>OZ251507.1:0-2781752 GCA_965242895.1 Acidimicrobiales bacterium
AGTCGCTCTTTCCCAGATTTCTCAGCTTGCCCGGACTCCAGATTGTTCTTGGAAAGGAATAGCTGCATCTGCTCTGCTAGATCTTCAGAAGTGTCTGTTCCCAAATTAAGTTGCGCGAATTTCCGTGTTTCGGGCTTCCCGCCCTCACGAGGCAGATAGAGCCACCACTCCCGCCCGTTCGTTAGCGCACACAACACAACGCCCTCGTAGAAGGCATATCCAAGCAGCTGACCCACATGATTATCCAGCCGCTCGTCGGTGTTCTTGGCCTCAATGAAACAAAGAGCGCCCCGCGCCCCAAACAAAGCAATGTCAACGACGCCCTGACTTCTGCTCCGAGTGCCTCCTACTTTGTATTGATACCTAACTTCAGCACCATGGACATCCCAGCCCATAGTGCTTAACAGAGGCAGGATGACTTTGATTTCGACTGCACGCTCGTTGTCGGGAAAGGGCGTGCTGCGAATACGCTCAATAACAGTTTTCAGTTCCTGGGGGTTTGGCATTGATTCTCTCCTTGAGAAAATACTCAGTGTAACTTAATTAGCAATGGTTGGATGGCGCTCAGATTTCGCTTGTTCCCGACTAAGTTCGGTGAATGCGACTGGTGCTGTCGTCTCTACTGCAATGCGACGCTCAGATTACACTTGTTCCCGAAGTAGAACAGAATGCCGGACATATGTCGAACCTCCGTAGAACCTCCGCAGACTCCAGGCAGGGTAGGGGAGAAGAGACTATCCCAGTGAAATCAAACGGAGCAGACCGCCAAAAACGCCGAAAAATCACTGCCTACATCCTGTTCCCCATAACTATTGGGTGGATAGTCGCGAGCGTCGTCAGCTTTGTCTATGGAGAACGACTTATCGGGGCGATATCCCTAGTTGCTGCATTCGACTGCGGACTTGCAGCAATGTTGATTTGGCCTTCAACACGCCCCGCCGCCACTCCGACGACTAGCTGCGAAGCGAGCAGAGAAGACAGAAACTAGTCAGACGACTACTCGGTTGGCGACTGCTCGGTTATAGTCTCCCAAACATTCGTGTCATCGCTGGAGTAACCAAAAAGCTCCAGCAACCTCTCAATCTTGCGGATTGTAACATCAGACGATCCATGCACATAAACAAATATGCTTGGATTGCTTCCTTCCAAATATTTGGCGGGCACCAATGGGGTTGAGCACTCTTCTTTTTCGTAGGAAAACCAGGGATACTTGCTACTTCCACCTCTTCCCAAAGCTTCTACTCGATTATAGAAACTTGCAGCATTCCTCTTGTATAACTCATTAGCAAGCATGACATAGGCAGCAACCCAGTTCTTGACCTCTTTATATTCGCCCCAGATTCTCACCCCAAAGATTTTCCTAGAGGGTCTCCTCTCGCGTTTGACAGCAGTCGATGCAGCCGTGCTGGACAGGCTTGGTACATCCGTCTCGCTCTTCTCACCTCCGCCGCCCCCGGAACTGGTGTCACTCCCCAGAACTACCGCGCCGAAACGTGTCTCGGACAATAGTGCAGCCACTCGACTCTGGGAGGGTCGTGTCCCGGTCTCCTGCTCGATGTGATCGGTAATAGTCTGCACCAAGCCTCTGTGAGGTCTTTCGAGCATCTGCTGCCAGATATCCCGCTCACGGCTACCCAGAAGTCGCTCTTTACCGGCTCTCTCGGCTTGGCCAGACTCCAAGTTGTTCTTGGCGAGAAATAGCTGCATCTGCTCTGCCAAATCATCAGAAGTGTCTGCTTCCAAGTTGAGTTGCGAAAACCTGCGCGTCTCAGGCTTCCCACCTTCACGGGGGAGATAGAGCCACCATTCCCGCCCATTCGTGAGCGCACACAACACAACACCCTCATAAAAGGCATACCCCAGCAGCTGGCTCACATGATTATCCAGCCGCTCGTCGGTGTTCTTGGCCTCGATAAAGCAAAGCGCCCCTCGCGCACCGAGCAGGGCAATGTCTACTACACCCTGACTTCTGCTCCGAGTTCCGCTTACTTTGTATTGATATCTGACTTCAGCACCATGGACATCCCAGCCAAGAGCGCCCAACAACGGCAGGATGACTTTGATTTCGACTGCACGCTCGTTGTCGGGGAACGGGGTGCTGCGAATTCGTTCGATAGCAGATTTCAGCTCTTGGGATGTGGACACGATTTTCTCCTGAAGCAATTCCTAGGATGCGACTCTACTTTTGGGAGGATGAGGTGCAGGACTTATCAGCTATCGAAAGAAGTTCTCCCACACGGCCGCTGGTAGGGGAGCGCCCGGTGGGCAGTGAGCGACCGCTGGGCGGTGAGCACCCGGCGCGAGGGGGGTAGGGGACAGGGGTCGTGTTGACGAGTCCGAATTCGACCGAAGACCCGGAATCCTCGACCACCTGGAATTCCGCCTGTTTAGGCGCCGTGTTGAGGTCATCATCCGCAAATCATCCCAATTGGGTGACCGCCTGGAATCCTTGACCCCCTGGAATTCTGCCTAGTGGGACGTCGTGTTGACGGGTTCGAGTTCAAATGGAAACCCTATGCTAATTTGCCATGCCAGTGACGACGCGAGTTGAAGTCGCCCCAGAGCTACTTGAATGGGCTCGCGAACGATCTGGGCTCGATAAAGAACATTTCAACAAGAACTTCCCCAAATTGCCTGAATGGATAGCCGGCACAGCAAAACCAACTTTCAAACAACTCGAAGACTACGCCAATAGCACTTATACGGCAATCGGATATTTTTTCCTATCCAGCCCTCCCGAAGAAAAGTTCCCCATACCGGACTATCGGATTTTACACAACAAAGCGATAGCCAAACCAAGTCCTCATCTGCGAGACACGATCTACCTATGTCAGGAAAGGCAAGACTGGTACCAAGACTACGCTCGCACAGCTGGCTTAGAACCAGTAGAAATCGTAGGGATGTCAACTATTGCGGAGGATGCAGTACCTGCCGCAGCATCACTGCAAGAAATTCTTAAATTTGGCTTAAACGAACGTAAGGGAACTTGGGAAACTGCTTTCAATACGCTCAAAGTGAAAATCCAAGACTTAGGTGTTCTAGTGATGACTAGCAGCATTGTAGGTCATAACACTCATCGTAAACTTGACTATAAAGAATTTAGAGGATTCACTTTAATCGACAGCTTAGCCCCACTAATCTTCATTAATGGCAGCGACACCAGAGCAGCACAAATGTTTACGTTAGCACATGAACTCGCCCATGTCGCCCTCGGAAAACCCGGTTTAGATAGCGTAGATATGAATTCAAAAAGTGATAAAAGAATCGAAAAATGGTGTAATAGTTTTGCTGCGGAATTCCTGCTACCGATCAACGAACTTAAAAAACAATACCGCATGACCTCAGATATAAACTCCGAATTAAAGCGGCTAGCAAGTAAGAACAGAGTAAGCACTCTAGTTGTCTTGCGCAGAATACATGATGCCGGATACTTAGCTTGGAATGAATATCAAACCGAGTACAACAAAGAACTCGCTCGTCTTTTGGAACTGGCTGACAAGAATTCAAAAGGTGGCAACTACTACCAATCGCTTCTCTCGCGTGTTGGTAAAAACTTTGCAGAAGCTGTAATTCGCAGCACTATCGGCGGAGATACTCTATACAGCGAAGCCTATGATCTACTCGAGATCAAAAAGCACTCAGAATTTCGGCAGTGTGCCGCGGAACTGGGCATTTCTTAGAAGCCGGAACTGGCATTTCTTAGAAGCCATTCGGGCGAAGCAAAATATCTACACCGGCCTGAATAGAGGGACAACACATGGCCGAGCCAACCACCGGCCTGAATGGAGGGACGTCACATGGTCGAGACAACCACCGACCACCACCTAGATCTTCTTGCCCTGTGCAGCCTGACTGCAGGTGAGGACCACTGCGACTGGGGAGTCATCGCCCGGCAGGTTGATCGCGAGGGATCTCTTGACAGCCTGATGGACGGCAAGGTTCTTGAAGCAACCAAACATGTCACAGAGATGGCACTGCCCGATTTTGAAGTCACAAATAACTTCGCCAAAAAAACAGAACGGATCAACAGGGCAGACAAAACCCGTCGTACGCTGCACAGGGCGTCAGAAGGTGACTGGAAGGCCGCCAGAGAGAACGCCGAGAAAGAGATCGAAGCAGCTGATAGCGCCAATGCGCGCATGACATCTGTGCTTGACGAGGACTATCCACTAAACCTCAGATTCATCCATAACTTCCCGCCTTTCATCTTCTACAGGGGCGATCTAGATGAAAACGCCGACGCCCGAAGCATCGCTGTAGTCGGCACACGGAATCCAAGTGAACGCGGACTGGAAGAAGCACGGGGAATCGCCGAGGAACTCTCTGAAAGCGGAATCACCGTGACTTCAGGCCTGGCCAAAGGAATCGATACAGCCGCTCATACGGCAGCCCTGGACGCAGGCGGACGGACAATAAGCGTCTTCGGAACTGGTATCACCAATGTATCTCCTGTGGGCAACAGAGACCTCGCCGAACGCATTGTTCACGAAGGCGGACTGCTAGTCTCACAATTCTTTCCCACGGCAACTGGTGCTCGCTGGACATTCGGTAAGCGTAATGAAGTCACTTCGGGCATCAGCCAAGGGACAGTCGTGATCGAAGCGTCAAAGACATCGGGGGCCAAAATGCAGGCACGTCTTGCCTACGAGCACGGTAAAAAAGTCTTCCTCATCGAGTCATTGGTAGAAAGCCAAGATTGGGCTCAATCCATGCTTAAAGACGGCAAAGCTGTCCTCGTAACGCAACTTCAGGACATCACAGAGCGCTTAGTAGACGAAGAGCGTCTGCGCTACGCCGACAAGGAGCTCCATCCCAGACCTTTCCTTCTATAGAGGGCAATGAACCGCCCAAGCGGAAGGAGAGACTGCCCCGACTGGGCATCCGCCAGATCATCAACGATGAGGCACTAACCCGCACCTCTACCTAGGCCGCTAGATATTCTCATCCTCTTCACAACACCATTCCTTCCAACTCAGCATGAGAGGGGTGCTAAAGCATCTACTGTCTTCTGTGAGATAACAGAAGACACAAACGAGAACATATCCGATTTGCTACTCGGTTATGATTTCCCAAATGTTTGCGTCGTCGTCGGAATAACCAAATATTTCAAGAAGTTGTCTCGACCTTTTTCTCAACCCATTCGCTGATATGTTTATATAGGCAAAGATTGTTGGACGACTGTCTTCTAGGGTTCTTGCCTCGCTATATGACGTTGAGCAAGCTTCTTTCTGGAGAGAAAACCAAGGGTATTTTCCCTTGTTAAATAGAGAATTTGCTCTTTCAAGAAACTCGTCAGGGTGTTTCTTATATAACTCATTGGCAAGTGAAATATAAGCTGTTACCCAGGTACTAGCTTCTTTGAAATCGCCCCAGAGTCGCACTCCCTTCACTCTTGTGGAAGGAGTTTTCTCGCGTTTTGGTCTGGCGGCTGCTTCTGTCGCCAAATCGGCCGGACTTATCGCAACTTCGTTTTGGGTTGCTTTGGTCGCAGCAGCATCACTGACCCTAATCTCCATATCAAATTGCGTGTCAGCCAACAGTGCCGCCACACGACTTTGGGGCGGACGCTCACCTGTATCTTTCTCGATGCGGTCTGCGATCGTTTTTACTAGTGCCCTATCCGGTTTAGTGAGCATTTCCTGCCAGATACCGCGCTCTCGTTTTTCTGAGAGTCGCTGCCTAGCAAGCTTTTCTGCTCGACCGGACTCAAGGTTGTTCTTGGCCAGGAATAGCTGCATCTGCTCCGCTAAGCCATCAGGAGTGTCTGCTTCCAAGTTGAGTTGCGCGAACTTGCGCGTCTCGGGTTTGCCACCTTCACGAGGCAAATAGAGCCACCATTCCCGCCCGTTCGTGAGCGCGCACAACACAACCCCCTCATAGAAGGCATATCCCAGTAGTTGACTCACATAATTGTCAAGCCGCTCGTCGGTGTTCTTAGCCTCGATAAAACAAAGAGCTCCACGCGCCCCGAACATGGCAATGTCAACTACGCCCTGACTTCTGCTCCGAGTACCGCTCACTTTGTATTGATATCTGACTTCAGCCCCATGGACACCCCAGCCAAGAGCGCTCAACAAAGGCAGGATTACTTTGATTTCGACTGCACGCTCGTTGTCGGGGAACGGGTCACTGCGAATACGTTCAATGGCAGTTTGCAGATCTTGGGTGGTGGACATGATTCTCTCCTTAAGAGTACTTAGGCATAAACAAGAGATCGCTGGATAGCACTAGACTGAGCGGAACAATTTGAGATTAACTTTTGAGTTTTCGAATTGATTACCCTCAACAACTACTCGGTTATGATTTCCCAAATGTTTGTGTCGTCGCTGGGATAACCAAACATTTCGAGAAGCTTTTCTGATCTTTTGACTAAATTGTGTGCAGACATGCTTACGAAAGCAAATATTGTTGGATGACTATCTACCAGAGGTTTTGCCTGGCTATATCCTCTCGAACAGGCTTCTTTTTTATAAGAGAACCAGGGAAACTTGCTACCTCTACCTAGGGACTCTACTTTCTGAAAAAACTCGTCAGGGTGCTTCTTGTATAATTCATTGGCAAGCGAGGCATAAGCCAATGACCAGGTACTGTCTTCTTTGAATTCCCCCCAGAGGCGCACCCCCTTAACTCTTGTGGGAGACGCTATCTTGCGTTTACCACCGGGGATACTAGTCCCATCGGACATGCTCTGATTCGCCCCTGCCGCATCGCCCTGCTTAACTAAATTCGAAACGCTGCCGAGAACTGGCGCATCAAAACTCGTCTCAGACAAGAGAGCAGCCACTCGACTCTGGGAGGGGCGGGTACCGGTTTCCTGCTCGATGTGATCGGTAATAGTCAGCATCAAGCCTCTGTGAGGTCGTTCGAGCATCTGCTTCCAGATGTCCCGCTCGCGTTTGTCCAGAAGTCGCTCTTTTCCGGCTCTTTCGGCTTTACCGGACTCCAGGTTGCTCTTGGCTAGGAATAGCTGCATCTGCTCCGCTAGATCATCAGGAGTGTCTGCTTCCAAATTGAGTTGAGCGAACTTGCGCGTCTCGGGCTTCCCACCCTCACGAGGCAGATAGAGCCACCACTCCCGCCCGTTCGTGAGGGCGCACAACACAACGCCCTCATAGAAGGCATATCCGAGCAGTTGACTCACATAATTGTCAAGTCGCTCGTCGGTGTTCTTGGCCTCAATGAAACAAAGAGCGCCCCGCGCCCCGGACAGGGCAATGTCAACTACGCCCTGGCTCCTGCTCCTAGTTCCGCTTACTTTGTATTGATATCTGACTTCAGCCCCGTGGATATCCCAGCCAAGAGCGCTTAACAGAGGCAAGATAACTTTGATTTCGACTGCACGCTCGTTGTCGGGGAAAGGCGTACTGCGAATACGTTTGATAGCAGATTTCAGATCTTGAGATGAGGACACGATTTTCTCCTGAAGTAATTCCTAGGGTGCAACTCTACATTGGGCGGATGAAGTTCGGCACTTAGCAGATAGCGGGAAAAATTCTCTCGCTGGTGACAACTAAAGGTCTATACCTGTCCAGTGGTTCTAGCTTGTGCGGTAGTTTTGTATAGGGGTGAGTAAGGGTGAGTAAGGAGGATGGTGGGGGAGTCGCTTCACCCTGCTCTGCGGGCGAACTGGCTTGAGCAAATGCTCACTGAGGAGACGAAAAGCGAGCTGGCTAATCGGCTATGATCTCCCAAATATTCGTGTCATCGCGTGGGTATCCAAAAGTCTTAAGCAGCTTTTTCGACATCCTCACAAGTTCACTAGATGAGCCATGCACATTGGCAAATATGGTTGGGTAGCTATCTTCCAAAGGCCTTGGACGCCCTATACGATCTTCGTCATATGAGAAGTAGATATGCTTCGTACCCCCTAAAGTGCGCACTTTCTCAAAGAATTCGTCAGGGTGTCTCTTGTATAGCTCATTTGCCAGCGCGACATAGGCAGACCACCAATACTTAACATCTTTATAATCACCCCAAAGCCTCACCCCGTAAATTTTCTTGGCAGGAGCTTTCTTGCGCTTAGTTGCCTTGGGCTTGACTTCAGTAGCTGCGGAAACCTCCGGGCTGTCCTGCTCAGTCTCCACTTCTCCGAAGTCAAGTTTCGCTGCCTGCGGCTCGCTAATAACGCTCGAAGCATCGAACCGAGTCGCAGACAATAGGGCAGCTACTCGACCTCCCGACGGACGAGTCCCGCTCTTCTGCTCAATACAATCCGCAATTGTCTCTACCAAGACTTTGGGAGGTTTCTCAAGCATCTCCCTCCAGGTATCCTTCTCGCGTCTATCTAGCAAACACTGCCTCCCGAAAGCCTCTGCTTGTCCGGATTCCAAATTGTGTTTAGCAAGGAATAGTTGCAGCTGTTCCGTCACCTCATCAAAAGAGTCTGTCTCTAGATTGAGCCGAGCGAATCGTCGTGCTTCAGGTCTTCCCCTCTCACGAGGCAGATAGAGCCACCACTCCCTGCCATTCGTGAGCGCACACAACACGACACCCTCGTGAAAGGCGTATTCAAGCAACTTATTCACGTGATCCTCAAGCCGCTTCCCCTCGTCCTTGGCCTCAATGAAACAAAGAGCGCCCCGAGCCCCAAATAAAGCAATGTCAATAGAGCCCTTGCTGAGGCTCCGAGTCCCGCCTACTTTGTATTGAGGCTTGACCTTATCCCCCTGGACATCCCAACCAAGAGCACTCAGTAAAGGCAAAATAACTTTAATTTCAACTGCCCGCTCCTCGTCAGGGAACGGCGCACTGCGAATGCGTTCGATAACGCTCTTCAACTCCTGGGAGGATGGCACCATACTCTCCTTGTTCGGTGGCCTCAAGCAAGTCTAACCCCAGATTTCCTTCGCTGAACCTGAGCTGAACCTGAGCCTTCGACACCCTAAACCGATCAAGGTCACCACTACCTTCAACGAAAGCGCCTAGGCTCGCTACCGAGTGGAGGTCAGCGGAGCGGTCGTCCGCCGCAACGGGGGCTGCGTTCTCCCGATGAGTCCGTCGTCGTCAGATTCGCCGTCGAGTTCGCCGACCAACTAGACCGCTAAACCCATAATCGAGTGCACCGGCGAGGCAGAAGTTCACTGTCAGATAACAGCGAAACCGGCTAGTCCGCTAGCCAGGTCGCCTAGGCTACCGACCTAGGTCTAACGAGCACGGACACAACACAGACAGGAGCAGCGAATGGACAACAACATTGAGCACTACGAAATCATCCGATTAGAACGACCGAACATTGACATTGCGATCATCGACCTAGAGAGGGCAGAGCGTGCCGTCGTCGTCGACGGCGACGACCTCAATCCCGACTATTGGATCGACGCTAAAAACTGCCCGTCCCGCAAATTCGGACAACTCCTGCGGGAACTCGGAGCAGGCGAAAACAACGGCATCTCAGTCTTAGCCTCCACACCCTCCGGCCCCGACCGGAAAATCGACCTAGACGAATGGGTGGGGCAACTCATCAGCATAAGCCCCTATACGGCACGGATAACACTTGAGAGGAACGACGCCCTGACGGATGCTTTAGTTGGCATTATCGTTGCCGACTACCCGCATCCCGATACGACTCGGCAATTGATTCGAGAGCAGGTACCGGACGCCACCGATGATACGGTCAATGGGGGAGCGGCTGTTGTGGCCACCTACACCCCCGCAGGTCTAGGCATCCGAGTGCAACTTATCCGCCGCGTTCACAAGCCGAGAATGGACAGCTAGCGCAGCGAAACCGACGGGATCGTTCGCAAGCGCATACACAACCCACTAATATCAACTTGGAAACGTCCGGGGGGCGATCACTAGCAGCGAACCTTACGAAAAGCTTGCGTAAAGCTATGGCGACAGGGAAGTGGGCAGTCGGGGCATCACGAACAGCGGGATGCCGGGTCGCTGACGTTGCGTCAAGCTATGGGGACGGGGGCGACGGGGGAGTGAGACAGGTGTTGAGCATCCGACTCAAGGCTTGTTTCTCTGAAGCATCGACAGAAAGCCCCCACTCAGTCTTCACCGCCACCCATTCTCTGGCGTAGCGGCACGTGCCTACGGCCGGCGTCCATTCGGACGGATCTTTGTCGGACTTGCGCGTGTTCACGCTGCCGGAGAGGACGTAGAGGTTGTCGGTGTCTAGGTAGAACGCTTCCTTGCGGGCGCGCTCCCACGCATGACCTCCGCTGCGGTGCGCTTCGGCCACGGCGACTAGGTGGTCACGATGATTAGAGCCGGTGCAGCTTCCGGTGTCGTCATAGAAGGCATACCGGCACTCGACCTGCCGCCATCCCAGATAGATGTTGACTCGACTTGTCCACGACTTGTCCCACTCCCCGCGGTCGTAGGTGACGTCGCAGCACTCGACAGCGACGCTCAGGGCTGCCAAGGTCTTCTGGTCGCTGATCGCCAGCACGTTGCCACCCTCAGCCGTAGACGGCGACGCATCCCGAGCCCCCGACGCCAGCACGTTGCCCGACTTCGCGGCACTGCTCGAGAGCGCTTCAACAATGCTGGGGATCGTCGTGGAGGATCGAAGTGCACTTGGCAGCGGGTCTGCAACTACGGAAGTGCCTGCACAAGCAACGACTCCCAGGAACATCAAAGCGACCACGCAATAGCCGACCCGCGTGGAGGTCAGACTGGGCAACAGGCGCGCCAACGCCCGAACCTTGCGGAGGGTGAACGCCCGAACCTTGCGGAGGGTGAACGCCCGAACCTTGCGGGGGGTGAACGTTTTCTTGTTTATGGCGGGGAAGCTTTCGTAGGGGGATGCAGCGGGGGAGGGGAGTTGCGCCGATTGGGGTCAGCCGACAAAGCCCTAGGCATAGCCCTTGGCCTCGGCGCATGTCCGTCAGAACATTGCAAGGCGTCCGAGGGCTGCCCGGAACGAGCTTAGAAAGGGGGTGTGACAGCAGCCGGAATTAAGCAGATAGGATTAGTTGAAAGCGCCATCCGCCAAAACTCTGTTCACCGTTACAAATATGTCCATAAAATCGAAGCCAATCAAGACGAGAAGATGAGTAAGGCTCTTGCGCTAAAGGAGGTCATGTGGGTTTGTTGAAATCAACGGCTATCGATTTTGTCGCAGTCGATTTTGAGACGGCGACCTGCTATCACAACTCTGCTTGTGCGGTCGGAATGGACGCCGCTAGGTGGACGCCGTGAGAGCTCCAGGTGGCAATCCACATACTCGTGCTTTGCTCACGATCCTGGTCGCGTTCGTCGCCGCTTTCGTGGCGCTTTTCGTCGTCCTGATTCCGCTGGCCTTGGCGGGAGTGCCGCGAGGGGTGCTTGATCCTTTAGGGATCGCCGTCTGGCACGCCGGGGGAATAATCGCGGGGGTCGTCTACTACCGGAGAAGTAAGGACACCACAAAAAGCGCTCCTGCTCCACACAGAGGCGATCATTGACTCACGCACCGGTCGGGAATATGACCTCATGGATCAATTCCAGGAACAGGGGAGATATTTCCCCGTCTACCAAACAGTAACGCAGCGGCGGCCGCAGGGGTCCGCTTAGCTCCTCTTTACACAAATGCCACAGGACGGCAGGTGAAGCTTTGAGCGCCTGCCAGTACACCGCCGCTGGGCACGACCACCTACGAGACGCGGGCGGAAGGGCCTGCCTTCACCCTCCACAGCCTCCGCCTAAATGGACATGGGTCGGCGCTGCGGTGATCGAGTGGTCAATCGGCGGAGAAATAAATACATCACTGGCGGTCGCGGACGTTCCATATCTCATATCAACTGAAACACTGATACCAAACTAGTTTTAAGCAATAAATTGCGGAAGTCTATGGCAGACAATTAATAAGCTAATAGAGAGTCACGACCACAACGTTAACGAGTAACTTTAAAATCCCCCGGTCGGGCTGGTGAACACCAGGAACAACCCTGAGGTTGCTTCCATGTTCTATTCCCAGACCTAGACCAAGGTTTCCGAACACGATCCTCATATTGGCCTTGAATCGATATGGGAGGGGAATCGAAGCCGGATACGCTTGGGATAGAAGGCATGGGTCAAGAAAGACGAGCGCGAAAAGTTAGCCGCGCCGACGGTTTCGATGCATGTGCATGAACGAATACTTTCTGTTAGCATAAACCCCGATGCATGAGCACCTCCAAGGAGCCAGGCCCCGCTAACCCCTTCCATTTGCGATTCATCATGCCCACCCTGGATTTCAAAGGCAAGCAGCACATCTACGCTCACCACTTGGCGGTGCCTTACCGTCCGCTGGTGCCCGATGCTAGTAAGTCGTATTCCCCCCCCCCCCCCCCCCCCCCCCCCCCCCCCGGGATTTATTAAATAACAACAGACCTCAAGACTTCTCAGTCTCCGCAGACGACGCTGCCGAAGCCAGCGACGACAACCTCATCATCCACGGGGACAACCTTCACGCCCTGAAAGCTCTTTTGCCGAGGTATGCAGGTCGTATCAAGTGCATTTACATCGACCCTCCCTACAACACGGGCAACGAAGGGTGGTGCTATAACGACAACACAAACAGCCCGCTCATGCAAGAGTGGCTGAAACAAAACAACCCAGTAGACGGTGAAGACCTAGAACGGCACGACAAATGGCTATGCATGATGTGGCCAAGGCTGCATCTGCTGCGGGAGTTGCTCTCTGATGATGGTGTGATATTTGTTTCAATTGACGATAATGAGCAGCATCATCTGCGGATGATAATGGATGAGATTTTTGGGGAAAGAAATTATTTTGCAACTCTGTCTAGAAGAGCTATGCATACAGTTAGAAATTCAAGTAAGGACTTCAATAATAACACAGATTATGTCCTAGTATTTGCTAAAGAGAAGAGTTGGTGGGGAGAGAACAAAGATCGGTATATCAGACTTGTCACTGAAAAAAGCGCTTATAAGAAAGATGACAATGATGGTTTAGGTTCATACAAACTAGATCCCATTCACGCAAGAAATTACTATGAGCCTTATGTCTTTCTCTTTAAGAATGGCGTGGAGTGGTCACCTCCGTCCGGCACCTTCCCAAGGTACTCCAGGGCAACTCTCAAAGAACTTGATAATGAAGGGCGCATCGTATTCGCAGGAAAAGAACCTTTAGCGAAGAGATATCTTTCTGAAGTTCAAGAAGGTCAACCTCCAGATACTTTTCTGCGATCAGCGGACGTTGGCTTCAATAAAGATGGCACATCGAAACTACGTAACATTTTCGGAAAAGGAGGAGTTTTTGCTCAACCGAAACCTGTAAGGTTAATCTCTTTTTTGTTAAAAATTATCAGAGACAAAGACGCCATAGTCCTAGACTCCTTCGCAGGCAGTGGCACAACTGCCCATGCCGTCCTTGCCCTCAACAAGGCAGACGGCGGCAATCGCAAATTCATTATGGTGGAGTGCGAGGACTACGCCGACACAATAACTGCCGAGCGGGTGCGTCGTGTCATCAAAGGTGTGCCCGAAGCCAAAGACACAAACCTGCGTGAAGGCTTGGGCGGCTCATTCACATACTGCACTTTGGGTGAGCCCAT
The DNA here is from genome assembly GCA_965242895.1 of Acidimicrobiales bacterium. Taxonomy (GTDB): domain Bacteria; phylum Actinomycetota; class Acidimicrobiia; order Acidimicrobiales; family CATQHL01; genus CATQHL01. The sequence goes on from OZ251507.1 coordinate 13,487, forward strand.
TGACATAGAAAGCATGCTCACGGGCGCTTCTTTACCTGCTTTTTCCGAACTCGCCGCCTATCTTCTGCACACATCGTCAGGCATCTCGGCTGGCCATACAGATCTAGTCCCGCAAGACGAAGACGGTCTGTTCTATTCAAACAACACAACAGATCACTACCTGCTGTATGAGCCTTCTCTCGACTGGCTTCGGAGCAACGAAGCTGTGTTCAGCGAAGCCCGTGCTAATCGCATCTTCTCCCGCAATCAGACAGCAAACAAACGAGCGATAGTGTTCGCTGCTGGAAAATACATAGGGCAGAGAGACCTCACAGACAAAGGCATTACCTTCTGCCAACTTCCCTACGAGATGCACCGCACAGAGCGCACCGAGTAGGCGAGTAACCCACCGAAACTCTATGGAGCTCAAAGAATATCAAGTTGCGACGCTAGATGCCTTTACTCGCTGGCTAGACGAGTTAGCCGCAGCAGAACACCAGTCAGTCAAATCAGCAAATGCTCTAAGAGAAGCGAATGCGAATATTCCTCCCGATGTGCTCAACTTCCCGAAGACTGCTTGGCAGAAACTTGCCGAGAAAGGCGGTGTAGCAAGAACCGCAGGCAAAGAGTATGTCTCACGCACAGACGACGCTGATCGCCCCATACCGCACATCTGTTTCAAAATCCCCACCGGCGGCGGCAAGACTCTGCTGGCCGCAGCAGCGCTGGAACGCCTCGGGAGACAGACCGGTCTGACGCTCTGGATAACCCCGACAAAAGCCATATTTCAGCAGACCAAGACTGCTCTCAACCACCGCGAGCACCCTTACCGACAGATGCTGGAGAGAGCCAGCGGCGGCAGAGTCAAACTCCTTGACAAGGAAGACGTCTTCACTAGGGCAGACGTGGAGCACTACATGTGCGTGATGCTCCTGATGCTGCCTGCCGCCAATCGCCGGAAAGGGCGCGATTTCTTGCGGATGTTCAAAGATTCTGGCCGCTATCCGACGTTCTTCCCAGACAGCGACGATGTCTTTGGAGACGCCCGTCTTCTGAATGATCACCCCGACTTGGACACCTCGGAAACTTCGCCTGGAGGTTTGGTCAAGCACAGCCTTTTCAACGTGTTCAAGATGCTGCGCCCTGTAGTGGTATTGGACGAGGCCCATAAAGCGTACGGAGCAAAGTCAAAAGAATCCAACCAAGAATTTGTCCGCTCGGTTAATCGTCTGGATCCCAGCTTGGTGATAGAGCTGTCAGCCACTCCCAATCGCGGTATCAGCAACCTGCTTGTTGATGTCTCCGGGGTTGAGCTCAAACAAGAGGAAATGATAAAACTGCCCGTTCAAGTCACTTCATACAAAGAATACGAGTGGCAGCACACACTGACGGGCGCCCACGAAGAACTCGACAAGCTAGAAGCGGAAGCCAACTCTCTCCACCACAGCGAAGGCCGCTACATCCGCCCCATCGCAGTGGTTCGGGTGGAACGCACAGGCAAGAATCAGAGAGACGGAGAGAGAGTCCACTCTGAAGATGTGAGAGACTACCTGTCGCAAAACTTGGGTGTGCCATCGGAACAAATCGCAGTCAAATCGTCAGAGTTGGATGAGTTAGGAAAAGAGGATTTGCTTTCGGGATTTTCGCCTATCAGGTGGATCATCACGAAGGCTGCTTTGATGGAAGGTTGGGACTGCCCATTCGCCTACTTGCTTGTGGTATTGGACAACACGCGGGCGCAAAAATCTATAACCCAGTTGCTCGGAAGAGTAATGCGCCAACCAGATGCTCAGCGAACAGGCAGGGAGAAATTAGACCAGTGCTATGTGTATTGCTGGAACACCGAGGTGGGAAATGCCGTCCAGTATGTAAAGAACGGCTTGGAGGCTGAAGGTTTGACCGGTCTGGGCGACGATGTGTTCTCGGTGTCCGATGAAGTTCAGCCCCGAAAGATTGCGCGACGCAAAAAGTTCAGAAACAGCGAAATTTTCTTGCCCAAAGTCTTGCATCAGCAAGACGGAGAATGGGAAGAACTCGACTATCAGCGACACATTCTCACTGGTGTCGACTGGTATTCACTTGAGGCTCACGATCCGCAAAGCAGCGCCCTAGACAGAGCTGGCATCCAGCAAGCAACCGTGGATGTCGGTGCGCCCACGGTCTGGCATAGAGACCGAGACTTACCCATAGAGAAGACCGTCCAAATCTCATGGTATGCCAGACGGCTAGCCGACCTCGTGCCTAATCCATGGCAGGCCTCTCGCATTGCTCAAGACTTAGTTGACAAATTCAGGCAGGGTGATCGGTTAGATGAGGAAGTTTACGACAGGCGATCTCAACTGGCTCACGAGTTGCGGGCACATGTCTCGAGTTCCATAGAAACCCGCACTCGGCAAGTGTTTCACCAAAAGGTAGCGGACGGCTCAATACGATTTGACCTTGAGGCGGGCTTGCCCAGTTACCAGATGATCGAGAAATACGAGATACCGGCAAGCATTGACGAACACGCTCTTACAAAGTATGGAGAGTCGCTGCAACTGAGCCTGTTCGAACCAATTTTTGAAAGCCAATTCGACAGCAAGTTGGAACGCAATTTCGCTCGCTACATGGATGAACATAGAGCCATTAGATGGTGGCATCGCGTGGCTGTTCGACAAAGAGGCGAGTACTACCTGAAAGGCTGGAAACGGGATCGCATCTGGCCAGATTTCATTGCGATGGCCGACGACTCCTCCGGAAAGTCGCAACTCCTAATATTTGAGACAAAGGGAGAATACTGGCGAGACACCCCCGACACGGAATATAAGGAAAGCGTTCTAAAGACGCTGGAAAAAGCATTCAACTGCGGGACGATGACCATCAACGAAGGCCCCGCCAAAGGCGTCTTCCGACTAGTCTTCGAAGACGATTTCGCCTCAGCCTTCGCAAGTTTGAATGAGGGTGCCTGACTGCCTGACTAGAGTCAGGCAGTTCCGTAACCGGTGGGGAGGGGTGACCGGTGGGGGAAGGGGGGATCAGAGGGGAATAGGAGGCCATTTTGAAGAAGGGGGGCTATTTCAACCGGTGGGGATGGGGGACCGGTGGGGAAGGGAGGACCTAATTCTCAACCGGTGGGGATGGGGGACCGGTGAGGGAGGGGGACTATTTTCAAACCGGTAGGGGAGGGAGGACTATTTTCATATAGTTATGGTGGCAATCCTCCCACCACTTATCTGATTTTCCTATCCCATGAAATATTTGTTGGTTTTCATTATTCTCGTCTCGGCGTCGTGCGGACAATTACCCGCCGACGACGCCCCGACGAGTACGGAGACGACGAGAGCACCTAGCCGTCCGTCCACGGAGACGACCCCACCCCCGCCTGAAGATCCCCCTGACCCGGATACCGAAGAACAACTGAAGACGCTTGAGAGCCCGTCTACGACGACGAAACGCTCTTACCCGACGACTGCTGACACGACACTACCCTCGACGCCGCCCCTGCTGCAGTGTGGAGTTAACGAGGGGGAGAACTACGCTTATTTTCTCGAAATTCGAACAACCCCGTCAATATCGAGTGATGTAAAAGAATTTCTAGACGAAGGCAAACTAGATGTACAGTTTGTCTGCGACAAAATTGCCGAATTTGCTGATGGCCGCGTGGGTGCTTACTCACCGAACGGGTCGCCCTGCGCCTCGGTGGAGCAAAAGGGCCTCAGACTGAACATGACGTTCATTGACCCCCCGCCCCTCGAGGACGACATGGCTGATCTCTGTTCCGCTACAGCGGAGCTTTTGGGAGCCATGATTCATGCCGAGATAGCCACGATTCATGCCGAGAAAGCCAAAGAGTTAGCCAAGAAAGCCAGAGATAGCATCATGAAATGCCTAGTCACGGGGGATGTTTTTACCTTATGCCACAATCCAGATGCGGAAGACAGTGTCAACATCAGATGATTCAACAGCGAATGAAATCAAACCCCTCCGACCCTCAAACGACCCCAAATTCGCCCCGCGTGCGCTCTGAGGGAACGAGAGGCGGCTCGCTACTCGTGAGCGTCACTCGACACTCCTTACGGGAGGAAGTGTCGGAAGAGGCTTGGACAGGGCAGCAAATGTGAACCCGGGCAGCACCGCTGGGTGGGCAGCGACAAACTACTGGAGGAAGATGCTTGGACGGGTATCAAATGCGAACCGAAGCAAGCTATTAAGCTAATCGGGATGCCGCGCAAGACAAGCAAGCCGATCGAGAGCTACGACCACAACGGGGAAGAGCGCCCCAATAATCCTCCGGTCGGGCTGGTGAGCAGCAGAACCGACCCTGAGGCTGACTCCAAGGCCTATTCGCACGCCCCTAGCTCGGTTTCCGGACACGATCCTCACATTGATCCTGAGTTGATGTGGGAGGGGAAGTCGAAGCCAGATGCGCTCGAGACAGAGATGGCATGGGCTGAGAAAGAGGAGCGTGAGGAGTTCGCAGTTCCGACGGTTTCGCTGCATGTGCATGAGCGGATCGACCCTCGCAGCATCGTTGAAGCTGTCCGAAAGCCCGAGAGCGATCCTGGGACAGTGCCTTTGTTCGAACTGCCCGAGGAAAACCTGCCGCTTCGCAAGGCCATCGAGTTCTACAAACACTCACACAACTGGAGCAACCGCCTCATAGCAGGCGACAGCCTCTTGGTGATGAACAGCCTGCTCGAGAAGGAAAACCTAGGTGGGGGAGTGCAGATGGTCTATATCGACCCTCCCTACGGGATCAAGTACGGTTCAAACTTTCAACCTTTCGTGCAGCAAAGAGACGTGAGAGACGGTAAAGCTGAGCATCTGACGCGTGAGCCTGAGACGATCAAAGCTTTCCGAGACACCTGGGAATTAGGCATACATTCATACTTGAGTTACTTGCGGGACCGCTTGGAATTAGCGCGTGAACTTCTGAGCGAAACGGGCAGTTGTTTTGTGCAAATTGGGGATGAAAACGTGCACAGGGTTGCGCTGATGATGGATGAAATTTTTGGGGCAGAGAACCGGATGAGCACTATTTCTTATAAGACAACTGGAAGTTCATCCACAAAATATCTACCAGAAGTGAGCAGTTATTTACTCTGGTATGCCAAAGATAGAACTCGAAGTAAGTTTTCTCAATTGTACGAACAACTCAGTAGATCTGAAATAGCTCAACACTTTACACCTATAGCTGGATGTGTGGAACTTCCTAGCGGAGAATGGAGAAAACTAACTTCAGAGGAACTCTTTGATCCCGATAATTATCTTCCTAGTGGCTCCCGCTTATTTCAAGCAATGCAATTGCAATCGCAAGGATATTCAACTACAGGCCGTTCAGAGCCATTCATCTGGAAAGGGGTAACTTATCACTGCTCCGATACACTCCAATGGAGTGTATCGCGCGAAGGCTTGGAGAACCTTGGAAAACAAAATCGTCTGCATACTTTTAATGAAAATTTATCTTTGCGCTGGAAACAATACGAAGATGAAGTGCCAGGCCGTAAGATTAACAACATTTGGGATCGCACAATGACTGCTTCCGACAAACGTTACGTAGTCCAAACATCTCGGTTTGTAATCCAGCGCTGCCTACTTATGACTACCGATCCCGGTGACTTAGTGTTTGACCCCACTTGTGGCAGCGGCACAACTGCCTATATAGCCGAGCAGTGGGGTAGGCGTTGGATCACTTGCGACACATCACGAGTAGCATTAAACATTGCACGCCAAAGGCTCATGACATCTACTTTCGACTACTACTCTCTTGCTCACCCTGAGGAAGGAGTAGGCAGTGGTTTCAAATACAAAAAAGTTCCCAAAGTCTCGGCCGCCATCCTTGCTTACAACGAGCCGCCGCAGTTCACAACCCTTTACGACCAGCCCGAGAAGGACTCGAAAAAGCACCGAGTCACTGGCCCCTTCACGGTCGAAGCCGTGCCTTCTCCCACCGTCCTGACGCCTGACAGCGGGAAGATCGTAGAAGCGGTCGAATACCTCGAAGCACTGCCTAGCCAAAAAGCCGACAACTCCGTCGCCCGCATCAGTCCTAGCAGCCGTCAAACCGAGTGGATCAGCGAACTGCTCGCCTCCGGTGTTCGCGGCAAGGCCGGGCAGAGGATCAGGTTCTCTCGACTGGAACCCTTGTCATCCCTTCATCTAGCGGCCGTTGGAGAAGCCTTTTCCGAGGGCCCGTCTGAATCGTCCAAGGAGTCCGTGGGTGATCAAATTGGAGGCGTCAGCGCAGAGAGAGAGAGAGAGAGAGAGAGAGAGAGAGAGAGAAGATTCTCATCGGGTAGCTGTCGTCTTCGGGCCGGAGCATGCTCCGTTGGAGCAGAGGCAGGTCGAAGTCGCCATCGAAGAAGCACGCAAACTTGTCCCAAAGCCCAACCTACTGATATTTGCGGCGTTCCAATTCGACCCCGAAGCGGCCAAGGACATCGACGAAACCAACTGGCCCGAAACCACCCTCCTGCGGGTGGAGATGAACACCGACCTGCAAACCGACGACCTAAAGAAAGGCCGCACCTCCAACGAGAGCTTCTGGTTGGTCGGCCAGCCCGAGATTAAAGTAGAAACCCTCGAGGGCGGCGAATACGAGGTCTCGGTGCTCGGCTTCGACTACTTCTCTTTAAAGTCGGGGGAACGCATCTCGGGCGACCGGAACCAGATCGCCGTCTGGCTGTTAGACACCGACTACGACGGGCGCAGCCTCTTCCCGAAGCAGGTGTTCTTCCCGATGAGCAAGCGCAAGCACGGTTGGGAAAGGCTGGCCAAGACGCTCCGCAGCAGCATCGATTTGGAACGCATCAAGAAATACGAAGGCACCACATCGCTGCCCTTCAAAGCGGGCGAACACAAGCGGATCGCCGTCAAAATCGTGGACGACCGCGGCATCGAGAGCCTCACCATCCGCGACCTGAGCGATTTGCGCTGAGAAGGATGCGCCGCAGTTAGGCGGACGTGTCTCAGCGCTCGGCGGCAGCACTCACTCGGAGAGGGCTGCTGTCTCGTTGGGCGAAGGAGGATATCCCTCCGTCAGGCGCGGGGCTGGGTTATTCGTCTTGCTCCACAGGGGGTCCGAGTATTTCCGCTGCCGCCGCGAATGCTCTGCTCGCTGCCCGCCAGTCCTCAGCGGCAGCGAGCATGTCCTGGTTTGCGTCGCTGTTCGTAACGAGTTCCGCCCGCCTCGCCATTGCCTCGCTGTTACGCGCCCAAGTACCCGCTAACTCGGGATTGGATCCGGGTTGATCGTGTTCAGCGTTTTGGAGTTGCACCTCCGCCCAGCCGCGTTCTATTTCCGCCATCCCTCTTATCGCTTTGGCTACTGCGGCGAATTCCTCGGGGGAATAAGAATCGTCCTGGGCTGCGCCCCATCCACTGGTGGTGGTCGTCGAACTCCTCCACTCATCTCTGAGCCGCACCAGGGCGTCCCTCCGACAGGTGCGACGAGCGTCGGACGTGGGGTGCAATAGGTCGCAGTCGGAGTGTTGCTGATTTAGCCGCACCCTGTATTCGGGCGGCAATTCGATCTCCGCCATAGCCTCGATGAATTCCCGTCTGATGTCGCAGGCGCTCTGGTCGTAGCGCTCTTCACACCACCAGTTCATTAGCGCTCTGGGTCTGATCTCCAACCGGATGCCCGCAGTAGTGGTAGTAAATGATCTTGGAGAGGTGCTATAGGAGGAGGTCGTTGATCCGCACGCCGCGAGCGTAAGGATCAGGGCGACGGCGAGGGCTAGTCGGGGCATTGGTCTCACTCCTGTCTGATGCGCCCCCTACTCGACAAGCACTAGGCGCCAATTTGGGCTCTCAGGGGCGGGAGTATCTCGCCCTATGAGCGAGCGGGTGGATTCGTTAGGTTAGTCGGTTGCGCTGTGAGGGACTAAGGCGGCGCTCACCCGGGCGTGTCGCCGCTTTCGCCCTCGTTCGGGGGGTCTGCGGGCGCCAGCCCGTCGATGTCGCGGTGCGTGGTGCCTTGCTTGCTCGTCCATGTGGCGACTTTGATCGTCCACCATCCGCCAATGGCGGAACGCAGGTCTAGCTTGAGGTTGCCGTCGTATGCGCCGTCTTCGTTCCGGTCGGCGTGGCCGAGCAACTCTTCTATCTTCTTCGCGTTGATGAAGCCCGTCCTAGGGGTGACCCAGAGATTGAAATCGGCGTGCCCTGACACCGGCTTCCCGTCGATGGTGCTGTGGACGTCGAACGTCAGCCGGTGGTAGGGCGTCCCCGTCACGTTGGCCCGCCCCTTTCTGTATTCGATGGCTTTCGCCAGGTACTCGCCTGGGAGGACGTGGTCTTCGTGGTCTTGCTGCGGTCGTCTGCGGCGGAAAAGTCTCATTAGGCGCTCCTGATCGTCGGCGGGGGAGGGGAGTGCCAGGATACTCAGCGGGTCGCACCGGCGGGGACGGGGGGCAGGCTCACCGGTCGGGGGGCGGCGGTGAGGCGTCTGGGCGCACCGGCCGAGACAGCGGGGCGCACCGGCCGGGGAGGCGGAGATCGGGGCGGCGGAGACGTCGGGTCACACCGGCCGGGGCGACTAGCACCAATTTCTGAGCCCATAAATTCAGAATCCTGAACTAGTGAGCGAGGAATTTCAGAGACGCTATGGCACAATAACCAACTCGAATGATGCCTCTAGTTGTTCAAGAAATATTGGCATTTCGCTAAAACAGATTTGTGCCAGGAGCGCAGAAAGGAAAGAAACTTTGGGCTGGCGTGACCATGTATTGAATCGGACTTTGCCGCAACAGCGAAAAGCGATTAAGAGAGCGATCCAAACGTTGGAGAAAACGGGAGAAGCATCGACAGATGGTGAAAATCTCGAAATCATAGACACTAAACGGTTGCGCCAATTGTTGGGAATACGCAGCACCAGAATGAAGCGGAAGAACACCTATAAAGCGGAACAAGAAGCCGCCGCTGCTGTCAGCGACACCTACAGACATTGGACGCAGCAAGACCTCCTAGACGCAGAACGTAGAGTCAATACACTCCGGACGCTGCTTGAAGACGCTCCCGAACTTCCCTTCCCTGAAATGGCAGCCGCCTCGCCACCAGACATTATCCCCCTCCCCAATTACATGCTCTACCCGGGCAATTTGTATAAACGCCTCTACAGAGAGTTCCAGGCAATGGTGGAGAAATGGGAAAACGCCCGCAGGACAGGCAAAACAGGTGACTACACAAAAGCCATCAATGCTGCCGAGAATTCCCTCCAGTTCTTCCAAGGAAAGATCAAAGGAGCAGAAAAATCTAAGAAATTAGCAACGAAACGAGTCAAGTTAGGTCAACGCAGCACAACGTTTGAAAAGATAGCTCATGGCAATCTCGACTTCCTCCAAGACTTCTACACCGACAAAGTTCAGTACATGGAGAAGGTGGCTTTGCCGATGCTGCGGGAGGAGCACGAGGCCGCTAAATCGGGGAAGCCGAAACGCGCCGCTTTGCCCCAGGCCGCGTTCGCCGAAGTCGGCGAAAACGGAAGCAGCCTGCTAGCGCAAGCGAAAACGCATCTAGCTGAAATCCGAAAAGGCCTCAAATCCGACTCTGAAAGAGCAAAGTACAAAGCCGCTCTAGCCGTCGCTCAGGCGAAATATGCTGAAAATCCTGCTCCTACTCTTGAGGAAATCATAGACAGCCTCCTGCTCCGCAAGGAAATAAGCGCTATGGAGGCCGCAGGACTTCAAGCTTCACTGCTGCTGAAAAGCAAGAAATGGCCGACACTCCAAGACATTGAAACGGCGCTTGCCGGAGTGTCTTCAGGCGATGCAGCGAAAGTCAAGCCAGCAACCGCAGCCGCGTTGAAGAAGGCCCTTAACACCATAGACAGACGGCTAGCCGCCCTAGAAGTTCAACAAGCGCTAAAGGCTGAGGCGGCGGCAGCCTAGGACTGTGGACATAGCGGAGACGAGCGGGAGGAGCGTCCACATAGTCCTCTGATTGAGCAACAGAGCAGAAAGTGGATAACTTGTCCTGCTTCACAATCTGAAGCATTCACGAACTCCGTTCAAGATTGTTGAAGAAGTTTAGTTACCAGTTGCTCTACTTGTTGGGCTGGGGGATGGGAAGAGAGCCAGGAGCGAAGTTCACGGCGGGCTACTGTGATAGTGGTGGATTGGTCCTTGGCGGCTCGTTCAGCGCGGATGGCGGCAAGTTTGGTCGGGACTTCATTGGATAATTGGGCACCGAGGGTGGCCAGTTCGAAGTGGAGAGATTTAGCTTCCTCGTAGATGGGAATGGGTAGACGCCATAGGTGCTTGTGGAGGTCGCGTGCCCCAAACTGTCCTTTAGACATGAATTTCTGGACAGATTGTTCCAAAATTCCGCTATTGATAACGGCTGTAAGATAGTGACCTTCTTCTAAGGTTTCGCATTTCAGCCAGTAGAGTCTTGTATCAGCAAGGGTTATCGGCAAAGCGGTGAAGCTGCGAACTTCATTTGGTTCTGCGTTAGTAATGCTGCTTTGTATGTCAGAGTCTATGTTTGCTGCAGAACCACTTTTGTCTGTTGAAAGTTGCTCATTACACTTGTTTCCAGAACTTTGAGTAACATCTATCACCGCTGCTGTAGGACGTCCCGAAGTGGTATAAAAAAGACGAATGGAGGCATGCTCTTTTAGCTGATAACTGAGTCCTTTCTGATAATTAAGTCTGTCAGCTAAATCTAGTCTGTTATTTGAAGTTTTGTTTTCATCCCACAGCCTGTTGATGATCTTCCAGCGTTCCCGCATCCTGCTCTCCATAGCACTCGTCTTTACTCCACAGATTGTGGCATCACTTACTTTGGGTTCATCTAATGTTTCTCCCTGCCGGATAGGTAAGACAACTCTGCGCGGTTCCAAGAGCACATATGGAGCCACTGTCTCTCCTAGATGGATGTCCCATATATGTTCCTTTTCGATGGATGCTCCTATCAATTCAGTAGGTTGCAAGTTTTTCCAGGGTTTTTTCTCTTGACTGGAACGCTGAGGCGAAACTTTGACCAGATCTTTAGCTAAAGCTGTAAGTGACTGCTCGACATCAACAAAATAAAATACACGGGGAGTAATAGTAGCGCCTTGTCTTGCCTTTTCAGCATAAGGTGAAACAAAATCATCACTGCTCGCATCTGCTACTGCAATCTCTTTACGATCCAATCGGCCATGTTCTTCCAGTTCTTCCAATTTACCTAGCCAACACTGAGCTTTGTCCCCAAGAGCATGTGAGTCCTTTTTCGCCCGCTTTGCAAATATCACACAAGAAGCATTCGGGAAAAAAGTATTAGGTTTAATTTGTTCTAGATCCCAAGGCATTTTTTCTGATAGGTCAGCAACTACCCCCCCCCCCCCCCCCCCCCCCCCCATTGCCCGCTTCGCCATTTCTTATATTGCCCCGCAGCAAGAGCACTATGGGGAAGCACCATTCCAGCTGAACCACCAATCTTCAAATACAAATCAACGCAACGAGTGTAAAACAACCCTGCTATATCCTGGTGTGTGGCATATCTTCCTCCCACCCAGATCTTGTAATCATTCTTGCTTTGCCTCTCTATTTCGCTGCGAATGGTGGCATCAGTCTTGTTGTAGGTAAGCCATGGGGGATTGCCGACTATCACATCTACTTTGCCTTCATCGCTTGCAAGCCAGATCGGGCGCACGAGGTTACGTGTGTAATAAGCCCAGATGTGGTTACGACCTTCGTCGTGGAGGTCTTTGAGAGTTTCGACTGTGTTTTCTAGCATATTTCTGTCGGGATCGCCTTTCGCAATGCCGTTGTCATCCAGCACGGTCATAGGGTCTTCACCTCTAGCTATGGCGTGCGACAGCCATAGCATCACTCTGTCGAACCAGTCGGGCTGGGCGACCAGCGATTTCGGAAAGTTCAACCTGCGTTCGCTGCCGCTCTTATTGCCTCTCCCTTTGCCTTTATCGTTATCGTCGCCACTATCGTCTCTTCTTTCTCCGTCGCTGCCTTTCCTACGTTTCGCTGCTTCATTTCCCTCCAGAGGAGCAACCGTGACGGAAATATGATCGTGAGAGAAAAGGTTGCCAGAGTCGGTGCGGAGCTGCAAAGAATCACCTAGATATACAGGCACAGTGAGGCTGTCACGCCCAGCATTGGCGATTATCTCTTTTGCCGCCAGTGTCCAGGTGGCGCGAGCCAAATGCACCGACACAGGGTGCACATCTATTCCTATCACCGACTGAGTCAGTCCATCGAGAATACGCTCGGCCGGCTGGTCTTTAGCAGCCTTGATGTATTTCTGCACGGCAGCGTAAAGGAAGGTACCTGAACCGCAAGATGGATCTAGCACTCGCTGAGTAAGCGGGGTGGTCACCACTTCGTTTACGATGGCTTTAGCCAGCCAATCTGGAGTGTAATACTCGCCTAGTCTCCGCCTGTCTTCGGCAGAGATAACCGACTGATAGAGGATGCGGGCAAAATCGTATTCCGCAGCAGCCCAGTTAAAGCGTGCAACTCGATCGGCGAGACCAACTATCCACTGTTCTCCACCGACCTCAGCTGGCCAGGTGAAAAAATCGGAATCAATAACACCCTGGACGCCTATTTCTGAGCGAAACGCTTCACCTGTAAGCAGTTTGACGGCGTCTAATCTTGCTTTTTCTCGCAGGTCTATACCGAACGCAGCTTGGACGGCCAAGCTGACTACAACAGAGAGATATGTGTGGCGCAGGAAAAGCTGAATCAAATCAGGTTCTTCTTTGACACTGACGCCAAGAGCGGCTGTGAGCAAGTCGGCCCAGAGTTGACGCTTGACAGCGATGGTCGGGCTGTGCTCTTGATAAAGACTTGCAAGGGCAGCGATTTCGTTTTCAAAGCGGGGACCGGGGCCGAAAGAACGGCGCACCTCTTCCTCGTTGGGTAGCCTGCCAGAAGATTCGATGACACGGGTCTCAGTCAGCAGCCACTCGTATAGCCGATAGCCATCGTCTTTGTTTCGGAGGGAGAAGGCGTAAGGCGGAGCGATGCTCTTCTCTTCAATATGTGGCAGTCGCAACACCCAATACTTGCCATCGGTAAGCACGCCTAGGCGGTCAGGTTTGTTTGCGGCTCTCGCCTCGGCTATGTAGCGGTCTAGCTGGCGAATATGTTCTGTGTTAGGTTCAATGCGTTTGCCAATACGTTGCTTGACCTCAATAATGAGATGCTCAGATTGGATGTCAATGCGGTCGTTCTCTTCCTTGATTTCCTTGCGGGCAGCCAAGCCTGTAATGACCAAAAAGTGCACCACAGCTGCACGAATATTGGCCTCAAGGTCCACATTGTCGTGCCTCTCAAGAATGCTTGCTGTGGCTTCGAGAAGTTCTGGATCGTCTGGCAACAAGTGAGATTGGGCGACATCGTTAGGGAAAGAGGTTGCTTTGGTCATATTTGGGGAGATCATTTTTCGCGAAGCCAGACGGGTTTGCTTTCTTTATTCCCAAACTCCGGAGGGAACATATCCGGTAGCAAGACCATATAGCCGTTTGGTTGTTGTACACCGACTATGAGGAGGCACAGCCTCTTCCCCCGCCAGGTCTTCTTTCTCATAAGCAAACGAACCTCGGCTGTCAAAGGCTTGCGAAACGCTTCGTAGCACTATCGACCCGAACCTCATTAGGCACACAAGAGCACCATCTAACTGCTCTTCTAAGCAGGCAGACCGAGCGAGTCGCCTTCAAATCGTAGACGACCGCGGCATCGAAAGCCTCACCATTCGCGCCCTGGACGGCTTGCGCTGAGGGCGCTGCTTCCGGATAGACCTCCGCAAGAATGGGACGCGGTCGAGGCGTCCCTGCGTAAACTGCCCTGATGCCGCGCAAAACAAGCAAACCGATTGAGAACTATGACCACAGCGGGAGCGAACGCCTCAATAATCCTCAAGTCGGTCTAGTGAACAGCAGAACCGACCCTGAGGCAGGCTCGAAAGTTTACTTCCATACACCGAGCCAAGTAAACGAGCACGACTCACACATCGACCCCGAACTGACCTGGGGAGGCAAATCAGATATTCAGCCTTCTGATCCTGAACTGGCCTGGGCAGAGAAGGAAGAGCGCGAGAAGTTTACGGTGCCCACAGTTTCGCTGCATGTGCATGAACGGATCGACCCCCGCAGCATCATTGCAGCTGTCCAAAAGAAAGAGGGCGCCCCAGACAAAGAGGGCGCCCCAGATCAAGAATCTTTGTTTGAGTTACCAGAGGAAAACCCTCCCTTTCACAAGGCAATCGAGTTTTATAAGCACTCACACGGCTGGAGTAACCGCCTAATAGCAGGTGACAGCCTCCTTGTAATGAACAGCTTGCTGGAGAAAGAGAATTTAGGCGGGGGAGTGCAGATGATTTACATCGATCCCCCCTATGGGATCAAATACGGCTCTAATTTTCAGCCATTCGTGCATCAGCGAGAAGTGAGGGACGGCAAAGCCGAGCACTTAACCCGTGAGCCCGAGACGATAAAAGCTTTCCGCGACACTTGGGAATTAGGCATACATTCCTACCTAAGTTATCTGCGAGACCGCCTGGCACTAGCGCGTGAATTGCTGAGCGATTCTGGTAGTTGTTTCGTACAAATCGGTGACGAAAACGTGCACAGGGTTGCGCTGATGATGGATGAGATTTTTGGAGCCGGTAATCGGATGAGCACTATATCCTACAGGACTACTGCCAGTTCTTCAACAAAGTATCTAGCAGAAGTCAGTAGCTATCTTCTTTGGTATGCCAAAGAAAAAACGCAAACTAAATATTATCAATTGTATGAAAAACTCAATCGGTCTGAAATTGTTGAGCACTTCACCGATTCTTATGGATGTGTAGAGCTATCGAGCGGAGAATGTCGAAAACTAACTTCAGAAGAGCGCTTGGATCCTGATAAACATCTTCCTAGCGGTTCCCGATTGTTTCAAGCAATGCCCTTGCAATCGCAAGGATATTCAACAACAGGTCGTTCAGAGTTATTTATTTGGAATGGTGTAACTTTTTATTGTCCCGATACACTCCATTGGAGTGTATCGCATAAAGGGTTAAAATTTCTAGGTGAAAGCAATCGTCTGCATACTTTTAGCAAAAGTTCAACTTTACGTTGGAAACTATACGAAGACGAAGTGCCCGGAAAGAAGATACATAATATTTGGGATCGCACAATGTCTCCTTCAGACAAGCGCTATGTAGTCCAAACGTCTCGGTCTGTAATTCAGCGCTGCATGCTGATGACTACAGATCCTGGAGACTTGGTTTTTGATCCCACTTGTGGCAGCGGTACAACTGCTTATATAGCTGAACAATGGGGCAGACGTTGGATTACTTGTGACACCTCACGAGTAGCTCTCAACATTGCTCGCCAACGGCTCATGACATCTACTTTTGATTATTACACCTTGGCTCGGCCTGAGGAGGGAGTAGACAGTGGTTTCAAATATGAGACGGTCCCCAAAGTTTCGGCCGCTATCCTCGCTTACGACGAACCCCCGCAGTTCACTACTCTCTACGATCAGCCCGAAAAAGATTCAGGCAAAGATCGCGTGACAGGCCCGTTCACGGTTGAAGCAGTTCCGTCTCCAACCGTTCTGTCCCCTGATACCTACTCCACGGATGGAACGCTTGCAGATATCGAATCTGCTGTCGAACCTGCCGAACCCCAAGCCGCCGACAACTCCGTCGCTCGCAGCAGCCCGAGCAGCCGTCAAACCGAGTGGGTCAGCGAACTGCTCGCCACCGGCATTCGAGGCAAGGCAGGGCAGAGGATCAGGTTCACCCGCCTCGAGCCCCTGCCTTCGATGCATCTCGCCGCCGTTGGGGAAGCATTCGCTGAGGATCCGGGCAACCCTGAAGAAAGAGTTTCGCACCGCGCAGCCGTCGTTTTCGGCCCTGAACATGCTCCGCTGGAGCAGAGGCAAGTGGAGCGGGCGGTGGAAGAAGCCACAACGCATGTGCCTCAGCCCGACCTCCTGATCTTTGCGGCGTTCCAGTTTGACCCTGAGGCAGCCAAGGACATCGACGAGACCAACTGGCCAGGAACCACCCTCCTGCGGGTGGAGATGAACACTGATTTGCAAACCGACGACCTCAAGAAAAACCGCACCTCCAACGAGAGTTTCTGGCTGATCGGGCAGCCTGATATAGAAATCGAGACACTCACGGAACTGAAAGAGCAGAAATACCAAGTCTCGGTGCGGGGCTTTGACTACTTCTCCTTGAAGTGCGGGAACCGCATCTCAGGTGGCCGGAACCAGATCGCCGTCTGGCTACTGGACACCGACTACGACGGGCGCAGCCTCTTCCCACGACAGGTCTTCTTCCCGATGAGTAAGAAGAAACACGGCTGGGAGAAACTGGCTAAGGCGCTTCGCAGCAGCGTCGATTTGAAGCTCGTCAAGGCGTACGAAGGCACCACTTCGCTGCCTTTCAAAGCGGGCGAGCACAACCGAGTCGCCGTCAAGATCGTGGACGACCGCGGCATCGAAAGCCTCGCTCTTCGCAGCCTCGGCGACCCATCATGATCGAAGGCGACGACGCCGGCGACGAGCGGGCTGGTGGCGAGGAGCAGGTCAGCAGCGCTCAATCCGGCGGCATTAAGCAACTGGTCATCAACTCTCCCTATACAGAACCATCGCAGCACTGGGACTACGACAAGGAAACCAGTTCCTTTGTCCGCGCAGAAGGCAGGCGGCCAGCGGGATACCTGATGGGGGACCCGGCCGCCGAAGAAGCGGACGGCGGGCAGGGGGAATTCACGCCCCTCGAACTCGTCAACCGCATCCGCCCGCGTGTGGCCGAATGGCGTGAAAACGAGCACCCGGGCGTCACGGGCGTGACTAAGCGTCTGCTTGATCACTGGAGAGATCGTGAAGGCTTCGCAAACCGGCAGTTTTTCTTCTGCCAGATCGAAGCCATCGAGACGCTCATCTGGCTGACGGAGGCGCCCTCCTCCGAACGGGTCGGCATCCATGTCCCTTCTGACGGCAGCGAGTTCACCCGTCTCTGTTCGAAGATGGCCACGGGCGCCGGCAAGACCGTCGTGATGGCCATGCTGACGGCTTGGCAGATACTCAACAAGGTGACATACCGCAACGACACCCGTTTCTCCCGTCACGTGCTGGTAGTAGCGCCCGGCCTCACGGTGCGCAGCAGGCTGGAGGTGCTCCGCCCTCAGGCCGAAAACAACTATTACGAGGAGTTCAACATCGTCCCGACGGCCTATCGGGAGAAGTTGCGGCAGGGAAGGGTGGAGGTTCGCAACTGGCACGCCCTGCAGTGGGAGAGCGCCGAGAGGATCGCCAAGCGGCGCGGCGTGGACAAGCGCGGCCCCAAAAGCGACGAGGCCTACGTCCGTGAGGTGATGGGGGACATGGCCTACGCCCGCAACCTGCTGGTGATCAACGACGAAGCACACCACTCTTGGCGGATACCGCCAGAGCGAACCTCCGCAGACTTCCGCAAAGCCGAACTGGATGAAGCCACCAAATGGGTGGAAGGTCTCGACCGCATCCACCGCACACGGGGCATCCTGCGCTGCCACGACTTCACCGCCACCCCGTTCATCCCGGGCGGCAAAGGCAAAAGGGCCGGCCAGGAGAAGCTCTTCGACTGGGTGGTGAGCGACTTCGGTCTGAACGACGCCATCGAGTCGGGACTGGTCAAGACCCCGCGGGTGGTGGTGCGCGACGACGCGGCGCCCGACGCTAAGACCCTCAAGTCGCGCATGTATCACATCTACGGCAACAACGACGTAAAGGGCGACCTCAACCGCCCAGCGAAACCGGAAGAGCCACTCCCTGACCTGGTGCGTTCTGCTTACCGCCTGTTGGGCAGCGACTGGCAGAAGACCAGGGAACTCTGGGAGCAAAGCGGGCATCCGGTCCCGCCGGTGATGATCACGGTGGCGAACCGCACGGAAACGGCAGCGAGAATCAAATACGCCTTCGACAATGGCGGGCTAAGCATGCCCGAAATGCCCAAATCCGAACAGACGCTGCACATCGACTCCAAGGCGCTGGCGAAAGCCGAACTCTCAGAGACACCCATCGCTGAGCTCGACGAGAGGGCGCTGACGACAGCCGAACCATCGGAGACACCCATCGCCGAACTCGACGAGAGGGCTATCGGCGATGGCGACGGCAACGGCGCAGACGACGGCGGCGGGGGGAGGGACGAGGGCAGAAACGCCAGGAGTGGGCGCAAGAGAGGAAAGTTGACCAATAAGCAGTCGGCGGAGTTCTTGCGCCGACAGGTCGACACGGTGGGTCAGGAAGGTCAGCCGGGCGAGCACATTCAGCACGTGATCTCCGTGGCGATGCTCTCCGAAGGCTGGGACGCTAAAACCGTCACCCACATAATGGGTTTGAGGGCGTTCACCAGTCAACTCCTCTGCGAGCAGGTGGTGGGGCGAGGCCTGCGGCGCACGAACTATGAGATCAACCCGAAGACGGGTCGTTTCGATCAGGACTTCGTGAACGTCTTCGGGGTGCCGTTCGCTTTCTTGCCGCACGAAGACCAGGGATATGCGGTTCCCGAACCTCCGCGTCCTAAGCAGGCGATCGCCCCCGACCCTGAAAAGAGGCGCTTTGAGATTTCCTTTCCGAATGTCGACCGCATTCAGCGAGATATTCGCCCGCAACTGAGTTTGGACTGGGACAGCGTCGGAAAACTCCGGATAGACGTTTCTGGGCAACCCACGAGGGCGGAGGTCGCTCCGAGCATCGACGGCGTCCAAGACGAGAGCATGTCGCACGAAATTTCGGATTTCGAGGAGCGCTTACAACACATACTTTTCAGAGTGGCCGAGAACTTGTATTACGAACTCAACGAGCGGGATACCACGACTCTGACAGGGAAGCTCTCCGGCAACCGAGCCGTCATCTGCTTTGAGTTGTTCAAGCGTCTCGAGGAGTTCGTGGCTTCAGACAAGCTTGTGTTCACAGGCGCCGGGGGGAAGTCCCGCAACACCCTGATCAGCCACAACGAGAGGAAAATAATCGGCCACATCGCCGATTCCATTCGTATGTCCAACCTGGAGCGTCTAGCGCCGATCTTCAACACCGAACAGCCGATTCTCTCCACCGGCGACATGGATCGCTGGTGGACAGGGAAGCCGAACGGGTTGGCGGCCAAATGCCACATCAACCGCTGCGTCTACGACTCGGGGCTAGAGGCGACCGCGGCGCAGATACTGGACGAAAGCGACCTGGTGGAGTCGTGGGTGAAAAACGACCACCTGGGTTTTGAGGTGAAGTACTTCCACGGGGGAGTGCCGCGCCGCTACATCCCGGATTTCCTAGTCCGCCTAGACCGCGACCTCACCCTGGTGCTGGAGGTCAAAGGCGACCCGATGGAAATCGACTACTCAAAGGAGAAATACCTGAAGGAGTGGGTATGCGCCGTCAACTCCCACGGCGGCTTCGGGCGCTGGGCGTGCGACATGTACAAGCCCGGGGACGACCTGCATCGCATCCTCGCCACCCACACCGAGCGGTAGGGGGGTGGCTCTCGGGCTTTTGGCAGGGGAGTGTTAGTCGCCCTCGTCGAACTGGTAACTGAGCAGGGCGGACAGGACAGCCCTAGGGCTCTTGACTGGGGAGTGTTAGAGCTTTAGCCACCAGCGAAGTTCGTCCTAACTGAAGCGCAACTGCGGGCAGAATTTGTTTAGCTACCAGGTGTTCGCTGCCAAATCGATAAGTTCTGGAGTTAGTTTCTCGTATCGATCGTCGCAAGCCTGAGCTAAAGCCGTGTGAACCACACGAATTACTTCACGCAGAGAACCTTTAAACCTTCCTTGATGCAATTCAAATAGGCGCTCTAACGCAGACTCTTCTAGGAAATCGATGAGTTCAGGAACTTCTGAAGGTTCTTCTGGAGACAAGTGAGCAATAATCCGAGATCGGATGACTTTACCTAAAGCTTCTGCTGATGGGAGGATGGGAATTTCAAGACGATTCCCGATACTGCTCGGAAGACTTTCCTTCACAGACTCGTTGGCGACATAGTTACTGTGTAAAGCCACAACAATTCCAGCAGGAAGCTCGCAGAAAACAGGTAAAACATCGTCAAAAAAGTTGAGTGCTAGTTTATAGTAATCTGTGTCGCTGCCTGGAGATCGGAACCATTTATCCGTGTCGTCGAAAATCAAGATTGGGGTGAGATCATCATTTATGATTGATGTCAGAAGTTGCACCACTACTTCAAGTGTCTCGTCAGCACTGCGATCTATTAGAAGATCAGAAGGTGCTTGACGTCTGACTTCTGCACGCATGCTCGGCCCCATCCAGGAAAACCCAAAGCTAACATCTAGGCGATTCTTCGGTGAAGATACTAACCGTTTTGATGATGCACTTTCGAGTGCACGCGAACGATCACTTTCCTTAAGATCTGAATTTCGCACAAGAGTTTGAATAAGGCGACTCGCAACTGACTGAACGTTCGTAACCACATCTGCTGGTTCGGCAGAGACAGGAACAGGAATTGGGGCCACCTTGGGTACCGCTGGACCTAAAGTGTGTTCTATCAAACTCGACTTTCCGGAACCGGAGACTCCTATAATTGCTGTTCTTTCTGCGCGCTCAGCAGAACTTCTGAGAAATTTCTCATACGTCCCAGTTTCTAACAACTCATCAAATGGGACATGATAGACACCCAGATCATGCCGCATTGGGACATGATCAAAAGCATGGGCTTTGCGAAGTTGAAAAAGCAGATCAGAACTCATCATCCTCCTTGTCAGGCAACTCTGCGTAAGTGAAGTTGGGAATGTAAAGCTTGCGAGGTCGACCTATACCACTTCTATCCACAAAAGAATGTACTATACCCCAAGCTTCAAGTCGGTTAAGAACCTGGGTGGCACGCGCTCGAGTAACTCCAAGAGATTCATGTAACTCCTTGTCCGAAGCGCTTCGAGCTCCTTGCGACAGTAGGTGGCGGAGTGCGTTCATTTCTGTAGAACCGAGTTGGGCCGCAACCTCAACAAGTCGCTTCACAGCCTTGGTTTCTTCCGAATCCCGAAGCGCAACCATTCTGGTTTCTTCAAGAAGTCGACGAGGATTGCCGCCTCCTCGTTCGATTATTTCTTCCATTTCGGCTCGAATCCTCTCAAGGACACCTGACCTTGCTGACCTTGTAGCAGCCAATCGGCGTTCCAACAGTTCACGAGACGATGCGCCGTCAAGAGGGCTCATGATTAATTCTGTGTCGAAAAAAGCATCTGCAGGAGGCTCGAGATATTCGCCGCGTTGTGATATGCGTCCGCAGACGATCCATTGAACCGGCATCTCCCATAACTCATCCCGGTGTCGGCCAAATAGCCTATGTACTAGTTCCGGCTTGTGCATGTTGTCGAGCACAATGACCGCTCCCGCTCCTTGAGTTTCTTGAAAAGCAGCGTTAGAAAGATCCCAGAGTTCAATGATTGGGTCGCTGTACCCGCCCTCTGTCAGTGTTTTCAGGTACCTGTCCCTATAGTCGGTGTAAGTTTTCTGAGAATCCGAAATTGGGGAAGATGTCCATCTTCCTGCGATGGTTACGCTGATCGCATCCACAAGTTCTTCTAGGTTTGCAGCACGGTCACCGTTTACTAAATAGCAACGCGCGGGTACGCGCAGTTCTGCCCCCCATTCCTCAAACCAAGCTTGGTATTGTCGCATGAGCGAGGTAACACCTGCCCCCCTCTCAGCAAGAACGATGATATTGAAGCCGAGTTGGCACGCCTTTTTGAGGCGGTCCAGTTCGCTAATGCGATCAACGAATAGTTCCCTGTCGGCACTGGAACCGGTCAGTGGGCGTTGGCTTATCTGCAACATATTTACTAATCATACAGTAAGTTTAGTTAGGAAACAAGTATTTCGCCAAACAATCGTTGAGCTCTTCGCAAAATCGTGGCCTGGCAACTCCCTCACCACCGCTTCGGCAGCGCCGAGCAGGGCGTGCGCCCGGCTTAACCTGCAAATCGGATCCTAGCAATACCCTCAACCCTGTGCCTGTGCAGTTTTCGCAGCCGAGTCCTTCGTATGACTGGTCGCTGACACTGCGCGGCGATCCAGCGGAAAACACTGGGGCGCTGCAGAGGGCGCTGGGGAAGATTCGCAAATCGGGAGGGGGGCGGTGCCAGATCTGGATACAGGAGGTCGCAGAGGAGCACGACCGCTGGATGGGGGAGTTGGGGTTTCAGCCTTACCGAGACCTCTGGCAGTTGCGGCGGGCGCTGCCGGCGCCTGCTTCGACGCTGCCGGTCAGGGCGTTCCGTCCTGAGGATGCAGAGGCGTTCCTGGAGGCCAACCGGCGGGCGTTTGCTTGGCATCCGGAGCAGGGCTCGCTCGACCCAAGCGATCTGGCGGCCGACCAGGCACAGCCTTGGTATGACCCGTCGGGCTTCCTCCTGCACGAACGCGACGGGAGGCTCGCAGGGTTCTGCTGGACGAAAATCCACGCCGACGAGACCCCGCGCCTCGGCGAGATATACGCCATCGCCACCGACCCGGACTTCCAGGGTCTGGGCATCGGGCGCAGCCTAGTGCTGGCGGGGTTGGCGCATCTGCACTCCAAAGGGCTGAGTGTGGGAATGCTGTATGTGGAATCCGACAACAGCGCCGCCAACGCCCTCTACGAAAGGCTTGGCTTCGTCCGCCATAGCACCAACCGCGCCTACGAAGCCTCCATCACGCAGATTTGAAGAGCAACTTAAAATCTTGCAAATTCGAAGCTAGACTTTACGATTTGCACAAGACAATAGCTAAGGAGGTCTAGCTTGCGACCGAAATTGCCATCAAAGTTTGTGCTCATACCACAGAGCCACCTGCTCGGTTCCTCCTGATTCTCGAGCAAGGATCAAAACATGCCCTCACACCAAGCTCGACTAAATAACAGAGAGTTAACTAGTTCAGGGCCATCTGAAACCACAGATTACGGTTTGGTGGTCAAAATGATCGCCGACCTGCCCACGAGAAAGGCCCAAGGCTCTAGGTGGGAAGACATCATCGTTGCTTTTTTAACCTCCGACCCGCTTTATCGCAAGCGGTTTGCCGAAGTGCACCTCTGGAAAGACTGGGCAGCCGGAAGGACTGAATCTAAGCAAGACAAGGGCATAGACATCGTGGCTGTCCGCTATGACGGTGGTCTATGTGCTGTCCAATGCAAGTTCAAAAGCGATTCGACAAAAAAGTTGGGGAAGGGCGATGTGGATAGTTTTATCGCAAATGCCTCACCCTCAAAATACGAGGACAGAATCGTTGCATTTTCTGGGTTTGGTGTCTCAAGAAACCTTGAACAGCAACTCTTGGACAACGATGTGCAGCTGTTGGCTGGGATGGTGTTGTCGCAGGCAAATGTGTCCTGGGGAGAACTTGCTACAGCTGGCAAAGGAATGCTAGTCCGCAAGCCATTAAAAAAGATTCGTGATTATCAGCGCGAAGCAATCGAGAAATTGAAAGAGGAACTCAATATTCGAAAAAACCAGAAAGCAACCCTGGTAATGGCATGCGGGTCAGGCAAAACCTATACATCTCAGATAGCAACAGAAGAACTGGCTGGCGGGGGTAAGCGCGTACTCTACGCGGTTCCGTCTTTGGCATTGATGGCTCAGACCATAAGAGCATGGTGCGAAGAGGAAGACTTTGAAGGCAGGGGAGTAAAACTTGCTGTGATTCCCGTGTGTTCAGATACTCAAGTGGGAAAAGCTGGTGGCTCGGGGCAGCGTCGAGCGGCAGATTTAGCTCAACTTGAAATCCCGCCAACCACAGATTCGCAAGAAATAATGCAGCAGATGGCAGTATCGCTTGACCACCAAACAATGCTGGTGCTGTTTTCCACATACCAGAGCCTTCCTCAAGTACTAGAAGCTCAAAAGTTGGGAGCACCAGACTTCGATTTCGGATTTATGGACGAGGCTCATCGGACCACAGGCGTCGAGAAAGACAACAACAGTCACACCGACCTAGAGGGAAATATTGGGCCGTTCCAGTTGGCTCACGAGTCAATTAAAATCAACAAAAGAGTGTACATGACCGCCACTCCAAAAGTCTTCACTGAAGCCGCCAAAGTCCGCAAAAAGCAAGAAGAGAAGTCCATCTGGAGCATGGATGATCTCAATGTTTACGGTGAGCAGTGCTATCGGTTGTCTTTTGGAAAAGCCATAAGTAAGAACATTCTTTCTGATTACAAAGTGGTACTGTCTCAATCCCCCTCAGGCCTTTGCCAGGATGTGTTACACAAGTTCGCCCACACCGACTCAGCCAAGGAACTCACAGAGCATTCAGCGAAAATGCTCACCGAAGGCACGGTCGCTCAAATGATTGGCCTCTACAACACTCTCAGAGGAAATCGACATGACACCGCAGGCTGGCAACCACTGGCTAAAACTATTGTCTATACCACAAGAAAAATAGACAGTAAGCGGTTCGCCAATGTATTTCCCATCTTTGCAGAATATCTGGATTCGCTAGCAGACAATGAAGACGAGCCGACTATAACAGCTCAGCATGTAGACGGCACTATGGGAGCAAATGAGCGAGCAGAGAAATTGCACTGGCTGGACAGTGCCCGTCAAGACGGAGAAATTCGACTTCTCTCTAACGCCAAAGTCCTCTCGGAAGGTGTGGACGTTCCCAGCCTTGATGCTCTGTGTTTCCTGCAACCCAAAGGCTCAGAAATAGACATTGTTCAGTCAGTCGGCAGAGTAATGCGAAAAGTGGAGCACAAAAACTTTGGCTACATTATCTTGCCTCTGATTTTGCCTGACACAACTAAAGATTTTGGCAAATACATTCGCGGCGACGATTTCTGGAAAACAACATGGGCAGTGCTGAGGGCTTTGCGTTCTCACGATGAACGCTTTGCCAGAGAACTTGGAATTATCGGATTAGAGGGCTACAGATTGCCTGCTAATATGGTCTGCACTACGACTCAAGATGACCTTTCATCAAAAGTGATCGGTTTCGGAGAAAATCTTGGCGACACATCGGGCAGTGTGTCTGTTTCCCAAAATCGGGCAAAGGAAGACAAAGATGACGGAGAGGGGAAAGAAGTAGTAGATGCCTCAGGTCTCTGGGAGACTCCGGAAGGTAAAGCCCCGGAATTTTCTAGTACCCAAAATGGGCAAAATGGGCAAAACTTACAGTTCGATCACAGCGGCAAACCTGTTACAACCACACCAATTGAAGTGTTTGAAACTCTGCCCCTTCCTCTAGGAGAACTCTTAGAAACTCAGCTAGATGAAGCTGTCTCCTACATTCTTAAAAATATTGCCTCAACAACCTTGGAAAAAGTGGGCGACCGCCACTACTGGAACACTTGGTCCCGAGATGCTCACACCGCCTACGAAACGATCCACCAACGCCTTGTCAACTTACATGAAAAAGAAATGGTGGTACGGATTCTCATTGACAAAACAGCCGAAGGGTTATATGCCACACTTGGGACCAGAGCGACTTCGCATGAAGTTATAAGTATGCTAGCCCAGTTTATTGTAATGAAGCCAGTGTTCAACGCTATGTTCGGGTCGCCCCAATATTTTGAGGACAGCCCCATCTCATCAGCAATGGCTGAACTTGTTGAAGGACTGAGTATATACAGACTGGAGAACGAAGCCGCAAACCTAGAAAATTTTTATCAGTCGGTCATCGAGAGCGCAGAAGCTATAGATCGGCCCAAAGACCGCCAAGACCTTATCAAACATCTTTATCAGGATTTTATTCGTAAAGCATTCCCCAATGAAGCAAGAAAATACGGCGTAATTTATACCCCAATTGAGATTGTAGATTTTATTTTGCGCAGTGTGGACTGGAGTTTAAAGGAAATACTAGGCGTCCCTGACGGAATTGCCTCAGAAAATGTAGAAGTTTTAGACCCATTCTCGGGCACCGGCACTTTTTTGGTAAGACTTGTCCAAAATGAACAACTACTTCCAGATGCCAAATTAGAACATAAATTTCGCCACAACCTTCACTCCACAGAAATTATGGCTCTACCCTACTGGGCAACAGAAGTCAATTTAGAACAAGCATATCAGACTAGGAAACCAGGGAAGTATGTACCATACGAAAATGGAGTGCTAGCAGACACGTTCACAATGTCACTACCAGTTCAAAAGCAAACCAAACTCAACTTCCCCTCCGAAGCCACCAAAGAAAACTACGACCGAGCTATCCGACAAGATGAAAAGAAGATTACTGTCATTGTTGGCAATCCGCCATGGCAAGCAGCAATAGAGGCAGGAGAGTCTGCTAAACCAGCTAAAGCTTGGCCTTACATTGCCCAGAGAGTAACAGAGACATTTGGTGCAGCTGCTACGGATGCGAAAAAGATAGCAATGTATGACACGTATATTCTTGCCTTGCGATGGGCATCAGACAGAATCAATGGTAAAGGTGTGATAGGTTTCGTCACAAATAATGGATGGTTGACTAGTAGTTCAGGTTCAGGTATTCGAAGGGTAATTGAAGAGGAATTTGATCATGCGTATGTCACCAATTTACGGGGAAAATTGGTGACAGGAGATGCTTCTAACGAACGAAAACGAGAAGGTGGGTCCGTTTTCCCAAATAAAGTTGGTACTCAGATAGTTATCCTTGTCAAATCCAGCGTCCCAACTGACTCCAGCAAAAGCGTTAAATATTGGGATATGGAACACCTAACAACGAATGAGAAACTGGCAAGATTAACTAGATGTGAAGGTTTGGTAGATTCTAGTGAAATTAACTGGCAAGTTGTCTCTGTTGATGATCGAGGTGACTGGATTGATCAAGGCAAGAGCGAATATCAAGAATTCGTATCAATCGGAAACCCGAAAACAAAGAAAAATTTTGAGGGAGATGCCATTTTCGGTTTGTATTCTAACGGTATTATCACTCAACAAGATCATCTTGCTATCTGCCCGAACAAGGAAATAGCAGTTGCTAGGGGCAAAGCAATGACTAATCTTTTTAATAGTAAGTTATCTCTGAATGTTACTGAACCTGACTTTGTTGATAAGGATGAAGCTAAGATTTTAAAGTGGAAATTGATGCCCGCTAAAAAGTTGGCTGCTAAGAAGCCTGCGATGTTTTCCAATAAAAATGTTGTTGAAATCATGTGTCGACCATTTCTGTCGCAATGGGTGATATGGCACAAGCACTTTAATTGGAGTCAATCCAGACTAAATGACATGTTTCCAGTTCAGTCTGAAATAAACCAAATTGCTGGACAAAGTGATCTGGAAAACCCTCCACCTGAGCCTAGCAAGGCTGCAGA
The DNA here is from genome assembly GCA_965242895.1 of Acidimicrobiales bacterium. GTDB lineage: Bacteria > Actinomycetota > Acidimicrobiia > Acidimicrobiales > CATQHL01 > CATQHL01. The sequence goes on from OZ251507.1 coordinate 40,634, forward strand.
TGAGCCCCCCCCCCCCCCCCCCCCCGCCAGCGTGCGATTTGCATTGCAGGAGTCGGGCATTCAGTATTCGACTGCCTTGCCACAGAACTGCCACCAGATTTGCACCTCAACAACGGGGCAACTCAGTGCTTCTCCAGATATCGAATCGTCTCAGAGAGCAATTTCTATAGCAGGGGTTGGGACGACATCAGGGTTCAGGACGGTATGTCATCTATTGCCTCCAGATTTGAGTTCGCTGGAAAAAGCACAGTGTTTTCCGAGATATCGACTGGAACAACCAAAAGAAAAGACGCTGGGAGGTGGCTTTGAGTCACCAGATGTTGAAAGCGTCAATGGGCCGCTTCACGGACGACCTGCAGGAGATGGGCGCGTCTGGGTGGACAACATTTTGGATTCCACTTTACTGCTTTTCAGAAAGCACTATCAGGATACGATGATCGTTAAGGAAGATGTCTTTAACTACTGCTACGGCATCTTACATTCTGATGGGTACCGCACAAAATACAAGAACGATGTGAAGAAAGAATTAGCCCGAATTCCGTTCGCAGCCGACTTCTGGACATTCAGTAGAATTGGCAAGCAGTTAGCAGACTTACACTGTGGCTATGACAAACTGGATGGGTGGGAGTACGACAAACTACGCTGGAAGATGAGTGCGAAAGCGCAGGATTATCTACGAAAAGTTGAAGTAGATGACACTTCAAACTTACCAGAGATTCTAGACAGAAGTGAAAACCGCAAGAAGTTCCTCAACCCCCTCTACTGCCCTAAGAAGATGCAGTGGTCCGACAATGGAGCCACACTCAGGGTTAACGAGCACATCACAATCGGCAAAATCCCACCAGGTGCTCACACCTACCGTCTAGCAGGAAAAAGTCCTATTCAAATCTTTGTTTCAGAATACTACCCCAAGAAACACAAAGAAACAGGTATCGTAAACGACCGCAATCTTCTATTCAAGGACGCTCCTCACCAATTACTTCTCCGTATCCGCCAACTAATCCAATTAGGAGTGGAAACCACTGACCTCCTATCTCAACTCCCAGAAGAATTCGAAACTCAGTAGTTGGAAGAAGCCTGCTATTACGTCGGCCAGACCAAAGGCGACCTCAAAACCTCGGACGGCGCCGCTTTTCTTTCTAGCATTCCTGCCCATGATCAGCTCTGCCTGCTCGTCGGGCAACGCAGAAGAGGGCTCGGGGGGGGAAAGCCCGGGGGCTGAAGCAGTCGAAAGCGGAGGCGCTGCTTCGTTCGAGAGCGGCGCCGCCGCTCTGGTTGAGTGGGGTTATTCCGGTGCGGTTGCCCCTGCGAACTGGGGCAGTCTCTCGTCGGAATTCTCGCAGTGCTCCCTGGGCAAAGAGCAGTCGCCCGTCGACATCGCCGACGCCGCGGAAGGGGAACCAGCGGAGATCGCCTTCAACTACGCAGACGACGGGGAGCGCCTCGTCAACACCGGCCTGTCTGTCAGGCTCGAGCACGCCGGCGAAAGCCGAATGCGGCTCGGTGAGCGCGAGTTCACGCTGCTTCAGACCCACTCCCACAACCCCAGCGAACACACCGTGGACGGCCAGAGCTTCCCCCTAGAGGTTCACCTAGTGCATCAGGGCGCGGCGGGCGAACTCGCTGTGGTGAGCGTCCTTTTCCGCCTTGGAGCGCCCAACCCTGCCATCCAGTCGATGATCGACGCTGCTCCGCAGGAAGGCGGGTCGGATACCCAGCTGTCTGCCCCGATGACCTCTGCCGGCTTCCTCCCCGCCGACATCTCCTACTACACCTACATGGGCTCCCTCACCACGCCGCCCTGCACCGAAGGCGTGGAATGGATAGTGATGACGGAAACCTTGGAAGTCTCGAAGGAGCAGGTAGACCAACTCTCGGCGCTCACCGGCAGCGCCCCCATCAACCGCCCAGTGCAGCCCCTCGGCGACCGCAGCATCACGTTGCGGTGCGTTGCTCTCCCAGCGCAACCCCCCGGCGACCGCAGCAGCACACTGCGGTGCACCTGCTGCTGAGCGGGGGGGGGGGGGGACGACGCTTCTCCCCCCAGTCGTGGTCGTCTAGCCGCTAGGGAGGTCGTCTAGTCGCTAGATATCTCTTTAACTTTTGGCAAATTGAGATTGCTAACCCTGAATTTTAGGGAATTACATATCAAACTTGTCAAATTGAGTTTTTCCCCGTTTTATGAGGGGAACAGGGTTTTTATCTATCCTGTCATACCCTCCTTCTAGTATGTGAGTATGCTTCGCCATCGACCACGCTCGGAGGTTCAACCGGCCAACCTTAAGACTGGAAAAGCAGCACCCGGTATCAGCTCGCAACACCAAAGGCCACCAGCCCGTTTCAATCGGCCAACCTTGAGACTTGAACAGCAGCACACCCGGACATAAGAGAGAAAGGAACAACGAATGCTGAAACTACTAGCCGCAGTCTGCCTAGTAGCTGCAGCCTGCGCTCCCCCGAGGTCGGGAGAAACGCCAGTGATAGTGCCCAACTTCCTGCGGGACCTGGCGGAAGCGTCGGAGGACTACTACGAAGCAACACGGGATTTTTATGACCTGTTGGAGAGGGAGAGCGAAAACTTGGGTCCGTGGCCAATAGATCCCGATGTTTGGTACCCCGAAAAGATATACGAGAGGGTGAGATTGGTCGTACCAACGGAAGAGGGAGCGGAAGCGTTCGCTTCGGTGTTAAAGGCATTAGCAGCCATCGAGGTCGCAATCGCTGACTGCGAAAAGTCTGCCGTCGATGATTTAATCGTCTGGACCAGATCGGCGTGTTCTCTGATACGCAGCGCGGTGTATTGCATACTGGCGCTAGACATCTCAGATCGTTACCCGCCTAAGACGCTGGCGGGCGACACTGCGTGGCTGGCCATCGACGATTGCACATCCCAAGTGCCCGCAGTGGAAGCAGAACGCGCGACCAGAATCTTAAACTCGAACAATTTCCGCAGCCAGCAGCTTTGCGTCGCCGCGGGGTTCAATTGGAACGGATATGCGTGCGAAGCGCCCTAGAACGCCGCACAGACGCACGCACAGCACCAGATGCGCGCCAAATACGCCAGCCGAGACTGCTTGACGTCAGTCCCCACCTCGGGAGTTTCCTTCAATCGCATCGTGACAGGTGATGCCAGAGACGAACTCGCAGGTCTGCCTGCGGACAGCGTCGCTCTCAGTTTCTGGTCGCCTCCTTACTATGTCGGCAAGTCTTACGAGAGGCATCTCAGCTTTGAAGACTGGCAGAAGCTAATCCGAGAGGTCATCGAGTGCCACAGGTCGATCATCCAGCCAGGCGGTTTCCTGGCAGTCAATATCGGAGACATCCTCTGCTTCCCCGACAAGTCCATGCCCAGATTCCAGGCCGACAATGTGCGACGCAAGAAAGTAGCTGTCACCAAGGAGCAAATTCTGGAGACTAAGCAGAAATATCCAACTGCCAATCGCCACGACTTAGCCAAGCTTCTGGGCTGCAGCGAGCAGACCATCCAGCGGCGACTGGAAGACAATAATGTCCGCGGTGGCAAGCACGCTGCGCCAACCAAGATCAAGCTGACTGGCTGCATGGTCGTGGAGTGGGCTGAGGAGGCAGGGGTCTACCTCTACGACCAGCGCATCTGGCACAAAGACCCGTGCTGGGCCAACAGCCGCTAGCATTCCAACTCCTACCGGGCTGTAGATGAGTTTGAGCATGTGTTCATTTTCTGGAAACCCGGCATAACCGAATATGACCGCCACCGCTTGAGCGCCGACGAATGGGCCGAATGGGGTTCTCACGGAGTATGGCACATCTCCTCGGTGCGGCGAAACGACCGTCACGAAGCCGAGTTTCCCGAGGAACTCGCTGAGCGAGTCATCCGCTTGTTTTCACCTGCGGGCGGCGTGGTGCTCGACCCCTTCGTCGGCACAGGAACAACTACCTGCGTCGCAAAACGTCTAGACCGCCAGTGGTTCGGCATCGACAACGACCCTGCCAACACCAAGACAGCCATTCAACGAACCGATGAGGTATGAGGAACTTGGTCAGGCGACTCGGCGATCCGGCGATCGGATCGCCATGAGGTCGACGTCCCTTAAGGGACGTCGACAGCCTGTGGAGCACTACGTCGCGCCTCGGCTCTGGGATGTGAAAATCTGAAGGGGGACTTTAAAATTTTTATAAATTTTTAAAGCGAGACTTTAAATTTTTACATAAATTTTAAATCAAGGCTTCCAGGTGGCTCTAGAATCAGGGTTGTGCACGAACGAGCGCTCATGCTCCCTGACTCTGGGAGTAGGTCATTCTTTCTGTGGGGACCGAGACAGGTTGGGAAAAGCACGCTCCTCAGAAAAACCTATCCCGACGCCATCTGGGTCGACCTCCTAAAGAGCGACGAACTCCGAAGGTATGCGGCCCGTCCCGAACTGCTGCGCCGCGAAGTCGCAGAGGGCGTAACCGCCCATGACACGCAGATAGTCATCGACGAGATACAGAACGTGCCGGCGTTGCTCAACGAGGTGCACTGGCTGATAGAGAACCGCGGCCTGCGTTTTGCGCTCTGCGCCTCTTCCGCAAGGAAACTGCGGAGGAAAGGAGTCAACCTGCTAGGTGGCAGGGCGCTTCGTTATGAACTCTCGGGGCTCACGGCGCACGAACTAGGGACGGACTTCGACCTGAAGCGGATGCTGAACCACGGCTACCTGCCGCCGAACTACGACGCTGCAGACATCAATGAAGCCGGAGAGCAGATTGCGGCTTACGTTTCCGACTATCTGCGCCAGGAAATCCTGAACGAAGGGCTGACGCGCAACCTGGCCTTGTTCTCCGACTTTCTCGACGCCGCCGCCCTTCGCGACGGCTCTGCGGTCAACTTCTCCAATATCGCCCGCGAAACGGGCGTTTCCAGTGTGACAGTCAAGAACTATTTCAACATCCTGACTGAGACTCTGATCGGCCGCTGGCTTCCCGCCTATCGGAAGCGCCCCAAAGGACGTGAGGCGACCTCTCCCAAGTTCTATTTCTCCGACGTCGGCGTGGTTCATCACTTGGCGAGGAGGGGAGAGGTGTTACCGAGGTCGGAAGCGTTCGGGAAGGCGTTCGAGAACTGGATATTCCACGAGATCACCGCGTATGTCTCATACAGAGCGCCCAGAGCGAAGGTTTGCCATTGGAGGCTGCCCAGCGGACGGGAAGTGGATTTCCTGATTGACGGACGGGTTGCGATCGAGGCGAAAGCGAGGGAAGTGATCACCATAGATCACTTGAGAGGGTTGCACGCCTTGCGTCGAGCGCATCCCGAGGTGACGCGGATGGTCGTCGTCTGCACGGAAGCTAAACCTTGGCGCACCGACGACGGGATAGACGTCCTGCCCGCTTCGGTGTTCGTCAAGCGGCTCTGGACGGGGGAGTTGCTGGCGTCGGCGTCTGGTTAATCTGAGCGCATGGGCACACCCCGTTCTCCTAAGGGCCGCGCACGAGAGACGCACGAACGTCTGAAAGGGGAATACCCCGACGCCTTCTGCGAACTCGACCACGACTCGCCATACCAACTGCTCGTAGCCACCATCCTCTCGGCCCAGTGCACCGACAAGCGTGTGAACATGGTCACCCCCGCCCTCTTCGCCCGATATCCGACGCCCGAAGACTTAGCGAACTGCGACCCCGCCGAGCTCGAGGAGATCATCCACTCCACCGGCTTCTACCAGAACAAGGCGCGCAACCTCATCGGGATGGCTAGGCGCGTCTGCGAGACGCACGGGGGGGAAATCCCCTCGTCCATGCGCGACTTGGTGAAGCTCCCGGGCGTGGGGCGCAAGACGGCGAACGTGCTGCGGAGCGTCGCCTTCGGCCTGCCTGGTCTACCCGTCGACACTCACGTGGGTCGCATAGTCAGGCGGCTCGGCATCACCGAACTCACCGACCCGGTGAAGGTGGAGATGGAGCTCAACCCGATGATCCCCGCCTATGAGAGGGGCGACTTCAGCATGCGGCTCATCCTGCACGGACGACGGGTGTGCGGCGCCCACAAACCGAACTGCGCCGACTGCGTCTGCAGCGACTACTGCCCTTCGGCCTTCGCAGCCTGAGGGATATGGCTGGCCGCTGCCGGCGGCGGCGCAAGCGGCGAACCCCTATGGCGTCTCTAGTCCACATGCCCGACGACGACCAGACGACGACCCGCCGACCGGCTAATGGACGTACCACGAAAGCATCCACCGCAACCGACGGCGGAGGTGCTATAATTAAAGTTAACTTACTTCATATTTGAAGTTTGAGTTAACCGGTGGAAGCCGCCGGTGCGGAGCGTTCTGTGTTCTGCTCTCACTGGCGGCGTCCATCGTTCAATCCCCCCCTTCGCTAGCGTTAAGCCGATGAGCAGCAGCGACCTCCTCACTTTCGTAGACCTGCGGGGGCGCGACCCGGGCAGTTTGCCCGACACCTACACACCTCCTTCGCCTGAAGCCGTGGCAGCCACGGCAGAGATCATCGGGGACGTGCGTCGTCGGGGCGACGACGCCCTGCGCGAACTGGGGGAGCGTTTCGACGGCGCGGCGCCGGCGAATCTGGCCGTCCCCCTCGAGGAGCGGCAGGCTGCGCTGGCGAGCATCGACGAGGCGGCCAGACGTGCGCTCACGGAAGCTCACGGGCGGATATTGGGCTTCCACCGCCGCAGCAGCGCCGAGACGCAGCCATCTGCCGCGGCAGCGCCGGCAACTCGAGTCCCACCTAGCGGGCTGGACTGCTGCGACCCGCAGCCGCCGCCCCAGCCCGCCCAGCCAGCCCAGCCAGCCTCAAACCTTGGCGCAGCATCTCGCCCAGACGCCGACGGGCTGGACGTCCAGCGTGTCGTCGTGCCTGTGCGACGGGCGGGTCTGTATGTGCCTGGGGGCAGGGCTGCCTATCCGTCCACCGTGCTGATGACAGCGGCGCCGGCGAGGGCAGCGGGCGTGACGGAAATCGCCCTTTGCGTGCCGCCGGGGGCGGACGGGCGCGTAGCTGCCATAACGCTGGCGGCGACGGCCATCGCCGGCGTGGACGAGGTCTACGCCGTCGGCGGGGCGGGGGCGATAGCGGCGATGGCCTACGGGACAGAGACGATCCCGGCTGTAGACGTGATCGCCGGCCCGGGGAATGTCTATGTGGCGCTTGCCAAGCAGATGGTGGCTGGCGAGGTCGGAGTGGCGGCTGCGTTCACTGGGCCGTCTGAGGTCGTGGTGGTGGCCGACGAGAGCGTCCGACCGGAACTGGCGGCGCTCGACCTCATCGTCCAGGCGGAGCACGGCCCGGACGGCATGACCTGCCTCCTCACCTGGGACATCGACGTTCTCAGGGCGGTGAGCGCGGCGGTCGCTGCGGAGACAGCCAAGGCTGCCCGTCGGGGCGAGATCACCGAGACGCTGAAGAGCGCAGGGTATGCGGTGCTGGTGAGCGGCCCTGAGCAGGCGGCGGAGGTGGTGAATCACGTCGCCCCGGAGCACCTCCAGTTGATGCTGGCCGACCCTGGAGCGGTGCTGGCGGGCGTCCGCAACGCGGGCGCAGTCTTCTGCGGAGAGCACTCGCCCGCCTCCCTGGGCGATTATGTGGCCGGCCCCTCCCACGTGCTGCCGACCGGGCGGTCGGCCAGATACGCAGAGGCGCTGGGGGTCAGAGACTTCTACAAGGAGATGCACGTCATCACCGCTTCGGCGCAGGGGCTGCGGAGGCTGGGGCCGATCGTGGAGAGCCTGGCCGCAGCAGAAGGACTTTCGGCGCACGCCGAGTCGGTGCACAGACGCCTGGAGTTGCTGGACGATGCCGAGGCGGAGGCGGAGACGCTGGCCTGGGCGCCCGGCCAAGCCCCGCAACCCGACCCGCCGACCGCCGCCGCCTTGCCGCCCGGCCAAGCCCCGCAGCACGGCCCGCAGCCCGCCGCCGCCCGGCCGCCCCAAGCCCCGCAGCCCGACCCGCAACCCGCCGCCGCCCAGCACGCCGCCGACCCGCAGCCCGCCGCCCGCCGCCTCCCCCCGGGCATCCGGCCTGCGCCGAGGGGGAATATCGCAGCGATGGTGGGCTACCACTCCCCGCAGGTGGACGTGGCGGTGCGGCTGAACACCAACGAGTCCCCCTTCAAGCCGCCTCAGGAACTTCGCAGGCGGCTGGCCGAGGCCGCGGGCGGCATCGACTGGAACCGCTACCCGTCTCGGTCGGCTCACGAACTGAGGGAGCGGATCGCAGCACTCCACTCGCTCTCGGTTTCGCAGGTGTTCGCCGGCAAAGGGTCGAACGAAGTCATCCAGTCGCTGTGTCTGGCTTACGGAGGGGCGGGACGGCAGGTGGCCGTCTTCAGTCCCACCTACGCACTGCACTCTCACATCTCACGCATCACTGGGGCGGAGGTTCTGGAATGCCCCAGAGACGATGACTTCGCAGTCGCTCCGGAGGTGGCTGCGTCGTTCATCATCGAGAACCGGCCTTCGATGGTTTTCCTCTGCTCTCCGAACAACCCCACGGGGGGTCTGGAGCGCCCCGAGACGATCGAGGCGGCGCTGCGGGCGACCATCTCCGTGGGCGGTCTTCTGGTAGTGGACGAGGCCTACCGCCAGTTCACCGACCCGGGTTCGGGCGCAGGCGGCGGCGCAGCAGGCGGCGCAGGCGCGCCCACGCCCGCCGACAGGGTGGGGTTCGACCCGGGATTGGGCTCGGCGCCGGACGCCGTGGGCAACTCGGTCGCTACCCCGGGCGCAGGCGCAGGCGGTGCTGGCGCAGCGCCGGACGGCCATCCATCGAGCCTGGAGGTTTCAGAGGAATACCCCCTCGTGGTGACGCGCACCTTCTCTAAGTATTGGACGCTGGCGGGCGCACGCCTGGGGTACGCCCTGGGGCCGTCGTGGATCATCGAGGAGATGGAAAAAGCCACCCTGCCTTACCATCTCGACGCCTTCACTCAGCAGGCGGGGTCGATCGTCCTGGACTACGAGGGTGAACTGGCCGAAGCAGCCAAGGCCTTGGTGGGCGAGCGTGAGCGGATAGCAGCAGGACTTCACGACCTGCCCGTACGCCAGTGGCCGTCAGCGGCGAATTTCATTCTGTTCCGCCCCGAAGGGCGCTCGGGCGACGACGTCTGGAGGGCTCTTCTGACGCACTCGGTGCTGGTGCGCAACTGCAGCTCTTGGCCAGACCTCCAGGACTGCCTGCGAGTTACCGTCGGAACCCAGGCGGAGAACGACGCCTTCCTCTCCGCCCTGACTGCGGTTCTGCGCTGAACTCCCATCCGCGATGCTGACGGCCGCCGGCCAGCCGCCGCACCCAGAGCCGCCCAGAGCCGGCGGCGTCCCCCTTTGTCTTACCTGTCGTCCAAGATTGATGTAATGACCAGCCCAAACCTGCACGATCAGATCCAGCCACCCCCTGAAGTATTCCGAAGCGGTAGTTTCCTAAGCGGTAGTTTCCTAAGCGGTAGTTTCCTAAGCGGTAGCCGCCCTACCGAGAGCAAGCGAGGTGCCCTGTGTTTTTTCCGAAGAAGATGGTTCCGATAGAAGTTCGGGCAGAATTTTCCACGGGAGATTCGCCTCACTGGGAGATTTCGAACTCGATGGAGAAGATCGACGAACTGGCTAGGCGCGTGAAGGAGCTGGAGCTGCAGGCGGCGAAAAGCGCTAAGAGCGCAGCCCGAGCGCAGCGTCGAAAGCAGCGCAGGGACGAGCGCCGCGGCAAAAGACCTCAGGGGGCTCGGGCGGACGACGCCCAGACCGATCCGGACAGCCAAGCTCAGACCGGATCGGAAGACGACGCTCAGACCGAGCCGGCACCCCCCAGGACAGCCAAGAAGGGGCGGGTCACGAAGGAGACGAAAGTGGAGGTCGAGCTGAACCTAGACGGCTCGGGGAAGGTGGCTGTCTCCACCGGACTTCCCTTCTTCGACCACATGCTCGACCAATTGGGGCGCCACGGCGGCTTCGACCTTTCCATAGAGGCCAGGGGCGACCTGGCGATAGACGCCCATCACACCGTGGAGGACACCGGCATCGTCCTGGGCGACTGCCTGGCCGAGGCGCTGGGTGACAAGGTGGGGGTGAGGCGTTTCGCCTCGGTGTCTGTGCCGCTGGACGAAGCCCTGGTGGACGTGTCGGTCGACCTCTCGGGCAGGCCTTTCTTGTGTTATGAGGTGGAGCCGCCTGGCGAGAAAATCCTGGGGGAGCGCCCCTTCGACCCGCAGTTGATGGAGGAGTTCTGGCGGGCGTTCGCCACGGCGGCCGCCCTGACGCTCCACATCGTGATGGTGCGCGGGCGGAACACGCACCACATCATGGAGTCGTCCTTCAAAGGGGTTGCCCGCAGCCTGCGGGACGCCGTGAAGATCGAAAGCGACAGCCTGCCCTCCACCAAAGGCGCCCTCTGAGGGGGCGAGGCTGCGTATGACCCGCCTGGCCACCCTCCTGGCCACCTGTCGCCGCCGACGCCGGGCGCCTCTGAGAGCCTCGCAGGGGGCATGAACAGAGCCGACGTGAACGACGCTGCGATGCTGGGGGCGGACGGGGACGCAGCGCTGGCGCAGGCCGCGGACAGGGACGCCCACGGGGAGTCGCAGCGGCCTTTCGTGGCAGTGCTCGACTACGGGATAGGCAACCTGCGCTCCGCCCAGAAGGGCCTTGAGCGGGCGGGCGCTCGAGCAGTCCTCACCGCCGAGGAAGGCGTCATCGCCGAAGCGGACGCTCTGGTGCTCCCCGGGGTGGGGGCGTTCGGCCCCTGCATGGACGCAATGGACGCATCCGGCCTGACCGGGATGGCGCAGGACGCCGTCGAAGCAGGAACGCCGTTCCTGGCGATCTGCGTGGGGATGCAGCTGCTCTACGAAGGGTCGGAGGAGTCGCCCGGGCGGGCGGGGCTGGGGGTGATGCCCGGAGTGGTGAAGCGGCTGCCCGACGGCGTCAAGCGCCCGCAGATGCAGTGGAACCGCCTAGACGTTCTGCGCCAGAGCAGGCTGCTGGCCGCCCTGTCAGGGGAGTGGATGTATTTTGTCCACTCCTACGCCGTCCCTCATTCCGATTATGTGACTGCTACGTGCGACTACGGGGAGGCGGTGGCGTCCGTCGTGGAGAGGGGCAGCCTCGCAGCCACGCAGTTCCACCCTGAGAAGTCGTCAGCGGCGGGGATGCGTCTGCTGGCCAACTTCGTGGACTCCTTGCGCTGAGGGCATGCTGGGCGGCGGCATGCTGATCTATCCGGCGATCGACTTGAGCAGCGGCAGGTGCGTGCGGCTCTACCAGGGAGACTTCGCTGCGGAGACGGTCTACGACGACGACCCCGCAGGGGTGGCGGAGCGGTTCCAGGAAGAAGGCGCTCGCTGGCTGCACGTCGTCGACCTCGACGCCGCCCGGAGCGGCGAACTCGCCAACATCGAGGTGGTAGGGGCCATAGCCAAGCGGGTGGACGTGCCGGTGCAGTACGGCGGAGGGGTGCGGTCGCTGGAAGCTGTCCGCCGCCTCTTTGAGGCGGGTGTGAAGCGGCTGGTCGTCGGCACAGCGGCGCTGGAGCGGCCCGAACTGATCAGTGAGATACACGCCCTGGGTCTGGGGTCGGCGGCGCTCGGGCTCGACGTGCACGGCAGGGAAGTGGCCGTAAGAGGGTGGCGGGCAGGCAGCGGGCGCAGCATCTCGGATGTGCTGGCGGAGTCCTCCGCCAAAGAAGGCGCCGCACGCCCTGAGGTTCTGATAGTCACACAGATCGGTCGAGACGGCACCCTGATCGGCCCGGACTGCGAACTGCTGTCTGAGGTGCTGAGCGAGACGGACATCCCGCTCATCGCCTCTGGCGGCGTCGGACGCCGTGAGCATGTCGTCGAACTCGCCGACCTGCGCAGCGGCGGGCGCCAGATAGCGGGAGCGATCGTAGGCAAAGCCCTCTACGAAGGGACGGTGGAGTTGCGAGACCTGACGAGGGGAACCGACACCGGATGGGCGGACACCGGGGGAGCGGACACCAGAGGGGCGGACACCGGAGCGGACACCGGGGCGGCAGGCGCCCGATGACGAAGGTGGTGCGTGTCATCCCCTGCTTGGACGTGGACGCTGGGCGGGTGGTCAAGGGCGTGGAATTCGTCGACATAACCGACGCAGGCGATCCGGTCGAGCTGGCTCGGCGTTACGACGCTGAGGGGGCGGACGAACTGGTCTTCCTGGACATCACGGCCTCTTCCGACCGACGCGACACCACACTGGAGATCGTTCGCCGCACCGCTGAGGAGGTCTTCATACCTTTCACCATCGGCGGCGGCATACGCAGCGCCGAAGACGCTCGCAGACTGCTGCGGGCGGGCGCCGACAAGGTGTCGGTGAACACCGCAGCGGTGCAGCGCCCCGACCTGGTGAGGGAGATCGCCGAGGAGTTTGGCAGTCAGTGCGCGGTGGTGGCCATCGACGCCCGCCGGAGCAGCCTGGGATCGCTGCCGAGCGGCTTCGAGGTGGTCACCCACGGCGGGCGCACCCCCACGGGGCGCGACGCCATCGAATGGGGGAGCGAAGCGGAGGCGCTGGGAGCCGGAGAGATACTGCTCACGTCCATGGACCGCGACGGCACCAAGGAGGGGTTCGACCTGCCTCTGACGGGCGCCATGAGCGCTGCGGTGAACGTCCCGCTTATCGCCTCTGGCGGGGTGGGCAACCTGGATCATCTCGCAGAGGGTGTTCGGGCGGGCGCCGACGCGGTGCTGGCCGCCTCCATCTTTCACTACCGCATCCACAGCATCGCCGAGGCCAAGCGGGTGATGGCGGAGGCGGGCGTCTGCGTGCGCCCCACCTTCTGAGCAGGAGGCGCCGCCCTCAGCAGGTCGGTCAGGCGGCGTCTGCGCTGCGTCGAGCCGGTGAGCAGGGGGCGCCGCCCTCAGCGGGTCGGTCGCTCCGGTCGCTGCGGTCGCTCCAGGGCGGCAGGGCGGTTATTCACGCAAGCCTTCGCCTCAGCAAGTAGCGTCAGTAGAGTGCCTCAGACGCAGCCAGACCTAAACGGGCCGACACCCGGCCCCGACGACAAGCTCCCCATCAAGATGCTGAACGACCGTGTTCTGGTGAGAATCGGGCAGTCGGAAGGAGAGAGACGCACCTCGGGGGGGATTCTGATCCCTGCCACTGCCCAGATCGGTAAGCGTCTCACCTGGGCGGCTGTGGTGGCGGTGGGCCCCAACGTGAGAGCCATGGAGTCTGGCGACAAGGTGCTTTTCAACCCTGAAGACCGCTATGAGGTGGAGGTTCGGGGACAGGACTACGTCATATTGCGGGAGCGCGACATACACGCCGTCGCCTCGGAACGTCTGGAAGAAGGCAGCACCGGACTTTACCTGTGAGCATCGAAGCCACTGCGGAGGAACTGGCGGAGGTGCGCTACGACGCCGCCGGTCTGGTGCCCGCCATCGTCCAGGAGCACTCCTCTGGGCAGGTCTTGATGATGGGATGGATGAACGCCGAGGCGCTGAGGCGCTCCCTTGAGAGCGGGCGCACCTGGTTCTGGAGCCGCTCTCGGCAGGAGTACTGGTGCAAAGGGGAAACCTCGGGCAATCGTCAGTTCGTCAAGGAGGCCTACTACGACTGCGACGGCGACACCCTTCTTTTTCGGGTGGTTCAGGAGGGCGAGGGGGCCTGCCACACGGGGGCGTGGTCGTGCTTCTATCGAGCCTTCGGGACGTCTCCCCCCTTTAACTCCTCTTCGTGAGCGGTCTCCTCGCCCGCGTCATCCCCGACCGGGCGGGGTTTCGGGCCTTGGCTGCGGAGCGGCGCCTCATATCCGTCTATTGCGAGTTGGTGGCCGACCTCATCACGCCCGTGGCCGCCTTCGAGCGCATCGTGGGGCAGGAGGAGGGTTTTCTGCTGGAGTCTGTGGATCAGGGCGGGCACTGGGGACGCTTCTCCTTCCTGGGGAGGCGTCCGCTGGGGCGGATCACCGCCCGCGGCAGGCGTCTGGAGGTCGAAGGCGAGGCTCTGGAGGGGCTTCCCTGCGAGGAGGGCGTGCTGGCGGCTGTCGAAGCGCTGGCGGAGCGGTTCGGTTCTCCGATGTCTCCGATGATCGAGGGGATGCCGCCTCTTTATTCTGGGTTGGTGGGTTACCTGGGCTACGACGTGGTGCGCGAAGTGGAGAACCTGGGCAGCGGCGCTGAGGACGACCGCTCCCTGCCCGACGCTGAACTGGAGATGATCGGGCAGTTGGCGGCCTTCGACCACTGGCGTCAGCGGGTCACCCTCGTCCAGAACGTCGTCCTCCCCGAGGGTCTCGACGGGGACGCCGTCGCCATGGACGCCATGGACGGCGTGGATGCCGGCGCCGTAGACGCCATGGACGCCGTCGACGCCGCCTACGAGGAGGCTCTCGCCGGACTGGAAGAGTTTGCCTCTGCCGGCGCCGACCCTGCCTCTGAGCCTCTGCTCGACCCGCCCCGCAGCAGCGACCCGCTGCCGGAAGTGGAGGCGAACCGCAGCGCCGAGGACTACTGCGCCGCCGTGGAGGTCGCCAAGGAGCACATCCTGGCGGGAGACATCTTTCAGGTGGTGCTCTCGCAGCGCTTCGAGTTCGACCTCGAAGCCGAGACCTTCCACTTCTACCGCGCCCTGCGCCAGATCAACCCCAGCCCCTACATGTATTTCCTGCGGACTCCTGAACTGGAACTGGCCGGCAGTTCCCCTGAGCCTTTGGTGAAGCTGAGCGGGGGGCGGATCGTTTCCCGTCCGATAGCGGGCACCCGTCCGCGCGGGGGCAGCGAACTGGAAGACCGGCGCCTAGCGGCGGAGTTGGCGGAAGACCCTAAGGAACTCGCCGAGCACCTCATGCTCCTGGACTTGGCCCGCAACGACGTCGGAAGGGTGTGCAGGCCAGGCACCTTGGCTGTGGAGGAGGAGATGGTTCTGGAGTACTACAGCCACGTCATGCACATGACCTCTCAGGTCGCAGGGGTGCTGGCCGAGGGGCGCAGCGCCGTCGACCTGCTGCGGGCGACGCTTCCGGCGGGAACGGTCTCGGGGGCGCCCAAGGTGCGCGCCATGGAGATAATCGACGAGCTCGAACCCACCAAGCGGGGGCCGTACGCGGGCGTCGTGGGCTACATCGACTTTTCAGGCAACCTCGACACGGCCATCAGCATCCGCACGCTGGTGGTGAAGGAGGGACGGGCTTATCTGCAGGCGGGGGCGGGAATAGTGGCCGACAGCGACCCGTCCGCCGAGGACGCTGAGTGCCGAGCCAAGGCGAAGGCGCTCCTAGCGGCGGTTCACACTGCTCGGATGATCTCAAGGAGGGAGGCAGGCGGGACGTGATGGCGGGGGAGGGCGTGATGACAGGACGGACGCGGCGCCGGGTTCAGGAAGACCCTCCAGGGTCGACGTGAAGACGGGACGGGCGTGAAGATGGGATCGGAGGCGGGAGGACGTCCGCCGTGGCTGGCGGACTACGAGGCTTTGAGGAACGCCTGCGGGGCGCGTCGCGGGAGGTGCTCGCTGATCGACGCCTGCGGCCCGGACGCAGAGGGTTTCCTGCAGGGTCAGCTCAGCGCTGACGTCTCGGCGCTGGAGGTCGGGGGTTCCGCTCGAACGCTGCTGCTGCACCCGGACGGGAAGCTGCACTCGGTGCTGAGCGTGCACAGGGTGGCGGAGCAGCGCTACTGGCTGGTTGCCCCAGCGGAAGGAGGGAGGCGGGCGCTGGAGCGGCTTGAGCGCTTCAAGCTGCGGACGGACTGCGAGATGCGCTTGGACGAAGTCGAGACGCTGATGGTGCTGGGGCCGCAGGCTCCGCCGCCCCCGCCTGCGGAAGAGGCGTCCGCCCCCACGGCGTCTGCCCCGCCAGCGGAAGACGGGGGAGCGCCGGCCCCGCCTGCGGCGCCGCCCCCGCCGGCGGAAGACGGGGAGGCGCCGGCGGCGGTCTGCGCTGAGCTGCACTGGGGGAGCGTGTCTGGGTGGGAGATGATCGGAGAAGTCGGAGAGGGCGGACAGGCTCTGCGAGAGTGTGCGGCGGAGGCTTTCGAGGCGCTGCGCGTCGAGATGGGGGTGCCGGCGGAAGGCGAGTTTCAGGAGGGGATGATCCCTGCCGAGTCGGGAGTGGTCGCAGAAACGGTGAGCTTCACGAAGGGCTGCTTCGTAGGACAGGAACTCGTGGCGCGTATAGACAGCAGGGGGGGAAACGTGCCCAGGAACCTCAGAGGAGTGCTGATTACAGGCGCGGGCGCGGAGCCGTCCCCCCCGCCGGCGGGGGCTGCTCTGGTGCTGGCTGACGGCTCCAAAGTTGGGGAGTTGACCAGCGTCTCCTACTCGCCGGCGCTGGGGCGCACTGCCGCCCTCGCCTATGTGCGGCGCAAGGTCGTCCCGCCCGCCCAAGTCGAGGTGCGCTGGGACGGCGGAAGCGCCCAGGCGGAGATTCGAACGCTGCCGCTCACACCGTGAGCACCTACCTCGACGCCATCCTCGCCCACCATCGTGCGAGGGCGGCGGAAGACACCCGCAGCTTCGACACGCTCTGCGAGCGGGCCTTGGCCGCTCCGCCAGCGAAGCGGTTCGCTGACGCCCTCAGGGCGGGCTCGGAACTCTCCGTGATAGCGGAGGTGAAGCGCCGCTCCCCGTCGGCAGGGGACATCTGGAACGACCTCGATCCCGCCGTCCTAGCTGCTGCGTACGCACAAGGAGGTGCGGCCGCCCTCTCGACGCTCACCGAGCGCCCACACTTCGGCGGATCGCCCGAAGACCTCGAAGCGGCCAGAACTGCGGGCGGAATCCCTACCCTCCGCAAGGACTTCACGGTCGACCCCAGGGACGTCTGCGACGCTCGCATCATGGGGGCTGACGCCGTGCTTCTCATCGTCTCAGCCCTAGGGAACGCAGAACTCAGGGAATTCCTTTCGCTGGCCGAGGAGTTGGGCATGGACGCCCTCGTGGAAGTGCACGACAGCGAGGAGATCGACAGGGCGGCGGCGGCGGGGGCGCAGCTAGTAGGGGTCAACCAGCGCGACCTGCGCAGTTTCAAGGTCGACCGCAGGCGCGCAGCCGCTCTGGCTCCCCGTCTCCCCCCCGATGCGGTGAGCGTGGCGGAATCGGGAATACGAGGGAGGCAGGACGCAGAAGCTGCCGCTGAGGCGGGCTACGACGCTGTGCTGGTAGGGGAGTCGCTCCTAAGACAGCGGGAGACCGCCCACGTAGCGGCAGCCATCGCCGAACTGCGTATCCCCAGAAGGTAAGGTTGAGTGCGATGTTCGTAAAAATTTGCGGAATTACCAGCGAAAACGACGGGCTGATGGCCGTAGCTATGGGGGCTGACGCCTTGGGGTTCCTGTTCGCCCCTTCGCCGCGGCGGATTTCCCCGACGAAGGCGGCCGAAATCGCCAGGCGCCTGCCCACGGACGTCCTCACGGTGGGGGTGTTCCGCAACGAAGCCCCTCGGAACGTCATAGACATCATCACCAAGACGAGGCTGCGGGCGGCACAGCTGCACGGCCAGGAGTCGCCCCAGGTCACCAAGGCGATCCGAGCCGAGGTGCCGATGGTGATCAAGGCGTTCCCGGCCACCTCCCGCGAACTGGAAAGGGCGGGAAGCTACGGAGCCGACGTCGTGCTGATTGACGCTGAGCAGCCCGGCACGGGCGAGGTGTTCGACTGGGCGCTGGCTGAGCGTTCCGCTGGGGGGCGACGTGTGATACTGGCGGGCGGCCTCACCCCGGAGAACGTTGCGGCAGCGATCGAGCAGACCCAGCCCTGGGGGGTGGACGTGTCCTCTGGCGTGGAATCCGCCCCGGGGCACAAAGACCCTCGACTAGTGCGTCGTTTCGTGATGGCAGCCAAGGCGAAAGAGCACCCTTCGAGGGAGCCGCGGGACTACAAAAAGTCCATCTACGACTGGCGGGATATGGGGGGGAACGTTTGAGAACCCCCGAAGCCGAGCCCTGGAGGATGGGGGAGCCGTCGGCTGCGGGGAGGTTCGGGGAATTCGGCGGCTGCTTCGTGCCGGAGACGCTCGTTCCGGCCTGTCAGGAGCTAGAAGCCGCCTTCAGGGAAGCGTGGGGAGAAGAGGCCTTCCGTAAGGAACTAGACCGGCTCCTGGCGGACTACGCGGGGCGTCCCTCTCCGCTCACGCTCTGCGAACGGCTTTCGGCGGAGTTGGGGGTTCGGGTGCTGCTCAAGCGGGAAGACCTCAACCACACGGGCTCTCACAA
Source organism: Acidimicrobiales bacterium (assembly GCA_965242895.1). Classification (GTDB taxonomy): domain Bacteria; phylum Actinomycetota; class Acidimicrobiia; order Acidimicrobiales; family CATQHL01; genus CATQHL01. The sequence continues at coordinate 58,761 of OZ251507.1, forward strand.
GATCAACAACGTGATCGGCCAGGCGCTGCTGGCGAGACGCATGGGCAAGAACAGGCTGGTGGCGGAGACTGGGGCGGGTCAGCACGGCGTGGCGACCGCCACCGCCGCTTCCCTCTTCGGCATGGAATGCACGGTCTACATGGGGGAAGTGGACGTCGCCCGCCAGGAGCTGAACGTCTACCGCATGCGCCTGCTGGGCGCTGAGGTTCGTTCGGTCTCCTCCGGCAGCCGCACCCTCAAGGACGCCATAAACGAGACGCTGCGCGACTGGGTGGCGAGCGTGGAGACCACCCACTACTGCCTGGGCTCGGTGATGGGGCCGCACCCGTACCCGTGGATGGTGCGAGAGCTGCACAGGGTGATCGGCAGCGAAGCCCGACGCCAGTGCCTAGAGAGCATTGGCGGGCTTCCCGACGTGGTGACGGCCTGCGTCGGGGGCGGCTCGAACGCGGCGGGCATCTTCAGCGGTTTCGCCGACGACGCCCGCACCGAACTCGTGGGGGTGGAACCGGCGGGAGGGGCGGCCGTGGGCAAGGGGTCGCCTGGGGTGCTGCACGGCTCGCGCTCATTCCTGCTCCAGGACGAGTTCGGACAGGTCACCGAAGCGCAGTCGGTCTCTGCCGGCCTGGATTATCCGGGGGTCGGGCCGGAGCACTCACACCTGGCTAAGACGGGGCGGGCGCGCTACGAAAGCGTGACAGACGACGAGGTGCTGGAGGCCTTCGGGCTGCTGGCGCGCACCGAGGGCATCATCCCGGCGCTGGAGCCTGCCCACGCCCTGGCCTGGGTGAGCCGCCAGCGCGAGGAGTTGGCGGGCAAGACGGTGCTCCTGAACCTCTCAGGGCGAGGCGACAAGGACACGGAGTTGGTCATGCGGCTGACGGACGGCGGCGGGGACGGCGGGGGCGGAGGCGGGGCAGGCGAGAGCGCAGGCGGAGGCCAGAGCACAGACGGCGCAGACGCCAGCGAGAGCGCAGGCGGGGGCGGCGCAGGCGGAGGCGACGGCGAGGCGGAGGGGCGGCGCCGGGCGGGATGACCGACCGGAATCCGAAACCTCAGGAAGCGAGGGGGTCGCAGGGCGGCCTTGGGGCGTCGCTTCGTTCGGTCAAGGAAGCCGGGCGCAAGTGTCTCGTCGTCTATGTGACAGGCGGTCTGCCCGACTGGGGCAGGGCAGTCGAGGCGGCGGTGGAAGCCGGTGCGGACGCCGTGGAGATAGGCATACCTTTCTCCGACCCGGTCATGGACGGCCCCACCATCCAGGAGGCCAGCGACTGGGCGCTGAGAGAGGGCGCCACCCCGTCAGGGGTGATCGGGGAAGCGGCAAAACTCGACGTGGGAGCGCCGCTGCTGGTGATGACCTACTACAACCTCGCCCACCACATGGGGCACAGAAGGTTTGCGCAGGGACTGCGGGAGGCGGGCATCAGAGGGGCGATCCTGGCCGATCTGCCGCTGGAGGAGGTCGGCCCTTGGGCTGCCGAAGCGGAGAGAGCCGACGTGGCGACCGTTCTGCTCGCCGCCCCGACAGCCTCCGACGAACGTCTGGCGGCCATCTGCGAGCGCAGCGAGGGTTTCGTCTATGCGGTCGGACTGCTGGGGGTGACGGGGGAGCGGGACACCCTGGCGGCCAGCGCCCTGGGCATCGCCCGGCGGCTGAAGGCGCTCACGGGCAAGGTCGTGCTGACCGGCGTCGGCATTTCCACGCCAGCCTCGGCGGCCGAGGCGGCGGGAGCGTCCGACGGCGTAGTGGTGGGTTCGGCTGTGGTGCGTCAACTGCTGGAAGGACGCGGCCCGCAAGGGGTGGGCAGGCTGACGCAACAGCTGCGCTCAGCGCTGGATTCCCTCTGAGGGAGGCGGTCTGAATGGGAGCGGTCTGAGTGGAGGCGTGCGGCGGTCGACGAACCTCGGTTCTGGCTGCGCTGCTCGCTGCTGGATGCCTGCTCGGGAGTGTGACCTCCTGCGGCGGGGACGCTGGCGGCGCTGGCGAGGCAGGACGCAGCGCCGGGGAAACGCAAACAGAGCCCGAAGAGAGCGCAACCTCCCCGCAGGGAACGCCCGCCGCCCAGGCTGCTGGTGAGACAGGAACTGCTAGCGGGACAGGAGCAGACCCGGAACCGACAGAGACCGGAGAGCCCGCAACCTCCCCGCAGGGAATGCCCGCTACTCCGCCGGCGGCGCCAGGGAACCCTGACGGAACGCCCGCCGCCGAGGGGCAGCCCGAAACCGGAACGTCCCGACCTCCCGTGCAGTTGATGCTGGCGGGCAGCGGCGTCCGAGCCGACGTGAACGTCCCGCCCGAACTCGAGATGATCACCCCCAATGCGCCGGCGGCCACTGAAGAACCTCCCCCCGGGCCTTTCGGCGTGCGCGGCCCGCTGGAGGATTCCACCTCCGCAGAAGACGTGCCTTCCGCCCTGGCCGATCAGTTCTGGCCGGGCTTTCCGACCCTGGTGGATCCCGGACTGATCAGGTCGGGAGGGCCGCCGCCCGACGGAATACGCCCGGTCGATTCGCCGACTTTCAACCAGGCGGCCAACGTCGACTACCTAGAAGACGCAGAGGCCGTCCTGGCCTTGGAGATCAACGGCGACGCACGCGCCTACCCGCTGCAGATGATGACCGTCCACGAACTGGTCAACGACCGTGTGGGGGGGATACCCGTCACGGTCTCCTACTGCCCGCTCTGCAACTCTGGGGTGGCCTACGACAGGCGGGTGGGGGAGCGGGTGCTGGACTTCGGAACCTCCGGCAGGCTCTACCAGTCCTCCCTGGTGATGTATGACCGCCAGACGCAGTCGCTCTGGACGCACTTCGACGGCACGGCGGTAGTGGGGGAGCTGGCGGGCATCCGCCTCCACTTCTATCCGGTGGCCGTGGTCGCCTGGAGCGACTGGCTGGAGGCCTACCCCGAGGGGAGGGTGCTCGCCCCTGCAGCGGGCAGGAACTACGGCAGAAACCCTTACGCCGGCTACGAGGAAAGCCCTGGCCTGCTCTCATCGTTCTTTCAGTCCGAGCCTTTCGACGAACGCCTCCCTCCGAAGGAGCGGGTCATAGGGATACGCAGTCCGTCCAGCGGAGACGCTGCGGCGGTGCGCCACGAATGCCTGAGACGCGAGGGGGTGATCAGCACCGACCTTGACGGGCGGGCTTTGGTGGTCTGGAACCTCCCGGGCGCGAACTCCGCCATAGACACGGCCAGGGTCTCTGAAGGGCGAGACGTGGGGTCGACAGGGGTCTTTGAAGCCGAGACGGAGACGCACGGCCTGCTCACCTTCACTCGAACTGAGGATGGCTTCAGAGACGCCGAGACCGGCTCAGACTGGAACCTCTTCGGCGTTTCTGTGGGCGGCCCGCTGCAGGGAGACCGACTCCAGCCGCTCGAGTTCCTGGACACTTTCTGGTTTGCCTGGGGCACCTTCGAAGAGAACACCCGCATCGTTCCGCCGCCCGACGAAGAATGCTGAGAGAATCTAGAGAATCTTCTGATTAGGGTTTGGCCGCCTCGGGTGGCTGCCTCGGGTATCTTGGGGCGTAGAACACACAACCAAAAGGAGGAAGAATGAAACTTAACCCTGGAGATCGAGCGCCTGCTTTCCAGCTGCAGGATCAGCACGGCAACGTAGTGCTCCTTGAGGATTTCGCTGGACGGCGGCTGGCGGTTTTCTTCTACCCCAAGGCTTCCACGCCTGGTTGAACCGCCCAGGCGTGCGGGATGCGTGACATCTCCCAGAAAATTGGCGACACTGCGATCCTGGGCGTGAGCCCGGACTCGCTGAAGAAGCAGCGGGCGTTCGCTGAGAAATACGACTTGGGGTTTCCGCTCCTTGCCGACGTCAAGAACGAGATGGCCGAGGCGTGGGGCGTGCGCGGCGAAAAGAAGATGTATGGAAACACCTTCTTGGGGACGATTCGGTCTTCCTTCTTGATCGGGCCGGACGGGCTGGTGGAAGAAGCCTGGTACAAGATCAGCCCCAAGGACACCCCCAAGAAACTCCTCGAGGCTCTGGGCATCCCTGAATGAGCCGGCAGCAGGCGAGCCGGCGGTGAGCCGACCGAGCCAGGTGCCGGCTAGCCGAGCGCAGGCGCCGGTGAGCAGACCGAGCCAGGCGCAGGCGCCGGTGAGCAGACCGAGCCAGGCGCAGGCGCCGGTGAGCAGACCGAGCCAGGCGCAGGCGCCGGTGAGCAGACCGAGCCAGGCGCAGGCGCCGGTGAGCAGACCGAGCCAGGCGCAGGCGCCGGTGAGCCGGCAGCAGGCGAGCCGGCGGTGAGCCGGAGCGACCCCATACCCGCCCCTGAGGAGGTGCTCCCGCACCGCCCCCCGTTTCTGTTCTTGGACGAGGTGACCGGCGTCGCCCCTGGAGAGTGGGCAGAGGGTTACTGGCGCCTGAGCGCCGAAGCGGACTTCTTCAGCGGACACTTCCCAGGGCGGCCCACCCTGCCAGGCGTGCTCATGACCGAAGCCCTGGCGCAACTGGGTGCTTACGCCGTCCTGCTGGATGACCGCTTCGCAGGCAGGCTGCCGCTGTTCGGAGGGATGGATGGGGTGCGTTTCAAGCGGCAGGTGCGGCCTGGCGAAAAGCTCGAACTCAGGGTGGACGTCCTGCGCCTCGGCACTCGCGCTGGCAAGGCGGCCGGCAAAGCCTGGGTGGACGGCGAGACGGCCTGCAGCGCCGAGTTGATGTTCGTCTCCGTCCCCGCCTGAGTCGGCGCACCGAACCCCGAGCGGAAGGCCCGCTACTCGCCGCAGATGCAGGTCAGCCAGCCGCAGGGGGGAAGCGGCTCGCGTAACAGGGAGGATGCGGGGAGAGGGGGGGAGACGCCGCGGCGCCCAGGCCCGCTACTCGCCGTTAAAGGGCGTTATTACGAGGGTGGCGTTGTGGCCGCCGAAACCGAAGGAGTTCGAAAGGCTGGGCCCGGGCTCCCAGTCGACCGCCTCTGGGGCCACCACCCGAATCGGGGCCATTTCAGGGTCGGGATTCTCATAGCCTGCGGTCGGCGGAATCTCCCCCCGCTCGATGGACAGCACGACGGCGGCCGCCTCTATCGCTCCCGCCGCCCCTAGGGCGTGTCCGGTCACTCCCTTGGTGGAAGTCACTGCCGGCCCGGGGGAGCCGAAGATCTTGTAGATCGCCTCCGCCTCCACGCTGTCGTTTAGCGGAGTGGAGGTGCCGTGGGCGTTGATGTGCACGATGTCTGCGGGAGAGAGCCCTGCGTCCGCAATGGCGCGCTTCATGCAGGCCATGGCCCCTGTTCCGCCCGGGGAAGGCGCTGTCAGGTGGTAGGCGTCAGCGGTGCTGGCGTAACCGGCTATTTCCGCTAGGGGAACAGCTCCGCGGCTTCTGGCGCGCTTCAGTTCCTCGAGCACGAGCACCCCGCTGCCTTCTGCGTGCAGGAAGCCGTCGCGGTCTCTGTCGAAGGGGCGGGAGACGCCGACGCTGCTGAGGGCGGTCATGTTGGTGAAACCCTGCATGCCGGTGGGGGAGTTGGAGGCTTCGGAACCCCCGGCCAGCATCACGTCGCAGCGCCCGCTGCGAATCAGTTCGACGGCGTTCCCGATCGACTGGGTGCCTGCCGCGCATGCGGTGGAGGTGGCCTCGCAGGGGCCTTGAAACCCGAACCGCATAGACACCGCAGCAGCGGCGGCGTTGGGCATCATCATCGGGATCAGAAACGGGGAGACGCGCTTGGGGCCTCTCACGAAATGGGTGACCACGTAGGTCTCGACGGTCATCAGACCTCCCACGCCCGTGCCTATCCACACCCCGGTGCGATCTGGATCGGGGTTCACGTCGCCCGCCTGCTCTAGAGCCTCGGTCGCACAGGCCAAGGCGAACTGGGCAAAACGATCGTGACGTCTCTGCTCTTTGGAGTTCTTGAAGTGGCTGGAAGGGTCGAAATCCGCTACTACGCGCAGACCCTTGACAGGCTCAGACAGCAGTCCGTCAAAGTAATCTCGCCTGCCGACGCCGCAACTGGCCAGCACTCCAACGCCGGTGACGACCACACGGCGGCGGCTCATCCCAGTTTGGTCTTGATCATCTCGACCACCGCGCCGACGGTCGTTATGTTCTCCAGTTCCTCTTCTTCTACGCTCACGCCGAACTCCTCTTCGATCTCCATGACCAGTTCTACGAGATCCAGACTGTCGGCGTCGAGGTCGTCGCTGAAGGAGGCGTCGGACGTTACCTTGTCCTCCTCCACAGAAAGCACCCTGACGATGCAGTTGCGTATTCTCTCAAAATTATCGTTTTCCACCTCTTTACTCCGTTCGTCGTTTTCTTGCTTATCGGATTCCTAGTCGATCCTCTTGAAGTCGATCCTCTTGAAGTCTCTTGAGTCTTCCTGAAGTTCACCCGTAACTCACGCCCGCACTGCACGCTATATCGCTATATCTCGCCCTGTCCCGCCATGTCTCGCTGCGGGCTTCACGAGTTTCCCATGTGCATGCCCCCGTCTACGGGTATCACTGCGCCGGTTATGTAGCCAGCCTGTTCGGAGGCGAGAAAAGCGACGACGTCTGCTACGTCGCCCACCTCCCCGATCCTCCCCATGGGCACACGAGCCACCATCTCCTCCCGCCTCTGCTCGCTGAGCGCCCCCAGCATGTCGGTATCCACCGGGCCGGGGGAGACGACGTTGACGGTCACGTTGCGAGAGGCGAACTCCTTGGCGACCGAACGCGCCAACCCCACCAGGGCCGACTTGGAGGCTGCGTAGTTGGCCTGGCCGGCCAGTCCTGTCCGCCCGACGATCGAGGAGATCAGGACGATCCGCCCCCAGCGGGCGCGCATCATCGGACGCACCGCCCGCTTCACGGCGCGGTAGCTGCCGTAGAGGTTCGTCTCTAACACCGCCGCAAAGTCTTCCTCGCTCATGCGCGTCAGGAGGTTGTCGCGGGTGATGCCGGCGTTCGCCACGAGTATCTCCACCGGACCTAGTCCTTCTTCGACTGCAGCGAAAGCTTCGCCCACTGCGTCGGAGTCGGTCACGTCGCAGCGCACGGCCATCAGTCCGTTCGATGCGGACTCGGGAAGGGGGGTGGCGCGGTAGGTCACGGCCACTCGATGTCCGTGGGCTCTGAGCACCTGGGCGCAGCCCAGTCCTATCCCGCGTGAACCGCCCGTGACGAGGGCCACCCGCGAGGGATTTCCGTTGGCGTCCACCGAAGCGGAGTTCACAGATTCCAGCGTATGACGGCGCTGGCCGACGTCATCCCGGCGCCGAAACCCACCAGCAAGACCGTCTTGCCCTTCGTCAGCCTGCCTTGCTGGTGGGATTCGGCCAGAGCCTGGGGGATCGAAGCCGAAGACGTATTACCCGTCCAGGGGAGGATTTGGACGGTCTTAGACTCGTCTAGGCCGAGACGCTTGCAGGCCGTTGAGATGATGCGGGCGTTGGCTTGGTGAGGGATCACCAAGTCGATGTCATCGACTCTCAGTTCGGCCTGCTCCAGGGCGCGTCTGCTGCTTTCTTCCATGACCAGGACGGCCTGCCGGAAGACTTCCTTGCCTTCCATCTTGATGTATCCGTCCAGTTCGCTGTAGAGCATCTCCTCCTGATCGCCGTCGCAGTCCATATGCCAGCCCAGCAGGGTGTTCTCCTCGGGGGGCGTCGCCTCCAGCACGACCGCCCCGGCCCCGTCGCCGAAGAGCACGGCGGTTGTGCGGTCGCTCCAGTCCACGAAGCGGCTGAGCGTGTCCGCTCCGACCAGCAAGATTTTCTCGGCCCCTGCTATCAGCAGGGAGTGCGCCAGCACCGTTCCGTATACGAACCCGGAGCAGGCGGCGTTGATGTCGAAGGCGCCGCAGCGCGCCCCCAGGGAGGCTTGCACGGCACTCGCCGTGGCAGGGATGATGCGGTCGGGCGTGGTCGTGGAGAGGATCACCGAATCCAGGCTCTGAGGGTCGACTCCGGCGGATTCCAGGGCCGCCAGGGAGGCCTCCACTGCCAGCTCGCGGGTGCTGCCCCCTATGCGCCGTTCCTTGATTCCTGTGCGTTCAATGATCCATTCGTCGGTCGTGTCGAGGGTTTCCGCCAGCTCTGAGTTGGTGATGACGCGATCTGGAACTGCCATCCCCAGTCCTGCGATGCGGCTCCCCCTAAGTCCGTTTTGTGAAGGTTGAATCACGAGGTTCGCAGCCACGCCAGGGGTTGATTGGCTATGACCCGCTGGCCGTCGCTGGCCATGTAGTCCATCAAGACACCGCCGAAGGGGGAGCGCACCTCTTCGCCGTTGACCTCGCCTAGCACCGCCCCGACCTTTATGGTCGTTCCCTTGGGCGCACTCTCTGAGAGAGCGAAGAGGCCGGAGGTAGGGCTCACCACCAGACGTTCGAAGGCGTAGAGAAGTTCGCCGTCGACTCCTGCGCCTTCTTCGGTGACGTGGACGCCTATCGCCTCGAGCAGGGGGTCGATGTCGGCGGGGGCGGCCACGCTGAGGCCGCAGACGGAACGGTCGACTCGTTTTAGCATCCCAGTGAGGGCGGAGCCCGGGCCGATCTCCAGGAAAGTGTCGTAGCCGTCGACGAGCATGCGCTCGACGGTCTGACGCCAGCGAACCGGACTGGTGAGTTGGCGGGACAGCAGATTCGGCCAAGGGTCGCCGCTCTGATAGGGGGAGGCGTCCACGTTGGCATACACGGGCGCATCGGGAGTGAACAGGCTCGTTCGCGCAATGGCTTTGGTGAGGCGCTCGTAAGCCGACGACATCATGGGCGTGTGGAACGCTCCGCCGACGGCCAGCTTCACCACCCTCTTTGCGCCCCGCTGCTTGGCCAGCGCACCTGCGTTCTCCAGGCATTCCGGAACTCCCGCTATGACGACCTGTCCTGGAGCGTTGCAGTTGGCGACCCACACTAAGGGAACCTCCTCGCAGACCGCCGCTGCGTCCTCTTCGGAGAGTCCCAGGAGGGCGAGCATCGTGCCCTCTCGCTCCTCCGAAGCCATCTGCATGGCTTCGCCGCGCTCCGCTACCAGGTAGGCGGCCTCTGCGAAATCCAGCGCCCCTGACGCCGCCAGAGCCGTGTATTCCCCCAGGCTGTGCCCTGCGTGGCCCTGGGGGATGAGACCGACCCGGGCTAGGGCGTCGAGCACCACCATGCTGGACACGAACGTGGCTAGCTGAGAGTTACGGGTCTGGCGCAGCACCTCGGCGTCTGCCTGCAGGAGCAGGTGTTCGAGGTCGCGGCCTGTGGCTTCGGATGCTTCTTCGACCAGTTCCCAGGACGGTTCGTCCACCCAGGCTGAACCCATGCCTGGGAACTGCGACCCTTGTCCAGGGTAGGTAAAGGCGATCATCGTTTGCATTGGAGCAGATGCTTTGTTGGGAGCTATCAAATTGTTTGGGAGAATGTCTTTTAGGAGCAGAAGACAAGTCTCAGGTAGCTTACACTATGTCAAGGCTTGGCCCGGGTGGCGGAATTGGAAGACGCGGAGGACTCAAAATCCTTTGATCGCGAGATCGTGTGGGTTCGAGTCCCACCCCGGGCACAAGTTTCGGCGAGTCTTTCCTTCCTGGCCTGTCGGGGGTTTCGGAACTGTCGGGGGTTTCAGGCCTTCAGGCAGAATACTAGGAATACTCGGCGAGTATGGGGGTCGGCGCTGCTCGGCGGGGTCGCTGCTTGCTCGACGGGGTCGGCGCTGCTCGACGAGGTCGGCGCTTATCCCTTCTGAAGCAGTTCTGCAACCCTGAATGCGAGGTCGAGCGACTGGCGCCCGTTCAGACGGGGGTCGCAAGCCGTCTCGTAGCGCATCGGAAGGTCGTCGTGACTCAAGTCTTCGGACCCTCCGAGGCATTCCGTCACGCTGTCGCCGGTGAGTTCCACGTGGATGCCGCCCGGCAAGGTTCCCTCTTGGCGGTGCAGCTTAAAGAAAAGGTCTATCTCGGCGCAGATGTCCTCGAAGTGACGCGTCTTGCGCCCGGTGGCGGCCGAAGTAAACGTGTTGCCGTGCATCGGGTCGCAGACCCACGCAACGACGTGCTTGGAGTCGCGGACGGCCCTCAAGAGCGGAGGTAGGGCGCCGGCGATCTGCTCCGATCCCATGCGGGAAATAAGCGTCAGACGTCCAGGGATGCGGTCGGGGTTCAGCTTTTGGCAGATGGCCAGGACGTCTTCGGGGGTCGCGCTCGGGCCGAGCTTGCAGCCCAGCGGATTCTTGACGCCCCTCAGAAACTCCAGGTGCGCTCCGTCTATCTGACGGGTGCGCTCGCCCACCCAGAGCATGTGAGCAGAGCAGTCGTAGTGGTCGCCGGTCAGCGAGTCCACACGGGTCATGGCCTCCTCGTAACCCAGGATGAGGGCTTCGTGGCTGGTGAAGAAGTCCACGGTGTGCAGGCGCGGGTCTTCAGAGGAACTGATCCCGCAGGCCGACATGAAGCGCAGAGCCGAGTCGATGCCTGAAGCAACCTCCATGTAACGCTTTCCGGCGGGGGACGATGCCACGAAGCTCCGATTCCAGGAATGCACTCGCGCCAGGTCGGCGAAGCCGCCCGTGGTGAAGGCGCGAAGCAGGTTCAGCGTGGCCGAGGACTGGTGGTAAGCGGTGAGCAGCCGAGCGGCGTCGGCCACCCGGGCGGTGGCGGTGAAAGGGGAGTCGTTGACCATGTGCCCTCGGAAGGAGGGCAGAGATTCGCCTTTCTTGGCTTCGGTGGGGTTGGAGCGAGGCTTGGCGAACTGTCCGGCTATCCGTCCGACCTTCACCACTGGGACGCCGGCTGAATAGGTCAACACCACTGCCATCTGCAGAATCACCCTCAGCTTCTCTCGGATGACGTCGGCCGAGAGGTCGTCGAAGGACTCCGCGCAGTCGCCGGCCTGCAGGAGAAAGGCCTTCCCTTCGGCCGCTAGGGCCATCTGTTCTGTGAGCTTGCGAGCTTCCCCTGCGAACACGAGCGGAGGCAGGCCAGAGATGATCTTCAGGACTCGCTCAAGTTCGGCTTCGTCCGGCCAGTCGGGCTGCTGCTCGGCAGAGAAATTCCGCCAACTGCCAGGTGCCCAGGGGGTCATCGGAATCCTTCTTTCAGGCTCAGTCAGGCTCAGTCGGGTTCAGTCGGGCTAACTCAGGCGGCGTCGCTCAGGCGACGTCGTGGGCGCGTTCGCTGTAAAGCATGGCGTCGCTCGCTCCGTCTTTCCTGCCGACGCGCTCCTCGGCTTCCCTGATTCGTTCGGCGGCGTATTCCTCGAGCAGGGCGACCGCCCGCTTGACAAGCCTTCTGGCTGCTTCCGCTGTCACGTCCAGCTTTTCGCCCACCTCCCGGTAACTGCGCTTGTGCCCCCTGTCAGAATTCTGACTGCGTTCGAGGTAGCGGTGGCTTTCCTTGCGTCTTTGGCTGCCCCTGCGGCGGCGGCCAGTATTGCAGAACTCGTCGTCACTCTCGTCGTCGAGACCGAAGCGCAGCCTCACTGCCAGGCGGGCGCGATCGTCGAGAAGCGAAAGGAGGTCTCTGAGCATCTCGCTCTCGGCGAGGGTCAAGACCAGGTCGTCAGGGCCGGGGTTAGCGTCGGGCACCAGGTCGACTAGTTCGCTGCCGTCGTCCTCTCCCACGCTCTTGTCGAGGGACGAAGGGCGCGTGAGGCGGTCGAGGCGGGCGTGATCCTCGTCGAGTTCGTCGGTGTTGCCGGAGACCTGCCGCAGGGCGGCTCTCAGACTGGCGGAACGGTCGCCGGGCAGGCGCACGAGGCTTGCCTTCTGATCGAGCGCCCGTCCTATCGCCTGACGGATCCAGAACGTGGCGTAGGTGGAAAACTTAAAGCCCTTGCGCCAGTCGAACTTGTCCACGGCGTGCTCGAGACCGAGGTTGCCTTCCTGGATTAGATCGGAAAGCTCCATCCCGTTCGGCAGGGGGTACCGGCGGGCCACGCTCACTACGAGCCTGAGGTTCGACCTGATGAAGCGGTCCTTGGCCTTAGCGGCCTCCCGAATGTCGGTCAGCATTGCCTGGCGGTTTTTGCGCTCGCCTGCGTCTATGCGCGCCTGCGCCTTCCGCCCGCGCTCGATGATCTGGGAAAGCTCCCTTTCATCTTCCGCCGTCAGCAGCGAGACGAGACCGATTTCATTGAGGTACTGACCCACCCAATCACTCATTTTTCATGCTTCCTTTGATGTTGTTTATCGATCGTCTTCGGGTCGGGGGGCGCTCCACAAGCTTCAGGCAGGTTGCTTAAGTGCTTCTCTTGGGGTGCGCCGGATTCCGCACTCTTTGACTTTTGCCTGACTTTTGCCTCTCAGGCGTTTACTGGCATCCAACGCATCCGGGCGCCTGGTTATTCCTGCCCGCTGCGACCTTTTCTTGTGACTTTTTTCACGCAGACCGACGCCGACCGCTACTAGAGACGAATACCGGAAAAGATAGAATGCGAGAGCACAAGGGAAACTCTCCAAGTGCGACCTCTAGCATCGACCTGTTTAAAAGTCTGTCGTGGAAACTCGACTTTCAGTTTCTTTCAGCCGGAATCCCGTAGACCGGGAATGACTATACCCACAGCGCGGGAGGTTGTCAATGCCCAAGACGGTGAAATCTGAAAGGGTTGAGAAAGCATTACCCGAGACGCCGTTGAGGGCGCAGTCGTGAACACAGAGGCCGCAGTTGAGATCGTCGAGAGAATAGGAGTCTTCGGCGGAACCTTCGACCCGCCTCACGTCGGCCACATCGCCGCAGCCGAGGCAGCGCTGGCAGCCCTGCAGCTCGACCGCGTGCTCTTCGTCGTCTCCAACGTCCCCTGGCAAAAGGTGGAAGACGGAGAGGTCACGAACTCCGCAGATCGACTGGCTCTGGTTCGGGCTGCGGTGAGCCGCACGGAAGCATTCGAGGTCTCAGCGGCAGAGATAGACAGGGGAGGGGATTCGTTCACTGCCGAGACCCTTGCGGAACTCGCCGCCCCAGGGCGAAAGTTGTACTTGATACTGGGAAGCGACCTGGCCCCTGGGCTGAACACGTGGAAGTCGCCGGAGGTGATCCGCTCCCTGGCGACGGTGGCCGTGGTGGGGCGGCTGGGAGACAGAGGGGCTGCGGTCCCTCCGCCAGGGTGGGACTGGGTGCAGGTGCGCGGGCCGGGGATCGAAGTGTCGAGCACCGAGATACGGCGCTGGCTGACGGACGGCCGCCCGCTCGGGGCGGTGCTCACCGAGGGGGTAGTGGAAGAGATAAGCCGACGCGGCCTCTACCAGGGCGGTGGCTGTTGCGACGTAACTGCTGCGGACGGGTAGTAGACTGACCTCAGTGCCTGTGTCGGCTGCATCCGCCAAGAACGTCTCGGTGCAATGGGCAAAGACTGCTGCCCGGTCTGCCATAGAGCGGCTGGGTAAGGAGACGATGGTGATCGACGTGGGCGGCTTCTTGTCGGTCTGCGACCTGTTCGTGATAACGAGCGGAGCCAACCCCAGGCAGGTCAGGGCGATATGCGAGGCAGTGGAGGAGGATCTGGTCCTCGCCGGCGGCCCCAAGCCTCGGACTGTGGAAGGACTTGACTCGCGCTCCTGGGTGCTGATGGACTACGGCGACTTCATAGTCCACGTTTTCGTGGATCAAGTGCGGGAGTTCTATCAGTTGGAAAGACTTTGGGGAGACTGCCCGCGCCTCTCGGTGACTTGAACCTCTGCCGGCGGTCGGCGGCGGCGACCTGACGCCGGCGACCGCGACCTGGCCGGCGCAACCAACTCCTGGCTAGTCCAACACCGAGACCATCTGCTGCACCGAGACCATCTGCTGGCGAAGCCAGTGGTCGGCCAGCGTGAGACAGACCATGGCTTCCACCACCGGCACGGCCCGCGGCAGAACACAAGGGTCGTGGCGTCCGCGAGCCCGCAGCTTGACCGGCTTTCCGGCAGCGTCCACCGTGTCTTGGACGGAAGCGACGGTGGCGGTCGGCTTGAAAGCGGCTCGCAGCACTATGTCCTCCCCGTTGGAGATGCCGCCCTGAATCCCGCCGGAACGGTTGCTGGAAGTTCGAGGGCGCCCGTCGGGCGACGCCACGAAAGGGTCATTGTGTTCCGTCCCGGTCATCCTCGTCGAGGCGAAACCGCTGCCCACTTCGACTCCCTTGGCCGCTGGAATGGAAATCAGCGCCTTCGCCAAGTCGGCGTCGAGCTTGTCGAAGACCGGATCGCCGAGACCCACTGGAACGCCCCGTGCGACGCATTCCACCACACCCCCCAGCGATTCGCCATTTCGCCGAGCCTCCTCTACAGCGGCGTGCATCCGCTCCGCTGCAGCAGGATCCGGACATCGAGTGGGGGAAGCCTCGACCTCAGCAAGGGTGACCGAACCCCTATCCACTTCCGCTTCCACCTCGTGTATCTGCGACACCCAAGCCAACACCTCCGTCCCTGCGGACACGCTCAGCAATTTGCGGGCGACCGCTCCGGCCGCCACCCGTGCGGCCGTCTCCCTTGCGCTCGCTCGGCCGCCGCCCTGCCAGTTGCGGATGCCGTACTTGGCTTCGGTGACGTAGTCGGCGTGGGAAGGTCGATAAACGTCGCGCAGGTGCTCATACGCCTCGGGGCGGGCGTCGGAGTTGGCTATCAGCATTGCGATGGGGGTGCCCAGGGTCTGTCCTTCGAACACTCCGGAGAGGATGCGCACTTCGTCGAGTTCGGAACGCGTGCTGGTGAGCCTGCTCTGACCTGGTCGTCGGCGGTCGAGGTCGGGCTGGATGTCTTCGCTGCCGAGCATAAGACGAGGCGGACAGCCGTCGATGGTCACCCCGATGGCTCCGCCGTGCGATTCGCCGAACGTGCTCACTTGAAAAGCTCTACCCCAGGTGCTGCCCACGTCCTCAGGCTAGAGGTTGGAGAGGGGGAGACTCGGAAAACTCGGCGCCCGGTGCAGGCGGGGTCGGGTGCCGGCGGGGAGCCATCTCCCTGCCCGCCCCCTGCAGTCCCCTGCAGCCTTGCGGGATTTTCAGGTAATAATCAAGCCAAGAAAACCGAGCGGACAATCGCAGACGAGCAAAGGTGGCATCCGGTGAAAACCCATTCTTCGGACAAGATTCGCAACGTGGCTTTGGTGGGTTCCAGCGGCTCCGGCAAGACGATGCTGGCAGAGGCGATGCTCTTTCGGGCAGGAGTCACGAACCGCATGGGGAGCATCGAGGCGGGCTCGGCCGCCTGCGACTTCGAGCCGGAAGAAAAGGAGAGCGGCAGTTCGCAGTCCACCGCCCTGGCTTCCTTCGAGTGGGGCGAGCACAAGATCAACCTGCTAGACACTCCGGGGGCCTTCGATTTCATGGGCGAGCAGTGGGCTGCGCTGGCGGTGGCAGACTTGGCTGTCCTGGTGGTGGACGCAACGGCTGGAGTAGACCACGGCCTGGTCAACGCCTGGAGGAAGGTCTCGGCCATGAACCTGCCGCGGCTGTTTTTCATCAACAAGCTCGACCGCGAGTTCGTCTCTTTCGAGAACGTCCTGAATGATCTATCCGAGCGTTTCGAGGGGGGGGTAGCGCCCTTGGAACTCCCCGTGGGGGAAGGGTCGGACTGCCGCGGCGTGGTCGACCTGCTGGGCGGGAAGGCGCTGCTCTATGAAGAAGGAACGGCCCGCTCCGCTGAAACGCCCCCTGATCTGGTCGACGCCGCCGCAGTCGTGAGGGAGACCTTGCTGGAGGGCATCGTCGAGGCCGACGACGAGCTGCTTGAGCGCTACCTCGAGGGCGAAGAAATTTCCGAAGCCGAACTGCGAACGACCCTGCAGGCTGGGGTGGCTGACGCATCGGTGTTTCCGGTTCTCTGCGGTTCGGCCACCACGCCCCTAGGAGTGGACCGCCTCTGCGAATACATATGCGGGGTAGGCATCTCGCCCGAGGCGGGAAGCGGCATGCCGGCCGAGAGCGGGGAATACATCGCAGCGGACGCAGAGAGGCCGACGACGCTCCTGGTGTTCAAGACGACGGTCGATCCCTATCTGGGAACGATCTCGCTTTTTAGGGTGGCTTGCGGAACTCTCAAGGCGGAAGACACCCTCACCAACCTTCGCAGTGCGGGCACGGAACGGATGCGCAACCTGCTGTCGATGCTGGGAAACAGCACGGAGAACCTGAAGGAGCTGGCCTCGGGCGACATTGGCGCCGCCGCCAAACTCTCCGACACCCGAACGGGCGACACCCTCACTGCCGAAGGGGACGTCCGCCTGCGAGCGCCGGACGTCCCGTCACCCATGTTCTCCTTAGCCGTCGTGCCCAGGACCAAGCTCGACGAGGAAAAGCTCTCCACCGCCCTGCGCCGCATCTGCGAAGAGGACCCTTCTCTGCAGGTGACACGGAACGCAGAGACCCATCAGACGCTCATCTCGGGTCTCGGCGACACTCATCTGCGGTCGGCTCTGCATCGCATCGAGCGCAAGTTCAATGTGGGGGTCGACGTAGAGGAGCTGCAGATTCCCTACAGGGAGACCATCAGCGTCACCGCCTCGGCCGAAGGCAAGCACAAGAAGCAGACGGGAGGCCACGGACAATTCGGGGTGGCACACGTCCGCCTAGAACCTCTGCCTAGGGGGACGGGTTTCGAGTTCGCCGACGAGATAACGGGCGGGGTGATTCCCCGCCAGTACATACCGGCAGTGGAAGCCGGCATCAAGGAGGCGATGGAGAGCGGAGGCAACTTCGGGCATCGCGTCGTCGACCTGAGAGCCACGGTTTTCGACGGGAAGCACCACTCCGTGGACTCCTCGGAAATGAGCTTCAAGATGGCTGGAAGGCTGGCCTTCAGAGCAGCCATGGAGTCTGCCCGGCCGGTGGTGCTCGAGCCGATTTCGCAGGTGAAGGTGACTACGCCAGGGGAGTGCCTAGGCGACGTGATGGGTGACCTGTCGTCACGCCGAGGGGTGGTTCAGGGCACCGACCCGGGCGAGTACGGACAGCAGCACGTCAGGGCTCTGGTGCCGGAGTCGGAACTTCTGCGCTACGCCATCGACCTGCGGTCGATCACGGGGGGGAGAGGGAGTTTCACGGCCTCCCACGACCACTACGCGGAGCTACCTGGAGGCTGCTGAGAAGGGGGTTGCTGAGAAGGCTCGCAGGGCTCGCTCTCAGAGACGCCGGGGCGTCCCAGAGAGTCGCAGTCGGGGTCGAGTCTGCGGAATCCGTCGAACCAGATCAGGCCGGCACACAGGTAGGAACCGAGAACCAGGCCGTTGAAGGCGAAGACAGCGCGCAGCCCGACGACGTCGCCTAGCCAGCCGCCGATGAGGGAGCCCATCGGCCAGCCGCCGAAGATGCCCATCAGGTAAATCGAAAGCGCCCGCCCGCGCATCTCCTCGGAGACTTGAGCCTGGATCGTGGTGTTCATGGCGATAGCCACGTTCACGTGCGCCACCCCCATGACGAAATAGCCCGCCAGAGCGAGCGGGTAGTAAGTACTGACGGCGACCAGCAGAGGCGCTGCTGCGTAGATGATCATGCCCCAGCGGGTCATGCGGGAGCGTTCTATGTAGTCGGCGTATCTGACGATGAACACGGAAGCCGCCACTGAGCCTGTGCCTGCGGCGGTGATCAGCCCCGCCAACCCGGTTTCTCCTACTCCTAAGTCCGCCTTCGCCAGACCTGGAGCGAGGTGGATCAGCGCCCCGCCGAAGTAGGCGATGAAGAAGCCCGTCAGGACAGACTGCATCAGCGGTGCTCGCCGGCGGACGTAGCGGAATCCTTCCCGCAGCACGTCCCGCACGCGCTCCGTGCGGGGGGTTGATATGACGCGCGGACGCACGGAAGCTACGACGGCGAGCAGGACTGCGAACATCACAGCGTTTCCGGCAAACACCGCCCCTGCACCTAGCAGGCCTAAGAGGCTGGCGCCGGTGAGCGGTCCGATGGCTCGGGCGGCGGTGAACTGGATGGAGTTGAGGCGGATCGCCGCCAGGACGCTTTCTTTGGGGACGAGCAGAGGCACGAGCGCCTGCCAGTTCACGATCTGGAACCCCGCCGCTACGCCGGCCAGCAGGTTCAGCAGCACGATCCAGCGGGGGGTGATGCTGTCGGTGACCCAGACTGCTGTGAACATGACAGACACCGAAGCCTGGAAGGAGAGCGTGGCCATGATGGTGGTGCGCCGAGGGAAGCGGTCGGCCATGACACCCGCCAGCGGATTCAGTATCAAGACTGGAACGAGGACGCTGAAAGCGGCGGCGCCCACCCATGCGTTCGATTCGGTCAACTCGTACATCACGAACAGGACAGTGAACTGCTGCATCCAGTTGGCGGCGTTAGAAAGCAGGGCGGCCGACCAGAAGAGGGCGAAGTCTCGGTGACGCAGCGCCCGCAGGGAGGTCAGTCCTCTTTCGGCTTTTGAGGCGCCCTTGCCTCCGCCTGCCGATTTCTTGCCTGTTTCTTCGCTTCCGGCGGCTTCGCTTTCTTTCACCTGTCCTACCTGTATTCAAGCATAGAAGCGGCTCGTCCCGCAGAGCAGCAAGGTCGGAGGGCGGGCGGGGGAGCGGGAGAGCACAGGCTGCAGGGGGCGGGGGAGCGGTGGAGCGGGGCGGGGAGAGCGGGGAGCGCAGGCTGCAGGGCGGGGGGGAGCGGTGGAGCGGGGAGCGCAGGCTGCAGGGCGGGCGGGGGAGCGGGGGAGCGGGACGGAGGGAGCGGAGAGCACAGCAGCAGGGGGATCGCTGCAATACGATTATTGAAGATGCAGCGCTCTAATAACGGTCGGCGCCCGCGGCGGGCGGTGCGCCTCTTCATAGTCTTCGTTGCGGCTGCTGTCGTGCTGGCCGCAAGCGCATCTTCTGTCTCGGCGCACACTCGGCTGCTCAGCACCGACCCTCCTACCCGCAGTTCCTTCGAGGAAACCCCCGAGCAGTTGAGCCTCACCTTTGCCGAGGCTGTTTCCCCTCGCAGCGTGCGGCTCGAGATCGTCTCACTCACAGGGGAGACCATCGAAGGGGCGCAACTCCTTACTCCTGCTGGCGAAGACCAGTCGGTCATCGGATTCGCCCTGCCCGACCTCGACGACGGCGTGTACGGGCTTGCGTGGGTGACCGTTGGCCCGGACGGCCACCGCGTCTCCGGCGAGGTGGTCATCGGCGTTGGGGCAGCAGACGCCTCCCAATTGCAGAACGCCGAGTTCCAATCCACCCCGTTATGGGATCGCATTCTGAGCGTGGGCGGTGCGCTCGCCCGCTACGTGTGGTATCTGGGGCTGGCTCTGACAGCAGGGGGCTTGTTCATCCTCTACTACGGACTCCGCCGCCGCGAACTGGGCGGAGGCAGACTGAGCGGAGGCGGGCTGGGCGGAGGCGGGCTGAGGGGTGAACTGGGCGGAGGCGGGCTGAGCAGCAGACTCCGCCGCCGCGAACTGAGCAGCGGCGGGCTGAGGGATGGACTGGGAGGCAGGCTGAGCCGCCGCGGCGGGCCGTCGGCGGAGGTCGCAGCCGGAGGAGATGCGGGCTCGCTGCTGGGAGAGCGAGCCCGCAGGGCGCTCGTGACGGGGGCGCTCATCGCCCACATAGGAATCTCCGTGCGAGCCTTCACCACCATCTCCCTCGTCACTCGGGGCTACGACACCGGATCCGTCATGGAAGACCTTCGCCTGACGCTGACGGAGGGTCAGGGGCTGATCCTCTTGGGGAGCGTCTTGGGCGGGGGAATTCTGGTGATCTGGGCGCCGCGGCTTGCCCGCTCCGACAATCCGCTCACGCTGCTGCAGGCCGGCGCGGCCCTGATGGCGGTCATTGCCGCAGGTTCGGCCAGCAGCCACACGGCCGTGCTGTCTTCCGGCGCCTGGGAGTGGACGGGAATTTGGGTCTCCACCCTTCACCTGGCGGCTTCCAGCCTCTGGCTGGGGCCGCTGCTGATATTCGGGCTGCTGGCCGCCTCGCGAAGTTGGCGGGCGCTGGGAGCCAATGAGCGCTCGGCGGAGATGCGCTCGCTCTTCAGGAGTTTCGCTCCTCTGGCTTTGGTTTCCTTCGGAGTTCTGCTGCTCACCGGCCTGCGCTCCACCCTGCTGCTGGCAGGCAGAGAACTCTTGAGCAGCGACTACGGAATCGCTCTGCTCGCCAAGCTCGCCCTGATAGCGATCGTCGTGCTGCCGCTCGCCGTGCACAGCGACTGGAATCTGGGCTTGCTGGCGCGCTGGCGGCGACGGGGCGGACACCCCCTCGGCGTCAAGAAGAAGACCTTCCTCGGCCTGGAAGCGGGAGCGCTCGGCGCTGTTGCGATAGCGGCGACGATCATCGTGAGCATGAACCCAGCCGTTTTTTCGGGGGGGGACAACTCGGAGAACCCCGGCGCCGAAAACGCTGACGGCAGGACGATCAGCACAGCAGACTACGACGCCCTCAGCGGCGGCCCTCCCGAGAGCGTGGACGACTGCACAGAACTCGTCGTGGGCAAGAGCGACTGCTACAGGGCGTATTTTGCGAACGTCATGCGCGTCGAAGGAGCGGACGTGGCCGTGAGCGAGATCAACCGCCTGCGCGAAACACACGCCCACATTCAGCAGGACTGCCATCAGGTCGTCCACGACCTGGGCAACGACGCCGCCGAATACTACGGAGACATCGGCATCGCCCTGACCTATGAGGGATCGGCCTGCTGGTCGGGCTACTACCACGGCGTGGTGGAATACGCCATATCGAAGCTCGTGGGCGAGACCCTCTACGAGGAACTGCCCGACATCTGCACGTCGGCGGCCGCCAACCGCTACTCCTTCACCCACTACAACTGCGTTCACGGTCTAGGGCACGGGGTCATGCTGAATCTCGACGGCGACCTCTTCGCCGCACTCAACTTCTGTGAGGCGCTGCCCGACCCATGGGAGATGAGTTCCTGCGTGGGGGGTTCCTTCATGGAGAACGTGACCGCCGCTCAGCAGGGACTGCTCGACACCGACCTGAGTTCCGAAGACCTCACATACCCCTGCAACACCGTCAAGGATGATTTCGTGGACGAGTGCTGGGCCATGCAGACCTCCTGGATACTTTCACAGGTCGGTTACGACGACGGGGGCTTCAGGAAAGGGTTCAGCATCTGCGACAGCATCCGAGAGGACATGATCCACACCTGCTACGGAAGCATGGGGCGCGACGCCAGCGGTTTCGCCCGCCTCGACGTGGACACGGTCCTGCGCCTGTGCTCCCTGGGCAGCCCCGACTACCAGGTGCACTGCTGGGTCGCGGCCTCCCTGAACGCCGTCTACAGCGAACACGACACGGCGAAAGCGACCGAACTCTGCGAAAGGGTGCCGCAGCAGCACCAGGAGGACTGCTTCAGCGCCAGGGACCGCGCCGCCAGCACCTTCGTCTGAGGCGCCTCCCCCCCTCCCTCCCTCAGAGCCCCCTTCCGCCCGGCGGCGCACCCCGAGAACTACCGGGACGATCCTCGTATTCTGCTCAGCAGCCGCTCCACGATTGGGCGGATAGGCGGAGGGGCCGTCTCGGCGGGGGAGCGGAGAGTGAAGCCGATGATGGTCTCGCCCTCCTCGTTCCGCCCCACCTCGGCCTTGAGAGTGCTGCGGCGTCCGGCGGCGCCGATGAGCACCTCGATCGTCCCGGATCGTCTGTTCACGCTGCGAAGTTCACCCATTTCCGCAGCAGCGGAGCGCAGGCGCCCGAAGATCACGCCTGGGGAGTGCGCCGGTTCTCGTCCTAGGACTTCCTCGCTGCCGCCTGCTGCCGAAGAAGCGGCTTGGTGCGGCTCCCCGTCAGGGCCGTCTTGGCCGTCCTGGGGGAGGAAGTAGCCGGGGGAGCGCACTCGGGGCGGGGGGAAAGGCTTGCGTCCGTTGGCCGTGACCTCCGTCAACAACTCATAGGCGGAGATGATGCGAGCCGTGCGTTTCGAGGCGCCGGCGCTGCGGTGGACGTCCGGATGGTTTGAGAGGAGCAGCCGCCGGTAGGACGCCCTGACCTCAGACCAGGAGGCGTCCTCGTCCACCCCCAGAACCGAGAGGGCCTCTGCGACTTCCACGCCCGCTGCCAGCCGCCCCCAGTGCTCAGACGAAAGCCGAAGCGAAGATCAGCGACACGATGGTCATGACCTTGATGAGAATGTTCATGGAAGGCCCGGCGGTGTCTTTGAAGGGGTCTCCGACCGTGTCTCCCACCACGGCCGCCTTGTGAGCTTCTGAACCCTTGCCGCCGTGGTGCCCTGCTTCTATGTACTTCTTGGCGTTGTCCCAGGCGCCGCCGGAGTTGGCCATGAAGATGGCCAGAGCGAACCCCGACACCAGCGCCCCTGCCAGAAAACCTCCCAAGGCGTCCACGTCCACGAAACCGATCACCAGCGGTGCGGCTATGGCCAGGCCGCCCGGTATGAGCATTTCCCGCAGGGAAGCACGCGTGGATATGTCCACGCAGCGCGCCGAATCCGGCTGGACGCCCGGGGCGCCCTCCCGCAGACCGACTATCTCACGGAACTGCCGGCGCACCTCCTCAATCATCTTGTTGGCAGCCCGCCCTACGGCGTCGATGGTGAGCGCAGCGAAGAGGAAGGGGAGCATGACCCCCAGAAACAGACCGATGAACACGTCCACCTCTCCGATATTCAGCGACAGCAACTCCCTTCCGGTTTCGCTTGCCGATCCCACCGCCTGCCTGAAGGCCGCAAAGAGCGCCAGGGCGGTGACCGCCGCCGAGCCCACCGCAAATCCTTTAGCGACCGCAGCGGTCGTGTTCCCCAGGGAGTCCAGCGAGTCGGTGGACTCCCTGACCTCTGGCGGCAGTTCGGCCATCTCCGCAATGCCTCCGGCGTTGTCGGCGATAGGGCCGTAGGCGTCCACGGCCACCACCACGCCGGTGGTGGCCAACATGCCTATGGCTGCCACGGCCACGCCGTAGATGCCCATGTCGATGCCCATGAACACGTCAGCGCTCGCCCCCACCCCGTAGGAGGCGCCGACCGCCAGGACGATGATCCCGACCGAGGCCGCCACGGAGATCATTCCGGCGGATATTCCCGACAGGATCGTCGTGGCCGGGCCGGTGGTGGTCTGCTTGGCGATCTGACGCACTGGCCGGTAGTGGTCGCTTGTCCAGATTTCGGCCACTCGACCGAGGGCGTAGCCCGCGACTATCCCGAAGAACACCGCCAGCGGCATCCTCCAGACTGCGCTGCCGTCGAAGACCAGCTGCCCGACCGCAAAGACGCCCGCCGTCGTGAGGAGCATGGCCGTGTTGGTGCCGAAGTGAAGGCTCCTGGCAAGACGCTCAGAGGAGTCCGTGCCCTCCTTCTTCATCATCAGGGCGCCGATGATCGAGGCCGCCATCCCCACGAACGCCACCAGGAAGGGGAAGAGCAGAAAACCGGTCAGCACCCCCTCGTTCGCCGTCGCAATGCTGGTCGCCCCTGATGCGAACCAGGCGTAAGCAACTGGTGCGATAATCGCGCCTGAGTAGCTTTCGAACAGGTCAGCCCCCATGCCCGCCACGTCGCCCACGTTGTCGCCCACGTTGTCGGCGATCGTGGCGGGGTTGCGAGGGTCGTCTTCGGGAATGCCTGCTTCGACTTTCCCGACCAGGTCGGCGCCCACGTCCGCGGCCTTGGTGTAGATACCGCCGCCCACGCGGCTGAAGAGCGCAATCGTGCTCGCGCCCAGCCCGTAGGCGGTTATCACGTCGAAGGCGTCTAGGCGCTTGAGCCAGACTGCGAACAGCAGGTAGCAGAAGCTCAAGCCCAGCAGGCTGAGACCCGCCACGGAAAACCCCATTACTGCGCCCCCGCGGAAGGCCAGCGGCAGCGCTCGACCGGCCCCGCGCCGGGCGGCGTGGGCGGTTCGAGCGTTAGCCATCGTCGCTACCTTCATCCCTATCCATCCCGCAGCCGCCGACAGGAGAGCGCCCAAGGCATAGGAAATGGCCCCGAAACCCCCCCAGTCGAGCACCGAGACCAACAGGACAACCATCAGCACCACGAAGACCGCCACCCACCGGTATTCACGGCGCAGGAACGTGCGGGCTCCTTCCGCAATGGCGTCCATTAGCTGCCTCATGCGCTCGTTGCCGGGATCGGTGGAACGCACGTAGCGGTAGAAGATAAATGCCAACCCGAGCGCCGCTAGGGCGGCGCCGAGAGCCATGTAGGGAATTGCTTGCAAGTTCGGAACCTCCGCGTCGTCCGATGCACTCGGCTGCCGGCGACCCCGCTTGCAGGCGGGTTCAGGCCGCGGCTAAATCTACCTGGAGGAGGTTCGCCCCCGTCGGACATTGATGGCTCAGGCGCGGCGCAGCGTCGGAGAGGAAACGGCTAGGACGCCGAAGGCCGGGCTAGAATCACCCCCGGTGGACATATCCGCTCTGGGGGCGCAGATACGCCGACGGAGGCGCAAGCTTCCCGAAACGGAACAATTCTTGGCTTCCGCACAAGTAGCCAAACGCCTATCCACGGCCGATGCCCTGCGCTCTGCGAAGGTCGTAGCCGTCTACTCCGCAGACGACGGAGAAGTCGACCTTCGTCCGCTCATCTCCTGGTTGTGGGAGGGTGGAGTTTCGGTGACCTTTCCGGTCGTCGACGACGAAGATCGACTGACGTTCGCACTCTCCCGCCCGCACCAGCCGGCGGCGCCCGGGCGCTTCGGAATCCGGGTGCCCCCCTCGAGGCTCGAGGACGGCAAGCCCACCGCATCCGTGGCGGCTGGCGGCCACGACGTGATCCTGATGCCTGGCGTCCTGTTCGGGCCTGCTGGCGCTCGAGTAGGGAGAGGCAGCGGCTGCTACGACGCAGCCCTCACGCCGATCCTGAACGCAGATCGGGGCGCCGGCGATGCGGGGGGAGGCGCGGCGGGCGACGGAAACGTCGAGGGGGAAGCCGGCGAGGTCGCCGCGGTCGCCGCGGGCGACGAGGACGACGAGGACATCAAGAGGGTCTCGGAAACCCGCCCCACCCTGATCGGAGTCGGCCACGAATTCCAGTGGACGCCGAACCTCCCCAAACGTCGGCGGGATGCGGCCATCGACGCTTTCGTGAGTCCTGCCTGCGTGCGTGTCTTCAAAAAGCCGGACACTCCTTGGGAAACTTGGGATTTTCCGGCGCACGGGCGCGCTCCGGACTGCCGCGCCGAGCGGCGGGTACCAGCGCTTCATCTGAGCGCCGCTGAGGGGAAGCCGCAGGCATGAGGATCGTCATCGTTGGGGCAGGGGAAGTGGGAAGTTATCTCGCTAGCCGCCTGGATAGGGAGAAACACAAGGTGACCGTGGTGGAGATCGATCCCAAGAGGGCTCAGCAGATCGAGAACCTCCTAGACGTGATGGTCGTAGCCGGCAGCGGCAGCCACCCAGAAACGATGAAACGCGCCAAGCTCCACCGCTCCGACCTTCTCGTCGCTGTGACCTCCGACGACGAGACGAACCTCGTTGCCTGCAAGTTGGCTAAGCGGATGGGCGTCCCCAAGACGATCGTCAGGATCGAAGCTCGCCTGCTGCGGGACGCCGAAGAGCTGCTCGAGGCCATGGAGGTGGATGTGGCCATCGACCCTGACGAGGAAACCGCCGGGGGGATATACGACCTGCTGAGCTATCCGGGGGCGACAGAACTCAACGTGCTGGCAGACGGCGAGGTGGTGGTCGTCGGCACCGTGCTGGACAAGAACTCCGAACTCATCAACAAGACCCTGTCGGAAAGCGATTCCAAGTACGGCCCTGACTGGTCGTTCCTGATCGGCTCGATCTCACGGAACGGCGAGACGATCATCCCCCGCAAGGACATGACCTTGCGGGAGGACGACATGGTCAGGATCGTCAGCCTGCGGGAACTCTCCCCCGATCTGCAGCGCATCATGGGACTAGGCAAGAGGGAGATCCGGAAGGTGATGCTGCTCGGCGGCGGACGCACCGCCGAGATGCTGGCGCGTCGGTTGGCCGAACGCCGCCTCGAAATAGCCCTGGTGGAGCGCAAGCCGGAACGCGCCAGAGAACTGGCCGAGACGCTCAACAACGTGCTGATCCTGCAAGGCGACATAACCGACGCTGAACTCTTGAAAACCGAAGGAATCGCTGACGCCGACGCCGTGGTCGCCCTCACCGGCAACGACGAGGACAACATGCTTGCCTGTCTGTTCGCCAAGTCACAGGGCGACTCGGATGCGATCGCCCTGCTCCACCGCCTGGAATTCCTTCCGCTGCTGAGGCGGCTGAGGATCGACGGCGCCCTGTCGCCGCGTACTGCCTGCGCCAACGGCGTTCTGCGCGAGATCCGCGGCGGAGTGCAAGTGACCACGTTCCTCGACACCGACATCGAGGTGCTGGAGTTAACCCTCAAGTCCGGCAGCAAGCTGGAAGGCCGCACGATACGTGACCTGCACTTGCCCAAGAACGTGCTGATAGCGGCGGTCGTGCGCAGCGACGGCTCAGAAATCGGTCGAGCCCACACAAAGCTGCAGGCCAACGACCACCTCGTCCTGCTGACTGGACCAAAGGCGGTTTCCACGGTCCGCAAGCGCTTCGAGTGAAATCCGCCGCAAGGCTTGTAGGCGCTCAGGCCAAGAGAGCGGCAGAGCACCCGCCAGCCCTTGCAGCCTCGTCCTGGGCAGGGGCGGTCTGCGGGCTCTTCGCCCTTGCGTCCGGTCTGATCGACCTGGGGAAACCCTCGTCGCTTCCTTTTTTGATCCTCGGAGGGGCGTGTCTGCTGACTGGCCTCTGGGGAGTACGGCGCTTCCGCATGTTTTCGGTGTTTTCCAGGAATCACCAGGCGAAAACAACCTTCGCAGCGGTCGTCTCTGCCTGGATGACCATGTTCGCAGTCTCCAGCGCCGCCTACCTGTGGTCAGGCGCCTCCGCATCGGTGCCGGACGCAATATTCGAGTCGGTCGCCGGCTTCTGCACCACCAGCCTCAGCGCCTTTTCCAACCTTGAATCCCTCTCACAGGGCGTGCTCTTCTGGCGGGCCTCAACTCAGTGGATCGGGGGCTTCGCCAGCTTGGTGCTGCTCGTCGTCGTCCTGCCCGTCTACACCCCCATGAACTTCCTGGATTCCGTCCGAAAGGGGGTCAGGCTCCGCGTCAGCGCCGACCCTAGGCTGCAGGACGGTTCACGCCTGCGAGAGATTCTGATGGCCTACACAGCCCTGACGCTGTTCTGCGCCGCCATCTACGTCGCAGCCGGAATGGGTGTATTCGACGCTGCAACCTACGCTTTCAGCACCGCTTCCACCGGCGGGGGAACCAACCACACCGAAGGGCTGGCCCACTTCGGTTCGACGGCAGTGGAATGGGCGGCCGCTCTGGGAATGGCCCTCTCGGGAGTGAGCATCGTGGCCGTCTGGTGGGCGCTCAAGGGCAGGCTCGGCACCCTGTGGAAATCCTTCGAGCTGAAGCTGTATGCCGGGCTGCTGCTCTTTCTGTCTCTGCTGGTGTGGCTCTTGAATGATCCGGCAGCCGGCGGGACGGACTCCCTTCGAGAGGCCGCCTTCAGCGTGTCGTCAGCGCTGAGCAGCACCGGTTACAGGCTCGCGGACTGGTCGGGGTGGCCGTGGGGGCTGCAGCTCCTGCTGCTCGGGATGATCATCACGGGGGGGATGTCCGGTTCTGCGGGCGGCGGCTTTCGGCTCAGCCGCGCCGTCCCTGCTCTTCAGTACGCCTACCGGGAACTGGTCATCCAGCTCCACCCGAACACCGTGCACGTGGTCAAACTTGGACGCAAATACGTCTCTGAAGGCTCTCTCTCCTTCCTCAACGCGTTCCAGATACTGCTCGGGGTGGCGATCGTGGGGGGAGCGTTCGGTCTGGCGCTGACCGGGATGGACCTCCTAGGAGCAATCTCCAGCGCCATGAGCGCCCTCGCCACCATGGGGCCCGCCCTAGGCGACCTGGCGCCCGACTTCAACGCATACGACCTGAGCGGAGGGGAGCGCGGCTTTCTCATGGGTCTCATGTTCCTGGGCAGGCTGCTGATCTATCCGGTCTTGCTCACTATCGGAGTCCTTGCCGCCAGGCTTTGGACGCAGACGCGTGATGTTCTGCCGAGCGGGATGCCCAAATGGCTCCCCCGGCTGCAGCGCTCGGGCATGCGCCAGTGAAAAATCAGGGGCGCACCAGGCACCTAGCCATCTTCAATTTCGAAAAAGGCGGGTTCGTCAACCGCCCCACCAATCTGCCTCTGGGGGTGATGGGGCTTTCCATGCTCTTCCTGGCGCCGGGCATGGCGATCTGCGCCGCCGTGGAGTGGGGGGCGAACACAGCCCACGGAGAGTGGCCGCTGCTGATCTCAGCGATTATCGCTGCGGCGCTAGGACTGGTTTTCCTCCTGACCACGCAGTTCCCCGCCAACCCGCACCCTTCCGCAGTCTTCCCAGCGGTGGTCTCTACCTGGTTCGGATGCTCAGTGATCGGAACCCTGCCCTACCTCCTCAGCGGCGCCTTTGGCTGGGCGCAGTGGGATTCGGCCCTCTTCGAATCCATCTCCGGTTTCACCTGCACTGGCTCCACCCTCATGAGCGACATCGAATCCCACGGAAGAGGACTGCTGATGTGGCGGCAGTTGACCCAGTGGTACGGCGGGATGGGAATGGTCGTCCTAGCCGTCAGCGTCCTGCCGCTGCTGGGAGTGGGAGGGCTCGAGCTCATGAACGCGGAAGCCCCCGGCCCTGACTCCGACCGATTGGCCCCGCGCATCAGCGGAACCGCCAAGCGGCTCTGGCTGTTGTACGTCTCCTTCACGATCCTCATAGCCCTCGCTCTCTTCCTCGTCCCGGGCGTGGGTCTCTACGACGCTGCCGCACACGCCCTCAGCACGGTCTCCACGGGGGGGTTCTCCCCCTACTCGTCCTCCATCGGACACTTCGACTCTCTGGCCGTGGAACTGATCATCGCCCTCGGGCTGATCCTCTGCGCCATGAGCTTTGCCATGCACTACCGAGCTTTCACAGGCGACTTCGGCGCTTACCGCAGGGCTTTCGACCAGATGCTGTTCCTCAAGATCATCCTCACGGCGACTGCGGCGGCGACTCTCTTGCTCTGGCTCAGAGCGGGGAACTCCTTCGGCCTGTCGCTGCGGGACGGATTCTTCAACGTGGTGACCCTGGCGTCTAGCGGCGGCTTCGCAAACATTCGAGCGGGCGGAATCGGGGACTACGCCCACTGGCTTCCTCCGGCTCAGATACTCCTCGCCGTCCTCATGCTGATCGGCGGGGGAGTGGGGTCGACAGCCGGAGGAATGAAGGTCTTTCGCTTCAACATCGTCATGGGGCACACCATTCGCAGCCTCCGCCTAGCCAGCAGGCGTAGGGCGCTGCTGCCGGTCAAGCTGGGCGGGCGCATCATCCCAGAGAGGATCGTGGGGCGCGTCCTCGCTTTCGCAACCCTCTTCATCTTCACCTGCGGAGTGGGGACGCTGATCCTCTCGGCTCTGGGCACCGACCCCATAACGGCCGCCTCAGGAGCGCTGAGCGCCATGTCCAACATGGGCCCGGCGCTGGGAGAGGCCGGCCCGTCATCTAATTTCTTGGTCTTCAGCCGTCCCGCCCGAATGGTGTTGGCCGCCCTGATGCTGGTGGGCAGGCTGGAGATCACCGCCGTCTTATTGGGAGTTGTGGTGATCATCCGCCGCAGCCTCCTGCGGAGCCGTCGAAGGCAGCTCTAGTTATCAACGGGGAATCGTCGAAGCGGCGCTGGGGGTCTGTTACGACGAGCGGAGCCGTCAGAGGCGGCTCTAGTTATCAACAGGGAGGAATCGCGCTAGCATGGTCATCCCGCTGTCAACGAAGCCGGCGTCCTGAGACTGCTTTCGCGCTACGGGCGGTGATTCCCTGCGCTGTCTGAGGTCTCGGAACCGAACTTGCAGGACGAGACAGCGGGACGCCGGCGCAAAAAAGCACCACCCACGATGCCGCAGAACACACCAAGACACCCCAAGACCGACCTCCCCGCAGCGGCGGGGCTCTACCACCCTTCCCTTGAACACGACTCCTGCGGCGTCGGCTTCGTAGTGGACATCAAAGGACGCAAGAGCCGCAAGATGCTGGATCTGGCCCTTTGCGCCCTGAACAACCTAGAGCACCGAGGGGCGCTGGGAGCCGAGGTCAACAGCGGGGACGGAGCAGGGGTGCTCATACAGGTTCCCGACGAGTTCTTCCGAGCTGTGACCGACTTCGAACTCCCCCCGGCAGGCCGCTACGCCACGGGCATCGCTTTTCTGCCCAGAGACCCCGACCTGGCGCAGGCAGCCTGCGAGACGGCGGAGCGCATCGTTGCCGAAGAGGGCCTCAGGCTGCTGGGGTGGCGCGAAATCCCTACGGACGCTTCGATGCTCGGACAAGGGGCGTTTCGCACCATGCCCAGGTTCCGCCAGATTTTCATCACAGACGGCGGCGACGGCGGATCAGCAGGGTCAGCGGGGTCAGCGGGGATCGAACTCGACCGCCGTGCATACGTCTGCAGGCGGCGCATCCGCATGGCGCTGAGCAACCCCGATCAGCAGAGCAGCGGGGAACTCATGGGGACGATGAGCCTGGCTCACGAAGGCATGTACTTCCCCAGTCTTTCCTGCCGCACCTTCGTCTACAAAGGGATGCTGGCAGTGCCTCAGCTTGCGGATTTCTACCCCGACCTCGCCGACGAGAGACTGACGACCGCACTGGCGCTCATCCACAGCCGTTTCTCCACCAACACCTTCCCTTCCTGGCCCCTGGCGCACCCTTACCGGATGGTTGCCCACAACGGCGAGATCAACACGGTGCAGGGCAACCAGAACTGGATGCGCGCCAGGGAGGCGCTCCTGGCCTCCCCGCTGTTCCCCGGCGAACTGGAGAAAGTGTTCCCCGTCTGCACGCCGGGCGCCAGCGACACCGCCCGCTTCGACGAGTGCCTGGAACTGCTGAGCCTGGGGGGCTACTCCCTGCCCGAAGCGATCCTCACGATGATCCCGGAACCCTGGGAGCGGCACGAGCACATGGACCCCGGCCTGAAGGCCTTCTACCGCTACCACGCCTCCCTCATGGAACCCTGGGACGGGCCTGCATCCATCGCCTTCACCGACGGGACTGTCATCGGAGCCGTCCTGGACCGCAACGGACTCCGCCCCTCCCGCTACTGGGTGACCGACGACGACCTCGTCGTAATGGCATCCGAAGTGGGCGTGCTGGACGTGCCCCCCTCCAGGGTGGTGGAAAAAGGCAGGCTCAAGCCAGGACGCATGTTCCTGGTAGACACCCAGCAGGGGCGCATAGTGCGCGACCCTGAAATCAAGGAGACCCTGGCCAAAGCCAGGCCCTACGAGCGCTGGCTGGACGACAATCAGGTCGCCCTGCGAGATCTGAAGCCCCTCGCCGCCACGCGGGAAGCCGGCGAGTCTTCTCTGCTCACACGCCAACTGACTTTCGGCTACACCCACGAAGAACTGCGCATCCTGGTAGCGCCGATGGCCAGAGAAGGCAAGGAGGCGTTGGGGTCGATGGGCACGGACACGCCCGTGGCGGTTCTTTCACGGCGCTCGCGCCTGCTCTACGACTACTTTCAGCAACTTTTCGCCCAGGTCACTAATCCGCCCCTCGACGCCATCCGAGAGGAGATCGTGACTTCCGTCTTTGGGCTGCTCGGATCGGAGGGCAACCTGCTGGATCCCAGAGCGGAATCCTGCCGGCAGATCGTCATAGATCACCCCGTGCTCACCAACTCCGAACTGGCGCGCATCATCGACATAGAAGGAGTGAACCGAAACTTCAGGACGGCGGTAATCGACTGCCTTTACCCCGTGAAAGACGGCGCCCCTGGCCTTCACAACGCCATCGAGAGGATACGCAACGAGGCGAGCGCCTCCATCGAGGCGGGGTACGACATCATCGTGCTGTCCGACCGTTTCAGCGACGACAAAATGGCGCCGATCCCATCCTTGCTGGCGGTCGGTGCGGTGCATCACCACCTCGTCAGGGAGAAGCAGCGCACCCGGGCGGCCTTGGTGGCAGAGACCGGCGACGCCCGGGAGGTACATCACATGTGTCTGCTGCTGGGCTACGGCGCCACGGCCATCAACCCCTACCTGGCCCTGGAATCCATCAGCGACATGGCCGCCGAGGGGCGCCACGGCCTGGACAGCAGCAGCGGCGCCGCCGAAGAGGCGCACGCCCGCTACGTGAGCGCCTGCGACAGGGGCATCCTGAAGGTTCTCTCCAAGATGGGCATCTCCACAGTGCGCTCCTACGTCGGCGCCCAGATATTCGAAGCCGTGGGATTGAGCAACAGCTTGGTGGTGGACTGCTTCACCGGCACGATCAGTCGTCTGGGCGGGGTGGGCTACGCGCACTTGGCGCGTGAGGTGAAGCTTCGCCACCGCCTAGCACACTCCTCCAACCCATCCGAGCGCGCCCACCGCTCCCTGGAAGAGGGAGGGGAGTACCAGTGGCGCCGTGAGGGGGAATACCACCTCTTCAACCCGCACACGGTCTTCAAGCTGCAGCACGCAACGAAGGAGCGCCGCTTCGACATCTTCCGCCAGTACTCCGACGCCGTCAACGAGCAGTCCCAGAACCTGGGGACGCTCAGAGGCCTCTTCAGGCTGTGCACCGGAGAGCAGGAGTCGATCGGGCTCGAGGAGGTGGAGC
This sequence comes from Acidimicrobiales bacterium, assembly GCA_965242895.1. Classification (GTDB taxonomy): domain Bacteria; phylum Actinomycetota; class Acidimicrobiia; order Acidimicrobiales; family CATQHL01; genus CATQHL01. Next base: position 91,202 of record OZ251507.1, read on the forward strand.
CCGCAAGTGAGATCGTCAAGAGGTTCTCAACGGGCGCCATGTCCTACGGCTCCATCTCGGCCGAAGCCCACGAGACCCTGGCCATAGCCATGAACCGCATAGGAGGGAAGTCCAACACCGGCGAGGGCGGTGAAGACCCGCGCCGCTACATCCCCGACCCGAACGGCGACTCACGGCGCAGCGCCATCAAGCAAGCCGCATCGGGCCGCTTCGGGGTGACCAGCGAGTACTTGGTCTCGGCCGACGACATCCAGATCAAAATGGCGCAGGGCGCCAAGCCCGGCGAAGGCGGGCAACTCCCCGGCCACAAGGTCTGGCCCTGGATAGCCGAAGTCCGCTACTCGACGCCGGGTGTGGGGCTCATCTCACCGCCCCCGCACCACGACATCTACTCGATAGAAGACCTCGCCCAACTCATCCACGACCTCAAGAACTCCAACCCCGAGGCCCGCATCCACGTAAAGCTCGTGTCGGAGCTGGGGGTGGGCACCGTGGCGGCGGGCGTTTCCAAGGCGCACGCCGACGTCGTGCTGATCTCTGGCCACGACGGCGGGACGGGCGCCTCTCCGCTCACCTCCATCAAGCACGCCGGCACCCCATGGGAACTGGGGCTGGCCGAGACGCAGCAGACCCTGCTGTTGAACAACCTGCGCGACCGCATAGTCGTTCAGGTGGACGGCCAGCTCAAGACGGGGCGGGACGTCATCATCGCCGCCCTGCTGGGCGCCGAAGAGTTCGGATTCGCCTCGGCGCCCCTGGTGGTGATGGGGTGCGTGATGATGCGCGTCTGCCACCTCGACACCTGTCCGGTGGGTGTAGCCACTCAGAACCCTGAGTTGCGCAAGAAGTTCACCGGCCAGCCGGAGTTCGTCGTGAACTTCATGGAGTTCGTGGCGGAGGAGGTGCGAGAGCTCCTAGCAGAGTTGGGCCTTCGCAGCATCGAAGAGGCTGTCGGGAGGGTCGACCTGCTGGACACCGCCTATGCGGTCAGCCACTGGAAGGCCGAGAGCCTCGACCTGAGCCCCATCCTCCACCACACGGAGCTGCCCGAAGGCACTCCGCGGCACTGCACCACGCAGCAGGATCACGGCCTGGACAGGGCGCTCGACAAAGAACTCATCCGCCTGGCCAGCTCAGCGCTGACCGAACGCAGTCCGGTCTCCGTCGCTATGCCCATCAGCAACGTGAACAGGACAACAGGGACGATGCTGGGATACGAAGTGACCAAGCGCTGGGGCGCAGACGGACTGCCGGACGACACCATCATGCTGAACTTCACCGGATCAGCAGGCAACAGTTTCGGCGCCTTCCTGCCCAGAGGAATAACCCTGAGGCTGCGCGGCGACTCCAACGACTACCTGGGCAAGGGGCTCTCGGGGGGGCGAATAGTAGCGCGCCCGCACGACGAAGCGGTCTTTGCGGCCGAAAAAAACGTGATCGCCGGCAACGTCATCCTCTATGGGGCGACCGGGGGCGAGGTGTTCCTGCGAGGACTGGTGGGGGAGCGGTTCTGCGTGCGCAACTCCGGGGCGGTGGCGGTGGCGGAAGGAGTCGGAGACCACGGCTGCGAATATATGACTGGGGGCAGGGCGCTGATTCTGGGGCCGACCGGACGCAACTTCGGGGCTGGCATGTCAGGCGGGATCGCCTACGTCTATGACCCTGACGGGAACTTCGAGACACGCGTCAACACCGAGATGGTGGATCTCGACGAGATGACCACCGAAGACGACGACTGGGTGCTTCTTTACCTGAAGAGGCACTACGAAGAGACCGGCTCCGTGCCTGCGGGCTGCATGCTGGACGACCCCGAGCAGCATCTTCCCCTTTTCGTGAAGGTCTACCCCAAGGACTACAAGCGGGTTCTGGAGGCAACCAGGCGAGCCGAAGCCTCCGGCGAAAACCTGCAAGAGGCGATCATGGCCGCCGCTCACGGCTGAGGGGCGATGGCCGACGCCCGCGGTTTCCTGAAGCACGCCCGTGAGACGCCGCGGCGCAGGGCAGTGCCCGTGCGGCTGCGAGACTGGCGCGAGGTCTACGAGGACTTCCCCGCCGAAGCAGTGCAGACCCAGGCAGCCCGCTGCATGGACTGCGGCGTCCCGTTCTGCAACAACGGATGCCCGCTGGGCAACCTCATCCCGGACTGGAATGACCTGGTCTTCAGAGACCAGTGGGAGCAGGCCATAGACCGGCTGCACGCCACGAACAACTTCCCAGAGTTCACTGGCCGCCTCTGCCCGGCCCCGTGTGAATCCTCCTGCGTTCTCGGCATAAACGAAGACCCTGTGACGATCAAGCAGATCGAGGTGGAGATCAGCCGCCGCGCCTGGAACGAAGGCTGGGTGCGCCCGGTTCATTCCGAGACAGCCACTCGCAAGCGGGTGGCTGTGGTGGGCTCTGGGCCGGCAGGACTGGCTGCAGCCCAGCAACTCACCCGGGCTGGGCACAAGGTCACCTGTTACGAGCGCGACGACCGCCTTGGCGGGCTGCTGCGCTACGGCATACCGGAGTTCAAGATGGAGAAGCGCTTCCTCGACCGCCGCCTCGAACAGATGCGCGAAGAGGGCACCCGCTTCGAGGTGGAGGTGAACGTGGGAGAGGACGTCTCCATCGACCGCCTCCAGGAAAAATACAACGCCGTGGTACTGGCGTGCGGCGCCACCGCCTGGCGCGAACTACCCATCGAGGGACGAGAACTCAAAGGCATCTACCAGGCGATGGAGTTCCTCCCTGCGGCTAACCGTGTGACAGAAGGCGACCTGCCCGAACACCCTTTCAGCGCAGAAGGCAAGAACGTGATCATCATCGGAGGAGGCGACACCGGAGCGGACTGCCTAGGCACCGTCCACCGCCAGGGCGCAGCCTCTGTCAAGCAGTTCGAGATCATGCCGCGCCCTCCCGAGGAACGAGACTGCTCCACGCCGTGGCCGACCTGGCCGCTCATGATGCGGACTTCCTCCGCCCATGAAGAGGGAGGGGAGAGGCTCTACTCGATTCAGACCACCGAATTTCTGGGAGAGGGAGGCGAAGTCCGCTCCCTGCGGACTATCGACGTCGAGATGACCTTCGAGAACGGCAGGATGTCGTTCGAGGAGGTGCCCGGGAGCGCTCAGGAATACCCCGCCGAGTTGGTGCTGCTTGCGCTCGGCTTCGTAGGGCCTGAACGGGGAACTCTCATCGATTCCCTGAATCTGGAGTTCGACGCAAGGGGCAACGTGGCCCGCGACATTCGCTGGATGACCAACATCCCGGGCGTCTTCGCCTGCGGAGACATGGGGCGAGGGCAGAGCCTGATCGTCTGGGCGATAGCAGAAGGACGATCCTGCGCTGCGTCTCTGGACTACTGGCTGGAGGGCGAGACGATGCTTCCGGCCCCCATCATCCCGACCGATCAGCCGTTGCGCTGAGCCGCGCCCGCGCCCCCCTCCGCCCTCCGCCGTTCCGCTCTCGAGTGCCCGAAGTATCGCTGAGCGAAGCTAGCCGCGACCTAGCGGCGCGCCATGCACCCATTGCGAAACTGCTCGAACTGCACGGGCCGTGCCGTCTGGGGCGCAGAGTGCGGGTGGACGAACGCTTCGGCCAGCTGTCGCGTTCGATCGTCTATCAGCAGTTGGCAGGAAGCGCTGCCCGAGCCATTTGGGGCAGGCTGCTCGACGCCCTGGGGGGAGTTTGCACGCCGAGGAGCATCCTCGCAGCCGACGAAGCCCTCCTGAGATCGGCCGGTCTGTCCGGCGCCAAGACAGCTTCCCTGCGAGATCTGGCAGTTCGGGAAACCGACGGAGCGCTTGAGCTGCACCGCCTCGGCTACTTGAGCGACGAAGAGGTGCAGAGCAGACTCACCGAAGTGCGCGGAATCGGCCCCTGGACGGCGCAGATGTTCCTGATGTTTTCGCTGCGCCGCCTAGATGTCTGGCCGGTCGGCGATTTGGGCGTGCGGAAGGGCTATTCCATGGCGTTCGAGCTGGGACAGATTCCCTCCGAAAGGGAAATCCAACCCCTCGGCGGCCAATTTCGCCCCTACCGCTCCGTTGCCGCCTGGTATTGCTGGCGCGCCTGCGAAGGGGACGCACCCGACTGGTAACGGGGGAGCGCACCGGACTGGTAGCGGACTGGTAACGGGGGGGAGGGTTCGCCCAGCCCCAACAACGGAATCAGCCCCCACAACGGGATCGACCCCCAACGCAACTAGCTCGTCCAACCGGTGCCCCCGCCCCACCCCAAAACGGAATCAGCACCCACAACGGGATCGACCCCAAGCAGCTGGCGGCAGTGCCGACAGCCTCTTGGGGCCGAACCAACGGACTTTCAACCTGCTCAGCTCACTCTTCGCAACCGCCTTGCGACGGCCGCGAACCTGGAGCCTTGTGATGAAACGCCCCTTGCCAGGCGTTTCATCCGCCGAAAACCCAAGCACAAGGCTTGAACCTTCGGCGCGACCTCGGTCTCACTCCTCGGAATGAGGCCGACCTCAAGAAGCACTTCCCAGACCTTCGGAAGGGGGATCCTTCCCTTCCGTCCGAAGCCTCTCCTCTGGCTCAAGGCCTGAGGAAACGACCCCGACGCGCCGACTGCAGATCGGCGACAGTTCCGGTAGTGCCTCAAGAGAGCGGAACCTTGCGGCTCTGCGATCTCAAGCGGTGCTCTTTCGAGCAACCAGTCAGGTCTCTTGTCCTGGCCTCATCGGCTCCTCGCCACAGACCTCTCGAGCGGTCGTCTCGGCGGCGGGCGTTTCCGGATTGCTCCGAATTCTCCCACCGGCCGTTCCGCCCCTCTCTGAAGCCTTTCCGAAAGCCGCCCCTTCCGACATTTCCCGCGGGTGCCGGAATGGGCAAACTCTCGAAAGCGACCCGATGAACACGAGTGAGCATCGGGCTGAAGAGCAGCCGATTTGGTTGCCGAAAGTTTGCCGGAAAGTGCAGCCAAAAACCAGCCAGAATCCGCCCTATGCGGATTTCAACAGGTTTTTCTACTAAATATTCGACTAATTCCTAGGAAATTCAGTTAAATATCCCTCTTCCCCAAAGGTCGTGCACAGAATTTTCCACAACAAAAAACCCCTTGAGAAGGGAGGGGGTTTCAGGGCCAGACGCCGCGTTCCTCATAGACAGCTCGAAGAACGCTCGGGAAATCGGTCATGATCCCGTCCACACCGATATCCAAGAAGTGATGCATCTCCTCGGGTTCATCGACCACCCAAACGTGCACCTGCAGTGACCGCCGATGCGCCTCCTCCACAAAACGCTCGTCGACCAGCAGCCTCTTCCCGACATAGGGCGGCACCTGGACGCAAGGGCTTTCGTTTGCGTCAGGAAACGCAAAGCTCGCTTTTTCACCGAGCGATGCCAAGCGAAGCCGCCCCACTCCGGTAATTCCGATGCTGTGGCACAAGTCTGACCCCAGCAACTCCCTGAGGCGCCCCAGGCGCCTGCCCGCAAAAGCCCCGACGCATATTCTCTGGACAGAAGAAGTCCGAGCGATCGCCTCCGCCATGGGCTCCACTACGGCGTCCTCCTTGGGGTCGATGTTGAAGAGCGCTTGAGGGAACTCCCTGAGCGTCTCCTCTAAGGTAGGGATCGGCTCGCTCCCCCAAACACGGGCAGAGGCCAGCTGCGCCAGCGTCATATCTCTAACCCTTCCGGTGCGGGTGGTGACCCTGTCTAGGGTGGCGTCGTGGAACACCATCGCAACTCCGTCTGCTGAGACGCGTGCGTCCATCTCCAGGTACACAAAGCCCATGTCGACCGCGCGCCTGAATGCCCTCATCGTATTTTCGGGCGCCTCTCCTGCTCCGCCGCGATGAGCAAAGGCCAGAGGCCCTTCGTGCTCCAAAAAATGCCAGCGCTTCACCACGGCAAACAAAGCTAGCCGACGCAGTCGACTCCCCTCTGACCCTCCGCTGTTTCAGGATCTGACAGGACATGACGGCGGCTCTGGCGGCGGCCAAATAGCCCGTCGTCAACATTACTCATTCGGGGCAGGCCAACTAAATAAAATGGTTGCGTGGCCCGGCGCACGAAGATCATCGCCACTATCGGTCCTGCGTCGGAGAGTCCCGAGGCGATCAAGTCCCTGATTGCCGCTGGCATGGACGTCGCCCGCCTGAATCCGGCGCACGGGACCGTCGAGGAGATCCTCGAAATTCACAGACGCCTCCGTCAGGCAGAAAAAGAGGCAGGGCGTCCGCTCGGCATTCTCGTGGATCTGCCCGGACCTAAGATACGAACCGCTCCCTTCCCCGACGGCGGGGCGACCCTGAAACTGGGGCAGGAGATCGTGCTGCGCCCGGGCACCGCAACCAGCACTTCTGAGTGCCTGCAGATCGCCTACGAATCGCTGTGTTCCGACCTGAGCGAGGGCGACAGAGTAGGTCTCGCCGACGGGCAGGTCGTGATCGAGATCACCGAGGGGGGCGGCGACCACTTCAAGGGTCTGGTGCTGCACGGCGGCCATCTGATAGGAAGGCCAGGATTTCACATTCCGTCTGAGCATTTCAGCCTCACCGCCCCCACGCCGAACGACCTACGCTTAGCCGACGCTCTCATGACTGCGGGCGTCGACTTCCTGGGGATGTCATTCGTCCGTTCCGCCGAAGATCTCCGCAAACTGAACGTCCCTCCAGCCCCCGACGGCCCGCTCCTCGTGGCGAAGATCGAAACGACCGAATCCGTCAAGAACCTTTCGGAGATAATCGGGTGCGCGGGCGCTGTGATGGTGGCCAGGGGAGATCTCGGACTGGAGTTCCCGATCGAGGAACTGCCGCACCTGCAAAAGAGGATAGTGAGCGAATGCGTGGCCGTCGGGCTGCCTGCCATCACTGCCACACAAATGCTCAACTCCATGGTCAACTCGCCCGTACCCACGCGCGCCGAGGTTTCCGACGTGGCCAACGCCGTTTTCGACGGCACCAGCGCAGTCATGCTCTCTGGCGAGACGGCGATAGGAGATCATCCCGAACTGGTAGTGAGAACGATGTCACGCATCGCTGAGCGGGCAGATGAACAGTTCGACAACAAGGGCTGGACACGCCGAATAACCGACGTGAAGCTAGACGAACCGGGGGGCGAAACGATGTCGGTAACCGACGCCATGACCATGGCCGCTGCGAGAGTCTGCTTCCAGTCGGATCTGTCGGCGCTCCTGTGCGTTTCGGGCAGCGGGTTGACTGTGCGTTCCATGGCGAGGTTTCGCCCGGACGTACCGATTCTGGGATTCAGCACGAACCCGCGCACCGTGCAGCAACTCACCCTGAGTTGGGGGGTCGAACCCCTATTCCTTGAGAGCCAGGCGGCGTATGAGGAGCGTGTCATGAAGGTGGTGGAGCTGGCGGCAAAACATCGCCGCATCCACCCAGGGGAACTGGTGGGGGTCTTGGCGGGCATCAGCCCATCGGGGCGAACCACCGACGTTCTGCGCCTGATGAACGTGCCGGAGGGGGATTTTTGGCAGTGAACAACGCCCCCGTATCGTTGAACCCTTCCGGCCTCCCCGAGACGGTGCTCAGCCCTGAACCCGCCCCTGCCAGAGAGGCTCTGGAGGAAGCCGTGAAGCGCCGGAACGGCGAAGTTCGCCGTTCCGTATCGGAGGTGGTAGGTCGCTGGCCTCAGTTCCTAGAGGGGTGGGCGCGCCTAGGGGAATGCGCCCGCGATCCGGTGGAGGCGTACGCCTGCTTCCGAGTCGGCTATCACCGCGGCTTAGACAGGCTGCGCCAGAGCGGGTGGCGCGGCTCGGGCTACGTGCGCTGGAGTCACCCAGAGAATCGGGGCTTTCTACGCTCGCTGGCCGGTCTGGCGGCCGCCGCAGCCGAGCTGGGAGAACATGCAGAGGCAGAACGCTGCGAAACGTTTCTGCGCCAACTCGATCCTGACTTTTCGCCAGACCTAATTCGGAGTTGAAACCCATTTCCGATTACGAGTACGTAGAAGGCACCAACAAACTCGAGACGCTTCTCGCTGGCGCTGAGGGGGTGAAGGTCTATGCCATCGACACGGAGTTTCACCGTGAGAGGTCATATCACCCCAAGTTAGGTCTGCTTCAGTTGGCGTGGCCTGGTCGGCTGCTGCTCGTAGATCCTCTCAAGACCTCCCTGAACCCCCTGCGGTCACTGCTCGAGAGCTCTGCCACTGCGCTGATGCATGCGGGGAAGCAGGATCTGGAGATCTTGGCGAGAACGCCGGGGGTTATACCCCGCAAGCTGTTCGATACACAGACTGCCGCACGCTTCTGCGGAATGAACTCGCCTTCCTTGAACAAGACCCTGCGGAAGTTCCTGAAAGTGAACCCGCAAAAAGGCAACCGCATGACCAACTGGCTGACGCGACCGCTCACCCCCCGCCAACTGGACTACGCCGCCTCCGACGTCAGGCATCTCATACCTCTTTGGGAAGCGCTGCGAGCCGAACTGGAATCCCGCGGAAGGCTTGAGTGGGCAGAAGAGGAGTGCGAGCAGATTCGACTGAACCAGAAACCTCGACTCGATCCTGGGGAGGCATGGCGCAAAGTCAAGGAAGTGCGCGACCTTCAAGGCAGGGCGCTGTCAAGAAGCGCTGTCATCGCTGACTGGCGGGAGCGGCGGGCGGAACATCTGAACATCCCGCCCCGGTTCGTGCTCTCCGACCTGGGGGTGGCCGTTCTGGCTCAGAACCCGCTCAAGACCAAGAAGGAGCTTAAGAAAGTCAGAGGAGTGAACGCTGCGTCCATGTCGGAAAGCATCATCACTGACCTGCTCGACCTTCTCAAGCAAATCCACGGGGGCGCTGCGGCACTTCCGGAAGTCTCCCTTCCGCCCTGCAGGCCGCAACCGGGACCGGCCGCCAAACTCGCCGCCGCCTGGCTGAGTCAGGCAGCCGCCGACCTCAAATTGGATTCTTCGCTGGCAGCTAGCCGAAAAGACATCGAGGACTTCCTCAGCGGCGATCCCAACGCAAGCCTCGCGCATGGCTGGCGCTACGAACTCTTCGGCGCTCACATACTCCGCATCGGAAGCGGCGAGGCCGCTGTGGCGCTGAATCCTGCGGGCAAGCTCGTGCTGGAAGAACGTTCCGGGCGCCCCCTCTGATAACTCTGATAACTCTGACCCCTCTGATAACTCTGATAACTCTGACCCCTCTGATAACTCTGATAACTCTGACCCCTCTGATAACTCTGATAATGCGGAACGCTTTGTGCGCCCTCCCAAGCCCGAAACCTTGTCAGTACGTGTATTCTTGTAGGCATAGACAACTAACCTCACGCTGCCGCCCAGGATAGGTTCCCGCTAGCGTGAGTATCTTGTATTTGACGTTGTGAAAGCAGGTGTAGTGACGTGAAGACCCCTGACTTCGATATGAACGAAACTTCTACCGACCTTGAGAGAGGAAGGGGCTCGCTGTGAAAAAAGGCCGCCATCGCCGTTACGAAGAAGCCAGAGCGCTCAAGCAGGCCAGCGACAACTTTGAAGCCCTTTTTGAGGAGAACGAGGAGCCTTGCCCGGAGTGCAATGCGCTGCCAGGTCAAGACCATCGCTCCTGGTGTCAACTGGATTCCAGACAGAGTAAGTCTTAAGCCCAAAAACCGGGCGGTAGTACCGGTTAACCCCCGCCCCCGGCGGCAACTGCGGAAGTCTCCCTACCCGCCTCAGTTCGGATCATGAGGATTGCGGCCCGCGCCCGCGCTGAGGGGGCTGGGGGCTGAGGGGGCTGAGAGGGGCTAGCTGTCGGTCTCGTCGAGAATCTCATCGAGTTTGAGGATGTCCTCGGCGGCGGCCAATCCCACAAACATCCCTTCAGCAGTGACTACGGCCAGGACGCTCACGTCAGCCGTCTCCATGGCAGCCACAGCGTCGCGGAGCGTCCAGGAGGGACGCGCCGCCGGCAGATCGGTCGCCGTCATTTCCCCCACAGTCTTGGAGTCCCAGTCTTCCCTTGCGAGTTCCTGCAGCTGATCTAGCCCGCACATGCCCAGGTAGCGCTGCCCTGAGACGACCGGCACTTCCCGCTCCCTGCGACCCTGCACGTGCGAGACCATGAACTCCGTAATGGTTGCGTCGGGGGGGGCGGTCAGGACGTCAGTCCGCAGAACCGACGTGATCGGGAGGATGAAACGCTTTTCCAGGTGCCCTAGCCGCTCGGTCGCCTGGTAGGACGAAACTCCCGAGCGGCCTGCCACTAGTTGGGCGACAGCCGCAGCAATCAGAGCAGGCACCACGAAGGATGAGCCCCGGCTGGATTCCGCCACGAACATCACAGCCGCTATGGGCGCCCGGTAGCCTGCCGCCAGAAAGGCGGAAAGCCCCAAGGTGGGGTAGAGGCTCGTCTCCGTCTGCCCCAGAACTTGTCCCACGACCGAGCCCATGAGCAGTCCCTGTATCGCCAGGGGGAAGAACAAGCCGCCGGTTCCGCCCGCCCCCAGGGTCGCCAGCGTCGCAAGCATTCGGAAGCCGAAAAGGGCAGCGATCAGCCAGAGACTGCGTTCCGCCCCTAAGAGCCAGTCCGCCGAGCGAAGACCCGGCCCCAGGCTCAGCGGTTCCCCAAAGACGGCGTCCGTGGCCAAGACCAGTCCCGCCAGGATCACCCCGGAGGCCAGCAAGCGCAAGAGGGGGCTGAACTCAGTAGAGAGGCCTTTGGCCCTGCGCACCAGGGCGGCGTAGCCCCTGCCGCCCAAACCGGCGGTCAGACCCAATAGAGCGCCCCCCAGGAGATCCACCATTCTCAGTCCGACCGACTCTGCGCCCAGCTCAGGAAAGACGGGCGCCGCCCCCAAGACAGCCACGAACACGAGATAGCTGACCGCAGAAGCCACCAGGGAAGGCAGAAGCGCCCGCCGGGTCACGTCGTCGCGGTACGGCACCTCCAGGGCGAAGATCACGCCCGTTGCGGGCGTGCGAAAGATAGCCGCCACGCCCGCGGCTGCGCCCGCCGTGAGCAGCATCTTGGCCTCCTCGCGGCGGAAGAACCTCCCTAGGATGCGCTGGAGGTGATGCGCCGTGGAAGCGCCGGCGTAGACCGAAGGCCCTTCCATGCCCAGCGCCCCCCCGAAACCGATGGTGGAAATACCTGCCAGCATCTTGGCGGGGAAGTGGCGGAGAGACATCCGCGGAGAGCGCTCATGGAACGCCCGTATGTATTCGTCGGAGGTGGCGGGCGTTGTGTCCTTCCCGCCCAGAAAGCGCAGCAGCAGCCAAGCCGCAAGAAGCCCCAGCGAAGGAGCCAGCGCCTGCTGCCAGAGCGGTCTGTCAAAGAGAAAATCGAGCATCAATTCGACGACTTCTTCGAAGGCCACAACGAGAAGACCCACCACCACGCCCACCCCTACAGCACCACCCAAAACCCGAGGAAGACGGCCGGCCGGCCGGAAGGAGGAGAAGAAACGCATTTTCTACAGATTACTTATCTGCCTGATGAGCAAAGGAACATGCGCCGCCTTCGAAGACTCTCTAGGCAGAATGCTCCCTGCCGTCAGAAGCGCCGTCAGAATGACGGCAAGAATGCCGTCAGAGACGAATGGCCGAATGGCAGAGAGGCATGGCCGAAGCGCCGAATAGCCGTGAGGATGGCCGTGCCGAAGACGAAACAGCCGCAGGCGAGATCGAAAGGGGAGCCAAGGTGAATGCACTAGACGAACGCACCGAAGACGTTCGATCCCGATTGGAGGACATAGCCTCCGAACTCGACGACCTCATCTTCGGACTGCTCAAGGAGGCCGCTGACAGCGAGGACGGCCAAGCCCTAGCCGACGGAAAACGGCTGGCCAAGGCGCGCCGGGCCGTCCTGCGGGCCGCAGCGGCTCTGCAGCCGACCGACTAGCCCGCTAGGAGTGAGCGCTCGACGTCGGGGCGTCCGTAGAGAGTGGTGCGCTGCTCCAGGACGCGCCCTAGGGGGTCGGTCAGCGCCAGAAAGTCCTCCTGCGCGGCTGACTGCCCGTGATCTGCGCCCGCCGCCCGGGAGATGTTCTCGTTGATGAGCGTCCCGCCGAGATCGTTCACGCCCGCCTCCAGCGCCTGGCGCACGCCCGCAAACCCCAGCTTCACCCAGGAGGCCTGGACGTTGTCTATGTAACCGTGGTAGGCGATCCTCCCCACAGCGTGCATGAGCAGAGCCTCCCTGAAGGTGGGGCCGCGGCGCGATCCTCTGCGCAGGTAGATGGGGGCGGCCATGTGCACGAAGGGCAGAGGCACGAATTCGGTGAAGCCGCCCGTCTCCCGCTGCAGAGCCCTGGTGCGAAGAATGTGGCGAGCCCAGTGAACCGGCCGCTCCACGCTTCCGAACATGATCGTGACGTTCGAACGAAGCCCCAGCCCGTGGGCGGTGCGGTGCGCCTCCAGCCACTTCTCGGTGCTGATCTTGTCTGGGCAGATGACCGAACGCACCTCGTCGTCGAGGATCTCCGCCGCCGTCCCTGGCAGCGAACGCAGACCGGCGTCCATCAGCCGCAGCAGGTAATCGCTCAGCGGCTCCCCTAGACGCCGCGCTCCCTCCGTCACCTCGAGGGCGGTGAAGCCGTGGATGTGTATGCCGGGCGCGGCGTCGGAGACGGCGCGCGCCACGTCCACGTAGTAGTCGCCGTCGAAGTTCGGGTGTATCCCCCCCTGCAGACACACCTCGGTGGCGCCCATCCTCGCCGCCTCTGCCGTGCGCTCTGCGATGTCGTCGAGGGTGAGCAGGTAGGGGTCTCCGCGCAGGTTCAAGGAGAGCGGCCCCTTGGAGAAACCGCAGAAGCGGCACTTGAAAGTGCAGACGTTCGTGTAGTTGATGTTGCGGTTGGAGACCCAGGTGACCACGTCTCCCACCGCCCCGCGGCGCAACTCGTCGGCGACCTCAGCCACCCGCCGCAGCTCGTCGCCGCGCGCCGAGAACAAGGCCGTGATCTCCTCTTCACCCACCTCGCAGCCGTCCAGGACTCCGTCGAGCACCTCCGCCACCCTTCCCCGCCTCTGCTGAGTCCGCCGGACGGCCACCGCCGCTCGCTGGGGAGGGAGGTCAGCGAGCCTGCCGGCGCTCAGCAGCACAGGAGGCTCGGCGGGATGCCCGGCGTACCAGCCGCCGTCGGACTCGCGGGCGAACCCTTCTGCGTCGGAGAGATCGCAGACCGGAAAGTGCAAGTCGGGATGAAGCCACTTGTGCGGATCCAGGACGAAGCGGGGATGCAGAGTGAGGCGGGGCACCAAGGAAAAACCCTCCCGGCGGGTCGAAGAGGCGAGGTGGTCGAGATGCGGCCAAGGACGCTCAGGATTGACGTGATCCAGCGTGACCGGGGACACCCCCCCGAAATCCTCCACGCCCGCCCTCAGCAGTTCGGCAGCGTCGTCACTCAGGTTCGGGGGCGCCTGGACGGCCACGTCCTCGGGCAGGACGAGGCGGGCGACGGCGATAGCACGCAGGTGCTCCGACGGAGCGCAGGGCGGCGCGGAATGCATGGCCGTGCCGGCCTTGGGCAGGAAGTTCTGGACGATCACCTCCTGGACGTGGCCGTGGGCGCGATGCGCCTCGGCAACGGCCTCTAGGGCGTCGATGCGATCCTGGGGGGATTCCCCGATGCCCACCAATATCCCCGTGGTGAAGGGGATGTGCAGTTCGCCGGCCGCCCAGAGGGTGGCTAGACGCCGCTCTGGGGTCTTGTCGGGCGACCCCCTGTGGCACTCCAGGTCGGGGTTCAGGCTCTCCAGCATCATCCCCTGCGACGGGGCAACGTGACGAAGGGCGGCCATCTCCTCGCCCGAAAGGGCGCCCGCATTGAGGTGGGGGAGGAGGCCCGTCTCTTTCAGCACAAGAGCCGCCGCCTCCGCTAGGTACTCCAGGGTGGAGTCGAAGCCGCGTGCCTCAAGCCAGTCGGCGGCCGCCCGGTAGCGCAGTTCTGGGCGTTCACCCAGCGTGAACAGCGCCTCGCGGCAGCCCGCCTCAGCCCCCTTCACGGCGATTTCGTGCACTTCCTCGAGGGTCATGTATGGGCTCTCTAGGCGTGCGGGCGGCTGCGAGAAAGTGCAGTAGCCGCAGCGGTCGCGGCAGAGCTTGGTGAGAGGGATAAAGACCTTGGGGGAGTAGGTGATGCGGGTGGACCTCCGGCGCAGCGCGGCCTCGGCGCAGAGTTCCGACAGCGGAGCCGACAGCAGGTGAGCGCTCATCGACGCAGGGTCTCCGACCGAGCGGCGAGGGTCTCGAGCAGGTCGTCGAACGACTTGGCGAAGGCCGAGACGCCCTGTCGTTCCAGCACGTCAGTGACGTCGTCGATGTCCACCCCGACGGCGGCCAAGGCGTCCATGCATCTGTGAGCGTCCTCTAGGCCGCTGTCTACGCTGCGGGCGAGGGTGCCTTTCTCCTCGAACGCTTCGAGGGCGGCTTCGGGAAGCGTGTTGACTGTGTCCTTCCCGATCAGGCTGTCCACGTACAAAGTGGGAGAGTAGGCAGGATTCTTGGTGGAGGTAGACGCCCAGAGCGGGCGCTGAATGCGGGCGCCGCGAGCCGCCAGCGCTTCCCAGCGCGCCCCCGAGAAACGCCTTCGGAACAGGTCGTAGGCCAGCTTGGCCTGCGCTACCGCCGCCTTGCCGCGCAATCCCAGAGCCGCAGACGTGCCCACGGCCTCGAGGCGTCGATCCACCTCGGTGTCCACCCTGCTCACGAAGAACGACGCCACGCTGGACACGCCGGACAGACTAGACACGCCGGACAGACTGGCCACGCTGGAAACGCCGGACAGACTAGACACGCCGGACAGATCGCCCGTGTATTCCTCCAACCCTGAGAGGTACGCCTCGATCACTTCCTCATAGCGCGCCAGGGAGAAGATCAAGGTCACGTTGATGTTGAGACCTTCCGCAGTCAGGGCTCGGAACGCTTCCACGCCGGCGGTCGTGGCGGGCACCTTCACGTAAAGGTTGGGGTAGTCGATTCGGTCGTGCAGTTCCCGCGCTGCGCGGATCGTGGCATCAGAGGCGTCGGCCAGGGCAGGCGACACTTCCACGGACACGTATCCATCCCCGCCGCCGCTCTCCTCATAGACCGTGAGCAGCAAATCGAGCGCCGCCTTGACATCGCTGACCACCAGTTCCCAGTAGATCTCCTCGCTTGCGGCTCCCGCTGCAGCCAAGGAGCGCATCTCCTCGTCATAGTCGCTGCCGCTCATCGCCTTCTCGAAGATCGTGGGGTTGGATGTAATGCCGCGGCAACCGCGCTCAATCCAGCGCTTCAGTTCGCCGTCGTTTATCCAACTGCGCTTTAGGTTGTCCAGCCAGGGGCTCTGGCCGTACTCATCGTGCAAATCAGCCAGTCTGCCCACCCGAGTCCTACCTCCAGGATCGCTCGACGTCTCTTCGGGCGAGGAGTTCCAACGCCCGGCGCGCCGCTTTCTCGGGCGTAAGTCCCATCTCCCGTGCAACTCTAGACCCCGGAGCCGAAGCGCCAAAGCGTTCCACCCCCAGGAAGGCGTCCGTCCAGCGCTCCCAACCCTGCGAGACCGCCGCCTCCACGGCCAAGGAGGGAAGATCGGGGGGGATGACCTCGCTGCGATACTCCTCCGTCTGCGCTGCGAAGAGTTCCCAAGACGGCATAGACACCACGGCGGCGGCGACCCCTTCAAGCGCCAGGAGTCTGCCCGCCTCCACGCAGAGGCTCACCTCACTGCCGCTGCCCACCAGCGTGAGGCGCGCATCTAGAGGGTCTTCCAGGCGGTAGGCGCCTCGGAGGACGCCCTCAGGGGAGGTGTCGGCCAGCTCCGGAACGGCTTGGCGCGTGAGGATCAGGGCGGTCGGCCCAGAGGCGGCGACGGCCTGCCGCCAAGCTCCCAGGGTCTCCTTGGCGTCGGCGGGGCGGATCACCACCAAGTTGGGGATCGCCCTGAGGCTTGCGAGGTGCTCCACGGGCTGATGGGTGGGGCCGTCCTCTCCCACCCACACGGAATCGTGCGAAAAACAGAACACGACCTTGGCCTCCGACAGAGCAGCCAAGCGGATAGCCGGGCGCATGTAGTCGCTGAACACCAGGAAGGTGCCGCCAACCGGCAGAACGCCGCCGTGCAGCGCCGCTCCCACCATCACCGACCCCATGGCGTGCTCACGCACCCCGTAGAAAATCTGAGGAGCGTCAGCGACCTCACGGCTCAGACACCCAGCGCCTGCCAGCAGCGTGCCCGTGTTGCCTGTGAGGTCCGCCCCTCCGGCAAGCACACCTGGGGCGGCAGAGGCCAGCGCCCCCAGCACGGATGAACTCGACGCCCTCGTAGCCGCCAGACCCCCAGCCTCAGGCGTTTGAAAATCTTTCTCCCAGCCCTCGCAGGGACGGGCTTCCCAGGCCGCTGTAAATCCCGCCTCGCTCGCGGCGGCCTCCTCCCAACGCCGCTGCCAAGCCCGCCTCTGGGCGGCGCCGCGCCGTCCGGCTCGGTTATAAAACGCCTCCACCTCCTCGGGAACGTGGAAGCTCTCCCCAGGCGGCAGCCCCATTACCTCCTTCGTTCGGGCTATCTCCGCCTCCCCGAGGGCATATCCGTGCGCCGCTGGCGCATCGGTGAGGTCTGGCGAAGGGTGGGCTATGCGGCTGCCCAAGATCAGCAGGGAGGGCGCCTCGGTGACGGCCATGGCGCCGCGCAAGGAGGCTTCCATGGCGTCTAGGTCTTCGGACGCTTCTCCGAGGCGTTCGGTGTGCCAGCCGTAGGAGTCGAAGCGCTCTGCCGGGTCGTCGGAAAGCCACAGGTCTGTTGTTCCGTCTATGGACACTCGATTGTCGTCGTAGACGAAGATCAGCCTTCCCAGTCCTAGGTGTCCCGCCAAGGAGGCGGCCTCGTGGCTGACCCCCTCCGCTAAGTCGCCGTCGCTGCAGATGACGAAGATGTGGTGATCGCAGAGTTCCGACCCGAAGCGCCCCCTCAGCCGCCTTTCGGCTATTCCCATGCCTACTGCGTTGGCAAACCCTTGACCCAGCGGCCCGGTCGTGACTTCCACGCCCAGCTTCTGGCATGCCTCAGGATGGCCGGGCGTGCGGCTGCCCCACTGCCGGAAGGCCTTGAGGTCGTCCAGCGTCAGGCCGTAGCCGCAGAGGTAGGTCATGGAATAGAGGAGAATCGAGGCGTGGCCGGCGCTCAGTATGAATCGGTCGCGATCCGGCCACTCCGGGGCGCCGGAGTCGTAGCGCATGATCCTGCTCCAGAGCACGTGAGCCAGGGGGGCGAGCGCCATTGCGGTGCCCTGGTGGCCGGAGCGGGCGGCGTGCGGGGCGTCCATGGCCAAGCCGCGGATCACGTCGATCCCCATCCGCTCAAGCTCCGAGCCCCCGGCTGGGGAAGCGGGGCGCCCTCCACCCTCGACAGCGGGGATCACTCCGTTTGTTGCGGGGCTAGTGGTCAAGTCGGGCGCTGGGAGGCTGGGAGTCAGTCTGCGGGAGGCGGGAGCAGCGTGTAGGGAACCACTATGTCCCCACCGCCCGCCAAGCGGCAGCGAGCCTCCACCCTTCCGTAGGTTTCGAAAGTCAGCTCCGCCCTAACTAGGCGGTAGTTGAACTTACCCGGCTCCACATGCAGCGGCTGGACGTTGCGCGCCAGCGTCTCGCCGTCGCGGTCGAAGACGACTTCAAGCACGCCGTCGGCATCCCCTTCGGGCTCGCAATACACGATCACCACGAGGTGAGGCGCCCAGAGAACTGGAAGAGGTTCTGGGGCGACCGCAGAGAACTGAACACCCGTTAAGTCCAGACGGGTGGTAGGGCCGGGCAGCGACCTGACGTCTATGTTGTCCAGAAACAACGCAGCGATGATCTGCATCCCCTGAACCGTAACCAACTCAGGCGGTTCTTCAAGCGATATCGGCGAATGCGCCCTTGAAACGGAGCGCCGCCCCGCGCCGCCCGCCGCCCCGCGCCGCCCGCCGCGCCGCGCCGCCCCGCCGCGCCGCGCCGCCGCCTCGCCGGAGCGCACCGCGCGCCGCCGCGCCGCCCGCCGCCGCCCGCCTAAGCGGAGCAGCAACATTCCCCACAGCGGGAAAGGCTCAACATAGACTCAGCGAAGTGTTCCGCTTTTTCGCTCTCCTGTTCATAGCCGCAGCCGTAGGGCTGTGGATACTCTCGGCGCGCCTAGGTGACGCTCCGGCCTTCGGAGAGCCGAGCGAGGTCGAAGACCTGAGCAATCCCCTGATCTCCGCTGAGAGGATCTCCTTCACCCCCCCGAACGGGGAAGACGACACATCGGTGGCTGAGCCCGTTCCTTGGCAGGGGGAGGCTGAGCTTTCCGCTTTGGCTGTGGAGGCGCCTCCCGACACATGCATCCTGGTTAAGAGCGGGGGAAGCACCCTCTATACGCACAAGGCCGACGAGGAGCTGACACCCGCCTCCCTGCAAAAACTGGTGACCGCCCAGGCGACGCTCCAAGCCTCGGAGGTAAACGAAGGTACGACTCTGTCCGAAAACTACGTCTATAAGACGATCGCCTTTGCCGAGACGCAGCCCACCGGGGGCGTGCTGAACGGCGACCTCTACATCCTGGGTGGGGGAGACCCTTTGCTGTCCACACCCGAATACGCAACTCGCTCCGAACTGAAGGACGCCCCGATCACCCAACTCGAAGAGTTGGCGGAGCGCCTCATGGCTACACATGCGCTTACCCGGATTGAGGGCAGCGTGATCGCCGTGGAAGACCGCTACGACGATCAAACTTCCGTTAGCAACTGGCCGGATGAATGGGCAGCCGCCGGCGTAACCGGCACCTTGAACTCGGTCGCAGTGAATCAGGGATACTCCTTTTCCCCCGACAACGTGGACGCCAGCCCGCTCCCGCCTGACCCCGAAGCGGCCCTGAGTACCGCCGCCCTCTTCGACGACATGCTGGAAGCGCGGGGGGTCGTGATCCCGTTCCGACCCGAAATAGCACCTCGCAACAGGAACTACACCGGAAGCGTCCAGTTGGCCGTGATCGAATCCGCCCCCCTTGGGGATTACCTGAAATTCATGCTCTTGGAGAGCGACAACACCACAGCCGAACTGCTGCTCAAGGAGATTGGCCTGCACCACAATCAGGACGCCGAGCGGGAGGAAGAAGGAAGCGCCTCGACCCTAGACGGGGCGATAGCCGTGCAGGACATCCTGTCGAAGCGCTTGGTGCACCTCGGTATACCCCCCAAGGACGGCTCTGGACTGAGCCCGGGGAACAAACTGAGCTGCGCCCAGGTCGTCGCCGTGCTGGAGTTGGAGCCTGACGACGGTGACGGCGGCCCGGAGGGGACGCTTGCCTCCTACCTGCCGGTGGCGGGGCGCTCAGGAACCCTCGAGGACAGGTTCACCGACCCCCAGCTCGAAGGACGCGTGAAAGCCAAGACCGGGACGTTGCCCGGGGTCTACTCCCTGGCCGGGTTCGCCGAGGGAACGGACGGAACCTGGTTCACTTTCGCCATCATCATGAATCACGACGGCACGACGTCGGACGAAGTAGCAGAAGGCATCCTCTCGGAGATGCTGAGGGTCCTGACCGCTTCGAAGGGAGAGTCCCCCTAGCCGATGGAGGCGGGAGAAATTCCCCAGCGGACGCCTAGCGAGCACAAGATCCATGGCTGTCCGCCGCAGGCAGACTCTCCTGCTCCCGCTTTGGATGCATCGCTAGGCTGAAACGCATGCAGCCGGAATCCGAGCAGGAAACTCCCTTCGCCCAGCCCTCGGCATCGGCAGCAGCCGCACCCCAACAACCCTCCGCTGGGACGCCAGGGAAGCCAAGGAAGCCCGCTGAGGTGCTGGAGGAACTCAAAGAACTGCTGCTGGACTACTTCCGACAGGAAGCGCTAGATCCGCTCAAGAGGCTTCTGGCCTGGCTGGGGTGGGGAATGCTGGGGGCGGTCTTCCTGGCCACCGGAATTATCCTGCTCGCCCTCGCCGCCCTGCGAGCCCTGCAGACCCAGACCGGCGAACACTTGACGGGAAGCCTCAGCTGGACTCCCTACGTAATAGTCCTGGCGGCGATGACCCTGATCCTGATCTTCTCCGTAAAGGCTGCCAGGGCGCGCAGACGCACACGATCGGAGACTGCCAGCAAATGAAACCCGACGCCAAAAAGGGCAGCGGCGAGAAAATCACCCAGGAAACGCTCGAAGCCAAACTGCAGGAGGTGGCCGACGCCATCAACACCGCCAGTCAACCAGCGAGGGAGGCTGCCTGGAGAATCGGGCTCATCACCGCCGCTGTCCTGGTGATTCTGGCCTACTTCCTCGGCAAGCGCAGGGGAAGCAGATCACGCTCCTACATCGAAGTGCGGAGCAGTTGAGCGGAACTGAACAACTGAGCGGCGAACATCGTGCCAACTCGAAAACAAGGCAAGGTCAAGGGCAAGGGCAGACGCAGACGCGGGCCGATGGCCGAAGCGCGCCGTCGCTGCATCACCCGGGGACTGATGGGGGACAGCAATGCTTGGCTGTTTATAGGGATTCTGGCCTGGGGGCTTCACGGTCTGCGGCGAGCGCTGACGACCTCTAGTAAGGACATCAAGCAGGTCATCCGCCTGCTGCCTGGGGATCGTCTCATCGTCCGCTCCCGCAGGTGAACGAGCCGCCGGAAGCGGCAGAGGGGGAGCACCCGCCGGGGGAGACGGCGCAGACGGCAGACACGGCGCTCCCGGGGGAGACGGGGGAGAGGGATGACCACCATTCTCCCGACAAGACGGGTGGCTGGAGGGACGCAGCGCAGCCGGCGCAGACGGCAGAGGGGGGCGACCCCTTCCGTCCGCAGGAGCACGTCCTGCTCGTCGACGACAAGAACCGCAAACACCTGAGGCGTCTCAGTGCGGGCGAGGTGTTCCACTTCCACAACGGCCTTCTGAAACACGACGACATCCTGGGAAGACCGGAAGGCATCACGCTCCGATCCTCCAAGAACTCACGCTTCACGGCGTTCCGCCCCACGCTGAACGACGCCATCCTGCTGATGAAGCGCGGCGCCCAAGTCATCTACCCCAAAGACCTCGGGCAGATCCTCATGCTTGCCGACATTTCCCCTGGCCAGCGCCTGTTCGAGTCGGGGGTCGGCTCAGGGGCGCTTTCGATGGCGCTCCTGAGGGCGGGCGCCCACGTGCTGGGCTACGAGATCAGAGACGACTTCGCCCGACGAGCCA
Organism: Acidimicrobiales bacterium; assembly: GCA_965242895.1. GTDB lineage: Bacteria > Actinomycetota > Acidimicrobiia > Acidimicrobiales > CATQHL01 > CATQHL01. The sequence goes on from OZ251507.1 coordinate 112,244, forward strand.
TAAACAACGTGAGCACCTACCTAGGAGAGGAGGCGCTCCGGCGCTACGAGGTAGAGGAACGGGACTGCTACGAGGGGATAGAGGCGAACGGCCTAGACCGGGTGCTGCTAGACGTCCCGGAACCTTGGAGGGTCGCTCCGCACGCAGCGCAAGCCCTGCGTGCGGGAGGCATCCTGCTGGCCTACACCCCCAGCATCGTTCAGGCGGCGAACTTGCGGAGGAGTCTGGAAACGAGCGCTTGGGGGCTGGCCGAGACCTGCGAAGTGCTGCTGCGCAACTGGCACGTAGCCGACGAAGCCGTCCGACCTGAACATCGAATGGTGGCTCACACCGGTTTCGTGACGCACGCACGGCGCATGACGGACTAGAGAACCGCCTTGAGCCTGATCGACCTGGTCTTTTTCGGGTTCTTGGCGCTCTTTGGACTGCTGGGGTACCGCTCTGGGCTGCTGGCCCGGCTAGCAGCCCTGGGGGGAGCTGTGCCTGGGCTGCTCATCGCCATCCGCATCCTGCCGAGGATCATCGAGCGGTCTACGGACGGGTTAGACGCGGACGGACTAAATCCGCTGGGCCCTCTCGGAATCAGCGCAGGCGTGCTGATCGGAGGAACCCTGCTGGGCTACCTATGCGGATGGACGCTCGGCCTGATGTTCCGCAAGCTCTTGCCAGGGCCGATTCGTCTGGGTGACCGTCTGGCAGGAATGATCGTGATGGCAGCCGTCGCAGGAGCATTGCTCTGGGTTCTGTTTCCGGTCATGGAAGCCACGCCAGGGTGGTTTTCGGAACAGACCAGGAACTCGGCCGCCGCCCGCTTCTCTCGCAACTACCTGCCGACCCCGCCCGACCTAATCTCTTCGGTCAGGTCGCTGCTAGAGAACTGGGGGCAAAGCAGTTAGGGCTGATCAAACCGGTTAGGGCAGGCCAAACCAGTTAGCGCAGAAGCGCAGATCGGCTAAAGGAAGACCGGCTAGATGGGGCAGACGCCCCAAAGGAGTTCTAGAAGTTCTTAGGAAGTTCTAGGTAATTGAAGTTTCTTGGACGTCTGAGATATCAGGCGTCTATTTCAATGAAGATGCACTCGCCAGGGCATTCTTCGGCGGACTCGATGACCGCTTCCTCCTGGCCGTCCGGCACGGAAGCCAAACCGGTGGGGCCGCCAGGATCGCTGTAGATGGTCTCGCCGTCTCGCACGTAAGCCAGGCCGTCGTCCAGCAGCGTAAAAACGTCGGGTGCTATCTCTTCGCAAAGACCGTCGCCGGTGCAGAGATCTTGATCTATCCAAACTTTCATCAAATCTCCAATGTGGTGTAGTGTTTTTATTCTTGAATTCTTAGCTATCTAGTGGATATCCGCCTGCTTGACTAAAGCGACGATGCAGACCGGTCGAAAGCCACTCAAAACTTCCATCCTCGTCGGATCAAAGTCTTGAGCCGTAAGGAATTCTAGTGCTAGTTTTGACCAGCAGGCGAATTTCTGCTAATCAGTATACAGCAAAGAACGATCTTTGGGCGCAGATCCGCAAGAACTCCACAAAACCGACGCAGCAAGACCGACGTCCGCAAACCGACACAGCAAGTTCGGCGCACAAAACCGACGCACAAAACCGACACCGCAAAACCGACTCCGCAAGTTCGACGCCCGCGGGTCTAGCGAAACGCAAGAGCCGGCGAAAAACCGTTCTCTCAGTCGAGCCCGGGGGAACTGTTGGATCAAAATTACCCGAAATCCTCTCAGTCGGGTGTATTGTCACCTTGAGTTGCCCTGAAAAGCTGTAAACCATGATTAACTAATGAGGAAAGGAGGTGATAAAGATTTCCAAGGTTGAACCCGCTCCAAAGGATGCGAACAAGCAAGTTTCCGGCCAGGACGTCCGCCGCGCCAGCCCCAGGGAAACCCCCAGCCGCACCCTCACTCTCGAAGAACGCTGGTTCGAAGTAAAAGGGCAACTCGCCGAGGCCGCCGCTCAAAATCGGCGGCTCGCCCAAGCCTTGAGGGAGACCCGTGAACGTCTCGGCGAACTCCGCAATGAGGTGGACAAGCTCACCATGCCCCCCAACGTCTACGGCGTGGTCACAGAGATCAACGACGACGGCAGCGTAGACGTCTTCTCCAACGGGCGTAAGTTGCGTGTCTCTCCTCACCCCGAGTTCGAAGGTCTCCTTGAGCACGGGCAGGAAGTCGCCCTCAACGAGTCCTCGAGCGTGGTACTGGCTAGAACACGCAAGAGCGTAGGCGAGGTGGTCAACTTCAAGGAAACGCTCCCCAATGGGCGGCTGGTCGTGTCCACCCCTGCGGGGGAGGAGCGTGTGCTCGAAATGACCGCCAACCTGGTCAAACACCCGCCCCGCCCAGGCGACTCCCTGCTAATGGACTCCACCGCCAACCTCGTCGTAGAGGTGCTGCCGACCACCCAACTGCCCGACCTGGTGCTCGAAGAGATTCCGGACGTGACCTACTCCGACATAGGCGGTCTCGACGCCCAGATCGAAAAGATCACGGACGCCCTAGAACTGCCTTTCCTGCACCCTGAGGTCTTTGCGGAGCACAAATTGCCTTATCCCAAAGGGATACTTCTCTACGGGCCGCCCGGCTGCGGAAAGACCCTGATCGCCAAGGCGGTGGCTAATTCTCTCGCTACGAAGTCGTCGCCGGAGGGAGCCGAAAGAAAGGGCGAACCCCGCAGCTACTTCCTGAACGTCAAAGGGCCGGAGTTGCTCAACAAGTACGTCGGAGAGACGGAGCGCCAGATTCGCCAAGCCTTCCGGCAGGCCAGAGAGCGCTCCGAAGAGGGCTGGCCGGTGATCGTCTTCTTCGACGAAATGGAGTCTCTGTTCCGCATACGCGGCAGCGGCATCAGTTCTGACATGGAGTCCACCGTCGTGCCTCAGCTCCTAGCCGAGATTGACGGGGTGGAACCGCTCCGCAACGTCATCATCATCGGGGCGTCCAACCGTGAGGACTTGATAGACCCTGCGGTGCTGCGCCCTGGCCGCCTGGACGTAAAAATCAAGATCGACCGCCCCGACTCCGAAGCGGCGACCGACATTTTCTCCCGCTACCTGACCAGGGACCTTCCCATCGCACGCAGCACCATCGAGAGCATCGGCGGCGGCGAGACAGAAAAGGCCGTGCGCGGGATGATCGAACAAGCGGTGACGGAACTTTTCAGCACCGAGCCTCGCAACGAGTTCCTCGAACTCATCTACCAGAGCGGCGACCGTGAAGTCCTCTACTTCCGCGACTGGACTTCTGGCGCCATGATCGAGAACGTCGTGCGCCGCGCCAAGAAACTGGCCGTTAAGCGTCTCATCACCACGAACGAGCGGGGCATGACGGCAGAGGATCTCCTCGAATCAATAGGACAGGAGTTCGCCGAACTCGAAGAACTGCCGAGTATCGGCCAACTTGGCAACTGGGTCAAGTTGGCCAGGAAGAAAGGCGAGAGAATTATCTCCGTCCGCAACCTGCTGCACTCCGTCGAGGAGTCCGGAGAGACCCGTCCCGTCGAACGGGTCGGAACCGGTCAGTATCTCTAGCGCCCGCGGCGGCGGCCTCGTGAGCAGAACCCGGGAAACTCCCGAGGTCGTGCCCAAGATATGCGGGCTTGAAACCGAGTACGGGATCATCCATAAAGGATGCGACTACTTCAACCCTGTCGCTTCGTCTTCCCTGCTCATCAACGCCTACCTGAACAAGACGGCGCCCCCGGGCGAAGCCGGAAGCAAGGTGGACTGGGACTTCGAAGACGAGAACCCCGCCTGCGACGCACGCGACGTCGAACGGCTCGACGGGCTCCCTTCCGAAGTAGAGACCCACCTAGTAAACGCCGTGCTTCCGAACGGCTCCCGCTACTACGTCGACCATGCCCACCCGGAAATATCCGGGCCGGAGTGCGCTGACGCCCGCTCTGCCGTCCTCTACGACCGGGCGGGCGATCTCATCCTCCTGGAATCCATGAACGCCGCCGCCGAAATCCTTCCCCCAGGCGAGGAGATCGTGGTCTACAAGAACAACTCCGACGGCAAGGGCAACTCCTACGGCTGCCACGAGAACTACCTCATGAGCCGCTCCATCCCATTCGGCAAAATCGTCAGAGGCGCCACGGCGCACTTCGTAACCAGGCAGATTTACTGCGGAGCCGGCAAGGTCGGGAGCGAGGCCAACGACGAAGACCGCCGATCCGCTGGGTTTCAGATATCCCAACGCGCCGACTTCATGGAAGAGGAGATCGGACTGGAGACCACCCTCAAGCGGCCCATCGTGAACACCCGCGACGAACCGCACGCCGATTCTTTGCGCTATCGACGCTTCCACGTAATCGCAGGAGACGCCAACGTCTCCCAGGTCGCCACCTTCCTGAAGGTCGGGACGACCCAGTTGGTCTTAGCGCTCGTAGAAGCCGACCTTTTCCCGAATGACCTCTGCTTTGAGGATCCCGTAGCCGCCCTGCGCTCCGTGAGCAGCGACCTTTCCTTGCGAAAGGCGCTCCGGCTGAGCGACGGCAGAACCGCCGCCGCCCTGGATATCCAGTGGCTCCTGCTGGAACGCTGCGCCAAGTATTGCGACGAACTGGGCTCTTCGGCTGTCGGGGAGTCCGCCCCCGAAGTTCTGAGGCTCTGGGAGCGGACTCTGACCGACCTGGAGACGGATCCGCTGGAAGCGGCCGCCACGCTCGACTGGGTGGCCAAGTATCGACTCTTGGACGCCTACAGAGAACGCCAAGGGCTGGACTGGGACGACGCCCGCCTGCGCGCCTTGGATCTGCAGTACCACGACCTTCGTCCGGAACGATCCGTGGCGAAGCTGATTGGCTTGCAGGAAATCGTGAACAGCGACGAGGTGCAGCTCGCCAAGGAAAATCCGCCGACGGACACCCGCGCCTACTTCAGGGGACGCTGCCTGCAGCGTTTCGGCAAAGACGTGGTTGCGGCCAACTGGGATTCTGTGGTATTCCATATAGGGAACGAGCAACTGAGGCGGGTTCCGATGATGGAACCGGCCAAGGGAACGGCCGACCACCTAGCGGGCGTGTTCGAAGAGTGCGAAACGCCCGCAGAGTTAATCAACCGACTTCAGCAATCGGAAAGGGATACGAACGATGCCTGAAAAAAGACAAAGCCGCGTAAGCCCTAAACGTTCGGAGACGCACAGGGGCGGCAAAACACAAGAAGCCCGGACTTCCGAAGCTCCCCAAGCACGGGGAGCACGGGGGAACAGACTCCGAGACGAACTAGACGACCTCCTAGAAGAGATCGACCAAGTACTGGAGACCAACGCCGAGGAGTTCGTCAATTCCTACGTGCAAAAAGGCGGCCAGTAAAGCGGCCAGTCAGATGCCCACAGCGTCCCCCAGCCGACGCCTCATCGGCCTGACCGCTCCTTCAATCACCCTGCCGACCGCTGTAGTCTCAACCATGTGGACCTCCCCGTATTTGATCCTCGCAACGACCCCGGGCCCAGCTTCATCGGTCTTCTGAAGGCCAGAGACCTGCTGCCGCCTGCCCCTTTCGGGGCGCTGGGCAGTCAAGTCGGCGAAACCGACAGGGTCGGGCAGGGGCTCGGCCAGGGCCAGGGGCTTGGCCAAGGGCTTTCTGCCCACGGCACCACTGTGGTCGCCCTGCGCCACGCCGAAGGAGTGCTGCTGGCAGGAGACCGAAGGGCGACCTCGGGTAACTTCATACGCCACCGGAACATCGAAAAGGTGTTTCCGGCTGGACACCGCTCAGGGGTGGCAGTGGCTGGGGCGGCCGGGCCGTCCATCGAAATGGTGCGCCTGTTTCAACTCCAGATCGAGCACTACGAAAAGGTGGAAGGGCAACCCCTCAGCCTCGAAGGTCAAGCCAACCAACTGGGGCAGTTGGTTCGCTCCAACCTTGCCGCAGCCCTCACCGGTCTCGCTGCCATCCCTCTCTTCGCCGGCTACGACCCCGCCGAGAGACGCGGTCGGCTGTTCAAATACGACCTCACGGGCGGGCGTTACGAGGAGCAGGACTACGCCGCCGGTGGATCCGGCAGCCTGCACGCTGGAACGGTGATCAAACTTCGCTTCAGGCACGACCTCTCCACGCTCGAGGCCACCGAAGTGGCCATGGCGGCGCTTTTTGAGGCGGCCGACGAAGACTCTGCCACTGGCGGCCCAGATCTGATGAGGCGCATCTTCCCCGTGATCGCCTCCATCACCTCAGACGGCTACAGGCGGATACCCGACGAGGAAATCGAGGAGCATTTCCGCACCTATCTTTCGCAACTGACCGAGCAAACCGAGCAAACCGAGTTGGCCGAGCCGACCGAACAGGCGGCGGGCGGCGCCTGAAGCGAGCAGCCATGAACATGCCGTTCTACGTCGCACCGGAACAAGTAATGAAGGATCGGGCCGACTACGCCCGCAAAGGCATAGCTCGCGGGCGCAGCCTGGTCGCCGTCTCCTACTCGAACGGGATCGCCATGTGCGCCGAGAACCCCTCTTCGACCTTGAACAAGATCAGCGAGATATACGACCGGATCGCCTTCGCCGGAGTTGGGAAGTACAACGAGTTCGACCAGCTAAGAATCGCCGGAGTGCGCCACGCCGACCTCAAAGGGTACGTCTACAGCCGAACTGACGTCGACGCCCGCAGTTTGGCCAACCGGTACGCCCAGATTCTCGGGGACGTCTTCACCCACAAGCTGAAGCCCATGGAGGTGGAGATTCTGGTCGCAGAAATAGGCGACTCCACCCAGGACGACCGGATGTTCCACATCCTCTACGACGGCACCGTGGACGACGAAAGCACCTACATGGTCATCGGGGGAGAGGCGGAAAGCATTTCAGACCGGCTAGCCGACCTTTACGAGCCGGAGATGTCGGCGGAGGCCGCTCTGCGCTGCACCGTAAAGGCGCTGTCGGGCCCGGATCGCGAACTGAAGCCGAGCGCCCTCGAGGCTGCCCTCCTCGCACGCTCCAAGGGAAGGCGTAACTTTCATAGGCTGGCAGAAGAGGAAATCGGAGCCATCCTGGCAGATGCGGCGGATGCGCCAGCGGACTCAGCGGACTCAGCAGACTCAGCGGACGACGAGACGGCGAAGGACGAGACGTCAGCCACTGAAGCAGCAGACGAAGAGGCAGCAGCCACCGAAACTGCGGGCGACAAAGACGCCGAAGCCGTCAAGTCGTCAACCGAGGACGAACAACCGCCCGAGGGCGGAACGACCAAGTGAGCCCTACCCCGAGGCGCTGAATGCTCCGCCGCATCTACGGCTTGGAAAACGAGTACGGAATCACGTTTGCCGGGCAGCGCCGCCTCAGCCCCGACGAGGTGGCGCGCTACCTGTTCCGGCAGGTGGTGCACTGGGGGCGCAGCAGCAACGTATTCCTGAAGAACGGGGCGCGCCTCTACCTCGACGTCGGCTCCCACCCCGAGTACGCAACCCCTGAATGCGACTCCATCTACGAACTGGTGGTTCACGACCGCGCCGGAGAAGAAATAATGAGGCAGTTGGCTACCTACGCCCAGGAACGCCTGAACCTCGACGGAAACCGCGGCGAAATCTACGTCTTCAAGAACAACACGGACACCGCCGGGAATTCCTACGGATGCCACGAGAACTATCTGGTCTCCCGCAAGGAGGAACTGAACAAGTACACCGAAGCCCTCATCCCTTTCCTGGTGAGCCGGCAGATCTACTCTGGCGCAGGCAAGATCCAGCAGACGCCGAGAGGCCCTCAATACCGGATCAGCCAGAGGGCTGAACACATCTGGGAAGGGGTGTCGAGCGCAACGACGCGTTCAAGGCCCATCATCAACACGCGTGACGAACCTCACGCAGACGCCGAGCGCTACCGCCGCCTGCACGTGATAGTCGGCGACTCCAACATGAGCGAATACGCCACTTACCTGAAGGTGGGAGCCTGCAGCATCGTGCTGCGGATGCTGGAAGAGCCGTCCGTAGTGCTGCGCGACATGACCCTCGACAACCCGATCCGGGCGATACGCGAGATAAGCGAAGACCTGACCTGCCGCCACGAAGTCCGAATGGCTAACGCTCGGATGCTGAGCGCCCTCGACATCCAACGCGAGTACTACGACCGAGCCCTGGAGTTCGCCGAAAAGTTCCCGCTGAATACGGGGGAAAGGCAGGCCCTGAAGATGTGGGGGCACTGTCTGACGCAGATCGAGAAAGACCCCCTGGGGCTCGACCGCGAGTGCGACTGGGTCATCAAGCACAACCTCCTGGACGCCTTCGGGTCTCGCTACGGAATTCCCTTGAACCATCCGAAAATGGCTTGTCTGGATCTGCTCTACCACGACATGTACGACATCCAAGCAAGCAGTTCGGACGCCTCGCAGGTGAACAAGTCGAGAGGTCTCTTCCATCAGTTCACCAGACGCGGGGTGGTGGAGAAGATCTGCCTGGAAGACGACGTGAAGCATGCGGTGGAAAATCCTCCCCAGACCACCCGAGCGCGGCTGCGCGGCGAATTCGTCCGCCGCGCCCAGGAATCCAAGAGGGATTTCACGGTGGACTGGGTGCATCTCAAGCTGAACGATCAGGCTCAGCAAACCATCCTGTGCGACGACCCGTTCAAGTCTCACGACGACCGGGTCGAAAAACTGATCGCAGCCCTGTGACCGCAGCGTGACCGCAGCCTTCAGGTCAGACCTTTAGGGAGGAATAGGGGAGACGCAGCCGTGGCGACCTACTCAATCACACGCCTGGAGCGGTTGTTGAAGTTGGCCGCGGCCCTCCTGAACACCGAACGCCTCCTGTCGGCTAGCGAAATTCAGAAAAAGGTGCAGGGTTACGCCGAGGGCAAGGCCGCTTTTCGCCGCACCTTCGAACGCGATAAGGCCGACCTCAAGAAAATGGGCATCCCCATCCTCAAGGCAGAAGTCCCCGGCAGCCAACCACAGGTAGAGGGTTACCGCATACGCAAGAAGGACTACGCCTTCAGAGACCCAGGGTTGACGGAAGAGGAAAGAGCCGCCCTCTACTTAGCGGCCAGGTCAGTCAGGCTGGAAGACACCACGCCTGAGGCCGCCGTCTGGCCTCTGGGGGGGCATGCAGGACATACAGGCGCAGAAGACGCCCCCGTGATGAGCGTCCTCCCTGCAGACGCCAACCTCGCTGATCTTTACACGGCCGTGACAGAGAGGCGGGCGGTCTCTTTCGACTACAGAGGCGAAGCGCGCCAAGCGGAACCGCTGCGCTTGATCTTCTCCCGCGGACACTGGTACATGACCGCCTACGACCGCGACAGGTCTTCGATCCGACACTTCCGACTAGACCGGATCGTCGACCTTAAAGCAGGCGAAGCGGGCGGGTTCGCACCTCGTCCGGTCGTCGGAAAAGGCCCCGATTCGCCGCCCTGGGAATTCGGCTCCGACCTCTTGGACGTCCGCCTTGCCGTAAGCGAGGAAATGGCAGACTGGGTGCTCAGGCAACTGGAGGAAACCCCTCAGGCGACCAGACGCCAGGACGGGTCTCTGCTCCTGGAGTTGAAGGTCGCTAACCCTGACCCCTTCTTGGATTTTGTGCTTTCGCTGCTGGAGCACGGAGAGTTGCTTGAGCCCCCCGAACTCCGCGAAAAACTCCTGGATCGCCTGCGCTCCGCTGCGAGAGCGAAGACATCGGAGTCCGCATCCGCACCCTTGGCAGGGAAACCCTCACAGGAGACCTCCGTCCGGCAGGAGCAGCCCACTGAGGAGCCCAAGGCCGCCGCTCAAACCAGAAAGAAGCTCGATCCCTTGGATCGCCTGCAGAGACTGCTCCAGCTGGTGCCTTGGGTCACCGAACGCGGGGGAGCGCCGCTGAGCGAGATCTCTCAGCGCTTCGACTACCCCTCCGAGCTGCTCTTGGCCGACCTTCAGAGCATCCTGTTCATGGTCGGAGTGCCCCCTTACACCCCGGATTCTCTAATCGAAGTCTGGATATACGAGGACGGATGGGTAAACATCGCTTACGCAGACTTTTTCTCGCGGCCACTCCACTTGACCCCAGAACAGGCGCTCTCTCTGATCGCCGCAGGCTCGGTTCTGCAGACGATCGAACACGACAGCGCCCTGGCCAGCGGACTTGCGAAACTCACGGACATGCTTGGGGTGGATCTGGGCGAAGCGATCCAGATCCAACTCGGCAGAGGCGAAGGCGAATTCCTGGAGACGCTGCAACGCGCCTGCAAGCGGCACGAGAAAACTGAGATCGACTACTACAGCTACAACCGCGACGACTTCACCCGACGCGTCGTCCGACCCTTCCGCATCTGGGCCAGGGACGGCGCCTGGTATCTGCGCGGATACTGCGAAACAGCCCAAGACGAGCGAACCTTCCGCATCGACCGCATCACCCGGGCGGCACTCCTCTCCACCACCTTCGACCCGCCGACTTGGCCAGTCTCCGATTCGGTCTGGGATCAAGACGAGGACGCTGCGTGGGTGGAACTCCGCCTTCACCCCTCGGCGCAGTGGGCGTTGGACTACTACCCCAACGTTCTCAAGGAGTTCTCCGGCGAGGTCTGTCAAGCCCGTTTCCAGGTCTCCGCTCTTCCGTGGCTAGAGCGCCTGCTGCTGAAGTTAAATCAGGAAGTCGAAATAGTCGACAGCAGCAAACTGCCGGATAATCCTGCTGCGGCTGCGGCGCGACGAATTCTGGCCGTTTACGGAGAGTAGATACACGATTGCGGCCTCCCTCTGCATTAGCGTTAATGCAGATGGAGCACCCTCCGCCCAAAGGCACCCAGTCCGACTTAGAAGGACATACCCTGGACTTCGGCGCCCCAGCGCGTCCGGACGGCGACCCTTCGAGCGATCCCCGCTTAGCAGCCGAGGTCTCCGGCGCCTCCGAGGTCTCCCACGTCCCCCACGGCGATCCCCGCGAGCCTCACGCCTCCGAGGTCTCTCCCGACCCCCACGTCCCCCACGGCGATCCCCGCGCTCAGGAAACTGCGGGCGATCCCGACGCCGGCGAGCCTGAGAGTGACCTCCAACCCGAGCCGCCCGCAGCAGGCCCGGACGACCTTCTACAGCAGCTCCTGGAAATAACCTCCTCGCCTGCGATCCCTCCTTCGCCAAGCGCCGCGGCGGCGCCGCCGAGCGCGCCCGCTCCAACCCAGCCCGCCCCAGCACAACCCGTCGCAGCGCCAAGCGCCCCAGCGCCGGCGACTTCAGCGCCAAGCGCCCCACAGCAGCCCGCGCCAGCGGCACCCGCCGCAGACCAGAGCGCGCCAGCCCAGACCTCCGCACAATCCCCACAAGTTCTCCCTGAACCCTCAGCACCGCCGACTCCACCGGCGCACCAGCCACCCACGCCACCGGCAACCCCAGCGCCCGCGCCCCCAGCCTCGGTAACCCCAGACCCTACGCCACCTCCGACAACCGCCCCCCCGCCACCGACACCCCCAGCCCCGCCGACGCTAGCGCCCACGCCACCGGCACCCCCAGCCCCGCCGACGCCGTCGGCGCCCCCACCACCGGCGCCCACGCCAGCGCCCGCCCCGCCAGGACTCCAGACGCCGTCGGTCTCCTCACCCTCCGCGGAGCAGGCCAGCAAGCCTCCCATCCCATTTGCAACAACAGCACCACCTAGCGCTTCGAAGACAGTCCTCCTGAGCGACATCCCTCCCATCGCTCCGCCGCGGGGGGGCTCGCAGCAACTGCCCAAGAGCGCACCTACGCCTGCGGGCACCTCCCCCCAAATCCCAAGCGAGACCCCCAGACGTCCGCCCCAAGACAAGAACCTCCAGCGTCGCAGACGCAGCCGTTCAAAGAGCGAGCGACGCCAAAAAGCACAGCCCCCCTCACACTCCGACCCGCTCCTGCCGTCATCCTCCGCCGCAGCGGCAACGCCCGCATCCCGTGCTGCTCCGCCGACCTATCCACCCCCGCCGACCCCGCCGCCGACGACCTCGCCCGCACCCTATGCTGCTCCTCCGGCCTCTCCGCCCCCAGCAGCGCCAACGACCCTTCCAACCTCTACGCCGCCCCCGCCGCCAGCAGCGCCTGCTACGACCCCGACGCCACCTTCACCGACGCCGCCAGCGCCGACGACCCTTCCACCCCCACCGACGCCGCCGTCAATACCCCCAGCAGTACCTCCGCCTGCGCCGCCAACTCCCTCAGCGCCGCCAACGACCTTTCCACCCCCGCCCCCATCCCCAGCAGCGCCGCCAGCGCCCCCGCCGTCTACGCCAACCTCTCCACCCTCGCCGCCGGCAGCCCCTCCGTCGCCACCAGCGGTCCCGCCTTCGCTTCCGCCTGCGCCAGGCGGGGGATACCCGCCCGCGCCACCTTCACCTGCTCCACCAGAGGTAATGCAGCATCAGCCGCTTGTAGGCGACCCGCTTCTGCGCCCCAACGTTGCTTCCCCTCCCATGCCAAGCAGCTACGCGCCGACCCTGGACTCTCCACCGGCTCCGCCCAGCGATCCGATGCCGGAAATAGAACCGCTAGACGCTTACTTCGGAGGCCAACCCCCTTACGACGAAGACTTGGCGCTCACAGACGAAGACGACTACGACGACCTCGACACCGACGAACTGCCTCTCGAGGAAGACGTCGTCAGCCCCTGGCGGAAATATATGGGCTGGATCATCACGGTCGTGATAGCTCTGCTGGTGGCGTTCCTGATCCGCCAATTCATCCTGCACGCCTTCTACGTCGAATTCGACTCGATGCAGCCGACCCTGCAGCCCAATGACCGCATCCTCGTGAACAAGCTCGACCAGTCTCCGTCCCGAGGCGACCTCCTGGTCTTCTCACGCGACGACGGCGACCTGATCAAGCGGGCTATCGCCCTCGAGGGCGAGACGGTCTACTTCGAAGACGGCTACGTGAAGATCGGCGACCAGGACGGCGACATCCTATGGCTCCAAGAGCCCTATCTCGGCGAGGATACTCAGACGTATGGAGCGTCCCAGTCCATCCCAGGCTGCCTTGAAGTGGACGGGCTGAAAAACGACGGCAGTTCGTGCCTAGTGCCCGATGACCACGTATTCGTAATGGGGGACAACCGCCGCTTCTCCCTGGACAGCCGGAACTTCGGACCCGTCCATCTCGACAGCATCGTCGGCACGGCCTTCTTCCAGATATGGCCGCTAGGAGATATGAGAGCGTTCTGAGCTAGCCGCCCCGCCGCCCCGGCTAGCTAGCCTCCGTCGGGCTCCGGAGACGGCACGGAATCCCTCGCCTGAGGGTAGTACCTGTCGATACAGGCAAACAAGAGGCCAGGGTCGCCGCCCACCAGAGCATCCAGTCCGGCGTCGAGCATGCCCGTTATGGCGGGCTCGTGCTGTGCCCCCCATCCGAAGGCGAGCACGCCGAAGCGGTGGAAGAGCGCCGCAGTCCCTCCCGTCCAGTCTTCGCACGCCATGCCCACTGCGTCGATCCCCCTCTCAGACAACTGCGCCGCCAGACGCTCCAGCCCGCCCGAAATGCGCCTCTTCTGCACCAAGTGCACCAGCCGGACGTCCGCCCAACGCTCTCTCCACTCGCCCAGGGCTGCCAGGTCGCTGCTGCTCAGCCAGACCCGTCCGGCCGTCTTTCTGCCGTCGGCTCCTCGCACAGGCGCCGCCGCCTCTTCCACCGCCTCGGGACTGCCCACTTCCAGCGACAGATCGAAGTCCCCCCCGCAGCGGCTGCGCAGTTCGCTCAGCCTCAAGGCAGAGCCCGCAAGGCGGTCGCTGTGCACCGAGGAGATCCGGCGCGGCCTGAGTGCTGAAACGCGGGGGGAGTGGTTCAAGACGGCCTTTCCGTCCTCGGAAATCCACAATCCGTCGCTCAACCCAGCCGCATCGAGGGAAACGACCGCACGCAGCCGATCCCACGACCGCAGAGAAGCACGAGTCACGAAGCCGACAGGGCGTTCGAGCAAGGAAGGCAGTCGAGGGGGCATCCCCTCCATTATCGCCCGCTCGCTGCGGGGTAGGCTGACCGAAGTGTTCAACATCGGAGCGGGGGAACTCCTAGTCATCCTGGTAATCGCCCTGATCGTCATAGGCCCTCAGAAACTCCCCGGCTTCGCCCGACAAATCGGGAGAGGGCTCGGCAAGCTACGCCGACTCATCAGCAGTTTCCAGCAGGAAATTCAAGCTGCAGCAGACCTCCCTGTCGAAGCCGAAGCGCGCAAGAGAGGCTCGGACGCCGAGCCGCCCCACGCGCGCACTCACTCCGGCAGCGAGGACGAGGCGGCGGACACCTCTAAGCGCCCGGAAGCGACCGAAAGCCTAAGCACGACTTCAGGAGACAAAGACGAGCCTGAATGAAAACAACCGACCGTGTGCCAGTACTCCAGCACCTGGCCGAACTGCGGCGGCGTCTCATCATCTCCCTGCTGGCGCTGGCGTGCGGCGCCGTGGTCTGCTGGATTTTCTACCCGCAACTCATAGACGCACTCCTGAGGCCCTATTGCGATGTAATCAAGCCCAACGCCGAAGGGTTGGACGCCAGCGGAGAATGCCGCCTGTTGGTGCTCGACCCGCTCGAGCCTCTGACGGTGCGCATGTCGGTGAGCGGCTACGGAGGTCTGATCCTGGCGTTTCCGATCATCCTCTACCAGGCGCTGCGCTTCATAGGCCCCGGTCTGCACTCACGAGAACGCCGAATGACCCTCACCTTCGTCCTTGCCGGCGCCCTGCTCTTTGCCGCAGGGGTAACCCTGGCGGTTTGGAGCATTCCCAGAGCCCTGGGGTTTCTCTCATCAATCGGGGGGGAGGACCTGGTCGGCTTCTTCTCTCCGAGGCGTTACCTGGGGTTTGTCGTGAAAATGGGCATAGCTTTCGGAGTGGGCTTCGAGTTTCCGGTCTTGCTGGTGTTCGCCCAGTTCATCGGGCTGGTCTCGCCCTCCACCCTGAAGCGGATGAGACGCTACGCCCTATTGGGGATAGTCGTCCTCGGGGCGCTGCTGACGCCGAGCGGCGACCCCTTCACCCTGCTCATACTCTCCGGGCCGATGTACGCCTTCTACGAAGCGGCGCTGCTGATCGGCTCCCTGCGGCTGAAACGGATTGAACGCGCAGAACGCGCCGAGGAAGGCTACGACGGCAAGGACGCCCAGCATCCACTGCTTCAGCGTCTCCGCCCGCGCAGGTCGTCCGCTGACAACGCAGAGAGCGCCGACCGCACCAAAGACAAGCCCCAGAGCGGGCTGCCGCAGAGCGGGCTGCCGCAGCCGGAGGAGACGACCTCGCCAACCCCAACAGAGAAGCCCGAGGAGCCCGAGGCGGGGAGCCACTAATTGACACCAAGCAAGAACCTAGACGTCCGAACGTCTCCAGCACCCAGAGCACCCAGAGCAGCCAGGGCAGCATCCCACCTGGCGAAACCTCCCTTCGAGCTTGACCGCTTCCAGGTGGAAGCCTCCCAAGCCATAGAGAGCGGACACTCCGTGATAGTGGCCGCCCCCACCGGTTCCGGCAAGACAGTCGTGGCCGAGCGCGCAGTAGAACTCGCTCTGCTCGAAGGCAAAAGAGCCTTCTACACGGCCCCGATCAAAGCCCTGTCCAACCAGAAGTATGCCGACTTCCTGGCCATGTACGGCCCGGAACGCGTCGGACTGCTCACCGGCGACAACTCGATCAACCCAGCAGCCTCCGTCGTGGTGATGACCACCGAGGTTCTGCGCAACATGATCTACGCAGGCTCAGAAGACCTCGCCTCCCTCAGCTGGGTGATCCTAGACGAGGTGCATTACCTGCAGGACCCCTACCGAGGGCCGGTCTGGGAAGAGGTGCTAATCCACGCCCCAGATGGGGTGCGTTTCGTCTGCCTGTCTGCCACCGTCTCCAACGTCGAGGAAATCCGCTCCTGGACAGCCACCCTGCGCGGCCCCACCCGGGCGGTCGTGGAGACGGAACGACCCGTGGAACTCGAGCGTCTTCTCTGCGCCGGAGCGGGGGATCGACGACGCCTGCGCTTCCTGCCGGTGCTGCTCAACGGACGCCTCAACCCTGAGGGCTTCCGCCTAGAGACAGACGTGCGGACGAGCCGAGACCGCCGACGCCACAGGCACCGTCGCAAATACTGGAAGCGCCCCGACCGCTTGCGGGTGATCGAGGAACTCTCCGAACGAGACATGCTCCCAGCCATCTATTTCATCTTCAGTCGGGCCGGCTGCGACGATGCGTCTGCCTCACTGGCCAGGTCATCTTTGATGCTCACCACCGCCGAAGAGAGACAGCGCATCGAAGAGACGGTGGAGCCCTTCACAGCCGGGCTGAGCCCAGACGACCGCGCCGCTGTGGGCTACGAGGAATGGCTCGGAGAGCTCCGCCGGGGCACCGCCGCCCACCACGCCGGGATGCTCCCCCCGTTCAAGGAAGCCGTCGAGGCGTGCTTCACGGGAGGTCTCGTGAAGGTCGTCTTCGCCACCGAGACGCTCTCGCTCGGGATCAACATGCCCGCCCGCAGCGTCGTGATCGAAAAACTCACCAAGTACGCAGGCGACGCCCACGAACCGCTTTCGCCGGCCAGTTTCACCCAGTTCACGGGGAGAGCAGGGCGCAGAGGCATCGACGAAAAGGGCTACGCCCTGGTGCTCTGGCACCCCCGTCAGCGCTTCGAAGCCATCGGCGAGCTGGTCAGGAACAAGTCCTTCCCCCTCAAGTCGGCATTCAGACCCACCTACAACATGACGGCCAACCTGCTGTCACGCTTCGACCTGTCTGCTGCCCGCAGCATTCTGAACCGCTCCTTGGCTCAGTATCAAGCCGACCCGCGGCGTCAAGCCGACCCGCCGCCTCGCCAGCGGCGCAGGCGCAGTCTCCTAGCAGACGAAATGGAGAACCTGGCCGCCGTCCTGCGAAAGCGCGGCCACCTCAAAGGCTGGAAACTGCGGAAAGGGGGAGCGCTGCTCAGCGGCGTCTATCACGAAAGCGACCTGCTCATCACCGAGATGCTCCTAGACGGCCACTTCGACGACCTGGACGCCCCGTCGATGGCCGCCCTCATCTCCTGCGTCACCTACGAGACGCGCGGCGCCGACGCTCCCAGCGAACCCGCCGCTTTTCCGAGCGAAACCTCCTACTTCAGCTGGCTGAGGCTGGGCGACCTCTACGACTCCCTGGCCGAAACAGAGAAACATCACCTAGGCCAAGTACGCACCCGGCCACCCGACGGCGGCTTCATGGATATCGCCTACTACTGGGCGGACGGTCTCGAGCTGAGCGACGGGATCATCGAAGACCTGACGCCGGGAGACTTTGTCCGCAACGTCAAGCTCATCTGCGATCTGGCCCAGCAGATCGCCCGCGTCTCGCCGGAATCCAGCGCCGCCCGAACCTGCCGGAAGACCGCAGAGAAGATGCTCCGCGGGGTGGTGGCGTCGTCCTCGCTGGACTTGGCCGGTCAGCAGCGGTAAGCAGCGGTCATGGACATCCGTCACGGCGAGGACTGGGGGGAGCCAGCGAGCCTGCCCGAACACGCAGTGCTCGTCTCTAACGACGCTGAAGCCCGCTCAGCGGTCGAAGCCGCACGCCGCCGCGGAGAGCCGCTGCCGCCGCTGGGTCTGCTGGGCGGCGACCTCTGCCGCACCCTGGGGGGCGGCGGCCAACCGGAGCGGCTGAAACAGAACGCTCACTCATTTACCTGCGATCTCGGCTCCGCCCTCTTGGACGGACGCATCTACTGGTTCGTCGCACACCTCGCCGCTAGGCGCAGCTGGCTGCGAGGCAGGGTAGTGGCAGCCATGAACGCAGCATTCCTCGGCCACTGGAACCTTGCCCCCAAGGGTCACCCGGGCGACGGTCTGCTGGAGGTGCTGGAGATTTCCATGAACACCGCAGAGCGTCTCAAGGCATGGCCTCGGCTGCGCACGGGCAGACACATCCCGCATCCCGGCATCAAGACGTCGAGGGCCAAGTCTTTCTCCGTCACCTTCCCACGCTCCACACCCGTCCTGCTAGACGGAGTGCACGCCGCAGACGCAGTCAACGTGCTGATCAGGATAGAACCCGACGCCCTGGAGGTTTTCGCATGAACTCACCACAGCCAATCAGCACTACCTGACCTCCGAATCCTGAACCGGCATTCCGTCGGGATATATCATTCCCGCAATGCCTCAGCCGACCTCCGAAGCCGACAGACTGAAGAAGCGCTCCTTCTCACGCGTCGACAGGTTGGCCGAGAAGCTCCTGGAGATATCCCATGCCATCCACGAGAAGCCCGAGTTGTGCTACGAAGAACACTTCGCCCACGACCTCCTGAGCGCCGCAGCCGAAGAAGCTGGTCTGGCCGTGCAGCGCAGCGCCTACGGCATCGAAACGGCGTTCGCCGCCCGGGCCGGAAGCGGGGGGGCGACGGTGGCCATCCTCTGCGAATACGACGCTCTGCCAGAGATCGGGCACGCCTGCGGACACAACATCATCGCCGCCGCTGGGCTGGGAGCAGGGCTAGCCGCCGCTGAGAGCCTAGAAGAACTGGACGGGCAGCTGCTGATCCTGGGGACGCCCGCCGAGGAAGGCGGAGGAGGCAAGATCCGCCTCATCGACGCAGGCGCACTCGAGGGCGTGGACGCTGCGATGATGCTGCATCCCGCCGGTCTGGAACTGCTTTCTATGTCGACCCTCGCCGTCAGCCAGGTCACGGCCACCTACCGGGGGCGCGCCTCGCACGCAGCAGCCGCCCCGCAGTCGGGGCGAAACGCCCTAGACGCCGCCGTGCTCGGCTACCAGGCCGTCGCAGCCCTGCGCCAGCACATCACGCCAGAAGAACGCATCCACGGAATTTTTACCCTCGGCGGAGCGAAGGCCAACATCGTCCCCGCCCTCGCCGAGACGAAGTGGTTCGCCCGTTCCCCCTCCTCTGAGGGGCTTGCCGAACTAGAGCAGAGGCTGGAAGCCTGCCTGCGAAGCGGAGCGCTGGCTGCGGGCGTGACCGCAGAACTCAGCTGGGACCCCATCCGATATCACGAAATGAACTCCAACCCCGTTCTGGAGAGGCTCTGGAAACAGAACGCAGAAGAATCCGGGCGCCGCCCTCTGCCCCCCTCAGGAGAGAAAAGCGTCGTAGGCAGCACCGACATGGGCAACGTCAGCGCCGTGGTTCCTTCCATCCATCCGATGATCAAGGTTTCGCCTCCCGAGGTGGCAATCCACACCGAGGCGTTCGCCGAATGCGCGCGCGGACCCCAAGGCGACAAGGCCGTGCTGGACGGCGCCAAGATGCTGGCAGGCACAGCCATCGACTACTGGACGAACGCCTCGCTGCGCCGCGCCGCTGCGGATGCCTTTTCGACGGCAGGCGGCTAGCGTCCGGCCCTCCATCCAAGATTGCCCAGCAGCGGAATAGCGGAATGTCGACGTACGTAGCAGAAGACTTCACCAAAGAAGAGGCCGACGTACTCCGCCGCTACTTCACCAACCTCGACGAACCCGTGTTCGCTCTGGTCAACTTGCCGGAAGTGGTGAAGGGCGCCCTGTTTGCTCGCTACTCGCGCTCTTCCAAGAGCCTGCGCCGCCTCTTCCTCGACGAGTTTGTAGGAGAACTCGACGTGAGCGGCGACCTAGGCGTAGACGCCACCATCGGCCTTCGGCGCGCCGAAGAGCTCTACGACCGAGTCTTCTTCGACTACGGAGACGATTCCGTAGCCCAACTCGGAGGCGTCCACCTGGCGTGCGAACAATCCTCCAACATCCTCACGAAGGTCCTGGAGTGGGGCCGCCTCATGTCCTACCTCGAGCAGTCCACCCGCTACATCGCCTACGACAAACGCCTGGGCGGACGCTTCCGCTACTACCGCGACAGCCGCGTCGTGGGGTCACCCTTGGGCGCCCGCTACGTAGCCGACATGGATCACATGTTCACCCTCTACGGAGAGACCGTTCCGATTCTGCAGAACCATTTACGACGAGAGTTCCCCAACACATCAAGAGACAGCGATTTCGCCTACCGCCGCGCCATCCGCGCCAAGAGTTTCGACGCCGCTAGAGGCATGCTCCCCGCCGCATCTCTCTCGAACGTCGGCATCTACGGGAGCGGACAAGGCTACGAGAACCTCCTGATGCGAATGCGGAATCACCCGCTCGATGAGGTGCGCCTCTACGCCGAGATGATGCTCAAGGAACTGCGCAAGGTGATTCCGTCGTTCCTGAAACGCGTCGACATCGAAGATAGGGGAGTGGCCTGGAGCGACTACATGAAAGGGACTCGAGACGCCACCGCCAGGGTTGCGAAAGACCTCTTCGAAGACGAAGAAAGCCGGCGCGGCGACAAAGCAGCCGTCCGCCTAGTTGACTTCGACCCAGACGCCGAAGTCAAGACCGTCGCCGCCTGCCTGTATCCGCATCTCGACCTCGCAGAAGATCGGATACGCCGCCGCGTGGAGGAAATGAGCGTTGACGAACGCCTCAGGGTCCTGCAGGCCTACTCGAGCGGGCGCGGCAACCGCCGTCACAAGCCGGGGCGGGCCTTGGAGGCCGCCAGTTACCGCTTCGACATACTGGCGGACTACGGAGCCTTCCGCGACCTGCAGCGTCACCGGATGCTCACCATCGAATGGCAGCAGCTGACTCCCGCCCACGGATACGAACTGCCCGGCGCTGTAATCGACGCCGGAATGAGCAAGAAATTCGAAGAATGCATGAACACGAGCGCCGAGCTGCACGACTACGTCTCCGAGTTCTTCCCTCTCCAGGCGGTCTACGCAGTCTGCCTCGCCTACCGAATCAGGTTCGTCATGCAGATGAACGCCCGAGCGGCCATGCATCTCATCGAACTTCGAAGCAGCACTCAAGGTCATCCCACCTACCGTTACATTGCCCAGGAAATGCACCGACTCATCGGCCAAACAGCTGGCCACCGCGCCATAGCAGCCATGATGACCTTCGTGGACTACTCATCCGAACCGGAACTCGAGAGGCTGGCAGCCGAGCAGGAGAGAGCAAACAACCAAAGAGTCCGCCCCGCAGCGAATCTCTCTGACCATCTTCTGGCGTAGCTTGGAGCGAAAGATGCAGCAAGACGAAGACATCTCCTTCGACGAAGAAATCGAAGAGCCCGACCTCGACATCTCCGACATCGACTATGCGGAGATGGCAGAGGAGATCGACGATGACGACGAACCTCTTGAGGAGGAGGAGGAACTAGACGACCACTACACGGAACCCGACCCGCCCAAAGGGGAGTTGAGCCCTTCTAGTTCAGAGGAAGAAGACGAAGAGGACGAGGAAGAAGACGAAAAAGAAACCGAAGCCGACCTCGAAGCTATCCTGCGTGACCGCCTAGCCTCTGAGGAGGACATCGACGAAGCCGACGATGCGGAAGGAACCGAAGAGGGGAGAGCCTCAGGCGAGGGTAGCCGCGACGTCGAACCTCGCCGCGACGACGAGTTCCTGTGCGAAGGCTGCTTCCTGCTTGTTACGCCCAGCCAATTCGGGGCGAAGAGTTCACCGCGTTGTCCGTCAGGAGAAGAAATATGTCCGGCAATGGACAAACTCAAATAGACGACCCCTGCCCTTCATCCGCCAATAGCGCCGAAAACAGGAAACTGGAACCCACAGCAACTCCGGCAACACTGGCAGACGTTGCGGATGTGGAGGCGTTAGGGAAAGCAGCCCTGGCCGAAAAGCAGGATCAGAGAGGCGGCGGGTTGCTGCTCAGAACCCAGTTTGCCGACGGTCTGAGCGAAGAGACGATTGCGGGGGCAGTGCAGAGCGAGAACAAGATGATTTGGGTGGGGGAATTGTCGGACGCTGCTGTGGGCTTCGCCCAGGCGGAACTCAAGAACCTCGACGACGGCGGGCGCATAGCCGAACTCCAGGCCCTCTACGTAATGCCTGGCGCTAGGGGAGTGGGGGTGGGGGAGTCGCTCATGGAGGCAGTGCTGGCTTGGGCTGAGGCGTCCGGAGCGGAGGGGGTGGATTCGGTCGCCCTGCCAGGAGACCGCGCCACCAAGAACTTCTTCGAGCAGTTCGGGCTGAAGGCAAGGGCGATACTCGTGCACCGCAGCCTCTAGCGGCTAGCGGTCAGCGGCTAGCGGTCAGCCTGCTGCTCCTCCTCCTCAGCCTGATCAGCCTCCTCAACAACCTGCTCCTGAACCCGCTCCCCGTCAACCTCCTCAACAACCTGCCCCTGAACCCGCTCCCCGTCAACCTCCTCAACAACCTGCCCCTGAACCCGCTCCCCGTCAACCTCCTGAGCAACCGGCCTCTTCCCCTGCTCAGCCTCCTGCTCCGCGAGGATCTCAGCGAACTCGGCCGCTACGAGAGGCAGCCGATCTCCGAACCTCTTCACAGAGGCGAGCAGTTTCGCAGAAGGAGCCGCCGGCAGGCCCGCCGGGCGCAGCACCAACCTGACAGGGGAGGTGGAGGCAGCCTTCAGAACGGCACTCCAGGAATCCTCCGGTTCGTCTGCGTCAAGGGCGGACGAAGCCAACTCGCAGAGTTTCTCGCCTAGCAACTCCGGCAGCGGGACGCCCACCTTCGGGGATCGGCTGCTCAAGCGCAGAGCCGGCACCACCCGCCGCGAGGTAATCGCCGATCCCAGTTCCGCCAGCCAGCTCGCATGCCCCTTCTCCACGCGCTCGGTAAGCCTCTTGCGAAGATCGGCCGCTATCTTCTGAGATCCCTCGTCGGAGGCAGCCCTGTGATCCTCCGCCACCACCGAGCGAAGATCGCGCAGCTCCAACTTGCCGCCCAAAGACCCGGCCGCCTCGGCTCGGTCGCGCCAGCGCGCCGACAGGTAGGCGTCGGAGAGTGCGTCGAAAGTGGCCGCCTGTTCCGCCCAGGCCTTGCGAGCTTGAGAGTTCTGAGCGTCGGTCTTGTCGCCCCGCCTGTCTCCGCCCGCCGCAGCAACAGCACCTCCATCCGCCGCAGCACCCCCCTCCGATGCCGCACCCCCATCCGATACAGCACCTCCATCCGCCGCAGCCCCTCCCTCCGATGCCGCACCCCCATCCGCCGCAGCACCCCCATCCGATACAGCACCCCCGCCCGCCGCAGCACCCCCATCCGATGCCGCACCCCCGCCTGCCGCAGTTCCTCCCTCCGATTCCTTCTCGGCGAGCAACGCCTCCCGCATGGCCCGCACACCCTTTTCCACCAGCAGACCCCCCAGTTCCCTATGTTCTTCGGGAAGCGCCCCTAGCCAGGCCGAGACATGCTTTTTGCCCGGGCGCAGACGCGGCGGCTGATGCCGTCCGCGGCCTCCTTCCCTTCGCTCAAAATCCCTGTTTATGTGCGACGAACTATGCCCGTGCTCGCCCCCCCTGCCGCCTTCACCTCGTCTGCCTCTGTCATCCTTGCCTGCCTTGCCGGCGCCTCCCCCCTTCGAGCGTTTCCGCCGACGATCATCCGCTCCCGAGACGTCGAGCCCCTCGGGGATCACCGTCCCCTCCTCAAAGTCACGCGAACCTATGTGTTCAATCAACTGAGGGCGTTTGCGCTGGCGCGCCGCCTTGTCAGAGAGGACCTCACGTATCTGCATCCCATCCACGTCCATCTCGACCTCGACGCGCAAGATGTCGCCGACCTTCACGTCGGGAGCTAGCAGTTCGGCATGCAAGTCCCCTCTGGGTTCGCGTGCGCCGGCGGCTCGCCACGTCCAGAAACCGTCAGGACGCTTACTGGTGAGCTGGATTTCAATTCGATGCGCCACCTTCAACAACACTACCCGTAGTTGCCGCCCGAGCCGTGTAGCCTTGAACGACGAAGACGGGGAGCTCGATTCGTTCGGGCTGAGAGGGCGCCTAGGGCGCCGACCCACAGAACCTGATCTGGATAATGCCAGCGGAGGAAAACAAATGATCCATACACCTCAGTTCAACCGCACACGGCTGTCTGTTCTTACCTTCGCCGTTCTCGCCTTGACGGCAACTGCCTGCGGCAGCAGCAACATGCTCTCCGAGACAGATGTCGGAGGACCTCCTGCTCCCCCGCAAACCGAAGACCTTATGGTCCCCGCCGAAAGCACTGATGATGAAGCGGAACTCTCTCCCGTAGACGTGCTCCCGTCCGACCCCGCTTCTCCAGACGGCGCTTCGACTGCCGATACCGCATCTACGTCCACATCCGAAGAGGTCACCGCCCCTACTCTTCCCGCTGACACGACGGCTTCCGAGCCGCCTCTCTCCGGCGGGGTGGTCCGCCTCATCACCCACGACTCCTTCGCTGTCTCCGACGGGATAATCGAAGCCTTCGAGAACTCCTCGGGTATCGACGTGCAGCGACTCGTCGGCGAAGACACCGGCTCCGTCCTCTCCCAACTGATCTTGAGCAAGGACAATCCCGTAGCAGACGTGGTCTTCGGCATCGACAACACCTACCTTCAGCAGGCGCTGGAAGAGGAACTCTTCGTCCCCTACCGCTCGCCCGCCCTTTCGTCCGTGCCGGAGGAACTGCAGCTCGACACGGCGGCGCGCGTCACCCCCGTCGACTACGGCGACGTCTGCGTTAACTACCACAAGGACTCCCTGTCCGGCCCTCCACCAGCCTCCCTCGAGGATCTGATCGGCTACGCCGATGACTTCGTCACGCAGAACCCCGAGACTTCCTCGCCCGGCCTGGCCTTCTTCTTTGCGACCGTGGCCTACTTCGGAGAGGACGGCTGGGAGGACTTCTGGCAGAGTCTCAGAGACGGGGGAGTGACGGTGACCTCGGGTTGGTCAGAGGCCTACTACTCCGAATTTGCGGCGGGCGAAGGCGAACGGGCGCTGGTGACGTCGTATGCCACCAGTCCTGTGGCTGAGGTGATCTACGCCGACCCTCCGGTGGATTCTCCACCCACCGGAGTGCTCACCGAGGGCTGCTTCCGACAGATCGAGTTTGCGGGCATCCTGGCCGGCACCTCCAACCTGCCCGGGGCGCAGGCGCTGATCGACTTCCTGCTCTCCGACGAGTTCCAAGAGGACATCCCCTTGAACATGTTCGTTTTCCCGGCAAGCAGCACAGCCAAGATTCCCCCTGAGTTCATCGAACACGCCTCCGTCGTGGAGAACCCGCTCAGCCTGCCGCCCGAGGTGATCGCCGAACGAAAAGCCGAGTGGACAGCCCGCTGGGTTGAGATCGTCCTCAGATAACGACGACTACCGACGACTACAACGACAGTCCGCTTCCGATTCAGACGGACGCCGCAAGTAGAGACCCGCACGACGCCCACTCCTCAGATAACGACGACAGCCCGCCACCGATTCAGACGGACGGCCCTAGCCGCCGTCCCCGCTGCCTTCATCGGGGTCTTTTTCGTCTACCCCCTCGTAACCGTGCTCTGGTACGGCTTCGACCCTGCTGTGCTGGGGCGCACCTGGAGCAACCCTTCCACCCTGGGAGTGCTCTGGTTCACCCTCTGGCAGGCGCTGGCCTCCACCGGATTGTGCCTGCTGCTGGCGCTGCCCACCGCAGCAGTTCTGGCTCGACTGCGCTTCCGAGGAAAACGCCTCCTGAACGCCCTCCTAGTAGTCCCGTTCGTGCTCCCTACCGTGGTCGTGTCTTCGGCATTCCTCTCCGTTATGAACACCTTCGGAGCAGCAGAGGGGTTTCGGCACACCGTCTGGGCGATACTGGCCGCCCACGTCTTCTTCAACTACGCCGTCATCGCCCGGAGCGTGGGCGCCTTCTGGTCTCAACTCGACACTGCGCCGGAGGGGGCCGCCCGCATGCTGGGGGCAAGCCGCCTGAGGGCATTCACGCAGGTCACCCTGCCCCGCCTTGCGCCGGCCATCGCCGCATCGGGGGCGGTGGTTCTCCTCTTCAACTTCACATCCTTCGGCGTCATCCTGATCCTGGGCGGACCGCGCCGCGCAACCCTGGAAACGGAGATCTGGCGTTTCGCCGTTCAGCGGATCGAGTTCGACATCGCAGCATCCCTGGCGCTGCTGCAGCTTCTGTGCGTCTTAACAATCGTGGCAGCGGGCAGCATCTGGCAGCGAAAGCGGGGGGTGACAGAACGGCTGGGCCTGCAGACAGCCCTCCCGCTGCAGGGCGCTGCTCAGCGCCTGCGGGCTGCGTTCGCCGGACTTTGCGCCCTCCTGATAATCGGGCTTCCCGTCGCAGCGCTGATCGAACGCTCCCTGCGCTCGGGCGGTGGGTATTCGCTAGAGAACTACCGCCTGCTCGCAAGCTCGGGCGGCCGCACGGGAGCGCAGGTCATGTTCACCTCTCCGCTGGCCGCCCTGGGCAACTCCTTGGCTTTCGCTGCGGTGGCCACGCTGATCGCCGCAGTCGTAGGAATGCTGGCCGCCGTTGCCGTGACGCGTTCGACCGGCAGGACATCATCCGTCTTTGAAGGGGTATTCCTGCTGCCTCTGGGAGTGTCCGGCGTGCTCCTGGGTTTCGGAGCGCTGCTCGCTCTCGACACTCCGCCCCTGGACTTGCGGCTCTCGTGGTGGCTAGTTCCTATCACTCACGCCCTTATCGGAGTTCCTTTCGTCATTCGCTCTCTCACTCCTGCGCTTCGAGCAGTGAGCGGGCGGCTGCGTGAAGCAGCCGCCCTGCTAGGGACGCCACCCGCCCGCGTCTGGCGTGAAGTCGACCTGCCTGTGGCACTGCGCGGGCTGACGGTCGGTCTCGGATTCGCCTTTGCAGTCTCACTAGGGGAGTTCGGCGCCACGGCTTTCATCGCCCGCCCCGAACGCCCCACCCTCCCTGTGGCCATTTTCAGGCTTCTGAGCAGACCAGGCGCCGTCAACTTCGGGCAGGCTATGGCCCTGAGCGTAATCCTCTTGGTGCTGGTCGCCTCCGTCGTGCTCCTGCTAGACCGTTTCCGACTGCCGGGAACGGCAGACTTCTAGGAGACTGTCTGGAGTGGCGGCCGCGGCAGGCTCCGAAGACATGACTACTCCAGCCGGAGACGGCCTGGCAGACGGCCTGGTATCGGTCGACCTGTGCGTCGACCTCGGCAGCGAACGCGTTCTGAAGAACCTGAACCTCTACGTCAAAAGGGGCGAGACGATGGCGCTGCTAGGCCCCAGCGGCTGCGGCAAGACCACTTTCCTGAGAAGCGTGGCTGGGCTGCAGCGGCTGCGCGGGGGCAGGGTGCTCTGGGAAGGACAAGACCTCGCACCCATACCGCCTCACCGGCGCCGCTTCGGCATGGTCTTCCAGGATCACGCCCTGCTCCCGCACCGAAGCGCAGGGGAGAACGTGGCCTTCGGCCTCAAGATGATGGGGATGCCCGTCAAGCAGCGCCGCCGCCGAGCTGCGGAGATGCTAGAACTCGTCGACCTGCCCGGCTACGAAAACCGCTCCGTCTCGACCCTTTCCGGCGGGGAGGCTCAACGAGTAGCCCTGGCCAGATCCCTGGCGCCCCAGCCCAGACTCCTGCTGCTAGACGAACCTTTTGCCGCCCTAGACCGCCCGCTGCAGGAAAAGTTGATCGCCGACATCCGGCGAATTCTCAAGGACCGTAAGCAGACCGCCATCGGAGTGACCCACGACCATGCAGAGGCTTTTGCTTTGGCGGATCGGGTGGCGCTAATGCGCCGAGGGAAAATCCACCGTGTCGGAACCCCGCGAGAACTCAGAGACGACCCCAGGGACGTCTTTACAGCGTCTTTCCTGAGTTTGGGGGCGGTCTGGTCGCCCGAAAAGATCTGCTTCGACGCCGACGGATCGCTGAAGACCCCGTGGGGATCTCTGCGCCTTCCTCAAAATGTCTTAGCCGCTAATACGACCCCAAAACTCTTAATAAGACCCGAATCAGTCACGCTGACAAACAAAGGAAAACCCGCAAAGATCACCAACATTCAATTGGTCTCAGGAAGGAATTTGGCAACTTTAGAAGTGGCTGAAGCCCCGCCCATAAGCGGCTATGTAGGAGACGAAGCATCCCCTGGAATGCGCTGCTTTATCAAGCTAGATGCGACGAAGATTCTGTTACTTGAATAAGAGCTGGGCCGAATACAACAAGAAAAACTGCAGTATTTCCCTGAACAAGTGTTCTCTTTAACCTAAGGAAAATACGAATAGGTAATCAGTCACCAGGTAGTCTTCAGTAGGCTTTGTATCATGCTCTATGACGATTTGGATTACGACCTTAAAAAGCCCCTGCGGTAGTGAAGGTAGTGCAGTTGACCCCTCTTGACAATTGTCTGCAGTGGCCGCTTCACTGCAAATAATCTTGGGGGTACCATCTCTGACACCGGCCGCCCGAGCAGACAATATGTCGTAATCCTCTGCTTCCGCACCATTCCGAATATCCACCAGCTGCGGCGTAGCCCCACTCCCGCTTGGACTTGCAATGTGCCCTCGATCAACACCGTTGACCACATTCGTTGGCTGCAGTTGCGTGGCAGCCGCAGTCCCGTCTTCCGCGCATATTACGCTTTCGCCGCCGGTTCCTTCCGTATAACACCTCGTAATGGACTTGACTGTGGCGGTTTCGAATGTGTACCCGGCGTAATCCCCGGGAGGGGTTGACGTTTCTGACCACTTCCCCTCATTACACCCCGTCAATGTTGGGAGAGTAAGCGTCAACTCGCTTCCAGGCGTGACACGTTGAGGAAAGAAACCGTCCGCGTTCTCACCCTCGTCGCAGCCCCTAACGTCATCCCCCCTCCGAGCGCTTGTGTCAATACTGCTAAGAATTTTTGCGAGAAAAGCGTCTCTAGCATTAGCATTCTTACCAGCCGCAGCGATCGTGTTGGCCCCTTCTACGATGATGCACTCTTCCTCATCCTCGTCCCACTGAGTCTTCACCCCCATATGACCGCCAGCGTCGCTAGCCACACAATCCGCCATGTTGTCAATGTTCGCGACGCTCTCTCTCGCCGCCATCACGGTGGGATTATCGACAGTTTCTTCAATGTCGTCGGTGCCGCCAAGAGAAGAGCGAACGATCAAAACACCCAAAGTCGCCAGGCCACCCACAGCCGCCACAAGGAGCATCCACTCAAGAGTAGACAGACCCCTTTCATCCTTCCCGACCCGAACTAGCCCAAACATCTTCACGCAAAACGCCGCCGCCGCCACAAGCACGACCGCGGAAATAATCAAGATTAATTCCATGTCTTTATTACTCTCCCATCGAGTTAATCAATGCTCCAGCAGGGATACTCCAGCCCGATTCAGCCTTGCCTGCGAAAACCGACATAAAGTCATTATACAAAAGAGATTCTCTCCTGATGAAGCAAAACGAAACTGCGTCTGTATTCATCGCTCGTGTTCTCTTTCAGCTTGAGAGTAGATAATCCGTCACCTCGTAGCTTACAGCAGGTTCCGAAGCATGCTCCAAGTTAATCCTGATTACTGCCCTGAAAAGCCCCTGCGGTATTGCAGTTACCCCAGTTTGACAAGGATTGCGCGGAGCGCTGCCTTCACTGCTGCAAATAATCTTGTCTCCTTGATCGGTGACACTCATGCTCTGAGCTAGCGCTATGTCGACATCCTCGCCGCTGGTATCCCGAATTCCCGCATTCGGAGCCGGATCGCCATCCTGAGGTTTAGCAAGAGTGCTGGTGGTGGTACCGTTTGCCCGATCGGCATTGTGCAGATCTGAGGAAGAGCCAGGGGAAGGAGCGTCCGGGTCTTCCGCGCACACCGTGCCTTCGCCTCCGATTCCTGCCGTGTAACACCTCGTCAGCGACCGGACTTCGGCGCTGGCGAACGTGTACCCGGCGTAATCCCCAGTAGCTGCCCACTTCCCCTCATTACACCCCGTCAATGTAGGGAGAACAAGCTCCAGCACACTACCAGCCCGCAACCGAAGATTAAAGAAACCGTCCGCATTCTCACCCTCGCTGCAGCCCCTGACGTCATCCCCCCTCCGAGCGCTTGTGTCCATACTGCCAAGAATTTTTGCGAGAACAGCGTCTTCAGCACTCTTATTCTTATCAGCCGCAGCGATCGTGTTGGCCCCTTCTACGATGATGCACTCTTCCTCATCCTCGTCCCACTGAGTCTTCACCCCCATATGACCGCCAGCGTCGCTAGCCACACAATCCGTCCTGTTATCGATATTCGCGACACTCTCTCTCGCCGCCATCACGGTGGGATTATCGACAGTTTCTTCAATGTCGTCAGTGCTGCCAAGAGAAGAGCGAACAATCAAAACACCCAAAGTCGCCAGCCCGCCCACAGCCGCCACAAGGAGCATCCACTCAAGAGTAGACAGACCCCTTTCATCCTTCCCGACCCGAACTAGCCCAAACGCCTTCACGCAAAACGCCGCCGCCGCAAGCACGACCGCGGAAACAATCAAGATTAACTCCATATCCTTACTCCTCTCCCAAAAAACAGACCTTACCGCCTAGCCGACAGAGATACCCGAAGTCAGCGTGGACATCGGAGGGTAAACCAAGAACACCGCCAGTGCTACGCCGATCAAGGTAGACGGCATTATCACGATCTGCTCGGAGCGAGCGGCTTTCTCCTCCTCGGCTGCAATAGAGGAGCGCCAGGAAAGGTCTCCAGCCGCTATGAGGGCGCTCGACACGCGTGTGCCGCGATCCGTGGCGAGGCTGAGGGCTGACACCATGGGGGAGAGGATGCGCAGTCCGTAGTCCCTGTCCAATCGGCGCAGGCCGTCCCAGAGCGGCTGATGGTTGAACTGGGCGTCAAGCATGTACCAACGCAGGAGCTTCCAGGTGGGCAGCGTGCCGATGGCAGAGGAATGCAGGAGCGCAGGCGCAGGGTCCATGCCTGCGGTCACCTGCTGAGCAGCCAGAACGATCCACAACCGGATGACGCGCTCAGCGTCAGTGCGACGAGCCTTGGCCTTGTTGCGCAGGGAAAGGGCAGGCAATATCCAGCCAAGAAGTCCTCCCACTAGACCCATCAAGAAGGCCGCCAGGGAAAACCCCTGCCAGAAATACCCGAGGACAAAGGCACCCACCAAGCCCACGACCAGAAAAGAGAAACGCTGATAGGTGAGCTTCTCTTTGGTTGTGCCGGCCATCCGGATGTCCTGCATCTCGGCGCCTGTGGGCGTCCAGAACGTCTGCAGCCTCCTGCCGAATGCAGGCCCCCACTCCTTCACCTTCGGAGTGGTGGACTTCAACCTCACAGCAAACACCGCCACCATAATGGCCGCAAAAAACAATAGGCCGAACAGCACAGGAATCATCGACCGCTCCTAGCTCCTACTTCTTTCCTTTTGCCTTCGCACCGCGTTCGGTGCCCAGCACATATTCCTGGGGCGGCACGACCCCGCGAGTGGTCAGGTAACCCACACAGAACACGATGATCACGGAGATGCCCAGCAACAGCACTTGACCGACGCCCACGCTAAAGGGAGCGAAGTAGTCAGGGTTGTTCCGCCAGAGAAGAAACATTGTCACGCCTCCGACCGCCATGAGTGCGAGCGTCTGCACCCATACCTTCACCACGCTGGAAGTCTTCTGCCGATGAACGTCAGTGATGTCTTCGATGCGCTGCACGATCGACTGCATCGGCTTGGATATGCCCCCACCCGCACGGGAGACTATGCGCAGCCCGGCCGAGAGTTGCGCCCCCCAGGGGGATTCCGTTTCCGCCAGGGTGTTGAGCGCAGGTTCGATCCCGTCGATCTCGGCGATCACCGCAGCCCGCTTGGCCACGGGAACCAGTTGAGGGGGTAGGTGCCTGACCGACGTCCGCAAGGAATCGTACAAACTGGCGCCCGACTCGGCCAGTTCACCTAGAAGACGCGCCCAGTCCTGCCACATTTCGGCCTCTCTGGTGGCCTCGCGCCGCAGGCGCGGCCCCATGATGAACGCCGGCATGAACCAGCCCAGACCTCCCAGCAGCACGGCGAGTCCGTAGAGCTGTGTCTGCTGATAAGTCAGGAACAGGCCGAAGAACGCTAAGGCAACGCGCACAAGCAGCAAAATGGCGTTCCGACGTGCATAGGGGCTCCGGTAGGTGATCTGGCTTCTCTCCTCCCGTTTGAGGGCCAGTTCCACAATCTCGCGGGCCGTCCGGGCGCCCTGCAGTTCGACCATCTTGCGCCTGCGCTTGCTGGGGCGGGCTGCCCTGATCCACCCCGACACGCCGGCAGCCAGGGCGATGAAGAACAATACCCCGAAGACCACCGCCCAAAGAGTCGGACTCATCGTGCGCTCTCCAACAGTCCCGCCTGCCAGGTAGCCCAGACGCTCCGACGGGAGAGCGTACGGAAAATCAAACCGGAGACCACGTAACCGATTTCAGAAAGCAGGCACACTTCTAGAAAGCACTCCTAGGAAGCAGGCGCACCCGACAACGCCGACCTCTTGAACGAAGACTTCACAACGGGCGGCTTCCAGCCGGAGAGTTCTAGACGCTCACGCAGTAGTTCGCCCTTTGGAGGATTCAGGTACTCCAGAGGAGCGGTGATGCCCCTGCGCCCGAAGATTGTCACCGTCTCGAAACCTGATCCTGGCAACCAGCCGCTCACCTCTGCAATCGCGTTGACCTCGCGGTTGCCCGTGACAGGGTGACGAACCATGTGGGCGACGAGGTGGATGGCCTCGCTGACCTCATAGGACAGGGCGTCGAGCGGGGGAGCGAAGGGGTCTCTCAGAGAATAGGTGACAAGGCGGTGCAAGGCCGTGGCAGGAGTCGAAGCGTGAATAGTGCACATCGACCCGTCGCTCCCGGTACCGCAGGCGAGCAGGAACTGCAAGGCCTCGGCGCCTCGCAACTCTCCGATAATGATCCTGTCGGCGCCCGACCGAAGAAAACGCCTAGCCAAGGTCTCGATGTCAACTTCGCCGGTCTGACCGCCTTCTTCCGTGTTAGGTTCACGCGTCTCGACCGCCACCGTAAGTTTGTGGCTCCTTTCAAGGAACAGCTCGAAAGTCTGTTCGATGGTGGCGACGACTTCATCTTCCTGCACTTCGTTCAAGAGCGCCCGCATCAGCGTCGTCTTTCCAGCCGAAAGCGCCCCTGCGATGAGCATGTTGGCGGGGGAGGGGCGCGAGGCGGCCGCCCTGAGGAAGGCGCCCGCCTCCTCAGGCATTGTTCCGTTCTCCATCAAACTTTCAAGCGTCACGTCCACATGGAGATGGCGGCGGACGACTAAGAACGGCACATCGTTCACCGACATCACGGCGAAAACTCGTTCCCCTGTCCGCAGGCGCAAGTCCAGGAGGGGCTCACTGTGGTCAAAACGTCGCGCCGTCTGCCCCTGCGTGGCCGCCAGATGCGAGATGTGTCGGATCATGCTCGTGTCGTCGGCAAAGACGTTCTGATTGATTACCTCCTGCTCGCCGTTGGAACGCCGGAGCAGGACGAGGTCGGGCCCGAAGATGTAGAGATCCTCCACGTCTTCCTGGAGGAACTCCTCGATGGGCCCCGACCCAAGCATCGACTCAAGACGAACCTGCAGCTCTGCGCGGTCCTGCGGCGACATGAGTTCGCCGTACGTGGATAGCGAGGCAGCGTTAAATTCGGCAACCCGCTCCCGCAACACTTTGCGACACGCATCTTCCACACCTTTGTGGCGAACCGCCAGGTCTTCCCCGAACGCTTGGAGACGAATCCTGCGGACTTCTTCCGCGACCTGCCCCCATAAGGCTTCAACACCGTGGGCGGCCACTTCACTGTGGACAGCCACTTCTTTATCTATTTCCTGCATCCTTTTCACCTTTCTCTTGGCTCTCTTGGCCATCCGACGTCGAGTTGTCCGTGGATGACGTGGATGCTTCTTCGACCGATTCTTCCTCGGAATCTAGCGCTGACTCCTCAGGCAAATCTCCCTCAGTCACCTGCTCGCCAGCCTTTCCTGCATCCACTTTTGAAGCAGGCTTCCCCTTCTTCCTTTTCTCCTTCTTATCCTTCTTCCTCTTCTTCTCCTTCACCCGCCTACGCGAACGCGACTTCCCAACAGCAGCCTCGCCGCCGGCGGTCTCCGCCAACACCTCCCCAGGACTGGACTCCACATCCTCCTCAGAAACGGACTCCAGCACCTCCTCCCCAAGGCCGGACTCCCCATCCTCACCAGGAACGAACTCCGCCAACGCCTCCTCAACACTGGACTCCAACACCTCGGGACTCGACGCCACCAACTCCTCCTCGAGAGACTCCTCGGAACCGGACTCCACCGACTCCTCGGAACCGGACTCCGCATCCTCCCCATCACCAGACTCCGCCACCTCGAGGTCAACGATGTCCGCATCCGAACGCCCGCGCCGCCTTCTCCACCAGGAGGCCGTGTCTTTCACCTCCTCCACCTCTACGACCTTCGGTATCTTCTCCGAAGGGGCGACATCGAGATCCAAAGAATC
Organism: Acidimicrobiales bacterium; assembly: GCA_965242895.1. Classification (GTDB taxonomy): domain Bacteria; phylum Actinomycetota; class Acidimicrobiia; order Acidimicrobiales; family CATQHL01; genus CATQHL01. The sequence goes on from OZ251507.1 coordinate 146,327, forward strand.
GCCCTCCGACAAGTCCTCCTTGACAAACATCAGGTCGATCTGCTTGGTCGCTTCGACGATGCCTGCGTTCCACTTCTTTGCTTGTCCGCCGCGAGGTTTGGCGAGAGCACGTAAATCGGGGAGCGCCGGAATGCGCGACAGCACTCTGATCTCGACCGTCTCCGGCTGCGCCAAGTTGCCGTCGGCCACAATAAGCAGTTCGTAGGATTTCTTCTTCTTACGCTTAGCAGTTTCCTTGCGGGCAGCAGTGTCCTTTCGCAAGGCGACCGACGTCTCCGTGTCGTCCGTGTCGTCAGCCTCCTTAGTGTCCTCAGCCTTTTCCCCACCAGTCTTAGCCTTCTTCCCACGGGCTCTTGTCTTCTTCCCTCCGGTCTTAGCCTTCTTCCCGCGGGTCTTAGCCTTCTTCCCAGGAAAGTCCCCAGGAGGAATCTCCCCCATGAACTCCTCTATCTCATCCATGAAGGAGGGCACCATCTCGCCGTCGGCATCCTCGGTAAACAAGTCGTCTGCCGGCGTCCGTCTATCCACACCTATCCGACTGAGGAAATTCGTGCCATCCTCCTCGACGAACGAGTCGACCACAAGCAGGGGCTCGGCAGCGCCTATGAGAGGACGAACAGCGGGATTAATCGGCATATCGGGGGGTATACGTCCGGCGTTCACCACCACCTTGAGATTGCCAGCAAGCTCCTGTAAGTCGGCCAAGTTCTCAGACACATACTCCGCAGCAAGCTGGCTTCCCTTTGGATGTGCAGGGCCTAACATCAGCCACAAATTGGAGTTGCCGCTCAGGCCGTAGGTGTGCTTGGCAATCGTCTCGACGCTGAACGGGTGATTGCCGCCCACGAGCGAGGGCAACCCCCGGGCGATTGGATCGAGGTTCATGCGGACTGCGTTTCCAAGTCGAAAATCGAGTGTGCAGCCTGCAGGGTCTACATCGATCATGAGCACAGGCACGCCCGCCAGCGACCAAGCGCGGGCAAGCCCGTAGGCGACTGTGGAGGGATCGTTCTTCGCCTCTCCCATGGCAACTAAAACGTGCACGTCGCGCTCTCAGCCCGCAACGTCCTGATTAGCAGACTCTTCTAGGGCTATTTCGAGTTCGGTCAGGAATTCAGTCTCGAAAACTTGGTTCATATCAGCTACGAATTGGGCAACGCGCTGCTCGTCATGAACGATATCCGAAGGAATTTTCATGACCTGAGGCGTCTGACCGTTGAAATCCACCAGACGCCTCCAGCGCGACCACTCACTGGGCGGCAGTCTTAGGCGCAGCTGACTACCGTCTTCCAGACCTTCCAGGTACCTGGTTTCCACGACGAACCTGGCACGGCCCCTGCCGCCCTCTCCCGATCCTGGGGGCTCCCCAGGATCCAGCATCATCACGTAGTCAGTTGCAGCGAGTTCGCCGTCTACCAGTTCAGTGTCGAGGGGTACGACCACTTCCAAAAGGCCGACCTGCTGCTCCTCAGTAACAGGCTCTGCAAACATGTCAGCGCTGATAGTTACGCCCGCAGGTATGTAGCCGCGGGCTTTTTGACCATAGATAGCATCCGCCCGGCTGCTCGAGAGATACTCAACCTCGCCGTTGGGAACGACGCTCACCGTCTTGAAGTGCTCTGACGAAACCTCTGCGCCTGCAGGAATTTCGGCGGCCGTCACCAGCACGCTCCGCGTCAGATCGGCGCGCAGGGAGAGATAGTAGAAGCCCCCTACAGAAACGGCGAGCAGCACAACAGAAATCAGCACCCAGAAGACTCTGCGGCTGGAAGTGGAGCCTTCCTTGCGCGCCTTCTTGCCCGGAACAGGGGGCCCCGGTAGCGTCGGAATGGGCGACTGCTCATAAACGGCAGCTTCCTTTGTTACGTTGCTCGCCATCTGACCTCTTGTGTCTTTCTTGGTGTGTCTTCCTTGGTAATTCGGATACGAATTGTTAACCCTACTTGATAGAGCGACAATTGCGTGGTTTATAAGGCTCGGGCTTGCCTGCGCTCAAGCCGGCGCTCAAGGGGTTCGAGAGCATGTTCTGTATCTGTCCGTCTCCTGCCCGCTTAACTTACAGTAAGCTTAGAAGGAGCCGGAGTCGGGGCAATCCGCTCTCCCAGCGAGCGTTCAAGATCATGGGCAGCGTCATCGGCTTGCTTTAAGGGGGCGGGGGCGGAGGGGGCGGAGTCCGGCAATCTTCGTGCCACTATGACATTTAGGGGGAGGGAGACAATAATACTAAGGCGTGCAATCGAGCTTATCTCCTGTCGCATAATAGGGTTGGAAAGTGGCTTCACGCTTGTTGCTCTTGTCGGCTATTAGAGCTATGTCGCTGACTGCCGACACCCTGACCCCGTCCGGCCAGAGGAAGAAGCTGTTCGGCTCTTGGTACCACAGCGCTGAGGCGTTCACGAAGGCCGAAGCCGGGGGAGGGGGCGTGCCGGGGGGAGGGGGCGCAGTCGTGGTCGTCGGCATGGAATAACAAATACTCAGCGTGTCGGCGAATATACCGTTGGCCCGAAGATTGGAGTAAATAATGCTCCGCAACTTAGGGCACCCCTTAAACGGGTACAACTTGCACTCGCCTTTGATCGGCAGCGCCCCTGCGATATTTCCTTCCGTTCTAGGAATGCCTGCCAGTTCGAGAACCTCATAGTTGTCCCGCCCTACGGCAAGAAGTTCCGCTAGATCGTCGGTGTTGTTCTGAAGCGCTTCCACCGCCGAGCGCTCCCTCATGGTTTCGAAACTCAGAACCGCCAACATAATGGCCGCAGGCGTGATGAGCAACGCCCACAACGTGAGTATTCCCCCCCTCTCATCAGAGGAAGCACGACGCACCAAATGCCTAAATTTCACTTCGACAAGCTTTCCAGTAATCATTCAGGGAGTTCATGAGGGAGTTCATGGGGAGGAGTTCATGGGGAGGAGTTCATGGGATCACTAGCGAACGGTTATCGGAATGTGAGTGATCATAGGCTCCCAGGCCACCGCCTCGTGCGTACGCGCCGAAAAAGCAATGGGCGGAGAAAAACGAAAACGAGATTGACAGCGCACCCGGACGACCGCTATTGCCAGTTTCACCTGCGAATCGCCGATCTTGTATTCAAGCCAGACTTCGTCTGCCAGTTTGCTGGAGAGTTCCGTAATGGTGCCACCCCTGTTGAGCACGGCGCTATCGCCGTCTTCGCCTTCCCACCAAGCCGCTCCCACGGCTTCGCTCATGTCGTATTTTTCAGTAGTTTCGTCGTAAGAAGCATTGATACAATGTCTGCCCCAGAGTTGACTTCTAGACTCCACGTATTCGTCGGCCGCCTTGAGCGCATCCTGTGAACTGAATCCTCTCTGCTTAGCCATCACTGCTACATTGGCTGCTTCCTCAGCCGTAAGCGAAGTGAGCAAGGCCGCCCTTCCGCTTTCACCCGCCCACTGGACCAACCAAGTCAGCGCCACCAAGAAAGGAAGAATAATCAGGAACTCCAGCGCCAGGGTTCCTCTTTCGCCCCTTTCGCCCCCGGAAGTTGAACGACCTCCTTCAATAGCTTCAGGCCGCTGAGGACGCACTAGAAATCCTCCTAGCCGCATGCCGAGACTCCTCTCAAGAACGAGAACATCCTGTGCTGCCGCATCCGTATCAGCGACCCTGAAACTCGCTGCATACCGAGACTCCGGTCAAGAACTCAGAGAGCCCCCCTTGCACCGGAAGCGGAGCGCAGACCTCTGCCGAAACGCTGCCGATGACCGAGGGCCACCAGGAGGCGAGAGGGCCTACGGTCGTCCCTGAAACCACCACCCTCAGCGCCCCCGTCTTTTTGTCAGTGGTGGCGACCGCCTCAGGGGAAAGAACGTTCAACCAACCGGGATCAACAGGATCGATCAGAAGGTTGTCCGCCGCCCACTCAACACAACTCTCATTCGTGTCCGAGGGATTGCCAGAATTTGGGACTGATTCGAAGTCTCCCAGCGGGCCTACGGAGGCCAGAGCGGCACAGCGAGCGCGGTTTTCTACCAGAGTGAGGTCAGCATCCAGGTCGAGGTTTCCGCTCGAGATGTCAAGGGCATATTCGTCTCCTCCTAGTTCAACGGCCACGTCCCAGGCCGCCTGCAATCCATTAGAGGCAGCCACCTCAAGCTCCGCCCAAGAGTTATTGATTAAGAAGACGTGCAAGAGAAGCAAGAAGGAAGTGATGAAAAAAATCGGCCAGATGAAAAGAAACGCCAGCGTATCCCCAGATTCATCACTGCCAACCCTCTCCAGAAACCGTCCTGATCTCAGTTTAGCCAGTTTGCCGTTCACCTTTCTTGCCCAGCGTCTTCATCAGCATATTCACCGGCCAATCTCGCGAAAGAAGCGTAAGCAGCGTGACTAAGGGAAGGTGACTTCAAATGACTGCCTTACCGAGACATCATGATTGTCCGTAGCTGTTACTGTTATCGTGCGCGTAACTGCACCCGTTGCTCCGGAAGCTTTGGTGATTGTGATCTCACTACTTCCGCTGGGAATGTCAGCCGTCATATCAGCACCAGGATTATCACCTTCTACTACAGGAGTACCATAATCCACAGGAGTGGCCAAGTGACGGAAATAACCACTAAGATCGAATGTATGTGGCGAGGTAACACCTGATTTAGGAGGTATCTGATTTATTAGGTCGCCTACGCCCACGTAGATAGTTATTGTAAATGGGTCCCCATCGCAATAATTGCCGGTTAAGGTTATTTTACTCGTACCATTGCCCCATGGTCTAATAACCAATACTGAATACTCTTGACTGAACTGATCCTCATCAGGTGGGTCGTGAAGTTCAGGGGGGAAATTTATATCAACTGGATCTTCGTAAGCGTATACTATAGAAGCAACCCTATTATTCTCATTAAAGCTCGGCTCTTGGCCAATACCAACAGCCCCATATCCGGTTTTAAAGATCTCACGAAAAAATCTCCTAAAAACTTTATCCGTTACATTGAATCCTGTGGCATTAAACACTCTTTCGGCTACTACTTGACCGACCCCAAATTCAGTTAGTTCATTACCTTCCACATCACAGGGGTCTGGGTCTACTCTAATCTTTATCGTAGCGATATCTGTATTATTAGCGGATGTGTTGGTTGTATTGCTGTCGGTTACCTTGACTTTAACTGCTGTCTCACCGTCTGTGCCCCCCGGGTCTGTAGACGTTATTGTGATATTGTTAGAGTTAGTGGGTAGGTCAGCTTTGGCGATACTCGCTTCAGGAGAATCTGTTACAGTGTAAGTCAAGTCTCCTGCTGGGTTCTCGCTAAAGAAAAGCGTGGAAACATCGATCGTTTTGGAGTCACCTCCCATTGCAAGTATTACAGTTATATTGGCGTTCTGGAACCTCTCGGGGGGGCATACTTTGTCTTTATCTGGATTCGAATTAATCTCACAAGTGCACTTGTCGGTTTCTCCAGGTTCATCGGTGTCTGCTACCCATTCAAAAGTGTCGTCGTAGAGATCGTTCAGCAGGCTGCAAGCTCGTCCCGAGTCGACCTCTGCGGCCGCACGCTTAGCGGAGAGTTGATGGCCACTTCCGCCTTCGTCAGCAATCTCATCGCCGCGATCCCACAGAGCATCCCAACCCACCAACAAGGCCATCGTCACAATTCCGGTGACGGCTGCGACCAGGATGATCCACTCCAGCGTGACAAGCCCCGCCTGATTCCCAGACCTGGACTGATCGCCCGACCTGAATCCGCCCAAATCACCGCGGCCTCCGCGTGAAAAACGCGCAGGGCGCGATCCCACTTCCGTCCGTTCACCTCGGATTTTCTTCACTCGCTCAGCCACTAGACCGGCCTAACCTCTTCCTTTCTCGATACCTCTAATGCACCTGATATTAGCCAAGTTTAACATGAAAACGACGATATCTCAATATTATCCGCTGAGCGAGCGTACGCCCGTTCCGAGCCCTTATGATCGCAATCGCAATATCCTGCGGGCGACCGGCAACTTGGGAGTGAGCAGACACCCCTTCCAAGCCCTTGCGATCAAGTAATCCAGCAGGGGAGAGGTCACCTCCAGCCTCAATCCGCCTCCTTCTCAAAGAACTCCGACTTCCACCCAACGGTAGACGACGACGGCGACGGTCCCTGCACAGAGCCAGGGACCCGCACGAAGGGTGGTGCGCCAAGCCTGCTGCAGCGCCCTTTTCCCAGAAGCGCCGTCCTCGAGTGATTCCTCTACATATTGTATTTCGCTTTCGCTTTGCCTTATAACTTGCTTCCCAGAAGAGCCTTCCCTGATTGATACCTCTACCTCTAGCTCTTCCGCAGGGGATACGACCTCGTCTTCTACGACTTCTGCGACATCACCCCGCCGGGCTATTGAAATGCGCTGGGCGCGATGGGATACGACCTCTTCCGACGAGGACGCGACCTCGTCTTCTACGACAGAACCTCGCCTCTTGACTGCCCAAGCAGTCGCCAGCGCTTTTACCAGAGCGACCGGCAGCATCGCGAAAACGCCTGCAATGAGCGACCACCAAGCCCACTCCAAACCCCACCAACCGCCCAGAAGACCGTTCAGAGCCACCAGTCGGACATCACCGAAACCGATCACTCCAGGGCGCAGAAAGTAAAAGATCATCAGGAATGCACACACGGCAGCCCCTCCCAAGACCGCCAGACCGAAGCGGCCAGGGTTGTCGATCAAGAGCGAAACCACGAGAAGAATCACGGCCGTTACCAAAGCCGCTGACCAGACGACGACCTTCGGAATGCGTCCTTCCCGCCAGTCAGTGACGGATACCCAGACGGCGGCAACGCCCCAGACGGCGACCGCAATATAGAACAGGGGGGCAGCCACGGGCTTGAGGATAGCGCCCCTGTCAAGCCCGTCAGCGAACCCTCTAATTCTCTAGAATTGCCGTTATGTAAAGTTGAATGTTTGTGTAAAAGTTGACAAGGGGCAACCGCTGGGCGACTGAAAAGACAACTAAGGAGCAGCAACCGCTAAGTAACTGAATGGATAGCTAAGGGACAACAGATCGGAATGAGCACCTGGTCGATCCCAAGTCGCCGGTGCCCGCCAGCTATCGCAAGTTGCCCGTCGATATCGAGACAGAACCGATGGGCGCTGAGTGAGCCGAACCTCTCAATGGCGTGTTGACAGAACCCTCAGCGGCGCGCAAGCCGAACCTCCTACATCCAAAGAGGAGCCCCCGACGGCGCGTGAGCCGAACTTCCCAACGGAGTGTGGACAGAACCTCCCCACGATCGGAATGGGCGCCTGCTCGTTCCCAAGTCCGCCGATTGCCCTCCGGCATTGCGATCATACGGGCCGCCAATGGGCGGCTGGTCGCTCGGCCGGCGCTATTGAAATAGTGTCATTTTGTATTAGACACAGTTAATATATTATATTAATTAAGTCTAATATAGGAGCATTAACATGGCTGACATGAGACACTTAACAACTGCAACTGAGGAAAATCCTGAGCGGGCAGACGGCAACCGGTCCTCTGCGTGTTCTTCGCTCGGAGGCCGCGGTGACGACGAATCGGTTCGCCACGGCGTAGACGAAACGGCAAGTCCACAGCAACTACGGCGCACCTTCCCCTCCTCCCAGATCTGTTCTGCTACCGGAACTCGCCGCCCGTCAAGTAGAAGAGCCTTTCGCAAGAAGAACAATTCAAAAAAGGCGTCTGCCAACTTAAATCAGCCGGGCGAGTGGTGCTGGGAACCTCGAGCGGATCCAAGTCGAAAGATCAGCCTCAAGTCAAACGATCAGGCGGGGCTTGTCACGCTGGAGTGGGTCATCCTGGTCGCAGCCGTCACCGGAATTGTGACGCTGGGGTTACTGGCAGGCTGGGACGCCCTGTGGAATCGCAACGATCAGCTTTCTGACGAAGGCGGAAGCGGCCACCAACTCTCTGCCAGACGAGCGGCCGCAGAAACCACCTCCGGACGAGCGTGCAGCCTGCTAAACAATCTCTACGACGAGAACTTTAAGTACGTAGCAGACCCTGATGAACCTGGCGATACCCACCAGTGCACTTGTGAGATTAATTCAGATGCAGATAAAACCGAAGTATGTGCACCCGAGATGATCGAGACCACTAGCATTACTGTAGAAGTTGCACCGGAAGGCGGTTCAAAAACGATCGATTTGTCCACGCTCTTCTTTAGCCAAAACTCAGCAGAGAACTCATTATCTTACACTGTGACAGATACTCCTGATTCGAGTCTCGCCTCAGCAGTCATATCTGACTCTGATCTCACAATAACGTCACCTTCAGCCCCGCGCGCAGTAGGTGATACAACGGTTGACGTCAAGATAACCGACAGCAATGTAAGCAACACATCTAATCCCCCTACAGATACTGTTACGATAAATATTGATGTAAAAGACGACTGCGTAGTGGAAGGAACCGAACAAGACTCTATTGGTTTCGGTCAAGTAGTAGCCGATCTCGTGCATGACTCCGATGGATTTTTTATAACGGATGTTCATCGGAAATTCTATCGTGAGATCTTCAAAACCGGGTATGATAAAGAGAATGTTACTATTCGTTCTAACCCCGATTATACTGCGGATACTGCGACTACTAGAGCTGCTTCCGTAGTACAAGTTGGCACTGATAGAGTTGGTTTAAATTTCCCCCCTGCTCATCATAACGCACCTGCTGATGATCAGTACAACGAAGAGCATTTAGCACTATATTTGAGACCATGGGGCGATGGTACGAGCAAAACAACCTTAACTGGTAATTATTGCAATGGGGACTCATTTACAATAAATGTCTACGTGGGCGTAGGCACCCTAAAAACCGCGATAACTCCTAAAACGTATTCTAGCTCGCCACAGACAATTGATGTTAGTAATCAATTCCATCACTTGGCTGGTACTGTGAAGTATAAGGCTGAAGTAGGGGGCGCTGACCCTGATGATGATATGACAGCTGACATTCCCAACGGAAGTAGTATCCTCACAATCACCAAAGCTGCTGGAGTGACGGATCAAGTTACACGTACGATAACAGTGACAGCTACGGACAGTCGTGATGTCTCAGTACAGTTCCCATTTGATGTCACCTTCGAAAGTTCTTGAGTTGGCGGTCTCCAAGGGATTGGGGAGGGTCTCGAACACGGCCGTTGAACTCGGAGGTACGAGCTAGGCACTTGACATGCCGCTGCAAGCGAGTGGACAGCACCCCTCACGTGCCAGCGGCCCTCTCCCCCAAAGCAAGCGACGCTCACCCCCAAGCCGAGAGCGCTCACCCAAGATCTCTCCCGCCAAGAATGCTCACCCCCCTCCCCCGCTCCCCCAAGCCGGCCCCCCTCCCCCAAGATCGCTCCCGAGCTAGCCGGGGCTACTAATATGAGTGGCGTGCCTGCGCTCCCTCCCGAACCTATCGCAGGCGATTTCTTTAACAAGCACATCGTGACCGTCGGGCAGTTCCGCCGCACCGACCTCGACACCCTCTTCGCCGCAACTTCCTCGCTGCGCACCCGCGTGCGCCAGCGCGACCTCGGAGTGGCCGAGATCGCCAAAGGTTCAGTCATGGCGCTGCTCTTCTTTGAAGCCAGCACCCGCACCGACCTCTCCTTCCAGGCCGCCATGCGGCGGCTCGGCGGCGAAGTCGTCGGCGTCTCCAACGGCATCCAGTTCTCCTCCGCCTACAAGGGCGAAGACCTCCACGACACCATCCGCGCTGCCGGATGCTACGCAGACGTGATCGCCCTCCGCCATCCCGAAGCGGGCGCATCCCTGCTCGCCTCTCAGTACCTAGACCAACTCAACAGCGATCTCGGCCGCCGTCCGGTGCTCATCAGCGCAGGCGACGGCATCGGCGAACACCCCACGCAGGCGCTGCTGGACCTCTACACGATCCTCGACCTCAAGAAGACCCTCGACGGCGTCAGCATCTCGATGGTCGGCGACCTCAAGCACGGACGCACCGTCCATTCCCTGGCGCGCCTCGTCTGCGCCTACGAACCCGTCGAAGCGTCGCTTCACCTCCTGTCGCCCCCCAGCCTTCGCATGCCCGAGGAGATCGTAGAGGCCGCCAGGTCGTCCGGCGTCGAAGTCAAAGAGGCTCTATATCTAGACAGCGCCCTCGACGACCTGCGAGAAAGCAGCGTCATCTACTGGACAAGAGTGCAGGAGGAGCGCTTCGGCGACGCTGAGGAATACAAGTCGGTCAAGGACGACTTCGTCATGCGTCCTCCCCTGCTGCAGTCCTGCAGCCCAGAGACGCTGCTGATGCACCCCCTCCCCCGCAAGCACGAGATGGGCAGCCGGAGCGACCACGACGAGTTGGACGCCGACCCCCGCTCTGTTTACTTTCAGCAGATGGAGAACGGAATGTTCGTGCGCATGGCGCTGCTGGCCAAGGTGCTGCGGGGAGCCCACGTCTAACGTGCTCCGAATGCTCCGAATACAGGGGGCGCTCGACCCGCACGTTCACCTGCGCGGCATGGAGTGGTCGAACAAGGGGACTTTCGCCTCCGAGACCGCCGCCGCCCTAGCCGGAGGGTTCACAGCCGTCCTAGACATGCCCAACACTCCCCCAGCCACCCTGGGCGAAGCGGCGCTGACCCACAAACTGGGCGAACTGGGAGCTCAAGCCCGCTGCGACTACGGCGCCTGGCTGGGAGCAGACCCCCGCGGCTTGCCGCCCGACGACGAGATGCGCCGCGCCTCCCGTCGAGTCTGCGGCCTCAAGCTCTACTGCGGCCACACCACCGGCGGACTGGAGATCGACCGTGAACTGATGGAGCGCTACGTCCGCGCCTGGCCCGGCCCGGGCACGCTAGGTCTGCACGACGAGGACGTGATGATCGGCGAGTTCCTCGACGCCCTCGGGCGCTGGGGCAAGCGCGGCCACGTCTGTCACATCCACTCCGCCTATTCCGTGCGACACCTCAGGGAAGCCAAGGAAGCCGGCGTTCAGGTGACTGCGGGCGTGACTCCGCATCATCTTTTCCTGACTAAAGAAGACCTGCCCGTTCTCGGCCCCAAGGCCGTGATGAAACCTCTGCTGGGTTCCGCCGCCGACCGGGACGCCCTCTGGGAAGCCCTGCTGGAGGGCCTCATAGACATGGTCGAGACCGACCACGCCCCCCACGCCTGGGAAGAGAAGCAGCAGCCGAACCCCGCTTTCGGAGCGACCGGGCTGGAGACCTGCATACCGCTGCTCTGCACCGCCGCCGCTGCGGGCCGCCTGCCGCTCGAGAAGATCCCCGAGTGGGTCTCCGAGGCGCCTCGTCGGGTCTTCGGGCTGCCGGCGCCCTCCCCCGACACCTACACGCTCGTCGACCTAGAGGCGCGCTGGACGCTCGATGCGGACGACCTCGTCACGGCCTGCGGGTGGAGTCCGTTCGAGGGAATGGAACTGCAGGGGCGGGTGCACAAGGTCGTCCTGAGGGGTCGGACAGCCTTCGAAGGCGGCCAAGTTCTGGCCGAGCCAGGCTGGGGGGCGAACCTCTACGCAGAAGATCTGGGGGGACGGGGCGGCGAGGGGGACGGGGCCGGGAGCGGGAGCGGGGGCAGCGGGGCCGGGAGGACGGGGGCAGCGGGAACGGCGGAGGCGGACGGGAGCGGGAGCGGGGGCAGCGGGGCCGGGAGCGGAGACGAGAGAGACGGAGGGGACGGGGGGGCCGAGGCAGCAAGAACATGACTCCAGGGCAGACTGCCGAGGTAAGCCGAGGAGGTCAGATGGAGTCAGCAGGTCGGACGGGGTCAGCAAGCCGCCTGGAAGCGGTCCGCCCCACGGAGTCAGCAAGCCGTCCGGGGTCACCGGAATCCTCCGCACCTCAACCCGAGAGCAGCCGCACACGCCCAAATCCGATCCAAAGACTCCTGAACGGCGCAATCCGGCGCTCGCTCATCACTCTGCCCCCTGAACCCGCCCACAGAGTTGGGCTGCGCCTGCTCCGCCGTCTCGACCATCCCCCCCTAGCGAAGTTGGCCGGCCGCCTGTCTCCACACGTAGCCTGGCCGACGTCCGTCGGTCGAGTCCAGTTGGAAAGCCCGCTCATCCTGGCCGCCGCACTCGTCAAAGGCAACGGCTACTCCACCGACGCTGAGGCCATGGACGCAGTCGGGAGAGGTCAGAACATCCTCGCCGGCTGGCGGTCGCTGCCTGCATTGCTGGGGGCAGTGGAGATGGGTTCGTTCACGCCGTCGGCGAGACTCGGCAACTCCGGGCAGGTTCTGTGGCGCGACACCCCCGGTCGGTCTCTCTACAACCGCGTGGGGCTTCGCAACCCAGGCGCTAAGGCCGCCGCCCGTTTCCTGGGGCAGCGCGCCGACGAACTCCCCGCTGTCTACGGGATCAGCATCGCCGCCGACCCCGCCGACCGACTCATGTCCGAGCGCCTGCAGAAACTTTCTGACGCAGCCGGCGAGTTCGTCGAGGCGGGTCTGCGCCCTGCTTGGATAACCCTCAACCTGAGTTGCCCCAACACCGAGGACTCCCTGCCCAGCCTCGAGACGCCAGAGGCGGCGGGGCAGGCGTGCGAGGTCGTGCGTGCGGCGCTGCCCTCGGAAGTGCCTCTGTGGGCGAAACTCAGTCCGCAACTCGCCGAGGACTCCTACGCCGAACTCGCAGCCGCCCTCTCGAGTGCGGGCGTCGAGGCGGTGGTGGCGGTGAACACCATCAGACGCAGGGTGCCGGGAGCGGGCGTGGAGGCCGGCTTAGGCGGGCGCGCCCTGCGAGAAGAGGCGCTGCAGGCAGTGAAGGTCTTGAGCGCTGCGTGCGAGGGGTCGTCGATGCAGGTCGTCGGCTGCGGCGGCGTGAGCGAGGGCGCCGACCTCTGCTCCTTCCTAGAAGCCGGTGCGAGCGCCGTGCAGTATTGGAGCGCCCTAGTGTTCCGAGGGCCGCTGGCTCCCGTCCTCATTGCGAGTGAGGCGCAGCAGGCTCTGGGACGATGAGCGGGGGGCCTGGGACGATGAGCGGGGGGCCTGGGACGATGAGCGGGGGGGATGAGCGGGGGCGGCGATGAGCGGGGGGGAGCAAGCGGAGCGCAGCGACGACCTGGTGGCGAGCGCCCTGGTGCGCTCCGAGGTGCTTTTCTTCGTGCCGGACGCCCCAGTGCGCTTCGCCTCGGGCATCCTCTCCCCTATCTATATGGACGTGCGGCAGCTGCTGGCGCACCCTGCCCAATGGAACGTCGTAGTAAGGGCGCTGGTCAAGGAGGTCGGCCAGGCGGTCACCGATGCGGAAGTCGTGGCGGGAGTAGCGGTCGGCGGCATCCCCCACAGCAGCGCCGTAGCGGTTTCAGCCGGACTGCCGTCGTGCTTCGTGCGGGCGCAAGCAAAGTCGCACGGACGGACGAAGGCCGTCGAGGGCGCCGAGGTGGACGGGCGCAAGGTGGTGTTGCTGGAGGACGTGATCACCACCGGAGGGTCAAGCCTGGAAGCCGTCAAGACGCTGCGGAGGGCTGGGGGCGAGGTGGCTGCCTGCATTGCGATAACCGGATACGGCTTCCCCGAGGCGTCGCAGCGCTTCGAGAAGGCGGGCGTGCCGCTGCGGTTGCTGACGACGTTCGATCGGGTACTGGAAGCCGCCGAGCGCGCAGGCTCAGGAGAGGCGGCAGCCGTAGCGTCCGCCGTGAAGGAAGCCCGCCTCTGGCACGCCGATCCCCGCAACTGGGCTCCGCCGCTGCAGGAGCCCTGACCCAATGACGACCTTCGTCGAACGTCTGGAAGCCCGAATGTGCAAGGTCGACAGCCTTGCGTGCGTGGGTCTAGACCCCGTCCTCGAGAATATGCCGGCGGAGTTTGCGGAGCGCAAGAACCCTCTAGCAGCCTGGAGCGTCCGTGTAATCGAACAGACCCACCCTTTCGTGTGCGCCTTCAAGCTCAACTTGGCGTTCTACGAAGCGGAGGGGCGGGCGGGCTTGGCGGCGCTGGAGCAGACCATGGAGCATCTGCGTTCGCAGCACGGAGACATCCCCGTGATCGGCGACGCCAAGCGCGGCGACATCGGATCGAGCAGCGAGGCGTACGCCCGCAGCCTTTTCGACCGCCTGTGTTTCGACGCCGTGACGCTCAACCCCTACCTAGGCCGTGACACCCTAGAGCCATTCCTGCGACGAGCAGACCGGGGCTGCATAATCGTGTGCCGCACCTCCAACCAAGGAGCGGACGACTTCCAGAACCTAAAGACAGAACCACCGAAAGCGCCGGCGGCGGGCAACTCGCAGACACTAAGGACAGGACTGCCGGAAGCCCCAGAGACGGGCGACCCGCAGAACCCGAAGACGGGATTGCCGGAAGCGCAGGGGGCGGGCGGGGCCACTCCCCTATGGCATCACGTGCTGCGGGCGGTGGCGGAGCAGTGGAACTCGAGAGGCAATTGCCTGGCCGTAATAGGCGCAACCCGTCCAGACGACCTGCTAACTGCCCGCTCCCTAGCCGGAGACGCCATGACGTTCCTGGTCCCAGGCATAGGCGCACAGGGCGGCGACCCGACCAAAGCGGTGGCCGGCGGCGTCAACTCGCAAAGTCGGGGCGTCATCCTCTCCAGCTCCCGCTCCATAACGTCAGCACCCGACCCCGCAGCCGCAGCCGCCGACCTGCGGGAGCGCATCAACAAGGCACGCCAGAGCTAGGCGCCGGCTGAGACAAGATAGGAGCTGCACGCCTACCGACTCGGAGCGACCAGCCCCGTCCACGCCGCTGATGCGGTGCATCCGCACAAATAATCCCGCTCGGCCAGCCTCCCGATATTCAACGGCATACGACTAGTCGACGGGCAGCGCTGCTCCCCTCCTCGCTCAGCAGTGCTGTTGCTGCACAAATCGCCCTCATCAGGAGCCCCCCCTCCCCCGCTCGGGTGGAGCGAATCACCGCTTCGACTATGGCATAGTCGGATATGACCCCGGCGGGGGCTGTGACCCCTATCCTCCCCCATAGCTCGAGCATGAACGCCTCACTTTCCTCTTGGGAAAGCGGCCACTCCTCGACCACTTCCGAGCGCCCGAGGAGTTCGGCGACCATTCACTCAGCCGACAAAGGCGGATGGGAGCAGTCGATGTCGTCGTCGATGTCGCAGCGACCAGCGCGGGGACTGGCTAGAGATCTGCGACCTCCTCCCCAACGGACAAGCAACGCGCAGGACGCCCAGTAACGCCGCGGATGCTGTGATGGTGACATTCCTCATATGCGCCCTCACTGTCTAGTCGCGCTCTGTGACTGCGGCGCTCAGCCGCTGACGCGGTCTCAGGCCCCGTCCTGATGACGCCCCTTCCTAGCCACAAGTAAATGATGGGAAACGCCAGCGCAGCATCCACATTTGCGGTCGAACGCAGGAGAGCGTCAACCACACCCGCAGAAAGACGGCAGAGCGCTTAGTGAGTACACAGAACTGTTTGTTCGAAGAAGTTGTTAAATCCGGGATCTCGTAGTATAGTATCTCTAAAATAGATAGTAATGTGCTCGCTCTGCGAGCACATTACTATTCCGAATGGAAGGAGTCATTATGCCAAAACACAAGAACAAAGCGAAACGGAAAGTAAAAATCCAGTGTGAATTGACTCTTCGAAGTCACAATCCGCATTCTAGAACACGGACAGAGGCACTGAAGTTTCAAAATCGTACGGCATTCAAATCGGTCAGTAGTGACCGTCGGATGAGATTTCCTTTACCTCACTTCCTCAGACCTCGAAACAAATTGTCATACCCTCATGCCAAACTGATCTCCAAGCAACTTACAAGGCGACAAGTGGAGGCGACAGGCCCCGACGACTCAGCCGTGCAGGACTGATCGCCAAGCAACTAACAAAGGAGGACGAAATGTCTCAACTGACTTTTAAGCAACTGCACGAAGCCGTAGATGGGGGCGCCGTGGCGCTCCGGTCTCGACTGAACCTACAGCCAGCGGGAGGCGAGGGCGACAAGGTGTTCCCCTCCTCTTACGCGACCAACGCCAGCCACAAGTACGTCGTCGAGGAACGCCAGGTCGGAGACAGCGACAAAACGACCACCACCGTTCTTCTGGACTCCGTCGCATCCCAGGCCAACAGAGCAGAGTTAGCGCTGCTAGAGGGCTGGGAACGGGGCGAACTCCAGTTCCCCGTCCCTTACGTCGACTTCACCGTCAGCGATGACATCATGGACTTCGACAAGCTGACCGTGCTCGACGCTCCCCACCGCATCGCCGACGCAATCTTTCGTGACAGCCTTCTCGACGGAACCTTGTTCCGGCTCTCGGACGTCGGCAGCGCCATTACAGACGCTACGCCGCGCAACGCTACCGCCCTGTTCCACTACTCCCCCACCGCTCTGCTGTTCGGGATGTGGGATTCCACCGGCCCCAAAGGGGGTCTGGGCTCGAAGTTCCAACGCTCTTACGTCTCTGAGATAGTGGGCTTTGACGCCCAAATAGGTAAGAAGGTGGGCAGCCGTCTCGATCCTCTGCAGCTGGAAAAGCTCGCCACCGAAGACCGTGTCTACAACGCCTCCGACCCGATTGAAGTCTGGACACACGACCCTGAGAAGGCCGAGAAAGAGAAGGGCAAACTGGTCTTCGCTTCCAGAGGAAGCGAAAGCGGCGAAGCCGGCCAGCCATCCAAGATCAACCACGGAAACATCGCCCCGTCCATCGACGAGCAGGCCGGCGGCGTGACCATTTCCAGGGCGCTGCAGACCACGCTGATCTCTCTCGCCTCCCTCAGGCGGCTTCGGTTTGCCGGAGCAAGCAGGGAGGCAGAAACTGCAGCCCGCACCGCAATCGCCGCTCTTGGCGTAGCCGCAATCGCCTACCTGACCGAGATGGATTACGACCTGCGTTCCCGCTGCCTGCTAATTCCGACCGAATCCCCAAAGGTGGAACTGCTTAGACGAGACGGCTCCCCGGCTGAGGTGCTCGAAGTCACTCGCAGCGGCGCCGCTCAGATTCTGAGCGAAGCTGCCTCGCACGCTGCTTCCCTCGGGATCGGCTGGGAAACGTCCGACATCCGGCTGGAGCCTGCCCCCAAGTTGATCGAGTTGGTTCGACGCAGCAGAAAGGTCTCGGCGGCCACGCCGCCTTCGGAGTAGATCATGCTCGCCATAGAAATCAACTTCCTGACCGGTCGTTACGTGGCAACCGCCCATAACGACCGACAGCAGTCGGAATGGCCGCCGCATCCCGCCCGCCTGTTCTCAGCGATGGTGGCGACATGGCACGAATCCGCCGACTTTGATCCCCAGGAAAAGGCTGCGATGGAGTGGCTGGAGGCTCAGCCTCCTCCATCGGTCGCGGCCTCGCCCGCGGTAGCACGGACGGTGGCCTCCCACTTCGTTCCGGTCAACGACACTGCCATCATCAGTCGAAGTTGGCAGGAGAAACAGTGGGCGAGCGTGTCCGAGCTGAACGCTCAAATTGAAGAAGAGCTTGAACGATCAGGCGGCGAAATCACCAAAAAGGTTGAGCGTGATAGGAACAATCTGGCCAAGAAACTTGACGTGGCTTCTCAGGTGGAAAACCCCGGAAAAACGGCCCCTGGCACGGCCCTCGAGCTTTTCCCGGATCATCGCGGCAAGCAGGAACGCTTCTTTCCTTCCGTCACGCCGGACGAACCTCGCGCCACTTACATATGGGAGGGTTCGCCTCAGCCGGACACAAAGGAGTCCCTCGACTCCCTGCTGAAACGGGTCACTCGACTAGGGCACTCCTCTTCCCTGGTGTCGTGCCGCGTGGTTGCGGAAGCTCCATCACCAAATTGGGTACCGGTCAAGGGCTCCCCGGGGGCGGACGAGACAATAGATGTCCTGCGCACCACGAGGTCGGGGCAACTCCTCGAACTGGAGCGCCAGCACACCCGCCACGAAGGGGTCAAGCCTCGTTCGCTGCCCTTTGTGGCTGTCCGCTACAAGACCCACTCCGAATCTGCATCTGCTTCACCCGAAATTCAAACACCCAACACAGCAGCGGAATGGATCGTGTTCGAATTCGACCACAACTCTCGCGCCGTGCCTTCCACGCGTGCGGTCGAAGTGGCCGAGGCGCTGCGAGCAACCATCTTCCATTACGCAGACGATCCGATTCCCGAAGGGTTGAGCGGCCACCATCCAGACGGAACACCTTCTGAGCACCCGCACACGGCCTTCCTTCCCCTCCCCCATGTCGGTTTCGAATACTCCGACGGGCGGCTGCTCGGGGTGGCTTTGTCACGCCCGAGAGACCTAGACAAAGAGGCAACGCAAGCTCTATACCGCTCCATCGGGAAGTGGGAGGATGCGGCCAAGGATCAGGATAGCCCTCTCAAGCTAACCTTCGGTTCGAGGGGCGTGATCGAGCTGAAGCGGCTGACCGCCCCCTCCGCAATGGTCACGCTGCGGCAGTCTGTCTGGAGTCGCGCCTCCAGAAAATGGGCGTCCGCAACTCCGATAGCGCTCCCCAAACATCCAGGGCCGCTGGGTCGAGGAACGGCTTCTGCCCGCACTCGAGCCTGGGAACTCGCTGAGCAGGCCGTCGTGTCCGCTTGCCGGCACGTGGGTTTACCGGAGCCCCTGTCGGTCGATTTGTCGCTCACCCCGTTCATCCCAGGCGCTCGACCTGCCTTGAAGTTCCCGCCCTTCCGTCAGGGCAGAGACAGGAAACAGGCTCGGAAACTCATACACGCGATGTTGACGTTCGAGAACCCTGTCGAAGGTCCCTTGCTTCTCGGCGCAGGTCGGTTTGCAGGTCTCGGTCTCATGCGCCCCATGCCCGAAAAGAGGAGTTCCGATGAATGACCTGACAGCAGCCGACTTCACCGAGTTCTTCAGCGACGTTCACGGACACCCTCCATTCCCCTGGCAGAGCCGCCTGACCGCCAGGGTGATCGAAACCGGAGAATGGCCTGAAGTCATCGATCTGCCCACCGGTTCAGGGAAGACCGCCGTGCTGGACACCGCAATTTTCGCGCTAGCCGCCCGCCCAGATGTCTCACCGCGCCGCGTCGTGTTCGTGATTGATCGGCGAATCGTCGTCGACCAAGTTCACAAGAGGGCGCAGCGCATTCAAGAGCGCATCCAGGACGGAAATACCCCAATGCTCGCCCTGATTCGAGAGCGGCTGAGCACCCTCAGCGACGGAGACGGCGACCTGATAGGAGTCGCTGCGCTGCGAGGCGGGATTCCGATCGACGACAACTGGACGCACCGCCCTGACATGCCCTGGTGCATCGTCTCCACCGTGGATCAGTTCGGCTCCAAGCTCTTGTTCCGCGGCTACGGCGTAAGCCCAGGAATGCGCCCCATCCACGCCGGACTAGCAGGCAACGATTGCTTGGTGATCCTAGACGAAGTCCATCTCAGCGTTCCGTTCTCTCAGACCCTCTCTGGGATCGCTTCACTGCCTAGCGGCAAACTCTCGCGCCGCTTCCAGGTCGTGGAGATGTCCGCCACACCCAGCAACCCACAAGCAGAGCGTTTCACGTTGAACGCCTCCGACACCGCCGACAGCGAAGAATTGCGGCGTAGGGTGCGAGCACGGAAATCGGCCAAACTAGTGCCGGTAGGTTCACCGACCAAACCTCCCCACGAAGTGATTCCCCGCGAAGTCCTGAAAATCGCCAAGAAGGAACTCAGCGACAGAGTGCGAAGCGTAGGAGTCATCGTCAACCGGGTTCGCACCGCACGGGAAACCCACAAGGCACTTTCCGACGCCGGCTACGCCGCCCACCTGATAACCGGACGCATGAGACCGCTGGATCGAGTAGCGAAACTTGATGCGATAGCAGGCCTGGTCGAGCCGGATCCGGATCGGCGAACCGACACGGAGCACCTGACCTTCGTGGTCTCCACGCAAGCAATCGAAGTGGGCGCCGACTTCAGCTTCGACGCTCTGATCACTGAGTGCGCCGCCATCGACAGCCTGAAGCAAAGGTTCGGACGCCTGGACAGGCGAGGAGTTCTCTCGGCAGTCCCCGACGACGACGAGGACTTCAGCCCCTTGTTCACCCTAGAAGACGCAGGCTTCTCCGACGCCGCACCCTCGGCGCCCTCGACCGCAGACCCCTCGGCACACACAGATACCGCCGCTCAAAGCTGGATTCTAGGGCCAAAGTCAGTGGTCGCTTCCAAGAAACCCGACCCCATCTACGGCGAAGCCGTGAAGGCGACGTGGAACGAACTGGAAATCCGTTCCTTTGACGGCGACCTCGAAGTCGGCCCTCTTTCCTTGCAGGACTTTCCCGAAAATGCTTACGCTCCCAAGAACGACGCTCCCCTCCTGCTAAAGACACACATCGACGCCTGGGCTCAAACTAACCCTGAACCTATAGTGCAGCCTTCGGTTGAGAGTTTCCTCCACGGACTAGACCAGCCCAGCAACTCCGACGTTTCAATAGTTTGGCGCTGGGATCCTTCCAGTGAAGTTCTCCGGCTCGTCCCGCCCAGGCAGGCAGAGTTTCTGCAGATTCCTATCCAGGCCGCTAAGTCCTGGCTTTCCGGCGAACCTGAAGCGCCCGTGGCCGACATCAACCTCACTCAGGTCGATATTTCTGCGAACGGCGCTGCGGATTCGTTCAAGTCGTCCGACTGGGTTCGCTGGGACGGATTTCAGGACGGCCCGAAGCGAATCAGGGTCAGCGAAATCAAGCCTGGCGACATCATCATCGTGTCTCCGCAAAAGGGTGGATTGTCGGGTGAGACCTGGAACCCGGGCTCAAAGGAAGAAGTCTCAGACTTGGGGGACGCCGCTCAATTGGCGTATGGAAAGCGGGCGACGCTGCGTCTCCACTCAAAACTGTTTGCCGACAAACGAAGCGATTCCTCCCCGACCTCAGCAGCAGAGACCGAAGAGAACGAGGCCGATACCTCCCCACGAGACGGCGATCAGAGCATCGCAGGCAATCCCCCGACCCCAGCAGAGGAGAACGAGGTCGATACCTCCCCACTGGAACGGATAAAGGAATGGCTAGACAGACAAACCGAACTTCCTGAGTGGGCAACCGATGCGCTTGAGCGTCTTGACCTCGCCACATGCGAGCTGCATCACGTAGGAGTAAACGAGGAAGACCCCAAGGCAGGCTATTACGTGCTGGCAGAAAAGAAAGTAGACGCCGGCGCTCTCGACGGCTCCGACTTGTCAGGGTCGCTGACCGGAACAGGTGTCAAACTCGGATCCCATCTTGAAGGGGTCGGAGATCGTGCCAAGAGGTTTGCCGCCAGTCTGGGCTTGAACGAAGAACTGCAAAAGGATCTCCGCTTAGCCGGCCGCCTGCATGATCTAGGGAAAGTCGATACTCGTTTTCAAGCCTTGCTGGTGGGAGGTGATCCAGTCGCTCTCGCTTTGCAAGAGGAGCCTCTCGCCAAGTCAAAACCCGGTACTCCCAAGAACAGGCCCCCCGAAGACTTGAAGTATCCGAAGGGGATGCGGCACGAGATTGCCAGCGTGGCGATGATCGAATCCAACGAAGACGTACTGGCAGAAGCCCACGACAAAGACCTAGTGCTGCATCTGGTAGGCACCCATCATGGACACGGCCGTCCGCTGCCGCCCGTGGTTGAAGACCTAAACCCGCAACCACTTTCATACGAATTGGACGGCATCAGAATGCAGACCAGTTCCGACCTTCTCGAATCACGGATCGCCCTGGACATGGCCGACCGTTTCTGGAGACTGACCGACCGATACGGCTACCACGGTCTGGGCTGGCTAGAAGCCATCCTGCGGCTCGCCGACCACCGTCAGAGCGAAATGGAAGCGGAGAGACAATGAACGGAACGCATCTCAACGGACTTGAAGCCACCAATCCCCTCGCTTTCTTGGGGGCTCTGGGAGTTCAAGTGGCTTTCGAGCATCAAGCCGAGCAGCCGAAACTCTGGTGGAGCGACGACCTCACGCCTCACGCAGTCGTGAGCGAGGAATTCAGCATCGGTCAGATCGCAGATCGCTCAATGGAGGTCTTCCCTGACTGGTTGGATAGTCCGGCCATGAACCCAGGACTTCCAGAGAACGACAGCAAAACAAAATCACTCAAGTTCAAGGCAGACAAAGTCCGAAGCTACCTGAAATCGGCCCAAGCAAATGAGCCAGGGAACTCCTTGGCTGCCGCCCTGCTCGCCGAAGGAAGCCTGGACAACAACGACACTGCCAAACCTTCCGACCTGTATTTCACCGCAGGCCAACAGAAGTTCATGGAAATGGCCTGCGAAGTGCTGAGCTCAGTTACGCGTGAAAACATCATGAACGCTCTCAGTGAACAATGGCGCTACGACAGCGAACTGCCGTCGCTGAACTGGGATGTAACCGACGACCGAGACTACGCTCTATCTGCAACTGATCCCTCCAAAGTCAAAAAGCTGACCAATCCAGGAGTCGAGGCTTTAGCCATCCTCGGTCTGAGCCGCTACCCGGTTTTTGCCGGCAAGCTTGACGGAAAAGACAGGACGCTTACACAAGGCTGCTCCGGGCGGTGGACGTCTGCCTCTTTCTCCTGGCCGGTCTGGGATCGACCCGCCGCACCCAACGCAGTGAAGTCGCTTCTAGCCCACGCAAGCCATCATGAACCCAATGAGCGCTTAATGAAACAACTGCCGGCTTGGGGAGTGCTAACAATACGAAGTTCCCCGATCGGACGCTCCTCTCAAGGGGGCTACGGAACGTTCTACCCTTCCGGGGTTGTGTGGCGACGCCCATGAGATGACTTCAGATGTTCCCGCACTTGTGCCTGCGAGAATGCTCAACGAGTTTGAGTACTGTAAGCGTCTTTTTTACCTCGAATGGGTGAACGGCAGTTGGGCGGACAACCCTGACACTGTTGAAGGAAGTTACGTCCACAGGGTCGTAGACGCAGGCGGCGGAAAGTTCGAAGGCCCCGAGGAAGAAAACCCCGTCAAGCTGGCCAAATCGGTTTCGCTCGGCTCGGAAAAACTCGGCCTAATCGCCAAGGCCGACATCATCGAAAGTTCGGACGGGCGCGTCGTCCCCGTCGAGGTAAAGAGAGGCAGGCCCCCTTTGCACGGCCCTGCCTGGACTCCGGAACTTGTGCAGCTTTGCGCCATCGGGCTCCTTCTCCAGGAAAACGGCTACGAGTGCACCGAAGGCCAGATTTACTTCAACGAAACACGTGAAAGAGTGGATGTCGAGTTCAACGAAAGGCTGGTCTCCCAGACCAAGAGTCTGATCGTCGGACTCAGGGAGGTGGCGGCGTCTGACACCATTCCCCCACCCCTGGTCGACAGCCCCAAGTGCCCGAGGTGTTCGCTCGTCGGGATCTGTCTACCGGACGAAACAAACCTGCACGCAAAAAGAGCCTCGAAGCGCCCCCGCCGCCTCACGCCTCGCGACCCTGCCGCAAGGCCGCTCTACGTGTCTCAGCAGGGCGCAAAGATCGGAATACGCTCCGGCAGGGCGACCGTCACCCTCCATAAGAAAGAAATCGAATCCGTCCGGATGCTCGACGTTTCTCAGATCAACGTGCTTGGAAACGTCCAATTGAGTTCACAACTGATGCGAGCAGCCTTCGACCGGGACGTCCCTGTGTGTTGGTTCTCCTACGGCGGCTGGTTCAAAGGGATAGCCACCGGTCATCCCTCGAAACACGTGGAGCTCCGCAGACGGCAGGTCGCTGTGGCAGCCCAGGCAGGTCTGCCCATAGCCCAGAACATGGTGCGAGGCAAGATCAAGAACTGCCGAACGCTTCTGAGGCGCAACTCTCGATCTGACTGCGAGGAAGTGCTGGAACAACTCAACAACCTGGCCGATCAAGCCTCGGACGCACCCTCCATCGAATCACTTCTAGGCGTCGAAGGCACAGCCGGCCGCCTTATTTTTCGCATTTTTCGAAAATGCTGGCGTCCGACGACATAGGGACGTTCGAATTGAGCGGAAGGAACAGGAGACCTCCGCAGGATCCCGTCAACTGCCTCTTGTCTTACGCCTACTCGCTCTTGACCAAAGACCTGACCGCTACTTTGATCGGCGTGGGCTTCGATCCGTATCTGGGGGTCTACCACAAACCCAGGTTCGGTAGACCGGCCTTGGCGCTCGATCTTGCCGAGGAGTTTCGTCCTCTAGTAGCGGATTCCGTGGTCATCACAGCGATCAACAACGGAGAAATCCGCCGGTCAGGTTTCGTAGTGAGAGCACGCGGCGTGGCGCTGACCTCCAAGGCGCGACGATCTTTCATCGCAGCATACGAGCGACGCCTAGAGCAGATAATCACTCATCCGATCTATCACTACCGCATCTCTTACCGCAGAGTTTTTGAGGTCCAAGCCCGAATGTTGGGGGCGCATCTTCTAGGAGAAGTCCCCCACTACGTACCCTTCATGACACGATGAATAGTGTTCTGGGGATGTTATGGGGAATTCGTTCAAAGAAACAGTGTGAGCAGGCAACTATGCAACACCGCCACCACACTAGACGAATCACCCTCGGCGCTGGTTCAAAGAGAAAGTGCGGCAGGCAACTATACAACTGCTGAGTAATACCAAAGACGCCAGCCGGCAGCTTCGCCGCCCGTGTCCGCCGTCCGCATTCCAGTAGAAACGAGATAAGCAATGTCGAAGGGAAGAAGACGTTACATCGTTGCTTACGACATACGTGAGCCCAAGAGACTCCGAAAAGTTCATAAGAAAATGACGGAATACGGCTGGCCAATGCAATACAGCGTTTTCCTCTCCGACCTAGACATCATGGAGTTCCTAGAACTCCGCCAGGAACTCGGCGAAATAATCCACCACGGGGAAGATTCAGTTGCTATGATCGACCTAGGTGACCCGCTAGAGAGAGGAAAAGAATGCTTCACATTCATGGGAGTATCGTTACCCCTGCCAACCAGCGGGCCGGTAGTTTTGTGATGCGAGAGGTCCAATGACAACTAAACTGCTAGAGACTCCTCGAATCGGCGAAACTCCAGCGTGCCGCCGATTTTGCTCTTTGACAACTGAAACAGCTTCTCCCCCAAAAGCCCACCAGGGCGAAGCGCTCGCAAACCCTCGCGAAACTCCTGCGTATAACCCACAAAATATAAGAGCCGTTACGCTGGGCGGTTTGCCCGGCCTCCATTGAAGCACGTTGCGCGACGCTGCTGCGGGTTCAGGGGCGCGGTCGAAGTTACGCTGGGCGGTTTGCCCGGCCTCCATTGAAGCAATCGCCCGCTAGTCGTTCGCTGGGGGCGGCGATACGGCCCTGGGTTACGCTGGGCGGTTTGCCCGGCCTCCATTGAAGCGGCACGTGTTGGAGCGTCGCGAACCTCCCGCTTCGCCGGTTACGCTGGGCGGTTTGCCCGGCCTCCATTGAAGCGATGAGGCTTCAATGCCGCTGGCCGAAGAGACTGGCGGCCAGGGTTACGCTGGGCGGTTTGCCCGGCCTCCATTGAAGCAGGACTTCGTTCGGTGAATTCGGTTACGCTGGGCGGTTTGCCCGGCCTCCATTGAAGCAAGTCAAGCTTAAGTTACGCTGGGCGGTTTGCCCGGCCTCCATTGAAGCGCCAAAGCGGTAGGTGGGCGCCCGGCCTCCATTCGACGCGGTAGCAGTCGAGTTGCGTTACGCTGGGCGGTTTGCCCGGCCTCCATTGAAGCTTTGAATGAAGTAACGCCAGCGCAGCTTTGTTACGCTGGGCGGTTTGCCCGCCTCCATTGAATGTTCGGCGTGCTCCCTTGCTGAAGCGGTTACGCTGGGCGGTTTGCCCGGCCTCCATTGAAGCGGGAATCCTTCGAGCGCGTTCGCGCGTGGTTGGTCGCGTGGTTACGCTGGGCGGTTTGCCCGGCCTCCATTGAAGCTCGCCAGCGCTCCGAGCTCCACGATGGCTCGTTACGCTGGGCGGTTTGCCCGGCCTCCATTGAAGCGCTCGCGGAATGGGGTGTGGTCTGAACCGCGCAGCCGAGCCAAAGGTTACGCTGGGCGGTTTGCCCGGCCTCCATTGAAGCAGTGCTGTCAATGAAGGACGTTACGCTTGCCCGGCCTCCATTTGCTCGTCGATGGTCGCGCGTTACGCTGGGCGGTTTGCCCGGCCTCCATTGAAGCAACCTTCCATCCCGCTTCAGCCGGTGGGGCGCTGGGCGGTTTGCCCGGCCTCCATTCGCTCGGGGGGGGGTCGGCTTCGAGGTTACGCTGGGCGGTTTGCCCGGCCTCCATTGAAGCGCGAACCTTCGGGCGGGCCACGCTTGTTACGCTGGGCGGTTTGCCCGGCCTCCATTGAAGCCTGGTGCTAGCCGGCGCTATGCTTGTTACGCTGGGCGGTTTGCCCGGCCTCCATTGAAGCGTATTGCTGGATAAGTTACGCTGGGCGGTTTGCCCGGACCTCCATTGAAGCGCGCCGGGTAGCGCACCCTTCGGGTTACGCTGGGCGGTTTGCCCGGCCTCCATTGAAGCGGGCTTCGAATCTCGCCGTTCTCGCTTGGGGTGGTTACGCTGGGCGGTTTGCCCGGCCTCCATTGAAGCGTCGGCTAGCGCTTCGGGGCGATGCGCCCTGGTTCGTTGGTTACGCTGGGCGGTTTGCCCGGCCTCCATTGAAGCACCCCACTATCGGGAGTCGCAAGTTGTTCGCAGGCGAGCGGCGTTACGCTGGGCGGTTTGCCCGGCCTCCATTGAAGCGACGGCGCCAACGGGGGCGCACCCCCAGGGTCGCTAGCTGTTACGCTGGGCGGTTTGCCCGGCCTCCATTGAAGCGAGCTCGCTCCGGCTCGCAGGGCGTTACGCTGGGGCGGCCTCCATTGAAGCGAATATCCGTTCGCTGGAGACTCTCGTAGTGTTACGCTGGGCGGTTTGCCCGGCCTCCATTGAAGCTATCTGGCACGAGTGCGGCGTACGGGGTGACGGCGCCTGGTTACGCTGGGCGGTTTGCCCGGCCTCCATTGAAGCGTGAGCCTTGGGGCTCGTTACGCTGCACTCTCCATTGCCGGTCTCGTGGCGGTTACGCTGGGCGGTTTGCCCGGCCTCCATTGAAGCGAGTTCCCGCGCCGAGCGGGCGAAATTCCCGTTCAGAACAGTGCAGGATTCCCGTTACGCTGGGCGGTTTGCCCGGCCTCCATTGAAGCCGAGCCTCGGCTCGCCCTCGTGTAGGGTGTCTCGTCGGTTACGCTGGGCGGTTTGCCCGGCCTCCATTGAAGCGGCTCGCGTCCAGCGTACCTGGAAAAGCTCCGGCGGGGTTACGCTGGGCGGTTTGCCCGGCCTCCATTGAAGCGAAGTTGGCGGCCGCAGGAGTTTCCTCCAGGTGCATCCTGCGGGGTCCGTTACGCTGGGCGGTTTGCCCGGCCTCCATTGAAGCGACGGCTTACGCTGGGCGGTTTGCCCGGCCTCCATTGAAGCTTGCTCTGCTTCTCGTATCCCTGGGGGGTTACGCTGGGCGGTTTGCCCGGCCTCCATTAACGCCTAACCCGATGGTTACGCTGGGCGGTTTGCCCGGCCTCCATTGAAGCGCAGTCTGAGAGAACGGGCTCCATTGAAGCCGGCTGCTTCCCGCAGCCGGTCGCGTCAGGTTACGCTGGGCGGTTTGCCCGGCCTCCATTGAAGCGCGCTGTCCGCGCGTGGCCGTCCAGAACAGTGGGTTACGCTGGGCGGTTTGCCCGGCCTCCATTGAAAGCGCATCTCCGCCTTCAGGGTTACGCTGGGCGGTTTGCCCGGCCTCCATTGAAGCCCTACCTACGAACCCTAGCCCACCTTGGGCGTTACGCTGGGCGGTTTGCCCGGCCTCCATTGAAGCGAGGTGGATGTCGGCGTCTGTGGGCTCGGCGGGCGGTTACGCTGGGCGGTTTGCCCGGCCTCCATTGAAGCGCTCGGAGCTCCCGATGCCAACCTGAATCAAGCCCTGGCAGTTACGCTGGGCGGTTTGCCCGGCCTCCATTGAAGCGCTTCTCAGGGCGGCTAGCAGAAAGCTTCGAACCCGGCTGTTACGCTGGGCGGTTTGCCCGGCCTCCATTGAAGCGCGTGTGAAGGTGAGTCACGCCGCCCCCCCGATATTGCTGCAGTAGGCGGCGTTACGCTGGGCGGTTTGCCCGGCCTCCATTGAAGCTAGTCGGTCGCACCGGGACGGCGGATTTCGCCCTCGCGTTACGCTGGGCGGTTTGCCCGGCCTCCATTGAAGCGCTGGGGGGCACCGCCAGTACGCGCCAGGCGAATCGGTCGTTACGCTGGGCGGTTTGCCCGGCCTCCATTGAAAGCGACTGCCTTAGGCGAACCAGTAGTTACGCTGGGCGGTTTGCCCGGCCTCCGCGAAGTCGCTCAGCAGTTACGCTGGGCGGTTTGCCCGGCCTCCATTGAAGCAGCGTGTCTACTCGAGCGAAGTGGATGCCCGCCTCGAGCCTGCGTTGCGCTGAAAGGAAGCAGCAAGTTACGCTGGGCGGTTTGCCCGGCCTCCATTGAAGCCGGTCGCCACCGACACGCCGGTTTGCCCGGTGAACCGGAGTTACGCTGGGCGGTTTGCCCGGCCTCCATTGAAGCTGCCGTCGCCGGTCATCCAGCGTCCTCGCCAGATCGCCGTTACGCTGGGCGGTTTGCCCGGCCTCCATTGAAGAAGGTCGCCTGGTCCCTCCATTGACAGTCGGGCGAAACGGGCAGAGTTACGCTGGGCGGTTTGCCCGGCCTCCATTGAAGCCAGTTACTCGCGTTACGCTGGCGGTTAGCGCAGACGCGACGGATTCGCGAGTTACGCTGGGCGGTTTGCCCGGCCTCCATTGAAGCTTGGCAGGATCGCGCAGCCCCCGAACAACCAGATGAAGGTTACGCTGGGCGGTTTGCCCGGCCTCCATTGAAGCGAACGCCAGGCGGAAGCGGCGGCAGATTCTCAGGCTCGTTACGCTGGGCGGTTTGCCCGGCCTCCATTGAAGCGCGTAAAGCATCTCAACCTTTGGCAGATGCGATCGGTTACGCTGGGCGGTTTGCCCGGCCTCCATTGAAGCCTGCCGAACCAAGCCTGATGAGCACCCGCACTACAGGTTACGCTGGGCGGTTTGCCCGGCCTCCATTGAAGCTCATCAGTGCTGGGGTTACGCTGGGCGGTTTGCCCGGCCCTAGCCATTGTTACGCTGGGCGGTTTGCCCGGCCTCCATTGAAGCTTCGCCCAGGGTAGGCTGGTGCTGCGGCGGCGCAGTCGTTACGCTGGGCGGTTTGCCCGGCCTCCATTGAAGCCTTCGCTTAACCTTCTATGACTTCAAAGCCTTTAGGGTTACGCTGGGCGGTTTGCCCGGCCTCCATTGAAGCAGAGAATTTTGGCCTTCATTGACTCCAAGGGGCAGGGGGTTACGCTGGGCGGTTTGCCCGGCCTCCATTGAAGCCCGTAGGGGTCGACGATCGTGATCGTCGGTATTTCGTTACGCTGGGCGGTTTGCCCGGCCTCCATTGAAGCACCCCTGAAGCGTCAAACTTGCCCAGAATTTTTAGGAGTTACGCTGGGCGGTTTGCCCGGCCTCCATTGAAGCGGCGTTCAGATTGACGATAACCTTGCCCAGGGGCCGGTTACGCTGGGCGGTTTGCCCGGCCTCCATTGAAGCCGGTTCTTGTACCACCGGCGGAGGTCGGCGAGCTCGGTTACGCTGGGCGGTTTGCCCGGCCTCCATTGAAGCGAATCCTCGCACGAATCCGCCCATGCCGGCGAAGAGGTTACGCTGGGCGGTTTGCCCGGCCTCCATTGAAGCACCGGAGCGCCGAGAGTACGGCGGATTTATCAAGCGGTTACGCTGGGCGGTTTGCCCGGCCTCCATTGAAGCGGGTCGGGTCTTACGGGCAGGAATCCGATCCGTGTGGGTTACGCTGGGCGGTTTGCCCGGCCTCCATTGAAGCGCGGCCTCTATGAGGGCGGCGGGGGGTTGCGTGCTGGTTACGCTGGGCGGTTTGCCCGGCCTCCATTGAAGCGGCGCGGAGTTCGTCCAGTGCGATGTCGAGCTTGGCGTTACGCTGGGCGGTTTGCCCGGCCTCCATTGAAGCACGGCGAGGCCGGCGTACCCCGTGCCGGTGGTGAATAGTTACGCTGGGCGGTTTGCCCGGCCTCCATTGAAGCGAATATATCCACGAAATATCCGTGGCCTCTGGCTTCGTTACGCTGGGCGGTTTGCCCGGCCTCCATTGAAGCGCTGTTTAAGCCGCCAATGACGGAACCAATGCCGGCGTTACGCTGGGCGGTTTGCCCGGCCTCCATTGAAGCGATATCGTTGAGGCCGGTACCCACCAGCACGCCGGTGTTACGCTGGGCGGTTTGCCCGGCCTCCATTGAAGCGAGTTTCTCTGCGGTTGCGGCGAGTTGTTCGATGGTCGTTACGCTGGGCGGTTTGCCCGGCCTCCATTGAAGCGACCAGGAGCCGGCTGCGAAGCCCAGGCTGGTGCTCGTTACGCTGGGCGGTTTGCCCGGCCTCCATTGAAGCCATGGATTGTTGCCGCGCTTGTCCCACCACTCGCTGTTACGCTGGGCGGTTTGCCCGGCCTCCATTGAAGCGACCCCCCCACAGAGCATGGGGCTGGGGCGCTGGACGTTACGCTGGGCGGTTTGCCCGGCCTCCATTGAAGCGAGTATCCTTTTGGATGAGGACTTTGATATAAAAATAGGTTACGCTGGGCGGTTTGCCCGGCCTCCATTGAAGCGCCAGAGGTGGTGACCCCAGGGGCGAACCCCCAGGGTGTTACGCTGGGCGGTTTGCCCGGCCTCCATTGAAGCTGGTTCTAGGCCGACTCCCGTAATCTTCGCAGCACTGGTTACGCTGGGCGGTTTGCCCGGCCTCCATTGAAGCAGTTCGCTGAGCAAGCAGTCGCTTGACTTGACCGAGGTTACGCTGGGCGGTTTGCCCGGCCTCCATTGAAGCGAGCATTCGCCAGAGCGGGTCGCCGATGTCAGCATTGTTACGCTGGGCGGTTTGCCCGGCCTCCATTGAAGCGGTGGTGGTGGTGGTGGTCGCCGCCGCCGGTTCGACCGTTACGCTGGGCGGTTTGCCCGGCCTCCATTGAAGCTAGGAAGTCTTCGCTGAGCCCTTTGCGTTCGGCTAGGTTACGCTGGGCGGTTTGCCCGGCCTCCATTGAAGCGGCTTTTAGGCACGCTGGGCAGGGTTTCTGCCCGTTGTTACGCTGGGCGGTTTGCCCGGCCTCCATTGAAGCGCTGGCGTCGTCGGGGACGTCGATGTTGAGGGTGCTCGTTACGCTGGGCGGTTTGCCCGGCCTCCATTGAAGCCACGACGCCGCAGGGTCGCCCGTCCCCATCTCCAAGTTACGCTGGGCGGTTTGCCCGGCCTCCATTGAAGCCGGTGCTAGTGTGCTCCGAGAGAGTTGGCCGGAATACGTTACGCTGGGCGGTTTGCCCGGCCTCCATTGAAGCCTCCAAGTGCTCAATTACCTCCCCCGAGCGACCGGCGTTACGCTGGGCGGTTTGCCCGGCCTCCATTGAAGCAAGCTCAGCCGAGACGACCGGAGGGACGCACTAAAGGTTACGCTGGGCGGTTTGCCCGGCCTCCATTGAAGCGGGTGGGCTGAGATCGGGCGGCCGCCGAACTATTTGTTACGCTGGGCGGTTTGCCCGGCCTCCATTGAAGCGACGGCGAACGCCCTCCCCGCCGCGGTCGCCCGCATGTTACGCTGGGCGGTTTGCCCGGCCTCCATTGAAGCGTGGTGGTGAGTGCTCGTGCGTCGTCGTCGCCTAGGGTTACGCTGGGCGGTTTGCCCGGCCTCCATTGAAGCGGTGATTACCATATTTGATTATCACCTCCACGCCGGAGTTACGCTGGGCGGTTTGCCCGGCCTCCATTGAAGCGAGCAAGCCGTAGTAAGAGCACTCCAAAATCTCGGATGTTACGCTGGGCGGTTTGCCCGGCCTCCATTGAAGCGGCGGGCGCGGGAAGGCGCAGCGAGCGCTCACAGAGGTTACGCTGGGCGGTTTGCCCGGCCTCCATTGAAGCAGGGACGGGAAGGTTCTATACGGGGGGGATAGTTGCGGTTACGCTGGGCGGTTTGCCCGGCCTCCATTGAAGCGAGTAGAATTTTGTTTTTTGCGGAGGAGCACGATTTGCGTTACGCTGGGCGGTTTGCCCGGCCTCCATTGAAGCCAAGAGCGCATCATCGCTCAATGGGCGACGCCCGACAGTTACGCTGGGCGGTTTGCCCGGCCTCCATTGAAGCGGTGCTCGCACCTCGAGGGTGCCCATCCACTCTCGTGGTTACGCTGGGCGGTTTGCCCGGCCTCCATTGAAGCGCACGGGAGCGTCGGTGCGGGCGGCGACGCCTGGGGTTACGCTGGGCGGTTTGCCCGGCCTCCATTGAAGCGGGGGGTGATAGTGGTGGTAAGTGGCGTCATTTTGAGTTACGCTGGGCGGTTTGCCCGGCCTCCATTGAAGCGGCGGTCATGGCGGGGAGCATGGCGCGTAGGATGCGGTTACGCTGGGCGGTTTGCCCGGCCTCCATTGAAGCCCCCGCCAGCGGGTGCTAGCGGGGGTGGGGTCATTTGTTACGCTGGGCGGTTTGCCCGGCCTCCATTGAAGCGAGACCATGGCGCTGAATGGGAGCACTCCGACGGGGTGTTACGCTGGGCGGTTTGCCCGGCCTCCATTGAAGCCGGGGTTTGTTAGCTCCCGCCCGCTTAGCCGACTTCGTTACGCTGGGCGGTTTGCCCGGCCTCCATTGAAGCATTTGGAGCACTTGACCGGTCGTCCCCCACGAGCTCGTTACGCTGGGCGGTTTGCCCGGCCTCCATTGAAGCCGGTGCTTGTCCGTCGGGAGGACGTAGCCGACGAGGGTTACGCTGGGCGGTTTGCCCGGCCTCCATTGAAGCTACATCAAAGGAGCGTGCGGCTAATGAGCGACGACCGGTTACGCTGGGCGGTTTGCCCGGCCTCCATTGAAGCGACTCTAGACGCCGAGCGGGAGCTCCGGCCTGCGCCGGTTACGCTGGGCGGTTTGCCCGGCCTCCATTGAAGCCCGCCGGCAGGAGGAGATGGAGTCGTCGGACGATTTGTTACGCTGGGCGGTTTGCCCGGCCTCCATTGAAGCGGTAGCGGCGTCTGGTGCGGCGGGCGTCGATCCGTGGTTACGCTGGGCGGTTTGCCCGGCCTCCATTGAAGCGTTTATGCCCCTGGGGGCGGGAAACAGAAATTGGTCGTTACGCTGGGCGGTTTGCCCGGCCTCCATTGAAGCTCCGTCCTCATCTCCCGCTCGTAGCGGGCGAGACGCGTTACGCTGGGCGGTTTGCCCGGCCTCCATTGAAGCGCCGCACGCTCCACCGCAGCTACGGCGGCCTTGCGTGTTACGCTGGGCGGTTTGCCCGGCCTCCATTGAAGCGGTAGCGGTGGCTAGGGCGCAGGGCGTCCTGTATCGAGTTACGCTGGGCGGTTTGCCCGGCCTCCATTGAAGCAGTTTTCGCTGCGATCGATGCAGTGGTGGGGGTGGAGTTACGCTGGGCGGTTTGCCCGGCCTCCATTGAAGCGGGGCGCTTACTGGGATTTCGTTAAATACTCTTCGGGTTACGCTGGGCGGTTTGCCCGGCCTCCATTGAAGCATCCCTGGCACTGATTTCACTTGCGACGCTCACGCTCGTTACGCTGGGCGGTTTGCCCGGCCTCCATTGAAGCGACGACAAGTCGGGGTTCAGCTCTGCCACGATCCGCTAGTTACGCTGGGCGGTTTGCCCGGCCTCCATTGAAGCGGAGTGCCCACAGTCGTGAGCGCCACGAAGAACACAGTTACGCTGGGCGGTTTGCCCGGCCTCCATTGAAGCGGGCAAGATCTGGCGGAAATCGGGGGGGTTCTTGCGGCTGTTACGCTGGGCGGTTTGCCCGGCCTCCATTGAAGCAGCCGAATAGCGGGCTTCAGCTTCAGCCCTAGTGAAGTTACGCTGGGCGGTTTGCCCGGCCTCCATTGAAGCGGGCTTCCTCTCGGTTATGTAAAGGAGTTCCAGAAGTTACGCTGGGCGGTTTGCCCGGCCTCCATTGAAGCAGCAGCGGAGCATTACCTAAGAGAGTTTGAGGACAGGTTACGCTGGGCGGTTTGCCCGGCCTCCATTGAAGCTGGGCTTAGAGAATAGATTGCTTTAGAGAGCAGAAGTTACGCTGGGCGGTTTGCCCGGCCTCCATTGAAGCTCGGAGTCAAAATGGAGTCCGGCAAAACTTACAGTAGTTACGCTGGGCGGTTTGCCCGGCCTCCATTGAAGCGACGGCTTCGCAGAGCTGATAAAAGCCGAGAGCAACGTTACGCTGGGCGGTTTGCCCGGCCTCCATTGAAGCGATAAAAGCCGAGCTAGAGAAATTGAAGAGCAAGTTGTTACGCTGGGCGGTTTGCCCGGCCTCCATTGAAGCCGGGACTCTGGGCTAAGCGGTCTTCGGTGGGTGGCTTGTTACGCTGGGCGGTTTGCCCGGCCTCCATTGAAGCAGATTACGCCGAGCGTCATTGTAGAGATGCACCCCCCGTTACGCTGGGCGGTTTGCCCGGCCTCCATTGAAGCCCCGACTCGGGATTCCCGCTTACTTCAATTCAAGCGGGTTACGCTGGGCGGTTTGCCCGGCCTCCATTGAAGCCTGAATTCCGTGCTTGCGGCGGGGCTCGAGTTCTGGGTTACGCTGGGCGGTTTGCCCGGCCTCCATTGAAGCCCGTGCCTCTGAATTTCACTGCGGCGTCGTCTAGGACGTTACGCTGGGCGGTTTGCCCGGCCTCCATTGAAGCGGCTATCAGCGGCGGGGCGGCGTCGGCGACAAAGTGGTTACGCTGGGCGGTTTGCCCGGCCTCCATTGAAGCACTGGAGAGCGGGATGTCTATTACAGGCTTCACTTTGTTACGCTGGGCGGTTTGCCCGGCCTCCATTGAAGCTCGAGAGCCGGAGACCAGCACAACGGAGCGCTGATCCGTTACGCTGGGCGGTTTGCCCGGCCTCCATTGAAGCGGGTGGGCTCTGAGGTCGAGGCCGGGGTCGCAGCAGGTTACGCTGGGCGGTTTGCCCGGCCTCCATTGAAGCGGGAGATATAGCACGGGAGACCAAACGTACGGCGAGGTTACGCTGGGCGGTTTGCCCGGCCTCCATTGAAGCCGCATCTCGTTCTGGCGGGCATTTGAGAACACATCGGTTACGCTGGGCGGTTTGCCCGGCCTCCATTGAAGCGAGGGTTTGGTCTTTGACTGTCCAAGTCACGGGGTCGTTACGCTGGGCGGTTTGCCCGGCCTCCATTGAAGCTCACTCTTCCCCGACATCGCCGCCAACCTCTACATCGTTACGCTGGGCGGTTTGCCCGGCCTCCATTGAAGCACATCCCCCAGCATTTGGTTCAAGCTCAGAGGGAAGTTACGCTGGGCGGTTTGCCCGGCCTCCATTGAAGCATTCTTACCAAACGATCGTTTGGTGGATCTGAGATCGGTTACGCTGGGCGGTTTGCCCGGCCTCCATTGAAGCCGCAACGAATCCGGATTCGCCTCAAGTGCAGGTTGAGTTACGCTGGGCGGTTTGCCCGGCCTCCATTGAAGCCTACCACGGGCTGCCCAACCCACGACAGCGTGGAGGTTACGCTGGGCGGTTTGCCCGGCCTCCATTGAAGCCGAAGCTACCTCGACGCCCTCAAACCCCCCGAACAAGTTACGCTGGGCGGTTTGCCCGGCCTCCATTGAAGCGCGAAGTTCTCGCATCGCTGGGTGTCCAGGGTGGGCGTTACGCTGGGCGGTTTGCCCGGCCTCCATTGAAGCGTCGCTGAGGCGACCCGTGCGGGTAAGCGAGACATCGTTACGCTGGGCGGTTTGCCCGGCCTCCATTGAAGCGTCCTCACCCTCACGCCGTCTCCGGCGGGGGGGTACGTTACGCTGGGCGGTTTGCCCGGCCTCCATTGAAGCGTCGTCGTCTGGGGGGTCGTCGTCGATTCCTAGGATCGTTACGCTGGGCGGTTTGCCCGGCCTCCATTGAAGCCTGGCATTGCTAGCAGGGCAGTGCTGGGCGGCTTGGTTACGCTGGGCGGTTTGCCCGGCCTCCATTGAAGCGCTTTGGTGTTTTTTCCCGCTCACGCTGACTCTCGGGTTACGCTGGGCGGTTTGCCCGGCCTCCATTGAAGCTGAGCGAACGCCGGATTGTACTGGATCAGCGGCCGCGTTACGCTGGGCGGTTTGCCCGGCCTCCATTGAAGCTTTAGCCCCTTGCTTTCGCCCCTTCCTTCGCTTCGCCGTTACGCTGGGCGGTTTGCCCGGCCTCCATTGAAGCCGCGGGGGAAGCTTGGGAAGCTTCGCTTTGGGGGGGGTTACGCTGGGCGGTTTGCCCGGCCTCCATTGAAGCCGTTTGCTTCGCCCCTTGCGTTCAAGGGGCTTCACCGTTACGCTGGGCGGTTTGCCCGGCCTCCATTGAAGCGCTTCGTCCGCTGGCAGTCAGAGTGTAGCGGGCTCTGTTACGCTGGGCGGTTTGCCCGGCCTCCATTGAAGCAACAGATCGAACTGCTCCCCCGAGGGGAGGGTGGCGGTTACGCTGGGCGGTTTGCCCGGCCTCCATTGAAGCGCGCCCGTGCTGGATGCTCACCTTGCGGATGAGGCCGTTACGCTGGGCGGTTTGCCCGGCCTCCATTGAAGCGCCGTGAGCGTGGGGACGAGTCTCATGCCGACGACGCGTTACGCTGGGCGGTTTGCCCGGCCTCCATTGAAGCGACCTCATGGACCCCGAGACCGGCCGCCGGTGGGAAGTTACGCTGGGCGGTTTGCCCGGCCTCCATTGAAGCACCAAGTCATAAGACGCAAGAAGCCTTCCCTTCCAAGTTACGCTGGGCGGTTTGCCCGGCCTCCATTGAAGCACTACAAAGATGGCGTTGGAAGTTCAGATCTTCCTAGTTACGCTGGGCGGTTTGCCCGGCCTCCATTGAAGCGCCATGTCACGTCAATCGTCCTCGCCTCATCTCCGCGTTACGCTGGGCGGTTTGCCCGGCCTCCATTGAAGCGGAAGAAGGTTTGGAATGAGTTTGCTTTGACGAAGCGAGTTACGCTGGGCGGTTTGCCCGGCCTCCATTGAAGCTTAGTTGCCCTAACGCCCGATATTGGAATTAGGTTTGTTACGCTGGGCGGTTTGCCCGGCCTCCATTGAAGCATGTTGCAGCGCAAGTTGGCGGAGGATGCGTCGGGGTTACGCTGGGCGGTTTGCCCGGCCTCCATTGAAGCCGGTTTGGGGCGGCTGCGTTTCGGCTATTCAAGCCTGTTACGCTGGGCGGTTTGCCCGGCCTCCATTGAAGCGTGCCTACGCTGTAGCCTGCTGCGAAGGTGGCAGCTGTTACGCTGGGCGGTTTGCCCGGCCTCCATTGAAGCTGGGCAGGCGGTGGAATATGGATATAGCCACCTTTCCGTTACGCTGGGCGGTTTGCCCGGCCTCCATTGAAGCCTCTGTCACGATTGCGAACCTGCGCAGCACATCCTGGTTACGCTGGGCGGTTTGCCCGGCCTCCATTGAAGCGACGACGCCGAGCGGGACTCCACATTTAGCACCGCCGTTACGCTGGGCGGTTTGCCCGGCCTCCATTGAAGCCTCTCCTTTTTTCACCATCCTACCGACCAGCCGCAGGTTACGCTGGGCGGTTTGCCCGGCCTCCATTGAAGCAACGAATTCTTGAAGCAAGGTTGGATCGAAACGATTGTTACGCTGGGCGGTTTGCCCGGCCTCCATTGAAGCTTGAACGCTCATAGGAATAATGCTCAAAGGTTCTTGTTACGCTGGGCGGTTTGCCCGGCCTCCATTGAAGCTTTCCTTGTAACCGATATAGAAGCATACGAATTAGAAGTTACGCTGGGCGGTTTGCCCGGCCTCCATTGAAGCATAGGATCCACCCCTCACTATGAGTGAGTGTAGCACGTTACGCTGGGCGGTTTGCCCGGCCTCCATTGAAGCACGAATGCTTGCGGCTTCAAGGTTTCCCCCAGTTGGAGTTACGCTGGGCGGTTTGCCCGGCCTCCATTGAAGCCTTGACCTCACCGACACGCCGTCATCGCTCGGCACGGTTACGCTGGGCGGTTTGCCCGGCCTCCATTGAAGCAACGCGAACCCTAGCGCTAGTGAAATCGGCTTCAAGGTTACGCTGGGCGGTTTGCCCGGCCTCCATTGAAGCACCTCCCGTGGGGAAGGCCAGGGAGTGTCTTGTAGCGTTACGCTGGGCGGTTTGCCCGGCCTCCATTGAAGCTAGGCAGGTCTGTATTTATTACCCGATATTCGGGTAGTTACGCTGGGCGGTTTGCCCGGCCTCCATTGAAGCGGGAGTTTACCCGTGTCCTGTGTTGTCTTAACTATTGTTACGCTGGGCGGTTTGCCCGGCCTCCATTGAAGCAGCATAGAGACAAGCGATATATCGCAGACATTAAAAGTTACGCTGGGCGGTTTGCCCGGCCTCCATTGAAGCATGATCGTCCTGTCCGGCCCGACGCTGGGGGTCGCGTTACGCTGGGCGGTTTGCCCGGCCTCCATTGAAGCGAGGAGGTCTAGGGCGTCTCGTTGGGCGAGCATGACGTTACGCTGGGCGGTTTGCCCGGCCTCCATTGAAGCCTGGTCGACGGGTTGCAGCGATGTTGCGACGGCTGAGTTACGCTGGGCGGTTTGCCCGGCCTCCATTGAAGCGCAATAAGCTTTGATTAATGTCCTCTCCGCAACCGCAGTTACGCTGGGCGGTTTGCCCGGCCTCCATTGAAGCCCGTTTCGAGGGGCGGCGGTGCGGGCGGCGTCTCGGTTACGCTGGGCGGTTTGCCCGGCCTCCATTGAAGCACGGCAATAGTAATGTCTACTCCACGGTCGCTCTCGTTACGCTGGGCGGTTTGCCCGGCCTCCATTGAAGCGAGGCTCACCGGCTGCAGCGCATGCGTGATAAATTCGTTACGCTGGGCGGTTTGCCCGGCCTCCATTGAAGCACCTCTATCCCTCATAGTACTCGGTGGGTGGAGCGAGTTACGCTGGGCGGTTTGCCCGGCCTCCATTGAAGCCTCGGACTAACAGACACGCCCAACGCCCTCGGCACGGGTTACGCTGGGCGGTTTGCCCGGCCTCCATTGAAGCGAGAAGTATGGGGACAGCCGCCAAGACCTCCCCATCAGTTACGCTGGGCGGTTTGCCCGGCCTCCATTGAAGCGCTTTCGCCTTGCCTTGAAGCGAACCTGCAGGTCGCGTTACGCTGGGCGGTTTGCCCGGCCTCCATTGAAGCCGCCGTGCCGAACGCAAGGCGTTTGAAGGTAGGGAAGTTACGCTGGGCGGTTTGCCCGGCCTCCATTGAAGCCGGTTCGGAACGCAACAAACCAACCTGTAGAAGAAAGTTACGCTGGGCGGTTTGCCCGGCCTCCATTGAAGCCCTTTCGGCGTTTGCCTTGACTTGAAGGCAAGAACCGTTACGCTGGGCGGTTTGCCCGGCCTCCATTGAAGCAATAAGGCCGTAAGTCAACTCGCTGGGGTTGGTCTAGGTTACGCTGGGCGGTTTGCCCGGCCTCCATTGAAGCGCTGCCGGACGGCCTTCGTAAACATAGCCACCATACGTTACGCTGGGCGGTTTGCCCGGCCTCCATTGAAGCGGCAGTCCACAACGGATTCTTCAGCGCAGCCGCTGAGTTACGCTGGGCGGTTTGCCCGGCCTCCATTGAAGCGTCTATCTCGGAGAGGTCGGCGACCTGCTGGCTGTAGTTACGCTGGGCGGTTTGCCCGGCCTCCATTGAAGCTATGGCTGGTTACTTGCCTTGCTGGACATAGTAAACGTTACGCTGGGCGGTTTGCCCGGCCTCCATTGAAGCAAGAAATACTCTCTCTTTACCCTGACCTCTCCTCTGAGTTACGCTGGGCGGTTTGCCCGGCCTCCATTGAAGCTACGCTTTCGCAGAAGAAGCCTAGCAGCGAAACACTCGTTACGCTGGGCGGTTTGCCCGGCCTCCATTGAAGCATTACTTGGCTCAAGCGTCTGCTAACGCTAATTCGGTTACGCTGGGCGGTTTGCCCGGCCTCCATTGAAGCGTCACCGCGGGGAGGACATTGCCCGAGACGGGCGACCGTTACGCTGGGCGGTTTGCCCGGCCTCCATTGAAGCCTACAAGCGTACGATGCTCGACGCGCCGTCGAGCGCAGTTACGCTGGGCGGTTTGCCCGGCCTCCATTGAAGCGAGTTTGTCGCCGTACCACTCGGAGCGTGGGGGGATGGTTACGCTGGGCGGTTTGCCCGGCCTCCATTGAAGCCGGATAGTAGGCAGTATCGCACACACGGCAGGTGATGCCTCGTCGGTCGCTGGTCTGCCTGCTAGAAGCCGAATCTGCCAGGGTGCTTGTATTGAAGCCTGAGGTTAAAGTTGCAGGACATTTGAAGACCAGGATCGTGCGCGGTTCTTAGTCAGGAACCGCAATAGCTTTGCTTTTTCAGTCTCGGTGGTGAAGCCTTGTCTCCCCGAAATCAGACGCGCAACACTAGGTGCTTTGGTCTCCCAAAGATATATTCTGGAGTTGTAGTCTAGATTTTCGCTTTTTAGTCTTTTTTCAAAAAAATCCTTTCACTCTTTTGCAGCTAATGGTGCTTATATTTCGTGACTATTCACTGCTTCTAAAGAATTCTGAGCACCAAATGGCTGCAATATCCAGCAATTTGGCTACGCTAGCATCTTGACTTAACCAAATTTAGGAAATTTGTTCAGACGAATTTTTGTTTCTTTTGAATAAAATAATTTTATTCATCTTTCTGTATACGATTCTTTTCTATTTTCTAAGGATCGGTGCCGAGAATCGGACTTATCGAAAAGAAACAGAGCATTTCAATCATTTTCAAGATTCAGAGCTTAAATTGGCTTAAATTGGGGCATAAATTGGACAATTCCCACGGTTTTCCAACTAGCTGCTCAATCAAGTGGAACAAACAATAACCTTCTCCCCTTTCGCTGGAAACTCGCATACTTCAGGGGTATTTAACAGCTGATACTTCTGTAATTGCTGCTTCTGTAGGATTGTTTGAAGTAGCACCTCCAGCAGGGAGAAATTAAGGTGTGTTCCTTTGCTACTTCTGGTCTAGAAAAGTTTGAAAGTTGCAACCTCTCGCACTAACATACTTACTGGTTATGGTCGCTCCGTCCTCCATTGTAGCGGGATGATAATCTGCTCTCAGAGAGTAAGGTAGGATTGATGGCCAGAATTGGTCTGGCCCTTCCTTATTCTGTGCGATGCTGACTATATGAAAAGCGTCGTTAGGCGGAGCGACCATAACACCTATTTGGATCAGCCCTAACTGCAGTCAATTTTTCTTAGTTCAAGCGTTATTCAAATTCAACTTTCACTTTTAATCAACAGGAATTCAGCCGAACTAAACTAAGAGTCTCAAGCACAACAACATTTTGTAACTCCTGGCTCGCATCCCACCCATCCTCCCCCCAATCAGGAGCCCCCCTCTAAGCCTCCGTGGGCGTGGGAGACCCCCAACCAACTCCCCCTCCCCCCAGTTCCCCCCTCCCTCAGCCACCCCCGTCCTCCAGGTAGCCGATCACCGTGCCTACGTCGATCAGGTCTTCGCCCGCCTCTATGACTATCTCGGCTAGCACTCCGCTGGCCAGCGACTCCATCTCGATCACGATCTTGTCGGTCTCTATCTCCGCTATCGCCTGGCCGCGGCTTACCGAATCGCCTGCTGAGACCAGCCAGGACTCGATCCTTCCCTCCGTCATGTCATAACCCAACTTCGGCATCAGGATCGGGACTCTCATCAACCCCCCGCTATCCCTGTCTCGTCGCTGATGGCGCGGGCGTGCGGGGGCTTCGTGCTCCGAGGACTCATCCTCAACCCGCCGCCCTCCTTATCTCGCTGCTGATGCGTTCAACGCTGGGGATCATCTGGTCTTCGAGCGGGGGGCTGTGCGAGATCAACAACTCCGGCAGGCTCACGGCAACCGGCGGTCTTTCCCAGGCAGCGCCCGCAGCGGCTAGGCGGGAAATCAACGAAGAACCCCACCCGCCGTCGTGGTACTGCTCCTCCACCACCACCAGGCGACCGGTCTTCTCGACGCTGGACGCCACTGTCTCCCAATCCAGGGGTCTCAACCATCTGATATCGACCACCTCGACCGAAATGCCTTCGGACGCCAAGCCTTCTGCCGCAGCTAGTGCTCGCTGAACCATCAGCAGCGAAGCTGCGACAGTCACGTCGCCCCCTTCACGAACCACCTGCGCCTTGCCCAGCGGCGGAGCGTCCTCGACGTTCCGCCTGACGACCGGGCCTTTGCTCAGATGCAGGGCCTTGTGCTCGAACACCACTATCGGATTGTTCTCGACTATGGCCATCCTGAGCAGGTCGTAGGCCGACTGAGGAGACCCTGCAGCCGCCGCCTGCAAGCCCAGGAACTGCATGAACCAGGATTCGCCGGTGCTCGAAGTCTGAGCGCCGAAGCGTCCGCCGCCTCCCCCGCTGGCCCGCACCGTTACGGGCGCCGAAGTCTGCCCGCCCGACATGAACCTCCACCTAGGCAGTTCCATGGCGATGGCGTCGAAGGCCGTGGGCAGGAAGTCGCTGAACATGATCTCCACCACCGGTCGCATGCCAGTGAGCGCCATCCCGAACGCAATCCCTACGAAGCCGTTCTCGGCAATGGGCGTGTCGATGACCCGCTCAGCCCCGTATTTGTCGTAGAGACCCACGCTGGTCTTGAAGGGGCCGCCCGCCTTCGCTATGTCCTCCCCCAATAGGACTACGGAATCGTCGGCGGCCATGGCGTCGTCCAGCGCAAGCCTGACGGCTTCTCGATAGGTGATCGTGCTCGACGCTTCCTCAGTCACCACCCGGGGCGCCCCCGAATCAGTCTGCATAGACGTAGCCCTCGGCCTGTTCCATGGTGGGCCATTCCCCCTCGGCCGCTCTGTCGGCGGCGGCGTCCACGGTCTGCTGCGCCGCCTCCCAGATCGCCCGAACGTCGTCTTCTGAGACAACTCCCGACGAGAGCAGATAGTCAGCGAGGATGGAAATCGGATCCCGCTCCTTCCAGGCGTCGAGCTCTCCTTCTGGCCGGTAGGCCCCTGGATCGGTGCGCGAATGGCCTCTGTAACGGTAGGTCTGCGCCTCGATGAGCGTCGGCCCCTCCCCTGCCAGCGCCCTGCTGCGAGCCTCGGCAACCGCTCCGAACACCGCCCTGGCGTCCTGGCCGTCTACTACTGCGCTCGCCATCCCGTACGCCTGCGCCCTGTCGGCGATGTTGCCGCTCAAGGCGGTGGAGTCTCGGTAAGGGGTGTATTCGCCGTACTGGTTGTTTTCGATCACGAACAGCACCTGCGAAGCCCACAACTGCGCCATGTTCAGCGCCTCGTGGAACGCCCCGATGTTGCAGGCGCCGTCCCCGAAGAAGCCCACGGCAACGCGCTCTTCCCGGCGGAACTTGGCTGACAGGCCGGCGCCGGTCGCAACGGGAATTCCCGCCCCGATGATCGCAGGCGACCCCAACATCCCCAGCGAGAAGTCGGCGATG
This sequence comes from Acidimicrobiales bacterium, assembly GCA_965242895.1. Lineage (GTDB taxonomy): Bacteria > Actinomycetota > Acidimicrobiia > Acidimicrobiales > CATQHL01 > CATQHL01. Next base: position 189,556 of record OZ251507.1, read on the forward strand.
TAACTCGATCCCCCCATTCCTCGGCAAACGCCGTTATCCCGACCCATGATCTCGGCGAAGAAAGCCTCTAAGGAGACCCCGCGGCTGAGGGCGTGGTGATGCCCTCGATAGGTGCAGACGATCCAGTCTTCTTCGGTCAGGGCGCCGCACGCCCCTACCGACACGGCTTCCTGACCTTGACAGAGGTGGACGGTGCCTGGAACTAGACCCTGCATGTAGATCTCCATCACCTTGTCCTCTGCCAGGCGAATCTCGATCATCTTCTCCAGCCAGGAGCGCATGACGGCAGACCCGAGACGCTCAGCCGCGACCATTACGGCCTCTGACCCTTCCCGGCATCCGTCCGACATCCTTCCGGCTGCTGGGGCTTGCTAGTGGTCGTACTCCTCCATCAACTCCACGTAGTTGCCGTCGGGGTCAGTGCAGAAGCACACGCTCACTGAGCCTTCCGTCAGCTCGAAGTTGACAGGGCCGGATATGAACTCCACGCCCTTTTCCTTCAGTTCTTCCACGGCGCCGGGCAGGTCGTCCACCACCAGGGCAAAGTGGCACGACCCCACCGAACCCATCGGCGTGATGTGCGTCTGACCCTCCGGCTCGTAGTACTCCAGCAGGTCGATCAGAACGTCGGGGCTTTCAGGCGCCAGCAGCCGGGTGGACTGCGCCCTAGCGCCCTTCAGTCCGTTCGCTTCGTCAACCTTGTCGCCCTCTAGTTGATGGTTCTCGGCCAGCTTCAAGCCGAGCTTGCCGACATAGAACTCGAGCGCCCTTTCGGTGTCGCTGACCGTGACCGCCATGTGATCGAATGTCTTGACCTTCATCTGATCTACTCCCCAGATTTTGTCTCGCTCCGTGTGCTAGACGAAGCACCTGTCCTTGCTTACGACAGACTAGCCAGTTTCACCAGGCTCGACCAGATTCGGGCAGTTTGCGCCCCCGCAATCGACGGACAGGACGCTCCGCCCGCCAGCGGACGCTCCCCCGCTCCCCTCCCCCGCCAGCAGACGCTCCCCGCTCCCCTCCCCCGCCAGCAGACGCTCCCCGTCACCCCCCTGCCAGAGGGCGCTCCCTACATCGCCGTCAGCCCGCCGTCTACTAGCACCACCGCCCCGGTGGTGAAAGACGACTCGTCGCTAGCGAGGTGAAGCACCAAGTTCGCCACCTCCAAAGGCTCCGCCAGCCTGCCCAGAGGGTGGGCGGCGCGCAGGGAGTCCAACTGATCCTCGCTCAAGGCGTCGAGCATGGGAGTGTTCATCACCCCGGGGCAGACGGCGTTAACTCGAATCCCCGCGTCGGCGTGATCCAGCGCCATGCAGCGCACCAGACCGATCACCCCGTGTTTGGAGACGTTGTAGGCGACCTGCCCCTGCTGACCGATCACGCCGGAGGCCGAAGAGATGCAGACGATCGACCCGCCGCCCGAACGCTCCATGCGCCCGACTGCGGCGCGCGAACACAAATATGCCCCCTTGAGGTTGACGGACATGACGCGATCCCAGTCCTGTTCGCCGACTTCCGTAATCGACCCGGAACTGGCAATTCCGGCGTTGTTCACCAGAACGTCGATACCTCCGAAGCATTCCACGGCTGAGGCGATGAGGCGCTCGGCGTCCTCGCCCGAAGCGATGTCGCAGGCCACCGCAACGGCCCGGCCGCCTGCCAGGACGATGCGCCGGGCGGTCTCCTCGGCGCCCGCGGCGTCTACATCTCCGAGCGTCACGCACGCACCCTCGCTGGCGAAGAGGTCAGCGACGGCTGCCCCCAGCCCTCGAGACGCACCTGTCACTACAGCGCTTTTTCCGGCCAGTCTCATGGGCGGCCTCCTCTCGGTCTCATATGCGACTGCGGGCACCGACCGGGCTCACCGACAAGCACACCACTCGCGCAGGTCTCACCCGCCTCCCCCAGTCTCGTATATCTCAGGGTTGGCCGCGAACTCGGGACGCCCGCCTTCCAGCACGGCTCGGATGCCCTCAGTCATGACCCTGAAAATAGCCTCACGTGACTTGACGGTCAGACCGAGCGCATGGGGCGACAGCAAGACCTGCGGATGCTTAAAAAGCAGGTGCGAAAGGTCGGGCGGCTCGGGCTCAAAAACGTCCAGACCCAAGCCGGCGAGCACCCCAGAGGAAAAAGCATCCAGCAGGACGTCGTAGGACTCGATCAGGCCGCCGCGGGCAAGGTTCACCAGCACTGCGCCCGGCCCGGCCGCCGACAGCAGGTCGGCGGTGATCATCCCCCTAGTCGAAGGCGTCAGGGGGGCGTGAAGCGAGATGAACTCGGCGCTCGAAAAGAGGGCTTCCAAGGTCGCCGGCTCGGCGCCCAGAGCCTTGATCTCGCCGGGGTCGACCAGCGGATCGGCAACCAGCACCTGCATGTCGAAGGCGCCTCCGAGCTGCACTACCCGACGGCCGATTCGTCCCATCCCCACCACCCCCAGCGTGCTTCCGGCGAGGTCGCCCAGGCGGGCTGCGTTGCGCTCCGACCACCGCCCGGCCCGAACGATGGCGTCGAGTTCACGCAGCCGCTTGCTGAGCGACAAGAGCATGGCGAACGCTCCCTCGGCTACTGCGTCCACCCCGGCGAACGGGGTTACGACCACGGGGATGCGGCGGCGGGTGGCGGCGGCGACGTCCACGTTGTCCACACCCACGCCGCTGCGCCCTATGACCTTGAGCCGAGGAGCCGAAGCGACCAACTCCCCGCTCAGGGAGGTGTCGCCCCGGACGATGAAACCGACCGCCTCGGGCGCAAGCCTCCGAAGCGTCCCCTCGTCGGGGGCCAGCACCACCCTGGCCAAGCCCTCGAGGATGCGGTGCGTGCACTCGTGCACCGCTCCGGTGGCGACTACTAGAGGCTCGACGCCCGCAGAACCCACGCCCGCAGCCTCCCGCCGCTCAGAGCCCACGCCCACGCCCGCACCCTCCCCCACGCCCACGCCCACCTCGCCCGCACTCCGATCAGAGCCCACGCCCACGCCCACGCCCACGCCCAGCTCGCCCGCAGAACCCACGCCCGCCTCGCCAGCATCCCGCTCAGGAGAGCATCGGCGCCACTTCGCCAATGAGCCTTTCGATGCTCTCTCTGTCGTACGGAGCCGGGATTTCAACTATGACCGTCTCAAAACCGACAGCCATGTAGGAAGCGATCCGCTCCGCCAACTGCTCGGGGTTGCCTAGCCAAATAGTGGAATCCGGATCGGGAAAGACGTTTCTGTCCTTCATGTTCGGCTCGGTGCGCCCTGTCCGGGGCATCAGGGTCGTCTTGTTGTGGGCGAGCATTCGCCTAAAGTCCTCCTCGGCCTGCTTCTGCGTGTCTCGCACGACCAACTTGGTCTGCACCGACCTCTCGATCTCGGCCTGATCCCGTCCGACCTCCTCGCAGTGCCTGCACAGCACTTCGTCATGTTCACGCAGTTCGGCGGGCGTGCCGTAGGCATTCCAGATCTGCGCGTACTTAGCCACTGTGCGCAGGGTCTTCCTTTTGCCCCTTCCTCCAATGAGAACGGGAATGTCCCCTCGCAGGGGAGGCGGCTCGTGGTGGAGATTCTCGACCGGATAGCAGCCGTCGAGAGAAGTCACCGTCTCCCCCCGAAATAACGACTTGATCAGCCCAACGGCTTCGTCTAGCCGGTCAAGACGTTCGCCGAACCCCGATCCGAAGTCAATGCCGTGGGAGCGGTGTTCCAGCTCAAACCATCCTCCCCCTATGCCGAGTATCGCTCGTCCTCCACTCACATGATCGAGGGTTGTCGCGATCTTGGCCAGCAAGGCGGGCGGACGGAACGTGTTGGCGGTCACCAGAGGCCCCAAGTGCACTTTCTCGGTGACAGCCGCAGCTGCAGCCAGCACCGTCCACGATTCAAAAACCGGCTGGTCGGGCTCGCCGTAGATGGACAGGAGGTGATCCCAGGTCCAGAGGTGCTGATACCCGCAGCGGTCGACCAACTTAGCCGTCTCGAGCACGTCCGGCCAGGTGGCTGCCTGATTCCAAAGGCAGACGCCCAGTTTCAACTGCCCCACTGCGCCCGCACCCTCCTCAGAGCCCAACTCACCCTCCTCAGATGCCACGCCTACCTCGCCCTCAGAGCCCACGCCCAACTCACCCTCCTCAGATGCGGTAGAAGCGTTCCGCCGTGCCGCCGAACAGCGCGGCCTGCTCGTCGGCGCTGAACCCTGCCGCCGCCCGGCGGTAGGCGGCAAACAGGCCGTCGAAGCTGCACTGCAGGCCGTCGACCGGAAAGTTGCTGCCGAACATGCAGCGCCGAGGGCCGAACGCTTCTATCGTCTCCAGCACGATCGGACGGACGGCCTCGTCGGAACATCCCCCCTTCATCATCCCGAACCCGGAGAGTTTCACGCACACGTTGGGAAGCGAGGCCAGCCGCCTAATCCCCGACCGCCAGACCTCCAACTCTTCGGCGCTGCGGCGGATCGGCAGTCCCACGTGGTTAAGGACGATCTGGGTCTCGGGAAAATCAGCCGCCAAGTCGTAGCCGTCGTCCAACTGACGGGGCAGCACCTGCAGGTCGTAGGAGAGCCCCAACTCCCCCAGGATGGCGAATCCCCGCCGCCACGCCTCGTCCTGAAGCAAGTCTCCGCGTTCGATGAAGGTGACGAGAGGGTCGTCGGGGTCGAAGTTCAGGTTCTGACGTATGCCCCTGAAGTTGGCGTGGAGGGCGTGCGCCTCCAGCAGTTTCCCCACGTCCGGACTCGACAAGTCTGCGTAACCCACGATCCCGTGCGGGAAACCGTGCTCGTCGGCTATGCCCTGCAGCCATTCGGTCTCCCCGACGGGGTTTGAGGGGTCGAACTCGCACTGGACGTGGACGGACTTCACGACGCCGGAAGCTGCCGCGTCCCCCAGGTAGTCCTCGACCAGGTAGTTGCGGCAGAGCGCTGAGTAGTCGCCCAGGAAGGTGTCCAGCAAGGGGTCGGCGTGAAGCCATTCGTAGCGGTGCTTGTCGATATCCCAGAGGTGGTGATGGCAGTCCACGAAGGGGGGCAGGCGGTCTCCTCCGCCGGATGAGCGCTCCTGCTCGGCGGCGTGGGGGGCGGCTTGAGCGACGCCGTCTCCACCGGCGGCGGCTTCGGCGGCTCTCATGAGAAATCCTTTCCCCAGTCGCGGGTCTCGATGCTCCGCCGCACCCTGTGGAGGAACCCCATGGCGACCGACCCGTCGAACGCCCGATGATCCCAGGAGAGCCCCAGGCTGCCCACTCGTCGAATCTGAATAACGTCCCCCCCGTCGGCATCGACGGCAGCCACAGGCCGCTTCGTGACTGCGTCGGTCGAGAGTATGGCGACGTTGGGCACGTTGATGATGGGCGCCGAGAGGGACGAACCGAACGCACCCGGGTTGGTGATAGTGAACGTCGAACCGACCACATCCTCGCGGGCCAGACGATTGCTCCTGGCTTTTTCGGCGAGGCCGTTGATGCTGCTCGCCAACTGCGGGACAGTCAGCCGGTCGGCGTCTCTGACGGTCACCACCAAGAGGCCTTCGCCGTCAAGGTCGACCGCCACGCCCAGGTTGACCTCGCCGTGGATCGTCTGTGTTCCGCCCTCGAAGTCGAGTGAGCTGTTGACCTGCGGGTATTCGGCTAGCGCTTCCGCCGCTGCCGAAGCGACGAACGGCAGATAGGTGAGTGCGCCGCAGTTCTTCTCCGCAAACGCCTTCCGCTGTTCGCTCCTGACGGCGTCGAGCGCTTCGTAGTCGGCTTCCACCGCACCCCAGACGTGAGGGGCGGTCTGCTTTGCCCGCAGGAGTTTTTCGGCGATGCGCCGCCGAAGCCGTGAGATCGGGACGACCCGGTCGGGTCGGTCGGCTCTGTCGGGTCGGTCGCTCACTGCCGCCGCATCCGGTCGCCCACCGCCGCCAATGCTCAAACCGACAGGGGCAAGCGTTCCAACCCCCGCTCGGTCGAGATGTGAAGACGCTGAACCTCTCCCGCCAACTCGTAGTGGGGGGTGCGCCTGAAAATCTCCTCGAAAGCCACGCGCCCCTCCAGGCGGGCCAGCGGCGCCCCGACGCATCGATGCACCCCGTCTCCGAAAGCGAGCAGCCGCTGAGGCTGCCGCAAGACGTCTAGTTCGTCCGGGTTCTCCCACTCCCTGGGGTCTCGCTGCGCCGCCCCGATCAGCAGCATCACCCGCTCTCCCGCCGGAACCGCTTCCCCGTGCAGTTCCACCTCCCTGGTGGTCACCCTCGACGACCACTGGACCGGGGATTCGTACCGGAGCAGCTCCTCCACGGCGTTCTCGATGGCCTCAGGGTCGGGGCTAGCGGCCAGACGCTCCTTCTGATCGGGATGCCTGGCCAAGCAATAGAGCCCGTTGGAGATGAGGGCGCTGGTGGTCGTGTTGCCGGCCAGGTAGACGATGAGGCACATTCCGAATATCTCTTCGTCGGGCAGCGGGTCTCCGTCGATCTTCCCGTTGGCCAGGCTGGAGACGACGTCGCCGCTGGGAACGAGCCGCCGATCCTCCACCAACTTGGCGAAGTAGGAGCGCAGTTCCTCCCCCCCCGCCGCCGCTTCGACAGCGAACTCGTCGCTGCCGGAAAGGATCAGCAGCATGTCATGAGCCATGCTCCGCACCGCCGGCTCGTCCTCGGCGGGGATGCCCATCAGTCGGCAGATGGTCAACACCGGCAGCCTCTGGGAGAAGTCGCCAGCGAAGTCACCGCCGCCGTCGGCTATCAGGTCGGACAGGAGCTTGGAGGCGAATTCGCGCACCATGGGCTCGTAGGAGCGAACGTTCGAAAGCGTGAAATGGTGGCCGATCAGGCGCCTCAGTTGGTCGTGGCGCGGGGGATCCATGTTGAGTATCTCGGGGCCTATGAGTTCGGTGAAGCCCGGCTCAAGGTTGACCCCCCCGGCGCTGGAGAAGGTGCGCCAGTCCTTGAATGCGCTCCTGACGTCGTCGTAGCGGGACAGCGCCCAGAAACCCATCTTGGGGTTGCGGTAGAGGGGATGATCCGACAGCAGCCGCCGGTAATAGGGGTAAGGATCGTCCTGCGTCTGCGGAGACAGCGGGTCGTAATTCACGAGCTTTTCCGCCCCGTTTCCGACCCGTTGCCGTCCATGCGCTCAACTTAATGCATGGAACTATCTGACACGCCCCGATTCCAGGTCGTAAGCTAGCGAAACGGTCGCCGCAGAACAGGGCGACCGCCAAACGCCTCTCGCTTGCCCCCAAACATTGCGAGTGGCGCCGCACCAAAAAGAAGGGGAAAACTGATGTTCAAATCAATGACAACGAAAAGCAAGCGCGGCGGGCTTCGCATCTGCGCCGCCGTCTTCGCCTTGACGCTCCTCGCAGCGGCCTGCGGAAGCGGAGACGGGGAGACGACCGCCCCGCCGCCAGCGCCAGCGCCCTCGGGAGAAAGCGACACCACCGCCGCAAGCCCGCCCCCAGCGCCCTCGGGAGAAAGCGACACCACCGCCGCAAGCCCGCCGCCAGCGCCTGCCCCCGAGGAAGAAGATGACGAGGTCTCGCTGACTCAGAGCGATGACGGGATGGTCGACATCTGGGTTGTCGGCTCGGTGTTGAACAATCCCTTCTGGGATCTGATCCAGAACGGGGCGATAGCGGCAGGCGATTCCTTGGCGGACGCCAGCGTCAACTACATAGCGCCCGAGGAGTTCGCACTCGCCAACGTGAACAACTTCATCGAGACTGCCGTAGCAGCCAATCCCGATGCGATCCTCGTCGACTATCGGACAGCGGAATACGAAGACGCTGTGATCGACGCTCTCAACCAGGGCATCGAGGTTCAGTTCTACAACAACTACGTGGGCGGGGACTCCTCCGACCCGAGAATCCGCAGGCTCTCGCAGACGGCTGTGGGGCTAGACAAAGCTGCCGCCGCAAGGCGCAGCGCCCAGCTCTACACCGAATTCGTCAGCCCAGGCGACAAGCTCGCGCTGTTCAACTCGCTCCCGGACTCGCCAGAGCACCTCGAGATTCAGAACGCCTACCTCACGATCTTCACTGATGCCGGCTGGTCGGAGGACGACCTGGAAGTCGTGCCCTTGCCTGGTCTCGACCCTGCCCCGAATGTGGAGGTGATCAGGACCTACTTGGCCGCCAATCCAGACACAGCGGGCATCGTGACCTGGGACACCACCTCAGGTACGCCAGCCGCCCTGGTGAAAGCGAATATGGGCTCCGACATCCCGCTGGTCATGTGGAACCTCGACGCCACCGTGATCGAAGGGGTCAAGGACGGCAACATCCAACTCAGCCTCACGCAGCAGCCCTTCCTCCAGACCTACTACGGGGTGATCAGCGCCTACATCAAGGTGAAGTTCGGCTTCATCGACCCGCCGGTCATCGACCCGGGCACTCTCATCATCACGTCTGAGAATGTCGACGAGGTAGAAGCACTCTTCGAGGCGGGTTACGCCGGCTAGCCCGATCGGTTATCTGGGGGTGCGTCCCGACGACGAACGCACCCGAACGCACCCGAGCGCACCCCCAGATAATTTCTTTTCCGGGTCTTCACGACCCAGGACTCAAAGCCGCCCGTTATCACCAGGTGCACGGAGCCCCTGAATGACCCCTGCTGAAGAATTGAGCCCCAACGCCGCTCGCCGAGCGCGCCGAGCGCCTGCGGGCATGAGGCGCCTAGGACGCCGGTTCCTTTCCTGCCAGGAACTAGCTCCCTTCATTGCCGTCATCATCCTTTTCATTATTTTTGAAATCTTCTCCGGCGAAATCGGCTTCTTCACGTCCCTTGGCGAGACCGGCCTGATGAGTTCGGTAGCGGCGATGACCTCACCAGTTGGTTTGGTGGCGCTGGGGATTACAGCCCTGATGATCTCAGGGGAATTCGACTTGTCTGTCTCCGCCACGTTCGCTCTGGGGCCGGCGATTATGGGATGGATGCTGCGCGAGTGGGAATGGCCGATCCTGGTATGCGTCTTCGGCGGCTTGCTCATCGTGTCGATCATCGGTTTGATCAACGGGCTCATCACCACTTTCATTGGCGTGCCCTCCTTCATCGTCACCCTCGGCACTCTCTTCGCCGTGACGAGTTGGAACCGGATAATCCTCGGCGGTTTCCCTGTGCTGCTCTCCAAGGAACAGAGGGCGGGAGGGATCGGCAACGTCCTGGGAGGGGATATACCGAACACCCCGTTCGCCGCTCCGTTTGTCTGGATGCTGGGCTTTGGGATCATCCTCACTCTGGTGATGCGCCGCACCCAGTACGGAAACTGGACGCATGCGGCAGGCAGTCTGGGGGGAGGGGTGGCGCGGGCCATGGGCGTGCCGGTGCGCCGCGTGAAACTAACCAACTTCGTCCTGGCGGCGCTGCTGGCCGGTCTTGCTGGGATTTTGCAGTTCGCCAACTTCGGCTCCTCCAGCGTGGCCTCAGGGGACGACCTGAACCTGACCGCCATCGTGGCTGTGGTCATCGGCGGGACGTCGCTCTTCGGCGCAAAGGGCACCGTCATCGGCTCGATGCTGGGGGCGCTGATACTCGGCACCCTGAAGATCGGACTGGTGGTCGTGAAGGTGCCTCCCGAGTACTACCTGGGGCTCGTCGGCGTGCTGCTGATCCTGTCTGCCGGTCTGAACGCCCGCGTCGAGATCATCCGCCGCGGCGGGATCAAGAGCACGCTTTTCGGATGAACGACGAAACCCGCACGCCGGCTGCGGGAAGCAGCACGCCTGTCACGGCAAGCAGCACACCGGTCACGGGAACCAGCACACCTGTTGTGGAACTCAAAGACGTCTCCCGCCGCTTCGGCAAGAACTACGCCGTCCGCAACGCCAGCCTGTCCATCTACCCGGGGGAGGTCGTGGGCTTAGTGGGCGACAACGGCGCAGGGAAGTCCACGATCGTGAAGATCATCAGCGGCTACATAGCGCCCACTTCGGGCAGCCTGGCAGTGACGGGCGAACCCGTGAAATTCACCTCGCCTCGGCAAGCACGCGAAGCAGGGATCGAGACGGTCTACCAAGACCTCGCCATCGTGAACGAGATGAGCCTGTGGCGCAACTTCTTCCTCGGACAGGAACTCTTTCGGCACGTCCTAGGCATCCGCTTTCTGCGTGTTCGCGAGATGGCGAAAATCTGCGACCAGCACCTCGCTGAGATCGGGCTCACCTCCGTGAGGTCGTCCCGTCAGAACGCCGCGACGCTGTCGGGGGGTGAGCGTCAGTCGCTCGCCATAAGCAGGGCCATCCACTTCGAGTCGAGGCTCTTGCTACTCGACGAGCCCCTAGCGGCGCTCTCGGTGCGGGAGACCCGCAGAGTGCTAGAAGCCATCGAAGCCGTCAAGAGGAAGAACCTAGGGGTCTTGTACATAGACCACAACATGGACCGCGTCCTCCCCGCCGCCGACCGCATAGCGATCATGCACAGGGGAAGCATCAGCCGCATAGTCCGCAAGGGCGACCTGTCCGTCTCCGAACTAGCCGAAGCCGTAGCCTCCTCGGGGACGGAGAGTCACGGGGAGGGCGGGGGCGAGAATGGGGACGAGGGCGATGGCGATGAGACGATTTGACGGCAGAGCCGCCGTGGTCACGGGGGCGGCGAGGGGTCTTGGGGAAGCGACGGCCAGACGTTTCGCCGCCGAAGGCGCCCGCGTGCTCGTGGTCGACCTCGACGCCGGCGGCGCTGAGGCGGTCGCCTCGTCGATACGAGACGAGGGAGGCGCCGCCTCGTCTTTCGCCGCTGACGTCAGCAGCGCCGAGCAGGTTTCAGCGATGGTGCGGGCGGCCGTGGACGACTTCGGGTCGCTCGATGTCCTGGTCAACAACGCCGCCGTCTTCGGCGCCACGGTGAACTTCTTGGACATCCCCGAACACACCTGGGACGAGACGATGAGGGTGAACCTAAAAGCACCCTTCCTCTGCACTCAGGCGGCCGTGCGTCAGATGCGCCGGCAGGCGAGCGGGGGCAGCATCGTTTTTGTGTCGTCGGTCTCTGGGGTTCTGGCCAACGAACATCAGGCCGACTACAACGCCTCCAAGCACGGGGTGATCGGTCTGGCTCGCTGCGTCGCCCTCGACTGCCGCAGTTGGGGAATCCGTTCGAACGCTGTGTGCCCGACCGGAATGCTGGGCACCCACATGATGGACAGAACCGACCCAGTGAACACTGCGCCCTACGCTGCCGCCACCGCCTTCGCCCGCTTAGCTGAGGTCGAGGAAGTGGTCAACGCCATCGCCTTCCTGGCAAGCGACGAAGCCTCGTTCATCACAGGGGCGGCGCTGATGGTGGACGGAGGCGTGACCGCCTGGCAGCCTTCGGGCCGGCAGCTCCAAGAAGGGATGGCCAGCTTCATCAAGAACTACGGCGGGGGCAAGCAGGCGGGCTAATCCCCCTATTTGCGTCGGGGGGACAACCCACCGATCTTCGACGACAGCCCCATATCAGAACAGCCGTCGGGCTAATCCCCTACTTGTGTCGGGGGACAACCCTCCCGGCGGGGTCGATTACATGCAGATCCGCCAGCAAACCGGTAGCGAGAACAGCCGGACGCACCCGATTGGACGGAGTAGTCACGACAATCCCCGTCCAGGCTGAGCTCTGGGCAAGGCGCGAGTCTGACGACCCGTAGCGCACAGGTCGAAGAGGCGGCTGGCCGCCAGGGTCGCGAACGGAAGCTGCTGCGTCTGATTGATCAGAATCGCCGGATTCTGGGGACGACCCTGTTGGCCTGATTGATCCCCGCTCCCTTGAGGTCGCTGGGCCAATTGATTGCGAGGGCCGCAAAGGTGCATGTGCTCGACGGGCAAGCGACCAGGATTGCCCCCCCCCCCCCCCCCCTAATTCTGTTTCGGAATGCTGCGCGTCTGCTGCCCGGCCGCCATCGAATGCAAATCCGGCAACAGACTGCTCATCAACACCCCGAAGGTCGCCATGTTCGACGGACCCGTCAGCAGAATCGCCTCGGGAACGCTCGACTGGCCTGCTGAGTCCCGACCGCGCAAAGGTCGCCGAGGACTCTGGTCGCGAGAATTCCAAAGATCGCTTTGTTGGAAGGGGTTGTGACAAGAATTGCTGGAAATGCCCCCCCCCCCCCCCTATCCCATCCCTGGGAACACCCTCGCCCCTTGGGAACATCTTCGAAGCAGTTCTAATCGAAGTCAAAATCCGGTCGTCTTCATACAACCAGAGTTTTGTGAAGGGACGGTAAAGGACCTCGCGGATGCGCCACGACTCATACTCGATCTCTTCCCCTCGCTTCAAACATTTCTTAAGTGCGGTAGTCCACTTAATCGCGTCAAGAGTAGCGTTACTTGTAACTTCCTCGAAAGTTCTAATACCAGTTTCATAATCACTCAGAGCGTCTTTGTAAGCAGATATCAGTTTTTTAACTTTATTCTCAAGCTTCTCATGACTGAATGAATATACATATACATCACAGTTTGTAGCTAGGCCCAATGCATGTTTACTGAAGGCGATATTCTTATTTTTCTTGTTGGTATCACATACCGCTAGTAATTCTTCATATGAACCATCACTCAAATTTATCCACTCATGCTTAGGAGTTAAAGGCACAACCTCTAGTTTTAGACTTGTAATATCGCCTAGCTTCTCTAGCCACTCAAATTTTTCTTCGAGGTTCATTCGGTCAGGCACCTGCACATAATGTAATGCAGCCGGTTTAGAAAGATCTTTAGCAGAGTTACGCACAAGGAAAGTTATCTGCACTCCATTTCGCGTACCCTGTCCAAAAATTGGATCTCCTTCCTTTTGGCGTTCCTCGCCGCTCTTGTAAGCATTACCGCGCAGATTGACCACATAAATATCACTAAACTCATCCCGCAACATTGCCCTTACACCCGCAAGCGATGGGCCGTCTATGAGAGAATTAGGGTGAACAAAGCTAATTATTGCTGAAAGTTCATCCTGTTCATCTGCCGGAAGTATTCTATCTGTTGCCCATCTGAGCGCCTTGACATATAAGTTTCCGAACGCCTTTACACCGGAGGTTTTACCTAAGATTTCCCTATGCTTCTTTCCATATGTCTTCTTAATTTCTGCAGTTATTTCATCATATTCAATATTCTTAGTGGTGTCACTTGATGATTTCATTCCGGCTGACCATGGAGGATTTCCAAGAATGACCACCATAGACTTCTTGTCCTGCGCTGCTCTTTTCTTAATATTTTCAATTAGAGAACCCGGAAATTGGCCCTTAATTGAACCAAGAAAAGTATCGGTAAACACTGCTCCCTTGAAAGGTGTATATTCTATTGCTCCATCAAGCATCTCCGCGTCGCGTGTGTGTTTAGCTTCTTCAATTTTTAGGGCGGCTATATAGTAAGCTAACAGCACAAGTTCGTTGGCATGAATCTCCTTTTCATATTTGCGTTCTAAGTCTTCGTCTCTGATGACATACTCACCATTCGCATCATGCATTTCTAGCAACCTTGCCAAGAAGGTTCCAGTGCCGACAAAAGGATCGAGCACGTTAACGCCCTTTTCGCTAATGCTCCTTCTGAACTCTTTTTCACAAATAGCAGCCACCGAACGAACCATGAAGTCAACGATCTCCATGGGAGTGTAGACGAGGCCTAGTCGCTTTACGGTATCTGGCATGGCCTCTTTGAAGAATTCCCCGTATATCCGACGCAGAATGTCGAGCTTCTCGACGCTAGAGACCGCTCCTTCAAAAGCTTCGCTCATACTTTGGTAGGCGCGAGTCAGAGGTTCGATCTCGCCTTGGAAGTTGATGCCTTGTTTCTTGAATCTGTCCAGCAAACGTTCGATGTCTTTGCTCACAAGATTGTGCTGAGAGAACTCATTTTCGCCGAGCATTGCGTCGAACACAGGAATGGTCACTATGTGCTGGGCTACCATCTGCTGAACCTCTTCGTCAGTGACATCCCTCCTGACAGAAACCTTTATTCCCTCGACAAGTTCCTGGAAATCTGCCTCGAAATTTCCCCCCGCACCGGTCAAACCCCCAATCCGAGTCTGCACCCGCCGACAAACTTTCTCCGCTCGTTTTCCCCACGTGTGATAGACGTTTCGGTCTCCGCACTTCTCCACCACCATGGAAGCGATCTCGTTGTTCAGCGCAAGCCGCAACTGATGAACACGCTTTCTATAAACGTCTTCTACGTGATCATCTCGCTGCCCGAGTCTTGCTGGTCTCACATCCAACGGAGCGTTTTTCCTCCAGGCATCCTCATGGTTTACGTAATGGTTGAACCTCTCGTCGTGAGAGCGGAGAGATCTGACCACCTGCCAGACCACTCTCCATTCGCTGTTCGCGAGAATTTTCTTGGGATCGCCGTATTCGGGGACCACCACCGGGATCACGATGTAGCCCTTCTTTTTCCCTGGAGCCTTTCGCATCACCCTTCCGACCTGCTGGGTGATGTCGATGGTGCTGCTGCGCGGATCGAGGAACAAAACAGCATCGAGAGAGGGAACGTTCACGCCCTCCGAAAGAACTCGAGCGTTGCTGACCACCTCACAGACCTGAGCGTCAGCCCCCTCGCCCCTGTCGCCTGATCGTTCCAGCCTGCGGAGGTACCTAACACGATCAGCCGCCGGGGTGGTCCCGTCCACGTGCCCCACGCTCAACCCCAGGAACCCTGGACAGCCTTCCTCCTCTTTGTCTCCTTCTTTCTTGTCTTCTTCTTTGCCTTTGGTGACTGCCTTGACGATTTCCTCCCAAGTATCTGCCACCCACTTGCTGGTGCTTACCCGATTCGTGAAAGCAATCGCAGAACGCGCCGGGCGCGCCCCGCCGGGAAGTATCCGCCCTGGGCCCTGGCCGAGGGACACGCTCGTGGTCTCCGGAGAAGCCAGAGCGTCCCAGCAGCCGGCGAGTTTCACGGCGTCGTCGACGAAAACCCTGCCATTTTCTCCAACGATCCGTTCGTGTGCCTCACCCACCGCCTCGTAATACGCTTCAGCGCTCGTAACGATCACCAGAATCTCATAGTCGGAGAGATGCCCAGCCTTTACGGCCTCGCCGAACGACATCCGGTAGAGTTCCTTGCCGTAGACGGCTTCGTCGTTCATGTCGTAGCAGTCGGGGTCTTCGTTCTCCGCTAGTTGCGCCCTCGCCCGCTCGGTGAAAACACGCGGCGTGGCAGTCATGTACAGCCGCTTTTTGCCTGGGATTTTCTCGTCGTGATGGACGATTTGGTAATACGACCCGCCCTCCCTGTCACTGGAGAACTCGATACCTGTCGTGCGGTGCGCTTCGTCGCAGATAATCAGATCAAAAACCGCATCCCCGCCCGCATCCAAAGCCGGCTTGACCTGCGGTGAGGAATGGTACGCGCTGGACTCGTTGTTGACGCCCACCCCGTTCCCCTCCCGCCGGCGAGCGAGCAGCGGAGAGGAATGGTAGGTGCTGAACACCACCTGCATCACCCCTGGCTTCAAAGGAGTCGTGAGTTGCTCTCGTATCTTCTTGGGGTCGGTGGTGACCGGAATAGCCAACTCGGTCAGGTCGCCGGCTGTGTCCGGCCGCTCCGACGCCTTCTTCCCTGCAGTCGGGTCAGAACAGACACCCAGGTACTCCAAGGGGATGCTGCGCTGAGCCGACCACTCCCGCATCGTCTGCCCCACAAGAGCAATAGACGGCACCAAGTAGAGCACCCGTCCGCCTTGGCCCGCCAGCCTCTCGGCTATCCGCAGCGCC
Organism: Acidimicrobiales bacterium; assembly: GCA_965242895.1. Lineage (GTDB taxonomy): Bacteria > Actinomycetota > Acidimicrobiia > Acidimicrobiales > CATQHL01 > CATQHL01. The sequence continues at coordinate 205,184 of OZ251507.1, forward strand.
AGAAAAGACTTCCCCGTCCCGCACGGCAGGATCAACTGGCCGCGGTCGGCGACAGAAAGCCCCTCGACCACCGCCTCTAGAGCCTCACGCTGGTAGTCGTGAAGTTCGTATTTCCCGGGCGGAGGAATCTCGAAAGACTCTGGGCTGTCGACGTAGACCCGCCAGTCTTCCACCCAGTCGTCCATCACCGCCGTGTAAAGGATTTGACAGCGAGGGACGGCCTTGCGTATTTTCTCCTCGCCTTTCTTGGCGATCTGCGAGGAAGTGACGATCAACGAAGCGACGAACGGCCTCCCGACCGCGGCAAGGAACGAATCAATCTCGCCTGTGGCAACAGAACCCCCAGCCCGGTATTTGCATTGGATGGCGCAAAGCCCGCCCCCGTAGGCGTCCGTCTGCTGAGCTACAAGGTCGATTCCATAATCGCCGCCGTAGCCGAAGCGGTCGCGATCCGGCCACTCCCCCCACAGCCAAACATCCTTGAAACGCTCCTTGCCGTACGCGCCGGGGTATTTGCGAAAAATCTGCTGGATGAAGTGCTCGAACCGGCGGCCCCGAAGCGCAGTGCCAGGGTCGTCGAAACCCAGCACCCTGAGGGTCTCCTCAAGATGCGGCAAAGCGACCTACCCCCCCCCCCCCCCCCCCCCCCCCCCTAATTACATTAAGCCACCTCATGGCGATCGTGTTCCGACTAACTCTGGTCGGTCAAAGAGGGCGGCAACTGGCCGATGATGCGAGCTGCCGAGGCGGGGGATGCGAGGAACAATGACATAGCGGGGATTTAGATTCACATCCTACGGGAAAGCGAGAGCCTTGAGCAGGCTTCGGCTCACCTGGGGAGTTCGTGAGTGTTCACGCTCAAGGAATATGGACTGAGCCACCGAGCGGGCGAAATCACAAGTTAACGCTTCGCAATTCGGGCGCCTGAGAAATGAGTAGTGGTGGACGCTGCCGGAGTTTTTCTGTCGCCGAGTCCCTCCGGCAGCGTTCATCATTTGAGCTCAATTCTCACAGTAGCAACTCCGCGTCGGGTTGCGTCTGTTATTCGCTGTTGTTGAGCAATTGCAATTTCTGGTTCTAGGAACTTCCTTCGTCGATCGAGGCAAGCTGTGGGCGTCATCCCCTGTTTTGTCGGGGGACGACCCTACCTGCGGGATCGATTACGTGCAGATCCGGCAGCAGACCGGTAGCGAGAACAGCCGGACGCACCCGATTGGACGGAGTAGTCACGACGATCCCCACCCGGGCTTGGCCTTGGGTAGGGCGCGAGTCTGACGACCCGTGACGCACAGGTCGAAAAGCTGAACCGCCGCCAAGGTCGCGAACGGAAGCTGCTGCGTCTGATTGATCAGGATCGCCGGATCCGAGGGGCGACCCGGTTGACCTAGTTGATCTAGCGGTCGCCCGGTCGAGTTCGGGGGACGACCCTGTTGGCCTGATCGATCCCTGGTCTCCTTGCTTCCCCCGCTCTCCGGTCGCTGGACCGGATTCGGGGGAGATTCCGAGTCGGCCGCCCCGTGACGTGGAGATCCGGGAGGACTCTCGTCGCAAAGGCTGCGAACGGGAGCTGCGTGTCCCGCATGACGAGGATTGTGCGACTGCCCCCCCCCCCCCCCCCCCCTAATTCTGTTTCGGAACAGTGCGCGTCTGCTGTCCGCCCGCCATCGAATGCAAATCCGGCAGCAGACCGCTCACCAGTACCCCGAAGGTTGCCATGTTCGACGGACCCGTCAGGAGAATCGCCTTCTCGGGAACGCTCGACTGGCCTGCTGAGTTCCGACCGCGCAGAGGTCGCCGATGCATCCTGTCGCGAGAACTCCGAAGATCGCCTTGTTGGAAGGGGTTGTGACAAGAATTGCTGGGGATGCCCCCCCCCCCCCCCCCTAATTCATCCTTGGAATCACCCTTGTCTGCTGCGAACCCTTGATCGCCGCTAGATCCGTCAACCGACTCGCTGCCAACGCCTGGAAGAGCATGTTGTTGCCGCTGCTCGACAGGATCGCAGTCCGACAATGTGTCTGCGAGTACCCCCCCCCCCCCCCCATTTGTGACTTCATCATCGCGCGGGAACATTGCCGAAATAGTCCGGACCGAGGGAAGAATCCTGGCGTCCTCATACAACCAAAGTTTCGTGAACGGTCGGTACAACACCTCACGGATACGCCCGGGCTCAAACTCTATCCGTTCCCCTCTCTTCAGGCTGCGCTTTAAAGTATCTGCCCATTTGATGTCATCTAAACGAGTGTTCCTAGTGACTTCAGACAATCTTTCTGGACTATTATCATCTCCCATAGCTTTTCTTGCTTCGTTGTAGGCATCAATGAATCTCTGCATTCTTTCTTCAAGCACTTTGCGGTTGAAAGAGTAGACATAGGTATCGCTGCCTGCCGTCACGCCTAGTGCATGTTTAGTAAATGCAACATCGCCGATCGTCTTGCCGGTATCACAAACTTTCAGAAGGCGTTCGTACGAGCCGTCGCTGAGGTTCACCCAATCGTGCCTAGGAGTAACAGGCACCTCCTCTAGTTCAGAACTCGTGATATCTTTCAGGTTCTCCAACCACTCGAACTTCTCATCCAAACTCATCCGGTCAGGCACCTGTGCATAATGCAATACAGCTGGCCGATCTTTCTCAGGATTTCGCACAAGAAAAGTTATCTGCACTCCGTTGCGAGATCCTCCACCAAAAATCTTGTCACCTTCTTTTCGGAATTCTTCGCCACTCTTGTATGCATTCCCGCGCAGATTAACTACATAAACATCGCTGAACTCGTCACGAACTAGTGCCCTCACACCCGCCAACGAAGTCCCGTCGACAAGAGAGTTAGGATGAACGAAACCAATTACCGCAGGAAGTTCTCTGCCATCTTCTGATAGCAATATCCGATCTGTCGCCCATCTAAGCGCCTTAACATACAAGTTACCGAATGCCTTACCCCCTGACTTTCCGGTTATCTCGCGGTGCTTAATTCCGTAAGTTGCTTTGATTCTTTTTGAAACATCCTCATATTCAATATTAGGATTGTCGTCACCAGCCGCCTTCATACCAGCAGACCAGGGCGGATTACTTAGAATGACTTCCATCGGAATTTCATCCTGTTTCTTCCGATTCTTGATGTTCTCGTCTAGGAAAGCAGGCAGTTGCGGTTTGCGCGGCGAACCATGCAAAGTATCTGTAAACACTATTTTCTCAAAAGGAGCGTACTCAGCAGTCTCATTAGTCCGCTCTTCGTCACGAGCGTGTTTGGCTTCTTCAATCTTCAGAGCCGCAATGTAGTATGCAAGCAGGACTAATTCGTTGGCGTGCAGCTCTTCTTTATACTTGCGATCCAAGTCTTCGTCTCTGATGATGTATTCACCATTGTCACCACGCATCTCTATCAATCTTGCCAAGAAAGTTCCAGTGCCGACGAACGGATCTAGAACATTAACGTTCTTGCTGCTTATGCTTCTTCCGAACTCTTTTTCACAAATAGCAGCCACCGAACGAATCATGAAGTCGACGATCTCTACTGGGGTGTAGACGATCCCTAAACGCTTCACGGTGTCCCGCATAGCAGCCTCGAAGAATCCCTCATAAATCTTTCTTAGTATGTCGACTCTTTCCGAACTGGAGACTGCCCCTTTAAAAGCCTTGTTCATCCCCTCATACGCACGAGTCAAAGGCTTGACTTCCCCATCAAACTCGATACCTAGCCTCCTAAATTCCTCTAACAGCCTTTCGATTTCCTTGCTCACAGGGTTGTGCTGCGAGAATTCGTTCTTCCCCAGCATTGCGTCGAACACGGGAATGGTGACGATGTGCTGGGCGATCATCTGCTGAGCCTCTTCAAGAGTTACTTTCCTCCTGACAGACTCTGTTATGCCTTCCAAGAACTTCTGAAAAACCGACTCGCATTTCCCCCCTGGATCGGTCAAGTCCTTGACGCGTGCCTGTATCCGACGGCAGACAGTGGCCGCACGCCGCCCCCACGTGGGGTAAATGTTCCGATCCCCGCACGTATCCACCACCATGGAAGCAATCGCATCATTCAGCGCCAACTGAAGCTGAATGATGCGGTCATAGCGATTACCCTTTAGCTGCTCCTCCGTCTTACCCAGTCTGGACACCCTGGTCCGCAAGGGTGCGTTTTCCCAGGCAGCCTCATGATTGACGTAATATTCGAGCCGCTCGTCGTGGGAGCGGAGCGCCTTCACCACCCGCCAGACCACATCCCAGTCGCTGGCCTCGAGCAATTTCTTTGGGTCGTCGCCTTCAGGAACGACCACAGCAATCACGATGTAGCCCTTCTCTTTGCCTGGTGCCCTTCGCATCACCCTGCCGACCTGCTGCGTGATGTCTATAGGGCTGCTGCGAGGGTCTAAGAACAGCACGGCGTCTAAGGAGGGAACGTTCACTCCTTCGGACAGAACTCGAGCGTTGCTGACGATTTGGCACGTCCTAGCGCCGCCTTCCCCCTCCTCCGACGTCTCTAGCCTTTGCAGGTTCTTGATGCGCTCGGAAGCGGGCGTGCTCCCGTCTACGTGCTCGACCTCCAAATTCAGAAAAGACCTTTGCTGATCTTCCTCGGCAATCACCTCGACGATTTTTTGCCAGTTTTCGGCCACCCACTTGCTGGTGTCCACCCGGTTGCTGAAAGCGATCGCTGATCTTGCCGGATCGCCGCCACCCGCCCAGACTTCTCCAGGAAGCGTCCCAGGGGACACTCCGGTGGTCTCCGGCGAAGCCAGGGCATCCCAGCAACCCGCCAGTTTTATAGCGTCGTCAAGGGTGACATACCGGTGAGACCCGACGATCTGATCGTGGAGACCGCCCATCGACCGCAAATACGCCTCGGCGCTCGCAGTTATCACCAGGATCTCGTAGTTGGATAGGTACCCATCCTCCACGGCGTCGCCGAACGACATCCGGTAGAACTCCTTGCCGTAGACGGCTTCGTCGTTCATGTCGTAGCAGTCGGGGTCTTCGTTCTCCCCGAGCTCGGCCAGTTTCTGCTTCGCCCGCTCGGTGAAGACCCGCGGCGTGGCTGTCATGTACAGACGCTTCGCCGCAGGAATGCAGTCGTCGTGATGAACGATCCGGTAATACGACCTTTCCCTGTCAGACGCACTGTCAGACGCCCCAACCCCGGTGGTTCGATGCGCTTCGTCGCAGATAATCAAGTCGAAAACCTCAACCTCATCCAAATCCTCAACGGCGCTTTCTATCCTTTTGGCGGAGTGATAGGTGCTGAACACCACCTGCATGGCTTCAGGCGAAACAGGAGCGGTGATCAACCCCTTTATCCGGTCGGGATCGGTGGTAACCGGCATCACCAACTCGGTCAAATCACCTGCCAAATCCACCCTTGCGGACGCCTTCCGGCCGGTCGTCGGGTCGGAGCAAATCCCCAGGTACTTCAGCGGAATGCTGCGCTGATCCGACCACTCCCGCATCGTCTGCCCCACCAAGGCAATAGACGGAACCAGGTAGAGCACCCGACCACCCTTCCCGACCACCCGCTCAGCAATACGCAGCGCCACAAACGACTTACCCGTCCCGCACGGCAAAATCAACTGCCCCCGATCAGCCTGCCTGAACCCCTCAACTACATCCCGCAGAGCGTCAGCCTGGTAATCGTAAAGCTCGTGCTTGAGCGGAGGGGGTATCTCAAACGACTCAGGGCTCTCGACGTAATCCCTCCAGTCGTCCACCCAGTCGTCCATCTCGACGGTATAAAGAACCTGGCAGCTAGGCGAAGCGTTGCGAATCTTCGCCATACCCGCCTTGGCGACAGGCGCAGAAGTAACCAGAAGGGAAGAAACAAAACCCTTACCCACCTCGGCAAGAAACGAATCGACTTCCCTCGTGGAAACCGAACTGCCGTCGCTGCGGTACTTGCACTGGATGGCGCAGAACCCGCCCCCGTAGGCGCTCGTCTGCCTTGCTACCAGGTCGATGCCGCAGTCGGTGCCGTAACCGATGTTTTCACGATCTGGCCATTCGTTCCACGACCAGATGTCCTCAAACCTTTCCTTGCCGTAGACGCCTGGGTGCTTCCTGAAAACCGAACCAATGAAATCCTCAAACCTGCTCCCGAGAACCCTGGTCTTGGGGTCGTCGAACTTCAGCCGCCTGAGAGCCTCCTCGAGATGCGCCACGGCAGCCTTCTCTGGCTAGAAACTCAGACGGCGGCAGCTAGCCGTCGCCGTCCGCCGCCGGTTCATCACCCGGCAAAAAACAGCTGGCGCCCAGCGACGGGGGAAGCCCGCCGATGATGCGGGCGCTCTCGGCGCCCAAGTAGGTCAGTCTCCGCAGATGACGGATCAGTTCGAAAGGCTCGTGCTCCCAGCGATGCCAGCCGTTGGGGTCGTCCACGATGCCCGACGCCTTGTCCTCCTTGCGGCGCAAGCTGTCGACCGCCCATTCGAGGGGCGAGCGGCCCGACACCTTGTAGTCGTGCGCCTCTAAGGGAATGGAGGTCAGCTTGCATCGGACGTTGACCTCCAGAGTGGTGCGGTCGTCCCGCTTTTTCTTCTTTGGGTCGGGATTCCTGCCCCAGCGCATCCTGTCGTCGATCCGGTAGGCCTCGGCGGCGCTGCCGCCTTCGTCCGGCTCGCCGTCCACTAGGCAGACGACGTCGGGATGCTCATCGACGGTCTCGTAGTTGACGTGCAGGTCCATGAGTTTGCGCCCGGCCGCCCGGAACGCTTCGAAGTCGTCCGCCAGGGGCACGCGGGGCAGGCTGCGCTGCAGGTCGTGCGCGTACTTCTCACGCCAGTCGGGGGCGTGCATGACGCCGTAGAGGTACTCCCAGATGTCGTCCTTGGTGACCTTGACCTGGGCGCCGTAGCGCTCCCCGAACTGCTCTAGGCACCAGTCGGTGATGTTGTCGCCGTCTCCGTCGCTTTCGGCAGCGACTGCGGCGGGCGATGAGGGGAACAAGGTCATAGCGGGGGTCTGATCCGCAATCCTACGGGCGGGGAGAGACATTCCCCGCATCCAGCGCCTCTGGCGCATCTAACGGGTGCGCTCAGCAGACCAGTCACAGAGAAGAGACTAGGATCACGGGATGATGCTTAGAACCATTTCTTCACTCTGGGCGGCTGGGGCTGCGGCTCTAGCGCTCGTGCTGACGCTCGCCGCCTGCGGGGGCGGCTCGGACGACTCCGACGCCGCTTACACCATCCAGACCGAAGACGTCGGCTTGACGGCAACCGCAGAGATGTCCAGCCCGGACGGTTCATCCATGGGAAGCGTCGCCTTCCGACAAACGCCGCACGGCGTCCTGGTGTTTGCTGATGTGTCCAACCTAGCCCCTGGCTGGCACGGATTTCACATCCACACTACGGGAGCCTGCACGCCCGACTTTGGGGCAGCCGGCGACCACTTCAATCCAACCAACGTCGAACACGGACACGACTATGTGGGCGGCGTCCATGCCGGCGACCTGCCCAACATCCACTCAGGAAACGACACCTCGGCGAAAGCCCATTACTTCACCGACGCAGTGACCCTGGCCTCGGGAGCTGACCACTCCCTCTTCGACGACGACGGCTCGGCCGTCATCATCCACGAGAAGCCCGACTCCTACAAACAGGACGCAGGCGCAGGCGGTCGCGCCTCCTGCGGGATCATCACCCTCGACTAGCCGGCCAGGGACGTCCAGCATCAAGCGGGCGACGGGACGACGGGGGTCGGACGGGACGACGGGGCGTCTTGCGCGAGCGGACGACGGGGCGTCCAGCGTGGCGCAGTCCGTCACCTAATAGGAGGATATTCGAGCTTCCCCCAGTCGGTATCTCCAGGGTCTCTCAGCATCAGATCAATAAAAATCGGGATGAGGTGGCTGAGGATGTTCGCCCCGTCACGCACCGCCTGCCTGTTCAACGAACTGTTCCATTTGGCTCCGCCATGCAGCAACTGATTACGCAACACATACAGGCGGCGGAACAGAACCTCAAGAACAACATTTGCGTCGTTACTGCCAAGCGCCGAATACGCACTTTTCTTGCTTCCTGAAAACCCCTTTTCCCAGTTCTCTGCTCCGGATTTTCCGGCGACACTCTTCCAGTAAGACCCGAACAAGTACTTGTTGTCCAACAAGAGGCGAACCGGCCCAGAAAACTTACTCCAAATCGCATCGTAGATTGCCTTATCCTCATCAAGCGACAGCAGCTTGTTGAAATAGTTTCCGAATCGTCTGCGCTCTGACTTTGTCGACCCTGTCTTGATCTCCCCCGCATACGCTGCGTTGAAAGCGATCCACAGAAAGATGAATGCGGCATCCGCATCGCTCTTGGAATCGTCCGCATCGCTCTTGGAAGCGTCGCCGAGTCGATACTCCTCGGCGGCTCGCTCCAGCCAACTGAGAGCTCGATTGGTGCGGAGAGCCAGGTCGGGATGCTCCTGATCCGCATAGTGCTTCTCGGAATCCCAGAGGAAAGCATGCCGTTCCCTTAATTTCACGACAGCATCAGCTAGGTTGCCCGACTCCGACATGGCTGGTTCAAGTTTTATTAGAAAACGTCTCGGGATTGTCCATCATCAAGGTAAGGAAGAGCGGAACGAAGAAATACAGGACTTCGCTTCCGTGCCGAACGGAACGCTGATTCTTATAACTTCTCCACTTGGAACCGCCTAGTTTCAGTTGATTGTGCAGCAAGTAGAGGCGGTCAAACAAAATAGATAGTATGGAACTCAAGTCGTTCTTCACATACGCTTCGCTGATTCGGCCTGCTGCTTTGTCGAACTCCCCTTGCCATTCTTTCTTTCCGATCCTCCCTTCCAGACTCTCCCAATACGGAACGAACAGATACTTGTTCCTTAGGAGAAAGTTCACGGATTCGGAAAGCTGATCGTAGAGAGTGTTGTAGATGATGTCGGGTTCGTCGAGTTCGATCAAAAGGTCGAAGAAGCCTCCGAATCTGCTGATCTCATCGGTCGTCTCGACGTCGATGTTGCTTCCGTAGGCCGAGTTGAACGCAACCCAATAGTGGACATACGCAGTGTCTGCGTTTCGTTCCGCTGCGGCACGCTCGAGAGAAAGGATTGCCAGATTCGTACGAAGACCGACCTCTCCCCAATCTTGCTCTTCGTGCGGAATTCCATATTTCCAGATGGAGAGATGCTTTCTCATCAGATCGACAATGCTTGGCGTGGCATATGCCTCTGGAGCAGTCGCTGAGTCCGCGTACTCCGTGGGATCGGTGAAATCTGTCATGACTCAAGTAGAGACAGCTGGACCGGTTTACCTCGTCCCAGTGACCCGTCTCAGTGACCCGGCCGGTTGCGGACGTAGTGCCGCCAGAGGTGCGACCCGACGCCCACGGGGCTCTTGCGCCAGCAGCGCAGAGGGTCGTAGCCGTCGTGGACAAGACACATGTTGCAGGAGACGCACTCCACTCCCCCCTCCCGACCGGCCTCCAACTTCTTCGGCAGGTCGGGCTCGCGAATGAACGGACGCGCCATGGCCAGAAAGTCGGCGTCGCCGGAGCGCAGGACGTCGGTCATCGTCTGAGTGGTGCGCACGCCGCCCACGAGGATCACGGGCAAACCTGCAGCCTTCCTGACGGCCCGGGCGAAGTCGCGGTAGTACGCCTCGGCGCCTGCGGGCGACCTCAGCCGCTGCACCACTAGGTTCTTCACTGCCTGAGCGCGCCCCACCGCCACGAAGCGCCGGATGTTCTCTAGGTAGCTTCTCATCACGCCGTAGGTAGTCTCAAATCCGTTCACGCCGCAGTCGGCCAACTCCTGCACCCGCTCGATGGTTTCCTCGCGCTGCAGACCTCCGTCCACGGAGTCCTCGACGCCTATCCGGGCCGTCACTGGGAACTCCTCCCCCACCGCAGCACGCACGGCCTTGACGACCTCGCGGAAGAACCTCCCCCGCCTGTGGGCGTCTCCCCCCCAGTCGTCGGTCCGGGTGTTCGAATGAGGGGAGCTGAACTCAGAGATCAGGTATCCGTTGCCGCCGTGGATGTGCAAGCCGTCGAACCCAGCCTCTTTCGCACGCCTAGCCGCCTCGCCGAAAGCCGTAACCAGCTCCCTGACAGCGTCGTCGGAGAGCTCCTCCGGCTGGTGCGCGTACATCGGATTCTCCACCGCCGAGGGCGCGACGGTCTTCACCCCGCTCATCATCGACTGACTGCCGCAGTGCCCGATCTGGGCGAACATACGACCTCCCTCGGCGTGGACGGCCTCGGCGGCGCGGCGCAGGGGGGCGACGGTGCGGTCGTGGTGGATGCCCGTCTGCATGGCGCTGGCCTGCCCTCGGGGGTCTACGTACATGTGGCCGCTAAGCATCAACCCTGCTCCCCCGGCGGCCAGCCGCCTATACAACTCGACGTAGGAATCCCCTACTTCGCCGTTGGCGTCGGCCATCGTCTCCGAAGTGGCTCCCCGCACGATGCGGTTCGGCAACTCCAGCGTTCCTATTTTGCCTGGCTGCAGATACAGCGGCGTCTCGTCGTTCAAGTCAACTCCTTTCAGAGCGGCATCGCCTTCTCGTAGGGGCGGCGCACCCTTTAGCGCACCTTTGACAGAACGGCGGCGTCCCCTGCGGGCGCGGCGCCACCGTCGCTATACGGCAAAGTTACTTTAGCCGTTCCCCGCACCAGAATTCCATACGCTAATCCCGCACGCCCGAAGACTGGAACAGCACGCCGAAGACCGAAACAAGCACACTCGAGACTGGAACAAGAACGCCCGAAGACCGAGACAAGCACATTCGAAGACCGAGACAAGCACGCTGAAAGACTGGAACTTGAATGCCTAAGCCAGAACTCCAAGACCTGCTGAACACCCGCCACGAAGTCGTCTACGGCGCGGCGGAGCGGGTCTCGCCGCTGGTCAGACGGGTAACCGCTCCGAACCCGGGGCCGTTCACCTTCCGAGGCACCGGCACGTTCCTGGTGGGAACCGACGAACTGGCGGTCATCGACCCAGGGCCGGACGACCCCCGGCACATCGACGCCCTGCTCAAAGCGGCCGAAGGCCGGCGGATCGTCAAGATCCTGGTCACTCACACCCACGGCGACCACTCGCCGGCAGCCCGTCCGCTGGCGAGACTCACAGGCGCACCCACCCTGGGCTTCGGGCCGCACCCTGCCGCCGACGTGCTGGATCCCGCCTCGAGCGCCGTGGAAGAACCTGGCGACAGGGACTTCGTTCCGGATGTGACCCTCGAGAGCGGCGACCTCGTGGAAGGGGACGGCTGGACGCTGGAGTGCCTGCACACCCCGGGGCACATTTCCAACCACCTCTGCTTCGCCCTTAGCGAAGAGCGCTGCGTGTTCACCGGCGACCACGTGATGGGATGGTCGTCGGTGGTGATCCCGCCGCCCGACGGCAGCCTGGGCGACTACTTGGCGAGCCTTCAGCTCCTTCTCGACAGGGGCGATCGTGACCGCGTCTACCTGCCCGCTCACGGCCCTGCCGTCTTCAACCCCGCCGAGTTCGTCGAGGCGCTGATGAAGCACCGCCTAGAGCGCAGCCGTCAGATCGTCGAATGCCTGCGGGCGGGCGGCGGCGGGTGGCGGACGGACACCGGCCTGGGCGTGGGGGAACTCGTCCGGCGCATATACGTCGGGCTGGCGGAGGAGTTGATTCCGGCGGCTGAGACGACCGTGCTAGCACACCTCATCCACCTCGTCGAGCAGGGCGAAGCCGACTGCACAGGCGGCCCGACGAAGACCGCCCGCTTCTATCCCGTCTGATCCCCCCTGATCCTCCGTCAGAGGTCGAAGTCGTCGGTCAGCGGGGAATCCCAGATCGTGATCTCGCGCAGGTAGTTCGGGGGCTGAGAGTGGTCGAACTGGAAGATCCTCACCGCTGAAGCGGGTCGGCGATCCTCCGGTCTTCCGTAGACGTAGTTCTCAGACATCAGGCCGTTCACGTCGACCTCACCTAGTTCGGCCATCGCCGCCCGAATGCCCTCACGGCTCAAGTCGCCCATCTCCACCGCCAACTCCAGCAGAGCGTGAACGGCGATGCTCTGCACGTAACCAGACAGGTTGAACGTGTTCACCGCGCCGTCTCCGAACTGCTCGAAACGCTCCAGGAAATCCGCCATCCCAGGCACAGAGGTGTCGTTCAAGTTCGGGGAATCCACCGCCACGTAATACTTTTCGTAAAGGGTGGGGCGGCCGCCTGCCAGCAGGTTCAGATACGTCGGCAGCAATCCCAGCCAGACAGGTTCAAAACCCTGCCCATCCGCCTCCGCAAGAATCGCGTTCTGCTCCACTGGCACCGTGATTCCGAAAACGACCGTGCAGCCCGCATCCGACAGAGCGGTCACCTGAGCGGTGAAGGCGCGATCCCCCCGTTGGATGGTCACCAACTCGGCGAGCTCGAGCCCCAAACCGTCGATAGCAAACTCCAAGCCGCGCAAAGCATCCCTGCCGTACTTGTCGTTCACGTAGACCACGCAGTAGACGTCGTCAGGGCTCGCTATGCCCGACCCATTCAAGTACCAGTCGGCCAGGTTGATGGCCTCGTATTCGTAGGCCGCACCGGTCGGCAGCAAGAGCTCCTCACGCGCCCACGCCCCCGCAAGAGAGCCAGGAACAGCCACCACGCCGTCCTCCTTGAGGAACTCCAGGAGCGCCTGAGTGGGGGGGGTCGAGAGAACTTCGGCGAACATCACCACGTCGCCCTTGATGCGCTGATACTCGGTGACCGTGGTCTGAACGTCGTCTTTGGTGTCGCCGGCGACAAGCTCGACCTCGTATTTGCCGGCGACGCCTCCGTTGGAGTTGACCCATCCCCAGTAAGCCTGCGCTCCGGCCAGCAGGGGAACCCCGAGGAGCGCCAGCGAACCAGAGGAGTCGGTCAGATAACCCAGCTTGATCGTGCTTCCGTCGAAGCCGATCGTGGGCTGGGGGGGCTGGGCTGGAGGGGGCGGCGGGGGCGGCTCAGGCTCAGAGGGCGGCTCGGGAGGCTCGGGAGGCTGCGGCGGCTCGGAGGGAGGGTCAGGCTCAGAGGCGCCGCCCTCCCCGGAGGTAGTCGTGGGCGGCTCTTCGCCGGTGGCAGAAGGAGCGGACGTGGAGGTCGATTCGGGGGCGGTGCCCTCCGGCGGCGGGCTTGGCTCGCCTGGGGACGTCGGTTCCGCTGGGGGCGCGGGGGCTGTGGGGGGCGCGGACGACTGCTCATCTCCCCCGCCGCACGCTGACGCCAACAAGACCAAGACCGCCGCCGCGCACGCGGCGACGAAGGCGCGCCGGCGGAGCGGACGGCGGCGGGGAGATGTCTGTCGGGTCGTTTCTTGGCAGGGTTTCATTTCTTCTCCTGGTTCGTTGATAGAAAAAGACTACGCCCCTTCAGCGCCGGAACGGGAATCTCCCCCTTCTGCGGATGCGGTCGCGCATGGAGCGGACTAGGCCGGCCACGCCCTGCGGCCAGAAGAGCACGAAGAGCACCAGCAGCAGACCGAAGACGATCTCGCTGAAGGCGGAGACGCCGAAGAGCGGATTTTCGGAGGCCAGCGTGGACACCAGCGGCCTATCCAGCCATGGGATGTTGAAGTCGAGGTATTCCACGAATCGCTTCACGACTTCAGGCAGAGGCCCCAGCAGCAGCGCCCCCACCACGGCGCCGTAGACGGTGCCCATTCCGCCCACGATGATGATGGCCACGAACCGAATCGACAGGAACAACTCTGCTAGGGGTTCGTTCGGCGAGATGAAGCGCAGCCCGACGGCGTTAACGGCGCCGGCCGCCGCCGCCATTGCGCTGGAGATGGCGAACGCTGCGATCTTGTAGCGGGCAGTGTTTACCCCCACCATCTCGGCGGCCAAGTCACGGTCTCGGACGGCCTGCATGGCGCGTCCTGCCCGGGAGCGGACGATGTTGCGCACCAGGAGCGCCCCCAGGCCCGTCAGTATCCAGGACAGGTAGAACAAGCCCTGCTCGCGGCTGAACTCCTTGCCGAACAGCCTCAGTCCGGCGAAGTCCAGCGACCCTAGGGCGAGAGGCGCCCCGTGGGTGGAGACGCCGTCGAAGCCGCCCGTGAAACTCTCCCAGTTGCGGGCTGCGTGGGTCACCGCGAAGATGAGCGCCAGAGTGACCACAACCAGGTAGTTTCCCTTGAATCTGAGGGCGAAGGGGCCGACCAGCGCACCGACCACCGCACCCGCCGCCGCGGCCAGCAGCAGCCAGGCTGGCAGCGGCCAGCCCAACCTCCCGCCGAAGTGCCCCACCATGTAGCCGCCGATTGTCAGGAAGGCGGCGTGCCCCAGCGAGACCTGACCGGTGAAGCCGGTCAGCAGGCTCAGCCCCAGCGCTGCCGCAGCGAAGGTGCCTGCGTTGCCGAGAACGGTGATCCAGAAAGGGTCGTCTAGCAGGAAAGGACACGCCACTATGCCCGCTGCGAAGAGGAGGGTGGAGACCTTCGCCCCGGTCGAGGGGAGCAGCGGGGTTACTTTGCCGACGTCGGGGGACGCCCCGGGGTCGGGCGGCAGCAGCATGCGCCGCAGGAACCCCCGAGGACGGGGGGCGGGAGCGGGGGGGGCGGGGGCAGCCTCACGGGAGGCGTCGGCGGGAGCAGGAGCGGGGGCAGCGGGGGCGGGCTCACGGGAGGCGTCGGCGGGAGCGGGGGGGGCGGGGGCAGCCTCACGGGAGGCGTCGGCGGCGGCGGGAGCGGCGGCGTCCTCAGCGGGGACGCCAGAGGCGTCATCCTTGGGGTCGGGGGCGCCTCCGCCCTCTAGAACGTTCACGCTCGCTCCACCTGCGGAGTGCCTAGCAGTCCGTGCGGGCGCCAGAGCAGCACCAGCACCATCAGCAGGTAAGGCATCACCACCTCGAAGTTGGAGCCCAGCCAAGAGACGTCGTCGAGGTAGCCCTGCGTCATTATCTCGGCCAAGCCAACCAGAATGCCTCCGAGCACGGCGCCGCTCGTGGAGTCCAGCCCCCCCAGGATCATGGCCGGAAAGGCGGCCAGGGCGATGAACCCTATGTTCACTGAGAGGGCTGACCCGCCTCGGCTCGTGAGCATCACGCCAGCCACGGGAGCCACCGCGGCTGCTATCGCCCAGGAGACGGAGAAGGAGCGACCGACCGATACGCCCTGAGCAGCGGCTGCTTCCTGATCGAGGGCGGCGACCCGCATCCCCAGGCCGGTGCGCGTGAGGCCGAAAAACAGGAAGAACGCCACCAGAAGCACCCCAGCCGAGCCGATCGTCCAGAAGTCGACGTGCCGCAGGACGACTCCTCCGACGACGCTGCGCCCGCTCTCCCAGGGCGCAGGCAGGATCAGACCGGGGGCTGTCCACACCGACCGGACCACCTGCTCGATGACCAGCAGGAGACCGAGGGTCACCAGCACCACGGCGAAAGCCGGTTTTCCAACTGTGCGGCGCATCACGACGCGTTCCAGAAAAGCCCCGACCGCCGCCATGGAGCAAGTCGCAAGCAGGAGCGCCAGCCAGAAGTTCAACTCCCAGTCCACGCTGTACTGGTAGACGAGGAACGTGCCCAGAGTTACGAACCCCCCCTGGGCGAAATTGAAAGCGCCCGTGGCCTTGTAGACCACCACGAACCCCAGGGCGACGAGGGCGTAGATGCTGCCGAGGGCGACTCCGGAGACCAGCAGCTGCAGGAACTTATCCATCGGTCTGCTCGCCTAGCTCGGCTGGGTCGGCTGGGTCGGCTGGGCTGTGACGCGGGCTGCAGCGTCGCCCGCAGCGCCCAGGTAGGCCTCTACGACTGCGGGATGGACGGCCACCTCCTCGGGCGTGCCCGAGGCGATCACGGCGCCGAAGTTCATGGCTGCGACGCGGTCGGCTGTCCTCATGACCAAACTCAGGTGGTGCTCCACTAAGAGGATGGTCAGACCCATCTCTGTCCTGATCCTGCCCAGGAGTTCCGCTGCGTGCTCGCTCTCCTCCCCTGTCATCCCCGCCACGGGTTCGTCTAGGAGCAGCAGGCGAGGCTCCGCTGCCAGGGCCCGTCCGATCTCGATGCGCTTCTGCACCCCGTACGGGAGAAGACCCACCGGACGCCCCACGTACGGGTGGAGGTCGAGGAGTTCCACCAACTCGGCGCAGTGCCGGCGGTTCACCAACTCCTCCCGCCGCGCCCGTCCGAACCAGACGGAGCCAGCCAGGAAACCAGACTTCATGCGGACGTGGCGGCCAAGCATGAGGTTCTCCATCACGTCGAGGGTTTCGAACAGACCCAGATTCTGGAAGGTGCGGGCCACGCCGGAGGCGGCGATGCGGAAGGGGCGCAAGCCGATCAGGCTGCTGCCCTCGAGGTGAATTGCGCCCTGCTGAGGCCGGTAGACGCCGCTGATGCAGTTGAAGACCGACGTCTTGCCGGCGCCGTTGGGCCCGATGAGCGCCAGCAGTTCACCCTTGCGAACTTTGAAGGACACCTCCGAGAGGGCGAGCACACCGGCAAAGGAGAGGCTGACGCCCTCGATCTCCAGCAGCGGAGGAGCGTCGGATTGAGGAGGGGCGGGCAGCGCACTCGGCGCGGGCGCGGCAACGGCCTGCTTCTCGGGGGCAGCCGGCGCACTCGGCGCGGGGGCAGGCGGCGCGGCGCTAGCTGGAGCGCCGGTCGGCTCTCCATCCGAACCCTCTTCCCCCGACGTCCGACCCAGGTACAAGTCCCTGACTTCGGGGGCGTCCCGCAGTTCGGCGACCGGCCCGTGGAGGAGCAGCCGCCCGTTCTGCAGCACGTAGGCGTAGTCAGCCGTGGAAAGCGCCATGGCTGCGTTCTGCTCCACCAACAGCACCGAGGTTCCGGAGCGGTTGAGGTTGACGACGATCTCGGCGATCCTCTCCACGATTCGAGGAGCCAGACCCAGAGAAGGTTCGTCCATCAGCAACAGCTTCGGCGAACTCATCAGCGCCCTAGCGATGGCCAGCATCTGCTGTTCGCCGCCCGACAAGTAGCCTGCTCGGGCGTTGAGCCGCTCGGCCAACACCGGGAACGTCTCGAGTATTTCCGCCTTGACCGCCTCGGTTTGCTGCCGATTCTGCACTGTGACTGCTCCGGCGTCCAGGTTTTCCTCCACGCTCAGTTCGGCGAAGATGCGCCGTCCCTCCATGACCTGCGCCAAGCCTCGGCGCACCAACTTCGCCGGCGACGTCCGATCAACGAGGTCGCCTTCGAGTCGTATTTCGCCCTGCGTGATGCGCCCCCCGTGAAAAGGCAGCAGACCGCCGAGGGCGCGCAGGAAGGTCGTCTTTCCTGCCCCGTTAGACCCGAGCAGGGCGACGACGCCCCCCACAGGAACCTGTATAGAGACGTCCATCAGGGCGGGAGGCGCCAACCCGTATCGAACGCTCAGCCCGCGCACGTCCAGATGCGGGTCGTTGGGCATTCGCAAAGGATAATTCCCGAAACCCTGCGGGGCGGACAGGAAACGAGCGGGGGAGGCAGACAGGGGGCAGACAGGGGAGGCGGGCGGGAGGGCAGGCAGCCTAGGGAGCTAGGGGGCGGCAACTACAGTCGTAGCCGATGAACGACGCCCACTCCGCTGCCCGAGGGCAACCGGAAAACTCCGTCCGCGAAGACACGGGAGACCAGGAAAACCCACCGGAAAGCTCCGTCCTAGCGGGCTTCCACCCCGCTGTGCGGAGCTGGTTCGAACGCCGTTTCCCGGGCGGCCCTACGCCAGCCCAGGCGGGAGCCTGGCCAGCCCTAGCCGGCGGGCGGCATGTCCTCGTGAGCGCACCTACGGGCTCGGGGAAGACGCTGGCCGCCTTCCTGCGCTCCATCGATGAACTCTGGCAGCTGCACCAGCGAGGCGGCGTGCCCGACGAAACCCTGGTCGTCTACGTCTCTCCCCTGAAAGCGCTGGCCGCCGACATCAGCGAGAACCTCACCGCTCCGCTGAAGGAGATCGCCGAGGCGGGGCGCTCCCTCGGCTTCGAGCCGCCCGACTTGCGCGTGGCCGTCCGCTCCGGCGACACCGCTCCTTCGGAGAGGGCGGCGATGCTGCGCCGAGCGCCGCACTTTCTGATCACCACCCCAGAGTCGCTCTACCTGCTGCTGACCGCCGAACGCAGCCGCGAGATGCTCCGCAGCCCCCGATGGGTGATCGTCGACGAAATCCACGCGGTCGCCCGCGACAAACGAGGCTCGCACCTGTCGCTGAGCCTGGAGCGGCTGGCGCACGTCTGCCGCACGCGTCCTAAGCGCATAGGACTCTCCGCCACGCAGCGCCCGCTCTCCACGCTGGCGAGGCTGCTGGTAGGCAGCACGGAAGGCGGCGGCGACTGCAGCGTCGTGGACGTCGGTCACCGCCGCAAGTTGGACTTGGCGCTGGAACTGCCCCCCAGCGAACTCGAAGCGGTCGCCCCCGCCGAGCAGATGGCAGAGATATTGGACTCGATCACCGAGTTGATCCAGGCTCACCGGACGACGCTGGTGTTCGTCAACACCCGCCGTGAAGCAGAACGAACCGCCCACATGCTCGGCGAGCGTCTGGGCGAAGGAGAGGTCGCCGCCCACCACGGCTCCCTCTCCAAGGATCGCAGGCTGAGGGTGGAAAGCCTGCTGCGGGCTGGCGAACTGCGCGCCCTGGTGGCCACGGCGTCGCTGGAACTGGGCATCGACATAGGGCCGGTCGACTTGGTGTGTCAGATCGGAAGCCCGCGCAGCATGAACGTGTTCCTTCAGAGGGTGGGACGCTCCGGCCACTCGGTGGGGGCAGTGCCCAAGGGCCGCATCTTTCCGACCACCCGCGACCAACTCGTGGAGTGCGCTGCGCTGCTGGCGGGCGTGCGGGCCGGTCGCCTAGACGCCGTTGCGCCGCCCGTCGCTCCGCTCGACATCCTCATCCAGCAGATCACAGCGGAGTGCGCCGCCGAGCGTTGGCAGGTGGATGCTCTCTACGAGTTAGTGCGCCGCGCCGCCCCTTACGCAGACCTCTCCCGAGCCGTCTTCGACGAGGCGCTGGAGTTCGTGAACTCGGGCGTGCTGAGCGGAAACGGACGACGGGGGGCATACGTGCACCTCGACGCAGAGGCGGGAGAAGCGCACGGACGCCGCGGCGCCCGTCTGGCCGCCCTGACCTCGGGAGGCGCCATCGGGGACGCCGCCGACTACAGGGTTCTGCTCGACCCCGACGACACGCTCATCGGAACGGTGAACGAAGACTGGGCTATCGAGTCGATGGCGGGCGACATCTTTCTGCTGGGCTCGCACTCCTGGCGGATCAGGCGCATCGAGTCCGGCGTGGTGAGGGTGGTCGACGCTGCGGGCGCTCCGCCCACGCTGCCGTTCTGGCTGGGCGAGGCGCCGGCGCGCACCGCTGAGTTGAGCCGTGAGGTGAGCGACCTGCGGGCAGAGGTGCTGCGCCGCCTCTCCGAGAGCGCAGAGGCGGCGCACGAGGGGACGACAGGCGCAAACGGCACGGGCAGCGGCACAGACGGCGCAAACGACACAAGCACCGCACCCGACGGCGCAGAGGCGGCGCGGGCGGCGGTGGCTGAGAGTTGCGGTGTCTCCCCGGAAGCGGCCGAGGCCGTGGTGGACTACTTGGCGGCGTCCCGGGCCATCCTAGGCACACTCCCCACGCAGGAACGCCTGGTGGTGGAGCGTTTCTTCGACGACACCGGCGGCATGCAGCTGATCGTCCACAGCCCGTGGGGAGGTCGACTCAACCGCGGCCTGGGTCTGGCTCTGCGCAAGCGCTTCTGCCGCACGTTCGACTTCGAGCTGCAGGCCGCCGCCAACGACGACGCCGTTGCGCTATCCCTGGGGCCGCAGCACAGCTTTCCGCTGGAGAGCGTCATGCGAATGCTCGCACCGGAGACGGTCGAGGACACCTTGACGCAAGCCATCCTGCCGACTCCCATGTTCTCGGTGCGCTGGCGCTGGAACCTCAACCGAGCGCTCGTCGTGCTGCGCTTCAAACGGGGACGGCGCAACCCTCCGCCCATTCAGCGCATGGAGGCCGACGACATGATGGCGTCCGTCTTCCCCGCCCTCGCCGCCTGCGGCGAAAACCTTGCCGGCCCCATCCCGATACCCGACCACCTGCTGGTGCGTCAGACCGTCGCCGACGCCCTGACCGAAGCTGCCGACGTCGACGGGCTGAAGGCGCTGCTGGAAGACCTGCGATCCGGAAAAGTTCAGGTGGAAGTGCGCGACACCCCCGAGCCCTCTCCCCTATCCCACGAAATCCTGAACGGGCGTCCGTTCACCTTCCTCGACGACGCTCCGCTGGAGGAGAGGCGCAGCCGCGCCGTGCGGACTCCCCGCGGCCTGCCCGTGGACTTAACCCAGATCGGCTCACTGAGTCCGGATGCGGTGGAGCGGGTGCGGGCCGAAGCAGCGCCAGACGTACGCGACCCCGACGAACTGCACGATCTGCTGTCTTCTCTGGTGATCTGCCGCCCTCAGGCGGAGTGGCAGGAATACTTCGACCGGCTTCAGAACGCCGGTCGCGCCGACCTAGTGCGGGATCACTGGTGCACGGCAGCCAATCGGTCAGGCGTGAGGCGGCTGCTGACCGGTGCCGACCCCAAAGGCAAGAGTGAAGTTAAAGTTAAGATTGAAGTTGAGGGTAGGGACGCTGACGGGGACGCCGACCTGATCAGGGAGGCTGTGCGAGGCCGCTTGGAGATCACCGGGCCGGTGACGGCGACCGGTCTCGCCGCCTCCACTTCCCTAGCGGAGTCACAGATTCGGAGCGCCCTCGGCGCACTGGAAGCGGAAGGGTTTGCGATCTCCGGTCGATTCGAAGTTCAGGGAGAGGAGGGGGATGACAGACAGCAGGCGGGCGGCGGTGAGACGAGCAGCGGCAGGCTGAAGAACAAGATCGACGGAACCCAGACAGACTCCGCAGGCGCACAGAGCGAAGCCGACCTGCCCGACCTGCAGTGGTGCAGCAGACGCCTGCTCACCCGCATACACGTCTACTCCCTGAAGCGGAGGCGGGCGGGCGTCCAGCCCAGCAGCGCAGCAGACTTCATGCGCTTCCTCCTGCGCTGGCAGCACGCAACCCCAGAGACTCGAGTGCGCGGGCGGGCCGGTCTGCGGGCGGTAGCGTCGCAACTCCAGGGTTACGAAACCGCTGCAGGGGCATGGGAAAAGCACGTGCTGACCAGCCGCATCAGCGCCTATCGACCACTCTGGCTGGACGAACTCTGCCTGTCAGGCGAACTTCTCTGGGGACGGCTGAGCATCCGCAGCAACGACGACACACAGCGCGGCGCAGCGGCGTCCCGCTCCACGCCCATCACCTTGGCGATGCGCGCCGACGCCGGCTGGCTCATGGCCGCCGCACGCGGGGAAGGCACGCCCTCGCTGCCGGAAACCGGCGCCGCAGCCGAAATCCTGGAGGCGCTAGAGCGCCGCGGCGCCCGCTTCGGCTCGGAACTGGCCACAGACTGCCGAAGGCTGCCAGCAGACATCGCCGCAGGTCTCACCGAGGGGGTCGCCCGCGGACTGCTCACCGCCGACGGTTTCGGGGCGCTGCGTTCGCTGTTCGGAGCACGGGCACGCGCCAGACGGAGCACGCATCTCGGCGGACGGCGGGGCGCCGGTCTGCGACGCGGCAGCTCCTCTGCGACCGGCCCTGTGGGGCGCTGGTCTCTCCTGACACTGCCCGAAGATGACTACGAGCCGGATGCCCTAGCCGAAGCGGTGGCCGAGCAGTTGCTCGCCCGCTGGGGCGTGGTTTTCCGTGACCTGATGCGGGTGGAATCGCTGACGCTTCCCTGGCGCGACATCCTCTGGGCGCTTCGGCGGCTGGAAGCCCGCGGGCTGGTGCGGGGAGGGCTCTTCGTGAGCGGCTTCTCGGGGGAGCAGTACGCCTTGCCCGCAGCGGCCGACGACCTGCGCCGGGTACGCGGGCTAAAGCGCAGCGGGGAGCGTGTGAGCGTCTACGCCACCGATCCGCTGAACCTCACCGGAATCCTCACACCCGGTCCGCGAGTCCCAGCAGCAGGGGTCGCACGCATCACGTTCGTCGACGGAGTCCCTGAGGCTTCAGCGGATGCCGCCGCTCAGTTCGGCGGAGCGGAAGGGTTTCGGGAGGAGCAGAAGCGAGGCGGGGCGGTCGAGGGCGAAGACGTGATCGAAGCCGAGCTAGCCGCCCGATGAGCACGGCAAGCCCAGCCAGCCCGACGAGCCCGCCTCGGCGGGGGGTGACCGTGGGCATCGACATAGGCACTACCTCTGTCAAGTCGGTGGCGGCCGATGAGAACGGGCGTGTCCTGGCACGACGCCGACGCCCGCACGAGTTGCGTTCACCCTCGCCCGGGACGGCAGAGCACGACGCCGCCGACGCCTGGCACGCCGGAGTCGGCGAAGTCTGGGAAGCCGTCCTGTCCGACTTGGACGGACGCGCAGAGGTTCAGGGAGCCTGCGTCTCCTCCCTGCTGCCGTCGCTGACCGCTGTGGACGCAGACGGCAGGCCGCTCGGAGAAGGACTGATCTACGGCGACTCGCGGGGAGAAGCAAGCGAAGGGACGCCCATCAGCAACGGCGAACAGGCCGGCTTTCTGCGCTGGCTGGCTCGTGAGTATCCCGACGCCCGCGGCTACTGGCCTGCCACCACGGTCGCCAACTTCACCCTGGCGGGGGTGGCGGCGCTGGACGAGATCAGCGCCCTGGCAGCCTCGCCGCTGCTGGGAGCCGACGGCTGGGATGCAGCACTCTGCGCCCAAGCGGGCGCCTCCCCTGAACAACTGCCCGCCCTGGCACGGGGCTGGTCAGCAGTCGGCGAAGCGGCGGGCGCCCCCCTGTGCGGGGGGATCATCGACGGGTTGGCGGAGTTGGCGGTTTCGGGCGCCGCAGAGGCGGGGGACGTCCTAGTGACCCTGGGAGGGGCACTCGTCTGCTGGGTGGTCAGCGAACGCCCAGAAGAGGTTCCCGGTCTCTGGTCGATGCCTCACATAGCACCTGACCGCTTCCTCCTCGGCGGGCCGTCGAGCGCTGGAGGGGTGTTCCTGGATCGAGTGCGCTTCTTGCTGGACGGGAACGCACGTGCGAGCGAAGACGAGCAGGAGTTAAGCGAAGCCGCCTGCGGCGACCTGCCCGTCTGGGTGCCTTCGGTGCGCCCCGAACGCATCGCAGCCGCTGGCAGAGCCAAGACGGCGTCGGTTCACGGACTCGACCGCAACCACGGAAGGAAGCACCTGTTTCGAGCCGCTTATGAGGCTTCAGGGTTCATGGTGCGCCGCATCGTCGAGGCGTCGGGGGTGGAAGCTAGGCGCATCGTCGCGGGAGGCGGCGGGGCGGCTTGCGGCCCGTGGCTGGCAGCCCTGGCGGACTGCACCGGTCTTCCGGTCGAGGCAGCCGCCGTAACGGAGGGGGCTGCGCTGGGAGCCGCCTTCGCCGCCCGCATCACCGCAGGACTGGAAGACGACCTAGCCGACGCAGCCCGCTGGGCGCGCCTCGGAGCGCCCCGTAATCCGAACCCCGCAGCCGCAGAGTCGGTAGAAAGCCGCTACCGCCGATTCGAGAAACTGCTGGAAGACAGCCGGCAAGAAACTTCTCTCTGATCGATGCCCCGCATCTTCGACAACATCAACGAGCACCTCAACTCGGCGCTCCGCGAGTCCCTTGCGACCTCCCACCGGCTGGACGCCTGCGTCGGCTACTTCAACCTCCGCGGCTGGTCGCAACTCGCCGACAGCGTCGAGACCATGCAGCCGCAAGGCGGCGAACCCAAGGTGCGCCTGCTCATAGGCATGGCGGAACGCCCCGCCAGCGACCTGCGGAAAGCCCTGAGCGCAAGACCTGCGCTGCCGATGGACAACCAGACCGCCGCCCGCCTGAAGGAAAGCGCCCTAGCCGACCTGCGCCGGCAGCTGACCTACGGCGTCCCCTCCCCCGCCGACGAGGCCGCTCTCCGATCCCTCAAGCGCCAACTCGCCTCGGGCGAAGCGGCGGTACGGCTGCATCTGCGTCACCGCCTGCACGCCAAGCTCTACCTCTGCAGTCGAAAGAGCAGCGACAACCCGAAGACCGGATACGTGGGCTCCTCCAACCTGACCCTTGCCGGGCTCGCCAACCAGGGAGAGCTGAACGTCGACGTCCTAGACCACGACGCCTCCGCCAAACTCCAGCGCTGGTTCGACGACCGCTGGGAGGATCAGTTCAGCGTCGACGTGACCGACGACCTCATCAACATCGTGGAGACGTCCTGGGCGTCAGAGAAGCCGCTCAGCCCCTACCTGGTCTATCTGAAGATGGCCTATCACCTCTCACGGGACGCACGCGAGGGTTTAGTGGAATACGGCCTCCCGAAGGATTTGCGGTCAAAGCTGCTGGACTTTCAGGCTGCGGCCGTGCAGGTCGCCGCTCGGATTCTCGACCGCCGCGGCGGGGTGATGATCGGCGACGTCGTGGGCTTGGGCAAGACGATCGTAGGCACGGCCATAGCCCGCCTCTGGCAAGAGGAGAGGGGCACCGAGACCCTCATCGTCTGCCCCAAGAACCTCGTGGACATGTGGGAGGGGTACGTATACAACTACCGCCTGCACGCCAGGGTGCTCTCGCTGTCGATGGCCGTCAAGAAACTCGAGGACATGCGCCGCTACCGGGTGGTGATCGTGGACGAGAGCCACAACCTGCGCCGCAGAGGACGCCAGGACTACGCCGCCCTGAAGGACTACATAAGCCGCAACGAATCCAAGGTCGTTCTGCTCACCGCCACTCCCTACAACGTGGACTTCTCAGACGCCGCCAACCAACTAGCGCTGTTCGTCGACGAGGACGCGAGCCTAGGCATACAGCCGGATCACGCCAGGCGGCAGATGGACGCTGCTGAGTTTCTGCGAAGGTGCGACGGCAAGACGCAGACGCTCAAGGCGTTCCGTCTCAGCGAGGAGCGCTCCGACTGGCAGCGTCTAATGTCGCTGTTCCTGGTGAGGCGCACCCGCCGTTTCATAACAGAGAACTACGCACTGACCGACGAGACTGGACGCGCCTACCTGAACTTCGCCGAGGGAGGCCGCTTCTACTTCCCTGAGCGGACGGCCAAACCGATCCCCCACCTGCTCGATCAGGCCGACCCCGCCGCTGCGATGATCTCCGAGGAAACTCTGGACGAGATAGCGAAGCTTCGCCTGCCGCGATACTCGGCCGCCCACTATCTCGACGAGGGCGGCACGTCCGACCCCTCGACGGAGGAGGAACAGATCATCGAAGACCTCAAGAGGGCGCTGCAGGGGAACCTGAAGGGCGTGACGCTCACCATGCTCTACAAGCGCCTTTCGAGCTCTGGGGCGGCGTTCATCCTGAGCCTGGAGAGACACCTGCTACGCAACTGGGTCTGGCTTACAGCGCTCAGAGCGGGCAAGAAACTCCCCATCGGCTCAATGTCTAACGCTCAACTGGAGGATGAGGATTGGGAGGTTGAGGATTCAGGGGTGGCTGATTCAGGGCGCCTGGCTGGGGAGGATGGAGAGGCAGGGGGTCGCGGGGGGCGGGCGGTTCGGGCGCCCGAGTTCTGGGAACGGGCCGCCCGCCACGCCTACGACAACTTGCGGGCAAGCGGCAGCCGACAGATGCGCTGGATCGACTGCAGCCTCTTTGGATACGAGCTGGAGCGCGACCTGCGCGAAGACATCAGGGGCTTGCAAGGGCTGCTTGAACGCTTCGGCGCCTGGAGACAGGAGGACGACTCCAAGCTCGACGCCCTGGAAAGGCTCTTGGCGGAGGAGCACCCCGACGAAAAGGTGCTGGTCTTCACGGAGTATCGGGACACCGCCGAGTACGTCGCAGGCGCATTGGCGGAACGCGGAATCAAATCTGTGGACTGGGTGTCTGGGGCTACGGAAAATCCGACCGCCCTGGCCAAACGCTTCTCGCCCAAGGCGAACACGGAACTAGGGACGCTCAGAGACGGCGAGACGGAACTGCGAGTGCTGGTGGCCACCGACGTCCTCTCCGAGGGGCAGAACCTCCAGGACTCCCACGTCGTGGTCAACTTCGACCTCCCCTGGGCAATCGTCAAGATCATCCAGCGCGCCGGACGGGTAGACCGGATCGGGCAGCAGTCGCCCGAGGTGCTCGTCTACTCCTTCCTGCCCGCCGACGACGTGGAAGAGTTGATCAGGCTGCGCGGGCGCATCCGCCGCCGTCTGGAGGAGAACGCAGCCGTGTTCGGCTCCGACGAATCCTTTTTCGGGGAACTCGGCGAGCTGCAGGTAATTCAGGGGCTCTACGACGAACGATCCCACCCTGAAGCCGACGACCCTGCGGAAGACACCGACGACGTGTCGCTGGCCTACGAAATCTGGCGGAAAGCCACCGAAGGTGACCCTCGACTCAAGACTCGGGTGGAGAACCTGCCCGACGTGGTCTACGCCACGCGCAGTTCCGAAGGCGCCCACCCCGACGGGGTGGTGACCTATGCCCAGAGCAGGCTGGGGCTAGACGCCCTGGCGTTCACCCCCGCCGGAGGCGCGGGCGGCGAGCCCGAACTGATCTCTCCCGCCGAGGCGCTTGCTCGCGCCCGATGCGAGCCGGAAGCGGAGGCACTCCGGCCGCTTGAGGATCACCACGCACTGGTGAGTTCGGCGGTCACCGGGCCTCTCAGAACGCCCGCCTCATATCCGGAGGGGGCGCTCTCCGGCATCCGCAAACGATGCTGGGACAGGCTGCACGGCAACTTCGACCGATTCACAGGCACGCTCATCGAAGCCGATTTGAAGGCTGCCCTCGACGACCTCTACCGCAAGCCGCTGAGAGAACGGGCTTCGCAGACGCTCGCTAGGGCGTTGAGAGAGCGCACCCTCGACGAGTTGGCGGAAGTGCTCATCGAGCTGCATCGAGGCGGCCGCCTCTGTGTAGCCGAGCAGGATTTGGAGGAGGACGACATACGAATCGTTTGCTCAATGGGGCTAAGGAGCAGTTAAGAACGAAGACAAAGTCGATTAGGGGTAAATTCGGGAAAGCTCGATTTGTCGCCGAAGCTCTCCCCTGGTTTTCAGTTTTCTTCGCTGGCGACGAAGGTGGTTTCGTCCCAATCATATTCGCCTGGGGTGTTGCCTCCCCAGCATTGGATGTCGCCTGTTTCCAGGACGCCGCATTGGTGGTCGTAGCCGGCGCTGATTGCTGTGTAGGGACCCTGTTTTTCGTAGCTGATGCTCTCGTCGGCGTTCCAGCAGTCTATTGTTCCGCTGCTCCTTAGGGCGCAGGTGAGTTCTCCGCCTACGCTGAGCTGCACATATTTCTCTTCACTGGTGTAATAAGCGCTCTCTCCTTCTAGAGTGATCCAGTCGGGGCCCCAGCATTCGATGACCCCGGTGGGGCGCAAACCGCATGCTTGCGTTTTCCCTACTCCTATTTGGGTGAACACCCCAGGGGGGATCAGGCGGGTGACGGCTATTTCCTCGTTCACTTCTTCCAAAAAGGTCCACCAGTCCCCTGGGATGGGTTGTGATGAATCGTCCCCCCAGCAGACCGCTTCACCTGCGGGGCGGCGCAGCCCGCAGGTGTAACCCCAGTCCATCTTCTGCTCGTAATCGTCCAGAGAAGCCCCGCTTCCCTGCCCAGCGTCTTGCTTTTCCCACACTTCCAGTCCCCCCCAGCCGGCGTGAACGCCGCTCAGCGGGCCCCTAGGCGGCACTTTTTTGCTTTGCTTGCCACCGTAGCCCCAACAGTTTATCTCACCTGAGAGACGCAAACCGCAGACTGAGTAAGCAGACGCTTGCGCTTGTATCTGAGTAAAACTCCCCTCTGGCGGGGAGGACTGCCCGTACTTGTTCGACCCCCAGCAGTCCACTTCCCCTGCGGGGCGTAACCCGCAGACGAAGCCACCCCTCCCCATCTCCAACGCTGTGAAAATCCCCTCGGGAGTTTCCATCGGAGACGCTCCTTGCGGGAACCGGAACTCCCCAAGAAGACCCTTCGCACTGTAGTAATCGTCGAAGTATTCGCAAACCGCTTCCCCACCAGGGCGCAGCCCGCAGGCATAATTCAAACCAGTCAGAATCCCCGCGACCTCCTCAGGCTCACCGCCCTCGCCGACGTTGAAACAGAACCGCGCCCCGCTCCGGACGCGCCCGCACGCGCTGCCCTCACCGAAACTAACATCCTCCCACAACGACGGCGGATACGGAAACGGGATTTTCTCACCCCTGATCCGCCAGCACTCCACCTCCCCGCCGACCCGCTCTCCGCAAAAGTCCCAAACATCCACGAACAAGATGGAAGCGAACTCTCCTTCCGGGGACCAAGACCCTTCCCCATTATATAGGACGTAACTCCAGCACTCCACCGCACCGGAGGGACGCAACCCGCAAGCCCCTTCCACCCAAGAATGGATATCCACGAACGCCCCGCTGGGAACTGGGGGAGGCTCCCACCCCCACCAATCGTAGCGCGTGACAGCGTCGTCTTCGGAACGCTCCGAAGGCGGGAGACGGTAGTGAGGGGGACGCGGGGAGGAGAAACCCTGCCCCCAGCACTCCACCGAACCGCTCTCACGTATCCCGCAAGCGAAATTGTAGCCAAGCGTGTAGTCAGTAAACACCCCCTCGGGAGGCAGAATAGAAGGCTGACGAAAACCCGAAGAACCCCAACAAGTCACATTACTGTCCAGCCGCGTCGCGCAAGCGTGCTCCAACCCAACTGAGACTTCTGTGAACACGCCCGCAGGCGGGAAAACCACTTCACTGCGGTTCGGCCCCCAGCACTCTAACTCCCCCCCGGGGCGCAGCCCGCAGGCGTTCCCCCAACCAGCGCTCACCGACTCGAACACGCCCCCAGGGGCACCCTCCCCAGCCTCACCGCCCCATGAAACCCACTGCAGCTCCCACCACTGCTCTGGCAATGAATCCCCTCCCCACTCCCAACACTCCACCTCGCCGCCGCCGCGCAAACCGCACGAGTACCCCAAACCAGAACTCACCGAAACGAACCCACCCAGCGGGCCTCCGCTGACCTCCAAACTGTCAACACGAGGAGAACACCCCCCCCCCCCCCACCAGCCTGCAAGGCTTCGCAGCAAAGAAAACAACCTCACCCGAACTAGGGCTCCCGGAACCATCACCTTCCCAGCATTCCACGTCACCAGAGCGCAGCACACCACACTGATGAGCAAAACCAGCACTCACCGCAGTATAAGGCCCTTCCCTGTGGTAGGGGGATTCGCCGCCGGGATTCCAGCAGTCCACAGCCCCGTCGTGGCGCAACCCGCAAGCGAACTCCCCACCCACACTAAGAGACCTGTAGCCTTCTCCGCCAACATCGTGAACTTCGACTACGAGTTCACCTTCAGGCGTGAAACCCGGGCCTGCCCCCCAGCACTCGATCACCCCGGAAGGGCGCAACCCGCAGAAGTCCTCTTTCCCCGCCTCGACCTGTACGAACTCCTCCTCGCGGTCGAACCGAGTGTTCGACCCGAATTTAGAGTACCTGCCTTCACCCCAACAATCCACCCCACCTCCAGTGTGCAAACCACAGGACAAGCCCCAATCAAATTCACCCACTTCTGCGAGGTCGCTCCAGCCGGCGTGAACGCTCGCGTAACTTTCTCCTTTGGGGGGGATGATCTTGCTCTGCTCACCACCGTAACCCCAGCAGGTAATCTCTCCTGAGGGGCGCAGCCCGCAGGCGAAGTAATAGCTTGTGTCTATTTTAGTGAAAACGCCGCCCGGGGGTAAAGGCAGGCCGTAGTAGCCTCCCCCCCAGCAGACAGCCTCCCCCCCCAAGACGCAGCCCGCAGAAGAATTCCATACCCGCCTTCAAAACGGTGAAA
The DNA here is from genome assembly GCA_965242895.1 of Acidimicrobiales bacterium. Classification (GTDB taxonomy): domain Bacteria; phylum Actinomycetota; class Acidimicrobiia; order Acidimicrobiales; family CATQHL01; genus CATQHL01. Next base: position 234,835 of record OZ251507.1, read on the forward strand.
GCACCAGCGGGGGCGGGCGGAAACGGATACAATTCCTCATCTTCCCACAAATAACTGTACTCTAAATCCCCAAAATAATCGCAGACCGCCTCCCCCCCCCAGGGCGCAACCCGCAATAATATTCATAACCCACACGTGTGTAACCCACCGGATAACGAAAGTTCTTGTAACCGACGATCCCACTCACCTCCTCAGAGGGACCAGCCTCACTGCCTGACCCGAAGCAGAACCTTTTACCAGTAAAATGGGCGCCGCAAGCACCGCCTTCGCCCGAAATAGGAGAACCCACCTCGGGATCGGGGACCTCCCAGCTAAGAAACTCCCCCTCCTTGCCCCCCCTCCAGCAGATCACCTCCCCCCCAGGGCGCAGCCCGCAAGCAGTACTGTAATGCACACCCAGCAAGGAAGCGAACTCCCCGCTAGGAGCAATATAAGAAACAGCGTCGCTAAAGTTCCCCCAACACCGCACCTCCCCCCCCAAGCGTAACCCGCAAACATTGCTACCGTCCGCATGAACACTCACAAACTCACCCTCAGGCACCCAATAAGGCTCACCGCGGCCTGAGAAACCCTCCCCCCAGCACTCCACAGAACGATCCGACCTCACACCGCAACCGAAATCGCGGCCCACAGCGAAATCCAAGAAAACCCCATCCGGAGGCAAACCCACAGGGCGAAGCCGACCAGACGAACCCCAACACTCCAACCGCCCCCCAGGGCGGACCCCGCAAGCGTGCTCCACCCCCACCGACACCCCAGAGAACACGCCAGACGGAGGAGAAACCACCTCACTACGGTTAGGCCCCCAACACTCCAACTCTCCCGAAGGGCGCAAACCGCAAGCATTCCCCCAACCAGCACTCACCGAAGCAAACACCCCAACAGGCGGAAGCACATCAACAGGATCCCCGCTCCAGCCCCTCCAATCATGCTCAAAAGTAGGGCGCCCCCACTCCCAACACTCCACCGAACCCCCCTCACGCAAACCGCAAGAATACCCAGCACCAGCACTCACGTCCACGAAAACCCCCTGAAACCCACCATCCGGCCCGCCGGCCCCTGGCTCCTCCAGCTCACCCTCCGGAACCACAGGCACCACCGGCGGAGGCGCGCCAACACCACCATCAAGCTCATCCCCTCCCCCGGCTCCCTCCCCAGCCCCGCTCCCCCCTCCCTCATCCAGAGGCTCACCCGCGGGTCCAGCAACAGGAGGCTCAACAGTCGAAGAAGACACCTCGCCACCCTGCGGAGGCAGCGGAACTGAAAACTCGACAGGAGGAACCGGAACCGGTGGCACCACTGGAGGCTCAAGCAAAGACGACTCAGCAGAACACGCAGCAGCCACCACAGCCAGACACACCGCCAAACGCAACAGAACACGCCCGCCGAACATCTTAGGCACCTTAAGAAGCCCGCGGGAAAGTCATCACCGCGGACGCACGACCTTGTTCGGGTCGGCGCATCTCGTGACCGGCGCAGGCACGCAGTTGCTTAGTTCCAGCATTGGATGTCTCCGGCGGCGCGGACGCAGCATTGGTGGCCGCAGCCGGCGCTGATGGCTGTGCAGGGGCCTGGGTTCTCAGGTGATGGTCTGCTCGCATTCCAGCAGTATACATGTTCCGCTACATCATGTTCCGCGGCTCCGCAGGGCGGAGGTGAATTCCCCTCCACGCTGAGTTTTGTGTATTTTTTCTCGCTAGCAGGAGTCTCGCTAGCAGGAGTATTGACCGGCGATCACGACCGCACGCTCCCCGCCTACGCTGAGTTGAGCCTATTTGTTCCGTTGGTGCTGCGAGGCTCTCTGACGTAGTCTCCTCCGTGCATCCCCCAACTAGGGCGCCCGCGGCGAGCGTGAGCACAAGAATGTTCAATGGGAAAATCCTGGCCTTCTCCTCTAGGATGCCGGCTAGGTCTTCCCTCTTGTGGTTTCAGGTTTCGCCTGAGGCGGGGATGGTGATTTCTTCCCAGTTTGCGGGGTTTGCGCCGCGGCTTTCCCAACAGTGAATGTCGCCTGCCGCAAGCACGCCGCACTGATGAGCGTAACCGGCGCTCACCGCAATATAAGGACCCTCCCTGTGGTGAATCTCAGAGCGGCCCCGCTCGCGGCGGGCCGCGGCCTCCCAGCAGTCCACCGACCCGTCACGGCGCAGACCGCAGGCGGAAACACAAGAACAGGATCACCGCTCCAAGAATCTTGCTGTATTCCCCACCAATGCTCCCCCAAAGGATGCGGCCCCCACTCCCAACACTCCACCCCGCCCCCCTCACGCAAACCACACGAATACCTAAAACCAGCGCTCACATCCACGAATATCTCCCGACCCTCCCCCACAGCAGACGGAGAAGGCCCACCGACAGGAGGAGGGGAAACGCCCCCGGACGGAGAAAGCTCACCAGCCGGCGGAGAGAAAACGCCTGCTGGCGGAGAAGACGCACCGGCGCCCGCTGCTTCTGAAGTAGCTGAAACCGAAAAACCCCCCCATAAGAGGCGGAACCGCAGTATCAGCAACCGAACCCGCGGGATCCGAAGTGCCAGCGGAAACCGGCGGCACCGGCCGCGGCTCGGGGACGGGAACCGGGGCCCCAGCTAGAGAAGTCTCCGCAGACCCCTCAACCCTCGGAGGCTCAAGCTGAGGCGCCCCGCCGCCGCAAGCAGACACTACGACGGCGGCCAGCCACACCCCCATAGACCGCCTTAAGATTCGAGTAGCCACCGCAGCGAACCCCTACGACGTTCCCGAAAAAGTCATCACGGCGGACGGCTCTCCCTGTTTCTAGTTTTCTTCGCTGGCGGGGAAGGTGGTCTCGTCCCAGTCGTGGCCGCCTGGAGTGTTGCCTTCCCAGCAATGGATGTTTCCTGTTTCCAGGACGCCGCATTGGTGCCCGTAGCCGGCGCTTATGGCAGTGTAAGGGCCTTCTAGTTGGTAAGTGGTTGAGCGGTCGGCGTTCCAGCAGTCCACCGCGCCGCCGCTGCGGAGGGCGCAGGTGTATTCGCCGCCCACGCTGAGGGTTGTATATCCTTCCCCGCCGGCGTCGCGGACGTCATAGGTGGGGGTCCAGTCATCGAAGTTCACCCAGGCGGGTCCCCAGCATTCCACTACCCCCGTGGGGCGCAGCCCGCAGGCTTCATGTTCACCCACTCCGACCTCGCTGAACTCACCTTCAGGAGAGAAGAGCATGATGAAGGCCGCCCAAGAAATGTGAGCGTCAGGGTCGTCACCCCAGCATTCCACGCTCCGGTCGGGGCGCAGCCCGCAAGAATACCCCCAATCCATCCTCTCATAGTATCCGCCGTTTATACTCACTGCTAGACCGCCCCAGCCTGCGTGAACGTTCATAAGAGACCCACTAGGGGGGACGATCCTGCTCTGCGGGCCTTCGAAACCCCAGCACTCAAGTTCCCCTTCGAGGCGCAGCCCACAAGTGATGGAACTCCCTGCCTTCAACTGGGTGAACCTCCCCTCTGGCGGAGAGGTTTCCCCATAAAGGTCCTGCCCCCAGCACTCCACCGCCCCCCCGGGGCGCAGCCCGCAGACGAAATGATCGCTCTCCGTTAAAGCAGTAAACGCACCCCCTGGGGGCTCCAGCGGGGACTCGCCCTCCGGGTAACGATAAAGATACTGCTCGCCTAAGGGAACGAAAAAGTCGTCGAAGTAATCACAGACGGCTTCCCCGCTAGGACGCAGGCCGCAAATATAGTTATACCCAAAAACCATCCCTGTGACTTCCTCCGGCGAACCGGCCCCCGAATCCCAGCAAACTCGGAACGCTGAATACGCCGAAGTGAAAACACCGCAAGCGTCGCCCTCCCCGAAAACCCAAGCAGGATCATCCCTGGGAGTGGGGGCCAACCAACTGTCGCCGTCCAAGCCCCAGCACTCCACCACCCCAGTGGGGCGCGAACCGCAGGCTGCGCCCGACCTAACCGCCAAGAGGGAAGCAAATTCCCCTTCCGGAGAAGGAAGATAATTATTCCCCTCCCTCTCTTTATAATCCCCCCAACACTCCACGCCTCCGCCGGCGCGCAACCCGCAAACATTATTCTGCCCCCACCAGGCATGAACGCTTTTGAACTCCCCCTCAGGGACCGGCACAAAATCTCCAACACGCCCCCTCGCATTAGTGAAACCCTCCCCCCAGCACTCCACGGAACCATCCACTCTCACACCGCAGCCGAAACCGAAACCAATTGTGAAATCAGTGAACACGCCCTCCGGGGGCCTGTCCACAGGCTGACGCCACCTAGTAGAACCCCAGCACACGACCCTCTCATCCACACGCACCGCGCACGCGTGCTCCACCCCCACAGACACCTCCGAAAACACGCCCACAGGCGGGGAAACCACCACATCACGATGACTGCCCCAACACTCCAACACACCCGACGGGCGCACACCGCACGCATTCCCCCAACCAGCGCTCACACCCATGAACACACCCCCCGGCACCACAGCATCCACAGGATCATCACTCCAATGCCGATGCTCCAACTCCCACCAATCCTCCCCCAAGGTACCAAGCCCCCACTCCCAACAATCCACAAAACCCTCAACGCGTAAACCACACGAATACCCCAACCCTGCGCTCACATCCACGAACACACCCCGCCCCCCGCCCACAGACGGAGAAGACGCACCAGCCGGCGGAGAGGAAACCCCAGCCGGCGGAGAAGACGCACCGGCGCCCGCTGCTTCTGAAGTAGCTGAAACCGAAGAACCCCCCACAAGAGGAGTAACCGCAGCATCAGGAACCGAACCAGCGGGCACCGAAGTGCCAGCGGAAACCGGCGGCACCGGCCGCGGCTCGGGGGCGGGAACCGGTGCCCCTGCCAGGGAAGTCCCCGCAGGGCCCTCAACCCTCGGAGGCTCAAGCTGAGGCGCCCCGCCCCCGCAAGCAGACACTACGACGGCGGCCAGCACCCCCGTAGACCACCTTAAGATTCGAGTAGCCACCGCAGCGAACCCCTACGACGTTCCCGAAAAAGTCATCACCGCGGACGGCTCCCCTCTGATTTCAGGTTTTTTCGCTGGCTGGGAAGGTGGTTTCGTCCCAGTCGTGGCCGCCTGGAGTGTTGCCTTCCCAGCAGTGGATGTTTCCTGTTTCCAGGATGCCGCATTGGTGCCCGTAGCCGGCGCTTATGGCAGTGTAGGGGCCTTGTTGTTGGTAAGTGGTTGAGCGGTCAGCGTTCCAGCAGTCCACCGCGCCATCGCGGCGGAGAGCGCAGGTATATTCGCCGCCCACGCTGAGGGCCGTGTATCCTTCTCCGCCGGCGTCGCGGGCGTCATAGGTGAGGGTCCCGTCATCGAAGTTCACCCAGGCGGGTCCCCAGCAGTCCACTACCCCCGTGGGGCGCAGTCCGCAGGCTTCATACTCACCCACCCCGACCTCGGTGAACTCACCCTCAGGGGGGAATACCCTGATGGCTTCCTCCTCAGGAGCGGCGAACGAACTCAAAGATCTTCCTCTAAGATCATCACCCCAGCATTCCACGCTCCGGTCGGGGCGCAGCCCGCAGGAGTACCCCCAATCATCCCTCGCATAGTATCCGCCGTTTAGACTCACTTCGAGGCCGCCCCAGCCTGCGTGAACGTTCATAAGACTCCCACTAGGGGGGACGATCCTGCTCTGCGGGCCTCGGAAACCCCAGCACTCAAGTTCCCCTTCGAAGCGCAGACCGCAGGTGACGGAGCGCCCCGCTTTTATCTGGGTGAACCTCCCCTCTGGAGGGGAGGTTTCCCCGTAAAGGTCCTGCCCCCAGCACTCCACCGCCCCCCCGGGGCGCAGCCCGCAGACGAAATGACTGCTCACCGTTAAAGCAGTAAACGCACCCCCTGGGGGCTCCAGCGGGGACTCGCCCTCCGGGTAACGATAAAGATACTGCTCGCCCAAGGGAACAAAAAAGTCGTCGAAGTAATCACAGACAACTTCCCCGCTAGGACGCAGGCCGCAAATGTAATTATACCCAAAAACTATCCCCGTGACCTCCTCAGGCGAACCGGACCCCGACGCCCAGCAAACTCGGTACGCTGAATACGCTAAAGTGGGAGAACCGCAAGCCTCGCCCTCCCCGAAACCCCAAGTAAGATCAACTCCGGGCGTGGGGGCCAACCAACTGTCTCCGTCCACGTCCCAGCACTCCACCACCCCAGTGGGACGCATCCCGCAAATGCCGTCCGCGGCGCTGAGGATAGAAGCGAACTCTCCCCCCGGGGGGATGAGATGCGAAAATGTGTGCTCCTGCTCGTTGCGATTCATCCAGCATTCCACCCTCCCGTCGACGCGCAACCCGCAAACATGCCGACGCCCCCGCCTAGCGCTAACACTTTTGAATTCCCCCTCGGGGACCGATACTAACTCGCCGATGTGCCCCCACGAAGAAGTGAAACCTGAACCCCAGCACTCCACGGAACGATCCACCCTCACACCACAGCCGAAACCGTTACCAACTGTGAAATCGGTGAACACGCCCTCCGGGGGCCTGTCCACGGGCTGACGCCACCTAGTAGAACCCCAGCACACCACCCTCTCATCCACACGCACAGCACACGCATGCTCCACCCCCACAGACACCTCCGAAAACACGCCCACAGGCGGGGAAACCACCACGTCACGATGACGCCCCCAACACACCAACACACCCGACGGGCGCACACCGCACGCATTCCCCCAACCAGCGCTCACATCCACGAACACACCCCCCGGCACCACAGCATCCACAGAATCCTCACTCCAATTACGTGACACTATCATCCGGAAATCCTCCCCCAGGGTACCGAGCCCCCACTCCCAACAATCCGCAAAACCCTCGGCGCGCAAACCGCACGAATACCATAACCCAGCGCTCACATCCACGAACACCCCCCGCTCCTCACCCACAGACGGAGAAGACGCACCAGCCGGCGGAGAGGAAACCCCAGCCGGCGGAGAGGGCGCACCGGCGCCCGCTGCTTCTGAACTAGCTGAAACCGAAGAACCCCCCACAAGAGGGGGAACCGCAGCATCAGGAACCGAACCCGCGGGATCCGAAGTGCCAGCGGAAACCGGCGGCACCGGCCGCGGCTCGGGGACGAGAACCGGGGCCCCAGCTAGAGAAGTCTCCGCAGACCCCCCAACCCTCGGAGGCTCAAGCTGAGGCGCCCCACCACCGCAAGCAGACACTACGACGGCAGCCAGCACCCCCGTAGACCACCTTAAGATTCGAGTAGCCACCGCAGCGAACCCCTACGACGTTCCCGAAAAAGTCATCACCGCGGACGGCTCCCCCAGCGTCCACTGCTTCGCACCGTCGCCCAAGTCGAGGAGAATGTTCGACCTCGACGTCCCGTCTAGATTAGAAGCGTTCACCAGCGGATCCCCCCGCGTGAGCCCCACCACCACGAACTCATGACTGCGAATATTCGCGTACGCCGGTTCCGTGAGATCCACATTCACAGCCAAATACCAGCAATCCTGGGGGCGCGTGGAAGGAGTTGTAGTAGGATAAATATACTCCAACAACTCCTCCGGCGGGTTTCCAGAGTCGTATTTTTTTGGGCTATCGAAGTCGGAGGGTCGGATCACCACGAGTTCCCCGTCGTCGAGCCGCGTCGTGCCCGCCGTGTCGTTCCTCAGAGGCTGCCAAGCTCCGGTGCTTCCTTTGGCGCGGTGCATGATTATCCACGCATACGCGTTGTAAACGTACGTCCACCTCCCCCCCGCCTTCCCCCACTCAGCGTCGCAAACATTAGCAACACGCCGTAGCAGATTCGAAGGCATCGGATCACTAGGGGGAACAGCAATCTGAAACCTCCAAAACCTCCTCCCTTCCGGACCCGCCACCTGAAACACCGTATAACTACTCCCCTCAAACGCTCTCTGATAATAAATGGAGGAAAGGTCCTTTTTGTCCTTAGTAGTGAGGGTGTCCGAGCGGCAATTGAAGTAGTCTGAGTTGTACTTGGAGGGGTCATCTATAAGCGCCTGCCAAGACCGGGGACCGTCCTTATAAGAATACAACGAGGGCACCTTATACACGCTCCTGCCGGGCCTCCGCACCCCAGCCGACGACACGACCTCCTCCCACGCGCACTCGTGGCCATAGTCATCTAGGCCAAGCAAGTGCCCTAGTTCATGTTCAAACAACCCGGGAAAGACTTCAGACACGATCTGAATAGCAGAACCGTCAACTGGCCTAGGCACCCAATCCTGAGTTTTGCCTGGCCAAGTACTGAAATTAGGCCACGTGCAGCCCGCCGCTGTGGGCGAGCATCTCGTCACCGTTTCGGCGCATGCTAGGTTGGTGTCTCTGTTAGCTGCGGTGCATCTCGTGATCGGCGAACACCCCTGACCCGCGCAATTCCTAACATTAACCGGACAAGCATTGCCGTCGGAGTCGGTGCTGCCCTCCGGGCAGCGGTAATCAGAAAAAATAATATCAAAACTATTATTAGGATCAATCTTCGCAACTTTACTTCCGTGCGCTAGTTCGCGGCAGTCGGCTAAACTGGAGGCGCTGCCGCTGAACTCGAACACGTTCCCGAAGACGTTGGCCTGTCTCAATGTGTTGTTCAAATGGTTCACCGCAGTCGTGATCGGCCCCGCGAAATCCATCACCGTAGTGCAAATAGTCAACGGTTCCCCGCGGCGGGTTTTCTCATTCAGAAACGCCCCCTCCGGCTCCGGTAAATCATAAGGCTGCCAACCCCCCGAATCGCGGGTCACAGGCATGCCCACAACCGGCCGAGAGCTAGGAGTACTGTAATAAGCCTCATTCACAGCCGAAACCCTCACCTCATAAACCTTCTTATCCGTAAGACCAGTTATGCTCCGGGTGTAAAAACCCCCCGAAGAAGCAGCCGCCCCCGTCGCAGCAGGCACAGACATGGAGGAAACAGGATCCCAAGCCAAAGCGCCCTTCTCCCGCCACTCCACGGTGTAACTGATCAAAGGCAAATCAGACTCAACCCCGTTACTGTCCCTCTGCTTACCGCTCTCAGTCGTCCCCTGCCAATACACCTTCAAACTCCCCGAAGCGGGGATCACCGCCACCCGCTGAGGAGCACCAGGGAAACTAGCACACACATTCAATACGGCCGAAAGAAACCACCCCAACGCACAATTACTAGCCGCGGTCGTCGTAGTACCCACCTGCGGGGAAGCCCCCGCAGACTCAACAGTCGTAGTCGTAGACGCGATAGTAGTAGTGCTACTAGTGGTCGTCGTCGAAGCGGCCGTCGAAGTCGTCGTAGTGCTGCTCGCTGTCGTTGCAGTTGTGATGGTCGTCGTAGTAGTAATGCTCCTCATCGTAGTCGTCGTGCTGCTCGTCGCAGTAGCCGTGGTGGTTGTCGTCGCGGCCGTAGTCGTAGTTGTGGTGCTCGTGGTCGTGGTCGTCGTTGTTGTTGGTGTGACGTAGCAGCGGGTGCCTCGGAGGGTGCTTCCCTGCGGGCAGGAATACGTATAAATAGGGCTAGCCGTGAGGGTGCGCGTGCACGAACCAGAGGAAAGCGTCCAGCCGTTGGGGCAGGACTTCACCTTCGCCGGATAAGACCAACACTTACCGCCCGACAGAGTCCCCGAACTGCACGACAGCGAAGACGAAGGCGACACGTAACGCACGCTCGTCGTCGTGCGGGTGCACTTGCTGCCCGACAGCGTCCAACCGGACGAACAAGAGTAGCTCAACGTTCCGTAACGCGTCACCGTGCTCGACGAGTAACGGTAACACGTGCTCCCCGAAAGCGTCCAATCGGACGAACAGGAGTAACTCAATGTTCCGTAACGCGTCACCGTGCTTGACAAGTAACGGTAACACGTGCTCCCCGACAGCGTCCAACCAGACGAACACGAATAGCTCAATGATCCGTATCTTGTCACTCTGCTTGACAAGTAACGATAACACGTGCCCCCAGACAGCGTCCAACCGGACGGGCAGGAGTATCTCAACGAACCGTAACTTGTCACGTAACGGTAGCACGTGCTCCCTGAAAGCGTCCACCCCGAGGAGCAGTAATAATAACCTCCAATGCCGGGGATGTAATGATAGGTCGCAGAAGAAGACTGCTTCACCGAATGACGACAAGACGGCGGAGTGCCCGACGGGCTGCAGTAACGACTAGCAGACTTCGACTCACGCGTCGACACCAACGACGTGTAACGACAAGTCGGAGGGGACCCCGACGGACTGCAACTAGACGACGCCGACTGAGACTGACGCACCAACACTGGCGCCGTGTAACGACAAGTCGGAGGGGACCCTGACGGGCTGCAACTAGACGACGCCGACTGAGACTGACGCACCAACACCGTCGCCGTGTAACGACAAGACGGCGGAGTGCCCCTGGGATCACACTTAGCCGACGCGTTCTTCGATTCCGTGCTGCTCGAAGTGACCTTACACGCCTTGCCACCCTGGAAACCGTTGGTCACCGTGACCAAGACCCCCTGAGCGCAAGAATACGACGTCGACGCCGCCCCCAAATCCCTCCGACAGCCCCACGCGCCCCCCATCCCCAGACTGTACTGCGAAGAACCAGCCGGACAACTCACAGACGCCGCACGAGACTCCCGCTTCTCACACGCCAAACCGTCAGACGTCAGCGAATAACCAGACCGCGGGGCCGAACTCCTCTGCGGGCCGGGCGCGGCCCAACTATCCCTGTCGCACCCCTCGCTTTCGCACTCATACTTGCCCATGGAAGTCATCCCTCAATGCCGAACTCTCTGGTTCTCTACCTTCCTTTCTGGCTCCTTGCGTTCCAACATATTATCTTCTATTTTTTACTCTAGTCGTCTAGCGGAAATCCTAAAAAGGGTTCCCAGTCGAAAGTCAAAACATTCGCACAATACAACATGCTTGCTCGCCGCGGTAGATGCGACGTTCGAAGGCTGCCTAGGCCGCCTAGTTGAAGTCAGACATGCTCACAGCATAACATGCTTGAAACTCATTCTCCTCATTACGTTCAGAAGGCTGCATATCTCATTCTTCGATGAGCGGACGCTCGCGGACGCCTGCTTTCATGGCACTCGACTCTGCGAACCCTAAGCGGTTCTGCGCCCGCCGCGCTCATCCAACAGCGCTGCGTCAAGCAAGGCTGCTGTTAGGGTTTCAGCCGTGACGATCGGACAACAGAAGATTCGCAAGCTGCTAGATTCCCAGGAGTTCGGGGCGCTGTTCAACGAACTCGGCTGGGATCACCCTCCCCAGGACGCGCCTCGGGTTGAAGTAGAGGACTGCGGCCTGCCCGCCGTTCAGATCGCCCGCAAGCGCGGCGTGGGGGTCTGGCTCATACGCGGCGACACGCCCGAGGCTTCGTCACGCCGCCGGTTGGACAGCAGCATCTCTAGGCAGAGCAGAGAACGTCTGTTGATCTTCGCCGCCGAAGGGGAACAACTCTGGCTCTGGCCTGAGCAGCGCCCCTCGGGGGGATACCGGCTGGTTCCGCACCGCTACGTTCAAGGCACCCGCAACGACGACCTGCTGCAGCGGCTGAGCGCCGCTTCCTTCTCCATCGAGGAGGAGGGTTCGCTGACGGTCGTGGACGTGCTCGACAGGGTGCGGCGATCCTTCTCCGCCGAGAAGGTGACGAAAAAGTTCTATAAGGAATTTCAAGAGCACCATTCCCGAATGGCGGAGATGATCGAAGGAATCCCCTCAGAACCCCCAGAATCCGATCACCGATCCTGGTACTGCTCAGTCCTCCTCAACCGGCTGATGTTCATCTACTTCCTGCAGCGCAAGAGTTTCCTCGACGACGACCCCCATTACCTGCGGAACCGGCTGAAGATGGTGCGCGAAACCCTCGGAGACGGCTCCTATTACGGATTCTTCAAACGCTTCCTGCGGGCGCTCTTCCACAAAGGCCTAGGATCGAGCAAGCACTCCTACTCCGACCCGGAAATAGGGCGCATAATCGGAAACGTCCCATACGTGAACGGGGGCATCTTCCAGCCCCACCAACTCGAACAGGGCTACCACATAAACATCCCGGATGAAGCCTTCGAAGAGACGTTCGACTTCTTCGACAAGTACCACTGGCACCTCGACGACAGGCCCACATACAAGCCGAACGAAATCAACCCCGACGTGCTGGGATACATCTTCGAACAATACGTAAACCAAAAAGAACAAGGCGCCTACTACACCAAAGAAGACATAACCGGATACATGGCTTCGGTTACTGTCATCCCAGCCTATTTCGACCGCCTGTCCCCCTCAGAAGAAAACTCCCCATGGGTCCTCCTGAGCGCGGACCCCGACCGCTACATACACGAATCAGTCAGCCACGGCGCAGACGAATGGCAAGGCCACTGCGACGACGGCGACGCCCCCCCCCCCCCCCCCCAGACTTACTCACTTCCACACGCACTTGGGAAGGAAATCTGGCAGAGCCTTTCAGAAGAAGAACGATTCGAAAAAGCACCTGCCAACCTGGGGCTGCCGGGCGAGTCTTGGTGGGAGGTCAACGACCGCATCGAATACTACCTGCGGCTCAAAAACCAACTAGCCAACGACGAAATCACTGACGTCGACACGGCAGTAACCGCCAACCTCAACCTCAGACAAGTAGCCGAAGACTACCTAAGCACGCTCGGCTCAAAACTAGAAGCAGAGCACGCCTACGGGATCCTAACCGAAATCAAAATCCTCGACCCAACCTGCGGATCAGGAGCCTTCCTATTCGCAACCCTCGAAATACTCTTCGACATGTACACCACCATCATCGAACGAGCCGAAGAACTATCCAAAAAACAGAAGAATCAAACGCCGCCGGCGTTCCTGACAGAAGCCAAAAAACACCCCAACATCCCCTACTTCATCCTCAAAACAGCCATACTCAAAAACCTCTACGGCCTCGACCTGATGCCAGAAACAGGCGAAATAGCCCGCCTCCGCCTATTCCTAAAACTCGCCGCCCAACTCGAACAAAAAGAACAAATAGAACCACTCCCCGACCTCGACTTCAACATCAAATGCGGCAACCTTCTCATAGGAATTGCCGACGAGGAAGACGCCGAACAACGCCTAGGGACAAATCTGATGGGATTAGAAAAACTAAAGGGAATAATGGAAACCGCCTCAACCTATAGCCGTCTTTACAATGAATTCATCGAAGCACAAAAGAAAGCAGACAACCCTAAAAAAGTCGCTAGACTAAAAAGTAATCTCAATCAGAATCTGGAACAGAACCGAGAAGAACTAGATCGTATCCTCCACGAGATTCGAGTAGAACAGACTGACTTAAACGAATGGGTCAAATCGCACCGTCCGTTCCACTGGTTTGCAGAGTTTCCGCAGGTGCATCAAACAGGGGGCTTCGATATTGTAATCGGCAACCCGCCATACATCAGACGAAACAAAGTCACCGACTACACCTGGGTAGATTACAAGACCGATGGCTTACCCGATATCTACGCCCCTTGCCTAGAACGAGCACTCCAACTAACTAGAGCAGGCGGACGGTTCGCCATGATCCTGCCAATCTCATTTCAATTCAGCGAACAATTTCGCACTGCCCGCAAGATCGCTGCATCAATCCTTGACAAACAATGGATTTCCACATTCGCTCTGAGACCGGCTGAACTCTTTGGCTCGGGCAAAACTAGAAACACCATACTCCTAGGATTAAGAAAGCGAAATGCCAGCTTGCCACACACATATGTTACGCGTCTCAACCGCTGGACAACTGACTACCGTATACATCTGTTTCCGACTATTCGCTATACATATCTCCCGACAAAATTTAAGAAAGACGCCTTCTGGATTAAAAGTGGTTCGCCTCCGCAATCAGAAGTTCTTAAACAACTAGTGGAAGGGGGAAACACAATTGGCAATCTAACATCCCGTAGGGGACAATATCAACTTGGCTTCAAATGTACTGCACGCTATTATTTGAGCGCATTTCTTGTAGAACCCCCTGCCTATGCTTTCGACAAGACTCGCACAGAGCAATCAAAAATAGCCTATCTTGAATTCGCAGATCCCCAGTGGAGGGACGCCGCTTTTGCCTTTTCACTGGGTAAACTAACGCTTCTTTGGTGGGCTGCCACTGGCGACGAATTTAACGTAACTAAGTCTGGCATCGCATCGACTCCTATCCCTTCTGATCTGAAAATCCTGTCTTTCGTCGCTAGTTTTGCTAATGAACTTCAAGAGGTACTCAGTGAGAACCTTTACTACCAAAAAGCCGCAGGCGCATTCTACGGCAACTACGACGTCAAATCCGTTCGGCACATCACCGATGAAATAGACCGCCTCATACTCAAATCAATCGGCATGGAGGACTACTGGGAAGACCTGCAGCTCTTCTACGCCACCTTCGTCAAACAGACGGGAGAAGCGGGCACAGTGTTCAAAGAACTCCCCGACTGCGGCTGAACCGTCCGTCTCACTCTCTCCCTAAGCGTCCACGTCGCGCTAGGAAGCACCAACTGTGCCTGCCCCCGGGAGGCAATTTCTATGTTTTCCTGAATTGAGCAACGGAATAGTGGTTAGGGCAGTTATTGATGGGATGCGACTGATGTGCACGCCTTCATTGTTCAAGCTCATCATCGTTTGCCCAGTAACAGCTTCCCTGAAGGCAGGCGTCGGGGGTTGTTGGGGAAATGTGGCTGATGTAATCGCCTTCGTCGTTCAAGCAGACCACCCCACCGTTTGCTTTTATTACTAGACAAGCATGGTTGTGGAAACCGGCGTCTACGTAACTGAACGAGTCTGGAAGGTAGCGGTAGAAGCCGAGAGAGTCGGATCTCCAGCATTCAACGGAGGAGTCCGTGTGCAGCCCGCAAGCATGTTTAGCGCCTACGCTGATAGACGTGAACGGCAGCACTTCCGGTTCCCCTTCCTCCCCGTAAGAGTAAGCTTGGAACCCATACATGTCGATCGGATTCATAGGAGGCACCCCTTCGGGGAGAGGGTCGCCGTAAGTGTAAGACAGCATCCCCCATTGCGGTTTGTCCGGCTCGCTCTCCGAAGCGAACCGCTGGCTTAAAGCTTGTCCCCAGCAATCTACTTTCCCGTCCACTCGTAAAGCACATGCGAAAGCTAAACCCACACCGGCCTGCGTGTACTTCCCCTCAGAAGGGTGAGTACCATAAAGATAACCACCCCCCCCCCCCCCCAGCATTCCAGTGATCCATCTAAACGCACCCCGCACGAACTACCCCAATCCCTACTTATCTTCCAGGTGCTGATTGGTTCGTAGCCTCCCCAGCCTGCGTTGATCGTGGAGAACTCCCCCTCAGGTGGGGTGATCTTCGAGCGCGTCATCAACCAACTCGCCCCCCAGCACTCGATCTCTCCTGAAGTGAGCAGACCGCAAGCGTGGTTCGTAGAGACGCTTACTTTTGTGAACTCCCCCGGCGGGGGCCACGAACGGGCGCTGCCGTCGATCCAGCCCGGCGGCGGCTTCGGGCGGTCGCTGGCGTCTCCCCAGCACTTCAAGGCGCCGTCCGCTCGCACGCCGCAGAACAAAGACCTAAAAGAGTTCAAGGTCTTGAACTCCCCCTCGGGTGAGGAAGGGAACCCTTCCTGCTGCCTCCAACAGCGCACCTCTCCGCTGACCAGCAGCCCGCAGTCCATCTCACGCCGCAGCCAGACCTCCCTAAAAGCGCCCTCCGCCGCTGGTAGGCTCTCCCCGCTCGGCCAGTCCCAACACTCCAAACCTCCGTCCCCTCTGCGGATGGCGCACGCCTCATAACCGCTGTGAACCCAGGTGAACTCCCCCTCCGGTGTAGGAAGAAACTCAAAGACACCGTCCACTGTCCTCCAACACCACACTTTATAATCATAATCCACCCCGCACAACCCAGTCCCAGCCAGCATCCGGAAACGAACATCAGGCGGCGGGTGAACAGCGTTAGGATACCTAGGCTCCCTGCCTTCGCCGTCTTCGCTGGCAACAGAATCCCCCCAACACACAGCCTCACCCCCAGGGTGCAAACCGCACACCAAACCGGCGCCTATCAAACTCTCAAACACCCCCCCAGGGGGCTCATCCCCCTCGTTGAACCCACCCCCCCAGCACTCCACCTCACCCCCAGGGCGCAAACCGCAAGTAAAATGCCTACCCGCCGCCACATCAATAAACTGCCCCGGCGGCGGCACCCCAGCGTCACGCCAGCGCTGCGACGTCCCCCAACACTCCGGAACGCCATCAGGGCGTATCCCGCACACATGCTCCACCCCCGCGCTCACCGAAACGAACACCCCCCTCCCCCCCCCCCCCCAGGAGCCACCAAATCCCTGTGCTGATGAGACCAATCATAATCCTTGTACGGCTCCTGAAACCCCCCATGGCGCCAACACTTCACCTTATTCGATTCCCGCAAACCGCAAGCATACCCCCAACCGGCGCTCACCGACACGAAACGATCCACCACCCCAGACTCAGCCCCCCTAGGAACCAAAATAGTCGGAACTCCACTCACAATCCTCCTCCGACCGGGATCGGGTTCAGACGTAGAAGTCGAACTCCCCCCATCCGCCGTAGTGGTAGTAATAGCCGCCAAAGTAGTAGTAGTAGTTGCCGGAGCGCCGAAGTGGGGGAGATCATGCCGATAAGCGTCGGGCACCCTCGGAATAGTAGTAGCTAGAGTAATAATGGTAGTAGCAGCCGCTAGAGAAGTACTAGTAGACGAAGAAGTAGTGGAAACAAGACTCCGCTCTGGAAGACTCGTTGTCGCCGCAGGCGAAGGCGCCTCCGCATCCGGAGCCTCCGCCTGCGAGCACGCTGCGGTAAAGACAGCTACCACCGCTAAGGCGAAAGCAAAGTGCTTCACCGCAAACAGTTTCCCTGAAAACACGCGCACCATCCTAGTGATTGTTGAGAGAATGTGTCTGTTGGACGTGCCTTCATTGTTCAAGCTCATCATCGTTTGCCCAGTGACAGCTTTCTTGAAGGCAGGCGTCGGGGGTTGTTGGGGGGATGTAGCTCATGCGCACGCCTTCGTCGTTAAAGCAGTCCACCCCGCCGTTTGATTTTATCACTACACAAGCATGATTGTGGAAACCGGCGTCCACG
The DNA here is from genome assembly GCA_965242895.1 of Acidimicrobiales bacterium. GTDB lineage: Bacteria > Actinomycetota > Acidimicrobiia > Acidimicrobiales > CATQHL01 > CATQHL01. The sequence continues at coordinate 251,832 of OZ251507.1, forward strand.
TAAGTGGAAGAATCTGGGAGAAAACTGTAATAGCCGCGAGCGTCGGCTCTCCAGCATTCAAAAGAGGAGTCCGCGTGCAGCCCGCAAGCGTGATCAGCGCCCACACTGATAGACGTGAACGGGCGCACTTCCGGTGCCCCTTCCTCCCCATAAGAGTAAACTCGGAACCCGAGCATGTAACGAAGGCGCCAATTGGGAGGAGGTACCCATACCCCCTCGGGGAGAGCGTCGCCGTAAGTATAAGACAACTCCCCCCGTGTCGGAGCGCTCCCCCAGCAATCCACTTTCCCGTCCACCCGTAAGGCGCACGCGAAATCCAGGCCTACACCGACTTGCGTGTACTCCCCCTCAGGAGGGGAAAGCAGAGGACCTTGACCGCTAGGAAACATCCTGAGAGTATGACTAGCCCCCCAGCATTCCAGAGACCTGTCCAAACGCACCCCACAAGAATAACCAAAATCCGTAATTGTGAAGGGGTAATCAGGACCCGCATCATAGCCTCCCCAGCCTGGGCTGATCATGGTGAACTCCCCCTCGGGGGGTTGAATCTTCGGGCGCTTCCCCCAAGCCCCCCAACACTCAATCTCCCCAGAAGTAAGCAAACCGCAAGCGTGATACTGAGCAAGACTGACTTTTGTGAACTCCCCTGAGGGAGGCGTGAGAAGCGAGGGCTCCGGGAGATCGCTGCTCTCACCCCAGCACTCCACCGCGCCGTCTGCGCGTAAGCCGCAGTACAAGCCATACAATGAATCCAGGGTTTTGAACTCCCCCTCGGGAGGAGGAGGTGACCCTTCCGGCTGTTCCCAGCAACGCACCTGCCCGCTGACCAGCAGCCCGCAGTACTCCTCATAGCCTATCCAGACTTCCTTAAAAGCACCCTCCGGCGCCGGAAGGGGCTCCCCGCTCAGCCAGTCCCAGCACTCCACCCCAGAGTCCGCCCGGCGGACAGCACACGCGTGATGATCGTGGTCGACCCAGGTGAACTCCCCCTCCGGGGTGGGGAGAAGCTCAAACTCCGGGGTGAGGTGAAACTCAAAAACTCCCCTCCGGTTCCTCCAACACCACACTTTGTAATCGTAATCCACCCCGCATTGTCCTGTCCCTGAGAACGTTCTGAAACGCGCATCACGCGGCGGCTGAACAGCGTTAGGATACCTAGGCTCCCTAGCCCCGTCCTCGCCGTTCTTGCTGGGAACAGAATCGCTCCAACACTCCGCCTCACCCCCAGGGCGCAACCCGCACACCCAGCCGGGGCCTATCAAACTCTCAAACACCCCCCCGGGAGGCTCATCCCCCTCGTTGAACCCTCCCCCCCAGCACTCCGCCTCCCCCCCAGGGCGCAAACCGCAAGTGAAATGCGTACCCGCAGCCACATCAATGAACGGCCCCCGTGGGGGCACGCCGGCTTCGCGCCAGCGCTGCGACGTCCCCCAACACTCCGGCGTGCCGCCAGGGCGTATCCCGCAGACATGCTCCACACCCGCGCTCACTGAAGCGAACACCCCCCCGGGAGGCTCAATCGAGGCAACAGCCTTGGCCCCCCAACACTCCACCTCTCCGCTGAGGCGTATCCCGCACGCGAAAACATGCCCAACGCTCACCGAAGAAAACTCCCCCCCAGGAGCCACCAAATCCTCCGGTTCGTCAAACCAATCATTATCCGAGTACGGCTCCCGGCCCCCACCGTGGCTCCAACACTTTACCTTATTCGATTCCCTCAAACCGCAAGCATACCCCCAACCAGCGCTCACCGACACGAAACGATCCACCACCCCAGACTCAGCCCCCCTAGGAACCAAAATAGTCGGAACCCCACTCACAATCCGGAAATCAGGCTCGATTTCAGGAGCAGAAGTCGAACTCCCCTCACCCGCCGTAGTAGTAGCAGCAGCCAGAGCAGTGGTGGTGGTAGTAGTAGCCAGAGAAGTGGTAGTGGTGGTGGTCGTAGTAGTAGTCGCTAGGGAAGTACTAGTAGTCGAAGAAGTAGTGGAAGCAGGACTCCGTGTGGGAAGACTCGTTGTCGGCGGAGGCTCCTCCGCCTGCGGCGCTTCCGCGGGCGAGCACGCTGCGGTAAAGACAGCTAACACCGCTAGGACGAATACTGAGCGTTTCACCATAACAACAACCTAGAGGACACGCGCAGCGTCCTAGGGTGAAGTGGAGGGGAGGGCGGGGATGGTGGCTGCGGCTAGTTCCCCCACCCACCATGTCTCAGAGGTGGGATCGTCGGTTAATAGGTTAAGGCTAACACTCGCCCGAGTGCTAGCCAGCCCTGCGAATTGCGTCCTTGTCACGCCGGCTATAACGAACTGCTTGTCCCGCAAACCGCTGACCTCCTCAGCGTCGAACGTGAGATTCAACTGAAAAACCTTCTGAGTAGAACCATCAGGCAACACATGATCCACCCGAGCGCCCACATCATTCTTCGTATTTCCATCTTTATCTACTGCAGGATTTTCTATTAGAGTTGGTGTTACGTGTATTGGATTTCCGGTGGTGAGGCTGGCTTTCCCTTGATTGTTCTTGAGCAAGTGCAGCGCCCCTGTGCTGCCTGTGCGGTAGAAGACTACGTAAGTGTAGGCGTTGTAGGATTTAGAACCGAGAGTGTCCGTGGGGGGGAGCCCGAACTTGAGTTGCCACTCATCACCGGAGGAGCCTTTCCGGACAAAGGAAGGATTCTGGAACGCAGCGGGAACATAGATAGACTGCAAATCGGCTTTATCCTTTGAGGAAGGAGTAGAAGTCTGACATTCCACGGCTCCGGCATCCTGGGTTATCACCCTTTTCTGCCAGTCCCGCCAGTCCATCACCTGCCAACCGTAAGACATGGCCGATTTCACGGCGGTGTTGCTCGTGAGGCGGTGGCACCCAAAGCCGTAGTCCCCTAACCCGAGGAAATGCCCTACCTCATGAACAATATACCTAATCAACTCTCCCGCAGGGGCGTTCCTAGTAATGTGAATCACCGAACCCTCGAGCAAATCAGGCTCATAACTCGTGTCCCCCTTAGCGCTAACGTAAGCGCACCCGTCGTGATCCGCGCAATGAGGTGTGCTTTCATTGAACCCGCAGGAAGCAGACGCGGCCGCTCCTGCCGCAGTGAGGAAAGCGCAACTCGAATCAGCACAATCCCCCGATTTCTTCGAAGTCGACGGACAGCACTCAGATGACTCAGTATCTGAAGGATCGCATTCAGGCCTGTAATCCATGATCACAACGTCGAAAGTAGTAGAAGCAGACTTCTCCCTAGGCGTCTCGTCGTTATTCTCCGCTGCGGTGATTTTCTTCTCACCACAAGATTTCGCAGACGAAGACCCCAAGGCTTCCACCCTCAACGCCCCAGGGAAAAGCGCATTCCACCTACTCCCTGCCGCCTCCAGCCCCTGAGCGAAATCCCCCACCTTAGTACAAACAGTAACCGTTTCACCTCTCTGCAGCTTCTCAGACAGCCACGCCCTGGGCTGCTTATCTTCCTCATCACCGTTCGGCAAAGCATAAGGACGCCACGGCCTCCTAACATTAAAGTCCTCGAGAGTCTCTTCGTCCTCCTGAGTAAAAGTTGCACGAGTGGGTTCCAATTCTGCATTGAACCAATCGGGCTCCCCGGAGAACGCCGCAGCGGGGGAATCCCCCTGAACGTTAAAGGCCAACACTTTCACGTCCCTCGACTTAGGCTCCGCAGGTCCCAATCTCTCCTCGGGAACAACACCTTGCCCCGGAACCTCAATCGGCTCGTCAGCAGGCGGCAGGGTTTCCACCGTTGTCTCGGTGGATTCTATCCTGTAACCGTAGTATTCTTCCGCGCTGCCGTCACTGTCGGTGTCTACTCCTACTATAGTTTTCTCCCAGTCATCCTCACCCTCGTCCTCGTACTTCCACCACACCCTATACCCCCCCAACGGGAAACCACCATCGCAGGCAGGCTTCCGCCAAAACACCCTCACCGCATCCCCCGCCGCGGACATCACCAGCAATTCAGCGTCCCGCACCGAGGCAGGAGTCCCCTTCGGAGTCCCCTCAAACTCGCGGGTCAACAACAACGCATCAGCCGCTGAATAACCCTTCAACTCCACGTCGTAAACAGTGCACGTCTTCAAACCAGTAATCCTACGAACATATAAGTGCCCCCGCGATAAAAGAGAAGACACCGGAACCTCCACCTCCACCGAAGACGCCGTAAACGACTGAACATTAGGCCCCGAAGAAGGATAAGAAGCAACCGACGCCTCTTTCCAACGCACCCTATAATTCGCCGGAACACTCTCAGAAACGCGCCACACCAAAGTCAACAAACCCACCCCAGGATAAGAATCCACACCCACCGCAGAAGAACCAGCAGACGCATCCAAAGCAGCCGCAGGCACACTCACACACACCGCAGAAGAACCCAAACGAAACTTCCCCGCAGGACACGCAACCAACGTCGTAGTCGTCGTACTGCTCGTCGTCGTAGTCGCAGCAGTCGTCGTCGTGCTCGTAGTCGTGGTGCTGCTCGTCGCGGTGGCCGGCGGAGGCGCAGCAGTCGTCGTAGTAGTCGTGGTGGTTGTCGTAGCGGCCGTAGTCGTAGTTGTTGTACTCGTGGTGGTCGTTGTTGTTGGCGTGACATAGCAGCGGGTGCCTCGGAGGGTGCGCCCCTGCGGGCAGGAATAAGTATAAATAGGACTAGCCGTGAGCGTGCGCGTGCACGAACCAGAAGACAGCGTCCAACCATCAGGACAGGACTTCACCTTCGCCGGATACGACCAACACTTACCCCCCGAAAGAGTCCCCGAACTGCACGACAGCGAAGACGACGGAGACACGTAACGAACGCTCGTCGTCGTGCGGGAGCACGTGCTCCCCGACAGCGTCCAACCAGACGAACACTCATAACTCAACGTCCCGTATCTTGTCACCGTGCTCGACGAGTAACGATAACAACTGCTGCCCGACAGCGTCCAACCGGACGAACAGGAATAACTCAACGATCCGTACCTTGTCACAGTGCTCGACAAGTAACGGTAACACGTGCTCCCCGAGAGCGTCCAACCGGACGAACAGGAATAGCTCAACGTCCCGTATCTTGTCACTCTGCTTGACGAGTAACGATAACACGTGCCCCCCGACAGCGTCCAACCGGACGGGCAGGAGTATCTCAACGAACCGTAACTTGTCACGTAACGGTAACACGTGCTCCCTGAAAGCGTCCACCCTGAGGAGCAGTAAAAATAGCCGCCTACGCCGGGGATGTAATGATAGGTCGCGGAAGAAGACTGCTTCACCGAATGACGACAAGACGGCGGAACACCCGACGGGCTGCAGTAACGACTAGCAGACTTCGACTCACGCGTCGACACCAACGCCGTGTAACTACAAGACGGAGGAGACCCCAACGGAGTGCAATTAGACGACGCCCCCTTCGACTGACGGGTCAACACTGGCGCAGTGTAACTACAAGTCGGAGGGGACCCCGACGGGCTGCAACTAGACGACGCCCCCTTCGACTGACGCACCAGCACCGTCGCCGAATAACGACAAGAGTTCGGAGTGCCCCTCGGAACACACTTAGCCGACGCCCCCTTCGACTCCGTGCTGCTCGAAGTGACCTTACACGCCTTGCCTCCCTGGAAACCGTTGGTCACCGTGACCAAGACCCCCTGAGCGCAAGAATACGACGTCGTCGCCGCCCCCAAGTCTCTCCGGCAGCCCCACGCAGGGGCCACCCCCAGACTGAACTGCGAAGAACCAGCCGGACAACTCAAAGACGCCGCACGAGACTCCCTCTTCTCACACGCCAAACTGTCAGACGTGAGAGAATAACCAGACTGGCACGAAACCCGCGACGACGCAGCCGTCCCACCAGACCGAAACGACGCCAAAAGTTCATCCAAATCGAAAGACAGATCCATGACCAAAGGCAAGTCCACAAGCTTGTCGTTCTCCGAAACCGGGCTCATAGCCCAAGCAGGACCCTCAGAACCATCCAAGTTCCCCGCAAAAAACAACACCGAAGCAAACAACAAGACCACCAGAACCGAAGAAGGGGACTTCCCCGGAACGGGGACACGACCCCGGCTCAGAAAGTGGCCGCGGCTCCGGACGTGCCCCCGGCCGCGGCTGCGGCCGCTACCACGGAGGCCTCCCCGGCTCGACCCACTAGGAGGCCTGCGAGCGGGGGGACGGCCACCAGAAACACTTGAACTGCTCCGCGGATCCGAACTCCTTTCGTTGCTTGTTGGAATTCCCCCCGAGTCTCCGCCAGAATCATCTGAACTTCCCTGCGGATCAGAACTCTTCCGCGGGCCGGGCGCGACCCAGCTGTCCTGGTCGTAGCATTCGCATTCATACTTGCCCGTGGACATCATCCTTCAATGCCAAACTCTCTGGTTCTCTACACTCCTTCCTGCCTCCTTGCGTTCCAACATATTATCTTCTTTTTTTGACTCTAGTCGTCTAGCGGAAATCCTAGCAAGGATTCCCAGTTGAGGTTAAACATGCTCACAGTATAGCATGCTTGGAAGTTATTCTCCTCATTGCTTTCAGAGGGTTGCATGTCTCACCTTGCGGTGAGCGTCCACTGAGGGCGTCTACTGCGGCATTCACGACATTAATTTCCTTCTCAATCCGCCGAACCCGGGACTGCTCACGCAATAATTAGCACCATGCGATTTGGACTCTGGTTAGACACCGCCAACACTTACGAACATATTCTCTCCCTAGCGAAGGCCGCCGAGACGGCGGGATGGGACGGCCTCTGGGTGGCCGACCACTTCATGCCTCCGCCGCAGGGATACCCGGACAACGTCTACCCCGACGGGGAGCCTGAACTCGCCGGCGTGCACGAGAGTTGGTCGACGCTAGCCGCCCTCGCAGCGGTCGTGCCTCGTGTTCGGCTCGGCACCATGGTGACGGGGAACACTTACCGGCATCCGGCGGTGCTGGCCAAGATCGCAGCAACGGTCGACCACATCTCCGGCGGGCGAGCGGTTCTGGGCTTGGGAGCCGCCTGGCAGGAAAACGAGCACCGCCGCTACGGCATCCATTACGGAGGAATCCGCGAGAGAGCCGACCGCCTAGACGAAGCGTGCGAGGTCATCAAGATGCTGCTCACGAACGTTCGAAGCGACTTCACCGGACGGCACTATCAACTCGACGGAGCGCCGCTCTCACCCAAACCGGTGGGGCCGCTTCCGCTCATGATCGGCGGCGCAGGAGAAAGGCGCACCATCCCCACGGCCGCCCGCTTCGCCGACGAATGGAACGTCTGGGCGTCGCCTGAGAGGATGATCCACAAAATGTCTGTGCTCGACCGCTGCTGCGAAGAAAACGGGCGCGACCCCTCAGAAATCCAACGCTCAGCGGCGTTCATCCTGGAGTTCACCGACGAACCGGTTAATAGAGAACGAAACAGCGAAAACCTGGCGAGACCTCATCCGACAATCGCCGGCACAACCGAACAGGTCAGAGAGACGATAGCCGAATACGCGCAACTAGGCGTCCACGAACTGATCATCCCCGACTTCGCCAAAAGCGCCAAAGAAACCCTAGACATCCTAGGCCGTTTCGAACAGGAAATAATCCCCCACATTCGCTAGTTTGCGGCGCACGCTGGTTGCGACGCTAGAGAGATCAAACTTTCCCCGACGTTGCGGGTCAGCTGTAGTAGCCTCAATCATCCACACTCATCAGCGAGCGCATAACGAGCGCACAACATGGGAAAGACCCGCCCTACGAATTCATTCAGACAGAGACCAAAACTTCTGGCTGCCGGTAACTCGCCGCCCACATGAAAAAATCCTCCGCACAAATCTATTCCAACCTGCAGCACCTGGACTCCGTGCCTAGCCGCCGCCCGACATGAAAAAGATATTCCTCACAAATCTATTCCGACGCAAGCGAGCTGAGCAGAAGCAGGCCGAGGAGAAGCAAGCTGAGGCCGCTTCAGGAATGAACCCCAGGAAGCTGTTCAGCGTCCGCCAGAAGTTCCTAGCCCGAAACGCCGATCGTAGAGCCCGCGGGCGTGATCCTCGGAAGTTGTTCAGCGTCGGCCAGAAGTTCCTGGCGCAAAAATTCTCTCGGAGGAGAAGTCAGGCGGCGACCAGGAAGCTGTTCAGCGTCCGCCAGATGTTCCTGGGCGTCTTCCTGGGACTGGGGCTGGGCGCACTATTCAGCTCGGGGTGCCTTGTGGATCTGGCAGAGCGCCAAGGAATCGGCGGAACGCGTGACGTGGCGCTAGGGGCAGCCAACGCAGTCGACAGGGCAGCCAACTTCCTCTCCCTGAATCGTCCCGCCGACGGGCTCTCAGCGGCGCTCGGCAGAGACACGGGCGGAGCGGGCAGCGAAGCGGCGCAGGAACTGCTGGCGTCTGCGATGCTCCCCGACCCTTCCAGGGCTTCCAACCCTGAGGGGACTTCCCCCACGCTGCCCCCCTCGGGAAGAGGCGGCGAGCGGGACAGCGGCGAGGACGGCGCAGGGTCGGGGGAAGGAGCGAGAGAAGACGGCACGACTGAGAGCACCAGCGGCGACGGACGCACCAATCCCGACGGGAGCACGACCACCGCACCCACCAGTCCTCCTTCTACGAGCAGCGGGGAGGGGACGGACGGCCCCACGGGTAAGACCGACGCCGCAACAACCAGCGCCCCCGCGACCGGCACTCATTCCCCCAGAACGACCGAGGATGCCGCCCCTCCCGGCACCGCGGCCTCACCCCCGACCGCTCCCTCGACCACCACCAAAGCGACTCCGCCGGGCGTGCCTGGGAATAGGCCCGCACCCAACACAACCACAATTACAGCGGTCAATCCACCTACCCCGCCCTCACCGGTCGCACCCACAACCACAACCGCGGCCGCCAATCCGCCGCCCTCCCCGGACCCGCCGGTCTGCCCAAGCACCCAAGCAGAAAACCTCCCTGATGAGGCATTCCAAGCGCCCCGAACCCCTACCCCAGAAGCACCTCTGCGCATTTTCGTGGGAGGCGATTCGGTCAGTCAGAGCCTAGCCGAAGGACTGCAGCGTTTAGCCTCCCGGTCGCTGACAAAGTTCGAAGTAGCCAGCAGAGTATCCACAGGGCTCTCCCGCCCGGATTTCTACGACTGGCCGGCGCGCCTAGCGAGAGAGTTGACGGAGGACCGCCCCGACGTCATCGTGCTGATGTTCGGAGCCAACGACTTCCAGAACGTCGCGTACAACGGCAAAGTTTTCAACCGTTTCAAGCAAGAATGGACGGACTTGTACTGCCAACGAGTAGCGCAAGCAATGAGACTCGTGTCACAACCCGGAGTTCAGATCATCTGGGTAGGGCAGCCCATCGTGCGAGAAAGCACGCTGGCGGGCGGGCTGGAACTCCTCAACTCCGTATACAAGGCGCAAGCTCTCCTGCACCCCGCCGTAACCTTCATAGACACCTGGACACTCTTCAGCACCCCCGACGGACAATACGCCCAATCCCTGGGCGGCGTAAGCCTCCGCTCCAAAGACGGAGTCCACATGACCATACCTGGCAGCAACCGCCTAGCCACCCCCGCCTGGGAACAGATCGCCGCCGCCTGGGGACTGGAAAGCTAAAACCCGACGAGCGGGGTAACCACCCAAAAGGAGCCTGCCCAAACAATTTGAGGCGACAGCTAGCTAGCTAGTTCCAGCATCGGATGTCGCCGGTGGTGAGGACGCCGCATTGGTGGTCGTAACCGGAGCTGATGGCAGTGTAGGGGCCTGGTTTCTCGTAGCAGACCAACTCCCCGCTAGGACGTAAACCGCAAACAAAACCGCGATCCCCTCTGTCCCCCACGACGAAATCCGTGAACACCCCCTCAGGAGGTAAACCACCCGGGCAACGAACACCAGAGGAACCCCAACACTCCAAACCTCCACCAGTTCGCGTCGCGCAAGCGTGCTCCAAACCCACCGACACGCCCGTCAACACCCCCGAAGGAGGGGAAACAACTTCATTACGATTAGGCCCCCAACACTCCAACCCCCCACCCGGGCGCAGCCCGCACGCATTCCCCCAACCAGCGCTCACCGCAACAAACACGCCAGCAGGCGGAAGCGCAAGAAGCGGCCCCGAACTTTTCCGCGGGCCGGGGACGGCCCAGCCATCCCTGTCGTACCACTCGCTTTCACATTCAAGCCTATTCATGGACCTCTTTCATATTCCGAGACCCTACTTGACTAGCTGATATGTCTATCACCAACTTACTTACTTTCTTTCTGACTGACTTAATTACTTACTCACTTTCTAACTTAATTACTTACTTTCTTTCTTTCTTTCTTTCTAACTTAATTACTTAACTTTCCTCTCTTGATACAAAATTGACAGCTTTTTGATTTGGCGCTTTGACTTCTAATTTAATTCCTTGAACCTTGCTGCCTAACCTCTCCTTTAGTTTTTGATCATCCTGTTCCACTTCAACAAGTAGTCGCCGCAAGCGCCCTCGGAACAGGCACATGTTTCAGGTGGATTTTCCGGCGTGTTTGATTCGTTTATTCTCAACGCAAGCCCGCGGAATAAGCGAATGTTCTGAGCAGAAATCGCAAGAGAATACCTCTATAGTAGGAGGGCGCAAGCCTCTAAAATAAGAGGGCGCAAGCGCCAGCGGAACGGGCTCATGCTCTCAGAACATGAGCCCGCCAAGCTCCCAAATATCCCTACCGGATAACATTACAATTCCCATAATGGTCGTCACGTCGGAATGCCCTCAGAACAGGGCATCTACCTGAACCCTCAGAAAACTCGGTAGCCGGCATGCTCTTCCCCACATTCACTTTCGCTCTCTTCTTCGTCGTGGTGCTGACTGTGGGATGGATAATCCCCAGAGAACGCGTCTGGTGGAAGCTCTTCATGCTGGGCGCGAGCTACTACTTCTACGCCAACTGGGACGCCCGCTTCCTCGGACTGATAGCGGGCTCCACGCTGGTCAACCAGGCTGCAGCCGCGGCGATCTGGCGGCTCAGGCAGTACAGGTGGAAGAAGGCGGTTCTCTGCGCCGCTGTCGGCTTGAACCTGGCGACACTGGGGTTCTTCAAATACGCAGGTTTTTTCGTGGAAAGCGCTCAGTCTCTGCTGAGAAGCCTCGGAGTTGAGAGCGGATTCACCCTGCTGAACATCATCCTGCCTGTCGGAATTTCCTTCTTCACGTTCCAGGCCATCAGTTACGTGATAGACGTCTACCGGGGCGACGCCGAACTGGCCAAATCTCTGGACTTTGCGGTCTACCTGGCGTTCTTTCCGCAACTCGTGGCGGGGCCGATTGTCCGCGCAACCGAACTCATTCCACAGCTGAACAAACCCCGCGACGTAAGAGTCGATTTTGCCAAGGGGTGCACTCTGATCGCCGCAGGACTGTTCAAGAAAATGGTGATATCCACCTACTTGGCCGAGGCTCTGGTGGACGGCGTGTTCGCCTTTCCGAACCGATTCTCGTCCCTGGAAGTGCTCATGGGGATATACGGCTACGCAATCCAGATATACGCAGACTTCAGCGGATACACCGACATCGCCATCGGCGTGGCGCTCCTGCTGGGTATTCAGCTTCCGCTCAACTTCAACCAGCCTTACAGGGCGACCACGCTGCAGGACTTCTGGCGACGCTGGCATATTTCGTTGTCGCGCTGGCTGCGAGACTACCTGTACATCCCGCTGGGAGGCAGCTGGGGCAGTGAGTTCAAGCGAGATCGCAACCTTCTGCTGACGATGCTCCTAGGAGGTCTCTGGCACGGCGCCAGTTGGAACTTCGTGATCTGGGGGGGTCTGCACGGAGTCTGGCTGCTGGCTGAACGCAGGGCGGGAATCAGACTCAAAGGGGTTTGGGGATGGCTGATCACCTTTCACATAGTCTGTCTGAGTTGGGTGTTCTTCCGAGCCGAAACGTTGGAGGCGTCAGGGAGCGTGCTGGCCCGCCTGTTCACCGGAGGCTCATCCGGTTCGGGAGAGTTAACGTGGATATTCTTTGCGGCAACGTTCGGAATGCTCGCAACACACTTCGTATCTCAGAAACTGACCGACAGAGCCGTCGCAGCCGTCTCCTACCTGCCTGCTGCGGTGATCGGATTCGGGATGGCGATCTGGTTCTTGATTCTCGATAGGTTCGGCCCGGAAGGTGTAGCCCCGTTCATCTACTTCCAGTTCTGACGCGCGATCGAACCTTCATCCCTTCCGGCGATGGGCGGGTCTCGTCTCGGGCGGCGCTTTCAGTTCTGACGTGCGATCGAACCTTCATCCCTTCCGGCGCAGCCTTAGTAGCCTAAATCATCAGCGAGCGCATGAGAAGATCCGCCCTGCCCTGCGAACTCATTTCAGACGTAGACCAACACTTCTGGCTGCAGATAATTTTCCACTCACATGAAGATCCTCCGCACAAATCTATTCCAACGCAAGAAGAGTGAACAGAAGCAGGCTGAGGCCGCTTCAGGAATGAACCCTCGGAAGCTGTTCAGCGTCCGCCAGATGTTCCTAGGCGTCTTCCTGGGACTGGGACTGGGCGCACTATTCAGCTCGGGGTGCCTTGTAGATCTGGCAGAGCGCCAAGGAATTGGCGGAACGCGTGACGTGGCGCTAGGGGCAGCCAACGCAGTCGACAGAGCAGCCAACTTCCTCTCCCTGAATCGCCCCGCCGACGGGCTCTCAGCGGCGCTCGGCAGAGACGCGGGCGGAGCGGGCAGCGAAGAAGCGCAGGAACTGCTGGCGTCTGCGATGCTCCCCGACCCTTCCGGGGCTTCCAACCCTGAGAGGACTTCCAACGACCCTTCCGGGGCTTCCAACACTGAGGGGACCTCCCCCACGCAGCCCTCCTCGGGAGGGGGCGGCGAGCGGGACAGCGGCAAAGACGGCAAGAAGGTGGGAGCGGCGGGGGACGACGACACGACTGGGATCACCGGCGGCGGACGCACCAATCCCGAAGGGAGCACGACGACCGCATCCACCAGTCCGACTTCTACGAGCAGCGGGGAGGGGACGGACGCCCCCACGGGTACGACCGACGCCGCAATGACCAGCGGCCCCGCGACCGGCACGCACCCTCCCCCTGGAACAACCGAGGAGGTCGCTCCTCCCAGCACTACGACCTCACCTCCGACCCCACCCTCGACTGCCGCCAGAGCGATTCCGCCCGAGCGGAACGAGAACGACAACACGCCGAGGGTCACCGCGACTACTGAAGCGCCTACTGCGTCCGTCAATCCGCCTCCCCCACCCCCACCCTCTCCGGATCCGCCGGTCTGCCCAAGCACTCAAGCTGCAGACCATGCGGAATTCGAAGCGCTCAGATCCCCTACCCCTGAGGAACCTCTGCGCATCTTTGTGGGGGGCGATTCGATCGGCCGCAACCTAGCCGACGGACTGCAGCGTCTGGCACCTCGAGAGCTGACGCAAATCGAGATAGCTACTAGGCACTCGACGGGTCTATCCCGTCCGGATTATTACGACTGGCCTGCGCGCCTAGCGAAGGAACTGACGGAGAACCGCCCCGACGTCATCGTGTTGATGTTCGGAGCCAACGACTTCCAGAACGTCATGTACAACGGCAGAGGTCTCAACCGTTTCAAGCAGGAATGGACAGACTTGTACTGCCAGCGGGTAGCGCAAGCAATGAGGCTCGTGTCGCAGCCAGGGGTTCAGACCATCTGGGTAGGGCAGCCGATCGTAAGGGAATCTACGCTTGCAAACGGGTTAGCACGCCTTAACGCCGTGTACAAGGCGCAGGCTCTCCTGCACCCTTCCGTGACTTTCGTAGACACCTGGAGTGTCTTCAGCACCCCCGACGGAAAATACGCCCAATCCTTGGACGGCGTGCGCCTGCGCGACAGTGACGGAGTCCACATGACCATAGCGGGAAGCAACCGCCTGGCTAGCCCAGCGTGGGAACAGATCGCCTCGGCCTGGGGATTAGAAAGCTAATGACCGATGGGAGGAATCTGTCAAGTGAGGAATCTGCCCGAGTAACCCAAGTAAAAGGATGAGCGCTTCAGGCGTAAGCGACTCGCTTCAGGCTTAGGCAGCGGCCTTAGCCTCCTCTAGCCAGGCATCCACCTGCTCTTGGTTGTCGCTGATCCACCGCCGCGCCAGATCGGTGGGATCTGCCTCGTTTTCACTCTGCTCAAAAATATTCTGGGTTACGTCGACTACTTTGAGAGTGACGATTTCGAAGAGTTTGGCCGCAGAGGGATTCTCCTCAAGGAACTTATTATTGGCGGCTACGACAATGTCTGCCATTTTGAAGCCGATCCTGCACTCTCCCAGCGTCGCAGCCGAAGGACATAAGTCAGCCCCAAAGCCAGCCACGCCGGGGCGCTGGTCGAGTTCCTCTCCGCCTTCTAAGCCGAGCGGGTTGGAATCGTCAAGAACATTTTCGACTCCGACCCAGACGACGTTGTCGCCAGGACGTAGATAAACGAGATAAGCAGTGGGAGTCCAGGTAAAAATCACCACGGGTTCACCGGCATTGACCTTGGCCATAGCTTCGGCAAACATTGCGTCATAACCGGCCTTGACCTGCTTGATGTTTTGGTAACCGGAAAAAGCGAACATATTCTCGATGGTGTCGTCGCACGTCCAGGATTCTTCGCAACCGTAAACGTCTACGACACCGTTACCAGGGTTGTAATCGTTGCTGTCGTATGCGGCAATAGCCTCAGGATTGTTATCTAGGTCGTCAAGAGTGGCGATCCCAAACTCATCGGCGAAGCTCTTGGTTATCAAAAATCCCCCCAATGCCCCTCCGGGCATCATCTGGCCGACTTTCGATATGTGATCACCTACCAAGCTACCGTCGGGCAGTTCGTTGGCTAACCAACTGTCGTGCAGAGGGTTCCATGTGTTCGCCCAGAAATCTATGTCGCCTTGCGCCATACCCAAGAAGGCCAAGTTAGGTCCCAGTTCTTTGTCGGCGGGGTCATCGACTTCGTAACCGAGCAAAATAAGCAACTCACGATAAAGAGCAGCCTGGAAATAACCGCTTGACCAAGTTGCGCGAGCCATTACTACAGGTTCCCCACCTGAAGCAGCAGTGCTAGTGGTCGTAGCGTCCTCATCAGACCCCCCACAGGACGCTGCAATCACCGAAAGAACTGCTAACAAAACCGTGAGGCGCATCAGGAAGGATTTCATAGTTGTTCCTTGTCTCTGATTTCGCCGCAACTCTAATTCCTTAGCTCGTAACCCACTTCGTATCTCAGAAACTGACCGACAGAGCCGTCGTAGCCGTCTCTTAATCTGCCCTACGAATTCATCAAATTGCCTCTCAGGCTTAGGCTGCGGCCTTAGCCTCCTCTAGCCAGGCGTCCACCTGCTCTTGGTTATCGCTGATCCACCGCCGCGCCAGATCGACGGGATCCTCCCCATCGGCAAGCTCCAATATCCGCAAAGACACGTCCACCACGTTCAACTTGACAACTTCAAAGAGTTTGGCGGCTGCCGGATGATTCTCGATCAAATCGTTGCGTGCGGTCACGACTATGTCAGCAACCTTGAAACCAAGCCTGCACTCCCCGAGCGTGTTCACGGCCGGGCAGTCATCCGCGTCGATATCGGCCACACCTGGGCGTTGGTCTAGTCCCTCTCCGCCATCCACGTCAAGCGGATTGGAGTCGTCAAGTACTTCCTCTATACCAAGCCAAAAGACGTTGTCGCCCGGACGTAAAATGGTTCCGTAGGTGCTCGGAGTCCAAGCGTAGATGATCGCCGGTCGGCCCTTATTGATCCTGGCAGTAACGTCGGCGAACATGGTTTCGTAGCCAACCCGCACCTGCTTGATGTTTTTCCAGCCGGAAAAAGCAATCTGACTCTGCATCACGTCATCGCAAGTCCAGGCCACGGGACATCCGAATACATCTGCAACTCCGTCCCCGGGATGGTAGTCGTCGAGATCGTAGTAGGCGACTGCTTCTGGATTCCTGTTCAGGTCATCAAGGGTTGTAATTCCATACTCCTCGGCAAACGCCCTGTCGATCAAGTAACCCTGAAGAGCGCTGGCTTCCAACGCCGATCCAATCCGCGACACATGGTCGCCTACTTTCGTGCCGTCGGGGAGGTGGTTTTGGAGCCAACTGTTGTGGTTTGGGAACCAGCTGTTAGCCCAAAAATCGATGTCGCCTTGCGCCATCCCCAGATACGCCAAGTTGACAGCCAACTCCGTATTTGCTGGGTCACTTACTTCGTACCCGAGCATTTGAAGCAACTCTCGAAAGATAGCGGCATGGAAGTAACCGCTTGACCAATCGGCGCGAGCCATGGTAAAACTCACGCCCTCACCTGGCAGTTCTGGAGACTCCGCTGGGGCTTCGGCCGTATCCGGCATCGTACTCTCAGTCACGATCTCAGTCACGGGTGGAACGGTGGAGGACTCACTACCACCCGCACAAGCGGACGCAAAGAGCAAAGCAGCTGCAAGGACAAAGGTCGTTCGCCTATTCACCCAGTTCAAGCCGCCTTCAGGTTCGTATATCCCCTCGAGTTTCGGAGACTCTTACCGAACTGAAAGGCCGGGCCGGGGTTTAGGCGGCGGCTCGCGCCTCCTCTAGCCAGGCGTCCACCTGCTCTTGGTTATCGCTGATCCACCGCCGCGCCAGATCGGTGGGATCCGCCTCGTTCTCACTCTGCTCAAGAATGTTCTGGGTTACGTCGACTACGTTGAGAGTGACGATTTCGAAGAGTTTGGCCGCAGAGGGATTCTCCTCAAGGAACTGATTGTTGGCTGTCACGACAATGTCGGCCACTTTGAAGCCGACCCTGCACTCGCCCAGCGTCGCAGCCGAGGGACACAAGTCCGCCCCAAAGCCGGCCACGCCGGGGCGCTGGTCGAGTTCCTCTCCGCCTTCTAAGCCAAGCGGGTTGGAATCGTCAAGAACATTTTCGACTCCGACCCAGAGGACGTTGTCGCCAGGACGTAGATAGGCGAGATAGGCAGTGGGAGTCCAGGTAAAGATCACCACGGGTTCACCGGCGTCAACCTTGGTTCTGGCTTCGGCAAACAGTGCGTCATAACCGGCCTTGACCTGCTTGATGTTTTGGTAATCGGAAAAAGCAAACATATTTTCGATGGTGTCGTCGCACGTCCAGGATTCTTCACAACCGTAAATGTCTGCGACACCGTTATCAGGGTTGTAATCGTTTCTGTCGTATGCGGCAATAGCCTCAGGATTGTTATCTAGGTCGTCAAGTGTGGCGATCCCAAACTCATCGGCAAAGCTCTTGGTTATCAAGAATCCCTGCAATGCCCCTCCGGTCATCATCTTGCCGACTTTCGATATGTGATCACCCACCGTGCTCCCGTCGGGCATGTCGTTGGCGAACCAGTTGTCGTGCAGAGGGTCCCAGGTGTTCGCCCAGAAATCTATGTCGCCTTGCGCCATACCCAAGAAGGCCAAGTTAGGTCCCAGTTCTTTGTCGGCGGGGTCATCGACTTCGTAGCCGAGCAAAATGAGCAACTCACGATAAAGGGCAGCCTGGAAATAACCGCTTGACCAATTTGCGCGAGCCATTACCACAGATTCTCCACCTGAAGGAGGTGGGGGAGGTGGGGCAGGAGTTTCTGAAGTCGTCGTAGTGGGAGAGGTAGTGGTCGTGGCGTCGTCACCAGACCCACAGGACGCTGCAATCACCGAAAGAACTGCCAGCAAAACCGCTAGGCGCATCGGGAATGATTTCATAGTTTTCTCCTTGTCTCTGAATCGCCGCCGCTCTAATGCCTTGGCTCTGATTCAGCTTTCGATTTTGATTGGACTATCTGTCCGTGCTCCTACTGCACTTCCCTGTTCGCGAGTCCTGTCCAATACACCTAGGAATGCTAGCAGGCAGGTGCGCTAGTCCTTAGACGCTGCACTCGCTGCAGACGCTGCGCTCGCCGCAGACGCTTCCTCATCTCGTTCAGGGTCGTTGAAAATGTCATCGTCGTCATACACTCTTTCGCGCTTGAACTCCCTTAGCACCGGCAGCGCGCTAGCCACTATCACCAAACCTCCCGCAAGAGCAATGAATGCGCCCACCCCGCTCACGAAATTGACGTCTGCCGAACGAATAGTAGTGAAGATCCAGGCAAAGGAAATCATGGCAGCGCCGCCGCCGAAACCGGCCACGACTGCGTTCCAGCGCCACAACCTTCGATCCTCCCTGCCGAACAGGCCGATGGCAGGAAAGCTGGCCAGAAACGCCAAACCGCCCGCCACAAAAGCCCACAAGCCCAACTGATGACCTCGGGCGCCCACACCGTCGGTGGTCGCGACCCCAGTTATCTCCTCAATTAGCTGGGATCTTAAGCTGATGATCTCTGCGGCAATAGCCGCAACGTCCGCACCAGGCTCCAACGAACGTCGCTCCAGTTCATCTATTTGAAGCTGAATTTCAGGATTGACGATTTCTTCCGTCCTCTCGTCGTCGCTCCAGATTCCGAACATCGCAGCAAACAGCATCAGCAGACCCAGCACGACTGCCACCATCCTGCTCCAGGCGATCTTGCTCGGGAGCGGACGAAACGGCTCACGGCGCGCCAGCCACATCCAGCGTGCGGCCCCCAGCGAGGCGATTACGCCGCCGACTAACGCCAAAATCACCCCGATGCCCGTTCCTGGATCGGGCGCATTCTCGATGAGACGAGCACTCACCGGACGCCCCAACAGATGAGCGGCGGCCAAGACGGTGATGGAAATGCTGGCGATCACCGCCCCGTCTGCCGCTAGGAGACGCGGCCCGCGTCCCGGCCGGAAATAAGACACGACGGCGGCGAGGACTACGAGCAAGCCGAGAACCAGGATAGAAATACCAAACCAACTGCCACCCGAGGCGTCCAGCCCGTTGAACGATCTGCCCTCCATAGCCCCGTCCGACGAAACGTCCGACGACCTGCCGTACGCACTGAACTTTCCGGCTTTGGATGTCCACGTAAGAACCACAGACTGGACGGCTATAACAGCTCCGGCGAATGTGAGCATGAGCGGCAGACGTTCGGCCGCCCCCACCGAGACATACCGCACTTCTTCGAGTTCGGCCTTGGCTTCCTGACCCGACGGGTCGAGCAGAGCTTCGGGGTCGCGGCGGTGCGCCCATGCGCGGCGAATCCGACGGAACAGGTGGGTCGAATCCGAACCTTCGCGCTGCGACGTTCGATCTAACACCAATGCGACGAGTAGGAACGCCAACCCTGCCGAGGCGCCTTTGGAGACGTCCTGGTTACTGATGGCGTTAAACAACAGACGACCGAGACCTCCAGCCCCCATGATGGCAGCGATCCCCAACATGGAAATGGAGAGGAGAAGGGTCTGGTTGACGCCGGTCATGATGGCGGGCCGAGCTAGGGGAATCTGCACGTCGAGCAGCACGCGGCGCTCAGACGCCCCGTAGGCGCGCGCAGCCTCCTGCACGTCCTCGGGCACTTGCCTTATACCCAGATTCGTAAGACGAATGAGCGGCGGCAGGGCGAACACCATCGTCACCATCGTTGCGGACACCTCGCCGATGCCCCAGAAAAAGATGAACGGCAGCATGTAGACGAAGGAGTGGATCACCTGCATGCCGTCGAGAACTGGCCGTATGGACTTCCAAATCCCGTCTACTCGACCGCAGGCGATGCCCACGGGAATGCCGATTATCACACACATGAGCACGGCGACGAAGATGAAACCGATCGTGCGCGCAGTCTCCAACCAGTAAGTCTCGCCGAGGATGCCGCAGATGAAGAGAGCCACCGCCACGAACGACGCCACTCTTATGTTTCGGACGACTGCGGCGATGGCCGTCATGAGCAAGACCACCCAGAACCAGGGAACGCTGGCGAGGAAATTTTCCACGATATTGTCGATTAGGAACTCGAAAGGCCAAGCCACCACGTCGAGGACGGGTGAGAGCTTGTTGACGACCCAGAAAACGGCCTGTTCCATCCACTCGCCGAACGGGATGCGCCACTCGTCGAGAAACAGGTTGTCCCAGAAGCTCACGGTCTCAGACGCCTCTTCGGCGCCCTGAGCCAATTGGATTGACTGGCCTCTGAAAAAGCTCACAAGTAGACTTGACGTTCGTGGTCGTCCATCAGGCGCTCGACCTGACCTAGTTTCTCCATAATCAGGCGAGGGTCGAGGGTGCCAGTGAGTTGCCCGTCGTCACCCAGGACAGCAATCGGCAGTCCCCGCCCGGCGGCTGCGTAGACGTCGCTGAGGCAGACGTCGGGGCGGGTCGTTTCGAAGTCCTGGCGCAGAGCCGCCTCCAGGTCGTCATTCCCCCTGCGAGCGGTTCGCAGGCCGTCCGCTAAGGTCAGCAGCCCTACGGGCTTGTCGTCGGAGTCCACCACAAACTCACCGGAGCTGTCCCCTAGGTGCTTTAGCGCCTCAGACAGCGTCATCCTCCGCTCAACCGGAGACGGCTTGCACATGACTTCTCTGACTTCGATGACGCGCCCCTGGTCGACATCCTGCACGAAATCGGCCACATAGGCGGTGGCGGGTTCGGTGAGGATCTGCTTGGCGGTGCCGATCTGATCGACGGCACCGTCCTTCATGATGCAGACCCTGTCGCCTATCTTCAGCGCCTCGTTGAGGTCGTGCGTGATGAACAGGATCGTCTTGTGCAGGTTGGACTGGATTTCCAGCATCTCGTCCTGCATCTGAGAACGGATAAGCGGGTCTAAGGCGGAAAAAGCCTCGTCCATGAGCAGGATGTCGGGGTCGGATGCCAAGGCGCGGGCCAGGCCCACCCGTTGCTGCATGCCGCCGGAACACTCCTCGGGCAGGTTGTCGGCGTAGGCTTCAAGCCCTACGAGCGACAGCGCATTCATAGCCGCATTGTGGCGCTCCTTCTTTTGAACTCCTTGGACTTTCAGCCCGTAGGCGACGTTTTCGACGACGCTCCGATGCGGGAAGAGGGCAAAGTGCTGGAAGACCATCCCCATCTTCTCGCGCCTGAAACTCTGGAGTTCCCTTCCGTGAAGTTGCTGCACGTCCACGCCCTCCACCCAGACTTTCCCGTATGAGGTGACGAGGAGCTTGTTGACGCTTCTCAGGGCGGTCGACTTTCCGGAACCCGACAGGCCCATGATGACGAATATCTCACCCTTGGCTACGGAAAAGTTCAGGTTGTTCAACCCGACCACGTGATCGGAGCGGCGCTGAACCTCGTCCTTGCTCAGCCCCGCCTTGGCCAAGTCGAAAGCGCGACCGAGCGGTTGAGGCCCGTATATCTTGAAGACTTCTTCTAGCCGGATCAGTCCGTCGCCGTTCCCGTCGCCGTTCGAGGTCATGCAACCTTCATATTAGTCACGCCCGAGTGTGCTATTGCGGATGCCTGATTCCGGCGCCTGAATGGATGCACCTTTTGAGAGAGGCAGATGACCGCCAGGAAGTCGCTGAGGCCGCTAAGAAGCAGCAGATGACCGCCAGGCGCTAGCATCAGAGCCATCAGCGAACTCACCTTATATCACAATCCCCATTGAGGGACTTCCCGTGCTGCCCTTGCTTTGCTCAAGGAACTCAAGGAACAAAAACAGCAGCAAAACATCGAGTTCGATGTTGTCGACTACACAAAGAACCCTTTGAGTCGAGGCGACCTTGAGCGCCTCGTTCACCTTCTGCCGAACAAACCCAGCGACCTTGTCCGCAGAGACAAGAGATTTTCCGAATTGAGCCTGACCGAGGACGAGATCGACTCTGCCGAAGCGGTGGTGGAACTTCTCCTTACCCACCCTGCGCTGATGCAGCGCCCCGTCGCTGTCCGCGGCCTCAAGGCAGTGCTGGCGCGCCCAGCCGAAACGCTCCTGGAACTCCTCTGACAAAGCCCCCAGACCCAACTGCAGACCAAAGTCCTCAGGGACTGGGAAGAGTTTGAAGCCCCGCGTCGGCGAGCGCGAATTCATCGCGCTCATGGCCGCCCTCACGGTCAGCACCGCCATGGGGGTGGACATGATGCTGCCTGCGCTGGCCGACATCCGCTCTTCCTTCGGTCTGCCGCAGGACGCCACCGTCATCTCCTGGTCGGTCTCGGGATACATACTGGGGATGGGCTTTGCCCAGGTGATTTTCGGGACTTTCTCTGACCGCTTCGGTCGTAAACCGATGCTGTATGCGGGGCTCTGTCTCTACATATTGGGGGCGATCGGTTCCACGCTGTCTTCCTCGCTGACCTTTCTGTTGATCAGCAGGCTGATCTGGGGAATAGGTGCAGCCGCTCCCCGCTCTATTTCGGTGGCGATTGTGCGAGACACATTCTCGGGCGACCGGATGGCTCGAGCCCTGACGTTGGTCATGGCGGTCTTTCTGATAGGGCCGATTGTGGGCCCGAGCATTGGAGAGTTGCTTCTGCTGAGCGGGACGTGGCGCTGGGTCTTCGGTTTCGGCGCGATGTTTGCGGGGTTGCTGGCCCTCTGGCTGCTGCGCCTTGAGGAGACCCTGAACTCTGAGCACCGCCGCAGCCTGAGCGCCAAGAGAATCCTCGAAGCGTTTCGGATCATCCGGCGCGACCGCCAAGCCGTGTTCTTCGGACTGGCGATGACCTTGGAATACGGGGCGTTCATCGCCTTCCTCTCGAGTTCAGAATTGCTGTTCAGCGACGTCTACGACCGCGGCGGCCAGTTCGCCCTGCTGTTCGGCGTCGGAGCGGCCGTCATGGCGATAGCGGCGATGAACTCCGCCCGCTCCATCAGGATCCTGGGCGCTAGGAAAGTGCTGGGGTGGACAGCAGTCTCCTACATCGCTTTGGCTTCCGCCCTCTCGATAACCTCTGCGGCAGGCGGAGGCGCCCCCTCGTTCTGGCTCTGGTACACCCTTTTGTCGCTCATCAATGCTCTGCACGTCGTGATCACGCCGATCTGCAACTCGCTGGCGATGCTCGATATGGGAGCGTTGGCTGGAACTGCTTCAGCGATCATCGGCAGCGTCTCCATGGGGTTCGGCTCTTTGCTGGCGGCTATTCCCAACCGCCTCTCGCAGGGCTCGGTCACTCCCCTGTCGATGAGCTACCTGATATACGGTGCGCTGGCGGTGGGCTGCATCTTTTGGGCTCTGGGAGGCAGGCGGAAAGCTGGTCTGGAGCCGGGCTAGTCTGAGGGACGAGTCTGAGCGGACGGAGAAGCCGGAACAGACGGCGCAAACGGAGCGGACTGTGCAAACGGAGCGAGGAAAAGCGGACGGAGAAGCCGGAATGCCTGTAGAACCGCAAGAGTTAGAACCCCAACCTAAGTTGGATTTTGCGGGGAAAGGGGTCTTGGTCACCGGCGCCAGCCGCGGCATCGGCAAGGCGCTGGCCGTCACGCTCGGCGGAGAGGGAGCGCTGGTGGCCTGCGCGGCCAGAGCCAGCAGGCTGCGCCGCTTCAAACTGCCTGGGACGGTCGAGGAGACAGCAGAGGCGGTCTCGGCGGCGGGCGGGGAAGGTCTGGCCGTTCCGTGCGACCTGACCGACGACGGGGACATCGCCGCAGCGGTCGATGCTGCGGTCGAGAACTTTGGCCGCCTAGACGTCGTCGTGAACAACGCCGCCGTGAGCTTTGGCGGCGATCTCGACATCGACCTGAAGCGTTACGACCTCATGATGCGAATAAACGTAAGAGCCCCTCTGCTGCTCACCCGCTTGGCCCGGGATCACCTGGCCGAAGCCCCAGACGGCGGGCGCATCCTGAACATCGGCTCTTCGACGGCCACGGGCTACTTCCCGACGATGATGACCTACGGAATGTCCAAGTCGGCGCTAGAGCACCTGACTGTGACCACGGCGGCCGTGCTGGCGGAACGCGGTATAGCGGTCAACTGCTACCGGATCGACACCCAGGTCGCCTCTGAGGGCTACGTGATGAACACCCCCGAAGACGACCACTCCAGCTGGGCAGACACCGAAACCGCCGCTGCGGGAGCCCTCTGGGTACTGCAGCAGCCGAAGGAGTTCACCGGGCGGATCGTGAACATGCTGAGCTTGGCAAGCCGGGTGCCGTCCATCGGGGAAGGGGGACATCCGCCCTTTGAGCCGCCCGGGGGCTGGACGCTGGGCGCTGCTAAACGTCTATCTCCTCACCGGAATCGTCAAAGACCCTGATGGCGCGGGAAGGACAGTTGCGCGCAGCTAGGAGAAGACGCTCGTCGGGGACTTCGGAAGCGGTAGGCAAGACGACAGAGAGTTCGTCTTCGTCGAAAGCGAAAGCCTTGGGAAAATCGGCCACGCAGCGCCCTGCGCTCATGCATTCATCGGTTATCACTTCAACTCGGTAGGCCATTTCGTCCTCGTTTCAAATCTCGAACTGATCTCTAACTAATCTCTATTTGATCTCGAACTGAACCGCCGCCCGCGAAGCGATCACGGGCTTCACGTAGGTTTTCACGAATTCCGTGTGAAACGGGTGATCGCGGTAAGCGACGTAGTCGTCGACGTTGTCGAAGTCAGCGGTGACGCAGTAGTCGTAAGTTCCTTCGCTGACGCCGACGTCGTCGCCGGTCGAGAACGCCTTGACTTCCTCTATCTTTGACAACTCCCCGATGCGCTCGCGTAGGGCGTTCTTGCCTTCCGTGGTGGCATCGGCTGCCCATTGGAACATCACGCAGTGACGAATCATCGCATCCTCCCTTTCTTGGCTGTGGACTTTCCGAAGTGGACTCATCGCCCGATCTTTTCGAGACCGGACTACCTGAGGATAAACTTATACTCCCCGAGTGCAGGCTTCCAAGCCGCTCGACTGCGTTCGACGATACGACGTTCGAACCCTCTCCGCAGGGCAGAAGGGGGACTGCAGAAGGGGGACTGCGGGAGAACAGCCTGGCGGCGAGAAAGCTGCGGCGCCCCTGCGAAGCCCGACCCCAGCGAAGCAAACAAGTTCCTAAGATCGAGTTCTAGATGAGGCAACCAGCATGAGCCAACCAGCAGAAACGACGAAGACCGCGACCTCAGTCGGCGCATCTGCCAGCGGCGCCGCCATGGGTTTCCTTGACGCCTCCGCTGGGGAAATACTGATCACTGGAGGAACGCTGATCGACGGCACGGGAGTCGAGGCGGCGCCGAACCCTGGGGTGCTGATACGCGGTGACGACATCGTGCGTGTCGGAGCAGACGCCGCTGGGGCGGCCTCATCTGACGCTCTGAAGATCGACGCTTCGGGCAAGACGGTCATGCCTGGGCTCATCGACGCCCACTGCCACGCCACATTCGACGACGTCCCGTCTAACGACGAACTCTTCTTCCACCGCGAACCCGCAATGACGGCTCTCGCGGCGGGGCAGAACCTTATGAAGATGCTGAGGGCGGGCGTGACATCCTTTTGCGACCCTGACACGCTTTTCAGCATGGGGCCCTCGCTGCGGGACGCCGCCGAGTGCGGCGTGGTGGCCGGGCCTCGCATCGCAACGGGGGTTCAGGCGCTGGTAACCGCCGTGGGAGGGACGGCAGGCAGGCTCATACCCGACGAAGGAATGGTGGGTTACGCGCAGGTGGTTAACACGCTGGATGAGGCAGTCATGTGGACGCGTCGGCACATAAAGTACGGGGCGGACTGGATCAAGATTCACGCTACGGGGCTGCTGCCCGGCAAACTAGGTGAGGTCTTGGCTTGGAGTTTCGACGAACTCAAGGCCGTGTGCGACACGGCCCACGAACTGGACACGAAGGTGATGGCCCACTGCCGCAATGCAGAGAGCGTCAAGGTTTGCGCCAGGGCGGGCGTGGACATTCTGCTCCACGCTTCCTTTATGGACGACGACGGGCTAGATGCGGTGATCGAGGCAGGGAGTTCCATCTGCCCCACATTCACCTTCCTCGCCAACCTTGCCGACTTCGGGAGCAGGGTGGGAGCCGGAGAGGGCATGGAGGATGTGTTCCGCGGCGAGATCAGCGCTACGGCCAAGATGATGCGCAAGGCCTACGACGCCGGCGTGCCGATACTCTGCGGGTCTGAAAGCGGTTTCGCCCTTACCCCGTACGGCCACTGGCACGGGCGCGAGGCTGAGGTGTTGGTGGACGAACTCGGACTGAGCCCGCTGGAAGCCATCGTCTGCGCCACCGCCAATGGGGCGATAGCCATGCGCGCAGAGGGCAGGCTGGGCGTGATCGCTGAGGGATGTCTTGCTGACGCGGTCGTGGTTGACGGCGACCCGTTGAGAGACATTCGTGTGCTCAACGACCGGAGCCGCTTCTCCGAGGTCATAAGCCGAGGTCGGCGCGTCGACCTGAGCGGGCAGTGGCCGACTCACGGATACATACCTGGGTCGAAAGTGAGGAGTTGGGCGGAGGAATCCTTGACCTGGGAAAAAGCCTACGGATAATTAAACGGCGCGTTGCGGTAAATAATAATTAGCGCACAATGCGCATAAATTATTAACATTTCGGGTAATATCGCGCATGTGATTTATCAGACGCCTGAACTGACGGGGCTAGACGAAGACGTCCTAGGACAGATCACTGAACTTCGCAGCGACCTCCTGCCCTACTTAAAAAAGCCGCGAATGTGGTATGGGAGGATTCGCCAAGTAATCTTGGCTCGGGCTGTTCAGGGGTCGAACACTATAGAGGGATATACGGCCTCCATAGAGGACACGGCAGCCATCATCGCTGATGAACCGCCCCTCTCCGCCGACGAGGAAACCCGCTTCGCCATTGCGGGATACCGCGACGCACTTACGTTCGTCCTGCAGATTGCGGCTGGGCCGGTGCAAGTTGATGTCTCGCTGCTGAGGTCGCTGCACTTCATGATGCTCAAACATGACCTCCCCAAGAATCCCGGGCAGTGGAGGCCGGGGGCGGTCTGGATTAGCAACAGCGACAATGTCACAGTTTACGAAGCCCCCGACCGTGAACTCCTCGAGCCTTTGTTAAACGAACTGCTTGAACAAATCGCTGACAGTTCGGAACCGCCAATGGTCAAGGCAGCCATGGCGCATCTCAACTTGACCCTCATCCACCCATTCAGCGACGGCAACGGGCGGATGGCTAGATGCCTGCAAACCCTTCTCCTGGCATCAGAGGGAGAACCTTCCCCGCTGTTCTCCAGCATCGAGGAGTACCTCGGGCGCAACACCCCCGCTTACTACGACGTGCTCGAGGAAGTAGCTGCTGGGACTTGGTCGCCGCAGCGCAGCGCACGGCCATGGATCGAGTTCTGCCTCACCGCCCATTACCGCCAAGCTTTGACCCTCAAGCGATGGATTCTGGAGACCGAGGCGCTGTGGGACGCCTGCTCGCGGCTCGTCTCTCAGCACAGGCTGCCGGAAAGAGCGATCGGAGCGCTTTGCGACGGTGCGAGAAATAGACGGATCTGGCGGTCTTTGTATGTCAAGATCATCAAGTCCTCCACAGGTGATGACATCAGCGAACATCAGGCCACCCGAGACTTGGCATCCATGTCCTCAGCAGGCCTGTTCCTTGCTCATGGCGACAAGCGAGGAAGACACTATGTTGCTTCGCCGGAACTTCGGAAAGTCTGGACAGAAATTCGCGAAACGCGCCCGCCCCAGTCCGCCGTCGATCCCTATGCTCTGGCCCGCGAGCGCTCTCGGACGATCTGATTTACCGGTTTGATTCGCCGGTTCGTCGCGCCGGCAACACTCGCCGGCAACACTCGCCGGTTCGTCGCGCCGGGTTGACTCGCCGGCAACACGCGCCGGTTCGTCGCGCCGGCAACACTCGCCGGCAACAGGAAGTCAGTTGGGCAGAACTACCTCTGCGGTTCCTCGCAAGACCGGTTCTGCTCCGTCACGGCGCACCAGCACGTCGCAGCCCGCAATCCGACCCTCGGGGCGTTCGCTCACGTCGGTGACCACACCAGAGACGGTCAGTCGGTCGCCAGCGAAGACGTTGCCCAGGAAACGCACCTTCAGGCGTCGCACGGAAGCCGGCCCGCCCGCCCAGGACATGAGCATGTCCACCACGTAGCCCATGTTGTTAGGGCCTTGATTCACTGGACGGTCGCCCAGCCCCAGCCTGCGAACATCTTCTGCGTCCCAGTGGATGGTGTTGGGGTCGGCCAGCAGCGCCGCCATCGTCTTCATCTTCTCTGCGTCGACAGAAGCAATAACCAATTCGGGTATGGAATCCCCGACCTTGACTGCAGCAGGATTCAAGAAGATTCCCTCGGAAAGACGAATGAGTTGGTGCACGCACCGGCCAGTCGTCCGTCGGGCTGCACCACCTCCAGACGAAAGGTGACGAGGTCGAACACGCCTATAGAGGCACCCTGCTTTCGTCGAACGTCGGTTATCTCGCCTCGAACGGAGTAGCTCGTTTCGGTTCTCAAGGGGATGAAAACCTCCATATCGCACTCTCCGAACATCGGCCCGTCGGAGGCGGAGGAGCCCACGAGGTCGAACAATTCCGCTATCGAGAGCCCCATGCCGCCCATGGCTGCGTAGTAGCAGAACATGGGATGGGCTAAATCGTCGCTGCGCTGAGAGGCGCCTAGGACGTCGTTCGTCAGCCAGTTGCGGTAGTGCTCCAGATCGAAACTGCCCCCGGGCAAGCGCCGACCCGCTAGTTCCTGAAGCTCCTCAAGGGTAATCACCGCAGAAAAACTCGGCTTGTTGGTTCAGGCAGCTTCGTCAGCGTGCTGCCCGTAACAGAGCTCGAGCAGGCGAGGCTCGGTGATCTCGTCGCCCACTGCCTCCCCCACGATGCGTCCCTCCCTGACGACAATGACGCGATGACAGACGCCCACTAATTCGCCGAATTCGGAGGAGATAAAAATGATCGACTTGCCGTCGGCGGCTAGCTGCTCCATGAGGAAATACACCTCCTCCTTGGCGCTTACGTCTATGCCGTGCGTGGGCTCGTCGAAGATCAGAACGGAAGCCCCGGAGCGCAGCCAGCGCCCGAGGATGAGCTTCTGCTGGTTGCCGCCCGAGAGCCAAGCCGCAGGCGTCAAGTCTGAAGGGGTCTTGATGCTGAGATCGCTCACCGCTGCACGGGCAGCGGCTCGCTCTTTCGGCGTAGAGGGCACCGGCATCCCCCGCTTAACACGGTATTGCCGCAAGGTGCCGAGAGTTATGTTTCGCCTCACGTTGAAGTCGCGTATGAGACCTTGGTTCCGACGGTCTTCCGGCAGCAGAACCATTCCTGCGGCTATGGCGTGGGAAGGCTTGCGAATCGAGACTTCGCGCCCGTGCACCTTGATTACTCCGGCGTCTCGGTGATCAGCGCCGAACACGGCCCTTACCATCTCGGTTCGCCCTGCCCCCACCAGACCGGCTATGCCCAGTATCTCTCCTTGTCGGAGCGAGAAGGAAGCGTCGTGCACCTTTCCTTCAACCTCCAGACCTTCCACCTCCAAGCTCAAGGGGGTCTCTGGAGGACCGCCGATGCCGCGGCTGCGTCTGCGCTCGAGAGCGGTTGCGCTGGCGTCTTCGCCGGTAATCTCTTCGATGAGAGTGCGGGCGTCGAACTGCTCAGTGGGGCGGTCGTCCACGACCGTCCCGTCGCGCATCACCACCACGCGGCTGGTGATTTCGAGTATCTCCTCTAGACGGTGTGAGACGTAGATCACCGCCACCCCGTGTTCCGAAAGATCTTTGATCACCGAAAATAGGTGCTCGGTCTCTTCGACAGTCAGCGAACCCGTGGGCTCGTCCAGCACAACTAGGCGTGCTTTTGTCACAAGCGCCCTGGCGATCATCACCAGCCGCTGCTGTGCGGTGGGCAGCGTGCCTATGAGCGCTTGCGGAGGGATCCCTCCCCCCAGGCGGGCCAGCACCTCCCGCGACTGCCGGCGCAGTTTGCGGAAGTCGACCAGCACGCCTCCTTGCTTCGGATAGCCCAGGCCGAGTTCCACGTTTTCCGCCACGGACAGATCGGGGACTACCGATAGTTCCTGGTGCACGAACGACATCCCCAGCAGAGTGGCGTCGTGCGGGTTGTGCAGGTGGATTTCCTCTCCG
This sequence comes from Acidimicrobiales bacterium, assembly GCA_965242895.1. GTDB lineage: Bacteria > Actinomycetota > Acidimicrobiia > Acidimicrobiales > CATQHL01 > CATQHL01. The sequence goes on from OZ251507.1 coordinate 281,628, forward strand.
TCAATCAGGATTCTGCCCTCGTCGGGTTGGGTCGCCCCGGCCAGGATCTTGATTATGGTGCTCTTGCCCGCGCCGTTCTTTCCGACGAGACCCAAGACCTCAGCCGGACGTATATCCAGCGACACCCGATCCGCCGCCAAAACGCCTGGATAGCGCTTGACGATGTCTCTGACCTCCAGAAAAGGCTGCGACGTCCCGGGCGTCTGTTCGATGGTTTCAGCGAGAGTCACGCCTGCCCCCTCCTTTGTTAGCGCTTGCGCAGCATGATCTGGCTGATCAGAACTCCGAAAATCAAGATGACGGCCTTGGCTATGTTGATCCAGGCGTTGCGAATCTGCATGGCCTGCAATCCGACGTCGATCACGCGAAGGAAGAGTGCTCCCACGACCGTGCCTGGGATACTGAACTGACCTGGCCTAAACACCGCAGCGCCCAGGAAAACCGCAGCGTAAGCATCCAAGAGAAATGCTTCCCCTAAATTGAGTCGGGTGCCTGCCAGCCCTCCGGTGCTGAGAATCCCCACCAGCGCGGCGATCAGGGCAACGATAAGAAAGCCCAGTGCTCGTATACGGGCAACTGGGATGCCGGAAAGTCTTGCTGCTTCCTGGTTGCCGCCGATTGCGTACATGTAGCGCCCGAGTTCTGTGCGGTCCATGACCACCCAGGCAGCTATCGCGATACCAAAGGCAATCCACACCGGCCGGCCCAGCCCCCACAATTCGATGTTGCGACCCAGACCCACGTAGAACGATAGGTCTCCGTAGATGAACTCACCCCCCGCTTCCGCCGCCGCGGCCTCTGTGTCGATGGGAAGCGTGATCGGACGGTTGTTTGTCCAGAGTTGCTCAATCCCCTCCAGACCCACATAGCCGGCCAGGGTTATCACAAAGGAGGAGACTCCCACATAGGCAATCAGCAATCCGTTGACGAGTCCTCCGGCAGCCGCCACACCAAAGGCGACAAGCATAGCAACCCACACCGGCTGGGTGTAGTCGACCATCAAAGCCACAGCCGTTCCCCCAGCTAACCCCATCATGCTGCCGAAAGAGAGGTCGAAGTCCCCCATCGCCATGACAAACGTGAGCGCCACCCCCAGCAGCAGCAAAGGAACGAAAGAACTGGGGAGGAAAACGACCCTCCTTATGTATTCCTGTGTCAGGAATATTTCCCACCTGAGGAGCTTAAAGAGCAGAATGACCCCAGCAAAAACAATAAGAAGTCCGTACCTGGCCAGCAAATCCCTCCACTGCAGACCCTTGCGAGTGCCCCGATTCGGCGACAAAGGCCCCACTCGCCCGCCCGATGACTTTTCGATACCCGCAGTCGAACCCTCAGAAGCTTCAGTCATTGGATTCCCACCTCGCTCTTAAGACTGCTCGATGTACGACTAACACGCGGCTTCGCTAGTTATGCAACAAAAGCCGCGTGTATCAGAATGATCAACACTAGAAGACACAGCTAGCGCGCAGAGTGGGGCAGGCTCAGCTTGAGCATGCCCCACTCTCTTAGAGTACGCAGATAACTGGACTAGCCGACGTTACTGAATGCCGCTGCCCAGCGCCTCTCAAAGAAGTCCACGAACCCCGCCGAAGCCGGGTCGTCAGGAACCGGGTAGGGACCTCTTCCTGGTTCGCACTCAGGATTAGCGTCGCTGGGAGTGACGATGAACGGCACAGAGAACTGAACCGCGCTGCCGTCCTCGTCAAGGTAGTAGGGCCTCAACTCTTCGCTGAACTGCTTTCCGTTGGCAAAGTACTCTGCTATCTGGTCCATTGCCGCGTAGCTGCCCCACTCGAGGTTCTCCTCAACGGAAGCGTCCACTCCCCCAGCCAGCATCTGCTGCTGAGTAGCGCAGTTCGCATACCAAGTCAGAACCATCGGGCGGTCGGGCGGGGAAACGCCTTGGAAGTTCTGAGAAATAACAGGTCCGACACCCAGGGCCGCTACGTCAATAGTCAGCCAGAACGCCACCGAATCGGGAGACTGCAGCAACCAGCGTGCAGCGGCGTCGGCAGGCCCGTTGATTGCGTCGGCGAAGTCGATGACCTCTTCATCGCCAATGGTTATCCCCGTGCCAGCGATTACCTCCTTGAGGGCGTTTTCGCGGTCGACACCCCAGGCTGCGAAGTTGACGCTGGAGACTTGAACCTCGCCGTCTTTTTCGGCGTTGTCCACCATCCACTGCGCCAGCAGGCGTCCGTGCTCATAATCGTTGGGATTGAAGGAAGCAGCGTAGAGGTGATAGAAACTCTGTGTTCCGCCGGTGTTTACAAAGGGGATTCCGGCCTCGCGGGCGGCGGGCAAGCCGTCGGCGATTGCTTCCACGGTCGTTCCGTCTGTCACGATGGCGTCCACCCCGGATGCCACGAAACCGGCCAAGCAGGTCTGCATGTTGTCGGGAACGCCTTCAGCGTCACAGTACTCCCAGTCCCAGCCCAAGTATTCAACGGCGTCTTTGGCTGTAAATTCAAGCCGCTGAGCGGCTTCGGACGCTCCTAGCACCTGCAGATAGCCGATGGTCAGTCTCGGCAACTCCGTCTGAGTCATAGGCCACGCACGAGCATTCTCCACGCTGGCTTCAGGGGGCATCCAGCCCTGCTGCTTGTCTACCAAGCCGGGAGGGCCCATCGATTCACTCGTGTCAGGAGGGGGCTCCGGTGGAGCAGGAGGCGGATCAGAAGGGGGCTCCGGTGGAGCAGGAGGCGGATCAGAAGGGGGCTCCGGCGAAGCAGGGGGCTGTGGCTCCGGCTCCGGCGACGGAGCAGGAGGCGGCTCAGGCTGCGGCTCCGGCGACGGAGCAGGAGCCGGAGGCGGCGCCGTCGTGGTGTCGTCGTCGCTGCTGCCGCAAGCTGCGGCAACTAGCGCTATGACAAACATCAAAGACAAGATGCGCCATGTGACTTTCTTTTTGTTGAACATTTTTCCTCCCAAGGTGCTGCGTCGGATACTAAGTCGGATCGCCCCGACCGCATCCAATTCTCAAACGTTGGTTTGAATCTATACGGATAGCAAAGTAACGCTACAGCTATTCCGACTTCTTAACACTAACACTAAACGTCTGTCACCGCCGCGCAAGCCAACGCGGAGAAATCACCGAAGCCGTCAAGCGGGCGTACTCGTACTAAACGTCCAGCAAATGCCGCGCCAGCCAACTACCAACGACAGACCTGTGGGATGGCTGGATGTTCTATGGGCGGATATTTCCTGTGCAGCGGCTGCACCACCTCTTCTCCGAAGCGCAGTATCTGCTCGCGCGCCGCATCGAAGTTCGGCCCTGTCACCATGCGGTGACGAATCGTGAAGTACTGCACACCCAACTCCTCGTAGTGCTGCTCTAGACGCTCACGGCACTGGGCGGGAGACCCGATCACGATGTGCTCTCGGGCGCTCTCGGCTGTGATCTTCTCCGGTGAGTCGAACTCGGTGTGGTGGGAGAGAATCCCAGCAGCGCAATAGAAACGCATCTCCGACACGTAGTGCGTGCCGAACTCCCGGGCAGCGTCTTCAAAACTGTCTGCCACCCAGCCGTTGCGCATCAGCACGATGAAAGGCTCCTTGCCATGGAGCGCCGCCTCCTCCCTGTAGCCGCCGACCTGCGATTCCCAAACGTCACGCAGGATCGGAAAGTCGTCGCATGTCCAACTTTCGGCATACTCGGCGCTGCGTCTGATTGAGGGTGGAAACTGCCCCCCGCCCCAGAACGGGAAGCGAGGCTGCTGGTAGCAGTTGGGGGTTAGCAGCCCGTCGCGCACCGAGTAGAAGTCGCCGTCCACACTGAAGCGCTCCCCTTTAGCGGCGAGAGCCTGAGAAATGATCCGCACGTTTTCTAGGAACCGACCGAGCAGGCGCTCGCGGGGGATTCCGAACTGGCCCCAGTAACCCTCGTGGTAGCCCCGACCCCAGGTCATGAAGAGGCGGCCGCGGGAAAGATTGTCGATGATGGCGCACTGCTCGGCGACGTGCATCGGGTGATAGAGGGTGTTGACTAGGCAGTAGGCGCCGATGGCCGCCCGTTTCGTCTCGCGGGCGAGGATCATCAGCAAATTCAGTGGGGAACCAAAATAGGATTCGCTGCGGTTGTGGCGGTCGGGCACGCATATCGAGTGGTAGCCCGCCTGCTCGGCCAGGATGCACTCTTCCACCATCGCATCGAGCGTGTCCGAGGCATTACGAGGATCGGGCACCGGCTGGTCATATCCGCCGGCGTTTGTGTCTAGGAGGTAGCCGATTCGCATGTTGCTGCCCGCTTTCGTGGTTGGTCGCTGTCGTAGTTTCCTTGTCTCTCCCGGTCTCTCCCGCTCCGCAGAGATGACATCCGCAGAAGGTGGCCGAGCTTAGACCTGCCGCTCCTGTGCCTCCCAGTAGGGAGCGCGCAGCACCCGCTTGAGTATCTTCCCCGTGGGGGCTTTGGGGAGTTCGCTCACGAACTCCACAGAGCGGGGCTTCTGGTATGAGGCAAGGTTGGCCCGAGCCATCGAAATGATGTCGTCTTCGGTGGCCGACATCTCGGGCTTGAGCACCACGAACGCCTTCACCGACTCGCCCCAGGTCTCGTCAGGAACACCGATGACCGCACACTCCAACACGGACGGGTGCTTGGCTATGGCCTCTTCGACCTGCACGGAGTAGATGTTCTCGCCGCCCGAAATGATCATGTCCTTGGCGCGGTCGACTATAAAGACGTAGCGCTCGTCGTCCCAGCAGGCGATGTCGCCCGTCCACATCCAGCCGTCTCGGATGGTCTGCGCGGTAAGGTCGGGGCGCCGGAAGTAGCCCTCCATGTTGGCCTCTGAGCGGACGATGATCTCGCCCGGCGTCTTGCCGTCGGTCGGAACGTCTGTTCCGTCTGGATGCACGACCCGCACCGAAGTGACAAATCCCTCCCGCCCGCAAGACCGCAGCCGCTCGGGGCGGTAGTCCTCGTGCACCGCCCTGAGGTGGTCCTCCTGCGAAAGGAAGCACATGGTGGTGCCCTCCGTCTGCCCGTATCCCTGAATGAGGGTGCAGGGGAAGCGCTCCAGCGCCTCGCCGATGACACGTGAGGGCATAGGGCCGCCGCCGTACTGGATGTTGCGCAGGCTGGAGATGTCGTAGTCATCGAAGCCTTCGGCGGCCATCATCCAGTTCAGCATCGTCGTGACGCCCAGGAAGGCCGAGACTCTCTCGGCCTCTATGAGGTCCATGGCCAGCTTGGCCTCGAAGTTCATGAGAACCAGGGGGCAGCCGTGGGCCAGGTAGTTGATCGCCAGCACCACTGGTATGTGAAACATCTGGCCGGTCAACATGTAGACGTCGCTGGGGACTATGCGCTCGGCCACTGTCTGGTTGAGCATTCCGAACCAGACGCTGCGGTGGCTGTGCAGAGCGCCCTTGGATTCGCCCGTGGTGCCCCCCGTGTAGAGGATGAACAACGGGTCGTCTCCTCCCACCAACGAAGAGCCCGCCGGTTCGGTATCAGGGGAAGCCTCGATGAGACGCTCGTAGCTCCCGTCGCCGCCCGGGCCGTACTCCAGCCAGTGCTCCACCGAATCCACTACGCCTGACAGCTCGCTCGCCACGCTTGCGAACTTGTCCTCGACCACATACGCCTTCGGTTCTCCGTTGTCCACGATCTTCTTGAGTTCGGTCGGAGACAGACGCCAATTCATGGGTTGGGCGATCAGACCTGTGCGCCCGCAGGCGAAGTAGAGAGCGGCGTACTCCACGGAGTTCTGACTGAGCACTCCCACCCTGTCGCCGCGCTCCAGCCCCAGTGAACGCAGGCCGTTACCCAGACGGCGGACATGGGCGTCGAATTCTGCCCAGGTCACGCGCCTGTTGGTGGAGGAGTCGTAGATGGCCTGTCCTTGCGGTTTCAGGCGCGCCCACTTGGCCGGGATCTGGCCGATGTTCATGGCTTTCTCGCTCCTTTCGAGGCTTCCCTTGAAGCTTCGTCGACTCGCTGGCTGCCACTCAAGGCTTGATGAGCAACTTCAGTACGAGAAACTTCAGTAAGCAGGGCAGATTAAAGCAGGTCAGTAGGGCAGGTCGAGGAGGAGATGCCTTCGCTGAAGTCTCCAGTCCCCGTCGATGAGGATGAAACTGTCGGTGTATACCCCGCTGGAAAGAACGTTCAGCTCTCCATTCTCGACCGAGATGAGAATCAGGTTGGAAGAGGCAGTCACCGAGGTGTCGGTCTCGTCCTCGAAATAGATGTTGGTGATGCAGTGACGACGCTGATCGGTCTGAGTCTCGTGCGCCCCTTCGAAAAGGGCGCGGATGTTCTCCTTGCCGTCAAAGACCATCGGCTCGTTGCCGGTGATGACCAACTCGAAAACCGAATCCTCTAGGAACAGGTTCAAGATGTATTCCAGGTCACCGGTGTCGTACGCCGTGCCTGCGCGGTTCAGAATGCCGGTTATGGCCATCAGGTCTGCCATCGGGGGTTGCCTCCTTTGGTCGGGGATCTATTTGGGGTTCTGGGTTTTAGGGTTCTGGGAGAATGGTCGGGCTGACGCCCCGCTTCGGAGCACCCCGCTTCGGCGGGCGATGCTCGACGGGCGATGCTCGGGCTCTGCCGACGGCGGGCGTTCAGTCCAAGCCGATCTGGTCGACGGTGCCTCGCCATGCAAGCGAACCGCCGTCTATGAGAATGTAGGCGCCGTTGATGAACGAGGCCGCAGGGCTGGCCAGGAAGCAGACGAGCTCACTCACTTCCTCCGGCCTGCCCAGTCTCGGTATGAGGCTGGTGTTGATGAGCGCCTTTTCGAACTCGGCGGGATTCTCTGCCTGGTTGACGAACCTCGTCACCATCTCCGTGGCGATGGCGGTAGGGCCGTAGCAGTTGACCCTGATGCCGTAGGGCGCCAAGTCGACGGCCAGGTTCTGCGTCTGCAGACGAATGCCGCCCTTGGAGGTGCCGTAGGCGGAGTTTCGGGGATAGGCCGACTGCGCCCCCGTGGACGCAGCGTTGACGATGGAGCCGTTAGCGCTCTCCTTCAGGTAGGGAACCGCTAATTTGGAGCAGAGCCAGGGCGCCACGGCGTTCACCTCCACCACTTTGCGGAAGACGTCGATGGGCATGTCCTCCACGGAAGTTTTCTCCCCCGCCAAGGCCGTCTCGTGAATGCCCGCGTTGTTGTGGAGCGTGTCGATGCCGCCGAATTGCTCGGCTGCGGCTGTCATCAGGGCTTCCACCTGATCAGGTTCTGTCACGTCGCAGTGCTGATAGGCGGCCGTGCCGCCCGCGGCCTGGATTTCGCTCACCACCCCGAGGCCGGCCTCGTCGTCGAGGTCGCTGACCATAACCGACGCCCCCTTAGAGGCTGCCACCTTGGCGGTGGCGGCTCCTATTCCTGTTGCGGACCCTGTGATTACGAAACGCATACCTTCGATGCTGCTCATTATTGTTTCCTTCCTTGTTTTGCTGTGTTGCTGTAACTGATGCGGTGATTGATGTGTTTGCGGTAATTGATTCTGTGTTGATTGAAGCAAATGCAAGTTTCCGCGTATCTGCAGCGGTTCTTGCTCGACCTCTCAACTAGAAGCTATTTGGCGGGGGTGAACTTCAAAGGCATGGTCACCGGCGACCTAGTGAATACCCCCACGGCCTCCGGAGTGCCGTTAGCAAAGGCGATGTCCTCCATGGAGTCCAGCAGTTGGTTGGTTCCTATCTCTACTTCCGTCAGCGCCAGCACAGCCCCTACGCAGAAGTGGCGGCCAAAGGCGAAAGACGTGTGATTGGCGGCTGCCGTGAACGCCTTCTGCATGTCGAGGTCTTCTCTGAAAATGTCGAACCTATCAGGGTCTTCGTAATGGCTAGGGTCGCGGTTGGCCCCTGCTAGTAGGCAAGTGACAGTCTTGCCAGCCGGAATCGTGCCGCCCGACACTCCCACATCCTCGGCGGTCTCGCGCATGATCATCTGAACCGGCGGCGTGTGACGCAGAGTCTCTGCAAAGGCGTTGCGGATGAGGCTGCGGTCGGCCCGCACCGCCTCCATCTGATCGGGATTCTCGATCAGACGCCAAAACATGTTGGCCATGGACTTGTCGGTGGTCTCCCCTCCTGCCGTCAGCAGCAAGCTCACAAAGGCCTTCACCTCCAGGTCGCTGAGGTGCTGTCCGTCTATCTCGGCCTGGCAGAGCGTGGTGAGCAGATCCTCCCCGGGCGCACTTCGACGCTCGGCGATTATCGGCATCATGTACGCCTCTAGTTCATCCTTGGTGCGGATTCCCGCAGCCATGACCTCGGGGTCTCCGGTGAGATTGGAGAGGAACGCCATTATCGAGGAATACCAGGCGTGGAATCGGCTGTGGTCGGATTTAGGAAGCCCGAGCATGTCCACTATCACGTTGATGGGGAAACGCGTCGTGTACTGGTCTACGAAGTCCACCTCCCCGTCGTCCCTGAAAGCGTCGATCAAGTCGGCGCTGTTCTGCTCGATGACGGGCATGAACTTCTCGCGCAGTTCAGACCCTCGAAAGGCCGGAGTCACTAGGCCGCGGTGACGCGTGTGCTCCCGCCCTTCCATCTGCAGGATGGTGGGGCCGTGAACAGGCTCGAGTTGCCAGGAATAGTTGTCGCTCGTGAAGGCGGGGTCTTTGAACGCCTTTTCGACGTCTTCGTAGCGGCTCAGTATGTAGGAATTCGTCGCCTCGTGAAAAAGCAGCGGATGATTTTCCCGCATGTCCGCCAAAACGGGGAAAGGATCATCGGAGAACTCCCGGGAAAGAATGTCCGGAACTGCGACTGTAGACACTTCAACTCCTCTCTTTAGATTTCTCTTAAATTAACTTTCTGTAACTTTCTGCTGCTTGGGAACCCGACTTCCTACGCTTGCGCCCGACTGCTGAGCGGGCCGCAAACTCAGTTCTGTGAACCGCTCGGCGTGAAGGTGAGGTGCATGTTCAGAGGCGAACGCGTAAAGACCCCTTGCGGCACTGGTGTTCCTTGCGCAAAGGCGAAGTCTTCGCACGCATCGAGCACCTGGTTCGTCCCAGTCTCCACCTCGGTCAGCGCCAGGATCGCTCCCACGCAGAAGTGACGCCCCAGGGCGAACGTGAGGTGGTTGGCCCCTGAAGTAAACGCCTTGTCCACATCGAGGTCGTCGCGGAAAATGTCGAATCGATCGGGATCGGAGAACTGTCTCGGGTCGCGGTTGGCGCCCGCCAGCAGGCACGTGACGGTCTTGCCCGCAGGGATCACACCTCCGGTCACCTCCACGTCTTCGGAGGGCTGGCGCATGATCATCAGGACGGGCGGCGTGTGGCGCAATGTCTCTGCGAAGGCGCTGCGGATGAGGCTGCGGTCGGCCCGCACCGCCTCCATCTGATCGGGGTTCTCGATCAGACGCCAAAACATGTTGGTCATCGACCGGTCGGTGGTCTCGCCCCCAGCGGTCAACAGGAGGCTCACGAACGACTTGACTTCGATGTCTCCTAGCCGCTCCCCGTTGACCTCGGCGCAGCAAAGCTTGCTCAGAAGGTCGTCGCGCGGTTTTTCGCGGCGCTCAGCGATGACCGGCAGCATGTAATCCTGCAGCTCCTCGCGCACCCTCTCCCCAGCGGCGTTGATTTCCGGATCGCCCGCGAGGTTGGCCAAGTAGACGTTGATGGTCGTGTACCAGGAGTGGAAGCGTGCGTGGTCAGAGGGGGGAAGCCCCAGCATGTCCACGATCACTCGGATGGGGAACCAGGTCGTGTACTGCTGCACGAAATCGACTTGGCCGTCGTCGCGCCAAGCGTTGAGCAGTTCGCGGCTGTTGTGCTCGATGACCGGTAGGAAGTTCTTCTGCAGGACCGTCCCGCGGAACTCCGGCGCCACCAGGTTCCGATAGCGGGAGTGGTCGCGTCCCTCCATCGACAACAGAGTGGGGCCGTGAACCGGCTCGAGTTGCCAGACGTAGTTCAGGTTGGTGAAGACAGGGTCTTTGAATGCCCGCTGCACGTCTTCAAAACGGGTAATCAGATAGGAGTCCATCTGCTCGTGGAAGTAGAGCGGATGGTTCTCCCTCAAGTCCTCGAGAATCGGGTAAGGGTCCTCATTGAAAGCTGGCGACAGGATGTCCGGGGCTTCCGCTGGCATATCGCGCTCCTCTCCACACTCTTAATCGGTTTCTGTGATGTTGGCACTGAAATGTACCCGACTGCTTCCCGGGGTATCCCCGGGGACTTCGGACAGAACCCTCTAGGAAATGCCGTCTGGTAGCGACTCCACCCTCTCTAGAGGAGGTTGCTGCCGACGCTCCGAGGAGATCGGAAGGCGGTGCTTACCCTAGCAAACAATCTGTCAAGTTTCTTGAGGAACTTGAGGAATTGGTAAGGTCGCTGGCATGAAAAGCTGCGGCGCGAAGAACCCAGCAGGCAACATCTTGAAGTTTCGGACGCTTCAGACCCTCCAAAAGCCCCTCCACGGACAGTCTGTCCGAATGCCCGAGGTATTGTGACCGAAGCGGTCGGCGCAGCCGGTGCGGTTAGTGCGGTCGACGCAGCCGGTGCAACTGGCGCGGTCAGTGCGGTTAGTGCGGTCGGCGCAATCGAAGCGGTCGGCGCAGCCGGTGCGCCCTTCGGACGCGATCCCCGCCCCGCAGTCACCAGTACAGGTTTGCTAGAGGGAGGTGTCTGCGCCGCCTGCGGCATGCCGCTGCTCTACTGCCCTCCTCTGTGCCCTGAATGCGGCGGCCAAGTCCGTCCGGCTTCGTTCGGACCCGACGGTACGGTTTGGAGTTCGACCGTCCTAAGAATACGGGTGAGCGACCGTCTGCCGCCCGCTGCACTGGCGTATGTGGATTTAGACGGCGGCCCTCGGCTGCTAGCGCACCTGCCCGACGGCAGCAGCGAAGCCCTCCCGCCCGGCGCGAGAGTGCGACTAATCGGACGCAACGAACACGGCGATCCGCTGGCGGCTGAGGCTGTGGCTGAGGCTTCCGAGCGGAGAGACCTTCAGCAGGCCGCCGACCGCAGGTCTTGAACGCGGGCGACGCTAGACCGGACGACGCTAGACCGGAACGGGATGGCCGAGAGCAGCGATGAGCGAAACGGTCGTCAAGGGGGTAGGCACGAGCCGCTTCGCACGTCAGCCGGAAGTCGCCGGGGTGCGGCTGGGATGGCAGGCCGTCACTGAAGCACTCAACGACGCAGGACTGAGCCCAGATCGGATCGACGCCGTCTTCGCAGGGACGGTTTTCGGCGATCCAGGAATCGCCACTAGGACGCTGCAGCACGTCGGCGTCAGAGAAGTCCCCGTGATTACCATCGAAAATGCCTGCGCCAGCGGCACGACCGCCTTCCACGAAGCTTGGGCGTCGGTGCAGTCGGGGCGGTATGAGAATGTGCTTGCGTTCGGAATCGAGACCATGACGGCACACTTCGACGGCCCGATCCAACCGCTGGCGTCCGATCCGGAGGGAGCCCAGGGACTGGCAATGCCATGCATCTACGGCATGTCTGCCCAGCGCTACCAGCACTGTCTGGGCGTGACCCCTGAGCAGATGGCGCAGGTGGCTGTCAAGAATCGCCGTCATGCGCTTAAGAACGAACGCGCCCAGCACTCTGGGCATCAAACGGTGGAGGAAGTGCTGGCGTCTCGGATGATTGCCGACCCGCTCACCCTGCTTCAGTGCTGCGACATCAGCGATGCGGCGGCGGCGGCGATACTCTCCCCCGCCGAACTCTCCCCCGCCGAACTCTCCCCCGCCGGCGGGCGGGCAGGTGAGGTGGGGGTGCGTGCCTGCGGAATGGGGTCAGGCAAGGCGTGGGACCACCGCTCCGATCTCCCCTGGGGGTGGCAGCTTGTGGCCGACGTGAGCAGCGCTGTGCTGGAAGACGCCTCAATCTCACCCGCCGACGTCGACGTGCTGGAAGTCCACGATGCTTTCACCATCGGAGAAATCATCACCACTGAAGCGCTCGGTCTCTGCGACCTGGGCGAAGGGGGCAGACTAGTGGAGTCTGGACACACCTCCCTGGGGGGCGCCCAGCCCGTGAACCCTTCCGGCGGGTTGCTGGCGCGGGGGCATCCCCTGGGGGCCACTGGTCTGGGGCAGATCGCCGAGATAACTTGGCAGTTGCGCGGCACGGCCGGAGGGCGGCAGGTCGACGGGGCCAGGCTGGGACTGGTGGAGACGATGGGAGGAGGCACTTCGGGCATCGACGGGAACGCCTGCGTGACGGTCGTGCTGGAATCTCCACGGAAGCGGGACGGAAAGCGAACCGGGGCAAAAGGATGAACCTGGACGGAAAGCGAACTGGGGCGAAAAGATGAACCGGGGCGAAAAGATGAACGGCGAAGACGTAGACCTGCTCACCCCCGAAAGGGTGGCAAACCCCTACTCCGTCCTCACCCGGCTGCGGCAGGAAAAACCGGTGCACTGGAACGAGCGTTACAGGGCGTGGTTCATCTGCCGCCACGACGATCTGCTTGCGGCACTGAAAGATCCCCGCTTCTCCTCCGACCGCATCCGAGGGGTTTTTGAGCACAAACTCACCGAAGCGCAGCGCAAAGAGCGTGAGTTCACCTACCGGATACTCGGCGAGTGGATGGTCTTTCGAGACCCTCCCGACCACACCCGGCTTCGGAAGTTGGTGAGCCGGGCGTTCACGCCGAGGGCCATCTCAGAGTGGGAACCCCGCATAATCGAAGTCACGGAGCATCTCATCACCGAATGCGCCCCTCTAGGAAACATGGACCTGATCAGCGACTTCGCCTACCCCCTGCCCGCCATCGTGATCGCAGAGATGATGGGCGTGCCGCCGGGCGACAGGGACATCTTCAAGGACTGGTCGGACGACCTCATGGTTCTGGTATTCGGCGCACAAGGAGTGAAAGGCCGCAGAGAGAGGGCGCAGAACGGTCTGGCGGAACTTGCCGATTACCTAGGCGGACTGGTGCAGGATTATCGAAACGGCCCTGCCGCGACCGAGGAAAACCTGATCTGCTCTCTGATAGCCGCCGGGGAAGGCGACGACACCCTCACCGACGATGAGATCGTGGGTACCTGCATCCTCCTGCTGTTCGGAGGACACGAGACCACGACGAACCTCATAGGCAACGGACTGCGCGCCCTGCTTGGCCATCCCAAGCAGCTCGAACGTCTGAGAAACAACCTCGACCGCGAGTATCTGCGCCGCGCCGTGGAAGAGATTTTGCGCTTCGACGGCCCTTCCAAGATGCAGGTGAGAATGGCGGTCGAGGACATTCCGATGAGAGAGGCAACCATCAAGAAACACGACATGGTCTACTTGGCGCAGGCGGCCGCCAACCGCGATCCCGAGGTCTTTGAGAGCCCCGACGTCTTCGACATCGAGCGCAACCCCACCAGTCACGTGGGCTTCGGTTTCGGCCTGCACTACTGCCTAGGCGCAGCCGTGGCCCGCCTAGAAGGGGCGATTGCCCTCGACGCTCTGATCCGTCGGCTTCCCGACCTGCGAGCCGGCCCGGGCGCAGAAGAGTGGCACCCCACCCTGATCAGCCGCGGAATGAAGTCTTTTCCTGTGTCCTACTCCCCCAGCGAGGGCTCAGGAGCATGACCAGGGCGAAGGCCCCTCTTGGGTTCAGCGCTGCTTTCTCTCTGGATGGAAAAAGGGCAGCCGTGACGGGCGCCAGCGGGGACATCGGCAGGGGCATAGCCCTCGCTCTGGCGGACGCGGGCGCAGAAGTCGCCCTGCTCTCAAGACGGCTTGAGATTCTCAATGAGGTGGCCGAGGAGGTGCGCGGACGCGGGCGGCGAGCCTATGCGACGTCGGTGGACGTCACCGACCCGGAAGAGGTGGAAAAGGCGGCCGAGAAGGTCGCCGAGGAGTTAGGCCCGGTGGACGTGCTCGTGAACAACGCCGGCGGCGCTCGTTTCCTGGCATCGGCGCTGGACACAGCGGCAGGGGGCTGGGAAAAGACGGTAGCGCTCAACCTCACGGCCCCGTTTCTCGTAACCCAGGCGTTCGGACGCCAGATGGTGGAGAGAGGCGGCTGCTCTGTGGTGAACGTGGGATCGGTAGCGGGTCTGCGCCACTTGGCGGGAATGTCCGCCTACAGCTCGGCAAAAGGCGGCCTCTTCGCCCAGACCAGGGCGCTGGCCAGGGAGTGGGCGCCTCATGGCGTGCGTGTGAACGCAGTCGCACCCGGCTATGTGAAGACGTCGGGATGGCAGGCTTTCGATGCTGAGAAGATCGTGTCGGACTCGGAACTCTCCATACCCATAGGACGCTGGGCGTCTGTAGAGGAGGTCGCTATGCCGGTGGCTTTTCTGGCATCCGACGCCGCTTCTTACATAACCGGAGTCACGTTGCTCATCGACGGGGGAATGCTGTCGTGAGACACACCTTGCCAAGACCATCGGGGACGATCTGGGCGTCAGCCAACGACCGAAGCGCAAGAAGCGCAAACGGATGGGGAAGCGCAAACGCAATGGACAGAAGGGCTGTAAGGGGCAGGAGGGAGCGAAGAAGTGGGAGAGCCGGAAGGGGCAGAAGAGCACGATGGACATGAGCGAAGACCTTGAGCGGCGAGTAGCCCGCCTTGAAGCAAGAGAGGAAATCAGGGAACTCGTCTACCACTATTCCACCGCAGTGGACGACCGGGACGTCGAGCGCCTAGGACGGACTTTTTGCGTCGAGGGCACCTTCGGACACGTAGACGGCAGAGACACCCACCACGGACGAGAAGCGATTGAGAGCTTCTACCGGGCACGCTTGGCGCTGATGGGCCCGACCTTTCACTACGCCCACAACCACGTGATCTCGTTTCAGGACGAGGAACACGCAGAAGGCACCGTGCTGGCCCATGCGGAGTTGGCACTGGAAGGCAGCACCTACCAAGTAGGTCTGCGCTACTCCGACGTCTACCGACGAGAGGAAGGGGCGTGGAGATTCGCATCCCGCACGATCCGCTTCCTCTATTTCATGCCGCTCAGCGAACTCGCTGCGGGAGGACTGGCAGAAGAAAACCGCAAGCGCTACCCCGATACGGGCCCGATACCGAGCGATCTGCCCGACTCCCTGCCTACCTGGCAGGCTTTTTTCAAGACCGCCGGGTAGAAAAGCGGCTGACCTAAGGGGCGTCGCAGCGGCCGGGGCAGCATGTTTTCTGAGCGTTCCGCGAGCGTTTCCCAAGCGCATATCCGAGCGTTGACGCAAGCGCAGAAACGAGCGTTGACGCAAGCGCAGAAACGAGCGTTGACGCAAGCGCAGAAACGCCCGAACGAGGGCTTGGCAGACGAGACAGCAGACAAAACAGGGGACTCACACCGATTCCATCGAATAAAATTGCTGCTATCGGCTACCACTCCCGAGAAAGGAGCACAAATGTCAGTTGCCGCGAACGGTTCAAACGGATCCGCCGGAATGCACTACGACATCGTCACCGCTTGTAGGGCGCTGGCAGCCAACGGCTGCGACACCGGCATAGGCGGTCACGTGAGCATGCGAGCTGAAGGAGAAGACGCCCTTTGGATCAACGCCTTTGACCGCACTCTGGGGGAGGTGAGCCCGAACGACGTGATGAAGCTCGACTTCGAAGGAAACCTGCTGGAAGGCAACCGCTTCGTGAGCTACGGATGGGAGTTCCACGCCGGAATCTATGGTCAGCGCCGCGACGTCAACTCCATCGTCCACACCCACTCGTTCTGGGTGTGCGCCCTGGCGTCGCTGGCCCGCCCCCTCAAGATGCGCCACAACCTCTGCACGCTCTTCTATCAAGACCAAGTGATGAGCCCCGACGACGAATTCGAGTCCATAGGCCCAGTAATCGGCGAGTGTTCCACCGTGCTGATTCCCTGGCACGGGGGGATCACGGTCGGCTCTTCGCTGCCGCGAGCTGCCGCCCTGCACGTGACACTGGATCAGATGGCGCGGTTAGACGTGACCCTGGAGGGCTCAGACGCCCCGGAACTGCCGGAAGAATTTCGTCTGCCCTTGCGCCGGCTCATCGACGAAAAGTCGGGATACCTAGAGCAGACCTGGGACTTGATGGTGCGCCAGGCGGCTGGCTACAAACACCCCCACTCTTCAGTCCAAGCTGAAGGCGTCCAGACTGCCTCGGCGGTCGCCTAAGACGAGGCGTCGGCAACCCCAATGAGAATTTCAACTCGGAGTCTCAACCCAGCAGCGAACATCTGTCCGCTTCAGTGAACGAATGCCGAGAACATCAATCCCCCAGCCCCACCCCCAACCCCCCAGACTTAGGCAAGTTTTGACCAGATATTTTGACCAGATTTAGAAGGGAGACCTAATGACCACAATCGAAGCCCCAGCGCAACCAGACATCCTCTCACCTGAGTTCGACGCTAACCCATACCCTTTCTACACCCAGATGAGGGAACACCACCCTCTATACCTTCACGAAAAATCCGGGTTCTGGATGGTCTCGCGCTACCGCGACGTGGAAAGGGTGTTCAAGGACGGAGCGTCCTTCTCCAGCCGGAACTACGAGTGGCAGAACGAACCTATCCACGGCGGTCGCACCATGCTGCAGCTCGACGGGCGAGAGCACTCCGCCCACCGCAACATCGTAGGGCCGCAGTTCCGCGGCTCCTACCTTCAGGAACGGGTGCGGGAAATCATCGAACTGACGGTGGACAAGCTCATATCCCGCTTCGAGTCCGACGGAAAAGTCGACCTTCGGGAGCAATTCACCAAGCCGTTCCCGCTCGACGTGATCATGTACATGATCGGTCTGCCGCTTGAAGACCACGAGACGTTCCGGCACTGGGTCGACCTCGGCATCGACTTTCAGTCCAACTTCGCGGGCGACCCCGAAATTGAGCGCCTAGGGCTGCAGGCGCAAGCAGAGTTCGCCGACTACCTTGCGCCCATCATCGCTGAGAGGCGGGAAAACCCAGGCGAAGACCTGTTGTCGAAAATGCTCACCGCCTCCTCCGACGGCATCAGCATGGAGGATTGGGAAGTACGCGCCTTCACCAGCCTGCTGGTGAGCGCCGGCGGCGAGACGACCGACAAGGCCCTGGCTTCCATGGTCTGCCGACTGCTTGAGAACCCTGAACAGTTCCACGCCGTGAGGGAGGACCGCTCGCTTATCACTCCTGCCTTGGCTGAAACGCTGAGGCACTCCGGGCCGGTGCAGATGATCATGCGCCAAGCCGACGCCGACACCGAACTTTCCGGGGGCGTCGTACCCGAGGGAGGCACCGTGTCGTGCGTGCTGGGGTCAGCCAACCGCGACCCTGAACAATTCCACGAACCCGACCTCTTCGACATACACAGGGAAGACCTCGACGTGGACAAGGCCTTCAACGCAGCCGCCAACCACGTGGAGTTCGCACTAGGTCGGCACTTCTGCGTAGGCGCTCACCTCACGCGCGTAGAGGTGGAGGTTGCGATGGACGCTCTGTTGGACAGGCTCCCAGAAATGTCCCTTGCGCCAGGGTTCGAGGCCGAGGAAACCGGGGTGTTCACACGCGGCCCCAAGTCGGTCGACTTAGTCTTCACGCCCGCCTGATCTGCGGTCTTAACTAGGCGACTGCCCGGGCATCCCTGCCCGCGGCGCCTGTCCGTGCTGCTCGTGATGCTCGCGGCTCGCGGCGGCGAGCCGCGAGCCGCCCGCTCATACCTTCTTTTGCGTCACCACGTCTCTCGTCCAGCGAGGTCTACCACAACCTGCAATAACACGTCTGCTCCGGCTGCGAGGTCGGAAGGGTGCGTGAACTCTCCTGGGTTGTGGCTCAGCCCATTCACGCTGGGCACGAAGACCATGGCCGTGGGGCAGACGCTGCTGAGCATTCCAGCGTCGTGGCCTGCCCCCGAAGGCAGCCTCTTGACACTGTGACCTAGCCGCCGGGCGGTGGATTCGACCAAGTCCACGAGCCGGTCGTCGAAATAGATGGGCTCGAAGCGGGCCATCGAACTGGCCTCCAGCTGCACACCTTCCTCTTCGGTCAACCGATCCAGGTAGCCGGAGAGCATTTCCTCCGCTCGTCTGAGTTCGCTTTCAATGGTGTTCCGCAGGTCGACCGTGAGGCGCGCCCTGCCCGGCACGACGTTCACCAGATCGGGGTAGACCCTCAAAGAACCCACGGTGGCTACCTGGCTGCCTCCCATTTCCTCGGCGATCCGGCGGACGCGAATCGCTACTTCAGCCGCCGTGTAGCAGGCGTCGCGGCGGTGCGGCATCGGAGTCGTCCCGGCGTGGTTGGCTTGACCTGTAACCGTCACTTCCGTCCAGGAAATGCCCTGAACGCCAGTCACCGCACCGATGGTCACACCCTCGTGCTCAAGAACGGGTCCCTGCTCGATGTGCAGCTCCACGAAAGCGAACGGCGCCGGCGCCGGACACGGAGCCTGCCCCATGTAGCCGATGCGCATCAGTTCGTCCCCCAGCCGGACTCCGTCGACGTCCACGGCGTCTAGGGCATCCTCAACGGCCATCCCGCCCACGAAAGTGAGACTGCCCAGCATGTCGGGCGGGAAGCGAGACCCTTCCTCGTCGGTGAAGAAGGCCACCGAGACGGGGCGGCGCAGGGTTACTCCGGCCGTGCTGAGAGTCTCGACTATCTCCAGACCGGCCAGCACACCCAGGTTGCCGTCGTAACGTCCGCCGGTTCGTACTGTGTCTATGTGGCTGCCGCACATGACCGGGGATTCGTCTGCCTCTCCGGGGTAGGTGGCCACCACATTGCCGACCACGTCAATGCTGACCGACATTCCTAGGTCGCTCATCCAACTCACCACTAGGTCGCGCCCGGCTCGGTCTGCGTCGGTGAGAGCCAATCGGCAGCAGCCTCCGTCGCCCGTGTCTCCGATTTCGGCTAACGCCTCCAGGCGAGACATGAGCCTTTCGGCGTTGATTCTCAGTTCGGGAATGCTCATTTTTTTAGTCTAGATTTGGGCGTTTTGCCGCCGGAGAACCGCCGAGGAAACCGCAGGCAACGGCGGCAGGCGCGGCGGGGCGGGGGGAGCGACGAGGGCGCGGAGGGGGGAGGGGGCAGATTGGCGGGCTTGGCGCACGGGCTAGCCTCACTTGAGCCGCTATGTATCCCGTCGACCTGCGTTCGCGCTCTCGCGTTTCCGCCGAGGCATCGGTCGAAACCATCGGCGGATGCTCTGCAGTGGTGCTGCAGATCGGAGGAGAAGAGCCGAACCGCTCCATCACGCTCGGAGTCGGCAAGAAACTGCAGGCCGCCGTGGATCTCGCCATGGAAAAACGGCTCCCGATCGTGGGGTTCGTGTCGTCGACCGGAGCGGACATAGCCGAGGGCGTCACTGCCACCCACGGCTGGGGAATGGCTGCCCGCTCCCTGGTGTCATGCTCGGGCGTAGTGCCCGTGATTATGTGCGTCGACGGTCCGGCGGTGTCCGGCCCTGCCCTGCTGCTAGGACTAGCTGACTTCGCAATCATGATCCAGAACAGCTACGCCTTCGTTAGCGGACCGGGGATGGTGGAACTCTTCACGGGCGTGGAGGTTGAGGTGGATCGCCTCGGAGGCTCGGACGTTCATGCCGCAAGCAGCGGGGTCGCCTCGATCCTGGTACAAGACCGCGACTCCGCCGAAGCCGCCATCGAAGACCTCCTGAAGCTGCTTCCTAGCCACGTAGGAGAACTGCCTCGGCGAACCTTCGAAGGCTCTGACGAGGATCGGGACACACCGAACATCGCAGAACACGTGCCGGATTCCCCGACCGGCAGCTACGACGTGCGGGGCATCTTGGAAGAGGTGGCCGACTCCCAGACTTTGCTGGAAATACGCAGCGGCTGGGCGCCAAACCTCGTGACCGCCCTGGCTCGGATCGACGGATGGACGGTGGGAATGGTGGCCAACCAACCCCAGTTCATGGCGGGGACGCTTGACATCTCCGCCTCGCAAAAAGGAGCGCGTTTCGTGTCTTTCTGCGACGCCTTCAACCTGCCCATCGTCACCTTCGTGGACACCCCCGGCTTCCAGCCTGGAAAGGACCTGGAGTGGAGAGGCATGATCCGCCACGGCGCTGCGCTGGCGTTCGCCTATGCGCGCGCCACAGTGCCCCGCGTCTGCGTGACTTTGAGAAAGTCCTACGGAGGCGCCTACATCGTGATGGATTCCAAACCCATGGGCAACGACCTGGCATACGCCTGGCCGACCGCCGAGATTGCAGTCATGGGAGCCAAGGGAGCGGTGGAGATTCTGCATCGCGGCGCTGAGGAGGCG
The DNA here is from genome assembly GCA_965242895.1 of Acidimicrobiales bacterium. Lineage (GTDB taxonomy): Bacteria > Actinomycetota > Acidimicrobiia > Acidimicrobiales > CATQHL01 > CATQHL01. Next base: position 301,739 of record OZ251507.1, read on the forward strand.
GCCCGGCAGCGTTTGGAGGACGAATACGCTGAGCAACTGCTCAACCCCTACAAAGCCGTGGAGCGCGGCTCCATCGACGCCGTCATCGACCCGGCGCAGACTCGCAGAGTCATCGTCGAAGCGCTCGAGGTGCTGAGCACCAAGCGGGAAGACGTGCCCAAGAGCCGCCACGAGAACATTCCGTTGTAGTTTCTACGTCTCAGCCGCTAGGGGGGACTAGTATCAGTTTGGCTTGGATAACTTCGTCCAAGTCAAGGTCTCCCACAATGAGGCTGAAACAGGCCAGTTGAAGAATCAGGAGGATTCTTGACCGAATCCATCACCATCACAGACAACAGAACCGGCCGCTCCGTCGAGATTCCGATCAGAAAGAGCGGCGTGGAATCCCGGGAGTGGGCCAATCTCCTGGGCAATATCTGGTTCTCCGACGAGTCCTTCAGCCACACTTCCATCGGAGAAAGCGCCATCACCGAGCTAGTGGGCGACAAAGGAATCCTGCGCTATCGGGGTTATCCCATCGAACAACTAGCGGAGCGCTCCACCTACTTAGAGGTGGCCTACCTTCTATTGAACGGGGAACTCCCCAACGAACAGGAGTACGAGGTCTGGCAGGAAGAGATAACCCTGCACACGTACATCCACGAGAACTTCCTCAAGCGCTTCATAGAGGCTTTCAGATACGACGCTCACACGATGGGGATGCTTATCTCCTCGATTGCGGCGCTTTCTGCTTTCTACCCCGAAGCCAAGCAAGTAGAAGACCCTGAAATCAGGCGGAAGCAGATAGTGAGGCTCATCGCCAAGGTACCGACGATGGTCGCTGCTGCTCACCGCTTTTCCATCGGAATGCCTTTCGTGTATCCCGACAACGATCTGGACTTCGCTACGAATTTCCTCTCCATGATCTTCCGCGTCGCCGAACCGCGCTATGAATGCCCCCCGGAAGTAAGCCGCGCGCTCGACGTGCTGTTCATCCTGCACGCCGATCACAGCCAGAACTGCTCCACGACGACGGCTCGGGTTGTGGGGAGTTCTCACGCCGACCCGTACTCGGTGGTGGCAGCGGCCTGTGCGGCGCTGTACGGGCCGCGCCACGGCGGAGCGAACGAGGCCGTGCTGAAGATGCTCCATGAAATCGGCTCCTACGAGAACGTGGACGCTTTTATTTCGGACGTCAAGAACGGGAAAACCCGACTCATGGGCTTCGGGCACAGGGTCTATAAGAACTACGACCCGAGAGCCAAGATCATCAAAGAAGCCGCAGACGGCGTCTTCTCGCATGTGGGGAAGAATCCGCTGCTGGACATCGCCCTCAAGCTTGAAGAGGTGGCCTTGGCAGACGACTACTTCATAAGCCGCCGTCTGTATCCCAACGTGGACTTTTACTCCGGCCTCATCTATCAAGCCCTCAACTTCCCCACCACCATGTTCACTGTGCTGTTTGCTATTCCGCGCACTTCGGGTTGGCTGGCGCACTGGAACGAAATGCTGGAACGAAATTCCCGCATTGCGCGCCCGCGGCAGCTCTACGTAGGCCAGCCCAAGCGCGACTACGTTAAAATCCAGGATCGCTGACAGGGGACGCTCCCCTACTCCCTGGACAGGGGACGCTCCCCTACCCCCGCTCCCCCCCTCCCCCTAGGCAGGGGGCGCTCCCCGCTCCCCCGCTCCCCCTGAAAACTACGCCTTTTCAGGCTCGATCAAGACGCTAATTCCCCCCTGCTTTACGCCAGCAAACTGGCGAAACTCCTTCTAATTCCCCCTGACTTCTAGGACGCCGTTTGTTCGCCGTCCGGCGAAGTCTCGGGCGATCATTCTACACGCTGCCGGCGTCCGCCCACTTGCTGGCCGAATTGGCAGTGGCCCGCCTGCCAGCCCTGAAGTCTGCCTTGGGTCTACCTGACGCCGCTGAGCGCACCAAAGCCGCAACCGCTGCAGCCGACTCGCTCCGCCTAGCGGATCTAGCATGCGGGACGGGGGCGCTGCTCTCAGCTGTCTACCACTGCGTCGGGACACGGCTGCGCAGAGGTGGAATCGACGACGCAGACCTGCACGCAAACATGATGGAATCCTCTCTCATCGGGGCGGACATCATGCCTGCAGCCGTGCACCTCACCGCCACCATGCTCTCCAGCACGCACCCGGATGCGGCCTTCTCCCAGACTCGGATTCATCTGCTTCCCTACGGAGAGCGAACAGGAACGGCCGGTGAAATTGCGATCGGCTCGCTCGACTTGCTCGACTCCGAGTTTTTGACGCGCCCCCTCTGGGGCAGCGGACGCACTGCCGCCTCAGGGGGAGGCGACCTGCCGTCGGAAGTCGTCTGCGAGCATCGAAGCGCCGACTTGGTGATCATGAACCCCCCTTTCACTAGACCCACCAGTCATGAAACGGAACAAGCAGCAGGGGTGTCCGTTCCTTCTTTTGCTGGCTTTGGAACCACCGATGAGGAACAGCACGCCATGTCGGAAAGACTGCGCCAGATCTACAGGTCTTACCCAAAGCCCAGGGCAGGCCATGGAAACGCTGGGCTGGCATCCAACTTCATAGACCTCGCACACACCAAAGTGAAACCTGGCGGGATCGTCGCCTTAGTCTTACCCGCCACGTTCGCGAGAGGGGCAGCCTGGGCACCAGCGCGCAAACTACTGGCATCCCAATACAGCGACATAAAGGTGATAACGATCGCATCGGCCGGTTCAACCGAACGCGCCTTTTCCGCAGACACCGGAATGGCGGAAACACTGGTGGTTGCGACCCGCAACTGCGAAGACAGCGCTAGCACGGGTGAACTCGTGACGTGGGTGAACCTGAACAGCCGTCCTCGGAGCATTCCCGAGGCAGTCGAGATTGGACGGGTTGTTGACGCCGCAGGAACCAAAAACAGAAGAGGGCACCTTTTAATTGGCGAGGAGCACGTAGGAAACTTCATTCAAGCCCCCCTGGGCGAGGGAGGGTGCGCTCAGATAAGAGAGCCAGACGTCGCGCAAGCAGCGCTAAAGCTCAACTCAGGCGTATTAGCGGTACCTCGCCTAGGTCAAGATTTTCAAATCCCTACGGCGCGTCTCGGGGAACTTGGCAAACGCGGCCCAGTCGACAGGGACATCAACGGCGAGCACCCAGACGGCTCCCCGCGCGGGCCATTCGACATCTACAAACTCGCCAGCGGCGAGAGAGCCACCTTCCCGGTTCTTTGGGGGCACGACGCCCGACGCGAAACTCACCTAGTCGTTGAAGCCGACACCCAAGGCCGCACCCGTGAAGGTTTCGAGGGGCTCGCTGCGGAAGTCTGGAAAACTGCGTCACGGCTGCATTTCACTCGCAACTTTCAGCTCAATTCTCAGCCGCTGGCGGCTTGCTTGACGTTCGAGAAGAGCATCGGCGGCGCTGCCTGGCCTAGCTTTCAGCTGAAGAACCCAGACTGGGAACCCGTGGCTGCGCTATGGGCAAACTCCACCCTTGGCCTCATCGGATTTTGGTGGCTGGGGACCCGACAGCATCAAGGTCGAGCCAGCATCACAATCTCGCGGCTGCCAGAACTCACCACGCTGGATCCTCGCCGCCTCTCAGAGAAGGAAATCGCAACTGCCAGAAGTATTTTCGAGTACTTCGCGCCCGAAGAGTTCCTACCAGCCAACGAAGCTTGGAACGATCCGGCCCGCCAAGCCTTGGACAAGGCCGTAGCGCTCGAAATCCTCGGCTGGCCCAAGTCTGTTCTAGAGCCCCTAGACGTGCTCCGCTGGCAGTGGTGCTCCGAACCCACCGTCCACGGCGGCAAAGACACCCGACCGGCCACCCAAAATCCTCATCCATCAGCTATCTGACCAGTTCTTATATTTTCTTTATATTAAATATATTTTAATTGATATAGACTATTCCTATGCGAGTAAGATCGTATCTTTGGAATAGTGAACTCGTTACAGCAAAGGACGGAGGAGATCCCGCTGCGCTGTGCAGAGAGGCCGAGAGGCTCAGTGAGCTAGATCACCCGGGCGTAGTCTCCTTAGCCGCTCTGGTGGACGGCGAAGAAGGCCCGCTCCTACTCACCCGCTACGCCGGCCGACATTCATTGAACACCTGGCAACCCAGGAGGACAGAAGACCTGCTAGCCGTGTTCGAGGGTCTGGCCGCTGCTCTCGCCTATCTGCATGAAAACAATCTCTTTCACCTGAACGTCTGCTCCGAGCACGTGCTCATAGGAGCGTCTCAGCAGCCCCTCCTGTGCAGCTTCTCGGCAGCCAGGAAAGCCGACAGCCCTGAGGAATCAAGCGACCTGGCGGCAAAAGACATAGCCGCCTTGGGAAAAACCCTGCTCAGGGTGATCGACAGTGCTCCGCAGACCTTGAGACGGCAGAACAAGCGCCTATTCGAACGGCTAAGGGCGCTGGCGGAAGCGGCTGCGGAAGGAAGGGTGCGCTCCACCCCCAACCTGGAAGGTCATTTACGAAGTCTGGCCAGTCGGGAGGCGCCCGTGCGAAACACGCCCAGCGGGGTTGCAGACCCTTCTGCCCCGCACGCCGACGAGGATTCAAGCCTCACTGCGGCGGCGTCTTCGAGTCCTGCCAACCAAGCGGCAAAGGACTTCGTAGACACGACGCCCGAACCGCCGGGCGCCGTCCGGAAAGGCCGCCTAAGAACCCTCCGCCCCTTGAAACGCAGCCGCCTGCTGAAAACGGCAGGGATTTGTGCAGGCCTCATCGTGCTTGCTTTTATGACACTGCAGCTCCTCAAGAAAGACCAAACCCCTGAGCTGTTGGCCGGAACAGCGGAGACTGGAACAGCGGAGGCCGTCAATATCAATGCAGCTGCAGACCTCGAAGCCTCTCTCAAAGAAGAAGCGTCCAGCGCTCAACCGCTGGGCGCTGCAACCGCCCATTCAGAAAACACATCTCCCACCGACGCAGATGCTCACGCTCAACCGGACGTGCTGTGCCGTCCGGTGTCCCCTGGATATCTTGACGTCACTGGAGACGGCTGCGCTGAACGCGTCACCGTCGGCGCAGGGTTTGTCACGATCGACGACACCCCCTACCCGGTGGGGGCGCCCGGCGACCAACTGCTCGTGGGAGACTGGGACTGCGACGGAGTTTCCACTCTGGCTCTAGTCGAATCCTCTGGCAGGGTGTATGTCTTCGACTCCTGGCCGAAAGACGAACCACTCACCCCGACCTTGGTCGAAGAACTAGAACCTCCTATCCGTATCCAGAAAATCTCCGACGGCGAATGCGACCGCCTAGCGACGCTCGACGGACTGGATATCGGGACACTGCCCCCTCTCACCCAAATCTCCTAGGGACGCTGCGCCGCACGAACCTCTTGGCGTCCTGGCGTCCATCACCTCCTGGCCTCCTGGCGTCCGTCCGACTTCCCGGCGTCGTTCCGACCCTCTCCTAAGGCCTAAGGGGAACTAAGGCCTGAAGAAGGAGCAAATGCGCTTGAGCCGGGGGATGGGGGGAGGGAGGGAGGATTGGGGGGGATTTCGCCCGGGCAGGCGCTGGGCTGCTGCTGCGCCTAAGACTTGAAAAGAACCTAAGACTTGAAGGAGCCTAAGACTTGAAGGAGGAGCGAAGACGCTTGAGCCGGCGGCCCGAATCGACCTGCTCCCCGCGCAGAAGAGCCAGTTCATGCAACAACTCCGACTGGCGGTCGTCGAGGTCGGTCGGAGTAGTCACCCTGATCTCCACGATCAGATCACCGCGGCCGCTCCCTCTCTGCGACGGAACCCCCTTGCGCCTGCATACGACGACCTCTCCGGACTGCGTACCCGGCTTGATGCGTATCTCTTCGCTTCCTTCCAAGGTTTCCAGCTTCAGCATCCCGCCCAAGGCGGCCTGCGTGAAAGAGACCTCCACCCGGGCGATGAGGTCGTCCTTGCTGCGCTGAAAAATCCGATGCGGGCGCACTTTTATCCTCACGTAGAGGTCGCCGTACGGCCCTCCCATCCCCCCCACTCCCCCTTTTCCGGATAGCCGCAGAATCGTCCCATTATCGACTCCTGGAGGAATCTCGATCGGGTAAATGCGTTCGCCTCGAAGCCGCCCCCTCCCCCTGCAGGCCCTGCACGGATTACGAATTAGACGCCCCGTCCCCCTGCAGCGGCGGCAAGGCCCGCTGGACATCATCTGTCCTAGGATCGACTGAGTCAGCTGGCGCACACGGCCTGTGCCAGAACAGTCGTCGCACGACTCGGCTTCGGTGCCCGGTTCGGAACCGGTGGCCCCGCACTCCTCGCAAGGCACGGGCAGGTTTACTCTGATTTCCTGCTCACTTCCGAAGACGGCGTCCGCAAAATCCAGCTCCAGCAGCACCTCGACGTCCTCTCCTACGTTGGAGGCAGTTCGCCGGTCGGTCTCAAAACCGAAACCTCCGCCAAAGAGCGTCGAGAAAATATCGAAGGGATCTGCCGCAGCGTCCGCCGTGCCGAAACGGTCGTAGTTGGAGCGCTTCTGGGAGTCGTTCAGCACTTCATACGCAGCCGCAATCTCACGAAAGCGCCTCTCGGCCTCTGGGTCGTCGGGGTTGCGGTCTGGGTGATGTTCTCTGGCCAGCCGCCGATAAGCGCGCTTGATCTCCTCCGAAGTGGCCTGCGGTGAGACGCCGAGCACCTCGTAGTAGTCGAGTACCGTCACAGTAAGTTGGCGGCGTCTTCGCAGTCGCCGCTGAGCAGCCGGGTGAGCTGGGAACTCATGTCAGACACCGCAGCGAGGTTCGTGGAATAGTCCATGTTTGTAGGGCCGAGAACCGCAACGGAACCCGCCCGACACCCCTCCACCTCATACGGCGACACGACTACCGAACAATCCGCCAACGGCTCAAAACCCGTTTCCTCCCCGATTGCTACCTGCATCCCCCTGTCCATGATGTTCCGCAGCATGGCAATAAGGGCGCACTGCTGCTCGAACAGGTAGAGCATCCGGGAAATCTTCTCTACCTCTACGAAAGCATTCACCACGCTCGACTGCCCTCCCACGAAAGCCTGCTCAACTATCCCCCCTTCCGACGCCCGCAAAGCAGCGGCGGCTCTTTCCGCAATAGCCTGCGATTCCGGGCAGGGAGCGGTCATCTCCACCTCCGCTCCGAACGGGAGCGAAACAAGCGCAGCACTCAACACCTCAGTGGAGGAAGCCAGAACTTCGGAGGAGATCGGCTCTTCGCACTCCAACGCCCTGCGCTCCACGGATCCCGTGGAGAGGACCGCAACCACGAGGAGCACCCGGCTGGACAACTCGACCACCTGGACGGAACGAACTGTCGCAGACTCCGCTTCGGGTGCGACTACCACCGCCGCGCAGCAGGTCAACTCGGCTAGGAACGAACTCAACGAATCCAGCAACAAAGTAAGTTCGCCGCGTGCGTTGTGCAGAATTTTGCCGATCCTGCTGGAAACTTCCTTGGATATCTCCAAGGGCTCCATGAGGGAATCCACGAAGTAGCGGTATCCCGCCTCGGTCGGCACTCGGCCAGCAGAGACGTGCGGCTGGCTTAACAGACCGAGGCGCTCCAACAGGAGCATCTCCTTTCGGATGGTCGCCGAGGAAATCTCCAGGTTCTTCAGGTGGCACACCCGAAGCGACCCCACCGGCAAGGAGTGGGCTATGTAATCCTCGACGACTGCGCGCAGAACTGCTTCACGGCGCGGTGAAAGAACCCCAGTGAACTCACTCATACTACTTCGATATTACAATCCGCACGCTGGCAAAGGGGGTGTCAAGAACCTGGAGCGTTTTCCATCTTGAGAGCCGCCACGAACGCCTCCTGGGGCACCTCCACTCGTCCTACCGATTTCATGCGCTTCTTGCCGGCCTTCTGACGCTCCAATAACTTGCGCTTGCGGGTCACATCGCCCCCGTACAGGCCAGCGGTGACGTCCTTGCGAAAAGCCTTAACGGTCTGACGAGCGATGATCCGTCCGCCTATGGCCGCCTGGATAGGGACGTCGAATTGCTGGCGGGGAATGAGTTCACGCAGTTTGTCTGTCATCCTGCGTCCGTAGGAGTACGCCTGGTCGCGGTGCACGATGGCACTGAAAGCGTCAACCGACTCGTGCTGCAGCAGTACGTCCACCTTCACCAAGTCTGACACTGCGTAGCCGTCGGTGTCGTAGTCCAAGCTGGCGTAGCCTTGAGTGCGGCTCTTCAGTTGATCGTAAAAACACGTCACGACCTCGGCAAGCGGCACTCGATAACGCAACTCGATGCGTTCAGGGGAAACGTACTCCAGACTTTTCAGCTGCCCTCGTCGGCTCTGACAAAGGTCGATGAGGGTTCCCGTGTGATCCGAAGGGGCGATGATGCTCAGCAAGAGATAAGGCTCGGCGATACTCTTCACCTCCCCCGCCGGGGGCATCATGCTGGGGTTTTCTACGGATAGTTCCTCCCCGGCGAGGGTCGTGACTAAATACTCCACGGAAGGCGTGGTGGCGATTATGTCTAGGTCGAATTCTCTCTCAAGACGCTGGATGATGATCTCCATGTGCAGCAATCCCAGAAAACCGCATCGGTATCCGAAGCCCAGCGCAGTCGACACTTCAGGCACGTAGCTGAAACTGGAATCGTTCAGTCTCAGCCGATCCAGCGCCTCCCGAACGTTCAGGTACTCCTCGCCGTCGGTGGGATAAAGCCCGCAGAAAACCATGGGCTTCGGCTCCTGGTATCCCTCTAGAGGTTCGAAGGCAGGGGCGGCGGCGTCTGTGACCGTCTCCCCCGAACGCGCTTCGGCTGTGTTCTTCACACCCATGATCAGATACCCCACTTCGCCTGGACATAGGGAATCCACAGATTCAGCACCCGGGGTGCGAACGCCTAACTCCTGAACTTCGTAACTGCTGCGGGCGTGCATAAGAAGGGCCGGCATCCCGGTACGCAGCCTGCCCTCGATGACGCGCACGGAACTGATCACCCCCCTGTACTGGTCGAAGTGGGAATCGAACACCAACGCCTGGAGAGCAGCATCAGGATCACCTCCGGGTGCAGGCACGCGTTCCACCACGGTGTCAAGCAATTCGCGAACTCCTTCGCCCGTCTTGGCCGACACCTTGCATATCTCCTCGGCGGGTATTCCCAACACCTGTTCCACCTCGCGGCAGACTGCGTCAGGATCTGCTGCAGGCAGGTCGATTTTGTTCATTGCCACCACCATCTGCAGATCGGCCTCCAAGGCCGCGTAACTGTTGGCCAGGGTCTGCGCCTCGATGCCCTGGGCCGCGTCTATGAGCAGTATCACGCCCTCACAGGCCGCTAGTGATCGCGAAACCTCGTAACCGAAATCTACGTGACCCGGCGTGTCGATCAGATTGATCATCCACGCTCCGTAAGACAGACGAACGCTCTGAAGCTTGATGGTTATACCGCGCTCGCGCTCGAGGTCCATCGAATCGAGATACTGAGCGCGCATGAGACGAGGGTCGACCGCCCCGCAGACCTCCAGAAAGCGGTCGGCAAGTGTGGATTTCCCGTGGTCGATGTGGGCGATGATGGCCACGTTGCGAATGGAAGACTGTTTCATACGGAATTAGGAGGTGCAGCCCGCCGTGCTGACCGAAAAGAACAAGATACCGAACGGACTGAACGGTGCGCTGGCTCTGAGGCAGACCAGCGGCGTCTCACGGACGCAGCCCTGGGGTAGCATACGTATGTAGGTCTGCTGGCCCCGGCGCTCGGCGCCCGCAGCACCGGATCGCATACGCAACCAAACCTGAGGCTTTGAAATTGGCCAACATTAAGAGCCAGATAAAGAGAAACCGGCAGAACGAAAAGCGCCGACAGCGCAACCGTGCTGTCAATTCGGAAATGAGGACGCGCAGCACCTCCGCCACCCAGGCCGCCGAAGCAGGCGCGGAGAACACCGAAGAACTGCTGCGGCTGGCCATCAAGCGCATCGACACCGCCGCAGCCAAGGGAGTTCTTCACGGCAACACGGCGGCGCGCAAGAAATCGCGCCTTACCCGCCGCATCGCCCGCATACAAGCCGGGAAGGAATGACTCGGAGGGGAGACCCTCCTCACCACCCTCAACACGCACTGCGCTGAGGACACGCCTAGCGATGCAGCTGAACAAGGCGCGCCACCAACACTTCCAAGACCACATTAGAAGGCATTCCACTCCTCCCGCGCAGGTCGAGGTCGGCGTCGGCCAGCAGTTCGTACACCCTGCGTATCTTCCAACCGCCAACCCTTTTTGACGACTCCAAAGCCATCTTGGCGGGAAACGTCGATCCGCTCTTGGGCAGCGCACCGCTCTGTCGCAGCAGAACTGCGGCCTCCCCAGCGTTTCGAACGCTTGCCCCGTCCAACCGAATGATGCGCTCAAAATAACCAGACAAAGAGGCCATTATCTGCAGTGGGTGGCGGCTCCCCGACCCGAGAAGGCGCTCCAACTGGCCTTGCGACCTGCCGAAGTCGCCCTTTGAAATGGCGTCCGTGAGCCCCCATAGAGGAACCGAGCCAAACTCCCCGATGTAAGGGGCGACGTCCTCGGCGCTCAGGCGTGAGCCTTCCCCGTAAGCCCCGTGCAGAGCGTCCAGGATTCCCCAGACGCGGGTTCTGTCCTCCCCGAGTCGCTCCACGAGAATCTCAAAGGCGCCCGAATCCAGCCTGACCTTTGCCAATCCGCACTGCTCCTTGAGCCACGCCCTGCCCGCCTTGCCATACGCCGCATCCGCAGCCATAATCAGTCCGCCGGCGGATTCCACTGCATTGGCAAGAGCTGCGGGAAGTCTTTCTAAGCCGCTCTGACCAACTGGTTTTTCCCATACCAGAAGGAGCTTCGTGGTCGGCATCGGATCCTTCAAGTAACTCAGCAGTGCTTCGAGGTCGGCGGGTTTGAAAATTCCCAACTCACGGGCGACGATCACTCGGTAGGGCGTAAACATCGGAGGCGTCATGCACGCTTCGACGACGCCAACGATGGACGCTGCAGCGCCCTCTGCGACGTATTCGTCCGCGGAAAACCGCGTTAGGGCCAAGTTTGCGTCCTGCTTTCCCAAGAGTTTCCCTTGGACTTCGCTCACGAGATGTGAAACCGCCGAAGGGTCGCGCCCCCAGAGGAGCAGTAGTGAGACTTGAGGAGCGGAGGCGTTCATAGTCTGCTCATCCGCTCAGGATGCTCAGGCCGCTCCGCCCGCTCCTTGCGGCGGGTTTCGGCGCTTGCAGCAGCCGTCGCGCTCTCCAGCGGCTCATCGCCGCCGAACAAATCCCCTCGGCGGCGCTTCAACACACACGCAATCGCCGCCATGCGGCGGGTACGGCAAACGTCGTGGGCTCGAATCACCGCACAGCCCCCCAGCGCCCCTAGAAAGTGCGCTGCAGCGGTCGCATCACTCAGATCGCCGACCTTCCTGCCGCAGAGCCTGCCCAGGAATCCCTTATTAGACGCCGACATCAGCACGGGGTATGCCGTGTCTGCTGAGCCTGCGCCTGCAGGGTCTGCCGTGTCTGCCGGCCACTTGCCCTTCCTCAACAACTCAGTCGACATCTCCGGCGTCTTGCCGAGGTCGAGTCCGACGTCGAGCAGTATCTGCGAACTCTCCAGCCCCGCAGTCTCCGCCCAACCCGCTCGCTCAAGCAAGTAACTGCGAACCTCGCTGAACAGGTCTCCGTAACTCGGGTTGGGATCGGCCAAGCGGGGGGCCAGTCTCACGTGGCAGGCAACCACGCTTGCGCCGGCGGCGGCAGCCGCCTCAAGGTAATCTGGGTCGGCAAACCCGCTGATGTCGTTGCCCAGAACGGCTCCTGACGCATAGGCAGCCTCCGCCACCGACGCCCTCCAGGTATCCACCGAGAGCGGGATGTCGAACCGTTCGGCCAGAGCTTCGATGGCTGGCAGCACCCGTGACGCCTCTTCGTCGGCCGAGATCTCCTCGCCGGGGGCAGCCCTGACGCCGCCCACGTCTAGGATGTCGGCTCCTTCCGCCGCCAATTCCTCTGCCTTGCGAAGAAAATCGTCGAAGCGCCAGTATGCGCCGGCGTCGTAGAAGGAGTCCGTGGTGCGGTTCAAAATACCCATCACCAAGCAGCCTTCGGAGACGTCGTAGCGGCGCTCACCCAGTCGCAGTATCACGTCCCAGAAACTACTAGCTGATGCTCCCCCGACCCACCAAAAGCCCCTTGACCTGCCCTTATTCAGCACCCGACCCACTCTGAATGCTTGCCCGACTGCTCACTGCCACCTCCAGACGCGGCTCGTTTTCTGCAGCGTAGACCTCCAGAGCACCCACGTGGATCAGGCTGTCGCGGGGCGGGACGACTGAAGCGGGGATTTTGTTGTCGACGGGAGCCCACACCACAGCAGACTTGTACCGCTCCTTCAGGTCGGCTACAGCGCGAGCCGATTTCACGCCCCCCGACCGGGCGGCTATCAAGTCAACTCGACGAACGCCTGCGGAGCGGATGTCCGCTAGCAGCCGCTCGGAGTTCTCGCTTGACCCCAACACCAGAACAGTCGCACCGCCTCCGCTCCACAACGTGGACTCCCACCCCACCTCCGTCTTAAGATCGGGCGGCGAAGAGCGCTCTGCCACTGCGGGGATTATCAGCACGACCGCAACCAGGGCCCAGGCCGAAATCACAAGGAAGCGGCGGCGCAGGAGCAGCACCACGCAACCGAGCGTCACCCCCAGGACGGCGATGTGTACCGCTCCCAACTCTCCCATCTGAAGTTGCGTCATGGCCTCGGCCACGCTGCTAACCCACCAGATGAGCGCCCGCGTGGGCCAATGCAGCACACCCGCAAACGACCCGCCCACCAAGCCGGCCAGGAAACCGCCCGTTATGCCCCAGAGCATCACCGGAGCAGACGCCGGAGCGGCCAGCAGGTTGGCAGGGAGCGCAGCGACAGGGACGCCGCCGAAGGTGGCTATCAGAAGCGGGGAAACGGCTAACTGTGCTGCCACTGTCACTGCCAGGGCGGATGCCAGGAGCCGCGGGCCGGGCACGCGGTCGGACACGCGGCTGCTCCAGAACAGGATGCCCAGCGAAGCCGCCACGGAGAGACGAAACGCCAGGGAGTGAACCAGGAGCGGATCCCACAACACCAATGCGGTCACCGCCAGCGCCAGGTTTCTCCGCCCAGTCGACTCCCGCCCCAGCATGCCCGCAGTGGCCGCCATGGCCGCCATGACGGTGGCGCGCATCACAGACGGCTCAAAGCGAGTGACGGTTGCGAAAATCAACAGCACGCCCAGCACGACCACCCATCGCACCCGCAACCCCAGGCGGCGCAGGAACGGGCGGCACAACAGGAGCACAAACGCCACGTTCTGCCCGGAGACCGCCAGCAGATGCGTCAAGCCCGCCGCCCGGAAGTCGTCGGCTGTGACCGGGGACTGGGCGCGGTCGTCTCCGTAAACCATGCCGGTAAAGAGCGCCCGCTCGTCTCTGCCCATGGACTCCGCTCCCCGCTCCAGGGTGGCTCGTATCTTGTTGGCGAGTCGGTAATGCGTAGGCGACCCCGTAACGGCGCTCACCCCGGAGACGCTCAAGCGTCCGATCACGCCATCTCTCCTCAGCCAATCGCGGCTTTCAGGCAGTTCAGACAAGCGCCCTGTGACCAGAACAGACTCCCCCGCCAGCCGGCGGGACAGACGTCCTCCAGCCGCTCCCCAACCCCAGACCTCCAGGCGGCCATGCTCCGAATCGGCTACGAAACGGGTGCCCGGATTGAGGTATTCAGGGTCGCTGACTAGCCGAATCTCGCCTTCAAAGGCTCCCTCCTCGACGTCGCTAGCGGCAGCCGTCCCCGCAGCAGCCGAGAGAAAAGAGGCCAGAACGCCCACCCCTGCGCACACCAGCAGAGGGCGCCGCAGCGCCAGGGCAAGGAGCAGCAGCCCCGCCGCTGCCAACCGCGGGCCGGCTGCCGGCAGCAACGCACCGGCCAGGGAGCAGCCGGCCATGACATACGACCAGCGGTCGGACATGGGCTAGTCGGTCACGCTCACGAACTCACGCTCACGTGCGGGCGGAGTTGCTCCAACTTGGCAGGGCCGATTCCGCTGACCTTCAGCAGACCTTCCACTGAGTCGTAGGGGCCGTTGTTCTTCCGGTGCTCCTCGATGGCCGCCGCGATGACCGGCCCCACGCCAGGCAGATCCTGCAGAGCCGACGCCGCCGCGGTGTTGATGTCGAGGGGGCCGCTCGTCTCAGGGTCGGCTTCCGCTCCAGATCCGACGGTCAGGGACGGAGGATCCTTGCCAACGAACGGGAAGAAGATCTGCGAGCCGTCGCTCAGCAGGGAAGCAAGATTCACCCTCCCCAGATCGGCGTTGGGCGCCACCCCTCCTGCAGCGAACAGGAGATCCACCACTCGAGCCCCCCCTGCGAAGCGGTACACACCGGGATTTTGCACCGCTCCGGCAGCGTGCACGAACATCTCCTCCCCCGCCTCCTCCCCCACCGAGGGCGACGAGGGCGCCGGTCGCAAGGTGGTTAGTGAGGGCGGCTCAACCGGCAGCGCCCTCGGCACGACGGGGGGCGCAGGTTCCGGTCTGAGCAAGAAATAAGCCCCCGCCGCCAGCAGGACCAGAACGGCTGCAGCACCGAGAAGCCGACCCTTGGACGACCGCAAGATGTTCACCCGATCTACCAGGGCAGTCTGCAGCCATTCCTTCGAGCCAAGTTCCCCGCGGTTCTCAGGGTCTCCGCGCCCTAGATCAAAGCCAATCCCGTCCCTCGGTAATCCCTCCTCCCCCACGACCTGAGTGTCTCCTCCCACGGTTGCTAGCGCCGCCTGAAATCGGGGAACAGGCCGCTCGTCCTTCGGGGAAGCAGTAACTATTATATGATATTTAAATCATTCTTAATCTATTTTATATCAAAATGGCAGTAAAAAGTCCTTAATTCTTAGCTTCAAGCCATGTCCGTCCGAATGACATGTCCACGTCCAGCGGCACATCCAACTGACGAGCTCCGGACATCTCCTTATGCACCAAAGAGCCCGCCTCTTCCCGCTCTTTGAGCGGGACTTCCAGAATCACCTCGTCATGCACCTGCAAGATGATCCGACTTGCCAACCCTTCGACCTCAAGCGATCTGTCCAGGTTCACCAGGGCAACCTTGAAGATGTCGGCCGCCAGCCCCTGAATCCCTGCGTTCATAGCCTGGCGCTCAGCGGCTTGTCGTATGCGGACGTTTTCAGAACGCAGTTCGGGTATAGGCCTTCGCCGACCAAAAAGGGTTTCCGTGTAACCCCTCTCTCTAGCTTCGTCCACCGAGTCCCCCATGTACTGCCTGACTCCTGGGAACGCCTCGAAGTAGGAGTTGAGAATCTCCTGCGCTTCCTCAGTGGGAATGTGCAGCCTCTCCGACAAGCCGTACGCCTCCATGCCGTAGGAGAGTCCGTAAGCAACCATCTTGGCGACGTTGCGCTGCTCGTAGGTGACTTCTTCGGGGTCCGCCCCAAAGACCTGTGCTGCGGTGGAGCGGTGAACGTCCTCCCCTGCCCTGAAAGCCTGGATCAGGCCTGGGTCGCCAGACAGGTGGGCAATGCAGCGCAGCTCGATCTGGTTGTAGTCGGCCACTAGAAATTCACTGCCCTCCTCCGCTACAAAGACGTTGCGGAAAGCCTTTCCGGTTTCGGTGCGGACGGGGATGTTGTGCAGGTTGGGGGCGTCTGAACTGAGCCGTCCGGTACGCGCCACCGTCTGGTTGAAGGTGGCGTGGATTCGCCCAGTGCGGGGGTTCACCTCTTTCTGAAGACCATGGCCGTAGGTGGAGCAGAGCTTCCTGACCTCCCGATAATCCAGAAGATAACCCACTACAGGGTGCTCGCCGCGCAGTTTTTCCAGTTCACGGGCGGCGGTGGAGAACGCCCCCGTCTTGGTCTTCTTCTGGGGAGTCAAGCCCAATTTTTGGAACAAGACCTTGCCTAGTTGCTTGGGAGAGTCGAGATTCAGCTTCTCCTCGCCGGCTTCGGCCAGAACCTGTTTGCGCAGCTCTTCGACTCTCTCCTCAAGGCGGCTGGTGAGAACCTGCAGCTCTTCTAGGTCGACCCGGATCCCCCTGTGCTCCATGCGCGCCAGAACCCGAACCAGAGGTATCTCAATCTGGTCGTGAAGCTTTTCACCGCCCGCCTCAGCAAGAGCCTTCCGCATTGGGGCGGCTAGGCGGGCGGCGGCCAAGGCCTGGGCGGCGGCTTCGCGCTCTCGGCGGCTCTCCTCTTCCGGAGATTTTGGGGATTCCGAGGATTCCGGGGATTCCGAAGAACCCATCCCCCCCAGCGAAAGTTGCTCTCCCCCCTCGGGGGCTTCCCCGCTAGCCGACTCTGAAAGCAAATGAAACCCCGTCTGACGTTCAAGCAACTCCCCGACGGAAAGGTGCCGACCCGCCGGGTTGAGCAGGTAGGCGGCGATGGCCGTGTCCATACTCAGGCTCTTCACGTCCACCCCCTTGGACAGCAAGAAGCGCATTATCTCCTTGGAATCGTGCGCCACCAAAGGAGGGATGTCCCCCCCCGTGAGAGCACCGAAAGCCGCAAGCACCTCATCGTCGGTGAGATGCTCGGCTGGCAGCCACATCACCTCCTCGCTCTCCGATCCGGCAAGAGCCAGACCGAGCACCGAGGCGGGATCGTCGGGTGAGCACCTCGAGATGCTCACCCCCACCGGTCCTTCGAGACGGGCAACGTCTCCCAGCATCTTTGCGGCCTCCGCCGGCCCGGACGGACGGCGCAGAGTTGGGATCAAGGGCTCAGAGACGGGAACGGAACCGGACTCCATGTCCAGCACCTCGCTCAAGGAAACCAGAAGTTTGTTGAACTCCAAGAACTCGAACACCTTGATCAGTTCCTCCCGGTCGTGCTCAAAGGTGAGGTCGTCGACGGAAACCCAAAGTTCCACGTCTCGACGCAGTTTCATCATCTCCAGGTTGAGGCGCACTCGTCCCTCAGCATCGGCAAGCGCCTGGCTGCGGCCCGGAGGGTGCGCTGTGAGATCGGCGTAGACGCCGTCGACGCCGCCAAAGTCGTTCACGAGTCTGGCCGCAGTCTTCTCCCCCACCTTGGGGACGCCCGGGAGGTTGTCGGAGTCGTCCCCCCGAAGGGCGGCGAACTGCACGTAGTCGGCAGGTCTCACGCCGGTTCGCTCCAGGATGCCCGCCTCGTCGTAGAGAACCTGATTAGACACGCCCTGCCGGGTAAAGAGGACGGAGATGAAGGGATCCTCCACCAGTTGGAAGACGTCGCGGTCTCCAGTAACGATGACAGCCTTAAGCCCGCTGTCTCTCGCCTGGGTGGAGAGGGTGGCCAGAACGTCGTCGGCCTCCACGCCTGGGACTTCCAGGACAGACACTCCTAAGACCGAGAGCACCTCCTTGATCAGCCCGAGTTGGGAGACGAACACGCTCGGAGGCTTGCTCCGAGTCGCCTTGTAGTCTCCATCGAGTTTGTGGCGGAACGTCCGCTCGGGAAGGTCGAACGCCACGGCCATCCGTTCGGGGTTGTGGTCGCGCAGCAGGTTGATGAGCATGTTCGTGAAGCCGTAGACGGCGTTGGTGACCTGCCCCGAGGACGTGGACATTGCCTCGGGAACCGCATAAAAGGCCCGGTACGCCAAGGAGTGGCCGTCTATCAAGAGCAGATCGGTCAAGCCCTAGCCTCCGCTAGGCGTCGAGGGCGGGCGTGAGAAGCGTGAGAAAGAACGGCAGCCCCCTCAGAACGTCTGCTCCACGAAGCGTTCTAGTTGACGGAGCGTTCGCACTTCGTGCACCCCGTCGCAGTGAGGCAGGTACTCCCGCATCACCGAATCGCCCGTGTCCCAGTAAGAGCGCGGCTCTGGGTTCAGCCAGAACACCCTGCGCGCCTTGCCGTGCACCTTCTCCAACACCCACGAGCCAGAGGCGTGATAGTTGCTGCGGGCGTCGCCTAGGACGAGCACCGACGTCCGCGAGCCGACGGATTGCTCATACTTTTCCCAGAAAACGCCCAGAGCGTGTCCGTAGTCGGAATGTCCGTCCAACCACACCACGTCGGCCTCCGTGTTGACTCGGCGGATGGCGTCTGTTATCTCGTCGCTTCGTTCGAAGAGGTGCGACACCTCATCGAGGCCGTCGATGAACACAAACGACCGCACCTTAGAAAAGTGGCTGTTCACGGCGTACATGAGATGCAGCGTAAAACGGGCAAAGGCCGCCACCGACCCGCTGATATCCGCGATGATCACCATCTCTGGCCTAGACGGTCTAGGGCGGCGGAACTTTGGTTCGACCGGCACCCCCCCGTAGCTGAGAGAATCCCTGAAAGTGCGTCGGTAATCCAACGCCCCGCGGCTGCGGCTCCTGCGCTTTCGGGCGAGTTTGGCGGCAAGCCTGCGGGTCAGCGGCGTCACCGCCCGCCTGATTTGCTCGAGGTCATCGCCGCCAGCGTGCATGAACTCCACGTCCTCAGGCAGCGGCTTGCTGAGCGTTGTCGACATGGTCTCATACCCTCGGTCGGCCACCAGTCGGCGTCGGATCTCGGCTTCCACCTCCTGTCGCAGGCGTTCAACCCGATCTTGAAGTTCGACCCGCTTCAACCTCTCCTCCAGCGGAGTTGCCTCCCCCTGCTCGGCGAGCAGACGCTCGACGAGTTCCTCCAAGCCCAGGTTGCGGAGAGTCCGGTAGAGATAGTAGGTGCCGCTCACGGGTCTTCCAGGCTCCATGCCGGCGTAACGCTGCACGGCCCGCCTAGCGACGGCGGCAAGGCTTCCTGCGCCGCCTTCGGTCAAGGCAGCCATCAGCATCAGCGCAAGTTCCTCTTCGCTGAGGCGCTCCCCTCCCGAAGCAGGCGGCGCGTCAGGGTCCAGGATGTAGGCAGGGTCGAGTTCGTCCGGCCAAGCGCCGTCGGAAGCCTCGTACTCGACGCCTCTGAGCGAGAAGTAAACGTCGAAAAGGGTCTCGAACGTGGGCCAGTGGAAGCGGTTCTTGACCAGCGCAGCGCCGAGAGCAAACTTCAGCTCATCCCTGTCGGAGAGATCCACGCAGCGAACGGCTTCCAAGGCATCTATGCGTTCGGTGAGGCTGACCGGCAGACCTGCCCGCCGCAGCACCCCTGCAAAGTCGAGGAGCAGACCCAGGAGCGGCGGGGTTTCCGCCGACGTTGTCATCCGGCCGTCCGCAGAGCGGGGGCAACGGCCAGTTCCTTGTGAGCCTTTTCGATGTCGCTGCGGTGTTTCAGCAGAACGTGGAGGGTCTCGGAGAGAACTTCGGAGTCGACGTAGTCAGCCCCCAGCAGCACCAGGGTACGAGCCCAGTCCAGCGTCTCTGAGATCGACGGCGACTTTTTCAGATCCAGATTTCGCACGGCACTAACCACCCGCGCCACTTCGCCTGCCAGGTCATCGGAGATGCTAGGCACCTTGGCGAGCATGATTTCCCGCTCCCGTTCCATCTCCGGATAATCGATGTAGAGGTAGAGGCAGCGGCGCTTGAGAGCCTCGGAGAGTTCCCTAGTGCTGTTAGAGGTCAGGAACACCGCGGGTATCTGCTCGGATTGAACCGTCCCCAGTTCAGGTATGGAGACCTGATACTCGCTGAGCACCTCCAGCAGCAAGGCTTCGGTCTCAACCTCCATGCGGTCCACCTCGTCAACCAGCAGCACCACCGGCTCGCTCGCACGAATGGCCTCCAAGAGAGGGCGGGTGAGCAGGAACTCCTCTGAGAAGATGTCCTCCTCGAGGTCCTCCCAAGAACGCTCCTCGCCCTGCTCGGCCTGAATGCGTAAAAGTTGCTTCTTGTAGTTCCACTCGTACAGCGCCTTGCTCTCGTCTAACCCTTCGTAGCACTGCAGGCGGATGAGCCGAGCGCCGCATATCTCGGCCACGCTCTTGGCCAGCTGCGTCTTGCCGGTACCGGCCGGCCCCTCCACCAGCACGGGCTTACCTAGGCAGTCGGCGAGGTGCACGACACCTGCGACGCGGGCGTCGGCCAAGTAACTGACCTCGGCGAGGGCGCGCCGAACCTCCGCTGCGTCTGCGAAACGCCTTCTCATCCAGACCCGGGTCAGTTTCTTACGTGACCGTTGCCGCGAATTACGTTCTTTACCGCCGTGAGATGCACCAGCCCCATCGGGCCGCGCACATGCAGCTTCTGAGTGCTGATCCCTATCTCTGCGCCGTAGCCCATCTCCTCGCCGTCCACGAAACGACTCGAGGCGTTGACCAGAACGCAGGCGGCGTCTACCTCTCGGCAGAAGCGCTCCGCCGACTGACCTCCCGACGTGACGATGACCTCGGAATGTCCCGTCCCGTAGCGGTTTATGTGGGCGATGGCCTCATCTAGGGAATCCACTACCCGCACGGAGAGCTTGTAGTCGAGGTACTCGGCGGCGAAGTCGTCTTCGGTTGCGGCGCCCATTTCTCCTCCGCCGCCAGCGAGCGCCAAGGTCTGCGCCCGGTGGTCGCCCACAAAGACGACTGATGGCATAGCGCTCATCACCGACGGCAGGAACTCCGCAGCAATCCCTGAGTGAAGCACCAAGGATTCGGTTGCGTTGCAGACGGAAGGGCGCTGCGTCTTGCCGTTCACGACGATGGCGGCCGCCATCTCCAGGTCGGCTTCGACGTCCACGTAGACGTGGCAATTGCCGTCCCCGTCGAGGATGTAGGGCACGGTGGCGTTCTCCCTGATAGTGGCTATGAGAGCCGGACCGCCGCGAGGTATCAGGCAGTCCAGAAGGCCGTCGAGCTTCATCATCTCCACCCCGGCCTGCCGACTGGGATCGTCTAGGAAAATCAGGGCGTCGCGCGGTATACCCGCCGACTCATAGGCGCCGTGCAGCGCTGAGACGATGGCCGAATTGGAGTGCAGGGCGGCCGACGAGCCGCGCAAGAAGGCTGCGTTGGAAGACTTGAGGCAGAGACCGGCGGCGTCGCTGGTTACGTTCGGACGGCTTTCATAGACGATTCCGACGACGCCTAGGGGAACGCGCACCAACTCCACAGAAAGTCCGTTGGGGCGCTCGAAACGGCGGACGACTTCACCCACCGGATCGTCAAGTTCGGTCAGTTGCCGAAGGCCGTCGGCCATGCCGGCGATGCGCTCCGGCGTGAGACGCAGCCGGTCCAGCAAAGCGGGGGAAATGCCAGCCTCCTTGGCCGCCGAGACGTCCACCTCATTGGCTTCTAGCAGGACTTCCTGCCGCTCCAAGAGCGCTTCAGCGCCGGCAAGCAGGGCGTCGTCCTTCTGAGCCGTAGAAGCGAGCGCCAGCACAGGAGCCGCTTCCTTGGCGCGCCTCCCTAACGCCTCGACCATTCCCCTGACGTCTCCCCGGACGTCTTCGGACGTCACTTCGTCTGCACTTTCCGCACTTTCTGCACCTTCCGCACTTTCCGCCCCGCGCACGAGCCGAATTCTACAACCGAGCGGCATCTCAGCCGAGCCGCCAGTCCGCCGCCGGTCGTCAGCGCTGTCAGCGCTTCCTCAGCGCTCCGAAGCAGGCGGCCGATATCTCCAGCAGGCGCAACCGAACCCTACGGGGGGCGTTTCCTAAACTGGCCTCATAGCCCAGACACCCCCAGGTGCGAATGACAGCGGCCGCCGGCGCGAACCGGAACGCAGAACAGCACGCCTATGAACCATCCCGCCCCCGGAGACGGTTTCAGCTCACGACGCCGACTGAGCGGAAGACGCGCCAAGCTGGTCGGCGCCGGCATCATCATCTCCCGCTTCACCGGCCTGATAAGGGAAATCCTGCTAGGAGCGTTCCTAGGCACCCGAGCGGGAGCAGACGCTTTCGGTGCGGCGCTGCGCATCCCCAAGATGCTTCAGAATCTGCTGGGCGAAGGCGCCCTCTCCGCCTCATTCATCCCGGTCTACTCGCAAGTCCTGCAGGAAGGCGACGAGGAGAGAGCAGGCCGCCTAGCCGGCGCCACAGCAGGGCTTCTAGCGGCGGTCACCGGCGGCATGGTGCTGCTGGGGATACTGCTGGCCGGCCCGCTCACGAGGATCGTGGCTCCGGGCTTCGACGGTCAGAGGGCGGAACTCACCACATACCTGCTGCGGATCATGGTGGGCGGGGTGGGTTTCATAGTCCTGGCGGCGTGGTGTCTCGGAGTGCTGAACGCCCACCGGCGCTTTTTCCTCTCCTATGTGGCTCCTGCCCTGTGGAACCTGGCGATCATCACCGCCCTGGTCGGAGCCGGCATAGCCGACATGAGCGAGACGGACATAGCCAGCGCAGCCGCCTGGGGAGTGCTGATAGGCGGCGGACTGCAGTTTGCGATACAACTCCCCTCTGTGCTGGCGCTGGTTCCCAGGCTGCGCCTCAGCTTCAATCTGCGTATGCGGGCCGTGCGAGAAGTGCTGAGACGCTTCTGGCCGGCCGTGGCCGGACGCGGCGTCGTGACCCTCTCCGCCTACCTAGACGTCATACTCGCTTCCCTGCTAGCGACCGGCGCCGTGGCCTTCCTAGACCGCGCCCAGGTGCTCTATCTGCTCCCTATCAGCGTGTTCGCCATCTCCGTGGCCGCCGCCGACCTGCCGGAGATGTCTCGCGAGCAGCGCAGCAGGGAGATGCTCACCGAACGTCTGCTGGTGGGCGGCGCGAGGGTGACGTTCTTCCTCGTTTTCTTCCTGATCGCCTTCACTCTGATGGGGCGACCGCTGGTAGCCGCCCTCTACGAGCGGGTCAACTTCACCTCGGAGGACACCTACGCGGTCTGGCTGGTTCTGGCCGCTTACAGCCTGGGCATAGTGGCGGCGGGACTTTCTCGCCTGCTGCAGAACACCTGCTACGCGGCGGGCGACGTGAAGAACCCTGCACGCATAGCCGCTGGCAGACTGCTGATGGCGGCGGGAGGCGGCTTCTTGCTAATGCTTCAGCTGGATCGACTGGGGATCATCAACGGAGCGATCTTCCGCCTGGAGAACGTCCCAGCCATATGGCTGCTGGATGCGGACGTTAGGGGGGGAAGCGACATCAGGCGCCTCGGCGCCGTCGGACTGGCGCTGGGCGCAGCGGTGGCGTCGTGGATGGAGTTCGGTCTGCTCCGCCGCCTAGTTCACCGGCAACTAGGCATCCGCGCCCCATTCGGCAGGTTCGCACGGCAGCTGCTGCCCGCCGCAGCGGCCGCCGTCGTGGTCGGCTTGGTGATGCTCCGGCTGCTTGGAGGAGCCCACGCACTTCTGGCCGCCCCTCTGTCCTTGGCTGCGGTCGGGATCGTCTACCTCCTAGCAGCCAGCGCCGGAGGGCATCCAGCGGCGCGCGACCTGCTTCGGCCGGTCGGTCGGCGCATCTGGGGCAGATAGAGCGCCCAAGCAGTTCGAAGCCCGAAGCCCGACCCAGCCGCCTCCAGACTGCCGACGCCTGCCACCCCCCCCCCCCGCGGCCCCCGTGGCATCCCGGGGCGGCGGCAGCCCCGGCCCGTTATTGCCAGGGAACGGGATCGCCGTCTAAGTGCAGCAGGCGAAGACGCAGGAAGTTCAAGGCGGTGATCGCAGCGAACTGCCGTGTTCGCTCCCTGTCGAAGGGGAAAACCACCCGCCGAGCCTGCGCGGCGCCTTCGACAACAGTCGACATCCAGACGGTGCCCGGCTTCTCCCCGTCGGCGGACGCCGGGCCGGCCACCCCGCTCACCGCTACAGAACAGTCCGCCCCCATGAGTCGGCAAACTCCCTCCGCCATAGCGCGAACCGCCGCTTCGGAGACCACAGGCCCGTCGGGCACCCCCAGCATCCTCCGCTTGACCTCCCCAGCGTAGGACACCACAGAACCACAGAACACCTCGCTGGCGCCCGGCACAGACACTAAGCGGGAAGCGATCATCCCCCCCGTCACGGACTCCGCCGCAGCCAAGGTGTAGCCGCTCCGCCGGCAGAGATCCAGCACAACGGACTCCATGGTCTCCTCACCCACCCCAAACACCAGGTGATCGCCGATGGCCGCACGAACGGCGGCCTCTTCCGCGTCGAGGACTGCCGAGGCCTCTTCCTCCGTCGGTGACTTGGTGGTCAGACGCACCTTGAGACCCTCGGCGCCGGAAGCCAAGAACGCCAGCGTCGCAGAGCGGCTCTCGTCGAGGCGCCGGACGACCCCGTCGAGTTTCTCCGCTAGGCCAGACTCCGACTCGCCCCAAGTTCGAAGAGTGCGGCTGACTATCACGCCGCCCCCGCCGGATCGGCGCCGCAAGTCGTCGACGATCCAGTTGCTGAACATCTCCTTCATCTCCCAGGGAACGCCAGGCACTGCGTAGATGACCTTGCCGTCCACCGGACAGACGAGCCCAGGCGCCGTCCCTGGCAGAATCGGGATGACTTGGGCGCCCTCGGGTACGTCCGCCTGGCGGAGGTTGTTCTCCGGCATGGCTCTCCTCCGCCCCACGAAAACCCTCCGGATGCGCTCCACCTGATCCGCACTGCGGCGAAGAGGAACGCCCATGACCGCTGCGACCGCCTCGCGGGTGATGTCGTCCGGGGTCGGGCCAAGCCCGCCGCAGACCAGCACGGCATCGCTGCGCCCCAGGGCGGTTCGAAGCGCAGCGCAGATGCGCTCCAGATTGTCGCCTACCTTGCACTGGTAATAGGTGTCGATCCCCAACAGAGCCAGCTGCTCACCCATCCAGGCTGAGTTCGTGTCTACGACCTGACCCAGCAGCAACTCTGTGCCGACCGCCACGACCTCACACTTCACCTGCCGCCTCCCCTTCCCACCTGCTTCCGTCCGCGCCCGTCGCCCGAACGTCCATCAAGTACTGGAAACCCGTCAGATACGTCATCGCCGCGGCGATCCACAGGAGCAGCGGCACTATCAGCCTCACATCCACCAGCGGAGGCAGGATGGCCGCCGTCAGCGGCAGTCCCTGGACAAAGGTCTTCCACTTGGCCGTGTAACGGGCGGGCAGCACCAGTCCGCGGCGGACGATTCCGATGCGATAGACGCTGATCACCACCTCCCTGAGAGCGATCAGCACTACGGGCGTCCAGTCGAAACGGCTCAGCGACGCAAAGCAGAACATGGCACCGAGCACCATCACCTTGTCGGCGAGCGGATCCAGAAACGCTCCGGTGCGCGTCTGGCGGCCGGATCTGCGCGCCAGGCGTCCGTCCCAGGCGTCGGACGCTCCCAAGATCATTCCCACGGCGAACCCCCACCAGGAAGCGCCAGAGCCGTCGGGCGTACTCAGAATCAGCCAAAAAAGCAGGGGAGAGACTGCGATGCGACCGACGGTCACCAGGTTGGCGGGTGTCCTGAGGCTGGAGAGGACAGAGTTCAAACTTCCGACCTCACCGGAGAGGCGAGCAGGTCCATCCCCTCCGAGGCGACGATCTCCACCTCGTGGAACTCACCCGCCGCCAAGTTCGAAGGAACCTTGATGATCCCGTCGATCTCGGGCGCCTCTCGATAGCTCCGAGCCTTGCCCTCGCTTTCGACCAGCACCCTCGTCCGCTCCCCGATTAGACAGTCTCGAAGAGATTCCGTGATCTCGTCACAGACTTCACGCAGTTCCCCTAGACGCTCCGCCGCCAACCTGGAGGGGACTTTTCCGCCAAGTTCCGCCGAATGGGTGCCCGCTTCCTCGGAGTAGGCGAACGTACCCACCCAATCCAGCCGATTCCGCGAGACGAATTCCAGCAACTGGTCATGGTCTTCCTCGGTCTCACCCGGGTAGCCCACAATGAAGTTCGAACGGAAGACGGCCTCCGGAGCGGCACGACGTATCTCGGCGATGCGCTCAGAGAAGCGTTCGCCGTCGCCCCACCGCCTCATGCGGCGCAGCAGAGGGCGCGACGCGTGCTGAAGCGAAAGGTCGAAATAGGGCACCCCCGTTTCCAAGATCGCCTCGGTCAGTTCGTCGGTGAGATCTGAAGGGTAGAGATACAGAAGCCTCACCCACGGCACCCTCTCACGGGCGGCGGCGAGCAGTTCCACCAGGCGGCGGCGACCCTGGCCGCCGTCGCGCCCATAGGAGGCCAGATCCTGGGCCACGAGCACCACTTCGGACGCTTCCAGCGCTTCGATCTCGGCGAGCACACTGTCCATCTCACGAGAACGCTGCGGGCCTCGGAAGGAAGGGATGGCGCAGTAGCCGCAGCGTCGATCGCAGCCCTCAGCTATCTTCACGTAAGCCCAGGGAGTCTGGACAGGCGGTCGGGGAAGGTTCAGCAAGTCCAGCATGGGCGGCGTCTCAGAAGAGGCCAGCAACTTCTTGCGCCGAGTCGGGAAAGAGATCGGCTGCCCAAAACCCCGCACGGCGTCCACCCCAGGACGCTCAGCCAGTTCGCCGCCTGAACGCTCCGCCATGCAGCCCGTTACCACTAGGCGCCCCCCCTTGCGCCTGCGCCGAGCCAGGGCGTCGATTGCCTCCAGAGACTCGCGCCGGGCTTCGTCAATGAACGCACACGTGTTGACCACGATCAAATCGGCTTCCTCCACCTCAGAGGCGGGTCGATGGCCGTCGGCGTGCAGAGCTCCGGTCAGCTTGTCGGAGTCGACCTGGTTCTTAGGACAACCCAGCGTCTCCAACCAGTACCGACTTGCCACGACCTCAGAGCGTACAGAACCGGAGCGCCGACGATAAGAACGAACCTCCGCCCGCCGCCCGACCGACCGATACCCCGTTCGGCAGCGAAGCCTCCTCCCTCTGGCGCAGCATTCCGATGCCGACCTTAAACAACCCACGTCGCAGCAAGCCTGTAGCCTGTCCTTGGGATGTTTTCAGAGAAAGTATGCGGGCCGTTCTTCGCCGAAACGCCGCTTAGCCGCTGCAACGCCGCACCGCTGAGTCATCCGCTGAGTCATCCGTCGGGTCATGTCTGGAAAACCGAAGCCAAAAAAGGTACCCCGAAATGAGCGAGTGGTGGACTGCCCTCACTGGCGAACTGCAGATTTTCTACCTGATCGGGATCATCGCCGGCGTATTTCTGGTACTGCAGCTCGTGCTCTTAGCAATGGGCATAGGTCTCGACCTCGACATGGACTTCGCCAGCGAAGACACCGGCGTGGGGTTCCTCTCGCTTCGAAGCCTGACCGCCTTCTTCTTCGCCTTCGGATGGACCGGAGTAATCATGAGGGAAGCAGACCGCTCCACGACCGCCTCGGTGATCGTGGCCGCAGCGGTTGGTCTGGCCGTCTACTTAGCGGTGGCGCTCTTCTGGAAGCGTTTTTCCAAGCTGAACGAGAGCGGGTCGGTGGACTACAAGAACGCCGTCGGCGAGACGGGGAGCGTCTATCTGACCATCTCAGCCAACCGTTCCAACCCAGGCAAGGTGGAAGTGATGGTGCAGGGACGGCTGAGGCTCATAGACGCCTACACGGAGTCCGACGACCCCATCCCCACAAAGTCAAGGGTGAAGATCGTGGAGGTGGTCGACCCCTCCACGGTGCTAGTAGAACCGATCTAGAAGCCCTCTAGAACTCTTCTGATTACGGAATTCCCCGCATCAAGAAAGGAAACCAATGGCAATAATCTTCCTAGTAGTCGGCTTAGTAGCAATCCTGCTGATTGCCTTCCTGTGGGTGGCGTCCCGCTACAGGCGCTGCCCATCTGACCGAGTGTTGGTGGTCTACGGACGTGTCGGAGGGGAAGGCGAATCGGCTCACTGCATGCACGGCGGCGGCGCCTTGGTGTGGCCGATAATCCAGGATTCCGCCTTTTTAGACCTCACGCCCATCCCTATCGAGATTCGCCTCCAGGGAGCACTCTCCCAGCAGAACATCCGCGTGAACACCCCTGCCACCTTCACGGTGGGCATATCCACCGAACCAGGCGTCATGCAGAACGCCGCCGAACGCCTTTTAGGTCTAGACCTCACAGAAATCGAGAACCTAGCACGCGACATCATCTTTGGGCAGATGCGCGTGGTCATCGCCACCATGCCGATCGAGGAGATCAACGCCGACCGTGAAAAACTCATCTCCAACATCTCCGAGTCGCTGGAAATCGAGCTCCGCAAGGTCGGCCTGAGGCTCATCAACGTCAACATTCAGGACATCACCGACGAGTCGGGATACATCGACGCCCTAGGAAGGGAAGCGGCTGCCAGGGCGATCAACGAGGCCAAGATCAAGGTGGCCGAGCAGGAACGAGACGGCGACATCGGCTCCGCCAACGCCCAAAGAGAACAGCGCATACGGGTGTCTCAGGCGAACGCCACCGCCACCGAAGGAGAGAACGAAGCCCAAGTCCAGATCGCCCGCTCCAACAGCGAACTCCGTCAGAAGGAAGCCGAGGCGGAGAGGGCCGCTGCTGCGGCCGAGAGGGTGACCTCCGCCCAGGCCGAGCAGGAGTCCTTCGCTGCGGAAGCCGAAGCCGAGAAGGCGCGCGCCGATCGCGACAAAGCCACGCAGTACGCCAACGTGGTAATTCCCGCTGAAGTCGAGCGGGAGCGCATACGCACCCTCGCCAACGCTGAAGCCGAGCAGATACGCCTCGTCAGAGCGGGTGAGGCGGACGGCCAGAGACTGCTCATGGAGGCGGAAGCCCTGGGCATCCTGGCCTTGCTGACGCGCCGCGCCGAAGGTCTAGGAGCGCTCGTGGACAGAGTGGGGGGAGACGCTCAACACGCCGCCCTCATGCTCATTGCAGAACAACTGCCCAGCCTTGTCTCCGAACAGGTCAAGGCCATCTCCAACCTCAAGATCGACCAAGTGACGGTCTGGGATTCGGGCAACTCCGGGGAAGGCGGAAGCACCGCCAACTTCCTGTCGAGTCTGATCGGATCCCTGCCGCCCATTCAGGATCTGGCCGGCAAGGTGGGGGTGAAACTCCCCTCCTACCTCGGAGAGCTCGACGAAGAGGCGTTGACCGAACGGCTTCGCCAGGTAACCGACGAACTCAATAGAGACGAACTCAATAAATCTGAACCAGAGGAAGAGCAGTAGCGTAACTGGCCAGCAGCAAGGCCCCTTCCCAGCGTCTCAGGCAGCGCCCGTTCGCAAACAGCACCACCGAGAGAGCGACCACTCCCAGCATCGAGAAGCCCGCTACCCAGGGAATACCCTCGCTGCTGTAACCCCCCGGCCTGATCAGGGTCACAATCCCGATCACGGCCAGGCTGTTAAAGACGTTGCTCCCCAGGATGTTGCCCAGCGACAGCATCGGCTGCTTCTGCCTCATCCCCGCCAGAGCTATGAAGAGTTCCGGCAGAGACGTGCCGACCGCCACCAGGGAGACCCCCACGAAACCCGAATCCCAGCCAAGACGCTCGGCGATGCCCTGGAACCCTGTCACCGCCAGCTGAGCCCCGCCCAGGGTCGCGGCCAGACCCAGGGGAATCTTCCACACATCCCACCTCGTCAAGGGCGGACCTGCCGGCGCGACCTCTTTTTCGTCGGCGTCGGTCTCTCGCAGGAAATGCCAGGTAGCTACCGCGAAAGCAACCAGCAGAACGGCGCCTTCCCAGCGCTCTAGACGGCCGCTCGTCTTCATGAACAGCGCAAAGAGGGCCACCGACAACGAAGACGTAGGTACCCGCCGCCACGTCGAACGATCCACCGAGATGGGGGTGAGCAGCGCCGTGAAACCCAGCACCAGCCCAAGGTTGGCAAGGTTCGAACCCACGATGTTCCCGATTCCTAGGGCGGTGTCGCCGCTGATGGCGGCGGTGCCCGACACCACCAACTCCGGCAGGCTGGTTCCGAATCCGAGGATGAGAGCGCCCACCACGATCGGGGAGATGCCCCGACGCTCAGCCAGCCGAGCCGAACTGCTGACCATGTTCTCTGATCCGATCAGAAGCAGCCCCATACCCCCCACCGCAAGAGCTATGTCAAGGATCACGTCGACACTCAGCGGTCGAGCCCGCTCAGCATCGCAACGCCTGAGGAGAGGCGCGCTCAGCGAGGCTCATCTACAACAGCACGACCATGTTGTCGCGATGTATTAACTCCCCCTGAGATCCTCCCCCCAACTCGACGGAGCGCTTTCCGATCACCGATTCCAGACGGTTCATTGGCTGAGACACCAGCCCCTTAGCGAACGCCTCGCCGTCAGCCCCTGCGACTTCCACGGCGTCGCCCGCCAAAAAGTCGCCCTCGATGGCCTTCACCCCGACGGCCAACAACGACCTGCCGTGCTCCACGACCGCTCGGCGGGCTCCTTCGTCCACGAAGAGTTTCCCTGAAGTTCGCATGGCGAAACCGATCCAGAGTTTGCGAGCGCTCAGACGAGTCTTGCGAGGTTTGGCCAACGTCCCTACGGGCTTGCCCGCCACGGCGTCTCTCAGCACCCCCCGACGGTCGTTGGAAGCTATGACGGTCGCCACGCCCCCCCAAGCAGCGATCTTGGCCGCCGAAAGTTTGGAGGCCATGCCGCCGCGGGCGTCCTGATTGCCGATTCCGCCTGCTATCGCTTCCAGTTCTCGATTGATCTGTTCTATCTCCGCTATCAGGGAAGCTTCCGGTGACAGGCGCGGGTCTTCGGTCATCAACCCTTCGATGTCGGTCAACAACACCAGCAGGTCTGCGGAAATTAGCTGAGCTACCAGCGCCGCTATCCGGTCGTTGTCGCCGAAACGGATAGCGTCGTCGGCTACGGCGTCGTTCTCGTTAATTATCGGCAGGACGTCCATTTCGAGGAGCCGCTGAATGGTGTGACGCACCCTGAGGTAACGGTTCCTCTCGAAGAAATCCAGCGGCGTCAGCAGAATCTGGGCAGCCGTGATCCCGAACGACTCCAAAGCCTCCGCATACATGGACATCAGGTGCCCCTGACCCACAGCCGACAGCGCCTGGAGAGTCACCGGATCGTCCGGGCGACTCTCGAAACCCATTATGAAACGCCCCACCCCTATGGCGGCCGAAGTTACGAGCACAGCCTGCTGGCCGTCGGCGCGCAGTTCGGACAACCGCCTGCTGATGCGCCGTATCTCGGCGCTGTCTACGCGTCCTCCCTCGTCGGTGAGCGACGACGTGCCGATCTTGACCACCACTAGCACCCTGGTTCTCCTCCTTCAGAGGACTCTTCTAGGGCGTCAGACACATACTCAAAGGCGGCCTCCCCCACCCGCACCTCGTCTCCGGTGCGCGCTGCCGCCCTCGACAGCATCCTGTCCACCCCCAGGTTTCGCAGACGATCGAGGGCGTACGCCACCGCCCCCTCCTCCGTGAGGTCGGAAAGCGCAACCGCCCTTTCGGCGGGACGCCCCCGAACTCTCCACGCCTCCCCCTCCCTCTCGATGTACACCATCTCGGGGGCGTGCTTCGGGAGGGGGCGATGGATCACCGGCGGGGCGTCGGGGGATGCCTCGCCGGAAGGGCCGGAAGAATCGAAAGCCGCTTCCTCTTCACGAGCCTCTTTCACCAGTGCGGAGAGTCTGCCGATGAAGCGCCCTACGCCCCTCCCCGTGACCGCCGAGATATTCAGATCTACCCAGTCCAGCGGGGAGGAAACGTCGACTTTCGAAGCAACCACCAGACGACGCCTGTCCAGCAGCTCCGGGCGGTAGGCGCCCAACTCCCCCAGCAGGACATCCAATTGCCTCTCGGGAACGAATTCGGCAGCAGGAGAGACGTCCAGCAGCACCACCAGGACCAGCGAACGCTCAACGTGGCGCAAGAAGCGATGCCCCAGCCCCTTGCCCTCGCTTGCGCCCTCGATGAGACCGGGCACGTCCGCCACCACGAAGTCTTCGCCGTCGGCGCTCGCCACTACTCCCAGGTTGGGCACCAAGGTGGTGAAGGGGTAGTCGGCAACCCGGGCTTTGGACGCTGAGATGCGCGAGAGCAACGTACTCTTGCCGGCGTTCGGAAAACCCACCAGCGCGGCGTCGGCCAGCAGTTTCATCTCCAGGTGAAGCCAGCGCTCCTGAACCTTCTCACCTTGCTCAGCGAAACGAGGGGCTCGGCGTCGGTTGTTCAGAAAACGGGCGTTACCCCTGCCGCCGGCACCGCCCGGCGCCGCCAAGAAGCGCTGACCCGCAGCGGAAAGATCCGCCAGCCGTTCGCCCTCCGGCGTGAAGACGGTCGTGCCCACCGGAACCGGAACCTCCTTGTCCTTGCCGTTGCGACCGCGTCTGCCCGAACCGGAGCCGTGCGCACCGTTGCCTGCCCTGCGGTGGGGGTGATCCTTGAACGCCAAAAGAGAGACCACGCCTTCGTCGGCCACGAGCCAGACGTCCCCTCCGCGGCCGCCGTCGCCGCCGTCCGGCCCTCCCCTGTCCACGTGAGCTTCCCGCCTGAACGAAACGCAGCCGCTCCCGCCGGCGCCGCCGCTCACGCAAATGGCGCACTCATCTACAAAACCGGTCCTGCCGAATGCCCTGTCACTCATCGGATCCACTCCCTGCCACCCCTCTGAAGGAGTCGAAAACAGCCCGTAGCTTCACCCAACCGCCGTCGACCCGTCGACCGGGCGAAGCGATGATCGGGAAGCGAGGTTCAGTCGGTGATTACGTCCACAAGTTTGCGACGCTTGCGAAAACCGAATTTGACTCGGCCAGCTGCCGTCGCGAACAAGGTGTCGTCACCGCCTCTACCCACGTTGCGGCCAGGATGAAATTTCGTCCCTCGCTGCCGCACGATGATCGCTCCCGCCTGCACTCGAGTCCCGTCGTAGACCTTCACTCCCAGCCGCTGGGACGCCGAGTCCCTGCCGTTGCGGGATGAACCGCCGCCCTTTGTTTTTGACACAGCTAACTCCTATCGATTTTCGTGATGCAAACCAGGGAGTGCCTCTGGCGATGCCCCCAGCGGCGCCGCTGATTGCTCTTTGACTTGTACTTGAAGCCCGTAATCTTCTTGCCCCGCGCCTCGCTGATTATCTCGCCCGTGACCTCCACCGGCGAGAGTTCCTCGGGCGAAGCCAGCACCGTCTCCCCGTCCACCAAAAGCAGCGGACGCAGGGAAACCAGGCTGCCCGGTTCTCCTAGGCGATCCGTTCTGATGACCTCGCCGAGCTTCACCTTGTGCTGGCTGCCTCCGGCGGAAACCACTGCGTACATACTCAACCAACGCTAGCGGCTGTATGACCCATGCCCAACGGATCTCCATCCAGCACACGCCCCCACCCGTCACAAACCTCGCACACCAGCGAAAGAGACTCGAGCAGACCCTCTCCCACCCTTCGCCTGCTGATCTCAAGCAACCCCAGGGGGGTGATCTCCCCGATCCAAGTGCGGGTCGACTGAGCCGAGAGCGCTTCCCGCAACGCCGAAACCACCTCTTTGCGGTCTTCCTTCTCATCCATGTCCACAAAGTCCACGACGATAATTCCGCCTATGTCGCGCAGACGCAACTGACGCGGAATCTCAACGGCCGCCTCCAGGTTGTTGGCCAAGATCGTCTGACGCAGACTGGTCGACCCCACGTTGCGGGCGGTGTTCACGTCGATGACCGTAAGCGCCTCGGTGTGTTCGATCACCAACGACCCTCCCGAAGGCAGAAGCACCGTCTTGTCCACCGCCTTGCGCAGTTGGCTGTAAACGTGATAGCGCTCGAAAAGCCCCAGGGCGTTCTCGGAATCGTCGTAGTACTCGATGCGCTCGACCAACTCTGGGGCGACGCTCATCACGTACTCGCGCACAGACTTGAAGAGAGCCCAGTCGTCTATTAGAACGCTTCGGTAGTCGGAATTCAGTTCCTCACGAATAATCCTGAGGGCCATGTCCGGCTCTCGATAAAGCATCGCCGGCGACTTGGAACGCTTAGCCAGGCTGCTGATCTGCTCCCACTGAGAAAGCAGACGCTTCACGTCGTGGACAACCTCCTGGGAAGTCACGCCCTCCGCTGCCGTACGCACGATGATCCCGTGCTCGTCCGGCTTGACCTTCTCGAGGATTCGACGCAGGCGACGGCGCTCCCGCTCCGGCAGCCGGCTGGATATCCCGTATGAGGGGTTGTCCGGCATGAGCACCACGTAGCGGCCAGGCAGCGATATCTGCTGAGTGAGGCGAGACCCCTTGTGAGCGAACGGATTCTTGCTGACTTGACACAGGACAGACTGGTTCTGACTAAGCACCTTCTCGATTCGGTCGGGACGGGAAGACTTGTCGAGATCTTCGGAGCCCCATAGAACGTCCCCGCTGTAGATGATGCCATTCTTGGGGGTTCCGATGTCTACGAAGGCGGCCTCCATGCCAGGCAGAACGTTCTTGACCTTCCCTAGGTAGATGTTCCCGTGAATCTCCGTGATGTCGTTCGCAGGCCGCGAGACGTAATATTCCACGAGAGAGCGTCCCTCTATCACCGCCACGTGGGTCGCGTCGGGCGTGACATGGATGGTCATCAGATAGCGGCCAACGAACCTACCTTTGCGAGAACGTCCTCGACGGCGGGCCAAGGCCTCCTCGTCCAACTCGACCGGCTCCGCATAAGTAGCCGCCTCTACAGGACGCAACGCCTGACGCCCGCGCTCCCTGCGGCGCCCCCTGCCCGAGGATTCCCCAGACTCCTTGGCTTCCTTGCTGCGCGGCGAATCCGCCCGTCTCTGAGGATTCCTCTGAGGATTCCTCTGAGGGTTCCTCTGAGGATTCCTAGAAGCCGGACGGGAGTCCCCGATTTTGGGACGATGCTCCGGAATGCCGGCAGGCTTGACGGCGCTCACGTTCAAGGAAGGGTTCTTCCCCTCCGCCTTTCCGTCCCCAGCCGGGCGCTTGCCTGAACCGTTCTGAGACCTTCGCCGCTGTCCTCGCCCCGAAGGCTGATTTTCTCTTTTAACCGAAGTTGAATGTCGTGGTTTTCTAGCCTGACCACCGGTATTGCCGGTGTCTGATTGCAAAGTCATTAGTGAGTTCCCTTCTCATCATGCACAGACCTTTTGCTGTGCGGCGGGAACGGCCTGCTGAAGACGTGTCAAGCCTTTCAATGCTTCCGTGGCTATCTTTAGAGGTTCGCACTTTGTGCCGTTCCGCGTGATCCATTGATGTGTTCGTCTAACCAGACGATTAGTTCCGACCTGGACGTTTAACAAGCCCAGAAATTCATCCGGCCGCAACGCCTGAGGCTTGGACCCCAACTCGGCGACCAATCTACCGGCTCCCGTCGAGTCGGTCGAGTCGACGGCCAGTTCAACATTAATGATACACCCTTTCACATCCGTTTCACGTTTTATCCCTTTGCGCTCACGCAGGATGGTAAGGGAAGGAGCCGCCTCCAACCGAGCCAGTTCCTCCTTCCACACACGGGCGCTCTCGGGCGTCAAATCTCCCAACTCCACCTCCCAGGTAGAGCTGCCCACGGCTTCCTGCAGGGATTCGGCGCCCGGCGCCAACGGAGCAGCCGCCACGGTGTCCATCCCCGTCGGCAGAACGCTGGAAAGACGCTCTGGCAGTTCTGAGGCGTAGGAAGCGGCAGCCGAGGAATCAGGAACAAAATCCAGGGACAACTCGATGTCGAGATATTCCGCTAAGGATTCCTGACCGGTCGCCAAAGCAAAGCCGAACGACATGCGCGGCCTCGGTGCGAAACCCTGCGAATAGACGACAGGCAGACGAGCCCGCCGCAGGGAGCGCTCCCAGATGCGGGCGGCGTCTCGGTGGCTGATGAAGCGGATGCGCCCCTGCTTGACCCAACGTATGCGCAGCTTCAAGGGACTCGTGCGCCCTGGACTCGTGCGCCTTGGGGAGATCCTTGAGTAGACCTGGGCAAGAGACGCACCGGAGCGCCGTCTCCCATCACATCCAGTCCCTGTCCGGTGCCCTGGCTTCCCCCTGCCGGAGGAACGTTCGACGCCACGACGTGCTCTATCCCGTAGCCGGTGCAGGCACCGCAGTCGTAGCAAGGAGTCCAGCGGCAGTCCTCCACCCCCGAAGCCGCCAAGGCCTCCTCCCAGTCGCCCCAGAGGAAATCCTCGTGCAGGCCGGCGGAGAGGTGCGCCCAGGGAAGCACTTCCTCACGAGTACGGTGCCGATGAACGTAGCGGTCGATCGACAGACCGCTGCGCTCCATGGCTGCATGCCAAAGGCTCACATCGAAGTGCTCCGACCACTCCTGAAACGTGCCGCCAGCCCGCCAGACGTCCTCTATCACAGCGCCTAAGCGGCGGTCGCCCCGGCTGAGCAGACCCTCCACCAAGGTGGCCTGAGGGTCGTGCCACTTCAGCTTGACCCGTCGGCTGCCCCTCAGCCCCGAACGCAGCAGGTTCACCTTCCGTCTCAGTTCGGCGACAGTGTTCTGACCAAACCACTGGAAAGGCGTCTGCGGCTTAGGAACGCACCCTCCCACCGAGACAGTGACCGAGGCCCCGCGCACGTGACGGTCTCCCACCTCCAGGCACTTCTTGGTCAACTCCGCTATGGCCAGCACGTCTTCGTCGGTCTCTGTGGGCAATCCGATCAGAAAGTAGAGCTTCACCCGCCTCCAACCCTGCGAATAGGCGCCCTCCACAGCTGAGTATAGGTCTTCCTCGCTTATGAGCTTGTTGATCACCCGGCGCAAGCGCCAAGTACCGGCTTCCGGCGCGAAAGTGAGTCCGGTTCGACGCGCCTGCCGGATGCGCTCGGCCAGACCCACCGTAAAGGCGTCGACCCTAAGGCTGGGAAGAGAGACTGCCACCGCTGGACAGCCAGTCTGGGCGTCCGGAGCCGACACCACGTCGGCTAGGAGGTCATCGATTCCGCTGTAGTCGGCGGTGGACAAGGAGGTGAGCGCCACCTCGTCGTAGCCGCTCCGTCGAAGCCCGTCGGCGATCATGCTCCGAACCTGGGCGGCGGGGCGCTCCCGCACCGGTCGGGTGATCATCCCCGCCTGGCAGAAGCGGCAGCCGCGGGTGCACCCCCTGAAGACCTCCACGTTCAGGCGGTCGTGAACGACCTCGGTAAGCGGCACCAACTGCCTTCGCGGATACGGCCAGTCGGCCAGGGACGCCACCGTCCGCTTTTCTACCAACGCCGGAACGCCCTCACGCCTAGGCCGCAACGCCAAAAGTTCGTCCCCGTCGTAGGAGGCTTCATAGAAAGACGGGACATAGACCCCGGCTACTTGCGCCAGTGCTGCCAGCGTCTCTTCCCGGGTGCTGCCGCGATGCGCTGCGAGCACGTCCGTTATATCCCCCACAACCTCCTCGCCGTCGCCTAGGGCGAAGAAGTCCACAAAGTCAGCCAAGGGTTCGGGGTTGAAAGTGCAGTGCCCCCCGGCACAGACCAGCAGGTCTCCGTCTCGACGTTCCTCCGAGCGAATCGGCGCCCCTGCCAAATCTATGAGGTTCAACACGTTCGTGTAAACCAACTCCGAGGCAAGGTTGAAGCCGAGGACGTCGAAGTCGGAAGCCGGACGGTGGTTGTCCACCGAGAAGAGGCGGATATTCTCGCTGCGCATGAGCCGCTCAAGGTCAACCCAAGGGGCGTACGCCCGTTCCGCTACGGCGTCCGGACGTTCATTCAGAATCTCAAAAAGGATCTGCAGACCCTGATTGGGCAGACCGATCTCGTAGCTGTCCGGGTAGCAGAGGAGCCAAGACACTTTCTCCGCAGTGAATTCGCTGGGTCGCGAGCCTTCCTCGCCTCCTATATATCGGGCGGGACGCTGGACTCCAGGCAAGAGCGGCTCAAGGCGCTGCCACAGGCTTTCCACGCCTTCAGACTACAGAAGACTGCAGAGCCCCTCCCCTTCGCAAGAGAGCCCCTCCCCTCCGCAAAGGAGCCCCTCCCCTTCACAAGAGAGCCCCTCCCCTTCACAAGAGAGCCCCTCCCCTTCGCAAAGGAGCCCCTCCCCCTCGCAAAGGAGCGAGCCCTAACCCCAACAACTGCCCTTGGCCGAGCTGGATTCGGGCGCGAGCCTCCTCAGCCTCCTCAGGCATCCAGCGGCCGGTCGCGGCGCAAGGAAACGTTGAACACCAGCCCAATAGCAAGGAAGACGCTCAGGGCAGAAGAGCCGCCGTAGGAAAGCAGAGGCATCGGCACCCCGATCACAGGCATTATGCCCACGGACATTCCAGCAGCCTGAAAGGACTGATACAGGATCATGCAGAAGACGCCCGTGGCAATCAGGCACCCGAACAGGTCACCCGCCACACGCGCCGTCTTCCAGGTGCGCCAGATCAAGAGGCCCAGGACGGCCAGCGCAGCGGCGCTCCCGACGAAACCCAGGTCTTCGCCGATCACGGTAAAGATGAAGTCGGTTTCCTGCGCTGGCACCAGACCGCTGCGGGTCTGAGTACCCCGCCCGTATCCCAGGCCGGTCAACCCACCGTTGCCTATGGCAATCTGCGACTGCTCCACGTTGAAAACGTCGATTCCCGTCCTTGGAGGATCGATGATCGACACCAGCCTCTGCCTCTGATACTCGCGGATGAGGTTGGAATTGAGCACCACCCCAAGCGCCGTGACGCCCATCACCGCAAGAACCGCCACGTGTCTAAGCTGCGCGCCGGCCACGATCATCATCCCCAAGGAAACGACGGCGTAGACCAGCGCAGTCCCTAGGTCGGGCTGGAAAGCGATAAGAACCACCGGAACGGCAGTGACGACCAGAGCAGTCAGGAACTGCCGCAGGGAAAGCACTCCGCCGCAGCGCGCCAGATAGTGCGCCAGGCTGAAGATCAGCACAACCTTCGCCATCTCGGAGGGCTGAATCTGGTAGTCGCCGACGACGAACCAAGCCTGCGACCCGTTCCTCTCGCTGCCGAGGGGCGTAAGCACCAAACCCAGAACGGCCGCACTGATCAGGTAGATCGGCCACGCAGCAAGCCGCAGTTTCCGGTAGTCGACTACCGCAACAGCCCCTAGAAGAAGAACCCCCACTATCAGGAACAAGGTCTGGCGGTTGAGGTAGAAACGGTTGAACTCCTCAGGGTCGATGCCTCTAGTGGCGCTGAAGATGGCGGCCAAACCCAGCAGGGAGAGAGCGGCTGTTGAAACCAGAAGAGGCAAGTCGAAGTGCGTCAAGGTGAACGGAACCTTGGTCTTCCTGACGTCCCGGGCGTTCTTCAGCATTTGCTCATCTCGTCCTGCTCATCTCGTCCTGTTCAGCAGACCGGGATCGCCTGGACAAACAGCAGGCTCCGGAGCCTCCAGCAAGGGATCAGCCAAGTCCAAACGCTCCATTACAAATTCGGCCTCCGGCAGCGTTCCTCTGGCCAGGGGTTCCAGAACTCTCCTCACCACTGGAGCAGCCGCCGCTCCCCCGAAGCCGGATTCTTCAAGCAAGACCGCCACCAAGTACTCCGCCCGCGGCACAGGTCCGTAACCGACAAACACCGCCGTATCCGACTTGCCTCCCGAGACTTCCACCGTGCCGGTCTTGCCCGCCACCGGCCACGTCTCGTGGGGAAAGCCCGAAAACGCTTCCTGGGCAGTACCGATGCGCTCATTGGTGCGCAAAGTGGTGACGCCCATCATCCCGTCCGCGATCGGATCGCTGATGTCACTCGGCAGGTACACGCAAGAGGAGATTCGGCTCCCGATGACGTTGGACGGCTCGCCGCGCACCGGGTCGTGCGAAGCCCGCGCAATATTGGGCAGGTAGATCGTCCCTCCGTTAGCCAGGGCAGTAAAGGCGTTAGCCAGCTGCAGCGGATTCACCGCCAAGTCCCCCTGCCCTATGGCGGTGTTGAGCGTGTCGCCCGCCCGCCATTCGGGATCGGGAAAGGCCTCAGGGTTGGCTTCGTGGCGATCTCGCTTTATCTCCGAGTCGGGCACGATCCCAGGGTTCTCGTACGGCAAAGCCACCCCCGTGCTCCTACCAAAACCAAACTGGCGAGCCGTCTGCTGAACCTGGTCTTCCTCAAAACCCTGGCGCACCGAGAACTGCTCGGCGAGTTTGTAGTAGTAGACGTCGCTAGAAACCGTGATGGCAGTCCTCAAGTCGACGTCGCCGTTGGGGGTTCTGTCCGGGTTGGTGAACTCGCAGCGCCCTGTGCAGTCCCCAAGCACGTGGTAGCCGAGGTCAGGCGTTGTCTGATCCACGCGCAAGAACCCGTTGGGGCCGATCAGCCCCGTCGACAGCGCCGCATACGAAGTGATGGGCTTCATCGTCGATCCAGGGGAGTAGATGCCCTGGATGGCGCGATTGTGCAGAGGGGCGTGGGCTTCGGGAGCGATCAGCGCCCGGAACCTCGCCTCGCTGATGCCGCCGCCTATGAACTCTCGAGGGTCGTAGGCGGGATACGAGGCCATCGCCAGAATGTCGCCGTTCTGCGGATTCAAGATCACGCCCACCCCGGCCGGCGCGTTGAAGGTGACGAACTTATCCTCTACCGACTCGTCCTGCCGTTCGCGGGCTTCTAGGAGTCCTCGCCTGAGTTCGTCTTCTAGAAGCGCCTGCAGATCGATGTCGATGGTCAGTTGGACGTCGGTTCCCGGCTCAGGCGGCGTGTAATCCAATTCCCGAACTACATCGCCCACATTATTGACCTCGATTCGTCGTTCGCCCGGAACGCCGCGCAGAATCTCCTCAAACGAAAGCTCGATACCCGACTTGCCGATCACGTCCACCGCCGAATAGAACTTGCGATGATCTCTCCTCGCTTCCAGTTCTTCTGAGTTGATGGTGTCGATGTACCCCAGGACGTGGGAGGC
This sequence comes from Acidimicrobiales bacterium, assembly GCA_965242895.1. Lineage (GTDB taxonomy): Bacteria > Actinomycetota > Acidimicrobiia > Acidimicrobiales > CATQHL01 > CATQHL01. Next base: position 342,090 of record OZ251507.1, read on the forward strand.
AAGGCTGCCGTAGGGATAGACCCTCACCGTGCGCTGCACCACCTCGATGCCAGGAAACTCCTCGTTCCGTTCAGCCAAGAAGACTTTGAACGAGTCGGAGACCCCGTAGGCCAGAGGGATGCTGTCGAACGGGCCGTAGGCGGGGTTGGCCATCTCCTCCTCCAGCGCTGCGGCCTTCGTCAGAACGCCGGAGCGGGAAAACTGGCGGGCTAAGTCCAGCGCCAGCTTCCTTCGCCCTGAGGCACCTAGCTGGTCGCGCAGCACGAAAGCGTCCACGGTGACCACATTGACGACCCTGTTGCCCACCAGTTCTCGTCCCTTGGCGTCGTAGATGCGCCCTCGAGGGGAGGGTTCGTAAACGGTGCGGATTATGTTGCCGACAGCCTCTGCAGCCAGCTCGTCGGACGTGACCACCTGGAGGTACCAAAGGCGCACCAGGAGGGCTGCCAGCAACCCCACCGCGACTATGCCCAAGGAGCTGAGACGCAGGGCGCTAGAACTCCTCCAGTCGAGGCGTTTACCGGACGCCTGACCGCCGGAATTCCTCGTCGTTTCCCCTGCGCTGCTCATGCCCTAGACGGGTGGGGGGATCGTGAACGGGACTGCTTGACAGCAGGCTGATCCCACATCCAGTTAGACAACCAGTACATCCCTCGAGCAAGAATGGCGCTCCCGCCCGCCGCCACGGCGAAGGTTACAGGGAGACGTGAGTTGAAGAACTGCTCTTCGCCAAAGATCTCCCCCACAAGCACATAGAAGAACAGACCGAGGGTCACCAAGGGCGGCGTCAATCCCCACCAGACCTTCGATACGTATTCTCCCACCCACCCTGCGATTATCGCTGCGAACGTGTAGGCGAACACCGCAAGCCCGATCGGCAGGCCCGACAGCGCGTCGTAGAGCAGTCCCGCTAATAGACCTACGATCAATCCCCTTCTCGCCCCGACCGTCAGACCGCAGGCCACCGAAAATGTAAGAAGCGGCTCGCAGACCCTGCCGTAGACCGTGAGCTCATTGAAGAAACCCATCTGGAGCACGCCCAGCGCCGTCACCACAGCGGCCACACGCAGAGCGATCTTGACCTTCCGCCGATTCACGTCAGCCCCAAATCCAGGTCGCCCGAGGTGAGATCACAGGTGAGATCACAAAGCGTTCTCATACAAGAGAACCGTAACGAAATTGAGCACATCCAAAGAAGCAGTCGGCTGAAGGTAAAGCACCTGATCGAGATTGGGATCCACCTGTATCTCCTGCACTAAGCCCACAGGAATGTCGGGAGGGTAGACGCTGTTCTCTATGCCGCTGGTCGTCACTAGCATCCCCTGCTCAACCGGCAGCGACAGGGGAATGCCGTCGCCTATCACCAACGCCCTGCCCGCTCCGCTCCCTTTAGCCACAGCCACCGTGTCGAAACCCACTATCCGGACACCCAACTCAAAGTCGGCATCCGTTATCAGCCGTATCCGAGACTGGATGCGGCTCACCTCCACCACGCGTCCGACCAGTCCTGCACTGGTGACGGCCGGCATGCCCACTTCGATGCCGGAAGACGATCCCTTGTCGATGTCGACGTTGAGGCTGGGAAAGTTGCCTAGCTGCCGGATGACCCGCGCCTTGGCAGTAGGAATGTCCGTCAGATAGGGGATGTCCAACTCTTCGAGCACCTGCTGCAGCGTCACCGAGGCGCTGACCTCGTCGAGTTCCCTGCCCCTCAGCTCCTCCAACTCCTCTCTCAACTGCTCGTTCTGCCTCTCGAGTTCGTCATAGTTGCCGACGGCCTTCCAGGCGTCTGTAAGCGGCCGAGTGACGCTCCTAACGCCCGAGATCACCGGCGAGAGAGCGTCACGCACGACGTCCTTGCTCCACTCGAGCGGAGTGAAATTGCTCGCATCCAGAGTCACGAGCGTGATCGGGAGCAGAATAAGAACAACCAACTTAAGGCGAGTTACCCCCGTGCGGTTTGCCACGGCGTCACTGAGAAATGCCCGCGCCCGGGCCTTCCGAAGTTACTCGGAAAGGGATGGAAGCAGCACGCTCTTCAGGGAGGAGAACTCCTCAAGAGAATGTCCAGACCCGACCGCAACTGCATACCGAGGATTCTTGACCAGATGGAAGGCGATGCCCACCTCAGAAGCCAAAAATTCGGGCATTCCCATCAAAAGCGACCCACCGCCGGCAAGGTGAATGCCACTCTCCATGATGTCTGCCACCAACTCAGGGGGAGATTCGTCGAGCGCCCTTCGGATGGTGGCGGCGATTTCGTTGAGCGGATTCGAGATGGCCTCCCGGAACTCGACCGTAGAGATGGTGACGGTCTTCGGCAAGCCCGTGCGCTTGTCTCTTCCGAGAATGTCGCAGTTCAATTCTTCTGTCAGCGGCCAAGCCGAGGTGTATTTGCTCTTGATGAGTTCTGAAGTCTGTTCTCCGATGTCGAGGGCGTATTCCTTGTCTATGAACTCCATGATCGAACGGTCGAAGGCGTCGCCAGCCACTTTGAACGACCTTGAAACGACGATGCCCCCCAAGGAAATAATCGCAATCTCCGTAGTGCCGCCTCCGATATCGACGATCATGCTTCCTCTCGCAGCAGCGATGCGGATACCCGCCCCTATAGCGGCCGCTAAGGGCTCTTCGATGATAAAGACCGGTTTGCGGGCGCCTGCGTACTCTGCTACCTCCTGAACAGCCCGCTGTTCCACCGGAGTGATCCCCGACGGAGCGCAAATCACCATCCGCGGCTTGACCGGGCGTCCGGTGTGCACCTTCCGAATGAAGTAGCGCAGCATCTTTTCGCAGACGCTGAAGTCGGAGATGGTGCCGCTCCTCAGCGGCCTGACTGCCCTGATGCCCGCCGGCGTGCGTCCTATCATCTCCTTGGCCGAGCGGCCCACCGCAAGCAGCCGACCAGTGTTCGCATGCACCGCCGCCACGCTGGGCTCTTCCAAGACGACGCCAGCGGAACGGACATAGACGATGGTGGTGGACGTGCCCAGATCCACTGCGATATCGCGGGCTAGCAGACCTGAGACCCTATTGATTGCCCGTGCCATCAGCTTCTACTCAGTTGCTTTCTCATGCTTCTTCTGTCGGAATTTCCTTGCTGGCGAATGTTAGACCACGCCTAATCTACCAGATAAGCGCCCCGCTCACGTGCCTCACTTCACTATTTCGTCCGTGTTCGCCGCGCAGCAGGCTCAACTTACCTTTCCGTTCCCTGCTGTTTCCCGCTGTTTAGACGTTTCGGTTTACAGGACAGCGTTTGCGGCCGCTTGACCGCTGGGAGCCGTCCGAATTCCGAAGGGAGCAAATCAGGAAGTGGAGGAGCTAAGCGTCGGGTGCAGCATAACGCCTCAAATCCACATGCAACGCTGCAGCGCAATGACGCAGGCAAGTTCATTACAAGGGAAGACTCCCCTCCGTTTCTCGCAGCCGCCGACGGCGATCCTTATAGTCAGGCATCACCTGAGAAACCTGCCACCAGAAAACCTCCCCGTGGTTCTTGACGTTCAAATGCGCCAACTCGTGAACGACTATGTAGTCGACTAGCTCCCGCTCCAGCATCATCAGGCGCCAGTTGAAGCGCAGCGTGCCGTCCCGAGCGCAACTCCCCCACCGCCGCCGCTGGTCGCCGATGAGCACCCTGGGCGGGGGGCCTTCCCAAATCTCAGGCATCTTCCTTAACATCTTCCTTAGCCATTCGGTGACTTTGCCGGAGACAAAATCGTCTGCCTGCTCCTTGTACCACTTCACAATTGCAGAACGAGTGCGTTCATATCGATACTCGTCCAGCACGTCGTGAGGCACGTCGTGAGGCATCCGAACGCAAATTTTCCCTTCCCCAAGCTCGATCTTAGGGGCAGGAACGTCATTAGGGGCAGGAACGCCGCAGCGCTGTATCTCCAGATAGTGGTCATACCCCAGGTAAGGAAGCGTCTCGCCGCTCACCAATTGCAGCGGCGAAGGCGCCGCTGCAGCGATCGCCTGACGCTCGGCGATCCAACGGGCGCGCTCGATCACCAGATCGCGGATTTCGTCTGCCGGCGTAACAGAGGGCACTCTCACCAGCACGCCCGTCCTGTCCACGCTTACCGCGATGGTCTTCTTGCGCCGGTCGCTGCGTATGACCTTGTATTCGATGATCGTCCCCCCGACCTCGACTCTGTGTTTTTCGATCACCCTCCACCTTCCTTCTCAGCCATCAGCCACCTTTCTCACGTGTCGTAACTTAGGAGTCCGGCAAAGCCGTCTCGAGGAACAAGGCAACAAGCGCCGCCCGAGGGGTCAGCAGACTAGGCAAGCTGCCAATTGGAAAGTTGGCTGCTCCCTGTCCGCGAAGTCCACGAAAAAGTTCACGAAGAACGACAGCGGTTTCTACGATCCGATAAAGACCGACCGCCGTCAAGAGGGAGACGGATACCCGTCAACGAGGGAAGTCGAGAATTCCGACGATTGCTGAAACAAACAACAAACGCAAAGACACCCGCAAAGTGCTCTTCCGCTAGGGATCACCGCGGGGAACACTCTGCACTCTACCCCTCACATCGACATCTCACACCGAGCGGGCGCTCTCAAACGGGCGTGTTCACACCGAGCGCCACTTTGCGAGTGCATCCCCGAGGTCTTCAAGCAAAGGCTGAATTTCGCTCTCCCCGCTCTCCGCCTCCAAACGAGCTACCGCACGACTGCAGTACACCTTCCGCTGCATCGTCCTCGCAAAGCAGGTTGAGAGTCTCTCTTGAAAGCCCATAAAGGGCGTCTTGAACCAAGTCACGATGAGGCGGGAGCACCCTGACTTTTCCCGCCTCGTCCAGATCCAAGAAGATACGACCCTGTGCGGGCACCGAATCGAGCACGGCATGGCTGTGAGTGGTCACGATTATCTGCAGGTTGCGGCGCAGCGCCAGTTGTTGAAGATGCAGCATGAGCAATCGCTGCACCCAGGGATGAAGGCCAGCTTCCACCTCATCAATGAGCACGAGAGCCCCGTCGAGTTGGGAGATCTCCTGCGAGAGGCGAAGCAAGGCGCGCTCGCTGGAAGTCATGTGGAGTTCCGAATACTCCGCTCCGCTCTCTTGCGAAGCAACCAGCAAACTCTTGTCGCCGCTGGAGAGACCCACGACCTCCGAGTATCGGAAGGAGAGCATCTGATGAGCAAATTCGATCTGAGCGGCCCCCAAAGGATTCTCTTCCGGCTCAGAGCGCAAGCGAGACATGCTCAGCACTCCGCGAACCTCAGCCGGATTGCTGAGGTTGCTGAGCGTCCTCAAATAAATCGGACGTTCCGGCTGCGCGGTATCAGGACGCCCGAAGAAACTGCGGTTCCAGCCCTTGGTGCGACTCCACCGCATCGACAACCGGCCTTGGGGCGTCGAGTAGTCAAACTCAAAAACGGTTTCGCGCCTTCTGTCACCGCGTGCCCCCACCTTGGGCCGGTAATCAGGAAACAGGGTTGAAGGCACGAAGTCTCTGACCCCAGCCCCCGGCACCTTATATGCACAAGCAGCAGCGAAGAGCAACGTGGACTTGCCGCTGGCGTTGACACCCGCAATAACGCTGACCGGATAATCAAACCGCACGCGGATGTCCTCGATGCTTCGGATGCCCTGCAGGTGGATTTCCGACAGGAAATGGGGCATATGAGGCTTCTTTCCCTGCAGCTGCTCCCAGAGAGACTTCAGGCGTTTCTCGATCAATTTGGACATGAACTCAGTCCCTTCTTCGGTCGCGCCGACCCACGATCTAGCACGTCTACAGAATAGACGAAGCGGTAGTTAAGAGACGATCAGTAAAGGAACTTCAGTAGCGCCAGTCCGCATGCGCCAGAGGCGCTCGGTTGAGTTCATCTCTATACCGACGCCATTGTGGCATTGCGCCATCCAATAGTTCATGAAATCGATCATTGTGGCGACGCTCCAGGAAGTGAACCATCTCATGCACGAGGATGTACTCCAAACAAGAAGTGGGCTTCTGCGCCAGTTCAAGATTCAGCCAGATACGTGACGCACCGGTATTTGCCGAACCCCAAAGAGTCTTCATCCTCTTGATCCTCAAGTCTCTGACGGTTACGCCAACCTTGGGTGACCACTTGACAAGCAGCCCCGGCAGGAGACTGCGGAGTCGGCAGCGGTACCACTCATACAAGATCGCTTCACGCCTGTCTCTTGTGACACCAGGGCGAACCTGCATCTGCATCTTCGTCTTATTGAGTAAACGAACGACGGGCGACCCGCTGCACTCAATCACATCAAGGCGATACCGTCTTCCCTCAAAATAGTGACTCTCTCCGGTCACAAATTCTCGTTTAGTTAGCCGTCCCTGCTGCTCAAACTCTCTCTGTTTCTGCTTGATCCAACCTAGACGGGCAATCACGGCCATCCGCACCGCCTCCTCGCTCAGATGGCTCGGTGCGGCCATTCTCACACGCCCGCCCGGCGGATAGACGCCCAAGTGCAGGTTCTTGATGTTCTTGCGAACGATCTCCAGCGTTACGCCCCCGACTTCAATACTTCGTCGTTCTATGACCATGCCATGCATCAGTAATCGCTTTGTGTTTTGACGATTTCGAATATCCGCTGCGCCAAGTCTTCGTCAAGAATAACTCGCTTTATCTCGTTACGAATTTCTCTTTCTTTCATGAGATTGCCGCGCCAATCGGCCTTCTTGACTCTACGTACAGCAAAATCTATTGCTTGTGCTGCTGCCGAGGCAATATTATTCACACCTTCATCCGCCAACTTCACTAGTTTATTCAACCCTGATATGTCCCGCAAATTATCGTAAAGAACCTTGCTGGTTATGTTACGTAGAGAAGACGGATATTCGTCCATCTCCTGTTGTTGAACCTTCTGCGCCAACTCGACTATTTCATTAAGGTAATTTCTGTAATCAATCTTCTCCTGCCTTCGCTGCACAATGAGATCATCCAACAAAATCGACATCTTCTCATAGTACCTAGGATTAACAGGCGACTTGTCAACGATGATCCGTCTTACATTATTTTCAATGGTCTCAGCAACTGCATCCTGACTGCCGCGCATACCTTCTGGCAGAGTATCAAGTATCCTTTCTCCCTTATCAACTAGCAACTGCACAAGTGACAGATCATCAAACTGAGACAACTTTTCGCTCTCCTCAGCCCTGATATAGTTGTCAAGCAGATGTCTCATAGAAGGCTCAAACATCTTCATGTCTATGTAGTCACCACTGGCCAACCTGATTTCTTGACGAACTTTTTCGTAATGATCAACCTCTTCTCTAATCTTCTGAGTTTCCGCCTCCGAATATCCTGCATCACGCATTTCATTTGCCAAGTCTACATATGCTCGAACGAGTTCACCTACCAGCCTATAAAGCCCAATTCGTTTGGGTTCATTGTTCTTGAGTTGCTCGATATTGCCACTATCGACGGCGCAAAAATAGCGCAAATAATCAGAGGTAGCGTAAGGGGGAGACACAGGTTCACATAGAGCTTTGACAGCATCAAGCGCTTGATCTAGACGCCCACGACCCAATTCCAGCCTGTTTCTCAACAGACCTTCAATATCCGCCTTGTCGTATCCATCAAATGCTTCTCCCGTATAGTCTTTGACCGACTTTTCTAACGACCGAAACAAGTCCTTGTAATCAATTATATAACCGTATTGCTTGTCTTCTCGATCTAGACGATTGACTCGACAGATTGCTTGGAATAAGCCATGATCTCTCATCTGTTTGTCTATGTAGAGGTATGTGGCAGGCGGAGCGTCGAAGCCCGTTAAAAGCTTATCGACCACTATTATAAGTTTCATTTGTCCAGGAAATTCAATAAAACGCTTTTTTACCTCTTTTTCGTACTGAACAAACTTGCAAACCGCAGTCTCTTCAGGCTCGTCGAAATGCTCTGCCAGCATTTTACGATAGACGGAGTACTTGAGAATTTTGTCCGTGTGACCTTCTCCGCTTTCTTCACCCTTGATATCAGAATCGCTCGGCCTGTATGATGTGACTACACCGCACTTGCCCTTTAAGTCAGTGTTCTCTAAAATCTCAAAGATACTGCAGGCTGAATGAATACTGTCGGATATGAGCAAGGCGTTTCCGCGACCGCTTATCAATCGATCCTTCGTCCCCATATCCATCAAGATATCCGCAACTATCTTCCTTAGCCTATCTCTTGAACTTTGCACCTTTTGCATTGTGGCCCATCGCTCTTTTAGGCGAGCTTTTGCTATGTCGTTCAGACCTCGTGTTTTGATCTTAAACCATTCATCGACTCTGTCTTGAGAAGTGATGTTCTGGTCGATATCGCGTGCTTCATAACGCAAATCGAGCACTGCTCCATCCCTTACTGCCTCGTCGTACTTATACGTGTGAATGTAGTTACCAAATGTTGCGAGGCTGTTGCGCTTATCCGCCTTCAGCAGAGGAGTTCCCGTAAATCCAAAGAAAACCGATCCTTCTAGAAGAGATTTCATCGCACGGTGCAACTTGCCAGACTGGGTACGGTGGCACTCGTCTATGAAAACAAAAAGCTCTCCTTTAGGCCGAAAATTTCTTGGACGACTCAACTTGAGTTCTTCCAAGTAGGTACCGACGTCCCCTTCTTCCGACGCCCCGAACTTGTGAATCAACGAGCAGATCAACCAGTTCTCATTCGAATTGAGCAAACGCATCAGATCGGCCCCGCTAGTCGATCGACATATCTTTTCACTGACGCCTTCGAAGACCTTTTCGATCTGCTCATCAAGCTCGGTCCTATCGGTGAGTATGAGAACGCGTCCGTCGGTCACGTGCTCACGTATCCACTTAGCCAACCAGACCATCGTAAGACTCTTGCCACTCCCCTGGGTGTGCCAGATGATGCCACCTTCGCGCTCATTTACACGCTCCTGAGCGGCTTTCACCCCGAAGTACTGATTATGGCGACAGATTTTTTTAACACCCGAATCAAAGACAATGAAATCATGCACGATTTCCAACAGCCTCTCCCTATTGCAAAGTCGATCGAGGTCGCCAAGAAGAACGTTATCTCCTGCCAACGGATGGATCCCCGCCTCCTTCCAGCGCAGCCAGTTCTTTTCAGATGTCCCGATCACCCCGTATCGCAGCCCTTCGCTTTCGTTAGCGGCCATCAACAACTGCACGGTGCTGAAAAACTCCTCAATGTATTCCCGCTTCTGGCTGTCAAGATTCTGGCGAATGCCTTCAGCCACCGACACGGTTGAACGCTTAAGTTCCAAAACAGCCATTGCAATGCCATTGATGTAAAGAACGATGTCCAGACGTTTGGTCTTCCGACCCATAACAGACACTTCATCCGCAATAGCGAAGTGATTGTTCCCCGGATCATTCCAGTCAACAAGCCAAACGGTTTCTGTTTTCTCTCCGACCGCTGGTTGCACCTTCACGCCATAGCGGAGCAAGCCGTAAACCGCGCGGTTGGCCTCATATAGGGTTTTGCTACCTCCTAACTCAGCGTTTCTACGTAATTCAAACAAAACCTTCCCAATAATTTCTGCCCCATGCCCACGTGCTCCCAGCCACTTCCTCAGAGTCTTTTTGTCAATACAGCTATTCGCAAGATGCCTGCTTCCAGGCTCGAAATAGCTATAGCCAAGAGTATCCCGAAAAAACTCCAGTACGCGTCTCTGTGTGAGAACCTCTCGGTCTCCGACTGTGTTAATAACTACTCTCCTTATTTACTTCTCACTATTAGTTTTAAATTACAGTCTCAAAAATCAGCTAGCATAAAATTATTGACTAGAAAATTCACTTGCTAGAGAGGAAGCAGCAAATCTCACTTTACCCGTCAATAATTGTTGCATCATACCTAACTTAATATCCTGCATTTTCTTACAACGCTGCTCTAGAAGTTCAATTTCGGCATCAAGATCAACTAATAAAGACTGAATTTCATTCTGTTCCACAAGATCTGGAATACTAATCTTGATATGTTGGTAATCTTGGATATAATGGCTCTTATGGTCAAACACGGGAAAATGGACTAACTGTATACGATTAAAGATATATTTGAGATTTATTCTAGAATCTCTAGGATAGAGGAACTTGATCGCCGCCGATTTGACTTTAAAAGGCCTGTCGATATATTTAGTCGCTGTAGTAAAATCGTCAAAAATTATCGCAGGCACATTCTTGCATATCCCAAACTCTTCGTTGGTATAACCTAGAATAAAAGTTTTATTTGCAGTCAATACTGGAATATCACCTCTATCCAGATACTCGGTATTCTTTACTATATAGGAATCAGGCCGATCGTAAACCAAATATTTACTTAGAGACCCGGTCTCCCAATTCTTGATATAACCAGGCAGCCGCATTTTGCCAGTAAAAAGTTGCTGCATTACTGCTAGCTTAATCACTTTCTTTTTTGCTATCAAAAGAGTCAAAGCATCAACATAATGATCAACATCTAACAATATTTCTGCTATGGCTTTCTGCTCTTCTAGCTGAGGGACCGGAATCAACAAAGGTGAAATATCTTTTGCATATACATGTGGCTGTGCTCCCCCAGTTTGCAAATCATAGATTTCCGATTGCCTGTAAGACAATTGATAATAGATATATTCGATACAATAATTTATATTTTCACTAATTGTTAAGCAATCTGAAGCAAAAATAGGCTCATTCCATATTGCAACATAACCAGCGTTTTTTCCTGAGGCACTTACTGTGATCGTCTTCCCACCACGGTTGGCTGTGTCATGATAATATGCCGGTTTTACACCCCCTGCCACTACTGGAATATTTCCAATCTGTATGTCAGTCTCTGTAATAATTTCACCTTTTTGTATTTTTAAAATAGCATCCAGCCGCTTTGTTGTCCATCCTTCGCTAGATTTTTCACTAACAATAGTCCCAATGGCCTTTTCTGTTGTGCTACTCCCCATCTCGTTTCCTTTCTCCAGAAATCATATCTGCTCCAACCATATCGCCAATATGCTTCTTAACTTTCACACTTAGATCCTCCAACTCGCGCTCGAGCACGAATAGTGGCTTAATATAACGTTCTTGCAACTTCCTAACACTCGATGTCAACTTCTGAAGCAAATGTTTTATCTCCTCAGTAATTTCAGTTCTAATAGATGTTAACCACTTGTTATCTACCACTAAAAACTTTACTTCTAGTGCACTAAGATATTCATACATATTCAGTGTTTGCTCCTCCAAGTTCGCTCGAAACTTTTTGGCAATCCTGCCTGCCTCAGACAAATTTTCTATTTCTAGTCTGCAGCGTGTTAAAATCCTTAGCTCTTCTCGATCTACCTTATGATCCTGAACCACTTTAAGCCTTTCTTTCAGGAGTTTTCGAACAACTTTCCCTTTTTCATCTACTATCTTCTCCAGAATTCCTCCTTCACAACTATGTTCGGCAACAAATTCATTCAATTGAATATCCAAATCCTCTTTTCTTAATTCCAGTTTCTCAACTTCAGCTAGCTCTTCACTAAAATACTGATCAAACATTAACTTTGGAGGTATCAAGTCCATCTTGTAATTCTTTTTCTTGACTCTCAGATCGGAGGGTTCCGGCAGATTCGTTTTAGTTTCCTCTATATCACGAGGTCTAGCCGCTTCCTTCCAGCCGTCGGTCATAATAAGGTAGACATCATCCTGCATAACATCTCTCCAATAATCCATAAATATTTGGTATATGTCGTAATTATCTAAAATTGGCAAGTCTGCAAAACGCTCTAAAAGATCTTCCGACAGGGTATGAATTAACTCGGCGGGGCTGTCGCCGACTGTTAGATCATATAGACGATCCCTATGAAGCTTGCTCCAACTTTCAAATACTCTCAGAACCTGCTGCCTGCACCTTTCGAGCTCCTCGTGCTCAAGAATAATATCCTTAACTTGATGAAGCTCAACTTGGATATCGCTATAGCCTGGACGAACGTTGTCGCAAAATAAGACCTGTCTTAAAGATGGAAAAACTTCCCAATACTCGCTCAAAGCATCGATATCGCTGTTGGGAATACCGCCGTTCAGGTGTGCATCGAGATCGTGCAGATCTTCCGGATCTCTGGATTCGATATAACGCGAGATGTTCAACTTATAAACATTTTTCGGGTTAGAAATTTCAGATAACGGCACCAAGCGAGAGTATCCCGCTATCTCACTTCGCTTGTTAAAAACATCCACGATCCGGTGTATATCCTGTTCACGGAGGCGGTTCTTATTCCCATCTTTACGAAAGCCTTTGCTGGCATCTATAATAAAAACGCCCTTACGAGTAGGAGCCTCCTCTTTGTCAATCACCAAGATGCAGGCTGAGATGCTGGTGCCATAAAAAAGGTTGCTAGGAAGGCCAATTACACCTTTGATAAGGCCGCGCTCTAGAAGATTCCTACGAATCTGGGCCTCCTTGTTGCCGCGAAACAGCACACCGTGCGGCAGCACGATCGCTCCTTTGCCATTGCTCTTCAAGGATTTGATGAAATGCAGCAAGAAGGCGTAGTCTCCATTCTTTGCCGGGGGTACGCCATAATCGAACCGTTCAAATCGGTCGTTTTCAGGATCGAGACCGTGAGACCATGACTTGCTCGTGAACGGAGGATTGGCAACAGCAAAGTCAAAACGCTTGAGATCTCTGCCATTTTCGTCGGTGAATTGTGGTGAGGACAGTGTATTGCCCTGCTTCAACTCGGCAGTTGGCTGGCCATGCAAAATCATGTTCATCCGAGCCAGCGACCAGGTGGCGTTGTCCATTTCCTGACCGTAGATGCTGATTTGGCCAGCCTCTTCTGCCACCTTGATCAGAAGAGATCCGGAACCGCACGTGGGATCGTAAACGGTCCTGTCAGACCTGGCAGTTAAGGGGGGGGGGGGGGGGGGGGGGATACCAATAACTTTGGCCATTACACTCGAAACCTCGGATGGCGTGTAAAACTGCCCCTTGCTCCTGCCAGACTCTGTGGCAAAGTGCATCATCAGATACTCGTAGGCGTCGCCGAGAAGATCGTCTCCGCCGGCACGGTTGGTACTGAAATCCAGATCTTGGAAAATTCCAATCAAACTAGTGAGACGATCTTGCATCTCCTTACCTCTACCTAGTTTGCTCTCATCATTAAAATCGGCCTGGTCGATCACACCCTTGAGATCGTTACATTCGGCTAGGCGCCCGATGATCTTGTTGATCTTGTCGCCGATCTCCTTGTCGCCCTTCAAATTGACCATGTCGCCAAAGCTCCCACCTGGAGGTACCTCGATGAGCGAGGCTGTGCTGTTTTGCGCCTTGTCGGAGACATATTTCATGAACAGAAGCGTGAGAATGTAGTCTTTGTACTGCGAAGCGTCCATGCCACCGCGAAGTTCGTTGCAGCTTTGCCACAAGGATGCGTATATCTGGGATTTCTTCAGAGCCATGGGGATTTAGAGAAGCCGGAACAAATTCCAAAATTGGAAGTTTTACCATTTAGATAAGGTTTTTTCTGCTTATTACACATGATACCAAAACTTCCAGTTAGCGATACTAATTAAATACCTACTGATCCACTCAGCACGCGGTAGACCGGGTGCTATGCCAGAGTCTCCTCAAAGTATCGAGTCAGCCGTTCACGGTTAGGGGCAAGGCTAGAGAATTGCTTGTCGCATACATCGCTGAAGCGAGCCAAAACCTTTCGACCAATTAAAGACTGATCCTGAAAAATACCTAACGCCGAAAATGATCTCTCCCACTTTTCATACTGATGCAAAGCTATGGTCGCGTCGCGAGTTCTATCGTCATTGGCAAGAGCAAAAACAAAAACAGGTTTTTGTTGACCATTAAGGCAGCAATCGACTTTGTAATTCCCATGTGGATCATGTTCTGAATCGATCCAGTCAAATTCTCGCCTGTCATCCGGAGTCGATTCACGTATAAGACTCCGAAAATCCTCCATGAATGTTGAACGCACCTGCTCCCGTGTCAGATATGAGACATCTGAAATCCTAATTAAGGCTTGAACAAATGAGAACAACGATTCACCATACTGATCGTTCTGCACTTCGAATAATAGCTCCCCTTCCCGATCGTCAACTTTAAAAATAGAAAGAACGTTTGAAATAATCTCTTGGCGCCTCCCGCTGCGAAGATCTTTCTCCTCAATATCGTAGGTTAGGTGCATGAAAGTATGGGCCTCGTCTGACAATAACCAGCGGTCTTCTTCTTTTTTTAAGATGAGAGCTAGGTGATCACCATCTTCAAATTTGAACGGAGTAAACACGCGAAAGCGTTCCACACCCTCGGATTCAAGTCGTATCTGTTCAGATACTTTGTCTTGAAACTCTTTTTCTATATTGGTAATACTCATTATTTAACCTAGAATAACTCCCCTTTAATTCTTTGATGCTATTCGAATATTAGCATCCTCGTAACGCTTAGCACTTGATGCTGGCTACGCGGCGCTTAGCCACTTGATGCACCATGCAGCGGCCAGTCCCCCCTTGCTCCCAACCGGCGGGGACTGAGGCAAATTCTAAGGCAGCGCTCAGCGCCACGTTCCGCGAGCCATACGACGCTTGATGCGGCGGTGGTAACGCAGAATGCGAGCGAGTTTCTTGAACTTGTAATTGTGCGACACGGCAGCGCCCATGACTGCTCTGCGGCGCGACCACGGCATGGCCAACAGTTCATCTAGTTGATTGACGTGGGCGTGCGAGTACTCCTCGGAGTAGAGGCAGGCGTGCAGGTGGGCAGCCAAGTGTGCGTCTCTTGGCTCAAGCGGCCCGTCTTCCGGAATGCGAAACAGTTTTGCGGGCGGCAGAGGCTCCACATTCACCATGTAGCCGTACGGCGGTATTTCGGAGCGACGACGGCCAGCTCGATACAAACTCTGCTCCAACAGAAATCTGAGCCGAGCCACACGGCGGGCTTGGCGAAGCGAGCAGCCCGCGACAACCAAAACGACGCTCACACGGTCCGGGGACAGATTGAGAAGCTCAACTAGGGGCTCGGTGATGCTGCGACGGTCATACTTGTCATTGAGGGCTATGGTTTCGGGCAAGCGCTTGGCGATTCGCCGCTCGGATCTCGTGAGAACGTCTTTCATGGGGTCTTCCTGCCTCACGAACAGCAGTCTAGGAAAAAATCATCGCCTTTCGAGACATCGTGGCGACATGCCACCCCCAATGCGCCTCAGTTGTGGGCCGTGAGGGACTTGAACCCCCGGCCTCTTGCGCGTCATGCAAGCGCTCTAGCCACCTGAGCTAACGGCCCTTACTGACAGGATAACCCTCGGCCTGCGACTTCGGTGAAGGAGGGGGGTGATCCTGCCGGTAGAGCATCGGGCGGGATTCGAACCCGCGAAAAAACGGCTTTGCAGGCCGCTCCCTTAGTCCACTCGGGCACCGATGCCTGAGGGCAACTCTAGCAAATTCCCTAGATGAGCGGGCGACCGGGCTCGAACCGGCGACCTTCACCTTGGCAAGGTGGCGCTCTACCAACTGAGCTACGCCCGCAGGCTTCTCAGTCTAGTCTGCTTTCTGGCTGCGCGCTCCGCTCGTTCAGCCGCTGCGGTCGCCCGGCTCGCCCTCGGAGACCCGTTCCAAGAAGCCCGCCAGAGCGCCGCCCACAGCCTCGGTCTCCAGCAGGAACCCGTCGTGGCCGTCCAGGCTAGGCACGAAGACATACTCGCACTCCCCGTCGGTCGCACGCACGAGGTCGCGCAGTTCCTGCTGCTGGCGCGGCGGGTAGAGCACGTCGGAACTGATGGCCACCGTCAGCACGGGCGCTGACAGCATGGCGACGCTCCGCCTTAGACCGCCGCGCCCCCTGCCGAGGTCGTGGCTGTCCATCGCCTTGTTCAATAACAGATAAGAGTTGGCGTCGAACCGCTTGACCAACTTCTCGCCGTGATAGTCCAAGTAGCTCTCTACCGAATAACGGTCGAAGAGACCAAACTCCTTGCCCGGCTCCACCAACTTGCGCGCCCAGCGCTCCTCGAACAAGTCCTCGCTGCGGTAGGTGATCTGGGCGATGGCCCTCGCCAAAGCCAGCCCAGCGTGCGGCCCTTCGCCTGCCGGAGCGTCGTAGTAGTCGCCCCCGCGCCACGCAGGGTCTCCGAGGATGGCTGCGCGCTCCACCTTGCTCCAGGCGATCTGCCAGGGACTGCTAGCGCAGCCCACGGCCAGAGGAGCCAGGGATTGCACTCGTTCGGGGAACATCACCCCCCACTCCAGAACCTGCATCCCCCCCATCGATCCTCCGATCACGCACAGCCACTTCCTCACCCCTAGGTGGTCGCTCAGGCGTTTCTGCACCCTGACCATGTCCCTGATGGTGACTGCTGGAAAGCCAGCGCCCCGCGGTCTGCCCGTGGACGGATCAACCGACGCAGGGCCGGTCGTCCCCTGACACCCTCCCAGCACGTTGCTGCAGACCACGAAGTAACGATCGGTGTCTATGTAATTGCCCGTGCCCACCATGTCCTCCCACCAGCCTTC
This sequence comes from Acidimicrobiales bacterium, assembly GCA_965242895.1. Classification (GTDB taxonomy): domain Bacteria; phylum Actinomycetota; class Acidimicrobiia; order Acidimicrobiales; family CATQHL01; genus CATQHL01. The sequence goes on from OZ251507.1 coordinate 358,512, forward strand.
GGGAGAGCCCGAGATGTCCGGCGACGAGCACACGTGGGAATCGCCCGTGAGCGCATGACAGACCAGCACGGCGTTGGAGCCCTCGGGGTCTAGTTCACCCCAGGTCTCATACGCAACGACCAGGTCGCTCAAGGAGCCTCCCGCCTCTAAGAGGAAGGGGCGTCCGGTGTCCCATTTGTAGAAGCGGCGGGCGCCGGGCGCGTCCCCCTCCTTCCAGGCACCGCTGGCCGGCTGGCCGGAAGGATGCTGCCGCGCCGACGGGTCGGCCGGCGTCTGGGAACTTGGTGCTGACACGTGAGATATCTCCCTAGATCAAGGGCAACCAAGACGGGCGACTCACACGACGAAAGCTACGTGCGGCCTGCTACACGGACACTTGGTTGCCCGACCAGCGGCCAGGCCACATCCCCAAAACACGGGTTGGCACCTTGGGTGTCCGCCCCAGGTTGCCGGCTCGGCCGCATCAGCGCCCGAGACACTCCTTATGCGCCCGATATTCTAGCCGCTTCGTACTCCCTAACGTTCACGTCGGCGTTCTCCGAACTCAGGCAGACGACGTCGATCGGATAGTCGAAGCCAGGAACCTGAAGCTTCCCCAGCGACACGAACGACAGGTTGACCATCAAAGAGGAGACCATCTCGGCAGGAGCCAGCAGTTGCCCAGGTTCCGAGAGACGACAGAGCTGCGCCGCCAAGTTGACCGTATGGCCAATGTGGTCGTCGCCCTCGAAGAGGATGACGTCCCCCGCCGCCATGCCCGCCCGCAGACGCAAAGGCAGGCGGTCAAGGATGATCTGATCGGAATGCACGACCGCCTCCATCAGGGGTTCGCTTTCAACCCCGACAAGCATCGCCCCGTCGCCCAGCCACTTGGCTATGCGCACCCCATGGGCTGCCGCCACGGATCGCAGGACGTTCCTGAAGTCGGCCAGGATGGCCACCGCTTCGCGGTCGCCTCGGTTTTCGGTGTATCGAGTGAAGCCCGACAGGTCTACAAAGGCGAAACCGCGCTCGACGCGGGACGGACTAGGACGTGCGAACAGTTCACTCATCTTCTGCCGACCCCGCTCGGCGGCGGCGGAGAAAACTCCGGCTGAAGGACGCTTCGGCGGCTGCCGACGCATCCGCAACATCCTCCTCGGGAGCGATCTCCTCTTCCTCGGGAGCGGCGGGCTCGGCGGCGTCCGCACCCTCTTCGGCGTCCCCGACATCACCAGCGTCCCCGGACTCACCGGCGTCACCGACCGCGACGGTGCCAGCGGCATCCGCACCCTCACCGGCGTCACCGGCCGCTGCGGAGTCAGCACTCTCCCCGTCCTTCCCGTCACCCTCGGCCTCCCCATTCTTCCCGTCACCCCTGTCGTCCCCGTCCCCCTCGTCACTCCCGTCACTCCCGGTCTGACCGTCATCCCAGTCCCCCTCGTCACCCACGACACCTTCGTCACCCACGTCATCCTCCCCATCCTCGGCCGCCGCTTCGTCCGCAGCCTCCTGCTCCGCCTTGCGCGCCTTCCGTGTGAACGTCAAGAGGAACGCCAGCGACAGGATCAGTACCGCCCCCATCACCCAGATGTTCACCCGCACGCCCAGAATCAGACTGGCAGGGTCGGCCCGCAGCGCCTCCACCCAGAGCCGTCCCGCCGAGTAAAGGGCGAGGTAGAGGGCGAACATATGGCCGGAAGGCAGGAAACGCCGCCGGAAGACCCACACCAAGACGGCGCACGCCGCCAAATTCCAGAGCCCTTCGTAGGCGAAGGTGGGATGGAATGTTTCCTCTTCCAGGTACAGCGGCGGGCGGTTGCCACGGTCGATCTCCAGACCCCAGGGCAGGTCAGTCGGCCTGCCGAAGAGTTCCTGATTGAAGTAGTTGCCCAGGCGCCCGATCGCCTGCCCCAAGGGGAAGGCCGCCGCCGCAGCGTCGACGACGGGCATCATCGGCGCCTTGCGTATGCGGAGAGCTAGCAGTCCGCCCAGAAAGCCCCCTGCTATCGCCCCGGGAATGCCCAGACCGCCTTCCCAAATCTTGAAGATGTCCACCCAGTTCTCCCGATACATCTTCCAGTCGGTGATCACGTGATAAATGCGAGCCCCTATCAACCCCATCGGAACGCCAATGACTGCGGCATGAACGGCCAACTCTGAACTCAACCCGCGATGACGCAGAAGCGCTCCCGCCAAATAGGCGGCAGCAATCACACCGAGCGCCACCACCAGGCCGTAGAGCCTCAGGTTCAGCGGCCCCAGCGAAAGTTCGCCCACGGACGGACTAGGTATAGACGCGACCACGCCGCTAAGCGATGCCATTCAGACTTCCTTCACAAGTAGCTCCAACAACGCTCAAAGATTACCCGTTAGCAGCGCCTCATTTCAGTAACCGCGGTCGGCGCCGAAGGCGGGCGCAAGCTGAGGGCTGCGAGCGGCGACCGGGCAAACCCAGGCAGACCCAGGCACGGGCGCACGGAGAGGGGGATGCGTTGCGACCCCGCCCCAGACCGCAGCCGCAGCGCACGATCCCCAGGCACGGGCGCACGGAGAGGAGGACGCGTTGCGACCCGGTCAGCTTGGCGACAGCCTTTAAGGATGCACATATCTGAAGACACTCCCAGCGCCCCGCCCAGCGCCCCGGGCTGCGGCTCGGCGCACCTCGAAGCAGCCGCAGCCCTAGCCGAGCGGAAGGCGGGAAGGCGTGTGGCCGTATGCCTGCCTGCCCTCAACGAGGCGGCCACCATCGGCAGCATCTGCCAAGCCGTGAAGCAGAACTTGATGTCACCAAGCTCTCACCCCTTGGTGGACGAACTCTGGGTGCTTCACGAATCCGACGACGACACCCCGCAAGTGGCTGCGGAAGCAGGCGCCAATGTGGCCGCCGTGAGCGACCTGCTGCCGGAACTCGGGCCTGGTCAAGGCAAGGGAGACGCCCTCTGGAAAGCCATGGCCGTCACCGCCGCCGACATCATCGTCTACTGCGACGCCGACCTTCTAAGTTTCTCCCCCGACCACATAACCAAGCTGCTCACCCCATTCCTGAGCGTCGGCGCCGAAGCCGCCGACGGCGACGCCGACACCCACACCGGCGATGGCGACGGCGAAAACGGCGCCGACGCGGAAGAGGAGATCGTCCTCGTCAAGGGCTGCTATCAGCGCTGGCTAGACGACAAGCCGGAAGGCGGGGGACGCACCACAGAGCTAGCGGCCCGCCCTCTGCTGTCGATCTTCTTCCCCGAACTCTCCCACGTCCGCCAGCCACTCTCGGGCGAGTACGCCGTTCGACGCAGTTCAGCAATGCAGGTGCCTTTTGTTCAGGGTTACGGCGTGGAAGTTGGGCTGCTGATCGACCTCTCGACGAAGTTCGGCGCAGCGAGCATCGTCTCGGTCGACCTAGGCGTCCGGCGGCATCGCAACCGCCCGCTTCACGAGTTGGCGCCCCAAGCCCTGGAAATCATGCAGGTGATACTGGAACGAGCGGGGGTAGAGCCACCCTCAGGCAGTTGGGAGACGCTGCTGCACGGCGAAAAGAGCGGCGGCGAAAAGAGCGCCCGCACGAAAACGGAGAATCGACTAGTGAGCCTGCGAGAGCGCCCTCCCATGGAAAACTTCTGCTGGAGGGAGCGCTCCTCCTAAATACCAGCGGATGCCAGCGGATACTGGCAGCTACGTGCGGCTACCAACGGCCACCAGCCGCCAGCCGCTGCGCCTGCTCAGCCGCAGCCGCTGGTCGCCCCGCAGGTAGAGCAGGCGTAGCACGACCCCACGCGAACCATGCGCGTCCCGCAGGTCATGCAGAACGGCGAGGCGGCGTCTGCCCGACGCGCCCCCGCCATGCGAGCCGCCGCACCAGCCCCCGCACCATCGGCGTCGGAACGCAGCGGAGGGATGGGGGCGATATCCAAGCCTTGGCCGGAGGGGGTGGCGGCCTCCTCCACGCCAGGGAGGGTGGGCTGCGCCCCGGAGGTGGAAAAGATGCTCATCGCCGCCCGCTCCTCTTCGCTCAGATAGATGAGCCCCAGCCTTCTGAACAAGTAGTCGATGAGGCTGGTGGCGATACGAATGTCCGGGTCGTCGGTGATGCCCGCCGGCTCGAAGCGCATTCCGCAAAAGCCGTTGACGTAGGAACGCAGCGGCACTCCGTACTGAAGGCCGTGGGAGACGGCTATGGCGAAGGCGTCCATTATCCCTGCCAGCGTTGACCCCTGTTTGGAGACCTTCACAAATATCTCGCCTGGACGCCCGTCGGGATATTCGCCGACGATCACGTACCCCTTGCAATCCGCCACCCGAAATCCGAGAGTGCGCGAGCGCCGCTCGCGCGGCAGCCTGCGGCGAACCGGCTCGGGCGCCGGAGCGGACGAACCCGCCTCTTCGAGAGAGACGTCAGCCTCTGCGCCCACAGACGCCGAGAGCGGCTGAACCCACTTGGAGTTATCCCTGTAGACGGCGATGGCCTTCACACCCTGCCGCCAGGCTGAGACGATCAGCTCTTCAATCTCTTCGACCGTGGTCTGCTCCCCCACGTTGACGGTCTTGGAGATGCCCCCGCTGAGGAACGGCTGCACCGCTGCCATCATCTTCACGTGGCCCTGCGGAGAGACGGCGTTCTCTCCTATCGAGCAGGCGAAGACCGCGTGATGCTTCTTCGAGAGATGCGGAGCGTCGAGCACAGATCCGTTCCGCTCCACGTGCTGAGCGATGGATTCGACCTCTCCAGGGTCGTAGCCCAGGGTGGCCAGAGCCCGCCGGACAGACTGGTTGACAAGCACGAGCGCCCCTCCGCCCGCCAGCGACTTGGACTTGCACAGCGCAAGGTCGGGCTCGATCCCTGTGGTGTCGCAGTCCATCATGAAACTGATGGTGCCGGTAGGGGCGAGCACTGTCGCCTGGGCGTTTCGCACTCCGGTCTGCGAAGCCAGAGAGCAGGCTTCGTTCCAGGACTCCGAAGCGGCAGACATCAAATCGTCAGGGACGAAGTCGGAGTCGATTTCCGAAACCGCCTGGCGGTGCATGTCCAGAACCTTCAGCACGTGGGGGCGGTTGGCTTCGAAATGCTGGAAAGGCCCCATTCGCGCCGCAATGACCGCCGAAGTCAGGTAGGCCTCCCCGCACATCACCGCCGTGAGCGCTGCAGCCACTGCCCGCCCCTGCCCGGAGTCGTAGGGAAGACCCATGCTCATCAACAGCGCCCCCAAGTTGGTGTAGCCCAGCCCTAGCTGCCGATAACCGCTGGCGTTGGCGGCTATGACCTCCGTCGGGTAGTGCGACCGTCCCACAAGTATCTCCTGTGCAGCGAAAAGCACCCGAGTTGCGGATCTGAAGGATCGGACGTCGAAATGTCCGTCCTCCTTGAGGAAGCTGAGCAGGTTCAAGCTGGCCAGGTTGCAGGCCGAATCGTCGACGTGCAAGTACTCCGAGCACGGATTCGAAGCCGTAATCCGCCCCCCCAGCGGCGTGGTGTGCCAGCGGTTGATGTGCGTGTCGAACTGCACGCCCGGATCGGCGCAGCGGTGGGCTGCCTCGGCGATCTGACGCAGAAGCCCTGCGGCCGGCAGCGTGGAGAGGACTTCCTTCGTGGTGCGCGCAACTAGACGCCAGTCCGAACCAGTCAATGCGGCCTGCATGAAGTCGTCGCTGAGTCGAACCGAGTTGTTGGCGTTCTGATACAGGACGGAGGCGTTGTCGGCGCCGTCGAAGCTCATGTCGAAGCCCGCCTCGGCCAGCGCTTTGGCCTTGCTCTCCTCGTGCGCCTTGCACCAGATGAACTCCTCGATGTCGGGATGGTCAGCGTCGAGCACCACCATCTTGGCCGCCCTGCGCGTGGTGCCGCCGGAACGGATCGCCCCAGCAGAGGAGTCCGCCCCCCTCATGAAACTGACAGGGCCGCTCGGACGCCCTCCCCCCGAGAGGTGCTCCTGCGAACTGCGGAGGCTGCTCAGGTTGACCCCCGATCCCGATCCTCGCTTGAAGATCATCCCCTCCTCGGCGTACCAGTCGAGGATGGATTCCATCGTGTCGTCCACCGACAGGATGAAGCAGGCCGAAGACTGAGGGAGCGTGTTGGGGACTCCGATGTTGAACCAGACCGGCGAGTTGAACGCCGCTTTCTGATGCAAGAGCAGATAGGTGAGTTCGGCAGAGAAGGTGTCGGCCTCTTCTTCGGAGGCGAAGTAGCCGTCCTCGACTCCCCAGCGCCCGATGGTGCCCACCACCCGATCGATGACCTGCCGCAGGGAGGACTCCCGTTCCGGGGAGTTCATGCGCCCTCTGAAATACTTCTGGGAAACTATGTTGACGGCGTTCTGCGACCAGAAGTCCGGGAACTCGACGTCGGGCTGATCGAAAACCGGATCGCCGGTGCCGGCTGCGGTTATCAGGGCTCTCTGGCGCGACCACTCCACGGCGTCGTATGGATGAACCCCTGGAATCGTGAAGCAGCGCGTCAGCCCGATGCCCACGCTCTCTGACGTCAACGACACGAGCCTGTTTCCTTGTTCAAGTAGCCTCCCTCGATCGACTGATTCCCCTTGTCCCTTCTTGCCGGTAGACGACGTCCGCAAGGCGACTCAAGCGACATCCACACGGCACTAACGGCACTAACGATATTACCCAAGAACGTCCGGGCATTGGGGGGGCATTCCTTATGTCGTTCCCGATATCACCCGATCTCGCACCTGCGAAATTGCGGGCATCTCTGCTAACGACGGGATGAGGAGGCAGAATTCCTGCATGGTATCGCTGCAGCGCCTCTGGCCGATTGAAACCAGCGAAGGCAGCCTCGTAGATCACTTAGACGCCTATGAGCACGTCGAGCGCCCGCTGCTAGAGGATCGCCCCTGGCTGATCTGCTGCATGGTCGCCTCCGTCGACGGCGCCGTGACCATCGACGGGCGTTCCGGCGGCATCGGCAGCCCAGCCGACTACGCCGTGCTGACCGCCCTGCGTGCGCGCGCAGACGCCGTCGTGGTCGGCGCAGGAACCCTTCGCAATGAAGACTACGGACCGATCCAACTCACCGCCGACGCCCGCCGACGCCGCCTCCGACGAGGGCAAGAAGAACTCCCTCTGTTGGCGGTGGCAAGTTCGCGATGCGACCTCGACCCCACCTCGTCGGTCTGGAGAGGGTCTCGCCGCAACCGCCTCTACACGACCTCCTCCGCTGCGCCCGGACGCCTCGATGCGATGCGGGAAGTGGCCGACCTGCGAGTCGAGGAAACCGGCGACGGGACGTTCGTGAGGCCAGAGACGATCCTCGCCGACCTCGCAAGCGACGGGCTAGAGGTGGTCCTGATCGAGGGGGGGCCGACCCTCAACGACCACTTCGCCCGCGCCGATCTAGTGGATGAACTCTGCCTTACGCTCTCGCCGCTCCTGGTGGGGGGCAGCGAGAGCATCATCTCTGGCAGGGAGTTCCCTCGTCCGCTGAAAATGAAGCTGGAAAGCGCTCACACGGCAGAAGGCATGCTCTTCACCAGGTATTTGCGCCTCAGCCGAGGTTAGCAACGCCCCGAGGGGCGCCCGTGAGCAGGTCAGCCTCCCGTTAGCAGGTCAGCCAGCCGTGAGCAGATCAGCCTCCCGTTAGCAGATCAGCCAGGACTCCATAGACGCGCTCGAGGGCTCCGACGGAGACGTACTCCCCCGCCGTGTGCGCCAGCTCGCTGTCGCCCGGCCCGAAATTGACCGCAGCAACGCCTCGCTCAGCAAAGAAGGCTGCGTCCGTCCAGCCCAGTTTGGCGCGCACCCGAGACGTCCCTCCCACCGCTTCAACCAGCGACGCCAGCAAAGGGTGATCCAGTCCGGGCGGCGCCCCCCGAACGGCTTCCAACACATCCAGTGAGTCCCCCTCCTCCAGACAGACGCCGAGCAGGTCGCGTACGTGCGCTTCGGCTTCCGACGGCGAGCGGTCGGGGGCGAACCGATGGTTGATCTCCAGCACGGCCTCGTCTGGAACCACGTTGCGCGCCGTCCCGCCAGAGACCGAACTCGCCACCAGCGCCTCGCGGAACTCGCAGCCGTCGATGACCGGTCGTCTTGCTTCGTAGCGATCCAGCGCCGCAAGCAGGCCAGCCAGCCTGTGAACGGCGTTTCTGCCCATCCAGGGACGGGCAGTATGGGCTCGCTCGCCCCGCAAGACCGCCCTCAGGTGCATGGTGCCCTGACAGCCCGCCTCCAAGTCTGCGCCGGAGGGTTCGCCCAGCACCACGGCGTCGGCGTCCAGCAAGTCCGAGTCGTAGGCGTCTACTTCCAGCAGACCGCTCCATTCCCGCGCCACCTCCTCCCTGGCATAGAAAACGTAGGACACGTCCACGCTCGGTTCGGGAACGTGAGCCCCCAGCGCCAGCATCACCGCCAGACCGCCCTTCATGTCGCAAGCCCCCAGGCCGTATACACGGTCGCCTTCGATCCTGGCACGCTCGTTGCCGTTCGGCGGCACGGTGTCGAGGTGACCGGCCAGGCCCAGCCGGCGGGGGCGATCGAGGGAAGTGCGCGCCACTACGTTGTCGCCTACTCGATCGACGACCAGCCAGTCCAAGGGGCGGAACCACTCCTCCACCCAGTCCGCCAGGGCGCCCTCGGAGTGGCTGACCGAAGGTATGTCGATCAACTCAGCAGTCAGCCCCAGCAAGTCCACCCGACTGCCGGACGTTTTCATGCCCCCGATCCCGGACGCTTCAAGATGCCCATTTCGCAGATCAGATCAGCAGCGCAGGGCGCCTGACACGCCTCGCCGCTCCGCCGCTTCGCCGCTTCGGCGCAGCGAAGTCTCAGGCGGCAGAGCCGTGATCCCGCAGCACCTCATTCAGACGGGCCTTGTCGTGGCGCTCGCCCGGGGGCAGGCGCTTGACCACCAGAACGCAGGGCATGCCGAAGTCGCCGCCCGGGAACGACCTGCGGCGAGATCCGGACACGGCCACGCACCAAGGCGGCACGACGCCGCGGCTCAACTCCCAGCCCGTCTCGGCGTCCATGACAGGCACCGAACCGGTAAGTATGCAGCCTGCGCCCAGCACCGCCCCTTCGCCCACTCGAGCTCCCTCCGCCACAATGCAGCGGCTGCCGATGAGACATTCATCGCCCACGATCACCGGTACCGCCCCGGGAGGCTCCAGCACTCCGCCGATACCCACGCCGCCCGACAGGTGCACACCCTCGCCGATCTGAGCGCACGACCCCACCGTAGCCCAGGTGTCCACCATGCTGTTGGCGCCCACGTAGGCGCCGATGTTCACGTAACTAGGCATCATCACCACCCCCGGGGCTTGGTAGCTGCCCCAGCGGGCGGAGGCGCCCGGAACCACCCTGACCCCCTTAGTCAAATAGTCCTTCTTGAGGGGAATCCGGTCGGCGAACTCGAAGGGGCCGAGCTCAATAGTGTTCATCGCCGAGACCTTAAAAAGCAGGCTGATGGCCTTCATCAGCCAGTCGTGGACGACCACCTCGACGTCTTCGTCCCTGTCGCCGCCCCCGCTTAGTTCCGCCACCCTGACCTCTCCGCGGTCGAGCAGATCGACTGCCGCATGGATCGTCTTCTTGGCATTCTCGTCGCCCTCAGAAAGAAACTCCCTCTGCGACCAGAGCGTTTCGATCTTGAACTTCAAATCACTTACCTCGACCATGCCCAGAGAGGCTAACACTTGCCCGCTCCGCGTCGAAGAACGCAGCGAACGCTGCCGTCAAGCCCCCAGACGCTCGAGCGCCAGTTCGATCCCCGCGTCCTGAGCCACCGCAGCAACGCGGACGTGCCCGCTGCCAGCCTCCCCAAAGAAGTCGCCCGGAGTCACCAGCACCCCAGCCTCCTCCGCCAAACGGCGGGTCAAGCCCCAGGCGTCGCCCCCCGGAGCGGCCACCCACAGGTAGAAACCCCCGGCAGGCAGAGAGACCCGAAGCCCGAAGCTCTCCAACAAGCGCTTCAACAAACCCAGCCTCCTCAGGTAGCGCCCCCTCTGGGCTTCGACATGCGCGTCGTCGCCCCAGGCCGCAGCAGCCGCCGCCTGCACCGGGCCGGGGACCATCAACCCCAGATGTCTGCGGGCTTCGGACAAGTAGCCCACGAGTTCCTCGTCGCCTGCGTAGAAGCCCACGCGCATACCCGCAAAGTTGGATCGCTTAGACAGAGAATGAACGGCCAGGACACCCTCGGATCCCTGCTCCAGGATGCTGCGGCCGGACGGAGGCGTCTGCCAAATGAACTCGACGTAGCACTCGTCGCTCAAGACAGGAACGCCCCGCTCCCTGCCCCAGGCCGCCGCCGACCGCAGGTCGTCAAGTGCGCCCGTGGGGTTTGAGGGCGAGTTAACCCACAGACACAGGGCTCGGCGGGCGTCTTCGGCAGACACCGCCGCGAGATCGAGTCGCCATTCGTCGTTCATCGGGATGGGCAGGCCGCGCAGTCCGGCCAGTTCTGCACCCATCGCATAGGTGGGATAGGACACAGCCGGATACAGGACGGTGTCGCGATCCGGGAACCTCATCGCAAGCAGGCGGGGCAGCGACCCCACGAACTCCTTCATGCCCACGCAAGCCGCTGCGTTCCGTGCTTGCTCGCTCGCCCCGAGCGCCCCGCACACCCCGAAGCGGCGCCGCAGCCAATCGACGGCGGAAGCCGTCAGTTCCGGGCTTCCCGCCGACTGCGGATAACCGCTAGCTCCCTCGGCTGCTCTCAACCTCTCCAAGGCCGCTTCGGGAGGGGAGTCGGTCGGATTGCCTGCGGAGAGATCAACGCACCCGCCAGGCAGGAGGTCGGCCAGGGCGCGTATTTCCTTGAGCTTGTCGTAGGGATACGGCTTGAGCCGAATAGGGGGCTTGCGTTCCTTCTTGGGTGTCTTGGGTTTCAAGCCGATCAAAAAGAGCGAACCGGGCTGCGCCCGCGGGGGCGCTGCGGCGAAAGCGGCGCTCCCCCCGACGCAGAGGCTGCCTCTGCCAAGCCCGCCTCCGATGAACCCGCCTCGCTCAACCTCGCACCCTCGGTGGATGGGTGCTCCTGTGGGGCGGCAGAGCCCGCCTCTGTCGAGGCCGGCTCCGATGATCCCGCCTCGCTCAACGCATCAAAGGAGCGGGAGAACTCTCCGTAGCGGTCCTCGGAGGCTGCGTCTAGGCGAACCCTGTAGCGCATGCCTTCCGACGCAGCCGAGGTCGAGAGAACCTGCCCATCGCGATGCAGGCCGGCCATCACGTCGCCCCGCGAGTGGGGAACGAACAACTCCACGATCCTGTCCGCCGCCCGAATCCGGTCGGAAATGAGCGCCGCTAGGTGATCAAGTCCTTCCTCCGTCTTGGCCGAGACCGCCGCCGCTGCGGGGTGCGCCCTCAGCAGACGGTCGGTGCTGCGGGAAGCGTCCGACTTGTTGAACACCAGAATCTCCGGCAAACCGCCCGCACCTATGCGCTCGAGCACCGAACGGACATCGGCTAGCTGCGTTTCGGGCTCGGCAGCCGACGCATCAACAACGTGAAGAAGAAGGTCGGCCTCACTCACCACTTCCAGAGTGCTCGAGAAGGCTTCCACCAGTTCGTGCGGAAGCTTGTTCACGAATCCCACCGTGTCCACCAAGAGCATCGGCTCTCCCCCTGGGGGCTCGAATCGGCGGGTGAGGGCGTCGAGCGTGGCGAACAGGCGGTCTTCTACGTGGGCGTCCGCTCCGCAGAGCGCATTGAGCAGACTGGACTTGCCGGCGTTGGTGTAACCCACTATGGCGACCCTGGCCAGACCGCTGCGGCGGGCGCTGCGGGTCTGCACGGATCGCTGTCTCCGTATCTCCCGCAACTGAGACTCCAGGCGGGCGATCCGCCGCAGCAGGCGCCTGCGGTCGACCTCGAGTCGAGTCTCCCCCGGGCCTCTGGTTCCGATCCCTCCGGCCTGCTGGCTGAGTTGATAGCCCGACCCTCTCAGCCTGGGAAGCCTGTGACGCAGTTGCGCAAGCTCCACCTGAACCCTGCCCGGAACGCTGGCGGCGTTCTGAGCAAAGATGTCGAGAATCACGGTGGTGCGGTCTATGGCCGTTCTGCCCAGGATGCGTTCTAGGTTGTACTGCTGAGCAGGCGTCAGCTCCTCGTCGAACACCACAGTGTCTGCGTCGCATTCCTCGGAGATATCGCGGAGTTCCTCAGCCTTTCCGCTTCCGATGAAAGTTGAAGGGTCTATGCGATCCCTGCGCTGGATCACCCTCCTTACCGGATCGGCGCCCGCCGTGTCGACGAGGCGAGCCAGTTCGTCTAAGGAGTAGTCGACTTCCGATCGCACCTCCGGGGGGACGACCACGCCAACGAGCACGATCCTCTCCCTGAAGGTGCGCTCGATGAACCCGGCGCCGTCGGTGCCGAACTCGCCCAGCGCACCCCTGTGCGTTCGGGATTGAGGGCTTCCCCTGCTCAACCCGTCATTCCGAAGCCGTCACTCCGCAACCCGTCAGTCCGCAGAGTCCGCAGAGCCCGAAGAAGGCTCGGAGCGGCCCCAAGCCTCAGGCTTAGAACCGCGCCAGACGATCATTTGCGTCTTCTCCTTCAACGACCGGTACGTCGAAAGGTCTCTCCAATACGAAGGGAGGGCGCAATCGCCCACGTAACTCACCTCAACCGAAAGGAAGGTTTCACGGCTCTCGGGCGCTACCTGCACCCCCGCCTCCCCGCCCGGCATGCACACCTTCACCTCATTGTCGGCCAACCACCACCAATACGCCTGCCACGCCGCCGCCGCCGCCCCGCTGCCGCAGGCCGAGGTGACGCCCACGCCGCGCTCCCAGACCCGCATGTGCAGGCGCCCGCGATCTTCGATTGCGATCACTTCCAGGTTCACCGGAGAAAACGCGGTCTGCAGCGAACTGCCCACCGCCTCGAGGGGGAAGCGGCGCAGGCGTCCCAGGTCGGGTACGCGCAGCACCACATGCGGGTTTCCGATCGACAGATATCCGACCGACGCTTCTCCCTTTTGCAGAGCGGAGATCGTCTTCCTGTCAACACTCGCATAGGACTCCTCCTCCTCCAGCAAGGCTGCCAAGACGTCAGTTGCTGCAGCAGTCTTCGGCTCGTCCCGGCTAGGCATGCTCATCTGCACCCTGGCTTCGCCGAACTCCCATCCCCCCGAGTCGCCTAGACCATTCTTGATGCGGACGGTGTGCGGCCCCGCAGCGGTTTCGACTTCCACGACGGCAGAGCGCAAAGGAAGTTCGTCCCCCAGCGGCAGGCTCAGCGCCTGAGCCAGGCAAGCCAGTCCGTTCCCGCTGACCTCAGCCTCGCTTCCGTCGGCGTTGTAGAGCCTCATCCCAGCGCTGATCACGGGCAGGTTCGCATACGAGATGCCGCACGCCCAGACCAGTCCGTCTGCGCCCCAGCCGAAGTTCCCGTTGCAGACGCTGGATACCCACTCTGCGCTAGGCGTGCTTTCGTCGTGGTCCAGACGCACAAGAAAATCGTTTCCGAAAACATGGTGCTTGCTCAGATGCATGGGACTCTTCTCATGGGCATTGGCGGAACGTTTCTCTGATCAGCGGAAGTGCTTCCATCGGATCCTCACCGATATTCATCCACCGTATGCGAGGGTCACGTCGGAACCAGCGTTCCTGGCGGCGAGCAAAGCGTACAACTCGGCGCACCGCCGTGCTCTTGGCTTCGGCCAGCGAGCACTTTCCCCCGAGGAAGTCCAGGATTTCTCCGTATCCCAGCGCTTGGCGCGCAGTGCGGGAAAGCCCCCCAGGGGCCGCCGACAGACGCCTTACCTCCTCCACGAAACCGGCCTCAATCTGCTCCTCGAAGCGGCGTGCTATGCGAGCGTCGAGCAGAGGACGGGGCATTCTCAGCCCCACTTGCAGGAAGTCGCAGTCGGGATAGGACTTCAGCCCCGGGCCGTAGGAAGAAAACGGACGGCCAGAACCTTCGCAGACCTCCAGGGCGCGAACGATGCGCCGACGGTTGTTAGGCAGAATCTTGGCGGCAGCGTCCGGGTCCGCTCGGCGCAGGCGCTCGTAGAGGGCGGACGTGTCCGCTTCGGCTTCCAGCCGCACGGCGACTTCCGGGTAGCGCCTGGGGAACTCCAGGTCGTCCAGCAGCGCCCGCACGTAAAGCCCTGTTCCTCCCACAGCCACGAGCGGCGCCTTCCGCTTGGCGGCGTCCGCCACCGCCGGACGCACCGCCTCCAGCAGGTCGACCACTGCGAATTCCTGGCTCGGCTCCACGAGATCGATGCCGTGGCAGACCACTCCCGCCAGTTCGGTCGGCGACGGCTTGGACGTGCCTACGTCCATTCCCTTATAGACGGCCATTGCGTCCAGGGAAACCAACTCCGACGACGGGCGTTCTCTGGCCAGAGCCAGGGCCAGGTCGCTCTTGCCAGAGGCGGTAGGGCCGACGATTGCGAGATGACGGCTCAGCGCGGCGCCACCGGTATGAGCTTGCGTGGGGAAAGAGGCTGGGAGGGCGGCGCTGCCGTGCGGATTCGTTGGCTCAGGCGCTGCGGGGCGCTCGACGTCACCTCGACGAGTTCGCCTAGAAGGTAGTGAGAGCCCGCACCGACGATCTCCACCTCCGCGAACGCGCCAGGGGGCAGAGTTCCTCCAGCTCGCCCGGCTCCCCCGGCTCGCCCGCCCGCCCCTGGCGCCCCTGTTTTCCCGGTCGCCCTGCTCTGCCCGGCTGCCTCGGCTCCCCCGATCTCCCCGGCTCCCCCTGTTCCCCCGGCTGCCCCAGCGGCGAAGTGCACCAACTTGTTCTGACGGGTGCGTCCGCTGCAGAGTTCCGGGCGGGTCTTGCTGGGACCTTCCACCAGGACTTCTTCCCTCCTGCCGATCCGCTCCGAGTGCCGACGGCGGGCGGAACGCTCCACCACCGCACGCAGACGCTTGTAGCGGTCGGCCGCCACGTCGGCGTCTACAAACTTCTCGGTCATCCGCTCCGCCTCGGTGCCCGGGCGAGGCGAAAAGACGAACGTAAAGGCGCTGTCATACTCGGCTTCGGCGGCCACCTCGAGCGTCCGGGCGAAGTCCTCCTCCGTCTCGCCTGGGAAGCCCACGATGATGTCGGTGCTCACGGCCAGGTCTGGGATCGCCCGACGAGCCTCCGCCAACCGTTGCAGGTAGCGCTCAGCCCCATAGCCGCGGTGCATCGCCGCTAGCACGGCGTCGCTGCCCGACTGCAGCGGCAGGTGCAGGTGCTCGCAAACGGCGGGCGTCTCGGCCATGGCGCTCAAGGTCTCCGGACGCAGATCCTTGGGGTGCGGGCTGGTGTAGCGCACACGCCGGATGCCAGGAACGCTCCCCACTGCCCGCAGCAGTTCGGCAAACATCGGACGCACCTTTACGCGCTCGCCAGCCCTACGCTGCGCCAGCGCCAAGTCGCGCCCATAGGAGTTCACGTTCTGCCCCAGCAGCGTCACCTCCACCACACCTCGCTCAGCCAGTTCGCGCACCTCCTCGAGGACGGCGTCGAAAGGCCTGCTGATCTCCGGCCCTCTGACCGCTGGAACGATGCAGAAAGCGCAAGTGTTGTCGCAGCCGATCTGAATGGTCACCCAGGCACAAAAACTGGATTCCCGTTCGGCGGGCAGCACAGAAGGAAAGGCTTCGGCGTCGGATCGGGCAGTCTCTTCCAGAATCTCCACGATCGGGCCGTCGCTCGCCGCCAAAGCAAGCAACTCCGCCGCCCGATGCACGTTGTGTGTCCCGAAGACGACGTCCACATGAGGCGCCTTCTGACGGATGAGGTCCCTGTCCTTCTGAGCCAGGCAGCCTCCCACGGCGATCTGCATGCCCGGGCGCGCCCCCTTGAAGTGCTTGAGCGACCCGAGGTAGGAGTAGAGCTTCTGATCGGCCTTCTCTCTGATACAGCAGGTGTTCACCACAATCACGTCCGCTTCTCCCGCGTCCGAGACCGCCCCCATCCCCTCGGCCGCCAGCAACCCTGCGATGCGCTCAGAGTCGTGCTCGTTCATCTGACACCCAAAAGTGCGAACAAAGTAGCTCTTCGGCAGCCCGGAACTAGACGTGGAACTAGCCGGCATGGGACTAGCCGCTGAACTCATCAGTAGGTGATCCTTGACTCTGACTCTCTCGCATTCTCCAAGATTCTAAAGACCTGCGGCAGAAAGCATCCGGCTGCGGTCGCAAACAGCAACTCGCCCGCTAGCCACCTCCACCACTCACCCAGGCGTCGATGCGACCATCACTGTGTTAAGCAGCCGAACGGCCTTCCCTGGAAATAGCTACAACGGGACGGCGCTTATCAGGCGCACTGAACGTGTAGTGCCACCTTCGCCGCGCTGGGAGCGCCTGCTTAGCCCTCTGGCCACGCACCCTCCTCTTCCCATCCTTCAAAATCGTCTAGAGAACCGCCGCAGCCCTGATAGCCCTCTGCGTAACTCCGCGCAATTTCCTCACGCTCCTTACGCTCAAGAAAGTCCGCAACAGCTTCCCTGAACACCGCTGAGCGCCCTCGGTCACGCACCTCCGGACGGGCATCGAGTCTTCGCAGGAGCGCTTCGTCGAATGATATCTGTATAGAAATCATAAATAGAAATTTACCACATAAACTATGCCGCCAATCCGGCTGGCCAAACCTCAACCCATATATGGTGGTATAGGGCGGACAAGCGACTCACTACTCCCCGTGCGGCTGCCACAGGGTATCAGTACACGTCACCCCGCATAGTACATCCCACCCCAAACCTCCAACAATCAAGGCATTACTCCTATGAGAACCAAAGGAACTGCCGGAACACCTCGACCCTGTCTAATAACATTCAATAAATCACGTTCATAGTAGGGAACTCCCGAAGACATTTCTTTTTCCAAGCTCTTCATTGGCAAAATTTCAATCCCTACGTCAATAATACCGGAAACATAAAAACTGAGATGTTTCACAAACAGGTCATGTGCAACAAAAGCATCCTTACCAAATTGCACTTCAACCGAAACTCGCTCCTTTACAAAATCAGTTTGATTGTAGGACGTTATCAACTCATGACCTGCTTTCTCAATGGCAAGCTTCTGATCACCCACCGGCAGAGCATAAATACTTCTTAATAATTCTTCATCTTGTGTCACCCGAAAGGTGTTTCGACACTCATTCCAGCCGCGTGATTTGAATCCATCTTTGAATAAAGAATTAAGATCTTTTGTAGAGTACAAAACTTTTCCAGACTTGGTTTTTTCCTTTGACATTTTTGTTCGACACGCAGAAGCATCTACATTTGCTACTACGTCCTGCACTTCTTTCCACAATTCTTTACGATGAACAATCAAGAATTCTTCGCCGTTCAAATGTGAATAGCGCGCTCCTATACGCATCAGTGTCCGCCATTGGGCAGTGAAGGGTCGTAGACGGGTTTCCCCACCGGACGGGTCTGCAACGTGCCTGCTAAGAGTTCGTTAATCCGCTCACGAGCAATTTCGACGTACTCCGAGAGGACGTCGCAGCCGAAAGCTTCCCTGTCGTGCATTAAGGCGGCAACTACGGATGAACCAACTCCCATGTAAGGGTCGAACACCGAATCACCAATGTCTGTCATAGACAAGACGAGGCGCTCTACCAACTCCACGGGAAACTGACAAGGATGAATGGTCTTTTCCACGTGGTTGTTCTTCACGTTCGGGAACTCCCACACGTCGCTAGGATTTTTTCCATTGGGATTACCCGAAAGTTTGCCGACGTTCGGACCTTTAAAGTAACGCTTACCCGGGTATTTAGACGGCACCCTTACAGGGTCGAGGTTCCACGTATAGTCGTCGCTCTTCGTCCACCAGTTGATCGTCTCATAACGTCCTGAAAGGCGCTTCGAACAATGAAGTCCGTGCCCGAAGTGCCAAACGATTCGATTGCGAAGCTTCAATGCCAGCACCGCAGAGGAACTCCCCTCGCACACACCAGGGAAGTTCCTCTGAGCGAAAGTAAGCCTGCCGGATATCAGCCGACAGCCGCCTTCTGCCTGGGCGCTTGAGCCTGCCTGGGTGCTTGAGCCGCTGCCTCAGGCTTCTCGACCTCGACGGATTCTTGCGGCATGACCTTGAGACGCACCTTCTCGGTAATCTCCAGCATGAGAGCCGGATTCTCCCGCAGGTAGTCCTTCACGTTCTCACGCCCCTGACCGAGGTGGTCGCCGTCGTAGGTGAACCAGGCGCCGGACTTCGACACGATGCCGAAGTTGACCGCCAAGTCCAGCACCGAACCCTCACGGCTTATGCCCTTGGAGTACATGATGTCGAACTCGGCCGTGCGGAAGGGGGGAGCCGTCTTGTTCTTCACCACCCTCACTCGGGTGCGGTTGCCCACCACTTCGGCCCCGTTCTTGATGGCTTCGATGCGCCGAATGTCCAGACGCACGGACGAAAAGAACTTCAACGCCCGCCCGCCTGGGGTCGTCTCCGGCGAGCCGAACATCACGCCGATCTTCTCCCTCAACTGGTTGATGAAGATGCACATCGAGTTGGTCTTGTTGATGTTCGCCGAGAGCTTGCGCAGCGCCTGCGACATGAGCCGAGCCTGCAGCCCTACGTGGCTGTCTCCTATCTCGCCTTCGATCTCGGCGCGGGGAGTGAGAGCCGCCACCGAATCAACCACCACTACGTCTATGGCGCCCGAACGAATCAGGACGTCGGATATCTCCAACGCCTGCTCTCCGGTGTCGGGCTGGGACAAGAGCAGTTCGTCTACGTCCACTCCGATGGCTCGGGCATAGACAGGGTCGAGTGCGTGCTCGGCGTCGATGAAGGCGCAGAGACCTCCGGTGCGCTGCGCCTCAGCGACCACGTGGAGCGCCAACGTGGTCTTCCCCGAGGACTCGGGGCCGAAGATCTCGGTGACCCGGCCTCTCGGCAAGCCGCCGATTCCTAACGCCACGTCGAGGGCGAGCGCGCCCGTGGAGACGGTTTCGAGCTGGAGCGCCGAACGCTCCCCCATCTTCATGATGGAACCCTTGCCGAAGTTCTTCTCGATCTGCCGAAGGGCCATGTCCAACGCCTGCTCTCGCTGGCGTCCGTTGGCCTTCCCTGCTGATGTGCTTCTCGTCGTCATTTTCTTCTCCTGACTGTTGAATCACCGACGAGTTGGCGTCGATGAGGTGTGGTTTGATGGGGGAAACGGGTGCACCAGCGAATGAGGATGACCGCTGAACCGCCGGGGAGCCTGGCTGGAGCCATGAGAAGAGAGTAGAGAAGGGGTGTGACAGCGCTCAAAACGCCTGGGCTGGCGCTGAGACGCCTGGGGTGCCGACGGCACGCCTGGGCTGTCCGAGCCCGCTTCGCTGCTCCGACCGAAGGGAATCCATACTGGATTCCAAGAGTAATTAGGACGCTACCGGCCTTCGGGAATTTTCACAACACCCTGCACTCAGCCATGCGCTCGGCCGCTCGGCCACCCGCCGAAATTACTGCCCACCTCCTCGCTCGCATCTTCCTCACTCAGACGCCGCAACGCCGCCAGACGCCGCAACGCCGTAGCATTGTCTAGGAACAGACAAGCCCGACGTCGAGAGCCACGAGACCATCCCCAGGGAGACAAATGAACGCATCCCCAAGCCCTCAGAAAGCACCGAAGGTCGAACATTCCCCAGTGCTCGACCGCCAAGAGCTGCGCAGCCGCCTCTCCGACTTGGAATATCACGTCACTCAGGAAGCCGGCACGGAGCGTCCCTTCACGGGCAGGTACTGGGACTGCAAGGAGGAAGGCGTCTACACGTGCATAGTCTGCGGAGCGGAACTTTTCTCCAGCGACACCAAGTACGACTCGGGCACAGGCTGGCCGAGTTTCTACGAACAGATCGTCGAAGCCAGCGTCGAGAGACGTCAAGACCGCAGCCACGGCCACATCCGCACCGAGGTCGTCTGCTCGAAATGCGGCGCCCACCTCGGGCATGTCTTCGACGACGGCCCACCGCCCACCGGCGAGCGCTACTGCATCAACTCTGTCTCCCTGCGGCTGGCCGAAAACGACTGAAACCTTCTCGACCTAGCAAGCCCGAACCCGCACTACGACCCCCGAAACCCCCAGAAAGCAGAGCCACACATGCCCTCCATGTCATCCCTTACATCGGTATCTACATCGGTATCGCTGGACGCCGAGCTTTCAAGCATTCCGATAATCGACATCTCCCCCGCCGCCAGCGGCGGTGAAGCCCTAGCCGAAGTAGCTGAGGCGGTGGACGAAGCCTGCAGCGCTTCGGGCTTCCTCGTCGTAACCGGCCACGGCGTAGACCCGAACGTCATCGACGCTGCCTGGAGCACAGCCCGCGAGTTCTTCGACCTGCCTCTGGAAGAGAAGCTCCGCGTGCCTCCCCCATCGCCCGACCACGCCTACGGTTACTCCCCCCTCGCCGGAGAAACCCTGGCGCGCTCCTTAGGCAAGGACACCCTGCCCGACCTCAAAGAGAGCCTCTCGACCGGGCCTCTGGAACTCCCTCCCTCCATCCCCGCCGAGGCGGAGGGTCTGCTGACCGAGACCGACTGGCCCGAAAATCCTCCCGGCCTGCGCCCAGCCTGGGAGGCTTACTTCCAGGCAATGTCCGACCTAGCGGCCCGCCTGCTGAAGATCATGGCCGCGGCGCTGGGACTCGACTCCGACTACTTCGAGCCCTTCCTGCCCTATCACACCAGCGCGATGCGCGCCATCAACTATCCCCACATCGACTCCCCTCTCGAAGGCGGGCAACTGCGGGCAGGGGCTCACACCGACTACGGCACTCTCAGCATCCTCACCTACGACGACGCCCCGGGCGGTCTGGAGGTCAAGACGTCAGACGGCTGGACGCCGATTCCTCAGATACCTGGGGGGTTCGCCGTCAACCTGGGCGACATGATGGCCCGCTGGACGAACGACCGCTGGGTCTCCACGCTGCATCGCGGCGGCGTCCCGCCGAGCGGAGCGGTCGGCGACACCCGCCGTCAGAGCATCGTCTTCTTCCACAACGCCGCCTGGGACGCTGAAATCCGGTGCATCCCCACATGTCTGACCGAGGGCCGCTCCCCGAAATACGAACCGGTGCTGGCCGGCCCTCATCTGCTCAGCAAGTTCTCCAGCACGGTGGGTGAATACTGAGCCGGCGGGCTAGCTGCCCAGCCCGCCGCTACAGGTCTGCTAGAACGGCGCGGGCCTGGCGAGCCAGGGGCTCGTCCACCATCTGACCTTCGAACGCCACCGCCCCCTTCCCCTCCGCTTTCGCCTGCTCGTAGATCTCCAGCAGGCGACTCGCCCTCTCCCGCTCGGCGGCGGACGGACTGAACATTTCGTTCGCCCACGGCACCTGAGCCGGATGGATGCACAGCTTTCCTCCGTAGCCCAGCGCCCGCCCTTCGGCGGCGTCCGCCTTGAAGCGATCCTCGTCCTTGAGAGACACCACCACCTGGTCGAGGGCTGACACTCCACAGAGTCGGGCGGCCGCCGCCACCTTGGAGCGGGCGTAGAGCACCTCTGCGTTACCTGGCGTTCGCACACCCCCCAAGTCGACTACGTAATCCTCGGCCCCAAAATACAATCCCTCCACGGGCGGGCGCAGCACTTCGACCGCATACTCCACCCCGGCCACGGTCTCGATGCCGGCCACCACCGGCAAGGGCGAGACGCCGGCGAAACGCTCTATCACCTTCTCCAAAGAGGCGGCCGAATCCAGCTTCGGCACCACCACGCCGCTCAGCTCCGGAACCACCGCCTCGGCCATGTCGGCGGCGAACCATTCGGTGTTCACGGCGTTGACCCTCAGCAAGATCACCATCTCGGGATGCTCTCGACGCAGATCGCGGGCGGCGGCTGCTGCGTGAGGGCGCGCCGCAGGCTTGGCGTCGGGAGCCACGGCGTCCTCAAGGTCGATGATCACTCCGTCCGGGCGGCTGCGCGGCAGTTTCGCCAGCAAATCCGGTCGGCTGGCGGGCGCGAAGAGGGCGCTCCGCAGGCGCCGCTGTGCAAGGCCGCTGGCCGCAGAGTTCACGCCCCCAGTTCCGGCGCCCTCCGTGCGTTCAGCCGCGGGCGCCGCGGGCTGACCGCTGGCCGCAGAGTTCACGCCCCCAGTTCCGGTCTGTCGCGGTACTGCTCGAGCGCCTCAGGGTTAGAGATCGCCTCGGTGTTGCGGATGGGTCTGCCGGCCACCACGTCCGCCACCGCCATTTCCACCAGCTTTCCGCTGCGGGTGCGAGGCACGTCGTCCACCCTCAGCACGAGAGCCGGAACGTGACGCGGCGAGGACTCCCGGCGGATGCGGTCTCGGATCTTGCCCGTCAACTCCTCGTCGAGTTCGTCCACCCCGTCCGCTAACGAGACGAACAGCACGATGCGCGTGTCCTCCTGCCACTGCTGGCCGATGACGATGGCCTCCCGAACCTCAGGGATGCCTTCCAGCGGTCGGTATATCTCTGCGGTGCCTATGCGCACCCCGCCCGGGTTCAGGGTGGCGTCGGAGCGCCCCAGGATGACCATCCCCCCGTTGACGCTCCAGTGCGCGAAGTCGCCCTGATGCCAAACCCCCGGGAAACGCCGAAAGTAGGCCTTTTGGTACTTGCTCACCGCCTCGCCCGACGCAGCGCCCGACGCCGCCTCGCCCGGCCCGCCCGCCGCCCCGGCGCCGGCCCCCTCGCCCATCGATCGGGTCCCGCCGCCGCCGGCGTCCGCCCCCTCGTCGATCACCTCGTCGCCCCAGAATCCCAGCGGCATCGACGGAAAGGCGTTGGTGCACACCAACTCTCCCACCTGCCCTGGGGCGCACGACCGACCCTGCTCGTCATAGACGTCGATCGACAGACCCAGAGCCGGACGCTGTATCTCCCCCGCATAGACAGCGCTAGCAGGGTCGCCCATCACCAGGCAGCCGCAGAGGTCGGTTCCGCCCGATATGGAAGCCAGGTGCACGTCTGCTTTGACCTCCTCATAGACGTATTCAAATCCCTTGGGCGACAGAGGCGAGCCGGTGGAGGTGATGGTCTTGAGCGTGTCCAGCCGATGCGTCCTGCGGGGCGATGCGCCCTGACGTGCGAGGGCCTCGACAAACCCCGCCGAGGTGCCAAAAAGCGTGATCCCTTCCTCGTCTGCCATGTCGAAGAGCGCGCCAGGGTCGGGAAAGCCCTGGTAGAGCACCAGGGTGGCCTCTGAGGCCAGCGCCGACATCAGCCAGTTCCACATCATCCAGCCCGCCGTCGTGAAATAGAAGGCCCTGTCGCCCGGCCGCACATCGCAGCCCAGGCGGTGCTCCACCAGGTGCTTCAGCAGCAAGCCGCCCGCCCGGTGGACGATCGACTTGGGCGCTCCGGTGGTGCCAGATGAGTAGAGCACGTAAAGCGGATGGTCGAACGGCAGGTCGACGAAGTTGGGCTCGGCGCCCGCCGATGCGCCCTCCGCCAGAAATTCCTCCCAGGTCTGAGCTCCCGGCAGCCCGCTCAGGTCGGGGTCAGGGTTCAGGTAGGGAAACACCACTAGGCGCTCAAGATCGCTCAGGCGGGAGCGCGCTTCGGCCAGCTTGCCCAGGCAGTCGAAGGTCTTGCCGCCGTATTTGTATCCGTCCACACCCACCAGCACCTTGGGTCGTATCTGGCCGAAGCGATCCAGCAGTCCCTTCACGCCGAAGTCCGGGGAGCAGGACGAAAACACACGTCCGCCCGCCGCTGCGCCCAGCATGAGCATGCAGGTCTCCGGCAAGTTGGGCAGCCACGCCGCCACCCTCTCGTTGACGCCCGCCAGCGGATCTAGCGCCGCTTGGACTTGGGCTGCCGCCGCGGTCAGTTCCTTCCAGGAGAGTTCACGGCGGGGCGCAGTTTCCGACCTGAAGATCAGCGCAGGGGAATCGTCACGCCGCCGCAGCAGGTTGTCTGCGAAGTTGAGTCTGGCTTCAGGGAAGAACCGCCAGTTCCACAGCTCTTCCGCAGGCTGAACCGCCGCGGCGCCCTTCTCTGAAGCCGACACCCCGCAGTAGTCCCAGGCGAACGACCAGAAAGCGGCGGGCTCTTCCACGGAGAATGCGTGCAGCTCGCCGTAGTCGTCCAGCGGACGGCGGACGTGATCGGCCAGCGCCTCCCGGAACTTCCAGAGGTTGGTCTCCTCTGGGCGGCTGGGTTGCCAGAGCCCGTCGGGGGCGCGGCCGGCGGAGCTGCGGGCTGCGTCGTGTTGTTTGTTGCCTGATGGAGTGTTCATGTCTGCTTCCCTCGAGATTTGCATAGCATGTCAGAAAACTGGAGTTCTACCTACTTGCGGCAGTTTGCCGTGACTTGGGACTGATGAACTACTTCCTAGGAGTTTTCATGCCGCAGACCACCCTGACGAGGCGCAGCCGTTCTTTCCCTCTTGACGGTCGATCCCGCCTCAGGAACCTAATCTCCGGCAGTTCGCCGCCTCCCGCATCCACGCCTGCTGGGTCAGCATCCACACCCGCGGGGTCCGACCCCACGCCCGCTGAATCCGACCCCACGCCCGCTGAATCCGACCCCACGCCCGCTGAATCCGACCCCACGCCCGCGGGGGCCGCCCGTCGATCCCGCCTGTTCGCCTTGGCCGCTCTGTGCTCAATTCTGGCCGTCCTCGCCGGGGCCTGCGGGGGCAGCCAGCCGTCTGAGGCCGAGAGCACCTCCGCCACGACCGCAGCGGAGGCCCCCCCGACCACCGAGGTCGCCACCGACCCCGTCTCTCCGCCTACGCCAGCGCCTGCGCAGGAGCCTCCCCCCGAGCCGCCCACGACGACGACAGAATCGCCCGACCCGACCACGACGACGACAGAATCGCCCGAACCGACCACAACCACCACCGCACCGCCCGACCCAGACGACCCCGAAGACGAGAACGGCGAAGGCAGCCAAGGCACGGACGGCTCCGATTCGGGTTCGGACGGCGGCGACACCCCATCCGAAGAGGTCACGCCTAACCCCGCCGACTTCACCTCTCAACCCCTGTGCGAGGCCGCCGGCTTTCTCTGGAACACGGAAGACGGCACTTGCGCAGAAAGCCTCCCGCCATACGACGCCCCCGGCGACCTCGAAGTGCCGCAGCCGCTGCCCGCCGGGTCTCCAGGAGAGATCATCGACACCGAACTGCTGTCGACCGGCGACGACGTCGTCGGCTACAGAATCCTCTACCACTCGAAGTCGCCTCGGGGCAGCAACATCGCCGTCTCCGGTTTCGCAGCCGCCCCCTCGGGCGAAGCGCCGGAAGGCGGCTGGCCGCTGCTGGCCTGGGCGCACGGGACGACCGGAATGGCCGACGCCTGTGCTCCTTCTCACACAGCGGAAGCCGCCATAGTCCAATTCGCCCCCCTGCTCGATGCCGGTTACGCAGTCGTGGCTACCGACTACGAAGGTCTCGGAACCCCAGGCTTGCACCCTTACATAGTGGGCGTCAGCGAAGGGCGCAGCGTGCTCGACAGCGTGCGCGCCGTTCAGGCGCTGCCGGAAATCTCCGTGAGCGAGGAGTTCGTCGTGTGGGGACACAGCCAGGGCGGTCACGCCGCTCTCCACACCGGTCAGCACTGGCAGGAATACGCCCCCGGTCTGAAGCTGATCGGGGTAGTGAGCAGCGCTCCCCCCTCGCAGTTCTCTCTCATCTACGAAGTGCTCGTCAACGGACCTTTCAGGGGATACCTGGTCATGGCCATGGCTGCCTTCGCCGACGCCTACGACGAAGCCAACCTCGAGGACATCCTCACCCCCGAAGCAATAGAACTGCTGGGCTCCCTAGAGGAGGAGTGTCTCGGGGAAGTGTTGGGGAGATTCGCTCAAATCGACTTGTCCGAACTCCAGACAGTCCCGAACCCGCTGAGGGTAGATCCCTGGAACGCTCTGACCCTGGAGAACGACGTCAATCAGAAACCCACGCCGGCGCCTGTCCTGCTGCTTCACGGGGGAGCCGACGAGCAGATCCCTGCACTCAGCAGTTGGTTTCTCCAAACCCAGATATGCGCCCTGCCCAACCAAGGCCCGGTGCATCGCATCGAATACCCAGGCGAACAGCACAGCTCGGTCATCATCGCCTACTTCGGGGACATGCTCGAGTGGATTCAGGCTCGCTTCGACGGAGAACCCGCTCCCAACTCCTGCGAAAGCGACGAAGAGGGCTAGAACTCGCCGGCTCAGTGGGCAAGCGCCCGCCGGCTCAGTGGGCTAGAACTCGCCGGCAAGCAGGCGAGCGCCCGCCGGCTCAGTGGGCAAGCGCCCGCCGGCTCAGTGGGCGTAGTCGGGAAAGAAGATTGCTATCTCACGTTCAGCAGAGGCGTCGCTGTCGCTGCCGTGCACCAGGTTCTCGGTTACCTGGGTGCCGAAGTCGCCTCGGATGGTGCCCGGCGCAGCAGTCGCAGGGTCGGTCGGCCCCATGAGAGTGCGCACGATCCCGACAGTGTCTTGAGGGCCTTCTACCACCAGCGCCACCGACGGGGAGCGTCCTATGAAGTCCCGCAGCTCGGGGTAGAAGGGCTTATCTACGTGCTCGGCGTAGTGGACTGCGGCCAGCGCCTCGTCGACCAGCAGCATGCGCGCCGCAGCTAGGCGCAGCCCCTTGCGCTCGATGCGGGTGATGATCTCGCCGACGAGCCCTCGCTCGACCGCGTCGGGCTTGCACAGCACCAGAGTTGCGCTCATTTGTTCTCCTATGGATGGTGTGGATGGTCGGATGGTCGAAACAGCGGCTTCCTAACAGGCCTAGTCTTGCCCGCCGACGCAGAGACTCCACCGCGTGCGAGAGCAGATCGGCGCATCGCTCTAGGCGCATCGCTCCAGCTGCGAACGAGGTTGAACGAACCTTCCATTCGCTAGCCTTCCTGTCGGTCGACAACCGAAGTCCGGTGAGATTCCGGCGCTGTCCCGCAGCGGTAGTGCCTCCAAGTTCGGAGGCGAGCCCGATCGAGTTGTGGCCGCGTAAACCATCAGGCCCCCGAGGAGGGGTTGGTTTAGGCAGTTTCCCTGCTGCTCGACCAGACCCACTCGCAGCAAGGAGGGAAACATGCAATTCAAATCACGTTCGATTCGCTCGACCTCGGCGCGACCCGCCGCGGCCGTATTCGCAGCGCTGTTCCTGTTGGCCGGAGCTTGCGGCAACGCCGGAAACGCCGACGGGTCTGCCACTCCGACACCGGAACCAGCGCCCGCCACCACCGCCGCGCCCGCCCCCAACCAGGAACCTCCCTCCCCCCCGGAATCCCCTGAACCGCCCGCCACCACCGCCGCGCCCGCGCCAGCGCCGGCAGCCACCACCACGCTCGCAGAGCCCTCAGCTACTACTACCTCGACCAGCGCAGCGCCCACCACCACTGCGACAGCCGCAAACACGCTCCCGCCAGTGGAGTACCCTCTCGACCTCACCACAGCGAGCGGCGCCAGCCTCACCATCGAAGCCCGCCCAGAGAGGATCATCTCCCTCTCCCCCACCCACACCGAGATGCTCTTCGCCATCGGCGCGGGCAGCCAGGTCGCCGCAGTAGACGAATACTCCTACTATCCGCCCGAGGCGCCCGTCACCGACCTCAGCGGCTTCACCCCCAACGTAGAAGCGATAGTCGGCTATCAGCCCGATCTCGTGGTCGTGTCTTACACCCCCGCCGACCTAGCCGAGGGCATGGAAGCGGTCGGCGTCGGGATGCTGGAGTTCCCCGCCGCCGAAGACATCTCCGACGTCTACGACCAAATCCTCCTGCTGGGCGAAGCCACCGACAACTCGTCCGGCGCCGCAGAACTCGTCGGGTCGATGAAGTCCCGCTTCGCTGAACTGCTCGAAGAGATCGAGGGGATCGATCCCGACCCCGAGGCGACCTACTACCACGAACTGGACTCCACCTTCTATTCGGTCACCTCCGACACGTTCATCGGGAGCGTCTACGCCCTAGCCGGTCTGCGTAGCATCGCCGACGAAGCCGAAGACGCAGGCGGCTATCCGCAACTCTCCGCCGAGTTCATCCTGGAAGCCGACCCCGACCTGATCTTCGTGACCAGCAGCACCCCTGCGGACGCCCTGGCGGAAATCGCCGAGCGCCCTGGCTGGAGCGGGCTCACCGCCCTCCAGGAAGAAAGAGTGGTGATCCTGCCTCCCGACATCGCTTCCCGCTGGGGCCCTCGGATAGTCGACTTCTTCGAGTTCGTGGCCGACGCCCTCGCCGACATGTCCTAGCGTGAGCGGGGGCGTGAACGGGGTCGGCCTAGCGCCCTCCCGCAGCCGTGCGCTGCGATGGGTCTGCCTGGGGCTGTTGACGATCGTTCTGGCGGCCGGCGCCGGAGCCGCCGTCGGGCCGGTGTCCGTCAACCCCTGGCGCGCCCTGCTGGAAATCCTGGACTGGCTGCCGTTCGTCAGTCTGGACTCCGGGCTCGACGACACTCACGCAGCCATCCTGCGCGAGCTGCGCATACCTCGGGTGGTGCTGGGGCTGCTCGTCGGCGGCATGCTCGGCATCTCCGGGGCGGCCTACCAGGGAGTGTTCCGCAACCCGCTGGCCGACCCCTACCTTCTGGGGATCGCGGCAGGCGCCGGCTTGGGAGCGACGCTGGCGATAATCGCCGGAGCTAACGGGGGCGCCGCCTACGGCGTGGAGGCGGCCGCCTTCCTGGGTGCGCTGGCGGCCGTGGGCACCACCGTCCTGCTCGGCTCGGGCTCGGTGGCTTCGCTGCTGCTGGCCGGAGTAGCCGTGGCTAGCTTCTTCACGGCTGTGCAGACCTACCTCATACAGCGGGAGTGGGAGAACTTCAGGGAGGTCTACACCTGGATACTGGGACGGCTTTCCACGAGCGGCTGGTCGGAGGTGCTGAGGCTGCTGCCTTACGCCGCAGCCGCGACCCTGGTGATGATGTTCTTCCGCAACCATCTCGACGTCCTCTCGGTGGGCGACGACGAGGCTGCGACGCTGGGGCTGCGCCCCCGGCGCATCCGCATCGCCGTGGTGCTGGCGGCTTCGCTAGCGACCTCCGCTGCGGTCGCCACTGCCGGTCTGATCGGCTTCGTCGGCCTGATCGTCCCTCACGGAGTGCGTCTGCTGGCAGGGGTCAGCAACCGGATCGTCCTGCCCCTCTCGCTGCTCTTCGGGGGAGCGTTCCTCACGCTGGCCGACCTGCTGGCCAGGACTCTGCAGTCCCCAGCGGAGCTGCCCATCGGCGTGGTGACGGCGTTCGTCGGCGCCCCCTTCTTCCTGGCGATCCTCCGAAGCCGGATCGGACGGACAGCCTGAGCGTGAACAGCAGCCAAACTCGGCAGACCCCTCAGCCGGATCAGACGGACAGCCTGAGCGTGAAAGGCAGCAGCTCCCCCGCCCTGCATTGTGAGAGCCTGCGCGTCCGCCTCGACCGCCGAGAGGTTCTGCACGGAGTGAGCCTGTCGGTTGCCGCTGGTGAGTGGCTGGGGCTGATCGGCCCCAACGGATCGGGCAAGACCACGCTCCTGCACGCTGCCGCCGGCATCCTCCGCTACGAGGGTCGTGTGCTCATCTCCGGAGAAGACGCAGCCCAGATGCGCTCTCGCCGTCGGGCGCGTCTGGTCTCCCTGGTGACGCAGAACCCTGTGCTCCCCGCCGGGATGAGCGCCGTCGACTACGTGCTGTTAGGGCGCACCCCTCACCGCGGCCTGTCTCTCGCCGCCGGGAGCGAGGACTACCAGAAGGCCCTCAGCGCCCTAGAGAGCCTGGGCGTGGCGGAACTGGCGGAACGCCCCCTGAACAAACTCTCGGGCGGCGAACGCCAGAGAGTGGCGACGGCGCGCGCCCTAGCGCAGGCAACCCCCCTCCTGCTACTCGACGAACCGACCTCCTCCCTCGACGTCGGCCGCCAACTAGAGGTGCTGGAACTGATCGACGAGATGCGCCGAGGGTGCGGCCTGACAGTCGTCAGCGCCCTGCACGACCTGTCGCTGGCCGGCCAGTTCGCCGACCGCCTGATGCTGCTAGCCGACGGGCGCTTCGAAGCCGACGGACGCCCCGCCGAGGTGCTGTCCGACCCCGCCATAGGCAGCTTCTACGGCACCAACCCCGAAGTGCTGACCGACGACCGGGGCACAGCCGTAGTCGTGCGCCGCAGCAGCGTTGCGGGGGCGGCGGGCACGGCAAGCGACCCGGGCACGGCGGGCGGCCCCTCTCAGATACGGCGCGGGCGCCCCTCCCAAATAAGAAACCGCTCCTAGGCAGCCAAGCACCTCACCCCCCCTCCCCTCCGGCAACCCCTCTCAGATGCGGCGCGGGCGCCCCTCCCAGTAGGGGTCGCGCAGACTGCGCCTGTTGAGCTTCCCTGCGTCGTCGCGCGGCAGGGACTCTGCGAAATCCAGGAAGTGCGGGCGGCTGCGCGACGAGATGCGTCCGCTCAGAAAAGCCAGGATTTCCGCCCGAGCGTCCTCGTCAGGCTCAACGCCCTCGCTCAGACAAACGACCGCCTTGATCTTCTCCCCAAGGTCTTCGCTGGGAACCCCGAACACGGCAGCGTCCGCCGCGAGCGGGCACTCAGCGAGCGCCGCCTCCACCTCGGCGGGGTAGACGTTCACCCCGCCGGTGACGATCACGTCCGCCGCCCTGTCCACGAGGAAGAGGTAGCCGTCCTCGTTGAAGTAGCCCACGTCACCCGCAGTGAAGAAGCCGCCGGCGCGGGCGGCCTGCGTCCCCGACGGGTCGTTGTGGTATCCGAAGGGCGCAGCCCGCACCTGTCGCATGTAGACAGTGCCGACCTCCCCCGCCGCCAGCCGCCTCCCCTCGTCGTCCGCCACGATTACCTCGCTCCCCGGCCAGGGCTTCCCGACCGTGCCCGGGTGCTGCCTCCACTCTTCGGGGCCGACCAGCGTCCCGCCGCCTTCAGTGGCAGCGTAGTACTCGTATATGCAGTCCCCCCACCAGTCCAGCATCCGCCTCTTCACCTCCACCGGGCACGGAGCGGCGGCGTGCACCACCCAGCGCAGCGAGGAAGTGTCGTAGGCGGATCGGATTTCTTCACCCAGCCGAAGCAGTCGAACGAACATGGTCGGCACCATGTGCGTGTGCGTCACACGCCGGCGCTCGATGAGCTCCAGAGCGCCAACCTCATCCCAGCCCTCCATCAGCACGACCCCATGCCCCATATGCAGGGAGAGGCTCACCCAGACGCCAGCGGCGGCGTGATGCAGCGGCGCCGCGCAGAGGTGGACGTTGCCGCCGTGCGGTTCGATCCCGAAGAACCTCAAGAGACGGACAGACTTGGCGGCGCTCTCGTCTGGGTGTCTGTCGGGGAGGCGGCGGCGGACGCCTTTCGGCCGGCCCGTAGTGCCGGACGTGTAGAGCATCACAGAGCCCGTCCGAGGGTGCTCCGGGCGCCCGGGCGGCTGAGAGCGCGCCTCCTCTTCTAAGGACTGCCACCCCTCAGGCAGGGGGGTGGCAGGCAGAGAACGGGCGGCCAAAGAACGCCCCTCGGGCAGAGGACTGGCGGGCTGCTGCCCTGAGGACGGCGCGCCGCCCAGCAGCAGTTTGTGAGGCACTGCGGCTTGGGCATTCGACGCTTCGAAAGCGGCAGCGGCCTGTCCGTGAGCAGCCAGCACCGAGGCTTCGGAGTCGGCCAGGACGTGCGCCAGTTCGGTCGGCGCGGCGCGCCAACTGACCGGCGTCCAGCGGACGCCCGCCTGATAGGCAGCCAACCCCAGGGCAACGTGTTCGATGCAGTTAGGGGTCATCACGACGAGTTGGCTCCCCATCCCCGCCAGCATGCGGGCGAAGCGGTTGGTGAGTTCGGCCAGCCCCCCATAGCTGATCGAGCGGCCCGACGCCTCGACGACGGCCAAGCGCTCAGGATGGGCTTGAGCCACCGCCCAGAACCCGACGCCCCCTTCCGAGACGGCGGCGGCGGCGGGCGGCGACGAAGGTTCTCCCTGAGGATTCGAAAGTCCGATGCAAATATGCATACAGATTCCCAGAGGGTTTGGGGTGCTGCCTACCCGAGGGCCCTGGGGTGCTGCTCCCCAAACTAAGCCGAGATAAAGGGACTCCTAGTAGACATTAAGAATGATTAACACGCCTAGCAGCCCCCGCGCACACGGCAGCATTCGCACGCTCGTCGCATTTGCCGTGTCTATTGCCTTGTTCCTGGTCGGTTGTTCCTCGGTTTCAAACGATGGCGACGTTCTCGAACAGCCCGAACAGCCCGACACTTCGCTCCCCGTCATCGCCTATACAAGTACTTCTCTAGCGGTCGCTCCAGACGACTCCCCAAATAATTCGGCGACCGATTCAACCTCCACCGAAGATCCAAGCGGCAAGGATTCAAGCGCTGCGTCTAATCCCGCCGAAGGCTCCTCTCCTGACTCCCGCAGCGTCCCTCAAAATACCCCACTCGGCGTCGGACACTCGTTTGAAGACGCCAGCTACGTGTTCTGCGATGAGAACATCAATATCTACACCAACAGCCAAAGCTGCCTGTTGCTTACCGAAGATGTCATCCAACAAGTGGACTGCATAAAGGAGCCGCTAGCAGAACATTTCGGAAAACATTTCCCCCCAGAAAGCAATCTCCGGCCAGCCCTTCTTGAGGCGCTGTACATCGCATTCGGGGATCCCCCGTCAGAAACTCCCGCGAGCGAGGAGTTAGTAGACCATGTGACTACTTGCGGTGAGCAGGCGGGAGCGTCGCTTGGCGATTTCATCGACGATTCCGCAGCCGAGGAAACGCTGCTTCTCCAGATTATCGACATCTCCGCAAGGTTGTATTGCACCTTGACAGCAGTTTCTTTCGCTCAACTTCCAATCAGCGAATGCCGGTCGGCTCTGTCACCCGACGGGATTTGCGTATCCCTCACTGGAACTATCGCTTTCGGTGGATGGGACCCTCAAACAACATTGAACAACTGCCAGAAGATAGGAGCCGAATTATCCAACTGGATATCTAATTTATTACTTGGAATTGAAGAGGATTCAATCGAGGACATTCTTGAATCACTCGACGACATTCTTCAGCTTGACGACGTCCCACCACTCGACGACGAGCAGAACTCCGAAGCGCATATCGATAATCCCGATCAGTCAGTCACACTCACGCCCGGCGAAATCACCACATTCTCAGGCGAGGGAATGGAAGCCATCAGTCTCGACACCGCCTCGGCAGAATTCTCCCATCCCTGGATACTCGAAGCCGTCCACGAAGGCAGTGAGGAATTTGCAATCATAGTGCTCAACGATGCGGGAATACCCACCGAATGGACAATCACCACGCTCGGAGATTATCGAGGTCGCAGAATCTTCGGTTTCGACGTCAATGCGCCGCCCGCTTTCATCAAAGTAAGAACCGACGGCGCCTGGACAATCCACCTGATGGACCCGTCCGATCCCTCCACCACATCCGAAATCTCCTCGGCGTCGGGAACGAGTTTTACCGGCAGTGGAAACGACATCCTTCGCTTCAGAACCGGCGAACAAGCACGCACGCTTGACTTCGAGTGCGAGAGTTGCGAATCGGCTATCTTCCTGGTCGCCATCGGAGATTTCAACTGGAGAGAAGATGGAATCCTCATCGGACGCTGGGGAAATGATGGGACGCTCTTCAGGGCAAGAGTGGAAGTGCCCGCCAACACAAACTTCCTAGAAATAACCACCTCGCAAAGCGACCAGGACACCGGCGAGTTCACCCCCCACGAGTGGAGCATCCAGGTCCAGTAGGCGGGGGGCGGCAGGGGGAGGCGGCAGTTCGCAGCCGCTAGACGTCCGCTGCATAACAGACTGGCTACAGCGAACAGACTTGGCGTCGAGACTGAAATCGCGGACGGTATCACAGACGCAACATGATGGTGGTCGCGGTGGCAGTGTCTAAGCAGAACCTGGGCAGATGGACAAGTTATTTGACAAAGCTGAATGAGTTAGTATACTTCGCCTTATGAGAGAGTATGAAAAAACTCATCCTTGGATCACATTCAAGGCGACAGACATCAACAAGTTTGAGCCCAAGCTGTGGATGCTGCTAGGCGAGGCACGTGTGTTATGCGACCAGCTTTTAAAAACACCGATACCCCCCAATCTCATCAAAATACTCCACGAAACCTCTCTGATCAAGGGAGTGCAAGCCACCACCGCCATCGAGGGCAACACTCTCACCCAAGATCAAGTAGGGAGAATTCGTGAAGGAACGTACAAAGCCCCGCCGTCCCGCGAGTATCAGGAGCGGGAGGTAAGGAACATTTTTAGCGTAATCAATGAGATCGTCTCAAGGCTCGAGTCCGGAGAGCGCTATCGCATCACCCCCGAGTTGATCTGCAACTTGAACCGCGACGTTCTATCAGGGGCAGTTTTCAAAACTGAAGTCGTCCCAGGTGAAACAAGAACGCACTCCGTGATCGTCGGCGATTACAGGGGCGCCCCCGCCAGAGACTGCGGACATCTCTTGGAGAGGCTAGCCGACTGGCTGGAGGGCGACGATTTTCGCTCTAGCGACCCACACGTCAATTTCGCGTTGACTATGGCCAGAGCAGTTTTCGCACACCTCTATATCGCCTGGATACACCCGTTCGGAGATGGCAACGGGCGCACTGCCAGACTTCTCGAATTCCTCATACTGGCTCGCAGCGGCTTGATGACCTTTTCTACCACTCTCGCGTTATGGAACCACTACTATCTGACACTCGACCGCTATTACTACGAGCTTTCTTACTCAAGCAGGTCTCGCAGCGCTACCGGGTTCTTGCGCTACTCGATCCAAGGTTTCCTAGATGGGGTTCGAGAACACTCAGCGATGGTTCATTTCCACCATATGAACTGCTCTTGGTCTACCTACGTTCGCGAATTTCTAGACCGTTTCCCCAGTAGTCCCGCCCGCGACCGCCAACGGCTGCTGGCTCTTAAAATGCCACTCATGCCAGTAAGTAAGCCCATACCTCGTGAGGAAATACCGAGTTTGGATCGGGCCCTTGGCGACCTCTACGCCGCCAAGGGCCCGAGAACTCTCAGCCGTGACCTAAACCGTCTCCAAAAAGCTGGACTGATCACCTATGACGAAGAACAGAAGGGCTGGACATCGAGCTTTCACACCATGGCAAATTTCTTGCTCCCCAGAGCAAAGGTGGAATCACCCTCCGAACCGCCATCTGAGGCAGAGACAAAATAGTCGAGGGCGACAAGGGACGTTAGGGTGTAAAGGTTTCGAGACCTGCTACATACAAACTAGGTTGAAATAACTTCCCGGAAATCGCTCTCGGCGACGCGGGACGTGCGAGAAAGTGCGAGAAAGTGTTACGCTGAACCATCCACCCCCCCCCCCCCCCTTCTTGCATAATCAGCCCCCGGCCCCATGACACGACTGGCCAGCATCCTCGAGACCACACGCCCGCGCCCTGACGTGCTCAAAGGGGGGCTGGCCGAAAAGCACTTCGCCGCCCAGCTCGATCAGGTGGTGCGCTCCGCTGAGGGCTACGAGTCCTACTCCGACGCAGACTCCTTCTTCGACCTGACCTTTCCCACGCAGGGTCTCAAGGAGCTCCTGCGCGGCACGTTCGCCCGCCTCTCTGGGCAGACCGCCCAGGCTCTAAGCGCCGAGCACGCCGTCTACCGCTACGAAACCAGCTTCGGGGGCGGCAAGACGCACGGCCTCATCGCCCTCTGGCACATCGCCAACGGCGCCCGTCCAGCCAACCTCGCAGACTTCGTCGACCCCGATCTGCTCCCCGAGGAATGCCGTGTGGCCGCCGTGGTGGGCGACAGCCTCGACCCCATCAACGGCCTGAGCACCGACGGGGTCACCACCTACACCCTCTGGGGCGAGATAGGCCGCCAACTCGGAGGACGGGCTCAGGAAGCAATGGCTCGCAGCGACGCAGCCCGCACCGGCTGCGGCAAGCAAGTCTGGATGGACATACTCAGCGAAGCCCCCGCAGTCATCGTCATCGACGAACTCGCTCAATACCTGCACCAACTGGCAGCCTCGGGCGACCCTGAGGTTCGACGGCTGGCCGACGCCACCGTCGAGAACCTGAAGGTGCTCTTCGAAGCCGCCACAGCCGCCCCCGCCGTCCGCATCATCGTGACGCTGGCCACCGGCTCCGCCGCCTTCGGCAAGAAAACCGACGAAGTCACCGAAATGCTCTCCATCGTGGCCTCCGAGCGGCTAGTTCAAGAGGCCGCCGACGTGATGGAACGCCCCAAAGGAGCCATCGGAAAGCCAGCAGAGGACGAGGAAATAGGCTTCATCCTGCAGAGGCGCCTCTTCGAACAGGTAGACCCCAACGCAGCCAACGCCGCAGCCGAGGCTTACCGCGACTTCTACGCCGACTTGAAGAGCAAAGGCGCGCCGGCAGGTCAGGCCACGGACGACCCTGCGGGCTACTGCGAGCGTCTGCGGCTCTCCTACCCCTTCCACCCCGCCCTCATCGACTGCCTAGACAAGCGAATAGGGCCTCTGCCAGGCTTCCAGCGGGCCCGCGGCGCCATCAAGATGCTGGCCGAATCGGTGAGGAGCATCTGGGCCGACGGCGGCGACCTGCCAATCATCAACCTGGGCGACCTGCCCCTCGAAGACGAGCAGGTGCGCGCCTCAGTCACCACATCCGTCGGCAAGGAGGAACTTAACGCCCCAGCAACAGCCGACTTCGCAGGAGCGAACACCCACGCCGCCCGAATCGACGACAAGAACTGGCCGCAAAAGCTCATAACCACCCGAAGTTGCCGCTCCGTCTTCCTGCACAGCGTCGCGGGCGAACCCTCCCCCGGGGCAACGTCCTCCGACGTCTACCTAGGCACGCTGCGACCTGGCGAAGACCCCTCCCTGGCGGATGAAGCACTAGGCGCAGCTCTGGCCGAGGCTTGGCACTTGATTTCCGACGGCTTGCGCTGGCGGTTCACGATAGAACCCAACGCAAACCGCATCATCGCCTCCGAGATGGACAACGTCACCGAGTCAGACGTAACCGAAGAGTTAGACCGCCGCATCAGAAATCTGTTCCCCTCCGAGGGAGAGCTCAAAGTCGTCCATGGCCCCAGCGCGCCCGCCCACGTGCCCGACGAACCGCGACTGCACCTCGCCGTTTTTAACTACGTCGACGTTCGTGTAAGCTCTTCTAGGGATAGTTCAGCAACTACCCCCCCCCCCCCCCTATCCCCCACCACTTCTCGATGTTTTTCGCCTCTCTGGTGCCTCAGAATCAAACCGAACTTACCGAAACGGAGTGCTGGCTCTCGTCGCGGACGGGAACGGACGAGAATCGATGCGGGAGAGGGTCCGGTTCGAGTTGGCCGCCAAACGCCTTGCGGACGACCCTCAGCGTCGCTCGGACTTCTCCCCCGAAGTACGCAAGCGCCTACAGAAGCTAGCTGACAGCGCAAACCTAGAAACCTCCATAGCGGTATGCCGGGCATACCGACATCTCTACTGGCCGGAGAATGCGTCCCGAAACGACAACGTCCGGCACTTTGAACTCCCGCCCGTAGATCAAGGGCAGGCCAAGAGGTCCCAAACCAAAACCGTTCTCAGCGTCCTGCGGGAGTACGGCAAGATTGCAGGCAGCGCCCCTCCCACAGACCGGCTGGCCAAGGCGACAGGGTTCGGTCGCAGCGGGGAGGTAACCACCAAAGAGCTAGCCGAGTCCCCTTGGCGCGACCACAGCCAGCAGATACTGCTCGACGCCACCCTCATTCAGGAGACCATCTCGGCGGGCATCCGCAACGGCACCTGGGTCTACTACGACGCTGAACGGGAACGGGCCTGGGGCGCAGAGAGCAGGCCGCCGTCGGTGCGAATAGCGGGCGACACCTGGCTGTATACGCCCAAGCGCGCCAGGTCGCTGCGTCTGCTGCGTAAACCCGTCAGCGCCGAGAGCATCACCGCCGCGCTAAAAGACCACGGAACCTCGGGCGAAATCAGCGGGGGCGCCCTCCGTTCCCGCCTAGAAGAAACCCTGGACGGCGAACCACCCAAGAAAGACGTCCTAGCGGCGCTGGCAACGCAAGCGCAGATAACCGGGGGGCTGATCGTCGTACCTGCTCCAGCCTCAGCGGGCGCAGCGCCGCTCACACCCTCCGCCATCACTCACGCCAAGCTGGACGACCTAAGCGTGCTCTCGACTGAGCGGGCAGCCGAACTAGGCATAAGCGCCGCAGAGCACAAAGACCGGAAAATCAAAGGCACGGGCAGCGTCGGGGTGTCTTTCCAGCAGGTCGAAGACCAGATAACCGACATGGGGTCGCCTGCGGTAACCGCGGTTCACATCACGGCCTCAGCCGACCCTGGCGAAGGAGTGTCCGACCTGCGGAAACTAGGGTTCTGCATACCGCAGTTGCCGCGCTGGGGGTGCAGGGTTGATGTTCGCGTGACCGCGGATTTCGAGGGGCTGAAAGGCGGCTTGAAGGCGGAACTAGCAGGCGCCTCTGAGGACTATCAGCGGCTGGAAGACCTTCTCCTGAAATTGGCCGACGCAAGCCGAGACGTCTCAGGACGACTGCGAATCGACCTGACACCAGCCGGAGTTCTTTCGATTGCGGGCAAAGAGTGGCAAAACTTGCGCTCCGTTGTGGCGGCCAACGACCCAGGGCGTCTGAGCGTCGAAGCGGAACTAGCCCGCGAGAGTTGATGGGCGTAACTGGGCGCAGCGAACGCCGCTTCGAACTGCGCCTGCAGCCCACTCCGGCTCTCGACGGCTGGGGGTTCACGCTCACAGAAACCGGTAACGGCCAAACACGCCAGGTGCTGAACGTGCCTGCGGACAGGACTGCGCCGTTCCGAGCCTGCGTAACCGACGCCGTAGCCGACTCGGGCTACCAGCGTTCCGCGGTGAGCCCACGCCGCAAGCGCCCGTTCAACCTCCCCCAAGACCCAGGGGTGCTCCTAGCGCTGACCGTGGGCGCCGCCCTGCCGCTCCGCAAACCTGTGCGCAGGCACGCAGTCGAGCGCTGGATAGCAGCCTTCAGCA
Organism: Acidimicrobiales bacterium; assembly: GCA_965242895.1. Lineage (GTDB taxonomy): Bacteria > Actinomycetota > Acidimicrobiia > Acidimicrobiales > CATQHL01 > CATQHL01. The sequence goes on from OZ251507.1 coordinate 397,242, forward strand.
GCGAAGAAGCCCTGTACTGGTACGCCCAAACCGACGGGGCGTCTGAGGGCCGGGCGCTGCGGGCGCTCCGCATCCTCTCCGCCGAGGACTGAGACACGGTGGACGCTGTCGAGGCGGAGCCTTCTCGGTTGGGGGGGAAAGACATAGACAGGAGCGTCTACCTAAACGATGTGAACGACTCTGGGCAGGAACCGCCTCGGCTTCTCATCGAAGAATACTTCCCTGTTAAGGAGATCGGGATTGAATGCCGCCGTGAGTCTTCGCCTATACCAGGACAGTTTCCGAAGCTGAAGACCCTGCACATCTGGTGGGCGCGCAAACCCCTGGTGGCCAGTGCAGCTGCCATCCTCGGCAGCCTGCTGCCCCCCTGGTCGCCTGAGTTAGCGGGGAGGTTTCCTCAAACGCCGGAACTTGAAGACCAAAAGGCCTACAAGGAGTGGTTCTTGAATCTCTGCGGTGTCAGGGGCGACCCAGTGACGGCGAACCTCAAAATGCAGGTTGCTAAAAAAACCGGAATCCGGATTCCGAATCCTTTCACCTATTCGCAGGCATACAAGAACAGCCCCACGATCGAGCAGTTACTGGTTCTCCACAAAGTGTTTGAATTGTCCTGGGGACGAATCCCCGAGGTTTTAGATCCCACCGCGGGCGGAGGCTCTATTCCCTATGAGGCCTTACGTTATCGACTCCCTAGCCGAGCCAACGACCTGAATCCAGTAGCCGTATCCGTGCTTAAAACAGGTGTAGAAATCCCCGCCCGCTACGGCTTATCTATAAAGGGCGACTTAAAGCACTGGGGAAATGAACTGGTAACACGCCTTCAGACACGTTTGGAAAAGTTTTTTCCCTCACTTCCCGATCAAAAAACCGCAACATACTTCTACGCCCGCACGGTGGCCTGCCCCCGCACAGGGAAACTCGTCCCGCTTCTTTACAGCCACTGGTTGCGTCGCGGCAGCAAGCCCGTGGCCGTGCGCCTGCTCACCCACCGCAACGGGAAAGAACTCGCTGAGCCTGCCTTCGAGCTAGCAGAAGGAGACGAGATCGACTTTGATCCGGATCGCGGAACCGTCTCACGCGGGAAAGGGATTTCGCCCTGGGACAGCCTCACCATCGACAGTAGTTACATCAAAGACGAGGCGCAGGCGGGGCGCATGGGCGAACTTCTCTACGCCGTGGCGATCCGCACTCCGCAGGGCCGAGGCTTACGACTCCCCACCGAAACAGACACTGAAGCCCTGATAGCAGCCGAACGCGAACTAGAACGGCTGCTACCCGACTGGAAGCGCCAGAACGTCCTGCCCACCGAACCCATACCCGAAGGCAACGATAAACGACCTCACAACTACGGCATGCGCCAATGGCGCGACATGTTCACCCCGCGACAACTCCTCGCACACGGCTGTTTCGTGGAAGAGTGGCGCAAGATCACCACCGAGATGCAGTCGGAAACCTCCGACCCGCAGCAGGCAGAGGCGGTGGCTGCCCTGCTCTCATTCATGTTAGACAAGGCCGTGGATTGGAACTCCCGGCAGGTGGCCTGGAATGTAAACAGGCAAGCCATTGCTCATGCCTTCAGCATGCACGCCTTCCCTATCCGTTGGACGTTCGCAGAATTCGAAGCCGGGTCAGAACTCTTCGCCTGGACGCTCAGGCAACTGCTAGACGCCTACGCACAGATCGCCGAACTCCTCCTCGGCACCGACCCAGAGCAATCAGCACTAAAGAAAACCCCAGTTCCGCTACCAAAAGTGACTGTCACCGCGGAGAACGCTGGCAACCTGACACAAATAGCGGACGGCTCGCAGACGCTGGTATGCATCGACCCGCCCTACTACGACAACGTCATGTACGCCGAACTCTCCGACTACTTCTACGTCTGGCAAAAGCGCACCCTAGGGGAACTCTGGCCAGAGCTGTACAAAGCGGAACTCACCAGCAAAAAAGGAGAAGCTGTCACCAACCCAGCCCGCTTCACCTCCGCCGGCATGCGCGCCAAGGAGTTAGCAAACCACGACTACATAGTGAAGATGGAGGCCATCTTCCGGGAATGCCTCCGCGTGCTGCGCGACGACGGCGTTCTGACGGTGATGTTCACCCACAAAAGCGCCGAAGCCTGGGACGCCCTCGGCACTTCCCTGATGCAGGCCGGCTTCAGCATCCGTACGTCCTGGCCTGTTCACACCGAATCCGAGCATTCCCTGCACCAGGCCAACAAGAACTCTGTGTCTTCGACAATCCTCCTGGTCTGTCGCAAGCGCTCGGCGCGTCCCGAAAAAAGCGACCGCACCTATTTCGACGACTTAGCAGCCGACATTCGCAAAGCCGCTGCCGAAGCCTACAAACGCTTCGCTGAGCACGGGCTGAACGGCGTCGACCTTATGCTTTCCACCTACGGGCCTACTCTGGCCGAACTCTCCAAGCACTGGCCCGTTCATTCCGTAGAAGCGTCCGAAGACGGCACCTCACGGCTGCTGCGCCCCGAGGAAGCCCTGGACGTGGCGAGAGCCGAGGCCACCCGGCTGCTCAAGGCCAGGCTTATCGGACGCGAAGCCGACTTCGACCCCCTGACTGATTTCGCAGTCGCCGCCTGGGAACTCTTCAAGGCCCGCAAGTTCCCATATGACGAAGCTCGCAAACTCGCCATCGCGACGGGTGGTTTGGACATCGACGACCTGAAGAAGGCCAAGATACTTACCTCAAATGGGGGCAATGTCCGCTTGCTCAAGCCACGGGAGCGGCTGCGGCGCGGCGAGGACAGCGGCCCTGAGGTTAATCGAAAAAATCTGGAATTTGACACCCTCATCGACGCCGTCCACACCGCCCTCTATGTCACATCCGAAGACGGCCCCGAAGCCGCCAAGCGCTGGCTGGACGAACGGAGACTGGCTAGCTCCGAACCTTTCCAAAACTGCTTACAAGCACTGCTCAAGGCGATCCCCCGCTCCAAGAACATCAAGGGTGGCTGGAATATAGACGAAGCCGGTCACCTAGATCGGCTGACGTCATCATACTTCCCCAACTTGGAACGCCCACCGGACGAGGAAACGGTCTACAAACAAACCTTTGACGACTATGCCAAAGCCGCCGAGACGACCGCAGGCGACTCTGTAAGCCTCCGAGGTGACAGCCCCGGTGACCCTACCTCGAGCGACGAGCTAGGTTCCGAACCCACCTAGAGATGAACCGCCCTGCTAGCAGCCACCTAAATGACTAACCCCGCGGCCCACGGGTCGGGCGAGGACGCTATGGGGGTCTCCGACACCCCCCTGCCTAACACCACCTCACCCCACACCGATACCTACACACAGCCGCCCCAACCGCCCCCAGGCCCGCCAACTGACACCCACACACCGCCACCACACACCCCATACCCCGACCCGGCCCAAGCCCAGAACCAACTGGGAGAACCTCCCCCGGAACTGCCGGACTGCACCCACACACCGACACCCCAACCGCCCCCACCCCAAACCCAAGGGACTCATACCCAGGCATCCAACCCCGGAGGGTTTGCCGACCTTCACCTGCTCTCCCATTACGGGGGATCGCGCGACCTGTTGGGGAGTTTCTACGTCCCGGTGCTGCAGCGGGCGGTGCGCTATGACAGGGTGGCGGGCTACTTCGCTTCTTCGGCGTTTGTTAGCGCAGCGGCGGGTGTAGCCCGTTTCGTCGCTGGCGGCGGCGTTATGCGTCTGCTGGTCGGGGCGCAGCTGACCGAAGACGACCGCAACGCTCTGTTGGGGCGCACACCGCTCGACGACGTCCTCACCGAGCGCCTGCTGGCGGACATCGAGGGCTCAGCCGACTCCGACCCTGAGAGCTTGGAGGAAGCGCTGCGCCGCAGGCGCCTCGAAGTCGTGGCTTGGCTGGTGAGGGAGCAGCGGCTGCAGATACGAGTCGGTCTGCCTTGCGACGACGGCGGCGTGCCGCTGACCGCCGATCGCCCCGAGACCGCCCGCTATTTTCACTCCAAGTGGGGCGTCCTTAGCGACGCTGCCGGGGGGCGCATCGTCTTCCACGGCAGCATCAACGAGTCGGCGCGGGGCTGGACGGAGAACTACGAAACCTTTGACGTTCACACCTCCTGGGGGGCGTCCTGGGAGAGCCATGGGCAGCCCCGCGTCGAGGAGTTTGAGCAGCTCTGGCAGGGTCGGGCTGTCGGCAGATGGAAGAGCGTGCCGCTGCCCGAAGCCGTGGAGCGTGACCTCCTCAAACTGCTGCCCGACGAGGAGGGCTGGACGCCCGAGGCCCGCGACCCGCTGGAGGTTCCGCCCGAGGTCTGCGACCCGCTTGAAATCCTGCCCGAGTCCCCACCAGAGCCGCCCGAGCCGCCGACGCCGGCGCCGGCGCTCACCGAGCTTGAACGCCAGCGCCTAGAAGCCGTTCGCGACGCCCCGCTGAGCTGCAGCGGCGTCGGACTGGTCTCAGCCGGCGTCCGTCCCTGGGCGCACCAGACGGCCATCGCCCGGCGCATCGTGGAGAGCTGGCCTCGCTCCTACCTGCTGGCCGACGAGGTGGGGCTGGGCAAGACCATCGAACTCGGCCTGGCTCTGCGGGAGTTGCTGCTCTCGGGCACGATCTCCACCGCCCTGCTGCTGGTGCCCGCCTCAGTGCTCAAGCAGTGGCAGGAAGAACTCAGCGAGAAACTGCTGCTGGACGTGCCCCGCCTGGACTTGGGCAAACGGAAACTCTGCTGGGCAAACGAACGCAGCACACCCATCCCGCCAGGGAGCGCAGACGGCTGGACGAGCGACGAACTGAGCAGACGGGCAAACGAGCGCAGCACGCCCATCCCGCCGGGGAGCAACCCCTGGCGGGCTGCCCCGGTGCTGCTGGCGTCCTCTCACCTGGCCAGACGCCGACAGCACCGCAACGATCTGCTTGACGGCGATGCGTGGGACTTGGTCTTCGTCGACGAAATACACCACGCCCGACGCCGAGGGTCGAAACCCACCGACACCCCCAACCAACTCCTGGCCACCCTCATCGAGCTCAAGAAACACGACATGTGGAGGGTGCTGCTGGCCGCCTCAGCCACCCCCATGCAGCTGCACACACACGACCTCTGGGACATCCTCAACCTCATGGGTCTGCCCGAACTCTGGAGCAGTTCAGCCGAAAAAATGGAGGGTTACTACCAAGAACTCCTTGAGGCGTTCCCGGTCAGGCACTGGAATTTCCTTCAGACGATGCTGGCCGCCCAGATCGACTTCGCCGAACCGGACGCCTTCGTGAAAGAGTCCGTTCAGGAACGGCTCGGCTGGGTTGGCGCTGACCGGCTGCTTAACTTCCACACCACGGGTCTCGACCGCTTCGCTGCGGGGGAGATACCCCGCAGCGACCGCGAGTGTTGGGACGAGTGGCTGCGGGCGAACACGCCGGTACGCGACCGCATCTTCCGCACCACCCGCGCCACCCTGCGCGCCGCCCTGCCCGCTGCCGAAGGCTCCCCCGCCGCCCTGCGCTCAGCCGCCACCCCGCAAACCACCGAGGGTTCCGCCGCCGAGGGGTCCGTCTCCCTGTCAACCTCGAGCGCCGCCCGCGCCGCCGCCGCGGGCTCCCCCGCCGCCCCCCGCTCGGGGCTCGCGGAGACGACCATCCCCGTCCGCAAAGTCTGCGACGCCTTCTGCGACCTCGGCGGTAACCAGGCGCTTTATGACCGCATCGAGGACTACATCATGCGCTACTACGACGTCTATCTCAAGGAGGGCAAGCGAAACGCTCCCCTGGGTTTCATAATGACCGTCTACCGCCGCCGTCTGACCTCGAGTTTCCACGCCGTGAAGCGCTCACTGGAGCGCCGCCTGGAAGCGCTCCGCGACCACCGAGTCGCCCTAGACGCCCTGCTAGACGAGGACGACGAGCACGCTCTCGAAACCTCGCAGTCTTATGAGACCGCCGATCTCACCGCTGACAGCGGCGACCTGCAGGTAGAGATCGACGAGCTTGATGCATTCGTCAGCGACTTGGCGAACAGACCGCCCGACGAACCCAAGATGAAACGGCTGCACAGCCTGCTGCGGGAGAGTTTCAGCGCTGGGCACCGCACGGCGGTGATCTTCACCCAATACACCGACACCCTCGACTACATCCGAGAGCAACTCCGCTCTACCTACGCGGAGGGGGTGCTCTGCTACTCGGGGAGGGGAGGCGAACGCTGGAACAGCAAAACCCAGCGCTGGGAGCCGCTCCCCAAAGAGGAGGTCAAGGAGTTGTTCCGGCGGGGCGAAGGGCGGATACTGGTCGGCACCGACTCCATGTCGGAGGGGCTGAACCTGCAGACCTGCGCCCGTCTCTTCAACTTCGACCTTCCGTGGAACTTTATGCGGGTGGAGCAGCGCATAGGCCGCGTCGACCGCATCGGCGGGCGCCCCGCCGTTCACGTCACCAACTTCTTCTACAAGGGAACCGTGGAGGAGGACATCTACACGCGCATCGCAGATCGCCACGACTGGTTCACGCACGTCGTGGGTAACGCTCAGCCTGTGCTCGCCTCCACCGAGGTGCTCTTCGAGCAGGCTGCGATGCGGCGAATGTCGCCGGCGGACGCCGCTGATGAATTCGAGAGAACGCTCGGACGCCTCGACGCCGCCCCTCTGCAGCTGCAGAACCTGGACTCCGTTCCTCGCCATCAAGAAGACCTCTCGCCCGCCATGGACTTGGAGGGACTGAAGGAGAACCTGTTCGCAGTAGGGGCTGTCAGGGAGCGCTTCAGAGAGCACCCCGAGATTGACGGCGCCTGGCTGCTGACTTTGAGGAGCGACCGCCGAGCGGTGACCTTCGACCAGTCGATCTACGAAAACACCCCTGGGTTGAGCCTGCTGAGTTGGGGCAGCGACCCGCTGGAGGGGCTGCTCGAAGAGGTGCTGGCAGGGCGCTAGCGCAGCCCCCTCAGTCCACGAAGCCTTTTTCGAGATCGAGGAGGTAGCCCTTGGCTTCTCTCCCTCCTCCGTAGTGACCCCTCGAACCGTCGCTTCTGACCACCCGATGGCACGGCACGACCAGCGACAGCGGGTTGGTGGCCATGGCCTGACCCACGGCGCGGGCTGCGTCTTCGCTGTCGACCTCGGCGGCGATCTCCGTATAGCTGCGAACTTGGCCGTAGGGAATGCCGAAGACGGCCCTGCGAACCTTGAGGTAGAACCCTCTGCTTGCCCGCCAGTCGAGAGTAAGCGTGAACCGGCGCAGACGGCGTGCGAAGTAGTCGTCAAGTTGGCGGCGGACATCGTCGAAAGGCTCGGGGTCAACGCTAACTCCTGCGACTCTCACGCCGCTCGAACCGGCCCTCAGTTCCGACGCCAGGTCTTCGAGGCCGGCGGGTTTCCCCTCGCCGCCGATCAGGTAGCAGAGCCTCAGCAACCCTGCGTCGGTGTTCACCAACCCAAGGCGGCCCACCGGGCTGTCCACCTCCCAAATCGACACATCGACTCCGGGCGTCTCGCCCCTCGACACATCGACTCCTGTTGCTGGTTGCTTAGACGTTTCGCTCATTCGGCAAGCGTAGCATCGCCAGCCGGACAGCCAGGCGCGGCAGGCGGGCGCGGCCGCCAGGCGCCGTCAGCAGGACGGACAGACGAGCAGACAGCCACCTCCCAAGCACTGGGGGGTCAAGCCGGCCTCAAGCCGGCCAGCGGCAGAATGAGCGAAAAGAGCGCAGCAGTTAGCGCTGGATGAAGACTTCGGCTATCCAGCGGTCGGTGATCGGCACGCCGCTGAGCGCGGTGGACGACGCCAGCATGAACTCCAGGAGACTTCTGGGGGAAGTCTCCTCGGAAATCTCAAACACCAGGCCGCGGCGGTTGTGATCCTGCTTCAGCGTCCACCCTTTGGGCACGTCCACTCCCCTCTCGGCCAAGCGGGTCACGGCGAAACGCCCGGTTATATGGCTCAGCCCCACGGTGGCCGGCGCGCTGCGGCGGGCGCTGCGGCTGCGACGGGCCGGAACCCATGTGGCCATAGGGATGGCCGGGCCCCTAGCCGAGAACATGCGACCTAGCGGGGAGTTGGGCGGGGCGTCTTCCTCGTCCACCCAGGGCTGCAGGTTCATCCAACACTTCCCGTCGCCTCTGTCGGCCAATTCCTGCATGTGCCGAAGGACTTCGTCGAGATCATCCGGCGTGAAGAGAACCTGAGTGGTGTCGATAGCCATTGCTAGACTTTGCCATATGAACAACAAGTCGAGAGGAATTCTGGCTGCGGCAGCTGCGATTCTCCTGGTATCAGGGTGCTCGACTTCTGCATCCGTCACTGCCTCGGACGACCCAGTCTTCACGTCCGGAGAGGCTGAACCTTCGACGTCAGCCGCTTCCTCCCCCGCAACCCCCGCAACTTCCTCCGCTCTAGACGAGTCGCCAGACGAGTCGCCCACCCTGGCGCCTGTCTCAAATGACCAACCGGACAGCTCCGATGTCGACGAGGAGAGCGTCGCTCAATCCTCCACCACTCTCCCCGAAAATCCCGACATCGACCAGCAGACACCCGCCGAAACCCCTCTCAAGCAGCCGGTCACGTTCTCGGGAAGCGGCCCCGACGTCATAGGCATCGACCCTGGCTCCGCCCTGGACTCGACCCGCTGGATAATGGAAGTCACGCACGACGGCATCGACGGATTTCAAGTCACCGCCGTGGATTCCTACGGAAAACCCACCGACCAGATCGTCTATACACTCGGCTCATATCAAGGCAGAAGTTCGTTCTCCTTCGGCCGCTACGACCCCCCAGACGCGATCGAAGTCGTCGCAGACGGAAGCTGGGCGCTCACCTTCACAGACCCGCGGACTCTCAACTCGATAGACACCGCTGCGGGCACCGTCTTCAAGGGCAGAGGCAACGACGTCTACCGATTCGAAACCGGCGGAGAATCCAAGGGGATCGAATTCGTCTGCGAGGCTTGTGCGGCCACCATCAACCTGTACTCCCTGGGTGAATACGACTGGAAAGAGGAGGGAGTATTGATATCCGAACCCGGGCAAGGATCAAGATTTGCCAAGGTCGTTCTTGTCCCTGCGGGCACGGAATACCTGGAGATAGCACTCGCCAGCAACGACCCAGAAACCGGTCAGTTCATCCCCAACGACTGGAGCATCACGGTCTACTAACTAGTTCTTCCGGGCAGTGTGTACCGTGCTTCCCATGAACGTCATACTGGTGCGCCACGCCCTGCCCGAGCGAGTGGAGAACTCCCACGCCCCAGCCGATCCGGGGCTCAGCCCGCTTGGTCGGGAACAAGCGCTCCGCCTAGCTGAGTGGTACCTCGACGACAGCACCCCCGCCGTCGAGCACATCGCCACGAGCCCTAAGCTGCGCGCCGTCGAAACCGCCGCACCGCTGGCCGAGCGCCTAGGAATCCTCCCTGAGGTGGTGGAGGGTTTCTCCGAAATCGACCACTTCAGCACCCAATACATCCCCGTCGAGGACATGAGGCGCGAGAACCATCCCCAGTGGCGGCGCCTGAAGAACCGCCAGTGGGAAGAGGCGGGCTTCTTCGATCCTCACATCTTTCGGAAACAGGTCGTCAGGGCTTGGGAAGCCTGGCGTCCTGACCACGACGGGCGGACGGTCATGGTCACCGCCCACGGAGGGACCATCAACGCCCTTCTGAGCCACTTCATCGGGCTTGAAAGCGTCTTCTTCGTGGAGATCTCATACACCGGCGTCTGCCGCCTGAGAGGTTCGGGCGAGCACATGCAGCTGCTCTCCCTCAACGAAAGCGCTCACCTCTTCACCACCCCTGGGGTGCTCGCCCCCCTTCGGTCTCCTTGAGTTCCGTGAACTCCGTGAACTCCGTGCGCGAAACCGCCGGCCAGCCCGCCATCTCCCCCTCCCGCCCTCTGCGGGTGCTGGCTCTCGCCAAGCAGATACCCGTCGTCGAGGACATGCAGCTCGGCATCGACGGCAGGCTGGTGCGCCAAGGGCTCGACCTGCACATGAACGACTACTGCCGCCGCGGCGTCTCTAAGGGGCTGGAAATCGCCCAGGCGAGCGGAGGCACCCTCAGCGTGCTCACCCTGGGGCCGCCGTCGGCGGAGACGGTCTGCCGAGAGGCGATCGCCTTCGGCGCCGACCAAGGATTTCACGTGAGCGACCCAGCCTTCGCCGGCTCCGACACGCTGGCCACCGCCAAGGCGGTGGGGGCGGCTGTCCGGCTGCTAGGGCCGTTCGACCTGATCCTCTGCGGGCGGAACTCCGTGGACGCCGACACCGGTCAAGTCCCTCCCCAGTTGGCGCAGATCCTAGATCTTCCGTTCGCCTGCGGCGTCCGCAAGCTGTCTCTGATGGGCGAGCACCTTTCGCTGCTCTTGGAACACGACGACGAGTGGGTGGAGGTGGAGATGGAGATGCCGTGCGTGCTGTCCTGCGCGGAGCGCCTGTGCGACCCCTGCAAGATCAAGGATCCGGTCGTCTGGGCGGGCGTGGACGCAGAACGCATCGAACACCTCGCCGCAGCCGACCTGGGGGACGGGCCGTGGGGGGCGGCGGCCAGCCCTACCTGGGTGGGCGAAGTCCGCAGCATTCAGGTCGACCGGCGCCGGGAAGTGCTCCGAGGGAGCCTCTCCGAGCAGGTGGATCAGGCCGTGGCGGTGCTGACCGAGAGAGGAGCGCTCCCCGCCGCCAGTCCCGCGGCTGAGGATTCCGCTTCGGGGGGGACGCTCCCCGGCAGCGAGACACAAGCCTCTGAGGGGACGCGGCGCAGCGGCGGCGCAGACGGCGCAACTCCGCCCTCGGCGGCAGCGCATCTAGAAGACCCGAAAGCGCCCGTGGTGGCGGTGCTGGCGGAACCCGGGCGGGAGCGCGGCACCAAGGAACTGCTGGGCGCAGCCGCAGAACTTGCCTCCGCCTTGGGCGGACGGGTGACCGCCCTAGGGGAGCCGTCAGCGCTAGAAGAAGACCTAGGGCGCTGGGGCGCAGACGCCGCCGTGAGGATCATCTCGCCGGAAACCCCCTCCGGGCCGCACGCCAACGGCTCCCCCGCCTCCCCGACGAGGCTCCCGGAAGAAGACGTCGCCCGCGCCGCCCTGGAGTGGGCGGAAGCGGAAAAGCCTTGGGCGATCCTCGCCCTCGGAACCGCCTGGGGTCGGGAGGTCGCCTCGCGGCTAGCGGCCGAACTGGACGCAGGACTGACCGGCGACGCCGTGGGGTTGAGATGCGTCGACGGCCGCCTCGTCGCCGACAAGCCCGCCTTCGGCGGACGCCTGGTGGCAGCCATCGGCTGCACCTCAGACGTCCAGATGGCGACCGTGCGACCCGGGGTCTTCCAACTGCCTCAACCCAGACAGAGCGCCAAACCCCCTGTCATCGAAATCAAGGCGACCCCCCGCGGCAGGGTGCGGGCGACCGAGCGCAGACGAGACGACGACAGCAGCCTCCTAACGCGCGCCCAGGTAGTGATAGGCGTCGGCAAAGGCGTAGACACCGCCGACTACGCCCTTCTGAACTCAGCCGCAAGTCGCATAGGCGCAGAACTCTGCGCCACCCGCAAGGTCACCGACGTCGCAGCCATGCCCCGAGCGCGCCAGGTAGGCATCACCGGCCACACCATCGCCCCCCGCCTCTACATCGCCGTCGGAATATCCGGCCGCTTCAACCACACAGTAGGCGTCCGATCCTCCGGCAGCATCGTGGCGGTAAACACCGACCCCGACGCCGAGATCTTCGACTGGTGCGACCTAGGCTTCGTAGGCGACTGGCGCGACGTGTTCGACACGCTCATCCCCCGCCTAGAAAAGCAGTAAACCTCCCCGCGCAGCCCGCACACACGAGACCCCCCGCCCCGCCGCTGCCACCCCCGCACGGTAAAGCCTCGCGCCACCCCGCCCAGCGAAGCCGCGTCGCCCAGCAAAGCCGCGTCCGTCAGAGTTGCGGATGCTTGGGCGGTCGTGTCCTATTTAAGTTAGTTACTGTCCACTCTCCTAGTTTGAGCCTGCACCTCGTTGTCACTGCGCAGGCAGGCCAGATTCCCGTTTCTAAGTCCAATCTCGTATCCGGCGTCCCACACTGCGCTCCCAGATCCCTCTCCTTCAAGGGCGCTGCGAGCTCCCAACTTATATGCGGTGATGACAGACACGGGGAGGAGGAGGAGCACCACGAACATGACTGCGACAAAGGGGCGTGCGCTCTGGCGTGCCATCTGCTGCACAGTCTTCATGGAGTCCTCTCCAACGCCTCCAGCGCTCGGACGATGGCTGTCGTCAGGGCTTGGCTGCTCTTCTAGTTGGGTCGGTTGGATCGTGTCTGAATTCATCCCAGAGCACCCGCCCTCTCTCCTAGCAGGCGGTGAACTCGGATCGCTCCACCAGCAGGCGGGTCACCATCGGTATTCGCGGAACTCCGACCTGGCGTGAATGACCTACCAAGAATTGGCTTTTCACTTAAATGTTTTCTAGTCAACGGCACGGCCGCCTCCTATCGTCAAAACTAGCCCTCACGCCCATAACGACGCTACTAGCTGCACGGACACTTAATAAGACTTTACTTCCAAGTCTCACCATAGGTTGCTGACTCTACCATAGAACCTGCGACAACCGCCGGACGTTCGCTCCTGCCCGCCGCCGCTGGTCGCGCCGGCGGGTCGCGCTCCCCAGAGTCCCTCCCCAGAGTCCTCAGAGAAGGAAGCACTGGTCAGAAGTGCTGCTGCGACAAGTGCTGCTGCGACGCACGCTCCGCACGGTTGTCCGATTTCAATTAGGGGCTTCTTCGAGGCGCTGGAGGCGACCTGTGTATCCCCAGCAGTCGACGCCGCCGTCTCGTCGGAGGCCGCAGGCGTGCCGGTAACCGGAACTGATCGTTTCGTAGGGGCCTTCCAATTCGTATTCGTAGTGGCCGTCTAATCTATACCGGTAATTTGGCGTCCAGTCCCAGCACTCCACCCCACCGTCGGGGCGGAGCCCGCAGGCGTGCCACCCTCCCACGTCCACGTCCAAGAAACGCTCACCAGGGGCGGGGTCCGGGTTAAGGACTTCTAAACCGCCCCGCCGCGTAAGCCGTATCTTATCATCGAAGACGAAGAACAGTCCCCAGCATTCCACTTCACCGGAGGGGCGCAACCCGCACGCCCGGAACCGCCCCGCTTCCACGTCCAGGAACTCACCTTCTGGTGGGAACAAGATGGGATGCTGCTCACGCACCGTGTCACCCAAACTGACTTTAACCGAGGTTTCACCGCCCCAGCATAGAGGCTTTCCGTCCGCCCTCAGGCCGCACGAATAACCCCAACCCATAATATCACGAAGCGGCATCGAACCCGGGGAGGAAATCTCCCAGTGGCCTCCCCAGCCGGTGTCTACTGAAATTAGACGCTCCTCCGGCGGCGTCACCTTACTCAACAGCCATTCAAACTCACTGCCCCCCCAACACTCCACCTCACCGCCGGGGCGCAACCCGCAAGCGTAATCCGCAGCAGTAATGATCTGGGTGAACACCCCAGCGGGAGGGGTCGACTTCCCGAACTCATCCGACCCCCAACACTCCACCTCACCGCCGGGGCGCAGCCCGCAGGAATAATAGTCGTTAACGCTCACGGACTCGAACACCCCACTCGGAGGGGAAGCCTCCCCGAACTCCTCTTCCTCCCACGGCCAGCACTCCACCTCACCATCAACCCTCAAACCGCAGTTGTGACTCCACCTGCCGGTGCTGAGAGATTTGAACTCCCCCTCACGCACCCGCCAAGGGCTTCTCTCCGCAGTCTCAACATTCCAGCACACCACCCCGCCGTCAACGGGAAGACCGCAAGCAACCCGACTCAGCATGCTTACCCAGGTGAACTTCCCCTCCGGAGCCACAGGGGCGTCACGCCCACTATCAGCCCACTTATCCCAACACTCCACCTCACCGGAGGGGCGCAACCCGCACGCATACACCCAACTCCCCGCGCTGACCATGCTGAACTCCCCAAGCGGAGGAGGACTACGCTCCGCAAGCGAGGGGCTCCCCCAACACTCCACGGAACCATCCAGGCGTAAACCGCACATGTCGCGCCCGCCCCCGCCGCTGATCGACTTGAACTCCCCCAAAGGAGGCGACGCCTTCCCCTCAACATACCCCTCATCATAACCTCCTCCCCAGCATTCCACTTCACCCTTAGGACGCAATCCGCACAAAACGCCAGCAGTAAACGAACCGGGACCCGCCTCGCCCGCTGCGATAGCGGTGAATGGCCCTTCCGGAGGGCGCACGTAAGGCTCTGTAAACCCTACTATAACCCACCCCCAACATTCCACCTCATTAGTGGGGCGGAGGGCGCAGGCGTGCTCTACACCAACGCTGACCGATGTGAATTCCCCTTCAGGGGGTTCCACAGACGCCGCAGGGTTCCGCCCCCAACACTCCACCCCACCACTGGGGCGCAACCCGCACGCGTACTCCCAACCAGCGTCCACCATAACAAATTCCCCCCCAGGCGGCGTCAGATTAGAAACGTCCTCACTCCAAATATAGCCAACAATTTGCCCCCCGGCAGGACGCAGCGGCGTAGCAGTCGTTATCCACTCCCAACACTCCACCGAATGATCCACGCGCAGCCCGCACGAGTAAGCCCAACCAGAGCTCACCGACACGAACCCCCCCTCGGAAACTTCTTCCACCACAGGGATAGGCGGCGGAGGAGGAGGAGCGCAATCCACGCAAGGGCTCGACTCCACGAAAACCTCCTCACTCATCCCCGCCGCGTTAACCGCCCTCACCCCGACCCTGTAAACAACACCACCCCTCAACGGCACCATCGGCTCCGACCCCCAGGGGGTCTCATAATCGAGGAAAAACTCAACATCCCACTTTCTCGCTTCCTCTACAGTATACTCGTACCCCCACTGATTCACCCCGGTAGCAGGCTCCGAAGACCGATCCGACTCGTGCATCAAAGCCCCCTCAGAATCATACAACGACACAAGCCACCCCTCAACAGGCGCAGGATCAGGCCAATAAGCTCCAGGACTCCAATACAAAATCAAAAGCTCATGCCCAGGCTGAGCCCGGAGATTCTCGGGAGGAAGCGGAGGCTCCACACACACCTCCAAATCACGCGAATACGCAGACCCCTCAGAACAAGAAACCCCCACAGGAACCTCAGGCGCCGAAGACGTCGTAGTCGCAGCAAACTCGCACGCCTCCAACTCACGTGAATACACAGACCCCTCAGGGCAATCAACCCCCAAAGGAGCCTCAGTCTCAGGCGCCGAAGACGCCGTAGTCACAGCGGCCGTGGTCGCAACCGGAGGCGTCGGAGCGGACGTCGTAGTCGGAGCAATGCTCGTAGAACTACCACCAGCAACGCTAGAAGTACTAGCAACAGGACTGCTGCTGCTAGTAGCGGCGGGAGCGACCGTGGTGGGGACCGCAGAAGTGCTCGAAACAGCAGGCGCCACCGAACCAGACCCCCCCACCGGCGACGCGGGCGCGCCATCCTCCCCGCCGGGGGGAACCCCCGACCCCCCGCACGCAGCCGCCAGCAGCACGGCCACCAGCAGACACAACGGTAAACTGATTTGGCGTTTCATGGGGTAACTCTCTCCGTGTTCAGTTCGGCGCTCTGGGTTCCGGTTGCCCAACTTTAGTTAGGGGCTTCTTCGAGGCGTTGGAGGTGGCCTTTGTATCCCCAGCAGTCTACGCCCCCGTCTCGGCGCAGGCCGCAGGCGTGCCGGTAACCGGAACTGATCGTCTCGTAGGGGCCCTCCAATTCGTACTCGTAGAGGCCGTCTAATCTATACCGGTAACCTGGCGTCCAGTCCCAGCACTCCACCCCACCGTCGGGGCGCAACCCGCAGACGTGCCATCCTCCCACATCCACGTCCAAGAAACGCTCACCAGGGGCGGGGTCTGGGTTAAGGACTTCTGAACCGACCCGCGGCGTAAGCTGTCTCTCATCATTGTAGACATAGAACAGTCCCCAGCATTCCATCTCACCAGAAGGACGCAACCCGCACGCCCGGAACCGCCCCGCTTCTACGTCTAGGAACTGACCTTCCGGTGGGAACAAGATAGGATGACGCTCACGCACCGTGTCACTCGGTATTGGTCCGAAGAGTTCACCGCCCCAACAGACAGGCCGCCCGCCCTCCCGCAGACCGCACGAATAACCCCAACCCGTAGAAACACCTCGCCCCCCGTCCCTACCTAGCTCCCTGTACTCGTGGCCTCCCCAGCCGGCGTCTACGGACACTAGACGCTCCTCCGGCGGCGTCACCTTACTCAACAACCACCCAAACTCACTGCCCCCCCAACACTCCACCTCACCGTCGGAGCGCAAACCGCACGCGTAATCCCCAGCGGTCGTGATCTGGGTAAACACCCCAGCAGGAGGAGTCGACTTCCCGAACTCATCCGACCCCCAGCACTCCACCTCACCGTCGGGGCGCAACCCGCACGCGTAATCGGAACCCACGCTGACCGAGGTGAACACCCCTGAAGGGTCAGACAGCCGTTTCCATTCTGTCCAACCTGTTTTGTCCGAGTACGAGCGTGTTCCCCCTGAGCACTCAATAGTCCCATCAAGACGCACCCCGCAACTGAACGCGGATATCCCATTTTCGAACTCAACATACTTACCATCTCCTGGTACGTAACGATCATTATTGGCCGCGTCCTGATCCCAACAACTCAGCGTGTGATCAAGACGCACGCCACACGCGAAATCCCTCCAGACCGCCAGGTCAATATACTTCTCCCCTTCAGGGGGGCCGTCCATTTCCACGCTTTCGTGCCTGTCCCAACATTCCGCCTCCCCCCCGGGGCGCAACCCGCACGTGTACGATCCCGCTCTCCCCAACTCGACTAATTCGAACACTCCCCCAGGCGTCCGCAGGTAAGCAACATCCCATTCCTCTTGTTCCCCCTGCAGAGAATAGTGACTCCAGCATTCCACGGAACCATCCCGGCGTAAACCGCACATGTCTTGCCCGCCCCCGCCGCTGATCGACTTGAACTCCCCCGAAGGAGGCGACGCCTCCCCCTCATCATAACCCCTCCCCCAGCACTCCACTTCACCCCCAGAACGCAACCCGCATAAAAAACCAGCGAACGAGCCCATTGCGCCCGCTGCGATGGCGGTGAATGGTCCTTCCGGGGGGCGGGCGAAATGCCCCCTGTAGCCTCTCCAGACCCGCCCCCAGCATTCTACTTCTTCGCTGGGGCGGAGGGCGCAGGCGTGTTCTATGCCGACGCTGACCGATGTGAACTCCCCTTCAGGGGGGTCCACACCCGCCGCAGGGTTCCGCCCCCAACACTCCACCCCACCACTAGGACGCAACCCGCACGCGTACTCCCAACCAGCGTCCACCATAGTAAACTCACCCCCAGGGGGCGTCAAAGTCGAAGCGTCCTCACTCCAACCGTCACCACTCCCCTTATCAGGCTGCCGGAGCATATCCGCCATCCACTCCCAACACTCCACCGAACCGTCTAAGCGCAGCCCGCACGAGTAAGCCCAACCAGCGCTCACCGACACGAACCCCTCCTCGTGAACCACTTCCACTACGGGGATAGTAGTCGTCGTAGGCGGAGGAGGAGCGCAATCCACGCAAGGGCTCGACTCCACGAAAACCTCCTCGCTCATCCCCGCCGCGTTAACCGCCCTCACCCCGACCCTGTAAACAACACCACCCCTCAACGGCACCATCGGCTCCGACCCAGAAGGAGTCTCATAATCGAGGAAAAACAAAATATCCCTCTTTCTCGCTGCCTCTATAGTATCCTCATGCCCGTCGAGAACAGGCTCCGAAGACGCATCCGACTCGTGCATCAAAGACCCATCAGAATCATACAACGACACAAGCCAACCCTCAACAGGCGCAGGATCAGGCCAAAAAGCTCCAGGACTCCAATACAAAATCAAATGCTCATGCCCAGGTTGAGCCCGAAGATTCTCAGGAGGAAGAGGAGGCTCCACACACCCCTCCAAATCACGCGAGTACGCAGACCCCTCAGAACAAGAAACCCCCACAGGAGCCTCAGGCGTCGTAGTCACAGCAAACTCACACCCCTCCAACTCACGTGAATACACAGACCCCTCAGGGCAATCAACCCCCAAAGGAACCTCAGGCGCTGAAGACGTCGTAGTCACAGCAGACGTAGTGTCAACCGGAATTGTTGTAGTCGCAGCAGTCGTGATGGCAACCGGAGGTGTCGCAGCGGACGTCGTAGTCGGAACAATGCTCGTAGAACTACCACCAGCAACGCTAGAAGTACTAGTAACAGGACTGCTGCTACCAGTAGCGGAAGGGGAGACCGCAGTGGGGACTGCAGAAGTGCTCGAAACAGCAGGCGCCGCCGAACCAGGCCCCCCAACCGTCGGCGCGGGCACGGGCGCGCCCCCCTCCCCGGCGGGGGGAACCTCCGACCCCCCGCACGCAGCCGCCAGCAGCACGGCCACCAGCAGACACAACGGTAAACTGATTTGGCGTTTCATGAACAAACTCCTTTCTTAAAGCCGGGTCTCCAGCACTACTCAACTGGGGCTCAAGGGTAAGTGGTGGAGACGGGCGTCCCTAGCGTCCAGTCACCGACGCCATCAGAGCCTCCTAAGTTCAAGCTCATGACAGCGTGCTCCAAGCCAGCAGCCGATGCCGGGTTGAGGGGCTTCTTCGTCTTATCAGGTTCTCCCTCGTGGTCACCTCTCGTCACCCCCACCACCACGAACTCGTGCCCCGTCACCCTCAAAGCTGCGAAAGCCGAATCGTTCAAATTCACCGAACTCAACATGAAACGACCACTATCCAATTCGCCTATACTTGCGCCAGGTTTTTTGACTTGTTCTGGGGTGATCACGACGGGGTTTCCGCCGTTCATCAGTTGGGTGAACGTGTTGGGGGCCGCGCCTGGGCTGGCTTTGGGCGGGCGGTGTAACACCACGTACCTGTAAGCGTTAAGGTATTCATGCCCTCTAGTGCCCTGGGGGGGAGCGCCGAACTTCAAGTACATCTCGGTCTCACCCTTCACTTCTTTTGTCATGAAACTCAAGCCTGTGAAGGCGGCTGGGTGGTAGATTGCGTGGAGGTCTTGGATATCTTGGCTTGTTATGGTCGTGGAGCGGCAGTCGAGGTCGGGGGATGTGGGGTTAGCGACCGCTGCTTTCCAGTCGTCGAAGCTTGGCCCGTAAGAAAAAAGGGAGAACCCTATCAGGCCACACCCGTTTCTGTAGTCAGCTAGGCCGAGGAAGTGCCCTAGTTCGTGGGTGAACACTCTGTCGGTGCTGCTTTTGACTTCGTTGATCCTAGTGACCGAACCGTTGATCACGTACGGGTGGAAGAAATCCATGGGCAAATCAAAATCTTTATGATAGATCACTTTGGTGGACGCGCACCCAGCAGCTCTGCCGACGTCGCATACGCCGTCCCAAGAGTTGGCGGTGTGGCAGTGCGTCCCCCTCGGGGTGGAGGCGTCCACCACACGGCAACTCGTGGCAGCACCAGGCCGGTAGTCCATAACCGCTACATCGAAAGCAGAATTGTTGATGACTGTCCCTAAAAAAGTCCCCGTTGACTGCACGACCGTCTCCGCTTTCTCCCCGCACTCGGCGGGGGTGGAGACGTTCCCGAACGTGAACAACCCGGGTACCCTACTGTTCCACGCATTCACCGCATCTCTTACGGGCTTTACGAAATCGGGCGCACTCGTGCAGACCCTGATAGCCTCCCCACGCCGCACCCGATCGTTCAACTGAGCATACGAACCTGAAAAGTTGGGTAATGTGTACGGCGCCCAACAATAATCTCCAGTGCAGCGCGCGGGGGAAGTTTCATCCTGGAGGAATTTCGTGCGACGCTTCTCAAGCCCCTCTTTATCGCTCGTGTTCACCGCCTTCACGAACACCCGGTAAATCTCCTCGTCGGTCAAGCCGGTGATCTCGTGAGTGTAAAACCGGTTTCCGGAATCAGCCACCGTAGTACTATCGACCCTCGTGAAGGTCGTCCCTGACATCGTGCCCCAGCGCACTGCATAGTGTTTCAGCGGCGCCCCTCCGTCGCAGGCCGGGCGCTCCCAGAACACGCTCAGTTTCCCCCCGCTCTTCCCGTAAAACTCCAGAGTGCGCTGCACCTTCCCGGGCGCGACCACCGTCCCCTGGGGGGCGGCCGCCGCTGTGGCCTCTGGCTTTTCCGTTCCCTCGATGGCGGTGACGCGGACGTCGTATGTGCACATGTCCAAACCCTCGATCAGGTGAGCGTTCAGCGTCCAACCCGAATACGTCGAACCCGAAGGGAGAGGGACGTTCACATCAGCAGGCTGCAGCACCACCGGCGGCGCCGGCGTCCAGGTGACTGACCCCGTTTTCTTCCACTCCAGCTTATACTCACTGGGGGCAAGCTCCGCAGTGCGCTGCCACCAGACAGCATTGACAGACCCACTCTCGGGATGCAAAGTCAAAGAGGGCGCCTTAGAGGTCGTGCTAGACGGCAGGGAAGGGATGTCGGCGCACCCGGCTGCGGCGCTGAGACTGACCTGACCAGCGGGGCAGGTGGTAGCAGTGGAAGTCACCCACTCGCTGTGATGGGTGAAGCTTTCCTTGTATATGTGGTCGGAGGGGATCTGGTTCAGGGACGCCACCCGGATTTGGATAGAAGAGCCAGCCGCGGCGGTGGCGCCTGTGAGTCCGGTGATGGTGTGCGTGAACCTGCGGAGAGGCGCCCCGGCGGGGGTCGTGTCAGCCGTCCCGTCTGTCCAGGGGACGGAGGGCTCCACGGTCGTCCAGGCTCCGCTGCTGCCCTTGGGGCGCCACTCGAGTTGGTAGCCGGTGACAGGATAATAGTTGTCCCAGTCGTGCTGCTCCCAGGAAACGCTCACCGCCCCCTCAGCGGCGGGGGCGGCGGCGAGAGCGGTCGGGCGGCGCGGTTGGAAGATACATATTCCTTCCCCGGGGATGAAAACCCGGTTGTTATGATTCCTCTGGTAGCGGCTGAATGGGGAGGTGGGCCGCCCGCATGCTGTCGTGGCGATAGCGTAGATGCGGCGGTCGCTCTCCCCGCGTTCGTTGACCGCGGCGACGCTGACCGTGTAGCGGGCGCCGACAGCTAGGCCGGAGATTATATACTGGCGATCATATGTTGGATAATAATTCAGGAACGGCCTGCGCCTGCTGCGGCTTGGCTCCACTGCGCTCAAGGGGATGAGGGGGTACTCTTGTTCCATGAACGATCCGTCTAAGCGCCGCCACCTGATTTTGTAACCGGTCAGCTGCAGCCCGCCGTTGTCGAACGATGAACTATTCCAGCGGAGCCACAAGTCCCCGGCTCTCGGCCCGGACTCAGCCCAGAAACTAGAAGAAACCCGTGTGGGGGACGTGGGGGTGACGCAGTTCGACCCCCCGGGGGGGCGCACTTGCCCCGGAGGGCAGGAGGCTAAACACCGGTCGGAGACCAGCACCTCCCCGGTGGGGCAGGCGACCGGGGGCGGAGGCGTCGGGGGCGGCAGGGTGTTCGAGACTACAGTGCTGCAGTCCTCGCAAGGGCTGCCCTCTATCACAACAGCCTCGCCGAAGCCCGCTAAACTCCAAGGAGTCACCCTCACCTTGTAAGACTGCCCGTTACGCAAAAGGACCCCCGCCGGGGCGATCTGCGACCCCCCAGGCGGGGTCTCATAGGAGAAGGTGTGCGACCATTCCCGCACTTGCTTCCCGCCAACCGTTTTCTCCACCCCGTCACTCCCACGCACCCACACCGAATGAAAACGGACGCGGTCAAGAGACCCGTGAAGCAACTGAACGCTGTGGCCGTTCGCCACAGCGTCCGCCGGCAGGCGCCAGCGCAGAGTCAACGACCGGTCCCCCGAGGTCAACACTACTCCTTCCGCCGCGGGCGGGCGAGCAACACACCCCCTCTGACTCGGGTCGTGCACCTCCTGAGGTTCGCAAGGATCACCATAGGCTGTATTAGTGCTCGTGCTATGCCCCGCAGGGTTACGCGCATCCACCTCAACCTCGTACCGCTCCCCGTTCACCAACCCCTCAATCACATGAACATCCACCACAAAATGATACCGAGCTCTTGGGTCGAAAATAATGTCAATACTTCTTTCTATGTGAATTCTGTCGGGGTTCAAGCGCACGTCGCTGTGGCTTATCGGCTTCGAACTCGACCAATCACCAGAAGAGCCCCGCTTTCTCCAGCGCACCACGTAATCCGACACCGGAATCTCGCTCAAACGCGGCTCAAAAAACCGATACACGTGATCCCGACGCGCGTAATTCCTCCAAAGACCCAAGCCATGATGATAATATGAAAAACTCATCTGCCACTCCACGGACACGCTCAACTTCCCGTCCCCTTTCTCGACCTCAACCCTGAAACTCCCCGGCGGTTCCACGCACAGCCCCAGAACAGGGTCGAACACCTGATCCCAAAAACCAGGCTCCGCGCTGGTGCGGCAAGCATCAGCCACCTCCGGCACGCCGTCCCGCATCAACGCGGGGCTGAGCCTGCCCTCAGAACTGAACGACTGCACCTTCACCTGATACGGGACGCCGCCCGTCAACCCATCGATCAAGTGCGAGGACAAGGTAGCGTTTTCTATATCCTCCCAATCCCACCCGCTGCCCGGTTCCAGCCTCCCCCGCTCGCGGCGCCACGACACCCGGAACCCCGCCACAGCGGCGTCACCCTCAGACGCCACCGTCGCCCCCCAAACCGCTGTCAACGACTCCACTCCCGGAGTCAACGACAACTTCCCCCCGGGGCGAGGCGGATTAGGAGGCGGAGCGTCCGCGCAATAAACATACGAAAGACCCCCAAGGATCTGCTGCCCCACACTGCAGGGATTCAGTCCTTTAATCGCAGGGCGCCCCTCCCGGGGCTCCCCGTCAGGATCTGTGTTCTTAGCCGACAACTTCACCTGATAATAACCGCCCCCCACCAAATTAGTGAACAGATAACTCCGCGCGGAAGCCTCTAACTGCACCTCCGTCCAAGTCCCGCTAGTGCCCTCACGCCACCGCAGCACATAACCAACCACCGGCGAACCCCCGTCGTCGCTCGGAGGCGCCCAAATCAACGTCGCAGACTCCACCCACACCAACACACTCACATTCTGAGGACGCCCCGGAGCCGACGTCGCCGCAACCAACGACGACGACGTCGACTGAGCAGAACGCGCCGCCTCTCTTATCTCCCGCTCGCACACCCCCGAAACACGCAGCACCCAACCTGGGGAGCAGGAACGCACCGCCTCGGCGTACTCGTAGCAACTGGAACCCACCAAGACACCCCGCTCGCAGGAATACGCCTCAGCCGGCGGCGCCGTGCGCTCTACTGAGGTTGACCGCGAACACGAACTCCCCGACAGCACCCAACCTGACGGGCACCCGTAACGCAGGATTCCGAAACGCGACACCCCGCCGGCGTCCATGTAGCGGCACGACAAAGGCACACCAGCCGGGGAGCAGCTAGCAGACGCAGCCGAAGACTCCACCAACTCCTCTTCCCACGCGCACACACGGGAATCCCCTGAGATCCTCAGAACACCCTCTAGACACGAATAAGACACTGACGCCTCACCCAAGACACGACGGCAACCCCAACCAGACGAACCCAATCCCACGCTGAAACGCTCAAACCCCGACGGGCACGCCAAGAACGAAGACACAGACTCTACACGAGACGACGAGCCCGAACCTGACGAACTAGACGAAGACGACTCCGACGAAGACGAAGAGGACGACTCCGACGAAGACGAACTAGACGAAGACTGGCCAGATGCCGACGAGCCAGACGAAGATGACGAGTCTGACTCCGACGAGCTAGAGGACGATGACGAGTCTGACCCTGACGAGCTAGAGGAAGGCGATTCGGGCACGGCCAGGAACAGGCGCTCCCCAGCCGCACTCCCGCCGGCCGCCCCTCCGGCCGGCGTCTCAGCCGACCCCCCGGCCCGCGTCTCAGCCGGCACTTCGGCCCTCATCTCAGTCGACGTCTTCACGCCGGCGGCCTCCGCGGACAGTCCTAGCCCTCCGGGATGCGCTAGCGATCCCTCACTTCCGAAGCGGGCTACGAATGCCTCTGCCCCCCCCCCCCCTAAACTCATTCCCGCCTAACGCGGAAACGCCTTCTAAAGGCAGGGCCATAGGCGCCGCCAACGACGCAGCCAACAACACGGCCACCAACAATGGCCTGATGAGAATTGACTTTTCGCTTGAGCGTTTTTTGGTCAACGGCATAGCCGCCTCCTATCATCAACAACTAGCTTCACGTGCCTAGCGACACTACTCGCTGCACGGACACTAAAAGAGACTTTATTTCTAAAGCTCACCATAATTCACCACTTTACCATAAAACGATGCGACACGCAACTCCAGCCCAACAAGCCGCCAACAAAGGCGAGAAGCGCTTAGACAGCCAGCTGTTCAAAATTCGCCCTATGGCTGAAGCCAAAGAGGGAAGGCTGCTCGCCTCGTTATTCCCTGATCTCTCGGAGCATGACTACGTCGCCGTCAACGCACTTCTTCCAGCTATCCCCTAGAGCATCAATGAGTTACTGCGCCGAAGCGCCCGGCAGGGCGAAAGATTGCTAGCCGAACTAGGCGCCCACCATACGACCCTCCCCCGCCTGCCTTCGGAGTCGCCCCCCTAAAAGAAAGAAGCGCGGCGGCTAACCTTTACGCGGGCGCAGCCGCCGTCGAAGACCTTCATGATCGCAGCCGATCCTTCCCTGAGAGCCCTTTGATCACAGGCCACCTGCCCGCCCCCCTCCTCCCTAGTGCTAAGACCCCTGGTGTTAAGACTCTGTCTCGGGGAGGCGTTGGATTTCGCCGGTGAGCCCCCAGCAGTCTACGCCCCCGTCCCGGGCGGAGGCCGCAGGAGTGACTGAAGCCCGCGCTGACCGACACGTAAAGGCCTTCCAGGGCGTATTCTCTGCCCCTAGCCTCCCGCCACCAATTCCAGCAGTGCACCCCTCCGGTGGAGCGCAGCCCGCAGGCGTGCCAGGCGCCTACCTCCAAGTCCACGTAACCTTCCCCACAGTTGTAGTCGTCGTCACAGCAGTCATAGAAGTGGTGGAGGCAACAGCAGAAGTGGCAGCACTAGTAGTAGTCGTGGAAGTCGCAGTGGTCACAGCAGAACCGGTGGCAACAGGCGCCCCCACGCTCATAAGACGCCCCCATCGTGGGAGGCGGCGGAGCGCGAGCCCTCAGGGGAGGAGGCCCGGCGGAGCCTCAGACAGAACACC
Organism: Acidimicrobiales bacterium; assembly: GCA_965242895.1. Taxonomy (GTDB): domain Bacteria; phylum Actinomycetota; class Acidimicrobiia; order Acidimicrobiales; family CATQHL01; genus CATQHL01. Next base: position 422,385 of record OZ251507.1, read on the forward strand.
CTCCGCAGAGGGGACGGCGCCTCCGCCGCACGATGCTGCCAGCACGGCCGCTGCCAAAAATAACGGGAGTCGTATTCTGCGCTTCACTGCGCTACCTCTTTCTTTCATTGAACCGTCTACCGGATGCCCAAAGCTCACGGGTGGACGTATGAGACCGGAGTCCCTAACGTCCAGTTCCTCACACCATCCAGGCCAGTGCCCGCTGCCAGGCCCAAATCCAGGGGTATGATCGCATGCGCGAGGTCGGCAGCCAAGATCGGGTTGAGAGGCTTCCCCGGGTCTCTTTGAGGATTCCCCCTCGTCACACCAACGAACACAAACTCATGCCCCGTCACCCGAAAAGCCGTGTAAGCCGAATCATTCAAATTGACGGTAGTCTCAAGAATAGAATTATGCGCCACCGCATTCCAGACTGTCGCAGGCGCCGCGGGGGTGACGCTGGGGCAGGGGAGTCTCTGGTTTGTGTTCATTGCTTTGACATTTTGGTTAGGGTCATGTGTGCTAGGGGCTTCGCATGTCTCGGGTTATTGGTGGCCCCCAGCAGTCCACGCCTCCTCTGTTGAAGCTTCCGCCTATACGGTAACCGCAGACGTGGAAATACCCTGCACTGATCAAAGAGTACTTCCTAGTCCCTTTGTTAAAACTGTCAACCCAGGTGGGCAAGACAGGTTCCTGATTCCGCAAGTCCCAGCACCTGATTTGCCCACCGGAACGCAGCCCGCAGGCGTGCCACCCTCCAACTTCTAAAGAGACGAAGTAGGAGCCCGCTTCGCCTTCCCCGTAAACGTAGTCTCCGTACAATCCCCAGCACTCCGCCCTGTGGTTCTTGCGCAAAGCGCAGGCTTGGTGTTTCCCTACTCCTACGTCCACGAACACTCCCTCCGGCGGGGACAGGATCGGCCCCTCCCCGTAATATAAGTCGTCCGCACCAAAGAGACTGCCGTTCCCCCAGCAAAGCAGGGAACCGTCCTCGCGCAGCCCGCACGAATAACCAAAGTCGTACCGATCAGGCTGATCAGAGAAGTAAGGGTAATGATTCCCTGACAGCCCTGGCTCCCGGTCTGCAAAAGGCCAGGGGCCGTCGTTGCCGCCCCAGCCGGCGTCCACGAACACTAACCTCTCCCTCGGGGGCACCACCTTACTATGCCTCCCCGCACTGCCACCCCCCCAACACTCCACCCCCCCAGTGGGGCGCAGTCCGCAGGAGAAATCAACCGAAGCAACCACCTGAGTGAACACTCCTTCCGGGGGGGTGGCTTCACCGAAATCGTTCGACCCCCAACACTCCACCTCCCCAGAAGGGCGCAGGCCACACGCGTGAGCGTCAAACCCCACGCTAGAAGCGCCCACGCTCACTGATATAAACACTCCAGGCGGGATCGCCTCTCCCAGGTCGCCGAAACAATGTACTGTCTCGTCTAAGAACAACAAGCACTGAGCCCCCATATTCCCGAACTCGTAACTGAGAACCTCCCCACTTAAGTTAAACTCCTCAAGCGGGAGTAAACGATCGTTGTTCTCCGACTGCGAGTGCCAGCAGAGCAGAGTGTTGTCAACGCGCACTCCGCACGCCGTCTCCCGTCCTACGCCCAACCGGATGAACTTTTCCCCCTCTGGGGGGCCGTCCACGTCCACGCTGCCGCGTTTCCATTCCTTGCTCCAGCACTCAGCTGTCTGGTCTGGTCTCAGACCGCACGCGTACCCCCCTCCCCATTTCCCAACGACAACCGATGCAAACTCCCCCTCGGGGGGCTGCAGATACGTAATGGCCCAATTCCCTGACTTCCCGACCTCGTTCGTCGGGTCGTAATTCCCCCAACACTCCACAGAACCCTCCGGGCGTAAACCGCACACGTCTCCACCGCCGGCGCTGATCGCTTTGAACACCCCCGTGGGGGGAGCGAACTTCTCATCAGCGAAACTCGTATAACCAACCCCCCAGCACTCCACCTCCCCGCCCGGGCGCAACCCGCACATGAAATTATAGGCAGCGGCGATCGAAGTGAACTCCCCCTCGAGGGGGTAAACCGGCCCCGATCTGGCTGGTGAGGTGCCCCAGCATTCCACTTCACCACTTGGACGGATAGCGCAAGCGTGCTCTAACCCTACACTCACTGAAACGAACTCCCCCTCGGGGGGAGGCACGTCTGCTAACGGGTTCGCCCCCCAACACTCCACCTCCCCAGTAGGACGCACACCGCAGGCCGCCTCACGGCCAGCGTCCACCACAGCGAACGCGCCTTCTGGGGTCTCCACGGAAGGCTCCCCCCAACCGTCGTAGAAATCCCCTTCTAAATCATGGTACTCTCGATACCGGTAAGGCTCTCCCCAGTACCAGCACTCCACAGAATTGTCCGGTGAACGTAAACCGCATGAATAATTGAAACCTGCGCTGAGGTCACGCCCTCGGAGTTCCGAAGCCGAATCAGGCAGCACAGGAACCGGTAAAATGCGCACAGGAACGTACTCTTTTGAGGAAGCAATAGTCCTGTACTCCTCATCGGAAACAGTAGTCCCATCAACGGAAACAATAGTCCCATCCTCCAACTTATAGTATTCCCAAATCTCGGGAACACTAGTCGTCGTTGTCACAGGCGGCGCCGCAGTTGTAGTCGTTGTTGCAGCAGTCGTCGAAGTAATAGCAACAACAACAGAAGTCGTAGTGCTAGGAGAAGTAGTCGTAGTCGTCGTGGAAGTCGTTGTGATCGCAACAGTACCGCTGGTAACAGTCGCCTCCACGCTCACATTCGTCTCAACGGAGGCTCCCGTTGTGGGAGGTGGCGGGGCGGGAGCCCTCAGAGGAGGGGGAACAGGCGGAGCCTCAGGCAGAACACCCTCCGCAGAGGGGACGGCACCCCCGCCGCCGCACGACGCCGCCAGCACGGCCGCTACTACGAATACTGGGAACCGTATTCTGCGCTTCACTTCACTGCCTCTTTCCTTCATTGAACCGTCTGCCGGACACCAGGGGCTCACGGGTGGACGTATAGGACCGGAGTCCCCAGCGTCCAGTTCCGCACACAATCCAGGCCAGTGCTCGCGGGCGGGCTGCAGCACCGCAGGCGTCTAAGCGGTCGCCCCTGCGTCATTTTAGTCTTCGCCTGTGTACTCTGGTTCAAGCGGGTAGGGCGTTGAACGGGTCATCGTAGGCCCCCAGCAGTCTACGCCCCTGCCGCGGGCGCCGCAGACGTGGAAATATCCTGCGCTGATCAGAGAATACTCCCTCTCCGCTCCGTTGAGTGTAATAGGAGAAGGCAGCACCGGAGCCTGGGTCGTCAAGTCCCAGCACACGACTTTCCCACTTGAACGCAACCCGCAGGCGTGCCACCCCCCCACCTCTAAAGAGACGAACCGCTCCCCCTGACCGGTTTTCTCCCCGTAAACGTAACCCCCGTCCGCCCCCCAGCACTCCACCGTAAAGTTCTGACGCAAAGCGCAAGCCTGATGCCTGCCCACCCCCACGTCCACGAACACCCCCGAAGGCGGGGACAGGAGCGGCTCACCTATAGAAATACGATTATCATTCACCCCCCAGCAGAGCAGGGAACCGTCCTCGCGCAAACCGCACGAATACCCCCAATCAGTCTCACTGTAATAATGCATATCCGAATCCCGGCCAGCGAAAAGCCAAGGAATGTCATGACCCCCCCAGCCGGCGTCCACGAACACTAACCTCTCCCTCGGAGCCACCACCTTACTATGCCTCCCCGCACTACCACCCCCCCAACACTCCACTTCCCCGGTGGGACGCAGTCCGCAGGAGAAATCAACCGAAGCTACCACCTGAGTGAACACTCCCTCCGGGGGGGTGGCTTCGCCGAAATCGTTCGACCCCCAGCATTCCACCGCACCCGACGGGCGCAGCCCGCACGCATGAGCGTCAAACCCCACGCTAGAAGCGCCTATGCTCACTGAGGTGAACACTCCAGGCGGGACAGCCTCCCCCAGGTCGCCGAAACAATGCACTGTCCCGTCTAAGAACAACAAGCACTGAGCCCCCATATCCCCGAACTCGTAACTGAGAACCTCCCCATTTAAGTTAAACTCCTCAAGCGGGATCATGCGATCGTTGTTCTCCGACCGTGAGTGCCAGCAGAGCAGAGTGTTGTCAACGCGCACTCCGCACGCCGTCTTCTGTCCTACGCCCAACCGGATGAATTTTTCCCCCTCCGGGGGGCCGTCCACGTCCACGCTGCCGTACTGCGATTCTTTGCTCCAGCACTCCGCTGTCTGGTCTGGTCTCAGACCGCACGCGTACCCCCCTCCCCATTGCCCAACGAAAACCGATTCGAACTCCCCCTCGGGGGGCTGCAGATACGTAATATCCCAACTCCCTATCTCGTTCGTCAAATCGTAGTTCCCCCAGCACTCCACGGAACCCTCAGGGCGCAACCCGCACACGTCTCCGCCGCCGGCGCTGATCGCTTTGAACACCCCCGGGGGAGGAGCGAACTCCTCATCCGCGTAACTCGTATAACCAACCCCCCAGCACTCCACCTCCCCGCCCGGGCGCAACCCGCACATGAAATTATAGGCCGCGGCGATCGAAGTGAACTCACCCTCGGGGTGGAACAACGTCCCCGATCTAACGGGTGAGGTGCCCCAGCACTCCACTTCACCACTTGGGCGGATAGCGCAGGCATGCTCTAACCCTACACTCACCGAGACAAATTCCCCCTCGGGGGGAGGCACCTCCGCTAACGGGTTCGCCCCCCAACACTCCACCTCCCCAGTAGGACGCAACCCGCAGGCTGCTTCACGGCCCGCGTCCACCGCAGCGAACCCGCCTTCCGGGGTCTCCACAGAAGGGTCACCCCAGTCGTCGTAGGAATCCCCTTCCCAACCCCAATAGGATTCTTTCTTAGGGCGGAAAGGCTCCCCCCAGAACCAGCACTCAGCGGAGTCATCCTGCCAATGCAAACCACATGAATAATTCACGCCGGCGCTTAAACGATCCCTCTCACCGACCTCCGAAACCGAAGCAGGCAACACCGGAACCGGCATAATACGCACAGTAACGTACTCTTCAGAGGAATCAATAGCCCTGAACTCCTCACGGGAAACAATAGTCCCATCAACGGAAACAATAGTCCCATCCTCCAACTCATAATATTCCCAAACCTCAAGAACACTAGCAGTCGTCACAGGCGGCGCCACAGTTGTGGTAGTTGTTGCAGCAGTCGTAGAAGTAACAGAAACAGCAGAAGTCATAGTAGTGCTAGAAGCAGTAGTCGTCGTCGTGGAAGTCGCAGTGGTCGCAGCAGAACCGGTGGTCACGGGCGCCCCCACGCTCACATTCGTCTCAACAGACACCCCCGTCGTGGGAGGCGGCGGGGCGGGAACCTCCAGAGGAGGGGGAACAGGCGGCGCCTCAGGCAGAGCACCCTCCGCAGAGGGAACGGCGCCTCCCCCGCCGCACGATGCTGCCAGCACGACAGTTACTACGAACAACGGGAACCGTATTCTGCACTTCACTTCACTACCTCTATTCCTTCACTGAACTGTCTACCGGATACCAAGGCTCACGGGTGGACGTATAGGACCGGAGTCCCCAGCGTCCAGTTCCGCACACCATCTAGGCCAGTGCCCGCCGGAAGGCCCAAATCCAGGGCTATGATCACATGCGCGAAGTCGGCGGCCAAGACCAGATTGAGAGGCTTCAAAGTCCTATCAGACTCCCCCCTATGGTCACCCCTCGTCACCCCCACAAGCACGAACTCATGCCCAGTCGCCCGCAAAGCCGTGTAAGCCGAAGCGTTCAAATTGACGGTAGTCTCAAGAATAGAATTATGCTCCACCGCATTCCAGACTGTCGCAGGCGCCGCGGGGGTGACGCTGGGGCAGGGGAGTCTCTGGTTTGTGTTCACTGCTTTGACATTTGGTTAGGGTCATGTGTGCTAGGGGCTTCGCATGTCTCGGGTTATTGGTGGCCCCCAGCAGTCCACGCCTCCTCTGTTGAAGCTTCCGCCTATACGGTAACCGCAGACGTGGAAATACCCTGCACTGATCAAAGAGTACTTCCTAGTCCCTTTGTTAAAACTGTCGACCCAGGTGGGCAAGACAGGTTCCTGATTCCGCAAGTCCCAGCACCTGATTTGCCCACCGGAACGCAGCCCGCAGGCGTGCCACCCTCCAACTTCTAATGAGACGAATGTGGCGCCATCTTCGCCTTCCCCGTAAACGTAGTCTCCGTACAATCCCCAGCACTCCGCCCTGTGGTTCTTGCGTAAAGCGCAGGCTTGGTGTTTGCCTACTCCTACGTCCACGAACACTCCCTCCGGCGGGGACAGGATCGGCCCCTCCCCGTAATATAAGTCGTCCGCACCAAAGAGACTGCCGTTCCCCCAGCAAAGCAGGGAACCGTCCTCGCGCAGCCCGCACGAATAACCAAAGTCGTACCGATCAGGCTGATCAGAGAAGTAAGGGTAATGATTCCCTGACAGCCCTGGCTCCCGGTCTGCAAAAGGCCAGGGGCCGTCGTTGCCGCCCCAGCCGGCGTCCACGAACACTAACCTCTCCCTCGGGGGCACCACCTTACTATGCCTCCCCGCACTGCCACCCCCCCAACACTCCACCCCCCCAGTGGGGCGCAGTCCGCAGGAGAAATCAACCGAAGCGACCACCTGAGTAAACACTCCTTCGGGGGGGCTGGCTTCACCGAAATCGTTCGACCCCCAACACTCCACCTCCCCAGAGGGACGCAGTCCGCACGCGTGACTTCCTCCTACGTTCACCGAGGTGAACACCCCGGGCGGGGCCGCCGCTTCCCCAAACGGGCTGCCGAAACACTGCACTGTTCCCTCTAAGAACAATACGCATCTGTTCCTCTTCTCCCCCCACTCGAAACTGAGAACCTTCTCATTAAAATAAAACTCCTCACTAGAGTGGATCACACGATCGTTGTTCTCCGACCGTGAGTGCCAGCAACTCAGCGTGTTGTCAACGCGCACGCCGCACGCCTTATCATGTCCTACACCCACCTGGATGAATTTTTCCCCCTCCGGGGGGCCGTCCACGTCCACGCCGCCGCTATTCCATTCCTTGCTCCAGCACTCCACTGTCTGATCTGGTCTCAGACCGCACGCGTAGACCTGATGCCCGACGACAACCGACGCGAATTCCTCTTCGGGGGGCTGCAGATACGTAATGGCCCAATTCCCTGACTTCCTTACCTCGCTCGTCGGGTCGTAGTTCCCCCAGCACTCCACGGAACCCTCAGGGCGCAAACCGCACACGTCTCCGCCGAAGCCGGACAGGGCTCCGCCTCCGGCGCTGATCGCCTTGAACACCCCCGGGGGAGGAGCGAACATCTCATCAGCGAAACTTGTATAACCAACCCCCCAGCACTCCACCTCCCCGCCCGGGCGCAGCCCGCACACGAAATCACTGGCAGCGGCGATTGAGGTGAACTCCCCCTTGAGGGGGGAAACCGGCCCCGATCTAGCGGGTGAGGTGCCCCAGCATTCCACTTCCCCACTTGGGCGGATAGCACAGGCGTGCTCTAACCCTACACTCACCGAAACGAACTCCCCCTCGGGGGGAGGCACGTCTGCTAACGGGTTCGCACCCCAACACTCCACCTCCCCAGTAGGACGCACACCGCAGGCCGCCTCACGGCCAGCGTCCACCGCCGCGAACCCGCCTTCTGGAGTCTCCACAGAAGGCTCCCCCCAACCGTCGTAAAAATCCCCTTCTAAATCATGGTACTCCCGATACCGGTAAGGTTCTCCCCAGTACCAGCACTCCACAGAATCATCCGGTGAACGCAAACCGCACGAATAATTGAAACCAGAGCCAAGATTACGCCCACGGAGTTCCGAAGCCGAAACAGGCAACACCGGAACCGGTAAAATGTGCACAGGAATGTACTCTTTTGAGGAAGCAATAGTCCTGTACTCCTCAGCGGAAACAGTAGTCCCATCAACGGAAACAATAGTCCCATCCTCCAACTTAAAATATTCCCAAATCTCGGGAACACTAGTCGTCGTTGTCACAGGCGGCGCCTCGGTTGCAGTCGTCGTTACAACAGTCGTAGAAGTAACAGAAACAACAGTAGTAGTGCTAGTGGTAGTGGTTGTGGTTGTGGAAGTCGCAGCAGAACCCGTGGTAACAGGCGCCCCCACGCTCACAGTCGACTCAACGGAAGTTCCCGTCGTGGGAGGCGGAAGGGCGGGAGCCCTCAGGGGAGGAGGCTCTAGCGGAGCCTCAGGCAGAGCACCCTCCGCAGGAGGGGCTACGCCCCCGCCGCCACACGACGCTGCCAGCACGGCCGCTACTACGAACAACGGGAACCGTATTCTTCGCTTCACTTCACTACCTCTTTCCTTCATTGAACCGTCTGCCGGACACTAGAGGGCTCACGGGTGAACGTATAGGACCGGAGTCCCCAACGTCCAGTTCCTCACACCATCCAGGCCAGTACTCGCTGCCAGGCCCAAGTCCAGGGGTATTATCGCATGCGCGAGATCGGCGGCCAAGACCGGGTTAAGAGACTTCCCCGGATCTCTTTGAGGATCCCCCCTAGTCACACCAACGAACACGAACTCATGCCCCGTCGCACGCAAAGCCGTGTAAGCCGAAGCATTCAAATCAACAGAAGTCTCAAGAATAGAATTATGCGCCACCGCATCCCTGACATCCTCAGGAGTCAACACCTCCGGAGTCGAGCCGTCCATTAGTGGCGTGAACGCGTTGGGGGCAGCGCTGCCACCCTGGGGGGCACGATGCAGGATTACGTATCTGTATGCGTTGTAGTGACTGTTGCCGTTCAAATCCTGGGGGGGCGTTCCTACAGCAAAGTGCTCCATCGCAGGATTCAAAGAATTGACACCAGTGGTTAGGCTTGCGAATGCTGCTGGGTGGTACATGGAGTTTAGGTCTTCTTGGTCGCGTCTTGTGATGGTTTCTGAGCGGCATTCGATGGTTCGGGGGTCTTGGGTGTTGATGAGTCTTTGGTAGTCGCTCCAGTCGGGGCCGTAGGACATGAGCGATTGTTCAAAGTTTTGGTGGTCTAGCCAGTGGCAGCCGAATGCGTAGTCGACGAGCAGGAGGTAATGCCCGAGTTCGTGGGCGAACACCCCATCGCTCAACCATCTTACCATTTGAGCGACCTGGGCGCTGGTCTTGCGGGGGCGCAGCCCCGTACCGAGGTTGACCGACACGCAAGCCAACACTGTGTCGCCTAAGCATTGTGTCTCGTCGTCGGCGCAGTTGTCCCCTACCGTTGACAGGCGCATTCCCGACGCGCAACTGGTGTCGTCGCAGTCGTTTGTGGGAACATCAGGAGTCGCCCCACTTGTAGTGCAGTCCTCCCGGTAGTCCATGAACACCGCCTCGAAATCTTGATTATCAGTTTGCGCCTGGCCGCTGTTTCCTGCTTCCCCGCAGTCTACGGGAGCGGAGGCTGTTCCGCTGAACTCGAACGCCCCGGCGGGCGCCGCGTCGCTCCGAGCCGTCGGAGTCACCCCGGGGTTATTTAGTTGATTATCAGCGAGGGCGGCGTTCCACGCAGCGACCGTCCTCTGAAGGGGCGCCACGAAGTCGGCGGCGCTGGTGCACACCCTGATAGTCAACCCCATCTGGATACGCTCGCTCACCATCGCGGACTGGTCGGGGGGCATGCTATAAGGACGCCAGACATGTGCCCCCGAAATAGGCGTCCGCGTGTACGCCACGGTCGTGCCACTCCTTGATCTTTCCGCAGTGAGATTCTGACTGTTCCGCACGGTGACCCTCACGTCGTACCCCGTATTCGCGTTTAATCCTGTGATGAGGTGACCGTTGTGCACGCGGGCTAGCTCGGCGGCGCTGGTTATCAGCGGCTCGTCCGTCCAGGTCGTGTCCGCGGTTAGTTTGTAGGAGACTTGGTATTGGTTGAGGGTCGCCCCGCCGTCGCACTCCGGGCGCTTCCAATACACGTACAACTGATCTCCCGCATCAGACCTCCCCAAAGCAAACGCACCCTGCGGCGCCCCGGGGGCGGTTACTGTCCCCTGGGGGGCGGCTGAAACGGTTGCGCTTTGTTGTTGTGATTGCGTGTTTATGACGGCGGTGACGCGGACGTCGTGCGTGCACATGTCCAAACCGGTGAGCGAGTAGGCGTTCAGCGTCCAACCCCTGTAACTAGTATCTGGGGGGAGGGGGACGTTCACACCGGCGGATGGCAGCGTCCTTGTGTTCCAGGTGGCCGCCCCTGACTGCTTCCATTCTAGTGTGTATTCGACGGGGTCGAACGCTCCGGTGTTCTGCCACCAAGCGGCAGTGATATACCTGGCAGCCCCGGTTCCGGGGTGGAGGGTGAGAGTGGGCGTTCTAGCGGGCGGCGAGGCGGTCGGCAGGGCGGGGATGTCGGCGCACCCGGTGGTGGCAGTGAGGCGCGCCTCACCACCGCGGCAGGTGGTCGCGGTGGCGGTCGCCCATTCGCTGCGGGCGGAGGGGATCTGGTTCAGCGACGCCACCCGGACGTCAACGCTGGCGCCCGCCACGGCGTTGATCGTTTGGGTGAACCTGCGGCGGGGCTCCCCAGCGGCAGTCGTGTAAGCCGCCCCGGTTGCCCAGGAGACAGAGGGGGTCACAGTTGTCCAGTTTGTGTTGGCGCTTAGGGGTCCGCCTTGAGGGTTTCGGCGCCATTGGAGTTGGTAGCCGGTGACGGGATAGTAGTTGTCCCAGTCGTGCTGCTCCCAGGTGACGTTCACCGACCCGCCGACGGTCGGCGCGGCGGCGAGAGCGGCCGGGGGGCGCGGCTGGAAAACGCACAGCCCCTCACTGGAGGCGAAGACCTGCCTGTGCTCGTGCAGGTTTGAGGGGGGGCGTGTCCCCCCGGCGGTGACTCTGTTAGCTTCACCGGTCACCCCGCACCCCACAGTGGCGACACCGCTGAGGGAGGCGCTCTCCCCGACGCTGTTGCTCACAGAGACGCTCACCCTGTAACGGGCGCCGACTGTTAAACCGGAGATTATGTACTGCTGCGACCTGCCGCCCCCCGCGGGCGGGGGAATGAGAGTGGAATACTCAGGGAACGACCCTCCCAAACGCTTCCACGTGACCTTGAAAGTCGACACCGAAGAAGCAGGGTACACCCACTGCTTGCGCGGCCCGGGTACGAACCAGCCGAAAAGGCCCACGTGCAGCTCTCCGGCTCTCGGCCCGGGCCACCACGAAAAACCCCTCATGACGGGGGCCTGGGCGTCCACGCAACGAGAACCAGAACCATAGCCCTGGTACTGCTGCCACTGGCCCTGCGGACAGGGGTCCAAGCATAACCAACCGTAAAACAGCAACCGCCCTGAGAGGCAGACGCGCGGCCTCAGAGGACTCCACAAGGGTGTGGAGACTTCAGTGCTGCAGCTCTCGCAAGGGCTGCCCCTCATCTCGACTATCTCGCCGTCGCCGCTCGAGTTGTAAAGAACCACCCTCACATAGTAGAATTCCCCGTTACGCAATCTCGCCCCAGCCGGGGCTAACTGCGACCGCCCAGGCGGGGTCTCATAGGAGAAGGTGTGCGACCACTCCCGCACCTCCACCCCGCCGACCGTTTTAACCACCCCGTCGTCCCAATCCAACCACGTTTGATCCAAAAGGGCAACAAAGGGGCTAGGACCTGTGAAGCGTAACTCGACTCGGTGGCCGTCCACCACGGCACCCTTCGGCTGCCGCCACCGCAGGGTCAACGACTGGTCCCCCGAGGTTAGCACCACTGCTTCCGCCGCGGGCGGGGGAGCTAAACACGCACTGCTCCCTTTGTTGTATTTTCTTGGAGGTTTGCAGGGAGCGTCCCACTCATCGACGGTTGTCTCTCCGGCGGCGTTCCGCGCGACCACTTTAACGTCATAGGACACCCCGTTCGTTAAACCCTCGATCAGATGAACGTCCTCCACGAAATAATTACTAGAACCAGGGAAACGGCCCCTAGGAAGCAGACTGCTAGAATGAGACGGGCTCAAACGCACCTCATCAGGGGTGAACGTCAGCGGACTCGACCAAACATCGGTGTCCTGCCTTTTCCAACTCACCTCGTACTCAGACACTGGGGCTTTGCCCAAACGCCCGACCCCGTCAGCGTAACCCCCAACAGCATCCGGGCCGTTAAAATACTGCCTGTCGCTATCCCACCGCACACTCACGCTCAACTCCTCGTCCCCGCCTTCTAGGAGCACGCTGAAAGGCCCAGGCTTCCCCACGCACAACCCTAACCCAGGGTCGAACACCTGATCCCAATAACCAGCCCTCGCGCTGGTGAAACAAGGATCATCCGCCAACGTCACGCCGCTCCGAACCGCCGGATAACTATACACGCGCTTCTCCCCGCTGTCGTTGAACGACCGCACCTTCACCAGATACGAAACATCCCCCTTCAACCCCCCGATCACATGCGAACCCACGTCCGCGTCGTTTAAATCAACAGAACTCCAATCCTTTACACTCCGCTCTTTCCACTGCACCTGAAACCCGTCCGCCTCAACCTCACCAGCGGACGCCGCCGGCGTCCCCCAACTCGCCGTCAACGACCTCACCCCCGCAGCCACCCCCAACCCAGCAGGGAGAGGCGGACGAGGAAGCGGAGCGTCCTTGCAGTAAAAATACGAAATAGCCCTAAGGATCTGCTGCCCAGCGCTGCAAGGATACACTCCTTTAAACACATGGTCACCCTCCCCGACCGCGTTCTTAGCCCACAACCTCACCTGATAAGAACCACCCCCCACCAAATTAGTGAACACATGATACCGAACAGAAGCATTCAACTCCAACGGCTCCCTCGGCGGCAGCCAATCCCCCCCTCTCACCCGCCAGCGCAGCAGATAACCACTCACAGGAGAACCCCCATCATCGCCCGGAGGCGACCAAACCAACGTCGCGGACTCCACCCCCAACAACACACTCACATTCAAAGGAACCCCCGGAGGACCCAGCGGCGCCGCAACCGACGACGACGCCGACTGAGCGGAACGCGCCGGTTCTGCCACCACCCGCTCGCACACCCCCGAAGCACGCAGCACCCAACTTGGGGGGCAGGAGCGCACTGCCTCGGTGTACTCGTAGCAACTGGAACCCACTAGGACGCCCCGCTCGCAGGAATACGCCTCAGCCGGCGGCACCGTGCGCTCCACTGAGGTTGACCGCGAACAGGAACTTCCTGCGAGCACCCAACCTGACGGGCACCCGTAGCGCAGACTCCCGAAACGCGACACCCCGCCGGCGTCCACGTAACGGCACGACAAAGGCACACCAGCCGGACTGCAGCTAGCAGACGCAGCCGAGGACTCCACCAACTCCTCTTCCCACGCGCACACGCGAGAATCCCCAGAGATCCTCAGAACCCCTTCTAGGCACGAGTAGGACACTGACGCCTCGCTCAAGACACGGCGGCAGCCCCAACCGGACGAACCTAGTCCCACGCTGAAACGTTCAAACCCCGACGGACACGCCAAGAACGAAGACACAGACTCCGACCCAGAAGCCGAACCCGACGAACCCGACGAGCCCGACGAACTAGACGAAGACTCCGAAGAAGACGAAGAGGACGACTCCGACGAAGACGAACTAGACGAAGACTGGCCAGAGGCCGACGAGTCAGACGATGATGAATCTGATCCCGATGAGCTAGACGAGGACGAGTCTGAGGAAGCGGAAGCCTGCGGGGGCGCAGGTTCCGGATGGGAGGGTGAGGAAGATGAAATGGAAGCTGTCACGCCGGCGGGCGCCGCGAGCGGCCCTAGCTCTCCGGGATGCGCTAGCGATCCCTCACTTCCGAAGCGGGCTACGAATGCTTCTCCCCCCCCCCCCCCCCCCCCCCCCCCCCTAAACTCATTCCCGCCTAACGCGGAAACTCCTTCTAAGGGCAGGGCCATGGGCGCCGCCAACGAGGCAGCCAGCAGCACGGCCACTAATAGCGGCCTGATGAAAATTGACTTTTCGCTTGAGCGCTTTTCTGTCAACGGCATAGCCGCCTCCTATCATCAACAACTAGCTTCACGTGCCTAGCGACACTACTCGCTGCACGTACGCTTAAAGAGACTTTATTTCTAAAGTTCACCATAATTTACTCACTCTACCATGAAACGATGCGACACGCAACTCCGGCCCAACAAGCCGCCAACTAGACAAAAAATGAACGACGCTGACACGCTTGATGAGCAGTATCACCAATGGCTCACTCAACGAGCCGCAACTACCGGACGCTCACTCCTGCCCGCCGCCACGGTCGCCCTCCTCAGGGACGGGAGCAGGGAAGGGGACACTGAGCTAGAAGTCCTGCTGCTGCTCCGAAATCCGGAACTCCGCTTCATGGGAGGAACGTGGGTCTTCCCTGGAGGGAGAACCGATCCCGAGGATTACAGCGCAAGTCCCGCGGATTATGCGGATGACAGCGCAAACTCCGAGGATTACAGCGCAAGCGCCCTCAACCCTGAGGCTCAGACCTCGCCGCCTGAACCGACCGCCGGCGTGGAACCGCTGCGCCCGCCGGACGGAGATGCGGCCAGCACCCCTCCCCCTATGTTTAGCAGGGCGTACACGGCGGCCAGGGCCGCGGCGGTGCGAGAAACCCAGGAGGAGACTGGCCTCACCCCGGACGTCCGCCAACTAATAGCGCACTCCCACTGGCTCCCCCCCGTCCGGATACCGCAGCAGTTCGCCACCTGGTTTTTCCTCTCCCCCGCCCCTCAAGGAAGCGTCCGTGTCGACAACACGGAAAACCGAGACTGGATGTGGATCACCCCCTCTGAAGCCGTTCGACGACGCGACGACGGAACCCTGGAGATCGCGCCTCCCACCTACGTGACGCTGCTCCATCTAGCAAAGCACTCGTCGACAGACGAAGCCTTCAGCGCCGCCCGCAGCAACCCCCCCGCCTTCTACACCACGGTACTGCTCGACCTTCCAGACGGCGGTCAAACCGCCCTCTGGGAAGGCGACGCCGGATACGAAACCGGCGCGCACGCCGAGCCCAGCGACCCGAGCAACCCTACGCGCCAGGGGCGGAGCGCCCTGAAGGACGCCGCGGCGCGCGCCCTCGGGTCGCCCGGCGGACGGCACCGGCTCTGGATGCCGAAAGATCAGCCCTGGCGCTACGAACGCAGCACGCCCGCCCGAGCGGCCCCTGACCTCTGAACACTCGTGGAGGGAGAGACACTCCCCATCTGCAGGGGGAACAGCACGCACGCAAGCAAGCGGCCCCTGTTGAACATCCGCCCTGGCGGTCAGCGCTAAAATCACCGGCATCGTGAACCCCCGTCCCCCCCGTCCACCCCGCACCGCCGCGGCGCTGCCGAGAACGCCGTGAACCCCCGTCCCCCCCGCACCGCCGCAACCGCCGAGGTCGCAGCACGCGGCCTCACCTCCGAGGAAGCAGCCCGCCGCGTCGCAGCGGGGCTGGTCAACACCCAGCCCAAAGACCCTGTCCGCACGACGGGTGAGATCCTTCGCGCCAACCTTTTCACGCCGGTCAACGCCGTGCTCTTCACCCTGCTAGCGCTGATCCTCATCGCCTGGAGACCGGGGGACGCCCTGTTCATAGGCGTAATCGCCTCCAACATCATCATCGGCACCCTCCAAGAAATAAAGGCCCGCCGAGAGCTGCTCAAGCTAGAGGTTCTCACCACGCCGAAAGCCGCGGTCGTCCGAGACGGAGAACCCACCCTCCTCGAAGTGGAGGAAGTCGTAGCCGACGACGTGCTCGACCTCACCCCTGGCTCGCAGGTCATAGTGGACGGGGAAGTGCTCACCAGCGGGGGGCTGGAAGTAGACGAATCGCTGCTGACAGGGGAATCCGACCCTCTCCACAAAGCGCCCGGCGACGAAGTCCTCTCCGGCAGCTTCGTCACAGCAGGCAGCGGACGCTACGCCGCCCGCAAAATTGGTTCGGAAGGGTATGCGGCGAAACTCAGCGAACAAGCCCGCCGCTTCCGCCTAGTGCAAAGCGAACTGCGCCAAGGCGTAAACCTGGTCATCCGCACGCTCATGTGGCTCATCCCTATCGTCTCTGGGCTCTTGCTGTGGCGTCTGCTGGTGCTCTCCGAGGACTGGCGCGACGCCATACAGGGCGTGGTGGCCGCCTCGGTGGCGATGGTCCCCGACGGACTGGTGCTGCTGACGTCGCTGACCTTCCTCGCTGGCGTGATCGCCCTCGCCCGCCGCAAAGCCCTGGCCAAAGAACTGGCGACGGTCGAACTCCTAGCAAGAGTAAACGTCCTGTGCCTGGACAAGACAGGAACGATCACCACCGGCGAGATTTCCTTTGAGCGCCTGGAACCCGCAGGCGGCTTCAGCGCTGACGAAGTGCGGGCGGTGCTGGGGGCCATGGCTGCGGCTGACCCCGCCCCCAACCCCACGCTGCGGAGCATAGGCGAGGTCTGCGAAGCGCCGGAGGGATGGGAGGCCGCGGCGGTGGAGCCTTTCTCCTCGGCGAGGAAGTGGTCGGCCGCCGAGTTCACTGGGGAAGGTCTGCGAAACGGCCTCTACTACCTGGGGGCTCCCGACATCCTGCTCTCCGACGGCCCGCTGGGTACTGGCGCTGAGGAGGGCGCCGCAGGGCAAAGCCGCGCCAACTCAGATGCTGAGGTGCGCCGCAGGGTGGAGCAACTCTCCGCCGAGGGCAGCAGGGTGCTGCTGCTGAGCGCAGCCGAGGGGTCGCTGGGGAGCGACGTCGGAAATCGTCGACTGCAGGAACGCAGGAGGGCTGCCGCCGTGATAGTGCTGGGCGACACGATCCGACCCGACGCCGCTGAGACGCTGCAGTATTTCAAGCGCCAGGGCGTCGACCTGAAGGTGATCTCGGGCGACAACGCAGCGACGGTCTCTGCCGTGGCTGAAAGGGTGGGGGTGGAGAACGCCAAGTCCTACCTGGACGCTAGAGATCTGCCCGGAGCGGACTCGGACGACGACACGGAACTTAGAGAGGCGATGAGACGCACCGCCGTTTTCGGGCGCGTCACGCCGCATCAGAAGCGAGCCATGCTCTCTGCGCTGCAGGCTGACGGACACACGGTGGCGATGACCGGCGACGGGGTGAACGACGTTCTGGCGCTCAAGGACGCCGACATGGGCATCGCCATGGGGTCGGGCAGTTCAGCCAGCAAGGCGGTGGCCGACCTGGTGCTGCTGGACAACTCCTTTTCCACCCTCCCGAAGGTGCTGGAGGAGGGCAGGAAGGTCATCAACAACGTGGAAAGGGTGGCCAACCTGTTCATCGCCAAGGCCGCCTACGCCCTGCTGATTACGGCGGTGGCCGGAATCATGGGATCGCCGTTCCCTTTCCTGCCGCGCCACTTCACCCTCATCGGAACCTTTAGCATCGGGCTGCCAGGGCTGGTGCTGGCGCTGGCCCCCAGCACCGAGTTGGTGAAGCCAGGGTTCATCCAGCGCGTACTGCGGTTCTCTATTCCCGCTGGGATAGCTGGGGCGGCCTGCACCGTGGCTGTCTATGAAATAGCTAGACGCTTCTCGCAGGAAGCCGCCGCTGCGGACAGGCTGGCGGAAGCCAGATCGGCGGCCGTGCTCACGCTGCTGGGCGTAGGACTGGCCATCCTGGTCGTGATCAGCAGACCGCTCCGACCCTGGAAAATCGGCCTGGCGCTGTTCATGGGCTTCCTGTACGCTTTGGTGATGAGCCTCAGGGTTGGGCGCGACTACTTTCAGTTGGAATGGCCGGACAACTGGCTTTGGTGGGTCATCGGGGCGGCAATCGCCCTGGGGTCGGTCGCAGTGGCGCTGGTGCCCAGGCTCGTGCCAGGGCTGGACGGCGCAGGGCGACGCAGAGCGGGGGCGGGGGCGGGGGCGAAATCTGGCGAGCCGAACCCGGCAGAATCGGCAGAATCCGCAGAATCGAACTGAACCTGCCCTGAGACCTAACGGCTGCCGAACGAAACCTATGAGCGAACCCGCAGGCGTCGTGCTGGCGCTGCACTTGACCGCCAAGGCCGGCGCTCAGATGAAGTCGGTGGAGGAAGTCGACGCAGCAGCAGATCGAGGGTTGGTCGGCGACCGCTACTACGAGAGCACTGGGCGTTATTCGGAGCGCCGACAACAGCCGACTGCGCAGGCCGGCAGAGAGGCCGGCAGAGGCGCACACCCAGAAGGCGACGCCTCGGGCGCAGCCGAGCCGTCGGTCGCCCCCAAACGCCAAGTCACTTTCATCGCATCCGAAAACCTCGCAGCCCTGGCAAGCGAGGGCGTCGAACTCGCCGCCGCTGAATCCCGCCGCAACGTGCTGACCGGCGGGGTGGAACTGCTGCGGTTGATCGGGCGGCGCTTCTCGGTGGGCGGCGCCGTCTGCGAAGGAATCGAGGAGTGCACCCCCTGCTCCTACCTGGAGAGCCTCACCCGACCGGGCGTGCTGCGCGCCCTCGGCGGGCGCGGCGGGCTCCGGGCTGGCATCGTCTCGAGCGGCACGATCCGAGTAGGCGACCCCATAATCGATTTAGGGGCGGCGGTCACCTGGGGGTCGGATGCCCGCCTCTAGCAGCCGCGCCGGGGTCGTCTGCTCCATAGATCGTCTCGCCTCGGAGGCGGGCGTCGAGATGATGAGATCGGGCGGCAACGCTGTGGAGGCTGCGATTGCGGCCAACGCTGTGCTGGCGGTGATCGCTCCTTACGCCTGCGGAATGGGGGGAGACCTTTTCGCTCTGGTTCAGGTGGGTGAGGAGGCGCCGAGCGCCCTCAACTCCTCGGGACGCGCCCCCTCAGGGGTCTCGGCGCAGAGGCTCATAGATGAAGGACACGCCGAAATCCCCTCTCGGGGGCACTCGGCGGCCGTCACGCTGCCCGGCTGCGTGGACGGCTGGCTGGCGCTGCACGAACGCTACGGCTCGCTCCCCCTCGGCGACGTCCTCCGACCGGCGCACGAGATGGCCGCAGACGGCTTCCCTGCGGGCGGCGCCCTGGCGTCCGCTGCGGGGGACGCGGCGGGGGTGAGCGGCAACGTCGACATCCCGCCAGACCTGCGCCCAGGGCAGAGAGTGCGCCGCCCAGGGTCGGCGCGCGCACTCGAAGCCGTGGAGACGGACGGGAGGGAGGGTTTCTATGAGGGCGAATTTGGTGACGCTCTGCTGGCGCTGGACGCCGACCACTTCCATCCGGAAGACCTCAGGCGCCCCTCAGCCGAGTGGGTGGAGCCCATCGAGGCCGAAGCGTGGGGGCATCGAATCTGGACCGTCCCGCCCAACTCGCAGGGCTACCTCATCCTGGCTGCAGCGGCGGTGGCTCAGCACCTCCCTCTGCCCGTCGACCCTGAAGAGCCCGACTGGGCTCACTGGCTGATCGAAGCCGCCTGTGCGGTAGGGGCGTCCCGTCAGGAGGAACTCTTCGAGGGGGCCGATCCCGCCGTCCTGCTGGCTCCCGACCGCCTAGAGGCGCTGGCTCACCAAATACTGGCTGGCGGAAGCGGCGGAGACGGCGACGGCGACGCCTTCGCTCGATCTTCCGCTCCCCTCGGCGACACCACCTACCTCTGCGCCGCCGACGACCGATGCGTGGTCTCGCTCATTCAGTCCAACGCCCAAGGCTTCGGGGCGCACCTCGTGGCGGGGGAGACCGGCATCTTCCTGCACAACCGAGGTCTGGGGTTCAACCTGGACGTCTCTCACGACGCCTGCCTTCACCCCGGTCGGCGACCGCCGCACACACTCTCCCCGACCCTCTTCACCGACCTGGCGGGCAAGCGCAGGGGCGCCGCCGGAACCATGGGGGGAGACGCCCAACCCCAGATCGTCCTGCAGTTGCTGGCTCGGCTGCTGCAAGGCGGGCAGTCCCCCGAAGAGGCGCTCGCCGCTGGGCGCTGGATTCTGCAGGGCGAGACGGCGTTTAGCACTTGGGCGGGCGACCGCCGCCCGCACACGGCGCTGGAAGCCCACGCCCCCGAGGGATGGTTCAGCACCCTGGCCGAGCGCGGCCACGACGTCCGCCGCCTGGAGGAGACCCCGCTCGCTGGGGTCGCCCACCTGATCTCGATAGGAGCGGACGGCGCCCTGAGCGGCGCCAGCGACCCCCGGGTGACCGCCGCCGCGGCGGCGGCCGTCTAGTCCTACGCCCCCCTGCAACCCTCCCGCTCCCCCGCCCCCCGCCGGCTGGCGCCGGCTAGCCCTATCCGTTTGGCGGCCAGTCCAAGAGCACGGCCCCGGCCGAACGCGCTCTTTCGGCAAGCCGCTCATGGCAAGTGAGCAGGATCACCTGATGCCTGTCTGCGAACCTAGACAGCACGCCTAGGCACCCTTCCAGCCGCTCCTCGTCGATGCCCACGAGCACGTCGTCGAGTATCAGAGGCAGACGCACGCCGCGCGCTTCCGCCTGCTCCTCGATGGTCGCTAGACGCAACGTCAGATAGAGCAGGCTCTGCGCCCCCAGCGACAACCGCCTAGACGGATGCTCGCCCCTGGCGCTTTCGACCAGCAGATCGCCGTCCTTCTCAGGGGAGTGCGGGTTTCCCGTGACCCTCGTCCAGTCGGACGCCTCCCTCACCAATTCCTCGGTGCGGGCAACCAAGGCTGGACGCCGCGTCTTGCGGTGCGTCTCTACGGCGCTCCGCAGAAGTTTCGCAGCCAGGCGGTGGCCGAGGCCGCTTACGAGTTTCTCTTCGATGAGCGTCGCTAGTTCTCCTCGGGCGAGTTCTAGCTCTTCGCGGCTGCCGGCAGATTCCAGCGCCTTCCGCTGGGCTCTCAAATCGACATCCCGTGCATATAAGTCCGTCAGTCGCTCGCCCAGTTCTTTCAGGTCGCTCTGCAGCGAGATGCTGTCCGCCCGCAGTTCCTCGACGCTCCTCCGTTCAAGCATCTTCTCCGCTGCCTTGTCTCCTCTAAGCGCTCGGAGCAGGTCGTCGCCAGCCTCCTTCGCCTCTTGGCGGAGTCTTTCGTGCTCCCTGACCCGAGCGGACACGTCCTGGAGAAAGCGCTCAGCTGCCTCGGCGTCGAGTTTGGCGCCTTCGAGCGCGGCGGAGGGGCCTAACAAGTCTTGCAGTCGG
Source organism: Acidimicrobiales bacterium (assembly GCA_965242895.1). Lineage (GTDB taxonomy): Bacteria > Actinomycetota > Acidimicrobiia > Acidimicrobiales > CATQHL01 > CATQHL01. Next base: position 443,335 of record OZ251507.1, read on the forward strand.
AGGCGCTCCTCCTCGACCTTCGACGACGCATCCTCCACCCTCGCAGCCGCCTGCTGCGCCTCGGCGACGGCCTCGAGCTGAGCCACGGAGTCGTGGGCGTCTCCGCCAATCAAATCGGCGTTCACCCCCAGCCTGAGCAGCAGCGACTCGAAACCGCCCTGCGCTTCGTTGAGGCGCTCCGCAGCGGCGCTCTCGCCTCGGGCCGCCTGCTCTTCTGTTTTCTGAGCGTCTTCGAGTTTTCGGCGCAGATCCAAAATCGTGTGCGTCTCTTCCGAAGTGCTCAGGGCGGCGACGGCGCGCGCCTCCCGCCAGCCTTTGCGCCACCAAGCGGCCAAAGCCAGGGAAGCGCCCACGACGATCGAGCCCGCCGCAATGCCCCACGCCCGCATGCCTCCTCCTATCGCCGCCTCCACCACCGCCACGACTAGTCCGAGCACCACCGCTGTCAGCACCCCCACCCGCTGGCGCTTGGACTGCTGCAGCAGTTTTTCTGCTGCAGCAGGCGTGCACTCCGACGGGCTGAGACCCTCAGGAGCGGCCTCGTGCCACTTGTCTTCTAGAAGCTGAAGGCGCTTGACCGACTCTAGGAAATCGTCCTTGGCGGAGCCTAGGGCGCCGCCGGCGCGCTCGGCCTCGGAGCGGTGCGCCGCCAAGTTGGCGCTCGCTTGGCGCGCCTCTGCCAAGGATGACCTGTCGATGGGCGCCTCGGAGATCAGTTCCCGCCAGCCGGCGGGCACACGAGCCTCAGCTGAGCGATGCTCCGCCTTGCTGTAACGCAGTTCTTCTTCGGCAGCCCCCAGCTTGGCTGCCGCACCCAAGAGTTGCGACGCGTGCTCGTGAATTCTCCGCTCCTCCGGGGACGGCTCGGGGGCTTCTCTCAGCGCCTTGCGAGCCTGACTGCGCCTCTCCAGCAGACCACCTTCGACGGCGCCGAGGGCGAGCTGCGTGGACTTGTCTTGCTTCGACAACTCAGTGCGGCTTTCCTGCGCCGCAGCGAGTTCGCTGTTGACCTGCTCGAGTTCTTCGTCGACCTCGGCCAGGCGCTGCCATTCGCCGCCCAACTCGGCGATTTGGGATCGCAGATTCCCATCGTCCTTCAGCAGGTTCCAGGCGCTGCGGGGCGTGTTGCTGCGCCTGCCGATGCGGTCTCCTGCTTCTCGTTCAAGCCTCTCCGCCTCGTCGTCGGGATCGATGCCGCCGAACATCGCCTTGACGGAGAGAGTCTCCTTCATCCCTTCGCTCTCAGCCACTTCGAAGGCTTCCAGCCAGTAAAAGTTCCTGTAGCCGACGAAGTCTCCGCCGCCTAGCCGCTGCTGGAACTCAACCCGTCCCAGGCTTTCCCCTGAGAACTCCGCCTGAAACTTCTCCTGCCCCTTCGCAGACGCCCCCTCCCCTTGACGGGTGACCTTGACCTCGACGCCCGCCCGCAATGCTTCGCCGCCCAGACTCCCGCGGAAACTGGCCGCCAGAACCTCGTCTGGCTTGCCGAAGCGCTGCAGCACGCCCTGGTTGCCTGCCCCGGCGATCAGCCAGGCCAGCGCAGTGGCGAAACTAGTCTTGCCCGACTCGTTCGGCCCGCAGACCACGAAGAAACCTCCGCATTCATCGCGGGCAGCCAGCCGCACCCTCATGCCCGACGCCCTCCCCCAGCGCTCTATGGAAACGCTGTCCACCCATAACTCCACGCTCACCTGCTCTCACCTCCGGCGAAGACCTCCAGCAGCAGTTCCTCCGCTAAGTCGGCGGCGTCTCCGAGTCGATCAGAACAATTCTCCGTCCAGACCTTCCGCAAACCGGATGACGCAGGCAGCATCTCGAACAGGCGGTCGCGCAACCGCTGGGTATCTTCCCTGCACCCACGCAGATCGTCTAGCTCTTCCAACACGGAGGCGTCCCCCGCCGAAATCGTCGGTGCTGGCACCGTCACCCCGCACAAATCGTCTAGCTCTTCCAACACGGAGGCTCGCAGATCGCCGACGGCCTTGAGTTGTTCGCGATCCGCTAGGTCTCTCACGGCCACCCCCACTCCACACAGGCCGCCCCCGTTGAGTCTCTCCTCCAACCGCCCCAGCCAAACCGCATCCTCCCGCCAGGCTCCGTCGGCGGCGAAGTGCTCCCGCAGTTCGCGGCATACGTCGATGCTGCTTCGACCGACCAGACGCGTCCGCAGCGCAACCGGGCGTCCGCCGTGGCCGCCTCCCAAGCTTTCTGCCAGCAGTTCGATGCCCGCCAGCACATCCCTCAGGCTTTCGTCGGGGCTCACCTCCACGCTGCTGCGGACGAACCGCACCGCGTCGCAGGCGGCGAACTCAGGCGTCCCCAGGCTGCCCCGCTCCACGGGGATCACCAGGGCGCCCTTGGGTTGGCACTCTGAGGGTTTGAAGCTGCGCCCTTGGAGGTTGCCGCAGTAGGCGGCTCGCCTGCCCGCCCCTAGATCGACCACTCTGCGCTGATGGATGTGCCCTAACGCCCAGTAGTCCACATCCGCAGCGCTCAGGTCGGCTTTGGAACACGGGGCGTAGTTGTCGTGGTTGCTGTCGCCGCCCAGGTTGGCGTGCAGCACGGCTATATGCGGGCGCCCCGCCTGAGCGGGAACGTCAGCGAACTGAAGCGCCAGATTCCGTGTCTCGGTGCGGGTTGCGAAACTGATGCCGCTCACGCAAACCTCATCGCCTGAGCGGCGCAGCGCAACTTCGTGGGTCGCCGCTGCGTCGGAGGGAAAACGCACGACGCCTTCGGGAAGCTTGAAGAGCGAGCGGAAGCCCTCGCTGAGAGGATCGTGATTTCCGTGGCAGATGAAGACCTTTACGCCTTGTTCGGAAAGGCGTGTCAGCCCGTCGTGGAGGCGGCGCTGCGACGCAAAACTCGCCGCTGCGTCGTCGAAAACGTCTCCCGCCAAGACCAGGAAGGACGCCTCGCGCTCCACACACAACTCCACGAGGTTGCCCCAGGCGGTCTCGGCCTTGCGCGCCAACTCCAGACGCTTCTCTTTGCCGAGGAGCCCCAGGTTGCCCAGCGGGGCGTCGAGGTGCAGGTCGGAGGCGTGCACAAAACAGTCGCTCATAGGGCGTTACCCTACAGAACCCCTGCGACAGCCCTGTTACGACCTACGGCCGGCCTCTCGGCCTCTCGGCGTTGCCTGACCGACCACAGCCCTGTTACGGCCTACGGCCGGCCTCTCGGCCTCTCGGCGTTGTCTGCTCGCCGCCGGCTCCGTCGTCTCGTCTCCGGCGGCTCCGCCTCAGAGCCAAGCGGCAGTCAGTTCGGCGCAGCGCTGCACCCACTCCTCGCTCGTGATGGCGAAGCGGGCGTGGTCTTCCCAGACCCCGTTGATCTCCAGAAAATTCTCTGAGAGGCCTTCGCAGCGAAGAGCGAGTTTCTCCACGACCCGCAGGCTGCGGTGGTTGCGGGGGACGATGGCGATCTCCACCCGATGCAGCAGCAGGTCTTCGAACGCAAAGCGAAGCCCCAGAACCACCGCCTCGGGAACGTAGCCGTTGCCGGCTAGGTCACGGTCGATCCAGTAGCCGATGCTGCACGACTGAAAAGGCCCGCGCACCACGCTGGTGATGTTCATCTCCCCCGCAAGAGAATCCTCCACAAAAATCCCGAAACCCCATCCCAATCCTGAGGAGCGCTCCTGGTCGCGGGCAGAGCAGCGAGCTGCGAATGCGCCCCTGTTGACGTCTGCGTCGGGCTGTCCTGAGGGTTTGCAGGGCTCCCAGCAAGACAGCCACTCCTTGTTGCGAACGCGGACATCCCTCCACTCTTTGAAGTCCCGATAGACCAACGGACGCAGCCTGAGCCGGCGCCCGACGAGCACCGGAGAGGTCTCCTTGCCGGTGGCTGCCATTCCCAAAGCGTTGAGCATCCCGAGAAATCCTAGTCGAGGGCGGCGTCCGGCTTAGTCACTCCTGACGCTCCGGCGGATCCGCTGCGTTCGGCTATGAGCTCCAGGATCAGCCCGTCCAGCAGATCGGACTCCGAGACCAGGCAGTTCTCGAACCCGAAGTACCTCATGATCTTCACCAGCACGCACATGCCCGCCACTATCACGTCCACCCTGCCAGGGTGCATCCCTGGATTGGCCAGGCGGGCGGCGCGGTCTTCAGTGGCGAGCGTGCGGAACACGTCCTCCGCCGCAGCCCGGCTCAGCTCGAAGTGGTGAACCTTGGCGACGTCGTAGGTCGCCAGCCCCAACTCCACAGCCGCCGCCGTGGCGACCGTCCCAGCCACCCCTACGAAACAGGCCGTCTCCGCAACCTGCGGGACGGCCAAGACGACGTCGTCGAGATGGGCTTCCACCACCGAGAGGCAGGCATGGAGTTCCTCCGGCAGAGGAGGATCGTGATGGATGTATTGCTCGGTGAGACGGACGCTGCCCACGCCGCAGGAGTGGACGCTCTCGCAGTTCTTCCCACCGAAACCGAACTCCGTCGAACCCCCGCCCAAGTCTGCCACCAGGAAAGGGCCGGAGGCAGGGTCGAGCCCGGCAGTGGCGCCTGCGTAGGCCAGACGCCCCTCCCGCTCCCCGTCGATCACTTCGGGGCGCACGCCGATGGCCGCCTCCGCTGCTGCCAGGAAGTCCTCGGCGTTGACAGCCTCGCGCACCGCCGCTGTCGCCACGAACTTAACGGCCTCCACCCCCTCGCTCTCAACGGCGCCCCGAAACCCCGCCAAAGCCGCAACCGTCCGTTCCATGGACTCGGGGGCGAGACGTCCCTCGGCGGAAACGCCCGCCCACAGAGCGGTCACGACGCTGCGGCGCTCCACCGCCGCCCCATCCGGGCGGGCGAGTATCAAACGCACCGAATTGCTGCCGCAGTCCACCGCAGCCAGGGATGCTCTCACTTAGTAAACCGCCGCTGGTTTGTTGCTGATCAGTGTTCTGCTTAGGCTCACCGCAGCCAGGGATGCTCTCATTCAGCGTTCCGCCTAGGTCTCCAACCGGGCGTCTTTCTCCACGATCACGAGCACCGACCCGCAGCATAACGGCAAAGCGGTCAGCCTAGGTCGCCAACTAGACATCTTTCCGGGCATCGTTCTGGTCATCGTTCTCCTCTTGAGACGACAAACGAGCCGCCACCCAAGCCCCCACCGGATCGCCGCCTCCGGCCAGATACCACGCATAGTGGGCGTGCAGGCACTTCACGCCGCGGCGGGTGCCGCCAACTCCCCCCGACGGACGCGGGCCTTCCTGGCCGATCGGGATGTCGGCGTCTCGTTCGGACGCATAGGCGGCATGCGCCGCGGCAAGCTCGGCTGCGTCCACTGCTGCTTCTGCCGCCTTCACGCCGCCTGCTGACTCCAGACGGCTCACCGCACGGCGGTCAGTCGGGCAGACCAGCCAGTAGAGCGTGGGCATAGGAGTGCCGTCGTCGAGGAACGGGGAGTTGCGGATGACACGCGGGGCGCCCCCCGGATGCGAAACGACCACCCGGTAGCGCCCCTGCGGCGCTCTCCCCAAAGCTGCGGCCACCGCCTCTGCCACGTCCTGGGGCACCTTCGCAGGCACCTCCAGATCAGGATCGCCGCTGGTGTTATCTGTTCGGGATCCCGAACCGGTCGTTGACACCCCGCCCTCGACGACGTCCTGGGGCACATTCTCTGCCACGCCCGCGGGCACCTCCTCAAGCACGTCCTGGGGCACCCCCTCAAGCACGTCCTGGGGCACCCCCTCAAGCACGTCCTGGGGCACCCCCTCAAGCACGTCCTGGGGCACCCCCTCAAGCACGTCCTGGGGCACCCCCTCGGGCACGTCCTGGGGCACGCTCTGGGGCACGTCCTGGGGCACCCCCTCGGGCACGCTCTGGGGCACCTCTCCGGGCACCTTCCGAGCAGGATCGCAGCCCTTAGACAGCCGGCAACTGGACTCCCCGCCCGAAGCGTCTCCCTGCCCTATCAGACCTCCCACCTCCGCAAGGGAACGACGGCTAGGCGCCCGACTGACGCAACTCGCCGAGGAAACTGGGCTGGACTGGGCTGTCCCCAGCCGCTCACCGAATCACCGGAACCGCTCCGCTGACGCAAGCGAAAGCTCACGCCCGCAGCGGCAGGGGGGGGGGGGGGGGGAAGCATCTAGTCGCCTGTAGTCGCTCACTAGAACTGAGAATACCACGTTCCTGCCAAACGCCCGCAACATCTAAGCGTTAGCGGTTATTGGTTCGCTGGGGAGATGTGGTTGATGTGACGGCCCTGTTGTCGCAAAGTGCACGATCTACAGCCTCACCGCACGCAGCCTCACCGCATGCAAGACCGGGGGATGTGACTGATGTAACGGCCTTTGTTCCAGCAAGCTAATCGTTTGCCCAATAACAGCTTTCTTGAAGGCAGGCGTCGGGGGTTGTTGAGGGGATGACGATGATGTACACGCCTTCGTCGTTAAAGCAGGCCGCCCCGCCGTTTGCTTTTATCACTGCACAAGCGTGATTGTGGAAGCCGGCGTCTATATAATTGAAAGAATCTGGGGGAAAACTGTAGAAGCCGAGAGCGTCGGCTCTCCAGCATTCAATAGAGAAATCCGTGTGCAGCCCGCAAGCGTGATCAGCGCCCACGCTGATAGACGTGAACGGGCGCACCTCCGGTTCCCCTTCCTCCCCATAAGAGTAAACATCGAACCCGAGCATGAAACGATGACGCCAATTCATAGAAGGCACCCGCACCCCCTCAGGGAGAGCATCGCCGTAAGTATAAGACAACTTCCCCCATGCCAGTACATCCGGTTCGCTCTCCGGAGCGAACCGCGGGCTCAAAGCGCTGCCCCAGCAATCCACTTTCCCGTCTATTCGTAGGGCGCACGCGAAGTCCACGCCTACACCAACTTGCGTGTACTCCCCCTCAGGAGGAGAAAGCACAGGACCTTGACCGCCAGGAAACATCCCGAGAGTATAACTAGCCCCCCAGCATTCCAGCGACCCGTCCAAACGCACCCCGCACGAATAACCAAAATCCTGAATTGAGGACGGGCCCCATCCCATCTTCCAGCCTCCCCAGCCTGGGCTGATCATGGTGAACTCTCCCTCGGGGGGTTGAATCTTCGGACGCTTCCCCCAAGCCCCCCAACACTCAATCTCCCCAGAAGTAAGCAAACCACAAGCATGATCAGATGAGATACTAACTTTGGTAAACTCCCCTTGCGGAGGCCGCGAGCGAGGGCTGCTCTCACCCCAGCACTCCACAGCACCGCCTGAGCGCACGCCACAATACATCTCATGTACTGAATCCAGGGTTTTGAACTTCCCTTCGGGAGGGGGAGGTGACCCCTCCGGCTGTTTCCAACAGCGCACATCCCCGCTGAGCAGCAGCCCGCAGTCCCTCTCACTACCCCGCCAGACTTCCTTAAAAGCACCCTCCGGCGCCGGAAGGGGCTCCCCGCTCAGCCAGTCCCAACACTCCACCCCAGAATCCGCCCGGCGGACAGCGCACACGTGATAACCGTGGTCGACCCAAATGAACTCCCCCTCCGGGGTGGGAAGAATCTCCGGAGTAGGAAGAATCTCACCGTTAACCGGGTTTCTCCAACACCATACTTTGTAATCGTAATCCACCCCGCACTGCCCCGCCCCTGAGAACATCCTGAAACGCATACCAGGCGGAGGAGCAGCGTTAGGATACCGAGGCTCCCTAACCCCGTCCCCGCCGTTCCTGCTAGGAACAGAATCGCTCCAACACTCCACCTCACCCCCAGGGCGCAGCCCGCACACCCAGCCAGCGCCTATCAGACTCTCAAACACCCCCCCCCCCGGGGGGCTCATCCCCCTCATTGAACCCACCCCCCCAGCACTCCGCCTCCCCCCCAGGGCGCAACCCGCAGGTGAAATACGTACCCGCAGCCACATCAATGAACGGCCCCGGCGGGGGCACGCCGGCTTCGCGCCAGCGCTGCGACGTCCCCCAACACTCCGGTGTGCCACCAGGGCGTATGCCGCAGACATGCTCCACCCCAGCGCTCACCGAAACGAACACCCCCCCGGGAGGCTCAATCGAAGCAACAGCCTTAGCCCCCCAACACTCCACCTCCCCGCCCAGGCGTATCCCGCACGCGAAAACATGCCCAACGCTCACCGAAGAAAACTCCCCCCCAGGAGCCACCAAATCCTCCGGCTCGTCAAACCAATCACTATCCGAGTACGGCTCCCGGCCCCCACCGTAGCCCCAACACTTCACCTTATTCGACTCCCGCAAACCGCAAGCATACCCCCAACCAGCACTCACCGACACGAAACGATCCACCACCCCAGACTCAGCCCCCCTAGGAACCAAAATAGTCGGAACCCCACTGATCAATCTCCCCCGAGCGGGATCAGGTTCAGACGCAGAAGACGAACCCCCCTCACCCCCCAGAGTAGTGGTGGTCGTAGTCGCTAGAGTAGTAGAAGTAGTAATAGGAGGATTAGAATAGATCTGAGCATCTATAACTAGAGCAGTAGAAGTCGTAGCCGCTAGAGCAGTGGCAGTACTAGTAGTAACAGCAGTAGTGGTGGTAGCAGCAATACTAGTAGTTGCTAAAGTAGTGGTGGTAGTAGCCGCTAGGGAAGTACTAGTAGGCGAAGAAGTGGAAGCAGGACTCCGCGCTGGGAGACCCGCTGCCGCCGCAGGCAGAGGAGCCTCCGCCTCCGGCGCCTCCGCGAGCGAGCACGCTGCGGTAAAAACAGCTAACACCGCTAGAACGAATGCTGAGCGTCTCACCGCAAACAGTTTCCCTGAAAACACGCTCACCACCCTAGGGATTGTTGAGAGAATGTAGCTTTTGAACGTGCCTTCATTGTTCAAGCTCATTATCGTTCGCCCAATAACAGCTTCCCTGAAGACAGGCGTCGGGGGTTGTTGGGGGGATGTAGCTGATGTACAGGCCTTCGTCGTTCAAGCAGGCCGCCCCGCCGCTTTCTTGCACTACTACACAAGCGTGATTGTGGAAACCGGCGTCCACGTAACTGAAAAAATCGGGGGGAAAACTGTAGAAACCGAGAGCGTCGGACATCCAACATTCAACAGAAGAGTCTGTGCGCAGCCCGCAAGCGTGATCAGCGCCCACGCTGATAGACGTGAACGGCAGCACTTCCGGTTCCCCTTCTTCCCCATAAGAGTAAACTTGAAACCCATACATGGGGCTCAGATTTATAGGAGATAACTCCTCGGGAAGAGCGTCGCCGTAAGTGTAAGACAGCACCCCCCATTTCGGTTTGTCCGGCTCGCTCTCCGAAGCGAACCGGAGGCTCAAAACTTGTCCCCAGCAATCTACTTTCCCGTCCGCTCATAAAGCACACGCGAAATCCAAGCCCACGCCGACCTGCGTGTACTCCCCTTCAGAAGGGTGCGTTTTAAGATGACCACTCCCCCAGCATTCCAGTGATCCATCTAAACGCACCCCGCACGAACCACCCCAGTCCCTTATTGCTTGCATGTTGCCGTTTGGCGCGTAGCCTCCCCAGCCTGTGTTGATCGTGGAGAACTCCCCCTCTGGGGGGGTGATCTTCGAGCGCGTCATCAACCAACTCGCCCCCCAGCACTCGATCTCTCCTGAAGTGAGCAGACCGCAAGCGTGGTTCGTAGAGACGCTTACTTTGTGAACTCCCCCGGCGGGGGCCACGAACGGGCGCTGCCGTCGATCCAGCCCGGCGGCGGCTTCGGGCGGTCGCTGGCGTCTCCCCAGCACTTCAAGGCGCCGTCCGCTCGCACGCCGCAGAACAAAGACCTAAAAGAGTTCAAGGTCTTGAACTCCCCCTCAGGTGGGGAAGGGAACCCTTCCTGCTGCCTCCAGCAGCGCACCTCCCCACTAACCAGCAGCCCGCAGTCCATCTCACGCCGCAGCCAGACCTCCCTAAACTCGCCTTCCGGCGCCGGAAGGGGCTCCCCGCTCGGCCAGTCCCAACACTCCAACCCAGAGTCTGCCCTGCGGACGGCGCACACCTCATAACCGCTGTGAACCCAGGTGAACTCCCCCTCCGGGGTGGGGAGAAACTCAAAGACACCGTCCACTGTCCTCCAACACCACACTTTATAATCATAATCCACTCCGCACAATCCAGTCCCAGACAGCATCCTGAAACGCACATCAGGCGGCGGGTGAACAGCGTTAGGATACCTAGGCTCCCTGCCCTCGCTTTCTTCGCTGGCAACAGAATCCCCCCAACACTCCGCCTCACCCCCAGGGCGCAAACCGCACACCAAACCGGCGCTTATCAAACTCTCAAACACCCCCCCAGGAGGCTCATCCCCCCCGTTGAACCCGCCCCCCCAACACTCCGCCTCACCCCCAGGGCGCAAACCGCAACTGAAATGCCTACCCGCCGCCACATCAATAAACGGCCCCCGCGGCGGCACCCCAGCGTCAAGACGCCGCTGCGACGTCCCCCAACACTCCGGCGTGCCACCAGGGCGTATCCCGCACACATGCTCAACCCCCGCGCTCACCGAAACGAACACCCCCCCCCCCCCCCCGGGAGGCTCAATCGAAACAACAGGACTAACCCCCCAACACTCCACCTCCCCGCCCAAGCGCAACCCGCAAGCGAAACCCTGACCAACGCTCACCGAAGAAAACTCCCCCCCAGGAGCCACCAAATCGCTGTGCTGATGAGACCAATCATAATCCCTGTACGGCTCCAGAAACCCCCCATGACGCCAACACTTCACCCTATTCGATTCCCGCAAACCGCAAGCATACCCCCAACCAGCACTCACCGACACGAAACGATCCACCACCCCAGAGCTAGCCCCCCTAGGAACCAAAATAGTCGGAACCCCACTGATCAATCTCCTCCGACTGGGATCGGGGTCAGACGTAGAAGTCGAACTCTCCGCATCAACTGTAGTGGTAGTAGTAGCCGGCAAAGTAGTAGTAGTGATAGGAGGATTAGAATAGATCTGAGCATCTATAGTAGAAGTCGTAACCGCTAGAGCAGTGGCAGTACTAGTAGTAACAGCAGCAGTAGTGGTAGTAGCAGCAATACTAGTAGTTGCTAGAGCAGTGGTAATAGTTGCTAGGGAAGTACTAGTAGACGAAGAAGAAGTGGAAGCAGGACTCTGTGTGGGTAAACTCGTTACCGGCGGAGGCGGAGGCCCCTCCGCCTGCGGCGCCTCCGCGGGCGAGCACGCAGTGATAAAAACAGCAGCCACCACTAGGGCGAAAGCAAAGCGTTTCCCCGCAACCGGCTTCCCCGAAAAACATGTGCACCATCCTAGGGATTGTTGAGAGAATGTGGCTGATGTGCGTGCCTTCATTGTTCAAGCTCATCATCGTTTGCCCAGTGGCAGCTTTCTTGAAGGCAGGCGTCGGGGGTTGTTGGGGGGATGTAGCTCATGTACAAGCCTTCGTCGTTAAAGCAGGCCACTCCGCCGCTTTCTTGCACTACTACGCAAGCGTGATTGTGGTAGCCGGCGTCTACGTAACTGAAAAAGTCGGGGGGAAAACTGTAGAAGCCGAGAGCGTCGGCTCTCCAGCACTCAACGGAGAAGTCCGTGTGCAGCCCACAAGCGTGCTCAGCGCCCACGCTGATAGACGTGAACGGCAGCACTTCCGGCTCCCCTTCCTCCCCGTAAGAATAAACTTGGAACCCATACATGTCGCTCGATTGCATAGGAGGCACCCCCTCGGGGAGGGCGTCGCCGTAAGTATAAGACAACATCCCCCATGTCAGTACGTCCGGTTCGCTTTCCGAAGCGAACCGGAGGCTAGCAGCGCTGCCCCAGCAATCCACTTTCCCGTCCACTCGCAGGGCGCACGCGAAATCCAAACCCACACCTACTTGCGTGTACTCACCCTCAGGAGGGAAAAGCACAGCACCTTGACCGCTAGGAAACTTCCCGATAGTATGATTAGCCCCCCAGCATTCCAGCGACCCGTCCAAACGCACCCCGCATGAATAACCCAAGTCCGTTGCTATCGGGGCGTACCAACCTGTAGGATAGCCTCCCCAACCTGCGCTGATCATAGAAAACTCCCCCTCGGGGGGTTGAATCTTCGGACGCAACAACCAGTACCCCCAACACTCAATCTCCCCAGAAGTAAGCAAACCACAAGCATGATTGGATGAGATACTAACTTTTGTGAACTCCCCTTGCGGGGGCCGCGAGCGAGGGCTGCTCTCACCCCAGCACTCCACCGCGCCGTCTGCGCGTAAGCCGCAGTACAGTTCATACGATGAATCCAGGGTTGTGAACTCCCCCTCGGGAGGAGGAGAGGACCCCTCCGGCTGTTCCCAGCAACGCACTTCCCCGCTGACCAGCAGCCCGCAGTACTCCTCATAGCCTATCCAGACTTCCTTAAAAGCGCCCTCCGGCGCCTCCCTAGGCTCCCCGGTCAGTCTGTCCCAGCACTCCACCCCAGAATCCGCCCGGCGGACAGCACACGCGTGATGATCGTGGTCGACCCAGGTGAACTCCCCCTCCGGTGTGGGGAGAAGCTCAAACTCCGGGGCGAGGTGAAACTCAAAAACTCCCCTCCTGTTCCTCCAACACCACACTTTATAATCGTAATCCACTCCGCACTTTCCCGTCCCTGAGAACATTCTGAAACGCGCATCACGCGGCGGCTGAACAGCGTTAGGATACCTAGGCTCCCTAGCCCCGTCCTCGCCGTTCTTGCTGGGAACAGAATCGCTCCAACACTCCGCCTCACCCCCAGGGCGCAACCCGCACACCCAGCCGGGGGCTATCAGACTCTCAAACACCCCTCCGGGGGGCTCATCCCCCTCGTTGAACCCACCCCCCCAGCACTCCACCTCACCCCCAGGGCGCAAACCGCAAGTGAAATACGTACCCGCAGCCACATCAATGAACGGCCCCCGTGGAGGCACGCCGGCGTCACGCCAGCGCTGCGACGTCCCCCAACACTCCGGTGTGCCACCAGGGCGTATGCCGCAGACATGCTCCACACCCGCGCTCACCGAAACGAACACCCCACCGGGAGGCTCAATCAAAGCAACAGGATTAACCCCCCAACACTCCACCTCCCCGCCCAAGCGTATCCCGCACGCATAACCATGCCCAACACTCACCGAAGAAAACTCCCCCCCAGCAGCCACCAAATCCTCTGATTCGTAACCCCAATCAAGATCAGCGTACGGCTCCTGAAACTTCCCGTGGCGCCAACACTTCACCTTATTCGATTCCCGCAAACCGCAAGCATACCCCCAACCAGCACTCACCGACACGAAACGATCCACCACCCCAGACAAAGCCCCCCGAGGAACCAAAACAGTCGGGAATCTGCTGACAAGCCGCCTCCGATCGGGCTCGGGTTCAGACGCAGAAGTCGAACCCCCCGCACCCGTCGTAGTGGTAGTGGTAGTCGGCAAAGTAGTAGTAGTAGTAGTAGTTGCTAGAGAAGTGGTAGTAGTGATAGTGGTAGTGGTCGTAGCAGTAATCGCTAGGGAAGTACTAGTAGACGAAGTAGTAGTGGAAGAAGGGCTCCGTGTGGGGAGACCCGTTACCGGCAGAGGCGCCTCCGTCTGCGGCACCTCCGCCGGCGAGCACGCTGCGATAAGAATAACTACCCCAGCTAAGGCGAAAGCAAAGCGTTTCACCGCAAACAGTTTCCCTGAGGACATGCACAGCGTCCTAGGGTGAAGTGGAGGGGAGGGCGGGGATGGTGGCTGCGGCTAGTTCCCCTACCCACCATGTCTCAGAGGCGGGATCGTCGGTTAGCAAGTTCAGGCTAACACTCGCCCGCGCGCTAGCCAGCCCCGCGAATTGCGTCCTTGTCACACCCGCTATAACGAACTGCTTGTCCCGCAAACCGCTGACCTCCCCAGCGTCGAAGGTGAGATTCAACTGGAAAACCTCCTGAGTAGAACCATCAGACAGCACATGATCCACCCGAGCGCCCACATCATTCTTCGTATCTCCATCATCATCTACTACAGGATTTTCTATTAAAGCTGGTGTTACGTGTATCGGATTTCCGGTGGTGAGGCTGGCTTTCCCTTGATTGTCCCTGAGCAACTGCAGCGCCCCTGTGCTGCCCGTGCGGTAGAAGACCACGTAAGCGTAGGCGTTGTAGGATTCAGAACCGAGAGTGTCCGTGGGAGGGAGCCCGAACTTGAGTTGCCACTCATCACCGGAGGAGCCTTTCCGAACAAAAGAAGGATTCTGAAACGCAGCAGGAACATAAATAGACTGCAAATCCGCTTTATCCCTAGAAGAGGGAGTAGAAGTCTGACATTCCACGGCTCCAGCATCCTGGGTAATCACCCTTCTCTGCCAATCCCGCCAGTCCATCACCCGCCAACCGTAAGACATAGCCGATTTCACAGCGGTGTTGCTCGTGATGCGGTGACATCCCAACCCGTAGTCCCCCAGACCGAGGAAATGCCCCACCTCATGAACAATAAACCTAACCAACTCTCCCGGGGGTGCGTTCCTAGTAATGTGAATCACCGAACCCTCAAGCAAATCAGGCTCATAACTCGTATCCCCCTTGGCAGTAACATGAGCGCACCCGGCGGCATCCGCGCAAACCTTTAAGCTTTCATTGAACCCGCAGGAAACAGACGCGGCCGCAGCCACAGCAGTAAGGAAAGCGCAACTCGAATCATCACAATCCCCCGACACGCCCGAAGTAGGCGGGCAGCACTCAGGCTCTTCAATATCCGTAGTATCGCAATTGGGCCTATAATCCATAATCACAATGTCGAACGTAGTAGAAGCAGACTTCTCCCTCAAAATTTCCTTTGCAGTAACTTTCTTCTCACCACAAGATTTTGAAGACGAAGACCCCAGGGCTTCCACTCGCAGCGCACCGGAAAGAAGCGCATTCCACCTGCTCCCCGCCGCCCGCAGCCCCTGAGCGAAATCCCCCACCTTAGTACAAATGGTAACAGTTTCACCTCTCTGCAGCTTCTCAGACAACCACGCCCTGGACTTCTTACCGTTCGGCAAAGCATAAGGACGCCACTGCGTCTTAACATTAAATGCCTCGAGAGACTCTTTGTTCCCCCGAATAAAAGTTACACGAGTGGGCTCCAACTCTTCAGTGAACTTCACGGGCGCCCCGGAGAACACCGCTGCGGGGGAATCCCCGTGAACGTTGAAGGCCAACACTTCCACGTCTCTCGACTTTTTCGTCTTGAGAGTTTCTTCCGGCAATGTCGGGGGGAGATCAATTAGAGGCAGGCTGGAAGATGGGGAACTGGAAGGCTGCGGGCTGGCAGGCGGCGGGGTTCTGGACTTCTCCGCGGTGGATTCTATCCTGTAACCGAAGTATTCTTCCGCGCTGCCGTCATCATCGGTGTCTACTCCTACTATAGTTTCCTTCCGGTCATCCTCACTCTCATCTTCGTACTTCCACCGCACCTTATACCCCCGCAACGGGGAACCACCGTCGCAGGCAGGCTTCCGCCAAAACACCCTCACCTCGTTTCGCTCCGCGGACATCACCAGCAAACCAGCGTCCCGCACCGAGGCAGGAGTCCCCCTCGGAGTGCCCTCAAACTCGCGGGTCAACAACAAAGCGTTCGCCGCTGAATAACCCTTCAACTCCACGTCATAGACAGTGCACGTCTTCAAACCAGTAATCGTATGAGCATACAAACGCCCCCGCGACAAAAGATACGGAGCAGGAACATCCACCTCCAGCGAAGAAGCCTTCAACGGCTCATCATCCGGCCCCAGTGAAGGATAAGAAGCAACCGAAGCTTCTTTCCAACGCACCCTGTAATTAGCCGGAAAATTGTCAGAGAGACGCCACACAAAAATCAGCGAACCCACCCCAGGATAAGAATCCACGCCCCCCGCAGAAGAACCAGCAGACGCATCCAAAGCAGACGCAGGCACACTCACACACACCGCAGAAGAACCCAAACGAAACTTCCCCGCAGGACACGCAACCAACGTCGTAGTCGTCGTACTGCTCGTCGTCGTCGCAGCAGTCGTCGTCGTTGTCGTGCTCGTAGTCGTGGTGCTGCTCGTCGCGGTGGCCGGCGGAGGCGCAGCAGCCGTCGAAGTAGTAGTCGTTGTGGTTGTCGTAGCGGCCGTAGTCGTAGTTGTTGTGGTAGTGGTAGTCGTCGTCGTTGTTGGTGTGACGTAGCAGCGGGTGCCTCGGAGGGTGCGCCCCTGCGGGCAGGAATACGTATAAATAGGACTAGCCGTGAGCGTGCGCGTGCACGAACTAGAAGACAGCGTCCAACCGTTGGGGCAGGACTTCACCTTCGCCGGATACGACCAACACTTACCCCCCACAAGAGTCCCCGAACTGCACGACAGCGAAGACGACGGCGACACGTAACGGACGCTCGTCGTCGTCTGGGAGCACGTGCTCCCAGACAGCGTCCAACCAGACAAACACTCATAACTCAACGTCCCGTATCTTGTCACCGTGCTTGACGAGTAACGATAACAACTGCTGCCCGACAGCGTCCAACCGGACGAACAGGAATAGCTCAAAGTTCCGTATCTTGTCACCGTGCTTGACGAGTAACGGTAACACGTGCTCCCAGAGAGCGTCCAACCGGACGAACAGGAATAGCTCAACGTCCCGTATCTTGTCACTCTGCTTGACGAGTAACGATAACACGTGCCCCCCGACAGCGTCCAACCGGACGGGCAGGAGTATCTCAACGAACCGTAACTTGTCACGTAACGGTAACACGTGCTCCCTGAAAGCGTCCACCCCGAGGAGCAGTAAAAATAGCCTCCTGCTCCCGTGATGTAACGGTAACTCGCGGAAACGGACTGCTTCACCGAATGACGACAAGACGGCGGAACACCCGACGGGCTGCAGTAACGACTAGCAGACTTCGACTCACGCGTCGACACCAACGCCGTGTAACTACAAGACGGCGGAGACCCCGACGGGGTGCAATTAGACGACGCCCCCTTCGACTGACGCACCAACACTGGCGCAGTGTAACTACAATTCGGAGGGGACCCCGACGGGCTGCAACTAGACGACGCCGACTGAGACTGACGCACCAGCACCGTCGCCGTGTAACTACAAGACGGAGGAGAGCCCCTAGGATTACAGTTAGCCGACGCGTTCTTCGATTCCGTGCTGCTCGAAGTGATCTTGCACGCCTTGCCTCCCTGGAAACCGTTGGTCACCGTGACTAAGACCCCCTGGGAGCAGGAATACGTCGTCGCCGCCCCCAAGTCTCTCCGGCAGCCCCACGCAGGGGCCATCCCCAGACTGTACTGCGAAGAACCAGCCGGACAACTCAAAGACGCCGCACGAGATTCCCGCTTCTCGCACGCCAAACTGTCAGACGTGAGCGAATAACCAGCCTGGCACGAAACCCGCGACGACGCAGCCGTCCCACCAGACCGAAACGACGCCAAAAGTTCATCCAAATCTAAAGACAGATCCATGACCAAAGGCAAGTCCACAAGCTTGTCGTTCTCCGAAACCGGGCTCATAGCCCAAGCAGGACCCTCAGAACCATCCAAGTTCCCCGCAAAAAACAACACCGAAGCAAACAACAAGACCACCAGAACCGCAGTAGGGGACTTCCCCGGAACGGGGACACGGCCCCGGCTCAGAAAGTGGCCGCGGCTCCGGACGTGCCCCCGGCCCCGGACGTGACCGCGGCCCCGGCTGCGGCCGCTACCCCGGACGCGTCCCCTGCTCGCCCCTCTAGAAGACCCGCTAGCGGGGGGACGGCCACCAGAAACACCTGAACTTCCCCGCGAATCAGAACTCCTCTGCGGGCCGGGCGCGACCCAGCTATCCTGGTCGTAGCACTCGCTTTCGCACTCATACTTGTCCATGGAAGTCATCCCTCAATGCCGAACTCTCTGGTTCTCTACGCTCCTTTCTGGCTCCTTGCGTTCCAACATATTATCTTCTATTTTTTACTCTAGTCGTCTAGCGGAAATCCTAAAAAGGGTTCCCAGTCGAAAGTCAAAACATTCGCACAATACAACATGCTTGCTCGCCGCGGTAGATGCGACGTTCGAAGGCTGCCTAGGCCGCCTAGTTGAAGTCAGACATGCTCACAGCATAACATGCTTGAAACTCATTCTCCTCATTACGTTCAGAAGGCTGCATATCTCATTCTTCGATGAGCGGACGCTCGCGGACGCCTGCTTTCATGGCACTCGACTCTGCGAACCCTAAGCGGTTCTGCGCCCGCCGCGCTCATCCAACAGCGCTGCGTCAAGCAAGGCTGCTGTTAGGGTTTCAGCCGTGACGATCGGACAACAGAAGATTCGCAAGCTGCTAGATTCCCAGGAGTTCGGGGCGCTGTTCAACGAACTCGGCTGGGATCACCCTCCCCAGGACGCGCCTCGGGTTGAAGTAGAGGACTGCGGCCTGCCCGCCGTTCAGATCGCCCGCAAGCGCGGCGTGGGGGTCTGGCTCATACGCGGCGACACGCCCGAGGCTTCGTCACGCCGCCGGTTGGACAGCAGCATCTCTAGGCAGAGCAGAGAACGTCTGTTGATCTTCGCCGCCGAAGGGGAACAACTCTGGCTCTGGCCTGAGCAGCGCCCCTCGGGGGGATACCGGCTGGTTCCGCACCGCTACGTTCAAGGCACCCGCAACGACGACCTGCTGCAGCGGCTGAGCGCCGCTTCCTTCTCCATCGAGGAGGAGGGTTCGCTGACGGTCGTGGACGTGCTCGACAGGGTGCGGCGATCCTTCTCCGCCGAGAAGGTGACGAAAAAGTTCTATAAGGAATTTCAAGAGCACCACTCCCGAATGGCGGAGATGATCGAAGGAATCCCCTCAGAACCCCCAGAATCCGATCACCGATCCTGGTACTGCTCAGTCCTCCTCAACCGGCTGATGTTCATCTACTTCCTGCAGCGCAAGAGTTTCCTCGACGACGACCCCCATTACCTGCGGAACCGGCTGAAGATAGTGCGCGAAACCCTCGGAGACGGCTCCTATTACGGATTCTTCAAACGCTTCCTGCGGGCGCTCTTCCACAAAGGCCTAGGATCGAGCAAGCACTCCTACTCCGACCCGGAAATAGGGCGCATAATCGGAAACATCCCATACGTGAACGGGGGCATCTTCCAGCCCCACCAACTCGAACAGGGCTACCACATAAACATCCCGGATGAAGCCTTCGAAGAGACGTTCGACTTCTTCGACAAGTACCACTGGCACCTCGACGACCGGCCCACATACAAGCCAAACGAAATCAACCCCGACGTGCTGGGATACATCTTCGAACAATACGTAAACCAAAAAGAACAAGGCGCCTACTACACCAAAGAAGACATAACCGGATACATGGCTTCGGTCACTGTCATCCCAGCCTATTTCGACCGCCTGTCCCCCTCAGAAGAAAACTCCCCATGGGTCCTCCTGAGCGCGGACCCCGACCGCTACATACACGAATCAGTCAGCCACGGCGCAGACGAATGGCAAGGCCACTGCGACGACGGCGACGCCCCCCCCCCCCCCCAGACTTACTCACTTCCACACGCACTTGGGAAGGAAATCTGGCAGAGCCTTTCAGAAGAAGAACGATTCCAAAAAGCACCTGCCAACCTGGGGCTGCCGGGCGAGTCTTGGTGGGAGGTCAACGACCGCATCGAATACTACCTGCGGCTCAAAAACCAACTAGCCAACGACGAAATCACTGACGTCGACACGGCAGTAACCGCCAACCTCAACCTCAGACAAGTAGCCGAAGACTACCTAAGCACGCTCGGCTCAAAACTAGAAGCAGAGCACGCCTACGGGATCCTAACCGAAATCAAAATCCTCGACCCAACCTGCGGATCAGGAGCCTTCCTATTCGCAACCCTCGAAATACTCTTCGACATGTACACCACCATCATCGAACGAGCCGAAGAACTATCCAAAAAACAGAAGAATCAAACGCCGCCGGCGTTCCTGACAGAAGCCAAAAAACACCCCAACATCCCCTACTTCATCCTCAAAACAGCCATACTCAAAAACCTCTACGGCCTCGACCTGATGCCAGAAACAGGCGAAATAGCCCGCCTCCGCCTATTCCTAAAACTCGCCGCCCAACTCGAACAAAAAGAACAAATAGAACCACTCCCCGACCTCGACTTCAACATCAAATGCGGCAACCTTCTCATAGGAATTGCCGACGAGGAAGACGCCGAACAACGCCTAGGGACAAATCTGATGGGATTAGAAAAACTAAAGGGAATAATGGAAACCGCCTCAACCTATAGCCGTCTTTACAATGAATTCATCGAAGCACAAAAGAAAGCAGACAACCCTAAAAAAGTCGCTAGACTAAAAAGTAATCTCAATCAGAATCTGGAACAGAATCGAAAAGAACTAGATCGCATCCTCCACAAGATTCGAGTAGAACAGTCCGATCCAGATGAATGGGTCAAATCGCACCGTCCGTTCCACTGGTTTGCAGAGTTTCCGCAGGTGCATCAAGCAGGCGGCTTCGACATTGTAATCGGCAACCCCCCATACATCAGACGAAATAAAGTAACCGACTACATCTGGCGAGGTTACAAGACCGACGGCTTACCCGATATCTACGCCCCATGCCTAGAACGAGCACTCCAACTAACTAAGCCAGGCGGACGGTTCGCCATGATCCTGCCAATCTCATTTCAATTCAGCGAACAATTTCGCACTGCCCGCAAAATCGCTGCATCAACCCTTGGAAAGCAGTGGACTTCCACATTCGCTCGGAGGCCGTCTGAGTTGTTTGCTGGAACAGCCAAAGTTCGAAGCACAATTATTTTTGGAAAACGCAACTTTCAAAACATCCAAAAAGCCAATCAACACATAAATAGAATTTTCGTAACACGCTTAAACCGCTGGATTAAAGAATACAGAATGATGCTGTTTACAACTCTGCGTTACACAGAATTGCCTACATTACTTTGCGAACAAAATTATCTTCCAAGAATTGGATCAGCGAGAGAGTCAGAGATACTGTATCGACTAACCAAATACGGTACTAAGATTGAAAACTTGTGCTCGAAATCCACTCTTGAGGACACTCAACTAGGATATAAAACGACTGCCCTATATTATCTCAGCACTTTCCTCACTGAGCCACCTGCCAAAGATCCTTGCGGCAAACCGATTAAGCAATCTAAAGTTAACTATATACGATTTCGTGATCCAAAAGCCCGGGATGCTGCATTCGCTTTCACGCTCAGCAAGATTGGTCTTCTCTGGTGGGCAGCCGCTGGCGACGAATTTGACGTAACCAAATCGGGGCTCTGTTCAATGCCCATTCCGGCTAGCCCGGAAGTGCACGCCGAGGCTGCGGCTTTCGCCGACGAACTTCAAGAAACCCTCAGCCAGAACCTGTTCTACTCCAAAACCGTCGGCGGATTCTACGGCAACTACGACGTCAAATCCGTTCGGCACATCACCGATGAAATAGACCGCCTCATACTCAAATCAATCGGCATGGAGGACTACTGGGAAGACCTGCAACTCTTCTACGCCACCTTCGTCAAACAGACAGGAGAGGCGGGCACGGTGTTCAAAGAACTCCCCGACTGCGGCTGAACCGTCTGTCTCACTCTCTCCCTAAGCCACCACGCCGCGCTAGGAAGCACCAACTAGTGCCTGCCCCCGGGAGACAATTTCTGTGTTTTCTGTGTTGTCCTGAATTGAGCAACCAGCTAGTGGTTAGGGAAGTTATTGACGGGATGCGACTGATGTGCACGCCTTCATTGTTCAAGCTCATCATCGTTTGCCCAATGACAGCTTCCTTGAAGGCACGCGTCGGGGGTTGTTGGGGGAATGTAGCTGATGTACACGCCTTCGTCGTTAAAGCAGGCCGCCCCGCCGTTTGCTTTTACCACTACACAAGCGTGGTTGTGGAAGCCGGCGTCTATGTAACTGAAAGAGTCTGGGGGAAAACTGTAGAAGCCGAGGGCGTCGGCTCTCCAGCATTCAATGGAGAAGTCCGTGTGCAGCCCGCAAGCGTGATCAGCGCCTACGCTGATAGACGTGAACGGCAGCACTTCCGGCTCCCCTTCCTCCCCATAAGAGTAAACATGAAACCCATACATGTCACGTTTGTGCCAATTTATAGGAGGCACTCCCTCGGGGAGAGGGTCGCCGTAAGTGTAAGACAACACCCCCCATTTCGGTTCGTCTGGTTCGCTTTCCGAAGCGAACCGGAGGCTAGTAGCGCTGCCCCAGCAGTCCACTTTTCCGTCTATTCGTAGGGCGCACGCGAAGTCTACGCCTACACCTACTTGCGTGTATTCCCCTTCAGGGAGCGAGGTATCAGCGTAAGTCTCGGCGTAATCACTCCCCCAGCATTCCAGCGACCTGTCTAAACGCACTCCGCACGAACTGCCCCAATTCCTCCGTGCCATCATCGTGGGGCCTTTGTAATCGTATCCTCCCCAGCCTGGGCTGATCATGGAGAACGCCCCCTCTGGGGGGGTGATCTTCGAACGCGTCATCAACCAACTCGCCCCCCAGCACTCGATCTCCCCCGTGGTGAGCAGACCGCAAGCGTGATTATTGGAAACGCTGACCGCTGTGAACTCCCCCGGCGGGGGCCACGAACGAGCGCTGCCGTCGATCCAGCCTGTCTGCGGAAGTTGCGGGCGGTCGCTGGCGTCACCCCAACACTTCAGGGCGCCGTCCGCTCGCACGCCGCAGAACAAAGACCTAAAAGAGTTCAAGGTCTTGAACTCCCCCTCAGGTGGGGAAGGGAACCCTTCCTGCTGCCTCCAACAGCGCACCTCCCCGCCGACCAGCAACCCGCAGTCCATCTCACGGCGCAGCCAGACCTCCCTAAAAGCACCCTCCGGCGCCGGAAGCCGCTCCCCGCTCGGCCAGTCCCAACACTCCAAACCAGAATCTGCTCTGCGGACAGCGCACGCCTCATAACCGTCGTGAACCCAAGTGAACTCCCCCTCCGGGGTGGGGAGAATCTCAAAGACACCGTCCAGAGTCCTCCAACACCAAACTTTATAATCATAATCCACTCCACACAACCCAGTCCCAGACAACATCCTGAAACGCGCATCAGACGGAGGAGCAGCAAAATTAGAATAACGAGACTCCCTGCCCTCGCCGTCCTCGCTAGCAACAGAATCCCCCCAACACACAGCCTCACCCCCAGGGCGCAAACCGCACACCCAACCAGCGCCTACCAAACTCTCAAACACCCCACCAGGAGGCTCATCCCCCTCGTTAAAGCCTCCCCCCCAGCACTCCGCCTCACCCCCCGGGCGCAAACCGCAAGTAAAATGATTACCCGCAGCCACGCCAACAAACGGCCCCGGCGGCGGCACCCCAGCGCCGCGCCGTCGCTGCGACGTCCCCCAACACTCCGGCGCGCCGCCAGGGCGTATCCCGCAAACATGCTCAACCCCAGCGCTCACCGACGCGAACACCCCACCGGGAGGCTCAATCGAAACAACAGGATTAGCCCCCCAACACTCCACCTCCCCTCCCAAACGCAACCCGCAAGCGAAACCCTGCCCAACACTCACCGAAGAAAACTCCCCCCCAGGGGCCACCAAATCCCTGTGCTGATGAGACCAATCATAATCCCTGTACGGCTCCCGAAACCCCCCATGACGCCAACACTTCACCCTATTCGACTCCCGCAAACCGCAAGCATACCCCCAACCAGCACTCACCGACACAAAACGATCCACCACCCCAGACCCAGCCCCCCTAGGAACCAAAACAGTCGGGTACCCACTAACAAGCCTCGCCTGATCGAGGTCGGGTTCAGACGCAGAAGACGAACCCCCCGCACCCGCCGTAGTGGTAGTAGTAGCCGCTAGCGTAGTGGTAGTTGCTAGAGTAGTGGTGGTAGTAGTAGGAGCGCCGAAGTGAGGGAGATCATGCCGATATGAGTCGATCACCCTCGGAACAGTAGTAGTTACTAGAGCGGTATTGGTAGCAATAGTAGTGGTTGCTAGAGTAGTGGTGGCAGCAGCCGCTAGGGAACTATTAGTAACCGCTAGAGAAGTACTAGTAGTCGAAGTAGTAGTGGAAGCAGAGCTCCGTGTAAAGGAACTCGCCGCCGGCGGAGGCGCCTCCGCCTGCGGCGCCTCCGCGGGCGAGCACGCGGTGATAAAAGCAGCCGCCACCGCTAAGGCGCAAGCTGAGCGTTTCACCACAACCGGTTTCCCTGAGGACACGCTCAGCGTCCTAGGGAGAAGAGGAAGGGCGGGCGGGGATGGTGGCTACGGATAGTTCCCCTACCCACCATGTCTCAGAGGCGGGATCGTCGGTTAGCAAGTTAAGACTAACACTCGCTCGCGTGCTAACCGACCCCGCAAACTGCGTCCTAGTCACGCCTGCTATCACGAACTGCTTGCCCCGCAAACCGCTGACCTCCCCAGCGTCGAACATGAGATTCAACTGAAAAACCTTCTGCGTAGAACCATCAGACAACACATGATCCACTAGAGAACCCAAATCATCGCCGTCCTGGCCAGAAACAGCGCCTTCTACCGAGTCTTCTGAATCTTCTTCTGAGTCTCCTGAGGTTGCTGAATCTTGGAACAGACCCGGTGCTATGTGTATCGGATTTCCGGTGGTGAGGCTGGCTTTCCCTTGATTGTCCTTGAGCAACTGCAGCGCCCCTGTGCTGCCCGTGCGGTAGAAAACCACGTAAGCGTAGGCATTGTAGGATTCAGAACCGAGAGTGTCCGTGGGGGGAAGCCCGAACTTGAGTTGCCACTCATCACCGGAGGAGCCTTTCCGAACAAAAGAAGGATTCTGAAACGCAGCAGGAACATAAATAGACCGCAAATCGGCTTTATCCTTCGAGGAGGGAGTAGAAGTCTGACATTCCACAGCACCGGCATCCTGGGTAATCACCCTTCTCTGCCAGTCTCGCCAGTCCAGCGCCCGCCAACCGTAAGACATAACCGACTTCACAGCAGTGTTACTCGTGAGGCGGTGACATCCCAACCCGTAGTCCCCCAGACCAAGGAAATGCCCTACCTCATGAACAATATACCTAACCAACTCCGCATCACCAGCGAACCCAGTAATATGAATCACCGAACCCTCAAGCAAATCAGGCTCATAACCCGTGTCCCCATTAGCGCGGACGTAAGCGCATCCATCGGCCTTCGCGCAATGAGGCGTGCTATCACTGAACCCGCAGGAAGCAGACGCGGCCGCTCTCCCAATCAGATAATCGCAACTCGAATCATCGCAATCCCCCGATATGTCCGGACTCAGCGGGCAACACGGCCTCCTCTCGTCCTCCAAAGGAGGCGGAGCGCAAACAGGCCTGTAATCCATGACCACAACGTCGAAAGTAGTAGAAGCAGACTTCTCCCTAGGCGTATCGTTGTTGTTCTCCGTTTCAGTGGCTGTCTTCTCACCGCAAGATTTCGCAGACGAAGACCCTAGGACTTCCACCCTCAACGCCCCGGAAATAACCGCATTCCACCTACTCCCCGCCGCCCGCAACCCCTCAGCAAAATCCCCCACCCTAGTGCAAACAGTAACCGTCTCACCTCTTTGCAGCTTCTCAGACAACAAAGCCCTAGGGTGCTTACTGTCCGGCTCACCGTTCGGCAAAACATAAGGATGCCACGGCGTCTTAGCATTAAATGCCTCAAGAGACTCTTCGTCCCCCTGAGTAAAAGTTACACGAGGGGGCTCCATCTCAGGTATAAAGCCCGCGGGCGCTCCGGAGAACGCCGCGGCGGGGGAATCCCCATGAACGTTGAAGGCCAACACTTCCACGTCCCTCGACTTTTTCGTCTTGAGGCTTTCTTTCGGCAATTCCTGGGGGAGATCAATTAAAGGCGGGCTGGAAGATGAGGAACTAGAAGACGGCGGACTGGCCGGCGACGGAAATTTCGGCTTTGACTCAGTAGACTCTATCCTGTAACCGTAGTACTCTTCCACGCTGCCGTCACTGTCGCTGTCTACTCCTACTATAGTTTCCTTCCGGTCATCCTCACTCTCATCTTCGTACTTCCACCGCACCTTATACCCCCGCAACGGGGAACCACCGTCGCAGGCAGGCTTCCGCCAAAACACCCTCACCTCGTTTCCCTCCGCGGACATCACTAGCAATTCAGCGTCCCGCACCGAGGCAGGAGTCCCCTTCGGAGTCCCCTCAAACTCGCGGGTCAACAACAAAGCGTTCGCCGCTGAATAACCCTTCAACTCCACGTCATAGACAGTGCACGTCTTCAAACCAGTAATCGTATGAGCATACAAACGCCCCCGCGACAAAAGATACGGAGCAGGAACATCCACCTCCAGCGAAGAA
Source organism: Acidimicrobiales bacterium (assembly GCA_965242895.1). Taxonomy (GTDB): domain Bacteria; phylum Actinomycetota; class Acidimicrobiia; order Acidimicrobiales; family CATQHL01; genus CATQHL01. The sequence continues at coordinate 469,458 of OZ251507.1, forward strand.
GCCTTCAACGGCTCATCATCCGGCCCCGGTGAAGGATAAGAAGCAACCGAAGCTTCTTTCCAACGCACCCTGTAATTAGCCGGAAAATTGTCAGAGAGGCGCCACACCAAAATCAGCGAACCCACCCCGGGATAAGAATCCACGCCCCCCGAAGAAGAACCAGCAGACGCATCCAAAGCAGCCGCAGGCACACCCACACACACCGCAGAAGAACCCAAACGAAACTCCCCCGCAGGACACGCAACCAACGTCGTAGACGTCGTGCTGCTCGTCGTCGTAGTCGCAGCAGTCGTCGTAGTAGTAGTGCTGCTCGTCGTAGTGGGCGGCGGAGGCGCAGCAGTCGTCGTAGTAGTCGTGGTGGTTGTCGTAGCGGCCGTAGTCGTAGTTGTTGTACTCGTGGTGGTCGTTGTTGTTGGCGTGACGTAGCAGCGGGTGCCTCGGAGGGTGCGCCCCTGCGGGCAGGAATAAGTATAAATAGGACTAGCCGTGAGCGTGCGCGTGCACGAACCAGAAGACAGCGTCCAACCATCAGGACAGGACTTCACCTTCGCCGGATACGACCAACACTTACCCCCCACCAGAGTCCCCGAACTGCACGACAACGAAGACGACGGCGACACGTAACGGACACTCGTCGTCGTGCGGGAACACGTGCTCCCAGACAGCGTCCAACCAGACGAACACTCATAACTCAACGTCCCGTATCTTGTCACCGTGCTCGACGAGTAACGATAACAACTGCTGCCCGACAGCGTCCAACCGGATGAACAGGAATAACTCAACGATCCGTACCTTGTCACAGTGCTCGACAAGTAACGGTAACACGTGCTCCCCGAGAGCGTCCAACCGGACGAACAGGAATAGCTCAACGTCCCGTATCTTGTCACTCTGCTTGACGAGTAACGATAACACGTGCCCCCCGACAGCGTCCAACCGGACGGGCAGGAGTATCTCAACGAACCGTAACTTGTCACGTAACGGTAGCAGGACGAACCCGAAAGCGTCCACCCCGAGGAGCAGTAAAAATAGCCGCCTACGCCGGGGATGTAATGATAGGTCGCGGAAGAAGACTGCTTCACCGAATGACGACAAGACGGCGGAACACCCGACGGGCTGCAGTAACGACTAGCAGACTTCGACTCACGCGTCGACACCAACGCCGTGTAACTACAAGACGGAGGAGACCCCGCCGGGGTGCAATTAGACGACGCCCCCTTCGACTGACGCACCAACACTGGCGCAGTGTAACTACAATTCGGAGGGGACCCCGACGGGCTGCAACTAGACGACGCCGACTGAGACTGACGCGTCAGCACCGTCGCCGTGTAACTACAAGACGGCGGAGTGCCCCTAGGATTACAATTAGCCGACGCGTTCTTCGACTCCGTGCTGCTCGAAGTGACCTTGCACGCCCTGCCCCCCTGAAAACCGTTACTAACCGTGACCAACACCCCCTGGGAGCAAGAATACGTCGTCGCCGCCGCCCCCAAGTCTCTCCGGCAGCCCCACGCAGGGGCCACCCCCAGACTGAACTGCGAAGAACCAGCCGGACAACTCAAAGACGCCGCACGAGACTCCCTCTTCTCGCACGCCAAACCATCAGACGTGAGAGAATAACCAGACTGGCACGAAACCCGCGACGACGCAGCCGTCCCGCCAGACCGAAACGACGCCAAAAGTTCATCCAAATCTAAAGACAGATCCATGACCAAAGGCAAGTCCACAAGCTTGGCGTTCTCCGAAACCGGGCTCATAGCCCAAGCAGGACCCTCAGAACCATCCAAGTTGCCAGCAAAAAACAACACCGAAGCAAACAACAAGACCGCCAGGACCGAAGTAGGGGACTTCCTCGGAACGGGGACACGGCCCCGGCTCAGAAAGTGGCCGCGGCTCCGGACGTGACCCCGGCCCCGGCTGCGGACGCGTCCCCGGCTCGGACCTCTAGAAGACCCTCGAGCGGGGGGACGGCCACCAGAGACACTTGAACTGCTCCGCGGATCAGAACTCCTTTCGTTGCTTGTTGGAATTCCCCCCGAGTCTCCACCGGAAACATCTGAACTTCTCTGCGGAGCCGAACTTCTTTGCGGGCCGGGGGCAGCCCAACTATCCCGATCGCAGCAGCCGTGCTCACATTCAAGTTCTCCGCTCATTAGTCCAAATTTCTTCAGCCAATGGAAACTGCGAACAACTCGTCCGGTGAGCGTCTCAAGTTTTTCGCTCTTTGGTTCAGATTTTTTCATGGGCAGGCTAACCCTCCACCCGATCCGCCGGCCGATCTGCCGCTAGGACTAGCCTCGGCGTCGCTTTACTATGCGTCTGAGGATCAATCCCACGGCTGCTGCGGCGGCAACTATGGCGCCGGCCTTCTTCAACCGGGAGGAACCGACAGCGTCGAGAAGGTCGACTGCCTCGGGCTCGGCGGAAGCGCCTCCCGAAGCGCCGGAAGCGCCTTGAGCGCCAGACTTCTCAGGGGCGTCGGAGTTGCTGCCGCCGCTGGAGGCTTCAGCGCCTGAGCTAGCCTCTGGCGCGGCTTCTTCGGCGTCGTCGATTAAGAGAACCTTCTCCAGATTCTGGGCGAAGCGTTCCATCAATTTGGCGCTCACGTCGCCCATTACACCTCGCCCGAACTGGGCCACCTTGCCGCTGATCTTTAGGTCGGTGACTACTGAAACCTTCGTGCGGTCGTCGGAGACGGCGCTGAGGGTGGCGATCACGTCGGCTGCGGCGTTGCCGGCGCCGCGGGTGTCGCGTCCTTCGGCGCGGATGACCACCTTCAGGTCGTCCTCGTTCCTCTCTATGATGGTGGCTTTGCCTTTGTAGTCGGCGGTGATCGGCCCCACCTTTACCTTGACGACTCCCTCGTACTGCTCTCCTTCAGAGCCTTCCACCAGTCCGTCTAGGCGGGCGCCCGGCAAACAAGGAGCTACCTTTTCCACGTCGGTCATTACCTCCCAGACTCGGTCTACTCCCACTGCTACTTCAAAGTCGTTTTCGAACTGCACGGCTACCTCCGATCTTGTTCTGTTCTTTCTTGCGACCCGAAAATTACGAAACGCAATGTTTGAGACGCGCCGGTCTCAGACGTTAGGCAACGCTACCTCATACTTCAGCGAAGCGGAGCGTCACCCCCCGAGAAATCAGCTTCCCGGCGGAGATCTTCCAACGTGTCGATGTCGGTCGGATCCCCGGGGCAGTCCACATCCCTCACCAACTCAGGGCGGCGGCGCATCAGCGCCCTGGCGCCCTCGTCTCCGCCCAACGGCAGCAGCGGCCACACCGAAGATTCCAGCTTCACTGGCGGGCGGCGGCGTCCCTCGAAACTTGCCGTGACGATTGAGCCTGGGGCGAACGCTGTCAGACGCCAGGCTTCGGCGCCTACGAGCGGCTGATCGGCGACGCCCACTACCACGGAAGTGTGTCCGTCTAGCTCGGCGGCCCGGACGCCCGCCTGCAGCGAACCGGCCTGGCCTTTCGCCCAGCCGGGATTCAGAACCACGATCACCTCATCGGCAAAATCGCCCAGCAGGTCGCTGAGGTCTTCGGCGCCGAACACCACATAGGCGGCATCCAGCGAAGCTCCCAGAGCCGCCTCTAGCGACCAGGTCAGTAGGGGGCGGCCGCGAAACTCCGCCCGCAGTTTGTGCTGGCTGCCCTCGAAACGCTCCCCCGCACCCGCTGCCAACAGCACGGCTGCCGTGCTGGGAGCCCGGCGAGACTTCTCCGCTCGAGACTTGCCTTCTGATTTGCCGGCACGCTCTCGACGCTCGGTGAGCGCCTCGAAAACGTCCTGCGGCTGGTCAGCGCCCGAGGGCACCTGGCCGCCGTCCGACGCCCGCCCCCCGACGCCTGAGGGTGCCCCTCCGTCCGAGGGCACCTCCCCTCCGTCCGACGCCCGCCCCCCGACGCCTGAGGGTGCCCCTCCGTCCGACGCCCGCCCCCCGACGCCCGAGGGCTCCTCAGCGATGGATCGGCCCTTCGGCGTCGCGCAGAGACGGCGCATCCCGTCCGGCGCGCAAGGCGATGATCTCGGCTGCTATGGAGATCGCCGTCTCGGTGGGTGTTCGCCCGCCGATGTCTAGACCGATCGGAGCCATCAGCCTGTCCAGGCCGTCCTGACCGACCCCCTCTTCGCGCAGCCGCTGCACCCGCTTTGCGTGCGTGCGCCGGCTGCCCATCACCCCTATGTAACCCACCTGGGTGTCGAGCGCCCTCAGGACTGCCGGAACGTCGAACTTAGTGTCGTGGGTGAGAATGCACACGGCGTCGGCAGGGCGCAGCCGATCGCCGTACTCGTCGAAGGTGGAGTCGGGCCACTCCACACGGACCTCGTCGGCCATCGGAAAGCGCTTAGATGTGGCGAAGACCTTGCGGGCGTCGCAGACGACCACCTTGTAGCCCACGACCTTCGCCACGTTGGCGAGTGCTGCCGTGAAGTCGACCGCGCCGAAGATGAGCATGCGCGGCTGGGGGGCGAAGGACTCCACGAAGACGCTCACCTCGCTGCGACGCTGCTCACCGCCGGCGCCGTAGTGGCGGATGCAGGTGCGACCCGCTTCGAGTTCGGCAAGGCCGTCTCGGGCTGCCACTTCGTCTAGGCGGGGGTTGCCGAGACTGCCTAGGGGCGGGAGAGCGGGACGCAGCAGCAGCCTGGCTCCCTGATTGGGGCCTTCGATGATCGTCGCCAGCGCTGCGGGTTCATCGGCGCGCAGCGCCTCGGCCAGCGCCTCGTAGATGGGGGCGGCGGGCGGAGGCGCCCCGGCGGTGTCCTCAGCGTTCATCGGGCTTCCCGCTACCAGTCCAGAGGCTCGATGAAGAGGTGGATCGTGCCCCCGCACGTCAAGCCCACGGCGAAGGCTTCGTCGTCGCTGTAGCCGAAGCTGACGGTGCGCCGCTGGCCGGTGCCCAAGATGTCGAGCGCTTCTGAGACCACTGCGCCCTCCACGCAGCCGCCCGAAACCGAGCCGGAGACCTCCCCTTTTTCGTTGACGGCCATGGCCGCTCCGGGGTCGCGCGGCCCCGATCCTTCGAGCTCTGTCACTCTGGCCATGGCCACCTTCAGACCTTCAGATCGCCAGCGGTCTATGTCGTCTAGCAGTTCCTTCACTTCTCTCTCCCTCTCTCTTTCTCTCCCTCTCCCTCTCCGATCCTTCAAACTCCGATACTCTCGGCCAAGTCCTCCAAGGACGCCAAGGAGTGGCCTTCCACCAGTTCGTCCACGTAGGGAAGCGCTGCCGCCATTCCCTGAGCGAGCGGAGCGTACCCGGGCGTCGCCTTGAGCGGATTGACCCAGACGATGCGGTAGGCGACACGCGACAACCTCGCCATGCTCTCCTTCATCACATCGGGCGGGCCCCTGTCCCAGCCGTCCGATAGTACCACTACTACGGCCCCTCGTGCCATGCCGCGCACGCCCCAGAGTTCGCAGAACTCCCCTAGCGCCTCCCCTAGACGGGTACCGCCCGACCAGTCGGCCACCGCTGCGGTCGCTCGGTCGAAGGCCTCGTCGGGGTCGCGGGTGGAAAGCTCTCGAGTGAGGCGGGTGAGGCGGGTGCCTAACGTGAACACCTCCACGCGGCGACGGGCAGCAGCGGCGGCGTGAGCGAAGCGCAGAAGAGCTCGGGCGTATGCCTCCATCGACCCGCTTACATCCACGATCAGCACCAGGCGGCGCGGGTGCTCGGACGGGCGGCGGTAGGAGCGGCGCACCGGATCCCCCCCGGTCTGCAGCGCCTGACGGACGGTGCGGCTCAAGTCGGGGCGCCCGCGGCGGCAGCGCGCCGGACGCAGCCTGCGCGAACGACGGGTCGCGCCGCCGAGGCGCAGCCGAGACATCAGTGCGTAGAGCTCCCGGAGTTCCTCGGGGGTGCAGGCGGAGAAGTCCTTCTCCCGCAGCAACTCCAAGGCGCTGTAGCGAACGGCCACGACATCCTCGGATTCTTCGACCTCACCCTGTGAGCCGCCGTCTCCGTCGTCGTCGAAGGCGAGGGAGATGCTCTGTTCTTCGACGCTGACTGGGAACTTGGCCGCCTCGCCCTCCCAGAAGCGGGCGAACACCTCGTCGTAGACGCTGATGTCCTCGTGACGATTCAGCAAGGAGGCGCGCCCTGCCCAGTAGACCTTGGAGCGGGAGCCCACCCCCAGGCAGCCGAGGGCGGACACAAACGTGACTACGTTTCCGACGGCCAAGTCGACGCCTTCGGATCGCAGGGCTTCCCCGAAGCTGACGGCCAGGCTCAGCACGCTGCTGCCGGCTTCGCCGGCGGGTGCTGAGGGCGACGCCGACACGCAACCCCCCTAGCGGCCGACGGCCTCTGCCACGATCTCCTCCAGCCCGTGCTCTACCACCCGAGCTTGATCCTCCCGATACTTGAGCACCGCACCCAGGGTGAGCGAGGCAGACATGGAGTCGAGTTCCTTCACCCCTACGCGCACCAGCGCCAGCGACCAGTCGATGCTCTCGGCCACGCCCGGCGGCTTGTAGAGGCCGATCTCGCGAAAGCTGGCGACCGCGGCGGCCACCTGACGGGCAAGACGCTCGCCCACCCCCTCGGTTCGCAGGGAGATGATGGCGACCTCCCGCTCGAAGTCGGGGTGTTCCACCCAGTGGTAAAGGCAGCGGCGCTTGAGGGCGTCGTGCACGTCGCGGGTGCGGTTAGAGGTGAGCACCACCACTGGGGGTGAGGAGGCGGTGAAACTACCTAGTTCGGGAATAGTGATCGACCAGTCGGACAGCACCTCTAACAGGAACGCCTCAAACTCGTCGTCGGCGCGGTCGACCTCGTCGATCAGCAGAACCGGCGGCGCCCCGTCGGATGCGCTGATGGCCTCCAGCAGGGGGCGCTTCACGAGGAAACGCTCGGAATAGAGGGAATCCTCGAGCTCCTCTGCGTCGGCGGCGGAGGCCTGACCGGTCGCCTCGGCTGTCCGCAGGTGCATGAGTTGACGGGAATAGTCCCATTCGTATACGGCCTGGCTGACGTCGATGCCTTCGTAGCACTGCAGACGAATGAGCCGGCGCCCCAGCCAGGAGGAGATCGACTTGGCCACTTCGGTCTTTCCGACCCCGGCCTCGCCCTCCAGAAACAGGGGGCGCTCCAAGCTGAGCGACAGGAAGATAGCTGTGGCTAAGCCCTCAGATGGCAGGTAGTTCTGTTCGCAGAGGCCAGAATGCACCTCTTCGGTGGTGGCGGACGGCGGCATACCAGCGGGGGGACTGGACGGCGCACCCGCTGCCTCGGCTGAAGTCAATTTCCGGGCCTCCGGGACTGCGGCTGCGTCCCCGCTGCTGCAGCTGCGTCCCCGCCGCCCCGCCCTGGCCCGTCCTGCCCCAAGACGCTAGAGACCGGCGGCTTGGAGCGCTCTACGCGTCAGGACGCGTGCGAGGTGTTGTCGGTAGTCCACCCCAGCGTTGAGGTCTTCGGAGGGTTCGCACCCTTCAGCGGCGAGTTCGGCGGCGGCTGCTGCGTCGGCGCCCTCCGCCAGGGCAGCCTCCACTGCGCGTGCGCGCACAGGGGTGGCGTGCATGTTCACCAGTCCTACTCCTGTGCTTCCGTCTGCCCGCACTGCAGCCGAAACACCCACGATCGCCCAGTCCTGCGCCCTTCGGTTGAACTTCTCGAAACCCCAGGCGCCCTCGGTGACCGGTATCTGCACTTCGGTCAGCACCTCTGAGGGCGACAAGTCGGTCTCCAGGAAACCCGTGAAGAAATCGTCCACCGGTATTTCACGCCTGCCGTCGGGGCCGACGGCGACCAGCACTGCGCCGAGGGCTAGAAGAGCCGAGGGGATGTCGGAGGCGGGATCGCCGTGGGCGACCGAACCGCCGATGGTGCCGCGGTGGCGCACCTGCGGGTCGCCGACGTGCGAGGTGACCTCGCCCAGCAGAGCGGCCTTGGACGCCACTACGTCGCTGATCTCCACGTCACGATGACGGGTCAGAGCTCCGATAGCGACGTGGCTGCCCTCGTTGCGGATGTACTTCAGGTCGTCGAGGCGGCCGATGTCCACCACCACTGCGGGGCGGGCCAGACGGAACCGCATGAGCGGCAGCAGAGAGTGCCCGCCGGCCAGAAGCTTGGCCTCATCGCCGTGCTGAGAAAGGACGTCGACGGCCTCATCCAGGCCAGAGGCTCTGACGTAGTCGAATGCTGCCGGGATCATCGCCCGCCCCCGTTAGAAGAGCCCCCGTTGCACACGCCGCCCCCATTGGAAGAGTCGTCTCCGGCGGCGCAGTGAAGCACCGCCTTGACGATGTTGTGATAGCCGGTGCAGCGGCAGAGGTTGCCTTCCAGACCTAGCCGCACTTCGCGCTCGGTGGGATGCGGGTTCTCCTTGAGCAGAGACACCGCCGCCATCACCATGCCGGGAGTGCAGTATCCGCACTGAAGGGCGTGGCACTGCCTGAACGACTCCTGCATTGGGTGCAGGGTCTCGCCGTCGGCCAGACCCTCTATGGTGAGGATGTCCTCCCCGTCGGCCTGAACGGCGAGAAGCGTGCAGGACTTCACCGACTCCCCGTTGAGATGGACGGTGCAGGCCCCGCAGGAAGACGTGTCGCACCCGATGTTGGTGCCGGTCAGCCCAGCCTGCTCCCGTATGTAGTTGACGAGAAGAGTACGGGGCTCCACGTCGTGGCTGTACTCCGTCCCGTTGATCGTAACTTTTATGTCCACCCTCTCAGCACCGCCTTTTCAGTGTTTCAGCTTCAGTGTTCCAGCTTTCGTGTTCCAGATCGGTAGTTCAGTGTTCTGGTTCGGTCGCGACCGCAATTCCCAACTCTAGCCCGAATTCTCGCTGGCTTCCGAGAGAGCCTTCCACACCTTCTCGGGGGTGCAGGGAATGTCGACGTGGGTGACCCCGAGGTGAGAGAGGGCGTCGACCACAGCATTCTGGACTGCGGGCGTGGATCCGATGGTGCCGGACTCCCCTATCCCCTTGAAACCCAGCGGGTTCTGCGGACTGGCGGTTTCGGTCGTAACCAACTCGAAGGACGGCAACTCCGCAGCCGAGATGATCCCGTAGTCGGCGAAGTTGGAGGTGAGGGGGTTGCCCCAGCGGTCGTAGTGCATCTCCTCGACAAGCGCCTGGGCAACGCCCTGGGCGATCCCGCCGTGGCGCTGACCCTCCACGATCATGGGGTTGAGGAGCGGGCCGGAGTCGTCGCAGGTCACTATGCGCTCCAGGGTCACCCCGCCCGTCTCGGCGTCCACCTCCACCACGGCGACATGGGCTCCGAAGGGGTAGCTGGCACCGCCGAAGAAGTTGGAATCAGCGCTCAGCGCTTCGTCGGCTGCTTCAGCGGCTCCTGCCACTTCGACCCAGTCGACGGCCACGGCAGGCGTACCGCTGACGTGGAAGGCCCCTGACTCGGGGGCGAAAACAACGTCGGAGGGTGCAGCCTCGAGGAGTTCCGCAGCAGACTCCTTGGCCAGCTCGATCACTTGCTCGGAGGCGTCCGCAACGGCGGAGCCGCCTAGCTGCAAAGAGCGCGAACCGAAAGTTCCCACTCCTCGGGGGACTAAGGCGGTGTCTCCCTGGATCACCTCCACCCGCTCTAGAGGGATGCCGAGACGATCCGAGGCGAGCATTGCGAAGGTGGTGGCGTGGCCGTGGCCGTGGCTGAACGCGCCGGAGTAGACGCGGGCGGCGCCGTCGGGGGTGACCTCCACCTTTGCGTATTCCTTGCCGCCAGGGGCAGGGCCGGCGGTGATCTCCACATAGCAGGAGACTCCGATGCCCATCAGCTTGGCGTCGCCGTCCGCCCGGCGGCGCGCCTGGACGGAGCGGAGCTCTTCATAGCCGCAGGCGCTCAGAACCTCCTCCAGCGCCTTGCCGTATTCGCCGGAGTCGTATTCGGTGCCCACAGCCGTCTTGACAGGAAACCGCTCTGCCGGTATCAGGTTGCGGAAGCGCACCTCTGCCGGATCGATTCCGCAGCGGGCTGCGTAGATGTCCATCGCCCGCTCGATGGCTGCAGTGGCCTCGGGGCGGCCCGCCCCGCGGTAGGCCAGAGTCGTAGGAGTGGACGTGACGACGCTTCGGCACGAAGTCTCCACCTTCTCGATGTCGTAGGTACCGGAGGCCATGAGGTGCGTGAAGTGCGGGAGGAAGGCGCCGATGCCTGGGTAAGCGCCCGAATCTCCGATCACTTCCAACTGATAGCGGCTCACCCTGCCGTTGCGGTCTCCCCCCAGCGTCACACGCTGCACCTGGGAGCGCCCGTGGCCGAAGCCGATGAGGTTCTCGGTTCGTGTCTCTGTCCAGCGCATGGGGCGACCGAAGCGGCGGGAGAGTTCGGGCAGCAGCACTTCTTCGGGGGAGTGATATATCTTCTGCCCGAATCCGCCCCCCACATCCGGAGCGACGACCCGGCACTGGCTCCCTTCCAGCCCGTAGACCTTACGGAAGACGTCCAGCACTCCGTGCGGAGCCTGGGTGCTCAGCCAGACGGTGAGGACGCCGCTATCCCAGGCGCAGGCGATGGAGCGTCCTTCCAGGGGAGCCGCCGCCAACTTTTGGTTTTCTAGTCTGCGGCTGACGACGACCGGGCAGCTCTCGAAAAAGCCGCCGTCGTCGTGGAATCCTGTGGCTAAGCCGGAGCTGTCCAGGTCGATCGCCAGATTCGAGCCGACCTCTTCGAAGACGAACGACTCGCCCTCAGCGGAAGCCTCCAGGTCGATCACCAGTGAAGGTTCCGCATCTGAATAGAAAACCTCGACCGCGTCGGTGGCGTCGACCGCCTCAGACGGAGTTTCGGCCACGACCGCAGCGACCGGTTCGCCCACGAAGCGGACGGCGTCGCCAGCCAGCCAGGGGCGTGTCATCTCCTCGGGGAACATCCCCAGATGGGGCGGCAGCAGAGGGAGATCGGCCAGGTCTGCGTTCGTCACCACGCCGAGCACGCCTGGGCATTCCAGGGCTTTGGATACATCCACACCGCTGAGCGTTCCGACGGCCCCTGCCCTGACGTAAGCAGCGTAAGCCGCTGCTTCCAGACGCTGGTCGCGCAGGTCGGCAGTGTAGGTACCGCCCTGCGTCAGGAATTTGGGGTCCTCCTTGCGCAGCACGCGAGTGCCCATGATGCTCACAAGCAACTACCTCCCTCTGATGAATGACAGTTCTTGGATTATGCCATGCATCGGCCTGATTTTCAGCCGGGCGTGCTTACCGCGCCCTCAGGCGGATCGGATGGGGCGGGCGCGGGAAGTATGAGGTATGCCTCCTCTCCCGGGTAGACCAAGTTGAAATCCTCTCTTGCCATGCGCTCGACCTCCTCGTCGGTCAACAGGCGGACGATTTCCTGTTCGAGGTTGGCGTTTGCGGCTCTGCGTTCAGCCAATTCCTCGGTGAGTTGGGCGACTTCCTTGCGCTGGCTCATGTAGTTGCGGGCAGGCAGCACGCCCCACGTCCAGATGACTAGGCACATCACCGCCACCAAGGCAATTTTTATTGCCGAGGACAGGCGAGACTTCCGGGTTTGTTGGGTCTGAGTCTTCATGGTCTGCGTCATGGCATCTCGCGTCTCGACCGGAGGTCGTCTTGAAGTTCGGGGCCCTCGGAAGTCTCCGACGTCTCGGAAGCCTCCGACGAGACCTCAAAAGGAGCTAGGCAGGACCGACCTGCGAAGACGGCAGCCTCTCCGAGTTCTTCTTCGATCCTCAGGAGTTGGTTGTATTTGGCGGTGCGGTCGCTGCGCGCTGGTGCTCCGGTCTTGATCTGACCGCAGCCTGCGGCTACGGCTAGGTCTGATATGAAGGAGTCCTCGGTTTCGCCGGAGCGGTGCGACACAACCGAACTGAAACCGGCGGCTGCGGCCAAGCGAATGACTTCCAGGGTCTCGGTGAGGGTTCCGATCTGATTCACCTTGACGAGGATGGAGTTGGCCGCCTTGTCTTCAATTCCACGCTTCAGACGCTGATGATTGGTGACGAAGAGGTCGTCTCCTACCAGCTGAATGCGTCCGCCGAGGAATGACGTGAGGGACTTCCATCCTTCCCAGTCTTCTTCGTCCATGCCATCCTCTATGGAAACAACGGGATAGCTTTCGGCCAATTCGACGAGGTAGCTGACCATCTTCTCGGATTCCAGGCTGAGTTGAGCACCTTCTAGCTCGTAGGAGCCGTTGCGATAGAACTCGCTGGCCGCAGCGTCCAGCGCCAGCGCAAAGTCTTCTCCCGCTTTGAAACCAGCCCGCTCTACGGCTTCGCACAGAAAAGTCAGAGCCTCTTCGGCAGTGGAGAGGTCGGGGGCGAAACCCCCCTCATCCCCCACCGCTGTGCTGTGCCCGGCGGCGGCCAACTCAGCCCGCAGAGCTTGATACACCTCCGCGCTCCATCGCAGAGCCTCGGCGAAGGTCGACGCCCCCACGGGCAGGATCATGAACTCCTGAAAATCCAGACCATCGCTGGCGTGGGCGCCGCCGTTGATGACGTTCAACATGGGCATGGGCAGCAAATCAGCAGAGGCTCCGCCCAGTGACTGATAGAGGGGTTTTCCACAGCAGGCTGCAAACGCACGGGCCGCCGCTAGGGAAACTCCGAGCAGAGCATTGGAACCCAGACGTGACTTTCCCGGGGTGCCGTCGAGGTCGATCAGAGTTCTGTCCAGCGCCTGCTGGTCGGAAACGTCGCAGCCGCGCAGTGCTCCAGCGATTTCCCCCGACACGGCGGCGACCGCCTCTTGCACGCCCCTCCCTCCGTATCTGCTCCCGCCGTCGCGCCTCTCTACGGCTTCGAAACGACCGGTGGAAGCGCCGGAAGGAACCGACGCCCTGCCCCGGGAGCCGTCCGTGAGGTGCACATCCACCTCCACGGTGGGATGTCCGCGAGAATCCAGAATCTCCCGACCGACGATTTCCTTTATGCTGCTCATTTGAGGTGTGGAAGGGTGCTTGGGAGCCTTTGCTTGGGAGCCTGTGAAAACACTGTGGAAAAAGTGTCTGCAGGAAAGGTACACCAGAGGAGTGGGCTTGGTAAAGGGCGAATCCGAATTCCTTCCCGCCGCAGGGCGCCAAGGCTTGTTGAAAACGCGCCTGCCCCTCGAGCAGACCCGGGGGGTTCTAGCGCCCTCCGGCGCTCCCCTCGGCAGCAGAGAACTCAGACTGAGCCTTCTTGGCGGCCAGACGCAGCGCCGACTCCGGGTCTAGCGACCTGCAGCGCGCCAGTTCTACCGCCTCGTAGAGCAGCCCGCCTAGCCACTCTTCCCCCCAGCGCCCGGAATCCTCATCGAGCAACTCTCGAATCCTCCTAGCGGCGGAAGCGCCCTCGCCCGCTTCGGCGGACACCGAAGCGCCCGAAGCCGACGAAGCGGAAGCGCCCGATTTTGCCTCGGGCTTGACACTGAACGCCTCGGCCCGCTTTTGCACTTTCAGCGCAAACAGCAAGGCAGGCAGGGCGTCGGGAATGCCGTCCATGGCCGAATTCCGGCCTTTTTCATCCCTCTTGATGCGCTCCCAGTTGGCTCTGACCTCCTCGGAGTTGCCTGCGACCACATCTCCGAAGACGTGAGGATGACGGTTGCGGAGCTTGGTCTCCACGCTGTTCACCACGTCGAGAATCGTGAACTGGCCCGCCTCTGCGGCCATCCGTGCGTGAAAGAAGACGTGAAAGAGCAGGTCGCCGAGTTCCTCCTCTAGGTCTTCGTAGCCGTATCCGCAGACGACAGCCCCGCCTTCAGCCGGCGCCGACCCTGCGAGAGGGAACGCTCCGGCCTGCTCGGGCAGTCCGTCGATGGCCTCGAGAACTTCGTAAGTCTCTTCCAACAGGTGGCGGCGCAGGCTCTTGTGCGTCTGCTCGCGGTCCCAGGGACACCGCTCGCGCAGCGTATGCACGAGTTCAGAGAAGCGGACGAAGCCGGCGGCCACGGGTTCGGCCAGCCGCGGAACGAACACCGATGTGAGATGATCCGCCCCGTCCCAGCGAAGGAGATCCGCCCCTCTGAGTTTCTCCACCCTCTCGCTCGCCAACCCCAGGTGATGCAAGATCCAGACGTCCGCCCCAGGAGACGGAAGAGCGTCCCCAATCTCGGAAAGCCAGACAGGCGAGTCGCACTGGGCCGCCAGAAAGGGGCCCCGCTCGCCCGCCGCTTCGACCGCAAACCGCCGACCGTCCACCAACCGCACGCCCGCCTCCAGAGGATCGATGCCCAGGCGCGACCACGCCAGTTCCACGAAAGACATCGCCGAATGCACCCTCGCCTCTACACGAGGGTCATCTTGGAGGAGTCGAACCGAACGCTCGGCGACGCACGGAGAACCCGGGACCGCATAGACGACCCTGCCCCAGCGATCGGCCGCAGCCGCCAGCCGATCGACTATGCCGTCGTAGACGTCCTCTAGCCGCTCAGCCGATTCGTAGAGGTCGTCACAGCTTTCGACTTCTCTCAGATCTGCCGCTGCTGGATGCCGCAGGGTGCGGACGTAGCGCCGCGGAATTTCGTCGATCAACCTTTTCGTATGAGGGGTGGTCAGTTCCGGGCCGGCCGGGCCGAGCCCCACCACCTCCACCACCGGCAGCACGGATTCCGCCACCTCCACCACCGGCAGCACGGATTTCGCCACTTCCGCCACCGGCAGCACGGATTTCGCCACTTTCGCCACCGGCAGCACGGATTTCGCAGCGGACGGAACGGCAGGCGCGCTCACGCTGCGGCTCCTGCCCGAGAATCCGTAACCACCAACTCTTCAAAGACGCCCCTGACCACCCTCGGCAAGTCCTCCGAGGTCGGAATCGGAATTCGCAGCTGCTCTGCGTGCTCCCTGTAGTCGGCCGAAGGGTAGAGGCGCTCCATTCTCACCAACTTGCTAAAGCCAAGCTCGACGGGCTCAAGGCGCACCTCTGCGGTCTGCCGATCTAGCCTGCGGGTGCTCACGCTGCGGACGCTCGACGCTAGGCACAACGCCCTGATCCGCGACACCTCCAGCAGCGCCTCGGCGGTGGGCGGAAGGGGGCCGAAGCGGTCTAGCCACTCGTCGGCTATGTCGTCTATGTCTGCGGCGTCAGCGACCTCGGCCAAGCGCCGATAGGCGGCGAAGCGCATCGCCTCGGTGGGCATGTAGTCATCGGGCAGATGGACGTCCACCGCCAGGTCGATGCTCACCTCGGGGGGCGGAGCAGGTTTCTCGGCGCCGGAGGCTTCCTCGATTGCCTCGCTCACCAACTCGCAGTAGAGGTCGTAACCGACGGCGGCGATGTGGCCGGACTGCCCCTTGCCGAGCAGGTTGCCCGCCCCTCTGATTTCGAGGTCGCGCATGGCGATCTTGATCCCTGAGCCCAGTTCGGTGGACTCGGCCACCACCTTGAGACGCTCGTACGCGTCGTCGGTGAGCACGACGTCGGGCGGAGTGAAAAAATACGCATACGCACGCCAGCCCGCCCTGCCCACCCGGCCTCTGAGCTGATGCAGCTGAGCCAGGCCCATCCTGTCGGCGCGGTCAACGATGAGGGTGTTGACCGTGGGCATGTCGATCCCCGACTCGATGATGGTGGTGCAGACCAGCATGTCGTAGCGGCCCTCCCAGAAGTCCACCACGACCCGTTCCAGAACGCTCTCCTCCATCTGTCCGTGAGCCACGGCCAAGCGACACTCCGGCACCAGGCGCCCCAGCGCTTCGGCGACCCTGTCGATGTCTTCCACCCTGTTGTGGACGAAGAAGACCTGTCCGTCGCGCAGCATCTCGCGGCGAATCGCCTCTGAGACGGCGCGTTCGTCGTAGCTGCCCACGTAGGTGAGGATGGGGCGGCGGTCGGCTGGCGGCGTATGCAGCACGCTCATGTCGCGCACGCCCGTCAGGCTCATCTCTAGAGTGCGCGGGATGGGGGTGGCGGTGAGAGTGAGCACGTCCACGTCGGAGCGCAGCGCCTTGATGGACTCCTTGTGCGTCACCCCGAAACGCTGCTCCTCGTCTACAACCAGCAGACCCAGGTTTGCGAACTCGACGTCGGAAGAGAGCAGACGGTGAGTGCCGACTACCAGATCTACTGCTCCGCTCCGGAGACCTGAGAGCACCTCGCGCGCCGCGGCAGGGGTGAGGAAGCGGCTGAGGACTTCCACCCGAACCGGCAGGGACGCGAAACGCTCAGAGAACGTTCCGCCGTGCTGCTGAGCAAGAAGCGTGGTGGGCACCAGGACGGCCACCTGCTTGCCGTCCGAGATGGCCTTGAACGCCGCCCTCACTGCAATTTCCGTCTTACCGAAGCCCACGTCGCCGCAGATGAGCCGATCCATGGGCCGCGGACCTTCCATGTCGGACTTGACCTGTTCCACTGCTAATAGCTGATCGGGCGTCTCCACGTAGGCGAAGGCGTCCTCCAGTTCGGCCTGCCACGGCCCGTCAGGCGGGAAAGCGTGCCCGGTGACGGTCTTCCGTTTGCGGTAGAGCTCCACCAGTTCGGCGACCACCTCCGAGGCGGCTTCCTTGGCGCGGCTCTTCGTGCGCTGCCAGTCCGCTCCCCCCATGCGGCTCAAGCGGGGATGCTCTCCCCCGGTGTACTGACGAACGGCGTCCAGTTGGGCTGCGGGAACGTAGAGGCGTCCGTCGTCTCGATACTCCAGCAGCAGGTATTCGCGCTCCACCCCGTCCATGCTTCGGGTAACCATCCCGCCGTAACGGGCCACGCCGTGCTGACGGTGAACCACGTATCCGCCGGGCTGCAGACTCTCCAGAGAGACAAGTCCGGCCGAGGAGCCGCCGCGCCGAGCCCCTAGGCGGGGTGGGCGGCGCCTGCCCACCAATTCGGCTTCCGTCAGCACCCCCACCTTGGCTTCGGGCAGCAGACACCCGCTCCGCAGACCGCCGACGAACACCACGCAGCCGGGCGCCGCAGCCGGCTTGAAGCGCTCGAGGGTCTCCACGCCGTGTTCACGCAGTCTCTCCCCGAGCCGGCGAGCCGAGGTTTTTCCGTCCGCCGCTGCGGCGATCCGGTAACCCTCCCCCAGCAGGGATGCGGCCTGGGGAAGCGGGCCGCCGTCCGCAGAGGGGGCGTCCCAGGCCCGGGCTTGCACTAGGGGCTGATCCGGGCTTCGAGGCATGGAGTCGATGCTCCAGATCGGCGCCTCGCAGTCTGCTAGCAGCGCTTCGGCGGGAACGTGGAAACTCGGCAGCGGGTCGCTGGGGTTCACTTTCCAACTCTTGGCCAGGTGACCGGCCAGCTCGACCTCCTCCGCCAGGATTTCCTGGGCGCGCGCCCAGAGCGCCGCCGGATCGACCTGAAGAACCAACCCTTCCTCGGAAATCAGGTGGGCGAAAGAGCGGTGCTCGTCGGTCAGCCAGGGCAGCCACGCCTCCATACCCTCGAAGAACTGGCCCGCCGCCAAGCGCTCCCAGTGCTGCCTGCCCCAGGGCGCTTCAGCGATGAGACGCTCGGCTCGAGAGCGCACATGATCGGTGGGCAGCAGTTCGCGGCATCCGTATATCTCCACGACGGACAGGTCGGCGCCCGAGCGCTGGCTGCCCACGGAAAACTCGCAGAGGCGTTCCACCTCGTCGCCCCAGAGGTCGATGCGAATCGGGGTCGGCCCAGTGGAAGGGAAGACGTCAACAATCGACCCCCTCACGGCCATCTCTCCGCGTCTTTCTACCTGGACACCCCGCTCGTAGCCGCTGCCTATGAGAGCAGCAGTCAGGTCGTCTCTGTCGAGTCTCTGGCCGGAGCGCACCACGAGCGGCTGAAGCGAGCCGGCTCCAGGAGTGAGCCGCTGCATCAGCGCTCGAACCGAGCAAGTAACCGCCAGCGGCGAGTTCGCCCGCCCGGAGGGCTCCCCGCCGAACAGATGGATCAGTCGGAGGCGCGCCCCCATGACGGCAGCCGTGGGGCTCATCCGCTCGAAGGGCAGAGTTCCCCAGGCGGGCAGGTGCGCGGACTTTCCCTCCCCCAGCCAGCAGTCGAGGTCTGCCGCCAGCCCCTCGGCGGTGGTCTCGGTGAGGGTGCAGACCACAAGCGGGCGGCGTCCGGACGCCTCGGCGAGGGCGGCAATCACCGCAGGCTGCGTCCTTTCGCTGACCGCCATCTCTGCGGAGTGTTTGCCCAGAGCTGAGCGCAGAGCCGGGATGGAAGCGATGTCCCCCAGCAGGTTCCCCAGCGGGTTCACGGCTGCGCCAGCGGGTTCACGGCTTCCCCAGCGGGTTCACGGCTGCGCTCGGGGGCTGGGCTGCGCCGACGGGTTCAGCGCTGCGCTCGGGGTTTTGGGGGTGTTTCGGCTGATCACAGCGAGTTGAAACGGTTCATGGCCGCCTCAGGGCCTTCGGAGACGATGCACTCGACCGCATCGGCCGCTAGGTCTACCCCTCTGGCTAGGGCGGCGAGTTCCGCTTTGGGGGCGCTGCGAAGAACGTAGAGGGCTCCCGCCGCTGAGCTAGGGGGCTTGCCGATCCCTATCCGCACCCTGGTGAAGTCGGCGGATCGAAGGTGATCGCGCAGCGAAGCCAGCCCCTTGTGGCCGGCCAGACCGCCCCCCGCCTTCACGCGGATCACCCCTGGAGAGAGGTCGAGTTCATCGTGCAGCACCACCAGCCTCTGCAGGCTCTCCAATTCATAGCGGCGCAAGAGCTTGACGACGCTTTCACCGGATCGGTTCATGTAGGTCTGCGGAAAGGCCAGGACGACCCGCTTCCCGGCGATGCGCGCCTCACAGGTGAGGGCGGCTGATCGACTGCGCCGGAACCTGACTTCGTTCCGCCTAGACAACAGGAAGACTGCGCTGGCTCCGGCGTTATGTCTTGTGGCGGCGAACTTCGAACCTGGGTTCCCCAAACCGACTATTAGCCAGTCCTTGGGCGTGGGGAAGTGCTTCGAGCCGCCCTTACGGGTGGGGCGCCTGCGCAATTCGACCGCTACCAGGTCTTGCGGCCCCTGCGGCCTCAACCGTCTTCGGCACGCTCTTCCTCGCCTTCGGCGTCTTCGGCTTCGCTCTCGGCCTCTTCGGCTTCTTTGTCGACGTCCATGAGAGCCGAACGCGTGATTATCCCAGACACCACGGAAGTCCGACCGTCGAGCAGGCAAGTCACGCCGTCAGGAAGTTCCATGTCTGCGACAGCGACCGAGGAACCGACCGCTAGGTCGGAGATGTCCACTGTCAACTCGTTGGGAATAGAACGAGGCTTGGCCAGCACTCTGAGCTCAAAGAGGTCCTGGTCGACAATACCGTTTACCTCCTCTACGGCCTCGGCGCGCCCGACTAGACGCACGGGCACATCCACCTGCACCTCAACGTCGGGGGAAACCCTCAGAAAGTCCACGTGAATGACGTCCCCCCGAATGGGGTGGCGCTGCATCTCCTTGACGAGCGCCAAGTGATCGCCCTCGCCGTACTGCAGGAGCAGGACTGCGTTGCTGCCCGCTTCGGTAGAGAGTGCGCTGCGGAGGTCGCTGTAGTTCACCGACACGCTCAAGACTTCCTCGTGCAGGCCGTAGACCGTGGCAGGCACCTTCCCTTCACGGCGCAGCCGCCGCGAAGGACGGCTGCCTAGGACGCGGTCAACCTCAAGCGGGAGCACGAATTCTGGCATTGCTTCACCTGCGGCTCTACGGAGACGGCTGACCATGGAATTGCCGCACACAACCAGGCAGCGAAAATCAAACTTCAGCCTACCCTGGCCTGCGGCCTTCGTCGATCAATAAGCGTCATTCCGCCCCTGAAGGCTTGACTAGGCACCCGGCATCCGGTCGGAAACCGACGAGCAGCGTCCCGCAGCGCACCCCCCCCCCCTGAAGATGCAAGGTCTCAGGACTGGTTGTTGCCGTCCATGATCTCGCTGACGGAAGCGTCCTCAAACACCGCTCGAATGGATTCGGCGATGATGCCGGCCACCGACACGACCTCTATCTTGTCGAGGGACCGCTCTGGCGAAAGCGGAAGCGTGTCGGTTATCACGACCTTTTCTATGCGTGAGTTCTTGATTCGGTCGACGGCCTGCCCTGAGAAGACGCCGTGGGTGGTGGCGGCAAAGACTGAACTCGCCCCCCTGAACAGCAACTGATCCGCCGCAGCGGTGATCGTGCCGCCGGTGTCGATCATGTCGTCGACGAGGACGCAGCAGCGGCCATCCACGTCCCCCACCACTTCCAGAGCCTGAACAGAGCCGCCAGCCGATCCGGTGCGGCGCTTGTACACGATGGCGAGGTCTGCGCCCAGGGTCATGGCGTAACGCTCGGCCACCCTCACCCGTCCTGCATCGGGCGAGACGATCACCAGGTCGCCCCCTAGGCCGCTTATGTAACTGCAGAGCACGGGCATGGCAGTGAGGTGATCCCAGGGGCCGTCGAAGAATCCTTGTATCTGGCCGGAGTGAAGGTCGAGGCTGACCAAGCGGCTGGCGCCCGCAGCCGCAAAGAGGTTGGCCAGGAGTTTGGCCGAAATGGGCTCTCTGCCTTCTGCCTTGCGATCCTGCCTGGCATAGGGGAAGAACGGACAGACGGCCGTGATGCGCTTCGCTGAGGCGCGCCTTGCTGCGTCCACCATCACCAGCTGCTCGAGCACGGCGTCGTTCACGGAATGGTCGTTGCAGGCGGCGTGGGACTGAAAGATGAAGACGTCCGCCCCTCTGATGGATTCGCCGAACCGAAAACAGATTTCCCCGTTCGAGAACTCTTCTATCTGGGCGTCGCCTAGGCGGCTTCCCAGCCGATCTGCTACGTCAGCCGCCAATTCCAGATTGTGACGTCCCGAAAAGAGCAGCAGACGCTTAGTCGTGATCAATTCCACTCGAGAACCTTTCCCTGAGTCGTGCCTGGAACCCTGCTTGCAGCGGAAGCCTACATGGGAAAGCTCAGGGCAGCCACTCGACGCACCCCCCGCGGCGAGTTCCGGGCGGCGCCCGGCTGGGGGAGACGGCTGGGTGTGGCTGGGAGACGGCAAGACGGCGGACGGGGGTGAAGACGAGAGGAAGACGGGAAGTCTCAAAGCCCTGCCGCTGTGATCGAGAGGAGTTGCTGACATAGGGGCGTTATAAGGTCGGAGAATGATCTCAGGCGTCGGTTTCGGCCCGACCCCTCCCACTCAATACTCCCCATACTCCGAATACTCCGAGGACGGACGACCGGGCGCTCTAGACGACAAATCGGGAGAAAGCCTGCTAGACGCCCTCGACGAAGAACAGCGGAAAGCCGTGACGTCTCCCGCCGAGACCCTCTGCGTGCACGCCGGGCCGGGATCGGGCAAGACGAGGACGCTCACGCACCGCATGGCGTATCGCGTGGCGACCGGATCCTGCGACCCCCGCTTCATCGTGGCCGTCACCTTCACACGGCGAGCGGCTGCCGAACTGGAAGAACGCCTGACCGCCTTGGGGCTGCGCGAGAAACCCACCATCGGCACCTTTCACGCAATCGCATCCCGCATGATCAGGCGCTGGGCCGACGACGAGCGCAGAAGACCGCCGAGAGTCCTCGCCTACAGGCTGCCCATCCTCAAGAAGGTCTTGCGTTCGGAAGAGAACCCTCACGCCGTGATGGAAGAACTCGACTGGGCGGCCGCCAACAACCTCGACGCCTTCAGCTACCAGACAGCAGCCGCTGCGGCGGGGCGCAATCCCCCCATAGACCTCGGGCGCATGAGCGTGATCATGGCGGAGTTTCAAGATGCAAAGAGGTATCAGGGGGCGTGCGACTTCAACGACCTGCTGCAGATGGCAGCCGTGCGCCTAGAGACAGACTTCTCAGTCGCCGATGCCTACCACTGGGGTCACCGGCACTTCTTCGTGGACGAATTTCAAGACCTCACTCCAGCCCAGTTCAGACTGCTGCGCGCTCAGCTAGGGAGTCGAGCCGATCTCTGCGCTGTGGGTGACCCAGATCAAAGCATCTTCGGATGGAACGGCGCAGACGACAGGCTGCTGACCGACTTTCTCACTAAATTCCCTGAAGCCGAAGTGCGCCATCTCCGCACCAACTACCGGTCTTCCTACGGAGTCGTCGCTGCGGCGCAGACGATCCGCCCCAGCGGCGGGACGGCGCGCATCGCCCCCCAGAACCTCCACCTACAAGCCGAAGAAACCCTGCGGATCGAACGCTGCAGCAGTGCATACGCAGAACGGATTGCGGTAGTCAAGTCGATTAGGGAAGAGCACATGCCTGGGGAGCCGTGGTCGGCTCAGGCGGTATTGGCGAGAACCAAGAACGGGGTGGAGCAGATGGCCAAGGCGCTCAACGACGCCGGAATCCCAGCCGTCGCCATCACCCGAGAAACTCGCTTCCCCGACGATCGCCCGATAGAGCCGGACGCCGACGCCGTGTGCGTAACCACGATGCACGCCGCAAAAGGCCGCGAATGGTCGGTGGTTCACATCATCGGACTCGAAGAAGGGTTGATGCCGCACTGGCTTTCTCAGAAGGGACCTGCGCTGGAAGAGGAGAAAAGACTGCTGTACGTGGCGCTGACGAGGGCGCACCAAAAGCTGCGCCTCTACTGGGCAGCCCAGCGCGAAGACGGCCGCTCGATGAAGCGCAGGCCGTCGAGGTGGCTGTCCGACATAGCTAAGAGTCAGAAGAGTCAGAAGCCGCGCAAGGCAGCCGGAAAGCGATCCCGCAAATCGACAGGCTCTCGCAGGGTCGGCGAACCTGCGTCTCCCCGCAACGGAGCTCAGACGACCTGGAATCTGCGTGGGCGTCTAGAGAGTCCGCTGGCGCGAGACCTGAGAGAATGGCGAAGGCGTCAGGCGCTGTTGGCGAGGGTGTCGCCAGAAGCGGTCATGGGCGACTACGACCTGAACGCAGTTGTAGAACACCGCCCCAGTTCTCTTTCGGAATTGGATCTGCTCACCAAATTAGGGGGGGCGAGGATACGCAACTTCGGCGGGATAATCCTAGAGATGACGAAGGAGCACACCGCCTCGGAGCGTGCAGAGCAAACAGGGCAAGAAGGGGCCGCTCAGGAGGAGGCCCCTCCGTGATTCCGTGAGCCTCCAAGCCTCCACAAGTCGGGGCTGGGGGCTCCGGGGCTGGGGCTGGAACTCCGGGGCTGAGGCACCGAGACTGAGGCTGAGGGACTGGGACTCGGGGGCTGGGGGGTCTGGGGGCTCCCCTGAGGGCTCCGGGTTTGGGGGCTCCCGGGACCTCTACAACTCTATGGGCAGCATCACTATGGCAACAGTGACGTCGCAGCGATCCAGCACTTTCTCAACCGTGTGCCCCAGGAACGGCCTGTCCCGCAACTGACGCAGATTGGCGCCCATCACCACAAGGTCAGCCCCGGATTCGGCCACCAGCCGAAGCAGCTCGTCCGCCGTGGACGACCCCGCAAGAGACACCATCTGAGGCTCTACGGAGAGGTTCCTGGCCACGGTCGCCGAGGAGAGAAGCACCTGCTGAGCCAGGTTCTCCACTCTCTGCTGAGAGCGGAAACGCCCTAGCCGCGGCAAGACCTGCGTAATGCCTGCAGCCGCATCAGCGCGGCTGCTGACGTGAGTCAATACGAGCTGGGTGCCGAGCTGCAGACTCAGGTGAGAGGCCACCTCGATCGCTCCCCTCGAAGCCAGACTGCCGGAGGTCGGAACGACCGCCCTGCTGAAAGCGGCCGGAATCGGACGCTCGGAATCCCGCGGACGGCGCACCACCACCACCGGCACAGGGCTGAACTTGAGAACCTCGTCCACCAGCGGAGAAACCACCCGAGCGGACTCGGCGGGACTCTCCACGCCCATGCCGATCACCCCGTAGCCCAGCCGCGCTTCGTTCGTGACCGCCTTGACGATCTTCTCCGAACGCACCCGCCGGAACTCCACCGTCCGATCAAACAGGACGTTGCGGATGGGCGTCAAATCGAACCTCACCCGCCTGCCTGCGGCAGAGAGCACCGTGACTTGGGATTCGGGCGGCCAGGAGAAGTGCATGAACTGAGCCGCTGCGATGGACGCCGGGCCGCCCCTGCTGAGCAGGAGGATCCTTGATTTCCTCACCAGAAGGTGCTGGCTGAACACCTCTTCGCGCTCAAGGCGCTTGATCTCCGACGCGCTGCCCCGCCAGTTCCACACAACGACCCTCAACGCAACGGAAGCGAAGATTGACGTCACCAAAGGCACAAGCACGATCGCAGTGAATGAAGCCTCGTTGAACACGCCCAGACCCATGCCGACCGTCCCAATGACGATCTCCAGGGTGCCTCTGGCGTTCAGTCCGGCGCCCAGGGCCAAGCCCGCTCGCCGGCTGCGGCCCGCCCAGCGCGCCCCTGCGTAGGAGCCGACAAACTTGGCGACGATCGCAACCGCCACGATCAGGATCGTCCAGCGCAGCACCGACGTATCGGACAGCAGGTTCAGGTTTACCTGAAGACCGGCGTAGGCAAAGAAGATCGGGCCAAAAAAAGACGAAGTCAGCCGCTCCAGGTAGCCCTCCAGACGATCGTCTCTGAAACGAGAACGATGGAGGATGACGCCCGCCACGAAGGCTCCCAGAACTGCCTCCACCCCAAGGCGCTGCGTTATCACCCCGAAACCCAGCATGGTCACGATGGCGGTGGTGACGGCGGCGCCCAGGACGTCCCCACCGCGGCGGGTCTGCCTGAGCCAGAGGTCTAGCAAACGCTGCCCCAGGGTGAGCGCCAGCACGAGGAAGAGCAGCAGGCCGCCCACGGAGATAGTCACGCTCACCGCCGAGACTTCGCCCGAGGCCGCCAAGCTGCTGAAAATGCCCAGCGCCAGCCATCCGAGCACGTCGTTGGTCATACCTGCGGCCACTGTGATCTGACCGAAGTCGCGCCGCATCAACCCCATGTCGGAAAGGATTTTGGCCACCACAGCCAGGGAAGAGACGCTCAGAGCCAGGGCTATGAACATCACGAAAGTGTTGTGCACGGCGCCATCCCCCCGGAACTCCTCTGGCAGCAAGACCCCCAGAAGGCTGCCTCCTGCTGCAGGCAGCAGCATGCTCCCCAGCGCCACCAGCATCGCGGGGCGGCCCAGCTTGGCGATGAGCCCCAGGTCGGTCTCGAAGCCGGCCAGCACCAACAGCAGGGCGACGCCCACGAGACTCACCACCATCAGCGCCGTGTCCTGCGGATCGGATTCCGGCCTGAACCAGGCGTATCCATCCGCCCAGACGCGCCCGAACACCGACGGCCCCAGGATCACTCCTGCGCCGAGTTCGCCGATGACCCTGGGAAATCCGATCTGAACCATCACCCAGCCGAGCAATCGGGCGCCCACCACCAGCACCAGCAGCTGCACCCAGAAGACCAGTTGGTCGAAACCGCCGTGCGCTACTTCCACGACAGAGCTCCCTCGGCGTTGCCGGTCACGGGAGTCACGGGACTCGAGTCAAGGCCGAACGCCCGCTTGAGGGGCGCTCCCCCGCCGTCCTAGACAACGAAATCCACCACGACAGGGGCATGATCGGAAGGCTTCTGCCCCTTGCGGGCGTTGCGGTCGACTATCACGCCGGCGGCTGTTTCGGCCAGGACGGGGGTGGCCAGAACGTGGTCGATGCGCATCCCCTCCCGCTTGTGGAAGCGGCCTGCCTGATAGTCCCAAAACGTGTAGAGACCAGGAACGTCCGGGTAGCGAAGGCGGAAGACGTCCTGCAGACCCCAGTCGCAGAGCGCCCTCCACGCCTTGCGTTCGGGCTCGCTCACGTGGGTGGCGCCGACAAAAGCAGCGACGTCCCACACATCAATGTCGTCGGGGGCGACGTTAAAGTCGCCCGCCGCGACCAAGCGCTCAGAGGGATCACAAGAAGAGTCGAGGTAGGAGCGCAGCCGGCCCAGCCAAGCGAGCTTGTAGCGGTAGTGGTCGGCGTCGAGAGCCCGTCCGTTAGGGACGTAGACGCTTGCGACGCGCACGCCCCCGCAGGTCGCCCAGACCACCCGGGCGTCGGGATCAGCGGCTTGGCCGTCGTCGAAGCCCTCGCAGACGTCGTCTAGGCCAACTCGACTGCAGATGGCCGTCCCGTTCCAGCGTCCCTGACCGTGATGAGCGCATTCGTAGCCCAGGGGTTCGAGCACATCGTGCGGAAAATCCTGGGAAGCTAGCTTGGTCTCCTGCATGCACAGAACGTCCGGGCGCACCGCCTGCAGCCACGACTCGACGCGGGGCAGGCGGGCTCGCAGAGAGTTCACGTTCCACGTTGCGACACGCACCTCAGGCAGGTTAGTAGCGCAGAGGAGCGAGTCTGCGAACCAGGGAGAGTTGGCCAACCCGCCGCCCCAGGGAGAGCCGGCCAACCCGCCGCCCCAGGGAGAGTTGGCCAACCGGCCGGAGCAGACCCCTGCCAACCCGCCCCAGGGAGACTTGGCCAACCCGCCGCCCCAGCAGAGTCGGCCAACCCGCCCCAGGACGGAAAAGTCCTGTAGTCAGACAGCCCACCTCCTAGCATGATCGCCGTGGGCCGTGTTGTGGGGCGTGTTGCCGAGTCTGTAGCAGTCTCGACAAGCAGGTTGTCCAGACGGCTGAGACTAGGGGGCGGAACGAGCATCGGGGGGGCGGTGCTGAACCGACTAGAGCCCTCGGGCATGGAGCGCTTAGCCGCCGGCATCCAACAGGGATGCGTAGTCATTTCAGGCACCAACGGAAAGACCACGACCGCCCGCATGCTGCGAGCCTGCCTGCAAGCCGACGGCCGCAGAGTGACGGCCAACGCCGCTGGCGCCAACCTGGCCTCGGGCGTGTCGGCTGCCCTCCTAGAGGCAAGCCGAGCAAAGTCGTCAGAACCCGCCGAACTGGGAGTGTTCGAGGTTGACGAAGCCGCCCTCGACAAGGTGACCGAGCGTCTGCGCCCGCGTCTCGTGCTGCTGATGAACCTCTTCAGAGACCAACTAGACCGCTACGGAGAACTGGAAGTGATCGCAGAACGCTGGAAGAAGCTGATCGACTCGCTGCCAGAGGGCGCCGCGCTGCTGCTCAACGCCGACGATCCCGCCCTGGCGCACTTGGGCGGCGGCCGCCCCAACACTTTCTTCTACGGGTTAGGGAACAGCGACCAACCTGACCGCCAACTCTCTCACGCCGCAGACACCTTGCGCTGCCGAGGTTGCGGCGAGAAGCTCAGCCACGACTTCGTGACGGTGGGGCATATGGGCGGTTGGCGCTGCGAGTCCTGCGGGTTGATGCGGCCTGAGCCTCATTTCCTGGGCGTCGACATGCAGCTCCGAGGCTTCAAGGGCTTGAGTTTCTCCGTCAGGACGCCGCCCGGACGCCCTCGAGAGACGGCAGGACGCCCTCGAGAGACGGCCGATATCAGGGCTTCGCTGCCTCTAGGCGGTCTGCACAACGTCTACAACGCCCTAGCGGCCGCTTCGGCGTCCGTGCTCCTAGAGACGACCGAGGAAGCCATCCGCTCCGGCCTAGCCGACGTAGACCCCGCCTTCGGGCGCGCCGAACAAGTAACGCTGAAAGGCCGTGACGTGCGCCTGCTGCTCGCCAAGAACCCCACCGGCGCAAACGAGAACGTGCGCTTCGTCTTGACGGAGGAAGGCCCGCTGCATCTGCTCATTCTCCTGAACGACCGCACAGCCGACGGCACTGACCCGTCATGGATATGGGACGTCGACTACGAACCCTTGCTGGAACGCCTGACAAGCCTCACCCTAGGCGGCAGAAGATGCTGGGAACTGGCTCTGCGATTTCGCTACGGGGGTGCGCCGAACGAGAGTTTCGTAGTGCGTGAAAGCCTCCCCGACGCACTAGAGACGGCCCTCGCCTCGACCCCGGAAGGGGGCGTCCTCTGGGTTCTGCCCACCTACACGGCGATGCTCGAACTTCGAACCGAGTTAGTGCGCCGAGGCGCCGCCCGAGCATTTTGGGAAACGTCGTGATCGCCGCCGGCGCCCCAGCCGACGGCGCTGCCCGCAAGAAGGGCGGCTCACCCCCCGCCGTCCGACTCTGCCACCTCTATCCAAGGGAAATGAACATCTACGCCGACCGCGGCAACATAGCCGTGCTCGCTCGCCGCCTAGCGTGGCGAGGATTCCAACTCGAGGTGACCGAGGCAGGCCCGGGCATGAAGATACGAGGCGGAGAGGCCGACATCTACTACCTAGGCGGCGGGCAGGACAGAGATCAGCAACAGGTCGCCCAAGACCTTCTAGCGACCAAGGCTGCTGCGGTCAGGGCTGCAGTCGGCGACGGAGCGGTCGGGCTTTTCGTCTGCGGGGGCTACCAGCTGGCTGGTCGAAAATACCGATCCGCCGACGGCGGGGTCATGGAAGGCATGGGGGTGCTCGACGTGACCACCGAGGCGGGGGCGTCCCGTCTGGTAGGAAACGTCGAGATCGAAAGCCGCCTGGGCGGCGAAGCTATCCGCATCGTCGGCTACGAGAACCATGCCGGACGAAGCAGGCTGGGGCCGGAGGCGTCTCCGCTCGGGCGGGTAATCAGAGGGCACGGAAACAACGGGAGCGACCGAACCGAAGGAGCATTCGT
Source organism: Acidimicrobiales bacterium (assembly GCA_965242895.1). GTDB lineage: Bacteria > Actinomycetota > Acidimicrobiia > Acidimicrobiales > CATQHL01 > CATQHL01. Next base: position 497,803 of record OZ251507.1, read on the forward strand.
GAAGAAGTTCTTCGGCACATACCTACACGGCCCGCTGCTCCCGAAGAACCCGCAGTTGGCCGACATCCTCATCCGCTGGGCGCTGGAGTTCCGCTACGGGGAGCGTTTCGAGCTCGAACCTTTGGACGACCAGATCGAGGAATCCGCCCGACGAGCAGCTATCTCCCTCTCCAAGCGGGGCAGACGGACGAGGCGCCCCCGCCCGATTTCGCGCTTCTAGGGTGAGCGGCGTGCCTTCGGCAAGCAGAGGGTCGGCAAGCGCAGGAGCAGCAACCGGAAAGCCGGCAAGCGGCGTGCCGGCAAGCGAGCACCTCGACGACGACCATGCGCTGGCCGCCCGACTGGCCGCCGAAGCGGGCGATCTGCTGCTGGAGCTGCGAAAAGACCCCGCCCTCTCAAAGGATCCGGACGCCTTGGGCAAGGCGGGGGATCGGGTCTCCCACGAACTCCTGGCCAGGCGCCTCGCCGAGCACCGGCCCGACGACGCGCTTCTCTCTGAGGAAGCCCCTGACGATCGCTCACGGCTAGACAGCCGCCGCGTCTGGATCGTTGACCCCCTCGACGGAACTAGGCAGTACGGAGAGCCGCCCCGAAAGGACTGGGCAGTGCACGTGGCTTTGGCCGTCGACGGGTATCCAGCGGTCGGAGCGGTTGCGCTGCCAGGGGAAAACAGGGCGCTGCTGAGCACCGCCAATCCTCCCGAATTGCCGGCGGCGCCGAAGAGTTCACACCTCAGACCGCCCGTGGTGACGGCCAGCCGCTCCCGGCAGGTTCCGCAAGCCGAAGCCATCGTCGAACACCTCGGGAGCCGCCTGCTGCGGATCGGATCGGTGGGAGCCAAGGCAGCCGCCGTGATCAGGGGAAAGGCAGACCTCTACGTCCACTCCGGCGGACAATGGGAGTGGGATTCGGCGGCGCCGGCGGCGGTCGCCTTGGCCTGCGGGCTTTGGGTCTCCCGCCTAGACGGCAGCCCGCTCCGCTACAACCTCCCCAACCCCTACGTGGAAGACCTGCTTTTCTGCCGTCCAGAGTTGGCGGAATCGGCGCTTTCATTCCTCGCCGGCCTTACCGGTCAGACTGGCCAGACCAGAGCGGAACGTGAGGGAAGTCGCCCCCCAACCGGAGGAAGCCGCCCCCCAACCGGAGAAGGTTGAACCGAAGTGCGCTTGGTGATAGCCCGCTGCAGCGTGGAATACGAAGGACGCCTAGGGGCGAGACTTCCCGAAGCCGTCCGCCTAATAATGAGGAAGGCCGACGGGAGCGTGGCAGTCCATTCCGACGGCGGCGCCTACAAACCCCTGAACTGGATGATGCCCCCCAACCACCTGCAGGAAGAGGAGGGACGCTGGATCGTCACCAACGCCGCCAAGGAACGCCTCGTGATCACCCTCCATGAGGTGTTCTCGAATATCACCCATGAACTCGGCGAAGACCCTGGACTGGAAAAAGACGGCGTGGAAGCGCACATACAGGAACTGCTGGCCAACGATCCGACCTCGCTGGGGGCTGGCTACAAACTAATTCGCCGCGAGTATCCCACCGCCATCGGGCCGGTAGATCTGCTTCTACGCGACGCCGAGGGCAACCCAGTGGCGGTAGAGGTCAAGAGGAGAGGCGACAACGCCGGAGTAGAGCAACTCTCGCGCTACTTGGAGTTCCTCAACAAGAATAAATCCCTGGCGCCGGTAACAGGCCTTTTCGTTGCCCAAAAGATCAATCCACAGGCTCAGGTCCTGGCCTCTGAGCGCGGCATACGCTGCCAGACCGTAGACTACTCAAGCCTGAAGGGAGACGCCCAAGCCGAACTTCGCCTCTTCTAAATCCAGGGCGGAAGCAGTACCCTAACTACATAAGTTCAGTTCCCTCCTTGCGGCCAAATTCTCGCCCCAAACGCAAGAAACGCAGGAAACGCAGAATGTGGGCTCCTCTACGCCTGTTGCTTGTCCTGATAGTCATCGTTATCGGGGGCTTCTTCACGGCTCTGCTAATCGACTACGCAGTCCACTCCGACGGCTCCGTCCGCAACGTCTCGGTGGACGGCAAGGCAGTGGGCGGTCTCAGAGAAGAGGAGGTCAGAGAGCGAATCCAAGCTATCGCAGACGAGTTCGCCGACCGACGAGTTCATCTGCTCCTGCCGCGAGAAAGCATCGTTGCCACCGCTGAGGAACTGGGGTTCAGACTTGACGTCGACGCAGGAGTCGCCGAAGTGCTCAGAGCCGGCAGAGGCTCGCTAGCGTCCATCCCCTTCCGCTGGCTAGGCGCTTTCTTCACCCCCTACGAAGTCCATCTCAACACCCTGTGGAGCGAAGAGGCGGCCGAGGCTTACATTGCGGGCTTCCCGACCATCGAGATTGCCGCGCCGACCTCGGCTCAGATCGTCTTCGAAGACGATCCCGAGGCGCCTGGACGCTCGTTTCAGGTCGCCGGAGGCTCCGCTGGAGAGCGAATAGCGCCGGAGAGTTTGCGGAGTGCTCTGCGTCGAGCGGGCGAGCGGGCGATTTTGCCCGAGTCGCTGACCTTGGAGACATCATCGGTGCCCCCCGAAATCCCTACGGTCTCGCTTCAGGCCGGCGTGGACTACGCCAACGAGGTCACCAAGGACGGGTTGACTATCTACCTAGGGGACACTGTCCGAGACGTTCTAGCAGACGAACTACGGAGTTGGATCACCCCCGTGCCAGGGAAACCCGGGGAGGCTCCCAGCATCCGTCTAGACGCCGAGCGCGTGGGGGAGCTGCTAGAAGCGCGCCTAGCCTCCACTCGGATCGAAGGAGACCCAGGTCAAATCGAATTGATCGACGGCGTCCCAGCGGTCGTCGGCACCACTCCGTCTTTCCGATGCTGCGCCGGGGATACCGGCGAGAAGGTAATGGAAACCCTCCGTAACGGCGAGAAGAACCTGCAGCTCACCTTCACCGAAGATCCCGACGCCCGGCGCGACCTAATCGAGGAGACCGGCATCCGAGAACTCGTAGGTGAATTCACGACTTACTACACGCCAGGCCAGAGCCGAGTCATCAACATTCGGCGCATCGGAGAAATCGTCCAAGGAGCAATCATTAACCCGGGCGAGACCTGGTCTACGAACGAATTCGTAGGTCCGCGCACGATTGCGAAGGGGTTCGCCCCGGGCGGCGTCATATACCGCGGCCTCTACCGGCAAGACATCGGAGGCGGGGTTTCGCAGTTCGCCACCACCCTCTTCAACGCCGCCTTCTTCGCTGGCCTCGACTTCGGGGAATACCAGGCGCACACTCTCTACATACAGCGCTACCCGTACGGGCGCGAAGCCACGATCTCCTACCCGCACCCCGATTTGGAACTCATCAACAACACGCCCTACTCGATGATGCTCTGGCCTACCTCCACGGAGGATTCCATCACGGTGCGCATCTACAGCACGAAGTACGTGGACATAGAACAAAGCGCTCAGGAGGTCATAGAGCAAGAAGAGTGCCAGAAGGTCATCACCACCCGAACCCGCACCTTCCTAGACGGCTCCACCCGCGACGACACGGTTGGCGCCCTCTACAGGCCGGGGGAAGGTCTGAACTGCGACGGCGAACCGGAAGTCCCGCCTCCCGACTGCCCTCAAGGCACGGCTGCCGTAGACACGAACTACGACGGCTGGAACGACTCCTGCATACCGATCTGTTCGGAAGCGTCAGATTCCCAGGAAAACTGCAGGCCGATCTGCCAAGAGGGGGAGGGCGCCGCCGGCGCCGGAGGCGAGCAGAACTGCATCCCAGTGTGCGGCCCTGGAGACGCAAACTCTCCGCCCGGAACCTGCGCGCCGCCCGCTGACGGAACTACCCAGACTGAGACAGCGCCGAGCGGGGAGGGAGGCGAGGGCGGCGAAGCCGTTCAGACCCAACCCACAGAGGAAACCGCCTCCCCAAGTTCTCTGCCGTCGGACGAAGCGCCGTCAACCCAATCAACCGCTTGATCACTGACGTAACAGTCGTCGGAGGAGGCCCGGCCGGAGCGGCTTCAGCCATCTCCCTAGCCCGCGCCGGACTCTCAGTGGTGCTGCTGGAAAAAGCCCGCCTACCCCGAGACAAGTACTGCGGAGACGGCCTCACGGCGGGCGCCCTGCGGCTTCTCGAGCACCTAGGGCTTCGGCCTTCGTCGCTGAGTTCCTGGCAGGCCGCCTCGCAGGTGACCATCCGCTCGCCCAAAGGCCGTGAAGTCACTTACCCGTTCCCGTCGAGCGCCGGGCGCTACGCAGCGGTTGCGGAGCGACGCCAACTCGACGCCGCCCTCCTAGCTCTGGCCAGCGACGCCGGAGCGGACGTCTACGACCACTGCGCCTGTGACGGGATTTCCCTGCACGACGACCGAGTCGACGTGCGAGCGAAAGGACTGGGCGTCGTCTCCTCTAGATACGTAGTGGCCGCCGACGGAATGTGGTCTCCTACTCGTCGAATGCTGGGACTCTCGCCGCCCGGCTACAGAGGCGACTGGCACGCCTTTCGCCAGTACTACCAGGGGGTGAGCCCGCAAGCAGCAGGAACGCTCTTCGTCTGGTTCGAACCGGAGATACTGCCTGGCTACGCCTGGTCGTTTCCGCTGCCCGAGGGACGAGCCAACGCAGGGTTCGGAATCTGGCGGGGAAACCGCTCCACGAAAGGGATGAACCACCTCTGGCAGGAGTTGCTCAAGCGTCCGCACATCGCCTCCGCTCTCGGCCCTCAGGCAGACCCCGAAGACCGGCACCGAGCGTGGCCCATCCCCACTCGGCTCGGCGACTTGCCTCTCTGGGCTCACAGGGTCATCTTCTGCGGAGACGCTGCGGCGGTCGGCGACCCGATGACCGGCGAAGGAATCGGGCAAGCCCTGCTCAGCGGACTGCTAGCGGCAGAGGCGCTGATCTCGAAGGGGCCTCTAGACGCAGAAGGAGTCCGCCACGACTACCTTGGGCGAGTCGAGCGTCACCTCAGGCGGGATCATCACCTAGCGAGACGGCTCGGCAAAGTTCTGCGCTCCCCCACGGGCGCCGACCTCGCCGTGGCGCTCTCGGGAATCACTCCCTTTACACGCCGTGAGTTCGCGCTCTGGCTGTTCGAGGACTACCCCAGAGCACTTCTCTTCACTCCGGAGCGCTGGAGTTTCGGCTCGAGAAAACCTGCGCTCCTGGCCGGGCTGGGCGAACCTCGGCAACCCCAGCCCCCTCAGCATGCGGGGGATGCGGAAGGTGGGGAGGAGATGGCTTCAGTTACTAGACAGCGCCTCTACTTCAGCCGCTAGGAGTATGCGAAGGTCCAACAGGACGTCGGTGAACTCCGTCCGAGACACCAACTCCCTCATAGAAACCTCTCCGAGCTTGCCGTCGATGAGGGCGAGTGCCTCCCCAAGAACCGCTGTGGTAGTGGAAGGCGGTGGAGACGACTCCTCCCCGCTCTCGGGGGAAGCCGTCTTTTCTTCAGCTGCTTTGGTCTTGCTGTTAGGCACGAGGACGATTTTAATGGCAACCCGTTGCGTTTGTAATCCACAATCCGGAATCCTGTCCCCGTCCCTGTCCCCATCCCCCGTCCCCGACAGCAGCCTCCCCCCGAAACTGGGAACCTCATCCCCATCCCCAACAGCAGCCTCCCCCCGGGACTAGAGAACCGATGGACCCGAGCATCCGCGTCTACGACGAACTAGCCGGAGAATGGCTGATTCGGCGCTCGCCCAGATTTCACGACCGCCTAGACGACTTCAGCAAGAGACTCGACGACGGCCCGGTCGCCGATCTCGGATGCGGCCCGGGATGGCACACCCCCCTTCTGCCCCAGCCTGCCATCGCCTTCGACGCCAGCCGCTCCATGCTGTCCAAGGCGCAAGGCGGGCTCCGCGTCGTCGGCGACCTGCGAGCCTTGCCGTTCCGCCGCGGCGCTCTGCGCGGCGCCTGGGCGTCGCGATCCTACGTGCACCTGAGACGGACAGAAGTTCCGATGGCTCTAGCCGACCTGCACGCCGCGCTAGCGCCCGACGCGCCGGTGGAGCTGCACCTCTTCGCCGGCGACCTGGAATACGGGGAGATCGCAGGCGACGACTTCCCAGGGCGGCGCTTCTCTCACTGGCCGCAGGAACTTCTGCAGGCGGTTCTCGACGGAGCAGGGTTCTCGGTGGAGCGCATATCCCGAAAAGAGCGCACCCTGTTCGTGACAGCTCGACGCTCACACACCCTGGCCGACACCGTAGGGGCGGGCATGCGGCTGCTCGTCTGCGGCCTGAACCCCAGCCTCTATGCGGCTGAAGCCGGAGTGGGGTTCGCCACGCCCGGCAACCGCTTCTGGCCTGCCGCCATGGCCGCCGGCCTGGCATCGGACGACCGCAACCCGCAAAGCGCCCTGCGAGATCACGGCGTAGGCATGACCGACCTGGTCAAGCGCCCCTCTCGACGAGCCGACGAGGTCGCCGCATCAGAATTCAAGCAGGGACTGAAGCGGCTAGAAACTCTGGTCGGCTGGCTGAGGCCGGCCGTGGTGTGTTTCGTGGGCCTAACTGGATGGCGGGCGGCGGTCGACCGCCGCGCCGAGGCGGGTGCTCAGCACCGCCGCATAGGAGGCAGACCCGTCTACCTCATGCCCTCCACCAGCGGCCTGAACGCCCGCTGCCCGCTGGACGAACTGACCGAGCACCTGCGCCGCGCCGACCGGCTGGCAGACGGCTAGCGAACGGCTGACCCGCCCCTAGGCGCCCTGCATGGCGCGCCAGATCTTCTCGGGCGCTGCGGGCATGTCGATGTGGCGAACCCCAAGGTGACTCAAGGCGTCCACCACTGCGTTTATGACCGCCGGCGGCGCTCCAATCGAACCGGCCTCTCCTATACCTTTTGCGCCGAGCGAGTTGTGCGGCGTGAGCGTCACGGTGTGCCCAGACACGATGGACGGCACGTCAGAAGCGGCGGGCATCAGGTAGTCCATCAGGTTGGCCGTGAGCGGCTGGCCGCCGGCGTCGTAACGCATCTCTTCATACAGCGCCTGAGCGATGCCCTGCACGATGCCGCCCTGCACCTGCCCGTCGGCCAGCAGCGGGTTCAGCACCGTCCCGCAGTCGTCGACCGTCAGGAACTGCTCGATTTCCACGCCGCCCGTCTCTCGGTCTATCCCCACCACGCACAGGTAGGCGCCGAACGGGAAGGTGAAACCGGAAGGCTCGAAGTAGGCGGTCGCTTCCAGGCAGCCGGTCTCCAGATCATCCGGAAGCTGAGTGGGCGACAGACCTGCCCAGCCGACCTCGGCCCAGCCGACCGTCTTCTCCGGAGTGCCCACCACCGAGAACCGCCCCTCCTCGCAGACCACGTCGTCTGGGTTGGCCTCTAGGAGGTGCGCCGCAATCCGACGGGCCGTGTTCATCACTTTTTGCGACGCCTGCTTGGTCGACTCCCCTGCGATGGCTGCCGTCCTCGACCCCACCGTGCCCACTCCCTGCGGAGTCGTTTCGGTGTCTCCGTAGCGCACAATGATGTTCTCAAAGGGGATCTGCAGCTCGTCGGCGGCGATCTGCGAAAGAATGGTGACCGTCCCCTGTCCGTGCGGGGCTGCCCCCGTGTTGACTACTGCCGTGCCGTCGGGCTGAATGCGCACCTGAGACGACTCGTAGCTGCCAATGTGCCCGAAGGATTCCATTGAGCCGCGCGGCCCGAAGGAGGCAATCTCCACCCAGGTGGACAAGCCGATGCCCATCAGCTTCTCGCCAGCCTCGGCGCGGCGGCGATCCCGTTCGGCGGTCAGCGCTCCGTAATCGGCAATCTCCAGCAGCTTCTCCAGCGCCGCCCTGTAGTTGCCGCTGTCGTAGTAGACCTCGGCGTGCGGCACTTTGTAAGGGAAGTCTTCAGCAGGGATGAAGTTGGTGAAGCGAACGTCCGCCGGGTCTAGGCCGGTCTCGTCCGCCACGAGGTCTACCACCCGCTCGATCAGGTAGGCCGCCTCAGGGCGTCCAGCGCCTCTGTAAGAGGAATACGGGGTCTTGTTGGTTGCCACCACTTTGTTGGAGGCTGCTATGGACTCGATGGCGTAACAGCCCGAAGACATCCAGTTGGTGAGCGTCGGCATGCCCAGCGCCACAGGCACGTCCGGGTAGCCGCCGCAGTCGGCGATCACATCGCTGCGGATGCCCAGTATCTTTCCGCCGTCGTCAAACGCCACCTCAACTTCGTGGTGCTGATCCCGACCTGGATACATGGCCAGGAAGCACTCGGTGCGCGTCTGGACGTGCTTGACGGGCCGCCCGAGCCGCTTCGAGACGATGGGCGCCAGCAGCAACTCCGGATACCACTGAACCTTTGCGCCGAACCCTCCTCCCACGTCGGGCTGGATTACCCTGCAGCGACTCTGCGGGATGCCCAGAAAATCCGAGAGCATGTTGCGCAGGGCATGAGGGACTTGCGTGGACGCCCAGATGGTGAGCTTGTCGGCGTTCCAGTCAGCGAGCACCACGCTGGTCTCCATGGGCACAGGATGCAGTCGGTTGTTCCATAGCCGAAGAGAGGCGGTGCGGGGCGCCTCGCTGAAGAGAGACTCCAGGGCGTCGGGGCAGGGGATGTCACACAGCACGTTGGAGCCGATCTCCTCGTGCAGCACCGGCGCCCCTTCCGCCATCGCCTCAGTCGGAGTGGTCACCGCCGGGAGTGTTTCGTACTCCACATCCACCAGCGCTGCGGCGTCTGCCGCAGAAGGGTGGTCGACGCCGACAACGAGGGCGACGCCCTCCCCCGCAAAGCGCACTACGTCGCGCGCCAGCATCGGTCGATCCATACCAGGAATCCCGGGCAAGTTCCCGTAGTCGCTGAAGTCTTCGGCAACGTAGACGGCTAGCACTCCAGGGGAGGACGCCGCCGCCGAGGTGTCGACCGAGACAATCCGAGCGTGCGCCTCCGTGCTTCGCACAAAGTGCATGACCGCCTCTCCGTGCAGCCGAACGGAGTCCACATACTTGGCCTTGCCCGTCATGAGACTCTCGTCCTCTTTGCGAACGACGCTCGCTCCGACCATTGTCACCATCTGATTCTCCCTTCGCCAAAGCCGTGCTGCTGATCCGTGCTGCCGCCGCATGCCCCTTCAGGGCAGACCACCTAAACCGCCGCGGGGTGGTGGTCGCTACGTCCAAACCGGTCTGTGCTGCTGCATGCCCGTTCAGGGCATCAAATATAGGTTAAGAACCGAAAGGTCGGTTTGGAGACAGCGAAATTCTGAATAAAATATTCATATGAGCAGCACTGAAAATTACAGTGAAACTGTCAATCCTTCACAGAGCGCTCTCTTGTCTTTCAAGTCAGAAAATGTGCTCTCTTACAGAGACAAGGAACACTTTTCGCTTCTGGCAAGCCCCTACTCTAAAAATTCTAAAGCAGAGGTGGTGCGCGAGTTGCCTACAGCGAGCGGGAAACCCGTTCGAGTCCTACCTGCAGCCGGCATTTTCGGGAAGAACGCCTCGGGGAAAACCACATTATTACGAATGATGCGCGACATGCGCGTCGTGGTTTTGAGCTCCTTCAAAGATGAGCGCACCGTTCGTCGCCCGTTTCTATTTGGTGAAGAGAAACTCGAGCAGCCTTCCTCTTTCGAAGTCGACCTTCTAATTTCAGGTGTCTACTGGAATTACGGCTTCAGCATCGACAACCAAAGCGTGCTAAAAGAGCATGCATACCACTATCCAAAAGGAAGACGAGCTCTTATTTTCGAGCGCATAGGAGAAAACATAATAATAGGAAAATCCTTGCGATCTTCTAGTAATGTACTGCTGAAATTATTGCGAGACAATATCTTGCTATTATCCGTTGCGGGCGCTTTTTATGAAGAAAACTTGAAGCCACTATTTTACTGGTTTCAACATAATATGCAACTGGAAGATGAAAAAAATAAAGAATTGCGAAGTTATTACACCTCTCATGTTATTTCTGATCCAGCCAAAAAAGAAGATATCTTGTCATTACTTCGGGCAGCAGACCTCGATATTGTAGATATAAGGCAGATAGACAACGCTGAGAATTACATTTACGATCCATACGAAGAAACATACCGCCTAAAACACTCAAGTTCTTTAGGATCAATTGAATTACAGCCACTTGACGAATCCCTCGGAACCAAAGTTTGGGTCGGATTCGTCGGCAAAGTATACGACGCGTTGGTTAACGGAACAGCCTTGCTAATAGATGATCTCGACGCCAGTCTGCATCCTAGCCTTGTCCGTCATATCGTGGACACCTTTCAGGATAAACGAAAAAACCCGAATTGCGCTCAATTAATTTTTAATTCTCATGATCACACCCTTTTTGAGGACATGGAATTACCAGGTCTAGGTCGTGACCAAATATGGCTGACGGAAAAATCTCTAGAAGGCGTGACAAGCATTTATCCACTCACCGACTTTATGCTTCCCAAGGACGAAGATTTAAGATTTCAGTATCTCATGGGAAGTTACGGTGGCATTCCCAACCTAGACCATGCGAAATTTGACCTGGAACTAAATCCGATATCGTGATGCATTCAAACCGGTCTTACAAGCCTGGGAGACAAAGGCCGCGGGCAAGAAAGATTAGAATTCACACAGAAGGCAGGGTCACTGAGCGTAGCTATATCGACCATTGGAATGAGCAAAACAACCAAGTTACGGTTCGTTTTGGGGACTATAGTCCCTCTCCCCAGACTTTAGTTTCCAAGGCTATATCAGACACAAAAGCGGGCTACGATGAAGTTTGGTGTGTGTTTGACAGAAATACACATTCAGATTTTGAGGAAACAGTAGCAAAGGCCAAGAAACATGGTATACGTACTGCGATTTCCAATCCCTGTTTTGAATTATGGCTCGTGCTGCATTACGAAAATCAAACCAGTCATATCAGCAGCTCTGATATTCAGAAACGAGCTCAAAAACTGAAGATAGTAGACGACAAAAACAAAAAGGAAATCAGAAGCGACTCTTATCAGACTCTCACTAACGAATACGAAGTAGCTAAGGAACGCGCCATCGAACTCGACAAAATGCACGAGCGAAACGACTCGCCAAAAGGCTCGAACCCAAGCTCAAACGTGTGGGAGCTTGTGGAACGCCTCAAGCCAGAAAGCAAAAACAGCACCCCCTAGCGACCCCGGCCGATAGGCCGCACGCCACCGCCCCCCCCCCCCCCCCCCCCCCTAGCTGAGCCCGACTATGCCCCCCTCGGCGTCTAGGTCGATGCCTTGCGCTGCGGGGGTGCGGCCCAGACCTGGCATCGTGCGCATGTCGCCGCAGATGGGGTAGACGAAGCCCGCCCCCACCGAAGCCCGCACCTCCCGAACCGGCAACGTCCAGCCCGTCGGCGCACCCCGCAGCGACGGGTCGGAGGAAAGCGACAGGTGCGTCTTGGCTATGCACACCGGCAGACCGCCGAACCCTGCCGCCTCATAGGTGTCTATCTCACGCGACGCCCGGGCGCTGTAGTCCACCCCGTCAGCCCCGTAGACCCGCTGCGCCACGCACTCGATCTTCCCGCGCAGCGAAAACTCAGACGGGTAGAGCACTTTGAACTCCCCAGGCTCCGCTGCGGCCTCGGCCACCGCCTCGGCCAGCTCGGCCGCCCCGCGCCCCCCCTCGGAGAAGTGGCGGGAGACTGCCCAGCGCGCCCCGCAAGCCTCAGCAATCTCACCCACGGCTGCCAAGTCGGAATCGTGATCCCCAGGGAAGGCGTTGACAGCCACCACGGGCGTGACCCCGTGAATGCGAATGTTCTCGATCTGCTTCCGCAGGTTGGCGCCGCCGATGTGCACCTCCTCGGGGTTCTCCTCCAAGAGCGCATCGGGAAGGGGGCGGCCAGCCACTATCCGGTGACGCCCAGAGTGCGCCTTCAGACCGCGAACCGTCGCCACCAGCACGGCGGCGTCGGGCGCCAGTCCCGAGTAGCGGCACTTGATGTTGAAGAACCGCTCCGCCCCCATGTCGGCGCCGAAACCGGCCTCAGTCACTAGAAAGTCGCCGCTGCGGATACCCACCTGGTCGGCAACGATGGAGGAGTTGCCGGTGGCGATGTTGCCGAACGGCCCGGTGTGCACCAGCGCCGGAGTGCCCTCCAGGGTCTGCATGAGGTTGGGCTTGACGGCGTCCCGCAAAATCACCGCCATAGCCCCCGCCGCTTTAATCTCTTCGGCGCTCACCGGCCCGCCGGAGCGGTCATACCCCACGACGATGCGCCCCAGCCGGGCTCGCAGATCAGACAGAGAGTCGGACAAGGCAAGGACAGCCATCACCTCAGAAGCGGCGGTGATGTCGAAACCGCTCTCACGAGGGACGCCGTCCAGCCGTCCGCCCAGACCGATCACCACGTTCCGCAGAGCGCGGTCGTTCACGTCGAGGACGCGCCGCCAAGTGATCGAGTTCAGGTCAAGCCCCAACTCATTGCCGTGATAGATGTGGGCGTCGAGCTGAGCCGCACACATGTTGTGGGCGGCGGTCACGGCGTGCATGTCGCCGGTCAGATGCAGGTTCAGGATGTCCATGGGCACGACCTGGCTGTAACCGCCCCCCGCCGCACCCCCCTTGATGCCGAACGTCGGCCCCATGGAGGGCTGGCGGACTGCGATAGTGGCAGAACGACCGATGTGGGAGAACGCCTGCCCTAGGCCGACGGTGGTGGTCGTCTTGCCCTCTCCCAGCGGCGTGGGGGTGATGGCGGTGACCACCACGTAGGCGGCCCTGGGTCTCTCCGCCATCCGCTCGACCGCCGAGAGGTCGACCTTGGCAGCGCCCCGTCCGTAAGGCTCAAGGCACTCAGGGGGGACGCCGGCGTCTGCTGCGACGTCGGTCAGCGGCCTGAGCCGGGCCTGGGCGGCGATCTCTAAGTCGGACGGGAAAGCCGCCTGCGTCATTGCTCGCTCACGCCCTCTCGCTCACGCCCCTAGTCCAGGATCGGACGGATGGGCGGCCAGCGGGAACACCTCGACGTCCAGCCAAGGAAAGAACGGCAGGGAAGACAGCGCCTGGTGCAGCTCGTCTGCGCTGGCGGCGCGCCAGACGCCCCAGTTCCCCCAGCGGCCTGGCACCCGCCAGAGCCGGCGGAGAATCCCCTCGGCGATGAGTTCCTGGGCGCGGGCTCTCTCGGCGGCGATCAGCTTCGCCTTGAGTTCCTCGTCGCCGTCCGGAGGCCAGTCCACCTCGATGCGCACCAGGTACTCCTCCCTCCTAGGCGTGTCCGTTTCGCTTGCTTCGCCCATGGTCTCAACCTTTCCTTGCTTGTTGGGCTTGGGGTCTGCCCAGATCGGATGCCGTGCCTGAACCGGACTCCGACTCCGACTCCGCGCCGTCCTCGGACTCCGCCTCTGCCCCATCACCGGACTCCGCCGCGTCCTCCGCGCCATCACCGGACTCCGCCCCAGACTCCCCGTCGTCACCGGACTCCGCTCCACCCCCAGAGCAAGAGGTGAGCGGCTCCTCCACGACCCCCAAAGAGGCCAGCACTTCGGCGGTGTCGGCTCCCAACGCCCTGCCAGCGAACTTCACCTGCCCTGGGGTGCGCGAAAACCTCGGAGCGACCGACTGCATCAGCACGCCGTCGACCTCTATGAACGTCTCCCTCTGCTTGAAGTGCTCGTCTTCGATCAGCTCAGCCATCGTGTAGACGGGCGAGACGGCAGCGTCGGCCTCGTTTAGCTGCCGCATGGCCTCTTCGCTGGTGTGCCCGCTTACCCAGTCAGCCACCAACCCCTCTAGTTCGTCGCGGTTGGCGAACCGACCGGAGAAGCTAGCGAAGCGCTCGTCGCCGCCCGCCCCGATCAGCGCCAGCACGCGCTGCGCCACGCTGTCGCTGGAAGTAGAGATGGCGATCCACCGCCCGTCGGAGCACTCGTATGTGCCGCGCGGCACTGTGTAGGGGATGCCCGCACCCAGTCGAGGCTGCAGATAGCCCAGGTGAGCCCAGGCAGACGGAAGCGGCCCCATCACGTGCAGCAGGGAATCCACCAGCGACAGATCGATGACCTGACCGTGACCGCTGCGCCGCGCCTCCCAGACGGCGGCTAGGGCGGCAAAAGCCCCGATGGTGCCGGTGAGTTCGTCGGTCAGCGCCACGGGAGGCAGGAGCGGCGGGCCGTCGGGCGAACCGCTGATGGCCGAATAGCCGCTGAGCGCCTCGGCGAGGGTGGCGAAACCTGGCCGCATTGCGTAAGGGCCGCTCTGACCGAAGCCGGTAATCCGCAGAATGACCAGGCGCTTATTGCGTTCCGTCAGCAACTCGGGCGCCAGTCCGAGAGCCTCTAGCTTGCCGGGGCGCATGTTCTCGATGAGCAGATCGGCGGTGTCCAGCAGTCTCAGCATGGTGTCGCGCCCGGGGTCGCTCTTCAGATCAAGGACGACGCAGCGTTTGCCGCGCCCCTGCAGCTTCCAGAAATAGGAGTCCTCACTAGGAGAGCTTCCGTCAGAGCCCGCCCCCTCAGAGCCCGCCCCCTCAGAGCCCGCCCCGGCGGAACCCGCCCCCTCAGGCGCTACCCCGTCAGAACCAGCCCCACCGGGTGCCTCCCCGTCAGAGTCAGCCCCGGCGGGTGCCGCGTTGCGGCTGTTTGCGGGGGGAGGGGGCATCCAGCCCATCCTCCGCACCGAATCGCCGCTAGGCGACTCCACCTTTATCACGTCCGCCCCCAGGTCGGCGAAGAGCTTGGCCGCCCCCGGCCCGGCGATAACCGTGGCCATGTCGACCACGCGCAGGTCTGAAAGCGCGCCCTCGGCGGCGGCGTCGGGAGCCCCCTCCGACCCGGCGCTCTTATCCACGCGCCGCGCCGCCGCCACGCTCCGCACCACGCACCCCTCCGGCTCCACGCGCCGCTTCAGCGCCATCCGCAGAAGCGCCAGCGCCATCCGAAGTCGCGCCGGCGCCCTCCAGAGCGCCGGCGCCGTCGGGAGTCTCCCCTCCCTCGCTGCGCCTGGGCAGCATCACCGAGCGCAAGAAACTCGCCACCTCTACTCCGTCCTGGTTGCGCCCTGCAGTCCGCACGGTCAGGATGCCGGCGTCGGGACGAGAGCGGCTGGGACGAACCTCGACGACGACAGAGACGCCGTAGAGAGTGTCGCCCGGATACACGGGGGCAGTATGACGCAGATCGGTGGTGCCCAGGTTGGCCAAGGCCCGCCCGGAGATGTCAGCGACGCTCATCCCCAGCAGCAGCGAATAGACGTAGGAGCCGACGACCACCGCCCGATCGAAGGGCCCGCCGCCTCTTGCGCTGTAAACGTCGTCGACGTGCAAAGGGCTGGCAGCCATAGTGAGCAGGCAGAACAGGTGGTTCTCGGCGTCGGTGATCGTCTTTCCTGGCCAGTGGCGGTATTCGTCGCCAACCTCGTAGTCATCCAGGAAGCCCCCGTAACGCCGTTCGCGAGCCTCGAAGACCCTTCCGGCGGTCATAGCAGAACGCTGCGGGCGGTCAGGCGCGGGCGCTCACCCGGCGCCCTGAGCGGCTTCGTCCAGGATTCCCGCCGGGTCGTCGTGCGGCTGAGCGCGCACCCAGTCGGGATTAACCAACACCCCGAAGCCGGCCTCAATCTCCAGCGGATCCATCAACCCGTCGCTCACCGAAGGGCGCGCCAGGGAATCGGCGAACTGGTCAACCCCCGTGCCAGGCACTCCCCACTCCAAACGGGCTTCGGGGTAGCCCAAACCGGCGAAAATCTGTGAGTGGACATGAGCGTTCATGTGGGGTTCGAAGCGCACCCCAGCCGCTGAGACCTGCTCCAAGATTTCCGCCAGCGAGCTCAGACCCCCCATGCAGGTGGCGTCCACCCTCACTATGTCCACCGCTTGGTGCGCCAGCAGCGACTCCGGGTAGTGCGCCCCTCCCTGCTCGTCTCCGAAGGCGATTGGGAACGGGGAACGCTCCCGAAGCGCAGCGATGATGCGGGCGTTCCCGGGCGGGAACGGGTCTTCGAACCAGCCCAGTTCGCAGTCCAGGCTCTGCAGGAAAGCCGCGGCGTCGTCGGCTGAATCGAACATCCAGGCGCCGTCGCAGGAGACTTCGATGTCGCCGCTCACCGAAGCCGCCGCCTCTAGACGGGCCTTGGCGACGTCCAGCTTGGCGGCCATCGGCAGCTTGAAGAGCCGCCAGCCACCCTCATACAGCCCGCTGACCTGCTCAAACACTTCTTGCGGGCTGAGCGTGGGCGGATACCCCACTATCGCAGTCACAGGCATTCGAGCGGGTTTCCCGCCTAGGAACTCGGCCATCGGGCGTCCAGCCAGTTTCGCCGCAATGTCCCAGGTCGCCAGGTCGACCAGAGAGAGCGCCCGAAGCCCCACACCGGCAGCCAGACACGACATGTTGGAACGCTGAACGTCCGTGAAGACGCTCTTGGGAGCTGCGGGATCTCTCCCTAGGTAGCGGGGGCCGATGTAGCTGCCGACCATCTCGGCGATGGGGCCGTCGCGGCTGAGCGTGAAGGCGTAGCCGCACAGCCCGTCGCTAGTCCGAACCCGCACCAGCGCAAACTCCCGATACTCCATCACCCAAGCGCCGAAGCGGATCACCTCAGGCACCGCCGCCCGCACGGTGCAGACGTCCACGGCCTCGATGCGCTGCGAACTGTCCGTCTGCAGGCTCTCGATTCTCTCGCTGTTCTCGCTCATCCCGCTGCTCCTCTGCTCATCCCGCTGCTCCCGCTCCGACTGCTCATGCTGCCGCTGCGTCTCCGACTGCTCATGCTGCCCATCCCGCTCCCGCTGCCCATCCCGCTCCCGCTGCCGCTGCTGCTGCTCCGACTGCTCATGCTGTGAGGTAGCCCCCGTCCACTCCCAGGATTTGCCCGGTCACCATCGACGCGCCCTCGCTGGCCAGAAACAGCGCCGGGGCGATCACTTCCTGGGGCTGCCCGCGTCTGCCGATGGGCGTCCTGGCCATCACGAATTCACTGGTCAGGGTGCGTTTCCCGTCTGCTGCGCGCACCAGAGGCGTGTCGAAGATGGACGGGGCGATTGCGTTCACCCGCACGCCGTGCGGAATCCACTCCAGGGCCAGACTGCGCGTCAGCTGAATCACCGCCCCCTTGCTCTGAAGGTAGGCGGTCGTCTCGGGGTATGCGCGGCTCGCTCCGATAGAAGCCACGTTGACGATGCTCCCGGCGCCGCGGGCAATCATCGACCTGCCGACGACCTGACAGGGCAGCCAAGTCCCCCTGAGATTCAGGCGCAGCACCCTCTCCCAGTCCTCGTCGGGAAAGTCCACTGCGGGGTGGCGGGCGGACGTCCCGGCGCTGTTCACCAGCACGTCAATGGCGCCGTGATCCTGCAGCACCCTGCTCACGGCCGCTTCGATGGAGGGACGCTCGGTCACGTCCATCTCCACGAACTCAAGAGAGCGGCGCGGCCCGGCGTCCCGAACTAGGCGCTCTGACCGCTCGACGTCTACGTCGGCGATCACCACATCCGCTGCGCTGTCGGCGAAGCCCATCGCCATCGCCTCCCCCAGACCGCTAGCGCCCCCCGTCACCATCACTACCTTCCCGCTGAAGTCGAAAAGTCCGGCTACGTAACCCTCGGGGAGAGCCCATTCATCTCCGCTCACCTGCTGCCTCCTTTCGTCAAGCTTCTCAGGCTCCCCCGCCAGCCCCGCCACCCCCGCCACCCCCGCCAGCGCCAGCCCCGCCACCCCCGCCAGCCCCGCCACCAGCGCCACCCCCGCCACCAGCGCCAGCCCCGCCAGCCCCGTCGATGAGAGCCCTGCTCGGGTAACAAAGCGGAACGCCCCTGTATGAAGTGCGAAAACGCGTCAAGTGCCAGCGCCCCAGATTAGGCACGACGATCGTGTCGAGGTCGCCGCCGACGAACACTGCATTCGTGGGAGCGGCCAGGACGGTGCCCCGAGGGTCTTCCGCCAGCACCCGCAGACCGGCGTCCGGATGCCAGACGTAAACGACGTCGGGACGATAGCAAGACACGACGAGAGAGCCGTCTTCGGTGGGCGCTACGCCGTCGGGCACGACCACGCCCAACTCGCAGAGCACCTCCCGCCGCCCCGCCGAGCCGTCTTCCAAAATCGGAATGGACACGATCGCCCCTGGATAGCTCTCGACGACGTAAAGGCGGGACTGATCGGCCGCCAGCGCGCACCCGTTAGGGAAAAACACGGACTCCTGCGACCAGACCGACGCTGCGCCGCCAGGTCGAACCACCCAAATGAAGCCGTCAGCCTGCCCCCAGCCGCCCGAGTCGGTCAGATAGTAGTTGCCGGCGCCGTCAAAGGCCCCCCAGTTCGGCACTCCGAGCGGACGCTCGGCGCTGCCTCGAGTAAAGACCTCCCGGCGGCTGCCGTCCGGCGGGAACCTCCACACCGTCTTGTGGACGTTGTCTATGGCGTAGACGTTGCTGTCGGCGTCGGCGGCCAGCCCCAGCATGAACCCGCCGGTGTTGGCGATCTCTTCGGGAGACCCGCCAGCTCCTTCGGGAGACCCGCCAGCTCCGATCCGATACAGCTGACCCGCCTCGCCCCCCACGTAAAGACAGCCGTTGGGAGCTAGGCAGATGCCCTCGGGGTGATCGAGACCCTCCGCAAAAGTCTCCAGTTCGTCCAGCGGTATGAGCGGAGTCGACTCAGACATCTTCCCGTCCTGGTGCTGCTAGTGCGCCGGCGGGGAGCGGTTCATCGTCGCTGCCGGCGTCGCTGCCGGCGCTGCCGGCAGACCCGGCAGACCCCGAGGACGCCGAAGACTGAAAGCGCAGCGACCCGTCAAGGTTGCGCGGCGTCTCGACGAGTTCCACGCGGTGTCCGTCCGGATCGATCAGGTAGACCGCCAGCGAACCCTTGTTGGGGCCGACGGTGGGCGTCACCGGCCCGCTGACGGAATCCACGCCGGCAGCCGCAAGCCTCTCCCAAAGCTCCTCGAAGCCGTCTACGAAGAGGCAGAAGTGGCTTGTGCCGGGGTTGCCGTTGGCCGGATCGATGCTTGCCCGCGAAACGTTGCGGTACTCCAAGAGTTCTAGGAACACATCACAAGCGTCGTGGCGAAGCACGGCGGCGTGCAGGTCGACCGTGGGATAACCCACCAACTCACGCAGGTAGTCCTCGGTTCGCACCCAGCGGGCGACCACCCCGAAGTCCAGCAACTCGTAGAAGCGGATGGAGCGTTCCAAGTCCGCAACAGTCACTCCGACGTGGCTGAATCCGTTTACCGACCCGGCAGTGCTCATGAACTATCTCCTCGCAATTCGACTACCCGTCTAGCGCTCATGCTTACTCTCATAATGCTCTGCCTTCCTCTGGGGAGAACAGGTGCAGGTTCTCTGCTTCACACCCTACAACCACTTCGTCTCCGACATCTAGAGAGCTGCTAGAGGGCAGGCGGGCTACCAAGGTTTTGCTGCCCCCCGCCTCGGGGTCGCTCGGATCCGCAAAGGAAAAGCCTCCTTCGACGTACACATACATTTCCGGCTCGATGACCTCGGTCAGCCTCACCCTGCCGCGCGGCATGCCCGCCGTCTCCTCATCGCCCGGAGGCAGCAGCAGAATCGACTCCGGCCTTACCCCTACTATCAGATTCCGCCCAGACTCTTCGCTCAGGGCGATCCCCGCCACCTCTGGAGTGACTGGCCAGCAGCCGGAATCTCCCAGCGCCAGCCCCCAACCTTCGCCCTCCCGCCGCAATTCGGCGCTCAGCAGGTTCATCGAGGGACTTCCTATGAACCCCGCCACGAACAGGTCGTCGGGTTCGTAATAAAGCTCGCGAGGAGTTCCGACTTGATGCAGCTCTCCGTCGGACAGCACCGCCACCCTCTGCCCCAGGGTCATCGCCTCTGTCTGATCGTGCGTCACGAAGATCGTCGTCACGCCCAGATCGCTGTGGAGCTGCGCCAACTCCCCCCGCATCTGCACCCTGAGCTTGGCGTCGAGGTTGGAGAGGGGTTCGTCGAGCAAGAAAGCCTTCGGCTCACGCACGATGGCCCGCCCGATCGCTACGCGCTGACGCTGCCCCCCTGAAAGGTTGGCCGGCCGCCGCTTGAGGTGCTCTGTCAGCTGCAGAACACGCGCCACCTCCTCCACTCGTTCCGCAATCTCAGCCTTCGTCTTCTTGGCCTGACGGAGCGGAAAGGCCATATTCGCAAAGACGCTCATGTGCGGGTAAAGCGCATAGTTCTGAAAGACCATGGCAACGTCGCGGTCTCGAGGGTGTGTCTTGTTCACCACCTCGCCGTCGATGAGTATTTCCCCCTCGGTAATCACCTCGAGACCGGCCAGCATCCTCAGGAGCGTGGACTTTCCGCAGCCGGAAGGCCCGACGAGCACCATGAACTCTCCGTCGGAGACCTCCAGGTCGACCGAGCGCACGGCCACGGTTCCGTCTCCGTAGGTCTTCCCTACGCCCCTGAACGAGATTTCAGACATGTTCGCCACCGCCGCATTCGGCGGTAATCGTGAGGTCGAAGCGACGCTCCTCTAGCGGGTCGAGAACCTCCACCTTCGAGTCCTCATCGCCCAATTCCGCGGCGCGTCCGCGTATTCCGCAGTTGGCGGGTTCGATCCCTGTGAGATACATGCCCTCCCCCAGCATCCTCCACTGCCAGAACCTCCGCAGCTGCTCCGGCTTCCAGGCGATCTCAAGACCTATGCGGCCTAGAGGCGCAAAGCCGTTGTTGGTGAGCGTCGCTGCGGCAGCGGGCGGCTGCCCTGCATGCCCCTCAAAACGATGCTCGAAGACTTCGGCGGCGAAACCTGCTGTCGGCTCGCAGAACTGGTCATGAAGCGCAGGGGAGGTGTCCGTGAACGACTCCGTGGTGTGAGCGGGCGAGATTTTCAGCGTCGTCGACGGCGACACCAGCGGAAAGCCCAGGTTGAAGTGGTAGAGGACGAACAGCGGCGCAGGCTCGAAGCCCTCGTTGCGTACTAGGTCGCTCACTTCGATGCGGGGCGAGCCCACGGCAAACCGCAGGGTGCGCTCCAGAACTAAGTTGACGCCGTAGACGGACGCCTCCCGCACGCTCCCTGAGACCTCGATGGCCTTCGGCTCACCCTCGGCGCCCTCGTCACCCTCGGCGCCCCCGGTCGAGATCAGGTCGTGACGAACGCCGTCGGCGGGCAAATTGGAAAAGCGTCCGTGCTGGCAGTACCGCTCGTCGTCCACTCGACAGCCCGGGCCGACGTTTTCCAGTCCGCAGGTGACGAGCAAGCCCCCTCCGAAGGAATCCAGCCACTTCTCCCCGTCGAAGTAGGCGGGATGGCGAAATCCCGCAGGAGACTGCCAGTGCAGCGGCCAACCCTGCGCCCAGGCAGGGCCTATGTCCAGGCCCCGGTCGGCGAGCACCAAGGCATGGATGCCGCCCGCCGGCCGCACGTCGATTGCCCGCAGGCCGCCGGAGGCGCCGTCCCTGAGAACCACCTCGCGCACTGAGGCCGCCTGGCGAGGTTCCCCCAGCAGAGCCCGCAGGCTGCCGCCGTGCCAGTTCATCTTGTCACGCTCACCGGAGCGCCCTGCTGCCCGCCGCCCGAGTTCCTCTCGGCGCCCGCCGGCGCTGCCGGCTCTCCCACACCCGGCTCCCCCCCGCCTGCCTCTGCCGCACCTGCGCCCCCGTGCCTAGAAGGTCTTCACGGCGGAGAAACCCGCGTCGATCAGGATGTTCGTGCCGCTTATGTAACTAGACGCATCGGATGCCAGGAACACGACGAGCGCCCCCACCTCTTCCACAGTGCCGATGCGCCCGAGCGTGTTGGCGGCGCGCACTCTGTCCAGGAAGCCTCCCGCCTCCTCCGTGTTCATGTCGTCGAGGTCTCGCCGCAGCATGGGGGTGTCTATCGTGCCCGGCGAGACGGCGTTGACGCGGATGTTGTCACCTCCCACTTCCAGGGTGAGGGTGCGGGCGGCTGCGATCACGCCGGCCTTGGCAGCGGCGTAGACCACGCAGCCAGGCAGAGAGTGCGTGGCCTGAACCGAGGACGTAAAGATGATCGAACCGCCGCCGCGTGCTCGCATCGGAACGATGCTGTGCTGCGCGCACAGCAGCACCCCCTTGAGGTCGACGTCGAGAAGCAGATCCATGTCCACTTCGGCCATCTCCTCTAGCGACACGTAGCGCTCCACCCCGGCGTTGGCGTGCATGACGTCCAAGCCGCCGTAGGTGTCTACCGCCCTGCTCACCAGCGCCTTTACGTCGTCCACCCTGGACACGTCGCCCCCGTCGGCGACGGCCTGTCCGCCCGCAGCGGCGATCATCTCCACCGTCTCCTCAGCGGCGGACAGCGCAATGTCGTTAACTACCACGGCGGCGCCCGCCTGCGCCAGCGCAATGGCGCTTCCCCGCCCGATGCCAGCGCCTGCGCCCGTGACTACCGCAGTTCGCCCAGCCAGCGGCTGCGCTGCTGCGCCGGCTGGGGCCGCGCCCGCTGAGGCCGCGGGCGACGACGTTGCCTCAGGTGCCTCGAGTTTCTCATCTGCTGTCATGTCCGCCTCCTCGTTGCGTGGTTCGAGTTGTCCGTGTGTTGCGTGCCCGTTGCGTGTTGCGTACCCGTCGCGTGTTGCGGTGCCTGTTGTGTGTTGCGCGCCGCCAACACCCCCCTCACCCTTTCAGCGCCCCTTGCGTCACTCCCTGCTGGAAGCGGCGCTCAAGCACCAGATAGAGCAAGAACACGGGCACCGATCCGATGATGGACGCAGCCGCAATCAACTCGTGCGGCGTTCTGTACTGACCGATGAACTGGCTGATGCCCACCGGCAAGGTGTAGGTGTCGGCGTCGCGCAGCAACACTAGCGCCAAGATGAAATCGTTCCAGTTGGCGAGGAACAGCAGGATGATGACCGTCACAATGGCAGGGCGCGCCATCGGCACGATGACCCTCCAGAGAATCTTCCACTCACGCGCCCCGTCGAGACGGGCGGACTCCACCAACTCCCCAGGCAGCCCCTGGAAAAACCCCCTAAAAATCAACACAGAGATAGGCAGCCCGAACGCCACGTAAACCAGGGAGAGCCCGTACAGCTCATCGTAAAGACCCAGCTGGCGGGCTTCGATGAGCAGAGGCAGCACCAGCGCCGCCGGAGGGATCATGATCCCCAGCAGCATCGCTGTGAACACCCACTCCGACCCCCGAAACCTGAGCCACGTAAAAGCGTGCGCCGCCAGCAAGCCCACCAGGATCGTGATGGCCACTGAGGTGACGGTGACGAAGGCGCTGTTGAGGAAGTAACCGCCAAGGCCGAACTCCCGCCACGCCACCGCGTAGTTGCCTGGCGTCCAGTTCTCCGGCAGGAACGACTGCGAGTTGACCTCTCGTCCTGTCTTTAACGAGAGCGCCCCTATCCAGAGCACGGGCAGGACGATGACCACCGCCACTCCGACCGCCAGGAGCGAGAGAGACGCCTTGGCCCATACAGAGCGAATGTCAAACAATTCGCCTCGAAACCCTCAGCCTGATCACGCTGAAAATCACGGCCAGCACCACGATCACGATGGCGATGGCAGACGCCTGGCCCATGATGCTGTTGCGGAAGCCCCGCTCCAGCATGTAGGTGGCAAGCACTTCAGAACTGCGGTTGGGGCCGCCCCGTGTCATCACGTAGACCACGTCGAATATCTTCAGGCCGCCGATTATGTTGAGCAAGGCCACTACGCCCACGATTTGATAGAGCGACGGAACGATCACTCGTGTAATGGTGCTGAAGGGGCGCGCCCCGTCCAAGGCTGCAGCCTCCAGCATGGAACGGTCGATGCTCTGCAGCCCGGCGTAGTAGAGGATCATGTCGAAACCGGCGAACTGCCAGACCGTGACCCCGATGATCAGCCAGAGCACGTAGCTAGGTTCGCCCAAGAAAAAGATTGGCTCGCTGGTAATCCCCAGATGCTGCAAAATCTGATTTATGAAGCCGAAGCCGCTCAATATCCTCTGCCACATCAAGCCCACAAGCACGGGAGGGAGCAGCGCCGGCAGGAACACCACCGCTCTCAAGAGCCCTGTGCCGCGCACCCGTGTAGAGATCAGCAGAGCAAAGCTGAACCCCAAAACATTCAGAAACAGAGTGCTGAGCCCGGTAAACAGCAGCGTGTTGACCAGCGCCCGCCAGAACGTGCTGTCACCCGCCAGCCACCGGTAATTCTCAAGCCCGATCCACGACAGGTCGCCGAGATCGAAGCCCGCCCACTCCGAGAACGAAACCAGAGCAACCACCGCCACGGGCACGGCGATGAGCCCTAAGAACACCGCCAAAGAGGGAAAGACCATCGCTATTCCCAGGGCGGAGGCGAAGTTGCCTCCTCGCCGCCTGTCGGCCCGGAGCAGGTCCCGTCGGCGGGGCTTGGATGCGCCCGGGCGGACGGCCCCCAGACTTTTAGTCACCTGAACATCTCCATTCGCTTGCCGAGGGCACGCAACGCACGCTCCGCAGCACAGGTCTCCGCGGCCTCAGCGACCTCCGCAGCAGCGGTCTCGCGGTCCCACAGGTCTCAGCGTCCAGCCGCGTCAGCACCTGCGCCGTCTTCTCTGAGTGTCTGAGTGCGTCCCTGGCGGGCGGTGGGTTTGCCGCCCCCATCCACAGGGGGGGGCGGCAAACCGGGTCATTCAAGCTACGGAGCAGCCTCCATCATCTTCGCAATCATTTCTTCAGGAGTGGTGCTTTGATCCAACAAGCCCTGGACTCCGTTAAGAATTTCGTTGTACACCGCAGTGGTGTAGACGGTGCGGTTGCGGACTGTGGCTTGCGCCGCAATCAGGTCTCTGTAAAGGTCGCTCACGTCAGAGGGGAGCTGGATAGCCCATGAGGGGATGAAGTCGTTGCTCACCAACGACGCCTCTCCCTCCGCGTCGGTGAGGTAGCGCAGGAACTCCACAGCTAGGTCGTTGTTGGCCGCGTCGGTGGGCACGGAGAACATTTCAGCCACCCCGCCGACAGCGTACGACTCGCCCCCGGTCGGGGACGGGAACGGGAACAGACCCCATTCAAAGCTGTCGTCTACTGCTTCGGCGATTCCCCCGGTAATGAAGTTGCCGACCGGGAAGAACATGGCTGACGTTTCAGTCACGAAAAGTTCGAGGGCTTCCACGAACGAAACCATTGAGTTGGAGCCTGGAGCAAAGACGCCCTCGTCTATCAGTTCGGCAAGGTTCTCGGCCGCCTCTAGAAACTCGGGGGAGTCCCACGGAGCGTCTCCAGCGTCGGCCTGGACGATGAGAGAGTTGGTGGGGTCGGTGTAAGCCAACTGGTTGAAGAACAGGTCTCCGCCTGCCCAGCGGTCGTTCGTACCTACTGCTACTCCGAAGTAATTCTCGCCCGAGAGCGCATCGACCACGGCGATCAACTCAGCCGTGGAGCGGGGAACCGACAACCCCAATTCGGCAAAAATGTCCTTGTTGTAGGCGATCTGCAGGGAGTTGACGTCCAGCGGAATTGCGTAGGGGGTTCCATCCACTTTGGCGATGGACGCGATCGGGTCGAAGAAATCAGGGAATCTCACTTCGAACTGGCTTGCCAGCGACGCCAATTGGCCGTTGCTAACCAGGTCGGTGTACTCGCCCGTCCATGGAACTTGGGCTATGTCGGGCGGCTCGCCCGCGGCCATCGCAGTGCGCAGGTTGGTCATGTATTGATCAAACGGGGTATAGGTGCGCACCACGTCCACGTTCGGGTTCTCAGCTTCAAAACGCTCCTCCGCTTCCTCGTGCACCACCGGATAGGAACCCTCGTTGTTCCACGACCAAAATTCAAGCTTTACGGTCTCGTCGGACTCGGACGCCTGCATTCGCTGCATTTCCTGAGCCTGCATTTCCAGAGCCTTCTGAGCTTCGTCAGCCCTGTCGCGAGCAGCCTGGGCCTCTGCGCGAGCCTCATCGGCATCTTTCTGAGCTTCGGCGACAGCCGCCTCCGCCTCAACAAGGCGCTTCTGGGCATCTTCGAGAGCCTGCACATTCCCTTCAGCTGCTGCTCTTGCCACATCGGCTGCAGCGTTAGCCGCCCCGGCTGCAGCGTTAGCCGCCTCGGCTGCAGTGTTGGCCGCCTCGATGTCCGCCTGAGCCGTATCTATGTCCGTCTCCGCCAAGTTCAAGTCGGATTGCACAGTGGCTAATTCCGTTTTGAGCGCTCCGATTTCCGCCATGGCGTCTCCGTCGGAATCGCTCCCGCACGACGCAGCAACGAGCGCGAGGATGGAAAACGCGGCCAATGCGGCCAAAGAACCGAACCTCCGCTTTTTGCCTGAAAACAACATATGAGTCTCCCTTTCTTTGGTGTTAAAGATTAAGTGCAGGATCAAAGGCAGGGCAGCCGATGGCAGCCAGTTCCCTCCTTCATTTGCACTATTCACGGCTTACTCTATGAGTTGCTCAGGCCAATGCAGCTAGAAAAGCAGAGCAAAGCCAGAGAATCTCTGCCGCCGCTCCCACAGCCACCCCTCCTCCCGCAGACGGACGCCGAAAAGCCAGAGCAAAGCCAGAGCACGAAGGGCATCAATCCTGCTCCCCAGAGTGCACGTGCGACGCGCAGACAGTGATGGCGGGGGCTCGGCAGCCAGAGCACGAAGGACAGCAACCTAGACATCCGCCGGATATCCTCCGGCAAGCCAAGGGAGGGCAAGCCGGCAAGCCAAGGAGGAAGTGATGCGCTGGTCAAACCTGTTCGCCCCCACGCTGCGCGAAGCCCCCGCCGACGCCGTAGTAGCAAGCCACCAACTGCTGCTGCGCGGCGGTTTCATCCGACAACTCCACGCCGGGCACTACTCGCTCCTGCCCCTTGGTCTGCGCGTCCACAAAAAGGTGGCCGCCATCGTGCGAGAGGAGATGGACGCCATAGGCGCCCAAGAGATGCTGCTGCCCGCACTTCACCCAGCCTGGGTATGGGAGCGCAGCGGACGCTGGGCAGCAATGGGCGATGAGATGTTCCGCCTTCAAGACCGCAGGGGCAACGACCATGCGCTGGGCATGACCCACGAAGAAGTGGTTGCCCTGCTTCTGGGAGAACTCCGCTCCTACCGAGACCTCCCCCAGATCTGGTATCAGATTCAAACCAAGTTCCGAGACGAGCCGAGACCTAAAAGCGGCCTGCTGCGAGTAAGAGAGTTCGCAATGAAGGACTCCTACAGCATCGACCTCCACGACGAAGGACTCGACCGAGCATTCGAGCTCCACCGCGAGGCGTATCAGCGCATCTTCAGACGCCTAGGGCTGTCCGCTATCGCCGTAGAAGCCAGCTCGGGCGCCATGGGCGGCAGCGCCAGCGTGGAGTTCATGGTTCCCTCCCCCGCCGGCGAAGACGACATCGCCACCTGCGGCAGTTGCGGCTACGCAGCCAACGTGGAGCGGGCAACGTCAGCCGTCAAAGCGCCGTTCGACGAACCCGACTTTCCCCTCCAATGCCTACACACGCCTGGCATACGAACCATCGACGCCCTAGCGAAGGCGCACCGCCGGGCCCCCCCGCAAAACCAGATCAAGACGCTCGTCGTCTTCCTCGACGACGCAATGACACTGGTGCTGCTGCGCGGCGACCACGAACTAAACACGCAGAAACTGCTGGACGACTGCTCCGCTTCTACCTTCCGAGCGGCCACGCCCGAAGAGTGCCAAGACGCCCTAGGAGCCTTGCCGGGCAGCCTTGGCGCCGTGAGAATTAAAACCCTCCCAATCCTGGCCGATCACGCACTGGCCGGCCGCCGCAACCTGTGGACAGGCGCCAACGAGGACGACTA
Organism: Acidimicrobiales bacterium; assembly: GCA_965242895.1. GTDB lineage: Bacteria > Actinomycetota > Acidimicrobiia > Acidimicrobiales > CATQHL01 > CATQHL01. The sequence goes on from OZ251507.1 coordinate 525,401, forward strand.
CCACTATTTGGGCGTCAACATGGAACGCGACATCGCCGTCCTGCGCTGGGGCGACTATCGCCAAGTGAACGCAGGCGAGCCGTGCTCCAAATGCGGGGAGCCGCTGGAAGTGACCCGCTGCATCGAGACCGGCCACATCTTCAAACTGGGCAGACGCTACGCCGAGGCTTTCGACGTGTCCGTGCTGGATGAGAACGGAGTTCGCCAAACCCCTGCGATGGGCAGCTACGGCATAGGAATAGGCCGCGCCATGGCCGCCATAGCCGAGACCCACCACGACGACCGCGGGCTGATCTGGCCGGTGTCGGCGGCCCCCTTCTCAGCGGCGGTGGTCTCGCTGGCCGCCCACAATTCCCAGGTCGCTCAGGCAGCCGAGAATCTCTACGTGGAACTGCGGGAGGCGGGCGCCGACGTGCTCTTGGACGACCGTGATTTGCGCGCCGGCGTCAAGTTCAGCGACATCGAACTAATCGGCATCCCCTATCGGCTGACGATAGGACAGCGAAGCCTCTCATCTGGAGTAGCGGAACTCACCGAAAGAGCAAGCGGCAGGACGGAAAACGTCCCGATAGGCGACGCCGCGGAGAGACTCCTGGCTGCCGCAGCCGGCGCTTCCGCAGCCGGCGCCCCCCTCGCCGATGCCCCCGCAGCCGGCGCTCCCCTAGCCGCTCCCCTCGGCAATACGCACGAGTCCTAAGAACCTCTCAGAACCCGATTCGCCGTCAATTCGAAGACGATTGCCGCCAATTCGCCACCCACTCCGGCTGCGGCTGAGATGGACAGGCGCACGACAGACGACAGACGCACGACAGGCACACGACAGGCGACAAACGCACGACAGGCGATTGACAGAAGAACTCGGGAAACTACAGTAGAATTCGGACACTACAATCGGTCGTTTACCGACAACGCCCGTAGCCCAAACACCCCTAGCCCAACTAGCCCAAACACCCCTAGCCAAACACCCGTAGCGGAAGGATTGCATTGGCCTCAAAGCAAGAACCGACCCAAAAGGTCGACAAGAAAGGTCGGCAGAAGAGAAAGTCGATTCGTCTGCTGATCTGCTCCGTCTTCTCACTGGCAGCGCTGACGGCCGCCGCCTGTGCAACCGAAGGGCCGGGCGGAGGCGGCCAGGCACTTGACGTCGCAACAGTGGCACGGGACACCGCCAGGGCAGTGCAGCAGTCGCTTGTAGTCGTGGAATCCAGGATTGACCAGACTCAGGAGCAACTCGCAGCGCTAGCGACCGCCATGGCGAACCTAGCGGCCGCCATCGCCGCGGACGACCCGACCGGGATCGCAGCCGCAACCGAGGAAATTGGCGACATTGGGGACTCAGCGAGCCAGGCAGCCCAAGACGCAAACACTCAACAGGGCACGGACGAGCCGCAGGCCCCCGAAGACACGCTCCTACCCGGCCTAGGCGTGAACGTACGCATGGGGCGCGCCAACTGGAGCACCGGCTACATGCAGGCGCATATCTTCAAAAAACTTCTGGAAGAACTGGGCTACACCGTGAACAATTTCAGCAGAGACACAGACTTTTCCCCTGAAGAGTTCTACGCCCCTCTCGCCAAAGGCGAATACGACTTCTGGGCAAACGGCTGGTTCCCCGCCCACGACATCTTCATCTCCAGCGAAAGACTCCTCGAGGAGATGGGCGGCGACCAAAGACCAGCAGAGTTCATCAGCCCGGTCGGACTGCAAATTGCCTCAGGTGCGCTCCAGGGCTTCCTCGTAGACAAAAAGACGGCAGACGACCTCGACATTACGTCCCTAGCAGACATTGCGGCAAATCCAGGGCCTTGGGACTACAACGGAGACGGCAGAGCAGACATAGCCGGCTGCGACGATGGCTGGGGTTGCCAAGCCGTCATTGCCCAAACGCTCACCCTGAACGGCTTTGACGAAACGATCGAACAAATATCTGGAAGTTACGACGACCTCTGGGCAGAGCAGCTCGAGCACCTCGCGAATGGCGATCCTGTGCTTGCCTACACCTGGACGCCGAGCTCATACATCACGCAACTAGTTCCAGGACAGAACGCCTACTGGATAACCGTCCCGAACGCTGTTTTAGATCAGCGAGGAGCAGCGAACCTGCCAGCCGAGCAGTGCCCGAGTCGGCCCTGCGAAATGGGCTTCAAGCCTGCCGACATTCGAGTGGTCGCCAACAATCAATTCCTGGAAGACAACCCTGCCGCAGCCAAGCTTTTTGAACTCGTCACAATCGACGTAATAGACATCGCCCTCCAAAACGTCCGATACGGACGCGGTCAGGATTCGGAAGCGGACATCGCCAACCACGCAGCGGAGTGGATAGCCGACAACCGCAGAACAGTCGACGACTGGCTGACCGAAGCGCGCGCCGCAGCCTGAGCGCGCGCGCCGCAGCCTGCCCGCCCCCCTCCCCCCAGCGAAAGCCTGCCCTCTCCCTCCCCAGCCGCAGCCTGCCTCCCCCCCCCCCCACCAGCGTCAGCGGAACGGGATCAGCCCCCCCGAGACAGCCGCCCAGATGACGACCGCAGCCGAGCCCGCCACAAGGTAGGGGCCTAGTGGCCTGCCAGCTTTCGAACCTTCACGCGCCAGAACCCAGATCGCCTGAGGAAGCGCAGCCGCAAAGCCCGCCCCCAGCCCCCACAAGGCGACCTGCCACCCCCACCAGCCGCACAGCAGGCCGTTCAGCGCTGCTAGCCGAACGTCGCCGAATCCCATCCAAGCCGGATTCAGAAAGTAGACCGCTGCCAGAGCCGAGCCGCAAACCAGCCCTCCCAGAACACTGCCTAGCAGGCCGCTTGCGTCGGTTTCGATCAGCGACGCCGCCGAGTAGAGCACCCAGACGATTCCCCCAGCACCCCAGATAATTTTCGTCGGAAGCCGCCGCGTTCGGCAATCTACTACTGCAAGCCATACTCCAGCCGCCCCCCAGACGACACACGACGACAGGACGAGCGCCGAGGCAGTCACGCCTCTTCAGGAACGGCATCGGCTAAATGTCGTATCTCTTCAATAATATCCCTGTAGAATCTCTTGCTCTAGTGCTCCAGCATGCCTCACGTCGCTGCCATCAACTATTTAGCTATTCTCCGACAGGCATCCGAGACAGGCATCCGACAGGCATCGGCCAGGCATCGATCTAAAAAGTCCCTCTATCCGCTCTCCCGCGCCTGAGTTACCCTTCACGATCCGATAGACACGATCCGACAGAAAGGCACATGTCAAACATTCCAGCACCCGGCAGAGGTGCTCCCACCATCCCGAAGCCCCAGCAGCGGGAAGTCACCATTCCCGGAGTTTCCAAGCAGAAAAAAGGCGGCAACGTCAGGGGCGGGCTGCTCCTCATAGGCTTGCTGCTGGTAGCGGCCTCTGTTTTCGGTTTCTGGTTCATCCTTCAAAATCTCAATCAGCGCCAACCCGTGCTGATAGCAGCAAGAACCATCGGAAGGTGGGAAGTAACCACAGCAGCGGACTTCACCACTGTCGAGGCCAGCCCTGGAGACGCCTCCTATCTGAGACCTACTCAGTTGGGCAGCGTAATAGGGAGATGGGCTACAGGCACCGTGCCAGCCGGCACGGTCGTGACGCCAGGAATGTTCACTATTCCGCCCCTCTCAGGAGAAACCGAAGCCGATAACGTCCTCATAGAGCTCACCATTCCTCAGAGTGAGGCACCCTTCGGCACTTTGCAGACGGGTGACAGAATCGCCCTCTTCGGTTCGCTGCCCACAGCCACCGGAGCCTCCGCTACTGAGTTGATCGGCGTACTTAGGCTTGATTTCGCGCAAAACGGCAAGCTAACCTATATTGTCACACCCGAGGAGGCGTGGAGATACCAGACCATGGTCGACGATTTCAAGAGGGCTTCCAACCGCAAAATCTGGAAGCTAGGCACGAACGTGCCGGAAGGGATACTAGATGGACTCACGACCGGGTCAATCGGAATTAACCTAGAAGAGGATTTGGGGGTAGAGGGATTTGGCGCAGAACCGCTGCCGGAATCGTAGGTCAACATGTCCTTAGAGAGCCAAGGCCAAGCGATGCAGGGCGCACTTGCCGATCGCGCCTCGTGCAGCCGCGCCGTGCGTGAAGGAAGCTAGCCGTGCTGATCGTCTATAGCACCCAGGGTTCTCCAGGGGCGACCACGACCGCCATTCACGTGGCGGCGCACTGGGCATCCTCAGGGCAGGAGGTGCTCATCCTTGAAGCCAACCCCGCTGGAGGTTCACTCAGCCGCCATTTGGGAATCCAGTTCACTCCGGGAACGGCATCCTTCATCGCTGCCGGGGCTGCGATTCGCAAGGCGGAACTGATAGATCACAGCCAGGACATCCTGTTCTCCAATCTGCACGTAATGCCCAGCCCAGCGAACCCCATGGGTAACAAGGGAATCGTCGAAACCTTCGGAGAGTGGGCGAACGATCTTCGTACGGTTGCGGAAAACGGAATGGCCTTGATCATCGACGCCGGACGAATCACCCCCAACAACACCTCCGAAAAATTGCTGGCAAGCGCAGCAGGCGTTCTCGTGGTCGCCCGCGGGGATTCCGTGAGATCCCTAGACAACCTCCAATTCATGAAGGAACTCTTCGACACGAACGCCTCCGACGAAGCAACCCTCGGATGCGCCGTGACCATCGGAGACTCCCCCTGGGGAAGCAACGAATGGGAATCGAACTGCGGTCTTAAGTTGTGCGGTTCCATTCCCGCCTCTCCAGAGATCGTCTCTGACATGTCTTTCCTGCTAGACAAGCCCAAGCGTAAGCACAAGCAGTGGCGGAAGAGCATCGAAGAGATCTCCGCCACGCTCTTGCCCATCGCAATGCCCGACCCCTCGGAGCATCCCCGACGCAGCGTTCCGGCAAAGGATACCTCAGCCACCAAGGCAGACGCCGAAGCCGCTCCTCTAGCTGCAGAACAGCCCTCCAGCCCTGCTGCTGAGCCTGCTCCGCCGGCACTGCCGGCAGAGACAGCGCCCGCCCCATCGCCAGCACTCGAGCCAGCGGCGGCAATGGCGGCGGCGCCTGCGCCCTTCGAGATGCCGCCCGAGATGCCGCCAACGCAAGCCGTCCCCGCGAGCCAGCAAGCACCCGCCGCCTTCACTCAAACAGCGCCGCCGCCGGCGCCCCCAGCTGCGCCCGAACCCTCGCCCCCTTACTATCCCCCGCAGCCCTCAACCGGACTGCTGCAGCCTCCTCCCTCGCCACCGGCGCCTCCTCCTCCCTCGGCGCCGCCCCCGCCCTCGCAAGCGCCCCCGCCCTCAACGGCGCCGCCTCCCCCGCAAGCGCCCGCTCCCCCTCCCCCGCCAAGCGCACCTCCCCAATACTCACCTCCCCCCACCATGCCGACCTACCAAGACCTCACGCCCCCCCAACCTCCGCCGCTCCCGCCCATGGCCGCCCCGCCGGCCATGTCACCCCCCGTTCAACCCCCCGTCGCGCTTCCTCCAACCTCACCTGGAACTCCGCCGCCCCCGGCGACCCAGGCGCCGCCCCCGCCAGCCCCCCAGCCTCCGCCTCCACCCCCCCAAGCGCCCCCGCCGCCAGGCGCACCTCCCCAATACTCATCTCCCCCCCACATGCCCATCCCCCAAGACCCCGCGCCCCCTCAACCTCCGCCGCTGTCGGAGATGGAAAAAACCGGCTCTTTCAGGGATGTCGCCGCACGTCTGCACGGACAAGGCCGCCAGCGCGGCGTGAAATGACGAACCGAAGAGGGGTTTCCTAGCTCCCCTGTAATCAGCTCCCCACCAGCCATAACAGGACAACCTCAGCTCCCCACCAGCCATCGCAGGACAACCTCAGCTCCCCACCAGCCATAACAGGACAACCTCAGCTCCCCCCTAGCAATCGCAGGAAAATCTGCTAAAATCGTTCCTAAGCGAACATTGTCGGCGAGTTAAACACTCCGCCCGCGGTCACGACGCCGATTAAGCCCCTGGAGAACCAGCAAATGCCAGAAACCAGTTCAGGTCTGACTCTGTTCAAGCGCTTCCACGAATCCCTGCTTGAACAGTACCTAGACCTAGAACGCCAAAAACTTTCCCGCGAGGAGATCGACGGTCGTCTAACCGAGGTCGCCAGGGGGATCCTCCAAGAGCACGACACCTCTGCTCTCATAGCCGGAGAGATGCCCCTCAACGAGGAGGAGCGAAGAGACTTCTACGCCAGCGTCAGAGGGCTGATGGGAGGCGGCTCCCTAGCGCCCCTGCTAGACCGCCCCGACGTCGAGAATATCCACGTCCTCGGCCACGACAAGGTGATTCTGTCGCTGGCAAACGGCGACCGCATCCCCGGCCCGCCGGTAGCAGGCAGCGAGGAAGAACTGGTGATGATGATCCGCCACCTCGCATCCACCGCAGGTCACACCTCTAGGCGTTTCGACACTTCCGCCCCCATCCTGGACTTGCGCCTAGCGTCCGGTCACCGCCTGTTCGCCATCACTTCGGTGGCAGAACAGACGTCCGTGGTCATCCGCCGCCACCGCATGCTGCAGTCTTCAATGGAAATCCTGGAAAAGGCCGGCACTGTCTCCCCTCAAGCCCGAGAAGTGCTGAGGGCAGCGATACATCCTCCCAACCCTGCCAACCTGCTCGTGGTCGGCGGCACAGGAGCGGGCAAGACGACGCTGCTGCGCTCTCTGCTGTCTGAGGTTCCGCAGCACGAGTTCCTCGTGACCATAGAAGACACGCTCGAACTCCATCTTCAATCCTCCGGCCTGCACGAGCGCACCCTGGCGCTGGAGACCCGCACCTCCAACACCGAAGGAAAGGGCGAGATCGCAATGTACGACCTTGCGAAGGCCGCCCTGCGAATGTCGCCCGACCGAGTGATCGTCGGAGAGGTTCGCGGCGGCGAGGTCATGCAGCTTCTCCAGGCGATGGGCATCGGCAACGACGGCTCCCTAGGCACCATTCACGCAGGCAGCACCCGAGCAGCCATCAACAAGATCCTCATCTACGCTCAGCGCTCCCCCGACGCTCCGACGCCCGACTCCGTGCTCAGAGAGATAGCAGAAGTCCTGCACATGCTGGTCTACATCAAGAAGCTGCCGGACGGGCGCCGAGCCATCACGTCGATCCGGGAGGTCACCGGCTACGAGGACGGAAAGGTGCTCACCTCCGAAGTGTTCGCACCCGGGGCTGACGGCACGGCCGTCTACGCCCGCCCGTTCAAGTCCGACGGCGAGACGCTGGCCCGCCTGGTCGCATCCGGATTTGACCCGACCTCTCTAGGCGAGCCGCTCTTTTCGTCCAGTTCAAGCCCCCCGCCGCAACCCCAGGTCGCACCGCCCCCGCCGAGTGCGCCAGCACCGCAGCCCCAAGCCGCACCGCAGCCCCAGGTCTACAGACCCTCGATGCCGCCCCAGCAGCCAGCCCAGCCAGCCCCAGCCCAGCCCCAGCAACCTGCTGCCGTCCAGCGGCCCGCCGCTTACCCGCCCATGCACCTGCCCGTTCAGCACCCCCAACCTCAACCGAGCGCCCAGCCCGCCGCCGCCCAGTTCCTGCCCGACGCCCAGCCTCAACCGAGCCCCCAGCCCGCGCCAGCCGCCCACCCAGCCGCTTCCGCTCATCTTCAGCCAGCGCCAGCCCCCCAGCCAGCCCCCCCCCCCTCCTCCCCAGCCTCAGACGCCCGCCGCTCCGCCCCAGCCCCAGCAGCCCGCCCACCCCAACTATCCCGACTACGAAGTGCCAGCGGCGAGGCACGCCGCTAGTTAAACGTCATTAACTTGCTCGCTCACGCCCCGCCGTCGGCAGAGTAAAGACCCGTGGCCGTCCCCCTCACTCTGCTGCTAGGTCTCCTAGGCGGCATCGGCCTGTTCGTCGTAATCATCAGTTTCCGAGAAAAGCCGGAAAAAGAAAAAACCCAGGTACGCCTCAAGAAATTCAAGGCCAAAGGCCCCAGGTCGCAGGCAACAGCAACCCTCACCAACAACGCCCTTCAAGTCATCATCACAGCGGCTCTGGCCTTCGGAGCCTGGTACCTGACGGGCTGGTACGCAGCCGCCCTGCTCACTGCCGGAGCCGGCTGGGCCGGCCCCAAGATGGCCAAAGCGCCCGGTCTGCGCAAAAAGGCCACCGAAGAGATCGAGGCCTACTCCCAGTGGGCAGAACAGATACGAGACTTGGTGTCTTCCAGCGGGTCTCTCTATGAAGCCGTGACCCTCTCCGCCGACAACTCGCCAGAGCTGCTTCGCCCTTCCGTCATGCAGATGACCGCCATAGCTCGAACCACCGGCCTCCCTCCAGCCCTGGACTGGTTCGCCAACGAAATGCGCTCCCCCCACGCCGACCGCCTGGTGCTCGGTCTTCGCATCGCCTGGGATTCCGGGGCACGCGTCTCCGAGGCGTTCGACAGCACCGCCCGCAGAATGCGCGGTGAGGTGGACGTGCGGCGACGCAACGAGGTCAGCAACAGCCGCGCCTGGACGCAAGTGGTCGCCATCCTGGGCGTCACGATGATCTCGGTGCTGCTTCTAGCCGTGCTCAACAGAGGGTTTTTTGAACCCTTCAGCACTTTCATCGGCCAGCTAGTGCTGCTCGGGGTGGGAGGCCTGATGGTCGGCAGCATCTTCTGGGTTCTGAAGCTCTCCGAAACGGACACCCCGATTCGGCTGCTCGATCTCGACACCACCGACGAAAAAGACAAGGCCAAGAAGGACAAGGCCAAAAAAGCATGAACACGGCGGTGATCGCACTGGCAGTCAGCGGCGGACTAGGACTGCTGGTCTTCATCCTGGGTTTCCGACCCGCCCCCGAACAGGACGTAGTTCCGGGCGCCCCCAAAGGGGCTCGTCAACGAATGCGCCCGCTGCGCGCCATGGGGCAGATGATTCAGAACGAACTCAGGGGCAAGGAAGAACTGGTTCAGGACGCCTTGATGGTGGGGCGCACGCTGGAAGCCCACGCACTAAACAAGTTCACAGGCTTGATCGTGGGCCTAGTCCTGACAGTGGGAACAGGGATGGCACTCAGCCTGTTCGGTCTAGGTCTGTCCCCCCTAATCCTGGTCATAGCTGGAGGCGTGGGCTGCCTGCTCGGCTGGTGGCTGCCAGATTCGATGCTGCACACAGAAGCCGAAAAGGAAAGGCAGTATTTCCAGCAGGTCACAGAATCCTGGCTGGAGCTAGCCAGCCAACTAGTAACGGCAGGATCCGACACCTTCGCCGCCCTGGTAACGGCCGCCTCCTACAGCGAGCAGCCCGTCTTCGTCATCATTCGGAATTCCCTACGGGAGGCAGCCGCACGGGGCGAGCCTCCATGGAACGGGTTGCGAAAGATGTCGAGAGAACGCCGTCTGAGATTCCTAGACCCCTTCTGCGCCTCCCTGGAACTGGCCGGAACCACGGGAGCCGAGTCGCGCCAGACGATCCTGGCGCAGGTCGAAGCGTCCCGAGCCAAGGCACTCTTCGAAGCCGACGCCGCAGCCGCCTCTTCCGGAGAGAAAATGGGGGCTCCCCTAGCGCTCATCGGCGGGGCGTTCATGGTGCTAATGGGCTATCCGCCGATGGCGCAGATCATGGACTCGGCTACGATTTCCGGAATCTGATACAGATTTGACACACCCCCGGATTTCAGATGGTATCTGCCGATGCTCACCGACCGGTACCTCACGATGGGGGGAAGCGTGCGGCCAGATCGCATACTTCGAGCGGGTTCTGCGGAGGCGGTGGCGTCTAGACGCCACCGACGAAGATCACCAGGTGACTATCGGGCAGGTAGACCCCATCGTCGACTCAGAGCACATCACTAACGAGCAAGTCAACAGAGCCAGCGCCCGCACGAGCCCCCCATACTCACCGCAGAGACAACAGCGACCTGGAAATCTAGGCGAGCATCTACCACGATCCCGAGACGGGCAACGACGACGCCCAGATTCCTAGGCATCCTCAAAGCACAACAACAGCGACCCCCCCCCCCCCCCCAGGGGTCGTCGAGCGTGGCAGCTTCGACCTGACGAGCAGCCATCAACCGAACGGAGCAACCAAATGACCTACACATACACGATCACCGACCACCGAGGGGCGATCCTGAAACTCGAAGCGTTCGAAGATGCCGACGGAAGCGTGACCATCACGGGCGAAGACCGGTCGCTCGCAGGGACTTACTCAGCGTCCCCAAACGATGTGCTCAGCGCCGACCCGCAGATGCTGCCGGACACCGCTCAGACCCTCGGGGGATTAGAGAGCCGCCTGTGGCTGCTGCCCCTACTCACACTTAATACCTACGACCCTCTTATTGGCTAGTGCGGGCGATAGCGGAGGGGCGCCGCTGAACAAGATCAGAGCGGCGTCGTGATTGACCGCATTAGCTCCTTCCTAGCCCGCGTTAGCTCCTTCCTAGCCCACTTGGTGGCTTGCGGGCCGCTCATCGTCATCGCTTGGGGAATGGTGGTCGGCGAAGAATTTCGGGCGCTAGTCCTGCTCATCGTTGGCGCTTGCTACTTGTGGGGGAGACTGGGGCGGAAGCCATGAAAGAAGGAATAAAAACTTTCCTAGCCGTCCTAGCCGTCGCCTACGGGATATTCATCCTCTCCACCAGCGATGACGGGGAACAGCAGCAACCGGATCCAACCTCCCAATGGGTTGACATGGACGGGCCCCCGCTCATCACCCCCGAGCGGGATGATGGCCCCACCGTCGGGGAAATGGAAGACCGGCAACGCCTGGCCCCACCACCGGACTACGGGTTCCTGGACGAATACTTCCAACGACCGGACAGGCACAACCGTCGACCGCAAGCGGGATGCGAACGTATCACAACGCGCGGGCACTACTGCGGCGACCTCACGCAACCGACAACGACGACCACTTGGACGCCCACTTGCCGGCAGGGAGTGTGCAAACTATGAGAATCCGCACAGCGAAGCAGGTTTCCCGTTTGGTCGTGTTCTGGGGTGGCGGCGTGAAACTCACACCGGAGCAAGCAAGATTTCAAACAAGCCGTCGCGAAGGACAGACCGACTCGGAAGTGGACGCTCACGCCAAAAGACGTCAAGGCCCAACAGCTAGACGGAGTGCTGACGGCCGCCGCCTGGAGTGATCGGATCACCTTGTTTGCTTACTCTCACGGAGACAAACTCGGCGAGCACGCTCTTTTGCGACTAACGACGGAGTGAGCTACGACCTCATAGACCTGCTGAACGAGTGGGCTGAGATTGAACGCAACGGCGGCGAAGTCCGATGGTGGACTCTCGGATTCGGCGGCATAATCCCCCCAGCTATCCGCACCACTCTCATCCGAGAGCAGCAAAACCGAGGGAGAAAATGAGAAAAACACTGATCACGACCCTGATCATCCTCATTGTCGGAGCAGCGGCCGCTGGTTACGCATTCGCCAGAGCGACTACCGACGACGAAGCTAGACGGACGGCAAGCGCTGCACAAGTAAGCAAACCCCCGACGCCCGCAACTAGCACCACGACGACTACAGCCATTCGACACCCGACTACAACGCTGCTGGCCGCCGAAGACGACTACCCGGAGCGGGAGTTATCGCTCTCGCCGACAGACGACACGACCGCACCCCCGCCGAGGGTGACCACCACTGCGCCGCCAACCACCACTACGACTACCGAAGCGACTACGACGACGATCCCCCCGACTATGACCACTGACGCCACAACAACGACCATCACAGCGGCGGTGTTCACGACAACCACTATCCCCCTAGTCGTCACGACCACAGCACCAACGACAACCACGCAGCATTACCTGACGCCTACGCCGGCGCAGCCGATTCAGTGCTGGACAGGGTTCGGCTACGAGACGAAGGACGTGGAAACTTCGCTCACGGAAGAGCAAGTCGTATTGGCGTTAAGCGAAGGCCAACGAGCGGGTCAGAAACGGGGGGAACAGAACGGCGCGGCCTTAGGAAGGCAGGACGGGGAAGCCAGGACTTACCCCGAACCTCACGCCGAACGCTTCCGAACGGTCGCAGCCGACCTGTCGGAAGCGCTGTCACTGTCCGACATTTACGACTGCGCCTACAGGTTGGCTTATCTGGAACACGGGGAAGTTCAATACAGGAACGGGTGGCTGGCAGGGTCCGGCAGCGCACGGGGAGGGTGGGACACTTTCTGCTGGTATGTGTGGGCGAATATCCGAATTGTCGTCGACTCTGACTGCCCAGGGTTGCCCCCCAACGCCCTTCCCTCAATACCCGAGGGAAGCGCAACGCCGTGAAACAAGCCACCAGACGCCTCTCAGAACCCCACGGCGTGGCAATGGCGGGAAACAGGGAACTGGGGCAATGTGCATTGCTATGAAGAATGACATACTGAGAAAAAACGACGCAAGCAACTAGCCGCAGAACCCCCCGCGAAACGCCCCTACCTCCCCCCGGGGGAATACAGGGCGGAACTCAAAGTATTTGCAGAAAACAGACCAAGAGCGGCATCCCCCCCTCCCCACTAATGCTTGGATTCGTCGCACAGCTATACTATGCTAGTTTAAATATTACTCACTCGCAGGATTAGCCGACGAATGACCACTCGCACCCTGCACAGGAACATACTCACCGTGTCAAACCGCCCTCACTCTCGCCGCCGCGGGAACGATCATCGGCGGCAGCGCCGCCACCCTAGCGACCTGACATTGCGGAGGGCATTCCGAAGAACTCGCAACGCCCCTTTCGCCATCTGTTAAAATTGTTGCACAAAAGGTATTGCACTGGTAAACTTAACCTAAGATTCAGCAAACACAGAATCAGAATATAGAGGTCTCCCGACAAGCGAGAGCCCTTAAGACAATGGAGGTTCAAATGCTCTCAGTCGTTTTGCTCTCAATAGGAATTCCATGTATCGTCGCGGCCGCTTTTGCCGGTCTAAGACGAGGAATGCCCGCCCTGGTTGCGGACATGCGCGGCATCGCGCTTCAGACCGTAATCATCATGGTGGTGCTCATAGCCATAGCAGGCGCAATCGCAGCAGTCTTAGTCACACGCGGAAATACAGCAGTAGATGAAGCGGAACGCATCGACGTGCAAGTCAATGCTGATGATCTAGATTCCAAGGAACTATGCGAGGCTGCCGGTTTTACTTGGACAGATGGTCCCCCTGAAGATTGCTCTTAGTAACGACTAAGCGTCCGGCCCATTTTAAAACAGGAAACCTTAGGAAGGAGATAGCAAAGGAGTGACGATGGTTTCTGCAGTCTTGAGCGCAATCGGTTTTCCATGCCTGATTTTTGCTTTGGCCTTGTTGGTCAGACAGCGAGCACCAAGGCTGTCTACGAACGCAAACGGCATCGCGCTCCAGACCGTGATCATTATGGTGGTGCTCATAGCCATAGCAGGCGCAATCGCAGCAGTCCTAGTCTCACGCGGAAATCAGGCTGTTTCAGAAATTGAACGCACCAACATCACAACACAGCCCTCCAATTACTCCAGTCAAACATTGTGCGAGGCGGCAGGCTTCAAGTGGGTCAACGCTGGTTGCCAGGCTTCAGAAGCATCGGATCCCGGAGCAGGGGGCGCTTTTAATTTATTTCAAACCCGGGCACATTGTGAGGGTCATAACCACGTGTGGACGCCTGGATCGGGCGGATCGGGCGGGACTTGCGCCGCCAACTCTGACAAAACCGCCTATCAATCGGAAGCCGCCTGTACTAGAGGCGGAGGGACTTGGGCTGCCAGTGCGTGCACTTAACAAGCAAGTCAAAGTTGAAGGCTAAATTCATCGTTCCATCTTCATAACGGAGCACTCGACTACTCCGTCTCGACAAGACAAGCGGGTCGGCGCATGTCGAAACCGTCAGGAAGGAGAATGAAGAGTCCGTCCTCTCCTATGAGCCCTCTTGTCTTGAATAAAGGGAACGCATTGGGAGCGTCGGAGGAAGAACCGCCCGCTTGCTCTGACAAGCGCTCTCTTCGCAGAAGGGCGTCAGCCGCAAACAGCGACGCCCGCGGCGAGGCGATACCGGTGGCGATTCTGTTTCTTGGCGTCATCTTTACGATTTTTCTGGGCGTGCACCTCGTGATTATGGCGATGGCTCGCACCGCCGTTCAGTCGGCTGCCGACGCCGCTGTGGTCGCTGCCCAGAGCGCCCTTCCGAGCGAACGCGTGGCCGAAGGGATGCTTGCGGCACGTATCGCCCTGGTCGCTTCGTCCAGCACCGTGCGGGAAACCCGCCCGCCGGCGATAGTGGTGGAAAACGGAAGAGGCGTCGTGCAGGCCCTCGTCTTCGCAGGCGCCATCTCGCCCATATTGGGTGGGGTGGAAGTGACCGCACTGGCCTGCGGCCCGCTAGACAATCTGACCGCTTCGGAACTCACGGAAACCGACCCTTGGACTTGTTGAAAGCGATGCGGCGACGCTCCGAGGGCACCGTCGAAACTGGGTGCGGCCGCAGGCGCGGACTGGACTTGCGGCAAGCGATGCGGCGGCGCTCCGACGAGGGTTCGGGAACCGCCATCGGCGTTGCGATCATCTTCCCTGCCTTGATGCTCCTGATCGTTCTTCTCTCGGCGCTCACGGATTCTGTCCGCATCGAACAGGCACTGCAGGCTGCCGCCAACCGAGCCGCACGGACTGCGTCTCTCTGCTGCCAAAACATCGACGGCCCGCAGGGCGCTCTAGCCGTGGTGGAGTCCAGCCTGGAATCGGCCGAGGAGGCGAACGCCTTCAACCGCATCTTCTGCAACAACGACCTAGCCGGCGACGCCAACATAGTCTTCACCGACGTCGACGACACAGAAGTCGCTGCCGGCGAAAATAACCCCGTCCCTCCGGCAGGGACGGTCTACGTATTTCTGAGATGCCGAATTCCTCCCAAGATTCTGGGCGGCTTCGGCATTCCTTACTTCAACGCAGAAAGGCTGCTCGTGGGTGTAGCCACCCTCGATCCTTACCGCTCTAGGTCGTGATGGGAACTCGGTCGCGCCAGGTCGTGATGGGAACTCGTAAGGGGTCGTGCGACCGGCCTAGACGCCGCCGGAAGCCCGTCAGCTTGCCTCCTTCAGCGGAAGGGTCTCCTCCCTCACGTCTAGTCGCAGCAGCCTCGGGGGGGGAGAACGTCAACTCGCCCCCTCCGGCGGAAGGGTCTCCTCCAGCGGACGGGCGTCGAGACGACCGGGGCGTATACGCTCCTTTTATCGCCGTCATAGCGGTGGCTCTGATACTGCTCAGCAGCATCGCATACGACGCCCCTCGCATCATTGCCGCCCGCCAGGACGTTGCTCATGCCGCCAACGAGGCCGCCCGAGTCGCCGCTGTGACTATCGCCAGCGGCGGTTCACTGGCCGACGCCAAGCAAGCGGCGGAAGACCGAGTGGGGAAGGTGCCGCTGATCTACGGGGAGGCAATCCTCATTGCTTCCGTGGACTGCGTGGGTTCCTGGATAGAGGTGCTCGTGGTGTCTGGCTACAGGTTGAGGTCGGCTCTGAGACTGGGCAGAGCGCGGCAGCCGCTCATCGCTAGAGGGGCTGCTGAAGCCGTTCTCATCCGACCGGACGGCGTTCGGGAAGAGAACATTAAATATCTTGGGGAGTGCCCCATAATCCCAGCAACTTCTTAGAACACCTTCAGAACCTCCTAACACACCTCCAGAACTTCAGAACAGCGGAGCCTGCACACTCAGGACACTGGACATTCAGGACATTCAGACGCCGGGGACTGGACATTCAGACGCCGGGGACTGGACATTCAGACACCGGACACGCCGAAGTTTCAGAACTAAGAACAGTTGGCGGCTACCAATCCCGCTCGTTTGACTATAGAATTGCGGGTATCGCGTAAGACACCGACGAAGTGGTGGATAGTTACGTGTCGCATACCTACTCAAAGTTAGGATTATGCCTTCATGGCACGAATTCCCCAGGGGAACGAGAAAGAAAAAGAAGATCAGTATCCGGTATCTGAGGAAAGCCCAGTATCTGAGGGAGACGTTGAGAAGTCAACAAGATTTAACCTACTTGGAGACGCAATTGCGCTGCTCATACTCATCGCCCTCCCTCTTGCGATGTTCTTCGTTCTCGGGTCTCCGCAATTCGCCCTGCCGTCGGAATGGCAAGACGTGCAGGGGCGCATTTCCGATGGAACGCTCCCGTCCGCGAACATCGTCGACATCGTTGCGGGCGTGCTCGCAGTCGCATGGCTGGGAGCGCTCATTACGCTCATCGTCTCGGTCATGAGCCGAACCAGGCGGCGCCGCGCCAAGGTCTCGAGGGGGGGAAGTCGTCGCGGCAGCGAGAAAGGCCGGTCATTAGACACGCTCGAGGCGTACCCGGGGGCCGCCCCAGAAAGCTCGGGGGCGGACGATGAGGTGCCCTGGTACCGGCAGAGCCCGCCCATCTTTGAAGAACCTGTCAGCGACTTCCAGACCCAGGTGATCGTCACGTCTTCGGAGGCCGAAGACGTTCCTGAATATCAGGCGATTCACCAGGCTCCCGCCGCTGACCCCTTTAGCGGCGCCGGGAGGGTCGCCGAGACGAGCGGCTATGCAGTCCCTGCGGAGACCCAGGAGCAGCCGACGATTCAGGAAACTCCCGTCGTCGGCTACGGAACGATAGAGGATCAAGGGTGGCAGAGCCAGGCTGAGACGTATCCTCCGACCGAGGCGTATCAGACTCCGACTGGGACGTATCCTCCGACTGAGACGTTTCCCCCCGCTGAGGCGTATCCCCCGACCGAGGCGTATGCGGACACCCAAGTCGCCGCTGGGGTCATTTCCCATGAATCGGCGAGGTCGCCCTCCGTAGAAGCGCCAGAGATCGTTCCGGTGCGCGCCTACTACATCTCTCGCAACGACGACACTCTGCGCAGCATCTCCGCACAATTCCTGAACTCGCCTGCACGCTGGGAAGAATTACGAACGCTCAACGCCGCATATCCAGGCATTGCGTCTCTGGGGCCTGACGACCTCGTACCGCTAGGCAGCGCACTCATGCTGCCAGGAGATCCGATGCCCTGGGGCAAGCCAGATCCGGTGTTTCTGTGGACATTGGCGGAGCGTTTCCTGTACGCCGCCTGGGGAAGGGAACCTGCGCCTGCGGAAGTGGTGCCCTTCTGGAGGGGTCTGGCGCACGGCTCCGAACTCGAAACGTCCGCTCTCCCCGACATCGCAGGGCTGCCCGGTTTGGGCGCTGGCCAGCAGCCAGAAGGCCCTGAGGCGGGGGCGCTTGACACGTCCTCTTCTGCGCTAGCTCCGTCTGTCTCAGACGCTCCGCCGGGGGCAGACGCCGGTCAGGTGCTCACCACGAAACCTGGCCCGCAGCCTCCGACAGCGGAATCTCCGCCGGAGCCACCTCTCAGCCATGAACCTGAGGAGGCGCCTTCCTACGAACCGCAACCGACCGCTGGGGTCGCTGCGCCTGGGGTCGCCGCGCCCGCAGGGGCGCAAGCCCCTCCCGCGCCCGCTGGGGCGCAAGCCCCTCCCCCGCACACAGCGCCGCCGATCCAAGAGCCGACGCACGCTCCGGAACCTCCTGCTTTACCCGACGAGCAAGCACCTGCAGCACCGGAAATTCCGGCCCCCGCCTACGAGACTCCCTCCGCGCCCGTCGCCTACGAAACGCCGTCGCCCTCCCAGGAACCGCCGCCGCTGCCGCCGGAAACACCGCCCCCGGCTGCCTACGAAACGCCCGCACCAGTCGCATACGAAACGCCGTCCGCACCTGCCGAAACGCCCGCACCCCCTGCCTACGAAACACCGGCAGCCGCCGCATATGAACCGCCCTCCGCACCCGCCGAAACACCCGCGCCGGCTGCCTACGAACCGCCCGCAGCACCCGAGACGCCCGCACCGCCTGCCTACGAGACGCCCTCCGCACCCGCCGCCTACGAGACGCCCGCACCTCACGCCTACGAACCGCCGCCGCACCCGTCGGAAACTCCTCCGGCCGCCTACGACACGCCCGCACCTCCCCTATACGACACGCCCTCCGCACCCCCTGCCTACGAACCGCCTGCACCTCCCCCATACGAACCGCCCGCACCCCACGCCTACGAACCGCCGCCGGCTGCCTACGAACCGCCGCCGCTCGCCCCCCCAGAAGAATTCGAGGAGCAAGAAGCGCCCCCCCTGCCGACGTTCATGCCGTCAATGACCGGCGCCGATCCTTCAACAAGAATCTCCGAGCAGAACATCATCGCTTCACGACGCAGCCTCGCAGGAACTGCCATAGGCGACGCAATGCTGCTCTGGCAGCTTTCACGAATCCGCCGGCGTCGGGGAGACCGTGACAGTCAAACCCTCGACCCTCTAGAGGAAGCGCTCAGGCAAAGCGCAAGGATGGACTCCCTGCGTCTCATCGAGGCGGCTATGCGGCACTTGCGGGCTGTCACGGTGGCGCAGCTCAGGAGAAAACCCAAGGTGGTCGCCGTGCGTGTGGGCGCTTACGGCTTTGAGGTGCTGCTCGATCAGCCCACCGAAGCACCCGAGTACTGGGTGGCAGCCTCCGGCGGATACGTTCTGGAGCTGGCCGAAGGGGTCACGATCGAACACCTCGACTCCTTCGGGCAAGGACCCTCATTGTGTCCGGCGCTCGTCCCTGTCGGAGACACGGTGGAAGGGCCGCTGCTGCTGAACTTCGAAGAGATCGGCTGCTTGACGATTGCCGGGCCGGAAGCTCAGTCCAACGGTCTGCTCTCAGCCATAGTGGAAGCACTCGGCTCTTCGCCCATGGCCGAAAGCGTCAGGGTCATAGCCCTAGGAGTAGATGCGCCGCAAGGCCCGGGCTGGGAACGTGTCATGTCCACCAGTTTCGACTCTCCCCACCTTGAGCAGCTTCTCGTGAGAGCGAGCAAGTCCGAGCCGCTCGGCGGCGACGCCGAACTCGACGTTTTGGTGGTGGGACAGGGACACGACATTTTGATCCAGCGTGCCGGACAAATCGCAACCACCCCTGGGTCAAACCTGGCGCTGGTGGGCGCGACCTCCTCGGCTCCCACACGCTGGCCGTGGAGAATCCACATAGACGCCACTTCCCGTGCCGTGGTGCAGCCAATTGCATTCACGATGCTGGCTGCACAAGCCGCGTCACCAGACATAGCCGCATCCCTTATGGCTTCGCCCTCCGAAATCCCCAACTATCCCCCCGGTTACTGATGACTACTCATTCACACCTAAAGTCCAAGTTCGCATCCAGATTCAAGAACCGCAGACCGGTCTCCAGGAACGGCAGGCTCTTGGTCGCAGGTCTCCTCACGATCTCGCTTATGGCGACCGCCTGCGGCGGAGGAGAAACGGCAGGAGGGGCATCTGAGGAGAACGGGCCCTCGACAGCCGACGACGCATCAGCCCAAGTCGGAACCTTGGCCAACACAAGGCCAGGGCAAGGAATCAAGGCGGCGGGAGGCGACCCTATGGGGGGCGGCGACTGCTCAGATATGGCCGCCGAGGAGGACAGCTCTCCGCAAAAATTCAAGATCGCATGGATAGAACCAGACCTCGAGAACCTAGCTCAGCTCGGCTTGGAAGTCTTAGACCTAGAACACCTCAGCCTGATAATGCAGTCCTACATCAACGAGATAAACAGGCACGGGGGCGTCAACGGCAACTGCTTTGAGGCGTTGATCAACGTCTGGGACGTTGCCCAGTCAGAAAGCGAAATCACGCGAATCTGCACGGAACTGCCCCAGCAGCAACCCTTGGCCGTGATGTCTCTGAGAATGAGCGAAATCCTGTTTAACTGCCTGACCTTGGCCGGCGGCATCCCGACGATGTCCATCAACTCTTCTCTGACGGAAGAGAATTTCGCCAACTCAGGCGGACTCCTCTTCGACGACCGCGGCTCCAGCGAATATCAATTCAAAGGCAGCCTCATAACGGCCTTGGACGTCGGCGAAATCGGGCCGAGCGATCGGGTGGCTCTCCTATACACCCAGCCCACCGATCCCGCAAACGACAGAACCGCCGACGAGATTGCGGAAATTGACAACTTTGCCGAAAGCCTGGGGATTCGCATCGAATCCAACGTTGCGATGCCGGAGGGGTATAGCGGTATTCCACTCCTGATCCTGGAAGAGCAGAAGAGGCGCTACGAAGCCGGTACTAGCGACACACCCGTCACCGAAGAGCAGGCAGCTCGTCTTGACCAGATGGACACTTTCTATGAGGCCATGGTCAATCAGATGCAGTCGACAGGTATCACCGCAGTAGTGTCGAACAGCGACTGGTCGCACACTCGCCGCCTCATGGTAGCGGCCGACCCGATCGATTGGTTCCCCACCTGGATAGTCAACGACATCCAGACGGCCAGTCTGATCTTGGGCAGGGCGCCGGAACGTCAAGCTGTGAACCTCCTTCAGGCCAGTTCCTGGCGAACACCGGGCGATCCGCTCACGGGCTTGGACCAGGGATGCCACACCCTTCGCAACAGCTTGGACGCCGACCCCTTCGCCTACCAGCACCACACCGACGCCTGGGTGCTGATGATGTCGATGTGCGACGCATTAGACGTGCTCTTCGGCGCAATCTCGAAAGCAGGAATTTCCCTGACACGCGAGTCTCTGGTTGCTGCCCTGGAAGAAACCAGTTTCGACGCCCTTCACGGTCTGCACATCGAATTCAGCCCCAGTGACAGATACGGCTCAGACAACATGCGTGCGCTCAAAGCCGACCCGGACTGCGCCCTCAATCCGTGGGGCTGCCTGCGCCCCGTCGAAGGAACGGGATGGACCGAAGTCACACAAGGCCTTGGCGACGGCGAAGATACACAAACAGAGGGTTCCACTAGTGGGTAAAGGGGGCAAGACATTGTGCAGGTTGGCAGCCCTCTTTGCGGTGATCGGCGTTCTGGCCTCCTGTGGAGGAACAGGAGCAGGTTCGTCTGAATCAGCGTCCGGCAACTCTCCTCCGGAAAACCCGCAAGCGGCGGCCGTCATCAGATTGGCCGTTAGGCCGAACCCGCTCTGGAACTGGCTGAAAGACAGCGGAACGCTCACGGAGTGGGAACGCTCCTGGAACATTAGCGTCATCGAAAACACCCTTTCCAACCATTTCGGGGTCTTTGCGGGCGGCCACGCCGACATAGTGATCATGAACGCAATGGACGTAGCCGACATCGTCCTGCAGTCGGAGCGCGACGCCGTAATCCTGGGCAAACTGACCTACGACCGCAGTTTCCTGGGAGTGCATCGTCATTCACAAATCAGTTCGCTGGAAGACTTGTCGGGCAAGAAAATCGCCGTCAACAGTTCCGTTGAATCCACCAGGTTGTGGGGGGTGATAGCCAGGGAACTCTACGGCATGGACCTCAGGGAAGGGGGGCGTGACTTCGAAATGGAGTTCGTGAACTCCACGATCGTCGCCGACTTGGTAGTCAGAGGGCAAGTAGACGCCTGCATCTGCCTGCCCGACGCCAGCGCCTCTTTCCTGCTGACGGGCGATTTGAAACCCCTCTACGAAGGAAGATCAGCCGCTGATATCTACTCGGAAAGAATCGCCGACTCAGCGTCCGCTCTGCCGCTAGACGAAGTCTTCGTGGTGGACAGAAACTGGTTCGAAGCAAACCAGCGATCCGTCGACTTTCTGCTGTCTCTTTGGGAGGAGGCGCTCAATGAGTGGAAGCTGAACAAGGCAAGGATCATCACCAACTACCCGACATTGTTCTCGATTGAGGGAGACGAACAGATCTCGTGGATGGTCGGCTACATCGACCAGAACGACTGGATCGTTCCTTCTGTCTATGTGGGCAGAGACGACGAAGCCACCAACTCCGAAATATTCTCACGGATGCAGGAAGCAGAACTGGTCGCTTCGGACGCCGTCAACCCTGAATTCGATCTTTCTTTTGCGGGTGAAATCGCCGCACTGGAAAGCATCCTGATACCTGGGGCATCCGGAGGCGATGCTGAGGGCGACCTGGGACGCCTTTCGGATCGTATGTCTACGCCCGATCAGGGCGACAACGAATAAGCGGAATGACGAGCGTGGCCTCCGTAACCCCAAACAACCTTTCCGAGCTTTCCGCTCGAGAGACGCGCAAGGCGGTCTTGCGCCGCTGGAGCGTTAGAATTAGCGTCCTGGTGGGTTGGGGTGCCTTCATCGGCATCTGGTATCTGTTCTCGAACGTAGTCATCAACGATCCGAGGCTGCCTGCCCCGCACCTGGTTCTCAACAGGGCAGGGCAAATAATCTCGGGCGGCGGCTTCGGCTCGAATCTCTGGAGCAGCCTTTCGAGGCTTCTGAGCGGCTTCTTGCTGGCCGTCGTGTTGAGCGGCATCCTCGGTCTCCTCATCGCCTACAGCGAGTGGTGGAAGAACCTGCTGCAGAATCTGCTGCAGCTGATCGTCGGAATTCCCACGATCGGCTTCGCCGTGCTGGCGCTGGTTCTGTTCGGCATCTCGCCTGCCGGCCCGATCCTGACCACGATGCTGGTCGCCACCCCCTACATCACGATCAACGTGGCTCAAGGGATAACCGGCGTCGACCGCAGGCTGATCGTCATGAGCGAAGCTTTCGGGCGAACCCGCCAGCAGATCGTGCGGGACGTCCTGCTGCCGTCTTCGCTCCTGTCCTTGCTTGGCGGAGCGCGACTCGCATTTGCGGTGGCTTGGCGCATGGAACTCCTGAGCGAAGTCTTCGCTGCCTCTAGGGGCATCGGGTTTCAGATACGCTCCAGTTTCGAAAGCTACGACACGCAGGCCATGCTGGCCTGGACGATCCTGTTCGTGGCGGTAATGCTCATCTTTGAACATCTCGTCCTGCGGCAGATAGAGCGTTGGGCGTCACACTGGCGCCTGTCGGAATCTGGAGGTGGATAGTGAGCGATTTC
The DNA here is from genome assembly GCA_965242895.1 of Acidimicrobiales bacterium. Lineage (GTDB taxonomy): Bacteria > Actinomycetota > Acidimicrobiia > Acidimicrobiales > CATQHL01 > CATQHL01. The sequence goes on from OZ251507.1 coordinate 548,112, forward strand.
GGGCCACTCCGCACGCTTCCCGAATCGATACCGCGGGAACTGCCGCGGAGCGAACCTCGGCTGCGGCAAACCACCAAGCCAGGCGGTCTGCTGCGCCGCCCTTGGTTTATCCGCCTGCTCGCCATCGGCATACTCCTAGCGGTCTGGCAGCTGGTCGCCTTCACTAACGCCAGGATCCCTGGCATCCAAGAAGTGGTCAGGTTCTTTTTCACGGAGTTGACCGGAGGAGTCCACGCTGGGAGATCGCTGCGAGGCAACCTCTGGGGGCCGCTTCTGACTAGCCTGCAGCGCTACGGCATCGGCCTGCTCATAGGCCTCCCGGCCGGGTTCGGGCTGGGAATTCTGATCGGAGCCTCTAGGTTGGCGCGCGGCCTGCTGAACGACACGACGCTCGCCCTGCTGGCGCTGCCCTCGGTGGTCTGGGCGTTCCTGTCCTCGCTCTGGTTCGGCCTGACTTCGCAGGGTCCGATCTTTGCGGTGGTTTTGACCGTCACCCCTTTCGTGGCCGTGAGCGTGAGTTCCGGGGTGCGCAACATCGACAAGGGGCTCGTGGATATGTGCACCTCCTTCCGCGTGCCGCTGCTGCGCCGCACTCAGCATCTCATCTTGGGGGGGACGCTGCCGAGCGCCATCACCGGCATCAGGCTGGCGTTCATGGCGGGATGGAACAGCCTGCTAATCGTGGAGTGGTTCGGCTCCACTTCCGGCGTGGGATACAGGGCCAGGTTCTTGCATGATTTTCAGGAGTTCCCTGGGTTCGTGTCGTGGGTGCTCCTGTTCATCCTGTTGATAATGCTCGTCGACCGCTTCTTGCTGAGGCCGCTTGAACGGCGCGCCTTCCGCTGGAACGAGCGCCCGCTGCTGACGCTCGAAGAAGGCGACGACTTCCAAATGCCGGAGCAAGACACGCTTCCGCAGGACACCCTCCAGCAGGGCTTCCTTGAGCAGCACGCTCCTCAACAGGACGCCCCCCAGCACGCTCCCCAGCAGCACACCTTCCAACAGAACACCTTCCAGCAACACACCCCCCAACACACCCCCCAGCAGCACACCTTCCAGCAAAACGCCCCTCAACACCACGCCCCCCCGCAGAACACCTTCCAACAGCACGCCCCCCAGCACCACGCCCCTCAACAGGACACCCTCCAACACGCCCCCCAGCAGAACACCTTCCAACAGCACGCCCCCCAGCACACCCCCCAAGACGCTCCCCAGCAACACACCCCGCAACACACCCCCCAGCACTCCCTCCAAGACGCCCCTCAGCAGGACACCCTCCAGAACGCCCCCCAGCCGACCACCCCCCAGCACGCCCCCGAAGACACCCCCTAGAAACAACACATTTGCAGAAAGATAGGAACAGATGGCCACCATCCTGATCGAAAACCTCACAAAGATTTTCCCCCCCACCACCAATCAGCCCAACCAGATACAGGCGATAGGCGGCGTGAACATATCGATCACCGGCAACGTACTGGTAGCCATAGTAGGGCCGTCGGGGTGCGGCAAGACGACGCTGCTCAACATCGTCGCAGGCGTCGAACAGTCCACTTCAGGGACCGTGCGCTCAGTGCAGGACGGCGTGCCGGCGCACATCAGCTACGTATTTCAGGAACCCCGCCTGCTCCCTTGGCGGACGATCGTCAACAACATGCTCTTCGTGCTAGACCGCAAGTCGGACAGGTCTCGGCGTGAAGCAGAGTTCTACCTTTCGATGGTAGGTCTCAGCGAAGTAGCCAACCTCTATCCGTCGCAGCTATCCGCCGGAATGCAGCAGCGCGTCAACATCGCACGCGCCTTCCTGGTCAATCCGGACGTGCTTCTGATGGATGAGCCCTTCAGTCACCTAGACGCATTGACGGGGCGCTCCCTGCGCGACTACCTGCAGCGAATCTGGCTGCAGACCCGCAAGACTGCGATACTGGTTACGCACGACGTCAACGAGGCGGTGGAGCTCGCCGACCGGGTCATCATGATGCGGCCGGGCGGCGTCGTCTACGACGACATTCCGATTGACCTGCCCCGCCCCCGCCATCCGAACAACCCCGAGCTTCAGAACTTGCAAAACGACATCTTGCACAGATTCGACTCCATGGAGGCTGCCGTCAGATTCGGCGTCGGTTAAAGCTGAAGGTCGGCGTCGACCGGCGTCGGTTAAAGCTGAAAACCGCTGAAGGTCGAGAAGTCTTAACGTACTGGAGCAAGCAGTTTAATCTGCTGAGTTGCTTAGTCTCAACTTACTGAATTAATCAGTCTCAACGTGCTGAGTTACGGGTAAGGACGCGTATCTCGTTTACTTCAACACCGACGGCTTCGGTTTCGGTGTAAATCCCGTAATCCCTGCTTGAAGCAACATGTATCACACGAGAGTTGGCGACTTCTGGAGTTATTAGTCCCAGGAGCAAAGCTACCCTAAACTCGTCGCTTGTGCTACCATTTCTTGCTAGCGTAATTGTGTTTCCACCCGAATCTTCTACTTTCGTTACTCCAGAAGAGTTGTAGTGAACCGTAATCGTATTGCCTTCATGGTCGGTAGTTTCACTATTGCCATCAGATTCCCTACTAATAGAAGACGGTAGACTAATTTGGGCGCCGTCGCTATATTCACCGCCACTACCTGCATATCTACTCAACTGCGTCGCAATCGCCGATTGTCTTCGTGTTATCGGGAATGTTGCTTCCCAAAGATCAAGCGTTTCATCGGAAGTAGCTATTCTTTCACTAGTATTAGGATCCCTTAAGTTATATCCTGCTTCAGTGCTAGTGGAAAGCGTCACACCAGTAACACTGTAATAGCCTGCCTTCTCCGGCCTCCATTTACACCAGATCGGCATCTCCAAATGGCAATCACGTTCTGCTGAGTAGAGATCTCCTTGTGCTGTTGTCAACTCGGTTTGTTCTTCCGTCGTCAAGTCATTCCACCAGTCCAATGCGTCCGCCCCGAACAGTCTAGTGATTCTTGTTCTGTGCTCTGCACTCTCACCCGGCCAGAGTTCCTCCACCTTTATAAAGAATGATGGAGCAAACTGAACAATACACTCCCCTACACTCGACCAGGATGTCTGTGTCCCTCCTGGAATCCTGGCAAGCCTGACCGTTTCATCATCCGTTAAAATGTTTATGCCGACATTCTCATAAACAGGAAGCGCCCGGCCGTAAACATATACTGGATTGTCGTACCGGGGAGAATAACTGTAGGAAAATTCTGGGATATCTTCGAAAGTAAAAAGCACATCTATATTCACTACAGGCAGACCTGATTGGTGAACCGAGCGCACCTCTAGGCGACCGGGAGGAGGATCCTGACAAACAGCGGAACCCCGCCTCCAGTGTCCTCCGGCATTTCTGATCGTACTTTTTAGAGCTGAGGCAGTCCGGTTGTACGTAGGTTGGCCGATTATTTCCTCAGGGCAATCGGAGGAAACGCTCTCAAAGGGCAGAACTAAGCAAGGCGAACATCCGCTGCGGCTGGCGTTCATATCGGCCGTTTCCTTGTTGCTGTCGCTTGCATCTATATACGCCGCCTGAAGGCCAGCACAGGTCAAGTTTCTTAGGATTGCGTCGCAACCTCCTGTCCGGCTCGCCCGCATCAAACAGTACGCCGTTTCGACAGCGCAGTCGACGCCGCTCGGTACCACTGTCCTGTTGCAGTCCACGTTCAACTTTGCAGAATCAAAAGTGCACCAATAAAGAGCGGCAGACCCGCCTGAAACCGCCGTGAAGTCGGTTGAAACATTGGAGCACAACCTGGAATCGTCGTAGTCATCGCCTGCGTAACTCTCACATTCCAGAACCGCGAAAGTGGGGGCTCCGCTTACGGTGTCGCAAGCCGGATGCGTCTCACCTTCCGCTAACTCTGCGCTGCTTGGGCGGTAACACGAATTGAATGCGTTGCTTGGCAGATATCCGTCTGGACAAGTCCATGAACGGCGCTGAATAGCCTTGCACCTCCAGAAGTTGTGTTCGTCGTCGACGAGGTCGTCGTCATTGGCGTCGTAAGCGTCATCGACGACGCCGTCGTTGTCGGCATCCCAGTTCGTAGCGTCCGTCCAGCCGTCCCTGAACAAGAGCCCCGCCGAACAGGTGCGCAGCACGTGTATTCGGCAAGTCTCATTGTCGACCGAAATGACCACCGCATTGCTCACCCCTGGGGTGGTGCACTCCGCAGGTTTGGGTGTCCCTGCGGCCTCCTTGTAGCAGTACGCAGGAAAGGACAGGGAAATGTTCGGGTAGCCCGTCGGGCAAGGGACGGGAATGTTCAATTCGCAGTTCTCCGTCCTTGTTATCCAGCCGGTAGGCGTAGTCGGGCAGGAAGCGGGAGTCCCCGTTGTGTAGTCCGGTTCGGTGTCGTCGTCGTCATCATCGTCATCATCGTCATCGTCATCGTCCGACGGCGGATCTTGAGCCTGCGCCGGGGAAGGCGCTGTCAAGTCATCGAGCGGACCGGGCAGGGTTTCAGTCGAGAACGGAGCGGCCAGCAGCGTGATCAGCAGCAGGCAGCCTGCTATCGTCAGGCGGCTTCGCCGGCGCAGCCTGCTAGAGCGCTTCGTCGTATTCTCGTTAGGCTTGTCGTTGGGCCTGATTTTCCTCATGTCCAATTGCGCGGGCAGTTCTCTTCCTCGTGTTCTCCGCTGCAGAGGTCTTCTTCTGTGACCGCTGCGTTGGCGACGTTCCACAACTGGCCTTCGGCAATCCACGCCTCTACCCGAAGCCGCCATTCGTACACCCATTCTAGGAGTTCGCCGCAGCCGTCCGCGGGACGATGGAACAGGCGGGAGACACGCAAGGTAACGTCGGCAACCTCGTCCTCCTGACCAGAAGCCAGCGCCAGCAGGTAGGTCTGCAGGCGAACCGGCGCCTGCGGCTCCGCCACTACTCCCCCGTCGGCGGCCAGGACGGTGGGATAGCCGGGCTTCACGCAGGCGGCGGCCAGGACAGCGTCGGCGGCATGGGCGATTACCTCGACTTCGCCGGGATAATTGGGGGCTTCGAGGCGGCGGCTTTCACGCTCTATGTAGGAGGCCAGCACCTCTAGGTTTGCAGTGCGGGCGGGAGGCAGCGAAACGGCAGACACGCAAATCTGCGAAAGCACGCTCGGTTCGAACAGCGCCTGGGAGGTCGTGCGCTCATAGAGCATGACGGCCAGGGCGGCCGCCTTGTGAATGTCACCTAACACCTGCGAGTCAACGTGGGCGGCGGGAGCGGCTATGCCGTCGAGTTCCCAGGGGGTCTCGCACACCTCGGGCGGAAAAGCCCAGTCCAATTCGGAAGACCACTTCGGAAAGTAGCGTGCCCGCAGACGCCCCAGCGCCGTCCGAGGGTCGGCGTCAGGGTCGCCGATCTGAGCGCTCTCCTCCCAGGGGTCGACGCCTGGATCGGCGCCAGCAGGGGGAGCGCCCGCTGAGGGAACGCCGGCTGGGGGAGCGCCCGCTTCGGCTGCGGCAGCCGCCGACTGCGGCAGGGATTCAGCGCCGGAGTTGCCCTCCGCTGGGGAGGCGCCGGACGAACAGGAAAGCGTTCCCCCCAGCGCCGCCAGCGCCCCTGCCAGCGCCAGCGCCGCTAGCCCCAATGCGCTCAGCCGCCCACCCCTCGGCGAGTCCCTCAAGACTCACCCGACAAGTAGTCGCTGCCCTGAGAGCCTGGAACCTCGGTGCCCGGGATGGGATTTGAACCCATACGCCTTATTCAGGCAGAGGGGTTTAAGCCCTCAGCGTCTACCGATTCCGCCACCCGGGCTCTCCAATTACGCTAACCGACCGGCGCTGGGGTTCAAGCGGGATCCCCGCCTTCTGCGGAGGGGGCGTGTCCGGTGGACAGCAGACGCTCGAAGTCGTCCCCCTCGATTACGGGGACGTTCAGCGCTGCCGCCTTCTTGAGCTTCGACGCCCCGGGCGAGTCTCCTGTTATCAACGCAGTGGTCGTCCGCGACACGCCGGAAGTTGACTTTCCCCCGCGGGCTCGGATGGCCGCAGCAGCTTCTTCCCGTGTGCGCCCGGGGAGGCTCCCAGTGATCACGAACGACTTACCTTCGAGGACATTCGACTCGGGAATCGGCGCCCCTGCCTCGCCGGCGAACAGCGCCCCGGCCTCGGCGGCGGACGGATCGGCAATCTCGCCGGCGGGCGGCGCCCCGAACTCGACGCCCGCCTGGCGCAGTCTTTCGATGATCTCCCGGTTAGACGGGTCGGCGAAATGCTCACGGATGCTCGACGCCAACACGTGGCCGAGTCCGTCGACGGCGGCCAGTTCGTCGGCCTCGGCGGCGGCGACCGCGTCTAGGTGCCCGAACTCTTCTGCCAGGACGTCGCTGGCCGCAGACCCCACATGGCGAATGTTCAGCCCGAAGATCAGACGCCCCAGCGATCTGCTCTTGGAATCTTCGACCCCCGATCGAAGATTCTCTGCGTTCTTCTTCCCGAAAGTCCGCTCCACCTTGAGGTCTGCGAGCATTTTCGGATCGAGTGAGTAAATGTCCGCCAGATCGTTCACGAGCCCCGCCTCGACCATCCTTTTCGCCAAGACCTCCCCCAGACCGCCAATCGCCATAGCTGAGGGGGCTGCGAAATCCTTGATCCGTTTCGCCAAGGCCGCGCCGCCCGCCGGAGGTTCACCCGCTGCCGGGGCTGCCCCACCCGCCGGAGGTTCGCCGCCCGCCGGAGGTTCGCCGCCCGCCGCCGGAGGTTCGCCGCCCTCCAGGGAGTTGGCAGCGGCGTCTTCGCATCCCTCCGCAGCTTCCACGCCGGCAGCCGCCAGCGAAGCCAGAATCCTGAGAGTCTCAGGGTCGGAGTAGAAGGCGTGCACCCCCTCGGCAACGGCCTTGTGTATCTTCTCCACTTCGGCGATCTCCTCCTCCGAGGCGGCGAGGAGCGCCCGCACGCTTCCGAACCGCTCGGCCAGCTGCTGGCTTCCCTTCGGCCCGAGACCCTCCACCTTCAAGCCGGCCAGCAGACAGGCCAACGGGCGCGAACGAGACTCCCTGATCTGCCTCAGCAGCGATTCGGCGCAATACTCGCCGAACTCCGAGGGGATGGTCAGTCCGGCGATCCGTTCGAAGTCCAGCGAGTAGACGTCCGCTACGTCGGAGACAAGGCCGCTGTCTCTGAAGAGGGTCACGTTCTTCTCGCCCAGACCTTCGATGTCCATCGCTCCTCGAGAGGCGAAGTGGGCTATCCGCCCCACCTGCTGATGCGGGCACGGCCCGTAGACGCAGTGGTGGGCGGCGTCGCCTGGGCTGCGCAGGAGGCGGGTGCGGTGAGGGCAGGGGCAGAACTCGGGGAACTCCCAGGCGGGCAGCCCCGTGGGGCGCTCAGACAGCACCGGGCGCAGAACTTCGGGGATGACGTCTCCCGCCTTGCGAACCACCACGACGTCGCCTGGGCGCACGTCCTTGACGCGCACCTGATCCTCGTTGTGCAGAGTGGCCATCTTCACCGTGGAGCCGCCCACGAACACCGGGGCTAGCACGGCGAAGGGGGTGGCCTTGCCTTTGCCGCCTATGGAGATCATGATGTCCAGCAGCCTGGTGCTCTTCTCCTCGGGCGGGAACTTGTAGGCCAGAGCCCAGCGGGGATGGCGGGCAGTCGTCCCTAACACGTCGTGCAGGCTCAGGTCGTCCACTTTGATCACGACCCCGTCAACCTCATAGTCGTTGTCGTGACGCCGCTCCTCGCTGCGGCGCAGATACTCCCACACATCCTCGAGGGTGTCGACCCGCTTCCAGTCGGGGTTGACCGGCAGACCCAGTTCGGCCAAGTACTCCAGAGTTTCGCTGTGCCGAGCGAGACTCGGCCCTCCCTCCAGCCCCGCCAGGGCGTAGCACCACCAGTTGAGTTCCTTGTGCACGTTCGTGGAAGGATCCTTCTGACGAATAGCGCCCGCCGCCGTGTTGCGGGGATTGGCGTACCGCTCCTTGCCGTCGGCCTCCATCCGAGCGTTCAGGTCGTCGAACTCCGAGAGCTTCATGTAGACCTCTCCCCGCACCTCCATGCGCTCCGGGGCTCCCGCCCCTAGAACCCCTAGAAAGGGACAGATGTCGGGAATCCGCACGGCGTTGTGCGTGATGTCCTCCCCCTCCTTCCCGTTCCCCCGAGTGGCCGCACGAACCATGCGTCCGCCCTCGTAGAGCACGGAAATCGCCAGCCCGTCGAACTTGGGCTCGCAGACGTATGACTCGGCGGGACGATTGATGTGACGCTCCACCCGGGCTGACCAGGCGCGAAGTTCGGCGAGGTCGAAGGCGTTGTCGAGCGACATCATCGGCGGGTTGTGCTCGACCGGGGCGAACATCTCGGAGGGGGGGGCGCCTACCTGCCGGGTCGGGGAGTCCTCTTCCGCCAAGTCGGGGCGGCGGGCTTCGAGCGCCTCTAGTTCCCTTCTCAGAGCGTCGTATTCGGCGTCGGGTATCTCGGGGGCGTCCTCCTGGTGATAGAGGACGTCGTGGCGGCGGAGCGCTCGACGCAACTCCTCCATGCGCTCCTTGACCGATGCGAGCGTCTCTTCCACTGCCACGACTCTAATTGTGCCGCGATTCAACCCGCCGACGCCCCGCCGACGCCCGCCTGGGGGTCTGCCACCCGCCGTTGAGGTGCCCGCCGACGCCCGCCGAGGTGCCTGCTGGATGCCTGCCGGGGGGCAGTCGGGGCGCCCGCCGGCGCCCGCCGACGCCCGCCTGGGGGCAGTCGGGCGCCCCGCCTGGGTGCGTGACGGGGAGGATTTCCAAGCACGCTTGTGGGGTGAGCGAGCGAATTCTCACCTGGGTGTTGCGGCTGCTGTGGTTCAGCCTGCCGTGGAGCGCCGGACGGCTGTTCGGCGAGGCGCTGGCGCAAACTTCCGTTGTCTTCGCCCGCACGGCGAGCATCGGCGCCTGGGGGGGATGGACGCTGGGGCTGGCGGCTCTACTGGCGCCCACCGCCGTCTCGCTGACGATCGTTCGTTCCCTTGCCCCGGCGGGGTTGGCGGCGAGTTGCTGGGCGCTCGCGGCGACAGCGGCGACCGCTGCGGAGAGCGGCGGCGCTGGGGCGGTCAGCGGCGCTGCCGGCGCTGCGATCGCCGGAACGATCTGCACGGGCTCTATCTGCGTGCTGGCCGCCCTCCCGCTGCTGGGAAGCCGCTTCGTCGACGCCATGAGTTACGGCGACGAGCGTCGTCTTCCGCTGCGACCGCCGTCAGCAGTTCTGCTGCTTCTGCTCCCGCTTACCTGGGCGCTCACCCTGGGGGGCTTGACGGCCGGGCCTCTGCTCTGGGCGGCAGGTCACGGCCTGGCCGGGCCGCTTCTGCTCGGATTCGGCCTGCCCGCCGCCGCAGCGGGCGCCCGCAGCATGCACAGCCTCTCCCGCCGCTGGCTGGTGTTCGTGCCAGGGGGGGTGGTGCTTCACGACCACTTCACCACTTCTGCCCCCACTCTCATTCGCCGGAACCAGATCACCTCTCTGCGACCGGCGCCCGCCGTCCGGGACGAGAACGATCCGCCAGTGCGCGACCTGAGCGCCGGGGCGGGAGGGTTGGTGCTGGAACTGCGCCTGAGTTCGTCAGTGCAGATTCCGCTCAGGGGGAGCAGGACGACCGAAGAGCTGGAGTCGATGCTGCTGGTGCCTACCCTCCCCAAACTGGCCCTGGAGGTCGCCGCAGAACGCAAAATCCCCGTCGGCTAGGGGGGCGCTCGATCCCCCTAGCCCCCTTACGAGCCCCCCTTGGGTTTAGGGTCGTCGATCCCCGTCGGCTAGGGGGGACGCTAGGCGGGCGCATGGCGAGCAGAGGGGTAAGCGAGCGCCCAGCGCTAGGGGGCAGCCACTCCCCCGCCGAGCACTGCTCCGTCTGCATAGAAGACCACGCTCTGACCGGGCGCCACTCTGGGCTGCGGCTCCGACCAGGTGAGCAGGCCGCCTGCGATGCTGCCAAGGCGCGGAACTCCGTGCGCGCTCGTCTGAACCTCCACCAGGCCGGCGACCGGCTCGTCCGCCCAGCACAACGCCTCTACCCGCTGGGTCGTCCTCATCAGATCGCTGCGGTCGCCCAGGGTGACCTTGGCTGAGTGAGGGTCGACGTCCACCACGTATGCCGGAGAGGAGCGTCCGCCGATCCTCACTCCTCTGCGCTGACCGACCGTCAGCAGTTCCAGCGCCGGCACTTCCCCTAGATGCTGACCGCTGGAATCCACCACCGCTGCGGGAGTGAACTGCAGGCGCTCAGCCAGAAACGAACCGCGTGAGCCCCGCTTGATGAAGCAGACGCCCATGCTGTCGGGCTTGCTGGCCGTGACCAGCCCTAGACGCTCTGCGATCGAACGCACCTGCGTCTTCGCCAGCTCGCCCACCGGGAACTGCAGCCGAGACAACTCGCCCTGCCCCAGCATGTAGAGCACGTAAGACTGGTCTTTGGCGGCGTCGGCGCCCCTCCCCACCCGCAGCGCCCCTCCGCCGACATCCACGATGCGAGCGTGGTGGCCGGTGGCGACGGCGTCGAAACCCAGAGCTTCGGCCCGCCTAAGCAGCCTGTCGAACTTGATGTGACGGTTGCACTCCACGCACGGGTTGGGCGTGCGTCCGGATGCGTGGGCGGTCGTGTATGGGTCTACGACTCTGTCCGAGAAGTCCTCGCCAAAGTTGAAGACGTGATGCTCTATCCCCAGGGAGTCGGCCACCCGTCTGGCGTCTTGAACGTCGGAAGCGGAGCAGCATCCGGTATCCGACGGCCCTCCCCAGAGTTTCAGGGTGACACCCACCACGTCATGCCCCTCTTCGACGAGCAGAGCAGCGGCCACCGAGGAATCCACCCCGCCCGACATGGCGGCCAGCGTCAGCATCTCCGCCTCCTCAAGCCGCCGCTCGACGAAGCCGATCCACTGCAGCGGGCAGCACGTCGAGCACCCGATCTACGTCGTTCGGAGTGGTTGCGTATCCGAGGGAGAGCCGCAGGGATCCCCTGGCCAACTCCGGTGAGTAGCCCATGGCGGCCAACACGTGAGAGGGCTCTTCGGCGCCGCTGGCGCACGACGAAGCCGCCGAAGCGTAGACGCCCTCCCGCTCCAAGAGGAACAGAAGAGCTTCGCTCTCCACCCCCTCGAAACAGAGATGGCAGAAACCGGGCGCCTTGCCGGAGCGGTCGACTCTCGAGGGCGCAGCACCCGCTACCCCACCGATGTGCGGCGGGCTCGGGGGGCTCGGAATCCCGTCGCCGACTCTCGAGGGCGCAGCGCCCGCTACCCCACCGGCAGTGGGCAGGGAATCGCCTCCGGCGGCTGGACGCACCGCCGTCTCGACCACGCCCGGCACTGCAGCCCGTATCCCGTCGGCAAGCCGGTCGCGCAGTGCGCGCACCCTGGCGGTCGCCGATGGGCGCTCCGAGAGCACGATCTCCGCCGCCTTGCCCATCCCGACTATGCCGGACGTGTTCTGAGTGCCGCTTCGGAGACCCATCTCCTGAGCGCCTCCCAGAATCTGCGCCTCGAGCCGGGCGTTCCCGCGCACTATCAATGCGCCCACCCCCTTCGGGCCGCCGAACTTATGAGCACTGAGCGAGATGAGATCGGCATCCTGTGCCGCCTCTGCGGCGTCCAGCCACGGGAAGCCCTGCACGGCGTCGGTGTGCAGGAGCGCCTGCGGGGCTTCCCGCCGCAGGACTTCGGCTACCTCTCTCAGGGGCGTGATCACGCCGGTCTCGTTGTTCACCAGCATCACAGAGAGCAGCGCAACGTCTTCGTCGAGGGCGTCGGCTAGGGCGTCTAGATCGAGCGCCCCGTAGGAGTCGCAGCCCACGACGCTGCCCCCCAAGCGCTGAACGGGTCGCAGCACGGCGGGATGCTCGAACGCCGAAGCGACCACACGCCCGCGCCCGCCGCCGGAGTTGCCGGCAGCGGCGGCGGCACCGGAGGCAGCAGCGGCGGCGGCGGCACCGGCACCGGAGGCAGCACCGGAGGCAGCAGCACCGGCACCGGAGGCAGCACCGGAGGCACCGAAGACGGCCAGGTTGTTGGCCTCGGTTCCGCCGCCGCAGAAGAAGACCTCGGCCGGCTTAGCTGCTAGGGCTTCCGCTAGGACGTCTCGGGCATCGTCGATAGCACGGCGAGAGGTGCGTGCCATTTGGTGGGAGCCGGTGGGGTTGGCGTAGCACTCCGAGAAATAGGGCAGCATGGCCTCCAACACTCGAGGGTCGACCGGCGTGGAAGCCGCATGGTCCAAGTAGGACGCACTCTCTGCGGGCGAGGCGGGCGCTGCGAACTCGACGGACTGGGAGGACGCTGGCCCTGCGAGCGCCGCGGGCGGGGAGGACGCAACGGGCTCGGAGGATTCGGCGAGCGCTGCAGGCGCAGCGGGCGTGGCCGTCGACGAGACTTTGGCGAATTTCTGCACGTTTTCAGGCTAGAACTTCCAGAGTGAGCCGGAGGGACGGATGACCCATATCAGCGTGCAAGTTCATCTGAACGCTCCGCCGGAGCGTCTCTGGTCTTCGCTTGCGGACATCAAGTCGCACACCCGATGGATGAGCGACGCCGTAGCAATCGACTTCATCGGCCCGCAGCGTCAAGGGGTCGGCACCCGGTTTGTCTGCAAGACGCGGGTGGGGATTTTTACCGCGAACGACGTCATGGAGGTCACGGAGTGGGTCGAGAACGAGACCATCGGCGTTCGGCACACGGGGCTCGTCAGCGGTTCGGGGCGCTTTGAAATTCTTCGCACGCCTGCGGGGGCGGCGTTTCGCTGGCGGGAGGAACTGCGCTTCCCGCTCTGGCTGGGAGGAGCGCTCACCGCAGCGGCGGCCAAGCCGCTCCTGACGAGAATCTGGCGCAAGAACCTCCGCCGATTCAAGGCGCTGCTAGAAAGCGACAGCGAGGGGAGCTAAATCGATCCCCTGCTACCTCCAGGCTGCTACCCCGAGGCTGCCCACAATCCGCCGAAGATCAAGCCCGTGATGATCCCCACAGCCGCCGCCAGTCTTAGGACGTCCTGGGCGCGGCTGGTGAACATCTTTTGCCGGAAGAGCACCCAGCTCACCAGTCCGCCTCCTAGCAGACCGCCGATGTGCCCCCCGATGGAGATGTTGGGGAAGGCGAAGGTCGTGATCAGGTTCAGGATCAGCAAACCCAGAATCCCGGAGTCTCTGATTCGACCGCCGGATGCCTTTTGGACTGCCACGGCGGCACCCATCAGGCCGAACACGCCGCCCGACGCCCCCACGGTGGGGACGGCGGGATTGTGTATGAGAGCGCCGAACGAACCCGCCAGCACAGAAGCCAGGTAGATCAGTCCGAACCGAGGCGTCCCCAGCATCTGTTCGAGTTCTCTGCCCAGCAGCCAGAGCAAGAGCATGTTGAAGCCCACGTGCAGGAGGTTGGCGTGCAGGAACGCTCCGGAAATCAGCCTCCACCACTCGCCGACGTCGATGGGCGGCCCCCACGTGGCTCCGCTTGCCCAAACGCCCTCCCCAAACATCAGCTGACCGACCGTCACCCGAACAGAGAAGACAGAGCGCGACTGAACCTGGGTGATCAGAAAGAGCACGAGATTGGACAGCACCAGCGCGCCGGTAAGGATCGGACGCCCCTGCCATAGGCTGGCGGGGGTTCCGATGCTGGCGGGGCGCCTTCTGCGGCCAGGGGCGTGGGCGTGCGCTCTGCCGCGGACCGTCTTGACCACGCACTCAGGGCAGTGGTAGCCCACTGAAGCGAGAAACTGGCAACTCGCACATATATACCTGTCGCAACGCTGACAGCGCAGGCCGGATGGCCGGCCTGGGTGCCTGTAGCAGGAGCCCTGGCCCGAGTGCGGGGAACTCACCTAACTCACGCTACACATATGCCGTTGACGGCTGCTGCGCCCCCAATCAGACAAGCCACTCAACTGGGAGGGGCGGCTCACGCTACACATATGACCTCGACGGCTGCTGCCCCCCGTCGACGGCTGCTACTCCCCCCCCCCCCCGTCGACGGCGCCTGCTAGCCTGCGGTGCATAGACGAAGGCGAGCAAGGCAAGCATTAAGCACAGACATGTCGACCATAGAGACGCTGGCCCACCAGGGTGGCTGGGACGAGACCCTCATGATCGTGGGGCCGCTCGCAGCAATCATCGGCCTCATAGCGCTGGCCAAGCGCAAAATTAACCGAGAACGAAAAGACGCCAGCGAAACCGTCGAGGGAGCAGACGTAGCCGACGGATCCGACGGATCGACCGGAGCGGAAGAGCAGGAGGTAAACGCTCTGACGTCAGCCTGACGTCCACTCCACGTCGGCTCCTAGGGCAGCCAACTTCTCCACCAGGCCGTCAAACCCCCTTCGGATGTGGCGTGTTTCCCTCACCACGCTCTCCCCTTCTGCGCCTAGACCCGCCACCACTAGAGCGGCGCCCGCCCGGATGTCGGTCGCCCTTACCGTGGCGCCGGACAGCCGCTCTCGGCCGCGCACGATGGCGCAGCGCCCTTCCACTCGAATATCGGCCCCCATTCTCAAGAGTTCACCCACGTAGCGAAATCGATTCGGAAAGACGTTCTCAGTCACCAACCCGACGCCGTCGGCAAGGCTCAACATGGCGACGAGAAGCGGCTGGTAGTCGGTGGCGACGCCCGGATAGGGCAGCGTGACCACGTCTGCGGAACGCAGGCGGCTCGGTGCCATCGCCCAGAGGCCGTTGCGGGTGGTCGACGTCCTGAGTTCCATCTCGCCGAGTTTGTCGCAGAGCATGCGCAGGTGGGAAGGCTGCGCCCCGATCAGGGATATCTCGCCCCCGGATGCGCCCAGTGCCGCCAGGAACACCGCCGTCTCTATGCGGTCGGGTATGGGGGTGTGATCAACCGGAGACAAGGAGTCGACCCCTTCCACCCTGATGGTCTGACCCCCCGCCCCCAGCACTCGAGCCCCCATACGGTTCAGGAAGGCCGCCAAGTCGACTATCTCCGGTTCTCTAGCGGCGTTCTCGATGACGGTCTCCCCCTCCGCTAGGGCGGCCGCCATCATTATGTTCTCGGTTGCTCCCACGCTCGGCCACTCCAGGGTGATGTTCTCCCCTTTCAGCACGGGAGCGCTGGCGTGAAGGTAGCCGTGGCTGACTTCTATTTCGGCTCCGAGCCGCTGCAGAGCCTCTATGTGCATGTCGATCGGGCGAGTGCCGAAATCGTCCCCCCCAGGAAAAGCCACCACCGCCTCGCCGCAGCGGGCCAGCAACGGGCCGAGCACCGAAATGGAGGCGCGCATGCTGCTCACGAGTTCGTAAGGGGCATGCGGAGAGACAACTCCAGGGGTGTCGACTTCCAGCACGTCGTCTTCCCTGAAGGTCGCTCGGCTGCCGAAGCCTGCGAGGAGTTCCAGCATGGTGTCTACGTCCGAGATGCGCGGTACGCCCCTCAGGACGTAACGACCCTCCGCCATCGTCGTGGCAGCCAGGAGTTTGAGCACGCTGTTCTTGGCCCCGCTTATCTTCACCTCCCCTTCCAGGGGCTGACCAGGGCGAACCCTGATGCACAAGTCCGCAGCAGACGGCGGCGCCGGAACATAATCGCCGCTCATCTTCGGGGAATTGACCGAAGGGGCGGCCTCTCTCGAGGCGGACGAAGCGGGGGAGGATTGCCCAAAATGCCTTTCCATGTGGACATTATGATTTTAGCGTGCCCTCAGAATGGGTATTTGGACTCCGGTGAGCCAATTCAGCTGGACTGAGGAATGCGGATCGGTTGAACTCGATCGCCGCCTTGCCCCCATCGACGACATCGTCTTGGAGCGACGCGAACCGGAAACCGACGCCGCCCCCCTAAGCGAGAAGACCGCCCCCCCCAGCGAGGAAACCGCCCCCCCCAGCGAGAAGACCGCCGACTACGGCAGAGAAACCGCAGACCCCAGCGAGAAGACCGCCGTTTTCTCTGCGATAGAAGGGCCGTTCGAGGGATACCAGCGCCACCTGAAGGCAACCAAGCTGCCGGACGGCGGATACAGCCTTCACACGCTCATCACCTACAGGCTCTCCATCCCGTTCTGGTCGTTCCTGCTGAACCCGTTGGTGCGCCGCAGGCTGCGGCGGCGCTGCTTAGAGGGGGGGCAGCCCTGGTGGGCTCCCTCGGAACGCATCGACCCTCGCTCCGGTCGGATGCTGGGAGTGTTGTGCGTGCTTGCCGTCATAGACGGATACCTAGGGACGCTGCTGAGTCAGTCGATCAGCTTCGCAGCGGACGAGTTCGGGGTTGGGGTGTCTGTCCAGGGCAACGTGCTCTCGGCAGTGAGGCTGGGCGCCCTTCTGGCGCTCGGTTTCGTGATACTCGCCGACCGAAAGGGGCGCAGACCACTCCTGCTGCTCTGCGTGGGCGCCGCCTGCGTGGCGACGATCGGGGGGGCGGTCTCTGGGGAGGTCTGGACTTTCGGCACTACGCAGGTGCTGGCTCGGGGCAGCGCCACGGCGGCGTTCTTGCTGATGGCCGTTATGTCCTCCGAAGAAGTGCCCAAGGGAGTCAGGGGGTACGCCGTCTCGGTGATGGGAATGGCCGCTGGGTTGGGGTCGGGGATCGTGATCTGGCTGCTGCCCCTCGCCGACCTCGGTCTGCGAGCGTGGCGCATCCTGTTTTTGATCCCGGTGGCCGCCCTTCCGGTGGTGCTCTGGAGCTCAAAAAGGCTCCCGGAATCCAGACGCTTCATAGGCTTGAGGGAGCGAGCGGGCTTGAGGGAGCGAGCGGCTCATCGGAGGCTGCCTCCAGCAGGCGCAGGGAAGTCGCCCGCAGCGGCTCCAGCAGCGGACGCTGACGCCCCAGCAGGCGCAGCGGCAGACCGCCGCCGGAAGCGTCTGGTGCTGCTGGGGGCGACGTCGATGCTGTCTGCCGTCTTCGCCGCGCCCGCCTCGCAGTTCCTGAACGAGTACCTGAGGGAGGAGCGAGACTTCTCTGCCGGGAACATCTCCGTCTATCAACTGGTCACCTACGCTCCGGTGGGTCTGGGGATGCTGGCCTCGGGCAAGCTCTCCGACCTGCGGGGGAGGCGCACGATAGGCATCGTCTGCTTGCTGGCTAGCCCAGTCTGCATAACGCTCCGATACTTGCAGAGCGGCTGGCCGATGTGGCTGTGGGGAGTGCTGGGAGGTCTCGCAGCAGGAGCTCTGGTGCCCGTCCTGGGCGCCTACACCAGCGAATTGTTCGGGACGTCTCTGAGGGCGCGCTCCAACGGGCAGATGACCGTGGTGGGGGTGGCAGGTTCGGTCGTCGGACTCCAACTCGTCGGAAACCTGACAGAACCCCTGGGAGGCTTCGGTCAGGCCTTCGTGTTGGTGGCGGCTGCGCCCTTGCTGGTGGCGGTGTTGATCTTCTTGTTTTTCCCTGAGACCGCCCGCGAGGAACTAGAAGACATCAACCCCGAAGACGCCTCAGCGGACGGCGTCGCTCTGGAATAACCCTCTTACCCATCCTTTCGCGCTGCTCGTCAGCTCCTCGTCCTTCCCTGCGGGGGGATCGTGCCCGCAGCCGGACAGCCAAGTGATGCTCACCGGGCCGGGAATGAGAGAGCAGGCTTCGGTCAGCTCGGAGGGTTTGCCGAACGGATCTCGGTCTCCCGACACAAAAAGGCAGGGCAGGTTCAGAGCCGGAAAGTGCTCTGTGCGGAGCTGCTCCGGCTTGCGAGGAGGATGGAGCGGGTAACTCAGCAGCAGGAGTCCCGCCGACGGCAACCCTTCAGCGACCGCCATCGAGCAGAGGCGTCCACCCATCGACCTGCCGCCTAGCACGAGTTTCTCGGGCCGGATCCCCTCTTCTGTGCACATGGCCGCCGCCTGTTCGCCGACGAAGGGGATCAGCTTGCGGGCCGCAGGAGGGGGGCCTTTCCGACCCTCTTGGCGGTGCGGATAGTCCACGCGCCTCACCGGAAGCGGGCGCAGGACGCGCTCGAGCGCCGCTAGGGCGTGATGATCGGCGTCGCCGCCCGCGCCCGGGAACAGCAGCAAACCACCGGCGGAATCAAGCAAGATACGCCGAGCCTCTAACAGGTCGCCTATGCGCCCCGCAGCATCGCTGTCCGAACCTCCTACGTCGGGATGAGCCGAAGACACCAAGACGCGGAAGCGCCGCTGGACGTCGCCGTGACGAGGCTCTTGGCGGGAGTCGAAGCCCATCACGTCCATAGCCCAGAATCGGGCGGTGTCGAACCTGCCTAGGTTCCCTTCCGGCTCTCCGCTCAACGACCTTCTCAGGAACTCCAGCAAGTCCTCGGTGCTCCCGCCCGGCCAGCTCAAAGCCCGAGAGACTGCGCGGATGGCAGTGCCTCGAGCGCCTGCCGCGTAGACGGCTCCCAGGATGTGCTGGATGGGGCTGCCGCCGCCGTCCAGGGAATCCAGCATCAGGCGCCCGTTTGGGTCGATCTTGAGCCAGTGAACGCTGCGGGCGAGCCCGACACGGTCGTCTTGAAAACGATGCCGCAGCCGAGGCTGGCGAATTCGCATCCCCCTCCCCAACTCAGACACAAGAGATTCCAGTTCGCCGCGCAGATCTTCGTCGCTGCGGCGCAAGTATTTACCCACCACGGCGCCCAGCAAGAGGGCTCCGGCATGCGTCGGATGACCCACTGGCAACAGGCAGTTGCCCAGGGCCACCCGCCGGGTGGGGGCCACCGGGCGGGAGTGGTAAACCTCAAGCTTGGCGAGGTTCGAACACTCCAAGACAGCTCAACCTAGCGGCGGAAGTTCGGAAGGCTCGAGGGGCGCAGCTCGAGGGGCTCGGGGAAGGCGCGGCTCGAGGAGTTCGGGGAAGGCGCGGCTCGAGGAGTTCGGGGAAGGCGCGGCTCGAGGAGTTCGGAAGGCTCGGAAGATGCTCGGCTCGAGGGGCTCGAAGGGCGCGGAAGGCTCGGAAGCTATTTAGACGAACTTGTGCAGTACGGCACGTGCAGCGTCTGCCGCAGCGGATATTTCGTCGGGGTTCGCGTCGCCTTCCACGGCTTCCTGAAGGTCGCCTACCTGATCCAGCAGCGACCTCCAAACCTTCGCTTCGAAGCCGAACGGAAGCGAAAGCTGGAAGACGTCCGCCCCGAATCGTTTCAGCTCCTTGGTTCCCTTGCGGTCTCTGGGGTTGCGCGCCAGCCGGTCGGAGGCCAGGAAAAGATGCGAGATCACCCTGTGCGGATCGACGCCCTCCAGACCGGGGCCGAACGCCTCCGCTTTGCCTGCTTCGACCAGCTTGTCCATCAAGGAATCGACGCGCTCTTCGTCGGTGGCGTACACTTCCAGGTCTCCTTCGGCGTCGAAGCCGTAGTCCACTTCCGCCTCTTCCAGGGCTTCGGTAAGAAACGCCACCTCGTCGTCGCTCAATTCCCCCAGTTCGTAGCCCACGGTCTCTGCTTCTGGGTTGAGAGGCGGGTGGGCGGCCCTGTCCACCCCAGCAACCAACTCGTCTACCTTCGCTTCGTCGCGCTCCCCCACAATCAGAACGGCGCCGTGCCAGGCGTGGTGTATCTTCGCCCCTAACAGGAGACTCTCCAGCATCGAGCGGGACTCTCCGGAGTATCCGTGGAAGTCATACTCCAGTTGTCCGCTCTCTGGGTCGCCCACCTCCGCGGCGTCGGCAGGCGGCTGAGACACCGTCGCTACGCCGCACTCGGTGCAGACCGCCACCTCAGCCGCGTAGCCGGCGCCGCATTGAAAGCACCAGACCTCGGGAGGTGAAGAACTCGGATGGGATGGACAGATCGTCATGAAATGCCTCTCATTCGTCGACGCCGTGCGCTGAGAGTCGGGGTCCAAGCCCGCCAGGGTGACACCCCTCGGGAAAGAGCCGGCGCTTGCTAATCATCATTCTTCGGATGTTTCGTTAGGGTTTTCTTTCGTGAGGGAACAACCTGATCGTAACTTGGCGCTCGAGCTCGTGCGTGTCACCGAAGCTGCAGCCATCAGCGGAGCTAGCTGGATGGGGCGAGGAGACAAGATAGGCGCCGATCAAGCCGCAGTGGACGCCATGCGGTCAGCTCTCGGTGTGGTGAACATGGACGGTATCGTCGTCATCGGCGAGGGCGAAAAGGATCAAGCCCCGATGCTGTATAACGGCGAGCGGGTAGGGGACGGCTCTCCCCCGCTCTGCGACGTGGCGGTAGACCCCATCGACGGCACCACGCTGGTTTCGCTGGGGCTAGGCAACGCCCTGTCGGTGATAGCCGTCTCGAACAGGCACACGATGTTCAACCCAGGCGACTGCGTCTACATGGACAAGATCGCGGTGGGCCCCGACTGCGTCGGGGTGATCGACATAGAGGCTTCCCCCACCGAAAACCTGAACCGTGTAGCAGAGGCCAAAGGGGAAAAGGTCTCGGGGCTCACTGCGGTGGTTCTTCACCGAGACCGTCACGCCAGCCTGATCGAAGAGATCAGATCTACTGGGGCTCGAATCCGGCTCATCCCAGCCGGCGACATAGCAGGGGCGATAGCCACTGCCAAGCCGGAATCGGGGTCAGACATCCTGTTCGGCGTCGGGGGGACGCCGGAAGGGGTCATAGCAGCGACCGCCCTCAAGTGCATGGGCGGAGAACTGCAGGGGAAGCTCTGGCCGCGCAACGACGAAGAGCGGGCGTCGGCTGAAGCGGCTGGCTACGATCTGAACGCCGTACTGCACAACGACGATCTGGTGCAGGGCGACAACTGCCTGTTCGCTGCCACCGGGGTCACCAGCGGAGACCTGCTGAAAGGGGTGCAGTTCCACCCTCAGGGCGCCTCCACTCAGTCGCTCGTCATGCGCTCCAAGTCGGGAACGGTGCGGGAAATCAACACCCGTCACCGACAGTACGAACTCAAATCCAAACCCACAATCTGAAAAATCCCCCTAGACCCCCCTAGACGCAGCGGTCGCGCTGCGGCGGTCTCCGGAGAGCGGAAACCCGGGCGCACCAACTCAACTCGACAACTCGCTCTGACACACCCGTAGGGACGGGTAAACAATCCGTGGAGGTGAGCGGACTCGAACCGCCGACCTCTTCGTTGCGAACGAAGCGCTCTAGCCGACTGAGCTACACCCCCGCTTGAATACAGCCTAACGGCGAGCGCAATTCCTCAGATTGGCAGATTCTCAACCCAGCAGAAGGGCAGAGAGACTCGAGCTACCTCCGGCTGCCTGCCGAAGACGCCAAACGAATTGGTTCCACTCTGGGCTGCAACGATCCCGCCGCTGGCTGAACAGGGCGGCGGACGGAGGTCACCTGGACTCTGCGTTCTTGAATGCGGCGTTGGCGGCGCGCCAGGGCAATCACGTAAGCACCCAACAACACATCCGCCACCACATGAGCCGTGAGCAGACCGGTCGACAAGGAGGCGGGCGACGAAGGCCCGAAAATAACCAACGCCAGCAGGGACACGACGGCCATGCCCGTGAACGTCCACATGACGTTGCGGCGCCTGCGCCGAGCCCACTCCCGTTGGAACGCCCTCGAGGTGTCCATGCCGACCAGCAGACTCAACTTCTCCCCTGGCGCAGCATCGTCTGCAACACCAGGCAGGTAAGCCACCTTGCTCGACAAAATGGAGTCGGCAGACGACGAAATACGCGAGAAACGGTTACCCATGACCCGCTTGAAAAAGTCCGGCAGGGAAGGCGCCAGCACCACAAGCCAGAGCGCCATTATTACCACTAGCCCGATCGTCACAGCGACCTCAAATCCTCTCTAGAGCGCTCCCAGGCATTCCCCGGAACGGAGTCGGGCCAGCAGGCCGTCGACTGGGGAACTGTCCAGGTTGCCTGAGGAGAGTCGTTAAAGACACTCTTCGGGGCGTTCGCAGAATCGTTATTCTCGGGTCGTTCTTTATCACCAACTATCAATTACAGCATTTACAAGACTGGGATTGGTGGATTTCCTTGCCTTATTAACAAGAAGTTCAGAAATTGCCGCAAATTATCCACAATGGCCGCTCATGGCCGGTGGAAATGCCTGGTTATTAAGACTCAGGAAGACTGACGCTGCTGCGGCTCTGAGCGGGAAAAATCCCCTGAACGACCGCCGGATTTCTCCCAGAGGCAAAGGTCGCTGATCACCATGGATCGATCCTGCGACTTGCACATGTCGTAGATGGTCAAAGCTGCCGCGGCGCACGCCGTCAAGGCTTCCATCTCCACGCCCGTGCGGTCGACCGTCTCTGCGGCGGCTTCCACCTCTATGTGATCGGTGTCAATTCGGAAATCGACCGTGACCCTGCTCAGCGCCACTGGGTGGCAGAGCGGTATCAGTTCGGGAGTGCGCTTGGCCGCCATGATGCCGGCCACCCGCGCCACCGCAATGACGTCACCCTTCTCAAAGGCGCCCTCTGCGACCGCAGCCGCCGTCTCTCCGCTCATTCCCACTCGCGCCTTGGCTACGGCTCGACGGCGGGTGGGCTGCTTGGCCGAGACGTCCACCATACGGGCCTGGCCGGACTCGTCGAGGTGAGTGAAGTGCGAAGTAGACACGCGCCCTTCGGACGCCTAGCCGCCGATCTGCGACATGGAACGGGCAGGCCGGATGAAGGTCGCCTTACCGATGCTGTGCCCTGGCCCTTTGGCGCGGACGCCTGCGAGCATGACCTCAGCCAACTCGTCGTCGTCGGCTCCGCTGCGCAAGGGAGTTCTCAGATCCTGCTCGGCCAGGGCGAACAGACAATTGCGGAACATCCCGTCGGCGGTGATGCGGACACGGTCGCAGTTGCCGCAGAACGAGCGAGACACGCTGGCCACCACCCCGATGCTTCCGTTCCCGTCGGAGTAGCGGAACCTGCTTGCGGGCGCTGAATCTGAGAATTCGCTCTCCGCTTCCAGCGGGTAGACCGCCGAGATGCGCTCGATTATCTCCTCTGCGCTCACGAGTGCCCCGTCGCTCCAGGAAGCGTCGGCGTCAAGCGGCATGAACTCGATGAAACGCACTTCCACGCCCTTCGTCCGCCCGAATTCGGCAAAGTCCACCAACTCGTCGTCGTTGACCCCCCGCATGACGACCGCGTTGACTTTGACCGGAGACAATCCGGCTGCTTTGGCGGCTGCGATCCCGTCGAGCACCCTGTGCAGATCGTCGCGCCTGGTCATCTCCTTGAAACGCCCTGGCTGCAGGGTGTCTAGGGAAATATTTATGCGCCCCAGCCCGGCAGACGCCAGTTCGTTTGCCAGGAGTCCGAGAGTGGCCCCGTTGGTGGTCATAGCAAGGTCGACGTCCAGAGTCGAGAGCATGGAGACGAGTGCGGGAAGGTTCGCCCGTACCGTGGGCTCTCCTCCGGTCAGGCGGATGCTGCTCACGCCGAAACGCTCCACCGACAAGCGGGCGAGGCGGTGTATCTCCTCGAAACTCAGCACCTCGGAACGGGGCAGCCACTTCAGTCCGTCCGCCGGCATGCAGTAGACGCATCGGAAGTTGCAGCGGTCGGTAACGGAAATCCTCAGGTCTCGGTGAATGCGCCCGAAACTGTCCACGAGCCGTTCGCGTCCTGTCATGACATCCAGGCTAGTCCTGCACAGAGCGCCAGCGATGGCGGGCGCCCGGCCTGCGGCGGGGCGTCCCCGCCGTTCCCGCCGCTCCCTCGCCGCTCCCCGCTAGGAGTGGACGCTGAAACAGACGTTAGGACGCCCGCTAGGAACAGGCCGCCCGGCCCTCGGCTAGGAGTGCAGGCAGATGAGCTCCACCTGCTCGCCGGCGTCCACGCCGTCGCCGTCGGGCAGGACGGCCAGCCCGTTGGCCGCAGCCATGGCCGAGAGTTGATGAGACCCCTGACCGCCTGCCGAACGCACTTCATAGCGTCCTTCGCAGTACTGCCAGAGGACCCTGGCAAAGTGCACTTTCCCGTCCGCTCGGCGGCGCAGCGGCTCAGACGCCACGGCCGTCACCCGCTGTCCGTCCAAATCCGACCGCCCCATCATCTTCCACAGAGCCGGACGGGCGAACAACTCGAAAGACACCATGCACGACACCGTGTTCCCTGGAAGGCCGAAGACGGGGACGCCTTCTACCAGACCGAACGCCAGAGGCTTGGCCGGTCTGATAGCCACCTGCATCCAGGCCATCTCCCCCAGCTCGTCCAGCACCATTTTGACTAGGTCGTAAGTCCCCATGCTGACTCCGCCGCTGGTCACGACGGCGTCGCAGGTCTCGACTCCTCTAGTGATCATCGCCCGGATGCTGTCGGCGTCGTCGCGCGCCAACCCTAAGTCGAGCGGCTCAGCGCCTGCGGCAGCCACCAAACTCAGCAAGGAGCAGCGGTTGGCGTCGCGTACCTGTCCAGGGGCGAGAGGGCCGGGGACGTCCACCAGTTCGTCGCCGGTGGACATCACTCCCACCCTGGCTCGCTTCGTCACCCTGACCGTGGGGAGACCTAGTCCCGCCAGCGCTCCTATGTGAGCAGGCCGGAGAGTGCATCCTGCTTCGAAGAGCACCTGTCCGGGCTGCAGGTCTTCGCCGGCGCGCCTCAGGTGATTGCCAGGCGGGACGCTGACTTCCAGCTCCACCCAGTCGCCGCCGACCCCGCCGTCGACCTCGCCGACCCTGCTGCCGCCGCCGCCGCCGACGACGACCTCGCCGACCCCCCCGTCGACCTCCCGAGTGCGCTCCACCATGACGACGGCGTCGGAGCCGGGGGGCATCGGAGCGCCGGTCATGATCCGTATGGCCTGCCCGCTCTCGAGGGGAACGTCTGTCGTCTCGCCAGCAGCGAGAGTGCCCACCACCCGCAGGCGGGACGGAGCGGGATGCGTATCGGCAGCCCGAACTGCGTAGCCGTCCATGGCGGTGTTGTCGAACGCCGGCACCTGCTCCGTCGCCGCCACCCGCTCGGCGGTGACCAACATCAGCGCATCGGATATGGGCAACTCCACGCTCTCCAGCGGGGAGCATCGGCTCAGCACGAACTCCTGAGCCTCCTCAAGGGGTATCACGGCGCCCTGCTTCCTGGCTTTCGCTTCTCAGGTTTCGATGTCTAGACGGAACTGCTGCAGACGTGCCGACTTAGGCGCCGCGTGTGAAAACGTTCTGCATTCTCTTTTCTTCGCGGTTGATGAGTCGCTGGATGTTGTCGCGATGCATGCAAACCACCAACAGAGCCAAGGACGCATAGCTGACAGGCTCCCACCAATTCAACCTGCCCAGCGCATACTCGATCGTTATCCCAACCGGCAAGAGCGGGACGGCCACCAACGAACCCACGGAGGGGCGCCCCGACCACTTAGTGACGATCAACCAGAGGACTATCGTCCCAAGGGCTGTGTATGGCCACAGCACCAGCGAACTGCCGCCGTAGGTGGCCACGCCCTTGCCTCCGCGAAACTTTCGCGTAATCGGAGCGATGTGCCCGATTACTGCGGCGATGGCGCATCCCAAAGCGACGGGGCGGGGAGCGAGCAGCAACGCTAGGAGCGTGGCTGCCACGCCCTTGAGGATGTCGCCGAGCAGCACGAAAGCTCCCGCAATCCGACCGGCGAGCCGGTACATGTTCGTGGCGCCGGGATTCTTCGACCCCTCAGTCGAGGGGTTGCGTCCGACAACCCGTCCAACTAGGTGGGCTGTGGGAAACGTCCCCAATAAGTAGGCAGGAATGAGCAGCAGCCACCAAGGATTCACAGCCAGCATGCTAGTGCCTTGAGGCTGAAGTCTGGATTTCAGGCCGAGACGGGAGCGTGCGGCGACCACACTCCCACTCCCTCTCCTGCGCGACCGCTGCAGAGACGCCTATCGAGACGAGGGCGTGCGGCGACCACACTCCCTCTCCCCCTCCCCCCCTAAGAGAACGGAGCACGGGTTCGGGGCTTTGGGCGAAGCATGGGTTACGAGCATGCTCCCGATAGCCTGTAGAGGCTCGTGCGAAGTCACCCCGCTGCTGATTGTTGACTCCAGCCTGGGACTGCGACCCCCCGGCTTCGCAGAGAATATCCTCCGCTAGCAACCCTCGGGAGAAAACGTAGATGCCAACCTATGAATACCGCTGCCTGAAATGCGGAATTCAATTCGACGTTCGACAGTCGATCTCAGAAAACAGCCTGACAAGCTGCCCAGACGCCGAATCCCCTTACAGCCCGCCCTCCTGCGAAGCCCCTGGCGCAGGAAAGGTTTCAAAAGTCTTTTTTGCGCCCTCCATCACTTTCAAGGGCTCAGGCTTCTACAAGAACGACAGCCGCTCTTCTGCGGTCGCTGCCGACAAAAGAGATTCCAACGGCAAGGGGGGGAAGAGCGGAAGCGGCGAGGGCGGCGACTCCAAGGACAAAGCTTCCGGAGCCAAAGAAAAAAGTGCCGCCGGAAAGGATGCGGGCGGTTCCAAGGGCGGCTCGAAAGGCCGAGACAAAGCAGCGGCCGGAAAAGCCTCCGGCTCTCCTGATTAAAGCCCGCAGCAAGCCCGACCCCCCGCACAAGCCACACAAGCCCGCACCAGCCACACAAGCCGCACAAGCCCGACCCCCCGCACAAGCCCGACCCCGCACCAGCCGCACAAGCCCCGCACCCCGCACACTCCGCACCAAAGGAGGCAGACCCATGCAAACGACCGAAGGCGGCAAAGCCTCCTCGACGAACACGGCTTCCATAGCGATACTGGGGGGCAGCGGCTTCTACTCACTTGCCGACGACCTCAAGACGCTGCACCTGAACACCCCTTTCGGCGATCCGTCGTCTCCTCTGCAGGTAGGCCGATTCGCCGGCAAGCAGGTGGCCTTCTTGGCTCGTCACGGAAACGCTCACGAATTCCCAGCCCACACCGTCCCTTACAGAGCGAACCTGTGGGCTCTGCATTCCATCGGGGTCACGACCCTGATCTCGACCTTTTCGTGCGGGTCGCTGCAAGCACACATTGCGCCGGGCGAATTCGTGATGTGCGACCAAGTGGTCGACCGAACCCACGGAAGAGCGAGCACCTTCTACGACGGCCCGACGACGTTCCACTCCACGTTCGCCGATCCGTATTGTCAGGAACTTCGCTCCGAAGCTGCTGCTTCTGCCGAAGCGCTCGACATAACCATCCACCCGAACGGAACTGTGGTGGTCATCGAAGGCCCTAGGTTTTCCAGCAAGGCGGAATCCAAGATCTATTCCGACTTGGGGGGCGACGTCATCAACATGACGCAGATGCCAGAAGCCGCCCTAGCTTCAGAGTTGGGCATGTGCTTTGCCGGAATAGCGCTGGTGACCGACTACGACGCCGGAATCTCGGCTCCGACGGCGGAGGCGGGAAGCGAAGCGGAGCCGGTCACGCACGAACAGGTGCTGGAAACCTTCAGGCGAAACATCGACCGTGTGCACAGCTTGGTGGGGCGCCTCGTCGAAAACTTGCCCGACGAACCGCTTCACTGCTGCGGCATACGCAAAGGCCCGCCGCTTCCTTCCTCTAGTATTGATGCATACTGATGAATACTGATACAACTGACACTACTAACCTCAAATCGGCTTCAAACCATCTAACGAGTTTAGTCACTTTAGCATGGATACTGATGGATACTGATGGATACTCATGAATACTGATATAACTGACACAACCCGTCAAAGGTGATCTGCGGCTAACGCTCCCAGGCGACCGCCCACCCACAGCCTCCCCCCCCCTCCCCCAGCGCTCGCCCACCCATAGCCTTTCCCCAGAGTTCGCCGCACAACCGACCTCCCTCCCCTACCGCTTCTCCCCCTCGCCTTCTCCCCTTCACCTTCCCCCTTTGGCAGCCGCCGGCAGCCGTCTGCCTCCCCCGCGGAATCCAAGTGAAGGAGAAGGTCAATGCATGCGCTTCGTGCACCCCGAAACGGTCCCCCGTCCTGGCGGCGTCCGCCTCTGCTGAAATGGCTGCGCCGTCCGGTCGTCTACTGGTCTTGCTTCGCCGTGCTCCTAGCAGCGACGGTCGCCGCCATGAATCTGGGGGAGGAGGTCGACCCGCAGCTCGATCCGAACCGCGAGGTGGAGGTGCTCGTCGCCCAGAGGCTGATCCGCCCTGGGGAGACGCTGGACGACGAGGCGGTGACGACCGCTAGCCGTCCAGAGAGCCTTGTCCCGCCCGGCAGGGTGGAGAAGCTAGAAGACGGAGACGTCGCCGCCGGCGTCATATACCCGGGCGAAGTAGTCCTTTCGGCGCGGCTGCGAGGGCGAGGAGGGCTTTCCAGCGAGATGCCGACCGGCAGCGTCGCCCTGTCGTTTCCCAAATCAGCAGACGTCCCCCCTGTGCAGCCGGGCGACCTGGTGAGACTGCTGGCCGCCTACGCCCCCGAGGGCGACCGCTCCCCAGACGACCTCCACACAGTGAGCGTGGCAGCCGAAGCGTGGGTGGTGGCAGCCGACGAGGAGTCCGTGACGGTGGCAATGCGCCCTCAGGAGGCTGCCGCAGCCGTAGTTCCCAAGCTCTTGGGAACCCTCACGTTGGCGGCGCTGGCTCACGACCAGGCAGACGCGGCGGCGGCTGCAGACCAGGCGGACACTGCGGCGACTGCAGACCAGGCGGACACTGCGGCGACTGCAGACCAGGCGGACACTGCGGCGGCTGCAGACACGGCGGCGGCTGCAGGCCAGGCGGACACTGCGGACGCGGCGGCGGCTAGCCCCAGTTCGTCCCCCTGAAAGAAGCGGCCACCAGCGACAGAACGACCGCAGCGAGCGCCAGCCGGTAAAGAGCGAAAGGCCCGAACGCCACTTTGCGCGCCGCCTTCATCAGCAGCCAGACCGCTGCCCACCCCGAGACCGCAGCAGCCAGCGCTCCCCACAAGAAAGCCCATCTGGCCTGGGGCGGAATCCCCGAGAGGCCTCCGATGTCTATGAGCTTGTAGACGGCTGCGCCGGCGATGACCGGCAGACTCATCAGCAGGGCGACCTTCGCTGAGGCCAGGCGATCTAAACCTCGCAGCCGACCTGCGCTCATGACCACGCCGGAACGCGAAACCCCAGGCTGCAGCGCCAGAGTCTGGGCCAGACCGAGCCAGACGGCGTCCGCCCAGCCGAACGAGCCGATCTCCCTGCCGCAGGGAGGCGCCCACTTGTCTGACGCCCAGAGAGCCGCTCCGAAGAGCGCCAGGGCGCAAGCCGTGACCCAGATTCTCTCCTGACCCTCCAGCCAGGAGCCGGCCGCCACCCCCACTATCCCCACCGGAACGGAAGCCAGCACCAACTGCCAAGCCAACCTCCCGCCCTCGCTGCGCCGACCCGATACCCATCGAAGACCGCCAACGATCAGCTCGCCGACCTCGCGCCTGAAGTAGATCACGGCGCCTACGAAAGTCCCGAAGTGCAGCGCCACCTCAAAGGCCGTCCACAACCCAGCGTCGGCCGCCAAGTCTTCCCAGCCCGCCAGCCAGGTGAGTATCTGCAGATGTCCGCTGGAAGAGATCGGCAGGAACTCCGTCAAACCCTGGACGATCCCCAGCACGACGCCTTTGGCGGCTGACCACGTCCCGCCGTCGATCACAGAGGCCAGGGTCAGAACGCCGCCTAAGGCGAAAATAGCGAACATCGAAGACACGGCCGGCGGCGGCCGGCGGTCACTCCCCTGAGATCATCACTCCGTCGACCACCAACGTCACGCCGGCGGCCGAGGACGGAAGCCAAGTCAGGTCGTCGCCCACGTCCGAGATGTCCAGCAGCATCCGCTGGATGGTCGAGGCCAGCGTGAACTCTCTGATGGGCTCGGCCAGCGATCCGCCGCGGATGCGCAATCCGTCGGCGCCGGTGGAGAAGTCCCCGCTCACGGGGTTGACGCCCGAATGCAGCCCTGCCAAGTCCTGCACCAGCACGCCGTCGTCGATTCCGCCAATCAGTTCCCCCTGGGTTTTGCTCCCTAGGGAAGGCACGAGGGCAGAGCAGCCCACGCCGGGGGTGCTGGCGTAGCCGCGCACGGCAGAGGCCGTGGAGGCGACCCCCAGGCGGCGGCCTGTGTAGCTGTTGTGCAGGAACTTCTTCAGCTCACCCTCCACGATGAGATCGTTGCGGCGTGTGGCCAACCCTTCGCCGTCCGCCTCTGAAGCGCCGAAAGCCAGAGGATTGGTCGGGTCGTCGCTGAGCGAGAAGACCTCCGCCGCCACTCCTTCGCCCACCCTGTCGGCGAACAGCGACCTCCCTTTCAGCAGAGCTTCGCCACCCAGGGTGCTCCCTACCACCCCCAGGAACTGGGCAGTGACCCAGGGGTCGAACACCACCGTTGTGCGCCCTGTGGCGGGCTTGCCAGCGCCCAGCAGCCTCAGGGCGCGTTCGACGGTTTCCTCGGCAGCCTTCGTCAAGTCCAAGTCCTCCAGAGAACGACCCACGCTGTATCCGAAGCCGGTCTGCGTCTCGCCGCCGTCGGAGGCCATGGCGTAGGCCATGAGGTAGCAGGTGGAATACCGCCCGAACGACCGAATGCCGCTGGTGTTCACCACGACGGCGGTCGAGAGGGAATCCACGTATTCGGCGGTCTCTACTCCTGCGATCCTTTTGTCGGCTGCCCTGACTGCGCGCTCGAGTTCTAGCGCCAGGTCGATCTTCCGCTCGGGAGGAACCTCCGAGAGTTCGCTCCGGAAAAGGTCTAAGCAGGTTGACTCCCAGCCGTCCGGGGACGCAACTCCCAGATACTCATCGGGCGTCCCGAAGGCTGCGTTGGCGCGGGCGGATGCGAGCGTCTCGGCGACGACCTCCGACTCCCAGCTGCCTGCGTAGGCGAAACCCTGCCGATCCTCGAGGATCACTCGAACCCCTGCGCCGAGGGACGTGGCCGACGAAAACGACTCGACCTCACCCTCCCAAGCCCGCACCTCCGTGTCGTTTGAATGGACGAGAACAGCCTCGATCTGCTCGCCTGGGCGCGCCTGAGCGACGATTCCGTCGCCCAGTTTCAGGATCGTCTCGGCGTCTTCCCAGGGCGGCGCCTTCAGCTGCGCCGCCGCCTTAGCGCCTACCTCGGCGGGCTCGGCGGGCTTGGGGGCCTCGGCGGGCTGGATGGCCTTGGCGGTCAAACTCTCAGGAGGCGGTTCCGCCGACGGTGAGACACACCCGCAGAGTGGGGGTGCCGTCGCCCACCGGAACTCCCTGGCCGTCCTTGCCGCACGTGCCGGGGGAGCCCATGGCGAAGTCGTTGCCGATGGCGTCGATCCCCTTCAGGACTTCAGGGCCGTTGCCGATGAGGTTCCCTTCTCGTATAGGAGCCGTGAGGCGCCCGTTCTCTATCAGGTAAGCCTCGGTCATGCCAAAGACGAAGTCGCCCGTGGCGGTGTTTACCTGGCCTCCTCCCAAGTGCGCCACGTAGACCCCCTTGGGCGTGTCGGTCAGGATGTCGGCAGGGTTCAGATCACCATTGGCTATGTAGGTGTTGGTCATTCGAACCATCGGAAGATGCTGATAGCTCTCCCGCCTTCCGTTGCCGCTGGAGACGGCCCGCCCAGTTCGCCCAGCGCGCAGACGATCCCACATGTAGTCCACGAGCACGCCGTCGGAGATGAGAACGTTCCGCTGCGACGGACGGCCTTCGTCGTCGATGGCGTAGCAGCCCCATTCGGTGGACATGGTTCCGTCGTCGATGAGCGTCACCTTGGGGTTGGCCACCTGCTCGCCGATGCGCCCAGCAAAAACCGAGGCCCCCTTGTTGACCAGGTCGGCCTCCAGCCCGTGGCCGCAGGCTTCGTGAAAGAGCACGCCACCGCCGCCCGGGCCTATGATCACCGGCATCGAGCCGCTAGGGGCGGGGCGGGCGTCCAATTTAGTCAGCGCTCGGCGCGCAGCCGAGCGAGCCAACTCCGCTGCGTCCACCTCTTCGAAAAGCTCGAAACCCACCGTCTTTCCTCGGCTCTCCCGACCGGTCTGCATGCCGGTGTCGCCGACCGCCACGCAGGAAACCGCAAAAAAGGTTTTGACCTGCTCGTCGGCGGCTAAGAGTCCGTTGCTGTCGGCGACCAGGATGCGACGCTGGCTGTCGCCGTACACGCACGCCACCTGGCGTATGGCGTCGCCTTCCGAGCGGGCGGCGGCGTCGGCCGACTTCAGGAGTTCCACCTTGCGCCCCCCCTTCACGCTCCCTGGTGGGACGATCACCTCGTTGACTGGTGACGTGGATACCCGGCGCAGCGAGGCGGGCGAACCCTGCCCTCCGCCGGCGCGGGCTGCAGCCGCCGCAACCTCAGCGGCCGCCGCTAGGCCGCCCTGCGAAAGATCGGCGGTGTGGGCGAAACCGGTCGAAGCGCCTGCCACGACCCTGATGCCGGCCCCGCGGCGGCGTCCCGACACCAACTCCTCCACTTTTTGATCGTCGAGAGAAGCAGACGAAGACTGCTTGTCTTCCACGAAAATCTCCGCAAAGTCGCCTCCGCTCCGCAGGGCGATTCCCAGGGTCTGAGAGATCAGGCCTTCGTCTAGCAGCAGGGGGGCAGATTGCGTTTGAAGGGTCATTTACGCACTCCAGAGTCGCCCGTCGAGGACGACGGCGGCGCAGCGGGGTTTCGGGGCTGCGGCTTCGCTAGGGTCGGGCGAGTAGTGATGGGCGTCGTCCACGCTTCGGATGCTAGCCGGCGGCTCGCCCACCAAGTGGGTAGCGACGGCCTCCACGGCTTCCCTCAGGCGGTTTCTGCCAGGAATGGCCAGGAATCGTGTGCCCGTCAACAGGAATTGACAAAGGCCGGCGGAGTTCACTGCCTCCGGTTACGCTGGCGGAGCGTGTTATTCACGTTCGCCACTCCGCCAGCCTTTGCCAATTTGAGCTCGCCTCTCACTCTAGCACCCCCCGCGTCGAGTGCAACCGGTTTTTGCGTGCTGCATCAAGCTGATGTATCCCTTTGCCTGGCAGGCGGTCGAGTAGAACTTCTTGCTCTCCAACCCTTTAATGCTGTTACAGGATGCACAGAAGAGCGGATGGAATAAGGAGAATAGCCGAGATGCACCTTTTGCCCTGCAAAAAATTGCGATACCCGTAAAATGGGGAATGGTAGAGGTCGCAGGTTTTCGGCCACCGATGGGGGTGCCTTCAACCAACCTGCGACCTTTGCCAATTTGAGCTCGCCTCTCACTCTAGCACCCCCCGCGTCGGGTGCAACCGGTTTTTTCGCGCGACGTCGATGATGCGCTGGGGAGGCTGAGCAGAGCCTTCACAGGTGCGGGATTGCCTTTAAGGTAGCGAACATGAATGCAAAACTCGGCTCTCGAGGCCGCGCCGAACTCACCGTCAAGGACTGCCACACCGGCAAGACCCTCAAAACCAGCACACTCCCGTATCTGGCCACTCCAGTGGTTCTGTCGATCTGCGAAGCCGCCACCCTAGATGCCCTGAGAGACCTCGACAACGAGGAAGCCACGACGGTGGGCATGCGGGTTCACCTCGACCACGTACGGCCAACCTCCGTCGGAGGGACGGTAACAGCTTCGGCCCTGCTAGAACGCGTGGAAGGCAGACGGCTGACCTTCCACGTGGAGGCGCAGGATTCCGAAGGATTCCTGATCGCGTCGGGACGGATCGTGCGAGTGGTAGTAAACCCCGAGCGCTTCATGCAGCGCCCGAAAGCCGACACTAACTAAGAGCCGCTCGCTAAGAGCCGCTCGGCAAGAAAGGGACGACCTGCCGACAACCCGCCAAGAGCCACTCGCCAAGAAAGGGACGACCTGCTGACAACCCGCCCAGAAGGGAAAGCGCCCGACTGCCCGAAAAAGCGCATCCCGGTTCAGCCAACCTCCTCACAACAGCGGCAGAGGTCGGCTAGCGTTTTAAGTGCTTGACACTCCCACTCCCAATGCTCCTCAACCAAGAAATCACACCTGAGCACCTTCGCTCGCTGGACTACCAGCAACTAGAAGCCCTTGCCGCGGAAATCCGCGAACTGCTAGTGGGGGCAGTCACCACTCACGGCGGTCACCTCGGCTCCAACCTGGGCGTAGTCGAACTCACGCTGGTGATACACCGCGTTTTTAGCTCCCCCCGCGACATCATCCTGTGGGATACCGGCCACCAGGCTTACGTCCACAAGATCGTGACCGGTCGAGCCAAGCTTTTCGAGCAACTTCGACAGCCCGGCGGTCTTTCCGGCTACCCCTCCCGCGAGGAATCCGAACACGACTGGATCGAGAACAGCCACGCCTCCACTTCCCTGAGTTACGCGCACGGTCTCGCTACAGCGCTGAAGGTCTCCCAGGCAGGCAAACCCGACGAAGGCGAAGCGGGCGAAGCCCCCTCAGGTAGACGCCGAGTAGTGGCTGTGGTGGGTGACGGCGCCCTCACGGGAGGAATGGCCTATGAGGGTCTCAACAACATCGGGCATTCTCATTCCGACGTTCTGATCATCCTCAACGACAACGGGCGCTCCTACGCTCCGACCGCTTCGCGCTTGAGCGAGCGGCTTGCCCGCATGCGCATCAAACCCTCCAACGTCCGCCGGCAGGAGCGCTTCGAACGCATCCTCTCCGAGCTCCCCCTAGTGGGCGAACACGTTGACAGGGTGGTGGACGCCACCAAGGCGGCACTTCGCGAACTCTGGGACGAACCCACCCTTTTCGAAGATCTCGGCATCCGCTACACCGGCCCATACGACGGTCACGACCTGCGAAGTCTGGAGAAGAGCCTGCGCCGCGCCGCCGAACTGAAAGGGCCGGTGCTCTTTCACGTCTCCACAGAAAAAGGCCGCGGCTACCCGCCTGCGGAGCAGGACCCCATAAAGCGCATGCACGACACGTCGACGGCTAAGCCGGGCAGCTACACAGAAGCGTTCAGCGAGGCGATCGTCAAGGCGGCTGAGGAACACCCCAACCTGGTGGCCATCACCGCCGCCATGCCCGACTCCACGGGTCTGCTGCCTTTCAAAGAACGCTTCGCCGACCGCTTCATCGACGTCGGGATCGCCGAGCAGCACGCCGTCGGTGCGGCGGCGGGAATGGCCATGGGCGGTCTGCGCCCCGTGGTTGCCTTGTACTCCACGTTCCTGTCCCGCGCCTTCGATCAAGTGAACCTCGACGTCGGTCTGCACCGCGCCCCAGTCGTCTTCTGCCTCGACCGGGCCGGAATAACCGGAGACGACGGAGCCTCTCACCACGGCATCTGGGACATGGCTCTGCTGAGC
Source organism: Acidimicrobiales bacterium (assembly GCA_965242895.1). GTDB lineage: Bacteria > Actinomycetota > Acidimicrobiia > Acidimicrobiales > CATQHL01 > CATQHL01. The sequence goes on from OZ251507.1 coordinate 583,010, forward strand.
AAAGTGCCTGGAATGACCATAATGGCGCCGTCCTCCTATCAGGAACTAGGGGCGATGCTGAACCAAGCCCTGCTCATCGAAGACGGCCCGACCGCCATCCGCTGGCCCAAGACAGCCGCACGCCATGCAGCGGAGAGCGAAATCGGCAAGGGACTCGACGCCCGCAAAGTGCGCTCAGGGCGCTCAGGGAAGGAGGTCTGCCTGCTGGCGGTGGGCAAGATGCTGGACGCCGCAGAGGAGGCTGCGGAGATACTCGAAAGCGGCGGCGTTTCCGCCTCTGTCTGGGATGTGCGCGTGGTGAAACCGCTGGACGACAAGATGCTCAACGACGCAATGCGGCACCGCCTGGTCGTAACGATCGAAGACGGGATTCACGAGGGCGGGGCAGGGACGGGCATCGCTGCGGCTCTGGACAAGATCGCAGCGGAAAGCGCCGGCACGAAGGGGGGCAAGAGGGGCGCAAAGGAGACGAAGGGGGCGAAGGTGGGCGCAGAGCCCGACCGAGAGCCCGGCGCAGAGCCCGACCGAGGCGGGGGGAAGCCGTCCGCGCCGGCGGTGCGCGTACTGGGCGTGCCTCTCACCTACCTACCGCACGGCAACGCAGACCAAATACTGGCCGGATGCGGTCTGGACGCCAAGGGGATCGCAGCGTCCGCACTCGACGCGCTCCGCAAATTGTCCTAGCCCTCTCCCACGCCTGGCACACCCCGCCGCCGCCGCCCCCACGCCTAGCCCCTCTCCCACGCCTGGCCCCCCCGCCGCGCCCCTCTCCCACGCCTGGCCCCCCCGCCGCGCCCCCACGCCTGGGCACCTCTCCCACGCCTGGCACACCCCGCCGCGCCCCCACGGGCTCGGCGGTATCTAACGGGCTTTTAGTAGAAAGGGTTCTCTCCGGCGGCGTGGTCGGTGACGTCGATCACGTCCACGATCTCAGGCACGTGCTGCATCACTATGGCGGCGACTCCCTGATGCAGGGTTGCGGCGCTCATGGCGCAACCCTGGCATCCTCCTCCCATGAGCAGGTAGGCCTTGCTGTCCTCCACCTTGACTAACTCCACGTAGCCGCCGTGCGCCGCCAGCGAAGGGTTGACGTGGTTGTTCAAGAGCGAGGCAAGCCGCTCCGTCACGGAGTCGGCTTCGGAAAGGTCGAACTTCCCCTCCATGTCGGGACGGTTGGGGTTGCGGATCACCAACCCACCCTGCAGCGGGTTGCTGGGCACGTCCAGTTCTGAGCCTGAGAGCTTCTCGACCGAATCGGTCGGGATGACGATCGTCAACTCCTCGACCTTTCCGACCAAGTCGCCTTCGTCGAGTTCGTCGAGCGGCTGAAGCGACAGGTCGTAGCTGTACTCAAAAATCATGTTCACTGACATTTCCGTGCCGCTCACGGCCACACGCAGAGCCAAGTTCTCGTTCTCCGGTTCCTCCCCCAGGCTCTCAAGGATGATCTGCTTGGCGGCGTCCGTCACGTTCAAGACGTCTGCTGGCAGCCGATCCGCTGTTTCTGGTATGGAAGTTTCGACGGAGGTAGTCATATCCTCAGGTTACATTCAAATCAGGGCGCTAGGAGTCAAAGATCAAACAGCGACATCAACCAGCGACCGACCCAGCGATCAACCGGCGGACAGCTAGCGCCCAACCGGCGATCAACCGGCGGTCTGCTAACAACTGACCGGCGACCGACCGGCAGCCAGCCGGCGGACAGCTAGCGACCAGCCGGCGGCCGGCTAGCGGGTGTCTCCGAAGGCTCCGAAGGAAGGAACGGGTAGCCGATGATACGAACCGAACAGCGCAAGAACGTTACGCTCATCCACTTCGACGACGGCAAGGCCAACGCCTTGGGTTTCGAAGCCGTCGAAGGGATCACAAGCGCCCTCGACGAGGCCGAAAAGGAGGCTGGGGCCGTCGTGCTGGCAGGACGCCAAGGGGTTTTCTGCGCCGGATTCGACTTGGCCGTGATGAGCGGCGGCGGGCGGCGCATGATCGAACTGCTCGAAGGGGGCTCTCAACTGCTCGCCCGCCTGTCAGGCTGTCCTCTGCCGGTGGTTGCCGCCTGCACCGGCCACGCCCTAGCAGCAGGAGCGCTCTTGCTGCTAGCCGCCGACCTCCGCATCGGCGCCCCAGGGGATTTCAAGATCGGACTCAACGAGGTCGCCATCGGGCTGCCGCTTCCGGCTTTCGCCGTGGAGATGGCCAAGTTGAGGCTGTCACGACGCAGCCTGATCGAAGCCACCGGATTGTCTAGGCTTTACTCTCCCCCCGAAGCGGTTGACGTCGGTTTTCTGGATCGCATCTCAGACGGCGACCTCGCCGAGGAAGCTTGCTCGACCGCCGCTGAGTTGACCGAGCGTCTAGACGGCGCTGCTTTCGCCGCCACCCGCAAGGCCACCCACAGAAAGTTGCTGGCCGCCTTCGACGGAGGCCCCGAACTCGCCGCATTCGCCGCTCGAGGGTGATCGAGGCGCCGGCGAGCCGCTCTCGTTTGAAGAGGCAGCGCCGGCGAGAACATCGCGGGTGTCCGCAACCGCCAGCCGCTAGATCGAAGTGTTCGACGCCGTCGTAGTCGTTTCCTTCGGAGGGCCGGAAACCGCCGAGGACGTAATGCCCTTCCTCCGTCAAGTGACACGCGGTCGCCGTGTGCCCGAAGAGAGACTCGCTGCCGTGGCCGAGCACTACGCCGCCCGCGGGGGCAGCCCCATAAACGAGCAGAACCGCCTGCTCGTGCGGAAGCTGACGGCGGCCCTCGCCGACGCCGGACTGGATCTGCCCGTTTACTGGGGCAACCGCAACTGGCATCCCTTCCTCGCAGACACCGCAGCCGACATGAGCAGGGATGGAGTGCGGCTGGCGCTGGCCTTCGTGACGTCCGCCTTCGGCTCCTACTCAGGCTGCCGTCAGTATCGGGAAGACATCGCCTCGGCCTGCTCAGGCGTGCAGCCGGCGCCCACGATCAGCAAACTGAGGCTCTTCTACAACCACCCTGGCTTCATCGAACCGATGGCCGAGGGCGTCCGCCGCTCGCTCGAGAAGCTGACGGACGGGAGGGAGCCGCACGCCAGCGGCGGTTTGCCGCACCTGCTCTTTTCGGCGCACAGCATCCCAGCGAGCATGGCTGCGACCGCCCCTTACGAAGCTCAGCTGCGCGAAGCCGCCGCCCTCATCGCTGAGCGGGTCGACAAGAGATACGCCGAAGCGGGAGAGGCGGCAAGGGAGTCGGGGGGAGAGTCGAGGGGAAAGCCGGCGGGAGAGTCTCTGAACTGGGATCTCGTCTTCCAGAGCCGCAGCGGTGATCCCCGCACCCCCTGGCTGGAGCCGGACGTGAACGATCATCTACGCAGCCTTGCCGCCCGCGGCGTCGAGGAGGTGGTGCTAGTTCCTCTCGGCTTCGTCTCCGACCACATGGAGGTGATCCAAGACCTCGACTGCGAAGCCGCCGAGTGCGCCACCGAGTTGGGAGTGCGCCTGATTCGCTCCCCGACCGTGGGCGCCCACCCAACCTTCGTAAGCATGATTGCGGAATTGATCGAGGAGCGCCTCGGAACTGCCGAGCGTCGCTGGCTAGGCGATTCCGGGCCCTGGCCAGACGCCTGCGAAAAGACGTGCTGCCTCTACGTCCCGCCCGCTAGACGTTGAAGCGAACCTCGATCACTTCGCCGTCCCGTGGAAGGTAGTTGCGCCCTTCCGAACGTATTTTTCCGCTGCGGCGGGCAGCCGCCTCCGAGCCTTCCGCCAGCAGCACCTCCCAGTCGACGCACTCAGCCCGGATGAAGCCCCGCTGCATATCCGTGTGGATCAGCCCGGCGCACTCCGCTGCCGTCGCCCCGGCTGGAAACTGCCAGGCCCTGGTCTCCTTAGGGCCGGTGGTGAAGAAAGTTTGAAGTCCCAGGAGTTCATAGGCCGCCCGAGCGATTCGCTGCAGCGCTCCGTCGCCTAGGCCTAGTTCCTTGGCGTATTCGGCGCGCTCAATCTCCGGCAGACTCATCAGTTCCGCCTCAAGACGGGCGCAGACGCTCAAAGACGTCCGGCCCTGCAGTTCAGGGATGTCCACCAACCCCCCAGCGCCGGCAGCCAACCCCCCAGCGCCGGCAGCATCGGGATCAGTATTGAAGACCACCAGCACGGGCTTGTCTGTCAGCAAGAAGCACGAAGCCAGCAGCCTGCGGTCTTCAGCCGAAAGGCGGCTTCGCCACAGCGGCGTAGCGGAATTCAGCACACCCAACGCACGTTCCATACACTCCAGAGTTCCCTTGGGCAAGACCTCACCCTTGGCCTGACGTCTCCGCTTCGCCAATTGCCGCTCCAGGCTCTCTGAGTCCGCGGCGCAGAGTTCCAGTTCAAGGCAGTGCAGGGCTTCCGTCGGATCGTCTTCACCCTCAACCGCAGGGGCGGCGAACGTCCGCAGCACCAGCAGAAGGGCGTCGACCTCGCGGATGCCCCCCAGGAAGTCGCTGCCCAGGGCGCTGCCTGCGCCGGCTCCCTGCACCAGAGCCCCTATGTCGGTAAAGCGCACCACCGCAGGGGTCGTCTTGGCTGAACGGCTGAACGCCGAGAGCAAGTCCAAGCGTCGGTCAGCCACCTTGGCTTCCCCTCGGTGCGTGCTCGTAGTCGAGAAAGGAAACGGTGCCACGGGGGAATTCCCGCCGGTCAGGGCGTTAAAAAGGGTCGACTTCCCCGCATTCGGCAACCCGACGATCCCAAGATGCTGCATGTCCTCTCCCTCCTGTCGTCCTGTCATACGACTTATCTGACCCGTCCACCCCGCCGACCGATTCCGAGGCTGTGAAGTCAGCGACGATAGTCCTGCGCCCGAACAACCTAGGATTATGCCCAGGAAACAACGGAGGTCGCAGTGTCAAAGCGTAGACAGCGCAAACGAGCCAACGCACGCCGCAAGAAGGCCAACCACGGCCGAAAACCGAACCTGGGAAGGAATTCTTGACCTTGGTAAGGATTCCTTGACCTTGAAGGCGCCATTTGGCTGAGGCAGCAACCCGCTCAACCCGCTCACCTGAGGCTGCCCTCTCTTTCTCACCCGAGCCGCCGCCGACCGCAGCGGCCACCCTCATATACGACGGAGACTGCGAGTTCTGCCGCCGCTGCGCCGAGACTGCCCGCCGAAGGCTAGGCGGCAAAGTCGAAGTGCTCGCCTACCAAGAAGCCGACCTCGCAGTAATCGGCCTCACAGCCGGGCAAACCGAAGACGCAGCCTGGTGGATCTCGGAAAACGGCGAGCGCTTCGGGGGGCACCGCTGCGTAGCCAAGGCTCTGATTGAGGCCGAGGGAGCCTGGAGGCTGCTGGGGAGGATGTTGGAATGGCCGGTGATCTCCCAAGTCGCGGGAGGCGTCTACCGGCTGGTTTCCCGAAACAGACATCGACTGGGCTGTTCGGGCTGCGTCAGAAGGCGGCAGCGCGGCGGTCGAAGAGCGGCGGCCCGAGGGTAAGCAGAGGGCGAGCGGCCCGAGGGTAAGCAGAGGGCGCGGCGGCTCGGCGCACCCAGGTTCTGAAGCCGCTCACCTCGGTTCGGGAAGGCTCAACGCAAGAAATCAAGAAATACCGAGAGCCAAGGCTAAACTCGTTTGACGGACTGCGATTGAAGCGGCTCAAGGCAATCGCTGTCGTTTTGTCGAACAAAGTACGGAACAGAAGATCGGTAGACGTCGAGAGGCGGCCCCGACCGATTCAGAGTCGAAACCAGGGAGGACTAATGAACCGAACCCCAAGAGCGACCTCTTACAAGCTTCTCGTGATAATGGCAGCGGTGTCGATGGTGGCGGCTGCCTGCGGAAGTGGATCAGACACGACCACTGCCACCACGACTACCACCGCAGCCGCGCCAACCACCACCGCAGCCGCGCCAACGACCACAGCAGCCCAGCCAAGCGGCCCAGAAGACATTCTTGCCACTTTGGCGTTTGACATTGGCGGACGCGGCGACGGGACGTTCAACGACGCCGCCGCAAGAGGTCTCGACCGAGCCAAGACTGAGCTGGGGGTTCAAACCCAAGAAGTCTCTCCCAACAGCGACGGGTCGAACCGAGCCGAGATCCTGCAGATTTCCGCCGATCAGGGCGCCGACCTGGTGATCGGCGTAGGTTTCCTCTTCGGAGAGGTAATCCACGACGCAGCCCAGGAAAACCCCGACACGTTCTTCGGAGTAGTCGATGATGCTGGACTGGGGCCCGCGTTTGACTCACCCCTCGACAACCTCGCCGGCCTGACCTTCGCCGAACACGAAGGCTCTTTCCTAGTAGGAGTTGCCGCCGCCTTGCAATCCCAAACCGGGACAGTCGGCTTCATCGGAGGCGTGGACATCCCCCTCATTCGCAAGTTCTACGCAGGCTTCTACGCAGGCGTCCAGGCTGCCAACCGCCCCGAAGGCGTCGGCATCTTAAGCTCGTACATCACCGAACCCCCCGACTTCGACGGCTGGTCGCAACCGGCCGAAGCAAAGATCATCGCACGATCCATGTTCGAAGACGGCGCCGACATCATCTACCACGCAGCCGGGGGCTCGGGAGCAGGTCTCTTCGAAGCAGCCAAAGAGTTCAGCGAATCCGAGGGCACCAAAGTCTGGGCCATAGGCGTGGACTCCGACCAATACATCACCGCAGACGAATCCGTAAGGGAATACATTCTCACGTCCATGCTCAAACGCGTAGACGTGGCGGTCTACAACACGATTCAAGCAGTCGCCAACGGCGACTTCGCAGGAGGCACTCAGGTATTCGACCTCAAGGTGGACGGAGTCGGATACTCCACTTCCGGCGGTTTCATAAACGAAATCGTCCCTCAACTCGAAGAGTTCAAGAGGTCCATAATCGCTGGCGAAATCGTGGTACCTGAAACAGCCGACGATCTGAACTGACGGACTTCGGCCCGAAGCCCCTAAGGCCAGCCTTAACCAATTACGCCTGAACCAACTAGCCCGGCCCCCCGGCGCCACAGCAGGTCGAATGAGCGACAAAGCACCGAACAACTCTTCGGGAGCCAACACCGCTAACACAACCGACGCAGCCAAACCCGCCCGCGCAGCCGAAGCCATAGTCCTGCGGGAGATCACAAAGCGATTTCCGGGCGTGCTGGCCAACGACCGTGTGAACCTGCGAGTCGAGACCGGGGAGATTCACGCCGTCTGCGGCGAGAACGGAGCGGGCAAGTCCACCCTGATGAAAATCCTCTACGGGATGCTGCCCTACGACGAGGGCGAAATGTTCGTGGACGGCGTCAAGACCCTGTTCCGCTCCCCCAAAGAGGCCATAGCCGCCGGAATCGGAATGGTGCACCAGCACTTCATGCTGGCCGACAACCTGACCGTGCTGGAAAACATCATCCTGGGCGAAGAGCCCACCAAACGCACAGGATGGCTGGATTTCGACGGCGCCCGGGAGCGGATCAGCGCCCTGGGCGAAGCCTACGGACTAGAGGTCGACCTCGACGAGCCGGTGGGCGAACTAGGAATCGGAGCACGCCAGAGGGTCGAGATAATCAAAGCCCTCTTCCGAGGCGCCAAGGTGCTCATTCTGGATGAACCCACCTCCGTCCTCGTCCCGCACGAAGTCGAGGAACTCTTCCGCAACATGCGTGAGATGCGCTCACGCGGCGGGACAATCATCTTCATCGACCACAAACTTGAAGAAGTCCTGGAAATCGCCGATCGGATAACCGTGCTTCGAGCTGGACGCACAGTGGGGACGGTCTCCCCCGCCGAAGTGACCACCCGCCAACTCGCCGAGATGATGGTGGGATCCGAACTGCCGGCACCCGGCACCAAGAAGACCGAACCCAGCGGCGCAGTCTCGCTTCGGGTCGAAGGGCTCAGCGTCGGCGGCGAGGACGAACGCTTCCTCCTCGAAGACGTCAGCTTTGAAGTCCGCAAAGGCGAGATACTGGGAATCGCCGGCGTGGAAGGCAACGGGCAGCAGGAACTAGTGGAAGCCCTGCTGGGAATGCGACCCAAAACAAAAGGCCGCGTCCTGCTGGAAGAAACAGACATATCCAACTGGCCGGTCAGGGCGCGCCGCGAAGCCGGCATCGGCTACATCCCAGAAGACCGCCATCGGCGCGGCCTGCTGCTGCCCTCCCCCTTGTGGGAAAACACCATGCTCGGTTATCAGGGCCTGCCGCCCTTCTCATGGAAAAGTTTCTGGCTCACCCTCACAGGCGCACGCAAAAAAACCGCAGAATGCGTGAACGCCTTCGACGTCAGAACACCCAGCATCGAGGTCGCCGCCCACGCCCTCTCCGGCGGCAACCAGCAAAAACTCATCATCGGCCGAGAGATGACGATGAACCCTCGGCTGCTCATCGCAGCACACCCCACCAGAGGCATCGACGTGGGCGCCCAGGTGGCGGTCTGGGAGGCGCTGCGAGTCGCCCGCGAAGGGGGGCTTGCTGTTCTGCTGGTTTCTGCCGATCTAGACGAACTGATCGGGCTCTCCGACCGTCTCCTGGTGCTCTACCGAGGGCTGATAGCAGCAGAACTATCTCCCCAGAACGTCTCGCCGCGCGAACTGGGCGCCCACATGACCGGAGTGGCGTCCGCCGAAGGCGAAGCAGACGAGTCAGACGAAGCAGACGATGCAGACGCGTCCGCAGACGGCGAGGCAGACGAGGTAGACGAAGCAGACGATGCAGACAGGGCGGGCGCATCCGCCGACGGCCTCGCAGCCCAACCCCAGAACGCCGGCATCGCCGGCGTCCCCCGATGAGCAACTCTGCGAACCACCGCCTCCCGCTCCGGCGAAGGATGCTGCTGTCGCTGGCGGCTCCGCTCTCGGCGCTCGTGCTGTCGCTCCTCGTGGCCGCCGTGGTGCTGCTCGTCAGCGGAAGCAACCCGATCCCCGCTTACGGGCGGATGTTCAGCTTTGGTTTCGAACTCGAGACGCTCGTCGACATGCTGAACCGCGCCACTCCCCTCTATCTCTCGGCAGTGGCCGTGGCCATCGGCTTTCGCATGAACCTGTTCAACATCGGCGTGGAGGGTCAGTACATCCTTGCCGCCATAATCGCCGCACAGGTGGCGGCAGAGGTATCCCTGCCCGCTCCGCTGCACCTGACAGTGATCATCCTCACGGCCATGGCAGCGGGAGCGGCCTGGGCGCTCATAGCCGGCGTCCTGAAAGTGACCCGCAACGTGCACGAGGTGATCTCCACGATCATGCTGAACGCCATAGCCATCAAACTGGTGGTGGCCATGCTATTCCGGCGCTGGGACGTTCCGGACGCCTCCCTCAACCAGGAGACGGCCGAAATAGCCGCCTCAGGGCGCATGCCCAACCTCAACAGTGTGGCCGAGTTGGTGACGCGCGACATCGGCAAAGGACGCCAGATCTGGGGGTTCATAATTGTGGCCGTCCTCGTCGGGATCCTCTATTGGATATACGCGGCGCGCACCCGCCCTGGCTACGACCTGAGAGCGTCAGGCATAAACCCCACGGCAGCGGAAGCCGCAGGCGTCAATCCCAAACGAACCGTCGTGCTAACGATGGCCATGAGCGGAGCGGTGGCCGGGCTCGTAGGACTTCCAGAGATACTCGGGCGGGATTACGCATACGGGCTTCAGTTCACGCAGATGCTGGGCTTCGGCGGCATAGCCGTGGCTCTCCTAGGGCAGAACCACCCGGGCGGGATCGCCCTGAGTGCGCTGGTGTTCGGCTTCCTGGACAGCGCCGCCCCTATTCTGGACGCAAGCGGCTACGCCCCCCAGGAGATAGTCGAGATCATGAAGGGGGTCATCATCTTCACGGCCGTCATCACATACGTGGTGACGCAGCGCCGCAAGCGAGACGAGGAGGCGCGTGCGGCAGCAAGGGCGATGAGCAGTCCAGAGGGCGAGTCGTCCGCATTTTCGAAACCGGAGAAGCCGGAACTGCCCGCAGCGGAAGCTCCCGCAGAGCCAGCGACGCCAGCGACACCGCCTGCCCCCTCTGACACACCCCTCGAGCCCGGGCAGAAGCCGAAGCCGAAGCCGAAGCCCGAGAAAACCGAAAGACGCTGGCGCAGATGACCCTCGCAGCAACTCCGCCGGACGAAGCGGAATCTCCCGTCCGCAAACTCTGGGGCAGAATCCCCACCAGCGATCTCAAACCCCTGCGCTGGCAGCGCATCCTTCTGCTCTCGCTGACCCTGGTTCTGCTGATCGCCATCACCGAGGAGTTTGCCCGCACGCCGACCGACGCAATGTCGTCGAGCACGACTTGGACGCAGGCTCTCGCCTACGCAGTGCCGGTGCTCATGGCAGCCCTAGGCGGCGTGTTCGCCGAGCGGGCAGGGGTAGTGAACATCGGTCTGGAAGGGATGCTCATCCTGGGCACCTGGTTCGGCGCCTGGGGCGCACTGAACTTCGGGCCCTGGTGGGGAATCCTGATCGGCATGGGCGGGGGCGCTGCAGGGGGTCTGCTGCACGCCCTGGCCACCGTCGGGTTCGGAGTAGACCACATCATCTCCGGGGTGGCCATCAACCTCATGGCGCCTGGGGTCACCCGATTTCTCTCCGACAAGGTCTTCAGCAACCGTGAGGGCGGCGGCATCACGCAGTCGCCGAGCGTGGAAGACGCCGGGTCGTTCAGCCTTCCGTTCCTGGCGGGGGGAGGAGGCACCTCCGACCTGCTCGGCTGGATCGAACGAGGCGGACGAAGCAGGGAAGAATTCCGAGAACTCAGAAACGAACTCAGGGCGGCAGGAGCCGCAAACCCCGAACCGGGTGACTGGTTCCTGATTTCCGACGCCGCCGGGGTGCTCCGCGGCTTCGTCCACGACGTCTCCTGGTTCACGCTCATCGCCTACGCCATCGTCCCTATCTCGGTCTTGCTGTTGTGGAAGACCTCCTTCGGACTGCGCCTTCGCAGTTGCGGCGAACACCCGATAGCTGCCGACAGCCTCGGCGTGAACGTCTACCGCTACAAGTACTACGGGGTCATCATCAGCGGCGCCCTGGCCGGCTTCGGCGGCGCTTACCTAGTGATTCACCTCACCAACTTCTACCGCGAAGGGCAGACGGCCGGCAGGGGGTTCATCGGCCTAGCCACCACCATCTTCGGCAACTGGCGCCCGACAGGGGCGGCAGGAGGTTCCCTCATCTTCGGCTTCACCGAAGTCCTGCAGCTGCGGGATCGGACGGCGGCGCACGCCCTGCTCCTGTTCGTGGCGCTCTTGCTGGGCGTCCTGACCGTCTTCCATCTCGTTCGCCGTCGAGGGCGTCTGGCCGGCTTCCTAGCCCTGGCGTCGGCAGGTTTTGTCGTCTGGTACGTCACCACAGAATCGGTGCCTAGGCAACTCCCGCAGGCGCTCCCCTACATCGTGGTGCTCCTAGTGCTCCTTTTCTACGCATCAAGGCTGCGCATGCCAGCCGCCGACGGACTCCCCTACCGAAGAGGCCAACAAGAATGAACCTGCCCAGCGACCACCACCCGTCCAGCGCCGACAACCACCACCCCCCGCCAGCCGCCGACTGGGGCGACCTGTTCGAGCGCGCCCGCAACGCAGCCCGCAACGCCTACGCCCCCTACTCCCGCTACTACGTGGGAGCCGCCGGACTAGTCGACGACGGGCGCATCGTGATCGGCTGCAACGTCGAGAACGCCTCATACGGGCTGACGCTCTGCGCCGAGTGCGCCCTGGTCTGCGACCTGCACAACAGCGGCGGCGGCAAACTGCTGGCAGTGGCGGTGGTGAGCGGCAGCGACCTCAGCGCCCTGAAGCCCGGCAAGCCCTGCGGCCGCTGCCGTCAAGTCCTCTACGAGGCGGGCGGCGGAAGCCTTCTGCTCAACGAGCGCTACGACTTGGCGGAAATCCTCCCCGACGCCTTCGGCCCCGACGACTTGCGATGACCTACTACCGAGCCACCGAGTTGACCACGTCTGGAGCTGGTCTCACCCCGCTTCCCCTCCGCCTGCGATGACCTACTACCGAGCCACCGAGTTGATCTGCGCCAAGCGCGACGGAGCGGAACTGGAGCCCGCCGCCCTGGCCTGGTTTGTGGATGCGGCAGCGGGCGGGCGCATCCCCGACGAGCAGACAGCCGCGATGCTGATGGCCATCTTCTTTCAGGGGCTCAGCCCCGTCGAACTTTCCGCCTGGACGGCGGCGATGATCGACTCCGGCGAGCGTCTAGACATCTCCGGGCTGACTCGTCCGACGGTCGACAAGCACTCCACCGGCGGCGTCGGCGACAAGGTCTCGCTGGTGCTGGCGCCCCTGGCGGCTGCGTGCGGAGCAGCCGTCCCTCAACTCTCCGGACGAGGGCTCGCCCACTCCGGCGGCACGTTGGACAAACTGGAGGCCATCGCAGGCTGGAGGGCGTCTCTGAGCAACGAGGAGATCAAGCGTCAGCTCGCCGACATCGGCGTCGTGATCTGTGCGGCTGGCGCAGGGCTCGCCCCAGCCGACCGCCACCTCTACGCCCTGCGGGACGTCACCGGAACCGTCGAGTCGATCCCCCTGGTGGCCAGCTCCATCATGAGCAAGAAGATCGCCGAAGGCACCGACGCTCTGGTGCTCGACGTCAAGGTGGGCAGCGGCGCCTTCATGAAGGATCGGCGTTCGGCTCGCCGCCTAGCCGAGACGATGGTCGCCCTCGGCGCCGACTACGGAGTTCGCACGACCGCCCTGCTCACCGACATGAACACCCCCCTCGGACGAGCCGTCGGCTGTTCGCTCGAAGTAACCGAAGCGGTCGAGACCTTGGCAGGGGGCGGCCCCGACGACCTCCTGGAAATCACCCTGGCCTTGGCCCAGGAAATGGTGCTCTCCGCCGCTCTGGACTGCGACCCCGCTGCGGTGCTGTCCTCCGGGCGGGCCATGGACTGCTGGCGGCGCATGATCGCGGCGCAGGGCGGGGACTTGAACGCTCCCATGAGAAAGGCGCCCGTGACCGAGTACGTAACGTCGTCGGGCGACGGAGTGCTCAGCCGGCTAGACGCCCTGGCCGTCGGCACGGCGGCCTGGCGGCTCGGAGCAGGGCGCGACCGCAAAGACGACCCCGTCGACCATGCCGCAGGCGTGGATTGCCTAGTCAAACCCGGGGAAAGGGTGCGGGCAGGCCAGCCGATCCTGGAGCTCCACACCTCCGAGGAAAGCCGCCTAGCCGCTGCACTGGCCGCGCTCGAGGGCGGCTTCGAAGTCAGCAGCGCCGCCGACGGCGGGACGGCAAGCCAAGGCTGCAACGCCGCCGACGGCGAGAGCGGCGGCGGGGCGGACAGCAGCAGCGGCGGGGCGGACAGCAGCGCCGCCGGCAGCGGCAGCGCCAGCAGCGCCGAGACGGAGGAACTCCCCCGCACGGGCAGCGCTCTCGTCCTAGAGCGAATCGGAAACTCCTAGTGGTAAGCGTCGAACGTCTAGCTGACTACCGCCGAGACGGCTACGCAGTCCTGCCCGACGCCGTGCCAGCAGAAGACTGCCTAGCACTGCGGGCGAGGGCGGTGGAGATAGCAGAAAAGTTCGACTACACCGGCCGGGGAAAGACCTTTTCCACCACAGAACAGTCCCATTCCGACGAGGAGTACTTCCTGACCTCAGGCGGAGTAGTGCGCTGTTTCCTAGAGGAAGGGGTGCTCGACCCCAGCGGGCGGCTGAGAGTGGATGCGGTCAACGCAGTCAACAAGATCGGCCACGCCATGCACGACCTTGACGAGGTCTTCGCCGGATTCTCCTACACACCCATCGTGGCCGAGTTCCTAGCTGGGATCGGAATGAGCCAGCCGCAGATGCTCCAGTCGATGTACATCTTCAAGTCACCAGGCACAGGAAGCGCCGTCGTCGGACACATCGACCACTCCTTCCTCTGGACGGAGCCTCCGTCGGTGACGGCGTTCTGGTACGCCATCGACGACGCCAGCGTAGAGAACGGCTGTTTGTGGGTGCTGGCGGGTGGGCACCGCAGCCAGCCGATCCGTCAGCGTTTCCGTAGAAAGGGCAAGGAGGGCATGGAGGGCTCCGCTACGACCATAGAGGTCTTCGACGACGCTCCGTACCCGATCGACGAGTTCATCCCCGTAGAAGCCCGGCGCGGCACGCTTGTCGTCTTCGACGGGCTCCTCCCCCACTTCAGCGAGCACAACCACTCCGACCAACCTCGCCACGCCTACACAACGCACGTGATAGACGGAGAAGCCGACTACCTAAAGGACAACTGGCTGCGGAGGGGCAGCGACCTGCCGCTGCGCCCGCTCTACGACGAAGTAGAACGCCGCCGCCGCACCCCCTCTGCCACGAAGTAAAACGCCGTCGCACCCCCTCTACGACGAAGTAAAACGCCGCCGCCGCGCCCCCTCGACCACAAAGTAAAACGCCGCCGCGCCCCCTCTGCCACAAAGTGAAAAGCCGCCGCCGCACCCCCTCTGCCACGAAGTAAAACGCCGTCGCACCCCCTCTACGACGAAGTAAAACGCCGTCGCCGCGCCCCCTCGACCACAAAGTAAAACGCCGTCTATGCTGTTGGGCGGCGTTTCGGGTCTCTGGAGTTCGAGCGTCTGAGACCGGTGAGCAAGTCAACTTGGAGCAAAGAGCATGGACGACGAGGCGAGAGAAAACGAAGAAGAAGGACACGCCGATGAGGGGCGCGCCGATCAGGTAGCTATCCGCGTGCCGCCCGAACTGGAGGGGGGCGTCTGGGCAAACTTCGCCGCTATCACGCACAGTCCGTACGAGTTCACGTTGGATTTCGTGCGCATGACCTTCGACGGCGCTCAACCGCGCGGAGGAGTCCTAGTCCAGCGGGTCAACATGCCCCCGCTGTTCGTGCAGCAACTCATAGACGCCCTAGGAGACAACTGGAAAAAGTACGCCGACAAAGCCATGCCCCGAGAAGTCAGAGAATAACAAGCAGGAAACTCGACCGCCGGAGTTGCGAGACGCAGCACTTCATGCTAGGGTTCGTTAATTATGCTAAACTTCGAAAGCCAAGTTCGAACAAGCGTCCGCGCAGTCGAGTAACGTTCCTAGGGACGTGAAAAGCTAAGTAGTGGCAATTTAAGGAGGCCTCCGTGCCGTCACCCCAAGAATGCTCAAGCGAAAAGTCAATTCTCATCAGGCCGCTCTTAGTGTCCGTGCTGCTAGCCGCCTCCCTGGCGGCGCCCATGACCCTGCCCGCAGAAAGCGTCTCCGCGCTGGACGGAGAAGCAGCAGGGGGGGGGGGAGGGGGCAATTCGTCGCCCGATTCGGAAGTGAAACACCGCTCGATCACCCCAGAAGACTAGAACCGCCCACGGAAGCAAACAGCATGACAGCTTCCGTCTCATCTCCCCCACCCTCCCAGCCGGAGCCCGAGCCCCCGCAGGCTCCCGCCTCCTCAGACTCGTCAGACTCGTCATCGTCCTCTAGCTCATCGGGGTCAGACTCATCCTCGTCTGGCTCATCGGCATCTGGCCAGTCTTCGTCTAGCTCATCGGGTTCGTCTTCTGGGTCTTCTCAGTCGGAGTCTGTGTCTTCGTTCTTGGCGTGTCCTGCGGGGTTTGAGCGTTTCAGCGTAGGATTAGACTCGTCCGGTTGGGGCTGCCGCCGTGTCTTGAGCGAAGCATCAGTGGCTTATTCGTGTCTAGAAGGTGTTCTGAGAGCGTCAGGGGATTCCCGCGTGTGCGCGTGGGAAGAGGAGTTGGTGGAGTCTTCGGCTGCGTCTGCTAGCTGCAGTCCGGCTGGTGTGCCTTTGTCGTGCCGCTACATGGACGCCGGCGGGGTGTCGCGTTTCGGAATCCTGCGTTACGGGTGCCCGTCAGGCTGGGTCCTGTCGGGGAGTTCCTGTTCGCGGTCAACCTCAGTAGAGCGCACAGCGCCGCCGGCTGAGGCGTACTCCTGCGAGCGGGGCGTCCTAGTGGGTTCCACCTGCTTCGAGTACGCCGAGGCGGTGCGTTCCTGCCCTCCAGGTTGGTTGCTGCTCCCGTCGGGTTCGTGCGAGCGGGAGGTAAGAGAGGCGGCGCGTTCTGCTCAATCGTCGTCGTCGTCGTTGGTTGCGGCGACGTCGGCTCCGGGGCGTCCTCAGAATGTGAGTGTGTTGGTGTGGGTGGAGTCTGCGACGTTGATTTGGGCGCCTCCGAGCGACGACGGGGGTTCGCCGGTGGTTGGTTATGTGCTGCGGTGGCGTGAGGGCACTAGCGGGACTTGGACGGAGGTGCAGTTAGAGGCTTCCGCGCGGAGTTATCTGTTCACTAATTTGGTGGGGGGCGGTTATTATCAGGTGAAGTTGTCGGCTAAGAACACAGATCCTGACGGGGAGCCCCGGGAGGGGCGCCCTGCGATTAAAGGACTGAATCCCTGCAGTGTGGGGCAGCAGATCCTTGGGGGTCTTTCGTATGTTTATTGCGCGGACGCTCCGCCTCCTAATCCGCCTCGCCCCGGGGGGAAGTTGTCGTTGACTCCGGGGGAGGAGTCGTTGACAGCGGTTTGGGGGGCGACGGTGGCGTCTGAGGGTGACGCCGCTGTGGCGGGGTTCCGGGTGTCGTGGCGCCGCGAGCGGGGGAGGCTGGAACCGGGCAGCGGGTGGGATTGGGAGGATATAGAAAACGCTACCTTGTCCTCGCACTTGATCGATGGGTTGACGGGTGGCGTTCCGTATCAGGTGAAGGTGCAGTCGTTCAGTTCTGAGGGCAGGCTCAGCCCCGCGTTGATGCGGGACGGCGTGCCGGATGTGGCTGATGCTTGCCGCACTAGCGCGGAGCCTGGTTTTTGGGATCAGGTGTTCGACCCTGTTTTGGGGTTGTGCGTGGAGCCGCCGGGGAGTTTCGATGTTGAGGTTGAGGAAGGGGATGGGAAGTTGAGCGTGTCCGTGGAGTGGGAGCTTAGTGGTGTGTATTATCATCATGATTTGGGCGTTTGGAGGAATTACTCGCGTTATACTGCCTGGAATTCTTGGGTTCCGGGGCGTTTGAGCGAGGTTCCAGTGTCGGATTACGTGGTGCGTTGGAGAAGGCGGGGGTCTTCTGCTTGGGCGGGTTCTACAACGATCAGCCACCGCGACGCGCTCTTGAACCCCAATAGATTGTACATAGAAAAAGGTTCTGTCCCGTACTACGGGGCTCCAGTTCATTTTGTGGTGGATGTTCACGTGATCGAGGGATTGGTGAACGGGGAGCGGTACGAGGTTCAAGTGGAAGCGCGCAACATTGCGGGGAGTAACACTAGTCTAGGTTATGGTGATCCTTGCGCGACTTCGGAGGAGTACGACGTAGCTAGGGGGGAGTGCGTTGCGCCCCCACCCGCGGCGGAAGGAGTGGTGCTGACGTCGGGGGACCAGTCGTTGACCCTGCGCTGGCGGCAGCGGGAGGACGCCGCGGTGGACTTCCACTACGTTCAGTTGCTCCACGGGTCTAGTGACAGCGTCCTTGATGGGGTGCGGGTGGTTTGGGATGACGGGGTGGAGAAAACGGTTGGCGGGAAGGAAGTGCGGGAATGGTCGCACACCTTCCTCCACCAGATCCGGCCTGGTTGGTGGCAGTTCGCCCCGGCGGGGGTCCGTTTGAGTAACGGGCAGTCCTACAGAGTGAGGGTAACTCCTCGGAACGCAGCGGGCGACGGCGAGGCAGTCGTGATGTTGGGCAGCCCTTGCGAGGACTGCAGCACTGAAGTCTCGAAACCCCAGCCGCCCCCGACGCCTCCCCCGCCTCCGCCCCCGGTCGTCTGCTCAGCCGGGGAGGTGCTGATCTCTAATCAGTGCTCCCCCTGCCCTCAGGGCCAAGTGCACCCCGGGGGGTCTAACTGCGTCACCCCCACGATCCCCACCCGAGCCCGAGGTGGGTACAGCATTTCGGTTATACCCGGGCCGAGAGCCGGGGACTTGTGGATCCGCTGGTATAGTCCATCTTTCAACAACGGCGGGCTGCCGCTGGCCGGTTACAAGATCAGGTGGCGGCGACTAGACGGATCGTTCACGGAACAAGAACACCCCCTCATCCCCCTGAGCGCAGTGGTGCAGAGCGACAGCAGACCGCATAGATATCATGACCTATATGGCAGACCGCAGGTATCTGCTGGTTATGATCTCCAATATATAATCTCCGGACTAGCCGTCGGCGCCCGCTACACAGTCAGCATCGCCGCGGTCAACCAACTCGGGGAGAGCAACCACCGCATCCACGGCACCGCCGCGACGGCATGCGGACAACCCTCCACACGCCACTACCTAAACAATCGGGACATGCGAGCTTTCATCCCCGGGGAAGGAATATGCATCTTCCGACCGCGCCCCCCAACCTCCCTCACCTCCACACCAGCCGCCGCCGGAGCAGTGAACGTCTCCTGGGAGCAACACAACTGGGACAACTACTACCCCGTCACCGCCTACCAACTCCAATGGCGACCCCAAGGCAGCAGCGCAACCTGGACACCCGTGGAACCCCCCGTCCCCTGGACAGCCGGAACAGCCTACACGACCACCGGCGGGGAACCCCGCCGCAGATTCACCCACACCATCACCGGACTCACAGGCGCCACCACCACAGCCGGCGCCGCTATCGAAGTCCGGGTAGCGTCCCTGAACCAGTTCCCCCCCGACCACGAATTCAACTTCATCTTCGCCCACCACAGCACATGGGTGACCACCACCGCAACCACCTGCCCAACCGGTCAGGCCCGCCTCAGCGCCGCAACCGGGTGCACCGCCATCCCCGCCCTGCCGACCGCCGCGCCGCCCGCTAGAACGCCCACTCTCACCCTCCACCCCGGAACCGGGCCTACCAGGTATATCACTGCCGCTTGGTGGCAAAACACCGGAGCGTTCGACCCCGTCGAATACACACTAGAATGGAAGCAATCAGGGGCCGCCACCTGGAACACAAGGACGCTGCCATCCGCCGACGTGAACGTCCCCCTCCCCCCGGATACTAGTTACACGGATTGGACGCTCAACGCCCACTCGCTCACCCGCTTGGACATGTGCACGCACGACGTCCGCGTCACCGCCGTCAGAAACACGCAACAACCACAGGCAAGCGCAACCGTTTCAGCCGCCCCCCAAGGAACAGTAACCGCCCCCGAAGAGCCGCAGGATGCGCGCGTTTTGGAAGGCTCCGAGGCGGGGGACCAGTTGTACGTGTATTGGAAGCGCCCGGAGTGCGACGGCGGGGCGACCCTCAACCAATACCAAGTCTCCTACAAACTAACCACGGACACGGCCTGGACGGACGAGCCGCTGATAACCAGCGCCGCTGAGCTAGCCCGCGTGCACAACGGGCACATCATCACAGGATTAACCGCGGGGACGGAATACGACGTGAAAATCACCGTGAGGAACAGCCGGAATCTCACCGATGAGGTCTCGGGGGACTACACCCCCGAGGTGGTAAACGACCCGACAGTTGCAGGGGACCATGTTTGGCGGCCTTACAGAATGCCCTCCAACCGGTACGCTATGGTGAGCGAGCGGATCCAGATGGGGTTGACCATCAGGGTGTGCACCAGCGCGCAAGACTTAGTGGCGCCCCTTCAGAGGGCAGTCGCCGCGTGGAACGCCGTCCTCGCTGACAACAAACTAAACAGCCCCGGAGAAACTCCGACCCCTCGAAGCGACACGGCGCCCGCCGGGGCGTTCGAGTTCAGTGGAACAGCCTCCGCCCCCGCGGACTGCGGGGAAGCAAATAACAGCGGCATGATGCGCACCGATAATCAAGGCTTCGAAGCGGTGATCATGGACTACAGGCTCACCTGCCCTATAACTACCCCCCCGGGGGACGCCTGCTGCCCAACAGGTACCAGCACGAGCACGAGTTGCTGCTCCATTGACGACATCCTAGCTAATGACAAGAAGGGTTGCTGTCGGATAACGGACGACCAGCACGCAGCCTGCTGTCCTATAACCCCTACTTCTGTTAACGACTGCGATGACACTAGCTGCGCCTCGACTAGGCATTCGACGCCGTCAGAACAGACCGCTCGTTCGATCGAAACTGCAGATAACTGCGCCGCCTCCGTGACCCTATGCTCAGTCCGTTCCGCGGCTTGCGTGCGGGTCGATGAGGGCTCGGGGCTGCGCCCCCGCAAGACCAGCGCCCAGGTCGCTCACATAGTAAGAAGACTAACCAATAGAACATTCACCCACGAACTAGGACACTACCTCCTGCTCACCGACTACGGAAACGGCTGCCACTGGATCAGCGACGACACCACTGAAAAGTCGCTGATGTCCTACGGCTCCAACCGCAACGACTGGCGCGACTGGCGAAGACTCGTCAACACCCAAAACGACGAAGCCTTCGAATGCCGCGCAGACACCATCACAAGACGCGACCAAGAAGACCTACACTCCATCTACCACCCCGCAGCATTCAGAAGCCTAAACACTAGAATCATTCCTGGAGCTCCAGCGTCTTCTAATAGGCCTGCTACTCCCGCGATGGAGCACTTTGTTGTAGGTTTGCCCCCTCAGGATTTGGAGGGCAACAGTCACTACAACGCATACAGGTACGTAATCCTGCACCGTGCGCCCCAGGGCAGCAGTTCTGTCCCCAACGCGTTCACACCACTGATGAACGGCTCCACACCGGTCGCGCTAACCCAGGAACAACTAACCGACACGGACATCGTTCCTCAAAATTCGGTTGATGCGGGCGAATTGGACGCGAATGGTAATTTCGTGCTGACTTCTGTAGATTTGAATGATTCGGTTTACACGGCTTTGCGTGCGACGGGGCATGAGTTTGTGTTCGTTGGTGTGACGAGGGGGGATCCTCAAAGAGACCCGGGGAAGCCTCTCAACCCGGTCTCGGCCGCCAACCTCGCACATGCGATCATACCCCTGGATTTGGGCCTGCCCGCAAGCACTGGCCTGGATGGTGTGAGGAACTGGACGTTAGGGACTCCGGTCTTATACGTCCACCCGTGAGCCCTTGGTGTCCGGTAGATGGTCCAATGAAGGAAAGAGGTATTACAGTGAAACGTAGGATTCGGCTTCCAGTGTTCGTAGCAACTGTCGTGCTGGCAGCATCGTGCGGCGGCGGGGGCGCCGTTCCCCCTGCGGAGGGTGTTCTGCCTGAGGCGCCGCCTGTTTCCCCTCCTCTGGAGGTTCTCGCCCCGCCGCCTCCCACGACGGGAACGTCCGTTGAGACGACTGTGAGCGTGGGGGCGACTGTTGCCACCGGTTCTGCTGCGACTACTACGACTTCCACTACTACTACTACTACTAGTACTGCAACTACTGTTGCCTCCACCACTTCTACAACTGTTTTAACGACGACTACAACTGTGACGACGGCTAGT
The DNA here is from genome assembly GCA_965242895.1 of Acidimicrobiales bacterium. GTDB lineage: Bacteria > Actinomycetota > Acidimicrobiia > Acidimicrobiales > CATQHL01 > CATQHL01. The sequence goes on from OZ251507.1 coordinate 604,191, forward strand.
GTTCCGGATTCTGTGAAGTCTTATGTGTCGAGGGGTGGGATTGTGGAGTATTATGTGTTGGAGGATGGGACTAGGGTTCCTCCCGAGGAGTATGTTGAGCCTACTTTGCCGGTTCCTGTGCTGCCTGATTCGGCTTCGGAGTTCCGTGGGCATGATCTTGGCTCTGGTTTCAATTATTCATGCGGTTTACGTTCATCAGATAATTCCGCGGCGTGCTGGTACTGGGAGGAACCTTACCGGTATCGAGAGTACTATGATTACGAGTATCGGGAGTACTATGATTACGAAGGGGATTTCTACGACGGTTGGGGGGCGCCTTCTGTGGAGACCCCAGAAGGCGGGTTCGCTGCGGTGGACGCTGGCCGTGAAGCGGCCTGCGGGTTGCGCCCTACTGGGGAGGTGGAGTGTTGGGGGGCGAACCCGTTAGCGGAGGTGCCTCCCCCCGAGGGGGAGTTCGTTTCAGTTAGTGTAGGGTTAGAGCACGCCTGCGCTATCCGCTCAAGTGGTGAAGTGGAATGCTGGGGCACCTCACCCGTTAGGGGGGGTTTGTTGTCGCTTGTTCCGGATGGGCCTTTCACTAGCATAACAGGGGGGCCTGACACTTCGGGGCGCCCTGGCAGTATGTGCGGTTTGCGCCCGTCTGGTGAGGTGGAGTGCTGGGGAAGCGGTTACGGGGAAGGAGGGCTCTCCCCTCCCCAGGGGGTGTTCAAGGCGATCAGCGGCGCCAGCGGAGACACGTGCGGTTTACGCCCTGGGGGTTCGGTGGAGTGCTGGGGGGACTACGATTTAACGGACGAGGCGGTGACCGCGGTCGTTACTTCGTATCTTCTTCCGCCTAGCGGGGAGTTCGAGTCGGTTTTTGTTGGGCATGGGATTTACGCGTGCGGCCTCAAGGCGGATCAGGCAGCGGAGTGTTGGAGCCACGAATTCCGGCGCGGCAACGTGGAAGTAGGCGGACCGCCGGAAGGCGAAGAATACTTGCATTTAGCCGTAGGGTGGGATTCCGCCTGCGGGGTGCGCGTTGACAACACGTTGGGCTGCTGGCACCAGGACTCAGAAAAGAATAGTGATTCCGACAATCGGGAAGGCAGATTCACCGAGTTCGTGTTCGGACCTTCCGGGCATCATTGCGGGCTGCGCCTTGACGGGACAGTTGAGTGTTCTTTGCGTTACTCGTATCGGGTGTGCGATAATTCCGGGTGCCGCGAGGAACGCCAAGAAGGATGGCTCCCCGACCCGGGAGGCGTGTTCACCTCAGTCAGCCCAGGCGCCGATCATGTCTGCGGACTCCGCGCCACAGGGGAAGCAGAATGCTGGGGATCAGACAGGTTCGGAAAAGCCAGCCCCCCCGAAGGAATATTCACTCAGGTGGTAGCATCAGTTGACTTCTCCTGCGGACTGCGCCCCACCGGGGAAATAGAATGCTGGGGTGGAGGCAAAGAAGCAAAGCATAGTAAGGTGGTGGCCCCGCGGGAGAGGTTAGTGTTCGTGGACGCCGGCTGGGGCGGCAACGACGGCCCCTGGCCTTTCGAAGACTGGGATATGAATAATTACCCCGGTTTAAGTGGTTGGCACGACTGGGGTTACTCCTGCGGCCTGCGCGAGGACGGTTCACTGCTCTGCTGGGGGAACGGCAGCCGCCTCGGGGGGAACGACTTGCACTACGGGGAGGGGCCTATCCTGTCCCCGCCGGAGGGAGTGTTCGTGGACGTAGGAGTAGGCAAACACCAAGCCTGCGCCTTACGAAATAACTTCAGGGCGGAGTGCTGGGGACTCTATGGAAACTACGTTTACGGGGAGAAATCCGGCCAGAGTCACCGGTTCGTCTCTTTAGAAGTAGGAGGATGGTTCGCCTGCGGGCTGCTTTCCGGCGGGCAAATCAGATGCTGGAACTTGCGGACTCAGGCACCGGTCTTACCCCCATGGGTTGACAGCTACGGGAGCGAGAGAACGTACTCTTTGATCAGCGCAGGATACTTCCACGTCTGCGGTTACCGCAAACACGGAAGTTTAGAAATGAGTTTCAACATCCCAGGCTCAGACTGCTGGGGGCCCCCAATAACCCGAGACATGCAAAGCCCATAGCACACGCGACCCTAACCATAATGTCAAAGCAATGAACACAAACCAGATACTCCCCTGCCCCCAGCGTTACCCCCGCGGCGCCTGCGACAGTCTGGAATGCGGTGGAGCATAATTCTATTCTGGAGACTCCTGTTGATTTGAACGCTTCGGCTTACACGGCTTTTCGGGCGACGAGGCATGAGTTCGTGTTCGTGGGTGTGACGAGGGGGGATCCTCAAAGAGATCCGGGGAAGTCTCTCAACCCGGTCTCGGCCGCCGATCTCGCGCATGCGATCATACCCCTGGACTTGGGCTTGGCAGCGGGCACTGGCCTGGATGGTGTGCGGAACTGGACGTTAGGGACTCCGGTCCTATACGTCCACCCGTGAGCCCTCTAGTATCCGGTGGACGGTTCAATGAAGGAAAGAGGTAGTGAAGTGAAGCGCAGAATACGGTTCCCGTTGTTTGCAGCAGCGGCCGCGCTGGCAGCATCGTGCGGCGGGGGTGTCGCCCCCTCTGCGGAGGGTGCTCTGCCTGATGCTCCGTCGCCTGTTCCCCCTCCTCTGAGGGCTCCCGCTCCACCGCCTCCCACAACGGGGGTGTCTGTTGAGACGACTGTGAGCGTGGGGGCGCCTGTTACCAGAGGTGCTGTTGCGGCCACAACGACATCCACGACGACGACGACTACTACTACTCCCCCTAGCACTACGACTTCTGTTGTTGTTGCTGTTACTTCGACGACTGTTGTAACGACGACTACAACTGAGGCGCCGCCTGTGACAACGACTACTAGTGTTCCCGAGATTTGGGAATATTTTAAGTTGGAGGATGGGACTATTGTTTCCGCTGATGGGACTATTGTTTCTGATGAGGAGTACAGGACTATTGCTTCCTCAAAAGAGTACGTCCCTGTGCGTATTTTACCGGTTCCTGTGCTGCCTGCTTCGGCTTCGGAACTCCGAGGGCGTGACCTCAGCGCAGGTTTCAATTATTCATGCGGTTTACGTTCACCGAACAATTCTGTGGAGTGCTGGTACTGGGGAGAGCCTTACCGGTATCGGGAGTACTATGATTACGAGTATCGGGAGTACTATGATCTGGAAGGGGATTTCTACGACGGTTGGGGGGAGCCTTCCGTGGAGACCCCAGAAGGCGCGTTCGCTGTGGTAGACGCGGGCCGTGAGGCTGCCTGCGGTGTACGTCCTACTGGGGAGGTGGAGTGTTGGGGGGCGAACCCGTTAGCAGACGTGCCTCCCCCCGAGGGAGAATTCGTCTCGGTGAGTGTAGGGTTAGAGCACGCCTGCGCCATCCGCACAAGTGGTAAAGTGGAATGCTGGGGCACCTCACCAGCCAGATCGGGGCCGGTTTACCCCCTCAAGGGGGAGTTCACCTCAATCGCCGCTGCCTATAATTTCATGTGCGGACTGCGCCCGGGCGGGGAGGTGGAGTGCTGGGGGGTTGGTCATACGAGTTTCGCTGATGAGAAGTTCGCTCCCCCCACGGGGGCGTTCAAGGCGATCAGCGCCGGCGGTGGAGACGTGTGCGGTTTACGCCCGGAGGGTTCTGTGGAGTGTTGGGGGAACTACGATTTGACGAACGAGGTAGGGAAGTCAGGGAATTGGGCCATTACGTATCTGCAGCCCCCCGAGGGGGAGTTTGCATCGGTTGTCGTTGGGAAATGGGGAGGGGGGTACGCGTGCGGTTTGAGATCAGACCAGACGGCTGAGTGCTGGAGCAAGGAATGGAAACGCGGCGGCGAGGACGTGGACGGCCCCCCGGAGGGGGAAAAGTTCATCCGGTTGGGCGTAGGACGGGAGACGGCGTGCGGCGTGCGCGTTGACAACACTCTGCTCTGCTGGCACTCACGGTCGGAGAACAACGATCGCTTGCTCCCGCTTGAGGAGTTTAATTTAAGTGGGGAGGTTCTCAGTTATGAATTTGGGGATAGTGGGGCTAGGTGCGTGTTGTTCTTAGACGGGACAGTGCAGTGTTTCGGCGGCCCCTTGGGGGAGGCGGCGGTCCCGCCTGGAGTGTTCACTTCGGTGAGCGTGGGATCTTCTAGCGTGGGGGTTGACGCTCACGCGTGCGGGCTGCGCCCGTCGGGCGTGGTGGAGTGTTGGGGGTCGGATGATTTCGGTGAAGCCACCCCCCCGGAGGGAGTGTTCACTCAGGTGGTCGCTTCGGTTGATTTCTCCTGCGGCCTGCGCCCCACCGGGGAAGTAGAATGCTGGGGGGGTGGCAGTGCGGGGAGGCATAGTAAGGTGGTGGCCCCGCGGGAGAAGTTAGTGTTCGTGGACGCCGGCTGGGGAGGCAACGACGGCCCCTGGCCTTTCGAAGACTGGGATATGAATAATTACCCTAACTTAAGTGGTTGGCACGACTGGGGTTACTCCTGCGGCCTGCGCGAGAACGGTTCCCTGCTCTGCTGGGGGAACGGCAGCCGCCTCAGAGAGAACGACTTATACTACGGGGAGGGGCCTATCCTGTCCCCGCCGGAGGGAGTGTTCGTGGACGTAGGAGTAGGCAAACACCAAGCCTGCGCCTTACGAAATAACTTCAGGGCGGAGTGCTGGGGACTCTATGGAAACTACGTTTACGGAGAAAAAGCCGGCCAGAATCACCGGTTCGTCTCTTTAGAAGTAGGAGGATGGTTCGCCTGCGGGCTGCTTTCCGGCGGGCAAATCAGATGCTGGAACTTGCGGACACAGGCACCGGTCTTACCCCCATGGGTTGACAGCTACGGGAGCGAGAGAACGTACTCTTTGATCAGCGCAGGATACTTCCACGTCTGCGGTTACCGCAAACACGGAAGTTTAGAAATGAGTTTCAACATCCCAGGCTCAGACTGCTGGGGGCCCCCAATAACCCGAGACATGCGAAACCAGTAACAGACACGACCCCCAACCGGAACCCCAGAACTCATCCGGGGCGGAACCCCCGGAGCTTAGCCCAACCGGAACCCTCGGAACCCTCGGGGCTTCGCCGAGGTGGAGCCCCAGAGCCCTCGCCGCGGGGGGTGGTGCGTTCGGGCTGGAGGCAGAAGTGATCAGTCAGGAGGGGGAAGAGGGCGGCCATCGGCCATGGCGCGGCGGAACCATTCGACGCTTTCTGCCACCGCCTCGGCCAGAGGCGTGTACGACACCGACGGCAGCCGTTCCCTGAGACCGGAGTCGTCAAGCCCGTGCGGGAGGGCGATCTGCTCGCTGCCGTGGGTGATCAGCGCTGATCCTGTAGCCTCGCCGACAGCCTCGACGAACTCCGCAACGGATACGATGCTGCCAGCGATGTTGTAGACGTCGCAGCCTCCCGGTTCGCAGCGCACCGCTGCGAGGATGATCTTCGCAACGTCAGGAGCGTACTGGAAGCCCAGCATGCCGCCGTAGGGAATGTGAAACGGGAGACCTCGCACGGCGGCCAGCATCGCCTGCGTGGGGTAGGAAGTGAGACCCTGGTCGCGACCTGGCCCGAACACGGTGTGCGGGCGCAGTCCGACGCTGGGGATCTGGTTCTCGTTCCAGTAGACGGCGGCCGTGTCTTCGTTGGCCACCTTGTATACGCCGTAGTGAGTGTTGGGCAGGCGAACCTCGTCTTCGGCGAGGACGTCGCTCTCGTAGTTGTCGGGATGGCCGAAGACCGCAACGCTGCTGGTGTAGACGAGGTTGGAGACGCCGTTGGCGCGTGCGGCCTCGAATGCGTTGACCGTGCCAAGCACATTGACGGCCGCCCCAACCGACGGGTCGGCCCGGCAGAAGGGGATCTGCAACGCTCCGAGATGCACAACGTGAGTGGAGCCTTCCGCCGCCTCTAGAACCTCGTCGAGAACCCTGAGGTCGCCTACTATCCGCCTGCCGAAGTCGGCGTCCTCGGGGTCGAGCATCAGACGAAGTCGGCTCTCGTCCGGGCTCAGGTCGAAGAGCGTCACTTCCACTCCGTCTGACGCCAGTTGGCGAACCACCCAGGAACCCAGGCAGCCCACTGCGCCTGTCACCAGGAACCGTTCTTCGTTCATTTTCACCTCCGAGTTTGAGTTTTTCTGAGTTTGAGCGGGCGACGAGCGGCGAGCGCCTCAGCCTAGCGGCCTCACCTGCAGCGGTTTCGTATCTCGCCCACGCCTTCGATGGACGAGACGATCTCGTCGCCTGGCTGGAGGAACTGGGGGGGGTTCATCCCCATGCCTACGCCCGAAGGGGTTCCCGTAAAGATGAGGTCGCCCGCCCGCAACTCGCAGATGGAAGACAGGAAGGAAATCAGTCTCGGGATCTTGTGGATCATCAGACTGGTGCGGGCGTCCTGCACAAACTGGCCGTTGCGCTCGCACCGAATGGCGAGATCCCAAGGGTCTCTTGGCTTGTCGGTGGGCAGCACTAACTCGTCGAGGGTCACTACCGCCGGCCCTAGCGGTGAGAAGTTTGGATGCGACTTGGACAGGTTGAACTGAGGCCGCTCCCCCGCCATCTGGCTTACCCGTTCGCTGACGTCCTGGCCGACACTGAAGCCTGCTATGTGCTTGACGGCTTCAGCCTCTTGGATGTTGCGAGCAGTGCGTCCTATCACCACGACCAGTTCCACCTCCCAGTCGCATTTTCCCTCTACCAGCGGGATCTCGGCGCTCGGGCCGGCTAGGGAAGACTGGTACTTCGTGAACACCAGAGGGGTTTCGGGCAGATCGTGGCTGGTCTCGCTGGCGTGATCGGCGTAGTTGAGTCCTATGGCGAAGACCTGGCTTGGACGAGGGACTGGGCAGTCCAGCTGCTCGTAAGTGAACGGCTCGGCGTTCGCCGAATCGCATCCGGCAGCCCAGTCGACGAAGCCCCCCCAGTCGTCGAAGGGGCTCATCGGGTCGGGGCCGAAGCGTCCGCCCGAAGCCCGTGCGACGTCCAGAGCGGCGTAGCAGTCGGTCGGCTCTCCGGCGTCTGTATAAGCCCATACGCCTTCGAGCAGACGCAACGGCAGGGAAGGGTCGTTGAAAATCAGCGATGCGCGCTGTTCGATTACTCCGTACTTCATACCAATTGTCTAGCAAACTTGAGACTGAATCATCTGCCATCGACGTTCCGATCTGCGCCTTGCTGCTAGAGGGATGCGGGCGGAGGCTCTGTCTTCTCCTCTCGTGAAGAGCGCCAGCAGCAGGCGCTCGAGCACCACCAGCAGACGCTCGCCGTCAAGCTTTTCCCCAAGAATTCATACTTTCAACACGAAATACCCAACTTTCCTGTGTAAAGACTGAGAACTGATTGAGAGCCAGGCGGAGAATTTGAGACGCAAGCCGCGGTTCGGCGGGCAACCCCGTCGGACACGTCGGAACGTCAAGAATACAAGGAGGACACGTGTCACTCATCTGTGTAAATACTTATGCATCCGCCGCCGATTCCGTGGGTTCCTACGATCTCGGCGCCCTGCGTCTCATCGACGCCGCCGAAGCATGCGCCCGACTCGACGCAGACGACGACGAACTGCTAAGGATGGTTAACGAAGGTCTGATTCCCGCTTATCAGATAGGAGACTACATCCGCCTCAGCGCCGCCCACGTGGACAAACTGGCTGAAGACATTCATCAGGACTGAGTGCGTGCGATCAGCAGTTCGGCAACGGCCCTGCCGTCGGCCTGCCCTTTAGTCCGACGCATCACCCCGCCGGTAAAGAAGCCCTGGAGTTTCTTGCGCTCCTTTGCGTCCCCTTCCTCGAAGCGGCGCCACTCCTCGGGGTGCTCGGCGATGAGATCGTCTAGTATGTTCTCTAGCCGAGCCGAGGAAACGGCTTCGAAACCGGCGGCGGCCGCCACTTGGGCAGGGGAAGCGCCGCTGGCCGCCATTTCCTTCAAGACCACCTTGACCTGGTTGGAAGTGAGTTCCCCTCGATCTTCCATGGCGATCAGTTCGGCGAAAGCTTCTGGAGTCATCCGCCCGACGCCGTCAGCGAGGTTGTGCTCGAGGTGCTTCAGGACGGACGAAGAGCGGGCGCCGGCTGCAATGGCCGCCAATGCAAGTTCGTCCTGGCCGCGCTCGACAACGACAGCGACCGAAGAGGCGTCACTTCCGGCGGCGGCGACCAGCTTCTGCCTGCGGATGCGCGGCAGTTCGGGCAGGGCAGCTCTTATGCTCTCCACCCAGTTCGGATCTGGGCGGAGCGGCACCAGATCGGGCTCGGGAAAGTAGCGGTAGTCGGTGGCCTCCTCCTTGCTGCGGAGCGTGAGGGTGCGTCCGGCTGCTTCGTTCCAGTGGCGCGTCTCCTGGGAAACCTGACTGCCGGCGCTCAAGATATCGATCTGCCGCTGCGCCTCATATTCGATGGCGCGCCCTAGCGAGCGCAGGGAGTTCATATTCTTGATCTCGCAGCGGATGCCCAACTCGGGATCACCCTTGCGGCGAACCGAGACGTTGGCGTCCACCCGCAAGGAACCCTCCTCCATCTTCCCGTCGGAAGCACCCACCGCAAGGAGGTTGGAGCGCAGCTCCGTCACAAACTCACGCGCCTCAGCGGGAGAGCGGATGTCGGGACTGCTGACGATCTCCAAGAGAGGCACGCCGGCTCGGTTGTAGTCCACGAGGGAGTAATCGGCGTCTTCTATACGACCAGTTCTGCCGCTGTGGGTCGACTTGCCGGTGTCTTCTTCGATGTGCGCTCGGACGATGCCCACGGCCTTACCGGAGGGCAGCTGCAGGCTTCCTCCGACGCCGATGGGCTTGTCGTACTGGCTGATCTGGTAATTCTTCGGCATGTCGGGATAGAAGTAGTTCTTCCGGGCGAACTCCGAAGGGCGCACCTCGCAGCCGAGCGTCAGGCAAACCCGAATCGCCAGTTCCACTGCACGTTCGTTCAGCACCGGAAGCGTCCCTGGCAACCCCAGGCACACCGGATGGACGTTGGCGTTCGGCTCGCCCGCAAAGACATTGGGGCTGGCGCTGAACAGCTTCGTCCTCGTGTTCAACTCTGCGTGAACCTCCAAACCGATCACCAACTCCCAACCTGCGGCTTCCGACCCTGCGGCCGGCCCTCCGCCTTCCCGCCCTGCGGCCCACCCTCCGCCTTCCGACCCTCCGGCAGACCCTCTGACTGACCCTGCGGCCGACCCTCCGGCAGGCTGCCCCCCATCCCCTGCCGAGGCTTGCGCGACCGGCGCTGACTGGAGGAGGTCGAAGTCCCGGTTCACGCCCGCTCCAAAGCCGCCGCTGCGGCAAACATGTCGGCTTCTCTGAGGGCGGGAGCCAGAATCTGCACCCCCACAGGAAGCCCTCCAGCACCCGTTCCGAAAGGTATCGAGACAGCCGGATGACCCGCAAGGTTGGACGGAATGGTGCAGACGTCAGAGAAGTACATCTGCATGGGGTCGGCTGTGCGTTCCCCGAAGGCGAAGGCTACGGACGGCGAAGTCGGTGACAGCAGCACGTCGCAGCGTTCATAGGCGTAGGCGAAATCCCTGATGATCAGCGTCCTGACCTTCTGCGCTTTGGCGTAGTAGGCGTCGTAATAGCCGGCTGAGAGAGCGAACGTCCCCAGCATGATTCGGCGCTTGACCTCGTCGCCGAAGCCGGCGGTGCGCGTGGCCGTGTTCATCTGCTCGACGTTTGCGCCCTTGAGCCGAAGGCCGTAGCGCACCCCGTCGTACCTAGCGAGGTTGCTCGACGCCTCGGCAGAGGCGATCAGGTAGTAGGCGGAGAGAGCGTATGCGACCGACGCAACGCTCACCTCGCACACCTCGGCGCCGGCGTCGGCGAGCGCCCGGGCCGCCGCCTCGACCCTCTCCACCACGTCGTGGTCGATTCCGTGGCCAGTCAACTCGGTGATCACGCCCACGCGCAAACCCGACACATCCCTCTGCGTAGCCGCAAGCAGGCTCTCGCACTCCTCCGGTATGGACGTGGAATCCATGGGGTCGTGAGCGGAGATGATGTCCATGGCCAGGGCTGCGTCGCCGACGTCGCCGGCAAACGGGCCGATCTGATCGAGGGAGGAAGCGAAAGCGATCAAGCCGTAGCGAGAGACGCGTCCGTAGGTCGGCTTGACTCCGACCACTCCGCACAGGGCTGCAGGCTGACGGATGGAGCCGCCCGTGTCGCTTCCGAACGCCAGCGGGGTCATGCCTGCCGCCACGGCTGCGGCGCTGCCTCCGGAAGAGCCGCCCGGAACCAGCCGAGTATCGCAGGGGTTGCGTGTGGGGCCGAACGCCGAGGTCTCGGTGGATGATCCCATGGCGAATTCGTCCATGTTGGTCTTCCCGACCACCACAGCCCCGGCCGAGACGAGCAGGGAAACGACCGAGGCGTCGTAAGGCGGCAGCCAGCCCTCCAAGATCCTGGAAGAACAGGTGGTGGGCACTCCTGAGGTGCAGATGTTGTCCTTCAGGGCCACCGGCACGCCCGCAAGGGGGCCTGGATCGTCGCCAGCAGCCACCCGACGATCGATTTCGTCGGCGCGTCGGCGGCTGCGGTCGGCTGTTACTTCGTTGAAAGCCGCTATCTCGCCGTCGACGTCGGCGATCCGCTGCAGCGTCTCCTCTATCTGCTGGCGCGCCGACTTCTCCCCGCTTCGAACCAGTCGAGCGATCTCCTGCGCCGTCTTGCTCACCTCAGCCTCCCGCGAAGCCCTAGGAGGCTTCCTCGGCGGCGGCAGTGTCGGCGGCGGGACGTTCGGGCCGCCTCAGGATCGGGGGAACACGAAACTGCCCCTCCTCGGATACTGGTGCCTGCGAAAGCGCCTCTTCGGGCGACAAGGTGGGGGCGGGTTCGTCCTTTCGCATGACGTTGACCAGCGGATAGGGGTGAGAGGTGGGCTCCACGTCGTCGGTGTCTAGCGAGTCGATCTCAGAAGCGTGATCCAGCACGTCGCCGAGCTGGGTGGTGAATCGGTCGAGTTCCTCGTCGCTTAGCTGCAGACGGGCAAGCCTTGCCACGTGGCGGACTTCGGAAAGAGATATCCGTCTCTCGGAATTCACGACCGCACGCTAGCCGCGGGTGGAGACCACCAAGTCGACCTGGGATCCTCTAGGGAGTTCGGAGGACGGCCCGTCGATTTCCAGGACGATGCCCTCGTCTAGTTCGGTGTTTATGCGTGACCGCACTCGTCCGGCCTGCAGACCGATGGCTGAGAGTCGGAGGCGGGCTTCGGACAAGGGGATTCCCAGCAGATCGAGGGGCACGACCAGCAACGGGTCGCCCAAGGACACTTGCACCTTGACTACCTGTCCCGCGTCCAGCAGTTCTCCGGGTGCCGGCAGTTGTGCCGTGACCTCGTCTTCTTCGCTCTCGGCCACCCTCACTTCTAGGCGTCGAGGTTCCCAGCCTGTCTCCCGCAGCAGGGCTTCCGCTTCGCTCCAACTCATTCCGACGATGTCGGGCACCTCGTAGGTCGGCGTGGAGTCGCCGCGCGCCGTGAAGATCAGCAGAAGTCCGGCGCACAGAACCAGCGCAACGGACGCCGCCACTGCCACTATCGTCGTCAGCCGTCTGGGGACTCCCTGGGTGTCTTTCTGGTCGTCGGTTTCCGCTTCTTCTGCCGGCAAATCCAGGTCGCCGCTGAGGGTCTCGATGATTTCGTCGAAACGCTTGGGCGGGGGAAGGAGTTCGGCGGTCGACCTCAGGGCCAGAGCGAACTCGCCCACGCTCGGCCTTTCTTTGGAGTCGAACGCGACGGCCTGGATGAACAATGGTGCGAGCGGCCCGAGGGCGCTCGTCTTCTCTTCGTCCTCCGCAGGGAGTTGCCCGCTTCCCATCAAGCTGAGCACCCGCGGGGACACCCACTCCCCCGCCGCAGCCTCCGCCAACACCAGTGCCAGCGAATAGACGTCCGCTGCGGTCTGATCGACTTTGGTCGCCTCGGGGTCTGCCAGGGAAAGATCGGCAGAGGTTTCGGGAGCGGCGTAGACGTCGGGGAGGGACTGCCCCTGCTCGTCAAGGTGAGGCGGCGTCCGGAAACAGAAAATACCAAGACCTGCTAGGCGGAGCCGCCCGCTGGCGTCGACCATGAAGTTATCCGGGCGCAGAGCACCGTGGGAGATGCCTTCCGAGACCAGGCCGTCCAGCGTCTCGGACGCCTGAAGCCCTATGAGCAGTGCCTGGGACAGGCTCAAGCGAACCCCTGCGTCTACGATCCGGCGCAAGCTCACGCCCTCGAGTTGGTAGACGAGATGCGGAGCGGGTTCCAGGTTCCAATCCAGCAGCGGCAATATGTGCAGGTGTTCCAGCCTGCTCAGATGCTGCAGCCGATCCTCGATGTCGTCGACGGGAACGGCGTCTGGTTCAAGCAGACAGAGGAGCACCTCACGACTGCCTTCGACATCCCAACCCTCATAGAGCCTCCCCGAGTCGGTCTCGCCGAGCAGCCTTTTCGCATGATAACGACCGATTACCAGCGGGTCTAGGGAGGCATCCTCTTCTTCAGTTATCCCCAGGGCAGCCTCTTCAGTTAGCCCTAGGGACGCAGCCTCCTCAGTCCCACCCAGAGACGCAGCCTCCTCGGTTACCCCCTGGGCAGATTCCTCTTCTTGGGCGCCTCCTGAATCTTGGTTACTTTCCCGGTCGCTTGCGTTCCCGTTGGCCTCTTCTTGGGCGCCTCCTGAAACGGATACGTCCTCTTCCTCGCTTGTAGACGCCTCGTCTGCCGCGTCGGGAGATTCCGAGCCCCCCTCGCCGCCGGCAGATGCCGAATCGGGAACCGATTGAGCATCAGAGTCGTCGACCTCAGAGACTGATGCGTCGGCGTCGTCGGGAGCCGTCGAGTCCGAAGACGCACCTGCCGCACCTATGGAATCTTCGTCCATGCCCCAAAGATACCTTCACGGAGGAATCCCTAGCCGCTACTAGCCTTGTCCAGCGTGGCGCTCAGTCCGCGACGACAGGCGTTGGCGGCCGCTCTGTTGGCTGCAATTGGAATAGCCGCCGTGGTGACTGCTGTGATGATCCGCGGCGGGTCGGGGGATGCCCCGATCGACGCCCGCATCGAAGAACTGATACCCGCCGACGGAAACGAGGTGCTGCTTCAGCAGTCGATAGGTATCGACCTGGTCGATAGCCCTCGCTTCGTGGTGGAGTTCTACGTGAACGGCGTACGTATCCCCGACGACGAACTGATCAAGGCGACTTCCGTCAATCGTGTCGTTTATCAGTCGGGCCCAGGTCGCAGCGTGGAATCCTTGGTAGCCGAGCGAAACTGCGCCAGAGCAGTTTTCTATCCTTTAGCCCAAGATTCGGACTCCCCCACTCGCGGCGAACACACCTGGTGCTTCAACGCCTCCTAGTCGCCACACACGGCGCTTTGCCTTACCCGGCGAAGAGCGCGACAACCCGCCGACAAAGAGGAACGCTAGGGAGAGCAGGCGGGAGGGAAGGTCATTGGTAGCAAGAGAGGCTTTGTTGGCACTCCAATACTCGATCAGTCCATCCGACGTATTCATTGCACAACGCCCGAATGACGACTTCCTCGTCTCGCGTCACGATTCTGTAGTACTCGACCGTCTGGCTTACCTCGCAGTTCTCCCGTATTCCCGTCCAGTTCTCCGTCAAGATCCGCACGATGTTGCGGTGAGCGTTCTCGTAGATGTTCCCGAGCGCCGATTCCGTAGTCCCGCATTGGTATTCGGGGATATTGGCGAAGTTCGCGTGGAAGACCATCGATAGGTTCACTCTCCCCTGGAGGGGCATGTCGTCGACCTCCATCGGCGGTACACCCGGGCAACCGAACAAAATATCTTTTAGTCCGTCTCCCACCATCCGACCTACCTCCACTAGGAAGTATTTCGCTACTTCGGGGATGCACTCGCCGGACGCCTCTATCGCCTCATAGTTATTCGGGACGTCTGCGCAATCCACCGGGGTGGCGTTCGTAGTCGTCGGGGCGGGCGGGGGGAGCATCGACGTAGGGATGGAGACCTCCGTGCTAGATGTTGTGGGCGTTTCTGGCGCGGCGGCCGGTGTGTATGTAGTCGTGGGCGCTTCGAGCGTCTCTGTCGTCTCAGGGATAGAACTCTCCCCAGTGCGCGTCGTTGAGTCATCAATGGTGAGTAATCCACAGGCAGATGAGACTGCGAGCATCGCGGCGACGCTCAACAGCACAGTCAGCCCTGATCTCTTAGTAATTGCCATTAATTCCCCCTTGATTGCCCTCTCAGCAGTCAGGCGGCGATGGGCTCTTCGGTCGGCGGAGAGCCTCCTGCAGTTTCAGAGCTGCAGCAAACCTCGCCCAGTCTGAACCAAAGTTCGTTGCGGACAAGATCGGCTTGAGGGGCGGAGATTTCGTTGGCGCACACCACTCCCTCGATCATGTCCGCCAAGACCGCCTCCCAGGCTCGACCGCGGCCCATGACCGAGACCAGCACGACGTCGCCTTCACGACGAATCGTACGGTTGTGCCCCAACACTCTAGGCGGAGTGCGGAACGAGGGCGCCAGCAGACCCATTCCTCGTGCTATGGCCGCCAACCTTCTTCCTGCTTCTGCAAATTTTGCTACTTGAAATTTCGTCATACTCAAATCTTGCCAGAGGGGTGTGACAATCTTCCAGCCCGCACCCCAAGGGCAAAAGACTCTCTGCCAAGCCATCGCAGACCGACACCCCTTCCAACGATGACCAACAGACGATCTCCCGACTCCCAGCTCCACGGCGACTGCGGGTCGCCGCAGGCGGGCTTCCAACAATGACCGACAGACCGACCGCGATCGAGGATGTCACACCCCTGTCCCAAACTAGGAGCATGACGAATCAACTTCATCTCTTTTGTCTCACCGACTACGAGGTTCCGATGACGACAACGGCGGCGGGTGGCTGGAACACCGACCGCTGCGAACTCGACGATGACACCCGAGAACTGGGGCTGAGACGAGTGCGGGAAGCCCGATCAGTCCTGCGGAGGGTCGCGTCTGGACCGGCGGCCCGCTTCGACCCCCTAGGACGTAACCGCAGCATTCCTCCCGCCGACAGGCGAGTGGCCTGAGCCAAACGAGGTGGCCTGAGCCCCAAGCCAAGTGACCCGAGCAAAACGAGTGACCCGAGCCCCAAGCCAAGTGGCTGACCAAAACAAGTGGCCCGAGCCAGACCAAGCGGCCGAGCCTAAGACCTGCCGAGAACGGACTGAGAACCAACTGAGAACGGACTGAGAACCCCGGTGGTATCGAAAACTCCTGATTGTTCACGATGAAAAGGAGACACCTCTGAGAGGTTGGCAATTGTCACCATCTACCATGTCGGCTCCGAGAGCGTTCATTTGGGTGATCGCTGCCCTGGTGCTGATCTCGGCGTTGTCGGTGTGCTGCGCGTTCACAGATTCCCCTTCCTCGATACGCTCAAATCTCCCTGGGGCCGGCGGTGGCGGCAGCGACGGCGGCAGCAGCGGCAGCGACGGCGGCGCACCCAGGTCTTCGCCTTCCTCTGCTCCGAAATATCCGGTTGAACTTTTTCCTTTCCCTGAACCTGCAATCGCTGCCACGCTCAAGAAAGTCGTAGACGGCGACACCGTCATAGTCGTCTTCGAGAACGGCAGAGAAGAAATCGTCAGGCTCATAGGAATAGACACCCCCGAAAAATCTGGCGGATATAGACCGGCTGAATGCTTCGGCGCAGAGAGCACCGACTATCTGAGGAGCCTGATCCCTGAAGGGAGCAAGGTCCTGCTCACCGCAGGCGAAGAACCTTTCGACACGTATGAACGCCGCCTGGCTTACATCTACCGCTCCGACGGCCTTTTCTTAAACATGATGATTGCCCGCGAGGGCTATGCCGAGACCCTCTCCATACCCCCCAACAACGACTATTCCGTCCACTTCTCAAAAGCAGTCTCCCTGGCGCGAAGCGAAAACCTGGGAATCTGGGGCGCCTGCGGCGGAGCAGACACCCCCCTTGAACAGTCGGGCGACCGCTCTGGCTAGCCTCAGAACCGAAGCCCGACCCCAACAAGCCAGCACAAGGACGCCCACATGAACCCGATCAAAGAAAAATGGCAGCGAGGCGAATGCTCTATCGGAGCGTGGCTGGCCATCCCGTCCGCTCTCACCGCCGAAATCGTAGGGAGAGCCGGATACGACCACGTGTGCGTAGACCTCCAGCACGGCATGTCCGACTACCGGGACGCCCTAGGGATGTTCGCAGCCATTGAACTAGGCGGCAGCGTCCCGTTTGCCCGCCCCACTTGGAACGAGCCGGGAATCATCGGAAGGCTGCTGGACGGCGGAGCATTGGGCTTGATCATCCCCATGGTCAACTCCAGAGACGACGCCCTGGCCGCTGCGGCGGCTTGTCGCTACGCACCGAGAGGAGCGCGCAGTTTCGGACCGACCCGCGCCAGCCTAAGCAGGCCTTCATCCCCCCAGGAAGCTGACGAATCCGTTCTCTGCATAACGATGATCGAGACCGCCGAAGCCGTAGCGAACATAGACGAGATCCTCTCAGTGCCGGGCGTCGACGCCGCATACATAGGCCCGTCCGACCTGTCGGTGAGTTTGGGCTTGCCCCCTGGCCCGCACAATGAAGACAGGTCGTTCCTCGACGCCCTGGAAAAGGTGCTGGAAGCCTGCCGGCGCCGCGGCGTGACCGCAGGCATACACACCAATTCCAAATTGGCGCAGCGACGCAGAGAGGAAGGTTTTCAGCTGATGACGGTCTCCGCCGACCTGCCCCTGTTCAGGGCAGCCATAGAGAACGACCTAGCAGCCGCCCGGCAGCAGGATTGACCTTCAGAAGTCGACTAGAAAGCCGACCCCGGGACGGGAGAAAGCGGGCTAGAGGTTCCCAACCCAACCACAGGAGGAAGCGGGCTAGAGGTTCCCAGTCTCGCTAGAGGTTTCCAGACTTCTGGCTTCCTCTGACCCTCCCGGCGTCTCCTCCGGCTCATCACTGCCGACTGAAGTTCCGTCTTCTGTTCCTTCCCAGACGTCTTCGCCTTCGAGACCTAGACCCAACCCAGCTGTCGTCTCTAGTTCGAACAGGTTCTCCGCAGAACAGTCGAACGTCCCAGGCTCGGCGGGGTGCACACGCTCCCAGCCTGCTCCGGTAACCGACAGCACAATCCCACAGGAAGTCCCCACCCCCCTGCCAGGGTGGGTGACGCCGTGCAGCCCCCGCCCATTCCAGTTAACGGTGACTCTCGCCGCTTCCGCCAAGGTTTCAGGCGTAAGCAGATCGAAATCCTCCGAAGGGGTGCCGCCTCCCACCGCTCGCAGTACGGCCTCTTCAAAAAGCCGCGCCGCCGACCAGGCGGCGACGCCGCGGATGTCGGGCTCAGCGCCAGATTCAACCTCCTGCAGCCACTGCCTGTAGGCGGTCAGTTCAGAGCTGTAGTCCTCTTCGCCAGGGGGCAGGTAAGGGCTCCATGTCCATATCTCGGAGGTCGTCACAGCGCTCTGATCGTCGTCCGAACTTTCAGAGACAGACTCCGCCAGCAACTCCGTAAACCGCCTGCCGTGACAAGCCGACGCGCAACTCACCCGCAGTCCTAGTCCTTCCGCCTCCGCCGCCCTTAGCAGGTCTGCCAGCCGAAAGGCGTCTCCCGCCCAGATCAAGCTCGATACCTCCAGCACCGAAAAGATCCGTACGGGCTCTGCGAAGTCGGCGTCGAATTCCACTGTGGGCTCGTAACGGAACACATACCCCAACCCCAGTGCGGCTTCAAGCGCCTGCTCCGTCGCCACCACGGTCGCAGGAAAGTTCACGAAGATGGATGCCGCCGCTGCGCTCACATCGGGATACCGGTCAGCCAGCATTCGCATTGCTCCGGTTTCCACCACCCCGGCCGGTATCGGCGCAGAGAAGAACGAGACAGAGGAACTGGCCCGCCTAGGCGAGTTGGCACGCGCCGGAAAGTCCGAAAGGCCGCACTCCGGATCTTCCAACTGCTCCAACCCTTCCTGGTCGAAAAGAGCGTCGCTCCCCACGAGTGCGAAAAAATCGCCGTCGCAGACCTGCCTCAGCGCTTCGGCGTGCCCGAACAATCCAGCGTCTATCAACCCCACGCGCACCCTGCGTCCGGCCAGACCTCCGCCGGCGTTCACAGACTCCGCCCACGCCAAGACGGCCAAGAATGCCGAAGTAGAACGCCCGTCGGCCACATCGCCCGTCTTGTCGTCTACGACCACGCCCAACTTCATCGTCTCGCTGGTTAGACCGGGCACCTCGAGCGGGGGGTCTCCCTCCGGCGGCGCCGGAACAGAGGTGGTCGGAGCGGTCTCGCCCTCATCAGGGGGCGGGGGCGGAGCAGTTTCCTCCTCCGGAGGGGCAGGCGGCGGATCGGGGGCGTTCAGGGTTGTGAGAGTCGTGGGAGTGGACGTGGTCGTCACCTGCTCAGGCGCAGGCGGCGAAACAGGCGGCGACGCGGCTGCCGTTGAAGTTGTCGGGGCGTCGGTCGTCTGGAGTTCCGACTCGGGCACTCCGAGGGTCAAATCCGGGCTCTTGCAGGCGACCGCCGTCAACCCGAGCAGGGCGAGCAGCCAGCAAAGCTTCAGCACCTTAGAGCGGGCGAGCCTGTGCGAAGCAAAACCAGCGGAGTCTCGCCCTCGGCGCACGAGCGCGCCTCTTTCCGACCCAGGCCCGACTAGACCTGACCGCCCGAAGCCTGCTGAACGGAAGTCTTGCCTGCGTTGATCCAGGGCATCCTGGCCCTCAGCGTCTCTCCCACCTGCTCGATCGGGTGCTTCCTCCCTGCCTCCGCCAGCGCCAGGAAGCGCTCACGTCCGCCGCGGCTCTCGGCTATCCACTCCTCGGCAAACGTCCCGTCCTGAATCTCTGCGAGTATCCGCTTCATCGTGGCGCGCACATGGTCGTCCACCAGTCGAGGGCCCCGTGTCAGATCGCCGTACTCGGCCGTGTCGGATATGGAATAGCGCATCCCTGCTATGCCCTCCTCGTACATGAGGTCGACTATCAGTTTCAACTCGTGCAGACATTCGAAGTAGGCCACCTCCGGGGCGTAGCCGGCTTCGGTCAATATCTCGAAGGCCGCCTGGGTGATCGACGTCAAGCCGCCGCAGAGCACCACCTGCTCCCCGAAGAGGTCGGTTTCGCACTCCTCGGCGAAGGTGGTCTCGATGACGCCGGCCTGCGTACCTCCGATGGCGTCCGAGTAGGCCAACGCCAAGTCCCGTGCTGCGCCGGTGGCGTCCTGCTCCACCGCTATTAGGCACGGCACGCCGCCGCCTTCCACAAAGGTGCGCCGAAGCAGGTGACCCGGCCCCTTCGGGGCGACCATCATTACGTCGATCCCCGCCGGCGGAACGATGCTTCGAAAGCGGATGTTGAATCCGTGAGCGAAGAGCAGGGCTTCCCCGTCTGACTGGTTAGGGGCCACGTGCTCGGCGTAGACGTCGGGCTGAAGGGTGTCGGGGAGCAGCATCATCACCATGTCGGACTCGGCGGACGCCTCTGCCATCGAGAGCACCCGCAGCCCCTCCTCAGACGCCTTGACCGCAGAGGACGAGCCCTCGCGCAGTCCCACGCGCACGTCGATGCCGGAATCCTTGAGGTTGAGGGCGTGGGCGTGACCTTGCGACCCGTATCCCAGCACCGCCACTTTGCGGTCGGCGATGACGGCTCGGTCGGCGTCGTTGGCGTAGTACATCTTTGCGGTCATGACTGCTCCTTAGGCTTTCTTGGGCTTAGACGTCCGACAGCACGATCTGCCTGCCGGTAATCCTGTTGGTAATTATGTCAGCGCCTCCCCTCTTCAGGGGAACGCGGCGGCGCCCCGGAAGTGCGGGAACTGCGAGCGAGAGCTATTCCTACTAGGGAGGGAGCGGCGGGCTTCAGGGGAAGAGCGGCGACGCCCGGAAGTCTGGGGAACTGCGTGGGCTCTCTCGGACTCCTAGAACTCGCCCACCTCGCCGCCGGAACTGGCCAGACGGGGCAGCGCCACTTTGCCGGTTCGCTGCAGTTCCACGATTCCGAACGGGCGCAGGAGGCTCTCGAAGTCGTCCACCCGGGTCGGACCGCCCGACAGCGACACCATCAACTTGTCCGGCCCCACGCTCAGCACGCGGGCGTCGAAGATGCGAACCAGGTCCATCACCTGGCCGCGAGCTTCGGGAAGCGCCGAAACGGTGGCCACTAGCAGTTCTCTCTCCACCGACTCCTCGGGCAGCAGCAAACGGATACTCACCACGTTCACCAACTTGTCGAGTTGGTTGATCACCTGATCGAGGGGTGCAGCGTCGGCGTCGGTGGCCAGCGTGATCCGGCTGAGTTCGGGGTTGTCGGTGGGCGCCACCGCCAGAGATTCGATATTGAACCCTCTGCGGGCGAACAATCCTGCGACCCTGGCTAGCACGCCCGCCTTGTTCTCGACGAGCACGACGAGCGTGTGCAGGCGCTTTTTGGGCTTACTCACCAATCATCCAAGCCTGTGCAGACGACCGACCGCAAGGCCGGCGGCACGACCGCGCCGACCGCACAGCAGCCGACCGCACCACGACCGACCGCACGCACAGCAGCCGACCGCACCACGACCGACCGCACACACGCATCCGCAGTGGAAGCCTCTGCATCTCCGCCTCAACCTAGGTCTGGCCTTGCAGCTGCGACGGCGACAGGACTATCTCATCGTTGGAAGCCCCCGCCGGCACCATCGGAAACACGTTCTCCTCGTGATCGACCCGGAACTCGATCACCACTGGACGGTCGTTCACTTCGTTCGCCTTCTCGATGGCCGGCCGCACCTCCTCGGGCGCAGTGATGCGCATGGCAGCGCACCCCATCGCCTCGGCCCACCTCTTGTAATCAGGCAGTTCACGAGTGAGGTCGACCTCGGAATAGCGCTCGTCATAGAAGAGTTCCTGCCACTGCCTGACCATTCCCAAATAGGAATTGTTGAGTATCGCCACTTTGATGGGGAGACGCTCCGCTGACGCCGTCACCAATTCTTGAGCGGTCATCTGAAAACAGCCGTCCCCGTCGATTGCCCAGACCATGCGGTCGGGACAGCCCGCTTTGGCCCCTACAGCAGCCGGCACCGCAAACCCCATCGTCCCCAGCCCGCCGGAGTTGATCCACGTGTATGGGTGGTTGAAGCGCCAGTACTGACTTGCCCACATCTGATGCTGACCCACCCCGGCGCACACGATTGTGTCGTCCTTGGCGGCGTCTCGCAGCTCCTCTATCACGTACTGGGGTTTGATAACTCCGCCCGGGGCGCTGTCGTCGTAGACCAGGGGGTAGCGGGCTTGCCAGTCAGCTATCTGAGCCATCCAGCGGCTGCGGTCGGCTTGGGCGCCCGTCCCGCCTCTGGCCCTGACTGCGGACGTGAAGGCTTCAATGGCCTCCCGGCAATCGGCGGCTATGGCCACTTCGGGCTTGCGCACTTTCCCTAACTCTGCGGAATCGATGTCGACGTGAACGACTTTGGCGTCGGGGGCGAAGTCGCCGACCCTGCCCGTCACCCGGTCGTCGAAGCGAGCGCCGAGAGCGATCAGGAGATCGGCCTTCTGCATCGAAGTGACTGCCGTGTAGTTGCCGTGCATGCCGGGCATCCCCAGGCACAGCGGGTGATCGTCCGGGAAGCCGCCGCGGTTCATGAGTGTCGTGACCACCGGCATCTGAACCAACTCGGCGAACTCCAGCAGCACCTCGCTCGCCCTCGACTTCAGAATGCCTCCGCCCGAGTAGATGACAGGACGACGGGCCGCGCAGATCAGATCGACCGCCGCTTCCACATCCTGAGCGTCGGGCGACGCGAGAGGCTGATAACCGGGCAGGTTGTTGCCCGTCGGGTCGTACCAGTCCAGGCTTGAGCGGGGGTTGCGGGGGTCGACTATGCACTTGGGAATATCCACCAGCACCGGGCCGGGTCGGCCCGTGGTTGCGATGTGAAACGCGTCGTGTATCACCTGTGGGATTTCGGAAGCCTCCGAAACCAAATAGTTGTGTTTCGTGATGGTCATGGTGATGCCGGTCGTGTCGCACTCCTGAAAGGCGTCCGTGCCTATGGCGGCGTAGGGCACCTGACCGGTGATGACGACGATGGGCACCGAGTCCATGTAGGCGTCGCAGAGCGGGGTGACGATGTTGGTGGCGCCCGGCCCGCTGGTGACCATGGCCACGCCCGGCCGCCCAGTGGCCTGTGCGTAACCCTGAGCCATGTGGCCAGCACCCTGTTCATGCCTCACTAGGACGTGACGGATGGAGGATTCCAGCAGCGGGTCGTAAACCGGCAGGATCGCACCTCCCGGCAACCCGAAGATGATCTCCACTCCGTGGTTCTCCAGACTCCGCATCAGAGCCTGTCCTCCGTTCATTTTCATGTGTTCACCTCCGGTCGATCCCCTTGCTTGGTATTGATCCCCTGTTGATTCGGTTCTTGGCCGCTAAAAAAATGTCCTCCCGATCGGGAGGACAAAAGACGAGCGGCATGAACCGCTCGTCAAAGAATTACTACTTGAACGAGAAGTCGGCTTGCGTACGTCCTGTGGAAATCCACAACAGCAAGTATAGCCGGAGGTTGCCGCAACCGATGCGGAAGGGATCAGGCCTCGGTCACGGCACCCTTCTCAGCGCCGGCAGCCAGCTTCGCATACTTCGCAAGGAAGCCGGAGGAGTAGCGGGGCGCAGGCGCCCGCCAACTATCCCGCCGTTCGGCCAGAACGTCGGGCGGCACCATCAGATCGATGGAGTGCTCGCGCACGTCGATACGGATGCGGTCGCCGTCTTCCACAAGCGCCAGAGGCCCCCCTTCCGAGGCTTCCGGCGCAACGTGCCCCACACAGAACCCGTGCGTGCCGCCGGAGAATCGTCCGTCCGTCACCAAGGCTGCGTCAGAGCCTCGCCCTACCCCCTTCATAGCGCCGGTGATGGCCAGCATCTCACGCATGCCCGGGCCGCCTTTGGGCCCCTCGTAGCGGATGACCACGACGTCGCCAGGGTTGATTCCTCCCGCCAGCACCACATCCTTTGCGTCGTCTTCGCTGTCGAAGACCCTCGCCCTTCCGTCGAAGCTTTCGGCGTCGATGCCCGCCACCTTCACCACAGCACCAGACGGGGCGAGGCTGCCGGTGAGCACCGCAATTCCGCCGATGTCCCAGATGGGATCCTCGAAGCGGTGGATCACGCTGCCGTCGGGAGCCGGGGGATCGATCTCGGCCAGATTCTCCGCCACGGTCTTGCCGGTCACGGTCACCTCGCCGCCGTTCAGCAGACCCTCCTCCATCAGCATCCGCAGCACCACTGGCACTCCGCCCACGCGGTCGACGTCGAGCATGTGATAGCGCCCGTGCGGCTTGGTGTCGGCTAGGTGCGGCACCCTCGCCGCAATCCGGTTGAAGTCGTCCAACTCCAAGCTCACTCTCGCCTCGTACGCGATGGCCAGCAGGTGCAGGACGGCGTTGGTGGAGCCGCCCAACGCCATCACCAGGGCGATGGCGTTCTCGAAGGCGGCTTTGGTGAGGATGTCTCTAGGGCGTATGCCGGCGCGCATGAGGTTCAGCACCGCCCGTCCGCTCTCATAGGCGATGTCATCGCGTCGAACGTCCGGCGCAGCGGGAGAAGCGCTTCCTGGCAGCGACATCCCCAATCCCTCCCCCACCGATGCCATGGTGTTGGCCGTGAACATGCCGGCGCAACTGCCTTCGCTGGGACAGGCGTTGCGCTCTATCTCAGTGAGTTCAGCCGCGTCCATGTCACCGACGGCGTGGGCTCCAACCGCCTCGAAGACGCTCACGATGTCCAGGGTGCGTTCCCCTAGCCGCCCAGGGAGTATCGAGCCGCCGTAGACGAAAACGCTGGGCAGGTTCAACCTGGCCGCTGCCATGAGCATCCCAGGCAGCGACTTGTCGCAGCCGGCAAAACTGACGAAGGCGTCGAGCCGCTCGCCGTGCATCACCGCCTCCACGGAATCTGCGATGATCTCCCTGCTCACTAGGGAGGCGCGCATGCCCTCGGTTCCCATGGAGATGGCGTCGCTGACGGCGATGGTGTTGAACTCCAGGGGAAATCCGCCGGCTTCTCGCACTCCGTCCTTGCAGCGTCTCGCCAGCCGAGACAGGGGCAGGTTGCACGGAGTGACCTCGTTCCAGGAGGAGGCCACCCCCACCTGAGGCTTGTCCCAGTCATCGTCGGTCATGCCGACCGCCCGCAGCATGGCTCGAGCCGGAGCCCGCTCAGGGCCGGAGGTGACTTCACTGCTTCGAATCTTCAGGTTGTTGCTCATGACTGCCAGAGTATTCGCTGCATCCCGCCCGCGCATTCCGCCCGCGCCGCCCGCGCTGTCAGCAAGGTCGACGGCGACACCAGTCAAACTCCCCGAAGGCACGAAAGAACGACTGCCATCCCGCCCGCGCTGTCCGCGCCGTCCGCGCTGTCCGCAAGGTCGACAGCGACACAGTCCGGCGGATGCGAGTTCCCCACAAAATCCCCGCCGCTGCCGGAGACTCGTTCAGGAAGGGTCGGCTACACGGGCTAGCGGATGTGAGGGCGATATAGTCGGCTTAAAGCCCCACCCCGAACACCCTGAACACTCGGAGGACAAGCGCCGCATGTGGATATCGCCGAAGAAGCATCAAGTCTCAATTACCTACTGCGTCCCTTGAGATTATCATCCGAGCGCCGTGAGCGCCGCCAAGGAAATTCTCGCCGCATATCAACACATGGTGTCTGAACTCACGCTCATCACCGGCACTGATGGGGTCTTCGACGTGAGCATCGACGGGGAGACGGTTTTCTCTAAACACGCCTGCGAAGACCGCTTTCCGCGCCCAGGCGAATTGGCCGAGGCCTTCAGCAAGATCGTCGGAGGAGACGTTCCCAGCTTCGGAACATAGCGGTAGGGGCCGTTCGGGAAGCAGCGAGAACCACACGGGGAGCAGCGAGAACCACACGGGAAGCAGCGCCTTAGACCGTTCGGGGAGCAGCGCCAGAACCTCAGAGGGAGCAGCGCCTAGACCACATCAGAGGCCCCCCCCCCCCCCCCCGGAGAGGATCAGAAATCAGAACGCTGTCAGGGCCGCATCAGAGCGGCGCCAACCTCTCCCTCAGTTCTCTGAGAGCGTCTCTGGAAGCACCGCTAAGCATGGGGCGCAGCCCGAAGAGCACACGCTCATAAGCCCCCTCCAACTTCAACTTCCCCTGCATGTAGGCCACGGCAGGATCCAGCCGACCCTCCCACATGGCTGCGGCGTCGGGGTAGCTGCACGTCAGGGTGCAGTCGGCGTCGACGGGAAAAACAAGTGAAACCTCAGCAAGCTGGCCGTCCACCAGTCGGACGCCCAGACGACGCCGGCCGTCCGGGCTGTCGGAAACCTCCACTTTCAGGTTCAGGCTGCAGCCGGGCGTCGAGGGCAAGTCCTTGGCCGCGCCCTTCAGCGCCGCTAGCCACTCGTCGCTCAAAAAACGCACTCTGCTCACTCCCTCACCGCCGGCGACGGGCATCTCGACGACGGGGCGGCGTCAAGGATCGGATGGTGCTCGTCGCTCAGAAAACGCACTCTGCTCACTCCCTCACGCCATGGGAAGGTCGAAGTGTCCCGCCGCCAGTCTCGACACCGATTCAGCGGAGACCTGCGAACAGGTCGTCCTCGGGCAGTTCGGTGCTCACGTGCGAGCGGGCGAGGATGTAGTCGTCGGTCGTGTAGACGCCCCGAGCAACCTCTCTGGGCAGGGCAAACCAGAACTCTGAGTCCGGGTCTACCTGCGATGCGTGCGCCAGGAGCGCGTCGCAGCGCCTGTCGAACCACTTCTCCACCTCAATTCGGGTGGTGATCCGATGATCCAGCCACGGACGATCGAACCATTTCTCGTCGTAAGGAGACTCCAGACCGAGTTCGATGATCTTCTCGTGAGTGGCCACCAGCCTGGCCTTCGACCAGATGGTGTAGTAGAGCTTCAGGGGTTGCCAGGGGCTTCCGGCTTCGGGGTAAGCCTCCCGTTCGCCCGCTGACTCGAAAGCAGCCAACCCCACATCGTGGACACGCAAATGATCAGGATGGCGGTAGCCCTGCTGATCGTCGGCGTAGATCATCATCACGTGCGGACGCTCGGCGCGGATGATGGCAGTGAGTCGCTCCACCGCCTCAGAGAGGGGGGCGGCAGCGAAGGAGTCCGGCGACGGAGGGTGCTCTGCGTCGGCCATGCCGGAATCCCTGTAGCCCAGCCAGATCACCTCGTCGTAACCGATGATCTCGGCCGCCCGATGCAGCTCCTCCCGACGCAACTCCGGCAAGCGCTCCCTCGCTCCCGGAGTGTCGACCGCCGGGTTGAGAATGCTGCCTTCCTCCCCGCCGGTGCAGCAGACCAGCACAGAGCGCACTCCTTCGTCCGCGTAACGCGCCACCGTGGCGGCACCTTTGGAGGACTCGTCGTCGGGGTGTGCGTGCACCGTGAGCAGCCGCAGGGAACGGACAGGCGAACTCACCGTGAAGCCGACACCGATTCGATCGGCTCCAGTTCTTCGATGCCCAGTTCTTCGTCCCTATACAGCTCCCAGCCCAGAAGCGCTGCGAAGGCTTCCCGTCCCTCGTCGGGACCCGAAGCGATGATCTCGTCGCCCCGTCGAAGCAGCATGCCTCCACGCGGGCGGTAGAAATAGCGCTTCCCCCGCAGGATGGCTAGGACGCTGAAACCCGGCTCGATGTCGAGTTTCATCTCCGCAAGCGAGCGCCCCTCCACGACCGAGCCTTTCGCCACCGGATACTCCACGACCACATCGTCGGAATCGCCTAGGGCGATCTCCAGGATGGGGTGGAGGTCTTCCCCTTTTTCCACCAACCAGACCATCTGACTGGCCTGATCACCCAGGTCTTCCGCCGCATTCGAGAGGTGGAGCAGACCCCTCAGCGGCCCCGGGTCGGAAGCCGCTGCCGCAGCTCTGAGCACCCAGAGTTCCAGTTGGTCGTTCATCTCGTCGAGCCGGCTCTCGAGATGACGCACCTGAGCCGCCAACCCCATGTCACTCAGCACAAGGGTTGAGTAGGCCAACCCGACTGCCACTTCGGAGAGGTCTTTCATATCCACTAGCAAGTCGACCGCCCGATCCAGGTCGGTGATCCAGGTGGATTCCGGCGGCGCCGGAGGTTCCCAATCCTGATCTCCGGCGAGTTCACGCAGCCTGGTGATCCCAGCGGCCGTGCCGCGCATAAAAAGGGCGTCGGCGGGCAGCAAGACCTGATCGCCGTCCACGTCGGTGATCCATTCCCTGCCCCTGCGGATGGCCATGATGCGCATGCCCGTGGCGACCGGCAACTCCAGCGCACTCACCGGGCAATTGGCCATGCGCGAACCCTCCCCCACTTCCACCCGGTGCGAGACCTCGGCGGCAGCGAAGAGGTCGGCCACCAGAGCCGCAGGAATGCCCAACTGGTGAGTGACGATGCGGGCGATATCCACGGCGTCGTTGGCGATCCGCTCTATGGCGCTGACCACCTGCAGAACAGAGGACATCCCCTCTGCGTCTCGGGGGTTGCGGGCGGCCTTGACGCACACGGCGCGCATGTCGTGCACGAGATCACTCATGCGTTCTTCCAGGTCGCTCACTTCGGAAGCCATCTCATGCTCACCGAAGTAGACAGAGGCATAAGCCAAGTCCACCATCAACTCGCTGAGGTCTTTCGCTTCGGCGAGCATCGAGCGCAGATTGCGGGGGCGTTCTTCCATCGCTGCTTCTCCTGATGCTACACGACTAGCGCTCGTCTAATGCCGGCTAAGCCGCCGAAGCGGGCGGAAGGCCGCAACGCAAGCCGCCGAGACGGGCGGAAGGCCGCAACGCAGCAAAGCCGCTTGCAGCATGCGGGGAGCCCGAACACCGAGAGGTCTCTACGACCATCGACTTAAGCCGACCCCAGCACGCCGAGAACTCCCAGAGCGCCGACCAGGGTGAGGGCGCCTGCGAGGTCCATGCTGGAGGTGACCAGGGGTATGCCGAAGGTGTCGGGGTCTAATCCCACCCGCTCAGCCGCAATAGTGCCGTAATAGGCGGCCAGCACCGCAATCGCCGTGGCCGCCACGCCGCCCAGAACCGCCGACGCAAGCATGTCGGCCAAGCCGGGTGACCTAAGGCCGCCGAGCACAGCTGCGCCGTGAGCCAGAAGCGAGATGCCGGCAAAGGTGGGCACGGCCAGGAGGATTATCCGGCGCAACTCCCTGCGAGCGTCGCGGCCAGGCACTGAAGTGGGTTCGATCAAGCCCAAGTGAAGCTTGCTGGCGAGACGGCTGGAGAGGATGCCTCCGAGCGCCCCCGCTAGGGCAAGGTAGCCCGGCAGAAGCACCAGCAGAGCAGGCCAGCGGCCCAGGAATGACACCTGCTGCTCGACAATCACCCCCGCCACCAGGTCAAGCATCAAGGCCACGACCAACACAGGGAACGACTCCCGCAGGATGGTGCGAAGCGGCGCCCGCCCGAAACTCCAGGAGGCTGCGGCGCCGACCACCGCAGCGCCGACGCACACGCTTCCCACGATCAGGGCAGCGTCGGGAGACTGGGCAACCGGCACCACCAATAACAGCGCTGGGAGAGTTATGGCGTCGCTGGTTGCAGTCACCAGCGGCGCCGTCACGTTGTCGGGATCCCAGCCGAAACGCGCCGAACCCGCAGCCAAGACGAGGGCGACGACGAGCACGAAGAGCGAGGCCAGAAGCCCTCCCAAAATGCTGATGACCATGAATGCGCCGAGGCTGATGGAGTCCGCAATCCCGAAAACCCATGCGGCTGCCTTCGCCAAGATCGCCAAAGCTGCCGATGCGGCGAGGCTTAACGCCAGCGAAGCGATGACGTTCTCCCCCATCACCGAGGCCGGACGCAGACTCAAGCGGTAGGTGCCCGAGTGGATGGCCGTGCCCAGGCGCGACCCCAAGGCACCGAAAATGTTGCCTCGCAAGGCGATGGCTGCAGGCACCATCATCAACAGACCGCTCATAGTCTCCAAGCGATCCGCGCTAGCTCCGAGCATCCACCCCACCAGCACGCTCACTATGGCCAGCAGCCCTAGGGCCGTCAAACTCTGAACGCCGCTCCGGCTGCGCGACGAACCAGCCGCTTTGAACAGGGCGCGAAGCCCGCCTTTAGACGGCGGCGGCAAGGGAGGCTGACCGCTGGAATGTCCGGTCGATCTGCGGCGCGGTTCGTTGGGCATCGCTTTGGAGTCTGTCTGTCGAGGCTTTCGGAGGATTCGGGGCTGCTTGGGAAGAGTCTCTACTTGAGGAACTTGAAGACGAGTCTGGCCTGACAACAAGTCGGGCCGGCCAGAACTCTTGCGCTCGTCTAAGATCGGATGCTCAAGTTTTCCCCAGCCGAAGCCCCCAGGCGGGGAATTCCAGAACTAGGCGGGGAATCCCGGGGGCTAAGCGAAGAATTCCGGGGGGCTAGGCGGGGAATCCCGGGATAAAGGAGAAGACGTATCAGGATTTCGCCGGAGCGAGCCGTCTGCACACGGTCACTCCGGTGCTGCCAACAGCGCGCAGATTTTGAGGAAGGCTCAACTGTCGCAAAGGTGTCCAAAAAATGTTGTCACAATGCTCCCACACGCGATAGCATCGTCTCATAATAAACATGGCTGATCACCCCCCCCCCCCCCTCTCCCAACTTCCGAATCAGGAAGAGTTCTTTCGCCCTCCAGCGCGGTTCGGAAATGTCCCTGTCCCAATCACACCGCTCGGTTAGGGTCCAAAAAATCCCGGATTTCGCAATCATTATCCCTAGTTCAACTACCGACTCAAATAGTCGACCGCCTCAGCTTCGGAACTCCCGAACTGAAACCTAACCCCCTGACATGGGGTAACAATCTCCATATCATGTGCACTCTCCCGTCGGAAAGTATAGATCTGATCTATATCGACCCTCCCTTCTTCTCAAACAGGGTCCACAACGTAATTTGGGGAGATCAGAACGAAAAACGCTCATTCTCCGACATTTGGGAAAGCGGCCTTGACGGATACTTGATATGGCTCAACACTCGACTCTACGAAATGAAACGAATCCTCAAGCCGACCAGCTCGATCTACCGTCGCCCTCCAGCGCCGGCGCCGATATCAACAAAAGCAGAAAAAACACAGCGTAAGAATTACTAGCCCAACCAACCAAGCCCTGAACAGCTCTACCGAAAGAAAGAGAAAGAGAAAACAATGACTAAATCAGCAATAGCAGCAATCACACTAGCAATAGCAGTACTAGCAGTGATGCTAGCCGTAGCGCCCGCTACAGCGACCGAAAGCGCAGAAGAAGAACGCCTGCGCGAAGACATAGCCCGCGCCACCATAGCCCGCAACCGCTATCAGTCTGAAAGCGAACGCTTAGTAAGGCTTCGGGATAACTGGATCCAAGAGATCCGCGACTTTTACGCCCCCCAAATAGAGAGAGCCGACAATCAAGTCAGAATCTGGAACAACGCGATCGCCGGATACACCGAAAAACTAGAAGCACTAGCACCTACACCGCCACCCGCAGCACCAACGCCGCCACCCGCAGTCGGGTGCGTGATCGAGCCATGCGGGACAACAACAACGACCGCAGCAGCAACGCCGCCACCCGCAGCACCAACGCCGCCACCCGCAGTCGGGTGCGTGATCGAGCCATGCGGGACAACAACGACGACCGCAGCACCAACGCCAACCGAACCAACAATAGCAATGGAAGAAGCAAGTCAACGAGAAGTTAACAGGATAATGCGCAGAAAACCACCATATCACCACAACTGGCCAAGTGGGCCTGGTCCTTATTACACCAGAGGAGAAGATCCCTACATTTTTGACTCCCGAATCGAGGAGTTATGCAAAGATACAAACCCAGACTTAAGTGATACTACCAAACAATATTTCACACTAGAAGTGAGAGTACCAATAATAACACAAGCAAACAGAGACACCGGCCACATCAATCAATTTCCACACCAGCAAAATTCTAACACCGCATGGTGTGATGTAGTGCCAAGAGTAGGCCAAAATCGTAGCCTAGCCTACCCCGAAATGCCCCGAACCAACATAATAATCTACACAGACTCCTGGCACCGTAAGGACGCTATAAGCTTAAGCGCCGAGAACTGGCCACTTAGCGTCGCAGCGAATGATTGCGTACAAATTAGCCCCAGCATAATCTTTCCCTGCGGCTTCAACGGATACGGTGGGGGGAGCGAGAGGTGAGCGGAGCGGTAATCATCCCAGCATAATCTTTCCCTGCGGCTTCACCGGATACGGGAACTAGTTGTTGCGCTTGCCCCAGCATATCTTTCCCTGCGGAGAAAACTAAAAAAACTAGCGTCCGGCCGGTCGTCCGTGCGGACGTCCGGCCGGACGCTAAACCTGAGAACGCCACCTCAGCAGAAAAAACACAGCGTAAGAATTTTTAGCCCAAGCAAGCCCCGAACAGTGCTGCCAAAAGACAGTGCTACCAACAGTTAAAGAGAAAACAATGACTAAATCAGCAATAGCAGCAATCACACTAGCAATAGCAGTACTAGCAGTGATGCTAGCCGTAGCGCCCGCTACAGCGACCGAAAGCGCAGAAGAAGAACGCCTGCGCGAAGACATAGCCCGCGCCACCATAGCCCGCAACCGCTATCAGTCTGAAAGCGAACGCTTAGTAAGGCTTCGGGATAACTGGATCCAAGAGATCCGCGACTTTTACGCCCCCCAAATAGAGAGAGCCGACAATCAAGTCAGAATCTGGAACAACGCGATCGCCGGATACACCGAAAAACTAGAAGCACTAGCACCTACACCGCCACCCGCAGCACCGACACCTCCACCCGCAGTCGGATGCGTGATCGAACCGTGCGGGACAACAACAACGACCGCAGCAGCAACGCCGCCACCCGCAGCACCGACACCTCCACCCGCAGTCGGGTGCGTGATCGAGCCATGCGGGACAACAACGACGACCGCAGCACCGACGTTAACCGAACCAACAATAGCAATGGAAGAAGCAAGTCAACGAGAAGTTAACAGGATAATGCGCAGAAAACCACCATATCACCACTTGAGGCCAAGTGGGCCTGGTCCTTATTACACCAGAGAAGAAGACCGTCTCATTTATAACTCCCGAATCGAGGAGTTATGCAAAGATACAAACCCAGACTTAAGTGATACTACCAAACAATATTTCACACTAGAAGTTAGAGTACCAATAATAACACAAGCAAACAGAGACACCGGCCACATCTATCAATTTCCATACAATCAAAATGCTAACACCGCATGGTGTGATGTAGTGCCAAGAGTAGGCCAAAATCGTAGCCTAGCCTACCCCGAAATGCCCCGATCCAACATAATAATATACACAGACTCCTGGCACCGTAAGGACGCTATAAGCTTAAGCGCCGAGAACTGGCCACTTAGCGTCGCAGCGAATAATTGCGTACAAATTAGCCCCCGCATAATCCTTCCCTGCGGAGAAAACTAAAAAACTAGCGTCCGGCCGGACGCCCGCACGGACGACCGGCCGGACGCAGCCTCAGTAGGCGAGAATTCCGAGAACAAAGGAGAAGACGTATCAGGATGTCGCCGGAGCGAACTGTCTGCACATGGCCGCTCCAGTGCTGCCAACAGCGCTCAGACAGAGCGCAGATTTCGAGGAAGACGCAACTGCCACAGAGGGAATCCAAAAAATTTTGTCACTATGCTCCCCACATGCGATAGCATCGCCTCATAGCGAACATGGCTGAACCCCCCCCCCCCCCTCAACTTCCGAATCAGGAAGAGTTCTTTCGCCCACCGGCGCGGTTCGGAAATGTCCCCGTCCCGATCACACCGCTCGGTTGGGATCCGAAAAATCCCGGATTTCGTAATCATTATCCCGAGGTTCGACTACCGACTCAAATAGTAGACCGTCTCAGCTTCGGAGCTCCCGAACTGAAGCCCAACCGCCTGATATGGGGTGACAATCTCCACATCATGCGCACTCTCCCGTCGGAAAGTATAGATCTGATCTATATCGATCCTCCTTTCTTTTCAAACAGGGTCTACAACGTAATTTGGGGAGATCAGAACGAAGAACGTTCATTCTCCGACATTTGGGAAGGCGGTCTTGATGGATACTTGATATGGCTCAACGCTCGACTCTACGAAATGAAACGAATCCTAAAGCCGACCGGCTCGATCTACGTCCACTGCGACTGGCACGCCTCACACTACATCAAAGTCGAGATGGACAAGATATTTGGATATGAGAATTTTCGCAACGAAATAATATGGCATTACGGACTGGGAGGTTTTAATGTAAAGCGCTGGTTTCCGCGCAAACATGATGTTATTTTTTACTATGCAAGATCAGTCAAGAGTCATCATAACAAGATCCGAATGAATGTAAGTAAGTGGATGGCCCAGAAATACTCATCTCAGGATGAGGTGGGTAAGTACTTTGTGCAGGACGGGAAAAAGTACTATCTTAAAGGAGGTAAGCCTATTGATTCTATATGGGACCATGATGAACTCATTGAACACACCATGTCGCAAACTTCAGGAGAACGAGTTGGGTATCCTACCCAAAAGCCTGAGATATTAATCGAAAGAATCCTCCAAGCTTCATCCAATCCAAACGACCTCGTACTAGACGTATTTGTTGGGGGAGGAACCACAGCCGCAGTCGCTCAACGACTAGGGCGGCGCTGGATCGCCTGCGACCAGTCGCGTGTTGCCATAGCAGTGACTGCCGAGCGCCTTAAGGCTCCGCTCGCCACTGAACTTGATGTCCCCGAAACACCAGACTTCACAATTGAACACTGGGGAGTCTATGAATCTGAACACTTAGAGACTATGCCCCCTGAAGAGTTCAGGAGTTTCATACTGGCCTGCTATGACGCTCATCCTAGCAACGATGACGGGATACACGCCTACAAAGGGAACAATGCGCGTATCCCTGTCTGGGTTGGGTCTCAAAACTCAACCCAACGAGTAACTGCAGCAGACGTCAACCACTTCGCTCAGGCCATAGCGCGACTTCCCCGATACGGTGGAGATGAAGGGCTGAGAAATGGTATCATGCTGGCCTGGGGATTCCGCGAAGACGCCCAGAAAGCCGCTGAAGAACTGCGAGAAAGAGAAACGCTCACTATCGCATTCGTGCGAATTGAACAGATCCGCATCGATTCTCCAAAATTCCGAGAACACATCGCAAGACAGTCCACCGACCGAGGCGACTACTCAGAGTTTCTTACGTTCGTCAGGCCGCCTTTAGTATCATTCACATCCCGCCGCCTCAAACATCGTCATTATTGCTTTGATGCGAGCGACAGTCATACAACAAATACCGATTCCAAGATCATCAACGTTCAGTGGGACTTCAATTATAACGGAAAAACATTCCGCGCCGAATCAGGTAAATGGTTCCAGAACACCAAGCGTAAGAGCACAGGTCCTCTGCTCCTAACTCAGCACACCTTCCCTAAAACCGGTATATATCGAGTGGGGTGCAAGATCCAAGATGACAAAGGCGGAGAAGGCGAACACTACAAAACAATCTCGATCGAATAACAGCAATTATTACCCAATAAGTCACATTGATAAACGATTTTCTTCCGCTAGAACACAAATTCGAAACTTGGATTGCGAACGGTTTCGAATCCTCCTCTAACACTACACACAATTATCTGAAGTTTCTTGCAGACCCTGAAGACGAACGTCACCCAAATCCAGACCGTCTGTGGCGCCATCAATGGGAAGCACTTCTCCGTGTCATCTACGCCAGAGAAATCGCAGGAAAAACTTTCTGGGAAAAAGGACTCTTGGTAAACATCGTTACTGGGGGCGGAAAAACAGCACTAATGGCGGCAGTCATGGTCTGGCTGCGGCTTTCTCTGGATATTCAAAGATTCCTGATTATCTGCCCAAATCTCATAGTGAGAGACCGATTGGAAGAAGACTTTTCCGAAGGGAAGGTCTTCAAAGAACGCGGCCTCATCCCTCCCGACATGATGGTGTCTGCCGAGAGTTTCGCGCTTACCACGCTAGGTGGATCTTATAAGAGAACTGCAGCTGATCTCTTCGGATCCAACGTGGTGCTCGCCAACATTCATCAGTTCTATAGGAGCACTAGAACCGGACAGCAAAACCTGTGGAATCTGTTACAAGCCGAGCAAACTCCTTTCGCCATTTTCAACGACGAAGCACACAACACACCTGCTCCAGAGTATTTCCGCACATTGCAGAATCTGCAGGAGCACCCCGGATACCGCTTCCGGCTCGACACCACTGCCACTCCCGATCGCCCCGACGAAAAGCCGATCGATAGTCGAATGATCTTCGAGTACGAGGTCCCGGCTGCTCTGCGCGACAGCATCATTTCAACTCCAGTCGTCTATCAGCCGGATGTTGAGACTGTTGAACTCACCTATACCGACACGGAGTCGGGCGAAACGAAACATGTCGAGGAAATCGATTGGGATGAGGTGGATCAAGCCGGAGTGAGCGCGACCCAGTGGGTAACCGACACCCAGCCGATGCACCAGCAAATAAGCATCGCTCTCAACCGACTTGAGGAGGCCAGGCGGAATGCAATGGATCATTACGACCCCATCCTCTTCGTAGTAGCCGTCAGCAAAGCCGACGCACGCGCCGCCAAGCAGATGCTCAAACAGCAATTCAATCTCAGGACTCTCATAGTTACTGAAGATGAGGACGAGAAGGCGCGCAAAGAAGCGGCAGCTATCGGACAGAGCAGCCGTTACGAAGCGGTGGTAAGCGTGGCCATGCTCCGTGAAGGCTGGGATGTCCCCGAGGTTTCCGTCATTCTTCTGCTTCGCAAGTTTGGAAGCAAGGTCTATGGACCTCAAGTTGTCGGACGCGGGTTGCGTCGCATACGTAGAGCCGACTTCGGTTCCGATGAGCCTCAGATTTGCGCCATAGTGGATCATCCCAAGCTCGATCACGACTGGCTCTGGAAACTATTGCGCGCCCGAGTTCGCAAGAAGGTCGGTTTGGATCAAGTCTTTGAAGAGGAAGAGCTGCAAGAGATACCACCCACACAAGAGATCGTTGAGCCCGAATTGCTAATCGAGATACCTGAGCCTCTCGATAGCAGCCATGAAGTGTTGGAACCAGTCGTAGTGGAATATTTCAATGAGCCCGCAAGAGACTGGAAAGAGAAACTCGACGCCTTCCAATACGACTTCACGGCTATAGAAATCACAGATCAAACCCTCTCCGGTGTTACTGGCGAAGAATTGACACCTGACGGCTGGACTCGCCTCAAGAGTGCGCCAGGCGATTCCGAAGTGCTGGATACTCCTGCTCTGAGCAGAAGTGAACTTGCCGGGCGGATTCGTGGACGCCTGCTTGACATAGCGGAGCAGGCCGTGATAGCAGCCGGCTACCCTCCTCATCTTTCGGATCGGGTCTACAGGCCGCTCCTCCGGCACGTATCGGATCGCTTGTTGGACGAACGAAGACTTTCTCTCGCCGACCTGGACTACCTTGTCCGGGCATCCCGATTACTGCCGCAACTCGAAATGTTTGTCGGAAAACGGGCCGACATCATCGGAGGAATGATCGAATATGGCAGTTAGCGAACGAGGAAATTACGACCGCCCGAGAAAAAGCACATGGAACTTCGAGAGCTTCGATAGTGGACTTGAAAAGCGCATGATGGAGCGCCTGGAGAGAGATCCGGCGGTTCGCAAGTGGACAAAGCGCCACGGCATCAGCATCACTTGGATTGATCGCCATCGTCGTCGACACTCCTATCGCCCTGATTTTCTCGTCGAATACGTGGACAGCTCTAAGACTCTACTTGAAGTCAAGGGTGCTCATATGGTCGAGTCCGATTCCGTGCGCCGAAAGCGCGAGGCTGCCGAACTGTGGTGCCAGCGCAGGGGGATGGACTACTCCATCGAAACCATTCTGTAACTCCTATTCGACAATGTCCACCCCCGGTTAGCCGGAGAGCACCGAGAACAGGCGGGACAGAGAACAGGGTGAATGGGAACAGGGTGAATGAGAACAGGGTGAATTTCGACTGCCGAGTAGACATCGTGCCATAATCGCCGCCAGCACGGATAGTTCTCGTCGATAAGGGTGAGGCTCTTACACTTACAAATCGTGCTCACATCGAAGAAAGGTTTTCCGCTCCGCTGGGGAGGGATGACCCTCGCTTGCGTCTGCGTTGCCGCCCTGCTGACGGGGGGAATTGCCTCTTGCGGTTCGCCTGGGACAGAACTGACCCCGCCCACCACAACCAGTAGCGGGCGGTCGGATGCCGACAGCCTCCAATTCAGCGAATTTGAAGAAGGGCCGGGGGGTATGCGAATCGGGGGGGTGAACTTCAACCCGGGCGATCCCCTGCCGGAAGGGAACTTCTACATAGGGGCGCTGCCGGAGTTGGAATGGTGGAACATCCCTGCCGAAGCCGTGGAGTTAGCTCTCTTCGTCTTGTTGCCAGACTCGGAATTCCGTCCTTTCCTTTGGGGAGCGTCGGGCATCTCGCCGGATAGCACGGGTTTCTTCGGAACTCTCGACCTCGGACTGAACCCGCTGCAGAGGAGCGTGAACTTCGACGGGCTTCCGCTTGACGATCCCACTTCGGACTGGAGGGGCTATCCAAGACCAGAACACGAACCGGGCGAGCGGGTGATGTTCCTCCTGTGCGCCCTAGACAGCAACTTGGCGCCGGGATGGAACATCCGAGAGGTCTGGGCTGTTTGCGTGCAGGAAGTTCCCATCGGCAACGCCTTCGTGAACGCCCGCCTGCCTTTCTAGCTAGCTCCCAGGGCTGCTAGCTCCCCTGGACAAGGACTTCCAGAACGCCCTTCAGATCAGACGGCCTGCATACGAAAAAGGTGGGTCTGCGCTTGCTCCCACAGCGCAAACCCACCTTGCCGTCACGCCGAAACCCTGCTCCAACTTCGCAGTGCTCCCGAACTGCTCTTGGGTTTCGGCTGTTTGAATTATCCCGACAAGTTGATCCTTCACCGATACAGACGCAGCACCCCCCAGATTGGTTGACAAGAAATCGGAAGGAATTTGAGGAACTTCCCTA
The DNA here is from genome assembly GCA_965242895.1 of Acidimicrobiales bacterium. Taxonomy (GTDB): domain Bacteria; phylum Actinomycetota; class Acidimicrobiia; order Acidimicrobiales; family CATQHL01; genus CATQHL01. Next base: position 642,105 of record OZ251507.1, read on the forward strand.
GGCGGACACAAAGGCGGGAAGCAAAGGCAAAGAGAAAAGGTAAGAAAGGCCGGAAGGGACGCCCGATGCGACGCCCTGATGCGACGCGCTGATGCGACGCGCTACCGCATCAGCAAGCAAGCCGCCCAGACACCATCGGCAGAGCTTCGCGTAGTTGGTCACGTTCGGACTTGCTTGTAAGCGCACGCTGAGCATCCCCAATGAACGCCAACACCCTTTCCGGTTCCGTGGCTTCAAGAAGAACCTCGGAATGCGTAGCCACTACGACTTGTCCGCCGCGCTGTCGCGCTACCCTGCGGATCAAGTCGTAAACCTGCCTCTGCCAAATGACATGCTGATGGGCATCTGGTTCGTCGAGCAGAATGACCGCGGCTGGTCTTGCATACAAGAAAGCAAACAGAAGCAGAACTTGCAGCGTCCCACTGCCGGCATTCGAGAGATCCAACGGCCGCTGCAGGCCACGCTCCCGGTATTCACTCCGAATATAAGGCTGAGCAGGAGAATAGGTTGGTTTGAGCATTTCAATTCCGCAGAGGTCTTTGATATGCGCGGCAAAGTCATTCCATTCGCCCTCTCCACGCTCGACAACCTCAAAAAGAAGGTTTCGGAGTATTTCACCTGGCCTGCCTTGTCCTACTAGAAGATCCTGCATTCCTCTGTCACGCCGTGGTTCTTCAGGTCTAATGCCCATTAGAGGCGGCACGTGTACTATCCCAAGACTTCGCACAGGTTCAGGCGGAAAATCTCTCAGAACATCTTCATCGAGATTCTTGGCACCTTGAGGACGGACATAGACCATCTCACGATTGGCGTACTCAAATTCGAGGCCACATACCCAGTTCTCCTCGTCCGCAAAACCTTCAACGACGATCTCAATCTTGCGAGGCTTACCAGGGCCGTCGGTGACTCTCCGGCCGCGCCAAAGAAGGTTCATTTCACGGAGCGGAACCGAAACGAAATCCCCACGGGTAACAGCCACTCCGGTTCGCTTCATCCTAGTACTCTTAGCAGTGGCCTTCTGCTGAGACATCCATCTCTCAAGTCCGAACTTCCAGGTAGCGATTCCTTGAAGTAATGTCGACTTTCCAGCGTTGTTGGGGCCGGCCAAAACAACCAAATCCTCCAACTCAAAGGTCTCCTCAGTAAAGCGCTTGAAGTTCCTGATTGTTACTTTTTGGATCATTTGAAGTCAACAACCGACTGCACTCAGGGGAACTTTCTGCAAAGATTCTTATCGGCGAGCAATCTATTTCGCTTTTTCCGATTTTCAGCAGTATTTCCTGTTGGAAAAACCTTACCCTCCGGAGAGCTCAACAAGTTAGGTTCCTGAAAATCATTACGCAGGTCCTCATCTTTTGAATATAGTAATCTAGCCCCACTTGCCTCAGCAAGTGCTAATATATGCCGATCATTTGAGCGAATTTTTCCTTTACGGGTTAACCGCTCTTTTGCTGAATCAATCGCTTCCTCTTTGATGTAGATAAGTCTGCCCGCCCTGTACGCTTGGTTAGACCAATCACTAAATTTACCTACCTTGTTGAGTTCACTGCGTAAAGTCTTTCCCGATTTAGTTTGCTCGTTTTCTTCAACTACCAAGCGACCTCTGGAATTGATCCAGTTAAAAAACTGTTTACCAGCTTCGCTACGATCTCTCCCTTTCCCGAAAACCTTATGCACAGCACTAGCATCTAAGATTCCACACATTACAACTTGAGCAACTTTCGTGTTTCTTCCATGAAAAACTGACGGTATGAATCCGGCACTTCGATAAAATTACCTTCACTATCAAATTTCAAAGAATAAATCTTGACATCCAAATTTCCGCTTTCAAAGTAGAGTATTGAAATGTCGTCAGGTTTCAAGCTTGTTGCCCTATCTCTAACTTCCATACGAATTCTGTCTATAATGTAATCACTGTGCGTTTCTATAACAAGTTGGCGACCTGAGCCCGCAATCTGGCAAAACAAAGAACCTAGAGATGCCTGAGCTCTCGGGTGCAGATGCACTTCTGGCTGCTGTATGAGAAACATGATAGGAGGTTTTATAGTGAATAGTTCTGTTATAACAGGCAATACTTGACTAACTCCATATCCAACGTCAATCAAATTTCGATTAGGTCCCTTCACTTTAGTTGCTTTAGATCCGTATTTTTTTATCTGAATCTGAAATGGATCACTGCCACCCCTACCTAAACGCTTGATCGAAATCTCATCAAACAGACCTGAAGTTCGGCCAAACTCTTCAAGCGCCCCTTGCAGAGATGGCCAATTTTCTTCATCCTGCATTTCCGCAAGATAATATGGAACATACAGTCCTTCAGGATCGCGTTCCACGGGGTAAGGATCATATGTTCTAAATGGTTTAAAACGAACTGGCGCACTAGCTAACACCCTCTGACTGTATCTTCGCCTAGACCTCATGGGAGAATTAGAGTAACTTTCTAAGAGTTTAATATCCTCATCCGAAGGTTGCGAAGCGCCTTCTACAATTTCAAATTTAGGTGACTCAGACCTTTCCATTTGCCTCCTTGATCTAAAAAAAGCAAAGCTCATTATCGTATTCATTGGCTCTATCCTATGACCGTAGGGACTAGTTCTTAAGTTTCTAGCAGGTTCAGGAAACTTCCATACACCGTTTCTTGTTCCAAAGTACAATGACCTCTCTTCCGAACTCTTTGTTTCTCCTTTTTCCTCAAACCAAACCTCCTTTTCAAACTCAAGACGTCTTCTTCTCGGAAATGGAGCAGTTCCTTTACTCTTAAATGTGACCTCATAATGAGTTCTGACGGTCTCAAGCTTCCTGCGCCTCCTAGCATCTTGTATACTAAGGTCAAAACCTGCCTGAAAAGTCCGCGCTCTTCCACCTCTTCCCCTGTGATGCGCAATTTCGTCAAAACTGCCGAGATCGTACGGTTCCTTCTTGAAATTGGGAATGATTCCTTCAAATTCAATATCCTGCAAAGCACGAATCAAGGCCAAGAACGATGTTTTTCCTGTGCTGTTCTCGCCTACCAGCAGAGTTATGGGCGCCAAGCGGGCTGTTTGCTTATCGCGGAAGCATCGATAGTTCTCTAGTGTTATACTGTCCATTTGTTCAAACTCCTTTAACCTCACAGAATATCATATATCTGTATCGGCATTCTTATTTGAAGGCAAGCTCTTCCGCAACCTCACCGTGAAGCGGTCATCATCTTCGATCAAGTCTGGGGCGGTGCCGTTGTGCTCCCGCATTGAGCGTATGATTATATCTGGTATGCCCATCCCTAGATGCTCAATATAACGATAATCCTTCAGCATTTCCGCCAGAAAAGCATTTCGGGGGACACGTCTGCCTTCTTTTATTTTTTCCACGGTGACACCTTTGGGGAGCTTGCCTGGAGAAATGACTTCTAGACGATCTTCGTACAACGACACCTCGATGTCAGTACTATAGAACATGTAGTCGCGGTGAGCGACTGCGTTCACAATTGATTCTCGGACAGCATCTGCTGGAAGAGCATCTCGACGTATGCGTCGAGCGCCAACTAGATAAGACTCAGTACCTACGTTACGAGTAATAAACTCCTGAGCCCTGTCTATGACTCCCTTTTCTAATACCCTCTCGCCACTATCTATTATTGATACTAATGGGCCTCTAATCCTTTCCTCATCAATAATATTGTAGCTCTTTCTCGTTCCAGAAAATACTGTAGCCGTAATGCTCGACTGGGGAAGTTGTCGATTAGGATTCTTGCCGAACAACAAGAGAGAAGCAACAGTGCTCAAGGTAGTTCCACCTTCTTCTGCAAGAAAATCCATGCTCGTTAGAATCCTAAGCCAACTAGCTTCATCGGTTATGTCCGGAGATACACGATTTCGGATCACATCAAAATAGTTTTTTATTCTTACTAAGTCTAAACTACTCAGAGTAGTATCTGGAACGGATTTAATATCATAGCAAAATATCTGGGGTGCTTGATAAAGTCGTCCCTCTTCTTCACGCGTGGCTTCTCTAGATGTTTTCCTAGCACGAATAAAAGTAACCCAGGAATTGCCGCGCTTAGCCTTATGAGGTTTTTCTGGACTATCGTCTGACAAACGAATTATCCCAACGTATTTTTTGCCTTCTAGTCGGATTGTGCGCCAATGAGGGATGATCCGAGGCTGTAAATTATCTCGTGCTATATTCATTACCCATTCTTCAGCCTCTTTAGGTGTTCTGCTCAACCCGGTTATGGTGCCGTCATCCTCCACACCTAATAAGATTTGCCCCCCGTCGAAATTGAGAAATGCTGACATCTCTTTCGAAATCGAATCCGGGTGAGCGTCGTCCCTTTTGAATTCAAGAACTGAGCTTTTGCCCGAAAAAATCAACTCGCGCAATTCGAATTCATTCATTGCGCCGCCTCCGCAACCCCCGCAGCCTCTGTACCCTCCGCATCTTCCCCAGCCTCCTCAGTTTCCGCAACCCAAGCGTCCTCCCCAGCCTCCGCAGCCCCCCAGCCGCCGCCGCCTGGGGTTCGCATCCGCACTATGTCGCCCGTCTCTAGGTCTAGCGTGACCTTGTCGGGCAGCTCCACGGCGTCGGAGCGCTGACCTGCTCGCAGCAGCCAGTTCTCCCCTGCCGCTCCAGCGCCGCCGCCGGCCAGACCCCAGGGTTGGCTGCGGCGGCGCTCGGTGATCAGCGAGACCGTGCACGGCTCCAGCAACTCCAGGTCGCGCTCTACTCCCTCGCCTCCTCGAAAGCGTCCCTCGCCGCCGCTTCCGGAACGCAGCCGCAGGCGGCGCACCCGCAAACCGTACGACCGCTCCAGGGCTTCCACGGGCGTGTTCAGCGTGTTCGTCATGCCGGTGTGCACGCCGCTCATCCCGTCGCGCCCTGGTCTAGCTCCCTGGCCGCCGCCGACGGTCTCGTAATACACCCAACCCTGCCCTCCGATGAGCAGATTGTTCATGGTGCCCTGCGAAGCCGCCCCCACCCGATCGCTGGCCATGCCAGCCAGAGCCCCCAGGCACACGTCGGCTATCCGCTGGGACGCCTCCACGTTGCCCGCTCCGCACGCCGCCGGCGGCAGAGCCGCCACCAAACTGCCCTCGGGAGCTATCACCTGCACTGGGCGCAGCGCCCCTCCGTTCGCAGGGATGCCAGGGTCTGTGGCGCAGCGGAGGGCGAAGGAGACGCAACTGACGGTCACCGCTCTGACGGCGTTCACGTTGCCAGGGCGCTGCGGGTCGGTGCCCGTGAAGTCGAACGTCACACAATCGCCCTCCAAAACAACCCTCACGGCGATACGCGCCGGTCGCTGCTGAGAAAGATCAGGGCCGACGCTGTCGAGCACGTCCTCGAAACTCCAGGCTCCGTCCGGCAAAGCGGCAAGGGCTGAGCGCATTCGGCGCTCGCCGTAATCGGTCACCTCCCGCAGGGGCGCTTCGACGAACTCCGCGAACCTGGCCACTCCGCAGTTGTTCGCCCCCAACTGGGCGTCGAGGTCTCCTCGGCGCTCGTCGGGAGTGCGTGAGGCGGCGCAGATGAGAGCCGTCACGTCGTCGGTCAACCTGACAGGCGGGATACGCAGACCCTCCTCGTGGATGGTGCGGGCGTTGGCGGGCATGGAACCTGGCGCTCCGCCGCCCAGATCGGCGTGGTGGGCGCGGTTCGCAACCCAGCCCACCAGCCGCCCAGCCGAATAGCACGGCGCAACCAGGGTCACGTCGTTCAGGTGCGTGCCGCCGGCGTAAGGGTCGTTGAGGATGACCTGCTCGCCCTCTCGGAGGTCGTCGCCGAAGCGCTCGATGGCTGCCCGAACGGAAGCCGGCATCGAGCCGAGGTGGACGGGGATGTGCTCGGCCTGAACCAGCAGTTCCCCGTCTGGGGTGAACAGGGCAGCCGAGCAGTCCATGCGCTCCTTGATGTTGGGACTGAAAGACGCTCGACGCAGCACCGCCCCCATCTCAACGGCGATGCCCTCAAGTCCGGCGATGAGGATGGCGAGTTGGGCAGGCGACAGAGAGGGAGTTGACGACGACCGGGCGGGCAAGTCGGGCGACGACTGCTGCGAGGGAGATGACCCGGACGGCGCAGGAGACGACCCGGACGGCGAAGACGACAGCATGTCCGCCTAACGCCTCTGCTTCCGGCGAATGACCCAGGCGCCCGCCTCCCCCACTTCTGCCCGCCAACCAGGGGGTATCCACGTCCCGGAATCCGCCTCGGCGATCACTGCCGGGCCTTCGACTGCCCGTCGTCCGGTCCCGGGCAATTCGGAGAGAGCCACTGGAGACGGTCTCGATGCCCGAGCCCGCAGAGCAACCACTTCGATGGGGTCGCCCTCCCGGGCATAGCCGTTGCGGAACCTGTGCACCTCGTGGAATTCCGACGGCGCAGACACGTTGAGTTCGTGACTCTGGCCGGCGTAACGGCAGTCGTAGGACACGACCACGTCGACATCCGAACCATCCGACCTCTCACCCCCTCTGATACCGGCACCGCTGCGCCCCCCGCCACCGACGCCCCCCTCCCTGCCAGCACCGACGCCCCCCTCACCGCCAGCACCGACGCTGCGCCTGAGAGCGGTATCGTCGGGGCGCTCATTGTGGGGCCGTCCGACGCCCCCCTCCCTGCCAGCATCAACGTCCCCCTCACCGCCCGACCCATCCCCCACCAGCGCCAGGCGCGCCGAGCGGGCAAACTCCTCGGCGGCAGCCTCCAAGCCGGCCTGATCGCTCGGAGTCGGCCATGACATGACGACGTCGTGCTGCCGCGGCCCGCCCAGGATGCCGACTGCCGAAAGCGCACCGGCCCGCGGCGGCACGACGACCGCAGGCATGCCCAGAGCCTCCGCCAAGTCGCAGGCGTGAAGCGGTCCGGCGCCGCCGAAAGCGACCAGCGCAACCTCGCTGGGGTCTACTCCTCTCTCCACCGTCACCTGCCTCAGCGCCCAGATCATGTTGGAGTTCACAACCCTGAGCACGTCCTCGGCAGACAGACCTCGAGAGCGCAAGGCTTCTTCCGCTGCGGCAGCGTCCAGCTGTCCGAGGTCGCCCAGAACGGCGTCGGCAGGAATCCGCCCTGCCGCCAGGTTCGCGTCTGTCACTGTCGCAGCCGTCCCGCCGCGGCCGTAGCACGCCGGCCCGGGCTCGGCTCCGGCGCTGCGCGGTCCCACCTTCAACGCTCCGCCGGCGTCCACTTCGGCTATCGAACCCCCGCCCGCCCCGATCGTCAAGACGTCCAGCGCCGGCATCCGAACGGGGAATCCAGCCATCGATCTTTGAGCGGCCGCCTCCGGTTGTCCGCCTTGAAGGAGGCAGACATCGGTGCTCGTGCCTCCCATGTCGAAAGTGACGGCGTCGGGAAAGCCGTTGATCTCGGCGTAGTAGGCGCCCGCCCGCACCCCTCCGGCAGGCCCCGACAGCAGCAACCGCACCGGCTCGGCAGCCGCAGAGATAGCCGGCACCAATCCGCCAGCCGAGGTCATCACCAGCACCTCTGCTGCCAAGTTATGCAGGGAACGCAGGTAGGAACTCACCTTTGGGCGCACGTAGGCGTTCATCACGACGGTCGAAGCGCGCTCGTACTCCCTGAATTCGGGCGCCAAATCGCTGGAGGCGGTGACGTCGAACCCTCTGAGTTCCAGCTCGCGGCGCACGACCTCCTCGTGAGCGGGATTCAGGTCGGAATGCAGCAGACACACGGCCACCGCTTCGACCTCGTCGCTGATCTCGCTCAGCGTCGAGAGGTCGACGGGGGTCAGCTCGGAACCGTCGGACGCAAGCCTGCCGGCCACCTCGTAACGCCACTTGCGGGGAACGAGCGGGGAGGGGCGGTCGGCGAACGAGTCGTAGAGGGAGGGACGGTTTTGACGGGCGATCTCGATGACATCGGCGAAACCGGCGTTCGTGACCAGCGCTACCGCTGCGCCGCGGCGCTCCAAAATAGCGTTGGTGGCGACCGTGGTGCCGTGCGCCAGCGACTCGACGTGCGCCAGCAACTCGGGCGGCCCGCCCGACGACTGGGGCAGTTCACCCGCCGTCTCCCCCCTCAGGCCGTCCGCCGCTTCCCCCGTCCCCCCCTTCAGGCCGTCTCTCAACGCTGTCAGGCCGCCTGCCAGCGCTAAGGAGGGGTCGTTCGGGGTGGAGAGAACCTTGAGAACCGCTCCGGTTTCGTCCACCAGGTCGGTGAAAGTGCCCCCCGTGTCGCTCCCGACCCTCAATTCCTAGCCCTCGACGTCCTCAGCCGCCTTCGACGCTGCGGGCAGCTTCGTAAGCCAGGCGGTCGGCCAACTCGTTCCAGCGATTGCCGTAATGAGCCTTGACCCAGTGAAAGTCCACGTCGCGGTCGAGCGCCAGTTCTAGCAGAGGACGCCAGAGATCCTGATTCTTGACTGGCTGCTTGGAGGAGGTGCGCCAACCTCTCCGCATCCAGCCATCCCACCAGCGCAACTCGAAGCAGTCCACGACGTAGCGGGAGTCGCTGTAGACGTCGAGACCGACGCTGCCGCTCAAGGCGGTCAACGCTTTCAGGACAGCCGTGAGTTCCATGCGCTGATTGGTGGTTGCGGCTTCGCTCCCGACCTCCCTGCGTCCAGCTTCCGGCGCACGCTCGTCGTCGGGCACTATCCATGCCCAACCGCCAGGACCTGGATTGCCCAAGCAGGCCCCGTCGGTGTAGACGGCTAGACGCGGCTCGCTCTCGAGATCGGTCCCGCTTACCTCGCCCTCGGGCGGCTCGCCCTCGAAACTGAGGGGACGTTCAGAACTTGTTCCCATATTTCCCATACTTCAACAATAATATTTTCTAACCCTGACTATCAAGACGAGAACGCCCGAGCCCGCAACTCCTCCCGCACCCCCCAGCCTGCCGGCCGACGCCCCCTGCCGCCCGCCCGCACCCCCCGCCGCACCGCAACCGCCATTTATCCTGCGAAAATGAGCCTTGATGTCCGATCACTTCACCCACCAACTGCCTGACTCCGATCCGGATGAAACCCGGGAGTGGCTGGAATCCTTCGACGCCCTCCTCGGAGCGTCGGGTAAGGAGCGGGCGCGCCTGATCATCGCCCGCCTCCTCGAACGCGCCCAGAGCCTGGACGTCGGCGTCCCTGCCACGGTCACCACTCCCTACGTCAACACCATTCCGGCGGAGGCTCAGCCATTCTTCCCTGGCAACGAACACATAGAGCGCCGCATCCGCGCCTTCGTCCGCTGGAACGCTGCTGTCATGGTCGTGCGCGCCAACAAGGCGGCTGACGGCATCGGCGGCCACCTGTCTACGTTCGCTTCGGCGGCGTCTCTCTTCGACGTGGGTTACAACTGGTTCTTCCGCGGAAAGGACGACGGGACGCCTGGCGACCACGTCTACATACAGGGGCACAACTCCCCAGGCATCTATGCCTTGGGCTACCTCGAAGGGCGCCTCACGGCGTCGCAACTCACCAGATTCCGCAGAGAAATCGACGGTCAGGGGATCTCCAGCTATCCGCATCCCCGCCTGATGCCGCACTACTGGGAATACCCCACGGTCTCCATGGGTCTGGGCGCCCTCAATTCCATCTATCACGCCCGCTTCAACCGCTACCTGGCGCATCGACACATCGACGACACGAGCGGGTCTCGCATCTACTGCATCGTGGGCGACGGAGAAATGGACGAACCCGAAACCCTGGGCGCCATCTCCCTGGCCGGACGAAGCGGCCTGGACAACCTCATCTGGATCGTGAACTGCAACCTGCAGCGGCTAGACGGCCCGGTGCGGGGCAACGGCAAGATCATCCAGGAACTCGAAGGCATCTTCAGAGGAGCGGGTTGGAACGTGATCAAGGTGATCTGGGGATCGCGCTGGGACGATCTGCTGGCACGCGACACCGACGGAGTGCTGCTCAACAAGATGAACTCCACGGTCGACGGCGAATACCAGCGCTACGCCACGGAGACAGGCGCCTACATCCGCGAGCACTTCTTCGGCCCCGACCCGCGCCTGCGGGAGATGGTGAGCGACTACTCAGACAAGGAGTTGGAGACGCTGCCCCGCGGCGGCCACGACCATCGCAAGCTCTACGCCGCCTACAAAGCGGCCACCGAACATGTCGGCTCGCCGACCGTGATCCTGGCCAAGACCATTAAAGGATGGACGCTGGGGAGGGGTTTTGAAGGACGCAACGCCACGCACCAGATCAAAAAGATGACCACCGCCCAACTGCTCGAGCTGAGAGAGAGGCTGCGCATCCTCGACGCAATCCCCGAGAGTTCCCTGACCGACGACGCTACCCCTCCCTACTACAAACCGCCCGAGGATTCCGAGGAGATGGTTTACCTGCGTGAACGGCGGCGCTCACTGGCCGGGACGCTTCCTAAGCGCATCGTGCGCGACCGGCGGCGCATCGTGCTCCCCGACCGCAAACTCTTCGCTGCGTACGACGAGGGCTCCGACGGACGGGAGGTCTCCACCACGGCAGCCTTCACGTCGCTGCTGCGCTCGCTGATGCGCGACGACGGGATCGGAGCGAGAATCGTCCCGATCGTGGCTGACGAGGCCCGTACCTTCGGCATGGATTCCCTGTTCAGAGAGTTCAAGATCTACGCCCCCTTCGGCCAGCTCTACGAACCGGTGGATCACGATCTGCTGCTGTCTTACGCCGAGGACACCGACGGCCAGATACTGGAAGAAGGCATCACCGAAGCGGGTTCGCTGGCCGAGTGGATCGCAGCCGGCACCTCCTACGCCAACCTGGGCGTGCCAACCGTACCGATGTACGTGTTCTACTCGATGTTCGGTTTTCAGCGGGTGGGTGATCTGATCTGGTCGGCGGCGGACTCTCGCGCCCGGGGCTTTCTGTTTGGGGCCACCGCAGGGCGCACCACCCTGATGGGGGAGGGTCTGCAGCATCAGGACGGCCACAGCCACGTTCTGGCCAGCACAGTCCCGTCCTGTCAGGCGTACGACCCTGCGTTCGCCTACGAGATGGCTGCGATAATCGCCTGCGGCCTAGAAAGAATGCATCCCGAGGCGGGCGCGGCCTACGGCGATGACGTCTTCTACTACCTGACCATCTACAACGAGAACTACGAACAGCCCAAACGCGCCGACCACGTGAGCGACGAGGACATTCTGAGCGGTCTCTACCGCTACGACTGCGGCCCAGACGGCCTAGAACACCGCGCCACCCTGCTGTTTTCGGGGCCGGCGCATCGCGCCGCCGCTGAGGCGCAGTCGCTTCTGGCCGAGCACTACGGCGTGGGGGCTGAACTATGGAGCGCCACCTCCTACAAGATGCTGAGGGAGGAAGCCCTCGACGCCGAGCGCTGGGGGCGTCTGCACCCCGAAGCTGAGCCGCGCCTGCCCGAAGTGACCCGCAAGCTCGGGGAATCACAGGGGCCGGTGGTCGCTACGACCGACTACATGACCATGGTGGCTGACCAGATTGCCCGCTGGGTGCCTCGCCGCTACACGGTACTTGGCACCGACGGCTACGGGCGCAGCGACACCAGGGAAGCGCTGCGGCGGTTCTTCGAAGTGGATGCAGCCCACGTGGTGATCGCAGTGCTGGCGGGCTTGGCAGCGGAAGGCTCTCTGCCGGCGGCGTCCGTTGCCGACGCCATTGGGCGCTACGGCGTCGACCCCGAAGCCGTCAACCCGCTGTACTGGGAATACTTGGGGTGACGGGCAGCACCTGGCGCCCCCCCCCCCATTGACGGGCGGCGGGTCAACCCGCTGTACTGGGAATACTTGGGGTGACGGAACTCCCGTCGGCGGTCGAGGGCGCCTCCTTTCCGAGTTCCCCGCGGCTGGCAGCCGTGCCGACAGGGAAGAAGATCGCCATCAACAGAGCGGAAACGAAATAGGTGGAAATTATCCAGATCCAGGCGCCCCTGTAGTCACCCAAGGCGTCCCCTTTGCTGCCTTCCCCCAGCATCGCCACCACCACGGCCACCCCCACAGAATAGAAGAGCTGCTGGACAGTCCGAGCGGTGGCGTTCCCCATGCTGAACTGATCCGGCCTTACTTCGGAGAGGGCTCCGCTGGTCAGACAGGAAATCGACAGACCTGCACCGAGCCCCAGCAGGATGGCCGAAGGGAAAAAGTCGGAGAAATAGTCGGGGGTCTCGTCTATGCGCCAGAACATAACTCCGAACGACAGACAGCACAAGGCCCCTCCAGAGAACGTCAGCCAACGATGGCCGATCCGGTCAGCGGCTGCGCCGGCGAGGGTCGAACTCGCCACGGACATGACCGGAGAGGCCATCAAGCCCAGTCCGGTCTTCCACACGGGCCAATCCCAGAGGCGCTGAAGCAGCAGGGTGTTCACCAGGAATCCCGCCAGGAACGCCATGCCGAAGAACATCGTGCTGACCGTGGAGACCGAGAAGGATCGGATTCGAAACAGCGAGAGATCCAGCAACGGCTGGGGGTGCCGCATCGATCTCACCACCAGGATGGGCAGCATCAGCAGCCCGGACGAGAGCATGAGCAAGGTTCGGACGTCTGCGTAACCCCACTGTTCTCCCTGCACCAGAGCCACTAGCAGCAGAGCTACGCCGGCGACGCCCACCGGCACGGAGAGCATGTCTAAGCGTCCGGAGGTCTCCTTGGAACGTGATTCGGTGATCAGCCGTCGACCCACTAGCACGATAGCCACCCCCACAGGTATGTTCACCCAGAAGATCCCTCTCCAACCCAGCAGCTCGATCAGCAACGCGCCGACGGGAGGACCGATGACCGCCCCCAGCCCGGCGGTAGCCGCCCAGATGCCGATGGGGGTCGAGCGGCGTCCGTAGGGGAACTCCGGCAGCACCAAAGCCAGGGACGAGGGGAAGATCGCCGCTCCGCCCACGCCCTGCATGACTCTGAAGGCGATGAGCCACCCAGCGTTGGGGGAGATTCCGCAGAGCAGCGAGCCGACCGTGAAGAGCCCCACCGACATCAGGAACACCTTTCGCCTGCCCAGCCTGTCGGCCATTCGTCCGGCGATGAGCAAGAGAGACGCCACAGACAAGCTGTAGCCGGTGATTATCCAGGAGAGCACTCCGTCGGAGGCGTCGAGGTCTTCGCCGATGACAGGGAAAGCCACGTTGACTATGGAGGCGTCGATGACCACCAGCAGGACGCTGGGAAGGATGGCCGTTAGGACAACCCAAGCCCTGCGCGGTATCCGGTTGGAATCGATATGGGTGGACTGCAAAAGAGAAGGGGGCTGCGACTAGGCGGGAGCGGCAGAATCCGCCGAGCTTATATATGCTGAGATCATGACTATTCGCGGCACGCTAGCGGTAACCGGCGACGACGCAGCAGACGCCCTGGTAAACGAGGATCCCTTGGCTCTGCTTCTGGGGATGCTCCTCGACCAGCAGATACCCATGGAGTGGGCGTTCAAATCGCCGATGAGGCTGGCAGATCGCCTAGATGAAGGGTTCACTGCGGCTGAGATCGCTTCTATGGACACGGCCGAGTTGGAAAACGTCTTTTCCGCCAAGCCTGCGCTTCACCGCTTCCCTGCTGCGATGGCGCGACGCTCCCAGGACCTCTGTGCACACATCGTCGAGCGCTACGGCGGTAGACCTGAACGCATCTGGGAAGAAGCCGAAAGCGGAGGGGATCTCTTCGAGCGAGTGCGGGAGTTGCCGGGCTACGGAGAGGAGAAGACGATGATTTTTGTGGCGCTTCTAGCGAAGCGTTTCGGCGTCGCTCCCTCAGGCTGGCAACGCCACGCCGGCGCTTTCGCTGACGGGCAGCCGAGGTCGGTCGCCGACATCGACGGCCCTGAGGCGTTGGGACGCGTACGCGCCTGGAAGAAGGCGCAGAAGGCCGCTGGGCTCTCCAAGCGGGACTAGGTCTCGAGAGGTGTGCGGCGGGCACAGCGGGGGCGGCGACAGCTAAGACAGTTAGGGGGCAAGGGTGGGAGATGGTGAAGCCTAGGAATTTAGATAGTAGCCCGAACCAAAAATGATTCCGTCGTAGAGCACCACGTAAGAACGCTTCTGCCCTACTCTGCCCGTCTCAGGATTGATGAACCAGTACTCCTCCGTCCAGGCTCCCTCAGGAATGGCGCTTGCGATGATGTTGCGGGTAAAGAAGTTCCCACCGCCGTCCTGGAGATCGTAGGTATTCTCTCCGACTATGGACGGGTCGGCGGCGTTCGCTAGTGAGACGCCCTCGGTGTCCAGCACGAACACGTAGCGCTCGCCGTCTATGTAGCCCCCATCGGGGTCGGAGAACTCTTCGAAGGCCTGCTCGCCTATTTCCTTGTAGCGATCGATGGCACGCTCGAGGTACCGCTCGACCACCTCCTCCTTCGAAAAGTAGTAGCCCGAACCGAAAATCAAACCGTCGTGGAGTACGACCCAAGTCCGCCTCAGTTCGTCCCTCAAATTCAAGGGATTGGTAGCCATGTACTCCACCCAGGCGCCTTCGGCTGAGGCTGCCTGCGAGACTTTCTGGTGCACTAGAACTCCCTCGCTGTCGGTGAGTCTCGACACGCTGCGGCCTACCAGGGAAGGATCGCCGGCGTGCGCCAGCACCTCCCCTTCGGGCGTCGTCGCGCTCACATAGAACTCGCCGTTTCTGAACTTCCCGGAGGCATCGGAAATCTGAGTGAAGGCTTCTTCTCCAAGTTCGTCGTAGAGGGCGATGGCGTCGGCCACCTGCCGGCGCGCCCAGGAATCTTCAGTGATGTAGTAGCCCGAACCGAACACGTAGCCGTCGTAGAGCACAGCCCACGACCGCTTCGGCTCTTCGACTCCGCTCGCTGGATTGGGAAAGCGGTATTCCAACCAGCTTCCCTCGGGTGTGGCGCTGTCCAGGATGCCCCGGACGACGTAGCGGTTGTCGCTGTCCTGCAGATCGAAGAGGTTCCGACCCACCAGGGAGGGGTTTCCGGCGTGCGCCGCGCCAACGCCAGACATGTTCAGCACGTACACGTAGTACTCGCCGTCTAGGTAACCTCCGCCGGGACGAGATATCTCCCTGAAGGCGGCGAAGCCCACCTCTTTGTATCGCGAGATGGCGTCGGCTGCCAACGTTTGCGCCAGTTCTTCTTCGGTGAGGTAGTAGCTCGCGCCGACCACGTAGTCTCCGACTGTCACGACCCAGGAGCGCTTCAGTTCTCCTGGGTCGTCTCCTGTTTCGGACGATGCTGCGTCTCTGGGACTGACGACCCAACTGCCAGCAGAAGAGGCTGCTCCCAGGATCTTCGAAACGAACGGATCCTCACTCCCTCCCACGCCGTTCGCAGCATTTCCAACCACCAGGGATGGATCGGCAGAATTCGCCAGGAAGATCCCCTCTGAGCTCAGAGCGAACATTTCGATGCCTTCGATTCCGAGGTCGCTGTCGGGATCGGATATCTCAACAAGGGCAAGTCTGCCGATCTCTCCGACACTTCTCACCACGCGGGCCACCTGGGACTTCGCCAGTTCGTCTTGGGAGGAGTAATAGCCCGCCCCGAAGATGAGGTCACCCACCAGCCTGACCCAGGAACGCTTCAGTTCCTCCTCCCCGCTCACCGGATTCACGTGCCTGAACTCAGTCCACGCCCCCGACGGAGTGGCTGTCCTCGTGATTTGCCTGAGAATGTAGGTTCCTTGGCTGTCCCGCAGGCCATAGAGATCCTGACCCACCTGCGAACGGTCGGCGGCGTCTGCTCTCACGCTGCCGTCGGTACCTACCACGTAGACGTAATGTTCTCCGTCCTTGAAGTTGCCTGCGGGATTGGAAATCCGGGCGAACGCCTGCTCTCCCTCCGACTCGTAGAGGTCTACTGCGTCGACCACCAACTGCTTAACCCGTTCCTCCTCGCTGAAGTAGTAGCCAGCCCCTAACACGACGCCGCTGCTCACCTCTACCACCCATGAACGCTTGAACTCTTCCACACCAGTCACGGGATTCAAACGACGATAAACCACCCACGCACCCTCAGGAGTAGCCGCATCGATAATCCTCGGAATAAACAACTCACCCCTACTATCCCTCGCGCCCGAACGATCCGAACCCACCAACGACGGATTCGCCGCATGCGCCAACGACACCCCCCTAGCACTCAACCCAAACACATACGACTCCCCAACCTTGAAATCGCCGTTCGGATCGGAAATCCGAGCAAACGCACCCGCACCCATCTCCTCATACAAAGCCGCTGCCTCAGCCACCAACCACTGAACCCACTCCTCCTCGGTAAAATAATAGCCTGCGCCCAGTACAATGCCGTCTTCTATCTCTACCACCCACGAACGCTTGAGCTCTTCCACTCCAGTCACGGGATTCAAACGACGATAAACCACCCACGCACCCTCAGAAGTGGCAGCGTCGACGATCCTCGGAATGAACAACTCACCCCTACTATCCCTCGCGCCCGAACGATCCGAACCCACCAACGACGGATTCGCCGCATGCGCCAACGACACCCCCCTAGCGCTCAACCCAAACACATACAACTCTCCAACCTTGAAATCGCCGTTCGGATCGGAAATCCGAGCAAACGCATCCTCACCCATCTCCTCATACAGAGCCGCTGCCTCAGCCACCAACCGCTGAATTCGCTCCTCCTCGTCTGAGTAGAATCCCGCACTAAATATGTATCCTCGGTAAAGCGTAGAGTATGTACGCTTAGGCTCTTCTACACCAGTTACTGGATTCAGGAACCTGTATTGAGCCCAAAGTGACGGGCTGTTGGACGCCGAAATGATGTTGCGAACCACGTAAGTGCCTTCGCTGTCCTGCAGGTCGAACTGATCCTGTCCCACCAAGGAGGGGTCGGCTGCGTGAGCCAGAACCCTGCCGCCGGTGCTATAGACAACCACGTACAACTCGTCGTCGATGAACTCACCCTCCGGATCGGATATCTGTTCAAACGCCTCTTCGCCAACCTCGTCGTAGAGAGCGATGGCGTTACTCGCCAAGAGCGTCACATACTCCTCTTGGCTGATGTAGAAACCTGAGCCAAATACAACGCCGTCGCTAGCCTCAACCACCCACGAACGCTTCAACTCCTCCACACCGCTCACCGGATTCAAACGACGATAAACCAACCAGGCGCCCTCAGGAGTGGCCGCATCAATGATCCTCGGAATGAACAACTCACCCCGGCTGTCCACCGCATCCGAACGATCCGAACCCACCAACGACGGATCCGCCGCATGCGCTAGACTGACGCCGTCAGCCGCAAGCGCGTACACATAATACTCGCCGTCGACGAACTCACCCTCCGTATCCGAAATCCGAGCGAACGCCCCCTCGCCCACCTCGTCGTAGAGCGCAACGGCGTTGTCCGTCAGTTGCTGAGCTAATTCTTCCTCTGTCAGGTAATAGCCGGCTCCTAACACGACGCCTTCGCTCACCTCCACCACCCACGAACGCTTGAGTTCCTCCACGCCGCTCACCGGATTCAAACGACGATAAACCACCCAGGCGCCCTCAGGAGTAGCAGCGTCGATGATCCTCGGAATGAACAACTCACCCTGACTGTCCCTCGCACCCGAACGATCCGAGCCCACTAACGACGGATCCGCCGCATGCGCCAACGACACCCCCTCCGCGCTCAACCCAAACACGTAGTATTCCCCGATTTTGAAGTCGCCGTCCGGATCGGAAATCTGAGCAAACGCCTCCTCGCCTTCCGACTCGTATAACGTAGCGGCAGCGGTCACCAACTGCTTCACCCGATCGATCACTCTCTGCTCAGGAAGGTAATAACCCGAAGCGAATACATACCCGTCGTGGAGCACCGAGAGGGAACGTTTGGGTTCTTCCTCTCCGCTCACGGGGTTCGTGAACCTGTACTCGGACCAGCCGCCAGCAGCGGACGCGCTCGAAAGAATGTCCCGAACCACATAGGTGCCTTCGCTGTTCTGCAAATCGAAAAAATCCTGTCCCACCACCGACGGATCTACCGCATGCGCCAGACTGACGCCTGCTGTCGTCAAAACATGCACATAAAACTGGCCGTCTCTGAAATCATTACCTGGAAGCGAAATATACTCGAAAGCATCCTCCTCTCCCCAGATCTCGTAGAGTTTGATGGCGTCGGTCACAAACAACCTCACCAACTCCTCCTCGGAGAGGTAGTAGCCAGCCCCGAACACGACGCCGTCGCTCGCTTCCACTACCCACGAACGCTTCAACTCTTCCAACCCGCTCACCGGATTCAAACGACGATAGACCACCCAGGTTCCGTCAAAAGAATCGCCAATGGCGTCATCGTCGATGATGTCGTGCGGAATGGACGGAATGTACAGCCCATCCTGGGTCTCTTCTTCGTCAGCAGCAGCGTCGATAATCTTCTGAATGAACAACTCGCCGCGGCTGTCCCTGGCCTCCCAACGATTCTGCCCCACCAAGGAGGGATTCGCCGCATGCGCCAACGACACCCCGTTCGGGCTCAGAGCAAACACATAAACTTCGCCGTCTATGAACCCTCCCTGCGGGTCTGAAATCGCCTCAAACACCCCCTCGCCTTCAGCCTCATAAAACTTCAGGGCGTTATCCACCAATTTCTTCACCAATTGCTTTGGATTTCTGCTACTTTCGGAGGGGAAACTAGAACTAAACACGTGCCCGTCGTAGAGCACCGACCAGGAGAGCCTTGACTCCTCAATTCCACTCGTCGGATTGGGTAACTTGTAGTCGTACCAAGCGCCGAAAGGGGTGGCGACAGACATCAGGAGATCAATGACATAGTTTCCTTCGCTGTCCTGCCAATCAAATCGTATGTTGCTCCCGGCCAACGATGGATCGGCAGGATATGCTCGAACAACTCCCGCTCTCGTGAGTACGAGCGCATTGAAGTCGCCGTATGTGAAATCACTCTCCGGATCGGAAATCCTGGCAAACGCCTCCTCCCCCAACTCGTCGTAGAGGTCGATGGCGTCGTTTACCATCTGCTGAGCGAATTGTTCTGACGTCGGGTAATAACCGGCGCCCAACACGACGCCTTCGCTCGCCTCCACCACCCAGGAACGCTTAATTTCCTCTATGCCGCTCACCGGATTCAAACGACGATAAACCACCCAAGCGCCCTCAGGGGTAGCAGCGTCGATTATCTTCTGAATGAACAACTCGCCCTCGCTGTCCCTTGCGTCCGAACGATCGGTGCCCACCAACGACGGATCCGCCGCGTGCGCCAATGACACCCCGTCTGAACCTAGAGCGAACACATAAATCTCGCCGGCCGCAAAGCCACTTGGGGATTGCGATATCGTCGTAAACGCCTGATCGCCCTCCGCTTCATACAGAGCCGCCGCCCTCTCCACCATGATTTGCGTCCACTCCGCCTCGGTGATGTAATAGCCGGAGCCGAACACGACGCCGCCGTGGAGAACTGACCACGACCTTTTCGGCTCTTCTACCTGACTCGCTGGGTTCGTGAAGCGGTACTCCGACCAGCCGCCGCTGGCGGTAGCGCTGTTTAGAACGCCGCGGACTACATAGACGCCTTGGCTGTCCTGCAGATCAAAAATGTCCTGACCTAGGAGATCTGGGTTTGAGTGTGCATAGGTCGTGCCGCTGGTGCTTAAGACGAACACGTAGAACTCGCCGTCGATGAAGCCGCCGCCCGGGTCGGAGATGAGATCGAAAGCATCCTCTCCCATTTGGTCGTAGAGAGCGATAGCGTCGGCCACCATCTGCTTGACTCTCTCGGGCTTGGAGGAGGGTTCTGGCCTTTCAGTCGCTCCTGGCTCTGTGGGCGAGGTGGGAGAAGTGGGCGAGGTAGGCGAGGTAGGCGCAGTAGGCGAGGTAGGAGAATCGGGAGGATCACCCTCAGGGGGCGACGGCTGAGCAGGGCCGTCTTCCCCTGCGGGACCGGTGGTCGTAGAAGTCGCAGTGACGCCTGTGCCGGGGGGGTCGGTAGGCCTCTCTCCGGAAATGCTAGGTAATCTCGTCTCTTCGGTTGTCGGGGAAGTGTCGCCCAATTCTTCCTCTTCGGCAGCGCCTCCGCAAGCAGACGCCGTCAACGCAAGGGACACAGCCAGAGCCAAAATGAGGCGTGCGCGGCGGGGTCGGAAGTGGATGGACTTGACACCGGCTGACCGAGCGCGGGCGGACCGTGTGGGGGCGAGCCGAGCACCGGCGAACCGAGCGCGGACGAGCCGAGCACCGGCGAACCGAGCCCAAGTCGACTTGAATACGGCCAAACGAGTTGGTCGCTGATTCATTGTTCGGACATCTCCTTGATGATTGCTTGATTGCGTCGTTGATAGCGGCGTCTGAGACGGGCCGGCACCTAACAGCACCAGCACTTAGCAGTAGCAGACGGGGGACTCTTGCTGGCATCGTGTCGAAACGGCGCAATGCCTGCACTTAGTCTATGTAACTTCAGGTAACTTGAGTTTACTGACTTCTAAATGGGCGAGCATCTCCACGGAATCCAACTCTTGAACGGAGAGTTCTCGCCCGCTCCCCCTCCCCGGCCTCCGGGCTTGCTTCTCCAGAGGCTCAGCCTAGATGCTTGCTAGGGCGGCGTCTCCTCCCGTCGACGCGGACTATGCCCCGTCAGAACGGCGTCGTGGCCGCGGCGATCCAGCCAGCCAAGCACCAGAGAAATGCAGCGCGGGTCATAGCGCAGTCGGTGGCTTCCGGCATTTAGCACTCGGAGGTCTGCCGCTCCGTGGGCGTCGGCTATGACACGGGCGTCGATGGGGGGCACTAGTTCGTCGTCGGCTCCGTGAACTACTAGAAGCGGACGCGGCGCCAGTCGGCTGGCAGCAGCGGCGGCGGAGATTCCTCCTAGACCGCCCGCCCACTCGTCGAAGTCCGCTGGGAAGTCGTCGTCGCTGATCACTCCGACTTCTCGAGAATGCACAAGAAGACCTTCGGCGTTGGTTTCCCAGTCGACGAAATCCGCTCGAGCAGCAACCGACACCGCTCCTCCGACCTGCGGCAGGTCAGCCGCTGCAGCGAGACCGAGAGAGGCCCCTGTCCCGAAGCCCGCCACCCAGACGCCCGTGACGGGAGTGGCGGTGCACACGAACTCGACCGCTGCGCGGATGTCATCCAGCCAGCCAGGAAGCGAGAAGTTGCCTTCGGAACGCCCACAGCCTCGGTAATTGGGCACGAACGCCGTCCAGCCCATGTCTTCGACGAAACGGTCGGCGAGAACGTGATACGAAGTGCCGGCTTTCTTAGCGCCGCCGGACGCAGCCGGGAAGCCATGACAGAGGATCACAGCGTTCCGAGGCGTCCGACGCGGGGCGCCGTCGGCTCGGAGAGGCTGCGCCAAGTAGCCCGACAACTTCAGCGAACCAGAAGTGAAATGCGCTTCCATTCGATCTGGCTGACCGACCTGAGCTCAGACCTAGCGAACTGGATTATTGGGCGCAGACCGACCTGCGTCCTTGCCCGAAGACCGGTTTGCGTCCCCGACAGAAGACCGACCTGCGTCCTTGAGATTAGACCGACCTGCGTCCTTGCCCGCCGAGCAGTCTGCGATCTTGCTCGAACGAGTGCGCCTGCCCAGTCGTGCGATGCGTCTTGACGCTTCACGGAAGGCGCGTCGGCGGTAGAGGCGGTAGCCGCGGTTGCGAGCCTCGGCGAGCATGTCGGGAGCGAAACATATGTAGAGCTCCGAAGCCAGCACCTCATCAATAAGTGAGCGGGGCGTCGAACCCTCTTCTGAGTTCACGTCGCCTTCCGAACTCACGTCGTCGAGATCGTAGACGACGCCCGAACGCTTGTCTCCAAGATAGCGATGACCAGCAACCTGCCGCGGTCTATACACGTTCAGCATTCTAGAAGACCATCAGCATTCCAAAAAGCGACCAACTCCAACCCAAGTGGTATAATTTCTGGAATAATTTCGCAAGAATTTTCGCATCCAACCTTTTAGCAGGCATTTCTAAGCCTAGCTCTGAGATCAGACCGAAGATTCGAAGGCTTCGTGTCCCCGTTCCAACGAATAAGACCGGTTTAAATTGGGAGGGGTTAACTATTAAACATGCTGGCAAGGACAACGTGATCTGGTGCGAAGAACTTCCCGCAACAGATCAGTTGCCGGTCGTGGAACCGCTCCATGCCAGAGAGGAACCAGAAAGACCAGTGCTCGAACCGCGCCGCTCCGTTCTACGCAGAGACGTCATGGAAGGCGGCGATGTGTCGCAGACAGATTAAGAGTGAGTTTCGGGGAGGCACTCTCCACGGCGCGGCGCGCACTCGGCATCTCGCAGAGCGAGATGTCGGAACGGACAGGGGTTGCTCAGGCTGCGCTCTCTCGCTACGAAAACGATCTGAGAGAGCCGAACGGGGAGATACTCGATGCGCTAGCGGGAGAACTCGGACTCACTCCTGAGTTTCTCCGCAGATCAGACAGGATGCAAGGAGCGTTTCTTATA
The DNA here is from genome assembly GCA_965242895.1 of Acidimicrobiales bacterium. GTDB lineage: Bacteria > Actinomycetota > Acidimicrobiia > Acidimicrobiales > CATQHL01 > CATQHL01. Next base: position 664,394 of record OZ251507.1, read on the forward strand.
GACGCTCACATGCGGCGCAGGGCGACGGCACCAGCGAAGGTCTGGAGGCGGCTTGAAGCTCAACTTAACCTTTACAGATGCCATGTTCGTCTCCTGCTAGACGAAATAGACGTGCGTGCAGACCTACGCATCCCCTATTTCGACCCTGACTCGGTCTACCCGGGGGAAGCCGCCCGCATGACGCGGACGCAATGGAGAATGCCGACTGGGCCGGTGCAAAACCTAGTGGGATGGATGGAGTCGGCCGGTTTCTTGATCTTCGACAAAGACTTCGGGACGCCCCGAGTGGATGCACTTTCCCTGTTGGCAAGCGGCTATCCGGTGATGCTGCTCAACGAACAGGCGCATACGGAAAGACGTCGATTTACTCTGGCCCACGAACTAGGGCACATCTGTCTGCACAGCGAGTATCAAAGCGACGACGTAGAAGCCGACGCGAACACATTCGCCTCAGAGTTCCTAATGCCCGCCGAAACGATCCGACCCCAACTCCGCAACCTGAGCGTCGGGAAGCTGCATAGCCTAAAGCGCCAGTGGAAGGTTTCCATGCAGGCGCTTATCGAACGCGCCTACCAACTCGAAACCATCGGTTCCAAGCAATGCTCGAACTTCTACAAGATTTTTAGTCGGAACGGATGGCGCAAGCGTGAACCTCTCAGCGACGAACTGCCGCCAGAAAACCCTTCCTTACCGAAAGACATCGGTCGGACGTTTCTGGAACGGGGATTGACTGCCGAAGAGATTGAAACCATGACCGGTTTTGCTCCAGGAACAGGACGATGCCCGTTCTTGCCAGAGAGGCTGGAGAGGCCTGGGCTGCGCATCGTCTGATTCTTCGAGACCCAACCCGAGCAAGCCCGGATTGAGCGAGCCCGAAAAGCCGGGCTAGGAAACTACTTCGTCTCCTACGGCGCCTATGTGGGACAAGTAGTTGGCGGCCTCTTCCAAGACGAACGCCATGTCCACTGCGTCGATTTCGACCTCGGCGTCCTGGGCTCGGCGCAAGAGGGCGTCTAGGGCTCCGTCAGCGACCTGCTCGAGTTCGGGCGGAGGCGTTTCGTTCTCGTCGTCACCCGAGTCATTCGCCGGCGTCACAGCCGACGCGGGCGACGCGGGTGGCGTCACGGACGGCGCCGGCACGGCCGACGGCACCACGGGCGCGAGCGGGCGCTTGCCTTCGAGCTTGAAAGCCGCAGCCGCCAGATCGTCAGCCCGTCCGAAAGCCGCTACGCCCATTGACCTCAAGTAGTCCAAGTGCCACGCCAGCAAGAGTTCCACAGCTTCGGGGCCTAGCCGATCGGAGACGTTGGAAGGCAGTCGGGACAGCACGAACTCCTTGGCCGCTGTGAGGTCGTAGACAGCTACCCGCTCGGTTCGGCCTAGCCGACTGCTGACACCCCAAACGGTGACGACTGCTATAGCCACCACCAGGAAAGCGGCGATGCCTGTCAATAACCAGAACACACAACAAAGAGTATAAAGATTATGCTGAAGAGGTATCTCAGCCGTCCTCCGCCGCTCTACCCGCGGCGAGCCGACGCAGACCTCTTCGACCTCCGAATCCTCCGAATCTCCAGGTCGCCAGGTCAAGTCGCAGGTCGAGACCGCAACTCCAACGAAGAAGCGAGGAGCCCCCACAATGAGCGAAATCACAAACTCCGACAACTCCGAACGCTCGGCCGACGATCCCGCAGCCGTCGACGATCGAGGTATCGAGCACTACTGCTGGAAGCAGATCGGCACTAAGCGTCAAGCCCAGGACGCCGCCCCCACACTGCACTACCGAGACGGCCAGATGGAAATCCACCGAGTGGTGGTCGGCGACCTAGACAACAACGTGTTCGTCTGCCGCTGTCGACAGACCGGAGAGGCGGTGCTCATCGACGCCGCCAACGAGCACGAACTCCTGCTGGAACTTTGCCGTCGCCTGGACGTGCGCTCCGTGCTGGAGACCCACGGACACTCAGACCACATAGGAGCGGTAACCGAACTGCGCAACGCAGGCTACGAAGTCGGCGTCACCGAAGCAGACGCTCACATGCTCCCCTCATACGACCAGATACTGGAAAACGAGTCAGTCATCGAAGTAGGTCGGCTGCGTCTGCACTCCACCATCACGCCAGGCCACACGGACGGGTCGATCTGCTTCAAAGTGGAAGGCTCGCCAGTGTTCTTCACTGGCGACACGCTCTTTCCGGGCGGGCCGGGGCTCACGCGAGACGGCTTTATGCGCCGTGAGGGAAAAGCCCCGCCGGCTCAGTTCGCTACGGGCGACTTCGCAACCATCATCCGATCCATCGACGAACTGATGTTCTCCAAGTATCCCCCAGGCACGATCGTCATGCCCGGTCACGGCGACGACACCACTCTCGGCCACGAAAGCCCTCACCTACAGGAGTGGATAGACCGCGGCTGGTGAGCGCCGACAGCGCCAGGTGGCTGACGGCTATCTGGCAGGTGGCTGGCCGCCGCCGTGGAGGAGCGCACGACCCTGAGAGGAGAGTCGCTGCTATAGAGGGCGGGAGACACGGCTATAGAACAGGGGCTGCGGGCGTAGACTGAAGAACGTGAGTTCCACGCTCAGTCCCGCGCCTAGCGCTGACCCCGACCTGCAGGCAGCACCCGAAGCCGCTCCCGAGCCCAGCGCCGGCCCTGCTCCCCAAGCCGAATCCAGCGACCCCGACCTCGAAGCCTGCCCGAGCCCCGAGCCGCTGTTCGTCATCGAAGGACTGCATGTTTTCGCTGCTGCCTCAGAAAACGGCGGGGAAAAAGGCGGCAGCCACATACTCAAAGGCGTCGACCTGGAGATTGGTGCGGGCGAACTGCACGCCCTGATGGGGCCGAACGGCTCGGGCAAGTCCACGCTCGCAGCCGCCCTCATGGGCAGTCCCGAGTACCGGATCACCGACGGGGAAGTGCGTTTCAAAGGCACTGACATCACCGACTGGAGCCCCGACGAGCGAGCCAAGTCCGGCCTCTTCCTGGCGTTCCAATATCCGCAAGCCATCGTGGGGGTGTCGGTGCTGAACTTCCTGCGTCAGTCCATGACCGCCCGCACGGGAACTGAAACCTCCATACTGCAGCTGCGCATGAAGATCATGGAGTGGATGGAGCACCTGCAGATGGACCCGTCGTTTGCCGACCGCTGCATCAACGAAGGGTTCTCCGGCGGCGAGAAGAAACGCAACGAGATACTGCAGATGGCCATCCTCCAGCCCGAAATGGCCATACTCGACGAGACGGACTCCGGCCTGGACATAGACGCCCTGAAGGTGGTGGCGGATGGTATCGGCTCAGTGTCGCAGCAGAACCCCCGCCTAGGCGTGCTGGCCATCACCCACTACCAGCGCCTGCTGAACTACCTCACCCCCGACTACGTGCATATCCTGCTCGACGGGCGGATCGTCGAAGTCGGCGACATCTCCCTGGCGCGCAAGCTAGAACGCCGCGGCTACGGGGCTTGGCGCTGAAAGTGCCCGCACTCCGCAAAGCGCCCGCACCTGACGAGGCGCCCGCACTCCGCAAAGCGCCCGCACTCGACGCCGCCTCGTTGAAGACCGACTTCCCCCTGCTAGCTCGGGAGGTGCACGACAAGCCCATCGTCTACCTGGACTCCGCAGCCACTTCGCAGAAGCCCCAGTCGGTGCTCGACGCGATGGACGACTACTACAGGCTCATCAACGCCAACGTCCACCGCGGCGCCTATTACATAGCGGACTTGGCGACGCAGGAGATGGAAGAAACCCGCGCCAAAGTGCAGCGGTTCATCGGCGCAGCCTCGCCCAGTGAGGTGATCTTCACCAAGAACGCCACCGAAGCGCTGAACCTAGTAGCACATAGTTGGGGGCGCACCCGCCTGAGCGAAGGCGACGCCATCCTGACGACCCTCATGGAGCACCACGCCAACATCGTCCCGTGGCACATCCTCTGCGCCGAGCGCGGCACCCAACTCCGCTGGCTCCCACTTGACGACGACGGCCTCCTCGCCCTCGACAAACTCGACGAACTGCTAGACGGCACCAACCTGGTGGTGCTCACGGCCATGTCCAATGTGCTAGGCAGCATCCCGCCGGTGAGGCGCATCGCCGATGCAGCCCACGAAAGGGGAGCAGTGGTGGTGCTCGACGGCGCCCAGTATGTCCCTCACATGCCCACGGACGTAGAAGCGCTGGGCGTCGACTTCCTGGCGTTCTCCGGCCACAAGATGTGCGGACCCACGGGTATCGGCGTGTTGTGGGGGCGTGAGGAACTGCTGGACGCCATGCCGCCTTTCCTCGGCGGCGGGGAGATGATCCTCAACGTCACGACCGAAGGCTTCCTCCCCAACAAACTGCCCTGGAAGTTCGAGGCCGGCACGCCGCCGATAGCTGAAGCGGTGGGGTTGGGAGCCGCCGTGGACTATCTGGAAAACATCGGCATGGAGGAGGTCAGGAAGCACGACAAGGCGCTGATCGACTACGCAATGCGGAGCTTGCCTGATCGTTTTGGCGACGTGCTGAAGATACACGGACCGACCGACACGAAAGTGCGCGGCGGAGTGTTGTCGTTCGAATACGGCAGCATCCACGCCCACGACATCTCCCAGGTTCTAGACGGAGACGCAGTGTGCGTACGGGCAGGGCATCACTGCGCCAAGCCGCTGATGGACCTCCTGGGCGTGGCGGCCACGGCGCGTGCGTCGGTCTACTTCTACAACGATGAGTCCGATATCGACCGCCTCGCAGAAGCCCTGGAACGAGTGGGCGAAGTGTTCGGCAACTGAGGTGACGAACTTCCAGTCGAACTGCCAGTCGGCAAGGGTATGCACCTCGCCTTCAACAAACCAGACGAGACGATGGGAGAGGCACACGGGGGGACGCTGGGGGGCGGGCGCATGGGGCTGAGATGCTCCGGGGACGGAACTGAGCATGCCCGGGCTTGAAGACCTGTACAGAGAGGTCGTGTTGGACCACTACCGCAACCCGCGCAACCGCGGGGAGTTGGCCTGTCCGCCTGCCCGTCGCACCGAAGGTTTCAACCCGCTCTGCGGCGACGAGGTGATCGTCTACGTGGCGACCGACGACGGCGGCGATGTGATCACCGATTTGCGCGTCGACGGACAGGGGTGTTCAATCAGCCAAGCTGCCGCTTCGATGATGTCGGTGAGCGTGAAGGGGAAGACCATAGCCGAGGTCAGGGCGCTCGAACAAGCTTTCAAAGCGATGATGGACATCCACGAAGGGACGGAGGGGGACGACGGAACCCCCGATCCTGCCACTCTGGGAGACTTGGCCGCCCTACAGGGTGTGAAGAAGTTTCCTGTAAGGATCAAGTGTGCGACGCTGTGCTGGAACACTCTGGCAGAGGGGTTGGAGGAGGGGTAGGGGGAAACACCCTCTTGACCAGGCCGCCCCTGCGGGTCAGGGGAACGCTCCGCGCTCCGATTAGGAAGGATTGGGGAGGGGTTGGGAAGGGCTGGGAGACTTCAGAGGAGTTTGTTGACGCGCCTTGCGAATTCGAAGTCGAGGTCGGTGATGCCGCCGGCCGAGTGGTTGCTGATCTCGATGGACACCTTGTTCCACACATTCGACCACTCGGGATGGTGAAACAAGCGCTCGGCCACGCAAGCAACGGAGGCCATGAAGCCGAATGCGGCGGTGAAGTCGGCGAATTCGAAGTCCCTTGCCAGGGCGCCGCCGCGCCTCCTCCATCCAGAGATTTCCGACAGGCGGGCTTCGATCACGTCGTCGGCTAGCAGTTGGTTGCTGTCTTGGCTCACGACCGCAACCCTACCCCCGACTGAACCCCATCACTTCAGAGACCGACCCCTCTAGACCTCAGAAACCGACCCCCAGATCTCTAGCAGTTCTCTAGCAGCCCGCACCAAGTCACCCCGACCTAGCCGCCTCTTCGCCCGAGTCGCCCCAGCGAAACGGCCACCTCTTCGGGCTGAGCCCAGCGTTCGTAGCCGCTTCGTTCCAGTTCGTCTGCCAAATTCGGGCCGCCCGAGGACACTATGCGTCCGCGCATCAGGATGTGCACGTGGTCGGCGCGCAGTTCTTTCAACAGTCGGGAATAGTGGGTGATCGCCAACACACCCAAACCATCTTCGGTGGCGGCCCGCTCGATGCGACGAGAGACGTCGCGCAGTGCGTCGATGTCGAGACCTGAATCGATCTCGTCGAGAATCGCTATGACAGGCCTCAGCACGGCAAGCTGCAAGGCCTCTCCCCGCTTCTGCTCGCCGCCCGAGAAATCCACGTTCACAGATCTTTCCAGGAGTTGCTGCGGTACGCCCAGCAGGTCGGCTTCGGCGGCGATGCGCTCGGCTAGGCCAGCGACGGGCGGGCAAGGATTGCCGGAAGGCATCTCGTCGGCGGACACCTCAGCAGATCGGGCGTCCATGGCGGCTCGGCGACCAGACGAGGCGGCCAGCGCTGCCGCCAACATGTCCACGAGGGAGACGCCGGGCACTTCGGTGGGATACTGCATGGCCAGGAAAAGGCCGGCCTGCGCCCGTTCGAACGGAGTCAACTCGAGGAGGTCGACGCCGTCGAGGCTCACCCTGCCATCGACCACTTCGTAGCCAGAGCGCCCCATCAGAACGTGAGCCAGCGTGGATTTGCCAGAGCCGTTCGGCCCCATGACGGCGTGGACCTCGCCTCTGTGCACGTGCAGGTCGACCCCTCGGAGAATCAATTCGCCTCCGGCCATCACCTTGAGACCCTCCACTATCAGTTCGCTCATTGCTTTACCACCTTCTGCCGGCGCCGGTTGGGTCAGCCGTCGGTGCCGGAAGCTTCGGAATCGGAATTCGCCTCGAGGGTCGGAAGTTCGACGTACACGCCGTCGTCTTCCACCGACACCTCATAGGCAGCCACCCGACGAGTGGCAGGCAGGGTGAGCGGTTCCCCCGTCCGCAGGTCGAAAAGGCTGCCGTGCTTGGGGCATTCCAGGGTGCAGTCGAAGTTGTCCACTTCGCCGTCGGCCAGGGAATAGTCGGCGTGGCTGCACCTGTCTCCTATGGCGAAATAGTCGCCGCCGATCCGCACCAAGGCGATGCGGTGACCGGACGCTTCGAAGCGGCGCGCCGTGCCGTCGGGCAGGTCTTCGATGCCGCAAAGACGGGCGGTGCTCATCGGGCGCCCGCCTGCCCACGGGGGACGCCCGCCTGCACATGGGGGGCGCCCACCTGCACATGGGGAGTGAGTTTTGCGCTCACCAAGCCACCTAGCGCTTCGGCTAGTTCCTGCACCGGCAGACGACGTGCCACCTCACCAAAGTATCCCTCCACAATGAGCCGCTCGGCCATGTCGGGGGGCACTCCCCTGCTCTCGAGGTAAAAACGCTGGGCTTCGTCGAGCGGGCCTACGGAAGTGGCGTGGGCACAGCGCACGTCGTTGTTTTCGATCTCCAGGTTGGGCACCGATTCCGCCCAGACATCCTCGGCGAGTTTGAGGATGCGGTTGGTTTGCACGGCATCAGTGCCGCGCGCCTGAGGCCCCACGCGGATGAGGCCGGAATATATGGAGCGGGCTTCGTCGTCCACCGCCCCCACAAACAGCAGGTTGCTGTTTGTGTCGGGGGCGTCATGGTTCTGAAAAGTGCGAAAGTCGTGAACCTGGCGGCGGTCGGCGAAGTACATGGCGGATATGTCGCCGGTGGAACCTCTGCCCGCCAAACTGCAGTCGGTTCGCAGGCGGGCGTAAGAGCCGCCGACCGCCGCCAAGCCCACGCTCAGGTGCGCCTGAGCGTCGACCACAGCTGCAGTGGAGGCGACGGCGGTGGTGTGATAGCCGAGTTCCTGGATCGACAGATATCCGAGGTGTGCGCCCGCCCCTAACTTGATTTCCACCACTGGTGCTGCGAAGGTCGAAGAGTCGTCGGATGTGTATAGGTCGATGATCCGAGCTTCGGCTCCTTCACCGACCGTCACCAGGAGGCGGGGGAACACGGCGGCGGCTTCTGCGTCGAGGATGTGTGCCACGACGACAGGGGAAGCTATGCGTACGCCTTGGGGTATATGTATGTGGATCGGGGCGGCGCTGAGAGCGTCGTTTAGGAGAATGAAGGCGTCAGGCAAGTCCGTGGCTGCGGTGGCAAGGACGCTGCCGAGACCGGGGTCAGCGGGGGCATCGGCGGCGGGAGCGGAGGGGGAAGCGAAGGCGGCATCAGAGTTAACAGAATTGGGGCGCCCGACGCCCTCGGCGAGAGAAACAACATCCAGACCGGCTGCGGCGGCTTCGGGAGCGACCTCGACACGCACAACGGCACCGTTCCGAACGACGACCAAGCCGCCGGTCAGTCCGAAACGCTCCGACATCCGCTGCGGCAGGTCGGAGGCAGACGGCTGAGGTTCCGAACTGAAATCCGTCAGGCGGTACTCACCCAAGTCGATCTCCCCGACCGGGCTGTAGCGCCAGACCTCTTCGGCTTCAGAAGGAAGCTCGGACGTGCGTAGAGCTTCGGCGGCAGCCACCCGGCGGCGACGCAGCCAGTCTGCGCCCGGCAAGGCGGCAGCATCATTGACCGAGCAGAAGCGGCCGAGTCCAGTCATCGGAGCATCAGTCACCGACAGGCGTCAAAGGAGATAGCGGAAGATGGGGGCGCAGTCAGGGAAAAGATCGCAAATCCAGGCAACCTAGGGGCGACGACCTCTGCCCCGCCGCTTGCCGTTTCGCCCGCCGCCCGACCGCCGCCCCCGCCGTGAGGAGGGTCGACGTCGAAATCGCCTAGGACGGTTCTGTTCAGCCTCGACCTCGGCGATGATGCGGGCGCCCGCTAGGTTCACCACGTCTTCGGCTTCGTCGAGGAGTGCAGCCACCGAGTCGTCCTTGCCCACCGAGTCGGGCTCGTCAGGAGTGCGTCCGACGGCGAGTGAACCGTACGACCAGCTCACGTCCACCCGTCGTTTCACGTATGCCTCGCAGTCCTCTGGACAGCGCCAAGGAGCTTCCGGAGCCAGATCGAGGTTGCATTTACGCACCGTGTCGCCGCCGCTGTAGGTGCGGCTCTCGAAGTGCTTGCAGTCGTAGCGCATTGGCATAAGTCATCTAAGTTTACCGATCCACCAGCGCCCTCTGCGTGCGATTGCGGAAGAGGAAGGGCTGGGATAGAAAGGCGGGGGGCGAGACGCAAAGGCAAGAGGAGCGGGCGCAAACTCTCTCGATGACGCTGATCAGGGGCGGGCGGTGGTGCGGGGGGCGCAAAACAAGCGGAACAGGACGCAAAGGCAAGCAAGGGAACAGCCAGCGGACTGATTGAGGACGTCCCTCCCTTTCCCGCGGCAAACTCTGCTATACTGACACACTTACCGCTAGAATTGCCAATTTTTCCCATTTATGATATCTAGCTAATTTCAATATATTTAAATCATTGTTGAAACTTTTCATAGGAGAAGATACACTGAGGCAATGAACACAGGCATGACAGCCCTCTTCGGGTCGCTGACAGGCATCCTCTTCGGGTTGATCATCTACTTCCTCAACGACCTTAAGAAACACATATTCGCCCTAGGAGGCCAGTTAGACAATCTCCGCAGGGAGTTCAATGACCGCTTCGACGAAATACGCAGAGAGTTCAACAACCGCTTCGACGAAATACGCAGAGAGTTCAACGACCGCTTCGACGAAATACGCAGAGAGTTCAACGACCGCTTCGACAATCTTGACAAGCGGGTGCACGAGAACACCAAGGCGATCGGCGAGCTGAAAGCGACGACCTCCAGAGAAATCGGCGAACTGAAGGGGATGACGTCCGCTCTCCTGAGTCTGCAGACCGGAACTACGGAAGAGGACGAGAGCTCCGGGCCGCCCGAACCGGGCAGGCAACAGGAAGAAACACCTGAGCAGCAGATCGAAATGCCGGCGCTGGGGAGCTTCAAAGAGTGATCCACGCAGTCGATCTCTTCTGCGGTATTGGCGGTCTGACGCACGGGCTTGCCCGCTCCGGGATCACAGTCAAAGCGGGCATTGACATAGACTCTTCCTGCCGTTACCCCTACGAGGCCAACAACCCTGATGCCCAGTTCTTGACGGCGGACGTTCGTGACGTAAGCTTCGGCGACATCGCAAAGCACTATGAGGGCGCCGACGTTTCATTGCTCGTGGGGTGTGCACCCTGCCAACCATTCTCTGCTCATACACGAAAGACCGCTAATTCGAAAGCGGACGACTGCTCGCTGCTAGGAGAATTCTCCAGACTCATCAGAGAGGGTCAGCCCGACATCGTATCAATGGAGAACGTTTCGGGTCTGCGATGGCTAAACACATCGGCAACGCAGTCCCGATGAAACTTGGAAAGGCAATCGGAAACTCGATATTGGATGCTGAAAATGTCTGAGCAAAAAGCCAAATACAAGATGAGCATCAGCCTCAACGTGCTGAACCATCTCGGCCTGCACCTCTACAGCAACATCTCGGCAGTGCTGGCCGAAGTGATCGCTAACTCCTGGGACGCCGACGCTACGGAAGTACGGGTCGACTTCGACATCGGCGGCAAGGTCATAAGAGTCAGCGACAACGGCACAGGAATGGACGTAGACGACATCAACGAAAAATACCTGCGAGTCGGCTACCAAAAGAGAGAAGTCGAAGGGTATGAGACCCCGGGCGGCCGCAAGCCCATGGGCAGGAAAGGGATAGGAAAGCTTTCACTATTCTCAATCGCCAACAGCATCACTGTCTATACGAAAAAGGAAGGGGCAGAAGGAGAAGCTTTTCGACTGGACGCAAACAAGATAAAAGAGGCCATCCAAACTGAAGGCCCTTCGTCCAGCGATCCTTCCTCAGCAGAACAATACGAACCCGAACTCATAGATTTCGCCAACAAAATTGACGGACAAGGGACGATAATTGAAATTAGAGATTTGAAGAAAGTCCGCCTCACGACTGCTTCGGTTAACGGACTAAGAAAAAAGATCGCCAGAAGATTTGGCCTCATTGCCGATCTGGAAAAATTTAAAATAATAATCGATAGCAAAGAAGTAACCTTTGCTGACCGCGATTACTTTCACAAAGCACAGTTCTTATACCAATACGGTGACTACGACTATTCCCAACACTGCACTAACTTGGATGAAAATGGAAAGCAAAACACTAGATTTGCTAGACAAGGGAGTTTTAACACGCAAGGGAATCCTGATCCTAAAGGTGGCTACAGCATCACAGGATGGATAGCCGTAGCAAGAAAGTCAAGCGACTTGGACGATGGACCAGACAACGAGGACAACCTGAATAAGATCACAATCCTCGTTCGCAATAAGGTTGCCCAGGAAGATATTCTTCAGGAGTTCAGACTCGGGGGAATGATTACCAAGTACTTATTCGGTGAAATCCACGCCGACTTTCTAGATAGCGACGATCCAGACTTGGAAGATTGCGCCACCTCCAGCAGACAGCGTATCAAGGAAGATGATCCAAGGTACAAAGCATTGCAATCGTTCGTAGATTCAGAGTTGCGCTACATATGGAAAGATACGAACGAACTAAAGAACAAGAAAGGTACCAATGCAGCCTATGAGCTGCATCCAAATATTCGCGAGTGGTTCAATAGCCTCAACGGTGATCACAAAAATGCAGCCAAAAAACTGTTCGGCAAGATTAATCAACTGCCAATTGACGACTTCGGCGAAAAACGTCGCATATTCATCAGCAGCATACTCGCCTTTGAGAGCCTGAAATGACGCAGTTTACTTCATAGGCTAGATGATCTGAAGGTGGAGAATCTGCCCGCATTAAAGAATGTATTCATTCAATTGGACGACTTGGAAGCTAGTTCTTATTACAACATTGTCAAACAAAGAATAGAAGTGATCAATAAATTAACCAATTTAGTAGATAACAATGCACGAGAAAAAGCACTGCAAGAACACCTATACAACCACTTGTGGTTACTAGACCCTTCTTGGGAACGAGCAACCAGCACCGCGCGCATGGAAACCCAAATTATGAACATCATAAATGATGTCGACAAGTCACATAATTATGAAAAATATAGAGTCGATATATATTATACTACTACCGGCAACAAACACGTAGTAATTGAACTTAAGCGCGCAAATCGAACACTGACTACTTCCGATTTATATATTCAACTTAATAAATACAAATCTGAAATATTAAAAGTATTACAGGATGCAGGCACAGATGAACCATTAGAGTTCATCTGTGTAATCGGTAAACAACTGAAAGATTTGAGTGAGCCTGGGGGTGAGTTCACTTCCGAAAAATCACTGGAAGCAGTAAACGCCAGAGTGGTGCTATACGAGCAATTGATCCAGAACGCTCTTGAGCAGTACAAAGATTATCTCGACAAAGCCAAGGATGTTGGCATGACTTATAGACTCATCCAGAGCATTGACAAAGACGACGTCAGTGAGATGAATCCCGCCTCGGATTGATTTGGCTGCTCAAGCAGTCAGGGCTAACGCCCGAGAGAAGCCTTTACTGCCCCTCTCTCGACGCTGCTCCCCTCCTCTCAGCTAAGCCCGAGCCCTCTCGAGGGGGAACTGATGCGCCAATCAAAATTTCTTAACTTGACCCTGCCTGAACTTGCCCCGGAGCATCCGGCAGCTTTTACAAGAAACTGATGCTAATATCTGTCCTTAAGCAGTGACATACACAATATACTCAAACTGTGCTATAATCCCCATAGAATCAAATATGAACGCTACAGCCAAAAATTGTTATATACTAAATTAAGCACATTAGAGCATATAAATATCTAAAAATGCTTATATGATAGGAAATAGCCCTAAAACACAAACTAGGCGGAAAGCCTCAGCACGCAGAGGCACAGCCCTACGGCAGAATTATCAGAGGCCGGAAAGCCAGTCGAGCAACCGACTGACAGACGACCTCGATCTACACCTTGCCTCCGACAAGGAAGGCCTGAAATCCGCACACGAGAGAAGGGGTAGACAGAATGTATGAAGCAACTTTTCCTATCGCAGAGGTGCTGATCAGCATCCTGGGCTTATTCGCAGCCGCCTTACTCGCAATTGTCTTCTACATGTTCAGAGACCTAGGCAAGCGAATCGCAACCACCAACTCAACCCTCGAAGATCACCGCAAAGAAACCAAAGCCGACATCAAAGCACTCCGCCAAGAAACCAAAGCCGAATTCGACAAAGTCAACAACCGGTTCGGCGAAATCCACAGGGAATTCAACAACCGGTTCGACAAAGTCAACGACCGGTTCGGCGAAATCCACAGGGAATTCAACAACCGGTTCGACAAAGTCAACAACCGGTTCGACAAAGTCAACGACCAATTCGGCGAAATCCACAGGGAAGTCAACGACCGGTTCGGCGAAATCCACAGGGAAGTCAACGACCGGTTCGGCGAAATCCACAGGGAAGTCAACGACCGGTTCGACAAAGTAAACAACCGGTTCGACAAAGTCAACGACCAATTCGGCGAAGTCCGCAGGGAATTCAACGAGCGGTTCGACAATCTTGACAAGCGGGTGAACGAGAACACCAATGCGATCAGCGAACTGAAAGGGATGACGTCCGCTCTCCTGAGTCGGCAGACCGGAACTACGGGGGAGGATGAGAGTGACGGATCGCCCGAAGCAGGCAAGCGACAGAGAGAAACACCTGGGGAACAGGTCGAAATGCCAGCGGCGGAGATCGGACTTATTAGGAAGCAGCAGGAGAACCCTGAGCAGCCAGAAAAACGCCCTGAGCTACTAACGGAGAACCCCGCTATCTCAGGAGAAGCCACAGACCGAGGCACTCAAGCGATAGCAAGATCAGAAGCCAATTAGGAGTTCCGCAAACCTTAGACCCTTAGACCAGCGACAGCCAATTCCGATTAATAGAGTAGGTTGCCCTGTCTTCGACGAGCGCTCAACAGGCGCCAGCGCGTCTAAGCCGGAGTCGCCTAGACATTAAGGAGAAGATGCCGTGTTCTCCAGGCGACTAGTTGGAATTCCCCCGAGCAACTAGCCGGTAGCCGGAAACCTCCAGGGAACTAGCCAGACCCCCCCCCCCCCAGCGACTAGTCGGGAGTTCCTAGACTGTTAGTGTGGGAGGGGATGCAGGTGGCTGAATCTCCACCGCTAGCTGGTGTGTACGTGAACACGAAAATGCCCGACCACTGCTGGAGTCGGCCGCCGGGTTCGGTAGAGCAAGCTTCTCGGCTGTAAATTCCGTCTTGGGCTCCGTCGGCTTTAGCGATCTCATACAATTCCTGCCTTGCGCCGTCGACCTCTTCGCTTGCTTCATTATTAGCGCTCCTTACCATAAGAACGCCGAGCGTGGCTATGCCACCCACAGCCGCTACTAAAAGAATCCATTCCAGAGTACTAAGACCGCTCTCAGAAGCAGGGAAAGCCGACCGGACGCGGGCGAGAACTGCCGAACGAAATCGAACAGAACGAACTCGATAAACCACAGATGCCAAGCCTAGAAAACTGCGACTGACGAGACAGCAAGAATGCTATAAGCCATTATCGTTAGTACCCTCCGTGTTCTCACTTTCTAGAATTTCTTTCCCCAGATAAGGGTGTCTCTCTGCTTCAGACCATGGGGCGCAAAACTGATTACCAGTAGCGCCATCTACGAAATCCATATTCCCTAAGCTATCGTTGATCTCTTCTTTGAGGATTTTTCTACACCGCAAACAGTTGACCGTCATCTCTTAACGAAGACTGTCGCGAAGGTCGCAGCAATAATTTAAGGGCTATTGAAGTTCCAATCAGCATTGGGTTAATTGTCTCCTTCATTCTTGGATGTCTGTTTGTAAGGGATGTCCATTATAAGTTGCCAGTATAAGTTGCCAGAAACCTTACGGCCATCAACCCCTTGTCCGGCCAGGCACGCAACTCGTGCCAGGCAGTTCTTACCAAGCACTTGTTAACTGAGACTATCAAGCCCGAACGCGATTCGCAACCATTTTCGGAAATCAGCATTTGGGCTGGTCAAGCGTGTCAAAGCTAGCCAATCACGGCGAGGAGATCGCCGCCGCCTACCAGATCGCCTACCTCAACTAAGAGTTCGGCGATGACGCCGTTAGTAGGGGCGATCAGGACGTTCTCCATCTTCATGGCCTCTAGCGTCAGGATCGGTTGGCCTTCGCTTACCTCCTCGCCCTTGACCGCAGCGACTTTCACGACCGTTCCCTGCATGGGCGCCCTGATTTCGCCGCCGTTCTGCGTCTTGGGTCGGGCAGGAGATGAAGAGAGGCGTTTCGGCTGCTGCTGAGGAATGGGCCTGGACGAGCGCCTTCGGGCGGGAGGCTGCGAGGGTCGGAGTTGCTGCGACTGAGGCTGCGGCTGCGGCGGGGAGGGCACCCAGACGGCCACGTTGAAGAGTTTCCTGTTCACTTCCACCTGGATCTCCTGGCGGACGAGCTGGGGATCGGGCTCTGCAGCTTCCGCAGTTGCCGCAGCAGGAGGGGGTGGGCTAGCCGCAGCAGGAGGGGGTGGGCTAGCCGCAGCAGGTGGAGGGAGGCTGGCTGCTTCGGTCTTCTCCGGATCGGACGGGGGAACGGGGAGGGCTTCAGCGGTCGTCTTCGGGCCGTCTTTCTGTTTCCCTGTCTGGCTCTGCCCCTGCTTTTTGGCCTCCGTAGTCGCTGCCCCTTCGGAGGCGGGAGCGTAGAGCGTCTCGGTGACCCAACGGGTGGAGTGCTCGACGGCTTGGAAGTCGGGGTGCGAGAGGATGTCGATGTGGGCGGGAATGGTGGTCTTCACGCCGGCTACCTCCGTCTCCCTCAGAGCTCGCAGCGTGCGGGCGATAGCCGTTGGACGGTCTTTGCCCCAGCAAATCAACTTGGCGAGCAAGTTGTCGTAGAGGGGGTTGGCCTCGTCTCCCGCCTCGTGCCCGGCGTCGAAGCGGGTTCCGAAGCCGCCCGGGGCATTAAGTCTGGTTATCAGACCTGGTGAGGGAAGGAAGTGGCCGCCAGCGGGGTCTTCGGCGTTTATGCGCACCTCGATGGCGTGGCCGCTCGTCCGAACGTCCTCCTGGCGGAGTCTCAGCGGCTCGCCGGCGGCGACGGCGATCTGCTCGGCCACGAGATCTAAGCCGCAGACCATCTCAGTGACCGGATGCTCGACCTGCAGACGGGTGTTCATCTCTAAATAGTAGAACTCGCCAGCCTGATAGAGCATCTCCACAGTGCCTGCGTTCACGTAGTCACAGCCCTTGGCGACCTTCACAGCCGCCTGTCCCATCGCTTCGACCACGCCGGGCGGGAGGTTCGGGGCAGGGGCTTCCTCGACGAGCTTCTGGTGGCGGCGCTGAGCGGAGCAGTCCCTCGTGGAAAGCCAGATGCAGTTGCCGTGGGCGTCGGCCAGCACCTGGACTTCCACGTGGCGGGGTTTGGTGAGATAGCGCTCTAAGTAGACCTCGGGGCGGCCGAAGTAGGCCAGCGCCTCCCGCTGAGCAGATTCCAGGGCTTCTTCGATCTCGGAGGGGTCGTGGACGACCTTCAGCCCTCTGCCGCCGCCGCCGTGAGTTGCCTTGATCGCCACGGGGTAGCCGTGCTCGGCAGCGAAGGTTTCTATTTCGTGCTCGCTGGGGGCGGCGGCGGGCACGAACTTTAAGGGCTTCGGCATCGGGCTCTGCGGGGGGTCGGGGATGGCAGGGTACGAAAAGGTCGGCTGATCAGACAGGACGGGGGCGATCATGAACTTTGTCTGGCCGGGGACGCAGGACACCCCTACCTTCTCGGCTGCTTGGCGTGCCGAGAGTTTGTCGCCCATCGTGCGGATGGCTTCGGGCGGGGGGCCTATGAAGGTTGCGCCGGCGGCGGCGACCGCCTGGGCAAAGTCGGCGTTTTCGCTTAGGAAGCCGTAGCCCGGGTGGACAGCTTCCGCTCCGCTGCTTCGGACCGCTTCAATTATGGCTTCTACGTTGAGGTAGCTCTCTGCGCTGGTGCTGCCGCCTAGGGCGTAGGCGGCGTCGGCGGCTCGGACGTGCATGGCCGTGCGGTCAGGGTCGGAATAGACGGCCACTGTCTTTATGCCTAGGTCGCGACAGGTGCGGATAATGCGCACGGCGATCTCGCCTCGGTTGGCGATGAGGATGGTGGAGAACACTAGCGCTTAGCGTAATTTGCGTGACTGCCCTTTTGACTGTCCTTTGACTCGCAGTAACGGCCTAGTGACTCCCAGTCGCACGGACTGCCGATGTCGAGAGCTCGGGAAGCTCTGAGTTTCCAAGTTGTCCCGTTTCTTCGCCTCTCTTCGATATATTCGGATTTGTGACATTAGGAACGCTATAGACGCACATTTTGCTATAGTGTCAGTATTTAGAGAATTTGCCTGAATAGACTAATTTTTAGTTAATTTTATTATTTTTTCTGATATACTACATTTAGAATGGCTCATAATGTATTACGAACCTAGGATATTGCCGAGGAGGCCGCAAACAGAACCGATGCTCTAGAGCAGACGGCCCAAGACCAGGAGAGCCGGGTTAACGCTCTGAGCAACCACAACATCTAAGGAGGCGAAATGGGAGCCGCTACCACAGCCCTGCTAGGAACGCTGATAGTCGCACATTTGGGGACACTGCTCTACTTGGGTAAGAAAATTGATACTCGCATAGAAGACACCAACAAACGCATCGAGGCGCACTCCGAAAACCTCAATAATCGCACCTACGAAGTCGACACCAAGCTCACTGCGCTTATCCGAGACACCAGCAAACTCATCGCAGCCAACGCAAAAGGGATCGCAAAACTCGGAGTGCGCGTCGACGCCAACGCCGAAGCCATCAAAGAACTCAGAAAAACAGCCGCATTCCAGAACCAGTTACTGCTCAAGAACAACCGGAGCCTCGGGAGAATCGAGGGCACCCTTGGAACACGGCAAGTAAACGAAATAGCCGAACCGGCAATTCCTCTCGACGACCTCCCGGCAGAACTGGACGACAATATGGAAGATGCGAAGGAGGAGATCGAAGAGCGGGCAGAGATGTCTCGAGATCGCTGATGACCGCAGAAGTTCAGAGAGAACTGTCAGACACGATCTTTACTCGAATCGAGTGGGTGACCGAAACGGCTTCCACGAACTCCGACCTGCTAGAAGTCGCCGCAGGGAGACGGGCGTCCGGAGGGTGGCAGTTAGGGGAACGCCAGGCGGAAACCGAGGAGGGCGGGCACGGCAGCGTGCTTGTGGCGGATTACCAAAATAGCGGCAGGGGGCGGAGGGGACGGTCTTGGGTGGCTCCTAAAGGGTCTGCGCTGTTGATGTCGGTGCTCTTACGCCCAGCTGGCTGGGAGACGGCTCGGCTGGCGCTGTTGACGCAGGCTATGGCGGTCTCGACGCTGGAAACCTGCAGGTCGCTGGGCGCAGATGTTGCGATCAAGTGGCCCAACGACTTAGTTAGCTGCCTCGACTCGGGTTCGAAACGGGAAACGAGCGCACGGGGGCAAGAGAGCGCCTGGAGGCAAAGGGCAGGAGATTCGCAAGGGAGTGAGGACACGCCCACTGAAACAAGTGAAAACTTGGAAGAGGCCGCGCTCGGGATGGGCAGGATGGGCGGAACGGGCGAGATGCACAGGGGGGGCGCAGAGGCGCAAACAGGCGCAAGGGCAAGCGCCACGAAGTCGAGCGCAAGGTCGAAAGAGATGAAGTTGGCGGGAGTGCTGGCCGAGACTGCTCCCCCCGTGTTGACTGGCGACGGAAACAGGGGCGAACCTCGGTGGACAGACGCTGCTGTCGTCGTGGGGCTAGGTCTTAATCTGCGCTGGAGCGAAGAACTGGAACGGGCAGTCAACGAAGCAAAGGAAGACCCTGGCGAAGGAGTGTTTCAATCATTGCCGCCGGTGTCGCTGGATCAACTCGTCGGAAAGCCTGTGGACAGAAACGAACTTCTCGTGCAGGTGCTGACAAACTTAGACCTCTGGTATCGGCGCCTAGACGGGGGGACGACGGGGACGGAAGCCCTCGTGCGGAAACTCGGTAGTTACTGTCTCACGCTGGGAAGTTCGGTGCGCGTGAGCACCCCCGGGGGTGTCGTGGAGGGAACGGCGGTGGGTCTGACCGAAGGCGGTCACCTGATCCTGGAAACAGGCAGAAAGGTAACAGGCAGAGGTGAACCGGGGGCGGAATTGGTGGCAAAAGGCGAGCGAGGCGGTCGAGTCGTGATCTCCGCTGGAGACTGCATTCACCTACGCTGACGCACCCAATATTCCGCACCCAATATTCGCATCCTGCATTCACATACGCCGACGCACACCCGTTGTAGGTTGAGAAGGTGATCTGAGCGTCGGAACAGTAATTGGTTCGGGCACGAAATTTAAAAAAGAGACAGGAGCTGCAATTGGCCATTTACGCACTAGGAGAAGTGGAACCGGAAGTCCATTCAACGGCTTATGTGCATCCTGAAGCGTCGGTGATCGGCGACGTTGTGATAGGCGCAGGCAGCAGCGTCTGGCCGCAGGCCGTGCTGAGGGGAGACGACGGGCGCATCCTGGTGGGAGATCGGACGTCCGTCCAGGACGGGGCTGTCATCCACGTGACCTCCGAGGACTGGACTTCGGTGGGCAACGACTGCACGATCGGCCACCTGGTTCACCTCGAAGGCTGCTCAGTGGAGGACGGGGCGCTCGTAGGCAGTTCTGCCGTGGTGCTGCATCGGGCGGTGATCGGCTCTGGAGCCTTGGTGGCGGCGGGCGCAGTGGTGCTGGCCGACACACACGTGCCGGCTGGGGCGATGGCGCTGGGGGTGCCGGCCAAGATTCGGGAAGATGCGGTAGACGCAGAAGAACTGATGGAAGGAGCGAAAAGCTATGTGGCAAGGGCGCTCCGTTTCAGGCGGGAACTGCGTCGGCTAGACTGAACTACGAAAGAAAGTTGAAGTCGCAGATACTGCTTCGACAAGGAAACATTCCGTCGCCGTTGCTTCGGCAACCTGGCGGGAAGTTGAAGTCGCAGATACTGCTTCGACAACAGGAAACAACAGAGGATCATCCTCCCAAAGGAAACTAAAGAGGATCATCCTCAAGAGGGTGGAACAAAATGACCGATACTGCCACCAAAATCGGTGTTGAACTGGGCAACTACGCCCTGGGATGGAGCGACGAGGAAGACTACGTGTTCAAGCCCCGACGCGGGCTGGACGCCGACATTGTCTCCGAGATCTCGCACATGAAGAGCGAACCCGACTGGATGAGGGCATTCAGAATGAAGTCGCTGAGCCGATTCGAGAATCGCCCTTTGCCGACCTGGGGCGGAGAACTCGGCAACATCGACTTCGACAACATCTACTACTACATCAAGCCCACCGAGGAGCAGGTGAGCGAGTGGGACGAAGTGCCCGAGAGCATCAAGAACACCTACGAGCGGCTGGGCATCCCCGAAGCCGAGCGGAAGTACCTAGCAGGCGTGACGGCACAGTACGAATCGGAGGTCGTCTACCACCGCAACCGCGAAGAACTGGAAGCCCAGGGAATCATCTTCTGCGACATGGACACGGCGGTGCGGGAGCACCCCGAACTGGTCCGCAAGCACTTCGGGAAGGTGATCCCGCCAAACGACAACAAGTTCTCTGCGCTGAACTCCGCAGTGTGGTCGGGCGGATCGTTCATCTATGTGCCGCCGGGCGTGAGCGTGGAACTGCCGCTGCAGGCCTATTTCAGGATCAACGCAGAGAACATGGGGCAGTTCGAGCGCACGCTGATCATCGCTGACGAAGGGTCGCAGGTCCACTACATAGAGGGATGCTCGGCGCCGGTCTACACCAGCGACTCCCTGCACTCTGCGGTGGTAGAGATCGTGGTGGGCAGCGGAGCGCGAGTCACCTACACGACCATCCAGAACTGGTCATCGAACGTCTACAACTTGGTCACTAAGCGCGCCCGGGTGGAAGCAGAGGGGCACATGGAGTGGATCGACGGCAATATCGGCAGCCAGCTGACCATGAAGTATCCAGCTGTCGTGATGGTAGGGCCGAAGGCGTCCGGCGAGGTGCTTTCGGTGGCGTACGCAGGAAGCGGTCAGCACCAGGACACGGGCGCCAAGATGACCCACGCAGCACCGGAAACGACCTCCAAGATCGTTTCGAAGTCGATCTCTAAGGACGGCGGTCGGACGAGTTACCGAGGGCTGGTCAGGGTGGAAGAGGATGCCTACGGCTGCACGAGCCACGTGCAGTGCGACGCCCTCATCCTCGACGCCGACAGCATCTCAGACACCTATCCGTACATGGAAGTCGGCACCCAGGACGCCGTGATCGGCCACGAGGCTGTGGTCTCCAAGGTGGCCGACGAGCAGCTCTTTTACCTGATGAGCCGTGGGTTGAGCGAAGAGCAGGCCATGGGAATGATCGTGAACGGGTTCATCGAGCCGGTCACACGGACGCTGCCCATGGAGTACGCGGTGGAGTGGAGCAGGCTGATTGAGCTGCAGATGGAGGGGTCGGTGGGCTGAGGCCGCTGGACTGGGTTGGGCAGAAACCTGAACGTCAGACGGAGGCGACTCGGGGGATACTGGGGCTGAGGCGACTCAAGACGGCTCGAGAGCCGCTGGACTGGGTTGGGCAGAAACCTGAACGTCAGACGGAGGCGAGCGTCAGGTCGGGAGCAGACCGAGTTCGGTCACGGCTTCCCGCTCTTCTGCTAGCTCGGCAAGCGTGGCCGAGAGGCGCGAGCAGCTGAAATCGTTCAGGGCAATCCCCTCCACGATCTCCCAGCGTCCGTGCTCGCTTGTGCAGGGGAAGGAACTGATCAGCCCAGGCGACACGCCGTAGCTGCCGTCGGAGGGCAGGGCGACGCTCACCCAGTCGCCCTCGGGAGTGCCGGAGTTCCAATCACGCACGTGGTCGATGGCGGCAGAGGCGGCGGAGGCGGCGCTGGAGACTCCCAGGGCGTTGATGATGGCAGCACCACGCTGCGCGACGGCGGGGATGAACTCGCCTTCCAGCCAGGTCTGAGACACCAACTCAATCGCTGGATGGCCGTCGACAGTGGCTGAGAAGACGTCAGGGTATTGCGTAGAGGAATGGTTTCCCCAGATAGTCATGCGGCGGATAGCCGCAGTGGGCGCCGACACCTTGCGGGCGAGAGCGGCGACGGCGCGGTTGTGGTCTAGCCTGGTCATTGCGTTGAAACGCTCTGCAGGAATGTCCGCGGCGTTGTTCATGGCGATCAGGCAGTTCGTGTTGGCCGGATTTCCTACTACCAGGATTCGCACATCGTCGGACGCTTCTTCGGACAGCGCCCTCCCTTGCCCAATAAAGATTTTGCCGTTGGCCTCTAGAAGGTCTTTCCGCTCCATGCCCTTAGTACGCGGTCGGCTGCCCACCAGAAGAGCCCAACTAGCTCCGGCGAAGGCGACCTCCGCTCGGTCGGTGAGTTCAACCCCCGCCAGGAGATCGAAGGCGCAGTCGTCAAGTTCCATGGCCACGCCTTCGAGGGCGTCCATGGCCGGCGGTATCTCCAGGAGTTGGAGGACGACGGGCTGGTTCGGGCCGAGCATCTCCCCTGCCGCGATGCGGAAGAGGAGGCTGTAGCCGATGCGTCCGGCTGCGCCGGTGACAGCCACGCGGACGGGGTCTTTCAATGTGTTTTCAGTCATGGCCTAGGGAAAAGGGAATCCGTCGACAGCTATTTGAACTCACCGGCAGCCCGGCCGGCCATTGTCAAGAACCCGTGTTGAGGCAGTGATCGGCTAGAGCCGGTCGATGATGGCCGAAGCGAACTCCGAACAACGCACCTCGGTAGCGTGATCCATGAGGCGGGCGAAGTCGTAGGTCACTATGCGCTCGGCGATTGTCTGCTCCATTGCGGCGATGATGTCGGCGGCCGGGGAGTCCCAGCCGAGGTGTTCGAACATCATCACGCCCGAGAGCATCACGGAGGACGGATTCACCTTGTCCAGCCCGGCGTACTTGGGGGCAGTGCCGTGTGTGGCTTCGAACACGCCGTGTCCCGTCTCGTAGTTGATGTTGCCGCCTGGAGCGATGCCGATGCCGCCGACCTGCGCGGCCAGTGCGTCGGAAAGGTAGTCGCCGTTCAGGTTCATCGTGGCGATCACGTCGAACTCAGCGGGTCGTGTAAGAATCTGCTGGAGGGCGATGTCGGCGATGGCGTCCTTTACCAGGATTTTCTCGCCAGGGTTGCCGCCGCAGTCGTCCCAGCCCACAGCGACGTCGGGGAACTCCTCGCGCACCAACTCGTAGCCCCAGATTTGGAAAGCGCCCTCGGTGAACTTCATAATGTTGCCCTTATGCACCCAGGTGACACTGGAGCGATCATGGTGGACGGCGAAGTTCAGGGCGGCGCGCTGGAGTCGGTGAGAGTTGGCGCGGGAAACCGGTTTAATACCGATTCCGGCGTCCTCGGGAACTTCACGTCCGAACACCTCGGCAATGACCTCCCTCAGCTTCGTAGCTTCGGGCGAGCGGGCCTCCGCTTCGATGCCGGCATAAATGTCTTCCGTGTTCTCGCGGAAGATCACCATGTCGACGAGTTCAGGGCGCTTGACCGGTGAAGGCACTCCTTTAAACCAGCGCACTGGACGCAAACACACGTACAAGTCGAGAATCTGGCGGATAGCCACGTTCAAACTGCGGAAACCGCCGCCAATCGGCGTAGTGAGCGGGCCTTTAATACCGATTAGGTATTCGGAAAAGGCTTTGATGGTCTCTTCAGGAAGCCAGTCGCCAGTCTCTTTGAAAGCCTTTTCGCCTGCGAGCACCTCCATCCAGGCGATGCTCTTGCCGTAGTTAGCTGCTGCAGCGTCAAGGACGGCCTGGGCTGCGGGCCAGATATCAATCCCCGTGCCGTCGCCTCTGACGAACGGGATAATGGGGCGATCGGGCACGTTGAGGACGCCGCTCTCCCCTAGGGTTATCTTTCCTTCTTTTGCTTTGTTCTTTTTTGACATTGAACTCATTCTACGGAGGGAAGGGACTTTTGAGCGTCCCTCTGGGGCTGGATGTTGGAGGGCGAGGCGGCAAGGGACGGCTACACCGGATCAGGGACGACCGGAGGCGCCTGAGCGACGTCTAGGAGAACCCTCAACCGGGGGACTCAACGTTGGACGGCGGAGACTGTGCTGCTCAAGATGAACTCTTCACTCACTACGTCATTAACGTCTATCCGCTCTCAATGTTCGGCTGCGGAGACTGTGTTGCTCAAGAGCATCGCCCTAGTCATCGGGCCGACTCCGCCGATGCGGGGCGACAGCCAGCCTGCCACCTCGGCCACTTCGTCAGAAACGTCGGAGAGCAGCCTGCCCCCTTCGAAACTCACGCCAGCCGCTACGACTGCGGCGCCCGGCTTGACCATGGAGGCGGTGATGAGGCCGGGCGAGCCCGCCGCCGCGACGAGGATGTCTGCCTGGCGGGTGAAGGCGGCGAGGTCGTTGACTCCGGTGTGGACGACCGTCACCGCGGCGTTCGCACCAGGGCGCTTGAGCGACAGGAGGTTGGCCAGCGGGCGTCCGATGGTGAGGCCCCTGCCCACGATCACCACGTGAGCACCCTTGGTGGGGACGTCGTAAGCGGCAAGCATGTGGACAATACCTGCGGGCGTGCAGGCCAAGGGAGCCTCAATACCCTGGAGCAGCCGTCCAAGGTTCACCGGATGCAGCCCGTCTGCGTCTTTTTTTGGGTCGACGGCTGAGAGAGCGGCTTCGTAGTCGAGTCCGGGCGGGAAGGGATACTGCATGAGGAAAGAGTGGACGTCGTCGTCGGCGTTGAACTCGGCCACGACCTCTGAAACTTCGTCCTGCGAGGCGTCGGAGGGGAGAGGCACGTGTTTCGACTTGATGCCTACCTCCGCACAGTCTCGGTGCTTCATCGACACATACTTGGCCGAGGGCCCGTCGTCGCCCACTAGAAGCGTTCCCAGCCCCGGGGTGATCCCGCGCTCTGCAAGCGCTTCAATGCGGCGGCGCAGGTCGACCTTCAGATCGGCAGCTAGACGCTCTCCGTCAAGGATGATGGCTGCCATAGGACGAGGTCGAGCGCTTTCTCGAAGTTAAGGGAGGCTGGGGATGAACGTAACGGCGGCGGGCTGGGGATGAACGTAACGGATGCGGCGGCTGGGAGTAAACGTAACAGCGGCGGCGGCTAGAGAGCTAGGGGCGCTGCTAGCGCTCTTCGGGAAGTCTGACGCCGGTTCCGCCTAGGCCGCAGTAACCCGACGGGGTCTTGGCCAAGTACTGCTGGTGGTAGTCCTCGGCGTAGTAGAACTCTCCCGCCGGAACAATTTCGGTGGTGACGGGGCCGTAACCGGAAGCGCTGAGCGCCTTTTCATAGCGAAGCTTCGTGCGTTGCGCCGCTGATTGCTGAGCAGCGTCGGAGGTATAGACGCCTGAGCGGTACTGGGTACCGAAGTCGTTGCCCTGGCGCATTCCCTGGGTGGGGTCATGGTTCTCCCAGAACAGGGAGAGCATGCGTTCGAGATCGCTGGCAGAGGGGTCGAATACGACAAGGACGACCTCGTTGTGCCCGGTACGCCCAGAGCAGACCTCTTCGTAGGTGGGGTTCGGGGTGTAGCCGCCCGAGTAGCCCACGGCCGTAGTGAAGACGCCCTCGACCTGCCAGAAGACCCGCTCCGCCCCCCAGAAGCACCCCATGCCCACCAAAAAGACCTGCATATGGCTAGGGAACGGCGGCTGCAGAGGAGTGCCTAGGACGAAATGGGAAGCCGCCACCGGCATCTTCTGCGTGCGGCCGGGCAGGGCTTCGGCGGGCGTGGGTAATCGGTCTTTTGCTCTCGTGAAAAGCGCCATAGGTAATATCTCCTGTCTTTCTCTAACTAATCGTAGTTGAAGTTCGCTTTTCGGATTCTCTTGCGTCCCCTTGCGGGTCGGAGGTCACTGCTCGCTCCGAATGTGGAAGCAGCGAGCGCCGAACGTGGAAGCAGCGAGGCGCAAGAGTTGCGTGGGATGAGCGCAAGCCGATACAAGCGCAACAGCCAATAGACGCAAGCCGATACAGAGATGCTGATACGGACGACGCAAGCCGATACAGAGATACAGAAGTTCGTAGGGTGCATGTTAAGAACAGGTCGGTTCTCTATACGAAATACGAAAAGCGTACGAAGGTGCCAAGGCCAGGACCGCAAGGCCAGATGAGAAGAAGCGAAGGGAACGAAACACGGAAATGGCGACTACAGGACGGCAAACGGCGAAACGGAGAGAAGGAATGAAGATGAGAACACGGGCGGCGGCTGCAGTCGCCGTCTTTGCCGCACTTACGGCAGCGGCGGCGAGTTGCGGCGGGGACAATTCGGACAACTCGAGCGACTCGACATCCTCGATCGTGATCGGTTATCTCTCCGTATCGGAATCGGACTCCGACATCTACTACAAGACGGTCAGCATGGCCGCCGCCCACTTCAACCTTGCGGGCGGGATCCGCGGAGCCCCTGTGCTGGTGATACCCAGAGACACCGATGCCGACCCCGCAACCGGACTGACTGCGGCGCTGGAGATATTCAACGACTACGAAGGATCGGTCGGGATAGTCGGCCCGCAGACCAGCATCGTGACCGTGGCGGTGGCGGAGGGAGCGGCCATTCCCAACAAGCGCCTGATCGTCTCACCATCCGCCACATCTCCAGAGATCACGACGCTGGAAGACGACGACTACATCTATCGGGTTGCGGTGTCCGACAAACTTCAGGGCAAAGTCCTGGCGGACTTGGCATGGGAAGAGGGATACAAGAAGGTAGCGGTCATCTACGTGGACGACCCGTACGGATTCGGTCTCTCAGATCAGTTCGCTATGACGTTCCGGTCGCTGGGCGGGGAAGTGACCCTGGTCCCCCACGCACACGTCGAAAAACCGAGTTTCAAGGACGAACTTGAGCAGGCGAAGGCGGATGGCGCCGAAGTGCTGTTAGCGATCGGGCATCGCAGGCAGACGGACGTTTACCTCCCCGAGGCGGTCAATGGAAACTACTTCGACAAGTTCCTGTTCCCCGACGCCGCCAAGTCTCCGGACTTGCTCGCCTTGGTGGGATGGGACGCCCTAGAAGGCTCGCTGGGCACCGCCCCCGGCTCGCCGCCCGGCCGGCCGGAGCGTCAAGCATTCAGGGACGCTTACACCCTCTTCTACGGCAGGGATTTTCCGGAAGGCGCCTTCCTAGCCGAAAGCTACGACGCTGCGGCGCTCATCGGGTTGGCAACTGCCAAGGCCGGCAGCACCACCGATTTTGAAGCCATCAGGGATGCCCTGCGTGAGGTTGCAGGACCAGGCGGCGAGATAGTCGGACCAGGGGAGGAAGGCATTGCCCGGGCGCTGCAGCTGATCTCCGAAGGGAAGGAAATCAACTACGAGGGGGCGTCGGGTTCTGTGGACTTCGACGAGTACGGCGACGTGGAGGAGGCCATCGAGATCTGGGAGGTAGCCGGCGGTGAGATCCGCTCGACGGGGAGGTTCATGGAGCCTTAGAAGGCAGCCACATGTCTCCGCGCACCCAGCGGTAGACGCCGGCGAAGTCCTCGTTCACCTTGGCAGGAATCGTCCGAACCTCCCCGAGAAGTTCCGCCCCCCAGACGATGTGGGCGGTTCGCTCCACCACGAAAGCCGCGTGCAGGGCGTCCGCAGGATTCTTGCCCACACAGACCAAGCCGTGGTTGGCCATGAGCACAGCGCTTCGGTCGGCCAGGGCTTCTGAAACAACCTCACCGAGTGCATCACTGCCGGTCATGTGGTAGTCGCAGACTTCCACGTCGCCCCCTATGTAGACCACCACTTCCTCGATGACGGCAGGGACGCAGCGGCCGACCACCGCAAACATGGAGGCGTAGCGAGGGTGGCAGTGGACTACTCCACCCACCTCGGAGTAGCGCTCGTAGCAGGCGAGGTGGAGCGCCTTCTCGCTGGACGGGCTCCTCTCACCAGCGGCGAGGCTGCCGTCGGACGACACGAACACAAGGTCTTCGAGCGTCATGGCCGCATAGTCGACGCCAGAAGGGGTGAGACAGAACGTGCCGTCGCCGACGCGGGCAGAGACGTTGCCAGCCGTCCCTCCCACCAGATCGCCTGCATGCATCTCCTGAGCGGCGGCGAGTACAGAACCTGCGGCGTTTTTCCTCAGGCTGCTCACGCCAGCACCTCCGGATTGGCGAGGTGTACGGGACGCTCCCCCGACAGGAGGAGGCGCAAGTCTTCGGCGAGCATCTCGGCCTGGGTCTCTTCAGTGTCATAGCTAGCGCCGCCGATATGAGGGGTGAGCACCACATCGTCCCGTTCTGTGAGAGGGTGTGCAGCGGGCAGCACCTCGCCCTCGAAGTGATCGAGGCCGCAGCCCGTCAGACGCCCGCCGGCGAGGGCGGCGGTCAGAGCGTCGAGGTCGTGAAGAGCAGCACGGGCAGTGTTGAGGTAGATGGATCCCTCTTTCATGGCGGCGAACTCCTCAGCGCCCATCATTCCGACGTTCGCAGGGGTGACGGCGGCGTGCATGGATACCACGTCGGATGCGGACAGCAAGTCCGAGAGGGTGTGCCGGGCTTCGTCGACGAACGGATCGTGGGCGATCACCTTGAGGCCGAGCCCTTCCATGCGCCAGCGCACGGCCTTGCCCACAGCACCCAAGCCCACGATGCCGAAAGTCCCCCCGGCCAGGTTCCAGGTTCGATAGCGCTGATACGGCAGCGTGTCGGTAAAGATCCGATCCGAGCGCACGTCTCGGTCGGCGGGCAGCAGTCGGTGTCGGACGGCGAACAGCAGCGCCACGGTCAACTCGGCCACCGAATCGGCGTTGCGTCCTGGCGTGTATATGACGGGGATACCTGCGGCTGAGGCGGCTGGGACGTCCACGTTGCTGGGGTCGGAGCGTGTGGAGACGATGGCCCGCAGGGGCAGTTCCATGACCCGGCCGGAGCAGAAGTCAGCCTCGGTTATGAGAATGTCGGCCTGCATATCCCCGAGGCGGTCGGCCAGATCGTCAGGACCGGACAGGCGGGGGGGGACGGGATCGATCCACGGCTCGTAGGTCACGTCGAGAAGTCGACGCAGTGCGTCCATGCCAGAGCCGCGCAGCGGTGCGGTGACCAGCGCCTTGAATCTGGGAGTCGACATATGCGAGGGGGAGGGCGCTAGGGCGGAGGGGGCGGGGGCGGACGGGGGGACTAGGACAGACGGGGCGGGCGGGGCGGACGGGGGGCTAGGACGGGGCTATTAGGTCTCGTAAGCAGCGAGTATGTCAGGCGACAAGGAAAGCCCGGTGGAGCCTGCCGTGAGTTTGCGGCGCTCTAGGCGGTCCGACCCCGAAGGCAGGCCAGGAAGTTGGAGGGGATAGGCGCCCGTTTGCTCTACCACCAAGTCGCGTACTAGCTTTTCCGCTTCCTCCCAGTTTCGGGCGCGCGGAGGGCCGAACCTCCGGTTGTAGGGCTGATCGAAGATGACAACCTTTCTGCCGGCAGCGCGCAGGTCTGCGATGTTGTGCGGGGCGTCCTCCACGAAAGCGTCGGCGGTAACAGAGGTCTTCTTGGCCACGAAGCAGAGGTCGCGGTACGGGATTCCCATCTCGTCCAGCCAACGGACGGTGTGGCCGGCGGTGACTTCATGCCCCCAGTTCACGTAGAGGCGGTGGGTGACTATGCGAATCCAGACCCCGGCGTCGGATATGCGCCAAAGGGCGTCAGCTACGCCCTTGAGAGGTTCCATATCAAGCAGCATGTCGTGCTCGAGGACGGCTTGGCGGTGAAGTGTGTCGAACTCGGCAGCAGAAGCGATACCCCACTCACGGCAACCCCAGGAGACGTTCTCGGTAAGGGACTTTTCGGGCACTTTCTTGATCTTTGCGACGACGCGCCGGAAGCCGCCGACGTAGTCCGCGCAGACGCCGTCGAGGTCGACGCCGAGCACGAAGTCCGGTTCTGGCAGGATTGCGGAGACGCTGACGCCCGCAGGGGCGAGAGCCCCCCGAGTGGCTGCGGGAGCGCCCGGAGCGGGAGCGGCGCCCGGAGCGTCGGCGGGAACACCCGAAGCGCCCGCGGGAGCGGGAGCGACAGGGGTGGCAGAAGCAGGAGCGCCCGAAGCAGCAGCGGGAGCGACAGGGGCGGCAGAAGCAGGAACACCCGAAGCGACCGCACCAGCCGCTGAGGGCGAGGCGGACGTCGAAGCGGGGTGCGGCTGAACGGGAGAGCCGTCGGAGTGGGTGAAGTTCACTGACCCTTGGGGTGCCAGACCGTCTTGTACTCGCAGAACTCACCGATGAGGTACGGACTCTGCGCCGCTGAGGAGAGCCAGCGCCGCTGGGAGGGGGAGGCTGAAACCACTCGGGTGACCGACTCCGAAGCTAAGCACTCGGCTTCGGCTGCGAGGGCGAGGGCGGGGACGGGATCGGAAGCGGGATCGGCCAGATTCTCCGAGGAGTCGGGGCGGTCGCCTGCGGGGGTGACTTCCTGATGTTCGGCATGTTCGGCGCAACCCGTCAGGTCTAGACAGTCAACTTCGCCGTGGCCGGCGAGCGCCCTCAGCAAGACCTCTTTCCGACCGGTGAGGATGTTGACCACCCCGGCAGGAACGTCGCTAGTGGCCAGTATCTCGGCCAGCGCGACGGCGGGCAGCGGTGAGCCCTGCGAGGCCAGAGCGACCACGGCATTGCCGGAGACCAGAGCCGGGGCTAAGCGGGAGATCAGGCCGAGCAGCGGCGAACTCTCCGGCGACACCAAGCCAACCACACCCATCGGTTCGGGGATGGTGAAATTAAAGTACTCCCCCGCCACGGGATTGGCTCCCCCCAGCACCTGCGGATACTTGTCGCACCAGCCTGCGTACCAAACCCAGCGGTCGACTGCAGCGTCTACCTCAGCGGCCGGATCGGAGCAGCGGACGGCGGCGCTCTCCAACTCTGCGATCAACTCGCCGCGGCGGCTTTCAGTCACCTCAGCTACCCTATAAAGTATCTGACCTCGGTTGTAGGCGGTGCGGGCAGCCCAGCGGCTCTGAGCAGCACGGGCGGTTCGGACAGCGTCCCGAACATCCTTGCGAGAGC
Organism: Acidimicrobiales bacterium; assembly: GCA_965242895.1. Taxonomy (GTDB): domain Bacteria; phylum Actinomycetota; class Acidimicrobiia; order Acidimicrobiales; family CATQHL01; genus CATQHL01. The sequence goes on from OZ251507.1 coordinate 695,284, forward strand.
CGTCCGGGGCGTGAGCGGTCACCTCCCCCGCCCGGGAGCGGACTTCGTAGGAGCGTCCCGATTCGGAGCGCACGAATGCCCCTCCCACAAACATTTTGTAGGTCTTGTGCACGCTCAGGCGCACAGCACTCGAGGTGCTTCCCGCCTCGGCGGTCACCTCGGATTCGAGCGATGGGGAAGGAGCGTCAGGTCGAGCAGACGGGAGACTCATCGCTGCGACGCCTGAAGATCGACATACGCCAGCATTCCCTGGCGTCCTCCTTCTCGACCGAAACCGCTCTCCCGATAGCCGCCGAACGGGCTGGCGGGGTCGAAGCGGTTGAAAGTGTTCGCCCAGACCACTCCGGCTGTCATGCGCTCGGCCATCCAAAGGATGCGGGAACCTTTTTCTGTCCAGATGCCTGCGGAAAGTCCGTACGGGGTGTTGTTGGCGCGCTCCACGGCCTCTTCGGGGGTGCGGAAGGTGAGCACTGAGAGCACCGGCCCGAAGATCTCCTCACGGGCGATGCGGTGCGACGGCGAGACGCCGCAGAAAAGCGTGGGCGGAAAGAAGTAGCCGCCTGACGGCAGATCGCAGGCTGGCTGATAGAGATCGGCTCCCTCCTCTACGCCCGAATCCACCAACTCGGATATCTTGCGGAGTTGAGCGGCGGAGTTGATAGCGCCCACATCTGTGTTCTTGTCGAGCGGGTCGCCGACGCGCAGAGTATCTAGGCGCAGCCGCAGCCTGTAGACGACCTTCTCGGCGACGCTCTCCTGCACCAGCAGACGGGAACCGGCGCAGCAGACCTGCCCTTGATTGAAGTAGATGCCGTTGACGATGCCCTCAGTCACCTGGTCGAAGGCGGCGTCTTCAAAAACGATGTTGGCCGCCTTGCCGCCGAGTTCCAATGTGAGACGCTTGCCCGATCCAGCCAAGGTCTTCTGAATAGACTTGCCCACCTGCGTCGAGCCGGTGAACGCCACCTTGTGGATGCCAGGATGACGAACCAGGGCGGCGCCGGTGCTGCCGTCGCCAGTGAGGATGTTCACCACGCCCGCCGGCAGGTCAGCCTCTTGGAGGACCTCGGCAAGGGCCAATGCACTGAGGGGGGTGGTCTCGGCGGGCTTGAGCACCACGGTGTTGCCGGCCGCCAGAGCCGGGGCGATCTTCCAGGCGGCCATCAGCAGAGGAAAGTTCCATGGGATGACCTGACCTACCACTCCCAGGGGGCGCCAAGAGGCCCCTCCGAAGGCGTATTCGAGCTTGTCCGCCCAGCCGGCGTGGTGGAAGAAATGGGCGGCGGCCAGCGGTATGTCGACGTCGCGGGACTCCTTGATGGGCTTGCCCGAATCGAGGGTCTCCAGCACGGCGAATTCCCTGGAGCGCTCCTGGAGAAGGCGGGCGATGCGGTAGAGGTACTTGGCGCGCTCAGCGCCCGGTGTCTGCCCCCAGCGGACTGACGCTGATCTGGCAGCGGACACCGCCCTGTCCACGTCTTCGCTGCCGGAGAGGGGAACGACCGAAAGCGGCTGGGCGGTGGCCGGATTGAGGGTGGTGATGACCTGAGGACTTCGTGATTCGGTCATCTCGCCGCCTATAAAAAGCCCGTAACTCTCATCTATGTGCACCAGGTCGGTTGCTTCAGGGGCCGGGGCGTAGCTGTCTGGGCCGAAGGCAGGCAGATGGGCAACTTGAGGGTGGTGCTGCGAGCCGGCGGGCTGGGGCTGGGAGCCGGCGGGCTGGGGCTGGGAGCCGGCGGGGGAAAGGCTCGCTTGGTTCTGATCCCCCGAGCTCTTAGCGGTCTGGGCTTCGGTGCTCTCTGAGGACATCGGCGGGGTAGGGCTCAGGGCTCAGGCGAGGGTCTTGTCGGCTCGCACGTAGCGGCCTAAACGGAGATGGTCGAGCTGAAGAAGCACGTCGTTGAGCAGGCTGGAGGCGCCGATGCGGAAGAGATGCGGCGTAAGCCAGTCCCTCCCGAGGGTCTCTGCGACCACCACGAGATACTGCCAGGCCTCTTTTGCGGTGCGTATCCCGCCTGCCACTTTCAGCCCGACCAGCCGCCCTTCGGAGTCGGCGAACTCCCTGATCGCCTCGGCCATGCACAGTGCTGCGGGCAGGGTGGCGGAGGTGCCTATCTTGCCGGTCGACGTCTTGATGAAGTCCGCTCCGGCGGCCATTGCGAGCATCGAGGCGCGGCGCACTGCGTCATAGGAGCCGAGTTCCCCCGTCTCCAGAATGACCTTGAGACAGGCTTCGCCCGCCGACTCTTTGGACGCTGCGACCTCGTTGAATGCCTGCCGATAACGGCCAGCCAGGAAAGCGGAACGGTTCAGGACGATGTCGATCTCATGCGCTCCGGCAGCGACGGCAGTGCGGATTTCCGACAGGCGGACATCGAGAGGGCCGAGACCTGCAGGAAACGACCCCGCCACCGACGCCACCCGCACGCTCGTCCCTGCAAGAGCAGCAGCTGCGACAGGAACGAGTTCGGGATAAACGCAGACAGCGGCGACGGGAGGCACGTCGGGAGCGGCCGCCTCGGGGCGGAGCGCCTTGTCGCAAAGCGATAGCACCTTGCCAGGGGTGTCTGCCCCCTCAAGGGTGGTGAGATCCATGCAGGAGATTGCCAGCCGCAGAGCGGCTTCCTTGGAAGAAGTCTTGACGGAGCGCTTAGCGAGGGCGGCTGCCCGCTCGCTCAGACCGACGGCATCGACAGGGGTGATCGTCAACTCCAAGAGCGGAGCAGGGAGGGGTTCAGCAGGCGCCGACTGGACGGGCGCGCCCGACTGAGCAGGGGAACGAAGGGTTTGCCGATCAGGAGCAACGGCGTGGGCAACAGAGGCATCCTCTGCACCGGTATCCACGGCACCCTCGACACCCGCATTCACTGCATCCGCAACGTCGCTTTCCGGAGAGACTCCAGTTTCTGAATGGTCGCCGGCTTCCGGACGGGCGCTGGTTTCCGCAACGCCGGTTTCTGGGAAGGCGCCGGTTTCCGAGGAAATGCCGATTTCTGAGCGGACGCTGGCTTCCGGACGGGCGCCGGCTTCTAGGCGGATACTGGCTTCTGGACGGGCCGCAAGCGTGTTCACCCCAATAACGCTATTGCGATGCGGTGGGCGTGGCACGCGCTAAGGAAATACTAAGGAAGAATTCCAATTTGCAAAGTCCACAAATATTAAGTTAGCTCAACGAATTCGGATAATTCACTGCGACAACTTAAAGAACTTGCGTTAATTTAATTGCAAAACTGCCAAACAAGGAGACTGCTTTATGGAAGACATAGATGTTCTAGGAAAATTCTGGCTGTCTGGCCACCAGGAGAATAAAGAATTCGGACGCCTAAGATTTACTCGACAAATCGGCGGCGAGCTTGAGGTTTACTCAGACGATTCCTCTCCAAGTACGCTGGCAGATGTTACATCTTCTGGGGGATCAGATTGGCTTATTTTCGGAACTTCGCTTTTCGATCTTAAGAGCAACAAGCCATCAGTTCGTATCTTTACCTTAGACGGCGTAGCGTTAACAAACTGGAACCTACCCTGGGGCACATCCATCGGCAGTGTCTCAGCGCAAAGTGCAAGACTTTATGTACGCTCAATCTATGAAAATATGCTTTGGATAGAAAAAGAAGAATTAACTTTTTCTGAAGCTACTGTTCAGATTCGTGGAATTGATGAATGGTTACCATCACTAGATGGTATAAGCAACACAAATGCAGAGTCAAAAAAACATATTAAACAGAAAACCCCCAGAGCAGAAATTAAAGACATTGGTCATATTGAACTACATATTCCAGAATATAGAGAATATGAGTCGAGCAGAGACACTTGTCTAGCCACAACTATCAAATTATCATTCACCAAGCCATCAACTTTTAGTGAAATTATAAAAATAATAGGCTACATACAAAGTCTAGTCTCGCTAGCAACTAGCAAATTTCACAGTGTAGAATCACTCAAGTTAAAAGTCCCAGCCAACAGTGACGCACATATGTCCTCACAAGAATCCAGAGAGGTTATAGCATTTTTTAGACCACCTGAACCTTCCAGCCTATACTCACAAAGCAAGAGCTCAGATAATCACCAGGAGAGCAACTACCAATTCTTATATCACGATATTGAAAAGGAAGTTGGATTAGCCAAGTGGATTGAGAGAATGGAATCCAACAAGAACGAAGAAACACTTGCCATTTCTATGCTGTTGAAAGGGAAAACTTGGGATGAAACTCCCCTAGAATTGCAGCACTTTTCTATAATTACCGCTGCACTGATGCTTGCGCCAGCAAGTGACAACAATATTAAAAAGTGTCTGCAATCACTCCGTAAGGAACTAAAGAACGTCTTGCCAACCTACATTGATGACGAATGGTTTGCTGCTGTTGCACATCTCAGAAGCAAGTTTATTGCTCATCCTAAAAAAAGACGAGGACGAAATTATCCAGCTACTGAGGCGACTCTCTCTATACGCTTGCTTGAGTTGGTTTGCTACTCGCGCATATTCAAGGATATTTTAGAACTCCCCGACTCAGTTATAAAAAGGAGAACTTGGGAAAATCGTATTGCAGAACAGAAGCTAAACTCGGCGCGTAATTGTGATTTGAAAGAATGGTATATGGCCTCAAAGCAGGAGGACAAGGAACAGTAAGCTAAAGTACCTGCTACTTGATGAAAATACTGAGGCCTTTAGACAACCATAACCTGGAATGTTCTGGTACAAGAGCTCAATATCGAGGCCGCCCCCGGCGGCAGCAATCCCCTAGGCGGAACTTAGCGATGACTCCAAACCTCGGTCACGTAAGGTCAACTCGTTTCAGAGAGGGCGCAGCAGCGATGGCCTCATAACGCTTCTTAGCGCGCTCCTCGGCCTCCTTTTTGAACTGACGATCTATAGCAATCTCTTCTAGAAAACTAGACGGCGGGCTGAATATGGCTAACGCGTCCTTCTGGTTTTCGTCCTTCTGGTTGTGGTCATCTTCCATGACGGTCTCCTCTTGATGTCTGTGCATCCACTACCTCTTTCGGCAAGGCGGTTAATAAGATCGTATTACACGATTCCTTTTCAAAAAAGCAACTTCTCTTAACGATCCGTGAATATCTTAGGCAGCTTTTGAGTATTCAGCACCCCAAGCTATCCTGACTATCTCCTCCGGGATATCGTAATCCTGGGCAACCGCACTCAGTTCTTCACCTGCTTTAATCCTGCCAAAGACATCGCTTAGCCGAACTCCAGTATCAGCAAAGATCGGCCTTCCGAAAGACATCTCGGGATCGACTACTACATTAGCATCCCTGTACCGACCTATACGCAGGCGCTTGGCATATCCGTCGTCTGAGTAAGTAATGAGTTCTAGCCAATCATCAATAACTGAAACTAGAACTGTCTGAGCGTCACGCGGGGAAACGAGCTTAGTATCTGACCGGTTCTCATTCTTTTCTTCGTACTCATATAGCAAGTCATACCTATCGGTATACAGCTTTTTGGAAGCCAGGGCGTATTCGATACTGGTCTCTTCTTTTAGCGCATTAATAGCTTTACGTATGCGTTGCATTGAAATACCGCATTCGCGTAGAAACAAGAGGACATACGCCTCGGCCAATCCCACGAAAGGTATTCTCCAATCGCCGCGCCGGACATTGCCAATGGAGGTAACTAGAGGTTCACGCATATATCTGGTATTTCTTCTGGACGAAGCATTACTGGTAACCCAAGTACGCATTCTGGAAGGATTCACTGCGAGGATGCGTGCGACCTCGGCTACGGTGTACAAAGGAACTTCGCTGCGAAAATTATTCACCAATTCAAAACCCCCGCTAACGACGTCGTCTACTTGTGAACTTGCTGAGTCCAGTTTATGAACCAGTCGAAGATGGGTCGGTGACTTCCCAACAATTCGGGGTGCCACTGGACGGCCACCATTGGGGCGTCTTCGCTCTCTAAGCCTTCCACCGTGCCGTCGGGGGCGCTGGCGGTGACTTTCAGGCCATCACCCAATCGGTCGACCGTCTGGTGGTGGAGGGAGTTGACTTGCACGCTCTCTCCGTAGACCTCGGCTAGGCGGCTGTTAGGAGCGAAGGTGACCTCGTGCTGAAGCGAGTGCGGCGGATCGTCGAAGCATCCGTGTTCGGGGACGTTCTGGTGCAAAGTCCCACCGCTCCAGACGTTCACCAATTGCAGGCCGCGGCAGATGCCTAGCACGGGCACTCCCTCGCTTGCGGCAGCGTCGAGCAAACTCAGTTCTTGGGCATCCCGGTCGGCTTCCGGATCCATCAGTTCGACCTCTGGCTCGGCCCCGTAGAGAGCGGGATCGATGTCGGGGCCTCCCGGCAGCACCAGTCCGTCGAGCCGCTTCATGACCGCAGCGGAATCGGTCTCTAGCGAGATCAGAATGGGCAGGCCGCCTGCCTCGGCCACCCGACGCGTGTAGTCGTAGAAGAAGACCTCCACGGGGAGACGCGACATCGTCTTGGGAAGTTTTCCTAGTTCTCCGCCCGGGGCGCGGCGGCCGGGCAGTCCTATTAGGGGAAGGAGGGTACCGCTTCCTTTCGTCTTGGATGTCTTCTTGGGTGTCTTGTCGATTGGAGTGTTCCTTGCTTGAAGGGAGTTCCTGAGACTGGATTCTACGTTATCCTCCAGCAAATCTCAGAGTGAAGTCAGGGTTGTGTCTTCCGAGAGAGTGGCAAGCCATTGGCCGCGACATATGAGGAAACATTCGACGCTGGAGTGTTGGGAGCGCATGTTGGTGGGGCAATCTGGTGGTGGCCGCGACATAGAGGGAAACATTCGACGCTGGAGTGAGCGTCGGACTAACTGCCCGTACATCCCCTAGGAGCGCCTCCTAGGGCAAGGCTGCGCCAACCAACCCTACGCCCACACCATTCACTGGGACGCACCACCTTAGGGGCATCTCCCTAGGGGCGAGTAGCCGACAGCAGCACTGCTATGAATACAAGCCAGCCGGGCAGACAGAACTATTTAAAGTGAGTGAGCATGGACGACTTTTGCTTTATCGGCAGTCACCTGGCGCCTGATGCCGAGCAACTGCTGCGACTGCAGCGGGTGGCGGGAGGGGTGGGAGCAGCCGACCTCGCCGTGCGCGGAGTACACACTGCTGACGCCCGGGGAGTTCGATGAACGACAACTGCCTGAGGTGTTCTCCCGCCTGGAATTGCTCGCAGGCGGGCTGGAGCACATCACGTTCCGCGCCGACGACCGGCACGTCGGAGACCTGCACGACGGCGGCCGCATCGATCACCACGTGCACAGCGCCATCGCCTGCGGCGTAGAACCAATTGAGGTCTACCGAACGGCTTCGCTCAACGCTGCTCTCTACTACCGCCTAGATCACGTCCTCGAGTCGGTCACTCCGACGATGGGCGTTATGTACCGGCTCACCTGCTCAGTCCAACCGTCTAGATCACGTCCTCGGGTCGGTCACTCCGACGCGTCTGGCCGACTTGATGCTGCTGAGAGACCTGCGAGATGCCAACCCGCACTTGGTGATCGTGGGCGGTGAAATCGCAGGGCGTGACGGCGAACCTGAGTTCGAAAACGAGGACGAATTCGAAGAGACCTGCCGAGACACCGTGCGGCTGCATCCCTCGCTGAGAGCAGGCAACTTCAGACTGCCTGCGGGCGGCGGAGAGGGCAGATTGGACGGAACGGCCGTGGTGCGCGCCATGGAAATGTATGACGGCTATTTCAAGAAGGCATTCGAAGCGCGGCATACGAGCAACTAGGAGAGGCGACGGCAGCAGCGAGGTCGCTGGGTTGTGAAGTGAACTCGCCGTTTTTAACCCTGGGGTTCGTGGGTCTAGCGGGCGTTCCCGACTATGGGCTCACAGAGAAGGGCCTCATCGAGAGCTTCACGCAGAGTTTCCTGCCGGTTCTGATCTGCTGCCGCTGCCCGCTGGAGCCCCACAACGGCTCTCTAGGGGGCGCCTCCTAGCGGTGGGGCGCCCCCCAGAAAAGAGACGCTCCTTAGGAAGGAGGCAATGGGAACGGGATTTCGAACTCCCCCGATGTCACGCTGCTGAGCAGTTCGTCCTGAATCTGCTTCAGCTCCTCGAGACTCTTGGCGGTTTCTACGGTGGCGTCCATGTTGACCGGCAGAACTTCTATGCCGCCGTTCTGGATGCTACCAGGGAAGAAGGCGTTGCCGAACTCCCCGCTGCGTACCTGGTCAAAAAACATCTGGTACGTATCGCTGAGCCGGATGACCGTGGCCGAGATATAGACGTCGGGAGCAGTATCCTCCTGCGAACCGAAGCCCACGAGAATTGGCACGCCCGCAGCCGAGGCTGACTGGGCGGAGCCGATGCAGACGCCGTCTCCTGAGCAGTAGATGAGATCTGCACCCTGGTCGATCAGCGACGTGGTCACCTCGGCGGCCTTCTGAACATTGATGAAGTCGCCCGCGAAGCCCTCGAGGAACTTGATGTCGGGATTGACCGAGGTCACTCCCTGACGAAATGAAGCGTGCATGGTCTTGACGAAGTCGAACTCTGGGCCGCCGACGACGCCGATCGTGTCTCCCACTACGGCGTGAGCGGCGAGCACTCCGTTGGGGTAAGCCATGTCTTGTACGTTGTAGAGCCAGTCCACGACGTTGTCCTTTGGAGTGACTTCCGCTAGAACGCCGCCGACCATTACGAAGTCGACATCGGGAAATTCCGCGTACAGTTCCGCGATCGGGTCTACGTACTCGATTCCGTGCCCGATGATAAGGTCGAAGCCCTGGGTGGCGAAGTTCCTGATGGCGGGCAGCGAATCCGTGGGTTCGATGATCTCCTCGAGTATCTGGTGCTCCGCTATGTTGCCGTCGGCAGCTATGGCGTCGCGCAGACCCTCGGCGGCCGCCTGGCTGAAGGAATTATCGTTCTGGATACCAGGCAGGAGCAGCGCCACCCGTAGACCGTCCTCGGCGGTGGTGTCGCTGCTCCCGCAGGCTGCTGCTAACAGAGCGAGCGCTGTCACTCCCGTGAGCAATTTCACAGAAATGCGCGTCCTTGAAGTGCGTGTCCTTTGAGGACGGTCTGGGTTCTTACGATTCCAGTGGGTATTCATGGTTACTCCCCTCTCTTGTGGATTCTCTCGTCAACCTGACTTCGACGTCTTGCGAAGGTAGACGAACAGCCTGCCGACTCCTCTCGTCTAGAAGTCTTCGTCTAGAGGTCGGCTAGGCGACGCAATTAGGAGGAAGACAGGCAAACAGAGCCTACTCATCTGCGCTGGACTTGCAAGAGCAGCGGTTTGGCGTAAGAATCGATGAGCGTGAACTCTCCTGCTTCCCATGCCGCCCCTCGCTCCCCTATGGATGCCGCTCCGCAAGCTCCCTCCGAACCTGAAGACACCGCCTCGGACGCCGCTCCGCAGGCGAGCTATCGGCGCATCCGTGTGCTCTTCCCCGACCAGTACGGCTTCGCCCGCGGCAAATACGTCCCGGCGGAGGCTGCGGGACAAGACGTGTCTTTCTCGGTAACGATTTTCGGCGTCGGTTACGACCGCGACCTCATCCCGGCGCCTGGCGCTGAAGTCCTGGAAGGAATGGGCGACATGACAGCGCACTACTCCGCCGACGACGTCCGCCCCTGCTGGGAGGACGACATGGGCGTGGTGATTGCAGATCTAGAACGCAACGGGGCACCGCTGGCCATCTCCTCCCGTCGGGCTGCCCGGGTGGCGGCAGAAGGGCTGGCGAAGGCCGCCGGAGGAACTCCGAAGATCGGAATCGAGCTCGAAGCTTACGTTTTGCAGCGCGACCCCTCGGGGAGATGGGTGCCCTGGGACACGCCTGGCGCCCACTGTTACGGCACAGGGAACATCGTGGATCCCATTGGAATGTTCGATGAAATACTCAGGGCTGCGGACGCCTGCGGAATACCAATAGAGACCTCTGCTAGCGAGTACGACAATCCGCAGTTCGAACTAGTGGTCGCCTACGACGACGCCCTCGAAACGCTCGACCGGACTTTCCTTTTGAAACAACTCAGCCGCGAGGTGGCCATGCGGAAAGGTCTGCTGCTGACTTTCCTGGGCAGGCCGTTCTCGGACCGCGGCGGCAACGGAACGCACTGCCACCTCAGCATCGAAGGCTCCGACGGGGGAAATCTCTACGCCGACGACCGGAGCCCAGACGGACTCTCGACGATGGCGAAGCAGTCCGTTGCGGGAATACTCGCCCATCACGAGGCGCTTTCGGCGTTGTGCGCCCCGACGGTCAACGCATACAAGCGTCTGCAGCCCGGTCAGTTAGCCGGTTACTGGGCGAACTGGGGTTATGACCATCGGTCGGTGGCGGTGCGGATACCCGCAGGCAGAGGCAGGTCGGCCCGCCTGGAGCATCGTCTGGCGGACGGGGCGGCGAACGTCTACTTGGCTGCAGGGGCGATGATGACGGCTGCCAGGCTCGGCATCGAAGCAGACATGGAACCGCCGCCGCCGGAAGAAGGAGACGGGCTGGAGACGGCCAACACCGAACGCTGCGCGCCTGAGAACCTTGCCCTGGCACTGGATGCCCTGGAAGCTGACGAGGAGTTCTCTGCCGCATTCGGATCGGAAGTGATCGCCCATTTCGTTGCCATGAAACGAGCAGAGTGGGCGCGCTTCGCACGTGCCGTCACGGACTGGGAACTGAATGAGTATCTCGCCTTCCACTAGCCCTCGAAACACCAGGCGGGCTGAGACGAGCACCAAACAGGGCTGAGGAAGTACCAAACGGCTGAGGCGATGACCAGACGGGCTGCGACGAACCCCAGACGGGCTGCGACGAACCTCGAACATGGCTTGGCAGATGCGGAGCCCTCATCGGGAACAAGCAGAGGCGGTGAGAACCTCACCCGCTATGAGGAGCTTCCTGACGGCGACCCACACGCCGACATCTACGATCCGGACACTTATCTGAACGGAATCCCGCACACAGCCTTTGCCCGCCTGCGACGCAGCGAGCCGGTGAGTTGGAATGAGGATCGGGCGTGCTGGTCGGTCGTCGGCTACGACGACATCAGCACTGTGGGCAGGGACTACAAACGTTTCACGTGCACGAACGGCGTCACGCTGGAGCGAATGAAACCCGACGCTCTGGAGGCTCGACGGTCGATGCAGGAATTCGATCCTCCGGAACACACACGCCTGAGACGGCTGGTGAACAGGGGATTCACCCGCAGGGCGGTGGAAGAGCGCGCCGATGCGCTCCGGAGCCTGGCGAAGGAGATCGTCGCCCGGGCGCTGGAGCACGAGGAGTTCGACTTCGCTAAGGAGGTCTCCCGACGGCTGCCGATGCGGGTGGTGGCCGCCCTGCTGGGTGCGCCTGACTCCGACGCTGATCAGCTAGCACGCTGGGCTGATGCGATGCTGGGAAACGCCGACCCCGAGTACACCGACTTCGTCATCGACCAAACCGACACGGAGCAGTTCCGTCTGCTCCCGTTCCGCAGTCCGGCCACCCTGGAGGTTTTTGATTACGCAGACGCGCTGGCGGACGAACGCCGACGCCGCCCGAAGGACGATCTCACCACCGCCCTGCTGGCGCCGGCCGAAGACGGCAGTCGTCTGAGCGCCGGTGAGTTCAGGAACTTCTTCGCCCTGCTGGTAGCGGCGGGCAACGACACCACCCGCTACTCCATCACCAGCGGAATGCACGCCCTGATCACACACCCCGACCAACTCGCCATCCTGCGGGGAGACCTCTCTCTGCTGCCGGTGGCCGCCGAGGAGATACTGCGCTGGACGAGCGCTGTGATGCATTTCTGCCGCACGACCACCTGCGACACCACCCTGGGCGGCGCCTCCTTGAGCGCCGGGGACAAGGTGGTGATGTGGTATGCCTCGGCCAACTATGACGAGACCCGCTTCGATCGTCCCTACCGCTTCGACGTGAGGCGTGCTCCTAACGAGCACGCCTCCTTCGGCCTGCACGACCCGCACCTCTGCCTGGGCGCCTGGCTGGCGCGCCTGGAGATACGGCTGATCTTCGAGGTGCTGCTGTTGAAGGTGCGCTCCATCGAATTGGCCGGAGAAGTGAAACGGCTGCGCTCTAACTTCATCGGAGGAATCAAACACCTGCCCGTCAGGGTGCGTACGGTCTGAACAGCGGCCCGACGCGGGAGTCGAAATATAAACTGCTTTCGACATCGCTCTAAGCAGTTCAGCAACACGGCAAACACGGCAACACAAAGAACGGGAGACGGACGGATGTATAACCAGCGCGCCATCGACGTGGGACTTGGAAAGAGTAAGGCCGACTTGGTGTTTCAGGGCGGCAAGCTTGTGAACGTTTTCACGGCTGAGGTCTACGAAGCGGACGTGGCAGTGGCGGGCGAAGTGATAGCCGCCATCGGAGACGTAAGCGAAACCGTGGGCGAAGACACTCGGATCGTGGATGCGTCGGGCATGCATATAGTCCCGGGGCTCATCGACCCGCACGTGCACACCGAAGTCACCAAGTTGTCGATCACCGGCTTCGTCTCGGCGGTAATGCCGCACGGCACCACGTCGGTATGCACGGCGTTCGATCAGATCGCCCCGGTCAAGGGCATAGACGGGATCCGCTACATGCTTGATGAGGCGGAAGGGCTTCCTATACGCATCTTCAACCCCCCTCCGTGCAAGATCCCATACACCATCCCCCCCGGCACGCTGGGGGCGAGCGTCGGCCCCGACGACCATCGCAAGGCGATGCTGTGGGATGAGGCGAACGGCATCGCAGAAACCACGTTCGACTTCATCCGAGCTGAAGACAGCGACGTAATCGAGTCCATCGGCCTGTGCGAAGAGCACAAACTGCCGGTGCACGGCCACGCACCTTTCGTGACTGGGCTGGCCTTGGGCGCCTACGCCAACTGCGGGGCGAGAGACGACCACGAATGTTTCTCCAAGGAAGAGACCATCGACAAACTTCGCAACGGGCTGTTCTGCCTGTTGAGGGAGGCGACGATGGCTCACAACCTGGCCGACTGCATAAAAGCGGTCACCGAGGCCGGCCTGCCCACCCGCAGGGTTTGCCTGTGCTCCGACGACACCGACACCTCCACGCTGGTGAGGCTGGGGCACATGGACCACATACTGCGCCGAGCCATCGCCGAGGGCGTAGACCCGGTGACAGCGATTCAGATGGTCACGATCAACGCAGCCGACGCCCTGCAAGTGGACGACAAGGTGGGGGCGGTGGCCCCCGGCAGGTTCGCAGACATTCTGCTGGTTAAGGATTTGACTGAGTTCGAAGTGTCAGCCGTCTACTGGGGGGGCAGGTTGGTGGCATCGGAAGGTGAATCAGTTCTGGAACTGACGCCCCCGGAGCGTCCGCCCGAACTGCTGCGGACGTTCTCTCTCACACCGGTCACCCCCGACGACCTGCTGTTCCGCACCGACCTAGAAGACGGACGCGTAGAGGCCATATCCATGCTCGTCCCGCCGGAGATACCCATACGCCTGCGGAGGGACGTCGAGTTGGAAGTGAGCGGCGGCTTGGTGCTTGCGAACCCGGACATCGACGTGAGCTACGTGTCTGTCATCGAGCGCTACAACGACACGGGCTCGCGCTCCACCGCCTTCATGTCGGGGTTCAACCTGCGCTCTGGTGCGCTGGCGACGTCGCTCTCGCCCGACGACGAGAACGTGGTTTGCCTAGGCGCCGACGTGGTTTCGATGGCCGCGGCCGTCAACCGTGTCATCGAGTTGAACGGCGGGCAGGTAGTGGCGCGCAACGACGAGGTGCTGGCTGAACTCGCCCTGCCGCTGGCGGGCATCATGAGCGACATCTCACCCGCGGAGATGGTCGAGGCCGAAGATCGGCTGATCGCAGCGGCGCACGAACTGGGCTGTGGGCTGGAGAACCCGTTCATGTGGTTGATCTTCCTGCCGATCACGGCCATCCCTCAGTACTCGCTGCTGGACAGGGGGTTCGTGGAACAGGCGACGCTTTCCTTTTGCAGCCCGGTGGTGCGCTCGATCTAGGGCGCTCTCCGCAGTCTCCTCAGTTCTCCTCAACGACGACAGCTATGGACGTCCTGCCTGTCTAACTAGACGCCCTGCCTGTCTAACTAGGAGACCCTGTCTAACTAGGAGATCAGCTAGTCAGCAACTCGGGGGGTCTCTGACTCAGGAGGTCTATCTAGAGGAGGCCAAGGTTGCCCGGAGACGCTCCGGCGAAAGCGGCGTCGTGAGGGATTTCCCGTCGGCGCGCTCGCCTAGAGCGTCGAGAACGGCGTTGACCGCGCAGGAGTAAGCGCCGCTGGTGCCCCCCTCCCCCATGCCCTTCATACCTCCCGGGGTGTAGGGAGAGGGATTCACGGTGTGCTCGATGTGGAAGAACGTCAGCGAGTCTGCGGCAGGGGCTAGGTAGTCGGCCAGGTTGGTGGCCAGCGGCTGTCCGACGTTGCTGTAGACGAACTCCTCTAGCAGAGCCGCTCCGATGCCCTGGGCGGCTGCGCCGTGCACCTGACCTTCCACAATCATGGGGTTCACCATCACTCCGCAGTCCTGTACCACAACATAGTCCTCTATCTCTACTCCACCTGTCTCCGGATCGACCGCTACTGCACAGGCGTGCGAGGCGTAAGAGAAAGTGGGCGAGAGCGGGTCGTAGACGTTCGAGGAGGTGAGACCCGGGGAGCAGCCGTCGGGCAGGCCGAAGCCCCGATGAGCCGCTGCAGCCGCCTCGGAGATAGACACAGACGAGGAGGTTCCAGCCACGGCCGCCGAGCCGTCCGCTAGGACGAGATCGGCGGGATTGGCTTCCAGCATCTCGGCTGCGACGGCCTTCAACTTGTCGGCCACCTCGCGAGCTGCGTTGACGGCTGCCCCGCCGCCCACCGCCATGGAACGGGAAGCCGCCGTGCCGTAGGCGGAGTAGGGAGTGAAGTCGGTGTCGCTGTGTATCACCTCCACGTCGCCCACCGAAACGCCCAACTCTTCGGCGAGCAGTTGAGCGAGGGTGGTTTCCAGACCCTGGCCGTGAGGGGACACGCCTGTGTACAAACGAACGGAACCATCGGGCTCCATTCGCACTGTTGCGCTCTCGTAGCCCCCTATCCGCAGACCCAGAATCTGGTTCAGGAAACTAGGGCCGACACCCGCTAGCTGGACGTAGGAGGAATAGCCCACGCCGCGGAGTTTGCCGTCGTCGGGGGCTGGTTTCGCCCTGGCTTCAATCCGCTTGCGCGCCAAGCGAAGAGGTTCGGCGTATTCGCCGTTGTCGTAAGTGACTTGAGTGCGGGTGACATAGGGCTGCTGGCCGCCGCCGATCATGTTCTGGGCTCGCAGGTCGGCGGGGTGGCGTCCCAGCGCCCGGGCAGCCAACTCGACTGCCCGCTCGCAAATCATGACCGATTGGGGCTGTCCGAAACCGCGGTAGGCGCCGGTCATCGTCGTGTTGGTAGCGATCAGGCGTCCGCTTCCTCGCACTGCATCCCAGGTGTAGGGGCCGGGCGACATTCCGAGCGCCACAAACAAAGGGCCGCCGCCAAAAATACAGAACTGCGCGCCGGCGTTGCGCAGCGATTCCAGGCGGAGGCCGCGCAGCGTGCCGTCGTCGTCGAAAGCCACCTCGATCTCGTGCAACTCGTCGCGGGCGTGCGCGGTGCAGAGCATGGTCTCGGTACGGCTTTCCACCCAGGCGACCGGAGCATCCAGAGCGAGAGCGGCGATGACGATCATCATCTCGTCCTCGTAGATGTGATCCTTCAAGCCGAAGCCGCCGCCCACGTCACCGACGACCACGCGCACCCGGTGCTGGGACATACCCAATACCTCACAGATGCTGTCGCGAACGGCGTGCGGCGCCTGCGAGGAAATATGTACCACGAGCTTGCCGGAGCGATCGGGGACGGCCAGCACTCCCCTGCCCTCCATGGGCGTCCCGCTTAGACGACCGATCCGCAGCGTGGTGCTGAGGCGTCTGTCGGAGGACGCAAAGACTGCGTCGGTGTGATCGGCGGAGTCGCCCACTTCGCAGGCGGCCAGCACGTTGTCGTCAAGGTCTTCCCAGAGCCGCGGGGCGTCCGCGGACGCGGCCTCCCGCAGGTCGGTCACGGCGGGGAGCTCACGGACGCGGACGTTCACCTGCTCGACGGCGTCGGCTGCAGCAGCGGGGCTGGAGGCGACAACCACGCCTACGGGCTGGCCTACGTAGCGGACCTTCTCGTCGAGCAGCGGAGTGGAGGACTGACGCTGATCGGACAGATGCCAGAGAACAGGGAACGGGTTGGGCGCCCGGAGACGGATTTCGGAAGGCCCGATCAGACGCGCCCCTGCAGGCAGTGCATCGGCGTCGACTCCCTCAAGGACTCCGTGAGCCACCGGGCTGCGCACGACGGCGGCGTGCAGTGTGTTTTCGCCTTGGGAAGCGACGAGGTCTGCGATGAAACGAGGGTCTCCGCGCAGCATGACTTCGTCGTTCACCCGCAGGATGCGGCGTCCTATGATTCGTGCGCTCACACTAAAGCCTCCCCTCGATGATGCTCACAAGACGCTCCCGAGTTTGACAAACTGCACAAATGCCGGACATCCTTTTGTGCAATATCGCTCATTTGGTCACCTTCGATGGAGATGATCGGGAATTTTACGATACAGATCTGCGCATTGAGGGTGAAACGATCTCTGAGATCGGCAGCGGTCTGCAGCCCAGGGCGACCGAGACGGTGATTGACGCTTCGGGGATGCTCGTCCTGCCCGGCCTGATCAACTGCCACCAGCATCTCTACCAAGTAGGGCTACGTTCGATAACGGAATTGGAGCGCGCCGCCATCACGCCCTGGCTGGCGGGTCTGGGGCGGATTTGTACGGAGTGGTGGGAACAGGGGCGCTTCACGCCGGAAATGGTAGGGGCGGCGGCTCGTGCGGGGATGGTGGAGTCGCTCCTGGGAGGGGTGACGACCCTTGCCGACCAGCATTACTTCTTCCCTGCCGGCGTGACCGAGCCTTACATCGAAGCGATAATCGAGGCGGCTGGGGAGGTGGGTGTCCGCCTTCACGCAGGGCGCGGCAGCATGACGTACGGACGCAGCGAAGGAGGCACTGCGCCCGACGGCGCGTGCCAGTCGATCGACGAGGTGCTGCGGCACGGGATTGAACTCATAGACCGCTATCACGACCCTGATCCTCTGGCACGGATACGCATCGATCTGGCGCCCTGCGGGCCGCACGTCGACCGCCCTGAACTCTTCTCGGCGTGCGCCGAGATCGCCGAGGAGAACCCAGGGGTGGGTCTGCACACGCATCTCTATGAAGAAGTCGACACGGCGTTCTGTCAAGAGCACTACGGCAAGTCACCCTGGGAGTTCATCGGCGAGGTAGGCTGGCACTGCGAGAGGGCGTGGCTGGCGCACATGGTCGACGCCCCGACGGCAGAGATACCCGAGTACGCCGCAGCAGGGGTGGGGATCGTGCACCTGACTGCCCCCGACCTGCGGATGGGATTTGGGTTGGCTCCCCTGCGAGATTGGCTGGACGGCGGCTGCAAGGTGGGGTTCGGCACCACCGGATCAGCCTCCAACGACGGCTGCAATCAACTCGGCGACCTGCGGCTGGCGGCCTTGGCGCACCGCCTGGGGGAGGGCGGGCCGGAGCGCTGGCTGACGGCGCGGGAACTGCTGGGGATATCCACCCGCGGCTCGGCGAGTTGTCTGGGACGTCCGGAGTTGGGGGTTATACGGCAGGGCGCAGCCGCCGACCTCGCTGCCTGGAACATCGACTCGGTGGACCGTGTGGGGGTTCACGACCCGGTGATCGGACTGCTGCTGACGGGCTTGTCGGATCGTGCTGAGATGGTGATCGTCTCCGGCGAAGTGCTGGTGAGCGGGGGACGCTGCACGACCATCGACGAGGATCGCGTAGCGGCAGAAACTCGGGCGGCGCTGCCCGTCAGCAGAGGCGGAGGCGCCGGAGGCGTCAGCAGAGGCGCCGGCAAGGGCGCGACTTGAACGCACCTCTCGGCGGAGGAAACACGCCTTCCAGCGAGGAACCGGAACAAGCGTGAACTCGCCAAGCGCAAACCCGCCCAGCGAATCGACGACGCCGCAAACGCCGGCGTTTCAGGCGATCGGTATCTCACGCAGATTTGGGGATACGCAGGCTTTGGACTCGGTGGATTACGAGTTGCGGGCGGGAGAAATCCACGCGCTGGTGGGCGAAAACGGGGCAGGAAAGACCACCTTCGCCAAGATCGCCGCCGGAGCGCTGCGGTCGGACAGCGGAGAACTGCGCCTGTTCGGAGAGGTCTACAATCCCAGGCGCCGCGTGGACGGATCGGCGGCGGGCGTCGCCCACGTGCGTCAGCAACTCTCATTGGTACGCGGGCTAACCGTCGCCCAGAACATCGCACTAGGGCGTCCCCGCCTCGGTGCAGCCCGACGGCGGCTGTGGCCGCGCGTCTTCAGCAACTCGAAGGCCAAGGCCGAAGTGGAACAGCTTTCGGAGGAACTCGACCTCAAAGTTCCAGCGGACGAACTCGTTGATGATCTGCCTTTAGCGGTGCGCCAGCAGGCGGAGATACTCATCAGCTTGGCCTGGGGCGCCCGCATGCTCGTTCTAGACGAACCCAGTTCAGCTTTAGGGCCGTTAGAGACGGAAGCGCTGATCCGCCTTTGTCTGCGCCTGCGCGACGAAGGCACGCCGATCATCTACATCTCGCACCGACTGGGGGAACTGGCCGAGTTGGCCGACCGTCTGACTGTTCTGCGCTCCGGGCGGGTGGTGGTCGCCGGAAGCGACGTAGCAGACGCCGACCTTCGCAAACTCGCGGAAATCATGGTCGGTGACATCTCCTTACTCGACGTGCAGCGACCGCGCACCAGCGTCGGGGATGTCCGCCTTTCGGTGGAGGGGCTTGAACTGGCTACAGAGCACGGAACTGGACTGCACGACGTGTCCCTGCAGGTGCATGGGGGAGAGATCGTGGGAATCGTGGGAGTGGCCGGCAACGGGCAAGAGGAACTCGCCGCCCTCATCACCGGACAGGTCAAACCCGACAAAGGGTCGATAAGCGTGGACGGCCGCGACGTGACGGGGTCGCCCGCACGGGCAGCAGCGCAAGGGATCGCGCTGCTGCCCGAAGACCGCAGCGCAGGGCTTGCAGGCAAGTTTTCATCGGCGGAGAACGTCATTGCGCGGCGCTTCGGGGAATCGCCGTTTGCGCGCTGGGGAATACGACAACTGAAACCGATTAAGCGCCACGCCAGAGAGTTGGCGGAGCGCTTCGAGGTGACCCCCCCCAACCCTGATCTGCCGGCGGGGTCGCTTTCGGGCGGCAACCAGCAGAAGTTGGTGGCAGCTCGCGAACTGGAACGAGAGCCTGCCCTGCTCGTGGCCTGCGGGCCGACCAAGGGACTCGACCCGCAGGCCAGCCGGACGATGCGCGACCGATGCTACGAAACTACAAAACGGGGCGGCGCCGTGGTGCTCATCTCCGCCGACCTAGACGAGGTGGCCGAACTGGCTCATCGGGTGCTGGTGCTGAGCGGCGGCCGCTTAGTGGACAGCTTTCCGACCAACGAGATGAACCCAGTCCGCCTGGGGGCGGCTATGGCCGGTCTAGACCTCGAAACCCCAGTAAGTCAGGAACACAGTTGAGCCAGGAAACGGCGAAGCAGACGCCGTTTAGCGGCAGGACGATTGGGCTCCTGAGCAGCCTGCTGGCGGTGCTGGCGGCACTGGGCGTAGGAGCGGTCATCCTGGGGGCGTCCGGCTTCAATCCTCTGACGGCCTACGGGGCGATCCTGGAGGGGAGTTTCGGCACTTCATTCGCCCTAGGGGAAACGCTGTCAAAAGCTGCCCCGCTGGCGATCGTGGGCATGGGAGCAGCTGTGGCTCTGCGAGCGGGGGCCATCACCATCGGAGCGCAAGGTCAACTCATAGCAGGAAGCATCGGCGCCCTGCTCACCTCTATGTGGCTCGCTGACGTTCCGTCGTTCGCGGCAATCCCAGCGGGTGCCATCGGCGGAGCGGTCTTCGGCATGGTCTGGGTGCTGATACCGGCGTTTCTGCGCGCCCGCATGGGCGTCAACGAAATCCTGTCCACCCTGCTCTTCAACGAGTTCGCATTCCTGCTGCTGTCCTACCTGCTAAACAATCCACTCAAGCAGCCTCTCTCCTACATACCCCAGTCAGAGAGACTGCCCGACAGCGCAGCTTTGGGCGCATTATTAGGAAGCCCGAGGATCCCCGCCGGCATGCTGGTCGTGGCGCTGGTAACGGTGCTTTTCTTCATCTGGACGCGCTCGGTGATGAGCTACCGATACGACCTCTACGGAGAGAATCCCAAGATGGCGCACAGCCTGGGTATACCCGGCAAGCAGGTCTTGTTCAACGCCTTGCTCATCTCGGGAGCTGCGGCAGGCTTGGCGGGTTGGATGCAGGCGGCCAGCCTTCAGCGCGTCTATGTAAACATCGCCGAAGACATCGGCTATTTCGGATTAGTGGCGGCGATGCTTGGAGGGGCGCGACCGCTAGGCATCCTGGCCGCATCCCTGCTGGTGGGAATGCTTCAGTCGGGTGGACTGCACATGCAGGCCACCGAGAGTGTCCCCCACAACCTCGGCGAGGTCATCGAGGCGCTGATCCTGCTGGGGTTCGCCGTGCGCTACGCCCCGCAGATCGTGGCCCTCTTAGGTCGGGCGGTGCGCTCGGTGCGCTCGACGCTGAGGCTGGAGAGGGAGCCTGCACACGAGGCGGAAAGCTAGACATGCTGCTGGAAGCCACGTTCTGGACGGCGACCATCTCCGCCGGACTTCGGCTGGCCACTCCGCTCATCTTCGCCTCCTTGGGAGAAACCATCTCACAACGCGCCGGCGTGCTGAACATCGGCCTGGAGGGATACATGATCGTCGGCGCCCTGACGTCGCTCTACGTAACAGTGGAATCCCACGCAGCCCTGGGGTTGATGACCGGGGCTCTGGCTGGCGCCGCCCTGGCCGCTCTGATGGTGCTGATGTGCGTTCGACTGAACGCCAACCAGGTAGTGGTCGGGTTCGGCTTGACGATTCTGGGCGTGGGCCTGACCGGCTACATATACCAACTCACGACGCCTCTCGGCAGCCGGCGGCAGGTCGGAATCGCCGAGGAAATCCACATACCCGGTCTTTCGGACATCCCATTCGTCGGCGAGGCGTTCCTGAGCAACAGCGCCATAACGTGGCTGGCTATCGGCTTAGTGCCATTGGTGTGGTGGGTGGCGCAGCGAACAGTCTTTGGACTGGAGGTGCGCAGCGTGGGCGAGGACCCCGACGCTGCGAACGCCCGCGGGGTGGACGTGATCCGCGTGCGATCCGCTGCGACTCTGATCTCGGGGCTTCTAGGCGGCCTGGGCGGGGGCGCCATAACCACGGCGATGGTAGGTGTCTTCGAACCGGCGATAACCGCAGGACGCGGCTTCATCGCTCTGATCGTGATCATCATGGTGCGCTGGTCGGCCTGGGGCGTTGCGCTCGGGTCGTTCATCTTCGGCTTCTCCGAAGCCCTGGGGTCCAACTTGCGCAACATCGTCTCAGATCAGGTACCCACCGAGGCGCTGGGAACCATTCCATTCCTCGTGGCGCTGACGATCCTGATCATCGGAGCCCGTCGGGCTCGGATGCCTAAGTCCCTGGGCTTCAACTACGTTCCCGACCGCTGATCTACAATCGGCCTGTCCGCACAAACCCCCAACTTTGGAGACTGCATGACACCCCCAGTTCATGATGGATCGTTCTTGATTAGGAACGGGATCGTGCTGCCCATGGAAGGGCAAAAGCACTACCACGACCCAGGTTCGGTGCTCGTGACCGACGGGAAGATCGCAGCGGTCGCCTCACCCGAGGAAGTCGACCACCATCCAGCCGTCGGCAAGGTGCCGGAGTTGGATGCGAGCGGTCACGCCGTCATGCCGGGCATGCACAACTGCCATCTGCACTCCGGTCTGCTGCGGGGAACCGCCGAGTCGTTGGCGCTGTGGGAGTGGCTAGAGAACTATGTAGACCCGGCGCACCGGGCGCTGACGCCTGAAATCGCCGAAGCCGCCTCTTGGATGGCCTACACCGAGGGTCTTAGAGGCGGCACTACTTCGGTGCTGGACATGTGGCGCTTCATGGAAGGATCGGCCCGCGCCGCCGAAGCGGTAGGAATCCGAGCCACGCTCGCCCCTTACACAGCCGACCTCTACGACTACTTCGAGACGCTTGAGACCAACCGCAGACTACTCGAGACGCACCTGACGGCCGCCGAGGGGCGTGTCCGGTCTTGGGTCGGCTTGGAGCACGTCTTCTACTGCTCAGCGGACATGTTCAGGGCAGCTGCGGCGCTCGCCGAGGAATTCAGTACCGGCCTGCATACACACTCCTCAGAGTCCATCTGGGAGGTTCAAGAGTGTCTTAGGCAGTTCGGCAGGCGCCCGATCGAGGAGTTCTACCAGCGGGGGATACTGGGACCGGACACGGTAATCGCCCACGGCGTCTGGCTGGACGACCGGGAAGTTCAACTGCTAGTGCAAACCGGGACGTCAGTCACTCACTGCCCGTGCTCCAACATGAAGATCTCCTCTGGAGCAGCTCGAGTGGGCTTCTACCGCTCGCAGGGGATGACGGTGGCGCTGGGGACCGACGGCGAGAAGGAAAACAACAACCTCGACATGCTGGAGGAGATGAAGTTTGCCTCCCTCCTAGAGAAGGTCTCCACGCTGGATCCCACCACCGGCAACCACTGGGACATCCTGGACATGGCCACCCGCTCGGGCGCCAAGGCTCTGGGGCTTGAGGCGATCACCGGCACTCTCGAAGAGGGCAAGGACGCCGACATGGTGATGGTCGACCTGCGAGGGCTGCACTTCACCCCGCTGCTCGGGGGCGAGGACTTCAACGCCCCCGCCCACTTGGTCTACACCGCCTCTGCGCACGACGTTTCCGACGTCTGGGTAAAGGGGCGGCACCTAGTAGCGGGCGGGGAGGTTCTGTCGGTGGACGTGAAGGTGGTGGCCGAGCGGGCTCAAGCCGCAGCCGAAGAACTTTTTGCCCGCCGACGGGCTCTGAAGGGTGAAACCCCAAGCCCAGCCACCACGCTCGGCAAGAACGCCTGACACAAACGCCTGAGCAACCGGCAACTGTTCAACCGTAAAGTCCTGCCGGAACGCAGGTTCCAGCAGAGATAACTAAGGGGCGGCACCTGCTTCAGCGGCGCCGGATCGGATCATCGCCTCGATGGTGTCTGCAGGAACTGGACGGAAGTCCCAGACGTCGACGCCGACGTTGATCATCCTCCCAAGCTGTCGCCAAGTCTCGTGAACATGGCCGTGCAGAAGCCAGCCGCCTCGATCATCAGGGCGAAAGCGGGCGTAAGCCTCGTCGGCTGGGCCGTCGTTGCGGTAAGGGAAGTGCGAGAGCATCACGGGCTGGCCCGCCAACTCAAGGGTTGTTTCTTCATCGACGATGCGTTCAAATCCGCATTCCAGGTAGAGGCTGCGGTTGCGGGCTGCTTTGCGGTGCCCCCGCCAGCAGGTGTCGTGGTTGCCTGGGATCAGTACCTTGCGTCCGTGCAGACAGCTCACATACCGAAGCGTCTCCGTCCGGTTGCCCATAGCCGCGTCGCCGAGCACCCACACCTCGTCGTCTGGGCCTACCACGTCGTTGTGGCGCTCGACGAGGGCGAGGTTCATCTCGTCGACGTCGGAGAAAGGCCTGTCGCAATACTTGATGATGTTGGCATGACCGAAGTGATGATCGGCGGTAAAAAACAGCATCTGGGCAGGATTCTACGACCGGCTGCGGACGGCTTCAGATCTCCTTGCCGCGTCTTCGGCAACATCCGACACCCACCTCGCCCGAAGCGCCTTGCACACTTGTGAATTTCCGACACATCCAGGGCTGTGGGCGTGAGTTCAGACCACTGCAACTTCCGACGGCCGACCGAAACGACAAGAGACTGACTACCAGAGGCCGTGAGCGTGGGTCAGATCACTAAAACAAGCTGGGAAGCGGCTTCTTCGAGCTTACGGAGGCGCCGGTGAGCGACGCTGCGAGCGTGAGCCAGACCGCGGGAGTCGACCGCCTCGACAACCTCCAAGTAGACCTTGAGTTTGGGCTCCGTGCCGCTGGGTCTGACGATTACCCTGTCGCCGTGCTGAAGGTGGAACACCAGCATGTTGGAGGGGGGCAAGTTGATGGGGGGCAAGGCATAGGGAGGAGCGGCTTCGGGCGAGTTAGGAGACGTGACCTCAGGAACGGGGCTGTCCGGCTGAGAAGCGGCGAGGTCAACGAACGACATCACGTCCCAGCCTGCGACCCCCCCAGGCAGCAGAGTGCGCAGCCGATCGACAGCCTCTTCAGGGGATGACGGAGAATCCTCAAATCCCACCGAGACCTGCCCAGTGAGGTGGACGCCGTGGCGGCAGAACAGTTCGTCTAGACGAGCGAGCGGAGACGATCCCTCGGCGCGCAGCCGTTCGACGAGTTGGACAAACAACGCTGCAGCGCTCAGTCCGTCCTTGTCGCGCACTGCGTCGCAGACGGCGTAGCCCAGGGCCTCCTCGTAGCCGAGCAAGAGGCGTTCGGGGCGGGCGTCGGCGGCGCGTGCTATCCACTTGAAACCTGTGAGCGTCTCGGCGTAAGACGCTCCGGCGGCCTGTGCTAGACGGCGAAGCATCCGCGAGGAAGCCAGGCTGGCCGCCAGCAACCAACGAGAAGGGTCGTCGCCGCAGTTTCGGGGGGGATGGCGAATGAGATGATCGGCCAACAGCACCCCCAATTCATCGCCGGTTAGGACGCGCCAGCGCCGCGGGGCTCTCCGATCATCGGAACGCCTAGAGGCTGAGGGCTCTGCTGCGACGCCTGAAACAGCCACAGCAGCGGCCAGCCGGTCGGCGTCGGGGTCGTTCGCCAGAACTAGGTCGGCGTCCAGCGTCTCGGCGAGGGCAAGCGCCGCGTCTAGCGCGCCGGGCTCTTCGGGGTTGGGGAATTCCAGAGTCGGAAACTCGGGGTTGGGGTCCGACTGGGAATCCACCAAGAAAGGAGCGGGGAGGCCAAGGCGTTCAAAAAGTTGCAGCAGGACGCATGCCCCCACTCCGTGAAGAGGGGTGTAAACCACCCGCAACGGGCGTGTCGGCGGGGAGCAGGGCAGCGCTGAACGACCTGCACCGCCCGACCGATCTGATGAATCCGTCGGAACGGCGCACCTCGGCGTGTCGCAGGGGGTGAGGTGACTGACGACGGCATCGAGGTAGCGCTGGATCGCCGCCTCTCCAGCGACTTCGATCCTCCCGGCCGCGGGGTGAGCCTCACTCCCCAATCCCTCCGCCTCACCCCCCAATCCCGCCGTCCCTAGGGCGGCTCTGTCCGCATCGACGCCTTGGGGCAAGGTGTGGATGCTCCCAGGCGGTATCTGAGACATCAGAGCCTCCACTTCAACGTCTGCGGGCGAGACGATCTGAGCGCCGTCTGCGGCGTAGAGCTTGTACCCGTTGTCTCTGGAAGGATTATGGCTAGCGGTGATGACGACACCCGCCTGAGCAGAACGGTCGCCCACGGCGTGAGCGACCACTGGAGTAGGGACCTGCCCCAGCATCAGGGCGCAGCCGCCGGCGGCGGTCACCACCCTGCCGGCTTCCGACGCGAAGACGGCGGAATTTTTCCGGGCGTCGTGGCCGATGACCACCTTCGCATCCCGCGGGAGGGATGCCATTACGGCTGCGGTGACCTGACGCACCACGACTCGGTTCATGCGGGTCGGCCCTGCGCCCATACGGGCGCGCAGCCCCGCCGTGCCGAAACGCAGGCGACCCTCGAAACGGCGGCGCAATTCATCAGCTGCAGAGGAGTCGATTTCGGAGCGGTACAGCAGATCGGCGAGTTCTGCCCGCGTCTCGGGATCGGAGTCGGCGGCCAGCCAAGCCAGGACGTCCTGCCGAAGGCTCAACTGCGGACTATTCGGCACTCGAAACCGAAGGTGGTGGGCATTTCCCGAGGTTGAGTGTCAGAGCCGTTCCAGAACTCCCCCAAGCAGCCTGCCCACCCTGGCCGCGGACGCTTTGCCTGCCAACAGGACTTCAGCGTGACTAGGGCCTTCGGCGGCCAAGCCCGCAGCCAAGTTGGTCACCAGCGAGACTCCCAGCACTTCCATACCGCAGTGCCGGGCTGTGATGACTTCGAGCACGGTGGACATCCCAACCAGATCAGCACCGAGCATGCCCAGCATTCGAATCTCGGCCGGTGTTTCGAAATGCGGGCCGCGCAACCCTGCGTACACCCCCTCGCCGAGATCCGGGTCGACATCTTCGGCAAGGCGGCGCAGGCGGGGCGAGTAGGCGTCCATGAGATTCACGAATCTGTCGACGCCCCATTCATCGCCGGCGGTAGGGGATTCGCCGGTGAGGTTGAGATGGTCAGTGACGAGCACCGGCTGCCCGACGGCATAAGCGGGATTGATTCCGCCTGCTGCGTTGGTGAATACGGCGATGCCGCAACCTAGCTCAGCGGCGACGCGCACGCCGTGAGTCACCACCGCCGGAGAGTGGCCCTCGTACAGATGCAGCCTCCCGCCCATCACGAGGACTCGAGTGTCGCCGTTCGCTAGGGAGACGATGTCGCCGCCGTGCCCGACCACTCGAGAAGGGGGGAAGCCGTGAACTGCGTCGGCGGAGATGCGAGCCTGCTCGACTCCGGCGGCGGCGATGGAGCCGCTCCAGCCGGAACCTAGAACCACGAGCACGTCGAAGCCGAAGCCGAGACGCTTCTTGATGTCTTTGGCGGCCTGCTTGGCAGCTTCGTGCGCTCCGGGCATGCGCTCCGCACTCCTGAATACTGGACAGATGGGTTGAGAAGTTTCCGCTGACTTTACGCGGAAATTTTTTTCGTCACCTACCTGCCGCAGCCTCCAGCGCTCGCATCACCTTCGGACTTAGAACGACATACCGCCAACCAAGGCAGAGGATGAGCACCCCCCTCAGTGATCTCGAGTGAGTCACCAGGGGCAGAGCGCCGAGGCAGCAGATGCTCTAAGCAGATGCTCTAAGCGGACGCTCTGGAGGACGCTCTAGGCAGCCGAGAGATGCGAGGCGTCGTGAGCCGACCTGTCGATGGGTTGCCGGCTGAGGCTGCGATCAAGTCCTGAAACGACCTCGAAGACGTCTCGTCTTTCGTTTAACTCGACAACGGCCGAGT
Organism: Acidimicrobiales bacterium; assembly: GCA_965242895.1. GTDB lineage: Bacteria > Actinomycetota > Acidimicrobiia > Acidimicrobiales > CATQHL01 > CATQHL01. Next base: position 722,383 of record OZ251507.1, read on the forward strand.
TCACTGCAGGGCAGCCCGAGTCGGCGAAGTCCGCGGCGTCCGCAACACTCCCGCTTGCCGGTAAACCCCACCGAACGGGGTAGCAGGTGCACTGAGCGCGGCCGTTGCTTGCGGTCGAAGATGCCATCCCTGCTGATGTGCTTCTTGTGTGAAATATGTTAAATCTCCTCCTCATACCAATACAGACGACTTGACCTTTGGCAAGGTTGACATGCAAGTGCCGCACTCCGCACTCCCTCCCCCACCCCCGGAAATTGTTATGAGCATGGCCGCAATTCGGAAACGCAAGTTCTTGTTCGCCGCGAACGCTGCAGCGCCCGACGGCGTAAGGCAGAGGAAATTAACCCTCTGCTCTGGCCGCCTCCAGTGCATCCTCCCAACTAGCGCCCGAGGCGATGAGTCGGCGATAGAGCATCACGTGGCGAGGACGGTTGAAGCCCAGCACACCGACTATCCGACCGGCGCGGCCGTATATGGCTGCGAAACGGCGCTCAGCCACTGAACCCGCCACAACCTTGACTTCGTCTTCAGGGCTGGTGCATCCGGCCAGTTGAATCTTGCGGTCGTACTGGTCGCTCCAGAACCACGGCACCGGCATATACGGCACTCCAAGGTCTCCCGCTGCATCGGCTAAGAGGCGCCGCGCCGCAGCCGACCCTTGCTCTACGGCGTTGTCCCAGTGCTCCACTCGCATGGATGCACCGAACAACCGGTTGGGCCAACGAGCCGCGTCGCCGGCGGCTACTACCCCCGGAGCAGCCAAGCAGGTCTCGTCGCAAATCACGCCATCATCGATTCGCAGACCGGACGAGAGCAGCCAGTCAGTATTGGGCATCACTCCCACCCCCACCACCACCAAGTCGGCCTCCACCTTGCTGCCGTCGCTGAGAATCACCTGCTGCACCCGGTCGTCGCCCACGAACGAAGACACCTTCACGCCCAGACGCATGTCCACGCCGTGGTCAGAGTGGACCTCGGCGCAAACAGACCCCATCTCCTCACCCAGCACCCTCTGCAAAGGCACTTCGGTCATCTCCACGACGGTCACGTCGAGACCTAACTCCCGCGCCACAGCGGCCACTTCCGCTCCGATGAAACCAGCTCCCACCACGACGAGACGAGACGGGGAAGAGGCCAGTTCCCTCCGGATGGCCAGAGCGTCGGAAAGCGTCCGCAGCGTGTAGACGCCGCCCGGAGCGTCTGCACCGCGTAGGGTTCGCGGGCGCGCACCTGTGGCTAGCACTATCCCGTCGCCGTGGACAGCCTCCCCGTCTTCCAACTTCACCGAACGTTTTTGCACGTCCAGCGCCGCGGCCTTGGCGCCCAGCCGCCAAGTCAAGTCGAGTTTCTCAAGCGCCTCCGGCTTATAGAGGGCGGTGCGCTCAGGCGCCCAGGCGCCCGAAAGTATCTCCTTAGAAAGAGGAGGACGGTCGTAGGGCTGAGCCTCCTCCTCGCCCACCATGGTGATGCGACCGTCGAAACCTTCGAGCCGGAGCGTCTCGGCGGCGCGCATCCCGGCAAGGGACGCCCCTACTACGACTACGGACCGCAAAGACCGAAAAAGCTTCCCGAAGCGGCAAGCAGTCGCCTGGGGGCAGCAGTCGCCTGGAGGTTAGTCTTCGGCTAAAGAGATGGCCTGCTTGGGACAGCGCTGAACGGCTTCGACGACCTTGGCGCGCAGCGCCTCTCCTGGCTCCTCGTTCAAGATGTATAAGAAGTCGTCGTCGCGAACTTCGAACACCTCAGGAGCCACCTGCATGCAGACGGCGTTGCTCTCGCACAGATCGAAATTGACTACCACCCGGTAACTCACGTCTCTCTCTTTCCTCTGGTCCGTTTCCTCCGCTAAGGGAACTCGCCTAGATAATAATCGGATTACTGCTCTATGTCTCTATCTATGTCTCTATGTAGGAAGCATGTCGAAAGCCCGCATTCCCATACCCATTGAGACTTCACATCTCGAGAACTTGACGAACGACCTCTCCCGCACGCACCGCCTCTAGACCTTCGTTCACCTCGCCAAGGTCGAGCCGTCTGTCGATCATGCCTTCGAGATCGAGCCTCCCCGCCTTCCACAAACTCAGCACCTTGTGAAAATCGGTTCTCACGTCGCAACTGCCGAAGTACGACCCAACGAGCGTCTTCTCCATCCAGAAGAACTCAAATGCGTTGAACTCCACTTTTTCTTCCAGTGAACCGACGCCTACGATGCAGCAGGTTCCGCCGCGGCAAACGGAACTGAAGGCTGCTCGCATCGTCTTGGGATTACCAATGCACTCCAAGGCATAGTCGAACCCCTCTCCAGAGTTGAACTGAGCACGTAAATCCCGAACCTCTTCTGGCGACACCGCCTCCGTAGCTCCGAACCTCTTGGCAACCTCCAGCTTGGCGGGGTTCTTGTCAACCGCCACGACCTCGGCTGCTCCAGCAATGAGCGCACCTTGAATCGCTGAGACGCCGACGCCCCCCACCCCGAAAACGATCACCGAAGAACCGGGAGCGACCTTGGCAGTATTGATGGCCGCACCTACACCCGTCATTACGCCGCAACTCACTAAAGAGGCAACCTCGAGCGGTATGTCTTCGTCTATCTTCACGACCGCCTCTTCGGGAAGAAGCGTGCGCTCCGCAAACGTACCTGCACCCACCATGGCGCCCAAGAGTTCACCATCCTGACGGAACTTCTTCCGCGTCATCTTTCCGAACTGCAGAACGGAGCAGAGGTTGGGACGCTTGAACTTGATGCAATAGATGCAGTCTCCGCAGGGAGGCGACCAGGCAACGATTATGTGATCCCCTTCGGAAACCCTAACCACAGCTTCTCCTACTGCAGTCACGATGCCGGCGCCTTCGTGTCCGGGGACTAGAGGTGTCTCCTGCGGAATCGTGCCGTTCATGACCGAAACGTCCGAATGGCAGATTCCTGTGTGCGTTATCTGCACCTCGACGTCGTTCGCTCCCAAGTAGTCAAGATCGACGTCGTCGCAAAGTTCCAGGTTTGTGTCTCCGACGTTGCGAAGTACTGCTGCTCTCAAAATCCACCTGACTTTCTTCGGGCAGCGCCGAAAAGTCTGCACACTCGCCCGAGACATATAAGAAAGACTGCTGCAGAATAGGTTACCCCATAGACGCGCTTCGATTTCTGCAAGGTGCCCCCTTCGAGCAAATGAGAGACGGAAACGGGGAATGGGAACGAAGACCTGACCAAGTCATTTTCAGCATCGAACAGCCCACCATTCGTCCAGGCGCTTGAGGGTCTCGTCGACGCTCAGACCAGGATTAGAGCGTTTTAGCTCCAGCAGAAAAGACAATGCCTCTCCAACTTCGGGGCCTGGTTGGAGACAGAGATGTTTCATTACGGCGTTGCCGTCTAGCAAAGGACGCTCGGCCGAGCGGCGGTCGGCCTGAGCCAACTCGGCGATTCTGGCTTCCAACTCGTCCACCAACCTCTGGAGTTCATCGGCGAGGGAGCGATTGCGGGTGGTGCAGTCGCAGCGCACCAATTCGTTGAGGCTGCCCAAGAGATGTCCGGCGTCCCGGGCGTAGCGGCGCACGGCGGAATCCGACCAACCTCTAGCGAAACCCTTGAAACGTCCGGAAAGTCTGACGAGTTCCGTCACGTCCGCGACGACTTCCGGGGCGTAATCCAGCGCCTTCAGCCGCTTCTTGGTGAGCTTTGCGCCGACCGCCTCATGGTGGTGGAAGGTGACCTTGCCTCGTTCATATGAACGGGTGGCCGGCTTGCCGACGTCATGAAAAAGTGCTGCTAGCCGCAGCGTCAGATCCGGCCGCGTCTTAGCGGTGACGGCCACAGTGTGCGCCAACACATCCTTGTGGCGATGGACAGGGTCCTGTTCAAGCCGCAGGGCAGGGATCTCAGGGGCAATGCGGTCTGCCCACCCGCTGTCGATGAGATTCCACAGGGGCGCACTGGGATCGTCTGCGAGCAGCGCCGCTGTGAGCATGCCCCTCAATTTTTCCGACCCCGCAGCGTCGTAGGGGATGCCGACAGGAGCAGTCGAGCGATGCTCGACGTTGCTCTCTTCGTTCATGCCGTCTCTGCCGTCTCTATCTTGCAAGCCGACCTCCGTGTGAATGCGGCACTAGGAATCGCCTTTCAATTCGTCCTCGGCGCCTCTCCAACTTATTCGCAGAATCATTTTGCCTTGACGAACCTGCTCTAGGGCGCATCGGCCATGCGGGCAGCGGAAGCTCACCTCCCTGCGAACCTGATGAGGTTCGGCAGCGCAGACGTTAACCGACCGCAGCCTGGCCTGCCTTGCTTGCGAAGCAATGTGATTCAGCAAGGAGATGCGGAGAAACAAGGCAGAGATGCTTACCGGCATGAACAGCCATAAACGGCATGAACAGCCAGCCCTCGGTTAGCCTCACGATCGGTGAAAGCGCTCGTATTCGACAGAAGCGAAGTCCGTTACGCGGCTGCTGTAGCCGCCTCCCGGGTGGCGCCCGGGAAAGTAGCTCAGGTCGGACCGCTGAGACTGGCAGAAATCGACCCACCGGCTTTACCTGGTGAGGGTTGGCACAAGGTCTACCCGCTTCTGTCGGGCATCTGCGGCAGCGACTTGGCCACCTTGAGCGGGCGCACCTCCCGATACTTTGAGCCGCTCGTGTCGTTCCCGTTCGTACCTGGTCACGAGGTGCTGGGGAAACTAGCGGACGGGCGGCGCGTGGTGCTCGACGCCGTGCTTGGCCACGCCGCTCGAGGGGAGACGCCGCCTCACGCAGACGCCGCGCCCGCCGACGGGAACGACTACGGGCACCTCGTGTCGCAGCCGCTGGGGCCAGGGCTGCAGATAGGTGCTTGCCGAAACACCGGCGGGGGATGGTCAAAGGAATTAGTCGCCCACGAGAGCGGCATCCACGAAGTTCCCGACGATCTCAGCGATGAGGCCGCCGTGATGATCGAACCGGCCGCTAGCGCCATTCACGCCGCCCTGAAGGGAGAAGTGACCGCAGGCGACGTCGCAGTCGTGGTGGGCGGCGGCCCTATCGGTCTCTGCGCGATTGCCGCCCTGAGGCACGGGTCGAACGCCGAAGTGATCATCGCCGCCGTCAAGTACGAAAGTCAGCGTAAGTGGGCAGAAGAAATGGGAGCCGACGTGGTGACTCCTCCCGAAGAACTCCGAAGGGCGGTGAGACGAATCAAGGGATGCCGCATGAACGGAAACATGCTTTCGGGAGGCGCAGACGTGACCATAGACGCCGTGGGCAGCGCTCGATCCCTGACAGACGCCGTAGCCGTCACACGCCCGCGCGGGCGGGTAGTCATGTGCGGGATGCCAGGGCCGGTGCGGGTGGACCTCGCTCCTGTCTGGCACCGGGAGGTGACGATCTTAGGCGCTTACACCTACGGGAGTGAGACCATGGAGAACGGCGAAGTGGTGCACACCTTCGACTTGGCTTTCGAATTGGCGCGCAGCGCAAAGTTGGAACGGCTGGTCTCGGCCTGCTACCGATTGGAGGACTACGTCGAAGCAGTGCGGCATGCGGGGGCGGCGGGCAGTCGGGGGGCGGCCAAAATCGTCTTCGACCTGCGCCCGGAACAGCGCTAGCTCGGGCTTGTTAGCGCCCGGGGTGTTTTACTTCTCTTCTTTGAAATCCACGTGACGGCGAACGACGGGATCGTATTTCTTGAGCGTGATTCGCTCGCGCTGGTTGATCCGGTTCTTAGTCGTCACGTACGTGTAGCCCGTGCCGGCGGTGGACTTGAGCTTGATGATCGGCCTCTTGTCGCTTCCGGCAGGCATCAGACCTTCACCCCCCTGCGCCGCATGTCGGCGAGCACTTTCTCGATGCCGTGCTTGTTGATGGTCTTCATACCCTTGGCGCTCACCTTGAGGGTGACCCAGCGGTTCTCGCCAGGAACCCAGTAGCGGTGTTTCTGAACGTTGACGTTCCAGCGTCGACGGGTCTTCCGATGAGAGTGGGAGACATTGTTACCAAACGAAGGCTTGCGACCGGTTACCTGACATATACGGGACATAGAATGCCTAGTTTAGCAATGGAGGTCTCGTGCTCGCAATCCTGATGGAAAAACTTCACCTATGAAGCAACTTCGCCGCGTCGCATTTGCGCGTCTGTGGTCTTTGTCTGCGGTGTCTGCGGTCTTTGTGATGCTGGCAGTCGCCTGCTACCCCGACAACTCCGTCACCTCGGGCGCCGCCGAGGAAGGTGACGGCGCAACGACGACGACCACGACCATCGTCGGAGAAGTCCCTGCCACCACTGAAGCCCCTACCACCACTACTGAAGAGCCAGATGCTCCCGAAGAAACAGAGACGACGACACTCGAGACGAACACCGGAGAAGTCGAGCCCGGAACGGACGCCGAAGTCGACAAAGCAGACGGCGCCGAGGAAACTGAAGGCTCTAGCAAAGGGGAAGGAGACGGCAGTGAGGTAGCAGAGGGAACAGACGATCCCGGCATCGGGACGTCTGCGGAGGACGATTCGCTAGAACTCGATCCGAATCTGATCTTGGGCACCCTCCCGAACGGCCTCACCTATTACATACGCCACAACGATTCGCCCGGGGGAAGGGCGGAGTTACGCCTCGTCGTAAAAGTGGGATCTTTGCATGAAACAGAAGAACAGAGCGGCTACGCCCACTTTCTAGAACACATGATGTTCAACGGCACAAAGAGCTACCCGCGCAACAAACTGATCGAAACCCTCGAGTCTCTAGGAAGCGAATTCGGCCCCGACCTAAACGCATTCACGACCTTCACGTTCACCAACTACCACCTCTCCCTCCCCAACACCGAATTAGAAACCATTGAAACCGGACTTGACGTGCTGTTGGAATGGGCTGTCCACGCCACCTTGACCGAAGTCGACGTGGTGGAAGAGCGGGCAGTCGTGGCTGAAGAATATCGATTGAGACGCCTCGGCATCAGAGGTCGATACTCCGAAGCGTCCGACGAACTACTGCTCAAAGGATCAAACCTCTACGGCAAAGATCCGCTTGGCGCGCTCGAAAGCATCGAATCGGTCAACTCGGAAGGTCTGCGCCGCTTTTACGAAGACTGGTACCGGCCTGATCTGATGGCTGTAGTGGCTGTCGGGGACTTCGGGACAAACGACGTCAAACAACTCATCATCACACGATTCGGTGGTCTTACTGCCCAGGAGAGCGATTCACCGGACTGGAGTGTGGCAGAGATGTCATCCCCTGACGAACCCCAGACCATCTTCCAGATCGACCCCGAATACCCCTCAGCTGCGGTCCTCGCTCTGCAGCTGGCCCCCCAACCCGAACTCCTAACCAAGGAGGGACAGCGGGTTCATCTGGCGCGCCGTCTGGGTTTCGACATCTTGACGGAACGCCTCATGAACGATCGGCTGCGGGGGACGGCCCCGTTCGACGATTCCGATTTTCTTGATTCCGGTTACGCGTCGACTGTGAATTATCTAGGGGCGGTGGTCTACACGGAGCCCTCCGAAGTGCTCCTTTCCGTAGAGGCGTTGCTCAGCGAGTTCGAGCGGATACGTCAGCACGGCTTCGGAGCAGGGGAGTTCGCCCGCGCAAAGCAAGCCGTACTACGAGAACTAGAACAGGACTACGCCTCCCGCAGCACCAAGCAGGACCGCGAATTCGCTAACGACTACATATATCACTTCACCTTAGGAACGCTCCCGTGGTCGTCGACCGACGCCCGCAACATTTCCGAGAGTCTCCTAAATGAGATCACTCCTGGAGAGGCGGCTGCGGCAGTCGCAGAGCTGATGGAAGTCGAGCCTCCTCGCCTGTGGATAATCGCAAACTCATCGTCTGCCGAATCCTTGCCCGACGAGGAAGAAATCGCCGCTCTACGCCAGAGGATCAAGGAAACGGAACTTCCCATTCGAGCGGACGTCAGCGTTTCCGAACAAGACTTGATGGAACGCCCGGAACCTGCCGAGGTAACAAGCCGGGAAGCGCTTCCCCACGGCATCACTCAACTCGACTTCCCCAACGGGGCTCGTGTATTTCTGCAGCCCACCAACATAGCAGCTCAGACAGTGCACCTCTGGGCGGTCAGCGCGGGCGGTTTTTCGGTGTTGGCCGACGAAGACGTGAGGCAGCTCAGCATCGCAGCGGAAATTGCGGGGAGAAGCGGCGTAGGACAATTCGACCCAGTAACGCTCGGGCAACTACTCGCCGACGACGTCCTGTCATTCCGACTCGACATAGATCACAACACTGAATTCGTCATAGCAGAAGCCGCTACCGAAGATCTAGAAACCTTGTTCGGGTTACTCCACCTGTCGATGACAGAACCCCGAAGCGAAGAAGCCATCGCAGAGTCAGAACTTCGGCAACTGCGGCAGGTGGCCGAAAACAGAGACGTGCTCCCGTCGGACGCCATGAGTTTGGCCGTCTCTGAAGCCCGATACGGCGACGACCCGCGTTTCCGTTCCATTCCGACTTTGGAAGAAGTGGATTCTTTCGACCTCGACAGCGGCATGGAGGAATTACGGCGGCGCTTTGCGGACGCAGGCGACTTCTACTTCATGTTGATCGGAGACTTCGACCTCGAAGAGGCGGAGACCTTAGCGAGGAGCTACATCGGAACACTGCCGGATGGGGGGTTGAGAGAAGAATACGTCGACCCCCAACGTGAACCCCCGGATGGAATAGTCAGTCGGACAGTCAGGGCGGGAGACGACGATCAGGGCAGGCTCGCGCTCTGGATGACTGGAGAGGTGGAAACCGACTTTCGAACCAGGATCGCAGCGGAACTGCTTGAGAACCTGCTCAACACGCGGCTGCACAAGCACCTCAGAGAAAACATGGGCGCCACATACGACCCCTCGGTCTCCATCTCATCCCAGGATCCCGACAACCTGCTTGAGAGCACCATTTCCGTCACTGCTGATCCTGAACGCCTCGGGGAAATCTCCGAGAGGCTGCTGGCAGAACTCGCTGCACTCGCCGAGAGCGGGCCGACCGAGGAGGAATATGGGGCCGCCGTTTCCGTGCTGCTGAGCGAATACGAATTGGTATCCAACGAATACTGGGGAGCAACGTTGGTCCATTGGGTTTTCAATACCCGCAACGAGGACTTGGCCGTGGTCGGGAGCAGGGGGGCATACATAGAGACTCTCTTGGATCTGACACCAGAGGAGATAACTGAACTTTCCAAAATCGCCTTCCCGTCGGATCGCTACATTGAGGTAAGGCTGCTCCCGCTTGAGTAAAGGTCTTTAGAATGCAGGAAACCCTGGAATAGGAGAAACCAAATGTCCGAACAGATACGCTTTTATTTCGACCCGGTTTGACCGTGGTGCTATCAGACTTTCCGCTGGATCCGTCGGTTGACCGAGATAGGAACGGTGGAAGTCGAGTGGGGCGTGTTCTCACTTGCAATCGTCAACTGCGAAGGCCCGATTGAAGAGTTGAACCTTGCGGAAGAGCGAGGGATCAAGGCTTTACGCACTGCCTTGGCGGTGCGCGACAAACTCGGCAACGAAGCCATGGGAAACTACTACGAGGCCATCGGCAACCGCATCTTCGACGGGCTGCAGTCGCCGCAAATGGACGACACGATCACCGGCGCTCTGACCGACGCCGGGCTGCCGGAAGAGATCGGCAGAGAAGCGCAGGAGGATCCTTCCACCTGGAAAGCCCTCGTGGCAGAGCACACACGGCTTGTCTCCGAAACGCGCAGTTTCGGGGTGCCTACCATCGGTCTAGACGGGCCCGACGGGCCGGTCATCTTCGGGCCGGTGATCTCCAATCCGCCGGGGAGTGACGCAGACGCCGAGGCTCTCTGGGAGCACGTAACCTGGCTGACCCGCTACGACAACTTCAGCGAACTGAAGCGCGACCGCACAGTCGATCCGGACTTAGCGCTCTGGAGGATGCAGCACAGCTAGGGGCAGGGGCTCTCGTCTAAAAGCGCCCACGGCAGGATTCGAACCTGCGGCCTTGGACTTAGGAGGTCCCTGCTCTGTCCAACTGAGCTACGTGGGCTCAAGCATGCATACTAGGAGTTCATCGTGAAGACAACTCATCTGTTCAAATCAATCGGTAACGCTGGTGTGGGCAAAACACTCCTTCGTGCAGACCACAATGCCAGTCAACCTAGTCACTTGATCGTCCATGTGCAACGCCCAGACATCCAACCTGTTTTGCAGCTTCAATATAAAACAATCAAAAAGCTCTGACCCATGAATAAGTTGTCGAAAAATACTAAGAAATTAATCTAATGTCTAAGGCTATTCCTTACACGCCTTCCGTTTTGAAGTGGGCGCGAGAGAGCATGAATATGCAAAAAGACGAAGTGGCAAGGCGCATGAAAAAGGAAATTGAGCTGATCGATGCTTGGGAACGCGGCGAGGCATCTCCAACGTATGTTCAACTTGAAAAATTAGCCTACGAAATCTACAAAAGACCCATTGCCATTTTCTTTTTCCCGGAACCACCGGAGGAAGAGCCACTCGAACAAACTTTCCGTACCTTGCCGGATTATGAGATCAAACGGCTGCCTTCACGAATGGTCTACCTCTTACGGAAAGCCAAGGCTCTGCAGCTAAATTTGATTGAACTATACGGCAAGAATTATGCTGCAGATAAAGGAATTCTAGTTGACCTTGATTTAAGCAAACATAAAGATCCCAATAATATTGCTCAAGAAGTTCGTTCGTATATTGGAATTTCGCTTAAGGAGCAAACCCAATGGAAAGACATAGACACCGCACTCAAAAACTGGCGAGGTGCTTTGGAAGAATGCGGCGTTTTCATATTTAAAGATTCGTTCAATGCTCCTGGAAAGAACTCTCCGAAGATTACTTATTCAGGATTTAGTATATACGACAAGACTTTCCCAATTATTTATGTCAACAACAACGATTCTAAATCTAGACAAATCTTTACACTATTTCACGAATTATGTCATTTGTTGATGCACTCAGGAGGTGTAGACACCGACAACGAAGATTACTTGGAGTATCTAACAGAAGACAATCGTGAGATTGAAGTTCTGTGCAATAAATTTGCTTCTTCGTTCTTAGTACCGCATTCTGACTTCCAAGAAGAAGCAAGATATGCAAGTGTTTCTGACGCTTCTGTTTCTAAACTGGCCAACCACTATCGTGTAAGCAGAGAAGTAATCCTAAGGCGCTTTCTAGACCAGGGGCGAGTCAGTCAGGACGAATACAGGCTTCAAGCAGCAAAGTGGGTTACACAGAAAAAAGGATCGGGTGGAAATTATTACAGCAATATCCGGAGCTACCTCGGAGATCACTATATTGAAACCGTCTTTTCCCACTATCATCGAGGACTGATTTCATTAGAAATGGCGGCGGAGTATCTTAACCAAAAACCTAAAAACGTTTTCGAACTCGAGACAATGCTATTGGAACAGGTAGCTTCTTAACAATGGCACAATATGTATTTGATACGGGCCCATTTATTACATTGTTTAGTTATTATTTTGAATCTCGTTTCCCTACTTTATGGAAAAAATTCGACACAATAATTTCAAATGAGAAGATAACCTCAACGCGCGAAGTTTTTAAAGAACTTCAGGAGCCCGAAAATAGGTTGACAGAGTGGAGTAAGTCAAATAGAAATCTTTTCCCCAATCCAAATATCGATGAGTTAGCATTTGTCAGAGAAATTTTTTCCTTTCCAAATTTTCAGAATATGATCGAGAAGCGAAAAAGGTGGAAGGGGAAGCCAGTAGCTGATCCTTTTGTTATAGCTCGGGCCAAGTTAATAAAAAATAGTTGTGTAGTGACTTCGGAAGTTTATAAACCTAATTCGGCAAAGATTCCTAATGTGTGCAAGCATTTCGGGGTTGAGTGTGTTGATTTAGAAGGGTTCATGGAACGAGAAGGATGGGAGTTTTGATTGCTCAGACGCGTCATGTTTCTAGATAGCGGCTTAGAGGTCATAGCAACCTAAAATATCCGCTCCTCGGTAGCGTGAAGCTTCGTGCTGAAGTTCTATGACACGTTGACGCGCCAGCAGACCGAACTGCGGCTGAGGCAGCCGCCGGAGGTTTCGATCTATGTCTGCGGGCCGACCGTCTATGACGTGCCGCACCTCGGACACGCCCGCACTGCGGTGACATACGACGTGCTGCACCGATATCTGACCTGGCGAGGTTTTGACGTGCGGATGGTGAGCAACATCACCGACATCGACGACAAGATCATCGCCCGGGCCGCCGAAGAAGGCAGCACCGAGTCGGAATTGGCGAAGCGCTACGAAGAGGTCTACTTAGCCGAGATGAACTCCCTTGGCGTCAGCGAACCCTGCGTGCGGCCCCGCGCCACCGAGTACGTGAAGGAGATGGTGGACTTCATCGCCAAACTCCTCAGACGGGGGGTTGCGTATGTGATCCCCGCTGCCGGGGTTTACTTCGAGGTCTCCAAGTATCCCGACTACGGGCGCCTGCCACATCGGAGCCTCGACGACCTGCGCCTGGGTGCGGGCGTTCGCGTGGAAGTTGACGAACGCAAGCGCGACCCACTGGACTTCGCCCTTTGGAAAGCCGCTAAGCCTGGTGAGCCCGTTTGGGCGTCCCCTTGGATGCCTGGACGCCCGGGATGGCACATCGAATGCGCTGCGATGTCACTGGGCTTGCTGGGCGACGGCTTCGACATTCACGGAGGCGGCTCTGATCTCATATTCCCCCACCACGAAAACGAAAGAGCGGAAGCAGAAGCGGCCGGACACAACTTCGCTCGAGTTTGGATGCACTCGGCGATGGTCAACGTGGGGGGCGAGAAGATGGCCAAGTCCGCCGGGAACTTTCGCACATTAGGCGACGTGCTCCGCTCGCACGGCCCTAGGGCGCTGCGCTTGGCATTCCTTCAGTCGCACTATCGCTCGACGATTGAGATAGACGCCTCAGTGCTCGCCGGCGCCGCATCTGGTGTGGAACGCCTAGACGCATTCGAACGTCGGATGCGGGCTGCTAGTGAAGACGGCCGCACGAACGGGGGCAATGGGGACAATGCCGGCGGAGAAGAGAACACCGGCAAAAAGAGGGAGCGGGCGGGCCGCGGGGATGAGACAGGAAAAGATCTAGCGGGGAGCAAAAACCCGGCGAGCAGCGAAAGCGCGACAGAGGAGAGCGGAGACCCGGCGGGCAGCGGAGGCGAAACAGCGGGCAGCAGAGACCCGGCGAGGAGCGGGAGCGAGGCGGGAATCGCTGGGGAAGTGCGCGACGCATTCTCCGAGGCCATGGACTCCGACCTGGGCACCCCTGCGGCATTAGCAGCGATCTTTGACGCTGTGCGGCGAGGCAATGTCTGCTTAGACGAGAACAAGCCTCAGGAAGCCAAAGAGTCTTGGGGCGTCGTGCGAGAACTAAGCAAAGCGCTCGGTCTAGGATCAGAAGACGAGGAGCACAACAGGCGGCGAACTTCCGGCCTGTCAACTCGGGAAGTCAACCGCCTGATCAATGAGCGCAAAGAGGCGCGCAAGCGTAAAGACTTTGCCGCAGCTGACGCCATCCGCGAAGAACTGCGCCGCCAAGGCATCGAACTCGAGGACACCCCTTCTGGAGAAACAACTTGGCGGTCAGCCCGCTGATTCTCTCCACTCATTTCATGGCACTCTTCGATTACGTAAGGGCAACTAGCGACCACTTCCGCAGCCGAGAGGAAGGCAGCAAATTAAAAGAAAGTCTGATACGCAGCCTCGCTGCCCGGCTAGGCCCCATCAGACGAGCAGAGGTTCTCGACGTGGATTCCTACACGACCACCCGAATGCGCGCCGTCTTATGGTGTGCTGAAGGAGGCTCTCAACAAATTTTCGTCAAGACCCCGTCGAGGTCGCTAAAGATCCGTCTAGTTGTGGAAGGCGCCGGCCTGACTGCAGCGGAAATACGCTTCTATCGCGAGCTGTCTTCGGGCGTACCAGTGCGGACGCCTGAGTGCGTCTACAGCCGCCACGACGGGGCGAACTTCGAACTCGTGCTCGAAGACCTGAAGGAGAGATACCAGATCCGCGGAGGCGAGACGGCCTGCAGCCTCGACGAAGCAGAGGCAGTCATCGACGCCCTCGCCGACCTCCACGCCTTCGGTTGGAAAGCGAAACTGCCCGCTTGGATGGGAAGGCAACTGGATCGGGAACGCAAACTCGGCGCCCACCTCGGTGTGCGGCTGATGCGCTCAGGGCTGCGCGCAGCAGGCGATCTGATAACACCAAAGCTGTGGAAGGAAGCCATAGTCTACGCATTGCTGAGACGTGACGCCGACCGGGTGCTCACGAGCGGACCGCTCACCCTCATCCACAACGACTGTCACCGGGGAAACCTGGCTTTTGATCAGAATGGCGAGCCGATTTTCTTCGATTGGCAGATGACGAGGGTTGGACAGTGGGCTCGCGACGTCTCCTATTTCTGCACTTTCTCGCTCGAAAGCTCAGAACGCAGCCGCAGCGAGCGAAACCTGCTCGAGCGCTACCTCGAACGCCTAGCAGCCGCGGGCGGCCCTGTTCTGCCAAGAGAGGACGCTTGGACGGCTTACCGACGCCACGCCGCCTACGCGTTTGAAGCGGCCGCTGTCACTCTTGGGCTGGCCGCCTCAGAAGACACAGCCGCTCGAATCTGGCTGCAGCGCTCGGCGGCGGCGGTGGAAGAACTGGATTCCTTCTCAGCCTTGGGATTGGAAAGCTGCCGCATCGGGTAGAGACAATCGAGTAGAGACAGCAGACATGAACAACGCGCTCGAAGGGCTAAGGGTGATAGAAGGCTCGGCGTTCGTCGCCGCCCCCTCCGGCGGGATGACGCTGGCGCAGTTAGGAGCCGACGTGATCCGCTTCGACCCCATAGGCGGGGGTCTGGATCGTCGGCGCTGGCCTCTGACGCCTGAAGGCCACAGCCTCTACTGGTCAGGGCTGAACAAAGGCAAGCGGTCGCTGCGAGTAGACGTCCGCTCGCCCGCGGGACGCGAGTTGGTGAGTTCGCTGATCTGCGAAGCAGGAGCAGACCGCGGGATATTCCTCACGAACTTTCCGGCGCAAGGATGGCTTGGCTATAAAACGCTCTCGCAGCGGCGCGCCGACCTGATAATGCTGGCGATTACCGGCAACCACGACGGGACGTCCGCTGTCGACTACACGGTCAACTGCGCGATGGGGTACCCCTTCGTAACCGGTCATCAGGTCTCCGGCGAAGCGTCCGACACGGAGCGCCCCGTCAACCACGTCCTCCCCGCCTGGGACTTGATCTGCGGGCAGACCGCCGCTTTGGGGCTGCTGGCAGGCGAGCGTCGCAGAAGTCGCACCGGGGAAGGCAGTTACATCACTCTGGCGCTCTCGGATGTGGCGCTAGCGGCCGTCTCCGCTTTGGGCCACGTCTACGAGGCTCAAGTCTTAGGCAGCGAGCGGGAGCGGATAGGCAACGACCTCTACGGCGCCCTCGGGCGGGATTTCCAATGCGCAGACGGAAGGAGGGTCATCGCCGTGGCTATCACGCCTAAGCAGTGGCGGGCTCTCTGCGCCGCCTGCGAAATGGACGCTCAGATTGCAGCCCTAGAAGCTGAACTCGGGGTTGACCTGAGCGTGGACGAGGGTGAACGCTTCAAGGCCAGAGAACGCATTTTCGCGCTCGTTGAGGACTGGTGCTCCGACCGGAGCCTAAAAGAGGCAGCTGAGGCTTTTGAGCATCACGGCGTGTGCTGGGGTCCGTATCGCACCTTTCGACAACTACTCGAGGAAGATCCGCGTTGCTCGACCGAAAACCCGCTGTTCTCCCAGATAAACCAGCCACAGCTAGGCGAAGTGCTCGCGGCGCGCTCTCCGTTGCGCTTTAAAGGGATGCGGCTCTCCGAGCCTGAGCCAGCCCCCCTGCTTGGCCAGCACACCGACGAAATCCTCGCCGAGTCACTAGGGCTCTCCGCCCCAGAGATTGGGAGACTGCACGACGAAGGCGTCGTGGCTGGTACAGAGGTCGCGGCCGGCACAGAGTTGGACTAGCAGACATCGTCGCAGCACGCCAGAACAGCAGAGCAGCGCAAGCGGCCAACAGGACAGCGCAGCGCAAAGCAAACTGCTGGGGCAGACGCCAGGAGAAAACCGGAGAGACAGACGGCGCAAGCCAGGTGGCACACTAAACGAAACTGGGGTCGGCTAGCAGCCGCCGACGTCAACCAAAGGAGCTCAACATGGCAGCAAGAATCGGAGTAGTCGGAACTGGCTGGTGGTGCACTCGGGCGCACCTGCCCGCCATCGAAACCCATCCCGACGCTGAACTGACAGCGATCGCTGACCCGAACGAGGTGAACCGCAGCCGAGCAGCGGAACGCTTCTCGCCTGCGTCCGTGTACTCAGACTTCAGGGAAATGCTGGAGAACGAAACGCTGGACGCCGCCGTGGTGGCCACCCAGCACGCCTATCACTACGAAGTGGCCGCCGAGTGCCTGAAACGAGAGCTGCACGTCCTAGTAGAAAAGCCCATGGTGCTCAGCACTGAGCACGCACAGGATCTCCTGAGGCTTGCCGCCCAAGCTGAGCGGGAGATCATCGTGGGCTACCCCTGGAACTACACGGCGCAGACCAACGCCGCACGGGAATGGATTGAGGAAGGCGAAATCGGGGAATTGTTGTATATCCACTCGCTGTTCGCTTCGGTTGTGTGGGAGCTCTACCGGGGCGAGGTTGACGTAGTAGCCGACGTCATGGGCTACCCGGTCAACCCGACCGGGAAAAGCACCTACAGCGACCCGGCCATAGCCGGCGGAGGTCAGGGAGTCACCCAGATCACTCACTCCGCCGCTCACCTGCTTCACGTGACGGGGCTTGTGCCGACCCAGGTCTTTGCGATGATGGCCAACCACGGCCTTGACCTCGACCTCGTGGACGCCATGAGCGTGCGCTTCGAAGGCGGATGCCTAGGTACTATCGGATCCACCGGCTCGACCGTCCGCACGCAGCCGGAAATTCTGGAAAGCCGCATCTACGGCAGCCGTGGGCACATCCTCTTCGACGTGATGAACGAGCAATTGAGCCTGCATCGCTCCGACGGCTCGGTGCTGACGCATCCGCCGGCAAGCGGAACCTCTTCGGAGTTCTTCTTCTCGTCGAGCTATCCAGAAGACGCGCCGCTCAGAAACCTCGTGGACATCGTCACAAAAGGAGAGGTCAGCCGATCGGGGGGAATCCTCGGCGCCCGTGTGGTGGCTCTGCTTGAGGCGGCGTACAGATCGGCAGAAACGCAACTGCCCGAGCAGGTTCCCGAGATCAAGACCTGAAGACGGCCAACCTGTAAGGACCACCCGTAAGACAAGATTTAGGGCAGTTAGAGCGACTAAAGCTAGGCGCCTTAAGAGCTAGAGGGCTAAGAGCGCCTGCTAGCGAGAACTCCCGTTAGCGAGAGCAGTTGTCAAGGGAATGCAGCCTCATGAGCGCGCCGATCTCGACCGCGCCCATATCCTCAGCCAGGCTCAACAGGGCCGCTCAGGACATCAGGTACCTTCGGATTACGTCCTCGTTGACGTTCACGCCTAGACCCGGCCCGGCGGGCAGGTCAGCCCAGGCTCCTTGCGGACGGTAAGGAGCGTCCACCAATTCGTCCTGCATGGGAGAAGGGTTGGGTTTGAACTCAAACACCACTCCGTTGTCGCAGCTCGCGTAGAGGTGAGCGGCGGCAGCGGTGTTGATCGCGCTCGACCAGGAGTGAGGGGTGAACCGCAGGCAGTGAGCAGCGGCGAAGTCCACCACCTTCTTGAAACCTGTGACGCCTTCGGCCTTGCCCGGGTCTGGCATGACGATGTCCACCGCACCGGCCTCGATAAGAGTCTTGAACGCTCTTAGCGTCCACTCCTTCTCGCCGGTGGCGATTGGAGTGGAGATAGCGTTGCGCAACCGGATGTAACCCTCGATGTCGTCTTGCGGCAGAGGCTCTTCTATCCAGTAAAGGTCGTACTCTTCGAAGGCGCGAGCCATCTTTATGGCGTGCGACGGAGTCCAGGCCACGTGGGTGCCCACGTCGACTATCACGTCCGTGTCCGGGCCCACTGCGTCGCGGATAGTCGAGACCAGAGCCAGGTCACGCTTGGGATCCAGCCCAAAAGCTGTCTCTGGGCTCTTCCCCCAGCCACCTTTCACTGCTGTGTAACCCCGTGCGGCGTAGTCGGCGAATTCAGCGTGAGTAGCTTGGAGATCTTCGGTGTCGAATATGACGCTGGCGCAGGCGCGCAGTTTGGTCATGCGCTTGCCGCCGAGGAGTTCGTAGACGGGTGTTTGCAGGATTTTGCCTTTGAGGTCCCAGAGCGCCATGTCGACGGCGCTGATTGCGAAGCTGGCGATACCGCCGTTGCCGTACCACCAACTGCGGTTACGCATGGCCTGCCAGAGCCGCTCTGTGTCAAGGGGGTCCTCCCCAGCTAGCAGCGGCGCGAAGCCCTCTTCGATGATGACCTTGGTTGCCAGGGCCGCCTCCGGCCACTGGGAAATGCACTCCCCCCACCCGACTCCCCCGTCGGCGCTAGACACTTTGGCGATCGTGACATACCGACTCTTGTTGCTGTCGTGAGGTTCCGGATAGTGGAGCGGGAATGCTTCGATTTTTTGGATACTCATAGGGTCAACTCCTTCTGGGGCGGTCATTGGGGCAGTCACTGCTTCGACGTCTTGGGGGTCTGAACGTCTTCGAGTCTGAACTTTAAGAAAACTTCAGTTTCAAGTTCATCTGCAGCAATTACCTAAAATCTCTACTAGCATTCCGTGGAACTTCAATGCACCGGTGCTTTCTCCCCGAAAGAACTGATGCCTTGGAACAGCACCAAACAAATCTAGGGAGACACAAATGAGACTTTATAAATTCGCAGCTATCGCTCTCGCGGTAGCAGTGATTGCGGCTGCCTGTGGAAGCAGCGATGACTCCACCACTACCGACCCGCCGCCACCACCGCCACCGACAGCCGAACCAGAACCACCGCCGCCACCACCACCCGCAAGCGAACCAGAACCACCGCCGCCACCACCACCCGCAAGCGAACCAGAACCACCACCGCCACCGCCACCGGCGGAGGCCGGCGGCCCGTCAGAGGCTCCCGGCGGCCCGTTCGTCCTGAACGTCAACGGGACGGATTATGCAATGCCTGGGCCGGAAGGGGGAATCCTCGGAGCTTTGCCTCCTAATGAAGTCCTACCCTGGGTTTACAACACCGACAACTCGACTTTTGAAGCCTCCGGCGACGACCCCGCTGAACCGTTCGATCCCTCCATTCGCACCTCCAGTCGACCCTGGCGATTGGGCTGGGTGAGTGGCTGGGCAGCCCTTGAGTTCTCCACCTACATCGAGAATTCCATTAGGAGCACTGCCGCGGCCTCTGGCGTGGAGATCGTAGGAACCTGCGACAGCGAATTCGAGCCGGAGAAAGCGCTGGCGTGCGCCGAGACGATCAGCGAACTCGAGCCCGACGCGGTAGTCTTCGGAAATTGGCGGAGTGAAGCCGCCGAATCTTCGATGAGGGTGTTTAACGAAGCCGGAATCCCGATCATCACCATCGATGTTTTTCACCCCAACGCCATCTTCTTTGGCGCTAACAACTACGTTTCCGGAGCGATCGCCGGTGTTAACTCTGGCCTTTACGCCCTAGAAACATGGAACTGCGAAGGAGTGCACGTCCTCCTAGCAGAAAACCTCACGGCTGGCGAGGCTCCCGACCTTAGAGTCAGCGGATTCGCCGACGGCGTTCAAGCAGTCTGCGGCGAAGACGTTCCCGTCGACCGAATTCCGACGGACGGATCACCGGAGAACGGCCTCCTGATTACCACCGACTGGCTGACAGCCAACCCCGGAGCCCAGAACGTCCTAGCCACAAGCCTCGACGACGTGGTGGCCGTGCCGATGTCACGAGCGATGGAGCAGGCTGGACGCAGCGGCGCAGCAGCCGGCCACGGCTCGGAACCGAACGGCGTAGAGCGCATGTACGAAGGCTCAGTCGAAGAAACCCGCTACCTCGGATCGGTGGCCTACTTCCCCGAGCTCTACGGCGTCTACGCAGTAGCGGCTCTGATCGACGTGCTCGAAGGACGCCCTGTGCCGCAGGAAATCCACATCGACCACGTATGGATTAACCGCGACAACGTACAAGAGTACTACGACAACGACGGCAACCCCATCCACGATCTCGGGCCGTAACGCCGGGAACTCCCACTTCGAGTGTGGGAGTTTCAGTGTGTGGGGACGCGGAACGAAAGCCGCGCCCCCACACACGTTTCGTGTCAGTGCATACTTGCGGTCATGCTGTTCACTTGGCCTGCGTCTTAGGTTGAAATATGCCTGAAAACGCTCTCGAATTAGTAGACGTCAAAAAGTCCTTTGGGCCTCTAGACGTGCTAAGGGGGGTTTCGCTCTCGGTGCCCGCCGCCGGCTGCTACGGACTAGTGGGCGACAACGGGGCCGGTAAATCCACGCTCCTGAAAATACTCAGCGGGGTTCACCCCCGCGACGGCGGCGAGATCCGAATCATGGGAAAGCCAGTCGATTTTCAGAGCGCCCTCGACGCCAGGCTGGCCGGCATAGAAATGATCTATCAGGATCTGGCACTGGCGGAAGAACTCGACGCAGCCTCGAACGTCTTTCTCGGACGCGAGCAATACAGAGGATGGAAGTATCCCCCGTTCCGCTGGCTTGATCACAAGCGCATGCACAAGGAGGCCGCTGCGGTCTTGCAGTCCGTGGGAAGCAAGCTCTCAACGAACCGACAGGTTAAGTGGCTCTCCGGCGGGGAACGCCAACTAGTTGCGGTCGCCCGCGCCCTGGAATTTGACCCGAGCATCCTGTTAATGGACGAACCCACTGCAGCGTTGTCGATTGAAAAAGTCAACGAGGTCAACCGGTTAATAAACCGACTCAAGAAACGGGGGGTGGCGATGATTCTCGTCAGCCACCGGTTCACCGACCTAATCCAGGTTGCCGACACTATTGGAGTGCTCGTCCATGGCAGGATCGTGGACGAATTTGAAGTAGCAGATCAGAACACCGACGAAATGACCACGCGCATCGTCCGACTCATGGGTGAAGCAGATACTGGAGTGCCGCAATGAGTGAGCCGAGCGCCTCCCCATCGGACGAGCCGGAGAAGCGGCAGGCTCATCACGCTAACTTCGCAACACGGGCTGGGAGATGGCTCAGGGAAACGATAAGCGACGTAGGCCCCGGGCTGTTCATAATCTTGGCCATAGAGATAGTGGTTTTCAGATTCCTCACGCCCTACTTCTTCACAATCAGCAACTTCTTTGCCATAGGCAAGCGCATGGCGATCACAGGCATAATGGCCGCTGGAGAGACCATCGTGATCATCGCCGGAGGATTCGACCTCTCTGTTGGATCCGTGGCGGCAGCAGCGAGCACGGGCGCCGCATATGTTCTGGAAAGGACTGGAGCGGGGATGCTGGGGGGCGTGGCCACCGCTCTGGGGATCGGGCTGTTGGTGGGGCTTGTGAACGGAGCGGTTACCGGATACGGGCGCATTAATCCTCTAATTACGACGCTGGGTACCCTCGCCATAGTCAGAGGCGTCGCCTTCGTGATGACAAACAACAGGCAGATCGACGTTAAAAACCCGATCTTCCGGCAGTTAGGCAAGGGATTCACCAGGGAATCCTGGGATTTCGTGATTCCCTACAGCGTCCTGTTTCTAATTGGAGTGTTTCTGCTCTTCGGCTTCATAATCCCGCGCTACCGGTTTGGACGCTATATGTACGCCATCGGCTCCAACGAACGAGCCGCTTCTCTAGCAGGCGTAAGAGTAAACCGCTGGAAGTTAGTTTTCTTCGGTGTATGCGGGATGCTCGCCGGCATGGCCGGACTAATAAACGCCTTCCAGTTGGTAACTGTAGCCCCCTCCTACAACCAAGGAGACGAACTAGAAGTCATCACGGCGGTCATTCTGGGCGGAGCCAGCCTGCTAGGCGGGAGAGGAAGGCTGCTGGGAACGTTCCTGGGGCTGTTCTTCATCTCCACACTGCTCAACGGGCTGATCCTCACCGGGGTGTCCTCGTTTTATCAGCGCATCGCAACAGGGGCATCCTTGATCCTGGCGGTGCTGTTTGACGAATGGCGGCGCAGCCGAATCTCACGACACTGAGTCTCGGCAGCAAGGGAAGACGCCAGCGAGCGACGCCAGCGAGCGGTAGCGGGTGAGAGTTAGCCGCCGGTGGGGTTGCGAACCTCCAATACCTCCAACGTGATGCCGTCGGGGTCACGGAAGTAGGCCACGCAGTTCCCCTTGTTGGGACCAGAAGTAATTTCCACAGGGGCGTCGCTCACGGGCTTGGCGCCAAGCGAAACAAGACGCTCGAAGTCCTCCTCTAAGTTGCTGCTAGAAAGGCAGAGGTGCGCCGTGCCTGGGTTCTTGGTGGCAAGATCGACTAGCTCGCCCGTGGGGTTGAGGTACTCAATCAGTTCGAGCAGCACATTCGAGTTGGGGATGCGGTAGAGGGCAACGTAAAGACGCGTATCCGGGTAGCCGACTTGGACGGACGTGTACGGAGAATCGAAGACACGCTTGATGAACGGCTCGCGTTCGAAAACCGCCGAGTAAAACTCCACCGAGCGTTCCAAGTTTGGGACGGTGAACCCCACATGATGTGTTCCGTTGAGCATGACTTGCCCCCTTGTCGTGAGTAGCTGTTGAGTCCTTTTGCATCCTTGCAGCACCCTGGCAGGCAAGGAGTTGCACAACGATACCTAGCAGCTAGCGGAAACTAGCGGCCTAGTGCATTCCCAAATCGGGCGCTGCAGGGAGCCAGGGAGCGGGAGTCGCAGAAGTCAAAGCGCAAGCACCGTAAGGCTGCGCAACCGCAATGCGAGCGAGACGCAACCGCAGGCTGCGCAACCGCAATGTGAGCGAGACGCAACCGCCCTGAAGACGGCAAGGTTGAGCAGCGCTCGGGGCTAGCAGGAATTGCGGGCAGAGGGACTCCTTGAGCATTAAAGGCAGAAACTCGTTAATATCTGACTGCGTGGCAAGAACTGACGTGAAAGAAGCCGAGACACCCTGGTGGATGCGGGACAACTACGGTCCCGTATCGGAGGAAACGGAAGTCCTAGACCTGGCCGTGGATGGTGAGATCCCTCAGGAATTGCACGGCATGCTCACTCAAATTGGCCCGAATCCCCTGGGCAATTCGCCCCACTGGTTCTTAGGGCATGGGATGGTGCACGGGATTTTGCTCCGCAGCAAACAAGCCGTGCGTTACCGCAGCAGATGGATACGCACCCCCTACCTCGACGACCCTCGAAGAGGATTAGACCGACCGGAGAACTCTCCTGCCAACACCAACATCGTCGTACACGGAGGTCGCATTCTCGTCTTGGAAGAACGCCATCTGCCGTATGAGATCAACTCCGACCTTGAAACCATCGGCCCGGTGGACTTCGACGGCGCCCTGAAGAGCGCCTTAACGGCGCACCCGAAGATCTGCCCCGAAAGCGGCGAACTGCTGGCCTTCTCCCATGACACCGACGAGTCCGCTATCACCTACCACCGCTTCGACACTGCAGGCAACTGCGTCTTTTCGCAGGTCGTGGAGTTCCCAAAGCCTGTGATGATTCACGACTTTGCAATGACCTCCGATCACGTGATTTTTTTGGATCTACCGGTGGTCTTCGAACCTCAATCCGCTGGCAGTCTCCCATATCGCTGGGATGACGGTCATACAGCCCGAATCGGCTTGATGAACCGGCACGGCGGCGCTGTGCAATGGTTCGAAATCGAGCCTTGCTACGTCTTTCACACCATCAACGCCTGCAGCATCGGCAACCGTGTCACGCTAGACGCCTGCCGTTACCCGTCGCTCTGGGAAGGCGGAGTGGACAACTTCACTTCCCCCGCCATGGTGCATCGCTGGACACTGAATACGGCAGCGGGAGAAGTACGAGAAGAGACCCTCTTCGACGTGCGCTGCGACTTTCCGAGCATCGACAATCGGATGCTGGGCAAACCCAATCGCTACGCCTACGTCTCCACGATGGTTGACGAAGAAAGGGGCAGCATCCAGCACGGACACAGGGTGGTGAAACTGGACTTCGTGACAGGCACGACCGAGCACCACCACTTTGGCGTGTCTCGTTACGTTTGTGCGTCAGCCTATGTACCCCGATGCGCTGAGGCGCAAGACGAAGACGACGGATACGTGCTGGCCATTGTGTATGAACGCACCCGCGACACCAGCGAGTTGGTGATTTTAGATGCCAAATCACTCGCAGACGAGCCGCTGGCAACCGTGGCGTTACCGGTTCGGGTGCCTTTCGGTTTCCATTCCTCCTGGATCCCCGCCGAGCACTGAAGGGTGCTCAAGGGTGCTCAAAGGTGCCTAGCGGGCAGCCAAGCGTCCACGGAATTATTTACAGCACTTATCTACAGCACTGCGAGAGCGGCCTCGTAGTCTGGCTCGTCGGAAATCGGGTCGACCAACTCAGAGTGGAGCACTTTCCCGTGCTCGTCTATGACAACTACAGCCCTAGCGCACAATCCCGCAAGGGCGCTGTCGAGCATGTTCACGCCGTACGTATCGGCGAAGCCTCCCGAACGAAACGTGGAAGCGCAAGCAACATTGTCGATGCCTTCGTCGCCACAGAAACGCTTGGCAGCAAACGGAAGATCGGCAGACACGCAGAGCACGACAGTGTTCTCCATGTTTGCGGCCCGCTCGTTGAACGCGCGCACACTATTGGCGCAAGTCGGAGTGTCAATGCTCGGGAAAATGTTGAGGACAAGCCTCTTGCCTTCGAAGTCTTTCAAGGCGACCATCGATAAGTCGGCGCCGGTCAGCGAAAAATCCGGGGCGGAGTTGCCCGCTGCCGGAACTTCGCCTCCTACGCTTATGCTCTGGTCAAGGAATTGGATATTACGGGTCATGTCGTGTCCTCTTTCCGATCTGTCTGGCTACTGATTTGTGGCTACTTATTCGACTTACTAGCTTGGCTTGCGATTATCGAATTTCCAGAATCCTACTTTACCAGGGTAGCCACCCATAAGACGGAGAGAGAAGCCGTCAGAAACGCCAAGCCGGAAACAGATCGGGGGCGGAAACTGCTGCAACTTCGGGGGCAGGGGGGATAATGCAACTTCCTGCGAACAGTCTGCAATCGATCTGAGAACGGGATGTGGCAGGTCGAGCGACGAGCAGCGGCCCACAAGCCCATGACAGCACACAACGAATAAACAAAGGAGTCAAACTTGCCTGGATACGACCCTCCCCTGCGCGACATGGAGTTCGTACTCGAGCACATCTGCGATATCCAATCAATGCCGAAGATAGAAAGCTTCTCGACATTCGACCCCGAGGATCTAACACCCTTGCTCGAAGAAGCCGGTCGCTTCACTTCCGAGGTTTTTGCGCCCTTAAACAAGTCTGGAGACTCCTCAGGCAGCATCCGAAACGAAGACGGGACGGTGAGCACTCCCGCGGGCTTCGCAGAGGCCTACGCCGCATACGTAGAAGCAGGCTGGGGCGCAGTTCCGTGCCCGGCGGAGTACGGCGGAGGAGGTCTGCCGTGGACGGTAGGACTGGCGCTGCAGGAAATGCTCACGGCCTCCAATCTTTCGCTGTCGCTGTGCCCGATGCTCACCCAGGGCGCCATACATGTGCTCGAGGACCATGGGTCTCCAGAACAGCAAGCCTTGTTCCTTCCCAGGCTCATCTCCGGCGAATGGACAGCCACCATGCTCCTGACAGAACCGCATGCCGGCTCCGACCTCGGAGCGCTGAGCACCAAAGCCGAGCGTTCCGAAGACGGCGTCTATCGGCTCAGGGGACAGAAGATATTCATCACTTGGGGCGAGCACAACATGGCGGAAAACATCATCCACCTGGTATTAGCGCGCACGCCCGACGCTCCGGGGGGAACGAGCGGCATCTCCTGCTTCATCGTCCCCAAGTACTTGCCCAACCCGGACGGCTCCCTCGGCAAGCGCAACGACATTGCCTGTGCATCCATAGAGGAAAAGATGGGACTTCACGCCAGCCCGACCTGCGTGATGCTGATCGGGGAGTCAGAAGGAGCGGTGGGCTACCTCATCGGCGAGGAAAACGCCGGAATGGTCTACATGTTCACGATGATGAACAACGCCAGGCTGGGCGTAGGACTAGAAGGCGTGGGAGTAGCGGACCGGGCGTATCAGAAGTCTCTGGAGTTCGCCAGTGAGCGCCGGCAGGGTCGGCGCCCCGAAACGCCCGCCGGAGAACAAGCCGTCATCGCCGCGCACCCGGACGTGCGCCGCATGCTCCTTACGCAAAAAGCCCACGTAGAAGCGTCACGCAGCCTCTGCTACTACAACGCACTAGCCATCGACCAAGCCAAACACCTGCCGGAAGGACGCGAGCGCACTGCAGCCCAAGAGCTTTGCGACCTTCTCACTCCGCTTTCCAAGTCATGGGGAACTGAAGTCGGAGAGATCGTCGCTTCACTGGCACTGCAGATTCACGGCGGCATGGGGTATGTAGAAGAGACGGGTGTCGCCCAGTACTACAGGGATGTCCGCATCACCTCCATCTACGAAGGATCAAACGGCATTCAAGCAATCGACCTCGTGGGACGCAAACTGCCGATGCGAAAAGGCGCCGTGGTTCACGAACTGCTCGACCGGATCGCCGAGACCGCCGACAACCTGCCGGAGGAACTAGCAGTTCTGCGAGAACCGCTGGTGCGCGCCATCGAGGCCGCCCGAAAGTGCAGCGATTGGCTGCTTGCCCACAGGGGCGACGACGCCTGGGCAGGAGCCGCCCCGTATCAGCGGCTGATGGCCAACCTGCTGGGTGCTTGGCTGCTGGCTAAGTCAGCCCAGGCGAGTTGGGAGCTGCTGTCGTCAGGCGAAACCGGTGCTAGAGCCGAGTTTCTCAGAGGAAAGCAGGTGACCGCCGAGTTCTTCTGCACTCAGATACTCCCGCAGGCGAGCGCCCTTGAGTCTGCCGTGACAGCTGGCAGCGGCGCTCTTTACGCTCTCGACGTAGAGCATTGGCGATGAGGATGCGCCGGGGCGTCAAGACTTTCTAGAGGACGGGCTAGAAAGACGTTTCTGCTAGGGCGTGTCGGCGTCTCCAAGCGGATCAGAGCGCACGCCCGTCAGCGCCCGCCCGAGCCGCTGATCTGGCCTACGAACCCGGGCGCTTCGTAGTTGACATCGGCTGAAAGAGGCATACAAGAAAACCTCGTGAGTCGGGGAAGGTCCTCCCCGATCTCGGGGAACGTGACCAACATCGGCCGTACGCCGCTGGGGGAAACCACAAGGCGGTAACGGAAATCCGCGTTGGCGTCAGGCCCTATCTCGTCTTCGTGTCCGTCGTGCGCTACCTCCACATCGAACGGCAGGAAAGCAGCCGAAACCGGGCGAATCTCGGCAAGGAGCTCTTCTTCGAGAGCGGCACCCCACGAAAGGTCGACCTCTGCCTCGTCTGCCGCCGGAGGAGGCGGAGCGTATCCGGCTGAGGTGCGTAGATCGATTCCCTCGGAGTCGGTGACGATCATCTCCAGCGGGTCATCGGTGAGGTTGCTGAGGAGAAAACGGACCTGTTCGCCGGGCTGAACCGAGACAGACTGAGGACGGCAGCCCGAGTTGTCCGCAGTCATCTCCAGGAGACGGGGAGGAGTCGACGCTTCCTCATTCCTCAGGAGGAGCACCACAACGATGATCACCCAGGCAAGCAGGGCGGCCATGCCAACCCACATGACAACTCTCCAGAACCGGCTGCGCCGCCCAGAATCGGAAGATCCATCTTTTCCTGCATATTTTCTCACCCCCACGCCCTTACGCCAGAACCTCGACTGTCGGGAGGTTCAGCTGCTGCGCTGGACATCGGGCTTGTCAGGCGGAACTCCCACCCCCCCGTCGCAGGCGGCTCCCGGCTCGGGCGCACTGGGGCCGTCTTTCAGGTACACGTCCAGGAAGCGCTCAAAGCGGGGGTCGGTGATGCTGTCGAGAGACAGTTGCCTTCCCCAGGCGGTCAGCACGAATGGGGTCTCCTGATCCTGATAGGGCGAAACCAACAAGTGCGTGCTTCGGTCGACCCGACCCCGGAGTTCGTTCAACTCCTCGGCGGGCGGGGCGCCTGGGAGGAAGGTGACCCACACCACTCCGTGCTCCAGAGAGTGCACGGCCAGCTCGTTTAGCACGGGAACCTCGTAATAGCCGCAGTTCAGCCAGACCGGCAGGTGCTTACCACCTGCTGGCGGTGACGTAGGATAATCCACCCTTTCGCGCACATGATCGGCGCTCTCGATGGGAACGGTAATGATCCCGTCTATGCCGCTTTCGATCTCTCCCTGATTCGGCGGGCCTCCGGCGCTCGGCTGAAAGTTGCTCGACTCCCCCATCCCCGACGAAACGTCGATGCTGTCGACGGAGTCACCGCCCCCAACCAACGAATCCCCGCCGGCGTCAGACCGACCTTCGCTCGCGGCGACCGCTTCTGAGACGTCTGAAGTTCCTGAGCTGCAGCCAGCCAGCCAGCCAAAGAGCGTCATGGGGAACAATGCGCCAAGCAGTGTCTTGCGCCATCTCACGGAACGCTCGCGCGATCTGTCCACTAATTCACTTTAGGAGAACGGCGGATTGATTTGAAAATATCGACGCCTAGCCAAGGCCGCGCCAAGAAGCCACAGGGGTCGGCGCTAGTCATACCCTGGGTCTGCTCGATCTTCGAGGTAGCAATGAGTTCCATGAGATGAGTCCCAGCGAGTCCCAGCGGGCTAGGAGGACTCCATGAGTTCGACAAGAGCCGACATGACTGCCAGGGAAATGTCCTTGCGGTCGGAGCGGCCAGGGGGGAAGGGGCGGACTGCGGCAACCTTGACGCTCACCAAAGGACGCTCCGAGAAGATGCCTGGAAAACGGGGACGCTTCTCCTCGGGAGGCCAGACCTCATCCGATCCGGTGATCCCGCAAAGCACGACCGGCGCCCCGCTGCGCTGAACCAGCAACCCTACGCCCGCTGCGTGCAATCCGACGCCGCCGCCGCTCTCTAGGGAAGAGACGATTCTCCCTTCGGGCATGATCACCACCGACTCCCCGTCGCCAAGCGCCCCGAGCGCCTCCTTCAGACCGAGCAGTCCGGTTCCGTCCAGCGGAATTGCGCCGATCAGCCGCAGCATCCTCCCCAGCAGCGGGTCGGCGAAGTACCTGCCCGCCACCAGAATTCGAACCGAGGCCTTGAAATGAGCGAAAAAACAAACACCCACTACCACGTCGAAGAGGCTGCGATGATTCGCTACGAAGATGGCTGGCGCTCGCGTGGGCAGCACCGGAGGGAAGTCCCATCGAGCGAGCAGCGGCGTAGTCAGACGCAAAAAGCCCGCCGAGGCAAGAAAGCCAAAGTGGAACGAGGTGCGATGACTGCTTGAGGGTCGCATGTCGGGCATATTGTAGAAATAGTTTCCCAATGACAGCTGAACTTCTTGAACGAGCAGAAATCGTCATAGGCGGCATGACCTGCGCGTCTTGCGTGGGCAGGATCGAAAGTGCTATTGACGCTCTTGAAGGGGTGACAAACTCCCGAGTCGACCTGACGTCGCAGAAGGCAGTAGTGTCTTTCGACCCAGGCAAGCTGAACTTGAAGCAACTGCATAAGGCCATCGGAGAGGCGGGCTACACGACATCGGAGCCTGAGCCGCCCCAGTCGGACGCAGAAGCCTCAAGAGCCGCAAGTAAAGCCTCAAACCGGGCGTCTCTGAACCTCGGCGCAGCACTGACGACGGCCGCAGCCGCTATGACGATCTCGAGTTTTTCTGCTTTGCACTTCAGAGGATGGGAGTGGTTGATCCTGGCCATCTCCACCCCCGTGGTGCTCGCAAGCGGCAGCGAATTTCATCGCCGGGGATGGGCGGCTCTCCTTCGGCGGCACGCCACCATGGACAGTCTGGTCTCGCTGGGTACTCTCACCGCCTGGGGTTGGTCGACGGTCATCGTCGTTGGAGGTTTCGAAGGTCACCTCTATTTCGATACGGCGACCGTGATAGTGGCCGTGCTCTTGCTAGGTCGACGCCTAGAAGGGAGAGCAAAGCAGCGAGCCGGTGAGGCCATTGCCGCCCTAGCCGAGTTGGAGGCGGACACAGCAAGACTGCCCGACGGCAGAGACGTTCCCGCTGCTTCGTTGAAGGTGGGGATGAGGTTCCTAGTGCGGCCAGGCGAGCGGATCGCAGCCGACGGCATCGTCAGAGAGGGGCACTCGGCAGTGGATACCTCCGCCATGACCGGAGAGCCCGTGCCGGTGGAGGTAGGACCAGGCGGCGAGGTAATGGGGGGAACGCTAAATGAAAGCGGTGCTCTGGTGGTGGAAGCCCGCAGGGTGGGAGCGGAGACGACGCTGGCACACGTCAAGCGCCTGACCGACGAGGCCCTCTCCCGCAAGGCGCCCATGCAGCGGCACGCGGATCGGATCACAGCCGTGTTCGTGCCTGCGGTGCTGATAGCGGCTGCGACCACTTTGGCGGTTTCACTCGCCATCCGAGCGGCCGACGACGCCGTCAGCGCCACGGTGGCAGTACTCATAGCCGCCTGCCCTTGCGCCCTTGGCCTGGCCATTCCAGCAGCATTCGTTGCCGGAAGCGGCAAGGGAGCGCAGATGGGGGTGATAATCCGAGGGCCAGACGCTCTGGAATCCGCTCGCCGCATCGACGTGGTAGCACTGGACAAGACCGGCACTATCACAGAAGGCCGGCTCAAGGCGGTGTCGCTGGAAACCGCCGAAGGCGTGACCTCCAATGAACTGCTGGAGCTGGCCGCAACCCTGGAGTCTCGTTCCGAACACCCTGCGGCCGCGGCGATCGCAGCGGCTGCGAAAGACTCATCGAACGACGTAGGGGACGGCGGCGAAGGAGGCGAATGCGGAAGGAACGGCGGAAGGAACAGCAGCGGAAAACTGGAACTCACCGACTTCAAGAACTTGCCAGGGCGCGGGGTGCGCGCCAAAGTCAGCACGTTGCGCTCTGGCGGCTCCGAGAGCGGCTGGGTGGAGGCTGCAGTCGGCAAGCCGGAACTCTTCGATCGCGTGCCGCCGGAACTCGCCGCTTCGGCAGCCGCCCACGCCGAGGCGGGCCGCACGGTCGTCCTCGCCGGCAGGGAAGGAACAGCCGAGGGACTTATTGCTTTGGCGGACAAAATTCGCCCTAGTGCGCCCGCCGCCGTCGCTGCTTGGCACCGCATGGGGATGGAGATCGTAATGCTGAGCGGGGACGGCCGCGAAGCCACCAACAGGGTGGGGAAAGAAGTCGGCGTGGATCGTTCTATGGGCGGGTTGACGCCGTCTCAGAAAGCCGAAGAGGTGCTTCGTCTGCAGGACGGCGGGAAAAGCACGGCCATGGTAGGAGACGGCATCAACGACGCACCGGCGCTGGCTACGGCAGACTTGGGGGTTGCCATGGGTTCCGGCGCGGACGTGGCGCAGGCGGCTTCCGACCTGACCTTGATAGGAGAAGACCTGCGGGTAGCCGTAGACGCCATGGCCTTGTCCCGTTCCACCCTAAAGACGATTCGAGGCAACCTTTTCTGGGCGTTCGCCTACAACACTGCCATAATCCCGGTGGCGGCGCTCGGCCTGCTCCGACCGGAGATCGCGGCGGTTGCGATGGGGCTCTCCTCTCTGTTCGTGCTGGGGAACTCCCTGCGCCTGACCCGCTTCCGGACGATTACGGGCAGATCCGAAGAGTCAACGCTCGGCGGGATGCGATCTGCCTCAGAAGCGCCTGCCGCGGCTAACTCCGTCCGGCATTCGACGACCTGATGTCGTCCCTCCCTCCTGCCGAAGGCTTCGGGATCATCCCCCTCGACGGGCCCTACTACGACCAACTCGCAGTAGGCCAGGAACTGCCCCGCCAGCCCGGCGTGACGATCGACAGCGGCGTCTGCGCCGCATATCAGTCGCTGGTGGGCGAACGCCTTCCCCTGAGCCAGAACAGCAGGCTCTGTGCTGCAGTCACCGGATCGGATCGACAACTGGTCAGCCCCTCCCTGTTGATGGCGCTGTCGGTGGGACAGACCACAACGGCCAGCCGCAGGGTCATCGCCAACCTGTTCTACCGGGACGTCAGGCTTCTACGCCCTGTCTACATGGGCGAGACGCTGAACACGACTCTGCGCGTGCTGGCTCTGCGGGACGGACGAGTCCGCCCCGACCGACCGCCGCGCGGCATGGCCCTCCTCGAATGCCAGAGCACTGCGGACGACGATTTGGCGGTGTCCTACCAGAGATGCCCGATGCTGCCCTCTAAGGGAGAGCGCCTGCCAGGCCACACCGATGCCATCTCCGACGGCAGAGACCCCGACGATCCTCTAGGAGGTATCGACTTCGAAGCCTGCTTGGAGTTATTTCCTGTGCATTGGAAGCTCTCCCTCCTGGGGACTCCCGACGCCTGGCCGCTCGGTTTATCGGTGGACGATCCTCTGCGCGAGTGCGTAGAGAATGCGCCCGTGCTGCTGCACCTCACCCACAACCTGGCTTTCGCTCACCGGGACGCGGAAGTCTCACCCTACGGCAGGAGGCTGGTGAACGGCCTTCAAGTGGTGGGATTAGCGCAGGCTTCCTTGAGCAGGGTCATAAACGGACTGGCCACGGTGGTGGCCTGGGGATACTGCTCGCATACCGCTGCCGTGTTCGAAGGAGACCTGCTGTCGTTCACCCACACCCTGTTGGACGAGACGCAGGCAGGTGACGGACGGCTGCGCGCCGTGAGGGTGGTCGGGCGGGCTCACCGCGACGGAGCGACCGAAGAAGTCCTGGACTGGACGCTGGCCTGCGTCAGCCCGTAAACGGTTCGGGAACTCGGGAATCCCGGGGACAGTCGTCTGCGCCAAGAAGCCGTTCAGGGCGCTTGGCCGAGCGCTGTGTTCACCCCCTCCCCCACGCCTCAGGGAAGCGGTGAGGCCACCATCGGGCGAGTCGACCCCATAATCGACGTCAGCGCTGTGTTCACCCCCTCCCCCACGCCTCAGGGAAGCGGTGAGGCAGCTTCGGCGCGCCCCCCGTCTAGTAGTGAGAGCACCGTCTCCGGCCTGATCGGAAGGGAGCGAACGGCTCCCGGTCGTCCGATGGCGTCATCGACTGCGGCGGCGATGGCGGCGCCGCAGGCATTCGTGCCTCCCTCACCAGCCCCTTTGAGCCCCAGCGGGTTCAGCGGGCTAGGAGCATCCTCCGAAATCAGCACCTCCACGGGCGGCTGTTCGGACGCCGTCGGCATCAGGTAGTCCATGAAAGACGTGACGAGGGGGCCGCCGTCGGAGTCGTAACGGAACTCCTCCAGCAAAGCGCCGCCGATGCCCTGAGCCGAACCCCCAACAATCTGGCCTTCGATGAGCATGGGGTTGACCGCCCTTCCCACGTCGTAGGCCACCACGTACCGCAGGATGCTCACACCTCCGGTGCCAGCGTCGATCTCCACGACCACTGCGTGAGCCCCGTAAGGGTATGTCATGTGGTCGCTGGTGAAGGTGAACTCGGCGGTATCGCCGGCGGACGCCAGACGCTTGGCCGCTAGATATACGGCTACGCCAGTCATCACCGTGACGCGGCTGGCGAAGGCCCCCATGCCTCTGCCGATGAGATCGGTCTGTCCGTGCCGCACGTTTACGTCCCGATAGTCCACGCCTAGGACTTCAGCACAGATCTGGGCTATGACGGTCTCCATGCCCTGTCCCACAGAAGCTGCACCCGTGAACACTTCCACTGATCCGTCGTCGCTGCGGGTGATACGGACATCGTCGAACGGCCCCAGACCGGACTTCTCAACGAACATGCCCAGACCCAATCCCACCATCTCGCCTTCCGACCGGCGCATCGCCAGTTCATCCCTCAAGGCTTCGTATTCGATGTGATCAAGCAGACGCTCGAGCAGTCTTCGGTAGTCGCCAGAGTCATAGACCACGTGCGTTCCCAGAGTTTGGGTGCCTCGGTCGAAAGGCATCCGTTCGGGGGGGATCAGGTTTCTGCGACGCACCTCTGCGGGGTCCAGCCCCATCTCGCTTCCCACGGCGTCAAGCAACCGCTCGCGCACGAACGTGCTCTCGAACCTGCCTGGAGCTCGATAAGTGCCAGCGGGCGTCTTGTTCGTCAGGCGTATGTGACCGCGTCCCCGGTAAGAGGGAATCAGGTAAGGCCCGGGCAGCAAAGCCACCGACAGGCTCGGCACGGTGGCTCCGTGCGTGCGCACGTAGGCGCCTTGGTCGTGCCAGAACTCGGCCTCGAGCGCCAGGACGACACCCGTCTCGTCGACTGCTGCACGAATTTCATAGCACTGATCGCGAGAGTGGTTTGCGGCTATGAAGTGCTCCCAACGGTCTTCTACCCACTTGACGGGGCGACCCAGCTTGAGAGCGGCGAAAGCCACCAGGACGTCTTCAGGGTACAACTCGCCTCGCACTCCGAAACCGCCTCCCACGTGACCTTCCCGCCCGACTACGCTTCCGGCGGGAAGGTCGAGCATCTCGGCGATAGTGGAGCAGTTGTAGTGCGGCACCTTGGCTATGCCGTGCAGTTCCAGGGTGCCGGTTTCCGGAACCGGCACCGCAAGCAAGCCCCGTGTCTCCAGAGGCACCCCGCTGTGGCGGCCCACCCGAGCGGAAAGTTCTACGATCCGGTGAGCCTCCGACATCGCGGTCTCGACGTCTCCGTATTCGGAGGAGAGTGTCAGAGGGGCCGTGGCGTCGAGCGATCTGGCGTCGACGACCGCATCCTGAGGTTCCACGTTCACCCGCACCAATTCGGCTGCGTCCTCAGCAAGGTAAGGGTCTTCGGCCACGACGACGGCTATGGGGTCTCCTGCGTAACGCACCCGCCCGCGCGCCAGGGGAGGCTGAAGGTGTGGCCTCAGTTCGTCGTATCCGACCTGCCGGAAGTCGATGAACGGCAAATCTTCGGTGTCGGAACCTGTCCAGACCGCTGCGACGCCTTCGGTGGCCAGCGCCTCCGAGGCGTCTACATCCAGCAACGCTCCGGAGGCAAACTCCGAACGCACCACGCGCATGTGCAGCTGCCCTGGAAAGTTCAAGTCGGCCAAGAAGCGCCCCTCGCCGCGCAACAGCGGCGGATCCTCAAGACGAAGAGCGGAACTGCCTATACCCGCTATGCCTGCAGCGGGCGGGGGGCGGCTCCCCTCGGCTGCTCCTGAGGTCGGAGAGCCTGCGGCCAGATCAGTGAGAGAGCCGCCGGCGCTCACCAAGTCCGCCTACCTACCGAACGAAAGCGCTGGCTCTGTCGAAGTCTAGAAACGAAGCGCCTGAGGGGAGCGTCTGCCGCTTCCAGCACTTCTACACAGAACATTCACCGTCCCGCACCGCCCGAACGGCCTCGATGATGGTCTGATATCCGGTGCAGCGACAGAGGTTGGATGAAAGCGCCTCCCGAAGTTCAGCGTCGTCGATATCCGCTCGAGCAGTCAGCACCGCCTCGCTCAACATCAGGAACCCAGGCGTGCAGAAACCACACTGCAGACCGTGGTGAGTGCGGAAAGCCTCCTGGAGAGGATGCAGCGACCCGTCCTCGCCTGCCATCCCCTCCACCGTCCGGATATCCGCCCCTACGGCCTGCACTGCGAACATGAGGCATGACCGCACCGGCTCGCCGTCGAGCAGGACGGTGCAAGCGCCGCAGACCCCGTGCTCGCACCCTAGGTGGGTGCCGGTGAGTCCGCATTCATCCCGCAAAGTGTCTGCCAGGGTTCGGCGGGGCTCCACACTCACGTGGTGCTGCGAACCGTTCACGCGCAGCACCAGCGGAGACTTCTTGGATGCTTCCGCTATCTCAAACATGACTTCTCCTGTTCAATCCTCGTGCCCCTCGTGTCTCAGAGGGCTTTCCCGATCGATGGAGGCGCCGCCCAGCCTCGGAACAGACCGGATCTTCGCCAGTACTCGTTCGGGCGTGGCAGGCATCTCGTTGACCGAAACCCCCAGATGGGCTATGGCGTCGTTTACCGCGTTGATGACGGCCGCGGGGGCGCCGATCGTGCCTCCCTCCCCCAGCCCCTTGGCGCCGGTCACGGAGGCGTCGGTGATGGTCTCTAGATGGATGATCCCGATGTCGGGGATCTCCGCTGCGGTGGGAGGGAGAAAATCCATCAACGAAGTGGTCAGAATGTTGCCTTCGGCGTCGTAGATGATCTCCTCGAAAAGGGCGTTGGCGATCCCTTGGGCCACCCCGCCGCGAATCTGTCCGTCGACAATCATCGGATTGATGAGCTTTCCAGCATCTTCAGCCACGACGAAGCGCCTGACCTTGACTCCACCGGTGTCGGGGTCCACCTCCACCTCGGCGATGTGGCAGGCGTTGGAAAAAGTGCCGGGGGGATCGTAGCCCTCCTGCACTCTCAAGCCCGGCCCTAGACCAGCCGGCATGCGCTGCGGCTGATGGTAGGCAATGCGCGCCAAGTCGGAAACGTCAAGCCCTTGATCGGTGCCGGCCACGGTCGCCCGACCGTCGGCCAGGACGATGTCTTCGGAGGCGGCCTCCAGTTCCTCAGCCGCCAGTTGAGCTAGCTGCCCAGCCAACCGCCGGGCTGCTAAGTGGGCGGCGCCTCCCGCAAGAACCGCCGAACGGCTAGCGAAGGAACCCCAGCCGTACGGGGTCTTGTCGGTGTCGCTGCAAACCACTTTGACTCGCTCAGGGGCAACACCCACGGCGTCGGCGACGACCTGCGAAAGGGACGTGCACAAACCCTGACCGTGGGGAGACGCTCCGATCCGCAGAACTAAATGACCGGAAGGATCCATCTCGAGTTCCACGTTCTCGTATCCGAGAGTGATCGACATCCCTCTAGCGGCAAACGCAGGCGTCCCGTAACCGGTCCTCTCCGCAAACGTTGAGACACCGACTCCCAGCCAAGGATTCCCGGACTGCCGGGCGGCATCCTGTCGGCGTCGGAAGTCTTCCATGTCGAACTGGCTAGCCGCCGCGTTCAGAGCCTGCCTGTAACTGCCCTCGTCATAAACCAATCCCGTAGGGGAGGTGTGCGGAAAGTCCTCTACCAGGTTGCGGTGACGGATTTCCACCAGATCCAGTCCCAGCCTGCGGGCTGCTGTGTCCATGAGGCGTTCTGCGGCAAGCGTAAGTACGGGACGCGACACGCCCCGGTAAGGCGAAGTAGGGCATGTATTGGTGCTGACGCCTCGGGATCGCACTCCATACTCGCGTAACTTGTAGGGACCTGGCAACTCAGCCAACGCCATCAGCGGCTCGACTCCCCAAGTGATGGGATAGCACGACCATGCCCCCACGTTGCAGATGAGGTCTGCGTCAAGAGCCAGCAGGCGGCCGTCTGCGTCGAAACCGGCGCGCAACCGGTAACGCTGTTCACGGCTGTGCCAGGCAGCCGACAGGTTTTCGACTCGATCCTCCACCCAGGCCACCGAGCATCCCAACCGACGCGAGAGCCACACCACCACTGCGTCCTCACGGGCCAGAGGAAGTTTCTGTCCGAAAGCCCCTCCCACGTCGGGGGCAGCCACCCTCAAGTCGACCTCCGGGAAACCCAGTACGTCGCAGATCCCAGTGCGCACCATGTGAGGAGACTGCACGGACGCGTAAAGAGTGGTGCGCCCGTCGGAGGTCTCTGTACGGGCGCAGGAACCCCGTCCTTCCAGCGGCAGGGCGCACTGACGGCGAGAAGTGATTTCCAGATCCACGACTAGATGCGCCGAGTTCAGAACCGAGCGCAGTCCGGGGGTTGCGAACGCACCCTCCACCACCACATTGGACGAAGACGCTTCGGAGTGGACAACGGGAGCACCGTCGGCTAAGGCAGCCTTCAAATCCACGACTGCTGGGAGCGCTTCGATGTCGAGTTCCACCCGTTCAGCAAGGTCTTCGGCTTCTTCGGGCGTCGCCCCCACCACGACCGCCACCGGCTCGCCTACATAACGAACCCGATCCCTGGCCAGCAGAGGCTGAGGCACCTTCACGAAGTCGGGGCGGTCCAACCCGCAGACGATCTCGCCCACCCCGTCATTGTCGAGGTCGGCCACGGTGAACGCCGAGCCGGAGACGGAGCGGATGATCCCTGAAGCCACTGGACTGCGCACGAACCTGGCTGCAGCCTGGCTCTGAAAGTCGTCCACGAAACTGCCCTGTCCGCGCAGCAGAGCAGGGTCTTCCACTCGACGCAGAGAACGTCCTACCCAGTTCACAGGTCGGCTCTGAGGGCTCAGACGGGCGTAGGGATGGACTCGCGGCCGAGCGACCGGCGCACCATTACCGCAGTGAGGTCGCGCCTGTACTTGGCCGAGCCGTGAATGTCACCGGATGGATCTACCTCGCCTGCTGCCGCCGCCGCTGCCTCGGCAAAGACCGCCTCACCGGGCTCCGCGCCCAACAGAACAGCCTCGGCCGACGGCAGTCGAACCGGCGTGCCCGCCACCCCCCCGGCGCCGAGGCGAGCCTCGGCGATGCATCCCTCTTCCAATCGCAGTGCGGTAAGGGCGGCGACCACAGCAAAGTCCCCGGCGCGGCGGGCGAACTCGCAGAAGCCTACCCTCCAGTCCTCCCCAAGCAACGGAAGCCGCACCTCGGTGAGAAGATCCTCAGGTTCCAAACTAGTGGTGAAGACGGTCTCAAAAAAATCCCGGGCTGCGACGATGCGCTGCGGACGGGAGGCGCTGTGCAGCACCATCTCTGCATCGAGGGTCTGCGCCAGAATGCACCACTCTGCAGCCGGATCGGCGTGGGCGACAGAGCCGCCGAACGTGCCGCGCATCCTGATAGGAAGATGCCCCACCCAGCGAGCGACTGACCGCAGCAGGACACCCAGAGGACTCGCAGACGGCAGGACGCCGTCGAGCTGAAGGTGTTCTAGCTGCTGGTGCCTCACTCTCGCCCCGATCCGCAACTTCCCATCCTTCGCCGAGATTCCATCCAGCGCCTCGCCTGCTGCGAGCCGGCCGATGTCCACGATCACCGACGGACGCGCCAGGCGGAAGTTCATCATCGGCACCAGACTCTGCCCCCCGGCCAGCACCTTGGCCTCGTCGCCGTATTGGTGGAGGGCAGCCAAGACTCCTTCAAGGGTCTCAGACGCTACATACGAGAACCGTGCAGGTTTCATTGCGGAATGCTCAGATTCGGAATGTTCGGGTTCAGAGCAGCCGCCCGCCCAGGGTCACGCCGTAAACGTCGGTGCGGCGGTCTTCACGAGGTTTTATGAGCGGGCTTCGAGCCTGAGCGGACCTAGCCTCGGCGAGATCCACCTCCGCCACCAGCAGGTCTGCCTCCCCGGTGCTGCCCGGGCCTGCCACCAGCCGCCCGTAGGGACTAGCCAGAATTGAAGAACCCAGGAACTGCAGCTTCCCGTACTTACCTACCTGAGAAGCGCAGGCCACGAACACCTGATTCAGGTTGGCCTGAAGCATCGCTCCCTGCGCCTGAGGAATGAGAGAGTCACCGACCGCGTCGGAGTGATCGAAGCCTCTAACCCAGGCGGTCGGCACACAGATCAGGTCGGCTCCTTGGAGCGCCAGCACGCGCACGACCTCCACAAAACGTAGGTCGTAACAAACGCACATTCCGATGCGGCCGTAAGGAGTCTGGAACGTAGGCAGTCCCAGGTCACCCGGCTCGAAGCAGTGTTTCTCTGTCGAAAAAAGGTGCAGCTTTCGATAGTGGCACAGCACGCCGTCAGATCCCACCGCCACTGCAGAGTTGTAGATGCGCGGGCGTGCACCTGCCCCCTCCTCCCCCTCCTCTTTGAGTGTCCCCAATTCGCAGAAGCCGCCGATCACTATGCCGCCGTAGCGTTCCGCAAGTTCACGCCAAGCCGAGACCGTCTCGCCGCAGAGAGGTTCGGCCAGTTCCGCAAGGACGGACTGGTTCTCGGAGTACCAGGGAACGCACATCTCCGGCAGCAGCACCAAATCGGCGCCCCGTTCGAAAAGTTCGACGGCTGCTTCGACGCTGCGAAGGCGATTCTTGGCGGCGTCGCCCGGCGGAGAACCAAACTGCGCCAGAGCGATGGTGAGCTTGAAACTCATTCCACCCCGAGCAGGCGAAGAAGGTTTCGATCCGGTGGACAGGGACCGCCCACGCTCACGATTCGGCTGCCTCTGTCGGCGCAGACCGCGTGCTTAACACCCGCTGGAACGTGCACCGCGTCGCCGGCGGAGAACTCCAGGCTCAGATCGTTAGTGAAGTCCTTGATGGTGCCCCGCCCTTCGAGAATGTAGATCGTGTCCTCCGATTCTTCGTGAGTGTGCGGGACGTTCTGCTCGTCAGGCTCCAGAACCACGTAGTTCATGTTGGCCACCTCTGCCCCCACACCAGGCCAGACAACTAGGCGAGCGTCGGCGGAGATGATCGGCATCATTAGATCGGGTCGGTCTCGATGAAAAACTCGAACAGCCACTTTAGGGTCTCCTTTTTGGGTTCTAGGGCGACGGTCGATATCGGAACTTGATGGGAGCAGTGTGAGGCGGTCAGTCCTCGGTTACGGAATCGTAGACCGCAGGATCGGGCGGACAGGGGCCGCCAATGATCTCGCATCCCAGTTCTCCAGCCGTGAAAGCGTGAGGCGTGTGAGGGTCGACATGAACCATCGAACCCTCCACCAACTCCTGGCTCTGCCCGTTGGAGGTATCGGCCACGTCAGCCGTGCCGGAGCGGACGTAATAGACGGATTCCGAAGGGTGTCTGAGTTCCACGGTGCGCCCACTGGGATCAAGGCGGATGACGTGCAGGGAGCGGTGCTCCGCCCCTACGGCGGGGTAGACCACCGCCGTCGCCGTCCCGCCGGATCGCACCAGAGGAAGCAAAGTGCTGCTGTCTGCGCCCTTCAGTACTTGAACCTGTCTTGGGGTGCTCATTTCCTCTCCACGATCACTCGTTGCTTACACATTGCTTACACAATCTTGGGTCTGCGCCTGACTGTCGACTTGGCACACTCGCAAATCCTAGTTACCTGCACCTCGATGCGTGTCGCTCGTGCCACTCCTACCACTCCGGAAAGGGCGCAAAGGTCGCCCGACGGAAATAGACGGAAGCGTCATGCTTTGATAACGCCGCCGTCGATACTGACGACGGAACCTGTCATGAAGTCGGAGCCCGGACCGGCCATCATCACGGCCAGAGGACCCAACTCGGGCGGATCGCCCACCCTCCCTAGAGGGGTGTTGGCCTTCACGGCGTCCATGATTTCGGGCACGTCCAAAAGAGGACTGCTCATGTCGGTGTAGAACGCTCCAGGGGCGATTACGTTGACCGTCACCTTTGGCGCCCACTCCCAGGCAAGGCTCTTGGAAAGCAGGATCAGCCCGCCCTTGCTAGCGGCATACGCCGACCAGTCTGCGCCGCCTGCAACCCCGAAGTTGGAGGA
The DNA here is from genome assembly GCA_965242895.1 of Acidimicrobiales bacterium. Classification (GTDB taxonomy): domain Bacteria; phylum Actinomycetota; class Acidimicrobiia; order Acidimicrobiales; family CATQHL01; genus CATQHL01. Next base: position 763,640 of record OZ251507.1, read on the forward strand.
GATGTTGACCACCTTCCCATGACCCTGCTCCAGCATGCGTCTGCCCACCGAGCGGCAGCAGTAGAAGACGCCCGTAAGGTTGGCGCGAATCACCCCATCCCAGTCTTCGTCGCTGGTCTCGATGGCCGGGCGCACCAGGGAGACGCCCGCCGAGTTGATCAGAACGTCTACCCCGCCTACCTCCTTCCACGCCTGCTCGGCGGCCGACTCCACTGCAGCGGAGTCAGTAACGTCCACCTCTTGGGCGTAACAAGACGAACCTGCCGAGCGAATCTCTTCGCCTGCCAGCGAGAGCGCCTGTGTGTCCCGCCCCCAGATCACAACTTCAGCTCCGGCGCCTGCCAGCGCAAGCGCCATGGCCTTGCCCAAGCCGCGATTTCCTCCTGTTATCAAAGCGGTCTTGCCAGCGAGACTGGTTTCCATCAGATCTCCTTTTTGCGGGGACGGTCGATGCGGTCTGCTTGCAGTTCATGCAGCCAAGCAGCACCATCTACCGTATAGAGTGCTTCACTTAAGAGAGGGAGAACTTGAACGAGGAAACCACGCCTCAAGAAAAACCTGCGCCTAGGGGCTACACCGACACCAGCACCCGAGTCGAGGCTAAGAGCGGAGACAAAACTCCAAGGTCGTTCGGCCAATCCTTAGGGAATCTAGTTTCCGAAGAGTTATCGAGGCTGATTGACTTCTTTAAGCGCGCCAGGCTGCTGACCGCCATCCTCCTGACGTTGGGGATTGTGGCTGCTGTAGTTGCGGCCTTCGGAGTCAACCCTGCAACGGTCGCCTGGGCGATCATCCAAAACTCCCTCACCAGGCAGTTGGCGCTCGGCAACACGATCATGCTCACCTGCATTCTGGCGCTCACGGGGTTGGCCGCCGCAATACCTTTCACCGCTCGACTTTGGAACATCGGCGGTCACGGACAGATGTTCGCAGGCGCAATAGCGTCAGCGATACTGGGACTGACGCTTCCGGAGGGCATCCCAGCCGGCCTGTTCGTGCTGATACTCATCGTCGGCGGGGCACTGGGGGGAGCAGTCTGGGGGCTAATTCCCGGAATGCTCAAGGCATACCTGAACGTAAGTGAGATCGTCACGTCGCTGATGCTGAACTTTGTTGCCTTCTGGGCGACCGCTTACGTAGTCAACGATCGCCTCCCCGACGTGTACTCGCAAAACCAGACGGAGCAGATCCACGAAAATGCCCGTTACCCGCTCATCTGGGAAAACGCTGACGTGGACATTGGCGTCTTCATAGTGCTAGGCGCGACACTGCTCGGCTGGCTACTGCTCACCCGCACTTCCCTGGGTTTTTCCATCAGGGCGGTTGGCGCAAACCCTCACGCTTCAAACCTGGCAGGCGTGAAAACCAAGAAGGTCACTATCTCATCCTTCGCCGCAGCGGGTCTCGCGGCAGGACTAGCCGGTTCCATCATGTTACAGACTGTGTTGGATTACAAACTTTCCTTGGAGGCGAACACCTACGGCTACATTGGCATCGCCGTAGCTTTGCTGGCCAGACTCAACCCCATCTCCATACTTCCGGCGGCTTTCCTTTTCGCCACCCTCGAGCAAGGAAGCGGAGGGCTCAAAGCCGCTGCCGGAATATCGCCTTCTCTAGGAGACGTCCTAATAGCAACTTTCCTGATTCTCCTGCTAGTCACGGGCGTCATTCAATCCCGGGCTTCACAAGTTGAGGCAAGCCAATGAGCCGCGATGTCGTTATCACGCTCTTCACCTCCGGACTGAAACTAATGGTCCCTATCCTGCTTGCGGCGTTGGGAGAAATCATCAGCGAAAAGGCTGGAATTCTGAATGTAGGCATTGAAGGAACCATGCTCATAGGAGCCGCCACCTTCGTCACCGTTGGCATCTACACTAAAGATTCCGCTTTTGATAACGCGCTTGCCTTTCTGGCCGCAACCCTGATGGGAGCCGTCGCGGGCATAATCCTTTCTGCGCTCTATGTGCGGCGCGGCACAGACCAGATCGTCACCGGTCTGCTCTTCAGCATTTTCGCCATCGGGCTTACTAGAACCCTGAGTGCTAATGTTTTAGGCGCACAGGCCGCGGACACCGTCGACCCGTGGAAGCTTCCTCTTCTCGGTCGAATCCCCGGTTTCGGTGAGGTCTTCAAGCAGGATCAGTTGTTCTGGATCACCCTTCTGCTGGTGGTCGCCGTGCACTACCTGATGCGACGCACGTGGTGGGGGCTGCATATCAGAGCAGTTGGGGAACAGCCCCACGCAGCCTCCTCAGCAGGTCTGAACGTATGGCGGCTGCGCTACTCCGCCGTGATCCTGGGGAACGCGCTGGTGGCACTTGGGGGCGCCGCTCTTATTGCATCCTCCTCTGGAACTTTCGTGACGGAATCCGCTGCAGGCAGGGGTTACATAGCTCTTGGCGTGGTGGTGGTTGCACGTTGGAACCCATTCGGCGCCTTGGCCGTCTCCTTGCTCTTCGGCATATCACAAGCTTTGCAGCCTGCGGCGGTGCAAATATCCTTCCTCGATGGCATACCGAGGGAATTCTGGACGGCTCTCCCCTTCATAGTAACGATCATCGCCGTGCTAGGTTCGCGCGGCGCCCGCTACCCTGCTGCGGTCGGCATCCCATGGAAAGAACCAACTTACGGCAAGACCTGAACATCAGAAAGAAAGCAGTGCAACAAGACAACTCGACCAATTGTCAATCGAAGTTTCCCACTATCCAAATTCCTGTAAACTTTTTTAACTTTGATTTGACTTGGATGCGAGTTCGTCACCAAATAGCGCCCCTGTTAACCAAGTCAACCAACAAACAAGGAGGAAACAAATGAACCGACGCACCGCGGTCAAAATTCTTGGACTTTGCTTCTGCGTGGTCCTGCTTGCCGCCGCTTGCGGAAGCAGTGACGACAGCACCACTCAAACAACGGCGGAGCCAGCATCACCGCCCCCGGCGGAGCCAGCATCACCGCCCCCGGCAGAACCAGCATCACCGCCCCCGGCGGAACCAGCATCACCGCCCCCCGATACGCCCGAAACAACCACGACTGGGGCCACCGGCACCGGCGACGACAGTGGTACGACCACGACCACCGAGATGACTACAACCACCATGATGGATCTGCCTGACACTCCATACCGTGTAGCGCTCCTCTATCCGGGCGCCGGCGACGACATGAGCTGGGCGAACGCCTGGTGGGACGGAGCCAAGGAAGCCATGGAACAAGCGCCCAACGTTACTGTTGAAGGAGTTGACTTCGTTTACGAAGCGGGTGACTACGAATCGCAAGCAATGAGTTTCGCTGCCGAGGGATACGACTTGATCATTATCGCTCACGGCGCAATGGGGTCTGTAGCGGTGAAGGTGGCTGAGGCATACCCGGATGTCCAGGTCTGTGACGCACCCATTCAGCCGACCGAAGAGATGGCCGCCGAACAGCCCGAGAACCTCTGTTACATAGACATGGCACAGCACCACTCCAACTTCTTCTCCGGCGTGCTAGCAGCCCTCGTCACCAAGACCGGCAAACTCGGCGCCCTGAACGGTTTCGCTTTCCCGGCCCTCACACGCCAGCCAGAGTCGTTCCACCTCGGCGCCCGCTGCGTCAACCCCGATATCGAGTTCACGCAGCAGTACATCCAAACCTGGGACGACACAGCACTCGCCAAGACGGCGGCTCAAAGCCTCATAGCCTCAGATGTGGACGTGATAATGTCTGCAGCCGACCAGGCCGTGCTCGGAATGATCGACGCCGCAGACGAGGCAGAAGGCCAAGTCTGGGTCATCCCCGCCTACTACGACAGCAACGTGATCAATCCCGACGTGGTTCTCACTTCAAACATCCACGGACTCAAGGACGTTTCCCGCGAGATGATCCTGCGCGGCCTGAAGGGTGAGATCGGGCCGGCCTCCTTCCACGACTTCACCGCCGTCAACACTCCGGGCATCGGAATTGCCCCGCTCTACGAAGACGAGGATGTCTTGACCGCCGATCAGAGGGCCACCCTCGACGACTTCATCGAGCGAGTCCGCAACGGCGACATTGTGATCCCGGACGAGACTTCCCCCCCGAACCCCATAGGTTTGAAGGAAGGCGCAGGCGGGGAGATCGATCTAGCAAGCATCGGCTGCTAGGAAGGCAACTTTCCGCATAATTAGCTCAAAAGAGGGAGCGCTCACGACTACCGTCGCCGAGCGCCCCCTCTTTGGCAAATCGTCTGTATCGCCTGTAAGGTAAGCAAACCCAATCCCACTAACCCCCACCAACCAAGGAGGTTCACCCAATGCACACCGAAATGTACTGCTACCTCGAAGACAAGGATAAGCGAATCCTGCCGTCAGGCACGAGCAACTCCTCCGACGTCTTTGAACAGTGGCTCGACCCTGATCGCACGGCCGTCGCCTGCATAGACATGCACCGCGGCCATGTCGGCCCAGAGGAGGAACTGACCTGCCCGGCTCCCCGCGCCCGCTGGCGCATTCCGGCGCACAACATGTTCCACGCCGCCTGTCGGAGCATCGGCATTCCGATCATCCACGTGCAGCACTGGCAGCGATACGGCGGAATCGACGATCTGCACTCCCGCCATGCCAACCGCATGGCCAACTGGCGGGCGCTCTACGAGCTCTACCTTCCTCCTAATTCCCTGATGGACCAGCACTCCTGGGAAGGCACCAAGTGGCTGGACATACTCGTGGAAGAAGAAGAGGGCGACTACTACGTCCGTACGAAAAAACGTCTTTCGGCCTTTTACCCCACCGACCTTGAGTTCCTGCTCAGACAGCTAGACGTGCAGAATCTGGTGCTGACCGGCACCTACACGGACGCATGCGTCCTTTCCTCTGCCTTCGACGCCGCCAACCGGGACTTCAGGGTGATCGTGCCGCGCGACATCGTGGCCGGCTACACCGAAGAAGTGGAACACGCTGCGCTGCAGATCATCTCTCTGCACCTCGGTCTGGTCGTAGACGCACCCGCCCTCGTCAGGGAGTGGTACGCTCGCAAAGGCGCAGAACTGCCGGAGGGATTTGGAGAAGTCACCCAAATCACCGAAAGCTGCGGCCTGCTGCTAGACGCCGAAGCAGCCTAGAGAAGGCGCGCGAGAATTTAACCCTGCTTCGCTGCGGCCGCGCCAATCCTGCTGCGGCCGCAGCGAAGCAACCCCCCAAGAACGATCATCAATCAGAACTAGCAGATCAAGTAAGAGATCAAGGAGAACTAATGGCAAGTGACCTCCAACACATCTGGGGCGACGAACCTATGCCCCTCATGCCCTATACGCCTGCGGTCAAGGCGGGAGACTGGGTCTTCCTGTCTGGGCAGTTGGCCACCGATTTCAAGACGGGAATAACCCCCGAGGGAGGCGGCGGCGACTGCAATCCCTACCTCGACAACCATCTGGAACTGCAGTCCAAAGTCATTCTCGACAACCTCACCTCCACGCTGGCAGAGGCAGGATGCGACATCTCCACTGACGTTGTGCGCATCTGGCAGTGGTTCGTCTCCGACTATCCGACGATGGAGGAGTTTGCAGAGGGGAACACTTGGCCAAGAATCAACATCACCCCGTACCTCCGCACACGCAACCTCTACATCAATCCGCCCCGCCCCGCCTCCACGGGAATGGGTGTCCGAGAACTGCTAGTTGCCGATTCGCTCGTCGAGGTAGACCTTCTGGCCATCGCAGGCGGGGGCAGCGTGGGATACGAGGTGCCCGACGGAGTGCCGTCTCCCTTAGCTGGTTACTCTCCAGCCATTCGGCGCGGCGACTGGATCTTCTGCGCCGGGGAAATTCCCGTCGACTGGACGGGCGACTGGGGACAGGAATGGCGTATGGGCGAGCCCAGCGCGCTTGCGCCGGAAGCCCGCGTCAACGAGTACCTATGGTACGAGTCCCCGATTGAGCGTCAGACCGACTACACCCTCGCCAAGCTGGAGAAGATAGCCGCAGCAGCCGGGGCGTCTTCCCTGCAGAACTGCGTGAAGGCCACCGTCTACCTGTCTTCCCCCAACGACTTCGCTGGAATGGACAGAGTCTGGAGGCAGTGGTTCCCCGAGAATCCCCCTGCGCGCGTGGTCATCCCATACATGGGGCTTGGCGGCATGGGATCTCGCATCGAGATCGCCATGAAACTGCTCGCAGACGACGCATCTATCTCCAAAGAAACCATCGAGACCCCGGACGCCGTCCAGCCGCCCTGGCACGAGCCGCAGGCCGTCAAGGCAGGCGATTTCGTGTTCTTCAGCACCGTCACCACTGCGGACGAGCGCGGAATGCTGCCCGCCGAAGTTCAGCGCAACCCAGGCTTTCCCCACTACGGGCTTCCGCCTCAAATGGAGATGGAATACATCCTCAAGAACGTCTCGGCCATATGCGAAGCAGCCGGCACATCAGTGGAGAACATCTGCAAGCGTCAGTGCTACCACGCCGACTTTGCCGATTTTCAGATCTCCATCAATGAATGGGCTAGCCACTTCCCTGGCGGTAAACCCGCCTCCACGACCATGCGTATCGGCGGCCCGCTGCAGGTGCCGGGCGCGCACGTCATCCTCGAGTTGACTGCCTACGCGCCTTCCGCATAGCCCCTCAACCCAGCCAGGCTTTTGCGTTTCGACCAAATCGGCTAGCAGCAAGCAACGCCCGGAACGCACGACCGGAGGAGACCCACCAATCGAAAGCGAGGCCAGTCGTGACAGAGCGAACACGCCCGGAGGTTCGATTCTCGGCAATTCGGTAATCAGGCGCGAGGATGCCGCCCTGCTCACCGGCAGCCGCCCCTACATAGCCGACCTTCGCATCGACGACCTGGGCATCCATCATCTGCCCGACGAGCACATACGAAGTGTCGTATTCGTGCGTTCAAATGTGCCGCACGGCCGGATCATCTCTGTCAGTGGAGGGGACGGCGTTTTTGTCGCAGACGATTTGGCGCTGCCTGACGTAAAGGCAGGCGCGCCCGCTCCGCCAAGTTTCACGCAACCGCCCCTGGCCAAGGAAACGGTGGGCTACGTAGGCGACCCCATAGCTGCGGTGGTGGCGGACTCTCCCACCGAAGCCGCTGATGCGGCCGAGCAGGTAATCGTGGAAATAGACCCGCTCCCGGCGGTTAACCACCCGCGCCTTAGCCACCAGGTCATCTGGGAGGTCGAGCCTCTGGATGTTCCCGACGCTTTAGCGGAAGCCGAATTGGTGGTGGAAGCAGAAGTGCTCAACCAGAAGATCGCCCCCGCTCCGATGGAGACGAACGGAATCTTGGCCGTGCCCGGCACCGACGGCAGGCTCTACCTCTGGGTGCCCACACAGTGTCCGTTCGGGGTGCGAGAAGGCGTGGCCTCCTGTCTTGGTTTGACCAACGATCAGGTGCGGGTGATCGTGCCGGCCACTGGCGGCGGCTTCGGCGCAAAAGGCCACACCTACGCCGAACACGTGATAACGGCGGCGCTGGCCTTGAGACTGGGCGTGCCTCTGCGCTGGGTGGAAACGCGCACCGAAAACATGCTGGGCATGGCGCACGCTCGAGGACAGGTTCAGAAGGTGAAGCTGGGCGCCCGCTCCGACGGGACCGTCACAGGGCTGAGCGTGAACATCAAGGCCGATACCGGCGCGTACCCCAAGATCGGAGCCTGGCTGACCACCTACACCAAGATGATGGCCGCAGGTACCTACAAAATCCCCAAGATCGACTTCCGCGCCGGGAGCGTCATCACCAACACCACTCCCATCGGCGCCCTGCGCGGTGCGGGGCGGCCTGAGGCAGCCGCTCTCATCGAGAGAGCGATGGATCTGCTGGCAGCAGAGGTAGGAATAGATCAGGTGGAAATCCGGCGCCGCAACCTGCTGGACACCCACTACAGCAACCACATCACGCCCACCGGAGCCGTCTACGACTCCGGCGACTACGCCAACACGATGGATCGGGCGCTTGAATTGGTCGGCTACGACGACCTGCGCGCCGAGCAAGCCGAGCGACGCGCCCGCAGCGACCGCATGCTGCTGGGCATAGGCGTGGCCAACTACATAGAGGTAACGGGCAACGGCCCCAGTTTCGACTACGCCTCGGTGCAAATCAACGATGACGGCAGCGTCACCGTGCTCTCCGGCGTCTCATCCCACGGCCAGGGGCACGTGACCACCTACTCGCAAATCGCCTCAGCGCAACTGGGAATTCCGCACGATCTCATCGATGTGATCCAGTCAGACACCGACTTGGTGCCCCGCGGCAACGGCACCTACGGCTCGCGCTCGCTGCAGCTAGGAGGCAGCGCCGTCGACAGAGCCGCCGCTGCGGTGCTCGAGCAGGCCAAGCAAATCGCTGCTGATCACCTTGAAGCCAACCCTGAAGACATTGTCGTGATGCCAGACGAGGGTCTGGGAGTAAGGGGCTCCCCGCCTTCGGCGCTGTCTTGGACAGAACTTGTGGAGTTGGCCGACGAGCCGCTCACCGCCGAGGTCGACTTTGACCAGGGAGCGCGCTCCTTCCCGTTCGGGACGCACGCGGCGGTTGTGGAGGTGGACTCCGAAACCGGCGAGGTGCAGCTGATCAGACACCTGTGCGTGGACGACTGCGGAAACGTGATCAACCCTCTGCTAGCGGAAGGACAGCAGCACGGAGGGGTTGCCCAAGGAGCCGCACAAGCCCTCTGGGAAGAGGTGGCCTTCGACGCTGACGCCGTCCCCCGCACCACCAACTTCGGCGACTACTTGATCCCCTCTGCAGCAGAGTTCCCCAGTTTCGAAACCCATCGCACGACCACTCCCACTCCCCTCAACCCTCTAGGCGCCAAAGGTATAGGAGAGGCAGGCACCATCGGCTCCACCCCGGCGGTTCAAAGCGCCGTGATTGATGCACTAGCTCACCTAGGGGTGAGACATATCGACATGCCCCTTTCCCCAGAAAAGCTCTGGCGCGCCATTTCCAAAGCAACCGCCGAGAACTCCAACAGCTGCTGAGCACTCACTCGCTCATAAGAACGGCTCAGAAGAACGGCAAGGAATGACAGAAGATCAGAGCCCGCCGAGCGAATCGGCTGTGCAAGACAACGGAATGGCGGTTGAGCTGCGCGGCATCTCCAAGAGCTACGGGGCAACGCGCGCAAACCAGAACATCGACTTCGACTTGCGTTCGAGCGAGATCCACGTGCTCCTTGGAGAGAATGGAGCAGGCAAAACCACACTGATGAACATCATGTTCGGTCACGTCATCCCGGATGAAGGAAGCATCCACATGAGAGGACGAACGGTGGACATCGCATCGCCTCACGATGCGCTCGACCTAGGTATCGGGATGGTACACCAACATTTTTCGCTTGTGCCTAACTTAAGCGTCGCGGAAAACATCCTGCTGGGATCCCGATCCAACCGCAGCCGCCTGAAACCTCAGGCGATGTCCACCGAGACGTCCGACCTCGCTGAGCGCTTTGACATGCCGATCAATCCGAATTCGCTGATCCAGGACCTGCCCGTGGATCTTCAGCAGCGGGTGGAAATCCTCAAAGTGCTCTACAGAGGCGCCAAAGTGCTGATCCTCGACGAGCCAACCTCTCTCCTAGGCCCGCGCCAGATCGAAAACCTTCTTGGCATCCTCGAAAATCTGCGTGAGCAGGAACACTCCATCGTGCTGGTGACGCACAAACTCGCAGAGGTCATGGAAGTAGCCGATCGAGTAACGGTTCTCAGGGGGGGAGAACGAGTCACCACGATCGAGCGCGGGAACTTCGACGAGCGCAGCCTGACGCGAGCCATGACCGGAGGCGATATCACTGCTGTGGAAAGCGATCACACTGAGTGGACGGACGAGACCCCGCTGCTGGAAATCCACAACTTGAAGGCCCCTGGAGAAGGCGCTGACCGCCTCGACGACCTGTCTCTGATAGTGCGTCCAGGGGAGATCCTGGGAGTGGCCGGCGTGGAAGGCAACGGGCAAAGAACCCTCGTCAACGCCATCTGCGGTCTAGCAGACATCTCCGACGGCTCTGTGCTCATCGGCGGCAACGACATGACCTCTGCAGATATCAGCCGCCTGCGAGAGACCGGCTTGGCCGTTATCCCCGAAGATCGCCACACCTGGGGGCTGGTGTTGGACATGACCCTGGCCGAAAATCTGGCCCTAGCCGACATACCTGCCGGTAACTACAACCGCGGGGGGCTGCTGGACTGGCAGAAAGTTAAAAGACGTGCTCGTACGCTGCTAGAGGAATACGACGTCCGTCCTCCCAACCCTAACATTCTCGCAACAAGCCTTTCGGGCGGAAACCAGCAGAAAGTGGTTCTGGCCAGGGAACTTTCCAGGTCACCTCGAGTGCTGGTGGCCGACAATCCTACTTGGGGACTGGACGTGGGCGCCATCGACTACGTCCACCGCCGACTGCTCGAAGTAAAAGCAACTGGTGCAGCCGTGCTTCTGCTGTCGCTAGATCTGGAGGAACTAATCAAGCTCAGCGATCGGCTGATCGTTCTGTTCAGAGGGCGCTCCATGCTAGAACGCCCCATCGGCGCATTGGACATGGACGAACTTGCTCTGGCTATGGCTGGAAGGGAAGATGAAGCCCGCGTTACTGTTTAGCCGCGAATTCCTGCTAACTTAAGAAGGTAATATTGAAAGCTGAGCTGCAAGCCCGTAGCATCGTCTTGCGTCGGACTTTCAAACGACAAAAACAATTCAAACCAACGAGGGGAGAAACCAAGTGAAACGTATGACTTTGGCGCTTTCTGCGGCTTTGCTGCTAGGAGGCTTGGCAGTCAGTTGTGGCGGGGATGACGACTCGGGGCCAATCAATTTTGGCTTCCTGAACGGCCTCTCCGGAGACTATTCGTCGTGGGGCGGCCCCAGCCTCGACGGCGCAAACGCTGCTATCTCAGCAATTAACGACGCCGGAGGGGTGCTCGGGCGCGACGTCGTGCTCAAAATTGAAGACAACCACTCCACAGCCGAAGGCGCAGTATCGGGGTACAACCGTATTCGCGATGAGATTCACGCTATGGGCGGCGTGGAATCAGACGGCGCTGTGGCCCTGCTGGAGAGGTTGCCTGAAGACAAGATGCCGACGATCTGTCCCGCCTGCGGCACCACTGAACTTGATACTAAGGGCGGAGACTACATCTACCGCATCACCGCATCCGACACGGCCAACGGCATAATCGCAGCTCAGCTGGCGCGCGATTTGGGCGCGCAGCGAGTTGCGTTGCTCGTCCAGCAAACGGAAGGCGCTGAAAGCCCTGCGAAAGTATTCATGGAAGTCTGGAGAGATAAAGTCGGCGGCGAGATCACCGCAAACGTTCGCTTCGCTCCCGGCCAGTCCAGTTACCAAACCCAAGTACAGGAAGCATTCGCTGGCGAACCCGACGTGGTATACATCGGGGCCGGGTTCGAAGCTGGAATTCCTATCCTCAGGGAGTACATCGCACGCGGGCATGAAGCGACAATCCTGGTGTCGCCAGACATGATCGTGCCGGAAATAGCTGAAGTGGCAGCTGATCTGCCTGCAGGAAGGTTGCTAGCGGCAGTTGCCACCGACGACTTTGGATCACCCGCTTATGAAACGTTCGCTGGACACCACACAGCTTCCGCAGGCTACGGACCTCCGACCGGCTTCTACGAGACCAACCAGTACGACCAGTACATCATCCTCGCGCTGGCCATGACCGCCGCAGGTTCAACCGACGGAGAGGCTGTCAACGAGCAGATTCCTAACGTCGTGAACTCGCCCGGCACAAAGGTCTACAACTACCCCGACGGCGTGGCGGCTCTAGAAAGAGGAGACGACATCGACTACGACGGCGCCTCAAGCAACCTGCAGCTCAACCAGTTCGGAAACATAGTTTCACCTCAGATGAGCGTGCGCCACATCGTAGACGGCGTGTACGAGGAACGGGACACGATCACGATGGATCCCGCCCTAAACCCGGCTTCCTGAACTCAGCCCTCCACAGGTGACCCCGCCCTTCTGAGGCGGGGTCACCTGGGCAGTTCCCCAGGACAGTCTCCAGGACGGTCAAGTGCAAAACGTCATTTTCGGACTGATTACTGGTGGCGTGCTTGCCGCCGCCACCGTCGGCTTCGCCCTCATTCGCCAGACCGAGAACTTCCTGCACATAGCTCATGGACAGGTCTTAGCGCTAGGCGCATACCTGATGGTATTCCTCCGCAGCGAGGGGCTCAACGTCTTCGCTGCGCTGGTAATCGCTATGGTGGCGATGGGGCTGCTAGGAGTAATCATGGGGGCGGCAATTTTCAAGCCGGTGGCTAAACAGGGCGGGAATGTTCTGCTCTTCACATCCATCGGCACGGCCTTCATCATCTATGGGGCCATAATCGCCATCTTCGGGGCCAATTTGCGAACAATCACCGTGAGCTACGGCGCTCAGCTCGAGTTTTCAGTACCTGAATTTGTGCTCTTGCTCTGCTTCGTCATTTTCCTAGGCGCCGCCCTGGCCTGGTTCTTAAACAGACGCTCCCGCAAGATTGAGCATCGAGAACCTTCCGGCTATTGGGACCAACTCTGGAATTCTCCCGCCGCGGGCTACACGCTCGGTGCCATTACGGCAGCTAGCCTGATCCTCTTCATCGTCTCCGCCGTAACCCACGGTCTGGGGGCAAACTCCGACTCTTTGCACATAAACGTCGGAGAATTATTGATAATCGTAGTCTCGCTAGGCTTGGTTATAGCCCTGCGACTTTTCCTGGGATTGACCCGCTTAGGTCGCTGGCTGCGCGCAGCCGCATCCAATCCCGGGCTAGCGAGCGTGCGCGGCGTGCCCGTAAAAACAGTCTCCGCCGTCGTCTGGTTCATTAGTTCAATGTTGGCAGCCATGGCAGGAGGCATGATCGCCTTCCGCAGCGCCAGCGTCGTCAACGAAATCGGCTGGCAAAACATTCTGCTCATTCTTTCCGCTGCCGTGCTTGGCGGAACTGGAAGCATTCTGGGAGCAATGACAGCAGCGATGCTGCTAGGGGTAGTAATGGACATAAGCCCCATCTTGGGGATTCCTTCCGATTACCGCAGCGTCGTGGCTTTCGGAGTGCTAATCCTGGTACTCTTCCTTAAACCAGAAGGGCTCTTCGGCACCCAGCGCAGAGCGGAGCAGGCAGCATGAGTTCCCCGGCGTTCTGGGTCAGCGTCCTCACCCTAATGGGCGTTTACGCCGCTCTCACGATGGTTTTGAACGTGGAATCGGGCTGGGGGGGGATGTGGGATTTGGGTGTAGCCGGACTGTTTGCAGTGGGGGCGTATACCTACACGATCCTGACGATCACAGGCTTTGATGAGGTGCTGATTTCCCCAGGCTGGCCATCCTGGTCGGGGATTCTGGTTGCCATGGCCCTGACCGGAGTCGTTGCTTTCCTGGTCGGGTTGCCGTCGTTGCGCGCCCGAAGAGAGTACTTCCTCATCATCACCTTCGCTTTCGCTGAAGTCTTCCGAAACCTGGCCATCAACTTGGGCAGCGTCACAAACGGAACAGTGGGATTCAATACCTTGACGCGGCCGCTTCAGTCTGAGTTAGGCGATCTCAAAATAAACGAGTACCGAAGCCTGCTGCTAGGGCTCACCTGGGTAGTCGTTGCGCTGATATTCGTCCTCACCCGCAGGCTCAGCCGCTCGAGCTACGGGCGTGCTCTTCGGGCTATGCGCGACAACGAACCCGCCGCTGTTTCGCTGGGCATTCGGGTGAGCAGGCTGCGTCTCCAAACATTCGTTTTTGCCGGCGTTCTGATGGGCGGTATCGCACCGTTTTACTTAGGTTGGCTAGGAATCGTGCAGCCTGCCGTCTTTGAGCCTGAACTCACATTCACTGTATGGACGGCTCTCGTGCTCGGGGGCATCGGCAGCCGCTTCGGACCAGTCTTAGGTCCCGTAGCGTTCTTCTTTTTTATCGAACTAGTGCTGGAAATTGAGGTCCCACACAGCCTGCGTCAGTTGCTGGGAGCAGTGCGTCCACTAGCAATCGGTCTTCTGCTAGTTCTGTTGCTGCGCTTCCGTCCAGAAGGGTTGCTCTCCGAGCGCAAGACATTCGGGGCTCGCTCACGAGCTGACATGACGATCTGGGGAGATTTGGTTGCCTCCTTGGGTGACTTCAAAACCAACGTCGTAAACCTCAAAACCAACGTCGTGAAACTGCTTCGACGATGACTGCACTGCTGAGCGCTCGGGACGTCCACAAGGCTTTCGGCGGCAACATAGCGGTTGACGGTGTGTCGCTAGACCTTCACCCAGATCGCATAACCGCTCTGATAGGGCCGAACGGCGCCGGCAAGACAACCCTGTTCAACACTTTCACAGGCTATGAGCGCGCGGACAGCGGCAGCGTCACCTTCGACGGCAACGAACTGATCGGGTTGCAGCCTTGGCGAATTGCCCGGCTAGGGGTGGTGCGCACCTTTCAAACTCCAGTGGGTTTTCCGGCAATGACCGTCTGGGAAAACATGCAAGTTGCCGGGGCGGAACACTCCGTGCTGCGGAACATGCTGAGCAGACGCGGCAAGAAAGAAGAGGCGAAGCTTTCAGAACGCGCCAACGAAATCCTCTCCGACCTGGGGCTAGAGGGCATCCTAGACACCCACGTGGACGAGTTGCCCGCGGGCGAACGCAAGCTCATGGAACTCGCAAGACAACTAATGAGCCGCCCAAAGCTGCTTCTGCTCGACGAACCAGCTGCTGGCGTGAATCCGAGCGCCATCTCCTTGCTTGCCAATTTGATTAGAAACATTCACAAGAGCGGGATCGCTCTAACAATCATCGATCACAACCTGTCGTTTGTTCTGGACGTGGCTGATTACATTCACGTGCTGGCCGAAGGAAAGCTGATAGCAGAAGGGTCTCCGGACGAAATAGCTTCGAGCACACTCGTAAAGCAGGTATATCTAGGGGTAGAAGAGTGAACAAGCGGAGCAGTCCAGGGTGGCTCGTGCTCAGAGACGTGGAGTCCGGTTACGGCAACCTGCCCATCCTGCACGGTGTGAGTATGGAAGTAGAGCCAGCCGAGATCGTGGCGGTGATCGGCCCCAACGGAGCGGGAAAGACGACCCTGATGAAAACTATCTTCGGTCTGTTACCCACGAAAGGCGGACAGGTACGCTTCGCCAATCAGGATTTGACGCGCCTAAACACGCCGGCGAGAGCTGGGCTAGGAATGGCGTACGTACCCCAGGAAGCAAGCACCTTTCCGGAGTTAACGGTCTACGACAACCTAGCGGTGAGTTTGCTCAGCGCACCGAGACGGGATCAGTCGCAGCGAATAGGAGAGATGCTTGAACTCTTCCCTGCTCTAGCAGAACTCCGTCGCGCTCGAGCGGGCACGCTCTCGGGCGGGGAACGGCAGATGCTAGCCATCGCATCCGCGATGATCACTAAGCCGCAGTTCCTAGCGCTCGACGAGCCCACCACTGGCTTAGCCCCTTCCATTGTGGCCGCCCGGATTAAAGACATCACCGCGGCGCGTGAATCGGGAGCGACCGTGCTCTGGGTGATCGAGGAGAGCCCCATGTTGTGTCTTCCGCACGTAGACAGGGTTTACGTAATGAACTCAGGCGAACTCGGTGCTTCGCAACCCGCCGCAGAACTGCTCGACGAGGAACTGCTGCAGGCCACGTTCTTCGGAGTCGCCGGATAGTCGCCTTCGGCTCCGTCCGTCGCATATGCACCAACTGTCCCCTGCTCAAGAAATCGGAGGTGAAACAAAATGACCCCAGACACGCAAACTCTTGCCAGACCAAGTCCGGAAACCGGCGTCCTTAATCCCACGCTTGAGAACTACTGGCACCCGGTGGCAGCCAGCGAAGACGTAACAGAGGAGCGCCCGCTCGCCGTCCAACTTCTCGACCGACAGTTGGTCGCCTACCGCTCCGGGAACGAAGCCAGAGTTCTCGACGACCTGTGTATACACCGAGGAACCGCCCTCTCGCTGGGCTGGACCACCCCGGAGGGCTGCCTGGTCTGCCCCTACCACGGATGGGAGTACGACGGAGACGGCCGTTGTCGGAAAATTCCCGCCCTGCCGGAGGGGTCGCGTATCCCGTCTGGCGCACGAGTAAAGAGCCACCGCGTGGCTGAGCGCTACGGACTCGTCTGGGTGGCGCTAGACGAACCGGCGGCCGGGATAACCGAGTGGCCGGGCGGAGAGTGGGAAGACCCTGACGTCAGGATCTTCTTCAGCCACCGCTACACCTGGCAAGCCTCGGCAGCCCGAACGGTGGAGAACTTCATGGACCTCTCGCATTTCCCCTTCCTGCACGACGGGATGCTGGGATCGCGTGACCGCACCGTCACCCACTCTTACGAAGTCAAGCCCACCGACTACGGCTTCTACTTCGACTACAAAGAACTGGAGCCTGGTGGCGTGCACTCCGAAGCGGGCAGCGAAGTCCACTGGGAATACTTCCTCTGGCTGCCATACAGCGTCCACCTCCGCAAGGGAACGAGCGACGGGCAAAGCACCGTGGTCTCCTTGGTCTCTTCCCCCATCACCGACGATACGAACGAGTTGTATCTCTACCTTTCGCGCAACTACGACATCGAAGGCGATGATGAGCCCTACCTGGACTTCACCCACGTGATCATGGAGGCCGACCGGCACGTGGTAGAAAGCCAGCGACCCGTGCCTCTGCCCGTGGACATCACCGAGGAGCTGCATCTCCGCGGCCCTGACGCAGCCGCCCTAGCCTACCGCCGCAGTCTGGCCGAAATAGGCGTCTTCTGAACAAATAGGCGCCTTCTGAGCGCCGATTTGGATGGCAGGACAACCGCCCTCCATCCACCAACACACGCTTCCGACGATTGAAAAAGTTTGGCGAAAGCCGGGCGGCAGAAACAACCTGTCCTCCATCCACCGACACGGATTAAGGGTTCAGATACCCGGGGGATAAACCGACCACTTGTTCCCGGGGGATAAACCGACCACTTGTTCCCGGGGGATAAACCTGCCCTCGATCCCACCAACGGGATCAAGGACAGCCAACTAACTAGCTGGAAACTACGGCTCGCAACGATCCTCGCACGCAAGAGTGAAGGTACGGGAGCGAGATTGAAGGATAGCTAGCTGGAAACTACGGCTCGCAACGATTCCCGCAGTGAACCCATGGTGGCAAAGACCGCTGAGGGTTCGTAGCCGCAGTGGGCCATGCAGCTCGAACAGCGCTCGTCTTTGCCGCGGCCGTATTTGCTCCAGTCGGTGGTTTCGATGAGTTCCTGGTAGGTCTCGCAGTAGTCGTCCCCCATCAGGTAGCAGGGGCGCTGCCAGCCGAACACGGAATAGCTCGGAATGCCCCAGGCAGTGCATTCGAAGTCGACCTTGCCTTCCAGAAAGTCCAGAAACAGCGGAGTATGGTTGAGGCGCCAGCGTTTCCGACGACCCTCCGAGAGGGCCTCTCGGAACAAACTGCGCGTCTGCTCCACTGCCAGGAAATGCTCCTGATCGGGCGCCTTCTCATAGGCGTAGCCCGGAGAGATCATGAGGGAGTCGACTTCCAGTTCGTCGTTGAGAAAGTCCAGCACACTGCGGACGGACTCAGGGGTGTCGGTGTTAAAGAAAGTGCTGTTAGTGGTGACTCGAAAGCCTTTCCGTTTGGCTTCTCGGATAGCTTCGACCACTTCGTCGAAGACCCCCTCTCGCGCCACGGCCAAGTCGTGGCGCTCCCTCATGCCGTCCACGTGAATCGCCCAGGAGAAATACGGGGAAGGCTTGAAGTCGTCCATTCTGCGCCGCAGTAGAACGCCGTTAGTGCACAGGTAGACGAACTTCTTACGCGCCAGCATCTCGTCCACGATTTCGCTGATCTGAGGATGCAGGAGCGGCTCTCCCCCGGCGATTGACACCATGGGCGCACCGCACTCATCCATGGCCGACACGCACTCCTGCGGACTTAGCCGCTTGCGCAGGATCTCGGTGGGGTGCTGGATCTTGCCACAACCCGGACAGGCCAAATTGCAGGCAAAAAGCGGTTCCATCTCCACGAGAAGGGGATATTTCTTCCGCCCGCGCAACTTGTTTTTTAGAACATACGCACCAACTCGCACCGCTTGACGCAGAGGAAGGCTCACTTGGCGGGCACCTCGGGCACCTCCCGCAATGGCGAACCCAACTCTCCGAGAGCGGCGGCTACGTCGGCCAGCACGGCAAAGCAGCGGAGAAGTCGAACAGGCATCGCAAGAGAGCGCAATTCGGCTCGAGGAGCATCCAGGATGACTCTGATGATAATCAGCGGCGGCGGGCATGCCTGCATAAGCCACCAGGACTCCATGTCCACGGCGAGCAGTCCTTCGGCGGCCAGGCGGCGGCGGGCATCACCCGTGACGACACCGTCCGCAGCGCCTATGCAGCCTTCGATCGCATTAAAGCCTGCGCTGCGAAGCCCTTCGGCGGCCAAGCCGCAGGCAGCGGCCATTCCGACCGAAGACCTGCCGTCAGGCGAGCGCACCTCCTCCGCCACGACCACGTCTGTCGGTCGAAGGCTGGCGTCCACCGCCCCGCCTAATCCCAGGACGACTGCCGCCCGACGACGGTACGGTGAGTTCGGGGAAGCGGGGTCGCGGTTCGCCTGCCGTTGGCTAACGAAATCGGACGCCTTCTGAGCGCCCATCCCAGTCCGGCGCACCACGGCTCTGCGGGCGCCTCGACGAACGGCCAGACATTCCAGGCGCAGCGGGCACCAGAATTCCATCTCGACTGCGTCCATCACTCTTCTCATAGAGCGGCGACCGCGGCCGTACCTCACGGGCGCGCTAGTCCCTTCCCCCCATGCGTCCATCACGCTTCTCCTGAAGCGGCGACCGCGGCGTCTCCCGCAACTCCCCCTTCCGACGACGACTCGACAGAGGGGAATGCGTCTAAAGCAGCTGCGACTGCGTTGGCCCCCAGAGGACGGACTTCTGCAGCGGCTCTCGGAACGACGGCGCCAGACCGCAGATAGCGCCCCAGCGCCATCACCGGGAACACTTGGCGGTAGAGATGGTAGTTGAGATAGAAGTCGCCTGGGAAGCCAGTGCCGGTGAACTGAGGCTCGTCCCAGGTGCCGTCGGATCGGCAGTTGCGAACCAGCCAGTCAATCCCGCGGCGGGTGGGCTCGCTCACCTCCCCCGCCGACAATAAGGCCAGCAGCGCCCAGGAGGTCTGAGAAGCCGTCGGAGCACCGCGTCCCTGCCAAGCCTCCTCTTCGTAGGAGCGCAGGTCTTCTCCCCATCCTCCGTCGGCGTCCTGACAACCCTCCAACCAACGCACCGCCCGGCGAATGCGCTCGTCGCCCGGAGACACCCCTGCTGCCGCCAGAGCGGGCAGCACGGCGCCCGTTCCATAGATGTGGTTGGCGCCCCAACGTCCGAACCAGGAACCGTTGACCTCCTGCGCCTTCCAGAGCCAATCAACTGCCCGACGAAGACGAAGGGAGTCAACGGGGACATCCCCGGCAACCGCCGCCAGCATCTCCACCACGTGTGCAGTCACATCGGCGCTCGGCGGGTCGATCACCTCGCCGAAGTCGCAGAACGGCAACTCGCCGCAGAGGCTCCTGACGTTGTCGACGTCGAAGGCGGCGTAGCCGCCATCGGAACACTGCATCCCCTCCACCCAGGTAACGGCGCGCTCCACAGCGGCATCTACACGGCGGCGGTCGGGAGGACTTACGCGGCGCAGGGCTAGAACAACCTCAGCCGTGTCGTCCAGGTCGGGGTAATTGTCGTTGTGGAACTCGAATGCCCAACCACCTGGCGGAAGATCCTGTCGTCTGACCGACCAGTCGCCGCTCACTCGCACTTCCTTGCTCACCAGCCAGTCTGCTGCCGCCACCAGCGCAGGATGATCGGAAGACAGGCCAGCATCCCGCAAGGCGACTACCGCCAGGGCGGTGTCCCAGATCGGCGACTGGCAGCATTCCAGGCGGCGCATCCCGTTCTCTCGAATCGTGAAGTTATCGATTCCCGCCAAGGCGCGCGCCAATACCGGATGTTCAAGGGAATAGCCCCGCAGGTACAGAGCCAGGATGGAGTACGCCCAGGGCGGCTGGATGCCTCCCCAGCACCCGTCGGCTTCCTGCCGGTCGAGTATCCAGCGTTCGGCCCTGCCTAGAGCGGCCTCCCTGAGGGCATGCGGCCAGCGGCGGTGGCAGCGATGCAGGAAGGCATCCAAAGCGGTGAAAAAGCGGGCGGAGCACTCACCCGACTCAGAACGGCGCTCCGGCGGAAGCCTGCCTGTCCGCAATTCTCCAAGGTCGAAACCCAACGGGGCAGAAGGTCGCAGCGTAGAGACGATCGTCAGAGAGACGATGGTCTGCCGCGCCCAGCAGGCGAAGTCGTAGACGTTGAGCGGGAAAGACTTCGGCAAGAAGATCACTTCTGGGGGCAGGGAGGGCAGATCCTGCCAGCGCCACTGCCCGAACAGCGCCAGCCAAATCCTGGTAAAGACCCGAGAGGATTCCAGACCGCCCGCGGAAAGAATGAACTCGCGGGCCGAGCGCATGTGTTCGGCAGCGGGATCGTCGCCGGCTAGGCGGAGTGCGGCATAAGCCTCTATGCTCACCGAAAGGTTGGGCGGGCCGTCGTAATAGTGCGTCCAGGTGCCGTCGGATCGCTGACGGCAGCGGATCCAGGCGGCTGTTTCTTCCAGCGTCTGTTTGTCCAAAATTCCGATGAACTTGCGCAGCAGCAGATCCTCCGCCTCGATGGAGACGTTGCTCTCTAGCTCGCCTTTCCACCATCCGTCGGGGTGCTGGGCGTCGAGCAGAGCTCCGACAGCGCGCTCCAGAGTCTCCTCGACGACGAGCCTCTTTGAAGTATCCGGAGTGCTAGAAGAAACGTTCACCGTGTTACGCCCCAGCGTCTCGTGCCGCCGTATCCCCTCGGGCGCTTTGCTGGGATCAGTTGGCTGAGACTCGGAGGGAGAAGGTCAATGAGAGCCGATCCGATACTTGCCTACTCTTAGGAAAAGTTGCCAATCTCAGAGCGGACAAGCCCCGCTCCTCTAGCCGGCACCCTCTAGATCAGCAATACGGGCAGTTAGTTCCTCAATCAATTCCTGCAGCTTCGCAAGCACAGCCTCATCCGCCCGAACATCCTCAACCAAATCCATAATCCCCTCATGCTCAGCATCCAAATACTCCCGCAACGACCTCATAGCATGCTCATTCTCCGCAATCGCAGCCTCATCCGCCCGAACATCCTCAACCAAATCCTCAATCCCCGCATGCTCAGAATCCACCCACTCCCGCAACGACTCAATAGCCGCAGTGTTGGCCTCAACCGCAGCCTCAAGAGAACTCGTATCGGTGCTCGCACAAGCAGCGGTTAGCGCCAAAGCGGCCGTTAGCAAAATGGCTGCAGCCGGCCGACCGCAAATACTCCGAGACTTGGACTTCCGAATCTTGAGCTTCTCCATCAGCAGTTTTCCCTTCTACGAACGACTACGAACGACGACCTAGGGCAATTTTAACAAGGAAATATGAAGCAGAACTCAGTATTCCCGATCCACTATGAACTCCGCTAGAGCCAGCAACTCCGCGCTGGCATCAGGGTCGGCTCCTGCGGAGCGCAGGGCGGCGCGGGCATCTTCCAGGGAGCGACGGGCGGTGTCTTCGGCAGCCTTGCGACCTCCGGCTTCCTCTACCAGGTTGGCGGCCTGCGCCACCTCCGCTTCACTTAGCTGATCTCCCCTCAGCAGTTCAGCGAGTTCGGCTGCGGCCATCCCGCCGCTCTCTAAGGCCACCGCCACGGGAAGCGACTTCTTCCGCTCACGCAGGTCGTTGCCTGCGGGCTTCCCTGTGATACTCGGATCGCCCCAGATTCCTAACAGATCGTCCATCGCCTGGAAACCCTTCCCGATCTCCAGACCGAAACGTCGCAGCCCCGCCACCAGCGGAGCAGAAGCCTCGGCCAGAACCGCCCCCACCGAAGAGGCGTGAGCCATCAGAGCCGCCGTCTTTCTGCTGAGCATCTGCATGCACTCTTCGACGCTCGCCGAAGGCTGCTTGTCGAATCGCATGTCCTGGCTCTGACCGGCGATCATGGTGGCCGTGGCTGCAGCCAGATCGGCAGCGGCAGCCACCCGCTCTGGCGTGTGGGGGTCGAGAAGTTGCTCGAAAGCCAACGTGTGCAGAGCGTCGCCCACGATGATGCCGTTCCCGACGCCGAACACCTTCCAGAGCGCCGGACGATGACGACGCAGGGAGTCATTATCGATGATGTCGTCGTGGATCAGGGAAAAGTTGTGGACGAGTTCCACGCCCAGAGCGCCCGGCAGCCCCACGCTCGCGTGCGCGCCGGCAGCCTCGGCGGAAAGGAGCGCCAACGCCGAACGTACGCTCTTGCCGCCGCCCGAAGAGACCGAAGGGGTTCCGTCCGCTTCCACCCACCCGAAGTGGTATCGAACGGGCAACGCCAACTCGGGCGAGAGGCGGTCGGTGGCCTCGATGAGAGCCGGAAGCACCAGGACGCGCGCCCGCTCCAACACTTCGACCGCCGAGACGCTCACAACGGAAGCACCGCCTTCACGCCAACGCCAAGCGTGCAGCCGAAACGCCGCTGCGGACTGCCCCTTCCATGGTGGCCGGCCAGCCGGTGTCGCACCACGCCCCCGCCAGGAAAACTCCAGTCAGCCCGCTCTTGGGAGGGAGGCGCAGACGGTCGCTGCCCGGTGTCCCTGCGAAGGTGGCTGCCTGCTCTCGAGTCACCACCGATTCAGTGACCTGAGCAACCGCCGCCGCCGGGAAGAGACGCTCCATTTCCGCCTTGAAGCGTGAGACCAGGCTCGCCGATTTCATTCCTATATAGGAGTCGGCAGCCGAGAGGGAGACTGCCAAGCACTGGCGTCCGTCGTCCAACCCCGACGCCTCGGTTCGGTCGAAGACGAACTGCAGCTCGCTGTCTATGGCGGCTGCGATCCGAAGTTCGGTCACCGGACGGTCGTACACCAAATGAATGTTGACGATGGAAGAACGACCCAGATCCTCCGGCCGACCTCTGTCGGGAAGGCTTCCTTGGGGCAAGAGCGAGGCCACTTGATCATGGGGCACCGCCACCACCACGGCGTCGGCTTCCCAACTCTGTCCGGCGGCGAAGACCACAGGGGCGCCTTCCTCCCCAACGCGTACGGCCTCGACAGCCGCTCGGGTGTGCACTTCAGCGCCAACGGCCTTCAACGCCCTGCGGGCGGCGGCGGCATGCAGCTCCCCCAGCGGCAACCTCGACCATCCGATGTCGGCGTCTTCGGGCGCGCCGCCGAGCAGTCCGGTGACGAAAACCTTCACAGCCAACTTGAGCGACGCCTCATCGGCCGGCAGGTTCACTGTGGGAAGCACGATGAGATTCCAGAAGGTCTCCACGCTGCGGCGATCTGCTCCTCTCCTCGCCAGCCATTCGCCGAAGCTCATGCGATCGAGGGCGGGATCGTCCGGGTCGAGACGCCGCAAGGCGAGCGCTGTGCGTACCACCGACAAGCGCCCCGGGAGGCTCAGGTGCGGGTAGGAGAGCAGCGAGGCGGTCAGATGGAAAGGCGCCCGGGCATCGCTTCGTGAGATAACGCCCGCACGCCCGCCGGGCTGCAGAACCGGAACCTCCAGACGGGGTTGGAGGTAGACGCCGTCCGCGCTGCCGATGCGTCGCAGAAAACTCCGATACGCGGTGCAGCAGCGCATGAAGACGTGCTGTCCGTTGTCGTACCAAACGCCGTTTCGCTTGAACGACCAAGTGGCCCCCCCGAGCCGGTGGCGGCGTTCCAGAAGCACCACAGACGCCCCGGCGTCGGCGCAGTACAAGGCGGCGGAGAGGCCGGCCAACCCGCCGCCCACCACCACGACCCGCAGGCGTTCACCCCTCCGCTGTGCTAAAGGCATCGGCTCGGACTAAGGCCGCAGGCCGGCCAGGCTGCGCGCCGCCACCAGCGCCTTCTCTGCCCCCGAGAGAGAGATTCGACCCCGCAGCGGAGTTTGAGGGTCGATTCGAATGCGCTCCAGCACCCGCCTGTAAATGCCTGCCATGGCGGCGGTGCAGGCGCGGCTGCGGCAATCCAAAAAGTCCAGCAGCCCCAACCCGCGCTCGAACCAGGCGACTGCACGGCACGCCGTAAACCTGATCAGTTCCCTCGCCGCCTCGGGCGGATCCCAACTCCCTGCGGAGACCCCGAAGCGTTCCAGTTCCTGTGAAGGAAAGTAGTTGCGCCCGAGGCGCTGATCTTCCACCACGTCGCGCAGGATGTTGGTGAGTTGGAGTGCGACCCCTAAGTCATCGGCCAGCCTTTCGGGCAGCTCAGGCAGTGCAGAAGCAGACGGGGCTCCTTTGAGATGCAGGTCGGATCGCAGGGGAACGCTCCGAGCCTTGACACCGAAGACGCCGAGGGAAATCCTCCCCACCGAGCCCGCTACGAGCCTGCAGTACTCCACCGTGTCGTCCATGCTCTGGTAACTCCAGCCGACAGCGTCATGCTCGCATCCTTTGATGATCTCTCCGAAGGCCGAGACGGGAATCGGAAAAACGGATGCGGCATGAGCGACCCCCACTAGAACGGGGTCGTCGTCCGCCGCGACGCTGCCGGCGGCCAGAGCGTCGATCTCCTCCCGCAAATCAGCGAGGGCGGCTAACTTCCGCTCCGTGGGAAGTCCGCCGTCGCCCACGTCGTCGATTCGTCTAGCCAGGGCGTAGACGGCCGAGAGGGCGCGTCGTTTCGGCGGCGGCAGCAGCCTTATCCCGTAGTAGAAGTTGAGCGCCTCCCGGCGCGTAATCTCTTCGCAACGGGCATACGCATCCCCCAGCGTGAGCGCCACTTCAGATCGGGTGTTTGATTCTGGTCGGATACGCCGAGCAGCGAAACAGACGACAGGCGGATCTCTCCGCTGCGAAGAGATTTGCAGCCCTCGGTGAGAGCGCCCTAGAAGAGTCGAGAACCTGCGAACAAGTCAAGTCCGGTGCGCACAGACGGATCATGTGAGCAGCCGTGCCGAGCCTGCTTCGACGGACGGACTTGCCCAAAACGTCGTAGCGAACTGCGACTATTGCGTCCAGTGTTGCCAAGCCGCCAGCCACGAATCCCGCCACCGAAAGGCGTGCATATCCTCGCAAAGACCTCACCAGGGCGCGGCCAGGCTCGAGCATCTCGCGCGCACGCGTCTCCAGGTAAGCCACCACCCCCACAAGGGACGGCGAGGCCGCCCGGGACATGAGTTCCATCTCGGAGCAGCCAAACCCTTCCAGCACCTCGGCAGGCACGTAGACGCGCCCGGCCGCGGCGTCTTCGGCTATGTCGCCGACATGCTCGATCACCTGCAAAGCGCTGCAGACCGAGTCCGAGGCGGCCCGACGGCGAGGGGTGTCAGCTTCCAGGACTGCAAGCACCATGTGTCCCACGGGATTGGCAGAGAGAGAGCAGTACTCCATCAGTTCCTCCCAGTCCTGGTATCGCTTTTTCAGCTGATCCATTCGGTTGGCGGCCAGAAGCCGATCCAGCGGAGCGCGGGGGATGTCGAAGCGAGCGACGGTTGGGGCCAGGCGCCTGAAGACGGGGTGCTTCGGAGAACCCGCGTAGAGGGCGTCTATCTGCCCCTCTAGCCAGTTCAGGGCTTCGTTTCGATCCCCGGGGTACTCGTCGCCCAAGTCATCAGTGAGACGGGCAAATCCGTAGATCGCCATAAGGTGCTTGCGAAGGCTCTCCGGAAGAATCCGCAGAGCCACGGGAAAGTTCTCATGTCTGGCCTGAGACACGACCGCTTCGAGGAGGATCGCGTCGCGAGCGCTGCTCTTCCTGGGAGCACAAGCGCGCTCCTGAGTCGAAGTACGCGCCGTTTCAGCGAACGTTGTAATCAAGATGGCATCCGTGGTTGAAGAACTGGAAGTGGCGAGACTGCAGGCCTGCGGTCGATCTGAAGGCTGGCTACGTAACCGCTTGCGGCCTAATTACAGGATATTCGTGTTCAGTCCCAGCCAACGAGCGAGGAAGACACAACCGCCCATTGGCTTCGGTCTAAGTACTCGGCCTAAGTACAGGGTATCGTTCTCATGCCTTTCGACTCGTTCCGCCGCCTGAGAACGGGCACTCGGAACGGGCAGGGCCGCCGCTGCTAGTTGCCCCGCCGCTAGAGCATCGACATGCGACGAAGCGCACCTCAGCGGTTCTTCAGCAGTTGGCGGTAAAACTCCTGAAGTTCGGAACTGACCTCGAACTTCACATCGCCAGGTTCCTCCAGGTTGGCGAGGATGCGTTTCAGTTCTCTCATCGTCGTCTGCAGCTCCCCTCGGCAACCAGTGTGATAAGAGATGAGGAACTTTCTCTTGTAACACTGCTCACACCCGGGTGTAATCAACAATCCTTTCCAAACGCTCCAGCGCGCCAGATGGAAGTCTCCCAACTGCATCGCCAGGTCTGCGAGCTTATGCGCCGCCGAATCGATCTCGAATTCGGCGTGATTCCGCAGGGAGATGTCTGCCCACGCATACAAATCCCCTTTCTCGCCTCCGCCGAAGGGAATTCCCCGAACCAAGGACAACGCCTCTTGGTAGTACGGAACCGCCTTGCGTCTTTCCACTCGATCCGCGGCCTTGGCCAACCGCTTGAATCTCTCCAAATCGGAAGTCACCTCTTTGGACAAGCAGTAGGCCCCGTTGCTAGTGCAATAGGGCAAGTAAAAGTCGCCTTCGTGGTTCCTGCCTAGGACTGCCCTGGCACGATGCACTGCATTGCTGAGGGCGCGAGGTCCCGGAGGAACGCCGCGGCCCCACAGCCAGTGCTCCAGTTCACGCACCGTCGCCCCATCGGAATGAAACGCCAAGTAGCAGATGAGTGCGAGTGTTCGAGCTGAGATCTCCGAACTCTTCAAGCCATTTACTTGAACTATCCCCAGCACACGCAGATCCACCGCACCTGGTTGCGAGCCGGCAGGAGCGACAAAGCCGGCGCTCTCAGCGTCGATCCCGTTGCCTCCGCCGTCCTCCCGCGCCGGCGGCTTTCCGACGTCTGCGGGAGCATCCTCAACATCAGCCCGGGGCGCATCCAAACCTCCGACAGGGCGAACCCTTCTTCTAGACGGCGAGGCGGTGAATGAACCACCTGAAGACAGGGAGTCGGCCTTACGCAACTCCAGAGCAGTCGTCTCCCACCGCAGACAATCTTCAGAAACAGGAAACGTACCGACCCCAGAGTTGTTCCAAGCGTCTCCGTTGGCCGAAGGGTCGGGTTCCTTGTATTCCCGGTCACTCTCTCCGAGCACCACCAAGCGCAGAGCACCTTGGTGATGCAAACGCTCCAAGATCTTCCTGTCTTGCGGATGAGGATCCAGCGCCAGCACACAAAGGTCGCAGCCAGCCTCACGCGAGTAGGCAGCGCCATTCCAACCCAACGAGTTGCCGTCATGCAAATCAAGCTGGCCGGCGCCATCCGGACTCAACAAACTGGAGCCATCCGAATTAAACGGGTCGGCTGGATCAGGAAACCCGCTGAACCGCTGCATCTTCAATGCAGTTAGAAATCGAGGCGCCACCGTGACTCTCTCATTCTTCGCCAAGGATCGCCCGAAGCCCAGACAAACGACGCTCACGTCCTTGGCTAACGGGCTGTTCGTCATCTCGTGTGCGACCGACTCGAGTTTGCCGAGCACTGAAGGGCGGTCACCTACGAACGTGATGCTGCTGAGCTGTCCGAGGTTGCCCAATACGAGCATGCGTCTTTTCGGGTGATATCCCAGCGTGACCAGAAACGGCCAAGGATGGGCGCTCACATCCGAATGTGCGGCCTTCTTGATCTTGCTGCGTTTCAAAGTCCAGGACAAGCCGCCGTCGAGTACCTCGAAACCGCTCGGAACTATTGGCTGAGGTTCCATGAAAAGAAGATCTAGGTTCTCCTCGCAGGCTGCTACGAGCAGAGCCGGAGGCCTGCCGCTTCCGTTAGAGCGAAACAGCGCCATGACTCCTGCCAAATCTTCCATCAGTCCCTTCCGGAGAGTGCAGGGGTATTCCCAATCAAACGCCTGCCCACTCATGTTCAGCAGGAAGCCGTCCGGTGCAAGCATCATCCCATTTAGTCGAATCGAAAGTGGATTCATCTTCACGCCTCCAAGCTCCCCTGGTTCTCGCCCTCCGCCTGAGGATGGAGAACCGGGGGAAACAATCGAGGAGCAGAGTCCGTGCTCCACTCCAAGTCCAAAGAACGAATTTCTAACGAGGAATGGTCAGGAGGATAAAGCAGCGGGAAGGTCTCTGCGTCAGCCTCCTCAGTTTCTCCAGCCTCCCCAGCGACCTCCGTCTCCCCTGTCTCCCCGCCTACCGCAGACGCCTTCCTCTCTTCGACCGGCGCATCTCCATCGTGGAAGAAAGCAAGAGGAGTAAGCGTTGCGTCGTTTGTCGTCGGCTCGGCCGCCTGCGAAACCGACTCGGCTTGATCTGCCCGAGGGGTGACCATCTCGCCGACTTCTTGAGGAGATGGAAGCTTCAACCTCCAACCCGGGTGAATCACGTTCGGCTGGCTGAGCACGCCTCCCGAGGAAAGCCCTCCTGCGTTCAGATCGAAGATTTCGCTCCAACGATTCGGATCGCCCAAATGCGTCTCCGCCAAGCTCCAGAGCGTGTCGCCGGGCTGCACGATCACCCAAGCAGGCGGATCGCGAACCTCATCTGCCGCGCCCGCCGAAGCGTCCGCAGCCGAGGGCGCAGCCGCCGCGCTTACCGCAACGCTAGGTATCGACGGCGCTGGCGACGGCGAGCCTTGTCCCAATCCCACCGCAGCCGATACATCCGGAGGGGATGAAACCCCGCCAGAAACGACGCCCCCCAAGGCGGCGGAGGTGGCGGAGACGGCGGCAGCGACAGGCTGCAAACGGTCAGAGACCCCGTTCGAGGCGTCGACCTCCTTTGCTCCTTCCAACCAGACGGAGCGCAGCCGACCGATGACCCGTTCCCTGAGATCCTCTTCGAAGGTGACATCGGGGGGCATGGGGGGCATGCTGGAAGACGAGGGCGGGAAAATGATGGACTCCTCAGGTGCGGCTTCTACCAGCATCTCGGAAGCCGCCGAAGAAACAGGCCTCTGTGCATCGACCGTCACCCCGTCAAAAGAAGGAGAAGCCGCCGCTGGCTGAGTAACCGCTCCCAAACTTACGAGCGTCGCCATGACCGCAGCAATCAGACGAATCACCAACTTCTGCGTTCCGAACCCCCCGAACGGGAGACGACGTGCGTCTCGATCCCGCAGGCGCGCCGTGACCTCCGACACCGTCGAGATGGCCAGCTGAAACCACCAGAACCATACGAAACAGGCAACCACCTTCACCAATACACCCGACGGCAGCGCGCCGCTGTCGATGACCTCTGAAAGTTGAGCCCAAGAAGGGGCCGACGACGGCAGCGGGTTCCCCACCAGAATGACAAGAACCAGGGGAACGCCTGCCACCAACCCCACCAGAAGCGCCAAGGCGCCCGCACCCACCGACACCGAGCGGAACCCGCCAGCGTCTGCTCTGATCTCTTGTGGTGACTTAAGCGATGAACGCATTTTTTCTCTCCTTTCCGAGTTTGAAGCACCCCTTCGACAGGGGGCAGATGTGGTTTTAGGAAACCAGCACGGTTTCAATATCAGAACGCTGGACGCGTCCGAGAAGTCGTCTAGCCGTATGACACTCCTTTGACAGCCCGAGCTTCGTGGGAGGCGCTCAGGGTGCGGAGTTCTCCGCTCACTCCCAGCAGTTGGGCAGGCACCTCGCGAGACACTTTGACGACGGCCCGGTCGGTTCTGGTGATCACTTCTACCTTGTATTGATCGTTTGTGACGGCCGCTTCGGCGGCACTCTTGGCCGCTTTCTGTTTAAGCCGCACTCTGCCCGTCAATCGGTAATGAGCAACGTCGACTTCCTGCACCGCCGCCCTTGCAGCCTGGCGTGCCATATCCGCAGCGGCACGCCGTTCACTGCGCAGAGCGGCAGAATCCATGACCATGCCGGCGATCAGCAGAAACGCCAGAGAGATCACCGCTAGGAAGAGGCTGATTGCTCCGCTCTCGTCTTTCATCCCCTGCCTCCGCGTCGGCGGTCCACGACTTCGATGCTGGTCGTCTCGAATCTGACCTTGCCGGGCATCCGCAGGAGCACCAGATCCTCGAGATTGGTGTCGCAGCGGATCGTCACCGACACCGACCCTCCGGGACGCAGATTCGCAACGTCGGGAGCGACCGAGAGGTCCGCACAGGTGAGAGAACTGCGGTCCAGCACCGCATGCGCCGCATCGATCGCAGCCTGGCGCGCCGCGGCAGCGCTTTGACGCAGCGAAGCCGCCCTGGCGGCCTCTGCGGCCACGTCGCGGACTTCTCCGCGGGTCTGCCCCATTCGCCAAGCTGCTGTGACCAACATCAGCGCACCGAGGACGACGATGACCAGCAGCGCCAACTCCAGCGACATCGCACCTTTCTGGGTGTCCCTGCTTCCGCCCCGACGAGCCTTCCGCCGAGGCTTCAGGGAAGCCCAGAACCCCTTTTCTGCGACTGCTGCGACTGCTTCGGGCATTGAGTAATGAACTTTCACCTTCTCCCCTCAGGAATGAAGCGCTCAAGCGGACCCTGAGCGATGCGGCGCACCGACGTAGGAAAGCCAGGGAGTATCCGCGGTGAAGAAGCGGACACGCTCACGCTGACCTGGCCGCGGTGCTCTCGTATGTCGACCTGCAGGTCTCGCACCATCTGCTCGGAACCGATCACCTCCCTCGCCAACTGGCGAGCCCTGTCTGCCGAACCGCCTTTGGCCTGGACGGCCTCTAGGGCGACGTCGGCGGCGTCGGAAATGGCCAGCGCCGCGTTGTAAAGGAGTCCGAAATGGACTACCGACATGACCAAAGCCAGCACCAAGCCGTACAACAAGACGAATTCGGTCGTGAGCAGGCCGGCCTCCCTGCAGCAGAGATGGTCTGCCCGCACCGGAGCGGGCGCCCGGAGGCGCGCTCCCTTGGCCGGTAAGCGCGCTCCCCTAGGCGGGCTCGCACACAGAGAGATTCCGCTCCGAGATGCAGGCGCAAGGCGGATCGCCTCTAGCTTCTGAAACCTCCGGTTCCCGTGTTTACGTCTACGTTGTCGGGGATCTTCTTGGTCACGTCCGCAGTGAGATTGCGCACGACCGCCACGACCACGATGGCCAGAGCCGCAACCCCCGCAACCAACAACGCCCACTCGGTGGTGGTCAGACCGCGTTCGTCGTCGCGCAGCCTGGCGCGAACGTCTGAAGCTGTCAACGTGAGCCATACCCAAACCTGAATTGAAATGCGATTCATCAAAACCCTCCTCGCTTGTCTTGCGTTCGTCCAACTCGGCTCTCCTCCCCCACGGGGGGAGGTCAGCGAAGGGGAAGAAGGGGGAGTTGACAGGGGGAAGTTGAACGGCCCGCAGGTGCGAAAACATCCCAGGACAGCGACGGCGAGGACGACGCCGACGGCGACGGCGGCAGAAGCGGCAGAAGCGATCGCCTAGAGAAATCGCCCTGTTTCTCAAAATGCCTCCAAGAGCGACCCGATAGCCGGATAACCGACGAACATCACGAACGCAATGGCAACCACGACAGTGGGAATCGACATTTTTTCGGTGGTCGCCTCCGCCCGCATGCGAGTCCCTGCCAACTCCAGGAGGTTCAGAGTCTCTGCCTTGCGCGCCAGCGCCTCCTTGGGGCTGGCTCCCTGCTCGGCTGCCAGACGGATGATCGCAGACAACTCTTCCATGTCCCCGACGTCGATCTCTTCGGCCAGTCTTTCAAACCCCGCCGAAGGCGGGAGGCCGTTGACTTGACTCCACTCCATGGCCGCCTTCAGTTCGTCGAAAGCCCACCCGCTGCCCACTCTGGCTGCTTTATGAAGCGCCCCGTCGCTGTGGCTCCCGCCTGCCAGAAGTATCTTCACCAGACTCAGGTAGGCACTGAGCGACCGCAGGAACTCCTCGCGTCTCGCCTCGGCCCTCTTTCGCAGCCTGAAGTCGGCCAGCGTGTATCCCGCAGCCAACCCCAGCAGAGGGAATATCCCGAAACTCCAGACCGGGAGGCTCACCCCCAGCACATTCATAACGCCGATCAACAAGGCAGTCCCACCGCCTAGCAGCAAGGCTGCTGCCAACTTAGAGAATGCATGCTCGGAGGAGGAGCGTTTCATGATGCGAAGGTCTTTGGCCAAAGTCCCGAGGTCGAAGCCGAGGGCTTCCACCGCCTGCAGCGCGCGTCTTTCCAGGTTGCTGCGCCACCTCGGATCGTCCTCTCCTCCTACGACCTGCCTTGGCGTCCTCGGGCCGTGGAAATCCGACAGCGCTTTTTGAAGAGGCACAGGTTTGCGCATAAGGCCGCGCCCCACCAACCAGACTCCAGCTCCAATGAGCGCCCCGACCAACGCAGCCGTCATCGCCGCCCCCAGAAAAAGACCGGCAGTTCCGAACCCTCGCCGCCCCGAGAGACGACCTCCTTCGGCAGGTCCTCTACCGACCACTCCACGAACCGCCTCACGAACCGCTTCACGGGGCGCCTCCGAAAAGTTCTGATCTCTCCAGGTTGAAGAACCGAGGAGGATCCTCCATCCGCCCTAGACGACTCAACAACCAGAATCCCGAGAGAAAGATCGAGCCGATGACAGCCAGCACAAGCTGCCCCTGCACGCTGTCGTACGACGCCAGGTAGCCGCGGTCAAGCAGGTACAGACCCAGCGTGATCACGGCGGTCGTCCCGACGATGAGACGCGCCGAAGTCCGGAACTTGGCGCGGCCTGCGTCCGCTTCTACCAGCAGGCGACTCTCCGAACGCACCACCTCCGCCTGGGCGCGCAGCAGCGCCACTAAGTCGGCGGCACCCTGAGAAGCCGTCAGGATGAGCGAAGCAGCCACTTTGTCGATGGCCGGGTGATTCATCCGTGCGGCAAACGATGCCATCGCTTCTGGCAGAGGTCTCACCTCGAGCTGGCCTGCCAACTCCGACACCTCTTCCCGGATGGCGGACGGAGCGGCTTTCGCCGAGCCAATGATCGCCTTTTCCAGCCCACCGCCGGAAGCCAGAATGGCGTAAAGCATCTCGATCCAGCCTGCGATGGCGTCCGCCTTCTCACCTACCTTGCGCAATCCCTTGCTTTTGGCGAACCGCCCGGCGAACAGCCCTATACCCAAGGCCATTATCACTCCGGCGCTGAACCATCCCGTGACGACAAAGGTCACTATTCCCAGCAGGAATGCGGTCATCCAACGGCGAAGCGGGCGAAGCGACCTGCTCTTGAGCTTGCCCGAACTCGAGAAACCCCCCACCAAACTCTTGCCGCGCAAACCTCCCTGAATCAACCAGAGGCCGAATCCTCCAAGCCCGCCGCAGACGGCGAGCAACAATCTGCTCACGCCCCCCACCTCCCCTCGGCGCGCATCAGGTCTGCCTCGAAGCCGTTCTCCACCAGACGGCGAAGCGTCGGCTCAGCCCTGAAGGGCTCGCCGGAAACCACCGCCCCGCCGTCGAGCGAAGGCTTCCAGATTTCGTTAGACAGCACGTCCGTCTCCGTAGAGCCGACCACCTCCCTGACGCTGCTCACCCGTCTGGTTCCCCCCACGCGGTCGAGGTGAACCACGAAGTCCACCGCAGAGCCCACCAATCGGTAAGTGAAGTCCCGCGTGAACTTCTGCGGCGTCAAGGAGGCGTAGACCGTCAGCCTCTCAAAGGCTTCCTTGGTGCTGTTGGCGTGGATAGTGCATAAAGACCCGTCCTGCCCCGAGGTCATGGCCAGGAGCATTCCCAGCACCTCGGGGCCTCGCACCTCCCCCACGACTATGCGGTCGGCGTGCATCCTCAGGCACTCCCGCAGCAGCACCTCGAGCGGAAAAGCCCCGCTTCCTTCCACATTGGCTTCCCTGGCTTCCAGAACACCCATGTCGGGGTGAAGATCGGAGTAGTGGTGAAGCCCCAGTTCCAGTTCGTCCTCGACAGTGATGATCCGTTCCTCGGGTGGGACCTCGTTCAGCAGGCTGCGTACTAGGGTGGTCTTGCCCGTCCCCATCCCGCCGCAGACGACGATGTTGAAACCGGCTCGGACGGCGGCGCCAAAGAACGATTCCAGGGCGGCGTCGATCATCCCCGACGCCCGCAGTTCACCGAGGGTGGCCAGGGTGTGGTCGTGCAGGCGGATGGTCACCATGGGGACGAGGGAAACCTCCATCACGGCGTGCAGTCGAGCGCCCCCTGGCAGACGCATGTTCAACACGGGAGAACTGACGTCGAAACGTCTTCCGCTGCGATCCAGGTTGGCGCCCACCCATCGGATCTGGTTGATCAGTTCCTCGTCGGAGTTGGCCACCGCTTCGCCGCGCCGCTTGTTACCCATGCGATCTACCAGCCAGACCTGGTCGTGTCCGTTGATGTGGATGTCGGTTAGGTCGGGATCGTTGAGGTAGCGCTCCCACGGGCCGGTGCCGAATGCGTGCGCCAGCGCCGCTTCCGAAAGCGCTGTTTCCTCGGCGGCGGCGAGCAGTTCCTCTCCCGCAGCGATGCGGCGCTGAGCCAACGCCAGCAGCCATGCGTCGATCACCTCCGCTGCGCGCTCGTCGCGCTCGTCGCGCCCTGGACGGCGGCCCGCCCTGTTCTCCTGTTCGATCCAGCCTCCTAGCTGGTTACGCAACTGCGAAACCAGCTGCTCGAGCAAGTCTCGGTCGACTCCTGAGACCCCGCCGAGGGGAGGCGCAAAAGACGCAGACTCTTCTCCGCCGCGAGCGGCAGGAAGACCGTTGGAGGGGGTGAGCATGCTCATGGGCGATCCGCCGCAGCAGCGCCGCCCCGAGGCGCAGCAACCGCACCACCACTGGGCACAGCACCAGCGCCGCCCCGAGGCACAGCACCAGCGCCACCCCTAGGCACAGCACCAGCAGCCGCACCACCGCCCCGAGGCAAAGAGGAAGTGCGCGCCCTGGGAATCATCCGCACCACGAGTTCGGTGACGTGCTTGGCCGTACGCGCCAGATACGAACGCCGGAGAACTCTGTTTCGGGAGGCTTCTGCAGTCAAACCCTCTGCCCCGCGTGGATCCCATGCCACTGAACCCAGCACCGAGGAGCGCTGCCCCGCAGACTGAGTGAGCGCTTCTTCGATCTCCTCGGGTGGGTACGGGCCGTCTCCTACGATCACGACACCCAACTTGACATGACCAGCCAACGCCGAAGCTCTGTGAAGGAGAACGGCGAGATCCTCAAAGATCGGACGCACGACCATCACCAAAAGTCCTGCGCCCTCGCAAAGCTTCTGCGACGATCCTTCCTGGCGCAGCCGGCCCGCGTCCAGCAAAAGGTCGGTGTCGATCAGACATTCGTCGAGTTCGGTGAAGTCGACCTGCTGCAGGGAGCGCGACACCGAGCGCCCGCTGCTGGGTAAGACCATCGCCATCGGGCCGCCTGGCAGCCGCTGACACGACTCCCAGAACAGATTCTGGTCGTAGCCGTGTCGAGCGGAAGCCGCAAAGCTCACCAAACTAGGCGATTCCGGATGCAGACCGAAGCGGGCAGCGAGGACTCCTCCGTCGGCGTCAGCCTCGACCAGAGCCATCCGGCGGTGCTGCGGCCACTGATAGGCCATCATCGCTGCGAGGGTGCTCACACCGGGCGATCCTTTCAGCGAACCGATCACCACCAAAGTCACGCCGACACCTCCACCAGCCTCACGCCCGCGAGCGCCGCCTCCACGACCCGGGCAGCCAAACTGCGCGGTATTAACAAGGACACCAGGGCGTCGCCTCCCCCGCTGTCTCCCAGCCATTCCACTTCAAAGACCTGAATCCCCGTTGCCACGACCGGGTCGTCCCAGCCAGGCCGCAACTCCGGCAGCACTAGGTCAACCACATCTCCGGTGGAAAGCGTGCTGCTCGGATACTGACCAGGCCCCACCCGCATCCCCACGACCGCCTCTCCGTCTCGCAGACCCAGCCCGTCAGAAAGCATGCCCCTGCTGACGAAAGCCCCCTTATTCCCCTTAAAGAGAACCCTCTTTCCCACGACCTCCTCGGCCGCAGACGCACTCATGACATCCACCTGCCCGTCGATGTCTACCTCAACGATTCCAAGGTCTTCGACGGAGACTCTCTGACCTCTGACGACCTCTTCTGCCCAGACCAGCACCGACAGCTTCGCCGGAGGGTCTCCCGACAAGAGCATCGCCCCTATGGCGCCTAGTCCTAGGAGAACCACGCCGACCGCTAACTCGGGGATGCGCCGACGAGTAATCCGCAGGGATTTTTCGGCGGCGGAGTTCCGCTGCCGAACCTCGTCGTCTTCCGCTGGGCGCTTGGCAGCATCTCTTGGCGCAGCGGCACCTCTTGGCGCAGCACCGCTTTCAGGCAGGGGGCGCAAAGGCCGGCGGTCGGCTGGCATTCGTTTGTCTCCTCCTCTCATCTCGTGGACTGGTTCCCTATCGAAACGGCGAAACGGTCGGCTGGCCTCTTGTCTCCGCCGCTCGACTCTTGTCTCCTCGATTTCTCCATTATGATTGATTATACATAGAAAAGTTGAAATAGCAAACTATTATTAGAAATTCTCTAAATTTGCTAGAATATACCTTATGAAAGCCGAACTATCCAACATGTCATCCGCCCAGAGGTCGCCAAGAATCTCCGCCCGTCGGCTGCTGTCGATGTGCACACTCCGCCGTACGTGGGCAGTCTGCGCGGCAGTGGCTGCCTGCGCGTCCGGTCTCGCCTGGAACATCGAAATGATCGTCTTCGTTCTCTGGCTGGCTGTCCTGGCCGTCCTCTCCTGGATCGACCTGCGTACCCTCCGCCTACCTAAGGCCGTCGTGAACCCTGCCACCCTGATCTCATTGGGCGCCCTCGCAGGGTTGTCGCAGCGCAGCGGCGACCTTCGACGATTCGGAATCGCT
Organism: Acidimicrobiales bacterium; assembly: GCA_965242895.1. Classification (GTDB taxonomy): domain Bacteria; phylum Actinomycetota; class Acidimicrobiia; order Acidimicrobiales; family CATQHL01; genus CATQHL01. The sequence continues at coordinate 800,425 of OZ251507.1, forward strand.
GCCGCAGTCGGAGCGGGGTGCTATCTGTTCTTCGCCGTCTTGCACTTCGTCAAACCGCACGACCTGGGCTTCGGCGACGTGCGCCTGGCAGGTCTGAACGGCCTTTTCCTGGGCTGGCTGGGGCCGCTCACGGCGCTGGAGGCGCTCGTGCTGGGAGCGGCAGGAGCGTCCGTCGCAGCCCTCGGAATGCTGGTCTTGCGGAAACCGGCTCGCCGCAGCTTGGCCTTCGGACCGTTTCTGGCCGCAGGGGCCGCGATCTCGGTCTTCTTCCATCCAGACGCTCCAGTGCACCTCCTAGCGCTCGATGGCATGCTCAACAGAAAACCCGACTTCGCAGTCCCCCATCCAGACGCCCTGGCGCACTTCCTAGCCGCGCCGCCAGCAGCACCCCCACCGCCAGCAGCAGCACCCCCACCACCAGCAGCGTGAACGAAGGCAACCGCGGCCGCCCCTCCGCTTCCCGATGCGTAGTGAAACCCTTGGCAAGCCCCAGAAGCCCAGGCCATCCCTACAAAGCGCACCCCGGCAGGGGCGCCGGAGCGGCATTCCTGCCGACGCTTCGCAAACCTCAAGCCATTCCACAAGGCGCACCGGCAAAGGTCATACTCTTGTATCTGTGCAAAAGGCTTTCACACCGGACGGGTACAAAGTCCAATATCACAACCGCTCGAGACCCCAAGAGAGACCCCAAGACCCCCCAAGACGCCGGAGAGCAACTGACTAATGCGCCCTGAACAGCCCAAACTCTTCCCCGAGGACAACCCTTCATCCTTCGCCGGAGAAGTCGTGAACGCCCCGCTCGAGGCAGAAGTCGCCGAATCCTTCCTGGCCTACTCGCTGTCGGTCATCACCTCGCGGGCCATCCCCGACGTCCGGGACGGCCTGAAACCCGTCCAGAGACGCATCCTCTACTCGATGCTGAGAATGGGTCTGCGCCCAGACGGGCCGCACCGGAAATGCGCCAGAGTGGTCGGGGATACCATGGGCAACTACCACCCTCACGGAGACGATTCCATCTACAACAGCCTCGTCTGGATGGGGCAGGACTTCGGCCGAGCCGTCCAACTCGTCGACCCTCAGGGAAACTTCGGAACCCTCGACGATCCGCCCGCAGCCTCCCGCTACACGGAATGCCGGCTCTCGCCCGCAGCCGTCGAAATGCTGGCCGACATCGACGAAGACACGGTGGACTTCCGCCCCAACTACGACGGGGAGATCCTGGAACCCGTCTGCCTGCCCGCCAAGCTGCCGAACCTTCTGGTAAACGGCACGAGCGGCATAGCCGTGGGGATGACGACGAGCATGGCCTCTCACAACCTGCGCGAAGTCGCCGCAGCGGTGCGTCTGATAATCGACAACCCCCAAGTTTCCATTGAGAAGATCCTCGAAGTCCTGGAGGGACCGGACTTTCCTTCGGGAGGAGTGATCGACGGCGGGGGACTGCTAGAAGCGTACGAGAACGGGCAGGGCTCCTTCAAGATGCGTGCACGCGCCGAAGTGATCTCCGTCGGGGAGCGGAGGGAGGCGATCGTCTTCTCGGAACTGCCGTATCAGGTGGGGCCAGAAGCGGTCGTGTCACGAATCAAGGAACAGGCCAAAGACGGGCGGCTAGGCGGCGTGGCCGATGTGCGCAACCTGTCCGACCGGCACGAGGGCATGAGAGTGCAAGTGGACTGCCATCCGGGCGTGGACGCAGAGAGGGTGCTCGAAAACCTCTGGAATCAGTCGCCAGTGGAGACAACCTTCAGGATCAACAACGTGGCCCTCGTAAACGGCGTGCCGAAGGCGCTGCCTCTGCGCGAACTGCTCGCCCACTACGTAATCCACCGCCTCGACGTGGTGGTGAGACGGACGAAATGGCGGCTGAAGACGGCGGAACAGCGCCTTCACATCTGCGAGGGTTTGCTCATAGCCCTCGAGAACATCGACGAGGTGGTGGCGACCATAAGAAGCAGCAAGACGACCGAAGCGGCGCGGCGGGCGCTCAGCAAGAAGTTCTCCCTGAGTTCCGAGCAAGCCGAAGCCGTGCTGGCGCTGCGGTTGAGGCGCCTAGTCGGACTGGAGCGCCAGAAGCTGCTCGACGAGGTGGCCGAGCTCACCGCCTCCATCAAGGAGTACCGAGCGCTGCTCGCCAACCCCAAACTGCGAAACAAGTTGGTGCTTCAGGAACTAGACGACCTAGCCGCCCGCTTCGGCCGAGATAGGCGCACAGAAGTGCGTCCGCCCGGATCGTTCAAGCAGTCCGCGCTCATAGGCAGCCTGAAGCAGTCGATGAGCGCTGAAGTAGCTGTCGTAACCCTTTCCTCCACCGGCCTAGTGGGGCGCTCAGCGCAGGACGCCTCGCGCAGACGCAAACTGGGGCGCCACGATCTGCTGTCTGCCGTGACGATCGCAACGCCCCCTAGCAGGATCTGGGCCATCACCAGCCTCGGTCGGGCGGTTTCCGTCGAACTCACCGACATCCCCGAAGTTCAGATGCGCAGCCGAGGCGCCCAGGCAGCCGAAGTCTTCGGGCTAGAGAAAGGCGAAACTGTCCGCACGCTGCATGCCGTCGAACTCAGCGGCGGCGGGAAATCCGACGACCTGAAGCCGCAAGACGCCGGACGCAGCGCCGCCGAAGCAGAAGACCTGATACTCATCACCCGCAAAGGGACGGCTAAGCGCATCTCCGCAGGGGAACTCTCCCCGCAGGGCGAAAGCGAACTTGCGCTGCTTCAGATGGACTCCGACGACGAAGTGGCCGCTGCTTTCATCTGCGCCCCCGAAGCCGACCTCCTGATCGCCTCCGACGACGGAATGGCTCTTCGCACCGCCGCGGACGGCATCATCAGGCGTCGCTGCGGCTCCGCTGGAGTTTCCGCTATGCGGCTGAACCCCGACGCCTCTGTCGTCGCAGCCGGGGCAGTGCTCGGCGAGGCCGCCCTGGTAGTCGTGACCAGCCTGGGGGCCGCCAAGTCCACATCCTGCGAAGAGGTCCGCTCGGCGCGCCGAGGAGGGCAAGGGACGAGAATCTGCCGCCTAGAAGAAGGAGAGGCCATCCACAGCGCTTATGTAGGGCCTCTCGGCGACACCTACGCCCTCGTCGCCGCTGCGCCCGGCAAGGCGCCCGACAACGAACCGGTGCCGTTCACCATTCCCATGACCCGCCGCGGCCTGCGTCCGACCCGTGAGAAACAAGCTTTCCTGAAAGTCGCCCTGAGGAGGTGGTGATGGCAGTCGAGAATCCGCCCGACGATCTCCCAAATCCGCCCGACGATCTCCCAGCGAATTCCTACGAAGCCGACGACATCACGACCCTCGAAGGTCTAGAGGCGGTTCGGCGCCGTCCAGGCATGTACATAGGGGGGACGGGAACTGACGGGCTGCAGCACCTCCTCTGGGAACTGCTCGACAACAGCGTGGACGAAGCCGCTGCAGGTTTCGCCGGCAAGATCAAGGTCGTCTTCCACCCCGACCGCTCCGTGGAGGTCTACGACGACGGGCGGGGCATCCCGGTGGGCAACCCCCCCGGACGGGACATCTCCGCCGTGGAAGTCGTCTTCACGGAACTGCACGCCGGCGGAAAGTTCTCCCGCAACGGCAAGGGGGCCTACACCGCCTCGGGGGGACTGCACGGAGTGGGGGCTTCGGTGGTCAACGCGCTCTCCACGAAGGGATGCGTGGAGGTGGGGCGCGACGGATTCCGCTGGCGGATGTGGTTTTCCGAGCGACAAGCGGGCAGGCTCGCCGGCGGCACCAAAGGCCGCTTCCTGCCCACCCACGAAATCGAGAAGCTGCAGCGCACCAAGACCACTTACACCCGCGTCCGCTTCTGGCCGGACTGGGATCTTTTCGATGAAGGAGCCGACTTTGACCTCACCGCCGCCACCGAGCGCGCCGAGCTCATGTGCCACCTCCTGCCAGGGCTGCGCATCTTCCTAACCGACGCCCGGGCGGGCGGCAGTAACGCCGAAACGGTCGAGGTCTGCTCCCGAAAAGGCCTGGAGGGTTTCGTCGCCGATATCGGCAGCGGGTCGGCGCTCAACCGAGTGATAGCCATCGACGACGAAGGCAGCTTCAGCGAAAAGGTGCCCGTAGACGGCAAGGCGACGACCGTGGAGCGGCGCTGCGTGGTGCGGGCCGCCCTGCAGTGGAACGACACCGCCTCCACCAAGATCCGCTCCTTTGTGAACACGATCCCCACCCCGGCTGGAGGGACGCACCTTGCGGGCTTCGAGCGGGCGCTGACCCGTTCAATCAACGACGTGCTGCTCGCCGGTGCGAAGCAGATCAACGCACTGGCAAAGGACGGGATGGAGCGCGCAGGCAAGGAAGACGTGCAGGAAGGCTTGGCCGCCGCCCTGCAGGTGACCTTCCCAGAACCACAGTTCAGAGGGCAGACGAAGGGCGAACTCGGCACCCCCGGGGTGCAGAGCGTCGTGTACGAGATCGTCAAGAAACACCTGACGGAGTGGTTCGAGAACAGCGGCCCTCGCTCTAACGTCACCGCCATACGGAGCAAGGTCGTCGGCGCCATGTCCGCGCGGGCGGCGAGCCGCCGCCTGCTAGAAGACAAGCGCAAGGCTTCGCGGCTCGGCTCCAGCGGCCTGCCCGACAAACTGGCCGACTGCCGAGTCCACGGCCCCGACAGCGAGTTGGTAATAGTAGAGGGCGACTCAGCGGCCGGGCCCGCCAAGGCCGGGCGCAACGCCGCCAACGCCGCCATCCTGCCCCTGCGAGGCAAGATCGTGAACGCTGGCAAGGTCTCCGTCCAGCAGGTGCTCGACAACGCCGAGGCTCAGGCCCTTTTCCGCTCTGTAGGAGCAGGCGTGCGCGGCGACTTCGACATCCGATCCGCCCGCTACGGACGGATCGTCATACTCTGCGACGCCGACGTAGACGGCAGCCACATCCGCTGCCTGCTGCTCACGCTCATCTACCACTACATGCGCCCGATGCTCGAACACGGAAGGGTGTTCGCCGCCCAGCCGCCTCTGTTCACCGCCAAGATCGGGGGCGCAACTCACAGGGCGTTCAGCGAAACTGAGCGTGACGCCATCACAAAGAACTTGACAAAGGGGCGGCGCCGGGCGGAGAACATCCGCTGGCAGCGCTTCAAGGGTCTAGGCGAGATGAACACCGACGAATTGGCGCACTGCGCCCTCGACCCTTCCACCCGCATCCTGCGGCGGATCACCCTCGAAGACGCCGCCGAAGCCGAACGCATCCTCGAGATTCTGATGGGCTCAGACGTTGCCCCGCGTCGCGACTACCTGATGACGCACGGCAACCTCATCGCTCCCGAAGCACTGGACTTCTGAGCGGCGCAGCGGACAGTGGGGGGCGGCTAAGCGCTATGGTCAGGCAAGGTCAAGCCATGCATACCCTCGATCTCGGGAACGAACGCGCCCCCTCCAAAGAACTCCTGACGGTGGCGCAAGCAAGCACATGGGCCACTCGCCAGCTCCGACGCAACGTCACGCCTTCGAACATCTCCTACCTAGTCAAGTACGGCCAACTACCTGCTGTCGACCGGAACGGCGCCCTGAGAATCAAAATTCAAGACTTGGAGCAGTATTACAAAACACAGGCCAAGAAGAGGGAAAACCACTATAAGAAAAAACTCGGAGACGACATAAACTGGCGCCTCTCATTTGAGCAATACAAAGAGTCGGAAACCACCAAGCACGTTCATCGCCTGCATCCCTACAAAGGGAAGTTCATCCCTCAACTAGTGGAGTACTTCCTAGGCGACCACACTGACGAATTCAAACAAGAAACCTGCTTCGCTCCGGGTGACATAGTTCTAGATCCGTTTTGCGGCAGCGGCACGACACTCATTCAGTCCAATGAGCTCGGTATTCACGCTGTGGGCGTGGACGTCTCCCCGTTCAACGCAATGATCAGCAACCTCAAGCTGTGCCGGGTTGATCTTGGTCTGCTGTCGCAAGCCGCTGCCGAAGTCAGCCGCGCCATCGCCCACAACCCTGACGGGCAGTCAGCGCGTGCGCTCGAGGAGGAACTGCTCGAGGAACTCCGCACCTTCAACTCCAAACACTTTCCCTCCCCAGAGTTCAGGCGAAAAGTGAAAGCAGGGGAGATAGACGAGGACGCATACGGAACAAAATGCTCGGGTTTGTTCCGCTCAACTTACTTGAACATTCTTCGGAAACACTCAGTCAGCAATCTCATAGATTCCGAAAGCTCCAACTTCATCAAAAGTTGGTACCTGCCGTCGGTGCTCAGCGAAATGCGCAGCGCACAAGATGTCATCAACCAGATATCGGACAGGCTCACTCGTGATGTCCTTCGGCTTATTTTAAGCCGCTCTGTCCGCTCCTCACGAGCGACTACACACTCCGACCTCGCTACATTGGTGCGGCAGGTAACCGAGACCTACTACTGCAGCAAGCACTCCAAGGTTTGTAAACCCATCTTTTCCATGCTTAATTGGTGGAAACGATATTCCTCCGACACCATAAAGCGAAAGTCTCAATTCGAGAAACTCCGCACCAACACCTTGCAAACCTGCCTCATCGGTGACTCGCGATCCCTCGACATTCCCTCAGAACTAGCCTTAACCAATAGCGGCTTCGAGTCCCTCCTAGAAGAGCAAAAAATCCACGGCATTTTTTCCAGTCCGCCGTATGTAGGTCTCATCGACTATCACGAACAACATGCCTACGCTTATGAACTCTTCGACTTACCGCGCAACGACGACCTTGAAATCGGCCCGCTGAGCGGAGGGCGCAACCGAACTGCCCGTGAAAACTACGTTGCGGACATTTCCGAGGTTCTTCTCAACTGTCAGAAGTACATGACAGATAACTGCAACATATTTCTCGTGGCCAATGACAAATTCAATCTATACCCGCAAATCGCCGAATGCTCAGGCCTAAGTATTTTCAAGGAGTACAAACGCCCCGTACTCAACCGGGCCGAAGGTAACAAGGGAACGTATGCAGAGACGATCTTTCACATGAAAAAGGGGTAGAAAATCTTCAACAGGAACTCGGTTGAGGAGATTATCGAAACCGCACTGCGCAATAAACTTGCGAACTACAGACCAGAAGCATCACACATGCCATTCCATACACGGTTACTTGGAAGGGATAGAATGGTGCTGTATTCATTCATTCATTCACTATCAACAAATTTTGGAACAACAATTTTTGAAAAAACAGCAGCCGCTATAGCCGAAGATACATTCGATGCTGGAGTGGGCAGCCGCAATACTTCACCAAAGTCCTGATAAGAATGTTCGCACGATAATCGCCATTCCCTACAATCCATACGAACCTAAGCCTTATAATCGATGGACACTTAGAAGGATGTTAGAAACAGAAAATCAAAGTCAATTAATCGTAGGTGCAGAATTTTGGAATTTCTTGGCTGGCGGAGATGAAATTTATCAAGACTTACTTGACTGTTTCGAGAGAGTCGGTTCTAAGATGCGCAATGAGATCGACAAGCACTTTAATTTGCTAGGAGGCGTCCACTACAAGTAGGGCACATTATAAGTATCCACTAGAACGAAAGTATTCTATTACTTTCATCTTAACTTCCTCACTTGCTCTTTCAACAGGACCCACAGACCCAATTGCACGTACCCGTCCTTTGTCGTCAAACACGAAGTCACTTTTATACGCCCGGTTGCAGAACTGGCATTGCGGAATAATATTCTTAGGATCGTCACTTGGCTTATCCGGATCCTGGTGACCTTGCTCCAAGACCACCTTGTCTGAGCCATACCGATGATCTGGTTCACCTTCTCTGACTCCACAAGTTGCACATCGATTGGCGAATTTTTTCTTCAGTTCAGAGAAATCTTTAGAGGCTAAGCGACCTCTTCTACGGTTCTGTTCATTATGAAATTCTTGTGAAGTACGATACGGATCTTTTAGTTGATGATAACCTCTCTTTGGAGAAGTAATGTTCCATCCATCTCGTTTTAGGTGACGGACCTGCTGATCTTTTCCTGCGTCTGGATATTCCCGTTGAACCGCATCAGAAATCTCGTCTTTATGCACTGGCCTATGACAGTAATGGTGAAGCATTGCCAGCCAGATTCTTTTATATGAAGTGGGAGAGGGTAACTTCACTTCATGCTGTGCAAGATGCTCATCATGTATCCGCTCAATATCAACCCAAGCAGCATTTAACTCTTCGATGGAGGGCAACATGTCTTTATAAGATTGTTCTGATTCGTCCATCACAGTTGATCCTGTATGCGCTTGTTTGCGATGGCAGCCATTTCCTTGTCGATTTCAAAACCGATGAAACTTCGGCCTTCCAGTTTCGCAGCTATACCAGTAGATCCGGAACCGGCAAAAGGATCCAGTACTAGTGTGTCAGGCTCTTCTGCAGCGAATATACGGATGAGGTGGCGAAGCAGTTCGACTGGCTTAGCAGTCATGTGGCCGTATCGTTCGCGTGGTTTGGGGGCCGGAATGACAGTGCCAGGAAAAAGAGTGGAATCAATCAATGGATCGTTGGTGTTGATGAGTCCGGTGCGGTGCTTCAGCCAGTTGTCCACAAATGTGCCCTCTCGAGGTGCTTGCGCCAGAACTATAATTTCCATTTGAGGTTTGAGTTGAGGGGTTTTTCGACCGTTCAACTCGGTGATGATACGCTCCTTCTCTGCTTCAGGTAGGTTTCGACGGCGCACGAAGTGCTCTTGGGTAAATGCTTTAGCTTGCCCCTCATAGCGCCACGCCAGCATGTCGCGGATTTCAAATCCTGCCTCTTCGATAGCGCAGGCGGAGCGGTGAGAGAGACGGGGATGAGAAAAGCACATCACAAATCCGCCGGGCTTAATCACACGCGCCCAATCCTCGGCGACGGGGGCGAGGAAGTCTTGGAGCCTGCGCCCCTGGGCGACGTCAAACTTCATTCCGGCGGGCAGGCTGCCGACCACGCCTGGTTTCACGCGTGCGCGTAACTTTCGGTGATCCCATTGGTCGTCCATCCCGTCGATGAAATAAGGAGGATCTGTAAGGATGAGCGACACCGACCGCGAAGACAGTTGAGACAACCCCACCCGACAGTCTAAATGTTCAACCTGATGCCTGCCTGGATTGGATTGCGCGCGGTGATTTTCGACCTGCGTGGGAAGATCATTAGCACAAGCGGGGACAACTTCGTGTTTAACCAAAACGCTGTGAGGAGTGGCCACCACGAAACTGACATTAGCGGACAGGTAAGACAGGCAAGGAGCATTTAGAAATTTAAAGAGCGGAACCTGCCCCCACCAGGGAACACCGCCGAAGAAGTTGTGGGAATTGCGCTCCCCTCAAAAGCCAGCGTGTCTCATATCGGAGATCGGGGCACTAGCCATGGAGACTGCCACAACGTCAAGGCATCACGACCGGTCGACTGGGCGTTCCAGACAACGAGAGAGCCGCGCAACGGGCTGCCCTTCCGCCGCGCCGAGTGGGACCGGTCCGGTCACTGCATCGGCACACGTTAGTGCTGCTGGTCGCTAACTGCTCTCGAAGATCGAAGCCAGCAAGACGGCACGTTGGCTAAATGGAAGAAGAGGGTATCTATATAGCGTCGATGTCCGCTGATGACCGACCTCGGACAGTCAGAACCGACTGTATGCCAAGTGATAACTTCCCTTGATTAACGAAACGACAGGGCGGACGAGGGTCAAGTGCACCAAACAGCTTGGGAATCGAAGTATTAATCTTTATATACCATTACTCATCAGAGCAACAGAAGCCAATCCGCACAAGTTCTGTTGCCCCGGTTCAAATGACGTCCTATCGAGCTGTGGTGTAAACTAATACTATTTTCGGATTTTGATTGCCTCTTCCACCCATTGTGCTAGGTTATCTTTGATATGCCCATACACATAGCTGCTATCTTGATATGGAGGATCATACGCCTTGACTATGTCTGATAAGAAGAAATCCCCGACTGTAAAATCACTAAACGGGTTCTCTCCTTTGGATGTTTGGTTCTCGTTTTGATCTTTAAGCCTATGAATATATATACCTAGTAGGCCCTTCCCATCATTCCAGGATTTTTCGATCTCGTATTTAATCCATTCGCGGTTAGCAGTCTGGCTGCCTATTAAAACTATAGTACATGATTTGCCCGCTAACTGTTTGTTCACCCACCTCTTTATGGAGGCATCACCACCATTCTTGATGCTCTCCCAATCATTATCAGATACAGGTTTGTCCCCTTCCACAATCCCCATATTCCTAATTTGGCTAGCTCTCCACGCGTCTAAGTCATAGTGAAAGCTGAAGAAACATCTTCGTTGGACGGCCATAAGAGCACCTTTCTGTTGTGATGCCGACTTGAGAGACGAGCATAACAGGAACCCGTAGTCAAGTGCAACTCTGAGTGCGGTCTTGGGAATGCCGCACATGCCGAAGCTAGCTGCAATTATGCAATAATGCCAGGTAGTGCTTACTCCCCAGTCAACCACCCGCCCGGAGTGGCTCGAAGATAGATTAGCGTGACCCCTGCGACAAACACTGGACGACATCCCCAGGACGTCGACGCACAGCAGCCTCGTGCTCGCTGCGCCTGAGACTAACTTCGACCAGCCTGCCTAGCTGCTTCCTCAATCCACCGTTCTATGTTCGCATAACCATTATCTAGTACCCAATCATAACGCTTGTAGCAGTCATCGAGCATTGGGCCGCAACAACTTGAGAGTCGCCCATTCAGATCTTTGATAAGTTCTATATCTATCTGCAGCAACCCATTACCGCGTTTGATGCTCTGCTCAATTTCGTACTTAACCCATTTGCTTCGGCAAGTAAATTCACCAACCAGCACAGCGGTTACACTTGTCCCTTTAAGCTGTCCATCTATCCACTTCCTTATAGCAGTTTCACCTTGCTTTTTGACTACTTCATACTCGGCAGCATCCCAGAATGGAACATGAGTGCCATGAGTTACCCAACTATTGCGCACTACGTTCACGCGCTGGACATCATGGTCATACTCAAAGCTGAAGAAAACATGACGTGTCATGATTACGGCCTCCCTAATAGAATACAATAATATACACAACGCATAATATCACTAAGGTTGCACAGAACGGTAACAAGGACATCAAAGCAAGCCACCGGATGCCGCCGACATTCTTCTGAAACTCTGACACGTCCATGAAATAGTCGACTGAGTCAGGGGTCATCTGGTGCACCGATCGTAGAGGCATCGGAACAGCCGCTCCTGCTTCAGATAGTAGCCGTCGAGCAACCAGAACACGAGCGTGAGGGACAACGTGGCGGAGTCAACACTGAGCCGGCCGGCCGTGGGAGCAACGGACGGGCTCGGCGAGACCCGCCGCCGCCTTGCCGAGCATCGGGGAGCACGGCCATCTCCTGCTAACAGCAATTTTCTGGCGATTTCCCCAATAATTGCTAATATCAATAAAATCTATGTATTTTCATGAATGATTTGCTATAATTTAAATTGTCACATTGCTAGAAAATATGTTATAATAGTTATATGACAAGAATTACCGCCGTTCGCGCCAAAGTCCCTCTTGGCCTTTTCAGGGGGGAAACACCTTTTGCCACTAAACGGAAGATTCGTCATCAATTATGCACGCAACAACGAGGCTCAAAATTGTCTTGTCCATGTGCGTCGCAAAGCGCTTCAGGCTATTCAAGAAAGGAAAGGCAATGACAGGTTTAGTAATCGCCAAGCTAACAATAAGCAGTACAACCTTGGTACTCGCTCTCTGTATGTTTTTTCAACTAGTCAAGAGAACACAAAAATCAACCAACAAGACCGATATCAGAGTCGACACTACAACCGTTCAGCTCGCTGAACACAGCGAGAAATTAACTGAGATCAGCGCAGAACTTAAAGAGGTACAGAGGGAACAATCCAATCAAAGCCAACGACTCACCACAGTAGAAACAGACCTCAAGAGCCTTGATTGATAACAGCATCATCTCCGCTCGACCTCCGCGTCGTAGAGGTAAAGCTGGCCATACTTTCTAACATCGCCCCCGGGGCACTGGATTTCTGAGCGGCTGAGCAACTGAGCGGGGGCGCCCGACAAGCGTGCTGAGAGGCTGAGCGGGGCGGCTGCCGAGCGTTAAGGTGGGGAAATCGGCAGCAGGTGCGTGAGTTCGGTTGCCGAAATCTGAGTGTTGCCGGTTATAAGACGGGCTAAGTCGGCGGTTTTCTCGCCTTTAAGTTCGCTCAGCAGTCTCTCCCAATCGATGAGGGGTTCTAGGTCTTTGCGCCGTCTAATCACGTTGACATGGTTTTCGGCTACGAACTTCGTCTGATCCGGAACTAGAGCACACCGCAACTCGCCCGAACCGACCGCCCCCACGATGCGGTTGACCACAATGGCCGGGCCGCTGAGGGTGGGCTTGCTGGTCTCGATGTATTGAGGGCGCCTGTGGTCGGCGGCCAGACGCAGTTCATCTCGGATGTTGTGCGCCCAGATGAGAGGAACCTCGCCGTTTGCGGAAACTCGGCTGAGTTCCGTGCGGTGATGATTCCACACGATCGTCCCCGTGACCGCTTCGTATCCAAGTTCATAGAGGCTGCGACGCCGCTCGAACGCCTCCTTTAGCTCGGCGGGATTCTCCGAGAAGACAGCTCGGGAAAATCCGGCGTTCGACCGCACGAATACGTGCCGCCGCTCGCCAACGCACCCCCTGTCTTGGCCGAACTTCCGAAGAACCAGCAGCTGCACCGGAGTCTGCGCCCCAGCGAAGAGCCTCTGGTCGCTCTGTATCTCTAGGAACTCGATCTCAGCCCGCTCCAGAAGGTATTGGCGCAGCCGCCCGAAATACGCACCGACGTTCATGGAAGGCGGCACCACGAAAGCCAACTGACCCCCTGGCCTCAGCACCTCCAGCCCCGCCCAGAAGAACAAGGCGAAGATGTTCACCCGACCCGAAATCACGCCCGCAAAACGCCGCCGCATCTCAGGAGTCGCCTTGAACTGGAAATAAGGCGGGTTGCCGATCACGAGGTCGAACGGATCGTCGTCGAACGGATCGAGCGCTGAACGCACCGCCAGTCGCGCCGAAGGGGCATTGACCGACGCCGCCTCCAGCACCTTCTCATCAACGTCCCAGCCGTGCGTCTCAGCCTGCGGCTCACGCACCGAGACCGACTTGAGAAACTCGCCCGTGCCGACGCCCGGATCCAGCACCCGCATGCCGGCAAAAAGGTCGCACCTGTCGAGCAGCCTTTCGCGCAAGACCTCTGGCGTCATGTATTGCCCTAGTCGTTTGCGCTCAGCCGCGGGCGTCTCGCTAAACCAACGGCGCGTCACCTCGGTCATGCCGCAAGAGTCCGACACCCGACTCGGCATCCAAGTAACACTATTCGCTAGCTAGGCGGCGGGCGGCGGGCGGAGCGGCGGGGCGGCAGATTGTCGTCCGCTTGACTCCCAATCGACGGCAAGCACCTTCCCCCTCCCCCTTACCTCTCAACGGGGGACTGCATAACTACTGATGATGTTCTAACACTATAGACTTTGATGCTATGCTGTCACTATGCGAACCACAGTCACACTAGACACCGACACAGATCAAATGATCCGCGGGTTGATGCAGACACAAGACCTCTCGTTCAAGCAAGCAATCAACGACGCAATTCGCCGAGGATGCATCCCGCCTGCACCTGAAACCAAGTTTCAAACCAAAACATTTTCAATGGGCAAGCCCACGATCAATCTGGACCGCGCCCTACAAGTGGCCGCAGAACTCGAAGACGAGGAACTGATCAGAAAAATGCGCCGCGGATCATGAAAATTGTGGACGCCAATGTCCTGCTGTATGCGGTCAACGAAGACGTTCTCCATCACAAAGCAGCCAGATCATGGCTTGACGATTCGCTCTCCGGGGGAGCAACGGTAGGTTTCGCCTGGACATCGATCCTTGCTTTCGTTCGCTTGTCAACCAAACCGGAGCTTTTTCCGCAATCTCTCCCGCTCGCCTCGGCGTTGGGCATCGTAGAAGCCTGGCTGCTGGGGAAAACTGCGGTCGTAGTAGAACCGACCAGCCTTCACTTCCACGTGATGTCTAGATTGTTGAGCGCCGTGGGAAGCAGCGGAGGCAACCTCGTCAATGATGCTCATCTAGCTGCGTTGGCAATTGAACACAGAGGCGAGATCGTGTCGTTCGACGGTGACTTTGCCCGTTTCCCAGGAGTCCTCTGGGAAAATCCCGCCTCTGAAAATCCCGCCTCTGAACACCCTGCCTCAGAACACCCCGCCAGCTGATGTGAACCCCGCCAACTGATGCGAACTTCGCACCCTGCGTTCAACCGAGCGACTTGGGAAACCGCCAAGAAACCGATGTAGTGCGGGTTTTCCGGCTCAGTCACACCCGTCGTCTAACTTAGAGCCCATGAGAAAGGTGTACCTGGACTACAACGCCTCCGCACCTGCGGACCCGCGGGTGGTCGAGGTCGTCTGCGCCGCCCTCTCCGAAGGAATCGGCAACGCCTCCTCCTCACACGCATACGGGCGCAGCCAGGCGGCCGCCGTGGAGGTCGCACGCGAGCAGGTGGCATCGCTAATAGGGGCTTCCCCGAGCGGAGTGGTATTCACCTCGGGAGCCACCGAATCCAACAACCTGGCTCTCCACGGGATCACAGAAAACGCAGCACCTGAGCGCCAGCGGCTGCTGATCTCCGCCGTCGAGCACGCTTCGGTGCGGAAGGTCGCCGACCGACTAGCCGCCAGAGCGCAGGCCAAGCTCGATCTGATCCCCGTCCGTCCGAGCGGCAGCGTGAACCTCAACGCCCTAGAGGAGATGCTCGGCGACGACGTTCTAGCCGTCTCAGTGATGGCCGCCAACAGCGAGACGGGCGTCCTTAATCCTCTGCAGGAGATCGCCGAGATGGCGCACTCCGTCGGCGCCCTCTTCCACTGCGACGCCGTTCAGTCCGTGGGGCGTCTCCGCTTCGATATCTCCGACGCGGGCGCCGACCTAGTTTCGCTGAGTTCGCACAAGATCTGCGGCCCTGGGGGGGTGGGCGCCCTGGTCGGCTCACGCCAGGCGATAAGGCGCCTCTCCCCTCTCATCCACGGCGGCGGACAGGAGCGCGGCCTGCGGTCGGGGTCTCTGAACGCGGCGGGGATCGTGGGCTTCGGAGCGGCAAGCAAGTTAGCCGAGGCTGAGCGTGAGGTCGAATCGGCGCGGGTGGCCAACCTAAGGGACAACCTCGTTTCCCGACTAGCGAAAAGACTGGACGGAGTGTCCCAGAACGGCGACATCTCCAATCGGCTCCCCAACACGGCCAACCTCCGATTTGCCGGAGCCGACGCCGAGGCGGTCGCTGTCAACCTCGACTCGGTCGCAGTCTCCCTAGGGAGCGCCTGCAACTCAGGGTCGCCCGAGCCGTCCGCTGTGCTGCGGGCGATGGGGCTCGACGAACAGGCCGCCTATGAGTCCTTGCGCTTCAGCCTGGGGCGCTTCACTACGCCGGACGACGTCGAATTCGCTGTCAACAGAACAGTCGAAGCCGTAAATTTCGTGCGCGAAATGACCTGAAATATCTTTTCCAGACAAGACGCCCCCTTCGTCGGAACGGCGATTTCCCTGTCGCTGTCACACCCCTTTACTAATTTAAGGACATGGATTTAGAGGCATCCGCTGACGCCTGGAACGCTGACCTGTCCTGTCACACCCCTTCACTATTTAGGGACATGGATTTAGAGGCATGGAAAGAGGCGGCCTGATTTGCGCCTAGTCGAAGCGGCGACACCCACCTTCGCCCGACACGAGACCTTCCACCCCCGCTACGGGTGGTTCCGCAAGGCGTACGAGGCCGCGGCAGAAGACCCGAATATCTTCACCCGCGAAGACGCCCCCGTCCGCATCGGCGTCGGCAAGAACATGGTGCGATCCATCCGCTTCTGGGGACTAGCGGCGAAAATCCTCACCGAAGACCCTAAATCACCCTCCGCCCGGGCGTCCGCCGCGATCCCCACCAGGTTTGGCCACGCCCTCTTCGGCGAGTCCGGCTGGGACTCCTTCATGGAAGACCCAGGAACCCTCTGGCTTCTGCACTGGCGGCTGCTGTCCGCTCCGTGCCGGCTTCCGGTCTGGTGGCTGGCATTCGCCGAACTCAACGCAGGAGAGTTCACCGAAGACGAACTCGAGACGCTGGTGACGATCAGCCTGGAAGCAGCCCCTGAATGGAAACTGCCCAAAGCCACTTCCATCAAGAAGGACGTCTCGGCTCTTCTACGCACCTACGGGCCTGCTGCGCTCAAAGCCTCAAGTCGAACCAGCATCGACGACCTGCTCGACTGCCCGATGCGTGAACTGCGCCTCATCACCCGTTCGCCTGTGACCGACCGCCTCAGATTTGCCGGAGCCAAGTCCTCGCTGCCTCCGCCGATACTCGCCTTCGCATCCCTGGACTGCGTCCTACGCGAGAACTCCGCCGGCGGGACTGCCCCAGCGGACGCCGACACCGGAATGGTCACGATCAGCCGTCTCGCCGGAGAACCGGGCTGGCCGGGCATGGCCTTCAGGCTGTCAGAAGACGAACTCCTCGCCACCCTGGAGCCAGCCGTCGAGGCGACCCCCGGCCTGAACCTGGGCGCATCGGTCGGCTCGCCTTTCCTCTCCTGGACGAAGCCGCTCGGAACGCTGGCCGACGACATCCTCGGGGACTACTACGGCAAGCGCCAAACCAAAGAAATATCCGGCCCAGCCGGAGACCGCCCAATCGACGACGACCTTCTCCGCACCCTGGGAATTGAGCGCGAGCCGAACGGCAGACTCCGCCCACTCCACGACGCCGCCCTGCTCGAGAGCGGAGCGAGAGTGTGAGCGTGCTAGCCGATCACATCGGTGTCTCCCCCCGCTACGCCCGCTCGGCAAACCTCGAGCGCGACTCCGCCCGGCCCGAACCCCTCGAAGGGTATGTGGTAACCGCTCGGGCGCTCGACTTCCTAGGACGAATCTCAGCGACCGCCGCAGCGGGACGCGCCGGCGGGGCCTGGGCTCTGACCGGCCCGTACGGCTCCGGAAAGTCCTCCCTCGCCCTGCTCACCCGTGCCGCCTTCGGCCAGGATTCGCCTGAGCGCTCCCTCGCTCTGCGGCTGATCGGAGAGGCGTCCGAAGCGACTCGCTCAAAGATCGAGCAAGCCCACGAGCGCTACGGAACGTCCCAGGGCGGCTTCTTCGTCGGCCAAGCCACGGGCGACGTCGAAGCGCTCGAGATAACCGTCGCCCGGGCGCTGGAATCGGCCGTCGCTACCTCGAATTTCGCCGCCTCAGAAAAAATCGGCAAAAAAGACCCCCCCCCCCCCCTATCCCACAACTTCCCTAAATATCTGAGTGATCTCTCCCGACCGGGAGAACCTCCCCACAGGGATTTAAGCCCTTCTAATCTGCTGAAGTTCGCCAAGTCCCTGGCCGAACTAGCTCCGCTGCTCCTGATAATCGACGAGTTCGGCAAAAACCTCGAAGCCGTCGGACAGAAGTCCAACGGAAAAAGCAACGACCCCTACATCCTGCAGCAGTTGGCGGAAGCCGGACAGGGCGCTGGGCTGCCCATCTTCCTTCTCACCCTCCAACACCGATCCTTCGAGGATTACCTCTCTGGAACCGACACCCCCAAGAGGCGGGAGTGGGCGAAAGTGCAAGGTCGATTCGAAGACGTCGCCTACACGGAATCCCCTTCGCAGGTGCGCGCCCTGATCGGGACGGCGTTCAAACCCACCCCAGAGATATCGGAGCGGATCTCCCGCTGGGCGAGCCGGCTGGCAAAGCCAATGCGGCTTCTGGGCGTGAGCGACCTCTCAGATCCCGCTGTCGTAGCCTCCTGCTACCCGCTGCATCCGCTTACAGCCCTCGTCCTGCCAGAACTCTGCAGCCGGTACGGACAGCACGAACGCTCCCTCTTTTCGTTTCTCTCCGGGCCGGAGACGTCGAGCGCCGCAGCTTTCCTGGCAGACACCAACCTTCCTCAGAGGAGCAGGCTGCCCAGCATCGGCCTCGACGTCGTCTACGACTACTTCGCCGCCAGCGCCGCCGGCCAGAACGTCCGCTGGGCAGAGATCGCCGCCCGCCTCGCCGACACACACGGCCTTACCCCTAGGCAAAGCAGGATCGCCAAGTCCGTCGCCCTGCTCAACCTGGTCGCCGGCGGTGGAACGCTGCGAGCTTCGACTGCCGTCCTCCGCCTCCTCGACGCCGACGCCGAGAAAATCCTCGGTCTCCTCGAAGAGGCCGGGGTGGTCACCTACCGCGAGTTCGCCGACGAATATCGCATCTGGCAAGGCAGCGACATAGACATACGCCTGAGACTCGAAGCCGAACGCAGGTCGCTGCGAGATATCCCACTCGCTCAGATTCTCGAAAGAACCGCCGCCCCCAGGCCGGTGGTCGCCGCCCGGCACAGCGCCGAAGCCAACCTCCTGAGGGTGTTCGGCCGCCGCTACGTCGACGGGAGCGAATCGGTCGAGCCGCTGGCCGCAGCCTCGCCCTACGACGGAGAGGTTCTGTTGGTGGTGGGGTCGGACACGCCGCCGCAGTTGGCGGAGGCGACAGAGAACGGCAACGCACACCCCAAGCCGATCCTCGCTGCTATCCCAGAGGACTGCGCGGAGCTCGCCGCAGCCGCCCGCGAAGCAGCCGCCACAGCAGCCTTGGCCGACGACGAGGACATCTCCGAGGACTGGGTAGCCCGCCGTGAAGCGGGCGAACTGCAGTATCAAGCCGAGACTGCCCTGGAGGATGCGGTAGCTGGGGCTTTCGAAAGCGAAAGGTGCCGCTGGGCGCTGCTCGAACCCCAAGGCCCGAGATGGCTGAAGAGCGGGCGCGGCAGCGCCGTCCTCTCCCAAGCCGCCGACCTCGCATACCCCGACACACCAAGGGTCGGAAACGAGATGTCGAACCGCAGCGAACTCACCGCTCAGGCCGCCAAAGCCCGCCGCCTGCTGCTCGAAGCCATGCTCACCCGCCCTGAAGAACCGCACCTCGGGCTCACCGGATACGGGCCGGAGGTAGCCATTTACAGGTCGCTGCTGGCCGCCGCCGGACTGCACCGCCCCGAAGCCGAAGCCCCCAAGGGCGCTCCGGTCTTCCGCGAACCTTTCGAAGACAGCAGCCTCATGCCCGCCTGGAAGGTCATGGAAGACCACTTCGAGCTCGCCAAGCAGCGCCGCGTGGAGGTCTCCAGCATCACCGCAGCGCTGCAAGCCCCTCCCCTGGGGATGAAGGCCGGGGCGATCCCCGTCCTCCTCACGGCCGGTCTGCTAGCTCACGCCGAAGACGTCGCCGTTTACGAACTCCGCACCTTCAAGCCGGAATTCACAGCCGAGTTGGCCGAGCGGCTGACGCGCAACCCCGACCACTTCTCCGTCAGGCACTTCGCCAACACCGCCGGAGCGCGCCTAGCGGTCGTCAAGGCGCTCGCCAAGAGGCTTGGACTGAGCGCCCACTCGCCTGGGCGGAGGGTGGGCAACGTGCTCGCCGTGGTCATCGAGATGCTGCGGCGTTTCCGCCAGTTGACCAAGCACACCCGCAGCACCGCTCACCTGAGCGACGACGCCCTGCGGGTGCGGGAAGTCCTGGCCGCCGCCCGCGAGCCGGACGAACTGCTGTTCAAAACCCTTACCGAAACACTCGGCTTCCCAGAGGCGACCCCCGACAGAAAGACCTACACAGCGGCTCGCGACTACGCAGAGAGGCTCGTCGGCACACTCGACGAACTCGACGCCCACTTCGACGGTCTCCTCCGCAAGCTGACCGACCTGATCCTCTCCGAATGCAGCGCGACCTCCCGCCGGGACGTCTCAGGGCTGGCCGCCGCCGTGAGCCGGGAAATCCTGAACCCCGAGACGCAGGCGTTCGTGCTAGCCCTAGCCGACGACGGGGCCGGGGACGACAACTGGAGCAAAGAGGACAAAAACTGGATCAAGCGGATCGCCACGGTCGTCTCCAAGAAGGCTCCGTCGGAGTGGAACGACCAAGACCTCCGGCGCTTCGAGGTCGAACTGCCTCAGCGGGTCGCCGCCTTCCACCGCCTAGCCGCCCTGCACGCCGAGAACAAGGCGGACGGCGGAGGGCCGTTCGACGCGATGCGCCTGACCGTCACCCGCCCCGACGGCAGTGAAGTGGTTCGCCTGCTCAGCGTCGACCGCAGGCAGAAAGGCCCCTGCGAAGACTTCCTGGATATGACGCTGGAGGAACTGGCCGACCTCAGCGATTCGCCCGGAGCAGGCCAGCACGCCCAGCACTCCCTGCTGGCCCTGCTAGTCGAGCGGCTCTTTCCCCTCAACAAGTCCATCGAAACCACAGCCCCCGGGGAGTTGCCCGCAACGGGGGTGAGCAGCATCGCAGCCGCCAAGAGCCAACCGAGGGCTGTCCCGCCCAAGGAGTTGGCCGCAGCGGGGGTGAGCAGTGCCTGAGCCTGTGCGCCACGTCTGCGGCATCTCCGGGGGCAAGGACTCCAGCGCCCTCGCCGTCTACATGCGAAACCGAGTGCCTCAGATGGAGTACTTCTTCTGCGACACGGGCGCTGAACTTCCCGAAACCTACGAATACCTGAACCGCCTAGAGATGATTCTGGGCAAACCGATCGAGCGCCTGAACGCCAATCGAGACTTCGACCACTACTTCAAGATGTTCCGCGGCACCCTGCCGTCTCCGCAGATGCGCTGGTGCACAAGGCACCTGAAGATCAAGCCCATAGAAGACTGGATAGGCGACGACCAGGCGGTCTCCTACGTGGCCATCAGAGCCGACGAACAGAACCGCAAAGGGCACATCTCCACCAAGAAGAACCTGGAGACCCGCTTCCCGTTCGTGGAGGACGGGATAACGCACGCCGACGTCATCGGCATCCTCGAGGACGCCGGAATCGGTCTGCCCAATTACTACGAGTGGCGCACGCGTTCGGGCTGCTACTTCTGCTTCTTCCAACGCAAGGTGGAATGGATCGGCCTCTCCGAGAGGCACCCCGACCTTTTCGAACAGGCCGTGGCCATAGAACAGAAGGTGCTGCAGGACGCCGGCGCCGGAACGGACGCCGACTTCGGCGATCAGGCCATGAAAGGGCGCCAGTACACGTGGAGCGGCGGAGAAACCCTCGTGGAGTTGCGGGCGCGCAAGCAGGAAATCCTCGACCGCCACGAAGTCGCCCTAACCCGCTCGTCCGCAGCACCCCAAGCCAACCTCCCCCTGCTAGATGCCCTAAGCGGGGCCCTCGACGAAGAGGACGACGCCATGCAATGCACAGTGTGCGCGCTATGAGCTCGGTAACCGCCGAGCAGGGCGTGGACTTCAATCAGTTCCCCCCTCCTGCAGGTTCCAACATATACACAACAACTTGGCAACCCCCTCCATTGACGCGGAGAGAAATGGATTCACTTGCTACGGAGTGCTTCGAAGCCATTGATGCAATTACAAACCTGAAAAACACACTTACTCAAATAGAAGCTTTGATATTAGAAAAGCGCCTCTTTCATCCAAACCCTACTTCTTTCCAAAGCATTGGGAAACAGGTTGGCCAGACAGGCGAAAGTATACGCCGTACTCAAAAGAGGTTTGAACACAAGATAGATGAAGTAATTAAACCCGTAAAGGAAACTGTCGAACTGTTTCGACGCGAATTAGATCCCATAATTGAGTACTCAGAACTCGACAAACGAATTTCGGATATCCTCGCTTGTTTCACCGGCAACTCAGCACCAGATTTTGTGAAGAAAATTATTGTTCATCACTTGAATTATTCCGATTGTTCGAATCTATATATTAGCTCAGAGGCACAACAACTAGTAAAAGAATTAAAGAAATCAGCTAATTCAATTGCAGATGATGTTGGTCTTATAGATGAGAATGCACTTAAACATCAACTCCCAAACAACTCTTGGGAAGAGTTTTGGCCTATGTTGCTTCAATGCTGCAAACTTCACCGAATCGGAGAGCATCTAGCGCTGCGTGATACTGCTAGAGCTCAAGTAAAAGCAGCTCTGTTAACAATAGGACGACCTGCCACAAAAGAAGAAATCGCTTCCCTCAGTCAGATTCCGCTAAAGAAGATTGGCGGGCAGCTATCAATAATCTCCAGCATTACTCGCTCAGACAAGCAGCGTTGGGGCTTGGCAGAATGGATAGACGACGAATACGAAGGCATTACGGCTGAAATCATCCAGCGAATCAACGAGGATGACGGCGCAACCAAACTAAGCCGCCTATTGGATGAACTGCCAAGGTTGTTCGGGGTAAGCGAATCAAGCGTCAGAACATTCGCCTCTACTCCACAATTCCATATTCGAGACGGCTATGTCAGCTTAGCCGACACATCTTCCATATCCCTACGTCATCTTGATGACGTAATCGAAGGATACAATGAAGACAATTCCCCCTACTGGAGTTTCATTGTAGAAGATCGTTACTTTGATGGCCACAGCCTAGCAGGATTCCCTCCAGAACTTGCCAACGCTTTAGGCTGCAAACCCAATGAGTCAATACGGGTCAAAGTAGACATGCCACTTGGATGCAGAGATGTTTCAATCAGTTGGAGACTATCATCAATTTCAGGTCCTAGTCTCGGCTATCTTTCGGATCCACTTAGAAAACTCGGAGCAGTAGAGGCCGAACGCGTCCTGTTGATTGTCAAATCTTCAAATTCGGTCGAATTTAGACTAGCCAACTCATTAGACGAAGATCCTGCCTCGCAAGAACATAAATCCACGACCTCTAAATCCGACTTTCTACTTGAACGCATCAAGAATCGGAGAAGAGTGCTTTAAATGTTGACTGAGGAAACTACTTTAAAACCCGGGTTGTACCACCTGCCTGATGATCCGGTCGGTCCCAAGATTCTCATACCAGGATTCAGATCTGCTACTTCGGTTCGCGGAGCTTTCGGCTGGTTTGCAGCGGGCTGGATCGAACGTCTGTCACCTGGGCTAGCAGAGTACTTGAACAGGACCGACACCTCAGAAATTGAGTTCACCGTTGCGCCGACTTTCTTCCCACGAGAACGAGAGGCCATAGATACGGCACATCAAATGACTGCTGAAGAAGCCGAAGACCGAATTAGAAAGATATTCACAGAGGGGAAAGTGGAAGCCTCCGCATTGGGACGTCACGCTCTGGACTGTCTAGCTTGGATGCTAGCAACCAAGCAACTACATCTCCGCATCGCCGTACCCAAATCTACTTCAAACTATCACCCAAAAATTTGGCTGTTCGACGACGGAGAAAATCAAGTACTAGCAAGAGGTTCAGGAAATACCACCGGTTACGGAACTGCCACGGGTGCTGAGTATCTCGACGTTGATATCTCCTGGGGGAAGTACAGCAGCGATCGAGTCTCGCAGGGAATCACTCTATTGGATAGCTGGTCGCAAGGACTAAGTAGCGAAATTGACCGTGTGCTTACCCTCTCCGAAACTCTAAAACAAGACATCATTAAGACCGCTCCTGCTGCAGCACCGGGCATATCCGAATATATTGCGGCAGCAAAAGAGGATGGCAATCCAACTTGGGCAATTGACCCTTTGGAAACACTGAAAAGACGCTTCCAGACTCCAAACAAAATAAGCACACCCCGGTTGAAAATACCCGAATGGTTGAATTGGGAAACTGGAGATTATGCACACCAGGGGGAGGCAGTAAGAGCCTGGGAAGCACAACCCGAGCCAGAACAAGGGATTATCTCCATGGCAACAGGGGCAGGCAAGTCTCTCACAGCCCTCATTTGCGCCACCCGCGTTCAAGACCGCATAGGCAACATACCTTTCATCGTAGTGATCTCAGCGCCTTCCATCCCGTTGATTGAACAATGGCAAAAAGAAGTCAAAAAGTTCGGCATATCAGCCACAACTCCCACTCTCGAATCGGACACCAACCTCTCTCTCACTAGATTCTTTCGCAACACTAACGCTAATGGCACACATGTGATGATAGTTACGAATAATCTCTTAGCTGCCAAAGAATTCCAAAATACAGTTTCATTGAAAATTGGCGATGGAACTAAACCGATTGCCAGCCTACTCATTGGAGACGAAGTTCATACCCTAGGAGTGAACAGTTTCATAAACAACAAGCCCCAGTTTTTTGAACGAAGAATTGCGCTATCGGCTACTCCGGAACGCGAATATGATGCAGACGGAACTGAAGAAATATTTGAATTCTTTGGGTCGCCTGTATACGAATTCAAACTTGACCGTGCGATCGGGTTCTGTCTTTCCCCTTATAATTATTATATCCACGCTTGCACGTTGAACGAAACTGAACTTGACAAATTCACTGAATTAAGCAACAAGATTGCCGTACTGTCGAATTATCACGATTCTAATGAACATACAGACAGAGAAGAAACTCTGACCTCCCTACTAATTGCTAGACGTAAGATCATCGAGACAGCAACAGCAAAGCTTTCGCTGTTGAGAAAAGTTCTTGTCCACCGTGAACCGCGACAGTTGGAAAACGTTTTGATTTACGCCTCTTCCAAAGATCCAAAACAATTCGATAACATTAAGCAACTTCTGAATGAGCTAACTATAAGGTGGGGTTCTGTAACCCAAGAAACGACACGCAATAAGAAGCAACTGTCACAAACTTTCGAAACGTTTAGAAATGGGGGCTACCAAGTCCTCCTAGCTAAGAAGGTTCTAGATGAAGGTGTAGATATCCCATGTATCCGGGAAGCATTTATCTTGGCCTCCTCGACAGTACAAAGAGAATGGATTCAACGCAGAGGAAGAGTCTTAAGAAAGCATCCTGACAAGCCTTGGGCAATTATTCACGATTTCCTTGCATTGCCGCCTTCCAAACCAGCCAGTACTTCAACAGCAGCAAGCATTAAAAAAATCATTCAAACTGAGTTGGGTCGAGCCTATGCATTAGCTGCTAACTCACAGAACGCACATGGAGAAGAGGGAGCACTTGAGCAAATTGAAAAAATTCAAGAGGAGTACTGGCCAACTAGAAGAACATCAGAAATACTGAAACGAACAGGTGCGCTAGTAATCGCGCCTTTAACACCAAAAGGGAGACCGTGGTGAACAACTTTGACCGTATCCATAAAGAAATTCAAATCGAGGCAAAGAAGATAGCCCTAGAAAATAGCTTTGATCCTCAAGCCATAATTACTTTAGTCATGCACATTGTTGATCTTGAGGATCAACATACATTTTCGGCGATTCATATTAACCAAAAAGTAAAAAGTAGTATTCAAAAAACAGCTTTGGAACAAATAATTAAGGACTAGAAATGTTACGACTACGCAGAATTGAGATCAAGAATTTTGTTTGTTTCGACAATATCGTGGTTGAACCGTCTGCCGATCCAGATCAACCTCTTACCATTATTCGAGCAGAGAATGGTTCAGGCAAGACCACATTCCTCCGAGCAATACGGTGGGGTATGTATGGAGAACGTGGGTTACCTGGATCATATTCCAGCTTTTCTCTCCACCCAGCATGGTGGAAACCAACCGATGAACCAATTGAAACACAAGTCAGTCTAGAGTTC
Organism: Acidimicrobiales bacterium; assembly: GCA_965242895.1. Classification (GTDB taxonomy): domain Bacteria; phylum Actinomycetota; class Acidimicrobiia; order Acidimicrobiales; family CATQHL01; genus CATQHL01. The sequence goes on from OZ251507.1 coordinate 825,858, forward strand.
GAAACCGACGGTTCATCGAGACTAGATCCCAAAACGGGAGATTCAATCAAGCTGTATCAATTAATACGCTCTGTTAACACTAAGGGGAAAACCGTGTCAAGCGACCGGGAGCCGGATTTCCTTAGGATCAATGAGAAATCTCTTTTAATGATTTGCGACAATGTCGGACAATGGTCCGAACACTCGATCGGCCCCGATGCGTTGGCTAGCCAGTTGCTTCCATGGGATCTACGTGACTTCTTTGTTATGGATGCGGATGAAGCCGAAGATTTTGTGGGAGGTAATGAAAGCAAATCGATCAACCAAGGAGCCATAGTCAAAAAGACAACAAACGCCGTCCATAGTCTCCTCGGTCTAAATATTTTCACGGCCGCCTCAAAGCGTGTAGAAAGACTGTCCCGTGAATTTAGCTCAGCCGCAACCGAAGAAGTAGGCGATAAAAATCTTGATTCATTGCAAAGTGAGTTGGAGGATCTCAGAGACGAAAGAGATAAATTAAAAAATGACATATCAGATCAAAAGCGCACTCGATCGTCATTAGAAGACAAGCTAAACAGAAAGAGAAACGAACTAGAAAGTGAACTTAGGAACTTAGGGGTCGCCTCTGAACTCAGAGTTCATCTAGAGCGAAATCGATTCGAAACTGAAAAAGTCGCAAGATTGCGAAGCGAAAACTTAACGCAACTTTCTAGCACGCTCGAATCCGTGGAGCTATTCTCTTGTTTGGCAAAAAAAGTGCTATCATCAGTAGAAAAAGAACTTAAGCCCCTTCACCAAGAGGGAATGATACCCTTAAGACATCTAAACTATGTACGAAAGCTACTAGCCGATGGAATCTGTGTTTGTGGCCAGGATCTTGTAAGCGAAAACATTAATCGCAGGAATATCGAACTGAAAATTATCGAATCAAAAAAGGAAGAACAACGAGCAAACTACCTTGGAATTTTATTTGATTCCGCTCAATCACTTTCGCTGACAGCCAAAAATTCTCAGTGGCTAGACAGGTGCAGTCAACTAACCACTAATCTGACGAGACTGGACAATGATATCAACAGCTTAAAACTGGAAAAACGGGATATTAACGAAAAGCTAGATAATATTGATGAAGAAAAAATCCAAGTCATTCGTGATTCGATTCATGCTTTTGAAGCTAACCTGCAATCTATTACTCGTGAATTAGCAGTTAATGAAATACAGGTATTACCCGCCTCTCAGCGAATAGAAACACTTGAGAAAACAATAGCTCAGCGACTGCGTAATGAACGAACTGCAGACAACATGCGGCGAGCAAGCACAATGGCAAGACATGTCTATACAATTCTCGAAAGAGCTTATACTACAATAAATGATCAGCAAGTAAAAGCGTTATCACGTCAGATGAGACTACTTTTTTTTCAGATGGCGGCAAATGTTTCTGATGAAGATTATGAAGAAGCTGAACAGGGCAAGGCAACCTTGCGGATGATCAGCGACGTTGGACTAAGGCTATTTTCTGAAACCGACAATGAGTACGAAATATATGCTCTAAATAGCCGAGGACGCTATATGCCTCCTATTGAGATCAATGGGGCTTCACGCCGTGTGTTAGCACTCTCTTTCGTTCTAGCGTTGTGCATTGAATCACAAACAAATGCCCCGTTGATAGCGGACTCCTTGCTGAATTTTATGTCAGGTAAAGTAAGGACCAACACCTTGCGTGTGATTGCCGAAGAATCCTCACAACCGATTCTCCTTCTTACTAACTCTGATCTTGCGGCAGAATCGGAAATAGAGACTGTTTCAAAATTCGCAGGGGCAACTTATACCCTCACTGGACAATGGGATGCTATTGATGCAGGTTCTGGGGGTGATGTTGTCAACTGGACCGAAGATCGACTGGTTGCTCTTCTATGTGACTGTTCTCCACGGCAATTCTGCAGTATCTGTGAAAGAACAGGACAAGTAAACCTTCCAAATTGGAACAAGCGACCTGAGGAGGCCAACGATTAACCATTTCACATCCCTTATCAGATCTCAAGCAAATCGACTTTACTTACCTAAAGATTCAAAAAAAGACATCGAAAGGCTAGTACGGCAGCACAAATCAGTGCATGTGAGTTTTGAGCAATCTCCATTTCAGCGACAACTAGACTTCTGGGCGCTTGCCCTGGCATCAGCAGTCGCTCTAGATCTTCCCCCACTCGAAGGAAAGCCTAGCGAATGGGGAACCTATTTCGTCTATACAACAAACGTACAAATGCCGGACGAACTCTGCGAACTCCTAGCAGTAATAGCATTTGCCCAACTTGGACATGAACATGAAGGAATTGAGGACCCCAAACAAATCATAAATATAGGAAACAGGCTTGCTGGCGCGGGCTGCCCCAAACTGCTTAAAGCAGTCAACGATCCAAACCTGAAGCTTACACCTTTAGATAAAGCACTTGAATTTGCAAAGGAACTCTACGAAAAGCAGGCATGAACTTCGAAGAATTGCTAGCTAGGTGCGACGCAACTGACATAGGGCTCCTAGTCGGAGAGCATGCCGTGCGCCTCCTTCGAACGCTCGATCCGAAACTCGGTCTGCCTTTGAGTCTGCAGCGCCTCTGCCTGCAGCTTCATTCACCGGAATCGATCTTGAGAAACTCCGAGACCCGCAGGCGCCTCTTGCTGTCCTTGCGTCCAGAGGAAGCCGCCTCTCTTGCCAGACTTCTCGACTTAAATTCTCATCCGTCGCCGAACGTATACAAACTCTTGGAGGAAGTTTCAATCCGAAAGAACTCCTCTAAAGAGAAAAAATTATTCGACTTCTTTAGCTTGGAAATCAAAGAACCAGAAATAACTATCCAAACTCCAGCAATCAATTGCATCAAACCGAAGTACTCCCTCTTTGATCATCAATATCAAGCAATGATAAAGGTGCTCGAAAAATTATCTTCTACCGAAAGACGGGTCGTTCTTCATATGCCGACCGGAGCCGGCAAGACGCGCACCGCAATGCACATTGCCTCCTCCGTATTGCTTAGAAAGAAACCTAGCGTGGCGACTTGGCTTGCTTACAGCGAAGAGCTATGCGAACAAGCTTCCGAAGAATTCGAAGAGGCATGGTCATATTTGGGAGATCGTGACTTAAACATCTACAGATTTTGGGGAAATGAACGAGACCTTTCTATAGAAGACATCAGAGACGGATTTTTAGTAGCAGGATTGTCGAAATTATTTGAACGAGCTAAGCGAGACAGCGATTTCATTACCCGCTTAGCAGACCGAACCTCGCTTGTTATCATCGACGAGGCGCATCAAGCCAGCGCCGAAACTTACAGCTTTCTCCTAGATTATCTAGTCCACAGAAACGATTTTGCTGGTCTACTCGGACTGACCGCCACACCCGGAAGAACCTGGGATGATCCCGAAGAGGACGAAAGACTGGCAGCTTTCTTCAACCACAACAAGGTAACTCTAAACGCTCAAAGCCACGACAGCCCAGTTGACTATTTGATCGCAGAGGGATATTTGGCCAAGCCAACTTTCCGATCCCTCCTTTATTCACAGGACAGAGAACTGAGCAACGCTCAAATCGCAGGCTTAGCAAGAGCCTTAGACATCCCCGAATCAATTCTCAACTCTTTATCCGAAGACGTGCAAAGAAACATGCTCATAGTGAACACTGTAGAAGAGCTAGCCAATCGACATGAACGAATTCTGGTCTTCGGCGCCACAGTCCAACACTCCAAACTCCTAGCCACAGTTCTGCAGGCACGCGGATTAAGAGCAGCCTCTATCAGCCACAAAACCGGATTAGAAGAGCGGCAACGCCTAATCGATGAGTACAAATACAGCAATGGGAAACCGATGATTCTCTGCAATTACGGAGTTCTAACGACCGGTTTCGATGCTCCTCGAACAAGCGCAGAAGTAATCGCCCGCCCCACCAAGTCGCTCGTCCTCTACAGCCAAATGGTCGGAAGAGCAACTCGCGGAATGCTCGCTGGCGGAAACGCCGAAGCGGAAATCTTCACAATTGTAGACACACAATTACCAGGTTTCGGAAACATGGTAGAAGCGTTTAACAATTGGGAAGACGTTTGGACAGACAACTCAGAATCAACTTCCGATTTCAACTAAGAATTAAGCATAGAATGAAGGGAGTAAACAATGGCAAATAATCAAGCCTTTGACAAATCCAATAATAGAACAACAGAACAAGAACATAGCCTGATCCCACCTTATCTAGCAGTTACCGCAATGAGGGACAACGGATACAGGAATATTACTTATGCATTGGCAGAACTCGTAGACAATTCCATTCAAGCCCAAGCTAGCCACATTGAAATTCACTGTTGCGAGAGGCTTATTCCGGGAGAACGCACACGTCGCAATATCCATCAAATTGCCGTTTTAGATAACGGCTCAGGTATGACTAAGGAAACGTTAAGAGCAGCACTTCAGTTTGGCAACGGAGCGTATTTGAAAGATCGCAGCGGAATCGGCCGTTTTGGAATGGGACTTCCAAGTTCCTCCATTTCCCAGTGCCGCAAGGTCGAAGTTTGGACATGGCAAGGAAACAGCAACGAACCACTATACAGCTACATTGATATTGATGAAGTAGAATCGGGGGAACTCACGACAGTTCCTGTCCCGAGAGTGAAAGAAATCCCACAAATCTGGAAAAAAGCAGCACGCACACTCGGACATTCCGGTACGCTTGTTGTGTGGTCTAACTTAGACCGATGCTTATGGAAAACCGCTAAAACAATAATAAAAAATTCAGAACTGACCATTGGCCGTATGTACAGAAAATACATTGCAAAAAATCGTGTTAAAATTCGCATGGTAAGCTTTTTAGAAGAACACCCAAATGATTTTGACATTGATGAACAAGCCAAAGTTAACGATCCAATTTATCTGATGGTTCCCAGCTCAACGCCGAGTCCTTATGACAAAAGGGCGATGTTTAAAGAGCATGGGGATAATTGGGAAGTCAACAGTATAATTCAAGCCTTTGGACAAGAGCATACCGTCATCACGCGCTTTACTCTCGCCAAAGAAGAAGCACGCGATCAAAGGACCACAGGAAGCACACCCCGCGGTAAGCACGCAAAAGGAAACGTAGGAGTTTCCCTTATCAGAGCCGACAGAGAGCTTGAATTAGACAATTCTTTGGTTATTCAACACGATACCAGGGAACGCTGGTGGGGAGTCGAAGTCGAATTTCCACCGTCACTAGACGAGATTTTTGGTGTGACTAATAACAAACAATCGGCAAGAAACTTTACAGATATAGCTTCGGAAATTGAAAAGATACTAACTGACGAAGCGAGTCTGGCCGGATTTCAAGAGGAACTATTCAGCACTGAAGATCCTAGGGGGCCCTTGATTGATATTATTCAAATGATTAATAAGAACCTAAAAGAAATTCGAAAGTTAATCAAAATACAGGCCAGGTCCAGTACCAGGAGAAGGAACAAGATAGGAGAAAACAATTCCCGTTCCCCAGAAAGAAGAGCCACTGTGATTACTGGGCAACGCAAAAAAGGTGGCTATATAGGGGCAAGCGACGAAGAAGAAGGACTTCCCTCCCAAGAACGAAAGGAGGAATTAGCCAAAGAATTAGAAACATCAGGACTATCTGAAGAAATGTCAACTAAACTAGCTGCACGAACAATTGATTTGGGTTTAAAATATATTTTTGTTTCCGAAAATCTTTCAGGGAGCACATTTTTTGAAGTAAAACCAAAAGCAGGAGAGGTGATAATCAAGCTAAATATTAATCATCCGGTCTATGAAAACTTAATTGAAGTGCTTGAAGATTTGCCGGACGATTCTTCTTTCGGCACTGAAAGTCAATCAACAGATATGTCAACTAACGGAGAACTATCACAGGAGGAATTTATAGATAGATTAACTAGAGCCCATGACGGTCTTAAGCTTCTTCTCATGGCTTGGGCGCGATTCGAGGATGAAGCGTTTCCTACTTCAAAAAAGAGGGAAATTCAGGACACACGTTTCGAATGGGGCAAGTACGCGGAACAGTTCCTCCGGGATGAATAGACAACTGAGCTTAGGCAACTAGCTAAGACATGAAACACCCGGGATTCGCTCCCGGCTCCGCCCTTGAGAGACTCTGTCAAGCGGCTTCGGACGAGATACTGCTCGTCGCACCGTTTATCAAAGTGTCTGCTTTTGAAAGACTGCTAAAATCCATTCCCAGGACGACAAGGCTGAACTGCGTTACGCGTTGGCGACCCGCCGACATCATGTCAGGAGCTACCGACCTGGAAGTGTTCAGCATTATTGATGAGCACGGAGGAACTCTCTGGTTGCGCCAGGATTTGCATGCTAAGTATTTTCGAGGCGACGACAATGTTCTTATAGGTTCCGCCAACCTAACTAACTCCGCACTCGGCTGGTCGTCGAATCCTAACCTTGAGATTCTTATCAATGCCAACCTGAAGGAAGACGGCTTGGAAGAATTCGAAAAAACACTATTCGAGGCCGCCGTCTGTGTTGATGAAAACCTTTATGAAACGTTTCTCGAAAGTGCTGATAACTGGAAATTGGATATTCATCTAGAAGATCATCAAAACGTCTTAGTCGAAGAGACTTTTCTCTATGAACCGCAACTTCGCCTAGAATCCTGGATACCCGCTTGTCGTTCTCCTGCTGACTTGTTTAGGGTCTATCAACCTTCCGAAACCGAATTACTACCAACTGAAACTTTTCAAACAGGAAAACTGGATATTGCGACCCTGCAGCCCCCTTTAGGTCTGACCAAAGACGGGTTCAAAGGTGTGATTGCCGTTTCTCTACTTGCCATCCCAATCTTCAACAGCATCGATCGATTCGTAATCAAACCGCGCCGGTTTGGGGAAGTAAGAGAGTACTTGCAGCAAGAGTTCTCGCTTTCGCACGAGGAATCCACGAGAGCATGGCAGACGATTATCCGCTGGATACGCCACTTTCTCCCGGAGCGTTACGAATACAACAAGCCAAACTACAGCGAAATCATCCTTCGTAAGAACTAAGGCAACCCCGCTCCTCTCGTCATGCGTGCGGGGGTCTTCACCAGAGAGAGGGTTGATCTCCACGTAAGAGCTAAGGCGATCCCAACTCCGCTTGTCATACCTCAATGTCAGTCCCTAATAACGTCGCAGCTACTGACTAACTTGGGGGCGTGACTCAAGAACGCTCGCAGGCGCTGAAACGCCTGGCCGGAAAACGTCGGAGCGAGGGATGAAACTCGCCGACGTCGCTAAGCCTCATTTTCGGCGGCACGACAGCTTTGCGCCCCGTTACGGGTGGTTTCGGAAGGCGTTCGTAGTCACCGAGAGCGACCCTCGCGTCTTCTCTGCCGATGACAGACCGGTGCGATTTGGCGTCGGCATCAACATGGTCAACGCCATACGCACCTGGGGGCTGGCAGCGGAAATTATCCATGAAAGCCAGGTGCAGAAAGCGACGCCTACGACTGCAACGCCGACGCGTTTCGCCTATGAACTGCTTGGAGAAAAAGGGTGGGATCGCTTCGTCGAAGACCAGTCTTCGCTCTGGCTGCTGCACTGGCGGATGATGGCGCCTGTGTGCACCATTCCAGTCTGGTGGCTGGCGTTCAACGAGTTTGAAGACATCGAATTTTCCAAAGACGAACTCGAGTGGACGGTGACTAAGAAACTCACCGACACGGACTGGAATCTTCGCTATCCAAACACGATCAAGAGAGACCTCGAAACGATGCTGCTCACATACGCACCGCCGCTGTCAAGCGAAGACCGCTGGTCGCTTTCGTTTCAGGAATTCCTTGAGAGCCCGCTCCGCAGGCTGCGTCTCATTGAACACTCCGACACATACGGGTTCTATCGCTTCAACCTTGGCCAGAAACTCTCCCTCCCGTCAGAGATAATCACCCATGCGTGCCTGGATTTTGCCTGGCGTATCCGAAGTTTGAGCAACTCGATTTCCGTCCGCCGCTTAGCGGAAGAGCCGGGCACGCCAGGGCGGATCTTCAAAATCCCCGAGAGCGAAATCCTGACCGCCCTCCGCCAGCAGGCTCGCAAGCGGCCAGACCTCAAACTGGCCGAAACCGGCGAAAGCGACCACACATTGAGTTGGTCGGATGCACCCAGCCGCATAGCCGAGTTGATCCTCGGCGCCCTCTACAGGAGCCAATCCTCCGAAGGCGAAGCATGGCTTGTCGCCCCTGAAGGTCAGCTTGGGGGCGTTAGGGAGCGCCCGAGCGGAACCTTTACTCGACAGGATGACTCCCTGCTAGATGCCCGGTCGGTCAGGGATGCGGACAGCAGTCCTTGGGCGGGGGGCGCCCGGACGGCGCTTTCCATCGACAAGACACCCTCCATCGGAATACCGGCAGCACGCTCTCGTGCCAACCAAACACTCGCAGGCTCTTCACGGCAGAGGGCGTCGGCAGAACCCGACTACCCAGCCCTGCTCACCCTGCTCGAAGACATCCGCCCTCTGCAGCCAGCCGTAGCGGCCCGCCACAGCGCCCGACACGACCTGATACGTGTCTTCTCCTTCGACTACGCACTCGGCGGCGACCCCGTCCTAGCGCTGGACCCAGCATCTGAATACGACGGGAAAGTGCTGCTGATGGTGGGAGGGCAGACGGAGCCGCCGACGCTGTGGCGGAGCGCGCCTGCCGGCAAGCCGACTCTGGCCGTCATCCCCGACGATCTCACGTCTCTTCACACTCAGGCGGCTGAAGTGGCCGAACTCACTAAAGAAGCATCGGCGCCTCAGCCGCCAAACGCCGATTTAACCGGACACCTAACGGCGGCCCGCGCCGCGCTGCGCGCAGCGGCCGACGAAGCCTTCAGCCCGGCGAACTCTCGCTGGGTGCTGCTCGGCCACGGCACTGAGAGGGCAGTAAGCGGAGACGAGGGCGAAAGGGACGCTGCGAGCGGCGACACCGAAGCAGCGGAGAACAGCGGCAGGCAAGCGCCCGAGAACAGCGACAGGCAAGCGCCCGAGAACAGCGACAGGCAAGCGCCCGAGAACAGCAGACAAGCCGACATTCGAACAAGCACCTTCAGCAACTCCTGCCTGGAACTGCCTGTCCGCCCCCGCAGCGAGACGCTCTCCCAAGCAGCGGACATCGCCTATCCGTGCACGCCCGAGTTGTGCAACGAGATGATCAACAGTTGGCCGGCGCTGACCACTCAAGGCAAAACAACGCGCACCAAGTTGCTTCGGGCGATGGTCGACGAAAGCGGCAAACGCGATCTCGGAATCGAGAGCTCCGGCAAGCACTACTCGGCAAAACTGGCCATGTACCGCTCCGTTCTGCACAGAACGGGACTGCACCGCTACGACACCCAGAGCGGCGAGATGGTATTCGGAAGACCGGCGGAGGCTTCCCTGCGTCCGGCGTGGAACATTGTCTTCTCAGCGGCCGCTAGCCGACCGCAGAGCCGAGTCCCTCTCGACGAACTTCACCTGCTGCTTCTCTCCCCTCCGGTCGGGATGCGGAAAGCGGCCATTGCGGTGTTCATTACGGCCTGGATGCTCGCCCAGGGAGATCGCTTGAAAATTTTCAGCAAAGAGCGGGAAGTCCCACTCGACGGCGAGACCGCTCTGACTATGGCGAAACATCCCGAGCGATTCGAACTTGAACTTCCTGCTCTTAACCCTTCGCATTGAGGTTGAAGGGATTGACGGACTTCATCCAAAGCGCCTCCTCCAGAGCGCCTGCCCGAGAATGATGCGGCGGCGTCTTCACATCGAAGTTGAGGAGGATTGATGGACTTCCGCAACGAGTCACCAACCAAGAAGGTGCTGAAGGTGCTGGGCAACCGCTTGCTGTCTACCGGTCTGCTGCTAGGCACGGCTGCGCTTCTAGCGGCAGCCCTCGTCGGGTGCGGCGAGCGCAGCGGAAACACCCAGCCGGGGACGACCCCTGGGGCCAGTATCGCCAGCCCCGCAGCAGCGGAAGAGCCGGACGCCGAGTCGGTCGCCCTCTACATCTCCAACTGCTCTAGCTGTCATGCAGCCGACGGCTCCGGCGCCACCGGTCCGGCAATCGGAGACGGCGCACTCAACGACAAGTACACGAAAGCGGAACTGGAAGCGCTTATACGCGACGGGGTGGACAGCATGGCCGGCCTGGGCGACCGCCTTAACTCCGCAGAAATCTCGACCCTCGCCGAATACGTCAGAAACGACCTGAACACCAGCCCCGCGTCCGTCCAAACCGAGACGGAGACGGGAACCGGAACCGCCGACCCGCCGGCGGCGCCGCCCCCCGGCCAGCCAGACCCGCCCACCGATTCGCCCACCGCAGACCCGCCGCCCCCCGACCCGCCCTCCAACCCCGACCCCCCCGACCCGCCAGCCCTCGGCCCGCCACCCGAAGCAATCGAGTTCGCCGACGACTGGCCGCTCCCCAACCAGAACCTCGCCGGCACGCGCACGGCTGCCAACAGCCCCATCAACTCCACCAACGTCACCAAGATGGAGGAAGCCTGGCGCTTCTACGCCCCAGGGGGCGGCTTTTCGGGCAACATCGCCACCACGCCGCTCATCGTCGGCGACAGCGTCTACTTCCAAGACCTCCAGGGCGTGGTCTACGCCCTCGACCGCGAGACCGGCAAGAAGCGCTGGGACGCAGCCAGCGAGCAGAGCGCAGGCGTCATGTTCGGCCCCACCGGCGTCGCCGTCGGCTGGGGGAAGGTGTTCGCCGCCAAACTCGGCAACCGAGGGCGCGGTCAACTCGTCGCCGCCTACGACGCCGCCACGGGTGAAGAACTCTGGGCAACCGACGTCACCAGCAGACTAGGGAGGGCGGAACTCAACATCCAGCCCTTCGTCTACGACGGGATGGTCTTCGCCTCCACCAGCGGCTTCCCCGCGGGCGTGCGAGGCACTATTTTCGCCCTCGATCAGGCCAGCGGCGAGGTCGTCTGGTCGTTCTCCACCATCGAGGACGAAGGTCTCTGGGGCAACCCCGAACTCAACAGCGGCGGCGGCGTCTGGTATCCGCCGGCGCTCGACGTCGAAACCGGCACCCTCTACTTCGGAGTGGGCAGTCCGTATCCGTTCCCGGGCGCCGTGGGCTTCCCCGCCGGATCGAGCAGGCCGGGCGACAACCGCTGGACGTCCGGCACGGTCGCCCTCGACGTGCGAACCGGCGAATTCCGATGGGGTTTTCAGGCGTTCCCCCACGACCTCTTCGACCGAGACCACGTGCTTGTCGCCCTGGCCGAGTTGGACGGGGTGGACGACGGCGGCGACGAGGCGAGCGGCGCCAGCGACAGCGGCGCCAGCGCCGACAGACGAAAGGTGCTGGTCACAGCCGGAAAAGGCAACGTGGTGATCGGACTCGACCCAGCCTCCGGCGAGGAACTCTGGCGCACCTCCGTCGGCATGCATCAGAACGACGACCTGACGTCCTTCGACGAACCCATCGAAGTGCTCCCTGGAGCGCAGGGGGGAATCGTCACGCCCATCGCTGTTGCGAACGGGGTGGCGTACGTGACAGCCATAAACGCCCCCACTTCATATAAGAACGACGAGACCGCCAGCGGCGGGGAGGGAACCAGACTTTTCACACACCCCAGCAACGTTCTGGCCATCGACATCTCCGACGGCAGCATCCTCTGGGACACTCTGGTGGACGACGAGTTCATCGACCTGTCGATTTACCAACTCGACTGGCTGGCGGCCACCGACGTGATTGGCGGAGCGACCGTCGTGAACGATCTGCTGTTTACCTCCACCATTTTCGGGCGGATGCTTGCGATCGACCGCAGCACCGGCGAGTTGGTGATCGACTACCAGGCGGACAACGGCATAAACGGCTGGCCTGCGGTGGCGGGAAACCTGATCGTCGTCCCGGTGGGCTTCGCAGACCAAGAGCTAGGTCAGACGCCTCACCTGCTGGCGCTCCGCTTGCCGGAGCAGGCAGGCAGCTAGCACAGGCTGACGAGGACAGCTAGCACAGGCAGCTAGCGCAGGCGTACGGGGACAGCTAGCACAGGCTGACGAGCGCAGGCGGGCGGGGACAGACCAACCCCCATCTTCCCCGGGATCCCCCATCTTCCCCGCATCTTCTTCGGGATTCCCCCGGCGTTCTGTCGACGCCCGAGCACCCGCCGCCGATCCCGGCCAGCTCTCCTGCTAGAAGGCGCTTGCTAGAAGGCGTTGAGGCGCATCCCTGCGTCGAGACGGATGACCGCCCCGTTCAGATAGGTGTTGGCCATCACGTGGCACACCAAATCGGCGAGGTCGGCGGGGCTGCCTAGACGCTTAGGGAAGACGTTGCCCGCAACGATGCCCTCGATCTGCTCGGACGTGAGGCTGGAGAGAATCGGCGTGTCCATGATCCCAGGACAGATGGTCACCACCCTGATGCCTCTCGACCCCAGGTCGCGGGCGAGGGGAAGGGTGAGACCGATCACGCCCCCCTTGGAAGCGCTGTACGACATCTGCCCGGCCTGACCTTCAATTCCTGCTATCGAACCCAGGTTCACGATCACTCCTCGCTCCCCCTCGTCGGAAGGCTCGTTGGCGCTCATTCGCACCGCAACGTGCCGCAGCACGTCGAAGAGGCCTATCAGGTTGACCTCCACGTGGGAGCGGAAGTGCTCCAGCGTATGCATGTCGCCGCTGCGGGTGAGCATCCGCTCGCCCGAACTGATGCCGGCGCAGCTGACCAAGGCGTCAATCCTCCCCCAGTGTTCCTCTGCGGCTTCCACCGCCGAAGCCACCTGATCGGGCTTCGTCACGTCCACCCCGACGAAGCGAGCGTTCTCCCCCAGCTCTGCGGCGGCCTCTTCGCCCTTGCTAGCTGGCAAGTCCAGGATCACGACCCGGCCTCCACGCTGAAGCAGAACCGCTGCCACGCCCTCCCCCAGACCGGACGCGCCGCCGGTCACCACGCTGACGGAATCCTGAATCCTCATGACGTCATTCTGGCGCGGCGACGCTCGCTAAACGGCGGCGCTGCCCGTTCCGACGCCGTCGCCCGCATCCCGTCAGAACTCCCGACGCCTAGCCCCCGCAGGGTCGACCTCGCTGCGCAGGATGTGCAGTTCCTCGGCGGTCGGCGCGGCTGTGAGCGGCACTTCACCCTCGGGCATCAGCACCTCAAAACCTGTCTGGCTCATCACGTCGGCGGCAGTCACCCCAGGATGGAGGGAAGCCAACCGCATGCGCTTGGACTCCGGCTCGAAGTCGAACACGCAGAGGTTGGTGATGCAGAGCTGCGGCCCGCCCTCCAGCCCTAGGGAGGCTCGGTGCTCACCGCCGTCTCCCCAGCCGACGCCGGAACGAAAGTCAAGCCGCTCCACGAACGTGCGGGGGTTATGCGTGGTGCTCCAGAGGTAGATGCGAGGAATCAGGCATCCCAGATCGGCCATCCCTCCGCCGCCCGGCAGCCTCACCTTCGGGGCGTCGTAGGGTCCTATGACGCTGTTGTTCACGTTGCCGTAGGCGTCCATCTGCGCGCCTCTGAAGGCGAAGGTGTTGTAGCGGGCGCCCTGCGCGTAGCTCCAGAAGTCCGTCGGAGAGTTGCAGAGCATCGAAGCGCCGCCCCAGAGTTCGTCGGAGAGAGTCGACGAGCCGATCTCGGAAGGGTCAGCGTCGAGAGCGATGGAGCTAGCAGCCCAGACGAGTTCCGGAGCGTGGGTGCGACGCGCCAGCAGGTAGCCGCAGACGGGGATGAAGGAGACCGCTCCGTTGAAGGCCTTGGTGTCGCTGCACATCGCCCGTGAGAAGGCGACCACCATCAGTTCGTCGACGCTGCAGTCGTAGCCCGGCACGGCTGGGGGGGTTCCGCTCATCGCCCCGCTGCGCCTGCGCCGCTTCCCCCGCTGGCTGCCCCGCCGCGGCTTCGCGTGATGGCCATCAGCGCCCTCGCTCCGCCGTTGGCGTCGAGGAAGGCCGTCCAGCTTTCGGGGGCGGCCACGCGCTCAGTGAAGAACGCCCTGAAGTCCTCCGGCGAACCCGCCGCAGCCGCATATTCCCTGAAGAAAGGCTCGTAGTGCCCATAGTCGGGGAAACACGAAGTGGGGAAGGCGCCGAACGGGGCCTCGCAGACGGCGTCGACCATGAACCTGGGGTAGGTCGTCCGGTGCGGATCGGCAACGAACGCCTCAGTGCCCACGATCCGTTCGGCGCAGACGACGGTGCGCTCTGCAGCGTTGAGGATCTCGTTGTCCATCCAGATCAACTTAGGGTTCACGCGGGCGTTGCCGCAGGCGTCGGCCTCGTGGACTTGCACCACTGCTACGTCGACGGCCAGGGGTGTGCACGCCACGTACGGCCGGCCAGTAACTAGGTCGACCTCAGAGCGCAGGGTTCCGCTTTCGGCGTGGAGCGCCAGCACGTCAGTTCCCAAACCCGCACGGGTGGGCACGAAGGGCAACTTCTGGCTCTGCGCCTGGAGGCGGCAGATAAGCAGATGCTCCGAATACTCCTCCATCACCAGTCCGCCCTCGGCTGCTTCCCCGATCTGGGCGGCGCGCCGGAAGTTGGGCGCCAAGCCGAAACCCTCGAAGCTCACCAGTCCGGTGATCACCCTCCTAGCGCAGCCCGCCGCGGCCAGCCAGTCCACGCTCATGCCGGCCACTATGGCCACGACGGTCAGGTCGCGTTTGCGAAGGCGGACGAGTTCACGCACGAACGCCATCGGCGCGCTGTTCATCGACAGCCCTCCCAGCGCCACGGTCGCTCCGTCGGGAACGGACTCTGCGACCTCGGCAAGCGACTGCAGCTTTGAATGCTTCCGTGTCACACTTCTTGACTATCAAGCGATCGGTTGGTAAGCAACCTCCGGGCGGCATCTCCCTGAATCTCCCCCGTCACCCAAGCCACTTCTGCGGGTATCGCCCTGCCCGTTCGCGGTATCCAGCGCCCTCCAACCTGCGCCCCTCCAACCAGCGCCCCTCTAAACCGTCCTCGGTCGTTCTCAATACCTCCAGCGGCGCTAGACACCGGCCACCAGGCGACACAGCGAGACGACCGCGGGGCGGCAGGTAGCATCGAGTCGTGCAAACCTCCCTAGCGCCATGCTGAACAAGCTCACGATCCGCAACTTCAAGCGCTTCGAGGAGGTGGAGATCGACCTAGGCAGTCCGGTCGTCTTTGTCGGCCCAAATAATTCCGGAAAGACCACTGCTCTGCAAGCCCTGGCTCTTTGGAACGTCGGCTTGAAGCGCTGGCTGGAAAAGCGTTCTGAAGCGAGCGCTGCCAAGTCGCGACCGGGAGTTGCCGTCAACCGCCAAGACCTGCTGGCCGTGCCTGTCCCTGCAGCAAACCTCCTCTGGCGGGACCTGCGCACTAGGCACGTGAGGAGGGAAGACGGCAAGCAGAAGACCAGCAACATCAGGATCGACATATCCGTAGAAGGGGAAACCGAAGGCAGAACCTGGGAATGCGGACTGGAGTTCGACTTTGCGAATACCGAATCCTTCTACTGCCGACCGCGGCGCAGCAACGCAGCAGAGCCGGAACGGATGGAAGTGCCCACGGAAGCCTCTTCGGTGAACGTCGCCTACCTTCCGCCGATGTCGGGGCTGGCGACGAACGAGACCCGCCTCAATCGGGGAGCCATAAACGTGAGGATCGGAGAGGGACGGACTGCCGAAGTGCTACGAAACCTGTGCTTCCTCGTGTACCGCCAAGACCCTGAAAACTGGGAGTTATTGGTCGAGCAAATCCGAGAGATGTTCGGCGCCGAACTCGACCCGCCGATCTACGTCGAAGAACGCGGCGAACTGAAGATGACCTACAGGGAAACGCAGGAAACACAGACAAAGGAAAGGCGGGAAGCAACACTCGACCTCTCCTCTTCCGGACGGGGTCTGCAGCAGTGCATGCTGCTGCTTGCCTACATGTACAGCCACCCAGGAACGGTTGTGCTGCTAGACGAACCCGACGTCCACCTCGAGATTTTGCGGCAGCGCGAGATCTATCAACACATCAGCAGATCGGCCGCGGGGAGCGGCAGCCAGGTCATAGCCGCCAGCCACTCCGAGGTGATCATGAGCGAAGCGGGAGACCAGGACACGCTCGTGGCCTTCGTCGGCAAGCCCCACAGAATCGACAAGCACGGGCAAAGCCAGGTTCTCAAGGCTCTCAAGTCGATCGGCTTTGAGGATTACCTGCTGGCGGAACAGAAGGGATGGGTTCTCTACCTCGAAGGGCCCACTGACTTGTCGATACTCGAGGCTTTTGCTCGCCGGCTCGGCCACAAGAAGGCCGCTCGAGCACTAAAGCGCGTCTTCGTGCACCACGTGGGCAACAATCCTGCAGAGGTCAGAAACCATTTCCAAGGCCTAAAAGAGGCATGCCCAGAACTGGTTGGTGTGGCGCTCTTCGACCGGCTGGATCCCCGGCCAGAAGCAAACCCTGTCGAATGCTTGATGTGGGAGCGGCGCGAGATCGAAAACTATTTTTGCTCGAAGTCCACCCTCGAAGCGTTCGCAAAAGAGACCGGTCGCAAGGCTTGGGGACCGGGACCCTTGCTCGCCGAAATCGAGCGAAGAAAGCGGCTGGAAGCCATGCAGGAAGCGATACCCGAGGTCGTCAAGGCGATGGAGGTTTTGGGAAAGAAAAGCCCCTGGGATCGTGACACCAAAGTCAGCGACGACTTCCTGACCCCGCTCTTCAAGGACTACTACAAGCGTCTCGGGCTTCCGAACCAGATGGCCAAGAAAAGCTTCTACGAACTGGCAGAATACGTCCCCGAAGAGGAGATCGACCCCGAGATCGGCGAGAAGCTCGACGCCATCGCTGCGGTGGCCAGAAGTGCCCGAGCAAAGTAAAAATCATCTGGCAGCGGAGGATCAAGAGGGTCGTCCCGTTGCGCCTGAAGTTTGCCTTGCGCCTTAGGCCATCGCCTATCCGTCCGCAACTCGACTAGTCGAAGCGCCGATGCCTGAAGAGTCTCTCCCCCAGACGCCCGAAGAGCCTCCCCCCCAGACGCCTGAAGACACGCTGGAAATAGACGAAGAACGGCTATTCGAAGAGTTCTGCGCCCGCGGCTGGACGGACGGACTGCCCGTGATCGCCCCCACTCCTGAACGCGTAGCGGCCCTGCTGGAGGGCGCCGGGCTGGACGCCGAAGACATCCTCGGGGAGATTCCTCAGAGAAACCGCCGTCTGAGTGCCCGCAAGGCCGCCGCCAACGCTGTGATGGCCGGCTGCGCTCCGGAGCACTTCCCTCTGGTAATCGCAGCCCTCTCGGCGATGCTGGATCGGGCATTCAACGCCCACACCGTCATGACCAGCACAGGCGGCGCAGCGTTCTGCCTGATAGTGAGCGGAGCGGTCACCGACGAACTGAAGATGGCTGCAAAGCACAACGCCCTAGGAGGTGGGCAGCGCTCCAACGCCGTAGTGGGAAGGACGCTGCGCCTGGTGGCCCGCAACTACTTCGACGCACGCACGGGCTACCTCGACGCTTCCTCGCTGGGGCACCCCGGGAAGATCACGATGTGTCTGGCCGAAGACCCGCCCCCGGAGCCGTGGGAGCGGCTGGGCGTCGAACTGGGCTTCACCGAGGAGGATTCCACGGTCACCATCCTGGGAACGGAAGGGCCTCGCCAAGTCGCCAACCTCCTCAACCCCGACCCCAAAGGCATTCTCGACACGATGGCCGCAGCCATGCGGTCGCCAGCCACCTACGCAGTCGGGAAAGGAGGCCAGGGCGTTGTCGTGCTCGGCCCCGAACACGCCTCAGCGTTGATCGGCGCAGGGTGGAGCCGCCGCTCCGTGCGGGAATATCTGACGGAAGCCAGCCGCATTTCTCCCGCGGAACTTCAGTCGGCGGGCGTGGTCATCGAAGAAGACTCCCAGCACGACATGACGCCTGGGAGCGACGGGAAACTCCCCGCAGTGAAATCCCCCGACGACCTGTTCCTCGTGACGGCGGGCGGACACGGAGCGGGCTGGTCTGCCTACATCCCCTCCTGGGCGCCGCTTCTGCACACCAGGGCGGCGACGCGCCGGGTGGAAGTGAGAGCCTGATGTCTGATTTGAAACTCGAGCGTCCCGACACTCAAACCTCCCGATGAATTCTCAAAAAATTCTCAGACGATCCCCAGGCGAACTGGCGATGCGTGAGGAAAACCTGTATGAGACAATAAACTCACAACAATTCCCCAGACGATTCCGAAGATTTCCAGATTCGTTGTTGCATACAAGTGACCTAGCGTCTAGACTCTCCTACAGGTCTCTACAGATCAGCGCAAGCTGGGGCCCCCCAAACCCCAACCCAACCCCAGCTTGCGCTTTCCCTCTTTCGTTTGCGCTCTCCCTCTTCCTGAATCGTGAACGGCAAGGGAATCAGGCGTGAGTGGCAGAAAGAGGAGCGTCGCATGAACATCCCGCCCAGCCGGTCGTCGAGCCGCCCGCCGAGTCAGTCGCCTAGTCGGGGACCGAATCAGTCGCCCAGCCGGTCGTCAAACCGGTCGCTAATCAGGATTGTGAGACCGGATTTCGAAGAGACCTCCCAAGCGGTCTCCCTCGCCCGCAGGGAGCGCTCCGACGTCTCCGATCCTTATGTCCTCACCCTCATCGACAACGGGAAGCCCAACGCCAAACTACTTCTCACCCACGCCGCCGAAGAACTAAGGAAACGACTTCCCCTAGCGGAAGTGCGCGTGCACACCAAGCAGTCGGCCAGCGCCGCCCTCGACGTCAGCACCGCAGACCTCATCGCCGCCCGCTCTCGCATGGCCATCTCCGGTGTAGGCGATTGAGGGGCTTGCACTGCGTGCAGTTTGCACGACGCCTTGATGATGGAAGCCAGGGGCGTCCCCTCCGCCCTGCTGCTGACCGAGCCTTTCACGGAGATCGCTCAGGAATTCGCCGCCGGCCTAGGCGCTCCCCTCTACCAGGTCACTTCCGTGCCGCACCCCATCTCCTCCGCCGACGCTGAGGAGTTGCGAAGCTACGCATCGGCGGCAGCCGGCGATCTCATCAGAAACCTGACCGCACCCGCCCCTCCCCCGACCACTCAGGAGGCAACATGAAACTCACCGAACAGGATGAATACCTGCATCCGCCGCCGGAAGGGGGAAGCGGACTCTGGAGCGACAACTTCTGGTTTTCGGTGGCCGACCGGGAAGCCGACGTGTTCGGCGTCAACCACATCCACGCCAGCCTCTCGCATTCCTACCTAAGAGCGAGCGCTTTCTACGTGATAGACGGAGTGCATCAGCAGTGGGCGTCCCGCAGTCCGCTGGAGGGCGGCGGGGAGTTCGATGAGTTGGGCGACGGACGGGTGAAGTTCTCCGTGCTGAAGCCCTACGAAAGCTACCGCTGGGTGTTCGACGGGGAAAAGTTCGGCTTCGACCTGCGCTTCGACGCCCGCTTCGCTCCGTTCGACTACGCGGACTGCTTCGGAGGCAACCCGCTGGCGACCTACGAGAGCTACGGAGGCCACTACGAGCAGGCCCTGAACTGCTCGGGGAGTCTGGAGACCTACGGCGGCCCCAGGGCGGGCGAGAGGCGGACGATTTCCTGCTGGTCGCACCGTGACCATTCCTGGACTTACCGCTTCACTGAGCCCTCCCCCTGGGAGCCGAAGAGGCGCAAGACGCAGCAGGCTTCCTGGGGTCATTTCTGGCCTTCAGTTCAGCTTCCCGAACGTCACCTCAACTCCTTCGGCTGGATGAGCCCCACCCAGCCCATCCCTGAGGGAAGGGCGCACACGGGGGGATGGATAGCGGACGCCTCCGGTTCCCGCCCCATCCGCTCTGCGAGCTGCACGCCCCGCATGGAGGACGACGAGCGCACAGCCATGTCGTTCCGGATGACCTTCGAGCTGACCGACGGAGAGACGCTCACGGTGCTCACCGGACGCAAGCACGCCCAGACCCGCAACGGCCTCATGCGCGACGAGAACGACGCCGAAGCCCGCTTGGACTGCTACGAGCCGTTCTTCGACTTCGAAGTGCTCGAGACCGGCGAGCGCGGCTACGGCGTGGTGGAGTATTCGGTGCATCCGCCGTGGCCGCGCTTCAGGTTCTGAGCCGAAGGTCTGCGGGGGCAGTGCCCGTGAGACGATCCTCGCCCCGATGGCGGAGGGGCGAAGGACGGGTCTCTTGAAGAGGACCATGCGCTTCGGCCTGCACCCACTCACACGACCATCACCATCGCCAACGGCGTGACGGGTTTCTTGAAGAGGCGCATGCGCTTCGGCCTGCACCTGCCGCAATTAGGGCGCTCAGCTAGTTGCGGCCACATAGTCTCCGTGGCTCGCCGGGCTGAAGAGTTGGGCTTCGACGACGTCTGGACGGCCGACCACGTGGCGGTTCCCCTCTCGCTGGAGGGCATGCCGTCCTTCTTCCCCGAACCTGTGCCGCTGCTGGCCGCCGCAGCCGCCCACACCCGCAAGGTGGGTCTGGGCACGAGCGTGCTAGTCCCCGCTTACCGCAACCCCATGCAGTTCGCCAAGCAGTGGGCAACCCTCGACTGGCTGTCGGGCGGCCGCACCATCCTGGGGGTCGGAGCCGGCTGGCTGGAAGAGGAATTCGCCGCCTGCGGCGTACCGATGGTGCGGCGCGGGCAGCGTCTAGACGACTACATTGCGGGCTGGCGGGCGGCCTGGTCGGGCGCTGTCGAGTTCGAAAGCGCTCACTTTTCTTTCAAAGGGGTGCGCATCAAGCCCACTCCGCCCGGCCCTGTGCCCATCTGGGTGGGCGGCTCCTCAGAAGGCGCCCTGCGGCGGGCGGCGCGCAGCGAAGGATGGATGGGTACCTGGGCGCCCCTCGAGGTGTTCCGAGAGCGGCTAGAGGAGTTGCGCTCCTACCAGCAGGAACAATCAGAAGAACTTGAACAGGGCAAGCAGGAGCGTCAAGGCGGGCAGGCGGGGCAGCCCCGACAACAAGGCGAACAGGATCACCAAAGCGGCTGCGACCCGACGATCTCCATCCACATGGAAGTCCGCCTAGGGGATTCTCTGAGAAACGGAGGGCGCTGGAGCGAAGTGGGCGACGGCTACGGCGACCGTCAGATGGTCGGCGGGTCGCCTGAGGAGATCGCCGAGATACTCGACGGATACATACAAGCAGGTCTGCAGCACGCCTTGATGGTGCCCCTCGCCCGCAGCATCGAGGAGTGGGACGCCCACATCGAGGGTCTGTGCGAGGTGAAGTCGCTGCTGTCGGCTTCCTGCGCCTAGGGCACCTAGGGTCGCCTAAGACCGACCGAGGTCGCCCAAGTTAACGGCTAACCTCTTAAGAAGCAGCCCGATTCGTAAACGCAAGAACATCGGAGGACTTGACAATGTTTGACTTCGCAACACCCTTCCACATAGGTCTGGTGGTTCCCGACCTAGAAAAGGCGATGGACGACTACTCAAAGGCCGCTGGCATCACCTGGTACAAGCGGCAGTACCTGGAGCTGGACATCCTGGTGGACGGAGAAGTCGTCTCCACCAGCGTGCACTTCAACTACTCAAAAGAAGGCCCTGTTCAGGTCGAACTCTGCTCCGGGCCGGAAGGGTCGTTCTGGGACGCCGCCGTCCACGGCGGTCTAAATCACGTGGGATATTGGACGGAAGACTTCAACGCAGACCTCTCCAGATTCACCTCCCAGGGCTGGCGGCTGCGAAACTCCGGCGTAGGCGAGGACGGACAGCCCGACGCCTTCGCTTACGTGATCTCTCCTCAAGGTCAGCAGGTCGAACTCGTCGACGTGGCGATACGCCCCCTGTTCGAGAACTGGTACGCCGGCGGCGATTTCGCCTAGGCGGACACGCCTAGCCTGAGCGTCGCTCAGGCTCTCCGTGTCACAACTCACGCCAGCGCATGACCGGCAGCCCTCTGCGGACCGCTGGGTCTTTACCGCCCAGTTCCAACAGCGGGGCAGCCAGTTCATGGCCGCAGTCGTCGATCCGAGCAACTAGGCGCTCCCACTCCGCACTCCAGGCGGGCGAGGGCGGAGGCACCCCCAGTTCCTCCAGCGGGTTCGCTGCGGCATCCGCATCATCTGCGGGCGCTGAGAAGTCTGCGGGCGACGAAGAGACTGCGGGCGCCGCAGCATCTGCGGGCGACGCGGAGACGCCTAGGCTGCCGCCGAAACCGAAGCCCTCATGCAGCGGACATCGGGCGGCGGGCGGCTCACCCACCACCGCGCTCAGAGAAGGAAGGTCGGACTCCAACCAACGCACCAACTCCCAGGCGCCCTCCTGCGCCGAAGCGCCTATGAGCGCCAGACGCCGATCGTCGGAATAGCCGCGAACCAGGGCGGACAACCCCGTCATGGCCGAGAGGTACGACCTAACCCGTTCCAACCGAAGGGCGTAAGACAAACGACCCGCATCCATACCCGCACCCCCGGCGCTGGTATATACGTCGAACGCCTGGCCTTCTATTGCTGCCCAACCCCCGAAGTGCATGCTGAAAGCAACGTCGCAGAGGGGGTCACCCACCCAGGCGCGCTCCCAGTCGATCACACCTGTTAGTTCACCCGACCCGCTCCAGAGAACGTTCGCAGGACGGAAGTCCCCGTGGCAGAGCACGGGTGGGAGCGGGCAGTCAGGTATGCGGCCGTGCAGCCAGCGGAATGCGGCGTCGATTCCCGGATGCCTCCAACAACGGCGGTAGTTAGCCGCCATCCGCGCCAGTTCAGCCTCATACGCTGCCGTGATCCCCTCAGTCGAGTCGACCTCAAACGCAGCTGCGCTGCCGTGCAAGGCACCCAGGGTCTCCGCCAGCTTGCGCCGGTACGGGTCGGGGTGTACAGGACGCCGCACCACCTCACCCTCCAGAAAGGAATACACACCAAAGGGGCGACCGACGGGGTTGGGCAGCGAGCGCACCCCCAACACGTCGGGAACCCGAACCACACCCGCAGCAGCGCTCACCCGCAGGGCTTCGGCGGCCGGATCGTAAGGTTCGACCGTCCCGCCCAGCGGCGCCACCCGAAGAATCACCGACGATGCGTCGGCCAAACTTACCTTCAGGGTGATCCAGGAGTAGCCGCCGGAGAGGCGCTCAGCGGAAACGGCCCTCTCGCCGCACACATCAAAGAGCGCCTCGCCAACAGCCGACAAGCTCAGGTCAGGCGGAGCTAACGGGGCTGGCGAAACAGGCGGGTCAAGCGAAACAGGCGATGCAGGACAGTCTGGCTGGGAGGAGAGCCGCATCCAACGCTCAGTCCAGGCGGCCCTCGCCCAGGTACGAAGCCGCCACACGCGGGTCGCTCCGGAGTTCCGCGGGCGCACCAGCGGCGATGACCGACCCCGCCTCCATGCAATACACCCGGTCGCTGATGTCCATCACTAACGACAAATCGTGCTCGATCATCACGATGGCCGCATCCATCTCCGCCTGCAGCCTCTTGATGAGGCGGGCGAACGCCTCGGTTTCCGGCCCGGAGAGTCCGCCCGTGGGTTCGTCCATGAGCAGCACGCGGGCGTCGTTAGCCAGCAGACAGGCCAGAGCCACTATGCGCCGAGCGCCGGTGGAGAGTTCCGACACGAAGTGGTCGGAGAAGCGCCCAAGTCCGAAGTAGTCCACCAACTCAAGCGCCGCCTGGCTCTTGCGGCGTTCTGCGCCGAGCGAGGACGGCAGAGCAAGATAGGACGGAATCAGGTGCGAACGCTCCCTCGCCTCGAGCGCCACCATGAGCGTCTCGACGACGGTGAGGTCGGGATACAAGTGAGGAGACTGAAAACTGCTGCCGAGTCCGATGCGGTGCCGCCTGTAGGCGCTCAGACCGGAGACGTTCCGGCCCATGACTTCGATTCTCCCTTCCACCTCGACGCCGCTGGCGCGGGGAATGAAGCCTCCGATGGCGTTGAGGAACGACGACTTGCCGGCGCCGTTGGTGCCGATCAGCGCGACCAACTCGCCGCGGTGCACTTCGAAGTCGACGTGAGAGACCGCAGTGTTGCCTCCGAAGCGGACGCTCAAGTCCCGAACCGAAAGCCAGGACTCCCCGGCAGGCGGCGGGACTGCCAAGTCCTCCGCCTCAGGGAAGACCACCCCGGGGCGCCAAGCAGCGGCAAGCAGCGGCTCGCCGTCGGGACGAACGTCGCCGCGAACGGCGTCAAGCCGGTCTGGAGGATCCGGAGGGGCGAGGAAGCCCTCCTCGGCGTCTTCCGCCTCCTCTGGCGTACCTGGCCTAATCTGCCCCTGCAGACCGCTCGCCTCCCCCTTGCGCCCCCCGCGGCGGCGCTCTAGTAGGCGCAGCAGTCCGTCGCGTGCGTTGTAGACAATCTGCGAAAATCCCCCAGGGAAGTAGAGGAGCAGAAAGAGCAGGCCGGCTCCGCTGGTCGCTAGTTGGACGGAGAGGGGAGGGGCGGTTACGTCCACCAGAGCGGGAAGTCCCTTCACCCAGATAGCCCCCAGGATGGGGCCTGCTACAGACCCCATCCCCCCAATGACGGAGATCGCCACCAAGTCGATGGAAGACTCCGGCCTGAACGTGCTGGAAGGGCTGAGATTCTGCAGCAACGTGGCGTAGAGGGCGCCGGAAAGAGCCGCTATAGCCCCGGCGCTGGCGAAGGCGACGATCTTCATGAGCGGAGGCGACACGGTCGACGCAGCCGCCATCTCCTCGTTTTCGCGCACGGCGATCATGGATCGCCCCACGCCCGTCCGACGCAGCCTCGCCACCAGGATCGTAACCGCCGCCAGGAAGCCCAGGCAAAGGAAGTAGAACGACTTTCGCGAGGCCCCGAAGTCGAAGGGGCCTAACACGGGCTCGGCCACCGGTCGCACGGCGGTCTTCCCCCCGCTGAAAACGTTCTGTGGGAATATCCAGCTTGAAGCGGCCACGGCGAAGGCAAGCGTGATCACCGCCAAGTAGAGGCCGCGCACCCGCAGCGCCGGGAGACCGATCACCAGGGCGGCGAGCGCCCCGAAGGCGGTGCTCAAGAGCACGGCAAGACCCCAGGGGAGCTCCACGGAAAAATGCGAGAGACCGGACGGGATGAGGTCGTGACCGCTGGTGAGGGCCACGGCGGTAAACGCCCCCAGCCCCAGAAAGGCGAACTGCCCCAGCGAAATCTGGCCCGCCCAGCCCGTGAGCAGCGTGATGGACATCGCCGCCATGCCAAAGAGCAGTATTCCCGACCACAGCCAGAGGGCCGACGGCGAGTCCAACCCCCAGCCCAACAAGACGAGAGCGCCGAAGAGCACCCAAAGACCTATGGCCTGCAGGTTTCGCGCCAGCCAGGAGTCGGTCAGACGACGAGGAACGGGGCGAAGTTTGGGGGAAAGCGACCAGGCCGTTCTTTCTAGGCGGCGCTGCCGAATCCCGAACAGCACCACCACCAGAATGGCCAGGAAGAGATACAGATCTACGATGGAGCGGTTCGAAGAATCCACGTTGCTGCGGATGACCCTCTCGAAAATTCCCACCAGCAGGCCGCTCAGGAGGGTCAGGGGCAGAGACCGCATCCGCGCCAGCAGACCCACCACCAAGGCGCGCAGAAGCAGAGGTGCGCCCAGCGCAGCGGTGCCCGTCTGCGAAGCGCTGATGCCAGAGAGCGGAACGAAGAGCACTGCCGTGGCTGCGGCGAGCGCACCGGCAATCGACCAGACCGCCGTGGACGAACGCCGCACGCTGACTCCAAAGAGCCTGGCGGTCTGAGGATTTTCCGAGGAAGCCCGAATAGCCAAGCCGATGCGGGTGCCGTGCATAACGAGAGCCAGCAGCAGCACCAGGGCGGGCACCAGAATCAGAATGAGCAGATCGCGCCCCAGGATGCGAACCTGCCCGGCGATCTGCCACTGCCCCCCGAACGGGAGGGGAATGGGGCCTGGAATCGACACACCGGGAAGGCTGATCCGAGCCAGCAGAAGGAGCTGAGCGACCCCTATGGTGGCTATGAGCAGCACCAGTCGGGAGGAACCGGAAAAGCGGCGGATGACGGTCAGTTCGATGACGCTGCTGATCGCCGCACCCGCCAGAATCGCCAGAACGAACGCAAACCACCAGTTCAGGTCGTAGTTCACCACCAGGAGGGCGAACACCGCCACCGAAAGCGCCCCCACCTCGGCGTGGGCGAAGTTCAGCACGCCGGTGACTCGGTAAATCAGCACGAAGCCAGCCCCCAGAGCAGCGTAGGTGAGCCCCGTGACGCCTCCCGAAAGGAGGTCTTGGAAGGAGACGCTCCAGTTCAAGAACTCGATCACGGCTCAGAAGAGATCAGCAGAGATCAGCAGAGATCAGCGGCAGTCAAGCGGAAGTCAGCGGCGGTCAGAGGGAACGGCTGTCTAGCATGGCCACCTGCAGCAGGTCGCTGCGTCCGCGCAGCTCGTCGGCCGTCCCGTCAAAGCGCACATGACCCTTTTCGAGGAACAAGGCTCGGTCGGCCAGTCTCAACGCGTTCTTGGCTGAGCGGTCCACCACCAGCATGCTCTGACCTCGACTCTTGAGGTCTTCCAGCACTGCGAACAGGTCGGAAAGGGCCTCCGGGGCCAGACCCAGGCTCATTTCGTCGATGATCAGAACCAACGGACGATGCATCAAGACCATGGCCAGGGCCAGCATCTGCTGCTGGCCGCCCGAAAGCTCCCCGGCGGAAGAGTCCAGGCGGTCCGCCAGAAAGGGGAAAATCGAGAACACGTGCTCGCGCCTCTGCGCTATCTCGCTGCGTTCAAGCTCCGAACGCAGCACCGCCGCCGAAAGGTTCTCATCCACGTTCATGGAACGGAAAACCCCCTCACCGCCGCGAAGGTGCACCATGCCCATCCTGAAACGGGTCTCTGCGCTGAGATAGGTGACGTTCCTCCCACCTAGGCGGACAAAACCTCTGTCGGGCAGCAGCAAGCCGCCGACCGCCTTCAGAAGGGTGGAGCGCCCAGAACTGTTCGACCCGACGACCGCCAGCGTCTCTCCGCGCCCGAGGCTGAACCCCACATTGAAGAGCACCTGAGAACCCTCATAACCGGCGTCCAGTCCGTGCACCCATAGCAGCGGGACTCGATCTGGATGCGCCTTGGTGCGCTTGAATTCCTCGTGCTCCAACCTCATCTCGTTGACGGCTGACGACATGTCGGCTCGCATGTGCCGTGTGCAGTAGAAGACCAGCACGCCAGCGAGGATCATCAGCGGCGCACCCAGCACGCTCACCGCCATCCGCTCCCCGTGCGAAGAGGAGATCGCCCCAGTCAGGACGCCGCCCAGAAAGCCCCCGACCCCAAAAAAGAACACTGCGAAGAGAGCGAACGCTCCGGCTCGCAAGCGGTAAGGAGCGGCAGCGGAGATTATCGGCCCGGCGGCGACCAGGGCGGCCGCCAAACAGCCGTTCACGACCGCCAGCATCCCGATCAGCGCGGCCGGTTGGTCGACGCGCAGGGCGCAGATGAGGAATACGCCGGCAATGCTGATCAGCGCACCCGCCGCCCGAGGAAGGTTTTCCGGTCGGCGTCGGTAGACCTTGTCGTAGATGCGACCGGCCAGAGGCACAGCAAACAGCGCCGCCAGCCACGTCAGGGAGATCATCCAGCCCCTGCGAAAGGAGTCGTATCCGTACTCGGCGTCGAGGAGAAGGCTGATCTCTATCGGCAGAGAAACGAAGGCGAAACCGACAGCGACAGCCCCGGCGCAGAGGTAGTAGAAGGTGCGCACGCGACGCAGCCGGGCGAAGGCCGCTAAGACAGGCACCGGCGGATCGTGGTCGCCCCCGCCTGCCGGCGTCGAGCCCGGCGTCGAGCCCAACACGGCTGCCCGCTCGTTCACCGAGCGCTCTGGTTCCTTGACGAACCGCAAGGCGGCCAACCCCAGCAAGGCTGTCGGGATGCTTGCGCCGATGACCACGAGCCGCCATCCCTCCATGCCCGCCGCAGAAGCGGCTATGACGCCGATGAGCGCCGAGCCGCCGACGATGCCGACCGGGCGCCCCAGCCCTTGACCTGCAAACGCTCGAGCGCGCATGCCGATCGGGTAGCGGTCGGCCAGCAGCGGCCCGTGCAGAGGATGGCTCGCCGACTGCCCCAGGGCAACTCCTATTCGCGCCCCGAAGAACTGGAAGGCGTTCACTGCGAGAGAGCCGAGAACGGAAAAGACCGCCCAGAAACCGGCGGCCACTCCCAGGAGTCGGACGCGACGCGCCCGGTTGACCAACCAGACCATGGGCAGGGATCCGACGGCGGTCGCGAGCGCACCGAAACTCAGCATGCCCAGCAGAACCGTGTCGCTAATGTTAAAGGCCTTCTGAATGCTGGGAGCCAGACTCGCCAAGACCAGGCGGTCGACCTCCTCCATCACAGCGAGCAGGAAGACAACGACGAGCATGCCCGTCCCGCCGCTCTTCAGCCCCTGCCGCAGCCCCAGGTAAGCCGCCCCGGCTCCCACTCCGGGCAGCATCCCGCCGTGAAGGGAGGGCTGACGCTCCCGGGCTTCCTGCAGGGACTCGCGGCGCGCCTCAGAGGTGAGGATGGCCTCAGTCAGAGCCGCAGTGTCCTCGGCCGGCTCGCCTAGGTGAAGTCGATCATTCATCGCGGGCGGACGAACTCGCAAGGCTCATGGTCTCATGGTCTCCCATCTCCCGTCTTCAAAGTCTCCCGTCTCCAAAGCAGTGTCTTTAATCATGGCCTTACCTCCAGCGCAGGCGCAACGAAAAAGAGGCTATTTAGTATTTGCTACTTGAATGGAGAATTCCAAATAAGCCTAGTCGAGCGATACCCAAAGACTAATTTCTGTTTGATGCATCGTTCAGCACTGCGACTCGCCGGGCTTTTCGCTGCTTGCGTCGTCCTGTTTTCGGCCTGCTCCTCGACGAACGACGAGACAGGGCAGCCGGCTGGCAATGGCGCAAGCACATCCACCGCTGCCACCGATTCGCCGCCCACTTCGACGGACGAGAGCGACAGGACGAACGGCAGCGAAAATCCCGCTGCTCCCCCCGGCGCTCCCCCCGGCCCGAGCGGGAACGGCGCCTCGGGCAACGGCGACCCCGACGAACCGCTCAATCCCGTCTACGAGGATCCGCGCGGCGGCCGCTTCAGTGAGTTCCAGCGCGGCTTCGACCGCACCCATCCGTTCAGTTCGCTAGAAGCGTTCTGCCTGCCGCATGAAACGCCCACAGAACTCCTGCGAGACACCGATGAGGGCATCAGCGCCGAGCAGATCAACTTCGTCCACCTCCGCACGAAGATCGAGGAGGTGGCAGCCTTAGGTTTCGCCGAGGACGTAGGGGACGTGCAGCACATTTTCGACACTTTCACGTCGTTCGTGAACGAGGAGTGCGACGGGGTGTGGGGGCGGCGCATCAACCTTGAGGAAGTAGCGATTCCCACTCTGGCCCCCGGAGGACAGGACATCGAAACCCTCAGGAACGCCGCCTGCATCGAGGCCACCGAGTCCCGAAACGGAGTGATCCTCCTGAACACCACGAGTTTCCAGGGCACCGCCGTGCTCTGCGTGGTCGAAGAACATGACGCCGCCCTGATCGGCAGCCTGCCGTTCCCCAAAGAGTACCTAGAACGCGGCGAAGGCCGCCTGATCACCCTGGCCGCCGCCGAGGACGCCTACCTCCGCGAACTGGCGCGCCACCTGATAGACACTGGCGCCTTGACAGGACAGAGAGTGGCGATCGTGGCGCCCAACACTCCCGGTCAGGAAGAAGCTGTACGGAGCAGTCTCTTGTCAGTTCTGGAAGCAGCCGGAGTCGACGTGGCCGTCTTTGACGTGATCGACTGCGCCGGCGGCAATATCTGCTTCACGGGATTCAACGAGTCGGTGCAGCGCCTCATTTCGGAGAACGTCGACGTGTTGTTCCCCACTTTGAATGTGCTGTCTCTGCCCAACTACATAAGCGAGATGGACATCCAAGGCATCCGTCCGGATGACATCCAGATATACAACTCCGACTTCAACAGCCAGGGCAACGACGTGGTCTCGAGCAAGGTCGCTGAGTTCGGCGGCCCCCGGGCCGGCGACCTCTACAACGGCACGATCATGACGGTAACTGGCGACGTCGGCAACTTTCGAGACCCGAACTACGAACCTTCGGCGTTCGACGAAATGTGCATGCGGACATACGCCGAAAACTCCTCAGCGGGCTACTACGACCCCCGCGACCCTATCGAGACGCACAAGTACGCAATGGTCGTCTTGGTATGCAGCGCCTTCCGCACCGCCTTGCGCGCCCTCTACGACGCTGGGCCGAACCCCTCCAGAGAGGACATATTCTCCGCCCTTGAGAACCTCGGGGCGGTCGACGTGCCCTCCATGCTCCCCGCCTCGCTGTCGCCTGGCAAGTGGAGCGCCGCGGACGCCTTCCAGACAGTGACTTTCCAGTACCCGTGCAGCGTCGAAGGCGCCGGCACGGGAAGAGCCAAGACCTGTCTGTTTCCGAATTCGGACATCGGCTGGATCTGGTTGAACCGCTGAATCAGCACTTCCCGTTTCTGTTCAGCCCGCTGACGCTCGGGCGGCTGCAGCTTCGCAACCGCATCCTGCTCTCCGCCATGACCACGGGCTTCGGATTCCTAAAAGGGGCGCCCGACGCCGACGCCCTGGCCTACTACCGGCACCGCAGCCGCGGGGTCGCCCTGGCCGTGGTCGGGTTCTCCGCCGTGGCGCCCGAAGGGCGCGTAGAAAACGCCATCGCCTGGCTCTGGAACGACGACGCCGTCTGCGCCCTGTCCGCCCTAGCAGAGGCCATTTCCTCAGAAGGCGCCGTCCCAGCCATCCAACTCGGACACGGCGGGCGGCAAGTCTCCCCTGCCGTGATCGGCGAAGCGCCCGCAGCTCCTTCGGCGCTGCCCCCCGCAGTACACGTGCGCGTCCCCCCGCGTTCGCTGAACACCGCCGAGACCGAAGAGGTGATCGCCGCCTTCGGCAGCGCCGCTCGGCGTGCAGCCGACGCCGGTTTCTCCGCCGTGGAAATTCACGGAGGCCACGGATACCTGATCGCTCAGTTTCTCTCCGCCGCCTCCAACCATCGATCCGACCGCTTCGGGGGCAGCGACGCCGCGGGGCGCAGCCGCTTCGGCTGCGAGGTGATCGAGGCTGTGAAGTCCGCTGCCGAGGATCTGACGGTGATCGTCCGCATCAACGGCTCCGACCTCACCGAAGACGGGCTTACGCTCTCCGACGCCGTGACTGCCGCAGGCTGCTTTGCCGAGGCCGGCGCTGAGGGTTTCGTGGTCTCAGCGGGCGTCTACGGGTCGATCCCGTGGACGATCCCCCTGCTTGACGACCCCGAGGGCGTCTTCATACCTCTGGCCGAGGAGGTGCGCCGGAACGTGGACGTGCCGGTAGCGGCGGTAGGGCGGATCACCACCCCGGAGTTGGCGGAAGCGGCGCTGGCGGAGGGACGCTGCGACGCCGTGGCGCTGGGGCGGGCGCTGCTGGCCGACGAGGACTGGGTCGCAAAGGCCGCCGAGGGGCGCAGTTCTTCCATACGCCCTTGCATCGCCACCGTGCAGGGCTGCGCCGGGCAGCTGCAGTTCGGGGAGGGCATTTCGTGTTCGGTGAACCCCGAGGTAGGAAGGGAGGCGCTGGGTGCGCTTCGACCGGTTGGCGGCAGCAAGGGAAGAGTCTTAGTAATCGGCGGCGGGCCGGCTGGGATGGAGGCGGCGCGGCGCAGCGCCGAACTCGGACACGAGGTGACTCTCCTAGAGGAACGGGAGCGCCTGGGGGGAGCCCTGCTCCTGGGAGCCTCCACGCCCGGCCTGGGGCACTTCGAACGGCTGGCGCAATGGTACGAGGGGGAGCTGCTGCGCCTGGGAGTCGAGGTTCAGCTGGAGGCGGCGGTTCGCAGCGCCCGCGACCTGCCGAAGGCCGGCGCCGACGCCGACGTTTTGATGCTGGCGACCGGAGCAGCCACAGCACCTGAGGTTCTGGATGGCTACGAGCACCTCCCCGCCTGGACGCTGGATGATCTGCTGCTGGGTGAGGCTTCCTCGCACGACACCCCCCGCCCAGAGGGGCCTGTCGTCATCCTAGGGGGCGGATCGAGAGCGCTGGCAGCCGCCCTCTGGTGCCAGAAGGAGGGCTGCGAAGTCTCCCTGATATCTAAGGAGCGCTTCGGTCACGACACCGCAGGAATCACCAGGCGGGCATACTTCGGGCGCCTGGGGTCTACGCGCTTTCTGCGAGGGGAAGTCACGCGCATCCTCGCCGAAGGGGTCGCCTGGGTGGACGAGGATGGGGAGCACTCGGTCGTAAGCGCCGCTTCGCTCGTGGCAGCGGAGCCTGTCCGCCCCAAAGTCCCCAGAGCCCTGGCCAAGGCGGAGATGCCCGCCCTAGACACCTCCACCGGCACCTCCGCCGCAGCCGCCGCAGGGGCAGGTTCGGTAGTGCGCATAGGCGACGCCCGCGACCCGCGCACCATAGGCGACGCCATCGCCGAAGCCCGCGGAGCGGTCAACGAGTTCCACAAAGCCAGGGAAGCTAGCTGAGCCACAACACCGGCGGAACGCCGCCGGCTGCGACGGGGCGACCTAGCTGTCTGCCAGGGGCGGTTCTAGCCGCCGGTAGCCGCCGGAGAAAAAGATCAGCGGTTCTGCGCCCGAACTCGAGCGATGCTCAACCACTCTCCCGACGAAGATGTCGTGGTCGCCACCCTCATAAATCGCATACGGCAGACACTCAAAAACCGCAAGGGATCCAGGGATAACCGGCGCCCCCTCCAGACCGACCTCGTAGCTCACGCCCGCCCATTTATCGCCTCCGGTGCGAGCAAATCCGTTGGAGATTTCCACCTGATCGGCAGCCAGAACGTTCACCGCATAACCCGAAGCCTCTCGCAGCGATGCCAAGCTGGCGGAGTCGTGGCCGATACTGAAGAGGATCAGGGGAGGGTCCAGCGACACCGAGTTGAAACTGGAAACGGTCACCCCCACAGGGCCGCCGTCAGCGTTGGTCGTAGTGACCACGGTCACACCCGTGACGAACATTCCCAGAGAGTTGCGAAACTCTCGTAAGTCGATCACGGAACTAGACACCAGTATCGACTACTGAGGGAGTGCACACCGACGGAATATGCTGCGTGTTCTATAAGGCTTGAGCCTACCACGCCAAGGGCCACCTCCAGCAGGTGACGCTGCCGTCACTGCGTATGCCGCATCCGCCTCTGTTGTCTGCTCCTATCATCTGGAAAGACCCTTCCGACGGGTCGGATACCCAGCAGGTGACGCTACCGCCACTGTGTATGCCGCATCCGCCTCTGCTGTCTGCCCCTATCCTCTGGAAAGACCCTTCCGACGGGTCGGATACCCAGGATTCCTGATCCAAATCCCGTAAGACATCGGCACAAACTCTCTCTTTCTGGCAATTTACACCCCCGGCTAGATAGAACTGCACTTCCTCCCTGAATTCATCTAGGGCAGGGTCGTAGCCTCTCCAGCACTCCACCTCACCGGAGGGACGCAGGCCGCACACACCGTACACACTAGAAGCCAGTTGATCAAACTCCCCCTCCGGAGGGGATGAGGTTACTGCAGTGTTCACGCCCCAGCACGCCGCTGTTCCGTCGAAGCGCAGCCCGCACGTGTGGAACGCCCCGGCGGTCAAATCCTTAAACGGCACGTCGGCAGGTAAGCCATTCCCATGGACGTCGTATCCCCAGCACTCCACCACACCTTCAGGCCGCAGGCCGCAAGCATGATAAACCCCAGCCGCCAAGGCTGTGAATTGACCCTCAGGAGGCGAGGTCACTCCATTCACATTCCTTCCCCAGCATTCCGCTTCCCCCGTGCGGCGCAAGCCGCACGTGAACCGCAGCCCAGCCGCTAACTCCACAAAAGTGATCCCCGGAGGTTTCTCCTCCCCATAAGTAGTCCACCCGTAATCATGACAGGAAACACTCTCAAAATCATGCTTTATGTCATAGTCTGCGTCAGAACAAACAAACTTGGCAGGATCCCCGCCCCAGCATTTTACCCCCCCGCTTTGACGCAAGCCGCACGCATGATACCAACCCGTTACGACGTCAGTGAACGCTTCTCTCGGCCACAGAACCTGGCCGAAATTTCTCCCAACACCCCAACACGTTAAACTAGCATTCTTAAGCAGACCGCAAGCAAACTGCTCCGAAACGCTCAGAGATACATAGTCATCCGCAGGAGGCGACAAACGGTGCTCTTTCGCCCAAGCGTAACAATCAGGATACCTAGCAAGTGAAAGCGGAAACAGAGACTGGTGCACACCAACTGATTGAAGACTCTTTACTGCGGAAGAATTAACGATTCGCTCCGAAACCGAATGAGCAAACAAAGGCGAGCCAACCATCCCCGCGGACGACATGTTCGCGAGGTTCGTGAAAGCAGAAGAAACTTCGCCGAAAACGCTTCCTCCCCTAGATGGACACTCCGCAGTATAGACACCCCAGCACGATGTTTCACCATCAACCAATTCCCCGCAACCATATTCATAATCACCCTCAATTGAAACAAATGACCCAGCGGGAACACCTCTCTTATTAGCGAGCCCACGAAACCCAAGGCTTCCGCCCCAACATTCCACTCGACCGTCGGCACGCAGCGCACATGTCCCGCGAGATCTCGAATCGCTGACAGTACTGACAGTTACGAACTCCCCATCAGGAGGCGTCAAATCGACTCCACTATATCCTCCCCAGCATTCAATGCCTCCATCATCGGCCCGGACTCCGCACGTATGAGCATAACCTGCAGCTACCATCACGAACTCGCCATTAGGTGGATCTGCATGACCTCCGACATAATCATGCCAGCCAGTCCCCCACCTTCTTCCATCGCTATCATCCCAACATTCAACCTCGCCGTTCTCCCGCACAGCACAACCATATTTCACCCCTCCAACGGCCACGGACTTGAACCGACCCGAAAGCGGAGAATACTGCCTAGAACCATTATGAGACCAACAAACCAATTCCCTTGTTACCCGCAAACCGCATGTATCTCCACCAGCATCAGTTGGCCCTTTAGCAGAAAGCGCAACAAACCTACCTTCCGGCAGAACCGGCTTGGATGGCATATCCAAATCGTCTCCGCCCATACAACCCAAAGTGCCATCTAACTTAATACCACACGAATAAAAGCCCCATCTGTAACTAACCAAGAATTCCGGCAACTCTCCCTCACTCAAATCGATCAACTCCGGGTACGCCACCCCCGCCACGCGCACCCACTCCGGCATCCCCTCGGGATGACCAGACATCTCAAGTTCAACTTCGTCGGAAACCTCCGAAGCGCCCGACCGACCAGATTCTCCATCCGGCGACTTAGCGACAGGGTCGCTGCCTATCTCGTCCAGCACTTCATTATCAGTCAGATCGGACTCGCACGACACAGCCAGCAAGACCGCAACTACTACTAATCCAAGAATTCGCATAACAACTGCTTCCTCTTCAAGATACGCCAGTCAAGATACGCCAGATTCCCTCTGACGCAGCCGTCTCCCGCAGCACCACTGCAGGTGTCTCCAGGAGAACGCTTCCTTGGATGCCGCAAACCTTCCGACGCAGACTCACAAGAACCTAGGATATCTTATGCTGACGGCCATGACCTACGGACACCTCTGAAATGGCCTACAAATTCATTACCTGCCCAGTCCCCCCGTAATCCGCGAAAGGCTCGTGTCATCAACTCCGCAACGGATCGACAAACTCCACCTCAAGCAGAACCGAGGCGCACGTCCATCAGTCGAAGCACTGCGCTGAACTCGCCAGCCGCTTCAACCGACGCCCGCATAGTGCTGCGCGGAGCGCGCTGGCCAGGCGACGTTGCCATCCGCGCTGGGAAGATCGAAGCGGTCGGGTCGGTGCCGGCCGCTGAGGGGGATGAGGTGGTCGACTGCTCAGGCGACATCCTCACGCCCGGCCTCATCAACACGCACCACCACCTCTACCAGTGGATGACCAGGGGACGAGCGATCGGCTGCGATCTGTTCAGCTGGCTGGTCGCCCTGTATCCCGTCTGGGGCAGGCTCGAGGTGGAAGACGCCGCAGCAGCAGCCCGGGTGGGCATCGCCGAACTTGCGATCAGCGGCGCCAGCACCGTATTCGACCACCACTACGTGGTGCCCCGCGGCGACGACGAGATTTTTGATGTGATCGTGCATGCCGCCGCCGAGGTGGGGGTGCGGCTGCACCTCTCACGGGGGTCGATGGATCTGGGCGAAAGCGCCGGCGGGCTGCCGCCTGATCATCTAGTCGAAGAACTCGACGACATAGGCGCTTCCACCGAGCGCCTAGCGTCGCAGTATCACGACGGCGAGTGGGTCTCCATCGTGGTGGCGCCCTGCAGCCCCTTCTCAGTGAGCACGGAACTAATGGTCGCCTCCGCGGAGTTGGCTCGCCGCCTCGGTCTGCGTATGCACACCCACTTAGTGGAGACGATCAACGAGCAGCAGCACTGCATCGAGCGATTCGGACGCAGACCGGTGGAGGTGCTGGAGTCCTGGGGCTGGATGAACGACGACGTGTGGTTGGCGCACGGAATTCACCTCGACAGCGAAGAGATAGCCAAACTGGGGGCAGCGGGCGTCGGTGTGGCTCACTGCCCTTCTTCCAACGCTCGGCTGGCGTCGGGCATGTGCCCTGTGGTCGGGCTGCGGGCTGCGGGCTCAGCGGTAGGCTTGGGCGTGGACGGGGTGGCTTCTAACGAGGTGGGCGGGCTGTTTCCCGAGATGCGTCAAGCGCTCTATGAAGCGCGCTTGCGGGAGGGACGGGCGGACGCCCTCATGCCATCCGACGTCCTGGAGATGGCCACCCTCGGCGGGGCGAAATGCTTAGATCGCACGCACGACCTGGGACGGCTCGAACCCGGGATGGCCGCCGACGTGGCGGTCTGGCCGGCCGACGACCTAGGCGACATCGCCGACCCCGTGACGGCGTTGATCCTGGGGCGAGATCGTCTAGTTCGGCACCTCTACGTAGGAGGGCGCGCTGTGGTGCTCGAAGGCGAGGTGCTCGGCCTCGACCTGCGGCAGGCCCACGCCGAACTAGCGCGCAGAGCTCGCCGCCTCCACGACTGAGACTCAGCCGGTCACGTCCGGGCGGCCCGGACAACTCCGACCTCGGAGAGAGACTCGCGCCTCTGAACGCTTCGTCAATTACCATCAGATCGTGGATCTTCTGGTGCACGGCGCCGAACTTATCTGGACAGGCCGACGGGAACTCCCTGGCGCGGACCTGCGTTGCCGCCGCGGAATGGTGACGGACGTGGGCGCCGACGCAAGCGCTCACACCGACGCTGGCAGGGTCTCCCCGTCGAGCGGAACTCCCCCGAAAGAGCCGGAAGAAGCTGACCAGCCAAACGGAAATCCCCCGCCTGGCGGAAGTCTCCCCCAGAAAGAAAATCCCCCGCCGGAACGCCCGGAACAGCCGGAAGAACCGGAACAGCCGGAAGAACCGGAACAGCCGGAACGCCCGGAACGGCTGGACGCATCGGGCTGCGTCGTGATCCCTGGCCTGGTGAACGCCCACCACCACCTTCTGCAGTCGGCCTTCCGCACGCTGGAGGGCACCCGCCGCGTCCGCATGGATGCGTGGCTCTCCGCAATGGCCGGCTACTACCGAGCCGCTGCGGTAGATCCGCCCCTGGCCGCAGCCGCAGCCGCAGTGGCCGCAGCCGAAGGTCTCCTAGCAGGGGTCACGACCGTCGCCGACCATCACCTGACTTGGCCAGAGACCTGCGACCCCAACGAACTGGCAAGCGCCGTCATCAGCGCCGCAGCCGAAGCGGAGGTTCGCTTGGTGTTCGTGAGGGGCACCGCCGGTGACGACCCAGAGAAGGCAGCCGAGAACATCACCGACCTAGTCGCCCGCTACGGAGCGGGTGAGCCGCACGGGAAGCTGCAGATCGCCTGCGGCCCGGCCGGCGTCCACTCCGACGGCCCCGAGACGTTCGCCCTCCTCGGCGAGGTCGCTGCCAAACACGGACTGAGACGGCGAACCCAGGCCAACGAACAAGTGGACGTGGAGCGCGCCGAACGGCGCTGGGGTCGCCGCCCGCTCGACCTGCTGGAATCCTGGGGGTGGCTAGCGCCCGACGTGACCCTGGCGCATCTCTGCGAGATCACGCCTGCGGAGGTGGCTCGCCTGGCGGAATCGGGCGCATGCGCCACCCACGCTCCAGGCTGCGACGTCCCGATGGGTTGGGGTGTAGCGCCCGTGGGTGAACTGCTCGACGCTGGCGTGAGGGTGGGGTTAGGCACCAGCGGAGGGGGGAGCAACGACGCCGGCCATCTACTTGCCGACGCCCGCCTGGCCTTGCAGGTGGGGGGTTTGAGTTCACGCCCGCCGACCGCCCATGAGGTGCTGCGAATGGCCGCATCCGGTTCGGCGTTCGGCCTGGGACGGGACGAGTTGGGGCACCTAGAGCCCGGGGCGGCCGCAGACTTCTGCTGCTACGACGTGAGCGGTCCGGCCGACGCCGGGGTGGGCGACAGGCTGGCCGGTTTGCTCTGGGCAAGCCCCGGGCGGCTACCCAAACACGTCGTGGTGGGCGGGAAGGTGGTGGTGCGCGACGGCGAGTTGCTGAGCCTAGACGCTTCGAAGGCAGCCGAGAGGCTGCGCCTCATGATGGCAGAGCGTCTGAGCAGAGGCGCTGGTAGACAGACAGGCAGGTAAGCAGGTAAATCGATGGACTTCGACGCAGTCGTGGTAGGGGCTGGCCACAACGGTCTCATCTGCGCCGCCTACCTCGCCCGGTCTGGTTTGCGTACGGCGATTCTGGAAGCGCGCCCCACCCCCGGGGGCTGCGCTTCGACCGTGGACGCCCTAGGGGCGCGTGTGAACGTCTGCAACTGCGATCACCTGCTAGTTCGCAGCCTTCCCCTCGAGGAAGAACTGGATCTGGCTGCCCACGGCCTGCGATATCTCGACGTGGACCCGGCGCAGTCCAACCTCTTCTGGGACAACCACCCCCCCTGGTATCTCTGGAGGGACACAGACCAAACCATCGACGGACTGCAGCGCTCCTACCCCGCGGAGGTCGACGGCTACCGCCGCTTGATGCGCGCCGCTAGGCCGGTCGCCGAGTTGATCATAGAGTTGGCGCAGACCCTTTTGAGCCGCCGCAGTCTTACCGACCTGCTAGGACGCCGCGCCGTCGCCGCAGCAAGGCTGTTCAGGTGGTCGCGCCTCAGCGCCCAAGGGCTGCTTGGAGGTTTCTTCAGTCACGAAGCCATGGTGCTGCCCGCCTTAGCTACCGGCCCGATCGTCTGGGGGTTGGACGGGTCAACCCCCGGTACGGGGTTGGGCGCCCTGGGTTATGTTCTGCGCCATCTAGTAGGAGTGGCGCGCCCTGCAGGAGGGAGCGGCGCTCTCATCGAGGCCGTGGGGCGAAGTTTCCGAGCCTCAGGCGGGGAGTTGCGCTGCGGTAAGCGGGTGGACGCCGTAGTGGTGGAGGCCGGAGGAAAAGTGAAGGGTGTGCGGTTGGCGGACGCCGGAGACGGCGAGATGGGCGAGATGATCGAGTCCAAACGTGTGGTGGTGGCCTGCGACCCCAGGGTGGTTCGCCTAGAGGGCTCCGGAGTGCCGCGCGACTTCGCTGGGACGTGGTCGGCGCCCACCCCCGACGGCTACGAATCCAAGATCGACGCCGTGGTTTCCGCTCCCCCCGTCTACCGCCATATGCCCGACGGGGCGGACGCAGCTCACGCCCTGACCCCCACCACCATGATCCTGCCATCGCTAAGCACCCTAAGCCGCAACTTGGCAGATTCCGCTAGGGGGCGCATTGGCGAAGACCCTGTGTTCTTCGCCAACGTTCCGTCGGCGCTTGACGCTTCCATGCGTCCGCCGGGAGGAGGTCACGTCTTCAGCCTAGAGGTTCTCTACACACCCTTCGCCCTGACCGGAGGCTGGGAGCACAGCGACGAGCCCGCCCGCTGGCTTAGGCGCTTCAGCGAGCACATACAGCCCGGGTTTGCGGAAGGCATCGTTCACTGGCGGGCGATGACACCTCCCGACTACGAAGAGCAGTTTTACCTGCCGAAGGGTTACGTGGCTTCGTTCACGGGTTCACCGCTCTCAGCCTTGCTGGGCAGACCCCGGCACCTAACCCGCTACCACACGCCGATAGGCGGTTTGTTCCTGACCGGCGGGGCCACCTACCCAGGAGCCGGAGTATGGGGTGCGTCGGGCCGCAACACTGCTAAAGTAATCCTAGAACGGGTCTGAGCAGCCCGACTGCTTATCCGTACCCCCCTCGTCATCCACCAACTCGCAGTGTTCGAGAGCTGAATAGAGCACTTCGCTCGGCTCGCTGTCGTAGAGCAGAAAGAGGGCGTCCCGCGCTCGTGTCATGGCAACAAACAGCTGGCTGATCTGCATCGACCTGTTCTCGGCGTGTTCCGCCTGCGACTGCCCGAATCGTCGCCCGGAAGGAAACTTACCTTCAGTAAGGCCGAGAATGAACACCACCTTGAACTCCAACCCCTTGGCCCTGTGAAACGTCCCCACCTTGACTTTTCTGTTGGTCTTGCCTGCGAATTTTTGAAGGTCTTGGTATAGGAAACCTGCATTCTTCAGCTGCGACTTGACTACATTTACGACATGGTTAGCGGCCGCAAAGACTCCGATATCGCCCCTGCTCACAGAGTCCCCCTCGCAGAGGGCTTCAATCTTTTCTATCGCAAACGACGCCTGAGATGAGATATCCCCTGCGCCTATCAATTGAGGCTTGACCCCCTGCCTCTGGGTTTCTGAAACCCCTTCTCCACGCTTGTATTCGTCTCCGAGGTCGTCGACAGTCTCCGCACCGGCGCAGGCTAGAGCCGCCTTGATGATTTGCTCCGTGTTGCGGTAGTTCTCTCTCAGAATCGAACTGTTGCCGCGCACGTCTATACCAGCTTGAGCCAGCGTGAACCCTCCCGGATAAATCTTCTGTGCGCCGTCCCCCACAATGAGGAGACTGTCCGGCCCGCCGCGGAAGTCCTCTCCTGTCACCAGCGCATACACGAACTGCAGCCCGACAAGGGTCAAGTCCTGCGCCTCATCCACGATGGCTGCTCTGTAAGTCGGCGCTTCACGCCCTTTCGCTATGTCGCAGGCGGCTCGCAGCACGTCAGGAAAGTCGACAATCCCCTCCTCCGCTAGACGCCGGTCGTACTCTTCTTTGAGTTCCCAACTCTGGCGGCGCATTTCCGCTCCAAACGGGGTTTGACGGCCTGTTCGCTCGATCGCCAAATACTGCTCCAGCGTGTCTATGCCCATCCCTTTTATTACCTTGTCAATCTCTTCTCGAAGATATTTCCTGGTGATCGAGGCTCGATGCAGCGGCGATCCATCAGTGACAACAGTCTTGTGCGCTTTGGAGAACAGCGAATTGAGGGCTCTGGGATCCATTGAAGGCTCCCTGCCTGCCTCTTTGCAAATTCGATAGGCGAGTTTGTCTACATTCGTGAACTCCACAGCGTCCTTCATGGCGCTAGGAAGCCTCAGGTACAGGTTCTTGAGTACCGGCGGCAAGTTCTTGATGTAGGTAGTGAAGAGAATCGGCGTTTGCGGCGTTTGCTCGGAAAACATCTCCTCGGAGAATCGCTTCGCCAGCGCCGCCGCCCGGTGGAGCGCCACGACCGTCTTGCCCGTTCCTGCTGAACCACTGATTCGCGCCGGCCCGCTGAAACGCCTGCGAACGAGGCTGCGCTGTTCAGGGTGAAGAAACACCATCCACTCCTCGACGGGCGCTTTGAGCAGCCGCAGGATTTCGTCAGGGTTCAAAACGTCAGACAGGCCAGCCACCGCCCCGCGCTCGACAACGGCGGTGCGGAAGCGCTCGTTGGCCAATTCCTCGTCTGCGAGCAGTTCCTGCTCACGCCATTCTTCCGGTGAAATCTCACAGCACTGCAGCACGATGTCGAGCTGGTCTTCACTGATTTCCGGCCAGACGTCCAACAGGTTGTCTGCTTTGCTTTGCCGGAGAAGCGCAACCTCCTCCGGCGCAAACCCCAGTTCTGCTATCTCCTTGTCAGTCCAGTGCTCCAACAGCGAAGGCTCAGTGCGCTCTCCGGCGCGCTCTCCTGATTCCTCTCGATCTCGGATCGCTCCCTCGACGCTCTCAACGCGGGGGAGGCGGCGGGGGGCTCTCTCCAGCCTCACCTCTGGATCTCGGATCGCTCTCTCGACGCTCTCAACGGCGCCTCTCGGCGGCGTCTCGTCGTCCTGAAGAAGATGTTCAAAGCCTCCACCCTCGGAGGTGATCCCAATCAACGCAGGAGCCCCGTCGCGCGGCGCCACAAAGACCGTCCGCCCAGCCAGCAGATAGATGTCGTCGTGCCGGCCGGCTCGCAGGAAAACAGTCAGCGAACCTTGACGGGCAAGAAGTATGCGAATCTCCTGTGACGCCCGAATTGTCCAAAGCCGCTGCGCCCCGACTTTTCCGCTGACAGGCTCAAGATTCAGCGACGGCGATTCAGGGTTCTTGAGATACTGGTCAACCGCTTTCAGCACGCGCTTAACGTCGTTCGCGGAAAGAGAGTGGGTAGAAGTAAAAAACTTCTGATCAAACGAACATTCGCCGTTCACGAACCTGCAAACTAGTCAAGTTCGCTTATGCACCCGGGCAAATGAGTCCATCTGAACAACATTTGCCTCTGCAAACCTGCCCGCCCTCCCATGCGTTCCCGCACTAGATTAGACAAATGAGCATTCCCTCAGCCAGCCACCTCCCAGAAGCCATCCCCCAGCCGCCGCCAGCGGGCGCCGCCAGCCCGCTACGGACGCAACTTGAAAGACCTTGCGCTTCCTGACGTGCGCGAGGTCATTCGCCCCGCCACCCGATCCGGTGACGGTTTTGACATGCTAGGGTGACACCATGCATAATTCACTGCGAAAACGCCTCGAGGGTTTCTGGCGATTTCCGGTGAGCGTGATGCGCGGTTTTTCTCTTACCGGCGTGCTGGGCGGAGGCTCCGGCGAGCCTCCCGGTGCTAAGTTGCGTTCTTATGATGAAGATTTTTGGGATGAGGATTTTGATTGTTTCGGACACCCTGCCGTCCAGGAAGGTCGCTGCTCCGACGGTTCAACATCCTACGCTCCGGGCGGCGCCCCAGACGCCGACGCTTCCACTCAACACACCGCAACAGTCACCGGCCTTTGCGCGGGAGTGTCGCATTCTTTCACCGTGAAAGCCGTCGTAAACTCCAGCTACGAGAGTCCCGCTTCCGCTCCGGCCGCAGCGGTTCCCCGTATGGTGGCGACCCCCCTCAACCTTCGCAAAAGTGACGCCACCGCTAACAGCGTGAGCATTACCTGGGACCGGGTGGAATGGGAATCGGCGGGATCCCTCTCATATGAGGTGCGCCGCGACGGCGGGTCCCCTGTCTCGAAATCGGGTAGCACACTTTCACACACGTTCACCGAACTGACCGCCGACACTAATTACAAATTCGAAGCGAGAGCGGTTGTCACAAGAAACGACAAGACTAACGCATATTCCGACTGGGCAGAGATTTCGCTGAGCACTCTGCCTTCGCCCCCTGCGACGCCTACACGCTTGCGCGTCACTGCCACAGGCACTGCTAACGTGACGCTGGAGTGGAATTACGCCTCTCGTGCTACTAGCTACGAAGTCCGTTACAAGCCTGTCGGTACCACAACCTATTCAAGCGCTACTAGCATTAGAACCACTAGCAACATTTCCGGCTTAGATTCCTGGGTTCTGTACGAATTCCAGGTTCGGGCTGTAAACACCGGCGGAGAATCCGCCTGGTCGACCAAAACAACCAAGCGTACCTCCGAGCGTGTTACCGGCAGAATGCAGGTGCTGAAGTTCAGCCACTTCACCACAGATCACGATCTCCTCTTCGCTTTCCT
The DNA here is from genome assembly GCA_965242895.1 of Acidimicrobiales bacterium. GTDB lineage: Bacteria > Actinomycetota > Acidimicrobiia > Acidimicrobiales > CATQHL01 > CATQHL01. Next base: position 869,512 of record OZ251507.1, read on the forward strand.
CACCGAAGAAAGAGTGAGAATATACGCGGGAACCAGCAAGAAATTCAAAGATCTCACCCCCTCCTGGACAACGATCGGTGAGATTGTCCGCACGACTACCACACCTTCGCAGAGACTGGGCCAAATTGAGGCGCGTAAGTTTTCAGGACGCTCCAGCATCAAGGTGGATATATGTTTCCTACCTTCCGGGTCGAAAAAACGCATATGCCCTGAAAGACGCTTTCTGCATTACTCAATTGTGGCACTCAACAAGTGGTATAATAGCAGCGAACTCAGTTTTATCGTGGACTCCTCAGCGACAGTCGCCAGCGGCGTCAGCGGTTCATCAGACGACTCCAGCCAAGACCCCCTAGCCGAGGCACTGCCACCCGGAGTCGACCTGGGCCCGTTCGACCTGGCGGAAGGCAGGCTTGAGCAGTCTCAAGAAGCAGGAGCGCTGGCCTCAGTGCAGGGACTCGATGGAGAACTCCCAGAGGATCTCGAGGGGGAACTCCAAAGTGAGTAGGAATCCTGGGATGCGCCTGGGCATGGTCTTGAGTTTGCGCGTCGCTGTGGTGGTCGGGGTGCTGCTATCGGGTTTCCCTTCCCAGGTTTCGGCTGAGGAGCCGCTCGGGGGGGAATCTTCCGGGGGCGAACTAGCTGAACTGGCTGTCGATGAGTCGTCTGAGGATGATCCTTCGGCGGGGTTTGTGGATGATTTCGTGCATGTAGACGTGGGTAGGTTTAATTGCGGGGTGCGTGCTAGTGGTTTGGTTGAGTGTTGGGGGGATTATGGTGATTATGGTTGGGATTTGCCTTTGGGTGATGATTTCACGATGGTGAGCGTTGGGGAGAATCATGCGTGCGGCTTGCGCGGCGCCGGCGAGATCGAGTGCTGGGGGGGTTGGGAGTGGAGGAATTTGGGTTGGGGGTATGGGGGGGGATCCCCGCCTCAGGGTTTGTTCAGATCGGTGAGTGTCGGGCGTTGGCATGCGTGCGGTTTACGCCTTGACGGGGAAGCGGAATGCTGGGGAGTTTATTCCTTTAGTATAAATCTCCCTCGTTTTGACGTTCACACTCCCGAGCCGCCGGGCGGGGAGTTCACCGATGTTCAGGTAAGCGGTGATTTCGCGTGTGGGCTCAGGCCAGGCGGGGAAGTGGAATGCTGGGGACTGCATACTGGGCTAAGAGAATACGGGGATTCGGGAGCTTCTAGCCTTGAAGAGTTTATGGCTATTGAGGAGGCTCTTGACGCGGCGGAGGCTCGGGAGTTGGAGAAACGCTTAGCGGGGCCTAAGGGTGCTTATGTTGAAATAGCTGTGGGGGATGAGCATGCTTGCGGTCTCTTAGCGAGCGGTGAGGTGGAGTGTTGGCATATGTGCAGCGGTTTCGTGGCTGGTTGGATCCCATGCGGTGCGAGCTCTGACGGGGTTCGGTGGAGTGCGATTGACGTGGATCGTCTCCCTGAGGGAGAGTTCGTTTCCATCAGCGCGGGGGGTAATGAGACGTGCGGCATCCGCCCGGGTGGCAGGGTGGAGTGCTGGAACACATGCAGTTTCCTCGGACGTCTCGGGTTGTTCGTCAGCGAAGATCACGACTGGATCGTAGAGGATTGTGAACAATCTTTTGAACATTATTCGTCGTTCTCCCCCTCCGGGGAGTTCGCCTCGGTTGCTACTTATCAGTACTTGGTGCATCTGGGATACCGAAGCGAGGTTGATACTAATCATTTCAACGGTTGCGGTATCTTGGTCGGGGGTGGGGTGGCTTGCTGGGGATTCCCCCCGCCGGACACCGAATGTGAGGTTGTGCATAGGTCTTGGTGGGGTGAAGAGTGCAGCCGGGGGTTTCCGGTGAGGTCTCACGCTGTCACTCCCCCTGTTGGGGGGTTTACGGGGGTGGAGTCTTCTGGGAGGCTGTCGTGCGGGCTGCGGGCCGACGGGAGGGTGGAGTGCTGGGGGTACGCGTGCGAAGGCGTGGAAGCCGAATGGGTTGGATGCGGCGGGGCTCCAACGATCGACGGGCGTTTAGAATCATTCAGCATCGGATCGAAACACGTCTGCGGGTTACGCCCCGGCAGGTCAGACAACGTCGTCTGCTGGGGCAGCAACCAATTCGGGGAAGCCGCGCCCCCTTGGGGAGAGTTCAAGAAACTAGCACTGGGCACGCGGCACACCTGCGGGCTGCGCCCCGCGGGCGAAGTCGAATGCTGGGGGCGCAACGAGTTCGGAGAATCCTCCCCCCCGAACGGGACAAGAAAACCCGTCGTAGCGGGCGGCGGCCTCTGGGGGGGCGGCGAAGTCGGGAAAGCCGCGCCCCCGCACGGAGAGTTCTCCGACCTGGCGCTAGGGGACGGATTCTCCTGCGCCCTGCTTGCCGCTCTCCCCCCCAACGCGGAAAACAACGTTATCTGCTGGGGGCGCAGCGAGCTAGGAGAATCAAACCCCCCACCAGGCCTATACGAGCAGCTAACCGCAGGCTACAGGCACGCCTGCGCCCTACAAAAAACACAGGACAGCCAAGAAACTCGGGGCAGCCAAGAAACTCAAGGCGCTCTGCAGGAAACTCGGGGGGGCGATCGTTCTTCTACCCCTACCGCTGGGGGGGTGGTGTGCTGGGGTGACAACTACTGGGGGCAGTCCGCCGCTCCCCCAGGAGAGTTCACGTCCCTCTTCGCTGGGGTTGACCACACCTGCGGAACGCGGCCCACCGGCGAAGTGGAATGCTGGGGCGGCAGAGACACGAACGACCCCCGCAAATCCTACTTCAACACCCAAGAAGGAAACGAAAACAGGCGAGAAGGAAACGAAAACAGGCGGGAGCTAAGACACGTCGCCCCCTACCGAGGGTCCGCGTTGTTCGACAGCCGCCCAACACCCCCAGAGGGCGAGTTCACCCAACTAGCCGCAGGAGCCTACCAAACTTGCGGGCTGCGACCCGCCGGCAGGGTGGAATGCTGGAGCAACCAAAGAACCCAAACACCCCCCAACCTGCCAAGAAACATCACAATAGAACCCCTCCAAAACAGCGACGCCGGAGACCGAGGCATCGATGTCCAAGACGGGATAAGAATCCGATGGGAGCACGTGGGCGGGCGGACAGACTACGAACTGCGCCTGAACGGAGGAGAACCAGTCCACCTCAACGGGAGACGCTACAACGAGCACACCTTCGAAGGACTAGAACACGACAAGCCGCACTCCGTGGAACTCAGATCCGTGAACGAAGCAGGAACCTCCCAATGGTCGCACCCGCGGCTCGTAGTCCTCCGCCCCGCAGGCGGCGAAGTGCTCACACCAGAACCCCCGCCCAAAGCCCAAATACTGCCCACCTCCCCCACCGTCACCCCCCACACCCTAACACTGACCTGGGCACCGGTAAAAACCGCGGAAAGCTACGAAGTCCACCTGACCAGACAATTCTTCAACAACCAACAAAACACCCAAGGAGCCCAAGAGGAAAGACACTGGCGACACACCCAAATCTTCACCGGAATCACCAACACCTCCCTCACCATCAACACCCTGCAACCCGCAGCCACCTACCGAATCGACCTCTGGACAAAAAACGCCGGCGGAACCAACAGCACAAGCCTCAACACCACCACCCCACCACAAACCCCACAAACCCCCCCCTAGGAAGTTGAGTGACACTCGAGGTTCAGGCCGTGAGCCACAATGTTCCCCCCAAGAGAGTTTGAACCTGGCCACCAAGAAAGTTGCCTGATCCCGCACAAGCGCACCTGCAATAGAACCGGCCCCGACCCGGATGCACCGGACCGAGGCCGTCAGGCTAGGGCTACTCACCCTAGGGGGGATCATCACGATACCAGACAGCAACCTGATGACGTCAATTTAATCCAATCAACTTACGCCAACAGAATCTCCCGCCGTCTCTCCCGCCTCAGGTTCGCAAGAGAATCTTGCTCTTCTCGAAGATAATCCCTGGTGATCGAGGCTCGATGCAGCGGCGATCCGTCGGTGACAACAGCCTTGTGCGCCTTAGCGAACAGCGAATTGAGGACTCTGGGATCCATTGAAGGCTCCCTGCCTTCCTCTTTGCAAATTCGATAGGCGAGCTTGTCTACATTCGTGAACTCCACAGGGTCATGACGTCCAACAGGTTGTCTGCTTTGCTTGGCGGAGAAGCGCAACCTCCTCCGGCGCAAACCCCAGCTCTGCTATCTCCTTGTCTGCCCAGTGCTCCAGCAGCGAAGGCTCAGTGCGCTCTTCGGCGCGCTCTCCTGATTCCTCTCGATCTCGGATCGCTCTCTCGACGCTCTCAACGGCGTCTCTCGGCGGCGTCTCGGCGTCCTGAAGAAGATGTTCAAAGCCGCTCCGCCCCGACTTTTCCGCTGACCGGCTCGAGATTCGGAGACGGCGATTCAGGATTCTTGAGGTACTGGTCAACCGCTTTCATCACACGCTGGGTGTCGTTTGAAGAAAGCGAAAAAGCCGAAGTATGCAGACCTGCCCGCCCTTCCATGCGTTCCCGCACTAGATTAGACAAATGAGCATTCCCTCAGCCAGCCATCCCCCAGCCGCCGCCAGCAGACACGCTCCAGCCGCCGCCAGCGGGCGCTCTCCAGCCCGCCACGGGCGTAACTTGGAAGACCTTGCGCTCCCTGATGTGCGTGAGGTTGTTCGCCCCACTTCCACGCTTCTCTGGCCGATCGGGGCGGTCGAGCAGCACGGCCCGCATCTGCCTCTCTCTGTGGATCACACCGTGGCGCACGAGTCGGCGCAGGCCACGGCTGCGGAGTGCGGGGAAGAATTGGACGTCTGGGTGCTGCCCACGCTGTCGATTTCCAAATCCGACGAACACGCCTGGTCGCCTGGGTCGCTCTGGCTTTCGGCCGAGACGCTGCTGGCCGTAGTACGAGACGTCGCCTCCTCGGCTGCGGCGACGACCGCTGAGCGGCTGGTGTTCCTCAACGCTCACGGCGGCAACACGGCTCTGCTAGGGATGGCGTGTCGGGAAGTGCGCCGCCTGTTCGGGCTGAAGACTTTCCTCGTGCACCCGTTCGTGCCGCCCGACCACGGCGGACGCTCGAATTCCGGCGCGAACGAGTTAGGCATGGGCATCCACGGCGGACACGACGAAACCTCAGTGATGCTTCACCTGCGCCCCGACCTGGTGCGGATGGACAGAGCCGTCAGACGGGTGCCCGAACGCTTGAGGGACAACAAGCACGTCCGCTTCGGCGGAGGCGTGAGCTTCGGCTGGCTCTCGAACGACTTCAGCCCGGACGGGCACATAGGCGACCCCACAAAAGCCAGCGCAGAAGCCGGCAAGCAACTATTCGAAGGGGCAGTTGACCTCCTAGTCGAACAACTAGCCGAGATCACCACCTTCAACTTCGGGCGCTAACATGCCGGCATGGTCAGCAGAGGAGGCGCCCCAACTTCGGCAACCTTCCGCCCCGCAGCCCGATCCGGATCCCTTGGCTCCAGCAAGCACTGGAGAAGATGTCTGAGGATGACCTGTTTTCGCCCCGCAGCCCGATCCGGATCCTTTGGCTCCTTTGGCCGGGGGACTGCCGCCCGGAGTCGACCTGGGCCCGTTCGACCCGGCGAAAGGCAGGCTTGAGTGATCTCAAGAAGCAGGCACAAGGCGATCAGCCAACTGCCCCAGATTATTAAGGTGGAGGCAGTCTTCAGAAGCAGGAGCGCTGGGACTCGGTTCAGGGACTCGAGGGGGAACCCCCAGAAGGACTCGAGGGAGAACTCCCAGAGGGACTTGAGGGGGAGCTCTAGAGTGAGTAGGAATCCTGGGATGCGCCTGGGCGTGGTCTTGAGTTTGCGCGTCGCTGTGGTGGTCGGGGTGCTGCTATCGGGTTTCCCTTCCCAGGTTTCGGCTGAGGAGCCGTTTGAGGGGGAATCTTCCGGGGGCGAACTAGCTGAACTGGCTGTCGATGAGTCGTCTGAGGATGATCCTTCGGCGGGGTTTGTGGATGATTTCGTGCATGTAGACGTGGGTAGGTTTAATTGCGGGGTGCGTGCTAGTGGTTTGGTTGAGTGTTGGGGTGATTATGGTGATTATGGTTGGGATTTGCCTTTGGGTGATGATTTCACGATGGTGAGCGTTGGGGAGAATCATGCGTGCGGCTTGCGCGGCGCCGGTGAGATCGAGTGCTGGGGGGGGTTGGGAGTGGAGGAATTTGGGTTGGGGGTATGGGGGGGGATCCCCGCCTCAGGGTTTGTTCAGGTCGGTGAGTGTCGGGCGTTGGCATGCGTGCGGTTTACGCCTTGACGGGGAAGCGGAATGCTGGGGAGTTTATTCCGCTCACGGAATGCCCCCTCGTTATTACGATGGCATTCGCATTCCCGAGGCGCCGGGCGGGAAGTTCGCCGATGTTCAGGTCAGCGGTGATTTCGCGTGCGGGCTCAGACCAGGCGGGGAAGTGGAATGCTGGGGCCAGCGTCATCCGACAAGCGAAATAGGGGATTGGGGAGCTTCTAACCGTGAGGAGGGTATGGCTATTTGGGAGGCTCTTGATGCGGCGCGTGCTCGGGAGTTGGAAAAACGCCCCGCGGGGCCTAAGGGTGCTTATGTTGAAATAGCGGTGGGGGATGAGCATGCTTGCGGTCTCTTAGAGAGCGGTGAGGTGGAGTGTTGGCATGTGTGCAGCGGTTTCGTGGCTGGGTGGGCCAGATGCGGTCCGATCTCTGACGGGGAACTGCGGAGTGCGATTGACGTGGATCGTCTCCCTGAGGGGGAGTTCGTTTCCATCAGCGCGGGGGGTGATGAGACGTGCGGCATCCGCCCGGGTGGCAGGGTGGAGTGCTGGAACACATGCAGTTTCCTCGGACGTCTCGGGTTGTTCGTCAGCGAAGATCACGACTGGATCGTAGAGGATTGTGAACGATCTTTTGAGCATTATTCGTCGTTCTCGCCCTCCGGGGAGTTCGCCTCGGTTGCTACTTATCAGTACTTGGTGCATCTGGGATACCGAAGCGAGGTTGATACTAATCAGTTCAACGGTTGCGGTATCCTAATCGGGGGTGGGGTGGCTTGCTGGGGATTCCCCCCGCCGGACACCGAATGTGAGGTTGTGCATAGGTCTTGGTGGGGTGAAGAGTGCAGCCGGGGGTTTCCGGTGAGGTCTCACGCTGTCACCCCCCCGGTTGGGGGGTTTACGGGGGTGGAGTCTTCTGGGAGGCTGTCGTGCGGGCTGCGGGCCGACGGGAGGGTGGAGTGCTGGGGGTACGCGTGCGAAGGCGTGGAAGCCGAATGGGTTGGATGCGGCGGGGCTCCAACGATCGACGGGCGTTTAGAATCATTCAGCATCGGATCGAAACACGTCTGCGGGTTACGCCCCGGCAGGTCAGACAACGTCGTCTGCTGGGGCAGCAACCAATTCGGGGAAGCCGCGCCCCCTTGGGGAGAGTTCAAGAAACTAGCACTGGGCACGCGGCACACCTGCGGGCTGCGCCCCGCGGGCGAAGTCGAATGCTGGGGGCGCAACGAGTTCGGAGAATCCTCCCCCCCGAACGGGACAAGAAAACCCGTCGTAGCTGGCAGCGGCCTCTGGGGGGCGGCGAAGTCGGGAAAGCCGCGCCCCCGCACGGAGAGTTCTCCGACCTAGCGCTAGGGGACGGATTCTCCTGCGCCCTGCTTGCCGCTCTCCCCCCCAACGCGGAAAACAACGTTATCTGCTGGGGGCGCAGCGAGCTAGGAGAATCAAACCCCCCACCAGACCTATACGAGCAGCTAACCGCAGGCTACAGGCACGCCTGCGCCCTACAAAAAACACAGGACACCCAAGAAACTCGGGGCAGCCAAGAAACTCAAGGCGCTCTGCAGGAAACTCCGGGGGGCGATCGTTCTTCTACCCCTACCGCTGGGGGGGTGGTGTGCTGGGGTGACAACTACTGGGGGCAGTCCGCCGCTCCCCCAGGAGAGTTCACATCCCTCTTCGCTGGGGTTGACCACACCTGCGGAACGCGGCCCACCGGCGAAACGGAATGCTGGGGCGGCAGAGACACAAACGACCCCCGCAAATCCTACTTCAACACCCAAGAAGGAAACGAAAACAGGCGAGAAGGAAACGAAAACAGGCGGGAGCTAAGACACGTCGCCCCCTACCGAGGGTCCGCGTTGTTCGACAGCCGCCCAACACCCCCAGAGGGCGAGTTCACCCAACTAGCCGCAGGAGCCTACCAAACTTGCGGGCTGCGACCCGCCGGCAGGGTGGAATGCTGGAGCAACCAAAGAACCCAAACACCCCCCAACCTGCCAAGAAACATCACAATAGAACCCCTCCAAAACAGCGACGCCGGAGACCGAGGCATCGATGTCCAAGACGGGATAAGAATCCGATGGGAGCACGTGGGCGGGCGGACAGACTACGAACTGCGCCTGAACGGAGGAGAACCAGTCCACCTCAACGGGAGACGCTACGACGAGCACACCTTCAAAGGACTAGAACACGACAAGCCGCACTCCGTGGAACTCAGATCCGTGAACGAAGCAGGAACCTCCCAATGGTCGCACCCGCGGCTCGTAGTCCTCCGCCCCGCAGGCGGCGAAGTGCTCACACCAGAACCCCCGCCCAAAGCCCAAATACTGCCCACCTCCCCCACCGTCACCCCCCACACCCTAACACTGACCTGGGCACCGGTAAAAACCGCGGAAAGCTACGAAGTCCACCTGACCAGACAATTCTTCAACAACCAACAAAACACCCAAGGAGCCCAAGAGGAAAGACACTGGCGACACACCCAAATCTTCACCGGAATCACCAACACCTCCCTCACCATCAACACCCTGCAACCCGCAGCCACCTACCGAATCGACCTCTGGACAAAAAACGCCGGCGGAACCAACAGCACAAGCCTCAACACCACCACCCCACCCCTAAACCCACAAACCCCATAAACCCGCCTCCCGCCGTCTCCCACGTCTCAGGTTCGCAAGAGGATCTTGCCGGTTGTTGCGCGGCCCTCTAGCCGGCGGTGAGCCTCGGCCGCCTCAGACAGGGGTAGCTCCAGGCCGATCAGTACGTCTAGTTCGTTAGCGGCTATCCAAGAGAAGAGGTCGTCGGTTCGCCTCAGCAACTCGCTCCTATCCGCTATGTAATCGAAGAGGCGGGGGCGCGTGAGAAACAAAGACTTGGCGGAGAGCGCCAGCGGCTTCACCGGAGGAACCGGCCCGGAAGCATTTCCGAAGGTGGCCATCATCCCTCGAGGGCGCAGGAGTTCAAGGCTGTCGTCGAACACTGACGCACCGACGCCGTCGTAGACCACGTCTAGAGGCTGCGGCCCGGCTGCGGCTTCTATTTCCGAGCGGAAGTCGGCTTCCGTGTAGATCACCGCGTGGTCGGCGCCCGCCTCGCGGGCCAGGTCGGCCTTGGCTTGGCTTCCCACCGTCGTGAACACCTCCGCCCCTTGGCGTTTAGCCATCTGGATCAGAAGCAGACCTGTGCCGCCCGCCCCTGCGTGGATGAGACACCTGTGCCCAGGACGCAGCGGAAACGTGTCGAACGCCAAATAGTGAGCGGTCAGACCTTGAAGCATCACGGCCGCCGCCGTGTCGACCCCCACCGCGGCGGGAACTTTGACGGCCTGTTCTGCGGGCACTGCACACCTTTCTGCGTAAGACCCTGGGATGCCAGTCCAGGCCACCGCGTCGCCCTCGACGAATCCGTCCACCTCTTCGCCGACCGCCATCACCCTCCCAGCGCCTTCAAGGCCGGGAACGAACGGAGTCTCGAGCGGATACATGCCCGACCGCTGGTAGATGTCTATGTAGTTAACGCCGGCCGCCTCTACGTCCACCAGCAACTGGCCTTGGCCTCTGGCGGGATCGGGAAGCTCGGTCGGGGAAAGGACTTCAGGTCCTCCGTGGGCTGAAACTTGTATTGCGCGCATCGTCTGTCTCCGTGCTCTGGTTGCGGTTGCGGGGAATCATTCAATTATATTCCGACATCCGCTGATTGCAAGTTTCCGTGCTCCGGTTGTCCGTCGGGGCGGAGGCCGCACGCCCGGAACCGCCCGCTTCTACGTCCAGGAACTCACCTTCCGGCGGGAACAAGATGGGATAATGCTCACGCTCCGGGGGGAGGGGGTGACGTTGGGGCAGGGAAGCCTGTCGTCTGTGTTCACTGCTTTGACATTTTGGTTAGGGTCATGTGTGCTAGGGGCTTCGCATGTCTCGGGTTATTGGGGGACCCCAGCAGTCCACGCCTCCTCTGTTGAAGCTTCCGCCTATACGGTAACCGCAGACGTGGAAATACCCTGCACTGATCAAAGAGTACTTCCTAGTCCCTTTGTTGAAACTGTCAACCCAGGTGGGCAAGACAGGTTCCTGATTCCGCAAGTCCCAGCACCTGATTTGCCCACCGGAACGCAGCCCGCAGGCGTGCCACCCTCCTACTTCTAAAGAGACGAAGTAGGAGCCCGCTTCCCCTTCCCCGTAAACATAGTCTCCATACAATCCCCAACATTCCACAGTGTAGTTCGGGCGTAAAGCGCAGGCTTGGTGTTTGCCTACTCCTACGTCCACGAACACTCCCTCAGGCGGGGACAGGATAGGCCCCTCCCCGTAATATAAGTCGTCCGCACCGAAGAGACTGCCGTTCCCCCAGCAAAGCAGAGAACCGTCCTCGCGCAGCCCGCACGAATAACCAAAGTCGTACCGATCAGGCTGATCAGAGAAGTAAGGGTAATGATTCCCTGACAGCCCTGGCTCCCGGTCTGCAAAAGGCCAGGGGCCGTCGTTGCCGCCCCAGCCGGCGTCCACGAACACTAACCTCTCCCTAGGGGCCACCACCTTACTATGCCTCCCCGCACTGCCACCCCCCCAACACTCCACCCCCCCAGTGGGGCGCAGTCCGCAGGAGAAATCAACCGAAGCGACCACCTGAGTGAACTCCCCCTCCGGGGGGGTGGCTTCACCGAAATCGTTCGACCCCCAACACTCCACCTCCCCAGAAGGGCGCAGGCCGCACGCGTGACTGCCTCCTACGTTCACCGAGGTAAACACCCCGGTTGGGGCCGCCGCTTCCCCAAACGGGCTGCCGAAACACTGCACTGTTCCCTCTAAGAACAATACGCATCTGTTCCTCTTCTCCCCCCACTCGAAACTGAGAACCTTCTCATTCAAATAAAACTCCTCACTAGAGTGAATCACACGATCGTTGTTCTCCGACCGTGAGTGCCAGCAACTCAGCGTGTTGTCAACCCGCACGCCGCACGCCTGCTCATGTCCTACACCCACCTGGATGAATTTTTCCCCCTCCGGGGGGCCGTCCACGTCCACGCCACCGCTATTCCATTCCTTGCTCCAGCACTCCACTGTCTGATCTGGTCTCAGACCGCACGCGTAAACCTTGTGCCCGACGACAACCGACGCGAATTCCCCTTCGGGGGGCTGCAGATACGTAATGGGCCAATTCCCTGACTTCCTTACCTCGCTCGTCGGGTCGTAGTTCCCCCAGCACTCCACGGAACCCTCAGGGCGCAAACCGCACACGTCTCCGCCGAAGCCGGACAGGGCTCCGCCTCCGGCGCTGATCGCCTTGAACACCCCCGGGGGAGGCGCGAACATCTCGTCTGCGAAACTCGTATAGCCAACCCCCCAGCACTCCACCTCCCCGCCCGGGCGCAACCCGCACACGAAATCACTGGCAGCGGCGATTGAGGTGAACTCCCCCTTGAGGGGGGAAACCGGCCCCGATCTAGCGGGTGAGGTGCCCCAGCATTCCACTTCCCCACTTGGGCGGATAGCGCAAGCGTGCTCTAGTCCCACGCTTACTGAAACGAACTCCCCCTCGGGGGTAGGCACGTCTGCTAACGGGTTCGCCCCCCAACACTCCACCTCCCCAGCAGGGCGCAACCCGCAGGCCGCCTCACGGCCAGCGTCCACCACAGCGAAAGCGCCCTCCGGAGTCTCCACGGAAGGCTCCCCCCAACCGTCGTAGAAATCCCCTTCTAAATCATGGTACTCCTGATACCGGTAAGGTTCTCCCCAGTACCAGCACTCCACAGAATCATCCGGTGAACGCAAACCGCATGAATAATTGAAACCAGAGCCAAGATCACGCCCACGGAGTTCTGAAGCCGAAGCAGGCAACACCGGAACCGGTAAAAGACCCAAAGTAGCGTAATCCTCGACGGAAACAACGCTCCCATCAGCGGAAACAATATTACCATCCTCCAACATATAATAGTCCACGGCTTCAGGAACACTAGTCGTCGTCACAGGCGGCACCGCGGTTGCAGTCGTCGTTACAACAGTCGTCGAAGTAACAGCAACAACAACAGAAGTCGTAGCGCCAAGAGTCGTCGTCGTGGAAGTCGCAGCAGAACCGGTGGCAACAGTCGCCCCCACGCTCACAGTCGTCTCAACGGAAACTCCCGTTGTGGGAGGCGGCGGAGCGGGAACCTCCAGAGGAGGGGAAACAGGCGGAGCATCAGGCAGAACACCCTCCGCAGGGGGAACGGCGCCCCCGCCGCCGCACGATACTGCCAGCACGACAGTTACTACAAACAACGGGAACCGTATTCTGCGCTTCACTTCACTACCTCTTTCCTTCATTGAACCGTCTGCCGGACACCAGGAGCTCACGGGTGGACGTATAGGACCGGAGTCCCCAGCGTCCAGTTCCGCACGCCATCTAGGCCAGTGCTCGCGGGCGGGCTGCAGCACCGCAGGCGTCTAAGCGGTCGCCCCTGCGTCATTTCAGTCTTCGCCTGTGTACTCTGGTTCAAGCGGGTGGAGCGTTGTACGGGTCATCGTAGGCCCCCAGCAGTCTACGCCCCTGCCGCGGGCGCCGCAGACGTGGAAATATCCTGCGCTGATCAGAGAATACTCCCTCTCCGCTCCGTTGAGTGTAATAGGAGAAGGCAGCACCGGAGCCTGAGTCGTCAAATCCCAGCACACGACTTTCCCACTTGAACGCAACCCGCAGGCGTGCCACCCCCCCACCTCTAAAGAGACGAACCGCTCCCCCTGACCGGTTTCCTCCCCGTAAACGTAACCCCCGTCCGCCCCCCAGCACTCCACCGTAAAGTTCTGACGCAAAGCGCAAGCCTGATGCCTGCCCACCCCCACGTCCACGAACACCCCCGCAGGCGGAGACAAGAGCGGCTCACCCATAGAAATACGATTATCATTCACCCCCCAGCAGAGCAGGGAACCGTCCTCGCGCAAACCGCACGAATACCCCCAATCAGTCTCACTGTAATAATACATATCCGAATCCCGGCCAGCGAAAAGCCAAGGAATGTCATGACCCCCCCAGCCGGCGTCCACGAACACTAACCTCTCCCTCGGAGCCACCACCTTACTATGCCTCCCCGCACTACCACCCCCCCAACACTCCACTTCCCCGGTGGGACGCAGTCCGCAGGAGAAATCAACCGAAGCTACCACCTGAGTGAACACTCCCTCCGGGGGGGTGGCTTCGCCGAAATCGTTCGACCCCCAGCATTCCACCGCACCCGACGGGCGCAATCCGCACGCATGACTACCGCCTACGTTCACCGAGGTGAACACCCCGGGCGGGGCCGCCGCTTCCCCAAACGGGCTGCCGAAACACTGCACTGTCCCATCTAAGAACAACACGCACCTATTCCTCTTCTCCCCCCACTCGAAACTGAGAACCTTCTCACTCAAATAAAACTCCTCACTAGAGTGGATCACACGATCGTTGTTCTCCGACCGCGAGTGCCAGCAGAGCAGCGTATTGTCAACACGCACGCCACACGCCTTATCATGGCCTACACCCACCTGGATGAATTTTTCCCCCTCTGGGGGGCCGTCCACGTTCACGCCGCCGCGTTTCCATTCTTTGCTCCAGCACTCGGCTGTCTGGTCTGGTTTCAGACCGCAGGCGTAGACCTGGTGCCCGACGACAACTGACGCGAATTCCTCTTCGGGGGGCTGCAGATAGGTGATATCCCAGTTTCCTATTTCGTTCGTTAGGTCGTAGTTCCCCCAGCACTCCACGGAACCCTCAGGGCGCAACCCGCACACGTCTCCGCCGCCGGCGCTGATCGCTTTGAACACCCCCGGGGGAGGAGCGAACTCCTCATCCGCGAAACTCGTATAACCAACCCCCCAGCACTCCACCTCCCCGCCCGGGCGCAACCCGCACATGAAATTATAGGCCGCGGCGATCGAAGTGAACTCACCCTCGGGGTGGAACAACGTCCCCGATCTAACGGGTGAGGTGCCCCAGCACTCCACTTCACCACTTGGGCGGATGGCGCAGGCATGCTCTAACCCTACACTCACCGAGACAAATTCCCCCTCGGGGGTAGGCACCTCCGCTAACGGGTTCGCCCCCCAACACTCCACCTCCCCAGTAGGACGCAACCCGCAGGCCGCCTCACGGCCCGCGTCCACCGCAGCGAACCCGCCTTCCGGGGTCTCCACAGAAGGGTCACCCCAGTCGTCGTAGGAATCCCCTTCCCAACCCCAATAGGATTCTTTCTTAGGGCGAAAAGGCTCCCCCCAGAACCAGCACTCAGCGGAGTCGTCCTGCCAATGCAAACCACATGAATAATTCACGCCGGCGCTTAAACGATCCCTCTCACCGACCTCCGAAGCCGAAGCAGGCAACACCGGAACCGGCATAATACGCATAGTAGTGTACTCTTCAGAGGAATCAATAGCCCTGAACTCCTCAAGGGAAACAATAGTCCCATCAACGGAAACAATAGTCCCGTCCTCCAACTCATAATATTCCCAAACCTCAGGAACACTAGCCGTCGTTGTCACAGGCGACGCCACAGTTGTGGTAGTTGTTGCGGCAGTCGTAGAAGTAACAGAAACAGCAGAAGTCATAGTAGTGCTAGAAGCAGTAGTCGTCGTCGTGGAAGTCGCAGTGGTCGCAGCAGAACCGGTGGTCACGGGCGCCCCCACGCTCACAGTCGTCTCAACAGACACCCCCGTCGTGGGAGGCGGCGGGGCGGGAACCTCCAGAGGAGGGGGAACAGGCGGCGCCTCAGGCAGAGCACCCTCCGCAGAGGGGACGGCGCCTCCCCCGCCGCACGATGCTGCCAGCACGACAGTTACTACGAACAACGGGAACCGTATTCTGCTCTTCACTTCACTACCTCTTTCCTTCACTGAACCGTCTACCGGACACCAATGGCTCACGGGTGGACGTATAGGACCGGAGTCCCCAACGTCCAGTTCCGCACACCATCCAGGCCAGTGCTCGCGGGCAGGCCCAAGTCCAGGGGTATGATCGCATGCGCGAGGTCGGCGGCCAAGACCGGGTTGAGAGGCTTCCCCGGATCTCTTTGAGGATCCCCCCTCGTCACACCCACGAACACAAACTCATGCCCAGTCGCCCGCAGAGCCGTGTAAGCCGAAGCGTTCAAATCAACAGAAGTCTCAAGAATAGAATTATGCGCCACCGCATTCCAGACTGTCGCAGGCGCTCCGGCGGTGACACTGGGACAGGGGATCCTGTGGTTTGTGTTCACTGCTTTGATATTTGGTTAGGGTCATGTGTGCTAGGGGCTTCGCAGGTCTCGGGTTATTGGTGGCCCCCAGCAGTCCGCGCCTTCTCTGTTGAAAGGTATGTTGGAACTCGGGTTGCGGTAACCGCAGACGTGGAAATATCCTGCGCTGATCAAAGAATACCCCCTCCTTACTCCGTAGCTGTTCACCCAGGGAGACAAGACCTGCTCCTGATTCCGCAAGTCCCAGCACCTGCTTCGCGCGGAGAGCAGCCGCCCGCAGGCGTACCACCCCCCTACATCTAAAGAAGAGAAGCGGACGCTGTCTTCCCCTTCCCCGTAAACATAGTTACCGTACAACCCCCAACACTCCACCGTATAGTTCCGCCGTAAAGCACAGGCTTGGTGTTTTCCTACTCCTACGTCCACGAACACTCCCTCCGGCGGTGACAGGATCGGCCCCTCCCCGTAGTATAAGTCGTTCTCTCTGAGTTGGCTGCCGTTCCCCCAGCAGAGCAGGGAACCGTCCCCGCGCAGGCCGCAGGAGTAACCCCAGTCGTACAGCAGACCACTGGCATTAGGGTACTGATCATAATCCCAATACTCGAAAGGCCAGGGGCCGTCGTTGCCGCCCCAGCCGGCGTCCACGAACACTAACTTCTCCCTAGGGGCCACCGCCTTACTATGCCTCCCCGCACTACCGCCGCCCCAGCATTCCACTTCCCCGGTGGGGCGCAGTCCGCAGGAGAAATCAACCGAAGCTACCACCTGAGTAAACACCCCCTCCGGGGGGGTGGCTTCACCAAAATCGTCCGACCCCCAACACTCTGCTTCCCCGGAAGGGCGCAGCCCGCACGCGTGAGTGTCATACCCTATTCTAGAAGCGCCTACGCTCACCGACGTGAATACTCCAGGCGGGACCGGCGCCTCCCCCAAGGGGCCGCCGAAACACTGCACTGTTCCGTCTAAGAACAACAAGCACCTAGCCCCCCTATCCCCATACTCGTAACTGAGAACCTTCTCATTCAAATAAAACTCCTCACTAGAGTGGATCACACGATCGTTGTTCTCCGACCGCGAGTGCCAGCAGAGCAGCGTGTTGTCAACGCGCACGCCGCACGCCTTATCATGTCCTACACCCACCTGGATGAATTTTTCCCCCTCCGGGGGACCGTCCACGTCCACGCCGCCGCGTTTCCATTCTTTGCTCCAGCACTCCGCTGTCTGGTCTGGTCTCAGTCCGCACGCGTACACCTGATGCCCAACTACAACTGACGCGAATTCCCCTTCGGGGGGCTGCAGATACGTGAGATCCCAGTTCCCTATCTCGTTCGTTAAGTAGTAGTTCCCCCAGCATTCCACGGAACCCTCAGGGCGCAAACCGCACACGTCTCCGCCGAAGCCGAACACGGATCCGCCTCCGGCGCTGATCGCTTTGAACACCCCAGGGGGAGGAGCGAACTTCTCATCAGCGAAACTCGTATAACCAACCCCCCAGCACTCCACCTCCCCGCCCGGGCGCAACCCGCACACGAAATCACTGGCAGCGGCGATCGAAGTGAACTCACCCTCAGGGGGAAACGCCGCCCCCGATCTGGCGGGTGAGGTGCCCCAGCATTCCACTTCACCACTTGTGCGGATAGCGCAGGCGTGCTCTAACCCTACACTCACCGAAACGAACTCCCCCTCGGGGGGAGACACCTCCGCTAACGGGTTCGCCCCCCAACACTCCACCTCCCCAGTAGGGCGCACACCGCAGGCCGCCTCACGGCCCGCGTCCACCGCAGCGAACGCGCCTTCTGGGGTCTCCACAGAAGGCTCCCCCCAACCGTCGTAGAAATCCCCTTCGTAATCATAGTATTCTGGATACCGGTAAGGCCCCTCCCAGTACCAGCACTCCACAGAATCATCCGGTGAACGCAAACCGCACGAATAATTGAAACCAGCGCTAAGATTACGCCCACGGAGTTCCGAAGCCGAAGCAGGCAACACAGGAACAGGCATAACATGCACAGTAATATAATCCTCAGAGGAATCAATAACCCTGAACTCCTCACGGGAAACAATAGTCCCATCAACAGAAACAATAGTCCCATCCTCCAACTCATAATATTCCCAAACCTCAGGAACACTAGCAGTCGTTGTCACAGGCGGCGCCGCAGCCGTAGTCGTCGTTGCAGCAGTCGTCGAAGTAACAGCAACAACAACAGAAGTTGTAGTGCTAGGAGAAGTAGTCGTAGTCGTCGTGGAAGTCGTAGTAGTCGCAGCAGAACCAGTGGTAACAGGCGCCCCCACGCTCACAGTCGTCTCAACGGAAACTCCCGTTGTGGGAGGCGGCGGAGCGGGAGCCCTCAGAGGAGGGGGAACGGGCGGAGCATCAGGCAGAGCACCCTCCGCAGAGGGGGCGACACCCCCGCCGCACGACGCTGCCAGCGCGGCCGCTGCTACAAACAACGGGAACCGTATTCTGCGCTTCACTTCACTACCTCTTCCTTCATTGAACCGTCTGCCGGACACCAGGGGCTCACGGGTGGACGTATAGGACCAGAGTCCCTAACGTCCAGTTCCGCACACCATCCAGGCCAGTGCCCGCTGCCAGGCCCAAGTCCAGGGGTATGATCGCATGCGCGAGATCGGCGGCCGAGACCGGGTTGAGAGACTTCCCCGGGTCTCTTTGAGGATCCCCCCTCGTCACACCAACGAACACAAACTCATGCCCAGTCACCCGAAAAGCCGTGTAAGCCGAATCATTCAAATCAACAGAAGTCAGCACAAAATTACCATTCGCGTCCAATTCGCCCGGATCATCATTAGTACCAGTTGCCCCGTCCGTGTCGGTTAGTTGTTCCGGGGTTAGCGTGACCGGTGTGGAGCCGTTCATCAGTGGCGTGAACGCGTTGGGGGCAGAACTACTGCCCTGGGGCGCACGATGCAAAATGAAGACTCCACCAACTCCTCCTCCCACACGCACACACGGGAATCCCCAGAGATCCTCAGAACACCCTCTAAACACGAATAAGACACTGACGCCTCACCCAAGACACGACGGCAACCCCAACCGGACGAACCTAATCCTACGCTGAAACGCTCAAACCCCGACGGGCACGCCAAGAACGAAGACACAGAACTCCGACTGAGAAGACCCAGAAGACGAACCCGACGAGCCCGAACCTGACGAACCCGAAGAAGACTCCGACGAAGACGAACTAGACGAAGACCCCGCAGACGACTCCGACGAAGCGGACGACTCCGATGAAGAGTCTGACCCCGACGAACTAGAGGAAGGCGATTCGGGCACGGCCAGGAACAGGCGCTCCCCAGCCGCACTCCCGACGGCCGCCCCTCCGGCCGGCGTATCAGTTGGCCCTCCGGCCGGCGTCTCGGCCGGCCCCTCGGCCCTCATCTCAGTCGACGTCTTCACGCCGGCGGCCTCCGCGGGCGGCCATAGCCCTCCGGGGTGCGCTAGCGATCCCTCACTTCCGAATCGGGCTACGAACGCCTCTGCCCCCCCCCCCCCCCCCCTAATTTCATTCCCGCCTAACGCGGAAACGCCTTCTAAGGGAAAGGCCATAGGCGCCGCCAACGACGCAGCCAACAGCACGGCCACCAACAATGGCCTGATGAGAA
The DNA here is from genome assembly GCA_965242895.1 of Acidimicrobiales bacterium. Taxonomy (GTDB): domain Bacteria; phylum Actinomycetota; class Acidimicrobiia; order Acidimicrobiales; family CATQHL01; genus CATQHL01. The sequence goes on from OZ251507.1 coordinate 888,534, forward strand.
TGGACTTTTCGCTTGAGCGTTCTTCGGGTGACGGCACGGCGGCCTCCTTAAATTATCACTACTTAGCTTTTCACGTCCCTAGGAACGCTACTCGACTGCGCGGACGCTTGTTCGAACCTGGCTTTCGAAGTTTGATTTTCGAAGTCTACCATAACTAATTGAACTTTATCATGAAATACTGCGTTCCGCAACTCCATCTCATCAAGCCTTCAACGAAGGGAAAAGAAGCGCACAGCTAGCCAGAGTCGCGACCCGAATAAGGGGGACACAGGCGGCGAACCCAGTGCACAGACGGCGAACCCCCGCCCAGATCGATGAGTCGCGACCCGAATAGGGGGGCACAGGCGGCGAACCCTCTTTAGCAGGAGCGCTCTAGCGGCTTCTGCTCTCAGAGCGGCGCAGCCGGCAGCACCGTCGAAAACCTCCATGACCGCAGCCGACCCCTCCCTAGGAGGTCGTTTGATCACCCGGCCGTTGAGCGTCCAGCGGATTTCCAGCGTCTCCCTGAGAATCTCCTCCCCTGAGAGCCCTTTGATCACAGGCCACCTGCCCGCCCCCCTCCCCCTAGTGCTAAGACCCCTAGTGCTAAGACTCTGCCTCGGGGAGGCGTTGGATTTCGCCGGTGAGCCCCCAGCAGTCTACGCCCCCGTCCCGGCGGAGGCCGCAGGAGTGGCTGAAGCCCGCGCTGATCGACACGTAGGGGCCTTCCAGGGAGTATTCTCTGCCCCTAGCCTCCCACCACCAGTTCCAGCAGTGCACCCCTCCGGCGGGGCGCAAGCCGCAGGCGTGCCAGGCATCTAACTGCACGTCCACGAAACCCTCACCGGAGGGATCAGTGTAGACGACAGGAGCATCCTCATACGTCCATCCTGCATCCTCGTCTGCGACAAGGATTCTCCCCCAGCATTCCATTGACCCGTCGGGGCGCAGCCCGCACGCCCGTCTTTGCCCCATTCTCACGTTCAGGAACTCCCCCTTTGGGGGGTGCAAGACCAAAGAGCGCGAGGTCGAGTTATAATCCCCCCAGCAGAGTGGCGTGCCGTCGGCCCGTAAACCGCATGAAGAGCCCCAGTCCATCCTGCCGCCGCTGCGCACACTCGAAGTCGGAGAGTCGCTGTTATCCCATCCTCCCCAGCCTGCGTCTACTGACACTAAACGCTCCCGAGGGGGCACCACTTTGGTCTGCCATCTCAGGAAACCATAGGCACCCCAGCATTGGATTTCCCCGCTGGGGCGCAGACCGCAGGCGAAATTCCGGGAAGTAGTGATTTGGGTGAACACCCCGCCTGGGGGGGTTGACTTCCTCCACTGGTTCGACCCCCAGCATTCCACTTCACCGGAAGGGCGCAAACCGCAGGAATACTTGCCGTTGTTAACGCTCACGGACTCGAACCGCCCACCCGGCGGGGAAGCCGCCCCGAAGTCCTCTTCCCTCATTGACCAGCACTCCGCCTGACCGTCAACCCTCAAAGCGCACATGTGACTCCCACTGATGCTGAGCGATTTGAACTCCCCCTCGCGCACCCGCGAAAGGTTTTCCCCAGTCTGAACATTCCAGCACACCACCCCTCCGTCGGCGGGAAGACCGCAAGCAAGGAGACCCTTCGCGACCACCCAGGTGAACTTCCCTTCCGGGGCAGGGAGCGCCCGCCCCCCACCGGTGCGCCCCCAGCATTCCACTTCACCGGAGGGGCGCAGCCCGCAAGCGTACCCCACCGACCCTGGACTGATCGATTCGAACACGCCGCCTGGTTTGACATAAGAAACTCCCCATACCTCTTTATCCGCGGAATCCTGCAGCAAGTAGGGACTCCAGCATTCCACAGAACTGTCCAGGCGTAAACCGCATACATTACTTCCGTCCCCGCCGCTGATCAACTTGAACTCCCCCGAGGGAGGCGACGCCTCCCCCTCACCGTAACCGCGCCCCCAGCACTCCACTTCCCCCCCAGGACGCAACCCGCACAAGAAACCGGAACCGGCTAAAGCGCCCGCTACGACAGAAGCGAACGGCCCGTCAGGGGACACACCCCCGCCCTCCCGGCGGGAGGACACCCCCCAGCACTCCGCTTCCCCCCCGGGGCGGAGACCGCAGGCGTGTTCCAACCCGGCGCTGACCGAAGTGAACTCCCCCGCGGGGGGCTCCAAAGCGGCCACCGGGTTCCACCCCCAGCATTCCACCCCTCCGGCGGGGCGGAGGGCGCACGCGTACCCCCAGCCGGCGTCCACCAGGGCGAACTCCCCCCCGGGGGGCGCCCCGTCCGAAGGATCACTGCTCCAAAATATTTCCGAATCAATGCTCAACCTAGAACCCATCATCCTCTCAGGATGGCCGAACAGATCCGCTCTCCACTCCCAGCACTCCACCGAACGATCCAGACGCAATCCGCATGAGTAACCCCAACCGGCGGTCACCGACGTGAACCCCCCGTCGGAGACTTCCTCCACAACGGGAACAGCAGTCGTCGTCGTCGGTGGGGGCGGTGGGGGAGCGCAATCCACGCAAGGGCTAGCCTCCACAAAGACTTCCTCACTCGCCCCGGCTGCGTTAACCGACCTCACCCCGGCCCGGTAAACAACACCACCCCTCAACCGCACCTTCGGCTCCGCCCCGAAAGGGGTCTCATACAAAAAAGTGTAATCAGGATCTCTCTTTCTCGCCTCCTCTAAACTCTCCACATCCCCCCACCTGTCTATCACCAAAGTAGGCACCGAAGGTATACTCAACCTATACAGCAAAGACCCCTCAGAATCATACAACGACACAAGCCACCCCTCAACAGGCGCAGGATCAGGCCAAAAAGCTCCAGGACTCCAAAACAAAATCAAACTCTCATGCCCAGGCTGAGCCCGAAGATTCTCAGGAGGAAGCGGAGGCTCCACACACACCTCCAAATCACGCGAATACGCAGACCCCTCAGAACAAAAAACCCCCACAGGAACCTCAGGCGCCGAAGACGTCGTAGTCGCAGCAAACTCGCACCCCTCCAACTCACGTGAATACACAGACCCCTCAGGGCAAGCAACCCCCACAGGAACCTCAGTCTCAGGCACCGAAAACGCCGTAGTCACAGCGGCCGTGGTGGCAACCGGAGTTGTCGGAGCGGGCGTCGTAGTCGGCACAATGCTTGTAGAACTACCACCAGCAACGCTAGAAGTACTAGCAACAGGACTGCTGCTGCTAGTAGCGACGGGAGCGACCGTGGTGGGGACCGCAGAAGTGCTCGAAACAGCAGGCGCCGCCGAAGCAGACCCCCCAACCGTCGGCGCAGGCGCGGGCGCGCCATCTTCCCCGCCGGGGGGAACCTCCGACCCCCCGCACGCAGCCGCCAGCAGCACGACCACCAGCAGACACAACGGTAAACTGATTCGGCGTTTCATGGGGCACTCTCTCCGTGTTCAGTTCGGCGCTCTAGGTTTCGGTTGTCCGACCTTAGTTGGGGGCTTCTTGGAGGCGTTGGAGGTGGCCTTTGTATCCCCAGCAGTCGACGCCCCCGTCTCGGCGGAGGCCGCAGGCGTGCCGGTAACCGGAACTTATAGTTTTGTAGGGGCCATCCAATTCGTACTCGTAGAGGCCGTCTAATCTATACTGGTAGCCTGGCGTCCAGTCCCAGCACTCCACCCCACCGTCGGGGCGCAACCCGCAGGCGTGCCATCCTCCCACATCCACGTCCGCGAAACCCTCACCAGGGGCGGGGTCTGGGTTAAGGACTTCTGAACCGACCCGCGGCGTAAGCTGTCTCTCATCATTGTAGACGTAGAACAGTCCCCAGCATTCCATTTCACCGGTGGGGCGCAACCCGCACCCCCGGAACCGCCCTGCTTCTACGTCTAGGAACTGACCTTCCGGTGGGAACAAGATAGGATGCTCTTCACGCACCGTGTCACTCGGTATTGGTCCGAAGAGTTCACCGCCCCAACAGAGAGGCCTCCCGCCCGCTCCCAGGCTGCACGAATAACCCCAACCCGTAGAAACACCTAGCCCCCCGTCCCTACCTAGCTCCCTGTACTCGTGGCCTCCCCAGCCGGCGTCTACGGAAACTAGACGCTCCTCCGGCGGCGTCACCTTACTCAACAACCACCCAAACTCACTGCCCCCCCAACACTCCACCTCACCGCCGGGACGCAAACCGCACGCGTAATCCCTAGCGGTCGTGATCTGGGTAAACACCCCAGCGGGAGGAGTCGACTTCCCGAACTCGTCCGACCCCCAACACTCCACCTCACCGCCAGGGCGCAAACCGCAGGAATAATAGTCGTCAACACTCACAGACTCAAACCTCCCACTCGGGGGGGAAGCCTCCCCGAACTCCTCTTCTTCCCGCCTCGACCAGCACTCCACCTCACCGTCAACCCTCAAACCGCAATGATGACTCCACCCGCTGCTGATCGACTTGAACTCCCCCTCGCTCAACCTCCAAGGGCTCCCCGCAGTCTGAACACTCCAGCACACCACCCCGCCATCAACCGGAAGACCGCAAGCAACCGACGACCCCATGCTCACCCAGGTGAACTCCCCTTCAGGGGCAGGGGCCGCCCGCTCCCCCTCTACGCGATGCCAGCACTCCACTTCGCCGGAAGGACGCAGTCCGCACGCGTACTGCCCCAATCCCGCGCTGACCATGCTGAACTCCCCAGTCGGGAAGAAAAACAGGTTACCCTCATTAGGCAGAACACCTCTCCAGCATTCCACCGAACCGCCCGGGCGTAAACCGCACATGTTCCTCCAACCGCCGTCTGTGCTGATCGATTCGAAAACCCCACCAGGAGGCTCCCAGAGTTCGTCGAAGTACCCACCCCAGCATTCCACTTCACCCCCAGAACGCAAGCCGCACAAATGGTCGTCGCCTGCTGCGATGGCGGTGAACGGCCCTTCCGGGGGGCGGGCGAAATGCCCCCTGTAGCCTCTCCGGACCCGCCCCCAGCATTCTACTTCTTCGCTGGGGCGGAGGGCGCAGGCGTGTTCTATGCCGACGCTGACCGATGTGAATTCCCCTTCAGGGGGGTCCACACCCGCCGCAGGGTTCCGCCCCCAACACTCCACCCCACCACTAGGACGCAACCCGCACGCGTACTCCCAACCAGCGTCCACCATAGTAAACTCACCCCCAGGCGGCGTCAGGGTCGAAGCGTCCTCACTCCAACCGTCACCACTCCCCTTATCAGGCTGCCGGAGCATATCCGCCATCCACTCCCAACACTCCACCGAACCGTCTAAGCGCAGCCCGCACGAGTAAGCCCAACCAGCGCTCACCGACACGAACCCCCCTTCGTGAACCACTTCCACTACGGGGATAGTAGTCGTCGTAGGCGGAGGAGGAGCGCAATCCACGCAAGGGCTCGACTCCACGAAAACCTCCTCGCTCATCCCCGCCGCGTTAACCGCCCTCACCCCGACCCTGTAAACAACACCACCCCTCAACGGCACCATCGGCTCCGACCCAGAAGGAGTCTCATAATCGAGGAAAAACAAAATATCCCTCTTTCTCGCTGCCTCTATAGTATCCTCATGCCCGTCGAGAACAGGCTCCGAAGACGCATCCGACTCGTGCATCAAAGACCCATCAGAATCATACAACGACACAAGCCAACCCTCAACAGGCGCGGGATCAGGCCAAAAAGCTCCAGGACTCCAATACAAAATCAAATGCTCATGCCCAGGTTGAGCCCGAAGATTCTCAGGAGGAAGAGGAGGCTCCACACACCCCTCCAAATCACGCGAGTACGCAGACCCCTCAGAACAAGAGACCCCCACAGGAGCCTCAGTCTCAGGCGCTGAAGACGTCGTAGTCACAGCAGACGCAGCAGTGACCGGAGGTGTTGTAGTCGCAGCGGCCGTGGTGGTCACCGGAGGCGTCGGAGCGGACGTCGTAGTCGGAGCAATGCTCGTAGAACTACCGCCAGCAACGTCAACAGAAGTACTAGTAACAGGACTGCTGCTGCTAGTAGCGACGGGAGTGACCGTGGTGGCGACCGCAATAGTGCTCGAAACAGCAGGCGCCGCCGAACCAGACCCCCCCACCGTCGGCGCGGGCGCGCCATCCTCTCCGGCTAGGGGAACCTCCGAACTCCCGCACGCAGCCGCCAGCAGCACGACCACCAGCAGACACAACGGTAAACTGATTTGGCGTTTCATGGAAAACTCCTTTCTTAATGCAGGGTTTCCAGCAATATTCAACTGGTGCTTAAGGGTAAGTGGTGGAGACGGGCGTCCCTAGCGTCCAGTCACCGACGCCATCAGAACCTCCTAAGTTCAAACTCATGACAGCGTGCTCCAAACCAGCAGCCGATGCCGGGTTGAGGGGCTTCTTCGTCTTATCAGGTTCTCCCTCGTGGTCACCTCTCGTCACCCCCACCACCACAAACTCGTAGCCCGTCACCCTCAAAGCTGCGAAAGCCGAATCATTCAAATTCACCGAATCCAATATGAAACGACCACTAGTGTCTAATTTGCCCGGTTCAGTAGTACTAGGATCCTGATCTTTTATTCCCTTGACTTGTTCTGGGGTGATCACGACGGGGTTTCCGCCGTTCATCAACTGCGTGAACGTGTTGGGGGCCGCTCCTGGGCTGGCTTTGGGCGGGCGGTGTAACACCACGTACCTGTAAGCGTTAAGGTATTCATGCCCTCTAGTGCCCTGGGGGGGAGCGCCGAACTTCAAGTGTAACATCGTACCCTCCGGGGCGAGTTCGAGGCTTGTGAAGGCGGCTGGGTGGTAGATTGCGTGGAGGTCTTGGATATCTTGGCTTGTTATGGTCGTGGAGCGGCAGTCGAGGTCGGGGGATGTGGGGTTAGCGACCGCTGCTTTCCAGTCGTCGAAGCTTGGCCCGTAAGAAAAAAGGGAGAACCCTATCAGGCCACACCCGTTTCTGTAGTCAGCTAGGCCGAGGAAGTGCCCTAGTTCGTGGGTGAACACTCTGTCGGTGCTGCTTTTGACTTCGTTGATCCTAGTGACCGAACCGTTGATCACGTACGGGTGGAAGAAATCCATGGGCAAATCAAAATCTTTATGATAGATCACTTTGGTGGACGCGCACCCAGCAGCTCTGCCGACGTCGCATACGCCGTCCCAAGAGTTGGCGGTGTGGCAGTGCGTCCCCCTCGGGGTGGAGGCGTCCACCACACGGCAACTCGTGGCAGCACCAGGCCGGTAGTCCATAACCGCTACATCGAAAGCAGAATTGTTGATGACTGTCCCTAAAAAAGTCCCCGTTGACTGCACGACCGTCTCCGCTTTCTCCCCGCACTCGGCGGGGGTGGAGACGTTCCCGAACGTGAACAACCCGGGTACCCTACTGTTCCACGCATTCACCGCATCTCTTACGGGCTTTACGAAATCGGGCGCACTCGTGCAGACCCTGATAGCCTCCCCACGCCGCACCCGATCGTTCAACTGAGCATACGAACCTGAAAAGTTGGGTAATGTGTACGGCGCCCAACAATAATCTCCAGTGCAGCGCGCGGGGGAAGTTTCATCCTGGAGGAATTTCGTGCGACGCTTCTCAAGCCCCTCTTTATCGCTCGTGTTCACCGCCTTCACGAACACCCGGTAAATCTCCTCGTCGGTCAAGCCGGTGATCTCGTGAGTGTAAAACCGGTTTCCGGAATCAGCCACCGTAGTACTATCGACCCTCGTGAAGGTCGTCCCTGACATCGTGCCCCAGCGCACTGCATAGTGTTTCAGCGGCGCCCCTCCGTCGCAGGCCGGGCGCTCCCAGAACACGCTCAGTTTCCCCCCGCTCTTCCCGTAAAACTCCAGAGTGCGCTGCACCTTCCCGGGCGCGACCACCGTCCCCTGGGGGGCGGCCGCCGCTGTGGCCTCTGGTTTTTCCGTTCCCTCGATGGCGGTGACGCGGACGTCGTATGTGCACATGTCCAAACCCTCGATCAGGTGAGCGTTCAGCGTCCAACCCGAATACGTCGAACCCGAAGGGAGGAGGACGTTCACATCAGCAGGCTGCAAAACCACCGGCGGCGCCGGCGTCCAGGTGACTGACCCCGTTTTCTTCCACTCCAGCTTATACTCACTGGGGGCAAGCTCCGCAGTGCGCTGCCACCAGACAGCATTGACAGACCCACTCTCGGGATGCAAAGTCAAAGAGGGCGCCTTAGAGGTCGTGCTAGACGGCAGGGAAGGGATGTCGGCGCACCCGGCTGCGGCGCTGAGACTGACCTGACCAGCGGGGCAGGTGGTAGCAGTGGAAGTCACCCACTCGCTGTGATGGGTGAAGCTTTCCTTGTATATGTGGTCGGAGGGGATCTGGTTCAGGGACGCCACCCGGATTTGGATCGAAGCGCCCGCCGCGGCGGTGGCGCCTGTGAGGTCGGTGATGGTGTGCGTGAACCTGCGGAGAGGCGCCCCGGCGGGGGTCGTGTCAGCCGTCCCGGCTGTCCAGGGGACGGAGGGCTCCACGGTCGTCCAGGCTCCGCTGCTGCCCTTGGGGCGCCACTCGAGTTGGTAGCCGGTGACAGGATAATAGTTGTCCCAGTCGTGCTGCTCCCAGGAAACGCTCACCGCCCCCTCCGCGGCGGGGGCGGCGGCGAGAGCGGTCGGGCGGCGCGGTTGGAAGATACATATTCCTTCCCCGGGGATGAAAACCCGGTTGTTACGATAACGGTATGTGCTCCAAACCCGTTCGAACCCTGGCCGCCCGCATGCTGTCGTGGCGACAGCGTAGATGCGGCGGTCGCTCTCCCCGAGTTCGTTGACCGCTGCGATGCTGACCGTGTAGCGGGCGCCGACGGCCAGACCGGAGATTATATACTGGCGATCACGTATTCTATTTGCATCTACATCATCTATCCACACTCTGCCGTGAATCGGCTCCACTGCGCTCAAGGGGATGAGGGGGTACTCTTGTTCCATGAACGATCCGTCTATGCGCCTCCACCTAATTTTGTAACCGGTCAGCGGCAGCCCGCCGTTGTCGAAAGATGAACTATTCCAGCGGAGCCACAAGTCCCCGGCTCTCGGCCCGGACACAGCTGAAAAACCAGAAAAAACCCAAGTAGGGGACGTGGGAGTGACGCAATTCGACCCCCCGGGGCGCACTAGGCCCTGAGGGCAGGGGGAACACCGATTAGAGATCAGCACCTCCCCGGCTGAGCAGACGACCGGGGGAGGCGGCGGCGGCGGAGGCGGGGGCGACGGGGGCGGCTGGGGGGTCGAGACTACAGTGCTGCAGTCCTCGCAAGGGCTGCCCACCATCACGACAGCCTCGCCGTCGCCCGCTGCGTTACGAGAAACTACCCTCACTCTGTAAGACTGCCCGTTACTCAAACGGACCCCCGCCGGGGCGAACTGCCATCGACCAGGCCGGATCTGGTGGAGGAAGGTGTGCGACCATTCCCTCACTTCTTTCCCGTCAACCGTTTTCTTCACCCCGTTATCCCAATCCACCCACACCCCATGAAGGACGCTGTCACTAGACCCGTGAAGCAACCGAACCAAGTAACGGTTCACCGCGGCGTCCTCCTCCTGCCGCCAGCGCAGAGTCAACGACTGGTCCCCCGACGCCAGCACCACCCCTTCCGCCGCGGGCGGGAGCGCAACACACTCCTTCTGCCTCGTATCGTACCTCTTAGAAGCCTCGCAAGGATCACCATAGCCTATATTAGTGCTAGTAGTACTCCCCGCAGCGTTACGCGCATCCACCTCAACCTCGTACCGCTCCCCGTTCACCAACCCCTCAATCACATGAACATCCACCACAAAATGATACCAAGATCCTGGGTCGAAAATAATGTCACTACTTCTTTCTATGTTAATTCTGTCGGGGTTCAATCGCACGTCGCGGTGACTGATCGTCGTCGAACCCGCCCAAGCAGAAGACCCTCGCTTTCTCCAGCGCACCACGTAATCCGACACCGGAACCTCGCTCAAACGCGGCTCCAACCCCCAAAGCACCAAATCCCGACGCGCATAATTCCTCCAAATGCCCAAGCCATGATGATAATACGAATCACTCATCTCCCACTCCACGGACACGCTCAACTTCCCATCCCCTTCCTCAACCTCAACATCGAAACTCCCCGGCGGCTCCACGCACAACCCCAAAACAGGGTCGAACACCTGATCCCAAAAACCAGGCTCCGCGCTAGTGCGGCAAGCATCAGCCACATCCGGCACGCCGTCCGTCGCTAACGCGGGGCTGCGCCTGCCCTCAGAACTGAACGACTGCACCTTCACCTGATACGGGACGCCGCCCGTCAACTCCTCGATTGTGTGCGAGGTCAAGGTAGCGTTTTCTACGTCCTCCCAATCCCACCCGCTGCCCGGTTCCAGCCTCCCCCGCTCGCGGCGCCACGACACCCGGAACCCCGCCACAGCCGCGTCACCCTCGGACGCCACCGTCGCCCCCCAAACCGCTGTCAACGACTCCACTCCCGGAGTCAACGACAACTTCCCCCCAGGACGAGGCGGATTAGGAGGCGGAGCAGGCGCGCAAAAAACATACGAAATAGCCCAGACGACCTTCTCCCCCGTACTACAGGGTTCCACCCCCTTAATCGCAGGGCGCCCCTCCCGGGGCTCCCCGTCAGGGTCCGTGTTCTTAGCCGACAACTTCACCTGATAATAACCGCCCCCCACCAAATTAGTGAACAGATAACCCCGCGCGGAAGCCTCTAACTGCACCTCCGTCCAAGTCCCACTAGTGCCCGCACGCCAGCGTAGCACGTAACCAACCACCGGCGAACCCCCGTCGTCGCTCGGAGGCGACCAAAGTAACCTAGCAAACTCCACCCCCAAGAACACACTCACATTCTTAGGACGCCCCGGAGCCGACGTCGCCACAACCAACGACGACGACGACTGCGCCGAACGCGCCGCCTCTGCCACCACCCGCTCGCACACCCCCGAAGCGCGCAGCAGCCAACCCGGGGAACAGGAACGCACCGCCTCAGCATACTCGTAGCAACTAGAACCCACCAAAACACCCCGCTCGCAGGAATACGCCACAGCCGGCGGCGCCGTGCGCTCCACCGAGGTTGACCGCGAGCACGAACTCCCCGACAGCACCCAACCAGACGGGCATCCGTAGCGCAGACTTCCGAAACGCGACACCCCGCCGGCGTCCACGTAGCGGCACGACAAAGGCACACCAGCCGGACTGCAGCTAGCAGACGCAGCCGAGGACTCCACCAACTCCTCTTCCCACGCGCACACACGGGAACCCCCAGAGATCCTCAGAACACCCTCTAAACACGAATAAGACACTGACGCCTCACCCAAGACACGACGGCAACCCCAACCAGACGAACCCAATCCCACGCTGAAACGCTCAAACCCCGACGGGCACGCCAAGAACGAAGACACAGACTCCGACTGAGAAGACCCAGAAGACGAACCCGACGAACCCGAACCCGACGAACTAGACGAAGACGACTCCGACGAAGACGAAGAGTCTGACCCCGACGAACTAGACGAAGACGACTCGGGCACAGACAAGAACAAGCGCTCCCCAGACGCACTCCCGACGGCTAGCCTTTCGGTCGTCGTCTCAGCCGACCCCCCGGCCCGCGTCTCGGCCGACACCTCGGCCCTCATCTCAGTCGACGTCTTCACGCCGGCGTGCGCCGCGGGCGACCCTAGCTCTCCGGGATGCGCTAGCGATCCCTCACTCCCGAATCGGGCTACGAATGCCTCCCCCCCCCCCCCCCCCCCCTAAACTCATTCCCGCCTAACGCGGAAACGCCTTCTAAAGGCAGGGCCATAGGCGCCGCCAGTGAGGCGGCTAGCAGCACGGCCACTAATAGCGGCCTGACGAGAATTGACTTTTCACTTGAGCGTTCTTCGGGTGACGGCACGGCGGCCTCCTTAATTATCAGTGCTTAGCTTTCGCGTCCCTGAAAACGCTACTCGACCGCACGGACACTTTTCAAACTTGATTTTCAAGTTTTGCATAATTAACAGACTTTATCATGAAATGCTGCGTCCCGCAAGATTCATGCACACGAATCCAAGGTGGACTCGTGCAGCGCGACCAGCGCTGAGCAGACGAGCAGTGATCGCGGAACGACCGCCGCCCGGTCCCTCCCGAAGTCGCGTTCCGAAGAGGGGACACAGGCGGCGAACCCTTCTAGCGGCGAACCCTCCGAGCGGGAGCGCGCTCTCCCAGCAGGGGCGCGCTCTAGCGGCTTTCTCTCAGGGCGGCGTAGCCGGGCAGGATCACGTCTTCGATGAGACTCATGCGCTCCTCGAAAGGGATGAAGGCGCTCTTAGCGGCGTTGAGTGTTAACTCCCGCAAGTCGTCCAGCGTCCAACTGAACGCCTCGGCGCAGAGCAGCATCTCCTGGCTCAGGCTGGTGTTGCTCATCAGGCGGTTATCGGTGTTGAGAGTCACTCGGAAGCGCAGCCTCTTCAAGAGGTCGACGGGATGGCGGGCGATGGAGGCGGCTGCTCCTGTGTGCACGTTGGAACTCGGACAGAGTTCTAGCGTGATGCGGCGGTCTCTCACATAGGCGGCCAGACGTCCCAGGCGCCAGCCCTCGGGGGAGGATGCGTCTTCGTGGACGTCCTCCACGATGCGGACTCCGTGCCCAAGACGCTCAGCCCCGCAGCGGTAGACCGCCTCGCGGACAGACGGCAGACCGAAACCCTCCCCGGCGTGAATGGTGTAGTGGAAGCCCTCCCCCCTCAGGGCATGGAAAGCCTCTAGGTATCGGTTGGGCGGATACCCCGCCTCGGGGCCGGCGATGTCAAAACCGACGACTCCGCGCTCCCGCCGGCGGAGCGCAAGCTCGGCTACCTCCAGGGCGTTGTCTGCGTTCCGCATGGCTACCAGCAGCCCCTCCACTCGAATGCGGCGCCCTCTGCTGCCTTGAGCGAATCCGTCGAGGGCGGCGTCCGTCGCTGCCTCTAGGCTCAGGCCCTTTTGCGTGAAGAGTTCCGGAGCGAAGCGCACCTCGGCATAGACGACCCCGTCGGCCGCTAAGTCTTCAGCGCACTCAGCCGCCGCTCGCGCTACGGCGTCAGCGGTCTGCATCACGCCCACGGTGTGAGCGAAGGTCTCCAGGTAAAGCTCCAGGCTGCGCCGGTCGGCACCCGAGTGCATCCAGCGGGCCAGCCCCTCCTCGTCATGGGCGGGGAGGCAGCGGTAGCCGTTCTGCTCAGCCAACTCCAGGATCGTGCTCGGGCGGAGCCCGCCGTCGAGATGATCATGCAAGAGCACCTTTGGCGCTCGGCGGATGCTTGCGAGGTCTGGAGGTCGGGCTCTCAAGGGGGGACGCGGCGCCGGCGCTCCACGGGGATCCGGCGCTCCACAGGACGATCGAAGGGATTGAGTGTCGTTATTCACAGATCAGCTCAACGGCACGGTAACGGCACGGTAACGGATCATCGCCAATCATCGTCAAGCGGCAAGTAGTTGCGGCGTGCTTGACCCGCTATACTAAGTGGTTGGCTTTCTTGGGATTCCAGGAATGCCAGGAATAGGGACAGGCTTCTCGCAGCGTTAGCGCAACGGTTGCCGGCGCCAGTCCCGTTCTAGTTAGCAGAACCACCAGTACGACGTCTGGGCAGGCCTCGTCGGAATGGAAAGTCGAGAGGAACCGCCCAGCAAATTTATTCCGCTCCGCACGGCGGTTTTCGGGAGCGCCCGAAAACTCCGGCGGAGCATTCGCGTTAGCCGGAATGCCCAGCGGCGCCGCACAGCGCGGAACGTCCACAACGAAGCCTTTTGCCGTGCGCGGCGCGGGCAGACAGACAAGACCAGACAGAGCAAGACCAGACAACAGAGACCAAACAACGGAAGCAGACAGACGCTGAAGAAATGGCATCGAAGGCGATCATCGGAAAAAAGGTGGGCATGACCCAGGTCTGGGACGAAGACGGACGCGTCGTCCCGGTCACGGTGCTGCGCGTCGAGCCCTGTCGCGTTGTTCAGCTCAAGACGATCGATTCCGACGGCTACTCCGCCCTTCAGATCACCTGGGGGTACGCCGAGAGCGACCGCCTCATCAGTCCGAAGAGCGGGCACTTCGCAGCCCACGGCGTCGAAGCTGGAATAGCACTTGTGGAACTGCGGCTGGACGACGTGAGCGAGTATGCGGTCGGCCAGGAAATCGGCGTCGACATCCTCAGTGAGGGCGAATTTGTGGACGTCACCGCAGTCAGCAAGGGCAAGGGATTTGCAGGCGTGATGAAGCGTCACGGTTTCCGCGGCCAGGGCGCTTCGCACGGGACGCACAAGGTTCACCGGAAGCCCGGGGCCGTAGGCCAATGCGCCACGCCTTCGCGCATATTCAAGGGGCGCAAGATGCCGGGGCGTCACGGGGGGCGAAAGACGACCACGCTGAATCTGCGGGTGGTGCTCTCCGACGTCGAGCGCAATCTGCTGATGCTGAAGGGCTCGGTGCCAGGGCCTAGGGGCGCCAACGTCGTCATCCGAGACGCCGTCAAGGCGTCAAGCAAGGACAGGGGCTGAGTCGTGGAAGCCAGCGACAGCGACCTGCTGACGATCCCGGTGCTCAACGACGGGGGCGAGGAGGTCGGAAGCGTGGAACTTGCTGCTGAGATTTTCGGGATTGAGCCTCGTCCGGCTGTGATGCACCAAGTGGTCACGGCTCAACTAGCGGCGAGACGCAGCGGCACTCACAGCACCAAGACCCGCTCGGAGGTGCGCGGCGGCGGAAGCAAGCCCCGTCCACAGAAAGGCACCGGACGCTCCAGGCACGGGTCGATTCGATCCCCGATCTGGCGCGGAGGCGGCATCGCCCACGGCCCCAAGCCGCGCAACTACGCCCAGAAGACGCCAAAGAAGATGAAGCGGCTGGCGCTCCGCTCGGCGCTCTCCGACCGGGCATCTTCGCGGAAGATCATCGTGGTGAACGCCTGGCGGTTCGATAAGCCCTCCACGGCTGAGGCTGTGCACAAGCTGAGAGCAGTCGGAGCGGAGGGCAGGGTGCTGGTGGTGCTCGACCGCCCGGACGAACTAGCCCGCAAGAGTTTCCGCAACATCCCCAGGGTCAACCTGCTCCCGCCGGATCAACTCAACACCTACGACGTGCTCCTGAGCGACAGGATGATCTTCACCGAAACCTCCCTGGCGTCGGTCAACGAGCGCGACCAGGCAGACCAGCCCGAGCCCGAGAGTTAGAACCAGTCATGAGAGACCCGCGAGACGTTCTGCTAGAGCCGGTCATGAGCGAAAAATGCTTTCGACTCATCGACGAAAACGTCTACACCTTCAAGGTGCATCCGGACAGCACAAAGCCGGAAATCGCACGGGCGGTGGAGGCCGTTTTCGACGTGACAGTCTTGAAAGTGAACACACTCCGCAGAAAGGGAAAACGCATCCGCAACCCCCGACAGCGCACCTACGGCAAGCGCCCTGACACCAAGCGAGCCATGGTCACCCTGGCCGAGGGCGAGAGCATCGAGCTCTTCGAGACCTGATCCAGTGAGCATTCCAGTGAGCATCATCCAATGAGCATCCACCGACGCAAACCCACCAGTCCGGGACGGCGCTTCCAGACCGCCCACGACTTTTCCGAAATCACTAAGTCGACTCCTGAGAAGTCGCTGCTCGTCCCCAGGACGAGCAAGGGGGGGCGCAACAATGCGGGCCGCAAGACGGCCAGACACCGCGGCGGCGGGCACAAGCGCCGCTACCGGATGATCGACTTCCACCGCAGAAAAGACGGAGTGCCGGCGAAGGTGGCGGCGATCGAGTACGACCCGAATCGGAGTTGCCGGATAGCGCTCCTGCACTATCACGACGGCGCTAAGTCCTACATCCTCGCCCCTGAAGGCGTAGAGCCGGGGGACATGCTCTGCTCTGGTCAGGGAGCAGAAATAAGACCGGGCAACGCCCTGCCGCTGCGCTACATACCAGTGGGCACTGTCATACATAACGTGGAACTCAAGCCAGGGGCGGGCGGACGGATGGCTCGCTCGGCTGGCTCCCGAGTCCAACTCGTGGCCAAGGAAGGCCCTCACGCCATGCTGCGACTGCCCAGTACGGAGATGCGTCAAGTCCCTATCGAGTGCAGAGCTACCGTGGGCGCCGTAGGCAACGCCGAGCACGAACTCATCAAGGTGGGAAAGGCTGGGCGCAACCGCTGGAAAGGCGTGCGCCCTCAGACCAGGGGCGTGGCCATGAACCCGGTGGATCATCCGCTCGGGGGCGGCGAGGGCAAGAGTTCCGGCGGACGTCACCCTGTCTCGCCGTGGGGGAAGCCGGAAGGCCGCACACGCAATCCCAAGAAGCAGTCCTCGCAAATGATCCTGCGCAGGCGGCGCAGGAGAGGAAGCCGTCGCTAGGAAAGCCGGAAGAGACGAAGAGAGGGACACGAGGAGACGAGGAGGACAGATGCCTAGGAGTCTGAAGAAGGGGCCGTTCGTGGACGCCCACCTGCTCAAGAAGGTGGATGCGCTAAACGAAGCCAACGAGAAACGGGTCATCAGAACCTGGTCTCGTCGATCCACCATTATCCCGGACATGGTCGGCCACACGCTTGCGGTGCACGACGGACGAAAGCACGTGCCCATCTACATCACTGAGACCATGGTCGGTCACAAACTTGGGGAGTTCGCCCCTACCCGCACGTTCCGCTTTCACGCCGGACAGGAGCGGGGCGGCAAGCGCTGATGGCCAACGCAGCCGCCGTTCGCAGTCGTCAGCCCGCAGCGGCGCGCGCCACGCTCCGCTACGTGCGCGGTTCGGCGCCTAAGGCGCGCGTGGTGCTCGATCAGATACGAGATAAGTCGTATGTGAGGGCGGCGGAGACGCTCAAGTTTTCGGAGCGGCGCATCGCCGGGAAGGTTTTGCAGTGCCTGGAATCGGCGGGAGCAAACGCCGAGAACAACAAGCAGTTCGACACCGACGAACTCTTCGTCTTGGAGTGCTACGCAGACGTGGGGCCCAGCATCAAGCGGTGGCGGCCGAGGGCACGCGGTCGAGCCACCCCCATCACCAAACGCACTTGCCACATCACCGTGGTGCTAGGACGCTTCACTGCGGAAGAGCGAGAGATTATGACAAGCAGGAGCTCAGCGGCTCAGGAAGCCCGCCGCCGCAGGGTTGCGGCGAGCCGGGCAGAGGCTGCGGCGAAGGAAGAGGCGGAAGCGGAAGCGGCCGACGAGGAAGCACCCGACGGGGCCGACCTCAAGGGTGCTGACGACGAGGCCGAGCCCGGCGGCGACTCCGACGCCACTGAAAAAGCCCCCGAAAACGCGACCGGGGACACTCTCACTGACAAGACTGACACCGACCCCGACGACGCCAACGCTGACAAGACTGGTGCGACCGGTGGCGCCGACCCCGACGATGTAGCTGCCGGCGGCGACTCCGACGACGACCCCGCTGACGGCGCCGAGACCGAGACCGACGCCGCCGCCGACGCCCCAGACCGAAAGAAAGCCGAGGAACACTGATGGGACAAAAGGTCAACCCTTACGGATTCCGACTGGGCATCACAACCGACTGGAAGTCTCGCTGGTTCGCCACCCGCAAGGAGTACCAGGAGTTTGTGATCGAGGACTGGAAGATACGCGACTACCTGATGGGGGAATTACCTCACGCCGCCATCAGCCGCATAGAGGTGGAACGCACCAGAGATCGTCTTCGCATCGACGTGCACACCGCCCGCCCAGGAATCGTCATCGGACGCAAAGGGTCGGAAGCCGACCGTCTTCGCACGGGACTTGCGGAGATAACCGGGAACAAGAAAGTGCAGCTCAACGTGCAGGAAATCAAGGAGCCGGAGCTAGAGGCGGCTCTCATAGCTCAGGGCATCGCCGACCAGTTGACCGGACGCGTGGCGTTCCGGCGGGCGATGAAGCGAGCAGTGCAGAACGCTCAAAAGGCGGGAGTCAAGGGCATTCGAGTGCAGTGCTCGGGACGGCTAGGCGGATCGGAGATGGCCCGCACCGAGTGGTATCGAGAAGGTCGAGTTCCCCTTCACACCCTGCGAGCCGACATCGACTACGGCTTTCGGGAGGCGCACACCACCTACGGCAGAATTGGCGTGAAGGTCTGGACGTACAAAGGCGACATCCTCCCCTACAAGATCGACAGCGATGAAAAGATCAATCGTGAGGTTGCGATGGCTGTAGGTGAGACGGCAGGCCCCACTCGCGCCCGGAAGATCGTGGCTTCCTCAGCACGACGCCGCAGCGAGGAAACCGAGCCGGAGTATCCCACCGAACTCGAGGAGATGCGTCCCCTCGTTGCGGAGGCCGACGAAGAGTTTGAACGGCTTCTGGAGCAAGAAGAGGAACTCGAGCGCGTCGCCCGAGGCCAGCAGGAGGTCCCCCACTTCCGACCAGGAGACGCTGACTAACCATGTTGATGCCGAAAAAGACCCGCTACCGCAAGCAGCACCGCGGGCGCACGAGAGGAATGACCAAGGGCGGCGCTGAGCTGGCCTTTGGCGACTACGGCATCCAGACGCTGGAGCCGGGGTGGATCACTGCTCCTCAGATTGAGGCGGCACGCGTGGCTATGACGCGCCACGTCCGACGGGGCGGGAAGGTCTGGATTAACGTCTTCCCTGACAAGCCCGTGACGCAGAAGCCGGCAGAGACCCGGATGGGATCGGGCAAGGGCAACCCTGAGCACTGGGTGGCGGTCGTGCGCCCGGGACGGGTTCTGTTCGAATTGTCCTATCCCGACACGAATGTGGCGCGAGCAGCGATCGAGCGCGCCATCCAGAAGCTTCCGGTGAAGGCCCGGTTCATCTCTAGGCACAAAGGGATATAGCGATGGCGCGTAAACGGAGCTTGGCGGACATGGGAGATCAGGAACTCATCGGAATGCTCGATGAGACCAAGGACGAGCTCTTAAATCTGAAATTCCAGAGCGCCACCGGCCAACTCGACAACTCGAACCTGCTGATGCAGACGCGCAGGCAGGTGGCGCGCATCCACACCGAACTGAGAATCCGTGAAATCCAAGAGGCGGAGCGGACGTTCGCCGACGGCGGCGCCACCTCTTCCGAACGGGCGGCGGATGCTGAGGGGGACGACCGCCTCGCCGAACTCCCCGAAGAGGAGCAGCCAGCAATCGAGAGCAAACCTCTCAAGAAAAAACGAAAGAGCAGGAACAGAAGCGATGCCTGAAAACTCTCCGGCGAAGACGGACGCAGCGCACTCCGCCGGCCAAGAAGCCGCCGGCCAACCGGACGCCGCCAAACCGGACGCCCAAACGGACGCCGGCCAACCGGACGCCGCCCAGGTGGCCAAAGATTTGACGAACTCCGCAGGCGCCTCCCTGCCTGTTTCCGACGTTTCCGACCGTGCTAGCCGCAAGCAGAGAGACGGCGTGGTCGTCTCGACGTCCATGGAGCGCACTGCCGTGGTGCTCCTCACCGAGAGGGTGCGCCATCGCAGTTACGGCAAGATCGTCGGGCGGCGAGCACGCCTCTACGTTCACGACGCCAACAACGAACTGGGCGTGGGCGACAAAGTCCGAGTGGTGGAAACACGCCCGCTTTCCAAGAAGAAGCGCTGGCGGCTCGTCGAGATACTGGAAAGAGCTAGGTAGGTATTTCGCATGATTCAGCAGGAAACACGCCTTAAGGTTGCGGACAACTCAGGCGCCAAGGAGGTGCTCTGTATCAAGGTGCTGGGAGGCTCTGGCCGGCGCTACGCCTCAATCGGAGACGTCTTCGTGGGCACAGTGAAGTCGGCCATTCCCGGTGCGGCGGTGAAGAAGGGCGACGTGGTGCGCTGCGTGGTGGTGCGGACACGCAAGGAAAAGCGACGGGTGGACGGCAGTTACATTCGCTTCGACGAAAACGCTGCGGTGCTGCTCAACGAGCAAAATCAGCCCAGCGGAACGCGCATCTTCGGCCCTGTGGGGCGAGAACTCCGAGACAAACGCTTCATGCGCATCGTCTCCTTAGCGGCAGAGGTGCTTTGATGGCCAAGATACGCAAGGGCGACCGCGTGGTGGTGCTGTCGGGCAAAGACCGCAATGCGGAGGGCGTGGTATCCGCCGTCTTTCCGGAGAAGGGCACGCTGCTCGTAGACGGTCTGAACGTCGTCAAGAAACACCAGAAACCCAACCAGGCAGGGGTCATGCAGGGAGGCATAATCGACATGGACATGCCCATTCCGATCTCTCGGGTGGCCGTCGTCAGCCCGGAAGACGGCAAGCCCACCAGGGTCGGGTACCGCCTCACGCCCGACGGGAAAAAGGTGCGCATCTGCAAGCGCACCGGGGCGGACATTCCGTGAGCGCTGTGAGCGCCGGGAGCGCATCGACGGCCATCGCCGAGGAAGCGCCCGAGAAGGCGCCCGAAGCGCCCCCGCGCCTGAAGGTGCTCTACCGGTCGGAGATACGCCCGCGCCTGCAAGAGGAACTCAACCTGGGCAACGTCCACCAGGTGCCGTCTCTGGAAAAGATCGTGCTGAACATGGGAGTCGGCGAGGCGACCCGTCAAGCAAGCCTGCTCCAAGGCGCAGTCGCTGACATGTCCGTCATAGCTGGGCAGCGTCCCGTGACAGTGGGGGCGCGCCGATCTATCGCAGGGTTTAGACTTAGAGAGGGGAACGTCATCGGAGTGAAGGCGACCCTTAGGGGGGATCGGATGTGGGAGTTCCTAGACCGGCTCATCAACCTGGCTATCCCTCGCATCCGCGACTTCCGCGGGCTTTCGCTGAACTCCTTTGACGGATGCGGTAATTACTCCTTCGGGGTGCGTGAACAGCTCATCTTTCCGGAGATCGACTACGACAAAATCGACACCATCAGGGGAATGGACATCACCCTCGTCACCACCGCCTCTGAGGACGCCGAAGCACGCTTGCTGCTCGAGGCGTTCGGGTTTCCGCTGCGACGGGAACACCAAGGCGGCTGAGGGGGGATTCGAGAGACCGCCTCGACGAGACGACAAGACAGCAGCAAAACGCACGAGACCCGCACCAGAAAACAGACCGCACCAGAAAACAGCGAAAGGCAAAATGGCCAAGAAAGCCCTCATAAACAAGCAAAATCGAACCCCCAAGTTCAAGGTGAGGCAGTACACCCGCTGCCAGCGCTGCGGACGTCCGCGGGCGGTGTATCGAAGGTTCGGGCTCTGTCGAGTCTGCCTGCGCGAACTGGCTCACGCCGGAGAGATCCCAGGACTCACCAAGGCGAGTTGGTAGGAGTCGCCCAGATGACCATGACCGATCCCATCGCCGACATGCTCACGAGAATCCGCAACGCCAATCTGGCCATGCACGAAGAAGTGCGAATGCCCTACTCCAAAATGAAAAAGGCCTTGGCCGAGGTGCTGCGGCACGAGGGGTACATAGCCGACTACGCGGTTCAGGGGGGCGACGGCCCTGCCCAGGTGCTCACCATCGATCTGAAGTACTCCCCGGAGCGGGAGCGCGTGATCACCGAACTCAGGCGCATCTCCAAGTCGGGGCGCCGCGTCTACACCAAGGCCGACAAGTTGCCTCGCGTCATGGGGGGGCTGGGCATCGCCGTGCTCTCCACGAGCAAGGGGCTCATGACCGACCAGGAAGCACGCCGCCGCCGTCTCGGCGGCGAGGTTCTCTGTTACGTCTGGTAGTAAGTCTGGCAGCGGTTGTAAGCAGGTCGTCGAACGTGTCGCGAGTAGGCAAAGCCCCGATCCCTATACCGAAAGGGGTCTCCGTAAGCATTGGAGACGGCAAGGTCGTAGTCACCGGCCCTAAGGGGGAACTCAGCCAGTCGATACCTGGGGGCATCGGAATCTCGCAGACGGAAGACGAGATCCGCGTCGAGCGCTCCGGGGACGAACGCGAGTCGCGTTCCCTGCATGGTCTGATGCGGGCGCTCCTGAACAACATGGTGATCGGCGTCAGTCAGGGCTACCAACGGGAACTGGAGATCGTGGGGGTGGGTTACCGAGCCGCCGCTGCGGGAGACCGCAAGCTGGAACTCCAACTTGGTTTCAGCCATCCCGTGAAGGTGGAAGCGCCCGAAGGGATCAGTTTCGAGGTGCCGCAGCCCACGCTCATCCGCGTCTGTGGCATAGACAAGCAGAAAGTGGGTCAGGCGGCGGCCGAGATTCGAGCGCTGCGCAAGCCCGAACCTTACAAGGGCAAGGGAATACGACACGCCGGAGAGTTCGTCCGCCGCAAGGCGGGCAAGGCCGCCACCTAGCCGATAATCCTCACCATGGAATACACAAAATCCGCACCGCCAAAATCCGCAAGGGAAGGTTCAGCAATCAGATGACCAACGTTTCAGCCACGCGCCGGCGGGCGCGCCTACGCAGGCACCGTCGGCTGCGAAAAAAGATTTCCGGCTCGGCCGAGCGCCCGCGCCTAGCGGTGTTCAGATCTAGCCGCCACATCAGCGCACAACTTATCGATGACGATGCGGGCAGGACGCTGGCGTCAGCGTCGAGCGTCGAGGCGGAGCTGAGGGACTCTTCGCCGTCTCCCATGGATGCGGCGGCTGCGGTCGGACGCCTTCTTGCGGAGCGCGCCGGACAGGCCGGAATAGGGGTGGCCGTCTTCGACAGGGGCGGTTTTCAGTATCACGGGCGCGTCGCGGCAGTGGCCGAGGCTGCTCGTGAAGCAGGACTGGAGTTCTGAGATGGCGCTTCCCGAACCGCAGAGCGCGCGGCTTCGCCTCAACGATTCCAGGGTCATTCACATAAACCGCGTCGCCAAGGTGGTCAAGGGCGGTAGGCGTTTCTCGTTCTCCGCACTGGTGGTGATCGGCGACGGGGACGGATACGTGGGACTGGGCTATGGCAAGGCCAAGGAAGTCCCCCTGGCCATCCAGAAGGGCACCGAAGAGGCGAAGCGGGACGTGTTCAACGTGCCTTTGGCGGGCAGCACGATTATCCATGAAGTGCTCGGTCGTTGGGGGGCGGGAAGGGTGCTGCTGAAGCCCGCCGCAGCCGGCACGGGGGTCATAGCCGGAGGAGCCGCACGTCTCATTCTGGAGGAGGCAGGGGTCCGCGACGTCCTGTGCAAGTCCCTGGGATCCTCCAACAACATCAACGTGGCCAGAGCCACCATCGCAGGCTTGAAGTCGCTCATGAAACCCGACAGCGTGGGACGGCTGAGAGGGCGTCACCCCTCTGAGTTCGTGCCTCCCGGACTTCTCGCCGCCTACAACGAGACGAAACGCGACAGAGCCCTTCGAGAAACGGGCCGCTTCGAATGAGCAAGCAATCCAAAGAGCAGAAGAGCACGGGCACACAGCTCCTCGTCACCCAGATCCGTTCCGGCATCGGGCGCCCGCCCGCCCAGCGGCGCACCCTGCGAGCCTTGGGTCTAGGGCGGATCGGGAAATCCCGCACTCTGCCGGATAGACCGGAGATTCGCGGCATGATCTCCAGAGTTTCCCACCTGGTTTCGGTAAAGGAGGCGTCTACCCCATGAAGGTTCACGACCTCAAGCCTGCAGCGGGCAGCCGCCGCCCGCCCAAGCGGGTGGCTAGAGGCATCCGCGGCAAGGGCGGCAAGACCGCAGGCAGAGGCACCAAAGGTCAGCGCGCTCGAAGCAAGGTGCCGGTCGGCTTCGAAGGCGGACAGATGCCGCTGGCGCGCCGTGTGCCCAAGTTGCGGGGATTCAACAACCCCTTCAGAGTGGAGTATCAATCGGTCAACCTCGACGTCATAGAGTCTTCGGGTCTGAAAGAGGTGACCCCCGAGACTCTTTACGCCAGCGGGCTCATCCGCAAAGGCGCCCTTGTGAAGGTGCTGGGGAGAGGCGAACTGACCCGCAAGGTGAAGGTGAGCGCCCACGCCTTTTCTCGGACCGCCCTGGAAGCCCTGGAAGCGGCGGGTGCGGCAGTCGAAGTCCTGCCCAAGCCCTGGGGGGATCGCCGCCCGCCCGCGAGGGGCAATGCCCTCACCAACCGCTAGGCGCTGCAAGGAGGCGACGTGTTCGGAAAGGTGATTCAGAACGTCCTCAACGTCTTCCGCATACCTGACCTGCGGGGGAAGATTCTGTTCACTCTGAGCATGATCGTGGTGTACAGGATCGGGGCGTTCATTCCGGCTCCGGGCATCAACCTTGAGGCCATTCGTCCGCTGCAGGAGGCGGCCGAGGACGGCGGCATCCTGAACTTCCTGCAACTCTTCTCGGGCGGCGCCCTCACCCAGTTCGCCATCTTCTCCTTGGGCGTGTTCCCTTACATCACTGCGTCCATCATCATGCAGGTGCTGGGCGTTGTGGTGCCCAGAATCGAGCAGTGGCAGCAGCAGGGCGCGGTGGGTCAGCGCAAGATCAACCAATGGACCCGCTATATGACCATCGGGATCGCCCTCATTCAGGCGACCGGGTTCGCCTTCCTCTTCCACAACAGCGGGGGGGGTCTGGCCGGCGGAACCGGCATCCCCGACCTCCTGCCGAATTTCACTGTCCCGCGCGTGGGCTTGGTCGTGCTCACACTCACGGCTGGCACAGCTCTGCTGATGTGGATGGGCGAACTTGTCACTCAGAAGGGGGTGGGCAACGGAATGTCGCTCATCATCTTTGCTGCCGTAGTCAGCGTGCTCCCCAGCCAGTTCGCCACTGTCAAGGGCAACTCCGGCTGGGTCGGCATCATCCAGGTCCTCGCCATGTACTTGGTGCTGCTGGTTCTGATCGTCTTTGTGGAGCAGGGTCAGCGCCGCATCACGGTGCAATTCTCCAAGCGGGTGGTGGGACGGCGGATGACCACGGGCGGAAGCACCTACATTCCGCTCAAGGTGAATCAGTCGGGCGTCATCCCCATCATCTTCGCCAGCTCCGTGCTCTATCTGCCGCAACTCATCGCCGTGGTGCTGCCCTCCGACGGGTGGGGCGAAGCGGTGCGAAACTGGGTTAACGACCACCTCGTGCGCTACGACGACCCCTTCTACCTGATCTTCTTTGGGCTGCTCATCATCGGATTCGCCTATTTCTACACCGCCATCAGCTTCGACCCTGTCAAGCAGGCGGACAACATCCGCAAGCAGGGCGGGTTCATTCCAGGCATCCGCCCAGGGCGGCCAACCGAGCGCCACCTCGCCCATGTGCTGTCGCGCATCACCCTGCCCGGCTCGCTTTTCCTAGCTCTCATAGCGCTGACGCCTGCGGTGGTCATCGGCAACATCGTCCCCACCAGCACGCAGGGCATCTTCAGTTTCACGGGGATTTCCATCCTGATCGCTGTGGGTGTGGCGCTCGAGACGATGAAGCAGATCGACAGCCAGCTCATGCTGCGCAACTACGAAGGTTTCCTGAAGTGAGCCCTTCCGGCGCCGGCGGCACGGACGCTCCGGGCGGCACCGGCGCTCCAGGCGGCACCGGCGCTCCGGGCGGCACCGGCGCTCCGGGCGGCACCGGCGCTCCGGGCGGCACCGGCGGCCCGGGCGGCACCGGCGGCCCGGGCGGCACTGTGGAACCTTCCAGCAAAGCGGCGGACGTCAAGGTGCTCGTCATCTCCGGGCGGCAGGGATCCGGCAAAGGAACGCAGTGCGCCTTTATGGTCGAGCGTCTGGGCTATGAGCACGTATCCACGGGCGACCTCCTGCGCTCCGCAGCGGTCTCCGAGAGCCCGCTGGGGCGGCGGGCGGCGGCAATCATGCAGGCGGGCGAACTCATGCCCGACGACGTCATGTGCGAGTTGGTGAGCGAGAAACTCGCCAGCATGCCGGCTGGGAGCACTGTCGTCCTCGACGGCTTTCCCCGCACCCCCGCCCAGGCAGAGGCGCTGGAGGCGATGATCCCCGACCGCGCTTTGATGGGGGCGATCGTTCTGTCCGTCCCTGTGAATGAAGTCTCAGGCCGCATGCAGGAACGGGGTCGGCCTGATGACACTGCTGAGGGAATCGCCCGCCGTCTTGAGCTCTACGAGGAGCAGACCGCCCCTCTGCTGAGATGGTTCTCCGAGCGCGGCCTAGCCGTGGAGGTGAACGGGGTGGGCGACCCTGAAGAGGTCTTCGAGCGCCTGTCTAGCGCCTTGGAGGCAATAGCGTGAAAGCCTGCCCTGCTGTGCACATCGGTTTCTCGCACGGAATCTCACCCGGAATGCCGCAATCCGAAATGCTGCCTCCCGAAATGTTGCCCTCCGGTGCGAAAATCCTTAGAATGAACGGTCGCGTCCACGGGCGGTCAGCCCGTTTCAACTGAGGGGAGTGGAGTTCTGACAAAGTCCAAAGGGGACGCAATCCTCATGGAGGGCAAGGTCCTGGAGTCTCTTCCGAACGCCATGTTTCGAGTGGAGTTCGACAACGGGCACACGGTCCTTGCACACATTTCCGGAAAGATGAGGATGCACTACATACGAATCCTTCCGGGCGACAGGGTGCAGGTGGAGTTGACCCCCTACGACCTCACGCGCGGTCGCATCACATACAGATACAAGTGAATCGAAATAACGAAAGACATCGAGAGAAGAAGCATGAAAGTTCGTCCGAGCGTCAAAGCTATGTGCCCTAAGTGCCAGATCGTGCGCAGGCGCAACCGCGTCCTGGTCATCTGCGAGAACCCGCGGCACCGACAGAGGCAGGGCTGAGATGGCGCGCATAGTGGGAGTGGACATCCCACGGCAAAAACGCACGGTCGTGGCTCTGACCTACATCTACGGAATCGGCCCGAGCATCGCCGCCCAAATATGTAAATCCGTGAACATCTCACCAGACATCCGTGTAAGCGACCTCGCCGATGCGGAGGTGGCGCGGCTGCGGGCCTACATCGACGAAAACCTGAAGGTGGAAGGCGACCTGCGGCGCCAGGTCAGCCAGGACATCAACCGCAAGATCGACGTCGGCTGCTATCAGGGCATCCGCCACCGCAGGGGTCTGCCCGTACGAGGGCAGCGCACCCACACCAACGCACGCACACGTCGCGGACCGCGCCGGGCGGTGGCCGGCAAGAAGTCCGTCATGAAGAAGAAGTAGAGGCGGAAATGGCCGACAAACCCCAAAGACGTTCACGCCGCCGCGACCGCAGAGTCGTAGGCCACGGCGTGGTGCACATCAAGAGTTCCTTCAACAACACGATCATCACGGTCTCGGATTTGAAGGGGAACGTGCTGGCGTGGTCGTCGGCTGGCAACGTCGGCTTCACGGGCTCGCGCAAGTCCACCCCGTTCGCCGCTCAGATGGCGGCCGAGGAAGTAGCCCGCAAGGCCATTGAATTCGGTGTGCACAAGGTCGACGTGCATGTGCGAGGGACTGGTTCGGGCAGGGAGACGGCCATCCGCTCCTTGCAGACTCTCGGTCTCGAAGTGACGGGCATCAAGGACGTGACTCCGCTGCCCCACAACGGCTGCCGCCCACCCAAGCGGCGGAGGGTCTGATGTCCCGCTACACCGGCCCGAGAGCACGGGTATCCCGCCGCCTCAACACCAACATCTTCGGCACTAAGGGCGAGCGAGCCGCCCTCGAGCGGCGCGCCTATCCGCCCGGGCAGCACGGGCACAGCCGCCGCCGCACCACGCCTTCCGACTACCTGCTCCAACTGCAGGAAAAGCAGAAAGCGCGTTTCACTTACGGACTGAACGAGCGGCAGTTTCGCAACCTCTATAAGGAGGCCAGCCGCAGCAGCGGCGTGACCGGCGAGAACATGCTGATCTACCTCGAGACCAGGCTGGACAACGTCGTCTTCCGCGCCCGCTGGGGGGCCACGCGCCCCCAGGCAAGGCAGTTCGTGCTGCACGGCCACGTGCTCGTCGACGGAAAACGGGTGAACATCCCCAGTTACCGGGTTTCGGCCGGACAAGTCGTCTCCGTGCCGGAGAGTTTCAGAGAGAACGCCCAGGTGCGCTGGAACGTCGACCTGCTGGACAGGGTGGCTCCGCTCTGGCTGGAGATGTCCGTCGACGGGTGGGAGAGCAAGGTTCTGGCGCTGCCAACGCGAGAACAAATAGACGAGCCCATCAGGGAAAACCTGATCGTGGAGCTCTACAGCAAGTAATTCAGAGAGGTAGCTGCATGCTCAAGATTAGACGCCCCACGATCCAGCCGAGCGACCCGGCCGACAGCCGCCAGTCGTTCAATTTCGGGCCTCTCCCGCCAGGCTTCGGCCACACGATGGGCAACGCCCTTCGCAGGGTGATGACGGCATACATCCCAGGGGCGGCCGTGACCTGGGTGCGCTTCGACAAAGCGCTGCACGAATTCGACACCCTCACGGGCGTCACCGAGGACGTCTCCGACATCATCCTGAACATCAAAGACCTAGTGCTAAAGAGTCACTCCGAAGAGCCGGTGGTGCTGAGAGTGGACGTGGTGGGGCCGGCAAACGTGACCGGCTCTGACTTCGACGTGAATCCTGACGTGGAGGTGATCAACAAAGACCTGCACATCGCCGCGCTAGACGCAAATGCCAGGTTCGTGTTGGACGCCACCGTAGAGCAGGGAGTCGGCTACCAGGGCGCCGAAGTGCATCCGGCCGACGTGGGAGTGCAAGACATCCCGGTCGACGCCATCTACTCTCCGATCAGGCGTGTTTCCTACCACGTGGAAAGCGTGCCGGGCGAGCAGGGGGATGTTTCTGACACTGTGGTTCTAGACGTCCTTACGGATGGTTCGATGACGCCCGCCGAGGCTCTGTCGTCGGCGGGGGGCACGCTCCGGCAACTTTCGCAGCTACTAGAGAGCCTGGACGAGCGGGGCAACCAGCTGGTGGTCTCCGACATTGTGGAGGATGAGAGTCTTTCGGAGGAACTCCTGGCCTACATCGAGGAACTGGGGCTGTCGACGCGCACGCTGAACTGCCTCAAACGCGCCGAGATAATCAAGGTCGGCGACTTGGTAAAGATGACCCCTTCAGCGCTCTTAGCACTCCCCAACTTCGGCGAGAAGGCGCTCGACGAGGTGGTGGAGCGCCTCGACGATCGAGGTCTGACGCTTTCGAGTTCGATGACCGACGGGCTGCGGGCGTCCGCAGGCTAGTACCTTCCGAGTACCTTCCGAGGTTTCAGCCGTCGGATATCTGGTTTCCGCAAGTCCGCAAGTCTTGGTGATTTAAGTGCCTGGTAAGCCTAAGAAGGGGCGCAGTCTGGGAAGTTCCTCTCAGCATCAGCGCCTGATGCTGGCCAACCTGACGGCGTCGCTGATCGCCGCCGAGTCGATCGTAACCACGGAAGCCAAGGCCAAGGCCGTCCAGCCGGTGGCGGAGAAGATGATCACCAAGGCCCGCAAGGGGGGGCTGCACAATCACCGTCAAATACTGGCCTTCCTGAACGATCGGGAAATAGCGGACAAACTCATTACCGACGTCGGCCCTCGCTACGCCAACCGACGGGGGGGCTGCACACGCATCCTGAGGATCGGCCCCCGCTACGGAGACAACGCGCCGATGGCGCGAATCGAACTGGTCTAACCGGTCGGGGGCTGGCGGCGTGGCCTGCCTGCTGCGCTTAGTGCTGGCCTACGACGGGGGAGGGTTCAGCGGATTTTCAGCCAACCCGGGCGTCCGCACCGTCGAAGGTGTGCTGACCGAAGCGCTGGAGCGGCGGCTAGGCGGGCGTGTCTCCAACCTGACTGCTGCGGGGCGTACGGACGCCGGGGTGCACGCAGCCGGTCAGGTGGTGAGTTTCGAAGCGCCAGGGGGTTTCGCTGCGGATTCCGACTCGCTGGAGCGGCTGAAGGCGTCGCTGAACGGGATGTGCGGACCTGAGATCGCTGTGCTCGCCGCGGAGCTTGCGCCGGAGGGGTTCAACGCCCGCTTCAGCGCCTCGTCTCGGCGCTACCGCTACACGATCTGGAACAACCCGGCGCCCGACCCGTTCGTGCGGCACTGGAGTTGGCACGTTCCGCATTCCCTGGCGCTGGGCGACATGTCCAAGGCTTCCGCCTTGCTGTTGGGAGAGTGGGATTTCGGCACTTTCTGCCGGCGTTCTCAGGTGGAGGTGGACGGAGTACTGCGAGACGCCCCCACGACGCGGCGGGTGATGCGCGCCGCCGCTGAACTCCTCGTCTCGGGCGAACTGCGCTTCGAGATAGAGGCCAACTCCTTTTGCCGGCAGATGGTTCGCTCGATCGTGGGGACGCTCGTCGACGTCGGCCGGGGGCGCTTCTCTCCGGCGGACTTCGAGCGCATGCTCCACTCCCCTGACCGCTCCGCCGTGGGGAGGGTCGCCCCGCCGCAGGGTCTCTGCCTGCTCTCGGTCGGCTACCCGCCCCCGCCTTAGCGCTTTTGTGCGAGAATCCGCACAGCGCTAACCCAGGCCAACCCAGGCTAACCCAGGACAGCGTGCGGGTAATTCTCCGCCAAACCTGCCGCCGTCACTCGTATGAAAGAGGCGTTGCCGCGGAACTCCGCCAAGTCGGTGGCGTCTAGGTAGCTCATAGCGCTTTTTACGCCGCCGAGCAGGCCGCCCACCACCTTGACCACTTCGCCTTTGTAGGGAACGAGCCCAGCCACACCTTCGGGCGCTCGGTGCTCGAAGTATTCGTCGTCTAGCTCCCCTCCGTGGCGCTCTGCTCTCCCCTCTGCCGCCTCACGCGAGGCCATTCCTCTGATGCGCTTCACCAGCCCCTTCGAAGAGTGCTCCACCTCGCCTGGACTTTCCTTCGTGCCAGCGAAAAGGCTGCCGATCATCACTGAGGAAGCCCCAACCGCAAGCGCCTTGGCGATGTCGCCCGCGCTGCGTATGCCGCCGTCGGCCATGACCGGCACGTCGCCGGCGCCCTCCAGAGCGCCCTCGAGCGCAGTGAGTTGAGGCACCCCCACCCCGGCCACCAGCCGAGTAGTGCACACGCCGCCCGGTCCGACCCCTACTTTGACGGCGTCCGCTCCCGCCTCAGCTAGATCGGCCGCCCCCTCCCCGGTAGCTACGTTGCCCGCCACCAGATCCACTTCGGGGAACTCGTCCTTGAGGCGCTTAACGCTTTCGATGGCGTGGTTGGCGTGTCCGTGGGCGATGTCGAGCACAAGCACGTCGGCGCCCGCCGTCACGCACGCCTTAGCGCGCTCGCTCGTGTCTAGGCTCGTGCCGATCGCCGCCCCGACGTACAGGTCGGCGTCCGCCGTCTTCACCTTCTCCACCTCGAGGGCGTGGGCGAAGGTCGGCATGAAGCGGTGGATGATCCCGATGCCCCCCAACCGACCCAGGGCGATGGCCATCTCCGACTCGCAGACGGTGTCCATGTTGGAAGCCACTATGGGCATGTCCAGGAGCACGTTGCGGCTGAGACGCGTCTTGAGGCTCACCTCGCGTCGGGTCCTCACCCGGGAACGCCTGGGCACTAACAGAACGTCGTCGTAGGTGTAGCCGACGCGGAGATCTTTCAGCGGCATCGTGTCCTCCCTGCCGATTTACGCGGCCTCAGGCCACTCTGTCCAATTTAGAGCAAAACGCTCTCACGAGGCGGCAACCACCCTTCGGCCGCCTCGAGTTGAGCTGAAATCCCCAGCAGCAGGTCTTCGCGCCCGAAGGCGGCAACCAGTTGAACTCCCAGCGGCACGCCGTCCTCGTCGAGACCCAGCGGCAGCGACACGGCTGGCTGGCCGGTCATGTTGAAGGGCAGCGTAAAGGCGGCATACGGGATGGAGCCGTTGAAACCTCGCATGGGATCTTCCGGCGTGCACATGAGGGCTCCGAGCGGCGGAGCGGGCGCAGCCGTAGTGGGCGTGAGCAGCAGATCCCAGCCCTCCGCCCACCAACCCGCCGCCGCCCGGCGAAAGTTCATCACGGCGTCCCCCGCAGCCAGCAGTTCCCGGGCCGACACCTGCCGCCCGCGCTCCGCCATCAGCCAGGAGGCGGGCTCCATGTCATCGGAAGTGAGTTCCCGTCCGACGATCAGAGCCAAGCGGTCGAGCGTGAACGCCAAGCTAGCGCCCCAGATCGTGATGAACGGGTGGATCAGGTCGCCGTCGAGGGCGCTCGGACTGGCCGGCTCCACTGTGTGCCCCATTCCTTCCAGGATGTCTCCGACCCGCTCGGCTGCCCTAACGCAGTCTGGGTGCACTTCAGTGTCGGTGCCGGCAGGGTGAGCCGTCCGCAAACCGATCCTGAGCGGGCCAACCGGCTCGGAAGCGATCCCGGCGTATGGGCGCTCCGGCAGGGGCAGTTTGATGCCGTCGCCCGGGAACCACACCGCCTCTACATCGAGGAGGGCGGCGCAGTCTCGAACCGAGCGGCATAGGACGTGCGGCACCGAAAACCCCCACTCTTCGCTCAGCGGCCCCTTGGAGATGCGCCCGGTGGTCGGCTTAAAGCCGATCAGACCGCAGAGAGCAGCCGGGATGCGGATCGAGCCGCCCCCGTCGCTGCCGCCAGCGACCGGCACCATTCCAGAGGCGACCGCAGCCGCCGAACCGCCGGATGACCCCCCCGTCGCAAGAGCTTTGTTCCATGGGTTGGCGGTAGGGCCGTAGACGACGGGCTCGGTCGCCGCCACCAGACCCAGTTCGGGAACGTTGGTGCGCCCGAGGAACACGAAACCTGCCTCCCGGTAGAGGGAAGTGAGGTTGCAGTCCAAAGGATGCACGTAGCCGACCTCCTTCAGAGCTTTCATGCCCAGGTGGAGAGGATCGCCCGCGCTGGCCGGGAGCAGGTCCTTCAACAGGAACGGCACGCCTCGAAACTTCCCGTCGGGCAGTTCTGGGATCTCGGCGGCGTCGAGGGCTCTTTCGAAGCTGCGGTGGACGACGGCGTTGAGTTCCCCGTCGACGGCCTCGATTCGGGCGACGGCCGCCTCGACGAGGGTGCGCGGGCTGACCTGCTTGCTCCGCACTAACTCGGCCAAACCGACTGCGTCATGAGAAGCGTATTCGTGATGTTCCATTTGCTCTGCCTCCTCGAGTTTCAGGCTGCGGATGGGTCGGACGGATGGGACGGGGCGGCGGATGGGGCGGCGGACGGACGAACGGACGGGTCGGGGGCGGCGGACGGGGCGGCGGGGGCGGCGGCCTGCGGCGCAAACTTTTCGAGCATCAGCGACACGTCTCCTCCCAGCGGGTAGAGGATCGGACACGTGCAGCCGTTGGCAAGGTAGTGATTCACCTTCTCCACGCACTCCTCGGGAGTGCCCGCCGCGCAGATCAGCTGCACGATGTCGTCTCCCACAAGCTTCGACGCCTCGACGACCTGCTCGTGCGTGGCCGGCCACGTGAGCACCCGCCCCACCTCTTCGAGCAGGGAATCCGGCACGCCAGAAGCGGCCATGATGTGCGGCTGCTGACCTAGGTACTGCGTGACTAGTTCCCTAGCGGCGTCGAGGGCGGCGGCGCGGTCTTCGTCCATCGAGCAGACCACCAACTGCGGGCGGTCCAGGTCGTCCACCGAGCGTCCCGCTTTAGCCGCTCCCCGTTCCAGGGCAGCCATCGCCTTTGCGTTGTAGGACGGCGACACTAAGTAGTTGAGCACTACCCCGTCGGCTATTTCGCCGGCGAGTTCCATCATCTTCATTCCGGTGGCGCCGATGTAGATGGGCACTTCCTTGGCTCGGCGTTCCTGGAAGACGTAGTCGAGTTCGACGCCGTCGAGGTGGACAAACTCTCCCTGGTAGGTCACCTTCTGATCGGCGAGCAGCGCCCTGGTGGACTCCACGACCTCGCGCATCTGCAGCAGCGGTCGGCGGCGGTGGATGCCCACTTTGCGCGCCAGGGGATCCCACCACGCTCCGACGCCTAGCAGTATCCGACCGGGCGCCAAGTCGTCGAGGGTGGAGAACGTGGCCGCTAGGAGCGCCGGGTTGCGCGTCCAGGAGGCGACCACGCCGGAGCCCACCTTGATGCGCTCCGTGACCGAAGCGTAGGCCGCCATCGGCACCGTGGCCTCCCGCACCAACCTGCTCTCCGCCTGCCAGACGGCTTCGAAACCCATCCTCTCTGCTTCCTGCACATACGCCATGGCGTCGCGCAGAGAGTGGGCGTCCTGCAAGTACAAGGCGACCCGACCCTGCTGGGTGCTCACGGAGACACCCTTGGTTCTAGCGCTTCTGTCATTCCTAGCTCGAGCGGTCGCCTCACGGAGACAACCGGAGGGTCGCCAAAGGCGCCTATGTCACCGGCAACGGCACCGCCGCCGCCGGCGGCGGTATAGGCGCCGGATGCGGCTTCAGAAAAACACGGGGGAATCACCGGCTCACCCTCCTAGTCGATCTCTTCTAGCCGCCGGAAGAGGCGGCTAGCCTGCTCCGCCGCCTTGGCGCGCACTTCCTCGGCGTCCACCCTCGTGGGACGCCCGTCCTCCCAGAGCGTCTCCCCGCCGGACTCCACGCGCAGCGGACGCACGCCGGGCGTGAACGCTAGGTGCCAGGGATCCATTGGGGAGTAGTCCCAGGTGACGCGGTCGGACAGCGCTTCGGGGAAGAGTTCCCAGCCGGTCTTCATCCACTCCCAGGGCTCAGACGCAGCGGCGGTCACGTCCGCAGAGCGCAGGCAGACGTACGCCAAGCGGAACTCTTCTAGCATGTCACCGCCTATGCCGTCCGTTCCCAGGGCCACTTTCTCGAACCTCCTCGGGTGGGCGTAGCCCACGGAGTTGTTCATGTTTGACCGGGGGTTGTGAACCAGCACGCCGGCCAACTCGTGGTCGTCGGGGACGCCGACGCCGTGAACCAGGAGCCAGTCGTCTCGGCTGAGGGGGGCCAGGCGGGCGGGCGCCTCGGCGTCGTCAGGCCCCTCGGCGACGTGGACGTGAACGCCCACCCCCAGATCCTCGGCCAGCCCCGCCGCGGCGGTCAGCGTCTCAGTGCTGCAGGTGAAGGCGGCGTGGACGCCCACGTACCCTCTCCCGCCGTCCCGCAGGTAGCGCTCGTTCTCGGCCAGCCCTGCCCGGGCTCCGGCGGGGCCGTGGCGATCGGTGACGCCGTAGGCGCAGCTGACCCGCACCCCCACGGCGGCGCACGCTTCGGCGATCACCGTCAGCGAACCCTCGATGGCGTTCGGGGATTCGTGGTGGTCGACGACGGCCGTGCAGCCTGCGGCCAGGCACTCGAGTGCTCCTAGGAGGGCGGAGGCTCGGATCATCTCTAGATCCAGGGCGCTGTCGAGACGCCACCAGACCAACTCCAGGATGTCACGGAAACTGCGGGGCTGACGGGGCGGGGGGGGCATGCCCCTCGCCAGGGACGAGTAGAGGTGGTGATGGGCGCAGACCAACCCCGGAGTCGTGTTTGCAGGCAGGTTTGCGGGCAGGTTTGCAGGCAGACCGCCTAGGTCAAATGCGCTCACAGACGTTCGCGGTTGGAAGGGTTGCGCAT
This sequence comes from Acidimicrobiales bacterium, assembly GCA_965242895.1. Lineage (GTDB taxonomy): Bacteria > Actinomycetota > Acidimicrobiia > Acidimicrobiales > CATQHL01 > CATQHL01. The sequence continues at coordinate 923,599 of OZ251507.1, forward strand.
CGGCAACTCGCTGCGCCACTGCCCGTCGTAGTCGGTCAGCGCGGCGGCAACGGCCCCGGCTGTCGGCACCAATCCGATCTCCCCTACTCCTTTGATGCCGTAGGGAGAGTCGGGCTGGGGGACTTCCACCAACTTCACGCTCACGGAGGGCATGTCCTTGGGGCGCAGGATCGCCAAGCTGCGCAGCGTGGTGTTGACCGGACGGGCTTCGGCGTCGACGGGAAACCCTTCCGTCAGGGCGTAACCCAGACCCATGTGGACAGAACCCTCCACCTGACCTTCGCAGAGGGTGGGATTCACCGCCTTGCCTACGTCGTGAACAGCCAGGACGTGAAGTACGTCGCCGCTGGAAGGGTCGAGTTCCACTAGTTGGCAGGCGAACCCGAAACAGGAGTGGATTTTGGGGTTCTCCACGTCGTCGCCCAGCGAGTTCGTCCAGTCCACGACGTAGACGCCCTCGTAATCCACGCCCGGCTCGCAGCCGCACTCGAGAGCTTTCCTGCAGGCGTCGGCCACCGCCCCTGCGCCCATCAAGGTGCCGCGGCTGCCGGTCGTCTGACCTGCACCCAGTTCTCTGGTTGTGTCCACCACCACTCGCACTCGTTCGGGCTCGACCCCGAGTTCGGTCACCGCCACCTGGAGCGCCACGGTGTGAACTCCCTGGCCCATCTCCGTCCAGCAGTGGCGCACTTCCACTGAGCCGTCGGCCTCGAAGCGCACCACCGCCCGGGCGACCTCCACGAAACCGTTGCCCAAACCGGAGTTCTTCAGACCCAGCCCCACGCCCACCGGCCGCCCCTCGGCCTTGGCTTCGTAGTATGCGGGCTTCACGGCGTCTAGGCATACTCGGGCGCCCTCGCAGCCGTCGTCCATGATCTGACCGGGACCCCAGACGTCCCCTGGCTTGACGACATTCCGAGAGCGCATCTCCCAACCGTCGATGCCCACCTTGGCCGCTAGCCGGTCCATCACCCCCTCCATGGCGAACTGGGCCTGATTTGCCCCGAAGCCTCGGAACGCGCCGCAGACAGGGTTGTTGGTGCGCACGGCTGTGGAACAGACGTCTATGTTCGGCACCACGTACGGGCCGCTGGCGTGTCCCGCGGCGCGCTCCAAGACCTTCATGCCCACCGATGCGTACGGCCCCGAGTCGCCGATCATGCGTGCGCGCAGCGCTGTGAGCTTTCCGTCGGCGTCGCAACCCGCCTCGTACTCCATGCGGATGGGGTGACGCTTGGGGTGCATCAGCAGCGACTCCTCCCGGGAGAGGGTGCACTTCACGGGCCGTCGGATGAGCCAAGCCGCCAGGGCGGTCTGCGCCTGGTTGCTCATGTCCTCCTTGCCGCCGAACGCTCCGCCGTTGCTCACTAGCTCCACGGTGATGCGCTCCGGCGGAATACCCAGCACCGAGGCCACCTGATTGCGATCGTCCCAGACGCCCTGACCGCCGGAATAGACGTGCAGAGAGCCGTCGAGGACGGGGACGGCCAGCGTGGATTCCGGTTCCAGGTAAGCGTGCTCGATGCGCTGGGTCTGGAACGTCTCCCGCACGACGTGCGCCGAGCGTCCCAGGGCTGCGGCAGCGTCGCCGCGGGAGTAGCGGGAGACCGAGAGCACATTGCCGTCGAGTTCCCAGACGGCGTCTGCGTCATCGGGGTCATCGGGGTCATCTAGGGCAGCACGGGCGTCGGTGATGGGACGCAGCGGTCGGTAGTCCACGTCAATGAGTTGCGCCGCCCGGCGCGCCGTGACCCGGTCGACCGCCACCACGACGGCCAGGACGTCCCCTAGGTAGGAGGTTCGCCCCCCTTCAGGGATGAAAACCGGCCAGTCCTTGTGGATGAGCCCCACTCTCAGGGCTCCCGGGACGTCCGCTGCGGTAAAGACCGCTTCTACCCCGTCGACCGCAAGAGCGGGCGCCGTGTCGATGCTCTTCACGTCGGCCCGGGCGTGGTCAGCCAAGCGCAGGGCGGCGTGCAGGCAGCCGGGCTGGTTCATGTCGTCGATGTAGGGACGGAAACCGCAGGCCAGTTCGTGCGCTTCGTAACGGACGCCCCCGCTCCCCAGCGCTCCGGCGGGCGTCACCGACACCTCCGCACCGGAAGCGAGGTCTTCCACGGCGTCGAGTATTTTCACGTATCCGGTGCAGCGGCAGAGGTGTCCGCCCAGGTGGCGAGAAGCCTCCTCGCGGGTGAGCGAAGACCCCTTGCGGTCTAGCAGCCCCTTTATGCGCACCAGGATGCCCGGAGTGCAGAATCCGCACTGGAGGGCGCCGCGGGCGGCAAAGACGTCGGCGTAACGCTGGCGCTCCTCCGCTGCGAACCCTTCTAGGGTGACTACCTTCGCCCCGTCTGTTTTCTCCATGCTCACCTGACAGGCCACGCGGGCGCGCCCTTCGATGAGTACGGCGCAGCAGCCGCACTGACCCGACGGGGAGCATCCGTCTTTGGGGGAAGTAATGCCCAGTTCGGTGCGCAACGCCTCCAGCAGATGGGGGTGATCGCTCCGGCAGGCGACCTTCTCCCCGTTGAGTTCGAACTCGACGACACCCTCGCGGCGGGCGTCTTCGGGGGGTCGCCCGTCTGCGCCGACCTCCCCCTCTGCGCTGGCGGGCGGGCCGGCGTCGGGAGCGGCGTCGGACTTCAGAAGGGTCACGGCGAGCCGCCCGCCTGCGCCTCGGCGGCGAGGGGGGAAGACGACTGCCCTGCGTCAGGTGCGGAGGCAGGGTCAGAGAGGAAAGCCGCAGGAGCAGAAGCGCCGGCGCCAGCGCCAGCGCCGGCAGCGACCTGATCCTCCACAGGGTCGGAAGCGGCAGCAGACTTGGGGGCGGCGATCAGCGAGTAGTGCTGCGGCTCGCGATAGAGGGCGAAGTTGAACAGGGTGTTCTTGTAGTCGTCGCACATGTCGAGGTCGCAGTAGGCGACGATGAGTTCATCGCCGTCGGTGACCGCTTGGGCGACGATCTGTCCGGAAGGGGCGTAGACGGCGCTCTGGGACAGAGAATCCACCCCCTCCTCGCATCCGCCCTTGGCAATTCCAGCCACCCACGTTCCGTTCTGATAGGCGCCAGCCTGCATGACCAAGTGGTTGTGGAAAGCGCCGAGCGGACTCTGAGTGGGATCGGGGGCGTAGTAAAGGGGCGTGTTGTAGCCGATGAGTATGAGTTCCACACCCTGGAGACCCATGACACGGTAAGTCTCCGACCAACGGCGGTCGTTGCAGATGGCCATGCCCACGACGCCTCCGAAGGCGTTCCAGACGCCGAAACCCTCCGGCCCCGACTCGAAATAGCGCCGCTCGAGGTGCTGGAAGCGGCGCCAAGGTTCGTGTTCGGCGTGCCCGGGTATGTGCACCTTGCGGAAGTTGGCCACCTTCGACCCGTCCCGCTCCACGAGGACGTAACTGTTGTAGCGATCGCCGTCTCTGGTGAGTTCGGCGTATCCCAAGCCGAAACCCACCCCCAGGCGCAAGGCTTCGTCGAAAAGTGGCTTGGTCTCAGGGCCGGGCATTTCAGTCTCGTAGTAGAAGTTCAGCTCATCTTCGTCCTCGATGTACCACCGAGGGAAGAACGTGGTGAGCGCCAACTCGGGGAAGGCCACCAAATCGCAGCCCCGCTCCGCCCCCTGCCGCAACAGCACCAGCATCCTCTCGACCACCTCAGCTCTGGGCTGGCGGCGGCCGTTGGGACCTAGTTGGGCGACCCCCAGCACGACTTCTCTGGACATTTCTGCTCCTCGCCTCCTCGCCTAGTTTGTCTAATTCGCCTTAGTTCGCCTAGTTCGTCTCAGCGCCCAGCGCCCGGCGCCCTCAACTCAGGGTCGAAGCCCCTGCTGCGATGCTGGGGCGTTTCGCCAAAGCCACGTCGGCCGGGCTTATGGGCACTCGGTTCAGTTCCAGTCCAGTTGCCTGACGCACGGCAGCCGCTATTGCCGGAGTGGACGAGATGGTCGGCGGCTCGCCGATGCCCTTCGCCCCGAAAGGTGCTCCAGGTTCCGGTTCTTCCACTAGACGCACGACGTTCACGTCGCACATATCCAGGGCGGTGGGGATGAGATAGTCGGTGAACGAAGCGTTGCGAACCTTGCCTGCATCGATCACCATCTCTTCCATGACTGCCAAGCCGAGACCTTGAGCGATGCCGCCCTCGATCTGCCCCAGAGCTTGCGTGGGATTCAGGATTCTACCAACGTCCTGAGTGGTAGCGATTTCCAGCACGCGCAGCAGACCTAACTCGACGTCCACATCGACGACGGCTCTGTGGGCGGCAAAGGCAAAAGAGACGTGCATGTTTCCCTGGCCGTCTGCGTCCGGCGCAGACGTAGGGGCGTGACGGAACTCCACCTCGCTGCTGAACGACCGGCCCGCCGTGAGAGTCTCCAAGCCGACGCGGTAACTGCCGTCGACAGAGACCACCTCGCCGTCTCGCAGCTCCAAGCGATCCACTGGGAATCCCGCCTGAGCCGAGGCGTACTCCAGAACGTCGTGGCGCACGGCCTCGCACGCTTTGAGCACCGCCCCTCCCGACATCCACGACTGCCTGCTAGCTGAGGATGACCCCGCCGAACCTATCGAGGTGTCCGCCTGAGCTAGCTGCACCTCCTCGACGCCCAGGACTTCCCGTGCTATCTGCCCGGCCAGGGTCACGAAACCCTGCCCTACTTCCACGCAGGCGCAGGTGATGGTGACCACTCCGTCGGCTAAGCGAGCGGCTGCCGTGGAGTAGTCGTCGAAACCCTCCGAGAACATGAGGTTCTTGATGCTGACGGCGTAGCCGACGCCGCGCCTAACCGCATCCCCATCCGCAGTGCGGCCTGCTCCACCAGGCAGCGCCATGTCGCCTACCGGGAGGGCGTCGGACGGCGGGCAGCTCGGCAGAGGCGCCTCGTCGAGAGCGTCAATCAACTCCCGCACTGGGGCGGTGCCGGTTATCTCCTGTCCGGTTATCAGCCGATCCCCTGGGGCGAGAGCGTTGCGGCGGCGCAGTTCGAGGGGGTGCAGACCCAGGGCTGACGCCAGGCGGTCCATCTGGGCTTCGTGAGCGAAACACACCTGCACCACGCCGAAGCCTCGCATCGCTCCGCAGGGAGGGTTGTTGGTGCGCATTCCACAGCCTTCCACCAGGACGTTGGGCACCTTGTAAGGGCCTGCTGCGAAGTAGCAGGCGTTGGCCAGCACGTGGCCGGTCGTGGAGGCGTACGCACCGCCGTCCAGGATCACCTTGGCCTCCACCTTCAGCAGGCGCCCGTCGGCGTCGGCGTGGTGGCGGTACCAAAGCCGAGCGGGGTGGCGGTGGACGTGAGCGAAGAACGACTCTTCGCGGCTTAAGACCATCTTCACTGGGCGCCCCGTGTGCAAGGCCAGCAGACACAGGTGTATCTGCAGCGTCACGTCCTCGCGAGCGCCGAAAGCTCCCCCCACCCCCGAGAGGGTGAGATGGACGGCCTCTTCGGGAAGATCCAGCGCCGCCGCAATTTGCTCCAGGTCGGCATGCAGCCACTGGGTGGAGATGAAGAGTTCCACCCCGCCGTCTCCGCTAGGCAGCGCCATGCCCGATTCGGTGCCCATAAAGGCTTGATCCTGCATGCCCACCTCGTAACTGCCCTCCACCTGAACCTCCCCTTCGGCGTCGAGGTCTCCGCGGCGGATGGTGAGCGTGCGGATGACGTTGCCGTCCGGATGCAAAGGCGCAGCCTCGAGGGCTTCCTCGGGATCACAGCAGGCGGGCAGCGGTTCGTAGCTCACCCTGATCGCATCCGCTGCCCGTCGGGCCGTCTCTGGATGGTCGGCGGCGAGGACGGCAATCGGTTCGCCGCAGTAGCGCACCACGTCCTTCGCCAGGACGGGTTGGTCGGGGCGGTCAAGCCCGTAGCAGCCGCTGCCTGGAACGTCCTCGTGGGTAAGGACAGCCCGCACCCCGTCGATGCGAAGAGCCTCTGAGACGTCGACGTCGAGAATGCGGGCGCGGGCGTGAGGAGACCGCAGAGTCTGACCCCATAGCATCCCGTCCGACCAGAGGTCGGAGGAAAACATGAAAGAACCGGACGTTTTCGGAGCCCCGTCGGGGCGGGGGACGCTCTCGCCCACCTTCCCCCCCGCAGCGGTGCGCCCGAGGAGGGTCGCGCCGGCGGAAGCCGCCTGCAGGCTCGGAATCATCGGTCGCGCCCGGCGGGGGGAGTATCCGCAGGGGGATCATCCGCAAGAGGATCATCCGCAAGGGGATCATCCGCAGGAGGATCAGACTCCCCCTCGGGTGCAGCGGACGGAGCCGTCTCTGCGAGCTGAGCGGGAGGCGGCGGGGCGCTGTCGTCCATCTTGAACGGCTCTTCGTCCGACCAGGGGAACTCGATCCACTTATCCGTCCGACGCCACACGTAGTCGCAGCGCACGACGGAGCGCGGCTTTTCGTAGAGCACGACGGTGCGCACCTCTCCCACCTGGCCCGCGCAGAAGTCACGCACCATTTCGAGCGTGTGACCCGTGTCTGCCACGTCGTCCGCTATGAGCATCCGAGCGGAGTCCAGGTTCACGAGTTCGAGGTATGGAGGCAGCATCACCGGCACTTCCAAGCGTTCGTCGACGCCCGTGTAGTACTCCACGTTCATCACGAAGATGTTCTTGATGTCCAGGGCATAACCCAGGGAAGCCGCAAAACACAATCCGCCGCGGGCTATGGAAAGGATCAGATCGGGGCGGTAAGAGGAATCCGCCACCCTGCGGGCCATCTCACGGGCGGCCAACCCGTATTCCGACCAGGAGAGCTTCTCAAGCTGCGGCGGGAGGTCGTCACGCTTCATGATCAAATGCTTCCGCCGCTAACCGTACGGGTAGAAACCGCGCCCGGATTTGCGCCCTAGGCGGCCCGCCGCCACCATCCTCCTCAGGAGGGGGGGTGGAGCGTAGAGAGGCTCCTTGAACTCTTCGTACATGACGTCGGCTACGGCCTCGATGGTGTCGAGACCGATGAGGTCGCAGAGTTCCAGAGGCCCCATCGGGTGGGCGCAGCCGCCTTTCATGCCAGCGTCGATGTCCTCCTTCGTCGTCCAGCCTGTGTCCGCCAGCGCTATGGCGGAAAGCAGGTAAGGAACGAGCAGTCGATTGACCACGAAACCCGCCCTGTCGGCGCAGTGGATGACCTGTTTACCCAGAGTGTGGACGCAGAAATCGGACGCCGCTGCACAGACGGCTTCCTCAGAGGCCAGAGAGCGGACGATCTCCACGAGAGGCTGAACCGTGGCAGGGTTGAAGAAGTGCATCCCGATCACCTGCCCCTCCCTGCGAGTGGCGGCGGCCAGCGACCCGATAGAGATAGAGGACGTGTTCGAAGCCAGCAAGGCGTGCGGAGGAAGCACCTCGTCGAGGGCGGCGAAGTTGCGGAGTTTCTCGGGGAGGTCTTCGATGATCGCCTCGATCACCAGGTCGCGGTCTGCGAAATCCGCCAAGTCGGTGGAGTAGGACAGGTTGGAGACTGCCTCTGCGTGCTCTTCCTCACTCAGGCGGTTGCGGGCGAGCGCCCGTTCTAGGGAAGACATCATGCGACTCTCTGCGGCTTCGACGGCAGACGCGTCGACCTCCACCACGAGGGTGTCCACGCCCGAACGGGCGCACACCTCGGCAATGCCCGAACCCATCGTCCCGCCTCCCAGAACTCCTACTTTATGTATTTTCATGCTCGCCTTTAGTCTCGTTTCAGCTTCGGATTCAGCTTCGGATTCTCGCTGTGAACATTCAGCTGCAAACATTCAGCGTAGTGCGGGAGAGGTTGCCCACATGTCAGCGACGAAGAGCGAAACTGCGATAGCGTTGACTTGTCGGCACCTCACTAATGCTCAGCGAGCCTCTCCCCCACTTATGAGCAGCAACGATGCGGCCATCTTCACCCGCAAACTGAACCGCAGTTTCGGCAGCCTCACCGCCGTGGAAGACCTCGACTTGTCCGTTCCGCAAGGCGAGATATACGGCTTCTTAGGGCCTAACGGAGCCGGCAAGTCCACGACCACGCAGATGCTCTGCACCCTGCTCAAACCCAGCAGCGGCGAAGGAAAAGTGGCAGGCTGCGACATCGTCGGCGAATCGGCGAAGCTGCGGCTTCGCATCGGCGTGACGCTGCAAGACACCGCTCTAGACGACAAGCTCACAGGGCGAGAAACACTGATCTATCAGGGAAAGTTCTACGGACTGAACCGCAGCGAGATTCAGCGTCGCATCAAGGAGGTCTCTCCTATTTTGGACGTCGCCGCCCTGGACCGCAAGGTCGGCACCTACTCGGGGGGCATGAAGCGGCGACTCGACGTAGCAGCCTCCCTAATGCACAATCCCAGCATCCTTTTCCTCGACGAGCCGACCACCGGCCTCGACCCGGCTTCGCGCGCCGAGGTCTGGACGCAAGTACGCCACCTCAACTCCGAATTGGGCATCACAATCTTCCTCACGACCCAGTACCTAGAAGAGGCCGACGCCTTAGCCGACCGGGTAGGGATCATGGACGAGGGGCGCCTGCGGGCGGAGGGAGACCCCGAGACGCTGAAGCGGAGCATAGGAACCGACGTGATCAGCGTCCGCTTGGCGGAAGAGTGCTCCGAGAAGGCAGTCGACGCCCTGAGGAAACTGCCCGGTGTGACCAACGTGAACATCCAGGGCTCGGAGGTGACGGTGGCTTGCGAGAACGGGGCGGCGACGATCAGCCCGGTGGCGCTAGCTCTGGCCGACACGGAACTGCCGGTGGTGGAGATTTCGCTTCACAAGCCGACACTCGACGACGTGTTCCTGGGTCTGACCGGACGCCGACTGCAAGTAGACGAAGAACAAGACCCGCTTGAGGCTTCCCCAGAAGACGACCGCGGCGCAGCGCCCTAAGCGCCCTAAGCAAGACCCTCAGAAAGACCCTCAAGCAGCCCTGATGAGAGAAAACCCTCAAACCGACTCGAAACAGATCGGCGCACGACCGCTGGGATTCTGGGCGGATCTTCGCCACGTCTCTAACCGAGCGGTTCGGCTGCTGCCGCGAGATCTGGCTGCTCTTCTTCCGGCGCTGTTCGTGCCGGTCTTCTTCTACGCAGTGACCATCGGCGCCCTCCAGGTGCTGGCCACCGGCGTGGCGACGGAACTGGACTACAAGGCCTTTCAGCTGCCGGTTGCGCTGGTCACCACGGTCACGGGGCTCTCCCGTGCGCCCAGCCTGGTCATCGACATCCAAGGCGGCTACTTTTACCGGCTGCTGCTCACCCCGCTGAACCGATGGGCTCTGCTCCTCGGAATGATGGTCGCCGACGCTGTGGTGCTGGTGAGCCTTTCCATACCGGTGGTGGGTCTCGGTCTTGCGTGGGGGGTGCGGTTCAGCACTGGAGTGGCCGGGGCGCTGCTGCTGATCGTGCTCACGATGCTCTGGGGATTGGTTTTCACCGGCTTTCCCTACGCCATCGCTCTGCGTACGGGCAACCCCACCGCCGTCAACAACTCGTTTCTGCTTTTCTTCCCGTTCGTGTTTCTCACTCCTGCGTGGCTGCCACGCGGAGCCATGACCGGCTGGCTTTCAGCCGTGGCTACGTGGAATCCGGTCACCTACATCCTGGAGGGGATGAGAACTCTGTTCCTTGGTTGGGACGGAGTGGCGCTGGCAAAGGCGATCGGAGCGATCATGGCGGTAGGGGTGATCTCCCAGTACTTGGCCTTCTCCGCCCTCCGCAAGCGGGCCGCCCGCTAGCTAGCGAGGCAGCCAGCTCGACTGCGGCAGCGGCTGCTTGGAATAGCCTGCCCGAATTTTGCGTTGCACCTAAGTGAAAACGTCCAAAATGACCGAAACACAAGGGAAAAACATTGCCAACGCACGCACACTCAGCACCCAACCAGCAACCCGAAAACAAGTCCGCTCTTGAAGTCTTCGGACGCGACCTCACCGACCTGGCCCGCGACGACAAGCTCGATCCCGTAATCGGGCGGGACGGCGAGATCCGCCGAACCATCCAAATACTCTCCCGCCGCACCAAAAACAATCCGATTCTCATCGGGGAGCCCGGCGTGGGAAAGACCGCCATAGTAGAAGGGTTGGCACTACGCATAGCGGAAGGCGACGTGCCCTCGGGGCTGAAGAATCGCCGCCTGATCTCCCTCGACCTAGCGGGCATGGTGGCGGGGTCGTCGCTGCGCGGCGAGTTCGAGCAGCGCCTCAAGGTGCTCCTAGAGGAGATCACTGCGGCAAACGGGGAGATCATCACCTTCATCGACGAGCTGCACATGCTGGTGGGCGCAGGCGGAGCGGAAGGCGCACTCGACGCCGGAAACATGCTCAAACCCGCTTTGGCGAGAGGCGACCTGAACCTGATAGGGGCTACGACACTCGACGAGTACCGCAGCCGCGTCGAGACTGACGCCGCCTTAGAGCGCCGCTTCCAGCCGGTGCTGGTAGGAGAACCCTCCGTGGATGACACCATCGCCATACTGCGCGGACTCAGGGAGCGATACGAAATCCACCACGGCGTCCGCATCCAGGACACCGCCCTGGTGGCGGCGGCCGAACTCTCCGACCGCTACGTCTCCGACCGCTACCTCCCCGACAAGGCCATCGACCTCGTGGACGAAGCGGCCAGCATGCTGAGGATGGAAGTGGACTCCCTCCCCGCAGAAGTCGACGAGGTAAACCGCAAGGTGAGCCAGCTGAAGTTGGAGCGTGTCGCTCTAGCCAAGGAGAAAGACTCGGCGTCAAAAGAACGACTAGCCGCCCTCGACAGCGAGCTCAAGAAACTGGAGGAGGAACTGGCCGAGATGCGCTCGCACTGGGAGTCGGAGAAGGAGGCGATCTCCAACCTGCGCAGTCTCAAGCGCACGGTCACGGAACTCCAGAGCGCAGCCGAGGCGCATCAGCGCACGGGCAACCTTTCAAAGGCAGCCGAAATCATCTACGGAAAACTCCCCCAGGCCGAGACCGACGCGGCGGACGCCACCAAGATGCTGGCAGAACTGCAGGCCGACCGACGCATGCTCAAAGAGGAGGTGGACGACTCCGACATCGCCGAGGTAGTGGCGCAGTCCACCGGCATCCCCGTCGCACGTCTGCTTAAAGCCGAATCCGAGCGGCTGCTGCAGCTAGAGGAGGAAATCCACCAGCGCGTAATCCGCCAGGACGAAGCCGTCTCGGCGGTGGCCGACGCCATCCGCCGCAGCCGCGCCGGACTAAGCGAAGAGTCCCGCCCGATCGGGTCGTTCCTCTTTCTAGGTCCCACCGGCGTCGGCAAGACGGAACTGGCACGCGCCCTAGCGGAAGCCCTCTTCGACGACGAACGGGCGATGATCCGGATCGACATGAGCGAGTACCTCGACAAGCACTCGGTCAGCCGCCTAATCGGGGCTCCGCCTGGCTACGTCGGCTACGAAGAGGGCGGGCAGCTAACCGAAAAAATCAGGCGCCGACCCTATTCGGTGGTGCTGCTTGACGAAGTTGAAAAAGCCCACCCCGAGGTGTTCGGAGTGCTGCTCCAACTGCTCGACGACGGTCGACTCACCGACGGCAAGGGGCGCACGGTGGACTTCAGCAACGTGATCGTGATCATGTCGTCAAATTTGCAAGGCGAAATCGGGGACTTCTTCCGCCCGGAACTCATCAACCGAATCGACGCCATCGTGCGCTTCGAGGAACTAAAGCGTGAAGACCTGCTGCGGATCGGCGACCTGCAGATCGCACAACTCAACAAGCGTCTAGCAAAGCACAAGCTCGCCCTAGAGGTCACTAGCGAGGCTCTAGAAGCCCTGGTAGAGGAGGATTATTCACCGGAATTCGGGGCTCGCCCCCTGCGCCGTGTGATCAAGCGCCGCCTAGAAGACGTGATCGCCAGAGGCATCCTGAGCGGCCACCTGCGCGAGGGAATGACGCTGCAAGCGGCGCTGAGCGACGGAGAGGTGAAAGTCCGGCCCCCTACTGGTATCTAAACGCCTATCCCCCAACTTGGGTCGGGGCCGATGTTCAGCGGCGAAGGCCCCTCCCGCTGCAGCTGCCACCATCCAGCGGCCGCCACCATTGCGGCGTTGTCAGTGCACATGGCTCGGCTAGGCAAAAACGTCCGTGCGTCGAGACCCTCGAAGCGGCTGCGCAACTCGGAATTTGCGGCCACTCCCCCGGCCAGCGTCAGATTGAGCGTGTCGCATTCACGCATCGCCACCGCCGCCTTGCTCGCTAGGACGTCGCAGACCGCCCTCTGAAAGGAAGCAGCTACGTGAGCGGGCGGCGCGTCGGGGTGCTCACGCAAGTAGACGGCGACTGCCGTCTTGAGTCCCGAGAAGGAAAAGTCCAGACCCCTGCCCAGCATCGGTCTAGGAAACGCCACCGCCTCAGGATCGCCCTCAGCGGCTAGGCGGTCGATTATCGGCCCGCCTGGATACCCCAGCCCCAAGAGGCGGGCGACCTTGTCGAAGGCCTCCCCGACGGCGTCATCCAGGGTCTGGCCAAGAAGTTCGTAGCGCCCGTGGGCGGTCATGTGCACCAGCATGGTGTGCCCTCCCGACACCAGCAGCACGACCATGGGCAGTGGTATGTCGGGGTTTTCAAGGAAGGCTGCGTATAGGTGCGCCTCCAGATGGTTAACAGCCACAAAAGGAACATCCCATGCCAGCGAGAGCGCCTTGGCGGCCGAGACGCCCACCGCCAAGGCTCCGGTCAGGCCAGGCCCGGCGGTGGAGGCCACTGCATCAGGAACGATTCGCTGCCCTCGACTCAGAGGATCGGAGGCAACTCCGGCGCTCGTCCGCTCGTCGGTGCTCAGCGCCTGATCGAGCACGTACGGAAGCAGCCGCTGATGAGCCCTGCCTGCAATCTCCGGCACCACTCCGCCGAAGGGACTGTGCAGGTCGACTTGGCTAGACACCACAGAAGAGCGCACTCGGAGCCCGTCGTCGACCACGGCCGCAGCCGTCTCGTCGCAGGAAGTCTCGATCCCCAGGACGGCTGTGCTCACCTCAGCCCCTCCAGGCGGTCAACGCTGCTGGCCGCAGGCATCACCGCGTCATGAGAGCGCAGGTAGACAGGCTGAACGGCTTCGGGGCTGACCACGTCGCCCGCAACGGCCCGAACTCTGCCTAGCAGCGCTACCGCCGCAGGGGAAGGGAAACTCAACTCAGCGGCAGCTAATTCCGTGTGCGGCGAGACAGTCAGCAAGTCTGCGTACCGTAGCGCACCCTCGCCCACCAGCAAGATGGGCTCACATCCTTGCGCCGGCGCGTCTATCTCCGCCGGCGCCTCCACCTCAACCGGCGCCTCGTCCAACCGAGCAGAGGCATACTCGGCGATTTGCTCGGCCAGAATCTGCGGTGCGCCGACGGAAGGCCGGCTCAACTCCTCCACCTCGTTGTTTGCGGTGACCGAACTCCAAGCCCAGAACACCTCTCCCCGTCGGGCGTCGATCACGCTTAGAACACATCGAGAATGAGTTCCAGCGCCCCAAGTGCTGCCCGCCCCGCAAGCCAACGCCTCCAGACTAGAGACTTCCACCACCCCCACGTCGAGAGCGAACGCCAGGGCCTGAGCTGCGGCTAGACCTACCCGAAGCCCCGTGTAGAGGCCCGGGCCGACGTCCACCGCCACGGCGTCGACATCAGAAAAAGAAACGCCCGCCTGCTCGCATACGAAGCGCATCTGCGGCGCCACGGACTCGGCGTGACGGCGACCCATCAGCAGGCGCACTTCCGCAAGCAGCCCTGTCTCATCTGCCAAGGCGCAGCCGCTCAGATCGGTCGCAGTCTCGACCGCTAAAACCAGCACAAGCGAAGCCCTGCCCCTAGCGCAGCCAGGGTTCCAGCAGCGAGCGCAGCGGACGATCCCGCCACGATCCCAGCGGCCAAAACAGCAGCCTTCTAGAAGAGGAATCAGCAGGGTCGTCGACGAAACTCAGTTCCACGTCCAGCCGATCCGCTGGAAGCGCAAGCCGCTCTGCCCACTCCACCACCAAAATGTCCCGCCCCCCGTCCAACAGGTCGGGCAAGTCCAGATCGTCGGCTTCCTGCGGGCTGCCAATCCTATATGCATCAACATGATGCATATAGCGGACACTGCGCCCTCTCTTAGGCTTGGAGTGGGCGACCTCACCCCCGTCGTTTCCGGCGATGCTTGCGAGGGAACTTGCGTCGGAGCGGTCGACGGTGTGGGCAACCTCACCCCTCCCATCGTTTCCGGCGGAGGGCAGAGGGGGCAAGCGGTAGCGGTGAACCAAAGTGAACGTGGGGCTGCTCACGTTGTCGGTGACGCCGAGGGGTTCTGCCAGCATCTTCACGAATGTGGTCTTGCCCGATCCCAAGTGGCCGTTGAGACCTATCACGTCGCCCTCCGCCAACACCCCTGCGAAGGTTTCGACTAGGCAGCGCAGGTCGTCTAGGCCACCCACGACAGCCGACAAGCTAGAAGGCTTCACCCTCTCAGCGACAGCTTCGCCAGCACGAAATCGGCGCGTGCCTGCGGAAGCAGCTCAGCCCCGCCCCGCAGCAGCGCCGCAGGGTGGTAAGTGGGCACAAGTACAGCTTCGCCAAAACGGTAACGCCGGCCCCTCAGTTTGGAGATGCCCACCCGAGTGCCCAGCAGGGTTTGAGCGGCAGGGTTGCCCAGCGAAACGATCACCTTGGGAGCGATCAGCTCGAGTTGGCGCTTGAGGTAAGGGCGACAAGCGGCGATCTCCTCCGAACGAGGATCGCGGTTCCCAGGAGGGCGGCACTTGACCACGTTGGTGATGTAGACCTGCGAGCGTTCTAGACCCAACTCCTGCGCCATCAGTTTGTCGAGCAGTTTCCCTGAACGTCCCACGAAAGGCAGTCCCTGCTCATCTTCGTGCTCCCCCGGCCCTTCCCCCACGAACATCAGATCGGCGTGAGAATCGCCCATCCCAAACACCACGTTCTTTCTGCCTTCGCTGAGGCCGCAAAGGGTGCAGATTGAAGCCGTCTCCGCTATTTCGTCCAGAGAACTTCCGGCTAGCCGCTCATCTTCACTGAATGAAAGCATCACAATCCAAAGTCGTTCGATAAGAACAGTCGCAACCGGACAAGAGCATCAGCAGCGAATCAGGTGGTCGTTTCAGCGGGGAAAGCAGGAAGAGCGGGAAGAGCAGTCGTGGCAACACGTGGCAACACTGGGAGCTGACGCAGCTGAGACCGGCTCGTCCGAACTTCGAAACAGGATGCAAAGCGCCCATCCGCAGGCCAGCAGAACAGGCGCTTATGAACAGAGAATTGATCGCCGATTTTCAGCGCTGCGGTGCTGTAACCAAGGACTGCGGCGCTGACAATAAAGGGGAAAAAGCCGACTGAAGGTGCGCCCCATGCTCACCCCCGACAAGACAGACACCTCCGCTGTTTCAGCAAGCACGCCTAAGCAGCTTTCTAGAAGCCGGAGCACCTCAACAGTCTAAACAGAATCAGCCTGTGGGATTGTCTATTTCCGGCCCAGAGGGAACGGTAGTCCCGGTACCAGCAGAAGTCGTAGCCGAGCCCGGCGTAGCCGTAGCAGAGGTCGTAGCCGAATCTGACACGTCCACGTCCGGCTCGTCCACTCTGGACATGCAGCTTTCCCCCTCGGCTTGGGGGTCACATGCATCAACTAATTGCGTGGTCGTAGTGACCGGAGAAGTTGGGCTGGGCGCGGCGGTCGTGGTCGTAGACGCCGCAGAGCGGCAAGTCAGGCGGAATTCAAAGTCGTAACTTTCGACCGGTCGAGAGGAGCTCCACGTAACGGTCTTAGTCAGAGGGCCGGAAACACTGCAGTTCGCCGGTACTTCGCTAATCGTCGTGCTCACAGAACAACCAGCGATGATGTTGGAGCTATCGCTGGTCGCCACGGCCTGGTAGGTATAAGCAGCCCCGAAGTTAGGAGTGGCTGGGTAATGCACGGTGAACCTGCCTTCTCTAAGCTCCACCATCGTAATTCCGCCAGGCAACCTGATTACACCACCGCTCGTCCCTCCCACAGGAGGGGGCAAGTCCAATCCCGTTGCACAGGAGCGGGTTATCGTGTATCGGACGGCGCCCTCGTTGTTCGAGCCCGAGACCTGCTGAATGATGGCGATCCTGGCCAGAGGAAGTTTCACCTTGGAGCTCAAGTTGACCAAGCCTCCAGCAACAAAAGAGACCGGAGAGGTGTTTACGATCTTGAAAGGCAGAGGAGCGGAAGTCACCTTGGCTCGATATGTGCAACCTGTCCCTGCGGGAGTTGCGGCAGCCATGGTGAGCCTCTTCTCAGCCCCGTCGCCCTTGACCTTGATCGTCTCGGCCTTATGGCAGCCTTCCGGGATGTCGGAGGCCGTGTCATAGTCCGGCTCGACCAACACGCTGAACTCCGCGACCGCAGCCGCCCGCACAGCACGAGCGCTCAAAGCGGAATCCAAGGAATTGGTAGGAAGCGGCGTGACGACGTCCTCTCCGTTGATTCGAAACCGACTCGTCTGAACTGCGGCGCATGATGGATTGCTTGCTCCCTCATGCCGCACGTACAAGCGCTCTTGAATAAGACTGAAATCACCGAGTAGCAGCTTGGTGGTGGCGTAAGTAAGGGTGGCAGGGTCGACTCCAGATGTACCCCAGGCCCATTCGGCAAGGCATATCCCTCTGTCGCTGTCGCCTACCTCCCGAGCCTCCATCGTGATGCTGTACCGGCAATCATTACTTACGCGAGCTGCGTACAAACTCCCTTCGGCTATCCAAGTGGGGCTGTAGCGGAAATTGCTGGGGGTACAGCCGCCGAGCGGCTCGATCTCAACTCGCACCTCCCATTTTTCATTAGTGCCGTCGGGAACGTGCTGCAGAACGAAGACTGTAGTGGTAACGGCCTGAGCAGACGCTGGAGCGGTTGCCACCATAGGCGCTATGAGAGCGACTGACAGCAAGGGAGCCACCAGCAAAAGCCACTTTGCACGTCTCACGAGTCTCATGGCTTTCATGGGGAAACTCCTTCCTTTTCAATTACCTCTAACCAAGCACCACACTCTACTTGCTTGCATTTAGAGAGGTTATTTTGCAAGATTATATTGCTTCTTCGCTTGTTTGTCAAGACTCTAGTTGGTGCGATACAACCAATCAGAGGTCGGAAGGAGCAAGCCTGACACCTGCTCCTTCCCTGGTCTCCTCTGGTCTCTGGTAGTTGTTCTGGTCGCTTAATCAGAACTGCGTACGAAGCGGCCAATCTCAGCCTGTAGGCCTGTCCTGTGGGGGACCGGTCGGTCTCTGCGTGGCCGTCGTAGGTGTAGACGGCGGGGCAGTTGTCGTTGTCACAGGCGGGGCAGTTGTCGTTGTCGCAACCGGCGGGAGATCGCTAGAAGACATAGTCTGTTCCGACTCTGTAGCAGGCTGCACAGTCGTGGTCACAGCCGCCGTGGTTGTGGTGGGCGCAGCTGTGGTCGTGGTCAGTTGCGGCGCAGTGCAGATAAATACGAATTCCAAGAGCGACTGCTGTCTTGCGTTTGGCAGGTTGGCTCTCTTGGACATCGAATCCACATCGCAACCCTCAGGCACTTCGGCAAGGCTGACGGAAAGAATGCAAGGGTTGCCCTTGTCGTCGATTGCTACCTGGGAAATGACCGGCCGCCCGCCGGAAGAAGTCTGCGAGGAAAGTGCAACAGTAACATCAACTCTTCCCGTTTGGAACGGGACTAGCGTCCGCTCAGGTATTACGGTTAATCCGGAACTGGGTGTTTGTGTACTTATTTCAGCAGGGAGGTCAAGCCCCGCCGAATCTGCAGAGCAACTCACGGTCTTGCTGTACACAACCTGCGCCCCAGGATCGGGAACCGTGCCAGTCACGTTTTGCACCACGAACACTTCCCTGACCGCTACAGCAAGTTTTAGGGTCTGATCGCCGTCGCTGCTTTCCCAGCCCTTGTAAACATTCGAGCCGCTTGTCTCCGCCTTGAAGCCAGGCTTGAGTTCGACGGAAATGTTGTATTCACAATTCGCAGCATTGATGCCCGTCAGAATGAGGTCCTTGAGGTCGGCTTTCTGCTGATCAGATTTCAATTCAGTTGAAAAACTCTTAGTGCTGCAATCATCGGGGTTGGCCTCTCTGTCGGTCGGCGTTGCGACCACGGTCCAGGTCGTGGCTTTTACAGCGCCTTCATTATCGTCCTCGCCTACCACGCTGATCGTATGTGCACCGGCCGCGGCAAGGGAGATGCACTTGGTTGTGTCTACCGAAACGGTCACGGCAGGAGTGCCTGCAGTGCCACCGCTAACCGTGGCAGTGCACTGGTTCCCGTTCGGCTGAGTGAAGATGGCTGTCCACTTGTAATTGCAATCGCTCGACAATGCGTAGGCACCTAAAAGTTGAGCGCTTCCAGTGGTCACCGTGCCGCTCACCGAACCGTTTAGGGAAGCGTCACAGCCGCCGCGCGCAGCCCATGAGACCACGTACTTCCCGTTGTCGGAGTCACTCGTGACGGTTCCCACGCGTGTTGTGGTCTGCGCGGACGCGGAACTTGCCGGCATAAGACTCCACGCCACCATCCCGATGACGGCCAAGAAGCAAACCATTACTCTTCTCATTTTCGCACCCCGTTCCTTTTTCTAGATGGGAATAATCTTAATGCTACGCTATCACGCTGATCCGATTGCGGATTTCCTGCTTGGCTCAAGAGCACAGACCTAAGAGCACAGGAAGGAGCCCTAGACGCAAAAGGGGGGCAGGCTCGAGAGCCTGCCCCCCTTTTAGGGTTGGAAGCTAGGTTGGATCAGCCAGCAACCATGTCTTTGACGCGGGGCATGTCCGGCGTATCAGTATCGTCACCGGTTCCCATAGAAGGATCATCGTCACCGGTTCCCATAGGATCATCCTCGGTTCCCATAGAAGGACCATCACCGCCACCATTCACCGCAGTGACCGAGGTCATGGCATCAGTGGTCGTCGTCATGTCACCAGCGGTGGTCGGCGTCGTCGCAACGTCCTCCGTCCCCAAGCTAGGTTCACCCTCTGGGGCTGCAGCAGGCGACCCCGGAGCGGCAGTCGTAGCCGTGGAGGCCGCTGCCGAGCATGAGTAGGAAAACTCCACGATGCTTTGTGCATTAGCCGTCAGCAAATTGACCGTCTGAGAAGCATCAGCCACCGTACATCCGGCCGGAACGTCACTAACTGAGACGGCGATCGAACAGTTGTCGCCATTGTTCGCCACAGCCCTGGAGATCACGGCCTTGCGGGTGGATGTGCCGCTCATTGTGCTGGTCATCGAACCTGCGATACCTGACGACACGTCGTAGCGACCTGGGTCGAGAGGTACCAACGTCCTGCCCTTCACGGTCACGATGCCACCCTGCGTAGAAACGGTTGAGATGCTAGGAGGCAAAGTGAAGGCAGCACCGTCAGGGGAGGTGCAGGAGAGTTCCGTGCTGTACTCGACCATGCCGCCACCAGAATCGCCTGTCACGCTCTGAACTACGAACACCTCACGCAAGGCAACCTTGAGGAGAAAGACGGGAGCGTCGTCTTCGGCATCCCAGGCTTTGACAACAGAAGAATCCTTTGCGTTCTCCACGAAGCCGTCCTGGAGAGCGACACTGACGTCGTATTGGCAACTCGTAGCTTGACCTTCCTTCAGTAGACCGGTCTTGACCACAGTCAACTCTACTGTCTGCGGATTGGCGCTGTTATCCCTATCAGTAGTACCGGATACCTCAACGCACTCGACGGCAGCAGATGCCTCTAGGCCGTCTGAGCCCTTACCGGTCGGTGTGGCCGTGACAACCCACTTCCTAGATCCCACCGCAGCCCGGTCAGCAGATTCATCGGCAGCGGTGTCTGCGTTATCAGCTGGGCCGTTGACCGTGAACGTGACCTTCGGAGCCTCTACGCAGTCGGTGTCGGATGTATCAACTGACGCCGAGGCCGCTGTAGCGGTATCACCGTCTACACCAGTCGGCGTGACTGTGGCTGCACACCGTACGCCTTTAGCAACTGCATCGCCAGCAGGAAAGTTAAAACCGGCAGCCCCATCAGTGATGTAAACAGCCGTGAACTTGTACTGGCAGTCGTTGTTTGTACTGAACGAACCCACGGTCAGAGCGCCTCCAGTAGCGCCAGCCGCGACATCCTTGGACACACTGCCGTCCGACGAGGAATTACAGCCACCCAGGGCTTCCCAGCTGACAGTGTACGTCCCACCTCGAACATTGGTGCCTTCAACAGTAATGAGCCCTGTCTCCGCGGATGCAGGCCCTCCCGTGAGCGCTAGCAGCGCTGCCAGAAGCCCCGCTACGCTCAAGACGCTTAGAATGATTTTTTTCATCTTTTCTCGCTGTCCCTTTCTTTTGCTAATCCAACTTCAGAGTCGGGGCCCCTTTTAGAGCCCGACCGCTTCTCCAACATTTTCCCGACATATTACACTGTCCAACGGACAATTGCAACATACTTTCTGAATTGATTACAGGATATCCATACATTGCTGCGGGATTTGTCGCAAATCATCCTACTCGCGTCTTATATTTTCTCAAGTGTTTCCTCAAGAACATGTCTAAACAGTTGCCTCGGAGAAACCTGTCGGTCGCGAACACGCTGACTATTGGAGTTCTCCCACGGAAACTGGCAGCACAAAAGGGCTAGAAGCCAGCTCAATATTAACCAGCAGGAGTTTCATTAGCCAGTAGGAGTTTCGGTGAGCGGCCAACAGGCGTAGAAGAACTCCACGATGTTTTGAGGTTTGGCCGCCACCAGATCAACTACTTGGCGTGTCTCCTCCACCGCACAGTTGTCGGGAACTGCCCTCACCGACACTCCGAACGAGCAAGGGTCGCCGTCGGACGCCACTGCGTAGTAAACCAGGGCATTCCGACCACTAGCGACGGGCACGGAACCGGCAACTCCCAACGTCACGTCATAGCGACCCTCTAGGAGAGGCACAAGAATCCTTGGTGGCACGAACGTGCTGCCGCCGCGGGCGCTTTCTCGGGAAGGCAGATACGGGGAAGGCAGATACAGCAACTCGGTGTTCGAACAGAAAGATTCTTCCCTGTATTCCACGGAACCGCCGCTGCTGTCGCCCCGCACGGTGTGCACTAAGTAGATCTCACGCTCAGCAACCTTGAGGTTGAAGGCTATGAGGTCTTCTCCGTTAGGAGTAGGCGAGAGGGTAACGGATGTATCGCCATACTTTATGAAGCCGTCCTGGAGAATGACGCTGACCTCGTACTGACAACTCAGGTCGCTGCCGTCCCTAGCGTTCAGGCCGTCGGAGATCAGAGTGAATTTGATTTCGGGAATGCCGCGCCCTGTGTCCCTAGCCCGGCCATCGACATCAACGCACTCGGCAGCAGCGGTTTCGGGCGATCCGTCAGAGCCTTTACCGTTCGGCCTGACCTTTATAAGCCAATCCCTCGCTTTCACCGCAGAGCGATGATGCGAGTTGTCGACGGAACCGTCGTCGGGGTCGGATGGGCCGGCAACGAGGACGACGATGTCCGAGGTCGTCACGCAGTCCGTCACGTCCACGCTGACCGACGCACTAGGAACGGTAGAGAGGTCGCCTTCCAAACTCCGCACGTTGACCGAAGCCGCGCACTGCACGCCCGCGGCGACAGGCTCCCCTGCGACGTCGAATGCGGCGGCAGCAGTGAAATACGAGGCCTTAAACTCGTACATGCATTTGTTGTCCGTCGCGAAAGAGCCGAGAATCAGATCGTCTCCTCCCGCGGCGTCGGGGATCGTCTTCGTTACAGAGCCGTCCAGCGCGGAATTGCACCCGCCGTGGGCTGCCCAGGTGACGGTGTAAGTCCCGCCTTCCGGAGTCAAGGAACTGACGCTGATAGATCCCGATTCGGCGTACACAAGAGAACCGGTTAACGCCAAGAGACTGCTGAAAAGACCAACGACGAGGACGCCCGCGGCAATGCGCTTCGTCATTTCAGCCCCCACATCTCCCTCACACGCTACCTCCCCCGCACGCTATGGAGCGTACCAGCGCACAACCGCCCCTCTACGTCATGTCGCCCATGTCGCCGCTCTCAGGAGGGGCGCTTAGGCGGGAGGCTCGGGCTTCGCCGCCGCTAAGCACTCAGTGGTCAGGAGAAGTCCTGCTATGAAGGCAGTATTAACCAGTAGGGACTTCGACGGTTGGCCCCTCCTCAATAACGGGGGGGGGCTCGGTGGTCGTGACCGCAGTCGTGGAAGTGGAAGAAGGCGGAACCTCAGGCTCTATGGCAACAGGCGGAGGAAGTGGCAAACAGTTGTAGAAGAACTCCACGAGGCTTTGAGATTCAGCCGCCACCAGATCAACTACTTGGCGAGTCTCCGCTACCACACAGTTGTCGGGAACGCCCCTCACCGACACTTCGAAATGGCAAGGAGCGCCGCTGGACCCCACTGCGTTGGCGACTACTGCACTCCTACCGCCAGCGACGGTCACGGAACCGACGACTCCCCCCGTCACGTCGTAGCGACCCTCTTCCAGAGCCACCAATCTCCCTGAAGGTACCACCTCGATCGAAGACGGACCCCTACCCCGGATGACGTCGGGCAGATTCAGCGGCTCAGTTTCGGCACAGGAAAGGTCTCCTCTGTACTCCACGGAACCGCCGCTGCTGTCGCCCCGCACGGTTTGCGCTACGTACACCTCACGCTCAGCAACCTTGAGGTTGAAAGCTATGAAGCCTTCGCCGCCCGTGACAGGCGTGAAGGTAACGGATGTGTCGCCAAATTTGACGAAGCCGTCCTGGAGAGTGACGCTGACCTCGTACTGACAACTCAGGTCGCTGCCGTCCCTAGCGTTCAGACCGTCGGAGATCAGAGTGAATTTGATTTCTGGAATGTCACGCCCTAAGTCCTTAGCCAAGCCATCGACTTCTCCACACTCGCGGGCGGCGGTTCCGGGCGATCCGTCAGAGCCTTTACCGTTCGGCGTGACCGTTATAAACCAATCCCTCGTTTTCACCGCAGCCCGATGATGCGAGTTGTCGGCGGAACCGTCGCTGGGGTCGGCGGGGCCGGCAACGGCGACGGTGAGGTCTGCGGTCTCCACGCAGTCGTTGGTGTCCACGCTGACGTACGCATTGGCAGGGGTGGTGAGGTCGCGATCCAAACCAGACACGGTGATCGAAGCCGCGCACTGCACGCCCGCGGCGACGGGATCCCCGGCGACGAGGAAGGCGCCTTCGATAGTGAAATAAGTGGCCTCAAAACTGTAATTGCAGTTGTCGTCCGTCGCGAAAGAGCCGAGAATCAAAGTTCCTCCAACACCGCCAGGGAACGTCTTCGTTACGGAGCCGTCCAGCGCGGGATTGCACCCCGCTCTGGCTTTCCAGGTGACGGTGTAAGTCCCGCCCCACGCAGGAATAGTCGTGCCTTCTATATCAAAAGAAGGGATGTTGATAGTCCCGACTTCGGCGCGCACGGGAGAACTAGCAAACGTCAAAAGACTCCCGAATAGACCGACGACGAGGGACGCCGCTGCAATACGCTTCTTCATTTCAGTCTCCCGACCTCCACACGCCATGGAGTATAGCACACTCTGTGGAGTGTGTTGGTTACAACCACTCCATCTACATCATGCCGCCCATGCCGCCCATGTCGCCGCCAGGAGGCGCCGCAGCGGGAGGCTCGGGCTTCTCCGCCACCAAGCACTCAGTGGTCAGGAGAAGTCCTGCGATAGAGGCTGCGTTCTGCAGCGCCGCCCTCGTGACCATTGCAGGGTCGATCACTCCGGCGGCCGATAGGTCTTCCATCTCGCCGGAAACGGCGTTGAAACCGGTGGATCCCTCAGCCGCTTCTATGCGGCGCACTATGACGGCGCCTTCGTAGCCGGCGTTCGCGGCGATGAGCTTGGCGGGAACGCCTAGGGCAGTGTGCACCAGGCGGGCGCCGGTCGCCTCGTCGCCGGAGGCGGCGTCGGCGGTTGCGGCCACAGCCTCTCGGCAGCGCAGCAGAGCGGTGCCGCCGCCAGCGACCACGCCTTCTTCGATGGCTGCCCGAGTAGCAGAGAGGGCATCCTCGATTCGGTGCTTCTTCTCCTTCAGTTCGACTTCGGTAGCGGCGCCCACCTTCACCACGGCCACGCCGCCGGCCAGTTTGGCCAAGCGCTCCTGAAGTTTCTCTCGGTCCCAGTCGGAGTCGGTGTTGTCGATTTCCTGACGAATTTGTCGGATTCGTCCTTCCACGTCGGCAGAGGAGCCCGCACCCTCCACGATGGTGGTGTCGTCCTTGGAGATGACTACCTTGCGCGCCTGACCTAGCAGGTCCAAGGTGATGGAGTCGAGCTTGATGCCTACCTCCGGCGAGACAACCTGGCCGCCCGTGAGGATGGCCATGTCGGCGAGCATGGCCTTGCGCCTCTCGCCGAACCCGGGAGCCTTGACAGCCACGGAGTTGAACGTGCCGCGGATCTTGTTGACCACCAAAGTGGCCAGCGCCTCTCCTTCGACGTCCTCAGCGATGATGAGCATCGGCTTGCCGGACTGCATAATCTTCTCGAGCACGGGCAGGAGGTCTTGAGCCGAACTGACCTTGCCCTGGTTGTAAAGGATGTAAGGGTTCTCGAGCACCGCTTCTTGTCGCTCCGGGTCAGTCACGAAGTAGGGAGACAGGAAGCCCTTGTCGAACTGCATGCCCTCCACGAAGTCGAGTTCCATGCCGAACGTGTTGGACTCCTCCACCGTCACCACGCCGTCTTTGCCCACCTTGTCGATGGCATTCGCGATGACCTCCCCCACGGCGGAGTCGGCGGCAGAGAGAGAGGCCACTTGGGCGATCTCCCGCTTGTCATCTATGGAGACTGCTTGAGATGCCAAGCTCTCCACGGCGGCGTCGACCGCCCGGTCGATGCCGCGTTTGAGGCTCAGGGGGCTTGCACCCGCTGCCACGTTGCGGAGTCCCTCATTCACGAGAGCCTGCGCCAGAACGGTGGCGGTAGTGGTGCCGTCGCCTGCTATGTCGTTGGTCTTAGTGGCTACTTCTTTCACCAACTGGGCGCCCATGTTCTCGAAATTGTCGTCGAGTTCTACGTCGCGGGCAATCGACACGCCGTCATTGGTGATGGTAGGGGCGCCGAACTTCTTGTCGAGCACCACGTTGCGACCCTTGGGGCCGAGCGTGACTTTGACTGTCTCGGCTAATTGGTTGACGCCCGACTCCAGGCTGCGGCGCGCATCGTCGTCGAATTTGAGTATGGATGTCATGACTTGCGGGCTTCCTCTCAGGCAACCACGGCCAGCACTTCACGGGCCGAGAGAATGAGCAGATCCTCACCCTCGACGGTGATTTCGGTGCTCCCGTAACTACTGCTGTATACGACGGTGTCCCCTTCCGAGACGCCTAGCGGAATGAAGTCGCCGGTCTGCTCTGAACGCTTGCCCGGGCCCACCGCTAAGACTTCACCCTGCTGAGGCTTCTCCTTGGCGGTGTCGGGGATCACGAGACCGCTGGCGGTTACATTTTCGGGTTCGTTCGGACGCACGACGATGCGGTCCTCAAGAGGCTTGATTTTCATTTGGCATACCCTCCTTTGGGTCATTAGCACTCTCTATGGTCGAGTGCTAATAGTAGCGGATCGATTCGGAACTACACACCCTTGGCCGCCTTTGGCCGCCGTTGCCCCCTGGCGCAGTAGAGGGTTCAAGTTACAGACCCAGGCCGGGCACCAGGCACTGGCGCCGGGCCGGGCGCAAGACACGGGCGCAGGCCGGGCGCAACCCGCATCCATTCAGGGCGAATTAGGGCGAACTCACCCTCTCACCTTGTCGAGAAGGTGCAAGTGCGCTCGGTCGAGAAGGTGGGCGGAAACCGCCTTGAGAGCCTCGGCAGCAGGAGATTCCCCTAACTCCGCTGCGGCCGCCGTCGCCCGGCGGCCCCACTCGGCGGCCATGTCCAGAGCCTCTCGAATCCCGCTGGACGAACGGATGATCTCGCCGGCGCGCCTCGAATCCTCCGGAGACAGGGGGGGCGGCGCTCTCAGGAGGCGGCGCATTTCAACTCCTGCCGGCGTCCGCAGCGCCAGAATAACCGGAAGGGTGTAGTTGCCTTCGGCCAAGTCTGCTCCGGCAGGCTTGCCCAACTGCTCGTCAGTTGCCACGACGTCGAGCACGTCGTCGACGATCTGGAACGCCATGCCGTAACTGTGGCCGAAATCCGTTAGGGCGTCCTTGACCGACTCGGAAAGCCCAGCGACTATGCCGCCCACTCGACAGGACGCAGCGAGAAGAGCAGCCGTCTTGCCTTCGATGGAGAGTTCATAGCTCTCCAGAGAGCGGTCGGTGCGAAAGATGTCCTGGTGCTCACGGATCTGCCCCTCGCAAAGTTTGCTGATGGTAGCGGCGAGAAGTCCGGCCAC
This sequence comes from Acidimicrobiales bacterium, assembly GCA_965242895.1. GTDB lineage: Bacteria > Actinomycetota > Acidimicrobiia > Acidimicrobiales > CATQHL01 > CATQHL01. The sequence goes on from OZ251507.1 coordinate 949,860, forward strand.
CTCCGTGCCTAGGCTGGCGGCGATCTGCGACGCCCTGGCCAGCAGAAAGTCTCCTGCCAGGATGGCGACTAGGTTGTCCCAGCGGTCGTTGACGCTGCTTACGCTGCGCCTGGTGCTAGCCGAGTCCATGACATCGTCGTGATAGAGCGACCCCAGATGAACCAACTCCACCGCCGCAGCTCCGCTGATCACTTCGGCTGAAGCCGCCGGAGGCAAGGGCGAGGACGGGGGCGAGGACTTGGTGGATGTGGAAGCCGACCTGGAAATCGCAGCCGGCGGCGAAGGAGGCGAGGACGGCAGGGGCGGCGGCGGGAGCGGGAGCGAGGGCGAAGCGCGGGTCGCTGGGTCGGCGCCCAAGGCAGCAGAGGCGATGACGAGGGCAGGACGGACGCGCTTTCCGCCCGCTTCGATGAGGTGGCAGGCCACGTCAGAAAGAAACTCAAGATCGCAGGTGACCTCTTCGCGCAACTGCTCCTCCACCCGATTCAGATCCGACGCAAGCGATGGCAATAATCGGAAAGGATCGGGCGTTTCCACACTCTGAGGCTAAACGTCGAGACCGGGTCTGCGAGCAGACGTCGGCGGATCAAGAGCGATATGGCTGGCAAAGCCTCGCCTGCCACTAGAATGCCCCTAAGGAGCATCGAATGTTCGAAAGATTTACAGACAGAGCCCGAAGAGTTGTGGTGCTGGCGCAGGAGGAAGCCCGCCTTCTGAGCCACAACTACATAGGCACCGAGCACATCCTGCTCGGGCTCATCCACGAAGGCGAAGGCGTGGCGGCACGCGCCATGGAAGCGATGGGCATCTCCTTGAAAGAGGTGCGTGTGCAGGTGGAGAAGACCATCGGAAAAGGCGCCAACGAACCCAAGGGCCACATTCCCTTCACGCCCCGCGCCAAGAAGGTGCTGGAACTCTCGTTGCGTGAAGCACTGCAGCTAGGCCACAACTACATAGGCACCGAGCACATCCTGCTGGGGCTCATCCGCGAGGGGGAAGGCGTGGCTGCGCAGGTCTTGACAAATCTGGGCGCTGACCTAGCCCAAGTGCGCCAACAGGTCATAAAGCTTCTTTCCGGCTACTCGAGCAGCGGCGAGCGTCCCGACAAGCCGCAGAGTTCAGGAGGCGGACGCAAGCAGAGAGACGGCTCTCACATTCTCGACCAGTTCGGGCGGAACCTCACACAGATGGCCAGGGATAAGAAGCTGGATCCCGTGATCGGACGGCAGCGTGAGACCGAGCGGGTCATGCAGGTGCTGTCGAGACGCACCAAGAACAGTCCGGTGCTCGTCGGCGAGCCCGGCGTAGGGAAGACTGCCATAGTCGAGGGTCTAGCGCAACGGATCGCAAACGACGATGTCCCGTCCACGCTCAAGAACAAACGCCTCTACACGCTCGACCTAGGCGCTCTGGTGGCGGGCAGCCGTTACCGAGGAGACTTCGAGGAGAGGCTGAAGAAGGTCCTCAAGGAAATCAAAGGACGCGGGGACGTCATCCTGTTCATCGACGAACTGCACACGCTGGTGGGAGCGGGAGCAGCCGAAGGAGCCATCGACGCTGCCTCGATACTCAAACCCCTGCTCGCTCGAGGCGAACTGCAGACCATCGGCGCCACCACGCTAGACGAATACCGCAAGCACCTCGAGAAGGACTCTGCCCTCGAACGCCGCTTCCAACCCATAACGGTGGATGAACCCGACGTAGACCAGACCATCGAGATACTGCGAGGTCTGCGCGACCGCTATGAAGCCCACCACCGGGTGACGATCACCGACCAGGCCGTGGTGACCGCAGCCAACCTCGCCGACCGCTATATCTCCGACCGCCATCTGCCCGACAAGGCCATCGACCTCATCGACGAAGCCGGGTCGAGAATGCACCTCAAGCGCATGGATACCCCCACCGACCTGCTGGAGATAGACACTCAGATCAGCGATGTGGCGGAACGCAAGAAGAAGGCCGTCGAGGCGCAGAATTTTGAAGAGGCAAGCAAACTGCGCGACGAGGAAAAGGATCTGCAAGGGCGCCGGTCGCAAGTTGAGGCAGCCTCAGCGGAAGCGGGTCTCGACCTCTTCGACGAGGTGGACGAGGAAGGCATCGCCGAGGTTCTTTCGGTTTGGACCGGCATCCCCGTCTACAAGATCACTGAGGAAGAGACAGCCAAACTTCTGCGCATGGAAGAAGCCCTGCACAAAAGGGTGGTAGGCCAGAACAACGCAGTCAAGGCGGTGAGTCAGGCCATTCGCCGAACGAGGGCCGGACTGAAAGACCCGAAGCGACCCTCGGGCTCGTTCATCTTTCTGGGGCCGTCGGGAGTGGGCAAGACGGAACTGGCCAAGACCCTCGCCGAGTTTCTCTTTGGCGACGATCAGGCCCTGATCAGCCTGGACATGTCGGAATACATGGAGAAGCACGCCGTCTCGCGGCTAGTGGGCGCTCCGCCCGGCTACGTGGGTTACGACCAGGGCGGACAACTCACCGAGGCGGTGAGACGCAAGCCTTTCTCGGTCGTGCTCTTCGACGAGATTGAAAAGGCTCACCCCGACGTCTTCAACACGCTGCTGCAGATCATGGAAGAAGGTCGACTCACCGACAATCAGGGCCACACCGTGGACTTCAAGAACGTTGTGCTGATAATGACCTCCAATCTCGGAACGCAGGACCTGCGCAAGGCGACGCTCGGATTCGCCCGGGCAGACAAGGCGTTGACCTACGAAGCCATGAAAGAAAAGGTGACCGAGGCCTTGAAGAACCACTTCCGACCAGAGTTCCTGAACCGGGTAGACGAGGTGATCGCTTTTCACGAACTCAGCACCGAGGAGGTCACTCAGATCGTCGACCTCATGATCGGGCGGCTAGCGGATCAGTTGTCTTCGCAGGGGATCGGCCTGGAAGTGACCCCGGAGGCCAAGATCCTTCTGGCTTCGGAGGGCTACGACCCCACCATGGGGGCTCGTCCGCTGCGACGCGCCATCCAGCACCTAGTGGAGGATCGTCTGTCGGAACTTCTGCTCCATCGCGAGTTCCAGACCGGTCAGATCGTGATCGTGGACACAGAGGAAGACCCCGACAACCCATCCGAGCAGCAGATTGCGTTCAAAGCCATCGAGGGAGTCAAGGAGTCGCCGCCGGAACCTGCTCCCCCAATCGAGGAAGTGCTCGCCCGCTAGAGCCTCTAGCCGGCCCGTGGGTAAGTCGTAATAGCCGGTGTCGACCGCTCTGAGGTTGCTCAACTCCCGCGCCGCCGACAACTCTTCGGGCGGTTCCACCCGCAGCCGCCGCTTGACGCCGGGTGCATGCAGTGCTCGCCGCTCCCGTCGTGCTCGCCGTGCTCTCCACTCTCTTCGTGCTCGCCGCTCTCGCCGCTGGGGGGGCGGAAGCAACGATGCGCTAGAGCAAACCCAGCTTCCCGACGCCGGAACACAGCGTGCTCGAAGGCTGCGCATCGGGGAGAGGCCGCGCAGTCGTCTGCTTGCCGGCGCAGTGGCATTGCTGGGGCTCGTCGCTGCCGCCTGCGAGGTGGGGGCGGAGATCACAATCGAGGTCGAAGAGGACGGCTCGGGACTGGTGAGCGTGGGGGTGGGCGTCGACGTCAACACAGCAAGCGAACTGGGGGGCGAAGACGGTGCGAGCGGTTACGAGCGCCTGGTAAATCTGGAAGACCTCAAGGCTGCGGGATGGGACTATGACGGCCTCGAGAGGGAGGTCAACGACCTTTGGCATCGAGCCTCCAAGCCGTTCGGCAACCCGGAAGAACTGGCTGATGTGCTGGAAGAGGTGGTGGGGCCGGGCGTCTTCTCCGACGTTGAACTGGAGCGCGAGAGCGCTTTCGCCCGTCAGAACTGGTCGCTGACAGGGGAGGTAAACGCCGTCCAAGCGGTTCTGAACGTCGTTGGCGGGGGCGGGGCGGATGTGGGCGGTATTTTCGAGTTCGTACGAGTCTTGCCCAGCTTCGAGGGGGAAGCCGGTGCTGACGCCGCTGCCGCACTGAGCGAGTCGCTGAGCCTCCGCCTTGAAATCCTGTTGCCGGGCGATCTTTCAGAGGGTTCAGGGCCGGCGGTGATCGAACTGGACTCCTCGGGCTCGCCTGAGGCTGACATACGGGTGCTCTCTGAAATAAACGACACGACGGCGCGGACGGTCCGCTACCTGGCTTATGCGGCGGTTGCTCTGTTCGCGGTAACGGTGCTGCTGAGCATCGTTAAGTGGGGGTACGTCCGCAGGAAGCGCAAACTCTCCTCAAAAGTTCTGATGGGGAAGGCCGCAAGAGAGGAACGGAGGGCAAAGAGAGCCGCCCGCGCAAGGAGAAAGGCTGAGGAGCAGGACGGAGCGCCGACCGTGGAACTGAAAGAGGACGAGTTCGTCTCGTTCGCAGCCCCCGCAGCCCCGGACACCGCTCCGTCCGTCGATGCAGAGCCAAGCGGCGCCTACTCATACGAAGGCTATGAGGGCGTCGATACCCAGTATTCGGCCGAGGCGGGGCTCGCAGAAGCGCCTGCAGGCTTCACGGAATCGGATTCGAGTCTCGCGGAAACGGGAGCAGCAAAAACGGGAGCAGAGGAAACCTCGGCATCCTCGGGGGAGGCCGCCCCACTACAATCGCCCACCGATGCCTGGCAACCTGAAGACGCCCCGACCTCCGTATCAGCGCCTGCCGTCGTGACCCCTCCGCCTCCATCTAGACAACTCCAGCTGCTGTGTGTGGGCATCTGGGGAGTCCTTTTGGATCCGTCCGATCCGGTGGAGGAACTCCTGACTCCGTTCGTCAAACGGATGGGAAGCGCGGCGGACGAGAACGTGCTTTCAGTTGCTTACAGGGAAGCGGCCAGAGGACGCACCACGCCTGAGTTGCTGTGGTCGGACTGCGGGCTGGACGGGCCCGCTAGTTGGCCGGCAGGCGGCCCTGAGACGGAAAGCGTAAGAGTCCGTCCGGGGGCTAGGGAGTTCCTCGAACGGACCGCCAGCAGCGGAATTTACGTGGCAGGCATCGCCGACGGCGTCGGGGGATGGATCAGAAACCTCCTGCTCGCCCAGAAGGTCGCAGGCATCCATACCCTCCTAGTCAGCGACGAATTGGGGCTGAGCGAGACCGAGCCGGAAGTCCTGAGGATGCTGGAAGCCTCTACCGGCATTCCGCCGACCAACTGCGTGGTCATCCATAACAGAGGCGAAGTCCTGGACGCTGCCGCCTCTCTAGGGATGACGACGGCTTTCTACGGCGCTGGTGAAGGGACCTCCGGTCACCCCCATTTGAACGATTTCCCGGGACTCGGCGCCGGCGTCCCCACGGCTGTCTGAAGGGGGAGACGCCTGGAGCGGACAGGGGTCTGGACAGTTCTGCTCGCTGCGGGCAGCGGGCGGCGCTTCGGAGGGGACAAGTTGTTTCAGCCGCTCGAAGGGCGGTGCGTACTAGAGCATTCCTTGACGACGGCGGCGGAGTTCTCCGAAGGAGTGGTTCTGGTGCTGCCGCCGAAGTTCCTGTCATCTGGGAGCGACCGCCAACTGCTTGACGAGATGCTTGAACGCGCCGCTGGGGTCGGAGTTCGGGCAATAGTCTGCACTTCCGGCGGAGCCACCCGCTCGGAGTCGGTGCGCTGCGGCCTCTCGGCAACGCCTGTGGAAGCGGACGTGATAGTGGTGCACGACGCCGCACGTCCGCTGGCTTCGGCTTCCCTCTACGCCGAGGTCACCGCAGCGGTGCGCTCCGGGGCAGACGGCGCCGCACCGGCGGTGGCCGTGACCGACACCATCCGGCACCTCAGAGAGGGCGTGCTGGATCGGTCGGAGCTGCGCGCCGTGCAGACTCCTCAAGCTTTTGGCGCGGCGGCGCTGCGCAGCGCACACGCCGACAGCGGGGAAGCCACCGACGACGCCGGCCTGGTCGAGGCGGCAGGGGGCGCCGTCAGGCTGGTCGAGGGCGATCCGGCCAACATCAAGATCACCACGGCCGTCGATTTGGTGGCAGCACAAGCTGTGCTGTCGATGCTGCGGGCAGGATGAATGATGGGCAGCTAAGGGACGGGGCGCTAAGGTCTAGCCGGAAATAAGGTCTGGCCGGGAAAGGGGGAGTAAGAGGGTAACTAGAGTCACTAGACAGCCTTTTGGCGCTCCTAGGCGCTAAGGAAAAGACTTAGGAAGAGACACAAGATGAATAACAAACAATCAGACCCAAACCAAGGTGACAGGGACCAGGGTTTCCTCGACAAACAAACGTCCGGCTCTTCTTCGGGCGGGGTGGAGAACTGGTCAGCCCCTCAACAATCCAGCGGTCAGTACAGCGACTGGGGCTCGGATTCCGAACGCCGCAACACTCAGATGGCGGGCGCATCCAATGCGAACATGGGCGCTGTGCAGCGGAAAAACGGCATGGCCATAACCGGATTCGTGCTATCGATAATTTCCTTAATCCTGTGTTGGCTAGTTTTAATTGACTTGATCTTCATAATTCCGGCGATCGTGTTCTCTGCTATAGGTTTGAGGAAGGCAAACCAAGAAAGTAGGCCGCACGGTGGGCTAGCCATCGCCGGATTGGTGATATCAGGCATAGCGCTCATAATCATGATCGTCATCATGTTTATTGTGGTTAACGTCGTCGAAGACGTAAGAGACATAGTCGAAATCATCGAGGAATCTGAGAACTCTTTAAGCAGCACCTACTCATCCGCCTAAGCAGCGCCTACTCATCCACCGGCACGAGACTGCTAGGGCGCCTACACGAGGCTGCTAGGAAACTTTTCACTCGGCGACAGCGCCAAACCCGTGACTACGGCGGCAGCTAGCGTCGCCTGGGGGACTGCTAGGGAACTTCCACTCCGCGGTAGAGCCAGACCCCCAGAACGTAGAACACAAGCGCTACGCCCAGAGGTACCAGGATTGACAAAGCGAGGGATTCCTCCAGTTGCATGGCAAAAAAATTCAAGTCTTTCGACTCAGCGAAGATGCTTCTGACGTAGTGGAGGACGGTCATTCGACCTAATCTTTGGCTGCCGCCGCCTATCACGTTCTCCCAGATATAGACGTAAACCATCCCTAGGAGCATCGGGCGTTTGAGCAGCAGGCCCAGAGTAAGAAAAATGGACGAGTAGGCGATCAATGCAACCAGCGCCGGCAGGAACATGGATTCGCCCAAGACCCAGCCGCCCACTGTTATAGGAACCACGACGCAGATGAAAAGCGCCGCCATCGCCGCAAACCATCCTCCTGCAACGGAAAGCGCAGGAGACACGGGTCGCAGCCACAGATAGACCAAAGTCCCCTCGCTGCGCATCTCTGAATAGATGCCGTTGGCGGACACCAGAAGGACACAACTCGGCAGCAAGAGGTTGACGCTTATCAAGAAAAAAGACCGAGCGCCCGAGGTCCCCCAATCATCGGAGCCCAATCGAAAGCCGATCATCATGCCGACTATCGCCAGGCAAGTCACTCCCAAAACCCACATCTTTGGCTTGTCGCGCCACACGCTGCCAAAAATGCACCTATAGACAGGAACAATGCGCCTGATCATCGGCGTCTCGGTTCTCATCGGCCGCTCTCTAACAGGTACAAGAACACCGACTCCAGGTCGGCGTCGAGGGGGCGCAGTTCAGAGAGCGTGATCCCTTGTTCCTGTGCGATGGGAGCGATCTTCGAGAAAAAGTCGCGCGGCTGCTGAGTGGCCACTCTCAGCGCCCCCCCGGGTCCGATTTCCACGTACTCGACCAAGCCGCGCTCAAACAGCGAGGCGGCGAACTCCCTGGGGCTGTCCACAGCGACGCCGAAACGGCGGGGGCGGTCGTTCATCAAATTGCGGATCGCTTTATAGTCGCCTTCCGCTAGAAGCCGCCCGTTGCCCATGATCAGCACGTTCGAACCCATGCGCTGCACTTCCTCTAGAACATGGCTGGAGACCAGCACGCAACGCCCGGCGTCGGCGATCACGTGGAACAGGTCGATGAGTCGGTTTCGCTGCGGCGGGTCCAGGCCGGTCAAGGGTTCGTCGAGGAAAAGGACAGACGGCTCATGGACTATGGCTTGGGCAATCTTTGCGCGCTGCCGCATGCCTTTGGAGTAGGTGCTCAACCGACGCTTGTCGGTCGGGTCGAGACCCACCAACGAAATGGCCTTGGCCGCCGCGGTCATTGCGTTCGGGATACCGCAGAGGTCCGCCGCTAAGCGAACGAACTCGTGAATTCGCATGTATTCGAAGAGTTCCTCTTGCTGCGGCACCAGACCCACGTGCCTGCGCAATCCAATGTCTTCTCGCAGATTTCTGCCCAGCACTCGGACCTCGCCCGAGCTAGGCGAAGCCAGACCACTGAGCATCCGAAGGAGCGTGGATTTCCCAGCCCCGTTAGGACCTAGAAGCGCAGTCACGCCCGCTCCTATCTTGAATGTCACGTTGGAGACCGCCACGATGTCGCCGAACTCCTTAGAAGCTCCCAAGGATTCGAGCATCGGAGCCGCCCGAGCGTCGGTCATTACCCCTCTGTCCACTTGCGGCTAACCCACCAGACGAAGGCGAACCCCCCCACCGCCCACGCCAGGCCGACCAATATGACCCAGTAATACGAGACATTCCCGAGAATTTCCAGCCCGGCCGCATCTACCTGGTGGTTTTGGAACACGTACCTGCCCATCCCGTACGACAGGTGAAACGGACTCAGGAGATAGTACTCCTCGGGTATGCCTCTAACGGAAGTGAATATCCCTAGCACCGCAGTAGGTGCCCAAAAGAGAGCTGTAGTGAACAAAACTCCCACCATTCCTCTCGCTGCCAAGCTTCCCCCCACCATTCCGACTGCGGCAGGCACCAAGACGACCGCAATCGACCCCACCGGGACGCGCCAGAGGAAATTCAGAAAGTCCAGACCACCTCCAGCTCCGCTGCCGAACAACGAGTAGATCAGGAACATAACGAGCATCGCAGGGAGAAACAAGAGCACCATGACGGACAAGATGGCCGAACTCTGGGCAGACACATAGCGGATTCGACTGATGGGGGAGATCATGTAGAGGGCTAAAAGGCCGGCGCTGCGGTCCTCTGAGAGAATTCGAGAAGGGATCGTTATCGCCAGTATGAGAGTGCCCCAAATACCGACTACGTAAAACGACCTCACCCACTCGAAATCCCACACGTCGACGCCGAAAGCGCCAAATAACGCGTTCCCAATAATGAAAAAGGCCACCCCACCCCAGACGATCAGCGCTGAGAGGATCGGCACGACTTTGTAGCGGAGTCTGCGCCTGCGCCCCAGCACGCGTCCGCACGTGTAAGACCAGAGAGTCCACACGGCTCGTGAAGGGTGTCGGCGGGGTCCGGTGTAAGGACGGAATCCCTGCCCGTAGATTTGAGTTTCCGACTCAGGGTTATGGATGGTCACTGCGGGACCCTTAGCCCTCTGCGCTCGATAGCGGAGAGCCGACAGTCGCCCTAGAGGAGTCGGTCTGCCTGTAGTCCTCCTCGAATATCTGCTCGAGCGATAGTTCCTCGGGCATCATCGACATAAGTTCCAATTCCAGGGAGACCAGGGCGTCTCGGATGCTGTCGGCGCAGCGGCGCGCCAAGGCCTCCCCCTCGGCAGGAGGCGATTCTTCCTCTCCGTCCCGTAACAGCGAAACCCGCACCATCATCCCGTCGGAGCTCACGTCTGCTGAGAAGCCCGAACCTCTGAGCGAAGACGCCAGTTTCTCGGCTCCGGCGCTCACCTCCACCAAGTATTTCCCTGACGACTTTGTGAGTTCGTCGACCTTCCCTGAACGCACCACCTGACCGGCGTTCAGGATCACCACGCTGCGGCAGATCTTCTGAACCTCCGCAAGGTGGTGCGAACTCACCAGGATGTTGATGCCGTGCTCATCGGATAGGCGCTTGATGACGGCGAGCATGTCGACCCTCTGCATGGGGTCGAGACCGTCGGTCGGCTCGTCGAGGATGAGCAGTTCTGGGTGGTGCGCGGTGGCTTGCGCCAACTTCACGCGCTGCAGCTGACCGGTGGACATCTCTCCGGTCGGCCTGAAGCGTTCCTCCCCAAGACCAACCTCCCAGAGAGTGTCGCTGGCGCGCTGAGTCGCTTGACGGCGGGGAAGCCCATGCAGGCCGGCCATATGAACGATGAGATCGAAGGCAGTCATGTCGGAGGGCAGGAGGCGCTGCTCGAACGCAAAGCCCAGGCGCTGACGCACTTCAAGTCCTGCTTTGGCGGGGTCGTTGCCCAGCACGGAGATCTTGCCGCCGTCGGCTTTGCGCAACCCGAGAATGAGCGTGATCAGGGTGGTCTTCCCGGCGCCGTTCGCCCCGAGCAGTCCGGTGATCCCCTCAGAGATATCAGCGTCCATGCCTACCAAAGCGGTCGCGGAGCCAAACCGCTTGACCACGCCTCGGCACTCCACGATCGTCATGGCAGCAAGTCTAGGCTGCGACGGCTGCGAGGGCGGTGACAGCCGCTCTCCCCGCAGTTTGACACCCGGAAGGCGGGGCGCAGACAGCGTGCCCTCTCTCGAATTCAAAAGCCCATCTCAGCCAGCAGATCGGCGATCTGTCTACCTATTTCCTCCATGGATAGGTGCCTTTCCGCCACGGCCCGGTTGTGAGCGAGGAGTCCCTCTAACTCGCCGCCGTCCTGCTCGGCTAAGAGACGCGTCAAGACATCGACTTCGCTGGGACTGAACCACCTAAAGCCCAGGGCGCTCAGTTCGTCGGCAACCGGATAGCTGCCGACCACGGCAGGGAGCCCCCAGACGGCGGCCTCCACGGGCGGATTGCCGAATCCTTCCCAGGTTGATGTAAACACCACCAGGTCCGCAGCGGCGTAGATGTCGGCCAAGACGGGGACTCGGCGGCGCAGCACACGACAGGAGGCGCTGCCCAAGACGGCGTTTAGCTCCGGGCCATAGCCCTCTTCGGCCTGTCCGGTCAGCCAATAGGCGGCTCCGAGAGCCTCACAGACCGCCAGCGCAGCGGGGATGTTCTTGCGGGCTATGGCGCGCACCGGATGGACGGCCAGCAGTTCGTCTTCTTCGACGCCGAGCGACCGGCGCATCCGGCTGCGATCCCCAGCGGGCGGGCTGGTCTCGAAGGGGTTGTAGACGACCTTCGCCTCGATACCCCGCTTAGCCATCTGCTCCGCTGTGAGTCGGTTCACCGCCACGTGCCTCCAGGCATCGTCCTGAGGAGGGAGTTCCGTGATGTGGGCAAAACGCTCCCGCTGCCAGGGGAGATCGTGATGGTGCAGAACGGATCGGCGCCCGGCCAGGACCTGGGCGGCGGCAGCCGAGGCGGTCAGGTTCAGCGGAAGGCTGCAAAGGTTCGCCGCCACTACCAGGTCGGCGTCGGAGACGGCTGCTTCGAAGCGCTCCGCCAGCAGCGCCCCGCGCTCCGCTTGGCGCGCTTCGCCCTCGGAGCCTCCCTCCACTTCCTGCTCGGTGGCTGCCCGAACGCCCGACGCAGACCCGCCCGGCGCAGACCCACCCGACGCAGGGAATTGCGACGCATCCAGACCCATGCCGTCGACGATGCGGTCGGCGTCGCCTTCGCCCGCGACCGTCACGACACGCCACCCTTGCCGAGCCAGGATGATCTCCCAGCGCCGGGCAACCACCGAGACTCCATCCAGCCCCCCCAGGCGGAAGGAGGCGATGGCGCAGGTAGGCACGACGATGAGGCTACTGCGGCGTGTGCGCTTGGATAATGGCACCATGAAGCGCACCAATTCCGACCCCGGCGGCCCTGACGAGCCCCTGCAGAACGGCCGCACTCTCAAACCCCCGCAGCGGCTCAAACCCCCGCAGCGGCTGGAGGCAGACGAATCCCTGCGAATGCGAGGGGACGATCCCGACCGACTCGGGCAGGCGGGCGACCATGAGTTCCGGCGAAGAGTCCACGACATGCTGCGCCGCCACTGGGTGGACGTGCCTCCGGGGAGCGGCTATACCGCACCGAACCCTGAGCGCTATCCCTGGCAGTGGCTCTGGGACTCCTGCTTCCATGCCCTCATCTGGGCTGAACTGGGCGACGACCGCGGCGTGGAAGAACTCACGCAGGCGTTCACCTCAGCCGACGCCTCGGGGTGCGTCCCTCACATGCGCTACCAACTCGACCCACGCCGTCACGAAGACCTCTGGGGTCGCCAAGGGGCCTCCTCTCTGACCGGCCCTCCCATGTACGGCCACGCAGTGGCAGAACTCTGCCGCCGAGGGGTGCACGTTCCGGAGAAACTCATCGCTCAGGCGGCGGACGCTCTGCGTTTCCTGCTGGAGCGCCGTTGGCGGGACGAAGCCTCGGGTTTGCTGGAAATCTGCCACCCCTGGGAATCGGGCGCCGACGACGACCCCCGCTGGGACGACTACTGCCCGGGCGGTTTTGAGCCGTCGCGCTGGGCGAAGCACAAGAGGGAACTGATGGCCGACGTCGAGCGGGACTCCAACGGAGCGCCTCTTCGCAATTCGGCATTCAAGGCGGCCTCTGTCGGGTTTTCTGCTCTGACGGCGTTCAACGCCCTCGAACTGGCCGAAGCCACGGACGCCCTGGATGCTGGAGCCGCTCACCGCCTAGCGGAAGCCGTCCGCGAGCGCTGGAACGCAGAACGGCTCTGCTACGGCGACGCAGGGGAGGCCGCGGGCGGCTCCGGGCTGGCTCGCACCGCATACGGCCTGTTGGCGATGCTCGTGGAGTCCGACGAAGATCGCCTGCAGGCCGCCGCCTCCCAACTGCTCTCTCCCGGAGGTTTCGGAGGGGAGTTCGGCATGGCGGGCGTCCACCGAGACGAGAAGGTATACGACTCCCGCACTTACTGGAGAGGCCCCTCCTGGCCGCAACTTAACTATCTGCTCTGGCTGGGAATGCGCCGCGGGGGACTCGACCGACAGGCCGCTGCGGCGGCCCGCGCCTCACGGGGGGGATCTGAAGCGTCAGGGTGGGCAGAGAGCTGGGACTGCGACGACGCAGCGGCGGTGGGCGCCGTCCCTCAGAGTTGGGCGGGATTGGCGATCTTGTTCTAGATCCCGCTTCCTCGCACCGATCCCACCACTCGTCCCCCCTTCCAGGCATTCACATAGCACGTGACCTCTCTGTGAACCCTCAAGGGGTCTGCCCACGTATCGCCGGTGGGGGTGCGAAAGCCGATGCTCAACTCCGAGAGTTCGTACTCCTGTCCCACGAAATTCTCGAACTCCTCGTAGCACTGCCGCGTCGACCACGCTTTCAACTCTTCGCTGCTCGGATAGGGAGTTTCCGCATCTGCAGGGTGAAACACCTGGTGGTAGACCTCTGCGTCGTGGGCCACGGAGCATTCCACAACCGTGGTGAGATCCTGAGGTTCTACTTCTGAGAGGTAGACGATGTACTCGTTGAAGCAGTCGCCGACGGAGAGATCGAAGGGGTCGTTCAGAATGCGTCCCTCTAGGCGGTAGTCACCTTCCACGATGCGAACACCGGAGGCTTCCCTTCCGCGGGCGTCTTCGTCCTGCTCAGGCGGCAGGATTCTCACCGGCGGCGGGGCCTGGTCGTCCGGCGCAGACGTCCCTGAGGCGCAGGACGCCAGGAGAGGCGCCCAGAGGAGCGCAAAGAAAAGCGCAATCCCAACGGAAGCAGTCGGAGGGGTGAGCATCCTGTCCTCAGAAAGAAGGAAGCGCCCGGTCGACGTGTGTGAAGGCGGCAAACAGCACCAGCAAGAACAGAACGATGGTGATGCTCCAGGTCGCAAGTCGGCGCCAGTGTCGGCTCCAGATCAACCCAGTTATCCAGACGGCGGCCGCAGCCAGACCCCAGATGACCGCCGGGGCTACCGCCCTCGGATCACCGTCGAGTCCGGTGCCGAAGCCGTCCGAGATTCGAGGCGCAGCGGCCCGGGCGGGCGTCGGTTGGCCGGATGATCCTCCCGCAGGGGCGGCACTCGCGACCGCCGGAGCAGCACTTGGGCTGACGCTCGGCGCAGAGGCGGCAGGGTCGGATGCGGACACAGGCTCGGCGGCGGAGCCTGCACCGGCGCCGGCGCCGGCAGAGCCAGCCTCGATGCTGCTCTCTCCCCCGCTCAGATCGGCGGAGGAGTCGCCCCGGGGAGGAGATACCTCATCGGCCGCGGCATCAGTTTCGGCTGGGGGCGGAGAGGTCGGCTCGTCGGCCAAGGCTCTCGGCGGTTCCGGTTCCAGTTCCGCCCCTGGGCGGGGCAGACGCACCACGGGGTCGCCCAGCAGGACGGCTTGCACAACTATGCGCCTAGAGGAGCTGTACCTGGGGTGACAGGAAGTAAGAGTGAGCCGATTGTCGGAATAATCGTCGAGCACGCCCACCTCGTGCGGGAGGACTATCTGATGCCCTACTTCGAATTCCAGAACCTCAGAGGCGACAGGAGGGATGACCTGGTATGTGAACGACCCCTGAAGCGTCTGCACGTGTATGAGATCGTCCACCTTCAACTCGTCGATGCGCTCGAAAGGAGCGCCATAGGTGGTGCGGTGGCCGGCGATGCCGGCGTTGCCCGGCTGACCAGGCAGCGGAGTGAAACCGTAATGCCCAGGACCTCGACGGAGGTCGCCCGCCCCCACGCCAGCGACCACCATCTCGTCTATCCCTATGGCTGGAATGACTAGGCGCGCCAGAGCTTGGCCATCGGGCGGATAGAGCATCTCCAGCCGATCTTCCACTTTCGGAGACACGTACTTGACGGTGGAGCGGAAGGCGGCTCGCTGCGAAAGTGACGTAACAGGGATCGGCGCATCTGACGTGTCGGGCAGATTCGACAATCCCGCAGAGGAGCCGCTGGAAACGGCGGGTGCTTCGGCGGCGTTTTGAACGTCAGCGGCGAGGGGAGCGTCAGCGCTGTCGGCGCTGGGGGACTCGGAGGGCGCGGAGGGCGCATCACCACTGGACTCGGCGGCGGAGTTGGGGACAGAGCCGCCCTCAGCAGTTGCGGAGGATTCGGCAGCAGTTGCGGAGGATTCTGTGCTGGGGGACTCGGCGCTGGGGGACTCGGCAGGTCTGCCACCCTCGGTCCCCCTCTGCAAGAGTAGATCGTCGGCGACGCCGACGGCTTCGAGACGCTGGGCAAAGTCGCTGGCCAAGCCACCCTGAGACCTGGCCTGCAGCAGCCCCGTACCCCAGAGTTGGTAAGCAACAAAGAGCAACACAACAGAACCCAAGAGCACGAGAATCCGCCCTGCGGCGGACAGCACCTGGGGGAGACTCATTCCATCGATGCTACAAGTTGCGCCGCGACCGCCCCAGGGTAGCCGCGCTGCGACCAACCCGGAAGGAATCTATAGGCAGCGAAGCTCTGAACAAGCCCCAAACTCAGCGCCGCTAGCCTGGGGGAATCCGAAGCAGATGCACGAAGTGACCAACGCAATCCGACTCCGCGACGCCGTCTGCTGCTACGGCTCCTACCCGGCTCTGACAGGGGTGAACCTCCAGGTCGGGGTGGGTGAACTGGTGCTCCTGCAAGGCGCCAACGGTGCAGGAAAAACCACCCTTCTGCGACTCTGCGCTGGCTTGGCGGCGCTCACTTCAGGAGAGGGTGAAGTTCTGGGCTGCGATCTCGCCTGCGAGAGCCGACGGGTGCGCTCACAAGTGGGCATGACGGCTCATCACACGATGCTCTACGAAGACCTCAGCGTGGCCGAGAACCTGGAGTTCTGGGCGAGGCTCTGGGGCGCCTCGTCTGATCAGACGCCCGCCGCCCTGCGCCGCCTAGAGGTCGACGAAGACCTCTGGAACGTTAGGTTTAGAAGGCTTTCAGCAGGGCAGCGAAAGCGGGTATCGGTGGCTTTGCTGGCCGTGCGCCGCCCCCGTCTCTGGCTGCTCGACGAACCCGGGGCGGGTCTAGACGCCAGAGGACGCGACGCCGTCGGGCGACTGCTCCTTGAGGCTCAAAGCAGCGGAGCCACCATCCTTGTCGCCTCGCACGAAGACTTCCTCACCCAAGGCGCCGCCACCCGCACGATCCACTTGGCGGGGGGGGCCGTGATCCGAGAAGCGTCCGCCGAGACGCCCCCCGTCAGCCTCCTCGAATCCAGCGCCGCTGCCGGCGCTTCCGATGCGTAGCGTTCTGCTCATCGCCGCCAAGGATCTGCGCATAGAGCTGCGCTCACGCGTCTTCCTTTACCAGATCGTCCCGTTCGCGGCAACCACGCTCATACTGCTGGGCTTCGCTCTCGACGCTGACCGCGCCTCCCTGCGAAATTTCAGCCCCGGTCTCTACTGGGTGACGGTGCTGCTGGCCGCCTTACTGACGGCTCAGCGGTCGATCTCCATAGAACGCTCCGGCGGGGTGACCGACGCAATGCGGCTCTCCGGCGTAGCCCCCCCGAAGATCTTCGCCGGTAAGTCCCTGGCGCTGTTCGTCTATCTGATGGTGCTGGAACTCTTAATGCTGGCCGGGGTGGCGATCCTCTATGAGGCTGACCTTGTCGACGTGGGGCTGGCGGTGGCAACGGCGGCTGCAGCCACAGTTGGAATAGCAGGAGCCGGTACCCTCTACGGCGTGTTGGCGGGCGGAAGCGGAGTACGTGAAACATTGCTTCCAATACTGCTGCTTCCTGTTTTCGCCCCGGTTCTGATCGCCGCCACACGGGCATTCGGAGACGCCCTGGGCACGAGCGCAGTAAACGGATGGGGCTGGTTCGGCATAGGCGCCGTCTGCTCGGCGGTATACGCGCTGGGAGGCGGATTGGCCTACGGTCCGCTTCTGGAAACAGAATCCTGAGACCTCATTGAGATCGCTGCTAGGTCCCCCGTCGAGACCCGCAGCAGGGAACGAAACTCCCTCGCTCACTCACACGGGGTCGCGTGCCACGAAGTTGCTGGGCTTCTCCCTGCTCGCCGGCTTGATTTTGCTGTGCCTGTTTGCATTCGTCTTCAGCCCCGAAGACAGACGAGCTGGGCCGGAAGGAACGCCGATCGGTCAGTTCGACGCAGTTCGGCTCATGTATATTCACGTCCCTTCCGCCATCTGGGCGTATGCGGGGTTCGGACTTTGCGCCCTAGGCAGCGCCGTCTACCTCTGGAAGCGCTCCGTGTGGTGGGACCGCCTGGCGCACGCCGGCGCTGAGATCGGCCTCGTCTTCTGCGGCATCACACTCCTCACCGGCATGATCTGGGGCCGTCCGGTCTGGGGAACATGGTGGGACTGGGGAGATGTCCGGCTGGTGACCACCCTCATGCTTTTCCTGGTCTACCTGGGGTACGCAGCGGTTCGCTCCACGGCCGCATCGCAGACCGCCCGAGCGGGCAGGTCGGCTGTGCTCGGGTTAGCAGGGGTGGTGCTCATCCCGATCGTGAATCGTTCGGTGGAATGGTGGGAGAACCGCACCCTGCATCAGCAGTCCACCCTGGCCGAACTGCGGATCGCAGACCTCACGCTTTTCACGTTGGTCTTGGGCATCGTGGTGTGCGGGCTGGCCTTCGCCTGGATCCTGCTGCACCGATTCAGGGTGGCTTGGCTGGAGTCCGAAGCTGAACGCTGGGCAATGCAGACGGCCATCGAAGAACGACGAAAGGAAGCCGCCAGCGGGGAGGAGAACGCCAGCGGGGAGGAGAACGCCCGCCGGGAGGAGGTCGCCAGCGGGGAGGGGGTCGCCCCCCGGGATGAGGCCGCCAGCGGGGGGGAGGCCAGGAAGCCTTGACGCACGCAGGTTACATAGCCGCTGGCTGGGCAGTAGGCGTCCTGGGGTTGACCGCTTACGCCTCGGCAGTCCTGCTCCGCGGCAGGCGGCTCAGCAAATCTGTCCCTTTCTCCCGCCGCCGCTGGCTGCAGGCCGAGAACGACGAAGAGAAAGCCGATGAATGATGATCGGAAACCCGCAGATGAGAGCGCGGCCGGCGAACTAGACCTTACGCCTGCCCCCATCCCCCCTAGGCGTTCCGGGAGGCGGCGCCTCTACATCTCACTGCTGGGACTGCTTATCGCCGGCGGCGCAGCCTTTGCCCTTCTTCAGTTGGTATCCGGCGCGTCGCTCTTCTTCCTGAACGTGGACGAAGCCGTAAACAGGCGCCCGGAGTTGGGAGAGCGCCGCTTTCGCATGCAGGGCACCCCTGTAGCTGAAAGCGTGGCGGAGACGCGGATGGACTTCAACGAAGCGGTGGCGTTCACGGTGGCGTTCGAAGGAATGAAAGCCGACGTAGTGCACGTGGGCTCCCCGCCCGACCTCTTCGCCCCAGGCGTACCCGTGGTGATGGAAGGACGCTGGCGGCAGGGCGTCCCGCCCGACCTAGAGAGGTTCAACTGCGGTGTCAACGACGGCTTCTACTTCGCCAGCGACCGGCTGCTGGTCAAGCACGACAACGAATACAGGAACGACTACCCCGAACGTCTGCTGCCCGCCGAAACCGGCGGCTGCTGAGGAACCCGCTCCTTGAGCAACCTGGTCCTGGGAGACGCCGGGGTCATCCTGGCGCTGAGTTCGGCAGCGGCAGGCATCCTGACGCTGGCCGCCGGACTTGCCTTGCGCGACGAGGGTTTCGCCCGATTGGGACGCTTCCTCGTCTGGGGGGTGCTGGCCGGGGCGGCCCTCGCCTTCGCAGCCATGGAAAGGGCCCTCATCACCCGCGACTTCAGCGTGGAATACGTGGCCGCCAACGGCAGTTCTCGAACCGCCGGTCTCTTCAACTTCGCCACGGCCTGGGCGGCGTTGGAGGGCTCCATTCTCTTGTGGGGGTTGGTGCTGGCAGGGTATTTGGCGGTGATGTCCTGGCTTTTCGGGCGGCGGGGCGGCGCTTCGCATCCCGACGGGCGGCTCACTTCCTGGGCTCTGATCTGCGGACTGGCCGCAGCAGTCTTTTTCTTTGCCCTCATGGTCGGCCCGGCAGACCCCTTCCGCGCCTTCGATCCGGCGCCAGGCTACGACGGCCCCGGGCCCAACCCCCTGCTTCAGGACAACCCCCTCATGGTCATCCACCCTCCAATGCTCTATATGGGATATGTGGGCTTCACCGTGCCGTTCGCGTTCGGCATGGCCTCGCTCATCACCGGGCGGGTCGACGAAGCCTGGCTGGCCAAGACGCGTCGCTGGAGTCTCGTCTCCTGGGGTTTTCTGACCGCAGGCATCGTGCTGGGGGCGTGGTGGTCATACGACACCCTGGGATGGGGCGGCTACTGGGCTTGGGATCCCGTCGAGAACGCCTCCCTGCTGCCTTGGCTGACGGCCACCGCCTACTTGCATTCGTCGCTGATCCAGGAACGCCGCGGCCTGCTCCGAGTGTGGAACCTCTCTCTCGTGAGCGCCACCTTCTGCCTCACCATCCTCGGCACCTTCATCACTCGTTCGGGAATTCTGGACTCGGTGCACTCTTTCACCACTTCGGGAATCGGCCCGTGGCTGCTGGGCTTCTTCGGATTCACGACGATTGCGTCCGTGGCTCTCATAGGCATGCGCGGAGATCGCCTGCGCTCCGCTGAAAGGGTGGACTCCTTTCTCAGCCGAGAAGGGTCGTTTCTGATCAACAACCTGCTCTTCGCTCTGTTCGCCCTGGTAGTTCTGCTGGGGACGGTGTTTCCGCTCGTCGTCGAGGCGGTAGGAGGCGAGCGCCTCAGCGTCGGGGCGCCCTACTTCTCACGCATGACCATGCCGGTGGGGCTGGCGCTGCTGTTTATGATGGCCGCCGCTCCTGCGCTTAACTGGCGCAAAACCTCGGCGGATCTAGCGTCGCGTCGGCTTCTGAAACCCGCCGCTGCAGGAGTAGGGGCGCTGGCGCTGGCGCTGGCGCTGGGGGCGCGCGGGATGGCTCCTCTGCTCGCCTTCACGCTGGGCGGCTTCGCGGCGGGCACCGCCGTCCGGCGGCTCTACTTAGCCGTCCGCCGGCTGGGGATGAAAGGCCTCACGGGAGCATCGGGCGGGGGCATGATCACCCACCTCGGCGTCGTGATCGTTGCGGTGGCGCTGGCAGCAAGCAGTTCATACCTTCAACAAAAAGAACTGCAGCTAGACGAAGGCGAGACTCAGAGCTTTGCCGGCCACGAACTGACCTTCCTGGGAACCGAGGAGGTCGCTCACGCCGAGCGGGTAGAGGTTCGCGCCAGAGTGGCCGTGAACGGCGAATGCTGCGCCACTCCGGGCGTAAGCCGCTACACGCTGCGCGGCCAGGCGGTGGGGCACCCAGTCACGCTGAACTCAGTCCTGAACGACGTTCAGTTGGCCGTCATACGACTGCCCTCGCAGACGGGCGAGACGCTCGTGCTCAGGGTGGTGCGCCAGCCCCTGGTCGTCTGGCTGTGGGTGGGCGGCGGCGTGATGCTGCTGGGACTCTTAGCAGCGGCGGTGCGGGGCGGAGGTCGTCGCTCACGAAGCGAGACGCCCGAAGCGGAGAGGACGCATGCGCCGACGGACGCCGGAGACGCCGGAGACGGAGACACGGAGACGTCGGCGGCCGACCACCAGACCATCAGCCCCGAGCAAACGACAACAACCCGAACAACCTCTGCCCAGGCATGACCGACCGGAGCACCCCCGATCAGGCAGCACCCCTCGACGAAGACGTCGAAGCAGCGCCGACTGCCTACTCAGCAGCGGAGGGTGACGGCCCGACGCAGGAGTTAGACGAGCAGGACGCCTCCAACCCCAAAGAGCGTCCCAAGAAACTCCCTAGCGGCAGCGACAGGCCGCAGAGGGGCTGGGTCTTTCGGTCTGTCCGGCTTGCGGCCTTGGCCGTCGCCATCTCGATGGCGATTCTGATCGTCATCTTCGCCATCAGCCGACCCCACCGAGGCATCCTCATAGGACGTTCCGCGGTAGGTCAACCCGCACCAGACATAGAGGGCGAAACCATAAGCGGCGAGTTCTTCGACCTCGACGCCCACAGAGGGCGCTGGGTGGTGGTCAACTTCTTCGCCACCTGGTGCGCGGGCTGCCGGATTGAGCATCCCCAACTCGTGGAGTTCAGTTCCAGGCACGCAGCCGAGGGCGACGCCGTCGTGGTGACCGTCGCATACGACGACGATCCGCAGGCTGTGGAGGAATTCTTCGCTTCCGAAGGCGGCGACTGGCCGGTGATCATCGAAGGCGCAAGCTCCGTGTGGATCGACTACGGCGTCACCGCCGTCCCTGAGACCTACTTGGTCTCGCCCGCCGGATACGTGACAGACAAACTGGTGGGAACATACGGTGTCACTGCCGACGAACTCGACGCTCGAATCTCCGAACTTGAGGCCGCCGCCGAGAACGCTTCCGACGCCCAGAACACCCGAAGTTGAAGCGGGCATGACACCCCGCTCGGGCAAACTCCGCCGCCTCGCCTGGACGATGCTGGCGGCATCCTTCGTCGCGATGCTCTCCTACGGCGCCCTAGCGGTAGGCGAACCCAGCGCCGCCGAGCGCGCCCTTGCGGTCGCACAGAGCCTGCGCTGCCCGCAGTGCGCCGGGGAATCGGTGGCCGAATCCAACGTTGCGGCGGCCAAGGAGATGAGAGCCGATATCAACCGTCGCATCGAAGAGGGACAAAGCGGCGACGAAATACGAGCTGTGTACGCGGCGCGCTACGGAGAGGCGATCCTGCTGACTCCGCCTGCGAGAGGTCTGGCCAGTTTGGTCTGGATTGTCCCCGTGGTGGCGGGAGCTCTGGCCGCTGCAGCCCTGGCGCTTGCGTTCCGGCTCAGGCGCGTCGGGGCGAGGGGGGCGAAGGGGGCGAGCCCAGCAGCGGCGGCGGACGCGGCGGACGCGCCGCCTCGACGAAGCGCCCTAACCCTGAAGCGCTCCCTGGCGATACTCCTGGTAGTGGCTTTGCTGGCCGGCGGAGGAGGCTTCGTTCTGGCGTCTGCCCTGGGAACTCGAACCTCCAGCGACGCCGCCACCGGCGATATCCGTCAGAGCGTTCGAGGGAAGCTCTTCACAGCTCGAGAACTGATGGCCGCCGGTCAATTCGAGGAAGCCGACGCCGTCTACGCCGAAGTGCTCTCTGAAGAACCGAGCAACGCCGAGGCCCTGGCGTGGCGGGGCTGGGGTCAGTTTCTGCAAGGTGATCTTCCGGCGGCGTCGGAAACCCTCTCACAGGCGGTCCTCAGCGACCCGGGCTACCCCGCCGCCCGCGTCTTCGGAGCAGTGGTGGCGGCACGAAGCGGACGCTACGAAGAGGCCGCCGAGCACCTCCGAGTCTTCGACGCATCGGAGGCGCCGCCGGAAATGACCGCACTCGTGAACAACTCGAACCTGCGGACGGATGTGCTGGGCGGCCTGTCGCAAACTCTGGCCGAGCGGCTGGCAAACAACGAGCCGACGGACTCCGACGACTGGACAGCCTTCGACGCCCTGGCCTCCTCAGCCGACACGCAGGTGCTCTCTATGGCGGCTTGGCGGCTGGATTACAACGGCCGTGCGGTGGCGGCCGCCCGCCTCTACCAGTTCGTGCTTCAGTCCAACCCCGACAATCTGATCGCCCTGCTAGGCAGGGGCGTGCAGCTCACCTCAGAGGGCTTCATGGAGATCGAAGAACTCTTCAACGAGGGCGTCAAGGCGCTCGACCGACTGGTTGAACTGGCTCCGCAAGACCCCGAGTCCCGCTACTGGAGAGCATTGGCCGCATTCCGTCAAAGACGACTAGACGACGCCCGCGCAGACCTAGACGTTCTCGACGACCTGGAGCCGGAGCCGTCGGAAGCCCTAAGCGAAGCGGTGCGGGAACTGCGGAAGATGATCGAGGAGGCTGCGCCCCCCAGCGAATGAGCAGCAGAGTTGACCCCAGCTGCGGCTCCGCAAACCGCACCGGCTCCTCTCCCCCCTCCCCCCCAGAACAGCGGGGCGCCCCAGGCGCCGTGACGCCGTCGGGTGCGAGTAAGCGGATAGCCTGATAGTTCCGTCCGGACGCTGGCCTCACGCCCTGGGATACTCATGCCCGTCACCAAAGAACAAGTAATAGAAGCCCTCGACGACGTACTCGACCCTGAACTGAACCGCAGCATCGTGCAGCTCGAGATGGTGCGTTCGGTGGATATAAGCGGGCGCGGCAAGGTGCAAGTGGAGGTTGATCTCACGATCGAGGGATGCCCCATGCGTCAGGAAATCCAAAGAAGGGTCTCCTCGGCCGTCGAAGTCCTCGACGGCGTCCGCTCTGTCCAGGTAACTCTCGGAGTGATGACCGACGAGCAGCGCGCCCGGCTGCGTTCGAACCTGATCGGCGATCCCGCCGCCACGGCCGGGTCAAATCCATCTGTCGGCCACTCTCAGGGCAGGGAAGTGCCCTTCGCCGATCCGGCGTCGCGCACCCGAACGCTTTTAGTGGCTTCGGGCAAGGGCGGCGTCGGCAAGTCGTCGGTCACTGCCAACCTGGCAGTCTCTCTGGCTGCCCGCGGCGCCAAGACTGCGGTCGTGGACGCCGACGTCTGGGGTTTTTCCATTCCTCGGATGCTGGGCGTTGACCGCCCGCCGGTCGTGATCGAGGAGATGCTGGTGCCGCCGGAGGCGCACGGAGTTCGCTGCATATCTATGGGGTTTTTTGCCCGGGAGGATCAGCCTGTCATCTGGCGCGGCCCGATGCTGCACAAGGCCCTGGAGCAGTTCCTCACCGACGTCTTCTGGGACGAACCCGACTTTCTGCTGATCGACCTGCCGCCGGGCACGGGAGACATTTCCATATCGCTCTCGCAATTTCTGCCCCGAAGCGAGGTCTACGTGGTCACGACACCACAGCCGGCGGCGCAGCGGGTGGCGCAGCGGGCGGCTTTCATGGCGCAAAAAGTCAACTTGGAGGTCAAAGGCGTCGTGGAGAACATGTCGTGGTTCACCGGCGACGACGGGCGCCGCTATGAACTCTTCGGAGCGGGCGGCGGTGAGGAACTGGCCAAGCGTCTAGAAGTCGAACTATTGGGCAAGATTCCGCTGGTACCTGACCTGCGGATCGGATGCGACTCTGGCGTCCCCCTAGCGGCTTCCGACCCCGAGAGCGAAGCCGGACAGGTCTTCGCCCAAATAGCCGAGGCGGTAGCGGTGAAACTCGCACCCAAGCGCCGCTACAACCCCGAATTGCGGCTCGTCAGCTGAGCGATGTCCGCCAAAGGTCGGCGCAGCCGAGAAAGCGAGGAGAACAGGCAGGTGATAGTGAGAATTGGCGTGACGGAAAACGCCCGTGAACTCTCGGTCGAACTCGACGCCGACAGCGATGAGGTCGAACTCCGATCAAACCTCGAAACAGCCCTGGAGAACGGAAAGGGCTTTTTCTGGCTGACCGACCGGCGCGGCAGGCACATAGGAGTGCCCGCGGCGCGCATCGCCTACGTGGAAATCGGCGGAGCGGGACGGGAACCATCCATAGGGTTCGGCTGAACGGGGGCGGGCTAACCCGCATCTGACACATGGAGGTCTTCGCACTCGGAGGGCTCGAGGGTCGCCGGCAGAATACTCACCCTTCCTAGTGAGGATTAGTGAGGATTAACCTGAACTTCCCATGCTGGTGATAGCGCATCAAGGAGCGACCGGCGCCGGAGTGCGCCCCAACACCATTGAGGCTTTCACGCGAGCCCGCAAACTGAACGCCGACTGGGTCGAACTGGACGTGCGGCGAAGTCTCGACGGCGTGCTGGTGGTTCACCACAACGCCCACCTGCCCGACGGCAGGCTGGTTGCCGAAACCTCGATCGACGAGTTCCCCGACTGGGTGCCGCCCTTGGCAGAGGCAATGGAAGCCTGCGACGGAATGGGAGTGGTCGTGCAGATAAAGAACGACCCCGCCGAAGCGGGCTACAACGACGAGAACACCATCGCCGTGGCGGTTGCGGGTCTGGTGTCTGCCTATCGCGACCACGGGGAGGTCGTCGTCTCCTCCTTCAATTTGGCCACCATCGAGATGATCCGTCGAGTCGGCGCGGAGGTATGCACTGCTCTTCTGATTTTCGACCCGATGATCATCTCGCAAAGCATCGGCAGGGTGGCGGAAGCAGGCCACTGGGGAATACACCCCTACTACATGACCCTGAACGAGCGCCTACTGCGCAGCGCCCAGAAAGCGGGGCTGAGGGTGTTCCCTTGGACGGTCAACGAACTCGAGCCGCTAAAGGAACTGACGGCGATAGGCGCGGACGGCGTCATCACCGACGACTGCCCGCTCGCCCGAAAGGTCGTCGACAACCTCGCAGGCAACTAGTTAACCCAACTTGTTAGCCCAGGTCTTCGGAGTCCGAGGTCTTCGGAGTCCGAAGCGTCCGAAGCGAGCGTCCTAAGCGGGGGCAACTCCCCAAGCGCCCCCCGAAAGCAGCACCAAGCGCCCCTAGGCGGCGGCGGGGAGCACGACCCTGAGAACCTCCGGCTGGTAGCGCAGGCGCAGTTCGTCGTAGAGTCCGGCGAAGTCACCGTCCACTTGAACGGGCACACGGCGGTGACCCACCATCCGGGCTTTGACCACGTCGGTTGCGTGATGCACCAGCGGACTGCCGATCAGTCCCTCTGAGTGCCGGAGGGACTGATACGCCAGCCGTATCAGATTCCAGGCAGAGGGGCTCCGCACTGAGAGCATCACCAGCGGCGACGAAAGCGTCGCTTCGGGAGCCAAGGAAAAAGGACGCCCGCCCAGGTAGGTGTAGGGGTCGGTGTTCATGAACACCGCGAAGTAGCCGTTCTCCACGCAGCGCCCGCCGGACAACTCGATGCGGAAATACGGGCTGGAGCGATCGAAGTGCCTCAGCCACGTCCAGATCGTCTCCCAGACGAAGAGCGCATGGTTTAAGGCGGGCTTGAGGTCGCTGTGCAGCTCCACCCGCTCCACCACGGCGGCGTCGAAACCCAGACCCACATGAAACAAGAAATAGCGCCAGTTGATCGCCCCTAGCCCGATCCGGCGAATACTCCCCCCTTCCAGCGCCTGAAGCGTGGATTCTGCGGCGTCAATGGGATCATCGGGCAGTCCGAGCGTGCGGGCGAACACGTTGGTGGAACCTCCAGGAAGCGCTGCGAGTGCAGTGTCGCTTCCCGCTAGGCCGTTGGCGGCTTCGTTGAGCGTGCCGTCTCCGCCAAGCACCACGACCGCATCGGCCTTTTCTCGGGCGCCGCGGCGAGCTAGCGCTGCTGCGTGATGACGCCGAGTCGTAAGCACGGTACGCACGTCGTGTCGAGCAGCGAGTATCCCGTTGACCACGACTCGCGTCCTAGGCGAGACCGCAGAGGCGGAAGGGTTGACTATCAGCAGCAGTCTCAGAGTCGCGTTCCCCGAGTGAGGGTTGAGGCTCCCGTCATCCTAGGAACCGTACGGGCAGTCTCTGCCGCCCGGGGCGGGCGGCGGCCAGGGACACGCCCTGCACTGGGCTCACTAGGCCGGACGCACATTGCGCGCAGGGCGGCGGGCGGCGGCCAGGGACGGGGAGAGTTGAGAACGTCCCAGCCGAGAGAATCTGCAGCCGATGTTGATCTCGAAGTTGCTATCTGCGAGCGCATCCAACACAATCAAAGTGTGAAGATAGCCGTCTGCGTAAAGCAGATACCTGACCCTGCCAACCCAGGCAGGCTAGACGAGAAGACTAAGACACTGGATCGCAGCGAAAAGCTCATCCTCGACGAGTCGGACTCCTATGGAGTCGAGATGGCGCTTCAACTCGTCGAGGCCGCCGGAGAGGGAAGCGTCTCCGTTGTGTCGATGGCTCCTGACGGAGCACTAGGAGGAATACGTACCGCTCTGGCCATGGGCGCCGACGAAGCCGTGATAGTCAGCGACGAAGCGCTGGGGGGAAGCGACGCCCTCTCCACCGCCAAGGTGCTCGCCGCCGCCCTGCGCCGAATAAAGCCAGACCTCGTCCTAGCGGCCACGGAGTCCACCGACGGATACACCGGTACTGTGCCTGCCCAGCTAGCAGAACTGCTGGACATGCCCTCGGTGACCTTCGCCAAGTCGATCGAGACGACCACCGACGAGGGCTTCCCTCTGCGAGTCCAGCGTCAGACCGAAACGGGCTACCACGAGGTGTTGTGCCCTCTCCCGGCGGTGGTTTCCGTGACTGCCGGAGTGGTGGAACCCCGCTACCCTTCCTTCAAAGGGATCATGGCCGCCAAATCCAAGCCCACAGAACGACTTTCTCTCGCCGAAC
The DNA here is from genome assembly GCA_965242895.1 of Acidimicrobiales bacterium. Classification (GTDB taxonomy): domain Bacteria; phylum Actinomycetota; class Acidimicrobiia; order Acidimicrobiales; family CATQHL01; genus CATQHL01. The sequence continues at coordinate 976,826 of OZ251507.1, forward strand.
TGGGGATCGAGGCGTCCGAAGTCGGCTGGGCGGGCGCCCGTCAAGTGATCACGGAAATCTCGCCCGCTCCGGAGCGCGCCGGCGGAGAAATCCACGAAGACGATGGGGACGGCCACGAGCGCATCGTCGCCTTCCTCGAGGAACTCAAGGTTCTGTGATGGGAATCGAGACCGCCTCGGGAACTGGAACGGGAACCGGCACCGGAGTTGGAACCGGAACCGGAGCCGGATCGTGAGCGGAAGAAGCGTCTGGGCGCACGCAGAGCCTGACGGCGGCGAGGGGGCTGGCGCGTGGACGTCCATGTCCCTTGAATTGCTCGCCATCGCCCGAAGCCTTGCCGCAGACGGCGGGAAGGTAGAAGCCTTTGCCATGGGCGCCGAGAGCGAAGCAATGGCCGCCGAAGCGGGCGCGCACGGGGCGTCCGTCCTGCATCACCTGCCGGCTGGTGAAGAATCCCTCATAGGAGCGCCTCTGGCCGACGCCCTGGCCGCCAAGTTTGCCGAAACCGGCGCACCCGACGTCCTGCTGTTCGGCACCACCTACGACGGCAGGGACGCGGCAGGACGCCTCTCAGCCAAGTTGGACGTTCCGGTCATTACCAACATCACGGAACTCGCAGAGATAGACAGCGTCCTCACGGCCACTGAGCCGGTCTTCGGAGGAACGACCAACGTCCGCACGTGTTTTACGGACGTGCGCCCGCAGATCTTCCTGGTAAGACCCAAGTCCGTCACACCCGAAACCACCGACGGGCCGCCCGCCGCCGTCGCCGCTCTGTCGGAGGGCGAAGGAGGCAGCAGTAACTCGGCTCGCATCATCCACCGCTTCGTCGAGCCGTCCACCGGCCCCAACCTTGACGAAGCGGGGGTGGTCGTCTCGGGCGGACGCGGCCTAGGGGACGCCGAGAAGTTCGAACTCGTGGAAGAGCTAGCCGCCCTGCTAGGCGGGGCCGCCGGAGCCTCGAGAGCGATCGTGGACGCCGGGTGGGTGCCCTATTCATATCAAGTCGGGCAGACAGGCAAGGTCGTCAAACCCGACGTCTACATAGCCTGCGGCATATCGGGAGCCACTCAGCATCTAGTGGGAATGAAGAACTCCAAGGCCATCATCGCCATCAACAAAGACCCAGACGCTCCCATCTTCGGGGTGGCCGACCTAGGCATCGTGGGTGACGTCCACAAGGTGCTGCCCAAGCTCATCGACGCTCTGAAATCACGCTAGGGGGCTGCTCGGCCTGCTCTGCGGGCTGCCCACGCCCGCCGCTCGCCCAGCACAGCCCGCCGCATCCCCGCGACTAACCCTGGCTGCTGAAGCACGGCTGCCCGCCTGCCCGCCTGCCGAGGTCTGCAGAGCGTCTCACACTGGAGGCCAGGGAAAACCCCTGTCGGAGTGGAGTTCGGGGAAGCGTCCCAAGCGAAGCAGCGCATCCGCCCGCTCCAAGAGAGCGCTCCGCTCCGGGGCGCTCAGCAGCCCGTCGAGGGCGGGTACCTCGCTCTGCTCGCAAAGCCGACTCAGGGCGTCGCTCACCTCCGTCGGAAACCTCTGGCCAGCAAAATCCCATACCACGGTTCGAAGCTTGAACTCGTGATGAAAGCAGAGTCCGTTGTCCACCGCCCAGATGCGCTCAGCACCCTCCAACAGCACGTGACCTCCCTTGCGGTCGGCGGCGTTGCTCAACACGTCGAAAGCGCAGAGCTTCGTCAGCGACGGCCAGAGTTCCTTCCGCTGGCGCAGCAAGAAGTAGTGCTGGGAAAAGTCGGCGGGAATGAACAGCTGCAGCGACCCGCGCCCCAGCGGAGCGTCCCGCTCCACGGTGGGCGGCACCAAGTCCCAACCTAGGTGGCGAGAAAACACATACGCAGCCACCTCCCGCTTGTAAAGACCCTGCGGGAAGTCCCATAACGGGCGCTCACCCCGCTCCGGCTTGTACACGGCCTGCATACACACGGAGCCGTCTGCGCGCTCGAGGTCGACTAGGAACGTGGCGTTAGAACTCCAGGGCAAGCGCCCCAGCACTTTTACTTCGGCGGTGCTGAGTTCCTCGACGGCTTCCTGCTCGGAGACCGGCCGTCGGGCGCGAACGGGTGATTCGGCCAATATCCCGCAGCGCTCAGTTCCAGCAGGGGCAAAAACCGTCTTCCCAATTGAGCGGCGCCCGGCAGTACGGGCAGGGCGGACGCCCCGCCGCCATGACTGTTCGGGCTTGACGGACAAAGTTGGAGGCCTGTTCGACCAGCAGGGGGAACTTGGCGATCGACTGACTCTCGCCCTCCTCAGCAGCTAGTTCCTCCATCCAGAGGACAATGAAATCCTTATTCTGCTGGTAAGCGGCACCGATCTTGCCGACGATCCAGTCCGGCGCATCTGGGTCGGAAAAGAACGGCTCGTCGTAGTCAGAGAGGAAAGCTTGGGAAGCGTCGGCAGCAGCGAGATCTGCGGGGTCTTCGCCAGACAGCGAATCCTCTGGTGGGAGTTCCCCGCCTCCAAAGCTGTCGAGGAAGCCGTATCCCTCTTCCTCTTTCTTGGGGACGTGATGATTGAAGACCTCAGCCAGGGTGTTATCGAGGAAATCCGTTAGCGCCGCCACCTGCTGTTTCTCCATCTTCAGCGAAAGAATCATCTCGCCCTCGCGCAGCTGCACGTAGAAAATTCTCTTTCCCTTGGGGCCGATCGCCCCGCAGGAAAATCCGTCTAGGTTGGAAAATTCGTACGAACGGCTCATCGCAGTCCCAACGTCTTCAAATCGTCTCCCACTGAGTTTAGGGTAAGCAGCAGCGGCGTGTCACCCCCGTAGGCGAGGGCCGTGACGGAAGCGGGGGCGACGACCAGCCGCTGGAAGCAGTCGAGGTGCATGCCAGCGGCGTTGGCAGCCGCAGCCTTGATCGGATCGGCGTGGGAGACGGCGACGACTACCTCTCCGCAGTGAGCGGCCGCCAACTCCTCCACGGCGGCGGAGACCCTGACCTGCATTTCGGCAAACGACTCTCCGCCTGGAAAGCGGAAGCCGCTGGGGTGAAACTGAACGCTCTTCCACGCCGGGAGCCGCCGCAGTTCGTCGAGCTTGCGCCCAGTCCAGTCGCCGAAGTCGCACTCGTTCAGCCCGGGGTGTTCCCTGACTGGCAGGTCGGCGGCGGCGGCTATCGGCTCTGCGGTTTCCTTGGCGCGTTCCATGGGCGAGGAATAGACGCAGGACAACTCAGAAACCTGCGATATTCGGGCGGCGGCTGCGGCTGCTTCGGCTCGGCCGGACGGCGAAAGGTGAAGGCCGCGGGCGCGGCCAGGGAGCAACTCGCCGGTCGTTCCGGTCGTTGCGTGCCTGACCAGCAGCACCAGAGTGGGGGGCTGGCGTAAGCGGGAGGAGGCGTCGCCGGCGGGCTGCTCGGCGCCGCGGCAAAGGGAGGCGTCGGAGCGGCGGGAGCGGGCATCCCCTGAACCCGAAGCTGAGGAAACGCTCTCTCCAGGCGGGGCGGCAGATGGCATAGGTCTCCTTCAACCTAGCGTTCATGTATCGCAGCCGACGCCGCAGCCGACCTCGAACGACTCGCCGCAGAGATCACCGCCTGCCGCTCCTGCCCGCGGCTGGTGGCCTGGAGGGAGGAGGTGGCGCGTACGCGCCGCGCCGCCTTCGCCGAACAGGAGTACTGGGGGAAGCCGGTGCCTGGCTTCGGAGACCCAGACGCCAGGCTGGTGGTGGTAGGACTGGCGCCAGCCGCCCACGGCGCCAACCGAACCGGACGCATGTTCACGGGCGACCGCTCCGGCGACTGGCTCTACCGAGCGCTCTGGCGGGCGGGCTTCGCTAACCAACCGAACTCCACCGACGCAGACGACGGACTCGTGCTGAGCGACGCCTTCATCACGGCGCCGGTGAAATGCGCTCCCCCCGCCAACAAGCCGACCGCTGCCGAACAGGCTGCTTGCCTGGGGTTCTTCCAGCGGGAGTTGGAGGCGCTGCGCTCGCTTCAGGTGATCGTGGCGCTCGGCGGTCTGGCCTACGTCACGCTGGCGCGCCACTTCGGTGTGCGTCCTCGTCCGCCGTTCGCCCACGGCCTGAAGGTGCAGCCGGCAAACTCGCAGGCAACGCCCGATCCCCCCGTCTTGCTGTGCTCCTACCACGTCAGCCAGCAGAACACCTTCACCGGCAGGCTCTCAGAGGAAATGCTCGACGCCGTGTTTTCCCAAGCCCTCGGTCTTCTCCGCTAGCCTGCGCTTTCGTGTGCAGCGCCAGAGTCCCAGCCGATGAGAACCGCCAGGGCGGCTTGTCCACGCCCCAACACTCAACAAAGCGCGGGCTGTGGACTACTGCAGTCCTAGCGCTGCTGCTTCTCGCCGCCGGATGCGGGAACTCAGGGGCGCCGACCGCCTACGACGGCACAGTCCAAACCAACTACATCAGCGCCTGCAAAGCACAAGCCGTGCAGGACCGCATCGTGCGCAATGAAGCAGACTTCGAGGGCGTCTGTCGGTGCGCCTACACGAGGATCAGCGCCCCTAACGGAGGAGTCCCCTTCGAACAATTCAGGGAACTCGACGACAAAGTACGCGGCAACCCTTCCCAGATCAACGAGGATGAGACGGGTCTGCAGATCCGTCAGATAGTGGCCGAATGTATGGCCAGTGCGGCCGGGGGCGGCTGAGGCGGCTACTTCTTCAAGGCGGCGTCGGGCGCCGCCCAGTCCGGCCAGCGGGATCTACTCTTGGCAGAGAGTTTGTGCATCAGCTTGACGGCGGCCGGGTCGGCGTCGCCAGGCTTGGCGACGATCACGCCCTCCTCCAGCATTCGAACGATGATCTCCCGCCCCAGTTCGGTGCGCACCACGGTCAGCGTCCAGTCGGTCGCGTCGCCGATGCCGCCCGTGGAAATGTCGGCGTGCTCCGCCGCAAAGTCAGGGCAGCTATGGCAGCCTTCCCGAGTCCAGGCGTGGCAGTCCTTGAGGCTGATCTCGTGGTAGTCACCGCCGTGCGTCCAGACCTGGAAGACGCCCTTGATGTTCATCTTCTTGATGTCTTGCTTTCGCAGTCCGTACTTGAACCAGAAGAGCTCATCAAATAGGGAGTCGTCAAACGACTTGGAGCACAGCAGGCCGATGTTCAGCTTGATGCGCTTGCCCACTTTGCCCACTTTGCGGTGCCACATGACCGGCCCGATGGACGTCTGGCAGCTCATCCCTACGAGGGCCAGGCTGGAGAGACCTCTCTCGGTCGCCTCTGAGTAAGCGATCGTGTTAGCCGAGTAGGTGTATCGGCTGCCGGCTCCGGCCAGGATCTCCTCCCTGTTGGCGGCCACGCCAGGGACCGCCTTCCAGCCGCTCTCGGCGCCTTCTAGGTGCGAGACCAGAGCTCCGTCGATGATTCCGTTCTCAAGGCACCAGATCAGGATGGCGGAAACCAACCCCCCGTCCTGGCCGATTTCGTAGACGAAGTCGTCGCTGGCCCGGGCCAGGATTATGTCCTTGTAGATGCCCGACATCTCGTCGCTGCGGCGGAGGCGTCCGAACAGGTGCTCGTCGGCTTCCGGCTCCCACGCCCGAAAACGCGGACACGCCCTGGTGCAGGACGTGCAGCCCTTCTCCCCGTGCGTGCAGTTGCTGGGGCCGAGCTCCTCCTCGAGGTGAAACGGGTAGTACTGACCCGGTTCGTGCCGGTAGCCGATGACGTCGTGCGGGCAGGCGATGACACAGCCCGCGCAGCCAGTGCACAGCCCGCTGGTGATCACCTCATCGTGGAGTTCCTTCCACTGGAACGTCCAGCGGGGCGGCTTGCCGGCGGCGGGGGTGGGCGCCACCGCAGCGGCAGAAGCGGCAGCAGAAACCGCAGCAGCAGAAGCGTCAGCAGTCGGGACGCCGAGAGCGTCGGCGGCGGGCGCTAACTGCCCGTCCCCGCTCACGGGCGGCCCGTCCGGCCAGCTTCCCGCATCATGGGCATCGCTTCGGTGTAGGCGGGATCTTCGCCCTTGGATCCTGTAGTCACTCCGGCGTCGGTCGTCAGGCAGTGCCCGTTCGTGTAGCCGGACTCTTCTCCGGCCAGCCACAGGGCGGCGTTTGCGACGTCTTCGGGCAGCCCCGGCCTGCCGGCCAGCGGCGAAATCTCCGCTAGATGCGCGGTAACGCCCTCGATGTCGTCCGGGTCGCCGAGGTGCGCCATCGCCACCATGGGCGTAGCCATGGAGTGGGGGGCGATGCAGTTCACCCTGATGCCGTAGCGGCAGAGTTCTGCCCCCACGTTCTTGGTGAGCCCCACCACGGCGTGCTTGGCCGCTGCGTAGGCGTGCGGCCCCAGTCCTCCTATCACACCGGCGGTGGACGCCATACTGATGATCGAACCCGTCTTTCTCGGCTTCATCACCCTCGCTGCGTGCTTCATCCCATAAAAAGTACCGTTCAGCAACACGTCGATGGTGAATAGCCAGTCCTCAGCCGCAAGAGTCTCTACCGCTCCGCGTGCGCCGACGATGCCGGCGTTGTTGAACATCACGTCGAGTTGCCCGAAGCTGTCCACTGCCAAGTCCACCAGCGAGGCCACGTCGTCCTCAGAGGTCACGTCGCAGACAGTGAATCGGGCGGCGCTCCCCAAGGTCTCGGCAACCGCAGCGCCCGCTTCGGCCTGGATGTCGCCTAGGACCACCTTGGCTCCCTCCGCCGCAAAGAGCCTGGCCGCGGCTGCTCCGAAACCGCTGGCAGATCCGGTAATAGCCGCCGTCTTGCCGGCCAGACGACCTGTGGAGTTCATTCGCACCTCACCTTCTGGTTCATTTGGGTTTGCGCTGCCCTGCTGCCCTAATCGGACTGCTTCGGCGCCCTCGGCAGGATTCGAACCTGCGCGCACGGCTCCGGAGGCCGATGCTCTATCCCCTGAGCTACGAGGGCCGACCTTCAGACTAACCCTGCACCCACCAAGCAGGATACGCTCAGAAACGAACGGGAGCGGGATACGTCGTCAGAGTGGAGATGCACAGAAGGGCTGCACGCCAGAACCGACCAAAGGTTTGAGAAGACAACGCGCCAATAACTCCATGAGAAGAACCCCATGATTCGCCAGAGGATCGTCGAATCCCTGCGCGCCGCCCTATCCGCTCTCGATGTGCCGCCGCCTCAGTCGATCGAGTTGGGGCGTCCGGCCAATCCCTCCCACGGCGACTGGTCGTCGAACGTCGCCCTGGCTGCTGGCACCGCAGCCGGACGCAACCCCCGCGGCCTGGCCGGCGAGTTGGCCGAACACATCAGCGAACGCCTTCCCCTTCACGTCCGGCGCGTCGAGGCTGCCGGCGCCGGTTTCGTGAACTTCTTCCTGCACGAAGCTTGGCTGCACGAGGTGTTGCGGGAGGTCGTCGAGTCGGGCGAGGAAGGCTACGCATGCTGGGATTTCGGATCGGCGCTGCGAGTGAACGTGGAGTTCGTGAGCGCCAACCCCACCGGGCCGCTGCACCTTGGCGGAGGACGCTGGGCGGCTTACGGGGACACTCTCTGCAACATCCTCAGCCGCTGCGGTTATTCCGTCCACCGCGAGTACTACCTGAATGACCGCGGCCGGCAGATGGAGGCGTTCGCCGCCTCCCTGACCGCCCGCCGACAGGGTGAAGAGCCGCCTGAGGACGGCTATCACGGTGACTACGTCACGGCCTGGGCTGACGAGATGCCTGCCGACGCCGACCCCCTGGAATGGGGCTACGCCCGCGCCCGCCGTGACATCTCCGAGAGTCTGGAACGCCTGGGCGTGACCTTCGACACTTGGTTCAGCGAACTTTCGCTGGCCGAGGCAGGGGACATCGCACGAACCCTGACCGAGCTGCAGGAGGCCGGTGTGGTCTACGAGCACGACGGGGCTCTCTGGCTGCGCTCTAGCAAGTTTGGAGACGACAAGGACAGGGTGCTGATGCGTTCCAACGGCGAGGCCACCTATCTGCTGGGTGACGTCGCCTACCACCAAAACAAGTTTTCGAGAGGTTTCGACCTCCTCATAGACGTCTGGGGCTCCGACCACCACGGCTACGTGGAGCGTCTGGCGGCCGGCGTCCGCGCCATGGGACACCGCCGAGATCAGCTCGAGATAGTGCTGGGACAGCTGGTAAAGGTGATGCGCAACGGGCAGGAAGCCAAAATCTCCAAGAGGGCGGGAGACCTCCTGCTCTTAGACGACCTGGTCGAATTGCTCGGAGCCGACGCCGCTCGAATGACCTTTCTGCTGCAGTCGCTGGAGCGCCGCCAAGTCATAGACCTGGAGTTGGCCGCTTCGCAGTCGATGGAAAACCCCGTCTTCTACGTTCAGTACGCCCACGCCCGCATCTGCTCGCTGCTGCGGGAGGCTTCTGAACGCTCGATCAGCCGCCCTCCGCTGGAAGAGGCAGCCCTGGAAGCGCTGAACCATCCCCGCGAACTGGCTCTGCTGAGAACGCTGCGGGAGCTGCCCGACGTCGTGGCCGCCGCAGCCCGGGAGCGCGCACCGCACAAGCTGACCACCTGGATGCGTGAACTGGCCGGAGACTTCCACGGCTTCTACCATGACTGCCCTGTCCTGCACAGAGACGTTCCCGAACCCGTGCGCGGCGGGCGGCTCTGGCTGGTCGAGGCGGCCCGCATCGGGCTAGTGATTGCCCTGCGTCTGCTGGGCATGAGTGCGCCAAGGGCTATGTGAGCCGTGCGAGCCATACGAGGCCATGCGAGAGCCTGACCAGGATGAGGGGTTAGCGAATGCCCAAAGCGCTGCCTGAATATCTGCTGCCGGACTCCGCAGCCGAGGTTGACGGACGCCTGCACGTGGCGGGCTGCGACCTGCTGGCGCTGGCGAAGGAGTTCGGCACGCCGCTCTTGGTCTACGACGAAGAACACCTCCGGGCGCGCTGCCGCGAGACCCGCTCGGCTTTCGGAGACGGCGCCGCCTATGCCGCCAAAGCGTTCCTGTGCCGGGCCATGGCGCGGCTCGTGGCCGAGGAAGGGCTGCATCTCGACGTGGCCACCGGCGGCGAACTCTACGCCGCTCTAAACGCAGACTTTCCGCCTGAGCGCCTGGTAGTGCACGGCAACAACAAGTCGCTGCGGGAACTGACTGAGGCGCTGGAGGCTGGAGCAGGACGCATCGTCGTCGACAGTTTCGACGAACTCGACCGCCTCCAAGCGCTGGCCCGCAGCCGCTCAGTGCGCCCACGCGTACTGATTCGGGTCACCCCTGGTGTGGAAGCCCACACGCACCACTACGTGGCCACCGGCGGGGAAGACTCCAAGTTCGGCTTCACAGTGCGCACGGGCGCGGCGGCCGAGGCCATCCGACGGGCCGCCTCTTCGGAGTTTCTGGAACTACTGGGCATCCACGCCCACATCGGCAGTCAGGTCTTCCGCCTGGAGTCCTTCGCCGAAGCGGTCGGCGTGCTGGCTCGCTTTGCCAAACCGCTGGGGTTAGCAGAACTCTCGGTGGGCGGCGGACTAGGCGTCGCCTACATAGACGGCGAGCAGGCCGTCAGCATCAGTGAGTGGGCAGAGGCGGTGCTGGCCGCCGCTGCGGAGGCGGGAGTGACTGCGAGAATCACCGCCGAGCCAGGGCGCGCCATCTCAGCGGCGGCGGCGGTAATCCTCTACGAGGTGGGCACGATCAAGGAACTGGCGGGCGTCCGCACCTACGTCGCAGTGGACGGCGGCATGAGTGACAACCCGCGCCCGGTGCTCTACGGCAGCGGCTATGAGGTTTTTCTGCCGAGGGCGGCAGGGGCGCCGCGCCCCAAGGAGGTGCGCGTGGTCGGCAAGCACTGCGAGTCGGGCGACATCCTGGTCGCTCAGGGGTGGCTGCCGGCGGACGTCACCGTCGGAGACATCCTGGCCGTACCGGTTGCAGGGGCCTACGGCTATTCGATGGCCTCCAACTACAACAAAGTGCCTCGTCCAGCGGTGATCTTCGTGCGAGACGGCGCCGCCCGCTTAGCCGTTCGCCGCGAGACATACCAAGACCTCACCCGCCTAGACGTCTAGCGCCTTGGACGTCTCTAGCGCCCACCACCGCGCCCGCCGAGCGGCGCGAATCAGCTAAATTCAACCTAACATTCTGCTGATTCCAGCACTCCCCAACCCCCGAGGCCGCCTCCTTCCATGACTAGCCCAATCTCTCCGAAGCCCGTGCGCGTCGCCCTGCTCGGCTGCGGCAACGTGGGTTCGGCGCTGGCCGAACTGATCCGCCGCCGACGCAGCGAAATCGCCAACAAATTCGGGGTGGAACTCGACATCGCCGCCGTGGCGGTGCGCAACCCGCTCGCCGACCGCAATGTCTCCCTGCCGCCCGAAGTCTTCACAGCCGACACAGCCGAAGCCGCCTCCCGCAAGAACGTGGACGTCGTCGTGGAACTGATCGGCGGCATCCACCCCGCCCGCGAGATACTCCTCGCCGCCCTGGGGGAAGGCAAGTCGGTCGTTACGGCCAACAAGGAACTGCTCGCCGACTGCGGCGCTGAACTGGCCGCCGCCGCAAGCGCCTCAGGCGCAAAACTGCTCTTCGAAGCGGCGGTGGGGGGCGGCATCCCCCTCATTCGAGCTCTATCCGAGTCGCTGGCCGGCGAGTCCATAAAACGCGTCATGGGCATCGTGAACGGCACAACAAACTACATCCTCAGTCGCATGAGCGAAGACGGGGTGAGCTACGCCGAGGCGCTCACGGAAGCACAGAGCCTGGGTTACGCCGAAGAAGACCCGACCGCCGACGTGGAAGGACACGACGCCGCAGCCAAGGTGGCGATCATGGCCTCGATCGCCTTCGGAGGGAGCGTCAAGGGCAGCGACGTATACAGAGAAGGCATCGCCGAGGTGAGCGTCGACGACATCGTCTTCGCCCGGCGGCTGGGGTACGTAATCAAACTGCTAGGGATCGTCGAGCGCTCCGAAGACAGCAAGGACGCTTCGGTTGCGCTTCACGTCCACCCCGCCATGGTGTCTCTCACGCATCCCTTAGCTTCGGTACGGGGCAGTTTCAACGCCGTGTTCATAGAGGGCGAAGCCGTGGGAGAACTGATGCTCTACGGACGAGGAGCGGGCGGGCTCCCCACTGCCAGCGCCGTGATGGGCGACCTGATAGACGCGGCGCGTGCGGTCGGAACATTCGACACATCCGACACGTTCGACGACGGACTGACGGACGAAACCGCCCCTGACGGCGGGAAGCGTGGAGGGGGGCGCAGCAGCCTCCGGCCGCTCCTGATCCGACCCATCGAGGAGTTGCGAACCGCCTACTACCTAGCGCTGGAAGTGGAAGACCGCCCTGGCGTTCTAGCAGCCGTGGCCAGTGTGTTCGGAGCTCACGAGATCTCCATCCTGTCCATGGAGCAGGAAGGGCTAGGGGCAGAAGCCCGACTCATCTTCATCACCCACGTCGCCCGCGAAAAAGACATGCGCTCCACCATCTCTAGCCTGCGCGAACTAGACGCAGTCCGGCGGGTCGGCAGCGTGATTCGGGTGATCAGCGAAGGTCAATAAACGCAGACGCAGACGGCAACAGGCAGACGGCCAAAGCGATAGCAGACGAGCGGGAACAGACGAGCGAGCGAGAACAGGACGAGCGGGAACAGACGAGTGAACGGGAAGAACAGGAAAGCGCGGCCCAGCCGCTCGGGAACAGACGGCGATAGGTGAACCTGCGCTACATCTCCACTAGAGGAAAGTCGCCTCCGCTCGGTTTCTCCGACATGCTGCTGCGCGGCCTGGCCCCCGACGGAGGTCTCTACGTGCCCGAGTCTTGGCCTCAGTTGCCGCAGCCGCCGATACCGCCGAACGCCTCCCCCCGAGCCAAAGCGCCCACATACGAAGACTTGGCTGCGGAGGTCATGTATCCGTTCGTCGCCGGAGAGATCGACCGAGAAGTCTTTGCCGCCCTCATAAAGGAGTCCTACGAAGCCTTCGACCATCCCGACATAGCGCCACTGAGCGCCCTCGGCGACGATCTCTGGCTCATGGAACTTTTCTGGGGCCCTACCCTGGCCTTCAAGGACGTCGCCCTGCAGCTTCTGGGGAGGCTGCTGCAATACGAACTGGAGCGCCGCGGCGAGCGTGTGACGATCGTGGGCGCCACCTCCGGCGACACCGGCTCGGCCGCAATCGAAGCCTGCCGAGACCGCTCAGCGATGGACGTGTTCATCCTGCATCCGCACGGGATGGTGAGCGACGTTCAGCGCCGTCAGATGACCACGGTGACCTCCGAAAACGTCCACAACATCGCCGTAGAAGGCAACTTCGACGACTGTCAGGACATCGTCAAGGCGATGTTTGCGGACGAGTCGTTCCGCAGCCGTCACCGCCTAGCGGCCATCAACTCCATCAACTTCGCCCGGGTACTGGCGCAGATCGTCTACTACTACGCCGCCTCTGCCCGCCTAGAGGAAGCCGGAACGCCGATTGCCTTCGCCGTCCCCAGCGGCAACTTCGGCAACGTCTATTCTGGCTATGCGGCGATGTGCACCTCACTGGAGGTCGCCGGGTTGGTGGTGGGGAGCAACCGCAACGACGCCCTCACCCGCTTCTTTAACTCCGGACGCCTAGAGGTCAAGGAAGTCGTACCTACGATTTCGCCGAGCATGGACATCTCTGTTCCTTCCAACCTTGAGCGGCTGCTGTTCGAGGCGCACGGGCGCGACGCAGCGGCCACGGAAGCGCTGGCGACCGAACTGCGGCGCAGCGGCGCAGCGGCAGCCGCCCCTTCGACGATGGACAGCCTGCGCCCGCTCTGGTCGGCCGCCCGAGTGGATGAAGACGCCACTAGAGACGTCATTGCGGACGTCTACCGGAGCACCGGCAAGCTGATTGACCCGCACACGGCGGTGGGGGTGGGCGCCGCTCGGCGCTGCCGGCAAGACATGGACGCCCCAATGGTGGTCTTGTCCACGGCGCACCCCGCCAAATTCCCCGAAGCGGTGCGGGCAGCCACCGGTGTGCGGCCCGAGTTGCCCCTGCGCTTAGCCGACCTGCACGAGCGGCCCGAGCGCCTGCACAAGCTTCCGAACGACCTGGAAGCGGTGCAGCGTTTCGTGGCCGCACACAGCAGGACAAAGAACTAACCGGAGACACACTCCGTCCGCCGTTCAGTCCAAGGACGGCTTGCGAACGCAGAGAAGATAGGGCCGTTGCCGAGGTTCAAGGGCGGCAAGATCGGGAAGTCAAACAGAGACATGGCAGACTCAAGTCCGTGAAATACGTTGTCTGCATCCCCGACGGATGCGCCGACCGGCCCGTCGAAGCCCTCGACGGGCGCACCCCGCTGGAAGCGGCTCACATGCCGACCCTGGCTTCCTTGGCCGCACGCAGCCGAGTGGGGCGAGCGCTCGTCATACCCCCTGGCATGCCGCCAGGAAGCGACGTGGGCAACATGTCCATCCTGGGCTATGACCCCGAGAGGTACCACAGCGGACGAGCCCCCCTAGAAGCCGCCGCAATGGGCGTCGAAATCGCCGCTGATCAGGTGGCCTACCGCTGCAATCTCGTCACGCTGAGCGACGACGACATCATGGACGACTACGCAGGCGGTCACCCCGCCACCGAGGAGGCCGCCGAGATGATCGCCGCCCTGAATAATGAACTGGGCGGCGAAGTCCGCTTCCACGCCGGCGTTCAGTACCGCCACTGCGTAGTCGCCCCAGCCTCCTGGGCCGACGCCTACTGCGTCCCGCCTCACGACATCACCCGACAGCAGGCCGTGCTCCCCACCGGCCCGGCGTCCGGCAAACTGCGCCAGATCATGAAAGCCTCCCGCGACGTGCTGAGCGCTTTCGACGCTAAGGCCACGAGCATCTGGCTGTGGGGTCAGGGCTGCGCCCCGCAGTTGCCCAAGTTCGCCGACGAGCACGGGGTGTCGGCCGGAATGGTCAGCGCCGTCGACCTGGTGCGCGGCCTAGGCGTCCTCGCTGGCATGGATGTCGTGAAGGTGCCGGGCGCCACCGCCTGGTACGACACCAACTACGAAGGCAAACGCGACGCCGTGCTCGACGGCTTGGCCGCCGGGGCCGACCTGTTCGTGCTCCACGTGGAAGCGACCGACGAAGCTGGACACGCCGGCGATCTCGAGCAGAAGATTCTCGCCCTCGAGAATTGGGACAGGCGCATCCTCGCCGACCTGACGAGCGGTCTGGACGACCTAGGCCCGTGGAGGCTGCTGCTGCTGCCAGACCACGCCACTCCGCTGGCGCTCCGCACTCATACATCAGAGGCCGTGCCCTACCTGCTAGCCGACTCCAAGCAGGACTATCCCGGCGGCGTCTACAGCGAAAAGGGAGCGGCAGGCGCACCAGTGGTGCGAGGGCACGAACTCATGCGGCAACTCGTCGGAGAATGAACGCGGGAAAGCTCAAACGAGAGCGAGCGCCTGCAAGTCGCTGCTGGAAAAGTTGTTGGTTTGGAAACCTAATACGATAGAATGGACTTAATTCCGGAAGCCCTGCGATTCTCGCGGGCTGAAGTAGGCCGGAAGTCTCCCAACTCCCAAGCCCCAGCAAATCATGGAGCGTGCTTGGAATGCGCCTTTACAGGGAAGCGAGGTTGATTTGAGTGCTGAAACCGCTGAATCCCAGCGAAATATCTTCGAATCCAAAAGCCGCAACGAACTCATTGACATCGCCTTTGCGATGGGTGGGCGTCCTGCTGCCCGAATTCGCAAGTCAGAACTCGTAGACCTGATCGTGAGTCTCGCGGGTATCGGCAACGAAGACGCCGGCGGGTCGCATAAAACGGACAACGCCGTCAGCGCATCAGACGGCGCAGCCCGAGCGACGGCGGATTCCGTCGCGGCAGGTTCCGATGACGCCAAGCGCATCAGGGTTGGCGGTCACGACGGCGAGACGCCTCCCGCCCCCAGGACAGCTAGGCCGCCCCGTCGGACGGCACCAGATCAAACAGCCGCCTCCAGCAGAACGGCTGCACACGACCCGACGGCGGCCGGCGGGCAAGCCGAGCCGACCAGAGTTCCCGGCGCACCAGGCCCAAGAACGAGAGTGGGCGGCGCACGTTTCGCCGACAGTCAGAGAAGCGGCGCCAACGCGCCGAATGCGTTGGTCTCCTCGTCCAGGTCGGCGCAGCCGCCCACCAGCGTCGACAACGCGACCATCACCACAAGAGGTCCGGCAATCCGCACCGGGGAGGGCGACGGGCAAGAGCAACAGAAACAGGAAGACACAGTGCAGGAACTAAAGGAACAACGTGAACGCCGAGAGGCACCCCCCAAGAACGACCGCAACCGGCGAGAAGACTTCAATGACCCGGCAAACCGACGCCGACGGAGGAGCGGGCGCGGACGCGACGAAGATTCCTGGAACGGCGATCTCGTAGACGTAAGCGGCTACCTCGACTTGCGCGACGAGGGCTACGGATTTTTGCGCATCAACGCGCAAACACCCAGCCGCGACGACATCTACGTGTCGGTGAAGCAGGTGCGTCAGTGGGGGATACGCAAGGGCGACCACGTGACAGGCGCTTCTCGCCCGGGGGCTCGCAGCGAAAAAAACCCTCCGCTGCTGCGGCTCGACTCGATCAACCACATGAATCCGGGGGAATCCAAGAACCGACCCAAGTTCGAAGACCTCACCCCCCTGTTCCCTGACGAGAGACTCCAGCTCGAGCGGAACGGAGACCCCGCCAACATGACCACACGGATCATCGACCTGCTTTCGCCGGTCGGTAAAGGTCAGCGAGGGCTGATCGTGTCGCCCCCCAAGGCCGGCAAAACCACGATCATGAAGGAGATCGCCCGCTCCATCGAAACCAATAATCCAGAATGCGTGCTCTTGGTGCTGCTCGTAGACGAGCGCCCCGAAGAGGTGACAGACATGCGGCGCTGGCTGAAAAGGGGAGAAGTAGCCGCCTCCACGTTCGACCGCCCCGCCGAAGAGCACACCCAGGTGGCCGAACTCACCATCGAGAGGGCGAAGCGCCTAGTCGAGATGGGCGAGGACGTCGTGATCATGCTCGACGGCATCACCAGGCTGGCACGCGCCTACAACCTCGCAGCCCCCGCCACGGGCCGAATCATGTCGGGCGGGGTGGATTCCGGCGCCCTCTACCCCCCCAAGAAGTTCTTCGGGGCGGCAAGAAACATGGAGGAAGGCGGCTCCTTGACAATCCTGGCCACCGCCCTGGTGGAGACAGGTTCCAAGATGGACGAGGTCATCTTCGAAGAGTTCAAAGGCACAGGCAACATGGAACTTCGCCTCGACCGCCGCTCCGCCGAGCGCCGCATCTACCCGGCAATCAACGTGGACGCCTCCTCCACTCGCCACGAGGAGCTGCTCTTCGAACGGCGGCAGCTGCAGCAAGTCTGGAAACTGCGGCGGGTGCTGTCCGGCCTGGCCAGCGACCACGGCGGCAACGGAGCAGCCGGCCTGGAACTCCTGATCGACCGCCTCAAGACTTTCCCCAACAACAACTCCTTCCTAGAGGAGGTGGCCCGGGGACCGATGGGTGACTGACGGCGGCGGCGACGGAGACGACGCCCGACGGACTGACCTGACAGACCGCCCCGACAGACCGCCGCAAGGAGCGGTGAACAGCCGAACCGGGACAAAGACAAGCAAAGCAGGAGACCAAGCGAAGCAGGAGATCGACAATGAAACCAGACATCCACCCCGAATACCGAAAGGTCGTCTTCCTAGACACTTCTTCGGGAGAGAAGTTCCTTACCCGCTCCACCATCGAAACCAGCGAGACCACCCAATACTCAGACGGGAAAACCTATCCACTAGCGAAGGTCGAGATCTCCAGCGCCAGCCACCCGTTCTTCACCGGCACGATGACCATAGTGGACACCGCAGGGCGCGTCGAGCGCTTCGAAAGGCGCTACGGCAAGCGGAGCGGGAACTGAGCGCCCTCAGCTGAGCCGCAGCAAGCCGCAGGCGTTACGAACGACCTGAGCGCAGCTGCCTGCGAGAGGCCGGGTCGTGACCGACGTCTCCGACGCCGAGGCAATTGAAGGCGGAGGGCGCAAGGACGCCGCCGAGGAGCAAAACGGCGCCCCCGCGGGGCAAGAGGCGTCAGCCGGACTTGAAGGTACGGCCAACTTCGAAGGGCTGACCAAGGAACTTCAAGAGATAGAGCGGCAGTTCTCCGAAGGGGAACTGCTAAGCGACCGCAACGCATACCGCCAAGCCGCCCAGCGTCACAAGAAACTCTCGAAGATTCTCAGTCTTGCGGGTCAAGCAGACGCAACCAGAGGCGAGATTTTCGCCGCCGAAGAACTGCTCACCGAAATTTCGTCTGACGAGGAGGAGGCAGCGTCGGAACTTCGCAAGATGATCAAGGTCGCTTCCGAGCAGATTGACGACCTCAAAGAAGAGATTGCGCTGCTGCTGCTGCCCAGCGACGGCAACGAGAACAAGAACGTCATCGTCGAGATCAGAGGCGCAGAAGGGGGAGAAGAAGCCAATCTGTTCGCCCGAGACCTTTTCGGTATGTATCAGGGATACGCCGAGCGCAAGGGCTGGAAGGTAGAGGTTCTAGGGGCGCACTATTCGGGACTGGGCGGCATCACGGAGGTGGCGTTTCAGTTGGCGGGCGACGGGGTCTGGCCTGCCATGCGGTTCGAAGGAGGACCTCACCGAGTGCAGCGGGTGCCCGTGACCGAGTCCCAGGGACGTGTACACACCTCCTCAGCCACCGTGACTGTCCTGCCGGAGGCCGACGAAGTGGAGGTTGAGATCGACGAGGCAGACATTCAGGTGGACGTCTACCGGTCGTCTGGACCCGGCGGCCAGTCGGTCAACACCACCGACTCGGCAGTACGGATCACTCACCGGCCCACTGGCTTGGTGGTGAGCATGCAGGACGAAAAGAGCCAGCTTCAAAACCGCAACAAGGCGATGCGCGTGCTTCGGGCCAGGCTGCTGCGAGTAGAGCAGGAGCGTCAAGCAACAGAGGAGTCCGACCGACGACGCAGCCAGGTCGGACGCGGCGGGCGCTCAGAAAAAATTCGCACCTACAACTTCAAGGAGAACCGGGTCTCCGACCACCGGATCGGGCTCACCCTCTACAACCTCGACCGGATACTCGCAGGAGAACTCGAGGAGATCGTGGAGGCTCTGACCGAGGACGAGCGAACGCAGGCGCTGGCGGAGCAGATCAAAGGCGGGGCTAGCTGAAAAGTTGCTCTGGAAAGAATTGCTGGCATCCGCTGAAGATCGGCTGAGGGCTGCTGGCGGCATCGAAAACTCGACTAGAGAGGCTCGTCTCATGGCGGCGGCCGCAATCGGGTGCGAAGACGCAGAGTGGTTCACCTTCTTAGCCCACCCCGTCGGAGCGAGGGGGGCGTCCACAATGTCCTCGATGCTGCTCCGGCGCATCGGCGGGGAGCCTCTTCAGTACGTCCTCGGGAGTTGGGGGTTTCGAACGCTGGATTTGATGGTGGACGGGCGCGTGTTCATCCCCCGTCCAGAAACCGAGGTGACAGCAGGAATTGCGCTGGAGGAACTCCGGCGGCAAAACCACGCTGGCGGGAGAACCGAAAACGACGGGGAAGCCGGCGACGACGGCGTCGGGAGCGTAGACGACGGCGACCGAAGCGGGAACTCCGGCAGGCTGACCGCAGCCGATCTGGGCTGCGGGTCCGGTGCGATCGGATTCTCGCTGGCAGCCGAGCACCCCAACGTAGAGGTCTACTGCACCGACGTCTCCATCGATGCCCTGGCAGTCGCCCGATTCAACCTGGCAGGTCTCGGCGGCCCCGCCAAGCGTGTGCACCTGTCGGTCGGTTCCTGGTACGGAGCGCTGCCCGAGGAGCTGAGAGGTCGGCTTTCAGTAGTGGTCAGCAACCCTCCATACATAGCCAACAGCGAACCCCTCCCTCCGAGCGTGACGGATTACGAACCTGCTCTGGCGCTGCGCTCAGGAGAGACCGGCCTAGAGGACATACGCACCATCCTTGCTGGTGCACCCAACTGGCTGTCGCCCGGAGGGGCGGTCGTGCTGGAGATACCGGAGAGAGCCGCAGAGGCAGCGCTGGCCCTTGCCGCCGAAGCGGGTCTGATGGACGCCAGGATTCGTCAAGACCTAGCCGAACGCAGCCGAGTGCTAGTCGCCCGTCGACCCATCGCCGCAGGCGCTGCGGAAAGCTCCCCTCGATCCTCCCCCCGCTGAAAGCGCAATGGGACACACAGCCCGCTCTTCTGTCAAGGTGTATTCACTGGAGGCTCACCGGGCGGAGGCGGCGGATGCGGCGGCAGCGGCGCTGACCGACGAAGAGGTCGTGCTGCTGCCCACCGACACGGTCTACGGGCTAGCAGTGAAGCCAGCGAGCGCAGCGGCCACCAACCGCCTGTTCGAGCTCAAGAGAAGACCCTCCGAGGTATCCGTCGCCGTACTGATAGGAGATCCTTCCGACGTCGCTGAGTTGGCCGAAGATCCCCCGGCGGCGCTGACCGAACTGACGCAGCTCCACTGGCCAGGCCCCCTCACAGTGGTGCTTCCGCGTCGCAAGACCCTGGACTGGCCGCTGGGCGGCGGCGGAACAAGTGGCGGGGGCACAATCGGACTGCGCTGCCCCGACGACGACTGGCTGCGCGGCCTGCTGCACAAGGTCGGGCCGCTGGCCGTCACGAGCGCAAACCTGCACGGCAAGCCCACTCCCGCAACAGCGGGCGAAGTCCTCAAGATGCTGGGAGAGGGCGTTTCCGTGGCCGTGGACGGAGGGATGCGGACCGGGCGGGCGTCCACCGTTGTCGCATGGCAGGATGGGGGGCTTGCAGTGCTCCGCCAAGGCCCGCTGCGAATCCAGGGGCGGCACTAACCCGTGGGGCGGAGACTGCGGACGCCTGATCAAAAGAGGCGGCCGCCAGATCGGGAGCGGACGCCGAGGCGGGGGCTGCGGACGCCTGAGGCGGCCGCCCTCAGTCTGTCGAGACGCGAAATATCAGAGAGGCAGTCGCCACCAGTGCAGGGGGCGAGACGCTGCAGACTTCCGCACTGCAGAACACCAGCGCACGCCCGCGTCTGCTCACCCAACATTCTGCAGTCACGGCGCTCTCCCTGACCGCCGCTAGAAACTGCACGTCCATCTGAACGGTGGCCATCTGCGGGCGAACCTCATAAAAGGTTGCGACCGCCGGAACAGCGCAAGTGTCGATGAGCGCAGCAATGACTCCCCCATGCATCGCACCCTCGGGCTGTCCTAGGAACGGCTGCCACGGCAGACTCAAGCGCGCATAGTCCACGCGCAGTTCCTCCACCTTCATTCCTATGTGGTTCGGAAAATACTCCGTCTCCCAAGTGCAGAAGTCGCCCCAGCGTTCAAGGACTTCCCCGCTCAGCAACGCAAAACGATCAACGGAAGGGGCGGAGCGAACAGAAGGGACAGAAGAGGCAGGGGTAGAGGGAGCAGAGGAGACAGAGGCAGGGTGGGCAGGGGCGGAAGGAACAGAGGAGGCAGGGTGGGCAGAAGAGCCAGAGGAGACAGAGGCAGAAGAAGCAGAGTAAGCAGAGTGGGCGGAGGGCACTGGCAGGCTCAGAGGGCGTCGAGTTTGTCAACCCGCTCTTTGTGCCGCCCCCCCTCGAACTCGGCTTCTAGGAAGGCTTCGAGGGCTCCAAGCACCGTGTCAAGAGCAAGCAAGCGTTCACCAAAACAGATCACGTTGGCGTCGTTGTGCCGGCGCGCAAGCTGCGCTGAAGCCACATCGTGAACCACGGCGGCTCGAACTCCCTTCACTTTGTTGGCGGCCATCGCGATGCCGACTCCGCTGCCGCACACGCAGACCCCCAACGAGGCGCTGCCGTCCGCCACTGCCCGACCCACGGCCGCCCCGAAGTCGGGGTAGTCCACGCGCTCCTCGCCGTGAGTGCCGAGGTCGAAGACTTCGCAACCTCTTTCCCCCAGCCAGGATGCGATTTCCTGTTTGAAGCGGTAGCCGGCGTGATCCGCTCCGACGGCGATGCGCACGCGCTGAGACTACACGATCCGCCCGCCCGAAATCCTTCTAGCCGCACCACCGACCGACCCCCCCCCTCTCAAGGCGCCGCAACTACAGATGCCGACAGCAGAGTACGCAGAGCCGTGGAAAATGTGTCATAATGACAGGCATCCCATGAGCCAGCCGAAACCAGGAAACTTCAATCGTTTAAGAGCATGAGTTACAAAGTAGGAGATCGGGTCGTATACCCGCACCACGGCGCTGCCATCGTCAAGCGCAAGGAAATAAAGAAGGCGTTCGGACGCGAGACCGAATACCTCATTCTGCATGTGACCCGCGGGAAGATGATTCTCTCTGTGCCTGCCGACAAAGTAGACGAAGTGGGCGTGCGCTGGCCAATCAGCGTCGACGAGGTGGAAGACCTGTTCGACGTGCTTCGCAAACGTGATGTGCACGAGCCCGCCAACTGGAGCCGCCGCTTCAAAAACCATCAGGAAAAGTTGAAGTCGGGCGACGTATACCAGGTCGCAGAAATAGTGCGCAACCTTGCGCTGCGCGACCGCAAGAAGGGGCTTTCGGCCGGAGAAAGGTCTCTATACGAAAGGGCGTTCGAGGTGTTGATCTCGGAACTGAGCTTCGCTCTCAAGACGTCCGAAGACGAAGCAGCCAGCCAGGTCGAGAAAGCCCTGCTCTAGAGACGCTCACTCCGGCTCACTCCGTAAACACCGAGCCGGTCAAGCAACGACAGACAACGCCGGAAACCGCCGTCGGCGGCAAATCCCAAGCGTTCCTCTAGGCTGTTAAGACCTTTCGTGCGGGCTGTGGCGCAGTTTGGTCAGCGCACCTGCTTTGGGAGCAGGGGGTCGCCGGTTCAAATCCGGCCAGCCCGACCAGAACCTCCAATCCATCTGCAGTTCAAGTAGCATCTGAATACCTTCGGGGGTGGTGTAATCGGCAACACACCGGGTTCTGGTCCCGATATTGGGGGTTCGAGTCCTCCCCCCCGAGCAAGACTCTTCAAAATCTAAAGCGCCCTGAACCGCTCGCGCGCCAGGTCAAGGGTGGTTCAAGCGCTCACCCAACCACACATCATTTCCCATGTCGGCGCCTCAGCGGGCGCTGCAAGTCAAGGGGGAGTTCAAGCGCTCACCCAACCACACGTCAAACCAACTCCGTTAAACAAGCAAAAGCCCGATCCACGGCCCCCTATCTCCAGTCTCCTGTCAAGCGCCAGCAACTTGTATCCTGAAACAGGCGAACTGCCTTGCCCGCAAGTTCCCCGCCCCGTTCGTCTAGAGGCCTAGGACGCCAGATTCTCAATCTGGTAACACGGGTTCGAATCCCGTACGGGGTGCTTAACTCAACGTCAGGAAGTTCTCAACAGACACTCCTACAGACATAGGAAACAGCAGGTGGCAGGAAACAGCTAGGGAGGTCGAAGTCAATATGTCGTCATTTCTACTCGAAGGGCCTTGCCCGAACCCCAAGTGTCAGACACCGACAAAATACAAGATAAGCCACCTCGAAGACAGCACACGCGTGCTTGAAGCCACCTGCGACATCTGCGGCTCTTACAAAGCGTACGACGGCGCACGCAACATAATCAAGTTGGCTGAAGAAGTCTGATCCCCTCAGCCTTCCTCAGCTTCAAGCCGGCTCCTCAGCCCTCAGTCCCCTCCCTCAGCCCTCAAGCCGGCTCCGCGCCCGCCGCAGACGACGCAGCACCTCCTCGCGTTCTAGCAGCACCATCGATTCAAAAAGCGGCGGCCCCACCTTGCGTCCCGTGAGCGCAACTCGCAGCGGAGCCTGAGCCTTGCCCAGTTTGAGGCCGTGCCGCTCTGCCAGCGATTTCGCCGCTTCGTGCACCTCCGCCGCCGTCCAAGTCACCTCGCCAAAGACCCTCTCGGCCTCAGCCAGCAGGTCGGCGGAATACGGCTGAGACATGGCCGCCTGCCAGGATTCCGGATCGTCGGGAGGGTCTTCCAGAAACAGCCAGTCCACGAAGCGCGGCACGTCAGCGAGCGTGCGCACCTTTTCCTGAACGACCGACGCAAGCTCCTCCATCACCTCAGAGCGAAAGCGCTCCGGCGGCCAGGGCTCCTCTCCGTCCCCCAGCAGCCGCTCCGAGTCTCCGCCAGCCGACCCCAACCACGGAGCCGCCCGCTCCAGAAAACTCTCCGTCGTCATGGAGCGGATGTGCACAGCGTTGAAATGCTCCAACTTCTTCAGGTCGAAGAAGGCCGGCGCCTTGTTGATGTCCTCCAGCCGGAACAGCGAGACGATTTCAGACATAGAGCGTATTTCCACGCCGTCCGGCGGCCCCCAGCCCAGCAAGGCGAGATAGTTGGCCACTGCTTCTGACACGTAGCCGCGGCGGCGGTAGTCCCCCAGCGAAACGTCGTCGCGCCGCTTAGACAATTTCTTGCGCTCTGCATTAACCAGCAAAGGAAGGTGGGCGTAGACGGGCGGATGCGCTCCCAGCGCTTCCATCAGCAACAGAGCCCTCGGCGTGCCCGACAGCAGGTCTTCGCCGCGGATGGCGTGCGTGACGCCCATCGCGGCGTCGTCCACGGCGTTGGCCAGCAAGAACGTCGGAGATCCCCCTGAACGCCATATCACGAAGTCCTCCAGGTCGTCGGTGCGGAAAGACACGCTGCCGCGCACGGCGTCGTCGAACCCCAGAGAGCGACCGGGCGGCGTCCTGAAGCGGACGGCCAGCCCCTCCGCAAGCGTCGACCCCGCCACCGGACGATCGTCGGCATCGCAAAGGTAGGCCGCCCCGCTGCTCAGCAAACGCTCGACCGCTTCTCGGTGATGCTCCCGCCGGCTGGACTGAAAGACTGCCTCGGCGTCCCAGTCGATGCCCAGCCATTCCAGCAATTCGAATATGCCCTCAAGCAACTCCGGTCGGTTGCGCTCGGCGTCGGTGTCTTCCACCCGCAGCAGCATCTCGCCGCCCACCGAACGTGCGTATATCCAGTTGAATAAGGCAGTCCGAGCCGACCCGACATGCAAGAAACCGGTCGGCGACGGGGCGAAACGCACCCGAACGGAGTTGCTCACAGCCGCAGCCGATCGGATATGGCCGCTCACCCTTCGCGCAAAGCAGCAGGCACGCCGAGGTCTGACGGCGACACGGAATCTGCTATGCGAGAACG
Organism: Acidimicrobiales bacterium; assembly: GCA_965242895.1. Lineage (GTDB taxonomy): Bacteria > Actinomycetota > Acidimicrobiia > Acidimicrobiales > CATQHL01 > CATQHL01. The sequence continues at coordinate 1,000,826 of OZ251507.1, forward strand.
GCATGCGTACCCGTCGTGACCTCCCGCGCCAGCAAACAGCGCCCGCCTATCGGTGATGATGGGGGACTCGACGCCCGCAGCGAGTTCGGCTGCGTCTTCCCCGTCTCCCCCGCCTTTCCCGTCTCCCCGGCACGCACCGGCAGCATCGCCGTCCGCTGCGCTCGCGCCCGATGCCCCAGCGCCGCTGACCCCGCCAGCCAGATCACCAAAGGCGTCAGAACCGCCGACCTCCTCGCCAGCGCCGAGCGACGGATCATCCAGAAAACCCCAGTGCGCGAATGCGACGCGCAAATCTTCTGCCAAAGGCGCACGCCCGAAGAGCGAAGCCCGCTTCAACGCCACTGTCACGCAGCCAGCCACCACGTCGTTGACCGACTCCCCCGGCTGCAGCTTCAGGATGGGGATGAATCGCTTGGCAAGGTTTAGGGCGTAACCCTGGTCGGGACCTTGGTGACCGTATCCGCCGCCCGACGGCAGGGGCGAGTTCGGCAAATCTCCTGGTCGATCCGCTCGCCACGAGCGCACTCGCTGCGGCGGCGAAGAATAGTGAGGGACGGCTTGCGGCCCGCCCTGCGGCACAAAAGGAGGCTGAGCCATGTCACCAAACTTACCTTAGGCGCCCCGCGCCGCACACAATTCCACCCCGCCTTCCATTATCCTGCCAGCATGCGATTTGCCGTCAAGACCGCCCCCCATCACACGACCTGGCAAGAAATGCTCGCCGTCTGGCAGGCTGCCGACGAGATCGATCTGTTCGAGTCGGCTTGGAACTTCGATCACTTTTACCCCACCGTTGCGCCCACAAGCGGAAACTGCCTGGAAGGCTGGACTACCCTGACAGCCCTGGCGCAAGCCACGCGCCGCCTGCGGATCGGGTGCATGGTGCTGGGCGTCGTCTACCGCCACCCGGCCGTGCTGGCGAACATGGCTTCCACGCTCGACATCGTCAGCGGCGGCCGCCTGGTGCTGGGCATCGGCGCCGCCTGGAACACCGAAGAGTGCGACGCATACGGCATCGAGTTGGGATCACTCACCGAACGCTTCGACCGCTTCGAAGAGGCCTGCGAAGTAATCCACAAGTTATTCACAGAGGAACGCTCAACATTCGCAGGTCGCTACTACACGCTGGCGGACGCCTTCAACAATCCCAAGGGGCTCCAACGCCCGCATCCCCCGATCTGTATCGGCGGCGGAGGCGAAAAACGCACCCTTCCCCTGGTCGCCCGTTACGCCGATCACTGGGACTTCCCAAGCTCCGACACGGAAAGGTTCGCCGCCAAGCATGCGATCCTGCGAGAAAAATGTGAGGAGACCGGACGCGACCCCAACGAGATCACGACCTCCATGCACGTCTGGGTTGAGAACGACACCCCCCCGAGTGCCACTGCGGAAACCTGCGCCCGCTTCGCTGACGCTGGAGCGGACTTGGCCATCTGCTACCTGATGCCCCCGCTGCGCCCTCAGACTCTCGAACCCCTCGCAAATTCCCTAAGAGAACTAGCGGACGGATAGACCGCCCGCCACCGCCCCCCTCTACCCTTCCGCTTCTCCGTGCAGAAGCCCCCAAACCAGCGAATCCACCAGAGCCTGCCATGACGCCTCCACAATGTTCTCCGACACGCCGATGGTCGTCCAAGTCCGCACGCCGTCGGTGGAGTCGATGAGCACCCGAGTAACCGCCCCCGTTCCTCGCGTAGTGTCCAGCACGCGCACCTTGTAATCGGTCAAGACGATGCGGGTGAGCTTCGGGTAATAGTCGCCCACGGCAGAAACCAGGGCGTTGTGCAAAGCATTGACCGGCCCGTTGCCCTCCCCCACAGAAATGCGCCGCTGATCTCCCACCCAGAGTTTCAGCAGCGCCTCGCACTGATCTAGCACCGGCTCCCCCTCACGCCCCACGTGCTGCGCTACCTCGACCCGCATGGACTCCATTCGGAAATACGATTGCTCCCAGCCTGCAGCCGCTCGCAGCAGCAACTCCAAGGAGGCGTCGGCCACCTCGAAGTGGTAACCCTGATACTCAAGCTGTTTGAGGTTCTCGATGGCCTCGGCCACGGCAGCGGCGTCCATCTCGATACCGAGCTGGGAGGCTTTGAGTTCTACCGAAGTCCGCCCCGCCATCTCGGAGACCACGAAGCGTGAGCCGTTGCCTACGAGTTCCGGATCAATGTGTTCGTAGGCGTCAGAGCGGCGAGCCAGAGCGCTGGCGTGCAGCCCCGCCTTGTGAGCGAACGCCGACTGCCCCACGTACGGCTGCTGCGGGTCGGGGGATCGGTTCACCAACTCGGCCACCTGGCGCGACACCGAAGTGAGTTCCGCCAGTTTCTCTACAGGCAAGGTCTCCACGCCCATTTTCAGAGTGAGGTTGCCGATGATCGGAATGAGGTCGCAGTTTCCCGTGCGTTCGCCGTAGCCGTTGATGGTGCCTTGCACCTGCACCGCACCGGCGCGCACCCCCTCTAGGGCGTTAGCCACCCCGCAGCCCGTGTCGTTGTGCAGATGGACCCCCAGCGGCGCGCCGAGACGGGCGCCGATCTCCTCGACGATGCTAAAAACCTCGTGCGGAAGAGAGCCCCCGTTGGTGTCGCACAGCACGATCCGCTCCGCACCCGCTTCAGCCGCAGCCGCCAGCACCGCCAGCGAATAGTCCGGACTGCGCTTGTAACCGTCAAAAAGATGCTCGGCATCGAAGAAGACTCGCCGACCTCGACCCGCCAGGTAAGCCACCGAGTCGGCGGCCATGGCGATGCCCTCGGCAAGGGTCGTGCGGAGCGCCTCGGTCACGTGGTAGTCCCAGCACTTGCCGACGATGCAGATCACCTCGGTGCCGGCGTCTAACAGGTGAGACAGGGTGGCGTCGGTCTCGCACTTCCCGCCCGGGCGCCGGGTCGACCCGAACGCCGTGAGCGTGCTGGTCTGCAGATCGAGCTCGGCGCGGGCTCGAGAGAAAAACTCGTCGTCCTTAGGATTGCTGCCCGGCCAGCCGCCTTCGATGTAGTGGACGCCTAGTCGGTCGAGCTGACGGGCGACACGCAGTTTGTCCTCGACGCTAAGAGAGATGCCCTCGAGTTGGCTGCCGTCGCGCAGGGTCGTGTCGTAGATTTCGACGGCATCCGGAACGCGCTCCGCCATCCCCACCCTCAGCCTCTTATTCGTGGACGTATTCGTTCCACTCGCGGTAACGCTCCAATTTTCCGCTCACTGCCTCGTAGAAGACCTCCTGTATCCGACGGGTAACCGGCCCCGGATCGCCGATCAGCCGATTATCCACCGAACGAATGGGCACAACTTCCGCCGCAGTCCCGGTCAGGAACGCCTCCTCCGCCGTGTAAAGATCACTGCGCAGCAGATTGCCCGTCTCATAAGGGATACCACAATCCGCCGCTATCTGCCGCACGGAGTCCTGCGTAACGCCGCGCAAAGCCCCCGCTGACGTCGGCGGCGTGACAATGCGCCCGTCGTTCACCACGAAGAGGTTCTCACCCGTGCACTCGCTCACATACCCCTGCGGCGACAGCAAAATGGCCTCGTCAAACCCCGAATCCACCGCCTGAAGCTTGGCGAGCTGACTGTTTATGTAATGCCCGCACCCCTTAGCAGCAGGCGGCATGGCGTTCGGATCGTGCCGCTGCCAGGAACTGATCATCATCCGCACACCCGACTCGAGGGAATCCTCCCCCAAGTAGACCCCCCAACTCCAAGCCGCTATCGACACGTTCACCACGCACGAAATCGGATTAAGCCCCATCTCCCCGTAACCCAAATAGACAAGCGGGCGAATGTAACACGAACCTAACTCGTTAGCTCTGACAGTCTCCTTAACAGCCTCCACCAACTCCCCAGGCTCCCAAGGTATCTCAATCCTCAGGATCTTGGCGCTAGCGAACAACCGCCGAATATGCGGAGTAAGCCGAAAAACAGCCGGACCTCGGTCAGTGGCATAAGCCCGAACACCCTCAAAAACGCCGTTCCCATAATGCAAAGTGTGCGTAAGAACGTGCACCTTGGCGTCTCCCCAATCAACGAGCTCCCCATCCATCCAAATCTTCGCAACAGGCTGAATCGGCATAAACTCTACCTCCCTAAAGGTTTCCTATTGATCTGATTGATCTGAGCGTGCTTCGATTCTTGGCGCGCAAACGTTGGGGCGGGCTAAGGACGAAGGATGCGCGCAAACAGCAAGACGCACTCCCCGAAGCGCGCGCGCAAACGCTGGGGCGGGGGTACAGGGCGAAGAGACGGCAGTGCCGGACGGCAGCTAGATGCATAAGATATTCCAGTCAAGGGTAGCGGATGCCATCGGGAGAACGGATGCCATCAGGGGAGCACACAGCCAAGCCGGATAGATTGACAGCATGACTTCCGATTCCAAGCGGTCTCCCGGCGTAACATCCAGTCCCGCAGCGATGCGACCCACACCCAGCCCCGCACCCAGCCAAGCAGCCTGGCGCCCCGCACCCAGTCCCGCAGCGACACGCCAAGCACCAGCCCAGAGGGGCACTGGGAGCCTCCAGCGCCAGCGCCTCTGACCTGATGCACGCCGCCCCCCAACAAACAAGTCCAGCCCCCAGTTCAACCCCCGCTGGCAGTTCAACCTCGGCCGGACAGCGCCTCACACGCGCTGCCTACGAACGTCTCCAAACCGAACTTGCGGAACTATCCGGCCCGACCAAAGCCAAACTCACTGAGCATGTGTCCAAAGCCCGAGCCCTCGGCGACCTGTCGGAGAACGCCGACTATCACGCAGCCCGAGAAGAATTAGGCAAAGTGAACGGGCGCATAATGCAGCTCGAGCGCCTGCTCGAGGAGGCCGAGATCGTGGACGCCGCCGCTTCCGACCGAGCCGACTACGGCGTCGTCGTGTCTCTCCGCTTCGACGGGACAGACGAAGACGAGAAGTTCCTGATCGGCTCGATAGAGGAGCGGCCCGACGACCACGAAGTGATCTCACCCTCCTCCCCGCTGGGTCAGGCCGTGCTCGGCGCCAAGGTGGGCGACGTCGTCCGCTACGAAGCCCCAGCGGGCAGCGTAGAGGTAAAGTTAGTCTCGGTGTCGCCCTTCTACGGCGACACCGCTCCCGACGCCGCTCCAACCGAGCAAATCCAGCCCAACGCCGACGCAATAAGCAGCAGCCGCGAGAACGGCTGACCAATGACAACTCCCCCAACTCCCCGCACGCTGAGCGAAAAGATCTGGGACAGTCACGTAGTCCACTCCGGCGACGACGGAACGGACCTGCTCTTCATCGACCTCCACCTCATCCACGAAGTCACGTCTCCTCAGGCATTCGAGGGTCTGCGCCTAGCCGGCAGGCGTGTCCGCCGAGCAGACCTCACCCTCGCCACCGAAGATCACAACGTGCCCACGACCCCCATCAGCGGCCCCATCGCCGACCCGGTCTCCCGCCGCCAAATCGAAACCCTGCGCGCCAACTGCGCCGAGTTCGGCGTGCCCCTCTACCCGATGGGGCACAAGCGGCAGGGCATCGTGCATGTCATCGGCCCGGAACTGGGGCTGACGCTGCCAGGGATGACCGTGGTGTGCGGCGACAGCCACACCTCCACCCACGGAGCCTTCGGGGCGCTGGCGTTCGGCATAGGCACAAGCGAAGTTGAACACGTGCTGGCCACGCAAACGCTGCCACAAGCCCGCCCCGCCACCATGGCGGTGACGGTCACGGGCGAACTTCCGCTCGGATCGACGGCCAAGGACGTGATCCTCGCAGTGATCGGGCGCATAGGCACTGGCGGCGGCATCGGCATGGTGATCGAATACCGAGGGCCGGTGATCGAAGCGCTGTCCATGGAAGGGCGCATGACCGTCTGCAACATGTCCATCGAAGCGGGAGCCCGTGCGGGAATGATCGCCCCTGACGAGATCACCCTCAACTACCTGGCAGGGCGTCCGCACGCCCCCTCGGGCGCGGCCTGGGAACAGGCGCTGGCCGACTGGGAGACGCTGGCCACCGACGACGACGCCCACTACGACCGGCATGTACACCTCGAAGGCAAAACAATCATCCCGCACGTGACCTGGGGCACGAACCCCTCGCAGGTGGCCCCCATCGACGGAGTAGTGCCTACTCCCGAACAGGCCGATGAGACAGCGCCCGGACAGGAAGCAGCCGCACGCGCCCTGGCGTACATGAACCTGAAACCCGGCACACCGATGCGTGACATCCCTGTAGACACAGTCTTCATCGGCTCATGCACCAACAGCCGCATCGAAGACCTCCGCACGGTCGCCGAGGTGGTGGCAGGACGCCAGGTCGCCCCTGGCATCCGCACACTGGTAGTGCCTGGCTCGGCGCAGGTGAAGGCCCAAGCCGAGGTCGAAGGCATCGACCGAGTGCTGCGCTCAGCCGGTTTCGACTGGCGCGAACCGGGCTGCTCCATGTGCCTGGGCATGAACCCCGACACGCTGGAACCAGGCGAACGCTGCGCCAGCACCAGCAACCGCAACTTCGAGGGACGCCAAGGGCGAGGAGGGAGAACGCACCTAGTCTCCCCCGCAGTAGCCGCTGCCACCGCAGTCACCGGGCGCCTCACATCACCGACCGACCTCGACTGAAAGCCAGGCAACAGGCGATGGAAGCAATCAGCGTGGTGCGCGGCACCGCCCTGCCCTTGGATCGTTCCGACGTGGACACCGACCAGATAATCCCCAGCGGCTGGCTGAAGCGGGTAGAGCGCACCGGCTTCGGCGAGGGGCTGTTCTCCTCCTGGAAGGAAGACCCCGACTTCGTCCTGAACGATCAGCGTTTCGCCGGCGCCGCAATTCTGGCGGCAGGCCCGAACTTCGGGACGGGCTCCTCACGCGAGCACGCGGTCTGGGCGATCCAGCAATACGGCTTCCGGGCCGTGATCTCGCCCCGCTTCGGCGACATCTTCCGAAACAACGCCAACAAGTGCGGACTAGTCACGGCCGTGGTGGATGTCAGCTTCGGCGCGGCCTTGATAGCGGCTGTTCAAGCCGACCCCAGCCTGGAAGTGAGAGTAGACGTAGAACGCCTAGTGATAGAAGCCCCCGCCGCCGGACTGAAGACTAGCTTCCCCCTGGACTCGGCAGTGCAAGAACGCTTAATCGGCGGGCTCGACGACATAACTCTCACTCTGCGCCACGCCCCCGCTCTGGAAGACTACGAGTCGAGACGAGCCCCCTGGCTGCCCGTCGCTTCCTGACGAAGTGCGGACTAGCCGGCTACCGCTGCGGCGATGGCGTCGCCTATGGCGGTCGTTCCCTCCGATTCCTCGCTAACCGAGGCACAGGCGTCAACGATGGCGGCCGCAGCAGCCGCTTCACCTAGGAAATCAAGCATCATCGCTGCCGAAAGCACCGCAGCAGTGGGGTCGGCCACCCCCCGCCCGGCTATGTCAGGGGCAGAACCATGCACAGGCTCGAACATCGAAGGACCGGTTCGCGCCGGGTTCAAGTTGGCCGAAGCAGCCTTGCCGATCCCGCCGCTCACCGCACCTCCGAGATCTGTCAGGATGTCGCCAAAAAGATTGTCAGTCACGATCACGTCGTACTGCTCGGGCGAATTCACAAAATATATGCAAGCCGCATCCACATGGTTGTAACCAATCTCCACCCCAGGAAACTCCGGCGCCACCTCTTCAAAAGTACGCCACCAAAGATCACCCGAGAAAGGCAGGATGTTCGTCTTGTGCACCAGCGTGACAGCAGGACGCGGACGAACAGAACTAGAAACCGAGCGAGAAACCGCCAATTCGAAGGCGAAACGCACGCACCGCTCCACGCCCATGCGGGTGTTGACCGAACCCTGGGTAGCGATCTCATGCGGCGTGCCTTTACGAAGGAATCCACCTTCGCCCGCATACGTCCCCTCAGTGTTCTCTCTCACGACATCAAAATGGATGCCCCTCGACGGCAACCGGAAGGGACGCAGATTTATGTAAAGATCGAGTTCGAAACGCATACGCAGCAACAAGCCGCGCTCGAGCAATCCAGGAGTGACCTCAGGGGTACCCACCGCCCCCACATAGAGGGCGTCAAGGGAGCGCCACTCCTCCAACACGCTGTCAGGCAGCACCGTTCCGTCGCGCAGCCAGCGCCCAGCTCCAAGGTCATAATCGACCTGATCAATATTTACGCCGGCAGCCTCAATCGCCTTAAGACCCTCGGCAATTACCTCCGGGCCGATCCCGTCGCCACCCAGAACGCCAATTCGATGAGCACTCACAAGCATTAATCTAGCAAAGCCCAGACTAGTTCCACGACGTTCCACGACAAGCAACAAACTGATCACACTAGACGCAAAGAGGGATGCACACTAGACGACTAGACGAAAAAGGGGGACAGGCTCTAGAGCCTGCCCCCCTTAGCTTTAGGGATTGAAAGCCAAAACTGGATCAGCCAGTTGGACTTTCAGGTGGGGGTCCCGTCTGCCTCATGGTAGTCGTCGACATAGACATGGTCGTCGAGGTCACGGGCGTCGCAGACGGGGGCTCGTCCACTTCGGATAACCCATTGCCAGCAGGTGCAGGCGGTGGAGTAGACGAAGCCGCTGTGGTGGACGTCGCCATGGTATCGGATGGAGCCTCCGTGGTGGGGGTCGTGGCTGTGCATCTGAAGGAGAATTCTACGATGTTCCGATCATTCGCCGTCAGCAGGTTGACCGTCTGGGAAGCAGAGGCCACTGTGCAGTTCTCCGGAACTTCATTAGCAGAGACGTTCAGCGCACAGTTGTCACCGTCTTCGGCCACTGCGTAGGCGATCACGGCCCTGCGGCCGGTCGTGCCTGTCACCGTGCTGGGCATAGACCCAGCTATGCCCTCCGACACGTCGTAGCGGCCCGTAGTGAGGGGCACCAACGTCTTACCCTGCACAGTCTCGATCCCGCCCCTGGTGCCGGTAGCCCCGACAACCGGAGGCAAAGCAAGCGGAGGACTCGCAGCGTCAGAACAAGCTAGTTGCGTGGTGTACGCGACCTTGGCGCCGCCAGCGTCACCGGTCACGTTCTGAACCACAAACACCTCACGCTGCGCAACCTTCACAAAGAAATCGATCCCACCTGTCCATACCGTGTTCCCCCATTTTATAAATGAAGAATCCTTAGAGGCCTCCACGAAACCGTCCGGGAGAGTGACACGAATTTCATACTGGCAAGTAGTAGCGACACCATCCTTGTCCAAGCCATCAGTAACCAAGGTCCAACTTGCCTCCACGTCCACTGCGCCCGGAGCATCAGGAATATCAGCGTCAGAGTCGGTAACCGCAGCGCACTCATCGGCGCCATTGTTATCGCCACCGTCCTGGCCCTTGCCAGTCGGCGTGGCCGTAGCTACCCAAGTCCTAGCACGCACCGCCTTCCGGTGATAAGAGTTATCAACACCATCAGCGTCCGCCGGGCCCTTGATCTTGCCCGATATCCCTCTCGTCGCCACGCAATCATCATCAATGGTCTCGACCAGAGCTGCAGCATCAGTTCCCGCATCTCCATCCAAACCAGTCACCGAAACCGTGGCTCTACACCTCACGCCTGCAGGGACGTTATTAGGAATATTAGAACCCGCGCCGGTGACATACGTGGCCGTGAAATCGTACTGACAGTCATCATTCACGGTGAACGCCCCAATAATCACATTGGAATCAGTGCCAACCGCTTGAGATTGGACTACCTTCGACACGCTCCCGTCAGCCGAGGAATCGCACCCAGCCTTAGCCTTCCAAATCACGGAATACGTTCCGCCTCGAACATTCGTGCTCTCTACCCGAGCGATACCTGTCTCCGCAGACACAGACCCTCCCGCGAGCACCAACAACGCCGCCAGAAGCCCGGCCACGCTCAAGACGCTTAAAACGATTTTTCTCATTTTCTCGCTGCTCCTTCTAGTTTTTAACTTGACAATCCACCCCGACTTGCCACTTTCTGTAGCTTTCTATTGCTACTTCAAGCTTTAAAGCAAGTTTAAACCGTCCATCAAGCAATTACTAGCCCCAAAAAGGAATCGCGCTAGACGCAAAAAGGGGGGGCAGGCTCTAGAGCCTGCCCCCCCTTAACTAGGGCTTAGAAGCCAATAATGGATCAGCCAGTTGGAGTTTCAACTGGGGGCCCCGTCACCTCCGCGGTCGTCGACGTTGTGGGCGTTTCGCTCGCTGGTGGGATGGGCGGGGCCACTGTGGTGGGCGTCGCCATGGTGTCGGGCGGAGCCTCCGTGGTGGGGGTCATCGTGGTGGGTGTCGTGGCTGTGCATCTGAAGGAGAATTCTACGATGTTCCGATCATTCGCCGTCAGCAGGTTGACCGTCTGGGAAGCAGAGGCCACTGTGCAGTTCTCCGGAACTTCATTAGCAGAGACGTTCAGCGCACAGTTGTCACCGTCTTCGGCCACTGCGTAGGCGATCACGGCCCTGCGGCCGGTCGTGCCTGTCACCGTGCTGGGCATAGACCCAGCTATGCCCTCCGACACGTCGTAGCGGCCCGTAGTGAGGGGCACCAACGTCTTACCCTGCACAGTCTCGATCCCGCCCCTGGTGCCGGTAGCCCCGACAACCGGAGGCAAAGCAAGCGGAGGACTCGCAGCGTCAGAACAAGCCAGTTGCGTGGTGTACGCGACCTTGGCGCCGCCAGCGTCACCGGTCACGTTCTGAACCACAAACACCTCACGCTGCGCAACCTTCACAAAGAAATCGATCCCACCTGTCCATACCGTGTTCCCCCAGGTTATGAACGAAGAATCCTTAGAGGCCTCCACGAAACCGTCCGGGAGAGTGACACTTATCTTGTACTGGCAAGTAGTAGCGACACCATCCTTGTCCAAGCCATCGGTAACCAAGGTCCAACTTGCCTCCACGTCCTCTGCGCCCTCAGGAATATCAGCGTCAGAGTCGGTAACCTCAGCGCACTCATCGGCGCCATTGTTATCGCCACCGTCCTGGCCCTTGCCAGTCGGCGTGGCCGTAGCTACCCAAGTCCTAGCACGCACCGCCTTCCGGTGATAAGAGTTATCCACACCATCAGCGTCCGCCGGGCCCTTGATCTTGCCCGATATCCCTCTCGTTGCCACGCAATCATCATCAATGGTCTCGACCAGAGCTGCAGCATCAGTTCCCGCATCTCCATCCAAACCACTCACCTCAACCGTGGCTCTACACCTCACGCCTGCAGGGACGTTATTAGGAATACCAGAACTCGCGCCGGTGACATACGTGGCCGTGAAATCGTACTGACAGTCATCATTCACGGTGAACGCCCCAATAATCACATTGGAATCAGTGCCAACCGCTTGAGATTGGACTACCTTTGACACGCTCCCGTCAGCCGAGGAATCGCACCCAGCCTTAGCCTTCCAAATCACGGTATACGTTCCGCCTCGAACATTCGTGCTCTCTACCCGAGCGGTACCTGTCTCCGCAGACACAGACCCTCCCGCGAGCACCAACAACGCCGCCAGAAGCCCGGCCACGCTCAAGACACTTAAAACGATTTTTCTCATTTTCTCGCTGTCCCTTTCTTGATTTTAAACTTGGCGACCTATGCTCCCTATGCTGCTTTCGATCGCTAACTCCAACTTTACAACAAGCCTACACCCCCCACCAAACAATTGCAAGCCCATCGCAAGCCCCATCCCACAAAGAACACCCGCCCCGATCCCGACCCTGCTGAACAAACAACGATCACGCTAGGCTGAACAAACAACGATCACGCTAGACGCAGAGGGGGGCACGCTAGACGCAAAAAAGGGGGGCAGGCTCTAGAGCCTGCCCCCCTTAGTTTTAGGGCTTGGAAGCCAAAATTGGATCAGCCAGTTGGAGTATCCTCTTCGGGTCCCTTCGACTCCATGGTCGTCGACGGCATGTCCGGCGCCGCATCGGACACGTCCGTATCAGATAACCCAGGCTCATCAGGTCCACTTGCTGGTGGGATGGGCGGGGCCACTGTGGTGGGCGTCATCATGGTGTCGGATGGAGCCTCCGTGGTGGGGGTCATCGTGGTGGGTGTCGTGGCTGTGCATCTGAAGGAGAATTCTACGATGTTCCGATCATTCGCCGTCAGCAGGTTGACCGTCTGGGAAGCAGAGGCCACTGTGCAGTTCTCCGGAACTTCATTAGCAGAGACGTTCAGCGCACAGTTGTCACCGTCTTCGGCCACTGCGTAGGCGATCACGGCCCTGCGGCCGGTCGTGCCTGTCACCGTGCTGGGCATAGACCCAGCTATGCCCTCCGACACGTCGTAGCGGCCCGTAGTGAGGGGCACCAACGTCTTACCCTGCACAGTCTCGATCCCGCCCCTGGTGCCGGTAGCCCCGACAACCGGAGGCAAAGCAAGCGGAGGACTCGCAGCGTCAGAACAAGCCAGTTGCGTGGTGTACGCGACCTTGGCGCCGCCAGCGTCACCGGTCACGTTCTGAACCACAAACACCTCACGCTGCGCAACCTTCACAAAGAAATCGATCCCACCTGTCCATACCGTGTTCCCCCAGGTTATGAACGAAGAATCCTTAGAGGCCTCCACGAAACCGTCCGGGAGAGTGACACTTATCTTGTACTGGCAAGTAGTAGCGACACCATCCTTGTCCAAGCCATCGGTAACCAAGGTCCAACTTGCCTCCACGTCCTCTGCGCCCTCAGGAATATCAGCGTCAGAGTCGGTAACCTCAGCGCACTCATCGGCGCCATTGTTATCGCCACCGTCCTGGCCCTTGCCAGTCGGCGTGGCCGTAGCTACCCAAGTCCTAGCACGCACCGCCTTCCGGTGATAAGAGTTATCCACACCATCAGCGTCCGCCGGGCCCTTGATCTTGCCCGATATCCCTCTCGTTGCCACGCAATCATCATCAATGGTCTCGACCAGAGCTGCAGCATCAGTTCCCGCATCTCCATCCAAACCACTCACCTCAACCGTGGCTCTACACCTCACGCCTGCAGGGACGTTATTAGGAATACCAGAACTCGCGCCGGTGACATACGTGGCCGTGAAATCGTACTGACAGTCATCATTCACGGTGAACGCCCCAATAATCACATTGGTATTAGTGCCAACCCCAGGTTGGACTACCTTTGTCACGCTCCCGTCAGCCGAGGAATCGCACCCAGCCTTAGCCTTCCAGATCACGGTATACGTTCCGCCTCGAACATTCGTGCTCTCTACCCGAGCGGTACCTGTCTCCGCAGACACAGACCCTCCCGCGAGCACCAACAACGCCGCCAGAAGCCCGGCCACGCTCAAGACACTTAAAACGATTTTTCTCATTTTCTCGCTGTCCCTTTCTTGATTTTAAACTTGGCGACCTATGCTCCCTATGCTGCTTTCGATCGCTAACTCCAACTTTACAACAAGCCTACACCCCCCACCAGACAATTGCAAGCCACCAAACAACTGCAAGCCCCATCCGCACCCCCAAAAGAACGCCCGCATCCTCTCCCGCAACTTTCGAGCCCTCAAGCCTTCAAATCTTCAAGGCTCAGAAGCGCAAAATGACTGATCAGCGTCTTTCCGAACCTCGAGCCCGTCCCTGTTGAGTGAGGCTGGAATGCAGCCGGTCAGACCCGTATTGTCGATATAGAGTTGCTCCAAGCTTGTGAGGTCGCCCAAGGAGGGCGGAACACTGCCAGTGAGGCTTAAATTGTCGTTGAGAAAGAGGTGTTTCAGATTCGTGAGACCTCCCAACTCAGACGGAATCTCACCACTCAAATCATTATTGCTTAGTCGCAGTCGCTGCAGACTGACAAGACCTCCCAACTCAGATGGAATCTCACCACTCAGCTCATTATTGTCAAGCCTCATACTTAGCAGACTGGCAAGATTGCCCAGGTCAGACGGAATCTCACCACTCAAATCGTTATTGCTTAGGAATAAGTGCTCCAGATTTGAAAGATCGCCTAGGGCTGATGGAATCTCCCCAGTCATACCGTTGCTATGCAAATTCAAGTTTGCTAGATTGGCCAGCTTCCCCAACTCAACTGGAATAGTCCCGCCCAAAGAACTGTTTTCGTAGATCTCTATGGAAGTCAAACGCTCTAGGCCGCCAAGTTCCTTAGGAAGCCCCCCCCTAAAGTCGTTGCTGTAGAGTACTAGGACTTCCAGGCTGTTCAGATTTTTTAGCCAGGGCGAAATCTCCCCAGTCAACTCATTCCCGCCAAGATCCAATCGAATGAGTTTGCTGAGAGAACCTAGTTCGGACGGAATTTCACCTCTGAGGCCGAGAGACGTCAAAGACAAGCTTGCTAGTTCAGTCAGGTCGGCTACTTTGGAGGAAATCGTGCCTCTCATCGACGTTCGATCCGCCCGTACGTGATCTACATGGGTGGTCGGTGATGCATCTCTGAACAAAATTGCCGGGGAATTGGGAGTTGTCGGCCGAGTCCGCCAACTTGTAATGGGGGTTGCAGGAGACCAGCCCAAGGAAGTTCCTCCCTCGCCGAGGAGTTGATCGTGAAACTCCAGCAGAATTTCGCATTCCCGTATCAAACCGAACACGTCCGAAACCGGATTTAACGGAGTGTTCACCACCGCTATGCCATTGGCGCATCCCAACTCGGTCGCATCGAACGAAGAAGAGTAGAGAGCCCTGTCGGAAGCATCGGTAGCGGCGTACAGAAAAAAACGCGCCCGAGGCACCCACACCTGACTACCGATGCGGAGCCCGAACTCCACATTCCCCGACAGCAACTTTCGCGCACGAACCGCAACAAGAGCAGGGGCGCTCGAGGAATCGCCGATCCTGATCTCGTTCGAGTAATACCACTCCCCCACGTCCGCTTCCCCGTACGGAAAATACCTCTTGGTCAGACCCCCCACGCTCGTGCCAGAGCTGACATCCCATAGACCGAATTCAAGGTTCCCGGAGACCAGCTTACGGACCCACATTCTCACCACGGCGGAGGACTGGGAAGTCTGCGCCTGCGCCAACCCGAACGACGAAACCAGCAGGCAAAGAACTAAAAACACTCCGGACAACACCCGCCGGATAGAGCATTGCCCTCGACAGACATTGCGACGTCCGCCTCGGGCATCAGTAAGCGCACCATTCCGGACGCTTCGGCAACTGACGCTTCGGCGACTTCTGAACAACGCACTCTTCACTGTTGGCATAATCCGCTGCTTGACTCTAGCCAGAAAGGGGCGGCACCTTAGGCGAAAGGGCGGCGGCCTTGGACAGAAAGGGCGGCGGCCTTGGACAGAAAGGGCGGCGGCCTTGGACAGAAAGGGGCGCTTTAGACAGAAAGGGGGGCGCTTTAGACAGAAAGGGGGGCGCTTTAGACAGAAAGGCGGCGGCCTTGGACAGAAAGGCGGCGGCCTAGTCGGAATCCTTGTTTTCGCGCAAGAGACGTTCGAGGTCGTCCAGTCGGTCGTTCAGACTTCGCAGTTCGCCGGAAACGTTTCGATCTTTGACCTGGTCGGCCAGTTGAGAAAGTTCGTTTTGCATCAGCAGAGTTCGAGCCTTCTGCTCCTGGAGTTCGCCCATCACTTCCTCGGTTTCCCGCTGACCCTCGGGGCTTGTGACGCGAGCGGCGATGGCGCCGGTGAGCAGAGCGATGAAGCTGATGCCAAGAAGGATGAGGACGGTGGCCAGAATGCGCCCGAGAGCAGTGTCGGGAACCACGTCGCCGTAGCCGACAGTGCTGACAGTCACCACGGCCCACCAAATGCCTTCAGGCAGGCTGTAGTCCTCCTCCAGCGAGAGGAGACTTCCCCCGGTGAGCACCAGGAAGAAGAGAAGTGCCATCCCGTAACCCAGCCCGAACGCGCCGAAGAGCCGCCGCGGTCCCAGGCGCACCCGGACTATGACGAGAGCCAAGCGAAGCAGCAGGAGCAGGTCGAGCACCTCGATCGACGATTCTCGGCTCACCAAACCCAGGCCGGTCAGGATGTTCGGCAACGCCGGGAGTGTCAGAATGAGAACGGTGACGTCGACCCACGACCGAGCGGTCAGGGCTCTCCGGTTGGGGGTGATCCGGAGTATCAACAGAAACTCCACGGCTATGACGCTCCAGAGCACCCAGTCGGCAGCCCACAGGTAGGCATAAGACGAATCTGATAACTGCTGTTCGAAAATCAGCAGCGGCAGGACCATGAGGGCGGAGACGATTACAGGGACGTCTAGGCGGCGTTTCCATTTGCGGCCACGCGGGGTCAGGACGTCCTCCACGCTCAACAGCCCTCGCTGGCGGTCGGAGGCTTTGCGCCGAGCAAGGCCGGCTCCCTGAAGGGTGTTAGCAAACTGTGTCTCTATCACCTTGCGATCACCTTGCGCGATTTCCTTCGGGATCTTTCGGAGTTCCTGATAGAAGCGACAGCGGCATTCCTCTCGCCTCCCCGCCTCTATCTGTCTGCTGCCTGTCTGCTGCCTGCGCCAGCCGCTGGGCTGACCGGCAGGGGTAATGCTCAACGGCCAGTGGCAGGCGTGCCATTATAAGCACATCCGTGCCACAGACAGAGAGACAGGCCAGCGCCGCGGCGAGGGAGACCTCGGTGGCGGGAGCGACCCCGGCGGCGGGCTTTGCGGGAACGGCCTCAGCAAGAGCGACCCCAGCGGCGGGCTTTGCGGACAGATCAGCTACCGGGACGCCGCCCACGCCAGGCTGCCGCACGTGGTGAAGTTCTCCGGCGGGCGCTCCAGCGGAGCGATGGCAGTCTCGCTAGCACGGTCCGGGGCGCTCGACCCCAGCCGCGGCGACGTGGTGCTGTTCGCCAACACCACAGCGGAGCATCCGGCGACCTACGAGTTCGCAGCGAGGGTCTGCGAAGAGTTGGAGTCGAACCACGGGCTGCCGTGCCTCTGGTATGAGTTCTGCACCGTCGAAGCTCTGACCCGCAGCGGATGGTCACGGGTGGCTTCGTTCCGGCTGGTGCGCCGGGTCAAGGCTTCGCCCGACGACGACCCGGCCGCTCCCGGATACCGCGACGACGGCACGGCGTTCGAAGAGATGGTGTCGCGCAAGACGATGATCCCGAATCGGAGCCTCCGGTTCTGCACACAGCAGTTGAAAGTGCTGCCAGGTATAGAGGTACTCTCGTACTGGCTGGGCGGCGGCCCGGGGCCCGCCCACGCCGGGCATTTCTACGGAGGCCGGCTCGCTTCGGCAGCCGCCGACGCCGAGCGCTACTCGGGATCGGCGATGACCGTCGCAGAGTACGAGGCTGCCCGGGGGTTCGCCCACGGCCAGCCGCCATCACGGCCTGCCCAGAGGTGGTCCGATTTCACCTCCACTCCAACCCGCAGACCTAGCGACGGTCCGCGGCCGAAAGCCGACCTAGCCGGCCGGCACGGCCCGCCCGTAGGGTACGTGACCTTGATGGGACTGCGAGCCGACGAACGTGCCCGGGTGACGAAGGCGCAGATGGCTGAAGTGATGTACGGCGGGGCGACCACCTCTCAGTGCCGCCACGAGTCCCACCCTGCCGGGGAGATCATCGTCGCGCCGCTAGCCGACCACGGCGCCGACAAGCAGGCCGTCTGCGACTTCTGGGCGGAGCAGTCCTACGACCTGGAACTGGACCGGGACGGCAGGTGGGGCAACTGCGTCTACTGCTTCATGAAAGGCGAGCCGGCGCTGCGGCGCATGGCCGCAGCAGAAAGCGACAACAACCCGCCGCTGGGGCCGGCGGGCATCAGGTGGTGGGCCGACATCGAAGCCCGCTACGGCCGCCGGTCTGACAACCCCCAGGACGCTGGCAAAACCTTCAAGTTCCTATCTCTGAGATCAGCCTCCTACAGCGACATCGCCGCCGGCCAACCCAACGGCCGTGCGGTGAGGGGGGGGGGGGGGGGGGGGGGGGGGGGGGGGGGGGGGGGGGGGGGAGCACGCCCAGAGGCGGTGCTCTGCCCTGCGCCTGCACGGACTGATCGATGCCTCGGCGCTCCCCACCGCCTCACGGGGAACTCAGCTTCTCGGTAGTAAACGATCCGACCCAAGGGTTCACGTCCAACGACGCCGACAGAGACCGCACCAAAGACGAGACTGTAATCCGAGAGCTGATACAGAACGCGCTTGACGCCTCTGACTCCGACGGCGGAGAGCCGGCAATCGTCTCGTTCAAAGTCATCTGCGTCGAGCAGAACAAACTGCCGCACATAGGCAAATATCGGGAGGCGTTCAGAAGCGCCCGCCGGCTATTGGAAAAGGATGAGCCGAAGACAGGTAAGCAGGCCATCAGCCGGATCGCCAAGCAGCTAAGGAAGACCAAGATCCGCAGCCTGGTGTGCATCGACCACGGCGCGGGCATCGACGCTAAAGCGCTGCAGGCTTTGTATTCGCAGGGCAGGTCGACCAAGCAGAGCGGCCGGGGGTCGGTGGGTGCCGGGCATCTCACTGCTTTCGCTCCCAGCGACCTCCGTTACGTGCTGTACGCGGGCAAAGGCCGGCACGGGTGCACCTTTGGAGGCCACGCCATCCTCGCCACGCACGGAGACACGCACGGCGGCGAAGGAAGCGGCGACGTGACCCGCTTCAACAACCACGGGTACATCAGGGTCGGCGGCGACGATGCGCCGCGGCTCTTCGATGACGAGCCCGGCGCCAGTCAGATCCCGAAGATCCTGGCAGAGCACATCCCAGCCGGCGGCGGATCGGCGGTGATGATCTGCGGGTACGAGCCGCTGGCGCGCTCTAAAGGAGATCTGTCGCTGCTAGTGCGCAGCGCCGCCGCCAGAGATTTCCTGGTCCAGATCTTTCTGGGTCTCCTGCAGGTCAACGCGCCAGAAGGCGACCGGCTAGACCAAGATTCCTTGGACGCCGCCATAGAGAAGATGAAGTCGAAGACCAGGCGCAAAGAAGCCAGCCGGATGCTCAGGACAATCAAGTCAGGCCGAAAGTTGGCCGGCGGCCTGCCCGCCGGAACACAAGTCTGGTTCCGCTCGCGCCTAGATCAGGGCGAAGATGCGCGGACGCGGGTGTGGATGTTCCGTGACGGGATGTTCATCGAACACAACACCAGGGGCTACCTGGACAGGCAGAAGTTCGCCGAGGTGTCTCCGTTCGACGCCGTGGTCAACGCCAGCAGCGATGAGGAGTTCGGGGATTTGATCCGTCAAGCCGAGGGCGTGTCTCACAATCAGATCCGGCCCAGCGAGATCGAGGGCGAGGGCGACCAGGACACGTTGGAAAACATGCTCAAAGACCTGGCCGAGAAACTGCTGCGCGAAGCGGAGGCGCTGCCGGAGAAAGGCAAAGTCTACGAGCCGCCCGAACTGAGGCTTTCCGTGCTAGGCGATCAGTTCCTCAAGCCGACGCCCAAGAGGAACACAGGCGACGTTGAAACATCCGACGGGCCGCGCAAGGAACGCAAGCAACAGAAAGCAGCTCGGCGCAACGGCGGCGGAGACGGCGCCGATCGCACGAGGATGGCCGGTAACACGACAGGGGTTTCGACGACCTGCCGCGCCGACTCCCGCAACCCAGCGGAGTTCCACGTCGACTGGAGCGCCAGCAAGCAGTTCCGCCAAGGCAGCCAGGTATGGCTGCGCCTGTACCTCCCGTCGGGGACTGACCAGACATCCCAGAGGAAAATCAAGCCGCGCTACTACAAGATCAAGTCGGTGCTGATCCACGGCGAGGAGCAGATCGTCGAGGAAGGCCCGGATGGCGAGGCCAGGATCAGCAATCCGCCGGAGCACGGCTCCGCCAGAGTGCGGATCGAGGACGAGTCGTTCCGTTCATCCACCGACATGGATCGAGGGCTGGTCAGAGTCGAGATGCTCCGCCGGCAGCCGCAGCAGCCCGACGAGCAGCAGCAGACCGACGAACCGCAACAGCCCGAGCAGCCCGAGCAGCCGCAACAGCCCGACGATCACGGCAAAGCGCCGGAGCCAGAGCCCGAGCAGCCCGACGAAGCGCCGGAGCCAGAGGCATGAACCCAGAAGAGGCGCAGCGCGCCGCGGCGGGACTGACCTGCTCTGCACCGTGTCTCGACGACACCAGCGACAAGCACGAGCAGTCGGGCGATTGGCCCGACGGTCAATACGCCTGCGAATTCCGGCCGGAGTCTGGCCAGTCATCGGCCTGGACAGCCCGGCACGAACTGAGCGGCGCCGTGGGCGTGCAGGCGCTGCTCGACAGCGGCGAAGCCAAATGGGCGGTGGAAACGAGGTGCGCCCTGGCGCTGCACGTCTCGCTCACCACCAACCAGAACGCCAGCCATACAGTGAAGGTCGATCCCGCCGTCGTTGGGCATTACAGCGACATCCGGCTGTGGCCGGGGGTGGTCGTGACGGCGGAGCGCTGCCACCTGAACCCGGCCGGCACTGCTTGGGGAGACGAGCCCATCGAGGTCGCACGCGGCCGATGGCTGGTGCGGGGCGCCCCTGTCAGGGCCAGCCACGACAAGCGGAGCCTCCTCCAGTTCGTTTCGCAGGACTCTGAACCCAACACAAAGGTTTCAATCAAAGTGCAAGATGCAGAGGGCGACTACTTCATCCAAATCTCTGCCCACCCCGACAGGATCGAACAACTGCAAACCGGCGAGGCGCTGATCGGGTGCTGGGCCGCAGCCCTGGCTCTGCTGCCGCTGCACGACTGCTTCAAGATCGAGGAGGACGAAGACGGCCCGAGCGTGCCGGCCAGCCAGAACGCCAACGCAGTGCTGCAGCGGCTAGACGCAGAGGGCATCCCTCTCTGGGGGCCGGGCAGCCAGCAAAAAACCGAGTGGGATCCGTTCGAGGCGGCCACGGTGTTCTTACCCCTGGAGTTGCGGCAGCGGGCAGCCACAGACGATGACGATGACGATGACGATGACGATGACGATGACTAATCCACTGAGAGCTGGCCGCTGGAATAACGGGCTTCCGGCGGGCGGCCACAGACGATGACTAAGCCGATGACTAAACCTGTCCTCGACGCCTGCCAGAAAATAGGAGAATGGCAAAGGCGTATCTCGCCGCCCGCCTACGACCACCACAAGACCGACCCGGAACGGACCAAACTCCAGCAGGAACTCATCCGTGCTGTCTGGAACGGGCCTTCGGAGTTATTAATGAAGGTCGTCTTGCAGCAAAGCTGCGCCCCAGGGAAGGCGCTTGACGGCCTGCGCCCGGTGCCGCGCAGCCTGACAGCGGAGCAGTTCGCTACGCGGGACTGGCACGGAGACAACGACATCCACAGCGCCGTCGCCGCCTCGGGCGCCACGCGGGTGCAGACCATGGAATACAAGTGGTGGCACCTGTTCACTCTGCGCCTTCTCGCAGACGGACGGCTGCCGAACCCGCCGCGGTTCTTCCTGGCCAAGATGAACCCGCCGTTCCGTCAAGACTTGCTAGACCGATCGCTGCTCGACGCAGAGGCGCGGCCCAAGATCGAGAAGGACGCCCACTACCGGCTAGACATAGCAGTCAGGACATACCTGCGGAACGCCGGCGGCATCCATCACCGCGTCAGCTACGGCATCAGAGACGCTCCCCTGCGGCGGGGATGGTGGATAGTCGAACTGGCCAAGCAGGCGGGCGAGCTAGGCGTCATCGAGACCAGAGACATCTACGAGGCGCTGTGCAGCGGCTGGAGTAGATGGGCCGGTCTCGCCGCTTTCTCCACGACCAGGCTGGCCCACCGGAACTGCGTCGCCGCCTACGCGATGGCGGCGCTAGAGCACAAGCGCGCCCGAGGCAACTGGCCTACCGGTGATGCAGCCGATACCATCGCCAGCAACCTGATGCGGCGCACGATAAACGTGGCCGTCAATTTGGTAGACCCGCACGTGCTAGCGACGATGGCCAGCGCTTCTCTGCCCCAACTCGAGGCGCCGCCAGAGAAACCTAACTTTCGGGAACGTTTCATCAAGCGGCGGCAAGACAGCTAGCAGGGCAACGCCTCTCTAGGAGGTGCACCAGTTAACCGCCCCATTGTTCATCAGGCTGGGCGGAACTTGAACGTCAGCATCGATCGGTTCCGGTTTGAATGAGTGCACCCAAGGAACATAAGTCTCCAAAGAAGCAGGAACGCAGCCAGTCAACCCAGTGTTGCTTTGTAAGTGCAAAACACTGAGTCTGGTTAAATCACCTAACTGCGCGGGGACAGATCCAGTCAAGCCATTATCGTTGAGATAAAGAGCTTCTAAGTTAGTGAGGTTTCCCAACTGCGCGGGAATTTCACCACTCAAACTGTTATCGCCAAGGTCCAGAAACCTCAAAGAGGTTACCTCCCCTAGTCCCGGCGGAATATTCCCACTAAAATCATTACCCGCTAAAAACAAGTATAGCCCTCCGATGAGCAAATATGAAAAATCCGTTGCCACAACAGTAATATCTCTGCCCACTAAAGAAAAATTGAGATCGTTGCCCAATAAAGATTCTTTAGGTATTTCTACTGAGATGGGCCTACGAGCCCAGTCAGTGGGTATAGCCCCCGAGAGCCGATTGTTAGAAAGGTCTATTTTATTTAGGTACCAATTAGTACGAATATCTAGAGGAATTCCTCCCGTCAGGTTGTTGTTACTGAGGTCCAAAGAACGCGGCCCATAGTCAGCAAAACCCAACGGAATCTCACCACTAAAGTTATTATTACTAAGAAATACATCAATTCCACTAATTGCAGTAGGAAGTTGGCCAGAAAAATCATTATTCCCAAGATCTAAAACACGCAGGCCAGTCATTCCTGACATCGACGTCAGACCGAACTCGCTTAACTTATTGTCCGAAGCATTCAATACTTCAAGTTTCTCAAGATTTTGCAGTGACTCAGGAAGAGTGCCGTTGAATTCATTCTTCTGCAGTTCGAAGTGAGTCAATTTTGAAAGATTCCCTAGGGACGCAGGAATCGAACCACTCAAACTATTGTCGTTCAGTTCTAATTCTACTAAATTAGACAAATTCCCCAACTCAGTAGGAATCAAACCACTCAAACCATTACGTGCCAATGTCAAATTTGTCAAATTAGACAAATCACCCAGCGACGCAGGAATCTGGCCACTAAAATTATTATCATCTAATTCTAAATTTTCCAAATTGGACAGATTCCCCAACTCGGGAGGAATGAATCCGCTCAAATTACTATAGCTCAATCGTAACCGCTTTAATTTACTCAGACTTCCTAATGAAGCTGGTATCCTTCCTGGCGATCCATTATGAGAAGCAAACCCGTTATGATAAACAAAGTCGTTATTAGACATAAAAAGAAAGGTGAGGTTCTTAGCCTGAGATATTTCATCTGGAATTCCTCCAACTACTTGACTGTTGTTAAGAACAAAAAAAGTTAATTCCTCCAGTCTAAAGAAATCGGGTGGAAATTCTCCTATCAATCCGGAAAGGTTCAGTACATTAACCCGCTTTGGTGTCGACGAAGTCAAACTAACGCCACTCCAACTCGAAATTGCTAGATTGCTGCTCCAGTTGCTCCAGTTTATAAAGTCTGAATAGGAGGAACTAGAACGCCTATGCTGAAAAGACTGGCTTACAAATTGAATAGCGTCGAGGAGGGCCATGCAATCCCTCACTAGACCCGGGTTACTCTCCGGATTGGGCACAACGATGCCGTTGGAGCACTCCGAACTCTCCGATTGCGTGCGGAACACCGAAGAGAAGAACAGAGAATCAACGACGGCGGTTCTGTGCGAAAAAAATCGGGCCACCGGAAACCAGAGCTTGTGCCCATCAATGCGCAGACCGAACTCCACGTTCCCCGACGCCAGCTTCCGCGCCATCACCTCCAAAACTACGCTCCCAGAGCCTTCCCCCACCTTTACAGGCTCCGAGTAATACCACCGATCAACCACAAGGGTGTTGGAATTGTAAAAAAGATAGCGATTAGTGAGTGGCAGGTAAGTGATCGAACCGTTAGACGGGTCAGTCGCTCTAAGGCCAAACTCCACGTTATCGGAAGCCAACTTCCGAACCCAAACTTGCACATGACGCTCACCCCTCGAGTCGCCCTCCTGAGCCTGAACAGGAACAACGGGAACGAGCAACGCACCCCATAGCGAGAGCCCCAGAACCATCACAAGACCAACACGCAACCAGCGGCGCAAGCACGGCGGTCGCCTCCATTTCGCACGAAAGGCGCTCGTCCTACACGCGAACGTATCCCTAGACACAAACTGACTTTTCAAACGCAACACCTCCTAGGAGGCGCACCACTTAACCGCCCCGTTGCTCATCAGACTAGGCGGGACTCGAACATCAGCGTTTCTCGTCTCGGGCACGAGCGTAAAAACATGATTATAGGTTTCTAACGAAGCAGGAACGCAACCGGTCAACCCTGTGTTGCCTTGCAAGTGCAAGACGCTGAGTCTGGTTAAACTGCCCAATTGCGTGGGGACGGATCCGGTCAAGCCATTATCGTTGAGGCGGAGAACTTCCAAATCGAGGTTCCCTAACTGCGTGGGGATTGTGCCGCTCAAACTGTTGCTGCTGAGGTCCAAAGTAAGCAACTTGGTTTGGTTCGCTAACTCCGTCGGAATGCTTCCGTTGAAATTGTTGCCTTCTAAACGCAAGTGCAGCCAGTCAGCCGTCCGAACTGCCCAGTCGGTGGGTATCGACCCCGAAAGCTGGTTGTTGGAAAGGTCTATATTACTCAGGTAAGAATTGGTGCGGATTTTTTGAGGAATTCCTCCAGTCAGATTGTTGTTATTGAGGCTCAAGTGATACAATCCATCGCTAACAAGTCCCGACGGAATTTGACCGCTGAAGCTATTATTGTTTAGGTAAACACGAATAGCATTAGGGCTTGGTATTGTGCCAATTGCAGTAGGAAGTTGGCCAGAAAAGTTATTGTGCTCAAGATCCAAGTTACGTAGTTTAGTCATTCCTGACAGCGACGTCAGGCCGAACACACTTAACTGATTATGCGAAACATCTAATCTATAGAGTTTCGCAAGATTTTGCAGCGGCCCAGGGAGAGTACCGCTTAATCTATTTCCTTTGAGCACCAGGCTAGTCATATTTGAAAGATTCCCTAATGACGTCGGAATAGAACCGCTCAATGAATTCCCTTCTAGATTTAAGGTAGTCAGTTTCCCAAGATTTCCGAGTGAAGAAGGAATCGATCCACTCAAATTGTTATTTTCCAGATACAATAGTGACAAATTAGATAAATCCCCCAACTCGGAAGGGATCGTTCCGCTCAAATTATTGCTCGATAGTCTTAAACTCACCAAATTGGATAAATTCCCCAATGCAGACGGAATTGTCCCACTCAAGTTACCCATCAACAACAGCCCCTGCAGACTGTTCAGTCTTCCTAAAGAAGCGGGTATCGTTCCTGTCAATTGGCTTTCAACGAGACGAAGAGCAGTAACTCTCTTGGCGCTGTTTCTGGTGTTTACTTCGACGCCGTTCCATGATGTTATGACCGTGGCCGGCTTCCAGTTAAGCGTGTAACCACTGGTGCCTTCTAACACAGCCTTGCTCGCTAAGAGCGCTGAACAATCCGCTACAAGAGCAGGCTGCGTAGCGTGATCGGGGATTACCGTGCCATTAGTGCAAACGCTGTCGGTAGAGGGGGCGGGCGGGGACGGCGGAGGGGCAGACGCTGAGGGTGTCGCTGGAGTAGGCGTATCCGGTGGGGATGGCGGCGACTCTGCGCCTGGGGCAACGGGCGGCTGGGGAGCATTCGGCGGCGATGCGGGCGGAGGCGGCGCTGGAGCGGTCGCTGAGGACCCTGGGGAGGTTACCTCCGATGATGAAGGCGGGCTAGAGGCTGGCCCAATGACATAAGCAGAAGAGAAACGAGGCGAAGTATCACTAGCAGCGCCCGCATAATCAAAGTAACGAGCTCTCGGCAACCAAGTATCTCCACCATTTACAAGTAAACCAAACTCAAGATTACCTGAAAGTAACTTACGCACCTGAATCTGGAGAACAGCCGCACGGCTGCTGTCCAAACTGGAAGTCACCCTCTTCGCTTCAGAACGATACCAAACATTCTCAGAAGCCCTAGCGTAAGGAAAATAACGATTGACAAACCCGACATTGACCTCGTCAACCTGCAACCCCATCTCAACATTGCCCGAAGGCAATCGGCTGGCCCACACCCTTACCACGCCTCCCGAGTCCGACTGAGCAGAGACACCCAAGACAGGTGCTAAGGCAACCGAGAAAACAGCAAGCAAACAGCACCACACATAACAACCTCCCAACCTTAGCGCCAAGAATTTCCCAAGCTTCCGATGCCAAAACACAGTGAAAGCCACTCGCCAAATTAGGAGGCGCACCACTTGACCGCCCCGTTGCTCATCAGACTAGGTGGGACTTGGACATCAATATCTCTCGTTGTGTATGTGTATATCCACCCAAATCCTTGATGAGAATAGTGCTGTAAAGAAGCGGGGATACAACCAGTCAACCCGGTATTACCTTGCAAGTACAAGACACCGAGTTTATTTAGACGACCCAACTGCATGGGAACGGATCCAGTCAAACTGTTATCATCAAGCCTCAAATCTTTGAGATTGGTAAAGCCTCCAAAGTACGTAGGAATTGTACCGGTCAGGCTGATATTGCTTAGATGCAATGTGCTCAAAGAGGTAAAGTTCTCCAAGAAAATTGGTATAGGGGCAGCATCAAACTCGTTGTTACTCAAGCTCAAGTTTTGCAAACGAGTAAGGTTCTCCAACTGCGTTGGGATTGCGCCGCTTAAACTGTTGTCGCTGAGATCCAGAGAGCGCAGCTCAGTTTGATTCCCTAACTCCGTTGGAATGTTCCCACTGAAATCGTTACCCGATAAATGCAAATGAAAGAACCTCGTCCTAATTGCCCAGTCAGTGGGTAAATCCCCCGAAAGTCGATTGTTAGAAAGGTTTATGTTACTCAGGTTAGTCTTGGTGCGAAAGTCTAGAGGGATTCCTCCAGTCAGATCGTTGTTGCTGAGGTTCAATTCGAGCAGTCTATCGCCAATGAATCCAAACGGAATCTCACCACTCAAATTGTTGTTTTGAAGTCCTAAATACCTCAGTTCACCGCCAGTAAGTCCAGATGGAATCTCACCACTCAAATTATTATCATTAAGCTCTAAAGAATACAGTCCATTGCTAATGATGCCCGACGGAATCTCGCCACTGAAGTTATTGTTAGCGAGTTTTACATAAATCGAACTAGATCTTGGCATATCGCCAATTGCAGTAGGAAGCTGGCCGGAAAAATCATTTTGCTCAAGATCTAAAACACCTAGTCTAGTCATTCCCGACATCGACGACAAACCGAACACGCTTAACTGATTATGCGAAACATCTAATTCATAGAGTTTCGCAAGATTTTGCAGTGATTCAGGAAGAGTGCCGCTTAATTCATTGTTTTCGAGTTTGAGGTGAGTCAATTTTGAAAGATTCCCTAACTGCGCCGGAATGGAACCGCTTAACTCATTCTCATATAGATACAACTGGGACAGTTCTCCAAGATTCCCTAGTTCTGAAGGAATGCTGCCGCTCAAATTATTTTTTTGCAGGTACATGTGGTCTAATTTGGATAAATTACCCAACTCAGAAGGAATCGGCCCACTCAAATTATTTTTCTTCAATTCCAAGGACTTTAGGTTACTCAGGTCTCCTAACGATGCTGGTATCCTTCCTGTAAGTCCGCTACCGCGGAGCCAAAGAGTTTCAAGGTTGCGTAGCTGAGATATCTCAGCTGGGATTTCCCCGTCTATTTGACTATTGTGAATAAGCAGAGTAGTTAATTCTTCCAATCGAAGAATGCCCCGTGGGAACTCTCCTACTATTCCTCGGAGGCTCAGAAAATTGACCCGCTTTGGTGTTGACGAAGTCAAACCAACGCCCCTCCAACTCGAAATCGGTATACTGCTACTCCAGTTCAGGCCATACCAACGATTCTTATTCTTAGAAAACTGATCAAGAAGTTGGACGGCGTCGAGGAGGGCCATGCAATCCCTCACTAAACCCGGGTTGCTCCCAGGGTCAGGAACAGGAACAATAATAGTTTCATCGGGGTCGTCAGGGTCAGGAACTTCAGTGCCGCTGGCACACTCTGTTCCCCCCCCCCCCCCCCCCCCCCCCCTTCCCCCGAGCCAAAACTCGCTTGAACAGAATTCACAATCGGAACGAACAGCCCCACCATCCCTAGCAGCAAGAACTTCAGAAACAGCACAAGACCAACACGCGACCAGTGGCGCGAACGCGTCGGGCGCCTCAAATTAGCGGACATAGCACTCGTCCTACACACGAACTTATCTCTACACACGAACTTGCTTTTCAAACGCAAACACCTCCTAAGAAGTGCACCAGTTAACCGCCCCGCTGCTCATCAGGCTAGGCGGGACTTGAACATCAGCATTTCTCGTTGTGTATATATAATTCCACCCAGATAATTCTCGATGAGTATAGGTCACCAAAGAAGCAGGGATGCAGCCAGTCAACCCAGTATTACCTTGCAAGTGCAAAACGCCAAGTCTGGTTAAACCACCCAACTGCGTGGGGACGGGTCCAGTCAAACTGTTGCCGTTAAGTCTCAAATCTTCGAGATTGGTAAAGCCCCCCAAGTACGTAGGAATTGTACCGGTCAAGCTGATATTGCTTAGATGTAATGTGCTCAAAGAGGTAAAGTCCTCCAACCAAGTTGGTATAGTCCCAGCATCAAAATTGTTGTCACTGATATCTAAAGTTCTTAAGCTTGTAAGATCTCCCAACTCCGTAGGAATTGTGCCACTCAAATCGTTGCCACTGAGATCCAAAGTTCTTAAGCTAAGGTCACCTAGCTTCGTAGGAATTGTGCCACTCAAATCGTTGTCGCTGAGATCTAGAGTGCGCAACTTAGTTTGATTCCCTAATTCCGTCGGAATATTCCCGTTGAAATCGTTATCTGCTAGACTTAAGTCAAAATGGATCCAACTAGACCCTGTCCGAATTGCCCAGTCGGTGGGTATAGTCCCCGAAAGTCGGTTGTTGGAAAGGTCTATATTTCTTAGGTTAGTCTTGGTACGAAAGTCTAGAGGGATTCCTCCAGTCAGATCATTGTCACTGAGGTTAAATTCGATCAGTCTATCGCCAATGAGTCCCGACGGAATCTCACCACTCAGATTGTTGTTTTGCAGTCTTAAGTAGCTCAGTCTACTGCCAGTAAGTCCCGACGGAATCTCACCACTCAGATTGTTGTCATTAAGCCCTAAAGAATACAGTCCACTGCTAATGATTCCCGCCGGAATCTCTCCACTGAAGTTATTATTATCAAGGCGTACATAAATAGAACTAGATTTTGGCATCTCGCCAATTACAGTAGGAAGTTGGCCGGAAAAGTTATTATGCTCAAGATATAGACCACCTAGTCTAGTCATTCCTGACATCGAGGTTAGACCGAATACACTTAACCTATTCTGCGAAGCATCTAACCTAGAGAGTCTCGCAAGATTTTGCAGTGATTCAGGAAGAGTTCCGCTTAATTCATTTTTTTGAAGTTCGAGGTAACCCAATTTTGAAAGATTCCCTAATTGCGCCGGAATGGAACCGCTTAATTGATTCTCATTTAGGTACAACAGAGTCAGTTCTCCAAGATTCCCTAGGGATGAAGGAATCGACCCACTCAAATTGTTGTTTCTCAAATGCAGTCTTGTCAAATTGGATAGATTCCCCAACTCAGAAGGAATCGACCCACTCAAACTATTATCGTATAATTCCAGTCTAGTCAAATTGGATAGATTCCCCAACTCAGAAGGAATCGACCCACTCAAATTATTACCGCGCAGATTTAATTCCCTTAGTTTACTCAGTTGTCCTAGGGAAGTTGGTATACTCCCTGTCAGTTGGCTAGAATAGATTCGGATAATTTCGAGGTTTTGAGCTTTAGAAATTTCAGCTGGAAGTTCGCTGGCAGTTTCACTTGCGCTAAGAGTAAAACTAGTCAATTCCTCTAACCGAAAAAGATCTCCTGGAAGCGCTCCTAGCACTCCGCGAAGGATGAGTCTATTAACCCGCTTTGGTGTCGACGAAGTCAAATAAACGCGATTCCAATTCGAAATTGGTGTGCTGCTGCTCCAGTTTATGCCGTACGAAGGATTATTCTGATACCTGGCAGTCTGCGCCATCAATTGGGCGGCGTCGAGGAGAGCCATGCAATCCCTCACTAGACCCGGGTTGCTCTCAGGGTCAGGAACAGCGGTGCCGCTGGCGCACTCCGACCCTTCCGATCGTGTGCTTAACACCGAAGAGAAGAGCGGAGAATCCACAACGGCTATGCGATACAAGAAATACCGGGCCCGCGGAATCCAGATTCTGTGCCCATTAATGCGCAGACCGAACTCCAAGTTCCCCGACGCCAACTTCCGCGCCATCACCTGCAAAACGACGCTCCCAGAACCTTGCCCCACCTTTACAGAATCCGAATAATGCCAACGACCAACCTCAAAGGTGCTTGAATCGTAAAGCAAATAACGCTTAGTGAGTGCGGGGAACGTGACCGAACCCCCAGACGGGTCAGACGTTCTAAGGCCGAACTCTACGTTCCCGGAAATCAACTTCCGAACCCAAACTTGCACATTACGCTCACCCGCCGAGCCCCCCCCCTGAGCCTGGACAGGAACAACGGGAACGAGCAAGGCCCCCATCAGCGAGAGCCCAATAGTCAGCACAAGACCAACACGCTGCCAGCGACACGAATGCGGCGGGCGCCTCAAATCGTGCATATCGACTCCCCTCCTCAGACTGCAGGCAGACTGCAGGCAAAGTGTTTGAAATTACCCTTTTCACCATAGCATTACTTATTCAAAATTAAACCTACAAATTGGAAAATAAGAAAGAAGCAGATGCCTGAAAACAACCAAGGGTTCGAGACCCGACAGATACACGCTGGCCAAGAACCGGACGCAGCCACCAACAGCCGGGCTGTTCCGATCTACCAGACCACCTCCTACACCTTCAACAGCAGCGAGCATGCGGCCAACCTGTTCGCCCTAGCCGAGATCGGCAACATCTACACGCGCATCATGAACCCCACTCAGGCGGTGTTCGAGGCGCGAATCGCCAGTCTGGAAGGGGCTACCTCCACCGCAGTGGGCATACCTGGTGCTCTGGCGCTGAGCAGCGGGCAAGCCGCCGAGACGATGGCGATCCTGAACCTGGCCGAAGCCGGCGACCACGTGGTTTCGTCGGCGTCGCTCTACGGCGGCACGTACAACCTGCTCCACTACACGCTGCCCAAGATGGGCATAGAGGTGACGTTCGTAAACGACCCCGACGACCTGGAGGAATGGGATCGGGCGGTGCGCCCCAACACGAAGTGCTTCTACGGGGAAACGTTCGGCAATCCCAAGAACGACTTCCTAGACATCGAAGGCGTCTCGGCTCTGGCGCACTCTCACGGCGTGCCTCTGATGATCGACAACACGGCGACTTCGCCTTATCTCGTACGTCCGTTCGAGTGGGGGGCGGACATCGTGGTGCACTCGGCCACGAAGTTCATAGGAGGTCACGGCAACTCCATAGGCGGCGTGATCGTGGACGGCGGAAGTTTCGACTTCGGGGCGGGAGACAAGTTCCCCAACTTCACCGAACCAGACCCGAGTTACCACGGATTGGCCTACTGGCCTGCGCTAGGAGCAGGTTCTTACATCATCAAGGCGAGAGTGCAGTTGCTGCGAGACATCGGCCCGGCCATCTCGCCGTTCAACTCATTCCTGTTCCTGCAAGGTCTGGAGACGTTGAGCCTGCGGATGGAGCGTCACTGCTCCAACGCACTCGCCGTGGCTCAGTACCTTGAGGGCAGGTCGGAAGTGGAGCAGGTGTTCTATGCGGGACTGCCGTCGAGTCCGTGGCACGAACGGGCGACCCGCCTCACCGAGGGACGGGGCTACGGGTCGATCCCGTCGTTCATCGTCTCGGGAGGACGCGAGGCGGGACAGCGCTTCGTGGAGTCGCTGGAACTTCACAGCCACGTGGCCAACATCGGAGACGTGCGCAGCCTTGTGATACATCCGGCCTCTACCACCCACTCCCAACTCACGGAAGAGGAACAACTCACCGCAGGGGTGCACCCGGGGCTGGTGCGGCTGTCGGTCGGGCTGGAGTCGATCGACGACATCATCGCCGATCTCGAACGGGGCTTCGCAGCTATCTGAGAGGCGACCTGGGGATGGCGCCCGGGGGCGGCAGCAGGGCCGGGGACGACACAAGGCGGCTCTGAGAATGCTCGCCCCCCGGGAGTTTCGGGCGTCTCGGGCAGGCTGAAAGCCGACCGGGGCTCAGACGCCGCCGGAGGCAGGCGGCCCGGGGCGCAGACGCCGCCGGGGGCGACTCAGGCGACTCGATGCAGGGTCGCCTCTACGTGATCGGTCATAGGGTGGCCCACCGCGGCCATTGAGACCCTGTAGCGCAGAGTGTCGCCGTCTACCGACACCCAGCGTTCGGTGGCGTCCACCTGCTTGGCGGCGGGTGTCGGATGCACGCCGACAGCGTTCAGCAGTACCAGGAAGCCGAAGTGGGTGAGCGTTAAACCGCCTGTGAGCACCTCGGCGATGCCGCTGGGTTGGGTGAGAAGCACTTCTACCCTCTGAGCAACGTCAGCCGAATCGCTGGCGGCTGGGGGCGCAGAACCGGCAGACGGAGCAGAACCGGCGGGGGTTGACGCAGAACCGGGCGGCGCAGAGGCGGGGAGCGGCGCAGAACCGGCGGGCGGAAGCGGACGCCAATAGCCGCACTCGGCATGCAAGGGCAGCCCGTCGGCGCCCGCCGTGCGCTGGGTATACGACAGGAACGGCTTGCCTGCGTGTGCGAAAACGACCTCCTCCGTATAGGTGAAGGGGTCGATGCTCGGATAGTCGCCGTAACCTTCGCCGCGCCACGTTCCGAGCAGCGGCTTAAGAAGCAGGCAGACCGGGTGCAGTTCCAGCGCTTTGAGCCTTCTCTTGGAGACCTCTCCCGTCAGCTCGACCGCCGAAAGCGAGCGAGGGGCTCGGGCGGGCGGACGACGGGCGGACAAGGGGAAAGAAAGTAGCAGCCCTCCGGCTTAGTAGTCCATGTCGGGCATGCTCGGAGCGCCTGAGTTGGATTCCTCTGGCTTGTCGGCCACGACCGCCTCGGTGGTGAGGAACAGACCGGCTACCGAGCCTGCGTTCTGAAGCGCCGAGCGAGTGACCTTGGCAGCGTCGATGATGCCAGCGGCGGTGAGGTCCTCGTACTCACCCGTGGCGGCGTTGAGCCCGACAGTTCCTTCTGTTTGGCGCACCTGCTCCACCACGACCCCGCCTTCGAGGCCGGCGTTCACTGCGATCTGGTAGAGAGGCACCTCCAACGACTTGGCCACGATGCTGGCGCCAGTGGCTTCGTCGCGGTCGGAAAGAGCGCCGGCTGCTTCACGGACGGCGTCCTGGGCGCGAAGAAGGGTTACGCCGCCGCCAGCCACGACGCCCTCCTCGATAGCCGCCTTGGTGGTGCTCACGGCGTCTTCGATGCGGTGCTTCTTCTCCTTGAGTTCAACCTCGGTAGCCGCTCCCACCTTGAGCACCGCCACGCCGCCCGAGAGCTTGGCGAGGCGCTCCTGCAGCTTCTCCCGGTCGTAGTCGGAGTCGGTGTTTTCGATCTCCTGAGTGATCTGGCGGATGCGTCCGTCCACGTCAGCCTTGGAACCGCTGCCCTCCACGATGGTGGTTTCGTCCTTGGTCACTACAGCCTTGCGGGCGCGCCCGAGGAGGTCGAGGGTGGTGTTCTCGAGCTTCAGCCCCACGTCCTCGCTGACAACCTGACCGCCGGTGAGGACGGCTAGGTCGGCGAGCATAGCCTTGCGTCGATCGCCGAATCCGGGAGCTTTTACGGCGGCGGAAGTGAACGTGCCGCGGATCTTGTTCACGACCAGAGTTGCGAGGGCTTCGCCCTCCACGTCCTCGGCCACGATGAGCAGTTGCTTGCCGGCCTGCATGACCTTCTCGAGCACGGGGACGACGTCGCGCACAGCGCTGATCTTCGAACTCACCAGCAGGATGTAAGGGTCTTCGAGTACCGCCTCCATACGGTCAGGGTCG
This sequence comes from Acidimicrobiales bacterium, assembly GCA_965242895.1. Classification (GTDB taxonomy): domain Bacteria; phylum Actinomycetota; class Acidimicrobiia; order Acidimicrobiales; family CATQHL01; genus CATQHL01. The sequence goes on from OZ251507.1 coordinate 1,034,674, forward strand.
GTCACAAAGTAGGGCGAGATGTAGCCCTTGTCGAAGCGCATGCCCTCCACGAGGTCCATCTCCATGCCGAAGGTCTGCGACTCCTCCACAGTGATCACGCCGTCCTTGCCGACCTTGTCGATGGCCTCGGAAATCTGAGCGCCCACTTCGTCATCGGCTGCGGAGATGGCGGCCACCTGAGCCACCTGATCTTTGGATTCCACGTCTACGGACTGGCTGCGAATGGCCTCGACGGCGGCCTCTACGCCTGCCTCTATACCTCGCTTCAGACTCATCGGGTTGGCGCCGGCTGCCACGTTCCGCAGACCCTCACGCACCATGGCCCAGGCCAACACTGTGGCGGTGGTGGTGCCGTCGCCAGCCACGTCGTCAGTCTTCTTGGCGACCTCTTTCACGAGTTCGGCGCCGATCTTCTCGTACGGGTCTTCAAGATCGATTTCCTTGGCAATGGACACGCCGTCGTTGGTGATAGTGGGGGCGCCCCACTTCTTCTCGAGCACGACGTTGCGCCCCTTGGGACCTAGCGTCACCCTCACGGCGTCGGCGAGTTGGTTCATTCCCGACTCAAGGGCGCGACGCGCCTGCTCGTCAAAAGCGATGATTTTGCTCATAGTTTCTTCCTCCCTGGAAGTTCGTGTAGTAGTTAGCACTCTCTGTCTGAGACTGCTAACAGCCTAGAGAAAAACGGGCGCAACACCAACCTACGGCGCTACGGCGCTCGCCCAATGCTCGACCACGCCGGAGCGATGCGCCGGAGCGATGGTGTTGGTTGTTAGGCGCCGGCTGTCAGGCGTTGGCTGCTTGCGCCGCCAGTTTGCGGCCGCTGGAGCCCCTGTCAACCGCCGGCCACTGCCGGGACGATGGCGATCGTGCTGCCTACGGGCACGGGGGTTTGAAGTCCGTCGAGGAAGCGGACGTCCTCGTCGGCGAGGAAAACGTTCACGAAGCGGCGGAGGTTGCCCTCGGGGTCGAGCACCTGATCGCGCAGACCAGGATGTGCGTCGTTCAACTTTTCGATAACCTCGCCCACCGTCTCTCCGGCTGCGCTCACCTCTGAAGCGCCTGCTGTCAGAGGGCGCAGGGTCGTGGGAATTCTTACTTTTGCATTAGCGGACACCCTCCTGAGGCTACAGGACAGCGACGGCGTTGCGAGACTCGGCGACAGGGACTTGGGACGGACTGGGCGGGCAACGGAAACGGCAGAGGAATGGCAGGAAACCGAGAACGCCGTCGCCGGAACGGCCAAAATCGAAGAACCGAAGGAGCCCGAGGTGGGAGTCGAACCCACTGCCTCCGGTTTACAAGACCGGTGCTCTGGCCAAATGAGCTACTCGGGCGAATACGCTTATGGCCGTTGCCACTAGTCTAATCTGAAACAAAATACCTGATGTGAGAGTCCAACTGCAGCAGCTAAGGAGTCTCACCTAGCAAACCGGAGTGTCCGCCGAGTTGAGAAATCGCCCAAGGTAAGCCAGTGAACATTAACGCCGTCAAAGGTGCTCTGCTCGTACTGTTGGCCGTCCTGATCGGAGTCGTCGTGCTGGCGCGGGGACTTGATTCGCCGGACATGACGACCACAGCGACCGGGGAAACCAGCAACGGCGATGCGACATCCACGCCTCCTGCGCCGACGACGACCGAGGGGCCTGCCGCGACGACGACATTGGTCGTGTCGACCACCGAGACCACGACTCCTCCGACGACCACGACGACGCAACCGCCCCCGGTCGCCCACTCCCGCAGCGAGGTCAGAGTGCTGGTGGCCAACAGCACGGACGTCTGCGGCGCCGCTGGATACCAGACCAACCTGCTCAGTGCGGCGGGATACGTCACCAAGCAGGCCGTCAACACCAAGTCCGAGGTGCAGTTGGACGGATCAATCGCCTACTACGAGCCGGACTACTCCGCAGACGCTCAGGTGATCGCCTCCGAAATCGGCTTGGCGCTCGTCAACCTGGCGCCCATGCCGTCGGATCTTCCCGTGGAGGATCTTCAGGATGCCCACGTACTGGTAGTCATCGGGAACGACAGCCTGGCCAAGGAAACCTGCTAGACCTCGAAGCCTTCAACCGAGCGAACCGCCGCCGTTGGAAGTTCCGAACGCAACGGCAGTCAGTTCAGGACAGGTGTGGGCGGTTTCTGTAATGCGCATCGGATACGGCTACGACGTACACGCTTTCAGCGAAGACCCTGAACGTCCGCTTCTGCTAGGAGGCGTGCTCTTTCCAGGCGAGCGGGGTCTGCGCGGACACAGCGACGCCGACGTGATCGCCCACGCTTGTTGCGACGCAATCCTCGGGGCGGCGGGACTGGGTGACATGGGTGCTTGTTTTCCCGACGACGAGCCGACCTGGGAGGGCGCCGACAGCATTGAGATGCTGCGCATAGTCGTGCGGAAAGTCACAGACGCTGGATGGGTCGTCCAGAACCTGGACTGCACGGTGGTCGCCGAGCGGCCGAGGATCGCCCCTCGCCGCTTGGAAGTTCAGGCGAGGCTCAGCGAGACGGTAGGAGCTCCGGTCTCGGTGAAAGGCAAGACCGCCGAAGGTCTAGGCGCCCTGGGAAGAGGAGAGGGCATTGCCTGCTGGGCAGCGGCCCTGCTGGCGTGAGCGACGAGCGGGGCGGGGGTAAGTCCGGCCCCCGGAGTCCCCGTCCCCGGAGTCCCCGGAAGTCAGGAAGCCGGCCGGGGTCGCGACCCGGGCAGCAACGGAGACCTGGGGCTGAAAAGGGGCGAGAACGGAGACCTGGACAGCGCGGAAGCACGCCGATGCGGGGGGGCGGGCAAAAGTCCGGAAGACAGGAGGATCGACGGGGCGGGGGGCAGCGTTCAGGAGAACAGCGAGGCGGCGGGCAGCGTTCCGGCGGGCAACGTTCCGGCGGGCAACGTTCCGGCGGGCAACGTTCCGGAGAACAGCGTTCCGGGGGACAGCGTTCCGGGGGGCAGCGTTCCGGGGGGCAGCGTTCCGGAGGGCAACGCAGAGGGCGCTCAGATCGACAGGCTGGCGGGCAGCGCCCCCGTGGGCGGCAAGGAGAGGACAGGCGCAGCAGAAATCTGGGGGGCGAGAGGGTCATAGGGCGTCAGTCGGTGAAGGAGCTCCTGCTGGCCGGACGAAGACCGGTGCGGGAAGTGCTCCTTGCGGCCGACCTTGAACCTGCCAGGATCCTGGAAGAGATCATCGACCTGTCCGACGAAGCGGGCGTGCCGATCAGGGAAACCCCCCGAAAGAAGATCGAGGCCTTGGCGGAAACCGCTTCGCACCAGGGAGTGCTGGCGCTGGCCGCTCCGCTGCCCATCTATTCGATGGAAGACGCATTGAAGCAGGCAGACGCCGCAGACGCTCAGGCAGACGCCGCAGACGCCTCGACCGACAACCGAGCAGCGCCCCCCCTGCTGGTTCTCGACGGCGTCGTCGACCCTGGCAACCTGGGGTCTCTGCTGCGTACCGCCGAGTGCGCCGGCGTCCGTGCGGTCGTGCTCCCTCGCCATCGGTCGGCGCGGATCACTCCGGTGGTCACCAAACGATCAGCAGGCGCTGTGGAGCACCTTTACTTCGTTGCTGCGAGCGGCATACCGACGGCGCTTGCGGAACTGACAGAGCGAGGGGTCTGGTCGGTCGGTCTGGACGCAGCGGCAGAAAGCACCATCTGGGAACTGGACTTGGCAGACTCTGCGGTGGCGCTGGTTCTGGGCAGCGAGGGGAGCGGCCTTTCCCGGCTAACCCGCAAGCGTTGCGACGTCTTGGTTCGCATCCCCACGGAAGGGCAGTTGGGAATATTAAACGTGACGGTTGCGGGCTCAGTCGCCCTGTTCGAGTTCGCCCGACGGCGCACGGGGCGCTAGCGTTTCTGGCCGTCATGAACGCTGAGATCAGCACACCCGGCGCGGGCGCGTCGACCCGAGATGCGGGCGGAAGATCTATGAGCGCTCCAGGGCGTCCAGGGCGTCCGGGCGTCGTCAACATGCCGGAGCGGCCGAGGCTGGACGGCTTGGAAGAACGCTGGGACGCCGTCTGGCAAGCACAGGGCACCTACCGATTCGACCGCAGCAGGGAGCGTTCGGATGTCTTCTCTATAGACACCCCTCCCCCCACAGTGAGCGGTTCGCTGCACGTGGGGCACGTCTTCAGCTACACCCACACCGACATCATCGCCCGCTACCAGCGCATGCGCGGCAGGGCTGTCTTCTATCCGATGGGCTGGGACGACAACGGACTCCCCACTGAGCGGCGGGTTCAGAACTACTACGGCGTACTCTGCGATCCGGCGCTGCCCTACGAGGGGGACTTCTCTCCGCCGCAGGAGCCGCCCGCTGAGCCGCAAGCAGTCTCGCGGCAAAACTTCACGGAACTCTGCCTGAAACTCACCGCCCTGGACGAGCAGGCGTTCGAAGACCTCTTCCGGCGTCTGGGGCTCTCTGTGGACTGGACGTACAAGTACACGACCATCAGCGATCACTCTCGGCGCATCTCTCAGTTGGCGTTTCTGCGCAACCTGCAGCGAGGTCAGGCTTACTCAGCCGAAGCACCTTGCCTCTGGGACGTGACCTTCCGCACCGCCGTGGCTCAGGCGGAACTGGAAGAACGGGAGCGCCCAGGCGCCTACCACAAACTGGCGTTCCACCGAACCGACGGCAAAGGGCACGTAGCCATCGCCACCACTCGGCCGGAGTTGCTGGCGGCCTGCGTGGCCGTGGTGGCGCACCCCGACGACGAGCGCTACGGAGAACTCTTCGGCTCGACGCTGTGCACCCCTCTCTTCGGCGTGGAAGTGCCCGTCCTGCCCCACGTCCTGGCTGATCCGGAGAAAGGCACAGGCGCGGCGATGGTGTGCACGTTCGGCGACACCGTCGACATCGTCTGGTGGCGGGAACTCGACCTGCCGGTGCGTTCGGTGCTCGGAACGGACGGGCGCATCCTGTCCGACCCTCCGGCGGGTCTGGACTCCCCCCAGGGCCGAGCCGCATACTCGGAGTTGGCAGGGCGCACCGCAGGAGGAGCGCGCCGGCGCATCGCCGAGATGCTGACCGACTCCGGCGACCTGCTCAGCGAGCCGGAGGCGATCACCCACGCCGTGAAGTTTTTCGAGAAGGGCGACCGACCGCTGGAAATCATCACCACGCGCCAGTGGTACATCACCAACGGCGGGCGCGGCGAGGAACTGCGGGAGGAACTGCTGGACAGAGGGGAGGAGCTCCTCTGGGTGCCGGAACACATGCAGGTGCGCTACGCCAACTGGGTGAACGGGCTGAACGGCGACTGGCTGATAAGCCGGCAGCGCTACTTCGGCGTGCCGCTGCCCCTGTGGTATGAATTGGACGAAGACCGCAAGGTGCGCTACGACCGTCCGCCTCTGCTGCCTGTGGAGAGCGACCTGCCCGTGGATCCGGCCGGAAAAGCGCCTCCGGGCTACAAGGAGTCTCAGCGCGGGCAGCCGGGAGGATTCGTGGGCGAGGAAGACGTCATGGACACCTGGGCCACCTCTTCGCTCTCGCCTCAGATCGCCTGCGGGTGGGAGACCAACCCAGACCTGTTCGAACGAACTTTTCCCATGGACATGCGTCCGCAGGCGCACGAGATCATCCGCACTTGGCTGTTCTCCACCACAGTACGCAGCCACCTAGAGCACGACCGGCTGCCCTGGAAGCGCGCCGCCATTTCCGGCTGGGTGCTCGACCCCGACCGCAAGAAGATGTCCAAGTCGAAGGGGAACGTGATCACCCCCATCGACTTGCTGGAGGAATACGGAGCGGACGCCGTGCGCTACTGGGCGGCGCGCGCCCGGCCAGGCACCGACACCGCCTTCGACGAGGGTCAGCTCAAGGTGGGGCGGCGGCTGGCGATGAAAATACTGAACGCTGCCCGCTTCGTGCTTGGACTGGTCTCCGACGGGGGGAACACCGGCGCTAACGAAAAGGGCGCAGACGGCGTTGGTCAGGACAGCGGTGCGGCGGACGGGGCGGCGGCGGCGGCGGACGGGGCGGCGACGGGAGACGGCGGGCGGCTCTCAAACGGAAGAACCTCCCCCGAGCCGGTAGACGCTGGGCTGCTGGTGCGGCTGCGCCGCCTAGCTGCACAGACCGCAGCCGACTTCGAAGCCTTCGACTACGCCCGCGCCCTGGAGAGGACGGAGAAGTTCTTCTGGGACTTCACCGACAACTACCTGGAGTTGGTGAAAAACCGCTCCTATGGTGAGGGAGACGGCGCAGAGGCGGCCCGCAGCACCCTGCGAGAGGCTCTGGGGGTGCTGATCAGGCTCTTTGCGCCTTTCCTGCCGTTTGTCTGCGAAGAGACGTGGAGTTGGTGGCACGACGGATCTGTCCACCTCCAAAAGTGGCCCGCCGCCGACGAGATAGGGAACCTGGGAGGACAAGCGAGTTCAGCCAGTGAGACAGACGAGGAGGACGACTCGAGCGAGGCGGTGCTGAGGGCGGCCATCGAAGTGCTAGGCGAAGTGCGAAAGGCCAAGAGCGAGGCTCGACTTCCGCTGCGCTCCCCCGTCGAACTGCTGAGGGTGACCGCCCCGCCTGACTACCTCAAAAGCCTGGAGGCGGCTCGGAATGACCTCTGTGCGGCCGGCGTGATATCGAAACTGCTCCTCCTTGCGTCCGAAGACGCAGACTCGCAGCCCGCCGTAGAGGTGAGGTTCCCAGGCAACTGACGGAGGGCGGCGGCTTGGCCGCCCACCTGGGTCTACTCGTCGGCGTCTTCTTCGTCTCCGGCGCGCTTTTCGGCTCTGTAACGAGGCGGCTCAGAGACAGGAATAGACTCAGGCGGCGGCGGCTCTGCAGGCAAGACCTCGCCCTGGTTGCGCAGCCAGACCGTGTTCTGCGGGAATGGAATCTCGATCCCAGCGGCGTCTAGGGCCTCTTTGATGCGCATACGCAGTTCCCGCTCGACCTTCCACTGCATAGCGGGCTGCGTCTTAACCACTAGACGAATGGCGATGCCGCTAGCGCCCAGAGTCTGGATGCCCCAGACTTCGGGCTGACCCATCAGTTCGTCGCCTCCCCACTCGGGGTCATCCCAGAGTTCGTCAGCAACCCTCTGGATCACGCCTTCGGCCAAACGGAGATCGGTCTCGTAGGCCACCTCCACGTCGAGCATTGCCCGCGACCAGAGCTGCGACTTGTTGGCGACCCGGCTGATCTCGCCATTGGGAATGTGCCAGACCGTCCCGGCGACGTCGCGGATCGTGGTAGAGCGCAGCGTGACCGCTTCCACCGTCCCTGAGGCATGCCCTAAGTCCACGGTGTCTCCGACGCCGAACTGGTCTTCGATGAGCATGAAGAGCCCCGAAATGAAATCCTTGACGACGGCCTGAGACCCAAAACCGATGGCCACGCCTGCGATGGAAGCACCCGCTAGAAGCGGGCCGATGTTGATGTTGAACTCGCCAAGGATCATCAGCAGGGCAACACTCCAGGCGATGACGGAGATGATGCTGCTGAGCACCGTGGAGAGGGTGTCGGCGCGCGCCTGCGCCCGAGAGTTTTCTTTCTCCTCCTCGTCGGCAAGAAACTTCGTCGGGCCTCGCGAGCGGATGTTCGCCAACTTACTGTTGGTGCTGGTCTTGGCGATGCGGGCGACGAGGCCGCGGGCCGCACGGCGGGCTAGACGGCTCAACAGAAACGCCCCGAGCAGGATCAGAACGATCTTCAGAGGCCGTTGGATCAACCAATCCGAGGCAGAGGACAGCAGCTCGTTGCCGGTGCGCTCGAACATCCAGCGGCACAGCCAGCCTGGGTCGGCGCCGCAGGCGTCGGTGACGGTGGTGACTGACTCAGCGGCGTCAGCGGCGTCAGCGGGCTCAGTGGCTTCGGCGGGCTGAGCCAAGTAGAGGAAGTGATTCATCGGCGAGCGCTGAGGTCGGGCGTGGGGTCGGGAGATGACAAGGAGGTGAGCCTTTCATTCGGAGCGTCCTGAGGTGGCCTGGCGGCTAGGCGGACTGACGGCCTAGCGGCAATCCTACAGCCCTCGGTGAGGGAGGAGGGGTCGGGCGGGCAGGGCGACGGGCGGGGCGGCCAACAAGAAAGCAGACAAGTCGCTCGGCAATAACTGAGACAAAAACTGCTCTATTCTTAAGTTTTATAATAGAATATCTAGTATTAGCAAGCTATTCAGAGTCGGAGAAGCAGCGAGGCTGCTAGGGGTGTCGGTGGACGTCGTCAGACGATGGATGGACGAGGGCGTCCTGTCGGTGCGGCGCAGCGACGGCGGACAGCGGCTCGTGGAGGGAGCGGAACTCGCCCGCTTGGCGGTGTCGAGGGCGGAAGAGGCCGCCGGCGGGCGGGGCGGAGACGGACGCATCTCGGCGCGTAACCGCTTCGAAGGGCTGGTCACGAAAATAGTGAAAGACGACGTGATGGCGCAGATCGAGATTCAGTCGGGGCCGCACAGGTTCGTCTCGCTGATGACACGGGAAGCCGCCGAGGAACTGGGGCTGGAGCCTGGGGTGGCGGCTGCTGCCGTCGTCAAGTCCACCAACGTGATAGTGGAACGACCTCGGCCGCATCGGTAGCTGACCGAGTGCTGGGCTTGAAAGCGCATCCGCATCTAGGAGCGAAGGTCGTGCTGGTGGCCGCTGTAATGGCCGGGGGCGTGCTGGCCGGCGGATGCGGACGAGGAGTCGAGGAGCGGAACGTGAACGTCTTCGCCGCCTCTTCGCTCACCGACGTATTCACCGAAATCGCCGAGGCGTTCAAACGTGATCATCCCGACGTCGATGTCGTCCTGCAGTTCGCAGGCAGCAGCCGATTGGCGGCGCAGATCAAAGCTGGGGCGCACGTAGACGTTTTTGCGTCGGCCAACGAACGAGTGATGGAGGACTTGCTAGCGGAAATAGACGGACAGGACGGCGCTAACGGGCGGGGCAGGGCAAGCGAACGGGGCAGGGCAAGCGGGCGAGGCGGCGCGAGCGAGAGGGGCGGGGCGAGCGGGCGGGGTGGGGCAAGCGGGCGGAACGAGGCGAGCGGACGGGGCAGCGAGAGGGGCAGCGCCGTCTTCGCCCGCAACCGGCTGGCGCTGGCTGTCCCGGCGGAGAATCCTGGGGGCGTAAACGGGCTGGCCTCGCTGGGCAAGCCCGACCTGCTGGTGGCGGCGTGCGACCCCGAGGTACCTTGCGGCGCCTTGACGGAGGAGGTTCTGGCCGACGCCGGCGCCGAGATGGGCGTCTGCCCGTCGAGCGGCGCTGGGGGCAACGGCGCCGGGGAAGGCGGCGGGGGCAACGGCGCTGGTAGAGGGGAAGGCGACGAGAGCGCTAAGGCTGAAGGCGGCGGGGAGCGGGTGCGCTGCGACGCGGCCCGTCTGGTCGTCGACACCCATGAACCCAACGTCAGGTCGGTGCTCACCAAAGTGATGCTGGGAGAGGTGGACGCCGGACTGGTCTACGCCACCGACCTGGCAGCGGGCGGAGAGGACGCCTTCGGCATCCGGCTGAGGCATCCGGCTGCTGCGTCCTACCCCTTGGCCGTGCTCAGCGAAAAGGCGGCGGCGGCGGAGTTTGCAGACTTCGTTCTGTCGGCGACTGCTCAGCAGATTTTGGCGGAAGCGGGATTTCTGCCGCCGTGAGAGCCTCAGAGGCAGGGACTTCGCAGGACGCATCCCCCAGCGAGAAATCGGTCGCAGCCGGTGCTGCCGTGAGAAGCTCACGGGCAGGGACTTCGCAGGACGCAGAGCCGCAGCCGGAGAGCGCACACGCCTGGCCGGCTAAGACGTCTCGATCCGGCGGATCCGGCGGACGAGGGGCTGGGGCTGGGCGGAAAGCGGGCAGAGCAAGGTTGCGGCCGGAACTGAGGGAGCGCTCGGCCTGGCCAGTCGTCTTGGCGGCGGCGGTCGGGCTGGCGTTCCTGGTCACGCCCATGGTCGGGCTTCTGCAGCGCACGCCCTGGTCGAACCTGCTCGGCGTGCTGGGGACTCCTAGGGTGCTCGACGCCCTGGCCACTTCGGCGGTCACGAGCCTCGCGGCGGCTGGGGTTTCAGTGCTAGTGGGAATGCCGCTGGCGTGGATGCTGGCGCGCTCACGCCCCTGGGTTCGACGTGTCATGCGCGCCGTGGTGCTGCTGCCGATGGTGCTGCCTCCGGTGGTCGGAGGGACGGCGCTGCTGTTCGCTCTGGGCAGGCGAGGTCTGATCGGGCAGTGGCTCGACCGCTGGATGGGCTGGTCGCTCCCTTTCACGACGGCGGGCGCAGCGGCGGCGGCCACCTTCGTGGCCCTGCCTTTCCTCGTGGTGACCGTCGAAGCCGCCCTGCGGAGTTTCCCGAACGAACTGACCGAGGCAGCGCGCACGCTGGGAACTCGCCGCCCAACGGCGTTTCGGAAGATCACGCTGCCGCTCATCCGTCCGTCGCTGGCGGCGGGCGCGGCCCTGGCCTGGGCGAGGGCTCTGGGCGAGTTCGGAGCCACTATCACCTTTGCCGGCAACGTAGCGGGGCGCACGCAGACCTTGCCGTTGGCCGCTTTCGTGGCCTTGGAGTCCGGACGCCCGCAGGAGGCGATCGCCCTGAGCGTGCTGCTGTTGGCGATCTCAATCGGCGTTCTGATCGGGCTGCGGGATCACTGGCTTCGATGAGAAGCGGCGCGGCGTTCCGGCGGGGGCGTCGAGACAGCAGCGGCGGGGACGGCGAGATGTCTGAACGCTGCGGCGGTGGCTGGGGCTGGGGTGCTGAACGGAGCGGATCGAGGGAAGCGGCGGGTGGCGGCGCATCCACCGGAGCGGGGATCGCCGCAGCAGTGTGCTTGCGGGTGGAAGAGTTCGTGCTCGACGTGGAACTCTCCGTTCAGCCAGGGGAAATGCTGGCCTTGACCGGCCCCAACGGGAGCGGCAAGACGACCCTGCTACGCGCCCTGGCGGGCCTGGCCCCCCTCGAACGAGGTCGCATCACGCTCAATAACAGAGCGGTGGACGACCCTGCGGAAGGGATCTGGATTCCCCCTGAGCGGAGAGATGTCGGGTATGCCTTCCAGGACGTGCGGCTCTTCCCTCACCTGAGCGCCCTGGAGAATGTGGAATTCGGTCTCCTCCACCGGGCTTGGAGCAGGACGGACGAGGCGGGCAGAACAATCAGACACGGCAGCGAGACGGACAGACACGGCAGCGAAGCGAACAGACAAATCGAGACAGGCGGGCAGGACAGGGAGGGCGACAGGCGTGCCAAGGTCGGCGTCTTTGGCGTCTTCGGCAGCACCCGCCGGCGAGAAGCCCGGACGGCTGCGCTTGCAGCCCTGGAGTCCGTGAGGATGGCAGAACGCGCCTCCGACCGCCCCGACAGGCTCTCGGGCGGACAGGCTCAGCGCGTCTCGCTAGCGAGGGCGCTGGCAGCGAGACCGCCCGTTCTGCTTCTCGACGAGCCGTTCTCCGCCGTCGACGCCGCCGTCAAGCCAGAGATGCTCCGACTAGTCGCCGCCGCCGGAGCAACCGTCGTGATGGCCAGTCACGACCCCGACGCCCTGAAGAGCGCAGACCGTGTGATGACGCTGCTCAACGGGCGTATCTCAAAGGGCTAAGCCTCCACCCTGGCGAGGGCGAACGCAGGAGCGAAAGCGAGATTCCCGCACTTTTTCGCACTGCGGCGGTCGTAACTCCGCCGATGATGGGAAGCTCCTAAATCCAGCGAGATTTTCAAACTTTTCACACTGAAAAAGCTGTTGAAAAGCTGCGGATTTCTGGCGATTTGGACTTTTGCGTGATTCTTTGTCTTGATTCGAAGGTGAGCATGCACTAGTGTGGACAAATTACATCGCGGTAATTACGTAAACGTAATTACCGCGATGCCTGATGCTCGAAGTGCTCCTTGTAATCAAAAATCCCGTCAAACTCCTATTTATCCACAAGATATTCACATATTCACAACGAGTGCCCAGGCCAGAAACAAGCACCGACCAAAAAGGAGGAGATCGTCGCCGTGACGACGCAGCCGGCACTAAGCAAAGCTCCCGAACTCCCTAGGACGAACGGCGCAGAACCTTCCTCCAACGGTTCCTCCCCCGTTGCCTGGAACACGTCCAGCGAGGCATTCTGGGAAGACGACGACTTGGCCGAGGGCATCTCGACGTCCACGCTCATGCGGGTGAAGAAGCGGGACGGAAGCTATGAGAGGGTCGACCCGAGCAAGATCATCCGTCGCGTCGAAAGGTGCTGCGCCGGTCTCGAGGACGTCGACCCCATGCGGGTGGCCACCCGCACCATCAGCGGACTCTGCGACGGGGCCACCACCGTCGAACTCGACGAATTAGCCATCAGAATCGCAGCTTCCTTCGTGGTGGACGAGCCTAATTATTCTCGGCTGGCAGCCCGTCTGCTAGCGACCTACATCGACGAGGAGGTCTGCGTCCACGGCATCAGGTCATTCGCCGAGTCGATAACTGTCGGACACGAACTAGGGCTGATCGGTTCGGAGACCGCCGAGTTCGTAGCGGCCAACGTCCACGCCTTAAACGCCGCCATCAACAGCTACCGAAACGATCTTTTCGAATTTTTTGGCATGCGGACGGTCTACGACCGCTACCTGATCCGCCATCCAAACACTCGGATGGTCATCGAAACCCCTCAGTATTTCCTGATGAGGGTGGCGTGCGGCCTATCCGAAGACTCAGACGAGGCCGTCGACCTTTACAACCTGATCTCCTCCCTGGAATACCTGCCTTCGAGCCCCACGCTGTTCAACTCCGGCACGACGCATCCGCAGATGTCGTCCTGCTATCTGCTGGACTCCCCCGCCGACGACCTGGAGTCGATTTACCATCGCTACACCGACATCGCCAAGCTGTCTAAGCACGCGGGCGGCATCGGGGTGTCTTACAGCCGAGTGCGCAGCCGCGGCTCGCTCATCAGCGGCACCAACGGCCTCTCTAACGGCATCGTCCCGTGGCTCAAGACGCTGGACAGTTCCGTGGCGGCTGTCAACCAGGGAGGGCGGCGCAAGGGGGCGGCCTGCGTCTACTTAGAGACTTGGCACGCAGACATCGAAGAGTTCCTGGAACTGCGCGACAACGCCGGCGACGAGACGCGGCGCACCCACAACCTGAATCTGGCCAACTGGATTCCCGACGTCTTCATGGAGCGCGTCGAGAACAACTGGCAGTGGTCGCTCTTCGACCCCAAGGTCGTAGGGCACCTCACCGACCTGTATGGGAAGGAGTTCGAGCGGGCGTACCTCCAGGCCGAGGCGGACGGCCTCTACGAGCGGCAGTTGCCGGCGCGCCAGCTCTACATGCGCATGATGCGCACCCTGGCGCAGACCGGAAACGGCTGGATGACCTTCAAGGACTCAGCCAACCTCAAGTGCAATCAGACGGGCGGCGACGAAGTAGTACACCTCTCCAACCTGTGCACGGAAATCCTGGAGGTGACCGACGCCGAAGAGACAGCCGTATGCAACCTGGGCTCGGTGAACGTGAGCAGGCTGGTTCGCAACGGCGAGTTCCGATACGACCGCCTAGGCGAGATCGTGTGCACTGCCGTGAAGTTCCTGGACCGGGTGATCGACCTCAACTTCTACCCCATCGAGTCGGCTGAGTCCTCCAACTCATCCTGGCGGCCGGTGGGTCTGGGGCTGATGGGGCTGCAGGACGTCTTCCTCCAGATGAGACTGCCCTTCGACAGCAAAGAAGCCCGCGAGGTCTCGCGCCGCATATCCGAGGAGATCTACTACTGGGCGCTGTCCACATCCTGCAGCCTGGCGTCTGAGCACGGCCCGCACCCCAACTACAAGAAGACGCGTGCCGCCGCAGGAAAACTGCAGATGGACCTCTGGGGGGCGCCAGTAACCGATGAAGCCCGTTGGGAGGAACTGAGAAGCCGCATCGCCGTCCACGGGTTGAGAAACTCCCTGCTGATCGCCGTGGCGCCGACCGCCACCATCGCCTCTATCGCAGGCTGCTATGAGTGCACCGAACCTCAGATCTCCAACCTGTTCAAGCGGGAGACGCTCTCAGGAGAGTTCCTGCAGGTCAACCGCTACTTGGTGCGTGACCTTAAGAGGATAGGGATGTGGACACCGGGCATGGTCGAGACCCTCAAGCGCAGCGGAGGGTCGATTGCGAACATCAAGGGCATCCCCGACGAACTAAAGGACGTATACCGCACGGCCTGGGAAATACCGCAGCGGGCGCTCATCGACATGGCCGCAGAGAGGGGGGCGTTCATCGACCAGAGCCAGTCGCTGAACCTGTTCATGGATACGCCCACGATAGGGAAGCTCTCCTCCATGTACCTATACGCCTGGAGGATGGGGTTGAAGACCACCTACTACCTGCGGTCGAGGGCAGCTACGAACATCAACCAGACCTCGGCGAACGGCGTCTCCGACGAGGGCGCGGTCTGCTCCTTGGAGAATCCGGAGACTTGCGAAGCCTGCGACTAGCGGTAGGGGCGGTCTGCGACTAGCGGAAGCGGTCAGGTAGGGGCGGTGCGACTAGCGGAAGCAGTCAGGCAAGTCAAGGGGCAGGCAAGAGAAGTAGTCACGGAGACATGAAGAAAGGCAAAACAGATGAAGGCTGAAAGCAGATCAACTCAAATGACCGCATCAGCGGCCCTCGGCGGGGGACTGGGGACGGCTCAAGCCCAGTCACTGAATCAAGCCCAAGCACTCAGCCGCACTGAGCCGGAGCAGGCAGCACCGGAGCAGACCAATCTGTTGGATCCGGGCTTCGAGCTGACTCTTCGCCCTATGCGTTATCCGGTCTTCTACGACATGTACCGCAACGCCATCAAGAACACGTGGACAGTGGAGGAGGTGGACTTCTCAGAGGACATCGTGGATCTCAACGAAAAGCTGGATCCCGCCGAGAAACACCTGGTGCAGCGGCTCGTGGCCTTCTTTGCCACGGGTGATTCGATAGTGGCCAACAACTTAGTGCTGAACCTCTACAAGCACATCAACGCGCCCGAGGCGCGCATGTACCTGTCGCGCCAACTCTATGAAGAGGCGCTGCACGTGCAGTTCTACCTGACGCTGCTCGACAACTACATCCCCGACATGGACGAGCGCCACGGCGCCTTCGCCGCGGTGGAGAACATTCCTTCCATCAAGCAAAAGGCCGAGTTCTGCTTCCGCTGGATCGATTCGGTGGCCAAGTTGGATCGTCTGGAGACCTCCACCCAGCGCCGGCAGTTCCTGCTGAACCTCATCTGCTTTGCTACGTGCATAGAAGGCTTGTTCTTCTTTGCAGCTTTCGCCTACGTCTATTTCTTGCGCTCAAAGGGTCTGCTGAACGGCTTGGCGGACGGCACTAATTGGGTGTTCCGCGACGAGAGTTGCCACATGAACTTCGCTCTCGAAGTGGTGAAGGTGGTGCGATCCGAAGAACCCGACCTCTTCGACGAGAAAATGGCCAACGACGTGGTAGAGATGCTGATCGAGGCCGTGGAGTGCGAGTACCACTTCGCCGAAGACCTACTCAGCGAGGGCATGACCGGGATGCCTCTAGAAGCCACCCGCGAGTACCTGGAGTTCGTGGCGGATCAGCGCCTCTTGCAGCTAGACCTGCCTCGGCAGTTCGGAGCGAAAAACCCGTTCTCGTTCATGGACCTCCAGGACGTTGAGGGGCTGACCAACTTCTTTGAGCGGACGGTCTCCGCATACCAAGTAGGCGTGCCCGGGGAAGTGAGTTTCGACGAAGACTTCTAGGAGGGCGGCTTGAAGGAGGGGGGGGGAGCCCTCCAAACGAAACAGGGGCGGGGGAACCAGGGGCGGGGAAAGCCTTCCCGCTCCCTTGTCAGTCGCCCCCTCCCTCCTAGTTCAGACCGATACTTTCCGGTCGATACGGAAGAAGAAGAGGGTGATCAGGGCTATGCCGATGAAGGCGATCGTCAGAACCCAGGCGATGCCCAACCCGCCGGAATCCTCCTCGCCGTCGGTGCTCTCGGAAGGGTCTCCAGTTTCGGTAATCAAAACGAAGTCCAGCGATGCAGTGAGTTCCGTCACCTTCCAGCGCGCCGTGGTGCTGTCGAGGCTGCTCGAAATGTCTGTGCTGTTGCTCTCCACGAGTTCGCCAGGCAGGGAGACAGACAGGTCGAACTCAAAGCCCGAAGTGAGATCTTCACCGACTTCTGCGAGGCCTGCTTCCATCTGATTGATGAAGTTGGAGGTGCTCTCGATCGGCCAAGTGAAGTTCCAGCGGTTGTCCGTCTTATCGAGTTTCAGGTCGCTGCCGTCTTCTTGAAACGATCCGTCGGCTGCTTGCGGCACCATGTTGCCCATCTGAGGCAGGGGCTCTATGGCTAGGACGATTTCAAGTGGACCTCTCACGTCGTAAGCGATGCCTTTCCAGCCGTCGGGATCGGACGCAGGCCAAATGGCTCCTTCCAGCGGCGGGTCAAAGCTGATGCTCTGCTCTTCTTCACCTTCGTTCGATGATTCCGATACACCTTCGTTCGATGATTCCGATACAAAGCCTAGTAACTCCCCCCCTGCTGCTATCGCCGAGGGGAGAAAGAGAGTGCGAACCTTCAATTCAGCGGTAGGGGAACCAGCAGCGGATTCCTCGACGACGATCGACATGTTGAAGCGCATGCACCCGACCGCAACGACCGAGAGCAGGAAGAGGATGGAAAGAGCGAACTTGGTGCGACGCGGTGAAGGGGTGTTAGCCATAGTTAAGTCCATCACCAAAGCGTACCCGCGAGGCTTACTAACAGAAAGGCATAACAACTTAGCGAGGGAAGCAGGAACCAAGTCTCTGGGCGGACCAGGAGAAAACGAGTCGCTGCGAAGGGAGGCGTCTGTCACCTGGGCTGATCCCAGACGCAGCCGCCAGCGCTGCGACAGAGGAAACGAGTCGCTGCCCAGAGAGGTCTGTCACTGCAGGAAATTAAGGCCTGTCACTGCGGGGAAGTAGCGTGGATTATTGTGAAGGGGCAGGCAAAAAGGAAGGGGCATGGCGACGCACACTGATAGTCAACAAGCGAGAAAGACCGCGATAGCTGCCCACAGCAAGAAGTCGCGGCAACCTGAAGCGGGCGCAACGGGCACGCAGAATTCGCAGGGCGCAACGGGCCTGCAGAGTTCGCGCCCGTCCGTCAGGAAACCGAAGGGGGAAATCCTCCAGGGCGACTGCCTAGAGGTGATGCAGACCATGGCCGACGAGTCGATTCGTCTGATCGTCACTTCGCCGCCCTACAACATCAAGAACAGCACGGGAAACGGACTGAAGAACGGCAACGGAGGTAAGTGGCCGAAAGCCGCCCTGCAGTCCGGCTACACCAGCCACGACGATTGCATGCCCCATAACGTCTATGTGTCGTGGCAGCGTGAGTGTCTCACCGAGATGATGCGCCTGCTGCGCCCTGACGGAGCGATCTTTTACAACCACAAGTGGAGAGTTCAGAACGGCCTTCTGCAGGATCGCGCCGACATCGTGAGCGGCTTTCCCGTGCGTCAGATCATCATCTGGCAGCGGGCAGGGGGCATCAACTTCAACCCTGGCTATTTCCTGCCTAACTACGAAGTCATCTACCTGATCCCCAAGCCCGACTTCCGCCTAGCCCCGAAGGCCAACGCCTCGGGCTGCGTCTGGCGCATCAACCAGGAAAGCGACAACCCGCACCCGGCTCCGTTCCCAGTCGCTCTGGCCGCACGCTGCATCGAATCGGTCGGAGCAGGCCCGGTACTAGACCCGTTCATGGGATCGGGCACCACTGCAATAGCAGCTGAACAAGCAGGCGTGGAGTGGATAGGCATAGAACAATCTCCCGAATACGTGGAGATGGCCAACGCCCGCATCCGACGCCTCGGGAATTGCTTGCTGAACTAATCCCCTGGCGCTGAATTGCATTCCCGCCTGCGAGAGATTCTCAAGCGCGGCTGGATTCCCCTGCCCAGTGCTGCGGAAGCTGGTGGCACCGGAGCACCAGGGCAACTCCTCGAAGATCTGCTGGGCGTCGAGTAGAGCTGTGCCAGACTTTAATCAATTCGAACGGGTAATTAGGGAAGCAATGGTTTCATCTGCAAGCGAAATGGCAGATTTCGCTAATCAGATTTCCAATCTTGATAACAGCAAGAGACCCAAATTGTTCAAGAAAAGAACACATTCTGAGTTGAAAAAATGGCTGTCAAAAGCTCATACTCAACTTAGAACAATTTTTGGCGAAGATGCAGAATTCAAGACATCTCATGTGAACATAAGAGGGGCAGATTTAAGTATCAGAGATACAAATCAATCAATAGAATTGAAGACTGGACAAGTTACAGATGCTAATGCAGGTATTTCTACTATCGCATGGGCTATGGGCGATACTGATAATTCTGAATTACGCACGATTATGAATGATTCTATGCATCAACGCAGAGAATTACTAAGGGCTAGTGACTTTGAGGGAGTTAGGAACTCGCAGAATAACACCATGGAACAGCTAGAAAGATATTTTCGTGAGCGTCTCAAAGAAGACGAATCAGCGCCATTTACTTTGCAGCACTATTCCAGATCGGTAGCATATGGAATTACAAAAAAGGAAGAATCAGCTCAACTCTTAGGTAAGCTAGAGACAGAGTGGAATATTCCCAGAACTCTCCATGCCCGCTGGAATAGTGGATGGATTGAAGTTTCTCGTCCATTTGAACTTGGAGAAGATATATTTGTCAGCAAAATCTCTCGTGAGTTCTTAGCTTCAAACAAGCAAACTTTGTCAGTCCCTCGTGCCCAGATTCAAGTAAAGGGAACCCTTTCAAATCGTACAGCACTATACTATCCGAACTACAAGAATTCTCATAAAGACTCATATGGGAACCGCATGGAAGCTAAACATTGGGTTCAAACAGCCTGCTTTCATGTTTGGATTGACAAATAGACTTGTCTATCCACTATATAGGAAGCCAGTACGTCAGTTCGGTGGCTGATATCTGCGTATTACCCGTAAGACAGCGGACCTTTTCCGATATGTCAGGATTTTTGAGAAGTTGTAACAACTGATCCCAGCATACTTTTGGATCAAATTGACCATGTTTGCGAATAACATTCACATGGTTCTCTGCGACAAATTTCATTTTCTCTGGAACCAGGGCACAGCGCAAATCGCCCGAACCTACTGCCCCTACAATACGGTTAGACACAATAGCAGGACCTGTAAGTAGAGGCTTAGTGGTTTGAATATATTGAGGACGTTTGTGCTGAGGTTGTAAATTAAGTCCATCTTTGATATTGTGTGCCCAAATCAGCGGAACTTCACCATTATTGGCCTCTCGCCTAAGTTCTTCTCTATGATTATTCCAAACTACAGTCCCCGTAACAGCCTCGTAACCAAGATCAAAAAGTATGCTCTTACCATAATATAAAGCTTCAAGTTTTTCTGTGTTTCTTGAAAAAATAGTCCTATAAAATCCAGAATTTTTACGTACAAAAGTGTATTTGCTTTTATCAACACCAGCACGATTAAGAACTAGCAGCTGTACTGGTGTCTGTGCTTTATCAAAAAGTTTTTGGTCATAGAATATTTCTAAGAAATCAATTG
The DNA here is from genome assembly GCA_965242895.1 of Acidimicrobiales bacterium. Taxonomy (GTDB): domain Bacteria; phylum Actinomycetota; class Acidimicrobiia; order Acidimicrobiales; family CATQHL01; genus CATQHL01. Next base: position 1,054,118 of record OZ251507.1, read on the forward strand.
ATGAATTTTCAATAATATATTCCCTCAGCCGATTAAAGTATGCTCCATTATTCATTGAAGGTGGAATTACATAGGCAAGTTGACCCTTTGAAGTCAAAGTTTCTAGACCCGTTTGAACAAACAACGCAAAAATATTGACGCGGCCTGATATGACACTTGAAAAGCGTTTCTTGATATCATCTGAAGCTTTGAATTGAAAAAATGGAGGATTCCCTATGACCAAATCAAATGGCTGACCTTCATAATGATCGAGTGCTGAGCGTTCGCTCAATTGTGCTGATGGCGTATTTTTTTGAGCCACTTCCAATAATTTGCTGTCCACATCCCAGCCGTATAGCTCTGCGTTTGGTTCACGCTCTGCAATTGACTTAAGAAATTCTCCTGTACCAACCCCTGGATCTAGTACTCTCATACCTGGAAACAGTTTGCATTGATCTAGCAGTCTCTCTCTCAACAACCGAGGGGTCATGTACTGTCCTAGTTTTTTACGGTGCGCAATCGGCGTTTCAGCGAGCCATCTCAAAGTGAGATCAGACAGCTCGTTTTCTGGCACTATAGGATCAGTTGATTTAGTTACCATCGTAATCAGTAATAATAGTAGATTATATACAGGTTACAGAGAATTTGCATTTTTGGCTTGAATATAGCAAGTCTCCTCTGTTAGTAAACTTGTTCTCGATTCGCTTGGTAACAGATGTAGCCATAGCCCCAGTTTATCAGAGGGTATGACACACACCACAAACCTCCAGCATCTAAACAAATAGGGAATTTTCGAATCACCGTAACCTTTGCACAGAATCGCCCTATGAAAACGATCGAATCAACGGTTCGCACGATTCGATCGAGGGTAGTTGTTTAGTTTCACTAAACAACTAGTCGCCTGTTGTTAGAAGTGGAATCGCCATTCAACATAAATCTAAAGAGGTCAACAAAAGAACTCTGAAAATATATTAAGTGATAAGTCACAACTGAAGCGAACCTGAACCTAGGTGAGTTCAGCGCAAAAGAAAGCCTGTCACACCCTCGATCTATTATCAACAAATATGGAGCAATCCACAAGGAAAACTAGCTTGGCTGACCGGTCTAGTATCAATTGGACGAAGGTTACACGGAACCCGATCACGGAGTGTGACCCTATCTCACCGGATCACGACAACTGCTACACACTTGCCTGGGCAAAGCGACTGAGCGCTCCTGCCCCCGATATAAAAAATAGACGACCTATGAAAAACATGCCCATCACCACTTCGCTGCTGATCGCCCCTTGTGTGCTGCTGCTAACCGCTTGCGGGCTGCTGTCAACCGACAGACCAGAGACCCTCCCATCCGATACGACGACGGCGCCCACCACCACCATCGAGAACACGGCAACATCCCCTGCGGTCACCGAGATCACGACTACCGGCCCTGCGGTCAACGCGGCGCCTACGACTACGGCCACCACTAAAGTCGCGCCGACTATCGCTTCGGCGGAGGGACTCCTAGAGCGCATGTTCGGTTATTGGGACGTGCGGGAGACGTGGCATGTCACGCACGCTGAGGGCGTTGAGCAGATACTCGACCTATGGGAGCGCCTGGAGGTAGCAGGCCCAGAAGGGCTCGCAGCGCATGGGGGCGTCATCCCTCGGGAAAAACTGCCTGAAGCTCTAGGGCGCATAACTCGAGCAGCCGTAGCGGACTGTGCATACGGATTTGGGCGGGAGCGTGTCGCGTCCCTCGCTTTAGATGAACTCAACCACACAGGAGGCCCCGCCGTTAAGGCTGCTGTCGATGAACTCGCCATTTGGGAAAACGAAAATAGAACTATGAAGGACTTCCTAACCGCTCTCGACACTGTCGCCCCCTTAGCATCAACAGAAGTTCTCGTAGACCTCATCGACCTCATGACGTGGCAGGCACTCACCTACGCAGACACAGGCCCCCACGGGATGCAGGACTGCCACCCTATAGCGTCCACTGTCACTATCCGCAGCGTCTGCGAAACTGCAGGGTACACGTGGACTGACGGGGCGTGTTCAGCGGGGCCGACCACGGCTGACCCGATAATCGAAGACATCTTCAGTTACAGGGACTTGGACAGGGACATGAAAACTGCTTGGGGCGTCACGCACGCTGAGGGCGTCGCGCAGGTGCTGACCTTATGGGAGCGGCTAGGCGTAACCCTCGACAACGGGGTTATACCCCCCGCGGCGCTAGGGGAAGCCGTGCTGCTCACCGCAAGGGAGGCCATTAGCAAGTGCGGCGACCCAGATCGAAGGCGCAGCATGCTCAAATGGGTGATCGACAGGATCCCGGACGGGCACTGGACTTTACTCATAGCTCAGGAGGACATAGCCGCACTCTTACCCAAAGATTTCGCACCCACGGACACCATCAGCGCGGCTCCACTCCTCCTTACAGTCGACAACTACATAACCATGCTCGCAACAACCATAGAAGAGGTGCCCCCTAAGACGCTCACTTCACTGCTGGCCACTATGACCTGGTTCGCCGTCACGGAGACATGGTGCTGACCCGCTCTGTCCGCCCGCTGATCACGGAACTTCAGTCACAGGGGACCACTAGCAACTGCGCCGACTCGACATCAGAGGAAACGCAGAGCGCTGAGAACACCTACCGCGCATCGTCGGCAACGAAAGCGTGCAAGGCGCTCGCCCCATGAAAGAGGAATGGGCGTTGGAGTTGCGAAAAAACTGCGAGCATGAAAAACGCTTTTCTTTGAGCAGTGGGGTGAACGCACTACCAAGGCCAGTGGACAGCTCCTAGACGGCTAAACTCAAGACGCCTTGCTGTCTAACAAATTCCATAGATGAAAAGTTGGCCAGCGAGATTGGTAAATTGTCGCCCGTAGGAAATTGTAAATCATGACTGAAGAAACAATTTGGGGAATAAGCGCCCTTACACAGTTCAAGCATGAACTGCTGAAGAACTATCTCAAGGCTTGGTTCCCGATTCTTGCTCAAAGTAGAAATCGAAGAATTATTTTTTTGGATGGGTTTGCGGGTCCAGGCATCTATCAAGGAGGCGAACCAGGCTCCCCAATTATTGCCCTCAAAACGCTCATTAAGCATTCTGTGTTCCCCCAATCGGAACAAACGGAATTCATTTTTATTTTTGTAGAAAAAGACAAAGAACGATTCTCTATTCTCGAGAATGAAGTAAAAAAATTTTGGGAGAAACAAACTAATGGACAGCCCGATAATGTAATTATTAAAACTCTGAATGCCTCACTCAAGAAAACCGCAACTGAAATTATTTGTGAACTAAACAAACAGAAAAACCAGCAAGCACCAATTTTTGCTTTCTTAGATCCATTCGGTTGGTCTGATCTATCAATGAATTTAATCGGAAAGTTGGTAGCTGCTAACAAAGGGGAAGTACTCATCAACTTTATGTATGATAAGGTGAATAGATTTGTAACGGATAAACGTCCCGCAATCGCAAAAACCTTCACTGAACTATTTGGTATATGCGGCGATGAACTGAAGAAGGCACGTGGGCTGGCACCACAGGAGCGAAAGATGTACCTACTGCCCCTCTACAAGAATCAGTTAAAAGAAAAATGCGGCTTCAAATTCGTCTGCCACTTTGAAATATATAGTACTAAGAAAAACCGTACTGCATATTTTTTGATTTTTGGAACTCGTCACAAAAAAGGTCTCCAAGTTATGAAGAACGAAATGTGGAAGATTGATCCTGAAAAAGGAACACGTTCTCCAGGAAGCACGAAAGGACAACCAGTACTATTTAAATTAGAACCTGACTATGCCGAATTGCGAAAGATGCTTCTGGAGCGCTTTTCAAGCGCGAAAGCACCAATTAAGCAATTGATAGATTTTACAATAGAAGAAACTCCCTATATAAAGAAACATCTTACTACTGTTCTAAAACAGCTCGAATATGAAAAGAAAATAGAGTGCAGTGATAGGAAAAACCAAAAAACTTACCCTCCTGGGACTCAAATTTGCTTCCTGGGTGATAATTGACTCTTCAATCAATCTTGGCTTTACGGGGAATCCTCAGGTTTGGTTGCGCGTCCGAAGCGCTTGCGGAATGCTCCGAATCGTCTGGAGTCTTTCTGCTTAGTTGAGAAGTCGTCTGGGACGGGAGGGGATTCGCCGGAATCCTCCGCAACGTCTTCGCCAGCGTCGGAAGCGGGCGGAGGCTCGTCGGAAGCGGCGCCATCCGAAGCAGACGGGACAGCGTCCGAAGCGGGCTGGGTATCGTCCGAAACAGCATCATCCGAATCGAGCGGGGCAGCGTCGGAAATATCGCCTGGAGGCGGGGAATCGCCTGATGGGCTGTCGTACGGATCGTCATCGGGGGGAGGGGAATCGTCCTCAGACTTGGCCTCCTTGCCCTGCCAGTTTCTTGTTATGACGAACGTTATGAGAGCAATGTGTAGGAGCGCTCCGAAGATAATTGTTAGCACCAAGGACAGCCCCAGACCTCCCGTTGTCTCAGCACGACCTGTCGCGGGCGACTGGGAGCCTTCGGCAGTAGTAGTCAGCAGTTCGAACACACTGTTGGGGTTGCCGGGGCTGTCGCTCCAACTTGCGGTGATGGTGGCGTCATCGGAGGTGACATCTTCGCTGTTGGTGTCTACTAGTTGGCCTGGAAGAGTTACGGAAAACCTGAACTCGAATCCGAAGTCTTCAGGGTCGAGACCCAAGCCGTCCAAGTCCCAGTTACCCGGGTTGAAGAACCCGGAATCGTCGTCGAAGTCTTCCATGTGATCCTCGCCCTCCATGGCGAGAACCAGTTCCTTGCGGGAAGCTTCGGAAGTTTCCGAGTCATTGCGGGGGAAGCTGGCATCGACCCAGGCGGTGTCGTTGCGGGTTTCATTGGAAAGAGAACCTTCTTCATCCTCGAAAGAGTTCAAGCCCTCCAGCAGCGGGGCAATATCTTCCAACAAGGGGAGAACGTCTTCCCAGGAAAGGTCAACGCCGTCTTGGAGAAAATCCAAATCCTCTAAAGACAAACCGGATTCTTCCAGCTCAGAAGCGAACTCCTCCCAGAAGGAATCAGAGTCTTCCCAGGAATAGTCATCTCCATCACCCCAGAGGTAATCATCTCCATTTCGAGGTAAGTCGAATCTGTCCCGAGGGCCGACAAAGCCTTTGCGGGGAGACTCAAACGACTTCCAGGGCAGATCGCCCTTGCGGGAAAACTCAGGGGCTTTACCGAAGGGGTCTTCGCCGCTGCTAGGGGAATCGAAGTCGCCGAACGAGCCGCCCATCTCCATCATTTCCGGGGAAACGCCGGTTTCCCAGTAGAAATGCCACCCTGTGTCGGTTCTTTTCAGCTGAGGTTCTCCGGTAGGCGATCTGACGATGACGTCGGTAAGGATTGCGGAAGTGGGGCCTTCGAATTCCACGGAAACGCCTTTCCAGCCGTCCGGATCGGAGATTTTCTCAACGCCGGCATTTGAGAAGCTGTCGGCATTCATTAGCTCGGAGCTGTCCAGGACATCATTCCAGAATTCGTCGCCAGCCAGAGCGGAGATGAATGGGGGTGTGGTCATTCGAAGATTAACGGAAACGTCGGAATCATCTACTACCACGGACATGTCCGCACGCAGGCAACCGACCGCCAGCAGCGAGAGCAGGCACAGCAAGACGACGGCCAACTTGCCGCGGCGCTTGCGCTCGGGCGCCCCCATGAATTTCATGCGGAGGCCATTCCGCCCACCGCAGTCTCTGCGGGAGCGACGCCCGCGATCGACGCTTTGACTTGATCTTTCCACGTTGGTGGTAACTGCTCTTAACATTTCAGCCTCCTGTCCGATGTCAGCCGACTTTCTGATGCGACTATGCCTGTTAGACCGCCATTTACCTGACCTCCTTGGGTCAAGCCAGCCCTCCCCTGCTCAACGATTACCGTCTTGGCCTGCTTCAATAGTCATCCCTCTTCATATGTTGAAGTGGCGGTAGTCACTAACAAATATTAGCCGACAGACGCCGGAACTCAGTAAGAAGACGTTAAGAAAGACGTCAGGCGCCTAATGAGTCAGGCGCCTAATGAAGAGGTCAGTTCGGCGGCAGCCTGGATGGGAAGCAGCCTTCCGTCTCGAACCGCCTCTACCACCCCGTCGATGTCGCCCGCCGCTTGCGAGCGGCGACGGAAGGCGGCGAGCAGGCCGCCTTCGATGAGATGCCACATCCAGCGGACTCGTTGCTCGCCTCTACGTTTTTCCCAGAGCCCGTCGGCCGAGAGCGTGCTGCGGTGCTCACAGAGATGCTCCCAGGCGCTCTCGACGCCCGTGCCTTCGATGGCGCTGACCGTCAGCACCGGCGTCCGCCAGCCGCCGACGGAAGGACGGAGCAGTTTCAGAGCCGAGTCGTAGTCCGCCGCAGTCCGCTGTGCAGCCCGCAGCCCCTCCCCGTCGGCCTTGTTGACCAGCAGCACATCGGTTACCTCCAGGAGGCCGCGCTTGATCCCCTGCAAGTCGTCGCCGCCGCCGGGCGCAACCAGGGTGAGCACGCTGTCGGTGAGATCGGCCACCCCCAGGGTTGACTGGCCGGCTCCAACAGTCTCCACGAAGACGACGTCGAAGCCGACAGATTCCAGCAGGAGGATGGCTTCTAAGGTGGTGCCAGTGACGCCGCTGACGGCGCCGCCCGACGGCGAAGGTCGCACGAACGCCGAGGGGTTGACGGCCAAGCGGCTCATGCGCGTCTTGTCGCCTAGGATGGAACCTCCGCCGACGGCGCTGGAAGGGTCTACGGCCAACACCGCCACCCGATGCCCCTGCTCGCAGAGGCGCTCCCCCAGGTCGTCGAGGAAAGTGCTCTTGCCCACCCCTGGCGCGCCGGTCACCCCGATCCGATGCGTCGAGGGGGAAGCCGCAGCGGGGGGGGAGGGGAGAGCCGCAGCGGGGGGGGAAGCCGGAGCGGCAGGGGGAGGAGCAGGAGGCGATGGCGAGGCAGAGGGCGGAGGCGAAGCGGGAGCGGCGTCAGCGGCGAGGCTGCGGATGACAGACGCCGCCACGCGGCGGTGCTCGTCGTTGGTACTTTCAACAAGGGTGATGGCGCGGGCCAGCCAACTCAGGCTGCCGGAACGCACCCCTTCTACGTACTCTTCGACCGACGGCAGGCCGCGGGATTCGGTCATCATGCCCCTCGTCTGGTGAGGGTAAGCTCGTTCACGCACTCGCCGCCCGACGACGGCCACGACCTACACAGGAAGCGGCGCTGCGACTCGAGCAGGCGGCGTCCACGCACTCTCCACCCCAGCGACAAACCACGACCTCTCACACCCAACGGCAGACCGCCGCCCCCCACACCCAACAACAAACCACTACCACCCACACCCAACAAACCGCCACCCCACACACCCGACAACAAGCCGCTGCCGCTCACGACAACCGCCGGAGCAACTTGTCGAGCAATTCCTCCGCTGCGACGGCGATGGAAGTGCCCGGGCCGAACACGGCCGAGACACCCGCATCCAACAAAACGGACACGTCTCCAGCAGGAATCACACCCCCCACCACCACCATTATGTCCGGCCGCCCTAACTCAGACAGCGCCGCTAGAACCTCGGGCACGTGCGTGAGATGCCCAGCCGCTAGGGAAGACACCCCGACGACATGCACGTCGTTCTCGACCGCCGAGCGGGCGACCTCGGCCGGCGTCTGGAAGAGCGGGCCGATGTCCACGTCGAACCCCGCATCAGCGTAGCCGCTGGCCACCACTTTCTGGCCGCGGTCGTGGCCGTCCTGGCCGACCTTGGCCACGAGGATGCGCGGGCGGCGGCCCTGCGCCCGGGCGAACGACTCCACCTTGTGCTGAAGCGCCTCGAAGGACGCACCAGAGGGAGACGACTCGGGGGCGTGAGGCGCGGGGGGGCTGGGCGCAGAGCCGCCGCTGGCCTCGGAACTCCCCGCCTCGGAGGCGCCGAGTTCCGAAGGTTTGGACTCGGAGGGAGAATCCGGGGCGCTGACGATCTCACCGTACACACCCGCTATACTACGGATTTCCGCTCGGTGCCTACCCCAGACTGCTTCGAGGGCGCTGCTGATCTCCCCGACGGTCGCCCGTTCGCGGGCTGCCTTCACCGCCAAGTCCAGGAGGTTTCCCTTTCCGCTCTCGGCGCAGGCGCTCAGGTTGGCCAAGGCCGCTTCGCAGCGCTCGGCGCAGCGCTGGGCGCGCACCCGGCGCAGTCGGGCGCTCTGGGAGGCTCGCACTTCGGCGTTGTCGACCCTCAGCACTTCCACGTCGTCGCGCTCCGACGCCCGGTAGCGGTTCACGCCGATCACCGCCTGGAGACCTGCGTCGATGCGGGCCTGGGTGCGGGTGGATGCCTGCTCGATGCGCATCTTGGGCACGCCGGCTTCTATGGCGGCTGCCATCCCTCCCATCTCCTCCACCTCCTCCATGTGCTCGGAAGCCCGGGCGGCGAGATCCGCCGTGAGGCGCTCCACGTAGTAGCTGCCGCCCCAGGGGTCGACCGGCGCGCAGGTACCGCTCTCGTGCTGCAGGACGAGTTGGGTGTTGCGAGCGATGCGGGCTGATTCGTCGGTGGGCAACGCCAGCGCTTCGTCGAATGAGTTGGTGTGAAGAGACTGGGTGTGCCCTTGGGTTGCGGCCATCGCCTCGATGCAGGTGCGCGCCACGTTGTTGTAGACGTCGGCTGCAGTGAGGCTCCAGCCTGAGGTCTGGGAGTGCGCCCGGAGCGACAGGGAGCGAGGGTTGCGAGGCTTGAACTGGGCTATGAGGCTCGACCAGAGAAGGCGGGCGGCCCGCAGCTTGGCGACCTCCATGAAGAAGTTCATACCGATGCCCCAAAAAAAGCTGAGGCGAGGAGCGAAGTCGTCGATGTCCAGTCCGGCGTCCAACCCGCAGCGCACGTACTCCAGACCGTCGGCCAGCGTATACGCCAGCTCCAGATCGGCGGTCGCTCCTGCTTCCTGCATGTGGTAGCCGGAGACGGATATGGAGTTGTAGCGGGGCATCCGCCGAGAGGTGTATGCGAAGATGTCGGAGACAATTCTCATGGAGGGGCGGGGCGGGTATATGTATGTGTTCCGCACCATGAATTCCTTGAGGATGTCGTTCTGTATGGTGCCCGTGAGCGCCTCAGGACGGACGCCCTGCTCCTCCGCCGCCACTATATACATGGCCATGACCGGCAAGACGGCGCCGTTCATCGTCATTGAAACACTCATCCGATCCAGGGGTATGCCGTCGAAGAGGACGCGCATATCCTCCACGGAATCGATGGCCACCCCTGCCATACCCACGTCGCCGGCCACCCGCGGGTTGTCGGAGTCGTATCCACGATGTGTGGGGAGGTCGAAGGCCACCGAAAGGCCGCTCTGACCGACGGCTAGGTTGCTGCGGTAGAAGGCGTTCGACTCCTCCGCCGTGGAAAAACCGGCGTACTGGCGGATAGTCCAGGGACGGGTGATGTACATGGTGGCGTAGGGGCCGCGTAGATACGGGGGAGTGCCTGGGTAGCCGTGGATGAAGTCCAGATCGGCGACATCGGAAGGGGTGTAGACGGCTCTGATGGGTATGCCCTCGGGGGTCTGGAGCGGGATTGGCGAGGAGGGGGATGCGGGGGGCAGCGAGGGCGGCGCATTGACGCAGCCGTCCGCGGTCTGGAGCGGGGTTGGCGAGGGGGGGGGTGCGGGGGGCGAGGAGCGTGCGTGGGAGGAAATATGATTGGGGGTGTCCTCGAAGGGCGCTGAGTCGACGGAAGGTTCGGGGTTAGGCACAGACGTACCAGGAGACACGCGGGCGGGGGGGGCGAGAGGGGTCGGCTCCCAGGGAATGGAGGCGAAGTCAGGAAGGACGCTCATCGGCTGTTCACCCGTTCCGGAACGTGATCGGGGTGGGGGCGGCGCAGAGGCAGGGGAGGGATGCTGACGCCGGCGGCTGGGGGGGCAGTATCGGCTGGGGTTGGGTCGGCAGCCTGGCCTGATGCGACAATCGGCATCGGCGCCGCAGCGGCTGTTTCAGACTCATCAGAGACTCCCGCCGAGCCTGGCTCGTCCGGCTTGGAACGATAGTGCGTGACGCCGACCACCCGCTCGCCGCCAGCGGCTATTCGGTCGAGCCGACGCTGCCAAGCGGATAGAACGTCGGCTGCTAGGGAGCCGTCCAGCAGGCAGGCCGCTAGACCTCCCCTAGCCGAAATATCCCTGAAGCGATCCCAGGCCGCAGCCGCCAGACGCTGAGTGTAGGTCTCCACATACCACGATCCCCCTGCGGGATCGTGCACGGCACCGAGGTGGGACTCTTCAGCCAGGAGGTGGCTGACGTTACGTGCAAGGCGTCGGGCGCGCCCGCGAGAATCTGAGTGCGTGTTGGGAACGCGCCCGCCTAGATCGCGCTCGCCCAAATCGGCCGTCGCAGCGTCGTGAGGCAGCACGGTCAGGCAGTCCGCCCCGCCGCAGACGGCGGCGAACGCAGAGATGGTGGAGCGGACGAGGTTCACGGAGGGGTCAAAGGCGGAGATGTCCGCTTCGGAAGTCACCGCCCAACAGCGCAAGGGCGGGCGGAGGGCGGGCGGCGCTCCGCACTCGGCCAGCAGGCGATCCCAGGCTGTGCGGGCGGCGCGCAATTTGGCCAGCGAGTTGAACTGATCGGTCGTGACCGCCACCCGAGCCTCCATGAGCGACGCTGCGGCCGACGCGTCGACGCCGCGGGCGCAGACCGCCTCTAGGTAGGCGGCGCCGGTGGCCAGCAGGCAGGCGATTTCCAGGGCGGGCGGGGCGCCAGCGTCGGCGTAAGGGGTTGCGTCCAGACAGACGTCCCGGGGGGCGTGCGGCCAAGACAAGGATGAGCTTGCCGACCGGCTGGTGCGGGTTGCGTCCAGACAGACGTCCCCGGGGGCGTGAGGCGCTCGGGGAAGTTGCTGCGGCGGCTGCGCCCCTGAACGCTCGGACGCCTTCGAGGACTTCATCAAACCAGACAGACTGCGAACTCTGTCGGCCATGCGGTCTCCTAGGGCGCCCAGAGTCTCGTCGATACTCTCGGGCAGCCAGCCTTGGCGAGCCAGGGCGCCGAGCGGGTCGGCAGGAGCGGAAGCGAGAGTGGGAGCGCCGTCGGTGGCTTCGCCCAGCGCACGGGCGGCTTCGGCGTACCACGGCCCTCCGTCGAGGATCACCGGCGTCTCCTGCAGGTCTACGCCTGCCAGAGTTTCTTTAAGCGCGTCCGCAGCAGGGGGCGACAGCAGCCGCAGCCAGATCGACGTCACGCCCCCATCCAGGTCTTCTCGAATGGCCGAGGCGGCAGCAGACGGGGAGGATGAATCAAGGGACGGGGACGACGAGGACGAAGCAGACGACGAGGCAGCGGAAGACAAAGACGACAAGGCAGCCGCCGGATCGCCCAGATCGTGGCGCTGTCTTAGATCCCAACGCCCTCCCGGTCGGGTGACGCCCCTTGTGAAAGGCGGTGCGCCGAGCAGGATCGACCGGAGGCTTCGGAGATCGACGTCGGCTGCCGTATCTGCCGTATAAAGAGGCCGAATGGCGATGTCGTCGGCGGTGGTCGAAGTCAGATCGGTCAGTGACAGGCCGTCCGATGCTTTACGCACCAACGCCTCCCAGCGAGCGCGCTCAGGCGTTGGGGATTTCGGCGGTTCTACGATGTCCGCTGCAGCCACGCCATTAGGGTAGAGCCGAAGAGTGGAAGGCTGCGTGTATCTAGGCGTTGACGCCTCACTTGACTCTCCACCATTGATCACGGGAGGTCTGTGCAGCCGTCTGCCCTGAGAGAGGGACTTGCATGTATCTAGGCTGTGCATTAGGTTTCATAGGATGCTGCGAGCCTCGATCCTGCCAGCGTGCGCCAAAGCCGCCGCTGCGATTGCCGTTGTCTTGACCTGCACGTTGCTCGCCGCTGGCTGCCGAGGCGAGTCAGCGGAAGTCGGCGGAAGGGGCGCTTCTGGGCCTGGAGCGAGCAGCGTGGAGGATTCGGAAGGGGACGCACAGTCGGCGTCTGTCGTCACCTATATCAACAGAGCGAGCGAGGCAGCCAACGGCGGAGGGGCGCCTTCCACCAGCGCAAACAGCGGATCTGCGAACCAACCACCCGTCGCCCCAGTGGAATCTCCTCCGCCAGCGCCTGTGCCTGCACCCCCAGAGCGTCGCTTCCCCGAGTGGATCCCGCTCAGGCTCATCCAAATTGCAGAGTTGCCGCAGCCGCTTGCGATGGCCGTGCGGCCAGGGGAGGAGGCGCTTTATGTAGCTCTGCGGGACGGTTATGTAGTCCGTCTGAGCGCAGAGGGCGCCAGTATCGACAGCGCCAGCGTGGAAAACATCCGCCAACAAACCGTCCTGGACATGAGCAACAGAGTGATCACACACGGAGAACTAGGCCTTCTAGGCATTGCTTTCTCCCCCGACGGGGAACTGCTCTACACATCTTCCAACACTATTGCGCCCGACAAAAACAGCGAACTCATCGAGTGGCCGGTGAGCGATGAAGGCGATATAAGCACCGAGGGGCGGCTAGTGCTGTCGCATAAGCAGCCATTCGCCCAGCACAACGGGGGCGACATCACATTCGGGCCGGACGGCTATCTCTACTTCCCCTTCGGCGACGGCGGCGGGCAGGGCGACCCGCTGCGCACCGGCCAAGACCCCAGCGGATGGCTGGGCACCATCTTGCGCATCGACCCCCGCCTGGGGACGGGGAAGGCGGCTGGCGAACCCTACAGCGTTCCGGCCGACAACCCATTCGCCGACGGCGAACTGGGGGCGCCGGAGGTTTGGCTCTGGGGAGTGCGCAACCCCTGGCGCATCTCCTTCGACAGCGCCACCGGCGACCTCTGGGTGTCCGACGTAGGTCAGGACGAGGTAGAAGAAGTCACCCGCCTGCCAGCCGTGAGCGTGAGAGCGCGCTCCGACGGCGCAGACGCCAGCGGTGACGGAGGGGGTGGCGACAGCGCCGACAGCGCCCCAGGCGGATACACAATTGCCGGTAAGGGCGCCAACCTAGGGTGGAGCGCCTACGAGGGCTCGGAGCCTTTCTGGTCGCAGACCGAACCGGACGGACACGTCCGCCCCACGCACGAGTACCGCCACGACGTGGACGGGCGCTGCTCAATCACGGGCGGCTACGTGTATCGGGGGGAACGCATAGGCGGGCTGGAGGGCGTCTACCTCTTCAGCGATCACTGCGACGGCGTAATCCGAGGATTCACCTCCGAGGCGGGGGCGGTTTCGCTGGAGCTGACCGCTCCACATACTTTTCGTCGCGTCACGTCGTTCGGCCAGGGACCGGACGGAGAGATCTACGTGATGACCACGGAAGCGCTCTGGCGGCTGGAAGCGGGATAATGGCCGACGCTTAGGCTTCATAGAGTGTTGCAAACCTCGATCCTCCCAGCGTGCGCCAAAGCCGCCGCTGCGATTGCCGCCGTCCTGATCTGGGCGTTGCTCGCCGCGGGCTGCCGAGGCGAGTCGGCGGGAGTCGGCGGAAGGGACGCTCCTGCACCCGAGGCGAACAGTGTGGAGGAGGTCTCAGAAGGGGACACACAGCCGGCGCCAGGCGTCATCTATAACAACGGAGAGCGCGAGGCGGCCAACGGCGGGGGGGCGCCTTCCACCAGCGAGGGCGACACCAACAGAAACAACGGAGTGACAGACGGCACAGGCGGCGAAACGGGCGACAGCGAGGGCAGCGGATCTGACAGCCAATCACCAGCCGGAAAAGTGCCAGACCAACCACCCGCCGCCCCAGCGGAGTCTCCGTCGCCAGCGCCTGTGCCTGCACCCCCAGAGCGTCGCTTCCCCGAGTGGATCCCGCTCAGGCTCATCCAAATTGCAGAGTTGCCGCAGCCGCTTGCGATGGCCGTGCGACCAGGGGAGGAGGCGCTTTATGTAGCTCTGCGGGACGGTCCTGTACTCCGTCTGAGCGCGGAGGGTGACAGTATCGACGGCACCAGCGTGGAGAACATCCGCCAGCAGACCGTCCTAGACATAAGCAACAGGGTGGTAGCACACAACGAACTAGGCCTTCTGGGTATAGCTTTCTCTCCCGACGGAGAGCGGCTCTACACATCTTCCAACGCTCCTGGCGAAGTCAGCGAACTCATCGAGTGGCCGGTGAGCGGCGAAGGCGATATAAGCGCCGAGGGGCGGCTGGTGCTGTCGCTTAAGCAGCCATACGGCAACCACAACGGGGGCGACATCACTTTCGGGCCGGACGGCTACCTCTACTTCGCCCTCGGCGACGGCGGCGGAGGCGGCGACCCGCTGCGCTCCGGCCAAGACCCCAGGGGATGGCTGGGCTCCGTCTTGCGCATCGACCCCCGCCTGGGGACGGGAGAAGCAGCCGGCGAGCCCTACGGCATTCCGCCTGACAACCCATACGCCAACGGTGAACTGGGAGCGCCGGAGGTTTGGCTCTGGGGAGTGCGCAACCCCTGGCGCATCTCCTTCGACAGCGCCACCGGCGACCTCTGGGTGTCCGACGTAGGTCAGGACGAGTTGGAAGAAATCACCCGCCTGCCAGCCGTGAGCGTGAGAACGCGCTCCGGCGGCGCGGGCGCCAGCGGTGACGAAGGGGGAGGCGGCAGCGCCGACGAAGGGGGAGGCGACAGCGCCGGCAGCGCCCCAGACGGATACACAATCGCCGGTAAGGGCGCCAACCTGGGGTGGAGCGCCTACGAGGGCTCGGAGGCTTTCTGGTCGGAGACCGAACCGGACGGGCACGTCCGCCCCACGCACGAGTACCGCCACGGCGTGGACGGGCGCTGCTCGATCACGGGCGGCTACGTGTATCGGGGGGAACGCATAGGCGGGCTGGAGGGCGTCTACCTCTTCAGCGACTACTGCGACGGCGTAATCCGAGGATTCACCTCTGAGGCGGGAGGGGTTTCGCTGGGGCTGACCGCTCCAGATAACGTCACGTCGTTCGGCCAGGGGCCGGACGGAGAGATCTACGTGATGACCACGGAAGCGCTCTGGCGGCTGGAAGCGGGATAATGGCCGACGCTTTCCCCGACGCACTGGCCGAGGCAGTCGGCGGTCGGCACGTGCTCACCGACGCCGACGTGGTCGCCCCATATCTCACGGACGAGCGGAACCGGTTCACGGGGTCGGCCCTGGCGGTGGTGTCACCCGGCTCCACCAACGAGGTGGCGGCGATCGTCAAACTCTGCGCCGCTCGAGGTGTCGCTGTCGTGCCGCAGGGGGGTAACACAAGCCTGTGCGGAGGTGCGACGCCGCTGGCGGCGGGGACAACTGCGTCCACCCCACTCCCCCCGTCTCCCTCCAACTCAACGAGTTCCCCTTCCTCGGCGGCCGCCTCGCCCTTACCCCGCGGGCGGTCTGTGGTGCTGAGCCTGCGTCGGATGCGTGGCGTGCACAGCCTCGACCGACTCAGCCGCACCATCACTGTCGGGGCGGGAACCACCGTGGCTGAGGTCGCTGCGGCGGCGGCCGAGGTCGACTTGCTGTTCCCGCTGAGTTTTGGGGCGGAAGCCAGCGCCCAGATCGGCGGGGCGCTCTCCACCAACGCCGGCGGGACGGCGGTGCTGCGGTACGGCCACGCCCGAGCCTTGGCGTTGGGGTTGGAAGTGGTGCTGGCCAACGGGGAGGTGCTGCGGCTCGGACGAGGGCTGCGGAAGGACAACGCCGGCTACGACCTCAAGCACCTGTTCATCGGCAGCGAAGGCACTCTAGGGGTGATCTGCGAGGCCACCCTGGCGCTGTATCCGACGCCGCGCAGTCGAGTCACGTGCGTGGCTGCTGTCGCCGGCCCGAGAGAAGCACTGGAAGTGCTGGGCAGGCTGCAAGACGCCTCCGGCGGACGCGTGACCGCCTGCGAGTGGATGAGCCCGACCACCCGCAGACTGGCGTGCGAAATGCCAGGGGGCGCCCGAGACCCGTTCGGGGCTGCTCCGTCAACCCCAGCCGGCCCGGCGGCGAGGGAACGTCCGTCATCCGGCAAACCGCACAGCGAGGCATACCGCGACTCTTACGCCCCGCACCTGGAGTCCCTGGTTCTTTATGAGTTGACGTCTTCGGATGCGGGCAGCGAACTCGAAGTCGTCTTGGAGGAAACCCTAGCGTCCGCCTTGGAAAACGGGCTGATCGGCGACGCCGCTATTGCGGACAGTTCGGCCGCCGCCGCCGCTCTCTGGAGGCTGCGCACCGCCCCGTCAGAGGCGGAAAAGCGCGTGGGAGTGTCTATAAAACACGATGTTTCAGTGCTTCCGGAGCGGATTGACGAGTTCCTGGCCCAGTCCGTCCCTGCTGTGCAAGGCATCATGGCGGGGGTGCGGGTAAACGCCTTCGGTCATCTCGGCGACGGCAACGTCCACTTCAACCTGCTGCCGCCAGAGGGGGCTGACTTCTCGGAGTTTCTGGCGGCCGAGGAGGAACTGACCGCAGCCGTCTTTACCGCAACAGACGCTCTGGGGGGTTCGTTCAGCGCCGAGCACGGGATAGGCCAGTTGCGGCGGGGGGATTTGGAGAGGTGGCGTCCGACGGAGCTGACGTTGATGCGCCGGCTAAAAACGGCGCTGGACCCGTATGGCGTTCTGAACCCTGGCAAAGTGGTATAATAAGCTCGATTAATAGTGTAGAATTAGACAAGAGGATAAAACTAGACAAGGGGGTGCAAATGAAAACTGCTGATCGGCTCAGGTTCGAAGTTGCCTTGTACACGCTCCCAGAAGCGGCTCGAATTGTGGGTGTACCGCCTAGCACACTACGCTCCTGGACAAAAGGCTATGAACCTGCCAAGGGTCGCGCCAAACACGACCCGGTTATCAAAGCGTTCGCCCACGATGTAAGAACAGGCCAGACCCGCGAGGCTTCAATTACATTTATCGGCTTGGTTGAAGCATTAGTGCTGTCAGCTATTCGCAAATGCGGCGTTCCTTTGCAAAGAATTCGACCGGCGCTCAAAATGTTAAGTGCCGAGTTCGATCTCGAACACGTACTTGCGTCAAAAAAACTTTATACAGACGGCGCCGAAGTTTTATACAATTATGCCGAAAATCAAGAGGGGAAACTTCCAGAAAAATTAACTGTAGTTCGCAGCGGACAAAGAGTATTTGCTGAGATTATTGAAAAATATCTACAACTGATCACTTATGCTGACGATGGATTTGCCAGCATAATAACAGTTCCGTTCTATAGAAATGCCAAGGTAATTGTCGATCCGGAGAGATCGTTTGGAGCACCGATATTTGCTGAAAGTTCAGTACGTGTTGATAACGTGCTCGAACGGTGTTGGGCCGGAGAATCTCTCCAGGAGGTGGCCGAAGATTTTGACATTTCATTAGAACACATCGAAGAAGTTGTTCGTGTCACATCCAAACGATATTCCTAAATTTTTTCTAGACATAAACCTGGGGAAACGAGTTGCTCAAATTCTTCGTGCTGTTGGAATTGATCTTATAACTCTTGAGGAATATTTTTCCCAGCTTACTGAGAAAAAATATGCAGCAAAAAAAACTCCGGACGCCGTTTGGTTAAAAGTTGCAGGTGAGAAAAACTGGGTGGTCATAACGAAAGATAAGAGAATAAGGTCGGTTCCTGAAGAACGTAAAGCTATTATTGACAATAGTGTTCGTTGTATTTGTCTAGCAAGTGGGAATCATACAGCACGAGAAAATGCAGAACAAATCTTGAATAACATGAATCAAATTATCCAAATGTGCAAGAAGCCAGGGCCGTTTATTTGTATAGTGAATAGAGATACAGTAAGAGAGATTGAATTATAAAACTTCAAACAAAGTCAGTCAGCCACCTATTGCTCAGAACCAGGCGATCCCCAACCCAGGTTTGGAACACAGCGCGGCGGACGTCCTCTCTAGCAGGCGATTGGACGGCTTCTGCTTTGGAAGCCGCTGACGAAACCGCCAGCGGCTGCGTCTTGTCCAGCCAAATGCTTCTGTCTCCAGCCAACCAGATCTTTGCATCCAGCGTCTCACCTTGAGACCGGGGCGTAAAAGCGTCCGCTCATAATAAAGTGATATAGTTAGACTCAGGGGAAAACTAGATCAAAGGAGCGCAAATGAAAACTGCTGATCGGCTCAGATTCCATACTCCTTTGTACACACTCGCCGAGGCGGCGCGCATCGTGGACGTGCATCCGACAACCATGTCCTACTGGCTCAGAGGCTACAAGCGATGTGGTACGGACGGACAGCCCCCAATTACGCGTAAACCCGTAATCACATCACTTTCCGAAAAATACAACGACCGCACAGGACGAACTCGCGAGGCCTCGATCCCGTTCATCGTGCTAGCCGAGTCGCTCGTGCTTGCGGCCTTGCGACGCAGCGGCGTACCGATGCAGCGCATCCGCCCTGCTCTTGAGGCTCTTAAGCAAAATATTGGCGTTGAATACGCTCTGGCATCACGCAAGTTGTACACAGACGGCGCCGAACTGTTATACGACTACGGCGAGCGCCTGAAGGGAAGTTCCGGAGGCGGAGCCGCCAAAGACATATCAAGTCTGACGGTAGTTCGCAATGGACAGCGAGTGTTTGCAGAAATTATCGAGGAATACCTGAATCTGATTACCTATGAGAGCGACGACTACGCAAAGTTGATCAGGCTTCCCGCATACAAGACCGCCGAGGTCGTAGCCGATCCTACACGAGGTTTCGGCGCACCGATATTTGCTGACAGTGCAGTAAGTGTTGACAGCGTGCTCGGACGGTATTGGGCCGGAGAATCTCTCCAGGAGGTGGCCGAAGATTTCAGCACTTCATTAGAACACGTCGAGGAAGTTGTTCGCGTCACATCCAAAAGATTCTCCTAAGTTTTTTATGGACACAAACCTGAGAAACAAGTTGCTGCCAAAATCCTCACAAGCTGCTCAAATTCCTCAAACAGAGTAAGTCAGTTCCCCATTGCTCAGAACAAGGCGGTCACCGACCCAGGTTTGGAACACAGCGCGGCGGACATCCCCTGCGGAAGACGATCGGACGGCTTCTGCTCTGGAAGCCGCTAGCGGCGCCGCTTCCGCCTCCGGCACGGGGGCGTCTGTCTCCAGCCAGATCTTCACATCCAGCGTCTCGCCTGGGAAGACCGGCGCGGAAAAACGCCCGCTCATGCCCAGGAAGCGCGCCGGATCGCTGTCGCAGACGGAGTGCAGCAGGGCGCGTCCGCTGAAGCCGTACGTACATAACCCATGCAGAATGGGGCGGTCAAACCCGCCGAGAGCAGCGAACTGCGGGTCGGAGTGAAGCGGATTGCGGTCGCCGTTGAGCCGATAGAGCAGAGCTTGGTCGGAGCGTGTCGGGTAACTCACCACGTGGTCGGGCGGGAGTTCGGGTGGGGATATCGACGGACTAGAAGGGCCGCGGTCGCCGCCCCATCCTCCTTCGCCGCGTATGAACAACGAAGCTGTGTTAGTGAAGAGGGGTTGGTCTTCAGACGCGTCGACGGTCGTGGAAGTTATCACTACCAGGACAGCCTTGCCCTTGTCATACAAACCGGTGATCGTCGACGTGCAGCGGGCGGCGGCGGAGACGGGCAGCGGGCGGTGCAAAACGATCTCGTGCTCGCCGTGCACTAGGAGCGCCGGATTGAAACTGCCCAGGCGACGCAGCGGGCTTTCGGGGCCGCCTCCCAGCATTACTCCTAGCACAACGCACATCGTGGGAAGCGCCTGCAGAGTGACGTCTTTAGAATTTTCAGTTGTGAACTGCAGTTCGAAGCCCGTCGGGTCGGACATGCCGGCGCCCACACCGAGGGCATACAGCAGGCAATCGTCAGCGTCCCAGGCGACATCGACGGGGGGGCTGCTAGCTCCGAGAGCGTCGGGATTGATTGGCATCTTTCTCCTGTCTTGGGGGGCGTGTAACGGGGTTTGGCGGGGCGTAGACGCTGTATTCTCTTGCAATGTCTACTCCCAGAATACGGAGTTCCAGAATACGGGATGGCGCACGACACGAACGACAGAGTTCCGAGACACGGCGTGAACGACAGAGTTCCAACGCACGACACGGACGACAGAGTTCCAACGCACGACGTGAACGACGGAACTCCGGCGCACGACGTGAACGGCTTCCTGATCCGACAGGCGCAAGGCCTTTGAAGCCTTTGAACTCCACCCTCCGCAACATCCGCCGCAACACCATCGAGTTGTCCTGTCTATGAAAGCGGTTCGCTGCGAAAACCGGCGTATGAAACTCGTCGACGTCCCAGCGCCGACAGGGGGCGCAGGCAGCGAAGGGCGCGTGCTAGTGCGGGTCGTCTCGACGGCCATCTGCGCCTCTGACCTGCATATGGCTGCGGCGGGATTGCTCAATCCGGAGGTGACGCTAGGACACGAGATCGGCGGGGTCACCGAAGACGGGACTCCCGTGGCTGTCGAGCCGGTGGGGACGTGCGGACGGCAATGCGAATGGTGTGCGAGCGGGCGATACAACGTCTGCGGGAGGTCTACTCGCAACATCCTGGGTTTCGGCGCGGACGGCGGCATGGCCGAGATGGTGGCGGTCGATCCCGCCTGGCTGGTTCGACTGCCTGCTGCTCTCTCCCCTACCGACGCCTGCTTGGTTGAGCCGCTGGCCGTGTGCCTGCATGGCTTCAGGCGGACGGGTCTGCGGGCGGGCGACCGACTGCTGATCGTGGGGGGCGGCGCCCTGGGTCTGACTGCGGCTGCGACGGCGAGTCAGCTGGGCGCACGCGTGAGCTTGATTGCGCGACACGACGCACAAGAGGCGGCAGCCGAGCGCCTAGGCGCCAACCTGCTGAATGCGGCCTCCGACAGGGACGGGAACTTCGACTTGACCGTCGACGCAGCCGGGACGCCGGACGCCATGGCCGAAGCCGTCCGGCGGGTGCGGCGGAACGGCACTGTGCTCGTCCTGGCCTCCTACCTGACTAGGGATCTGGTGGCTCCCAAGATGGAGGTTGCGCTCAAGGAACTGAGCCTCGTCGCCTCGGCCATGTACGGGCGGACTTCAGAGGGGCGAGACATCGAGGACGCTTCGAAGCTTCTGGCATCCATCCCCGAGTTGCCGCGGGCGATCGTCAGTCATCGATTCCCGCTAGATGCCGCAGAAGAGGCGTTCGCCGTCGCAGAAGACCGCGCCGGAGGGGCGATCAAGGTGGTCATCGAACCTGGATCCGGCTAAAACGCTGGGCTGAGAGCAACACAGATGAAGCTCGCCGACTTGACCCCCGCAAAAGACGCAAAAGACGCGAGGAATCCGATGATGGCGTCGTCGTTGGAAACAGGATGAAACTCGCCGATTGGCCCTCCTCAAAAGGGTCAAATGACATGCGTACCCCTACCGCTGCTACTCCGACCCCCCTTACCCAACGGAAAACCGCCATTATCACGTCGAATGACATGCGTACCCCCATCGCTGCTACTCTCAACACCACAACCCATACCACCCCCAACCCTAAAACCACCACAAACCGCTTTTTGGGCATAGCCGTACCCCTTCTTGCTGCAGTCCTGCTTGCGGCGGGCTGCAGCTCCAGCAGGGAGATGCAGCAGCCCAGTGCTGATATCACAATCGGCAGGGATGCAGTCGAGGGCCCGTCGGGGGCGGGGAACACTAGAGAATCCCCGCCGCCCTCAAACTCAAAGGCTGCAGAAACCGAAACAACGCTCAGCGGCAACTCCCCAACGGGCATCGCCGATGGCACGACCACAACCAGCACTGAAGCACCGTATTCAGAGGAAGCGGAGCGGTTACAGGCGGAGATAGATCGGCTCGTCGAGGTTGCCGCAGTTTGGGACGACAAGGCGGAGGTCGCTCTAGCGGTAATCACGTCGGAGGGGGTGAGCGTCGGTGTCAACACAGACACGCGCCACAGCTCGGCAAGCGCCGCCAAGTCGCTGTGGTTGGCTGCTGCCCTGAGCCACCTAGGCGTCGAAGCCGTACAGCCCCTTGTGCGAGAAGCACTAGTGGAGTCCGACAACGAGACAGCCGGCGAGATCATCGACCTGATAGGGGCGAGTGTTGTGGCTGCAACCTCCCTGGGGGGAGCCGACAGGGAAAGCGATCTGAGAGGAACAGCAACAGGAAGGAATACCCCTGAGGAGAGCGCAGCGGGGGTGGAGGGCGAAAACTCCGGGGAAGGCGGAGGGGACATCGCCGGAGAAAGCGCCTGGACGAAGAGCGCCGCCGGGGTGAGCGCCGTAAATGAGTGGACGGAGGGGGTCGCTGGACTGCAAGACACTCGGCTGCTGGCGTGGCGCTTCCCCGAAGGAAACGTCGAAGCCGCACAGCGGCGAGCGCCGGAGATCGACGAAAACCAAGGAGCCGAAAACTACACGACCACGGCCGATCTTGCGCACTTCTATGCCCAACTATGGCGGGGGGAACTGCTGGACAGGGAGGGGACGACAGCGCTGATCGGCTGGCTGAAGACGACCGAGAAGGGGGTTACGATCGATGTGGTTGACGGCGCAATGACGCAGCGCCTTCCGGCAGCGGTCGCTGAGGAGGTCGGCCACAAAGCTGGCTGGCTGCCACCGAGTTGCTGCAGCGTCCGACTCATCCTCGACGCGGGGGTTGTACCGCTGCCCAACGGCGGTTGGTTCAGCATGGCCGCCCTGAGCATGCTGGGCGATCACTACGAGTTGTCGCTGCAGTGGGTGGCTCTTGCCGCCTGCCGAATCTATTTGTTGTTGAGCAGCGAAGAGAAACTAGTCTGCGAGCGCCCGATTGACGGCATCCCGAACCCGGAAGCTTGGCCAGAACCGACCACCGAACAGCCCGAACCGACCACCACTACCCTTCCCCCAACGACCACCTCCACCCCACATCCAACAACGACCACCACCGAACAACCCGAACCGACCACCTCTACCGAACCGACCACCTCTACCGAACCGACCACCCCCCTCCAACAACGACCACCTCCACCCCAACGACCTCCACCGAGCAGCTCGAACCGACCACCTCCCCTCCAACGACCACCTCTATCCCACCAACAGCGCAAACAAATCCGGGTCGCTCTTAGGCAAACGCCGCCAGTTGGCCTCCCACATCGCGGGAATGAAGTTCTCGTGATAGAGACCCTTGAGGCGAACTGCCTCGGCGGTCGGCATCTCCTTGCCGCCTAGGAGCTGGGATTCGTAGTGGCAGCGGGAAGCGGTTTCGAGCGTGATGGCCATCACTGTCGCAGCGGCCAACGTGTCGGCGACCACCACGACGCCGTGGTTCCCCAGCCAAAGGACGCTGCGATCACCCAGAGCGTCAGCCATGCGAACGCCGTCGACCACTGGGCGAATGCCGTCGTCGAAGTAGTGTGTCTGCTCCTCGTAAAAAAGGCAGGCGTCGGCAGAATACATACCAACTCCCGCTCCGGTGGTGCTGAGCGCCTCCACGTAGTGCGAGTGCGTGTGGATGACCGCAGCGGCGTCCGGGCGGCGGCTCAGTATCTCGGCGTGAAAACCCACCGCAGGGGAGACCTCCCAGTCGCCCTCCACGACCTCCAAGTCGAGGTTCACCTTTATGACGTGGGACGGCAGCGTCTCGTCGAAATATCCCCAGGGCGATATCCAGAACAGTTCGGGGTCGGCCGGGTCGCGCAGCGCCACCTGCCCAGCCACCCGACTCTCGCAGCCCGCCCGAGCAAGCATGCGCCGGCTAGCCGAGACCTGAAAGGCCGGATGCTCCTTAGTTATGCAAGTTCTGCGCTGCTCCGTCGTCATGCGTTTGACCTCCAGACTTAGACACGGGGATTACGGCGAGTCTACGTCAAAGCGCCAGTCGCGCTTAGCCTCCAGTGCGGCGAGTTGCCCGACAGCGCCTCTTTGAGGGATATGCTGGAGTAACAGCCCCGCCAACCACGATGCGACGACCAAGGAGGAAAGTGCCCGATGGTAGACAAAGGGAAACGCACAACCGACTTGTCTCACATCACTCCCCGCTGGTTGATCCCGTGGATTTCCGCCCTGCACGTGGCCATCTACAAGCTGACCGCCGGTCGGGTGGGGTCGACTCTTGTCGGGCGGCCTGGCGTCTTGCTGCGCACCATCGGGCGCAAGTCGGGCAAGCCACACACCGTCTTTCTGCCGTACATCCCCGACGGAGGGACGATGGTCGTCACCGCCTCCTTCGCCGGCTCTGAACACCATCCAGACTGGTACCACAACCTCCAAGCCAACCCCGAAGTGATCACTCGAGACAGGGATCGGGTGTTCTGGTGCACGTCGGAGACGATCACCGGCAAAGAACGGGAGCGGCTGTGGAGCATGCTGGTGGCCGAAGTCCCGGTCTACGCCGAATACCAAGCACGCTGCTTGCGGGAGATACCTCTAGTCCGGCTCAGCTACAGCCGCCCCTACACGGGCTGACACAGTTGTGGACACCGCCAGCATAGACGCAACAAAAGGTTCCTCTGACAGAGACACTAACTTCAGAGGAAACCAAATGAAAACTGACACTCCAAATAAGTTTTCTCCAACAGAGAAACTAAATAGTGAAAATGCGAAACTTGCTTTTCAAAAGTATACCAACGAGGCAACATCTTCTGCCATCCTGAATATCCATGATGAATTTCTGGCACGACTGAGAAGTCAGGGGCGTTACCGCTACAGCCGCTACAATGGCCTCCCTCTCCGTTATGCGGGTGGGAAGAGCTTAGCAGTTGGACACATTATTGAAAATTTACCAAGAAATGTCAGCCGAATAGTATCCCCGTTCTTTGGAGGGGGCTCGGTGGAGATTGCATGTGCGAAAGAGCTTGGCATTCAAGTGCAGGGATACGATGTGTTCGATATTCTAACGAACTATTGGGAAGTGCAACTATCGGAACCGGAAACTTTGGCAGATCAAATTGCTGAGTGGGAGCCGAATAAGTCAACTTATTTGCTGGTTAAGAAATGCTTGAAAGAACATTGGGAAGGCTCCGTCCTAATTGAAAACAAAATAGACCTCGCAGCATACTATTGGTTTAATCACAACCTGAGTTACGGCCCAGGATTCTTAGGCTGGATGTCAAGAATATATGAAGACACTAATAGATTTGAACGTCTATTGAATAAAGTACGTAGATTCCACTGCCCCGGCCTAACAGTTTTTCATGGCTCATTTGAAGAATCTATACCCGAGAATAAGACTGACTTCTTGTACTGTGATCCCCCCTACTATCTAGACGGCGACAGCCAAATGTTCCGGGGAATCTATCCGCAAAGGAATTTTCCAGTCCACCACAATGGATTCGATCACAAACTGCTGAGAAACCTTCTGCACAAACATCAAGGGGGTTTCATACTCTCTTACAACGATTGTGAACAAATACGAAACTGGTATTCAGACTTCCGCATAGTCGAGGTTGAATGGCAATATACTCTTGGGCAAGGAGAAACACGCATCGGAAAAAACAGAATAGAGAATGGAGTCAATCACCACGTCAAAAAATCTCACGAATTACTGATAATTAAGGGAGACTTTTCAGCTTCATAAGCGCATTATTATGGAGTAATTCACTGCAAGTAGCAGTCGTCGTTTTTCTAATATAGAAACACTGATGTGATGAGTAAATATTAGACTAAAGCACTAATCTGATAGGTATGTTGAACTATAAACAAACAACTCAGACAATAGAACGGAATGGGTTTTGTGAGTGATTTTTCTAACAAGGATGGCGTAGCGCTGGTTACGGGCGGCTCTGGTGGGTTGGGAGCGGCGATTTGCCGACTGCTGGCCGAACGAGGCGCAAACGTTGTGTTCACTTACCGCTCCAACCGCTCAGCAGCCGAGGCGTTGCTCGCCGAATTGGGGGGCGCCCGCAGGGACGAGGGCGACGAGGCCGGCAGCGAGGTCGAAACACGCAACACGGCGTCGGGGGCGGGCGCTCACGTGCGCGCCATACAGCTGGACCTCTCCGAAGGCGAGGTTGTGAAAGAAGCCGTGTCCGAAGCGGCTGCGGGGGGCGGGCTGCACACCGTCGTCTACGCCTCGGGGCCGCACGTGCCGATGGAGTATGTCTCCAACGTGCCGCCAAAGCGGTTCTGGGAGCAGTGCGGCAACGACATCCTGGCTTTCTACAACCTTCTGCACGCCGCTCTCGGCCATCTGCGGGCTTCGTCAGGCAACTTGGTGGCGGTCACGACCTGCGCTAATCGTCGTTTCCCTAAACGCGACGCCCTCTCCTCGGCGCCGAAAGGGGCTGTCGAAGCCCTTGTTCGTGCGGTGGCGAGAGAGGAAGGGCGCTATGGAATGCGGGCGAACTGCGTAGGCCCGGGGCTGATGGCCGACGGCATGGCCGAGGTGCTCATGAACACCGGCGAACTCGACGAGCGCGCCCAGGAGATCGCCCTGAGCAACATAGCCCTGGGCAGATTCGGGGCAGCGGAGGACATAGCCGAGGCAGTCTGCTTCCTAGCTTCCGACAGAGCGCGCTACGTAACCGGTCAGTACTTAGACGTCGACGGGGGCTACAGCATCTAGACGCTCCCCAAGAACGGCCCCTGGGCGCTCCCCCGCCCCTCCTTACGCATACGCCGCCCCTCCCCTTAGGAACGCCCCGCTCTTCTGACACGCCCCGCCTCCCCCCTAGAACGCGCCCCACCTCCCCCTTAGGCGCGCCCCACTATGCGGTCGACCGACACTTCGATCACCCTGCGGTCGGCGCCTCGGTCGCTGGGCGGGCGGTAGCGATGGGCGTAGCGTCTCTCGCCTTCGGCGCAGCGCAGCGGGTCGGCGGTCACCACGGCTGAACCCTCCAGGGTCAGCCAGCGTCCCCCGTCCACCTGGCTGATCGCCGCGAGCGCAGCGGGTGCCCCTTCGATCAAACGCACCTTGACCGCCCCGGCGAACGTGATGATGCGAGCCAGCCCAGCGGCGGCATCCCAGGTGAAACCCACGGGCGTCACGTGGGGCGCCCTCCCCGCTCGGGGGATGCTCAGGGTGGCCAAGTGCCGCTCAGCCAGGAAGTCCAGAGCCGCGGCAGGAAGTTCGTCAGGTCGCCAAGCCATAGCGATACGGTATGTTGTTTCGGAGTGTCACACGCAGCAAAGACCAAAGACCGACCTAAAGCAAATCCAAGTCAACTCACGGGAGATGAAAATGGGCTGGCGCAAAGCCGTTAGCACGCTCGAACGACCTTTCACAAAAAACGAGATCGTCCTGTCTACCGAAGACTTGCCAGGCGTGCCTGCGCGCACCCGAGGGAAGGTGAAGTTGGTGAACGGGTTCACTTGGCGCAGATACTGGGTGTTTTTCGAAAACGGAGCGAAGATCGGCTCGCTGGACGAAGACCAACTCGTACGACCGGCGGACTGGAAGTTCTATCAAACGGCCAAGACTGAGCGTGCGGCGGCAGCAGAAGCGGCCGCAGCCGCAGCCGCAAGCCCGACCGCCTCGACGGCAGACGAGCAAGGCTCAGCAGCAGGCGGAGGAGACGACGACAGCCCGGCCGCCCGACTGCGGGCGCTGGTGCCGCCGCACCTCCTAGAGCGCAGCGCAGCGGCGCGGGCGCGGCTGGAGTCGTAGACCTCGAGCGGGGGGCTTGCCGCTTCAACCCGCGGCGTCCGCAGCGCTCGCCGCCCATCGCCCTAGCGTCAAAAACTGGTTCCTGTTGACGATGGTGGCCAGGGGGCTTGCCGCTTCAACCCGCGGCGTCCGCAGCGCCCGCCGCCGCCTTAGCGTCGAAAGTCTGCTTGCAGCCGGGCGCACAGAACCAGACTCTTGCGCCGCCGGCATCCGCCGAGAAGTACTTGGCATCGGCAACCAGGACGGTCATGCCGCACACGGGGTCGACCGCCGTCTGAGTCTCTTCGGGGAACGAGCCGAGAGTGAGACGACCCGACGCCCGGAGCGCAACGAGATCGGCCAGTATCGCCACGGCCAGTTCTCGGTTGCTCAGGCGCCCCAGGTCCAGACCGGCGGGGGCGCTGATGCGGATCAGTTGATCAGGCGGCACGCCCCTGCCTGCCAGGCGCTCCCGCACAGCGTCGGCGCGCTTGGAGGCAGCTACCAAGCCCACGTAGGAAGCCTCCGTTCCCAGCGCCGCCTCCAGCGCCAAGTCGTCGTAGTGACCCTGGGTGGCGACAACCACAGCCGAGGAGACGCCAACTCCCAAATCGGAGAAGTCCAGAGTGGTCCGCACCAGAGCCGGGACGGGATGCTCGTCGGGCTTGCCGCCCTCGTCGATCACGACCACCTCCCACTCCAGCGCCTGTCCCATCAGCGCCAGAGCGTGCACGGCGGGCGAGCGTCCTACGACGATGAGCTGCGGACAGGGGAGCACGGGCTCCAGGTAGACCTCCAGAGCCCCATCGTTCTCGCACGCCATGGGCACGGAGCGTACGCCGCCAGCGCCCCCGTCGCCAGCACCAGCGCCCCCACCGTCGCCAGCGCCCCCACCGCCACCGCCAGCGCCGTCGCCGCCAGCGCGCTCACCTAGCATCAGCAGTCTGGGCTGCCCGTCCAGCAGAGCCTCGCGTGCCTGCAGCACCACGGTGGGTTCCGCACAGGCGCCGCCCAGCCAACCTCGCACAGTGCCGTCGGCCAATATGACCGCCTTGGAGCCCTGCTGCCCAGACGACGGGCCCCGCCTCCAGACCACCGTGGCGAGCACGAACGGAGTGCGGGCTTTGGCCAAGGCCACGGCGGTGGCCAGAACGGAAACGCTCACGGGCTCGGTTTAGTCCGACGCCGACTGCAGCGCCTCCCACACGCGGTCAGGCAGCACGGGCATGTCGATGTTCCGCACGCCTAGGTGCGCCAAGGCGTCGATCACTGCGTTCACGTACGCCGCTGGCGATCCCACGGTGGCCGACTCTCCGACGCCCTTCGCCCCGATGGGGTGGTGCGGGGAGGGCACGCAAGTCTCTAGCAACTCAAAACGAGGCGTCTCCCACGCTGTAGGCACAAGGTAGTCCATGAAGTTAGACCCGATGCAGTTGCCCTCGTCGTCAAAAGTGATCCACTGCATGGACGATTTGGCGAAACCTTCCGTGAGGCCTCCCTGTATCTGACCCTCCACGATCATGGGGTTGATGCGCACCCCGCAGTCATCGAGCGCCACCATACGGTCTACCTTCCAGACACCCGTCTCGGGGTCTACTTCAACAACCACGATGTAACTGCCGTAGGGGTAGGTGAGGTTGGGTGGGTCGTAGTAGTAACTACCCTCCAACCCGTGTTCTAATCCTTCGGGCATGTTGGTGTAGGCGGCGAACGCAACGTCCTGAATGGTGACCTTGCGGTCGGGTGTGCCGCGCACGGAGAAGACGCCGGCGGCAAAATCGAGGTCGGCCTCGGCCGCCTCTAGCAGGTGCGCTGCAACCTTGAGAGCCTTAGCCGCCAGTTTGCGGGAGATCATCGCCGTAGCCGCCCCGCCGGTCGGGGTGGAACGAGAGCCGTATGTACCCAAACCATAAGGTGTGTGGTCGGTGTCGCCGTGCACCACCTTAATGTCGGTCACGGGTATGCCGAGTTCATTGGCGACGATCTGGGCGAAGGTGGTTTCGTGCCCCTGCCCCTGCGTCTTCACCCCGAGTTTCAGGATGGCCTTGCCGGTGGGGTGTACGCGCAACTCGGCAGAATCGAACATCTTCAGCCCGGCGATGTCGTATGTGCGGGACGGGCCTGCCCCTACCGCCTCGGTGAAATGCGCGATGCCTATGCCGATGAGGCGTCCTTCCCGCCGAGCCTCTGCTTGCTCGGCCCGCAGCGCCTTATAACCAACCTCGTCCATGGCTTTATTCAGCGCCGTGGGGTAGTCGCCGGAGTCGTAAACGAAACCGGTGGGGGTGGTGTAAGGGAACTGTTCGGGCTGTATGAAGTTCTTGAGGCGGAACTCGGCGGGATCTTCGCCGATCTCATACGCCGCGTTCTGGACCAACCGCTCGATGAGGTAGGAAGCCTCGGTGATACGGAAGGAGCAGCGGTAAGCCACCCCGCCCGGGGCTTTGTTGGTGAACGCACCGCGGCAGGTCACGTGGGCTGCCGGGAAGTCGTAGGAACCTGTGACCACATGGAACAGGCCCGCCCTGAAGTTGGACGGCTGAGCGTCGGAATAGAACGCCCCCTGGTCGGACAGCACGTCTGCCCGCAGGGCTAGGATGCGCCCCTCGGAGGAAAGCGCCAGTTCGCCCTGCATGTGGTAGTCGCGTCCGAATCCCGTGGAAATGAGGTTGTCGCTGCGCGACTCGACCCACTTCACGGGCGTTCCGAGCAGCAGAGAAGCAGCCGTCGCCACCACGTAACCCGGATAGATGGGCACCTTGTTGCCGAAGCCGCCGCCGATGTCCGGCGAGATGATCCGGATGTTCTGCTCCGGCAGCCCAGCCACAAGAGCGAAGAGCGTGCGGTGAGCGTGCGGCGCCTGCGAGGTCATGTAGATCGTGGCCTGACCGGTCACGGAGTTGACGTCAGCCACGATGCCGCAGGTTTCCAGCGGGGCAGGGTGGGAGCGAGGATAGTGAGTCTCCAAGGAGACCACCCTGTCGGCCTGAGCGAAAGCCGCGTCGGTGGCGTCTGCGTCGCCCGACTCCCAGGTGTAGACGAGGTTGTCGTCCTGCCCTTCCTTCTCGTCGCGGATGAGCGGGGCGTCAGAGTCCAGCGCCTGCTGGGGGCTCGTCACGGCGGGCAGCACCTCGTAGTCCACCTCGATCAGCGCGGCAGCGTCGGCAGCCACGTACGGGTCGGCAGCGATCACTGCAGCGACCTCCTGACCTTGGTAACGCACCTTGTCGGTGGCAAGGACGGCTTGCGTGTCGCCGGAGAGAGTCGGCATCCAGGCCAGGTTGTGCTGGGCCATTAGATCGCCTGTTACCACCGCCGTCACGCCTTCGACGGCAGAGGCCGCGGAGGTGTCGATCCCCCTGATGCGGGCGTGAGCCAGCGGGGAGCGGTGGATGGCCATGTAGAGCATTCCCGGCAGGGCGATGTCATCGAGGAAGTTGCCCTGACCTTCGATGAGTCGAGCATCCTCCTGCCTGGGGACGCTGTGTCCGATCCCGCCGATCTCCGGCGGAGTCGTAAGGGTTTGGGTTGCGGTTGTCTCGTTGGCAGTCATTGTGTTCTCCTCTCTGCTGCTGCAGCCTGGATCGACTTGACGATGTTTACATAGCCCGTACACCGGCAGAGGTTGCCGGAAATCGCCCAGCGGACTTCTTCGTCGCTGGGATTGTCGTTCTCCTCGATAAATGCGGCGCCCACGAGCATCATCGCAGGCGTGCAGAACCCGCACTGAAGCCCGTGCTGCGCCGTGAACGCCTTCTGGATTGCGTGCAGCTCTCCGTTGGACTTGAGCCCTTCCACCGTGGTGACGTCGTGGCCGTCGGCTTGGGCGGCAAAGACGGTGCACGACTTCACCGGACTGCCGTCAAGCAGGACGGTGCAGACGCCGCAACTGGTGGTGTCGCAGCCGATGTGGGTTCCGGTGAGCCCGGCGGTCGAGCGCACGAAGTCCACTAGCAGTTGGCGCGGCTCCACGTCGTGCGTCTGAGGGGTTCCGTTTATGTTGACGCTTATCTCCATTTTCCGATCCCTTTCTTCTGATTTCTCTATTTCTCTTTCTGGTTGATTCTGATTGAGGTTGATTCTGATTGATCCGACAGAAGCCTGCCGGCTGTCTGGCTGAAGGCTGCGGTCGGCTGGCGTGAGCGTCTGTCCTAAGCCTGACAGGTGGCTAGGCGGACACCGGGCGGCGGGCGCTGGCTGGAGTTCGCCCTGCGCGGGCGGCCTGCCGAGTGCGGCTAAGCGGCCGAGCGAGCTTGGTTCAACGCTTGTTCCAACCCCCTCTTCGTGTAGACGCGCACTACGTTCCGTTTCCACTCCGCCGACCCTCGAACGTCGCTGCGCGGCTCAGACGCTGCTGCGGTGAGGGAGGCGGCTTCGGCGAAGAGTTCCTCGCTGGGCAACTCGCCGCGCAGGGCGTCCTCGGCCTCAGGGGCCTTGCGGTTGGAGGGCGCCACGGACGTCATGGCGATGCCTGCTTCTGCGATCCGTCCGTCGTCTCCGAGTTCGAGATGGACGGCGACGGCTGCTGTGGCGTAGTCCCCCACCTTGCGTTCTAGTTTCAGGTAGGCGCCGCCGCTGGCGCGGCTGGGAATCGGCACTCGGACCTCGGTGACCATCTCGCCGTCGTCGAGGGCGTTCGTGAACGGCCCTTGAATGAAGTCACCGATCGAGATGACCCGCTCGCCCGAAGCTTCCGAAGCTGCGGCCTTGCGAGCCACTACTTCAGCTCCCGTGGCCAGCAAGACGGAGTTCCAGTCGCCTTCGGGATCGCAGTGGGCCACCGACCCGCAAAGGGTGCCCCTGTTGCGCACCAGCGGATCGGCCACCCAGGGAGCGGCTGCAGCCACCGCCCCGGACGACAGGTCGCTTGCGACGAGCGCTGCGTGACGAACGGTGGCTCCGATGCGAAGATGTCCGTTGGAGCGCTCCAGCACCGAGAGTTCGGATATCTCGTTGATGTCCACCAGCAGCGAAGGAAACGCAAAGCGGAGCTTCATCATCGGGATGAGACTCTGGCCGCCCGCCAGAACTCGGGCGTCCTCCCCCCCTTCGTGAAGCGCCGTTAGTGCTTCGTCCACCGAACGGGCGATGGTCAAGTCAAAAGACGACGGATACATGTTCCACCCTGCTTTCGTGTCTTCGATTTCGTTTTGCGTTTTGAGGCGTCGCTTGCGCTTCGCCTTAGTAGTTATGTCTAGCAGATCGGCTGGGAGTTTGCCATCCGACTGCCGATTGATTGTCTAGCAGATTGTTGGGGAGTTGTCCAGCCGTCGAACTCTCCCGAGGGGGTCTGCTGTCCGTCTACAGGCAGTACGGTTAGAGGCAATCGTTCCCTGTCGGTATTCCCGCTACTCCCGCTAGACAGGGCTGGACAGACACGATCCCCGCTGAGCGGGAAACGGATTTCAACCTACGGATTTCAAACCTACTAAGGAGAAACGATGGCACGCTGGCTCAAGCAAGGACTCCCTGAAGAGGAAAAACGCGCCCAAGACGCAAAGGTCAGGGAGACGGTCGAGACGATCCTCACAGACATCGAACGCCGCGGCGACGAGGCCGTCAGAGAGTTGTCGATCCGCTTCGACGACTGGCACAGGGAGGACTTCCAACTAAGCGCCGAAGAGGTCAAGTCCTGCCTCGACGAAGTGCCCGAAAGCGTGCTGGACGACATCCGTTTCGCTCAGGCGCAGATACGCAACTTCGCCGAGATACAGCGATCCGCCCTGCGGGACGTCGAGGAGGAGACGCTGCCAGGGGTCATTCTGGGTCACCGCAACATCCCCGTAGGCGCAGTGGGCTGCTATGTGCCAGGTGGGAAATACCCGATGGTCGCCTCCGCCCACATGTCGGTGGTAACGGCGAAAGTGGCGGGCGTGAAACGCATAGTGACCTGCGCTCCGCCGTTCGAAGGGCGTCCCTCGGCGGCCATAGTGGCGGCGCAGCACCTCGCCGGCGCCGACGAGATCTACTGCTTGGGAGGCGTGCAGGCCATCGGCGCCATGGCGCTGGGCACGGCCAGCCTCGCCCCGGTAGACATGCTGGTGGGGCCGGGCAATCCGTTCGTGGCAGAGGCCAAGCGTCAGCTCTTCGGGCGGGTGGGGATCGACCTGCTAGCAGGGCCGACAGAGACCCTGATCATCGCAGACGAGACCTCCGACGCCGAGATTTGCGCCGCTGACCTGCTAGGACAGGCAGAACACGGCCCTACCTCGCCCGCAATACTTCTGACCAACTCACAGGAGTTGGCGGAGGCGACCATGCTGGAGGTGGAGCGCCAACTCGGCGTGCTGCCCACCGGAGAGGTGGCCGGTATGGCCTGGGCGGACTACGGGCAGGTAATAGTGGCCGAGGACGCAGAGGAGATGCTGCAGATCGCCGAAGGGATCGCTTCGGAGCATGTCCAGGTGATGACAGCCGACCCCGACTTCTTCCTCGAAGGTCTGACGAACTACGGGTCGCTGTTCCTGGGACACCGCACAAACGTGGCTTTCGGCGACAAGGTGATCGGCACCAACCACACTCTCCCCACCCGTCGGGCAGCCCGCTACACCGGCGGTCTCTGGGTGGGCAAGTTCTTGAAGACCTGCACCTACCAGAAGGTGCTGACCGACGAGGCGGCGGTGCTAGTCGGCGAGTACTGCTCGAGGCTGTGCGCCCTTGAGGGCTTCGCCGGCCACCAGGAGCAGGCCGACATCCGGGTGCGGCGGCTGAGTCCGGCGGTCTGAAAATGACGCACGAACCGCAACACGGCTCCGCACACGACGGCTCCGGCTCCGCACACGACGATGGTGTGCAGGATGCGGCTCTCGCCGGCGAGCGGGGCTCCACACACGACGGCTCCGGCTCCGCACACGACGGCTCGAAGGAGGGCCTGCTGAACCTGCAGGGACGCAGAGCGCTAGTAACCGGAGCGGGCAGAGGCATAGGGCGCGCCTGCGCTGTGGCTCTGGCGCGGGCGGGGGCGGAGGTGACGCTGCTCAGCCGGACGGCCTCCGACCTCGAAGAGGCGGCTGCGGACATCGCCGCCAGCGGCGGGGTGGCAGACGTCCTGGTCTGCGACTGCACCGACCGCGCCGACGTCGCAGAAAGGTTGAACAGCGCCCCGGGGCACTGGGACGTGCTCGTGAACAACGCAGGCACGAACCGCCCTATGCCGTTCCTAGAAGTCGGCGAGGAAGACTACGAAGCGGTCATGGCGTTGAACGTCAAAGCGGCGTTCTTCGTGGCGCAGGCGGCGGCGGCCAAGATGGTGGACGCAGACGCAAGGGGGAGCATCATCAACATGTCTTCGCAGATGGGG
Source organism: Acidimicrobiales bacterium (assembly GCA_965242895.1). GTDB lineage: Bacteria > Actinomycetota > Acidimicrobiia > Acidimicrobiales > CATQHL01 > CATQHL01. Next base: position 1,088,790 of record OZ251507.1, read on the forward strand.
CACGTGGGCGGGCAGCGGCGCTCGCTCTACTGCGCCTCCAAGCACGCCTTGGAGGGCATGACGAAGGCCATGGCGCTCGACCTAGCACCCCACGGAATACGCGTGAACACTGTGTGCCCCACTTTCGTGCTGACGCCGATGACTGCTCCCTTTTTTGAGGACGAGGACTTCCGCGCCGACACCCTCGAGCGCATCCCTCTCGGCCGACTCGCCGACGTGGAGGACGTCACCGGAGCGGTGGTCTTCCTGGCCTCGGATGCGTCCGCCATGATCACCGGGTCGGCGATCAAGATAGACGGCGGCTGGACGGCGGTCTGAACGTGAGACAAGCCAGTCGTCTTGCCTGGCTTGCGGTCGTCTGTCTGCTTGCGCCGATTCTCGCATCGTGCAGCAGTGAGGAAGGCGCCGAGGCGCTCAGTCTGACTGAAGCAGTCGGTCAGATGATGATGGTCGGTTTTCGGGGCTACTCCATCGACGGGGAGGTCGAAGCTCTGATAAACGACGTCCACCCAGGCGGCGTGGTGCTTTTCGACTACGACGTTGCGAGCAAAGGTGAGATCGAGCGCAACATCCAATCGCCCGAGCAGTTGCTCGCCTTGACCGAGGAGATACAGAGCATCTCGTCGATCCCGCTGTTCGTCGCCGTCGACGCTGAAGGAGGGCTGGTCAACAGGCTGAAGGAAAAATACGGGTTTACCTTGGTCGTACCCTCGGCCGCTGAACTCGGAACGGGAGCGGCGGAGGAAACGGAACGCATCGCCGGAGAGCTTGCCACAGAGTTCAAGGATGCCGGTCTCAATTGGAACTTCGCCCCGGTGGTCGACGTCAACGTAGATCCAGAAAGCCCCGCCATCGGAAAACTGGACAGGTCGTTCAGCGACGACCCTGCGGTCGTGTCGGCACAAGCCGGAGCGTTCGCGGGAGGGCTAAGGGAACACGGTGTCATCCCTGCCCTCAAGCACTTCCCAGGGCACGGCAGCGCCAGCGGAGACACTCACCTCGGCGTGACGGACGTGACCGAGACATACCAGCAGCAAACGGAATTAGCACCCTACGAGACGCTCATCGCCGACGGCTACGACGATCCGATCATGACGGCGCACATCGTGAACAGGAACCTGGATCCCGCCGGACGACCCGGCACGCTGTCGCATCAGATAATCACGGAGCTCCTGCGTGAACGACTGGGCTTCGATGGGGTGATCATTTCCGACGACATGCAGATGGGCGCCATCGTCGAAGAATACGGACTTGCAGAAGCGGCGGTGGGAGCCCTGCGTGCGGGGGTTGATATCATCCTGCTCGCCAACCAGGCGGGCGACTACGACCTAGGACGCGTCTACGAAGTGAGGGACGCCATCTTGGAAGCCGTTAATGACGGCACCCTGCCGGAGGAGCGGGTCTACGAATCCGCAAATCGCATTCTGGATCTTAAGAAAAGGTACGGAATCTGATTATTTGGCGGTTTGGTCTCGTCAATTCCGTGAACTTGTCAACTTGCCTGAAATTTCGTCGGAAAGGGTTATTCAGATTTAAATAAGACTCCGCAAGTCCTTCCACGCTTCGGGCGCGGGTTCCTTAACTTAAAGTAGGGTGAGACTTAAAGTAGGGCGAGGGTGTTGCAGCAGATGTACACCACGCAGAGTTTCCGTTCTGCGGGCGCGTGTTCCTTAATTCTCAAAGAGGAAAGTGTTCGCAATCAACTGCAGAATGACAGATTACCGCGGTGAACTGTGATCGTTCTGCCATTCGAGTTCGTACCATCCAAGGACTTCGGTACGCATCCGCTTAAACCTGAATTGTCGCCCGAATCAGGATTACCTGTAAGCCTTCTTATGCTGCTGTAAAATTTGATAGACTGCAGCGTTGTGCTCAGGGCGCCCAACTCAGGTGGGATGTCTCCGTTCAGATTGTTTTCACCCACATTAAACTCTTCAATGGAACTCAACTTTCCCATCTCAGGTGGAATCGAACCATTCAAGTTGTTGCTTCGCAGATACAAATGCTTCAAATTAGTCAGCCTGCCCAACTCTGCGGGAATACTACCAGACAAACTGTTGTCACTCAGATACAAGTTCTTCAAATTAGTCAGATTGCCCAACTCTGCGGGAATACTACCAGACAAACTGTTGTTCTCCAAGATCAACAGTTCCAAGCTAGTCAGTTTGCCCAACTCTGCGGGAATACTCCCAGACAAACTGTTGCCGTATAGCTTTAGTCGCACCAAGTTGGTCAGATTTCCCAGCTCTGCGGGGATGCTGCCAGACAAATTGTTTCTAGGACTATCGAATTCCAAGTACTTTAATCCTGAGAGAGCACCCAAATAGGACGGAAGCGAACCATCGAACGCATGACCAGGAGGAAGGTTATACGAAGTCAGAGTCTCAACACGATCATACTCAGGTTCCTTGTGCACTCCCCGCCAACCATCTACAAAATAACGTCCGAACATTGGAGTATCTGTGTTCCAGGAGCCGAGAAGCAGGGTACTGGTTGTAAGTATGTCTTTGGAGGCTAGGAGAGTTGCACAGTCATCTGCCAAACCGAGGTTATCTTGCGGATTGGAGAACACTCTGCCGTTCAAACATTCATGCGCTCGTGAACTGACGTCGAAAGCGGAGGAATACGACGAAACATTTTCACTAGTAGTTCGATAAAGGAAATAGCGCGCTCTCGGCGCCCACACCTCCCTTTCGTTCATATCGGCAGCACCCAGCCCTCTGAACTCCAACCCGAACTCAACGTTTCCTGACGCCAACTTCCTAGCCCTCACCCTAGCAACAGTATTAACAGAGCCGGGGCCTGTGACGCCTACGCGGCTGGAGCCTACGACTGACCACTCCGAGCTATACCACGTATCGACTTCATTTCTCCCATACAGGAAGTAGCTATTAGTCAAGCTGACATTGTTAGTAGTGCCAGCCAACGTCACGCTCATACCAAACTGCAAATTAGCCGAAGCCAACTTGCGGGCCCAAATCCGCACCAAAGGGCCTGATCCGGTCTGCGCTGAGGCAGACGGAACGCCAATTCCTACTATCAAGCTTGCCGTTAGTGCCAGCGCAAGCCCGACGCCCAGGGGACGCTGCTTCGCAACCGCCCTGCCCGAACGGGACTCGACCCTCGCACGCAAGACCCTCGCACGCACCTTGACCTCCTGATTTACAGATTTTCTGCCTAGCAAGATCTGATCCTCCTGGTATTTCCGACTGCTAGAGGCTTGAAGCTTACGCAAACCGCTTGAAGCTATGTTAGTTAAAGTTTAATATAATTGTCAATCAAGATTAGCACAATGATACCCCCTCCCGCCTCCCCTCCCCGTCCCATTCCACATAAATTCTCGCCCGTTCACCGTTGACAGAGGAGGGAAACTTGGGGCGAGAACGGGTCGATCGCTGTCTCTACGGGGGGTTCACCGTTGACAGAGGAGGGAAACAACTTGGAGCCACTGAGGGCGACACCTCCACCGCCCTCCGCTCCCCGGGCGCGTGTTCCTTGACTTAAAGAAGGGAACTTAAAGAGGAAAGTGTTTCTAAATCAGCTCGTACAGAATTGCCGTTGACCGCGGAAAACTGTAATAGTTCCACCTTCCAAGGATCTTGGTACGCATCCCCTTAAACCTGAATTGTCGTCTGCAGCAGGGGTGTCTGTGGGCAGGCTAATGCTGTCGTAAAACTTTATAGACTGTAGTGTTGCGCTTAGGTTGCCCAACTGAGACGGTATGCTTCCGCTCAGATTGTTGTTACCCATATAGAGCTCCTGAATGGCACTCAAGTTGCCCAACTCAGGTGGAATCGAGCCATTCAAATCGTTGCGTTCCAGATTCAACCGCTTCAATTTAGTCAAACTGCCCAACTGCTTGGGAATACTGCCGTCCAAATTGTTGTTTTCTAGAGACAAATGCACCAAGTTGGACAGATTCCCCAACTCCGTCGGTATATTGCCTGTCAAACTGTTATTACCAAGATACAAGTGCTGCAAGTTGGTCAGATCTTCCAACTCCGTGGGAATATTGCCGTCCAAACTATTACGATCCAGATACAACCGCTTCAAATCGGTCAGATCTTTCAACCACGCGGGGATATTGCCGTCTAAACGATTACTTTTCAAATCTAAATGCTCCAAGTTAGTCAGGTCTTCCAACTCCGTGGGGATATTTCCGGTCAAACTATTTCCATCCAGAGACAACTGCTCCAAGTTGGTCAGGTGTTTCAACTCCGTAGGAATCTCGCCAGACAGACGGTTATTACTCAAATGCAACCGCTTCAAGCTAGTCAGACTTTCCAGCCACGTGGGGATATTACCGGTCAAACTGTTGCCATCCAGAAGCAACTGCTCCAAGTTGGTCAGGTTTTTCAACTCCGTGGGGATATTGCCGGTCAAACTACTACGGGATAGCTTGAGTTGCATTAGGTTGGTCAGATTGCCCAATTCTGCAGGGATACTGCCAGTCAAATCGTTTCTCGGATGATCGAGATCTAAGTGCTTTAATCCTGCGAGAGCATCCAAATGAGGCGGAAGCGAACCATCTAACGCTGGGTCATCCTTCGCACCGGGTAAGGCATCCTGCCGGCCGAACATCAGAGACTCAACGCGGCCAGATATTCGATCTATACGAACTCCCAACCAATTACCAATCCGATCCCCTGCGCTCCAGGATCTGAGGAAACTGGCATTGTCTGGAAGTACGAGTGTGCTTTTGGAGGCTAGGAGTGTTTCACAGTCATCCGCCAAATCGAGATTGTTTTGCGGATCGGAAACCGCAAGGCCACCCAAACACCGCTGCGCTTTTGAGGCTTGAGAGCTGTCATCAAGATCGTTAAAACTGGTTTGATCGGAAAACCGGAAATTGAAATCGGATGAGTACAGCACAACATTCTCACTAATAGCTTGATACGTCAAATAGCGCGCTCTCGGTATCCAAACCCTCCTGTCTTTCATCCCGACAGCCCCCAGCCCCCTAAACTCCAGCCCGAACTCAACATTTCCTGACGCCAACTTCCTAGCCCTCACCCTAGCAACAGTGTTGGCAACGGGAATTGGATCATCTAGGCTTTGGATAGCTGTAAGACCTACGCTGCTTTCTCCTACGACTTTCCACTCCGAGTAATACCACGCTCCTACTTGATTACTCTCATACAAAAAATAGCTATTAGTCAAATTGACGTTCGCAGTCCTGGTGGTTTCTCTGGGCGAGCCGGCATGCCCCTCAATTCCAGTCCATCTCACACTCATACCAAACTGCACGTTGGTCGAAGCCAATTTACGTGCCCAAATCCGTACCGAGGGGCCTAAATCAGAATTAAAACCGATCTGAGCTGAGACAGGCGGAGCGCCAACTCCCACTACCAAACTCGCCGCTAGTGCCAGCGCAAGCCCAGCGCCCAGGCGCCGCTTCGCAACTGCCCTGCCCGAACGGGGCGCGACCTGGCCAAAACCTCCAGTCGGCGCAACAATCCTTCCAAGTCGCTTCGCAACCACCCTGCCCGAACGGGCCGCAACTCTCGCACGCACCCCGAACGCCCGACTTACAGACTTTCTGCCCAACGAACTTTCACCTTCTCAATATTTTCTCAGTATCTTCATTTTCCGGGGTACTTAGAGGGGTACTAGAGACTAGAGGCTGACCCAAAACCAAGCAAGGCGCAATGATATCCCTCCCCCTCCCCCTCCCCAATTCCACATCATTCTCGACCATTCAATAAAACCTTCCGCATCTAGAGCGCGCGTTCTTTTGACTCCCAGAGAGGAAAGTGTTCTAAATCAGCTCGAGCAGAAAGGCAGATTACCGCGGAAAACTGTAATCGTTCCGCCTTCCAAGGACTTAGGTACGCACCCGGTTAAACCTGGATTGTCGTCTGAAGCAGGAGTATCTGTGGGCCTTCTCATGCTATCGTAAAATTTTATAGACTGTAGTGTTGGGCTTAGGGCGCCCAACTCAGATGGGATGCTTCCGCTCAGATTATTGTTACCTATATAAAGCTCCTGAATGGAACTCAAGTTGCCCAACTCAGGTGGAATCGAGCCATTCAAATCGTTGCGTTCCAGATTCAACCGTGTCAAGTTGGTCAAACTGCCCAACTCGGCAGGAATATTGCCAGACAGCTTGTTGTGCTGCAGGTACAAATGCGCCAAGTTGGACAGACTGCCCAATTCTGCGGGGATTTCGCCGGTCAAACTCGTGTTGCCGTCCAGGTACAACCACTTTAATCTAGGCAGACTGCCCAACTCTGCAGGAATGCTGCCAGACAACCTGTTGCGGTCCAGATCCAACCGCTCCAAGTTAGGCAGACTGCCCAACTCTGCGGGAATACTGCCAGACAACCTGTTGCGGGATAGCTTTATTTGAACCAAGTTAGACAGCCCGCCCAACTCTGCGGGGACACTGCCGGTTAGAGTGTTTTTCGAATGATCGAGATCCAAATACTTCAATCCGGCGAGAGCACCCAAATAAGACGGAAGCGAACCATCTAAAGAGTGACCAGAGGGCAGGTCATCTTGCCAGCCGAAAGCCAGAGTCTCAACGCGGTCATAGTCACCTTGCTTGTGAACTCCCCACCAACCATCTACGGCATTTCCGCCGAACATTGGAGTATTCGTGTTCCAGGACTCGAGGAGTTCGGTACTGGTTGTAAGCATGACTTTGGAGGCTAGGAGTGTTGCACAGTCATCCGCTAAACCAAGATTGTCTTGCGGATTGGAAAACACTCTGCCGTTCAAACACTCATGCGCTTGTGAACTGACGTCGAAAGCGGAGGAGTACAACGAAACATTCTCACTAGTAGTTTGATAAAGGAAATAGCGCGCTCTCGGCGCCCACGCCTGCCTGTTGTTAATTCCAGCAGCACCCAGACCCCTGAGTTCCAACCCGAACTCAACATTTCCTGATGCCAACTTCCTAGCCCGCACCCTAACAACAGTATTAACAGAGCCAGGGCCTGTGACGCCTACGCGGCTGGATCCTACGACTGACCACTCCGAGCTATACCACGTATCGACTTCATTTCTCCCATAGAAAAAATAGCTATTAGTCAAGCTGACGTTGTTAGTAGTGCCAGCCAACGTCACGCTCATACCAAACTGCAAATTAGCCGAAGGCAACTTGCGCGCCCAAATCCGCACCGAAGGACCTGATCCGGTCTGCGCTGAGGCAGACGGAACGCCGATCCCCACTATCAAGCTTGCCGCTAGTGCCAGCGTAAGCCCGACGCCCAGGCGCCGCTTCGCAACCGCCCTGCCCGAACGGGACTCGACCCCCGCACGCAAGACCCTCGCACGCACCTTGATCTCCTGATTTACAGATTTTCTGCCTAGCAAGATCTCATCCTTTCGAATATTGTCGGCTTCTAGAAACTTGAAACTTGCGAAAACCGCATGAAGCTATGTTAACCAAAGTTTATCATAGCCATCAACCAAGCGCGAGCGCGATGATACACCCCACCCCACCCCCCAATTCCACATCATTCTCGACCGTTCAATAAATCCAGCCACTCCTAGGGCGCGCGTTCTTTAACTTTCAAAAGGAAGTGGTCTTAATCAGCTCGAGCAGAAAGGCAGATTACCGCGGAAAACTGTAATAGTTCCGCCTTCCAAGGACTTAGGTACGCACCCGGTTAAACCTGAATTGTCGTCTGAAGCAGGAGTATCTGTCGGTATTCTAATGCTGTCGTAAAACTTTATAGACTGTAGTGTTGCGCTTAGGTTGCCCAACTCAGATGGGATGCTTCCGCTCAGATTATTGTTACCCATATAGAGCTCTTGAATGGAACTCAAGCCGCCCAATTCTGCGGGGATACTGCCAGTCAAATCGTTTCTCGAATTATCGAGATACAAGTATTTTAATCCTGTGAGAGCACCCAAATGAGGCGAAAGCGAACCATCTAAAGCTGGCTCCTCCTCCTCACCGGGTAAGGTATTCTGCTTCCCGAAAGCCAGAGTCTCAACGCGGCCAGTTGTTTGATCTATGTCAACTCCCAACCAACTATCAATTCGATACCATGCGCCCCAGGATCTGAGAAATGCGGCATTGTCTGGCAGCACGAGTGTGCTTTTGGCGGCTAAGAGTGTTTCACAATCATCCGCCAAATCGAGGTTGTTCTGCGGATCGGAAAACGCAAGACCGCCTAAACACCTCTGCGCTTTTGACGCTTGTGAACTGTCTTCGAGATCGGAAAAATTGGTTTGATCGGAAAAACGGAAATTGAAAGCGGATGAATACTGCACAACATTCTCACTAGTAGTTTGATAATGCAAATAACGCGCTCTCGGCGCCCACGCCTGCCTGTCGTTCATCCCAGCAGCACCTAGCCCCCTGAACTCCAGCCCGAACTCAACATTTCCTGATGCCAACTTCCTAGCCCTCACCCTAGCAACAGTGTTGGCAACGGGAATTGGATCATCTGGGCTTTGGATAGCTGTGAGACCTACGCTGCTTTCTCCTACGACTTTCCACTCAGAGTAATACCACACTCCGACTTGATTACTCTCATACAAAAAATGGCTGTTAGTCAAGTCGATATTCGCAGTCCTGGTGCTTTCTCTAGGCGAGCTGGCATGCCCCTCAATTCCAGTCCATGTCACACTCATACCAAACTGCACATTCTTCGAAGCCAACTTACGGGCCCAAATCTTCACCGAAGGACCTGATTCAGAGTTAAAACCGATCTGTGCTGAGGCAGGCGATGCGCCAACTCCCACTACCAAACTCGCCGCTAGTGCCAGTGCAAGCCCAGCGCCCAGGCGCCGCTTTGCAACCGCCCTATCTGAACGGGTCTTAAACCTCGCACGCATCCTTACCTTATGATTTGCAGATTTTCTGTATAGCAAGATTTGGTCCTTTCGAATATTTTCGGCTTCTAGAAGCTTGAAGGCTACGGAAACAGCTTGAGTCTTATGTCAACCAAGCGCTGGCGCAATGATACCCCCTCCCCCTAAACTCCAAATGCTTCTTGACGTTCAAATAGTGTCAGAGGTGCGAGAACAGCGATTTGAGCTTCGACGAGCAACAAAGCGGCCGCACCGGCAGGTGTAAAGCGTAGATGCAGGCGGGGGGTGTGGGTAAAACTAACGACTTGGTTTTGCGAACGAACGTCGAGCAGATCAACGTCGAGATCAGGACGGCCACTCAAGCACGCCGCAACGTCCGGCTCCGACATCTATAGATGCTGGAAAAGTCTCGCGAAGTTCCCAGTAAGCCGACAATAAGCGGCCAATTTCAATCGTCCCTTCCGCAGCCACCGGAGGTTTTCTGCTCCGAGACTGCGCCTCGGTCGCGTAGCCCTCGCACGTGATGGTCACGTTGCCCTCAAAGGAAACTTCAACACTCCCTCTGCAGCGGAACTGAGTAGTTTCCTCGCTGGCGAACACCAACCAACAGTATTCGGTTTCAAAAGAATCTTCCTCCGACACCACAGGTCGCCTTTCGGAATAGATGGGCCTTCCCCACTCTTCCTCGTCAAAGACGCTGACCTGGTTCTTGGGTACATTCGTCGGCGCCCTCTGATTAGCCGTGAAACCTGAGCGAACATCCTGGACGTCTTCCCCTAACGACCTGATGGCGATAATGACCGCTACGACCACCACGGCTATCACAATGATGGAAATTGTAATCTTCATTGGATTTCCCTGTGTCCGCTCCCTGCTCGCCTACCCCGCCTGCTGGAATAAACAGCATCAATTTACATCCCAAAGGAGTGATTCACGCCGGCGCCGGGCACTCCGGCAACCCGGGCGGGGATGTGACATATACAACGCTTTAGAAACGCCGACGCAAGCTCGACTAGCGGCAGTCCGACTTCAAAGGTCGCCGACCGAGTCCGTCTAGAAACTCAGCGATTTCCACGGAACGAATTGCGTATCCTGTTCCGAGGCGATCTTGGGAGGTTGCGAAGACCATCCCCACCACTTCTTCGTTATTGCTGAGTACGGCCGCGCCGGAATCCCCAGGTGCGCCCGAGAACTTCAACTGCAGCGCTCGCCGGTAGGACTTGCCCGTGAAATAGAGGTTGTCCACCTCGGCTCTGACGCGGCGGAGCACCTCGTAAGGCTTCTCAAGGCGGAAGCCGTCGGGACGCACGGACACAACGACGCCCGCGCTCCCGGAAGCGGACGCTTCGGAAAGATCGCCTTCAGCCAAGCGGACTGGCGATGCAGCGAGGCTCGGCACCCGGATGGCGGCGATGTCACGTTCGGCGTCGAAGCCCACTACGAAACCGTTGTGCTGAAGCCCATTTGCTGCGGTCACCACGATCTTCTGTTTGCCTGCGAGAGAGTGGGCGGTGGAAATCAGCAAATCGTCATCTACGGCGAAGGAGGAAGCGACGTCCGTCCCGCCGCAACCCGTCGCCTCCACCGCCGCGTAGCTTGCCTGCAGCTGCGGCTGATGCGCTCCCAGAGCGGCCGAGGCGGCCGCTGCTAGAACAGCGGCTGCGGCTAAGAGGATCCCTTTGATTCTTCTCTGGACTTGCCGCCTAGCGGAGTCTGGGGGGGCGGATTGGAACATTGGTTACCGAATTGCTGAAAGCGATGAAGGGAATTATTCACAGTTGTGTGAACAATTGTGTAAAGAGTTGTGCAAATTTGCCAAATGTCGGCGGAGGTGGGTAGGGCGGGAATGTTTCCGTGCTAAACAAGGGCGCTCCCTCGCTGCCAGCCGTCCGTTTCCAGAAAACTGGCTTACTATTTCTTAACGCAATTTCCTAGCGTAACGAGAGGGAATAAAGACACAAACCAAGGCTATCGAAGACCAAATTCAAACAAATTGAGGGCGACGGAAGTTTCCCGTTCGATCCCTCTTAAGCTACTTGCAACACTACCTTTACTATCAGAAGAATTCGCTCAATTTAAAATACCTTGAATCAGCTTGAACACCAAGGCAGGCTACCGCGGACTACTTCTGGCCGCAACCCCGTCCTCCCGCCGCTGTTAAAGGAAACCGGTACACATCCGCTCAAGCCTGGATTGTCATCTGATTCAGGAGTATCATCTTCATACAATTGAAACTCGTCTATCAAGCCATTAGTAGCTAGATCTCCTAACTCAGACGGAATGGTACCACTCAGATTATTCCCATATAGATATAATCCCGTCAATTCTGTAAGTTTTCCTAACGATCCCGGAATGCTGCCGGAAAGGTTATTATCACTTAGATCAAGAGTAGTGAATCCCTCTGCCCCGTTACGTGTTCCTTCAATATTTCCGAGTTCAGATGGAATTGAACCATCCAGCTCATTATCATCAAAGTAAGCATGAACCAACTTATTGAGATTACCTAGTTCCGAAGGTATACTACCTGTCAAGCTATTTCCATAAAGATACAGGTTTATTAACTCGCTCAGGTCACCTAGTTCCGAAGGTATACTGCCTGTCAGACTATTTCCATCAAGAAAAAAGTCTTCCAACTTGCTGAGGTCACCTAGTTCCGGCGGTATACTACCTGTAAGAGCATTATTACTAAGTTCGAGGGTTACCAACTCGCTGAGGTCACCTAAATATGATGGGATCGAACCTGGCAATTTACGACCTCCCGTTTGATTGCTATTGAGATTAAGGACATTAACACCACTGGATATAAAACCGGATCTACCAATTCCCGCCCAACTGCCCAAAGCTGAACTTGTAGTCCAACTGCTGAGATGGTCGGAAGTGCCTGCAAGTATGTCTTTGGAATCTAGGAGTGTTTGACAGTCATCCGCCAATTTGAGTTTGTCCTGCGGATTGTCGAACACTGTGCCGTTCAGACACGGCTCCGCTCGTGAACTGACGTCGAAATCGGAGGAGTACCGCAAAACATTCACACCAGCAGTTCGGTAAAGCAAATAGCGCGCTCTCGGCACATACACCTGTCTGTCGTCCTTCCCGACAGCCCCCAGACCTCTGAGGCCCAACCCGAACTCCAAATTTCCTGACACCAACTTCCTAACCCGCACCCTAGCAACAGTGTTAATAGAACCAGGGCCTGTGACACCTACGCGACTAGATCCTACGACTTGCCACTCCGAGTTATACCACGTGCCGACTTCATTACTCTCATAGAGAAAATATCTATTACTTAAGTTGACATTCCTAGTAGTCCCAGAGAATGTCACACTCAGTCCAAATTCCACATTGCTCGAAGCCAACTTGCGTACCCAGATTCGCACCGAAGGGGCTGATCCGGTCTGCGCTGAGGCAGACGGAACGCCAATCCCAACTAGCAAACTTGCCGCTAGTGCCAGCGCAAGCCCGAGACTCAGGGACCTCTTCGCGATATCCAGGGGTCCAGCGCTTTGACGGGCTTCCTTCTCCCACTCTTGGGCGATACCCAAACGTCTCTTCACGATACCGAGGAGCATCTTTCGCAATCGTCCGGCACGAACGGAGCTCGACCCCGCACGAACCTTGATCTCCCGATTTATAGATTTTCTGCCTAGCAAGATCTCTTCCTCCGAATATTTCCGGCTACTAGGAACTCGAAGCTTACGCGAGTCGCTTGAGGTTATGTCAATCAAGCTTAACACAATGCTACCCCCCATCCCCCCCAATTCCATATATTTAGGAAATACCAAGGGAGACTGGCAACCAGAAAAGGCAAGTGGTGGCTAAGAAGCAGAAAATGTCAAGGGAGGCTAACAACGATCTGTCGACAGATCTGTCGCGCTCCTAGGCGGCCATTCGCTCACCAGGCTCTATCTGCCAGAACGCCGCAGAGCCGCTAGCAGAGCCGCTAATCGCCATCAAACGACTGCTGCTCGAATGTGGGGGCGGATGTCCGCAGAATTGGCCACGCTGAGATGAGGCCGTTGTAGGTGAGAGCCTCTTCCGCCCAGCGGTTGTCGCTGGCAATCTTGTGCAAGAGGTAGGCGAGTTGACGGGCGCGGTCGCCGACGCCGCCGAGGCGCCTCAGTAGAACGGCCGCCTGCGTCTCCGACCGCTCTAGCCTCGCCGCTAAATGCTGAAGCGCTTCCCAGGCGGTCAACCTGGAGTCGCTCGCAGGATCCCAGTCTTCCTCCAACTCCGAGCGGCGATAAAGGCGGAACTTACCGTCAGGGGTCTCCCCGACATCCGCCCTGACGACCCCCTCCACGGACGTGTTCTTGGCTCTAGCGATGGAATCAGCTTCTCCGAACGGGGCTGGCTCGAAGCCGTGCTGCGCGTACCAGGCCAAGGCGAAACGAGTGTCGGGGTCGAGTTCAGACTCCGCCCCGTGCAGGACGTCGTCGAGCACCTCGTTGATGATCGCCAAAGCGTCGCTCACCGGCATCTGTTTGCCGCTGGCCTCGACGACCTTGGCATAGCGGGAGAACACTTTGACGCCAGGGCCAATTGTCGACTGGGGCAAGTCGACGGGGGCAATGTTGCCGGACTGCAGGAGCTTGATCGCCAGCGGGAGTTCGTCACGAAGCGCAGCAATGAACTCACTCCGAGTGGCAAGAGGAGCCGACTTAGAGCGAGGACGGCAGGCCAGAACGACCGAAGAAGCGAGAGCATTTGCACCTAGGGAGCGTGGGCGAGTGGAACGCTCCGTTCGCAGCGGCCAAGTAGCGGTAACTTGCAGACCGGCATCGATTACTGCTTGCAGAAATGTGTCCCAACCCGTCGAACGCACTTGGCCTTTTTCTGAGGACTCTGTGGCTTTGTAGGCGTAATAGATAGTGGAGGGAGCATCAGGGTGCTGAGATGCAGCAACTTCGGCCATGAACTCGGCCATCCCCGACTCGAAGTGCTTTTTTGCTTCCTGCCTGTTTTCATGTCGGCTTGGATCCGCAATCATCTCAGATGCTTTAGGAGTGAGGAGAGTGGCGCACTCCTCCGGCCAGACATCTGCCAGATTACGACGCAGCCACACATAAAAGAAATCAGAAATATCGGCGTAACCAATATTGTCGTAGTAGGGAGGATCGGTGGAAATCAAAGGAGAACTAACATTTCGAACCCTCGTTCGAGAATCTTTTTGACATACCTCAGATCCGCCAACAGCAGGCAGATGTTCGACCGCTTTGGCCACCCAATTCAGTTGTCCCGTCCAGTTTCCTGTAGATGAAGAAAACGGATTGACTTCAGCAAAATCCCAAGACATTGACATGACCGGCAGTATGAACGTGCTTCTAATTGTTTCGCGGGAATTAATCCAACTACAAATGTTCGACCAGTAGTCGGCGCACTTATCGACCACGAACGCCAAGTAGGTCGCGACTGCGTCAGCGTAGGCAACCGCTCCCTCTCCGCCGTCACGCAGTCGAACCCCGTCGTCTGCTAGAGCAGCAGCCCTTGCGTCATTAAGAACTTGTTCACGAGCTTCACCTAAGAGGTCGGAGAACGTGGTCAAGGCCGCGAGTTGGCGGTCGGTGAACAACTGCCGCCACTCTTCGTAGCCGTAATTCTGCGCGCTGAAACCCAGTCCCTTGCCTCTGGGGGGCAGATTGCCGGCAGGTCTCCACCTGGTTTCTGCAAGTTCGGCTGCTACTTGACAGACATCGATGTCCGCTGCTGAAGGCTCGACGTACTGACGTCTTCTATTCCCTTCAGCCGCGACAGCCAGGAGGTGTGCGCCTATGCGCCCCGCTTGCCCCTCAGCTCGAATATACGTAACCGGAATGGCCGCGCCAGTGGCGATGCAAGTACCGTTACCTCTCCTTACCGAAGGGGGCAAGCGGCTGGTGTGTGGCTGGTCTTGGTGGGGGGGGGGGGGGGGGGGGGGGGGGGGGAGACAGATCCGTCGTTCACCTTGTAGGTGATGGTCTGAGCAACACGATCCACAACCGGCTCAACCCACACCTCGGGCTTACCTTGCTTCGCCTTACGAAGCGCCCACGAGCTAACCAACGGCACATGCCCATCCCACGCTGGGTCGGGCGACCTCACAGTCCTAGCCCAGATCCACGCAATCGGCGTCAACCTCTCCCCGTCGGGGCCGACAGCGTCTGGGTACAAGTGCCCGATCCTGCGCTTGGCTTCCTCCCTCATCCAAGCGCCGTAAGCCCTGACGTCAGCAGCCAACCCCTGCGCCCTGCTCCACGCCCCCAGACCATTCCCCGCCCCCGAAGACGCTCCCGTGGAGGCTGAAACCGGTGACTGCCCTGCAGTCGGTGACCTCGAATCTTCATGCTCGCCTAGATGAGCCCTCTCCCCAGGGTGAACCGGAGGAAGGCCAGAGAAACGCGTCGGAATCTCCAGCATCGCCCTGTTGATCAAGACAGCCACCGGGTTCAAGTCGCCGGCCAACGCCGTCAATCCCAAACGCTGAGCCTCTAACGGGATGGAGCCGCCGCCGGCAAACGGGTCGAGCACCGCAGGCGGCCCGTCGGGGAAACATCCTTCAACTTCAGCCCTGGCCTCCCGCAGCACGTCAGGGTTGTTGCTGTTCTCCCACACCACCAAGTCTTCCAAGATCCTGAACAGGCGCTTGCGCTCGACTGCCTGATCCTCATCCGTCGGGAACTGTTTTGGGTGTGCTGATGGATCATCCACCAGCGAAGCCCACAACACAGCCCGACAAGCCGCCAGCGGACGCCTAGCCCACCACAGATGCAGCGTCGACGGGTGCCCATGACGGATCGACTTCTCCCGCGCCGACGCCTTATTAATCGCATCGAGCGGCAACGCCACCTCGATCAACTTCGGCTTATGGGCAGTCACATTCTTATTGTTTCAGATTGTTCCAGCCATCTGGAACTATTGAATCCAGGGGCTGGGGGCAAGGGGCAGGCACATTCTTATTGCTCAGATTGTTTCAGGGATTGCAGCGGGGCACAGATCCTCCAAAGCCCAAAGCCTGAATGGGTTAGTGGGTAGCGACACCGCCGTGGCGGCGGAGGAGGACGCCGCCGCACATGGCAAATCCTGAATGGGTTAGTGGGTAGCGACGCCGCCTGTGATGTCGAACTCTGAACCGGTTGCGTATGTGTTCTTATCGCTGAGCAGCCAGACCACCATCTCCGCCACCTCCGAGGGTTCAGCCAAGCGCCGGAGCGGGATCATCTCCCGCTCCGCCTTGGCTATCAACGCCGGGTCGGTTTGCTCTGTGAGCATGCGGGTGCGCATCCCGCCTGGGCAAACCGTGTTCACCAGAATGCCGTTGGCGGCGCCGTAGTTGGCGAACATCTTGGTCATTACGGCCAGCGCCCCCTTGGTGGACTCGTAGAGCAGCGAAGTCATAGTGAAACCCCCTTCGTACACGCCGGTGGAAGTAACGTTGACGACCCGGCCCCAGCCGCGTGAAGCCATGTCGGCCATGGCGGCCCGCGTCAGCAGCAGAGGGGCGCGGGCGTTGATGTGGTAGACGAAGTCGAACTCCTCGGGCGTTATCTCTTCGAGATCGCAGCGTCGCAGCACGGCGGCAGAGTTCACCAGAGCATCCACACGCCCGAATCGCTCAAGGGTGGCGGGGATAACCGACTCCGCTTCGGAAGGATCACCCAGGTCGACGTTCAGCGCTAGGACGTCTGCTCCAGCGGCAGTGAGCTCTGCTTTAACCTCTTCGAGCGCATCCGGGCGGTTGTCCACCAAGCTGAGACGGTATTCGCCCTCCTCAGCGAGGATCCTGGCCACCGCGCCTGCCAGTCCTCCTCCGGCGCCTGTGACGACTGCCACACGTTCAGGGGCGTTGGCGGGCTCGGGGGTGTTGGTCTGGTTCATGGCGATCTTCTCCTTAAGCAGGTTGAACCTGGAGGCGGCTAAGAGACGGCGCTAATCATACTTTGAGTGCGGCGCGCCAACGGGCGCATCAACGAGCCAAGTTCCTGCAAAGCAACGACTTCAGCAGTCCAGACTGTGCGCTCCAGGGAAAGCCGCGCCGAGCAGTCCGAATAATCCGAGCAAAAAGTGAAAGCAGGTTGGACTCGGGCTAGACCTAGTGCGAAACTGAAATGGTGCCAGACGCTACCCAAGCCCTTGAAGGTAGCCGCGAGGAATTGACGCCATACCGAAACGGCATATCCAATGGCACCCAGACAATGTTCCTGATGAGAGAATCGATTGCTACATTCTGTTCGGCCACTAGGCCAAACCAGTTCCCTGCCACAGTGATTTGGGCCACAAACTGTTATGGTATGTATGTTGCAAAGCTTTGGATGATGATGATGACTGCGAAAGCCGCTGCAACCCGCCCGACGCTCGCAAGCCGCCCAATGCATGATCCGCCGAACGCATGTCCCATCTAGGCAACGCTGACAACGCTAAAGGCGGCGGGGGCATGGCGGCCGGCGCTGGCGCTGCCCCATCACCGCACGACTTTCTTGCCATCGACTCTCTGCTCGAGGAAGAGGAACTGCTGTTGCGTTCAACAGTGCGCCGGTGGGTGGAGGAGCGGATACTCCCGAATGTGGGAGAGTGGTACGAGCGGGAAACGCTACCTGCCCGCGAAGTCGCCCGCGACCTCGCCGCGCTAGGGCTGCTGGGCATGCATCTCGACGGATACGGATGCGCCGGCAGCAGCGCCACTGCCTATGGCTTGGCCTGCCTGGAACTCGAAGCTGGCGACTCGGGGCTTCGCAGTTTTGTGAGCGTCCAGGGCGCTTTGGCGATGTTCCCGATCTGGGCGTACGGCAGCGAAGAACAGCGTGAGCGGTGGCTGCCTCAGATGGCCGGGGGCGAGATCATTGGCTGCTTCGCCCTTACCGAACCCGACAGCGGCAGCGACCCTGCCAGCATGCGAACCCGAGCCGTGCTCGACGGCAGCGACTGGGTGCTGAACGGCACGAAACTCTGGATAACCAATGGATCGGCGGCCGACGCGGCCATCGTCTGGGCGCAGACCGACGACGGCGTGAGGGGGTTCGTTGTGCCGACCGACACGCCAGGGTTCGCCGCAGTCGACATCCCGAGGAAGCTCTCGCTGCGGGCTTCGATAACCAGCGAACTGACCCTCCAAGATGTGAGGCTGCCCAACGAGGCCGTCCTGCCGGGCGTGCGAGGAATGAAAGGCCCGCTCTCCTGCCTCACGGAAGCCCGCTTCGGAATCGCCTTCGGCGCTGTTGGCGCGGCTCGGGCGTGCTATGAGGCAGCCTTGGCGTACGCGGGCGAGCGCAGTCAGTTCGGCGGGCCGATCAGCCGCTTCCAGCTCACGCAGCAGAAGTTGGTGGAGATGATGATCGGAGTTCAGCGAGGGACGCTGCTGGCGCTGCACCTCGGAAAGCTGAAGGACGCCGGAAAGATCACACCGGCGCAAGTGAGCTTCGGCAAACTCGACAACGTGCGGATGGCGCTGGAGACGGCCAGAAGCGCCCGCAGCGTCCTCGGCGCAAACGGCATCACGCTCGACTATCCGGTCATGCGGCACATGAACAACCTGGAGACTGTCTACACCTATGAGGGCACGCACGAAATCCACACCCTCGTGCTCGGGCAGGCGATCACCGGCCAGTCGGCTTTCAGCTAGACCAGCAGCCCCTCCCCCTCAGCTAGACCAGCAGCCTCCAGCGGGGCGCAAACAATCCCTGAAGTTCCAAGCATTCAGGGCGTCCTCACTCAATGTGCTGACTGCTAATGGCGGCCTTGCTCAAGCTAGCCATCATAATGCTTATAACTGAGCATCATGATGCTATATTTAAGTCATGCGTACTACTATCACATTGGAGACTGACGTCGCTGCAGCGGTGGACAAACTCAGAAGAGCAGAAACAATAGGCACGAGTGAGGCCGTAAACCGTCTCATTCGAGACGGCCTCCTCAGCAAACGTCCCCGCAAACCGTATGTGCATCGCACAGCTAACTTGGGGCTGCGTGTGGACGTGAGCAACATCGGCGAAGTCCTTGAGCTTCTAGACGAAACCGACGGAACGGAACCGACGGAAGCTGACGCTCATGCTCGTTGACGCCAACCTCCTGCTGTACTCCGTCGACACAGCGAGTCCCGACCACAGCAGGGCATCAGAATGGCTGACCAACGCGCTCGAAGGCGACCGACGAGTTGGCATCTCGTGGCAGACCATCGGGGCATTCTTGCGGATAAGCACTCACCCTCGAATTACGGCGTCCCCGTTCTCCGGCGCAGAAGCCTGGGCGATAGTCGAAAGCTGGTTAGCTGCAGAACCGGTCTGGGTGCCGCCCGCCGGGGAGAGAACCGCAAGAATCTTGGCGAAACTGGTCGCTGCCTCGAGAGTCACAGGAAACCTCGTTTCCGACGCCCAACTCGCAGCCCTGGCAATCGAGAACGGACTCACCGTCTGCTCAGCGGATTCTGACTTTGCCCGATTTCCGGAAGTTCGCTGGTACAACCCCCTTCAGCACTGACCCCTTCAGCGCTGACCCCTTCGGCGCTGCCACTGACCCTTCCGTCACTGATCCCTTTGGCTAACTTTGCCCGAGTATTGGCACGATGAGCCTTCGGCGGGGCGAGGATCGGCCCGGCCTCAACCATCTACCCGCTGACCGGCCGCTGCAGGGGGCAGCAAAAAGCGGCAATAATAAAGCAACAACCAAGCATCCCTCAGCACAAGGAGCACTGCCGATGAAACTTACGCAGCAAACCATGGACCTAGCCAAAGGGCCAAACCTTGCGATGGTCTCCACCCTTTTCCCGTCTGGGTTGATCCAAACGCAGCCCCTTTGGGTAGACGCCGACAGCGAACACGTCTTGATCAACACCGAGATTCACCGTCGCAGGTTCAAGAACGTCCAGTCTGACCCAAGAATCACAGTCACCATCCTCGACCGCGCCAACCCCATGCTCTGGTCGGAAGTGCGGGGGCGCGTAGCCGAAGTCGTGAGAGGAAGTGAAGCACGCGAGCACATCGACGCTCTCTCCATGAAATACACCGGAGGCGAATACAACCTCCCGATCGAGAGCGAGCGCGTGATACTGAAAGTCGCCCCGGAAAAGGTCTTCGACTTCAACATCCCGTAGAGGGAGGTCAAGGCGGGCGCTCAGGCGGGCGCTGGGGAGCCGCCCGCTCGGACTGCGGACGGGCGGGGGGCGACCCTTGCTAACCCGAACCGGCCTGGGTCTGCCAGGGAGCCGGTATAGGCAAATCGGTCATCGACAACAGGCCCGGCGGGGCGTCTGCTATGAGCGGCAGGACGTTGCCGATGGCCGCAGCCGTGGTGATCTGGGGATTGAAGCCTCCGCTGATGACCGCTCTCAGGTCGGGGTCGCCTTTGACTGTGAAGGAATCCTCGGCTGCGAGCCCCGCCGAGGCCAAGTCGACGCGGCCTAAGAACTCAGCCTCGAACCATTCGTTGCCGTGGACGCGGCCGAGGCAGCGCTGACGGAAACCCGCCGAGCAGCCAGCGGCTACAGGCACGGCCGCAGAATCGACAGACTCGGAGGCGAAAAGAGGGGTTATCGATTCCGTGAAATCGCCCAAGCTCACTCCGAAGCGGCGGGCGAAAGTTTGCATTGTGTAGAGGTAGCCAATGTGTCCGAAGATGGTCTTTGCGGACACGCCCGCGGCGAAGTCTTCCTCGCTGAAGCCGATGCCTAGGCGTCGCTGAACTGTGGCGCTGAAGCGGGAGAGGTCGACGACCCTGCGAACCGAAATCCGATCCACCCGGCGGGCTGCGCCCGTCAAAGCCAAAGCCAGCACTTCGTAGATATAGCCCGGGTTGGCGCCCACCCCTGTCACGGTCACGCCTTTGCGCAAAGCCAGCCGCTCGAACTCGGCAGCGGCGCTTGGAGCCGACCCCCAGGGGTAGCCCATCTCCTCGGCGGTGCAGGCCACGTTCAGGCCCGCTTCGATGCCGGCGAGAACGTCGGCGCGGACTTCGGCGATGAAAGACGTAGTGGCGACCACCAACACGTCGGCTGGCACGCTCAGCGCCTCCCGACGGCTCGTTACCGGCACACCCTCGGCGCTGAGGTCTGCGAGTTCGCCGATGTCTCGGCCGAGCAGGTCTCGGTTGCGGCTGTACGCCGAGACCACCTCGAGACCTGTGCGGTCTCGGGCTAGACGAACCAAGTTTCGTCCTACGCCTCCGACGCCGCACAGCGTCAATTTGAGAGTGCTCACGCTAGAAAGCGTAAGAGAAGACAGCGCAGAGGAAGTGAGCGGCTAGGGGCGGACAGCGACGACGGACGGGCGCAACGGACGGGCGCTGCACAGCCGATGAGGCTGTGCAGCGCACGAAGTTGCAGTGTCAGGACTTGACTTGGCGCGCCACTGTGTTGAGATCGAAGTAACTTCTCCCGCCGGTCACGCGCCCGTCGGCGACGTGAAGGACGTCGCAGGCCTGCAACTCCACCTTTGCGTTTGAGGGTTCCATTTCACCGTCGGGGCCCATCATGGGTCCGGTGTTTGTTCCTCTGACCGTGAACTCCACTGTCACCCAATCCCCGCTCTCAAGAAGGTTGGTGATCTCGACGGAACCATCGGGAAAAGCCCGAGCCCACTCTCGATACTCGCGCAGGAGCCCTTCAGCCCCTTGAAATCTACGACCGCTGGGGACCTCCAACCAATCTAAGTCGTCGGCCACGCACTCGACAGCCGCCTCGAAGTCTCGGTTGTTGAACGCATCGTAAGTTTTTCGGACTAGTTCTCCGTTTGTTAACGCTGGCATTGCTACTGCTCCTTCTTTATGTTTTGTTCTTGTTGGCCTCTCTGTTGGCCTTTGGTCTTGGCCTCTCTGTAGGCGCTGAAAGTTGTTCGCTAACCAGCACGGATCGCATATGCCGGCTCCGTGTTGGGGTACAGCCCGTATTCCGACCGGTTTTCCCAGTCGGTATGTCCAGGGGTTTCAAGCCAAGACTGACCGTCGTGAAACTCCCTTACAACCTGTGTTCCGACTTCCTCGCCGTCTTCGTTCACTAGTTCGGAGAATTCAGCCCCCATCGGCGCGTCGCAGTGAAGCATGAGAAGACTGCCCTTGGAAGTCAGCAGGGGGCCGTGCTTCAACCCTGCGGGATTGGCCAGAAATGAGCCGGGTGCGTGCATTCCCCGCTCAGGCATGAGGAGGTCGCCGGCCAGCCAAACCATCTCTTCCCAGCAGTCCCAGTGGACTTCCTGACGGGGCTCGCCAAAACCTGGCGCCATATGAATGAAGCGAAGCATTCCGCCAGGTCCGCCGTGGAAGAGACCCTCGGCTGGGTCTGGCCAGCGCAGAGACTTGTGCATGATGCCGTGGCGCAGACCAGGCATCTCAGTCAGGATCCAGTCAATCTCCCAGACTTTGGCTATGTACGGCTTGTTGTCGTAGTAGTAGCCCTTCACCCAGGTCGAGTTCCAAAACACGTACGCCTGAAACCCTGAAGCGGAGGAAAGTTCCACCTCTCCGCAGTCAAGGGGAGCCGCTACGTAGCCGCCCGCTCCGATTGTTCGCCCGTTGGCAGTCACGTCGCCTTCCACGACGAACATCTCCAGGGCGCCCTCGTCCGCCCGCTCCGTGTGCTGCCAGCCGGCAGGGGCTTTGATCATGTAAGTGCCGTCGCCAGTCTCAGGGCGATCGGACATGACCCTGACGTCGAGATTGTGAAAGAGCTTGGGGCCTGAAATTCTTTCCCATTCCAGCGCCCATACGTCGAAGAACTGCGGTGCGTCCCGATTTCTGTGACTCATCTTGATTTCCTTTCTTGGTGATTCTTGGTGGTTCGTTTGTTGACTCTTGACTAAGCGTCGTCGTCCTCGCAACCGCTCCCTGCTTGGCAGGCGGCGGAGGGAGGCGGAACGTCCAGAGACGGGTTGCGGTCGAAAAAGCCCACAGGCAACAGATGAAAACCGATGCTTTCTACCGGCATTATCGGCCAGTCCTCCGGGCGGACTATATGCGACACCCCAAAGGTGTGCCATGCGACGATGTCGGTGTCGAGCAGGTTGCGGTTACCCGACATCCAGCACGGCAGTCCGTCCTCGCCGGAACTCTGATTGGGGTAGTCGCCGGCTGCATGCATCTCGTCGGGGTGAAACGGGGTGACCCAGAGGTGCTTTTCAGCGAAGCGGGCCCGCGCCGCAATGCGAGAATCCTCCGAAGCCAACAGAAGAGAGCTCGCCGAAGGAACGAGTTTGTATGCGACGGGCTGGCCTAGGCGATTGAGCTTGCGCGGGTTCAGAACTTTCCAATGGCGACTCTTCAGCGGGTCAATGGTTCGCTGCGCCTCGCTTTCGCAAGTCAGCGCCTTCTCGACCGCTCCGAAAGCGTTCAGGTGCGGGTTGTCTTCCCCTGCCGGGTGTGCGACGGTGTCAACTTCGACGACAGAGTTTTCCTCGCCGTCCACGGCAAAATCCAGACGCATGTTGAAGATGTGCTGATGGTTGACCCCGCTCAGTTGCGGAGCAATCTTCGAGCCCCACGGGTCTTCCCCTTCGAGCGGGAGCGCCCGCGTCTGCACGATACCGGTGAGTTTGATCTCAAACTCGATGTGCCCGTCCAGATAGAAATACCAGTAAAAGGCGTACTCGTAGTTACCGAGCGTGGCTATCGACGAAATCACCAAGCGGCGCGAGCGGCGCACTTCGCTTGAACCCGAGTGCAAGTCCCAGTGCTTCCAGAGAATGGAAAAATCCTCTTCATGAAGGCAGACGGCGTTGCGAAGGACGTACGGGTCGCCGTTGTCGTCGGCCAAGGTGGCGTCCATGTAACGAACTTCGCCTAGGCAGTCGCAGCCCAGAGAGAGCGAACCGGTATTGCGTCCGATCCCGTATTCCCCGGCATCAAAGGCGTTGCGCCAGTGGAAAGCCTCGGTCGCGTCGCCGTAGGGGACGACCATCTCCGAGAGGCTTGCGCGGTACAGCACGGAACGGCGCTTCCCGTCGTCGTCGTAGGCGATTTGATGTAGAACCAGCCCGTCGGTGGGGTGCATCGACACACGGACGCTCCACTTCTGCCAACGGACGAGCGAACCCTCAATCGTGAAACTAGGCCCGTCCGCTTGAATGATGTCCAGCGGCCGCAGGTCGCTGCGAAGCGCCTCCTGAGAGTCGGCGTCGTAGTTGCCCGATTCGGAAGGTATGGGCACCACTTCCCCGTCGAACACCTTGAGAACCTCCTCGTTGTTCAAGTCCACGACGGCGAGCACGTTCTCGATGGGTTTCGCATAGCCGTTGTCTGCGGAATTCAGACGCACATAGCATGCGGCCCGCACCACTCGGCGGTCGGGGTCTACGCCCTCTACCGGAAAATCCCCTGACGACCAAGGGTCGACCTGCACGAGGTCTAAATCGGTCACACCCCGTTTGAGCACGGCTGCTCTCCACAGCTCATCGGACTTGACAATCCGATCAACCGCCAGTATCTCCTCTAGCAGGATGGGAGGTTGGACCCCACACAGCTCACGACTAGAAACGATTACGCCGTCGGCTAGCGAAACCGTTGCTTCATGGACGGACCCGTCGCCGCGATTCAGCAGCGTTGCCCGCACTCGACGACTGATTGGATCGCCCGGCTCAAACCCGTTGGCCTTACTCTTCGGAGGCTCCTCCAAATGGAGAAGTGCAAATCGAAGCCGCCCGCCCTCGGGAAACTCCGATCGGATTATCGCTGCAGCCGCCCGAATTTCGTCTGCCGAAAGCGGATCGAGCGGATGGGAGGCCATGCTCAGCCCCTCCAGGAGACGCTTTGGAGATTTGGGTTGGGTTGAAGGATGTCCCCGTAGAGATCGGGGCGGCGTCGGTCTATGAGGCGGAAAGGCAGATCGCCCTGATCCTCGTCAGCGGCGATGTCGGCCACGACGAGTTCCTGGTGCTGCGGGCCTTCCCCTCCTTCCGCAAGGACTCGGCCTTGGGGGCTGATGATCCTGCTGCGTCCGAAGAAGTCCAAGTCTCCGTCTCGCCCGGCCATGTTCGCCATTACCAAGTACACGGAGTTGTCGATGGCGCGCGCTGTCGATGTGTGCGAATGCAGGTATAAGTGAAGCACGACCTGCTCAGCGGCGGGATCGCTCACGTAAAACGCCGCCAGCGATCCGCAAATTATCTTGGCTCCCTTGATGGCCAGAATTCTCGTCGTCTCCGGCAAGGAGAAGTCGGCGCAGATCATGTTGCCGATGCGCCCCACGGAAGTGTCGGCCGTATCGATGCTGCCGCCGGGTTGAAAGTCGGGGGCTTCGATGGTGGGGGTCAGGTGAATCTTCTGGTGAACGTTGCGGATGTTGCCGTCGGCGTCGATAAGAACCGAAACGTTCGCTGGGCGCTCCCCAGCGGGCAGGTTGGCGAGCATTCCAAAGGCGATGACCATGCCAAAACGCTTTGCTATTGCGGCGACTCGTTCGGTCGCCGCCCCTGGGATGGTGTCAAAAGAGGCGAATACCTCGGCTAGGCGGTCAGCGTCACCGGAAGCCTTGGCCTTGCGAATCTCGGCGAACCCAGGCAAGTAGCCCTCAGGGATTACTGCCAGCTGAACTCCCTGCTCGCCGGCGCGTGTCAGCCAGTCGGCGGCTTTGCCCAGTGTGGCCTCGGCGTCACCGGAGACGGGGCCTATCTGAACGGCCGCTACGCGCATCTCAGCCCGCAGGGACGAGCATTTCCGCGTCGTCGGTCGTCGGGGTGATCTGCCCTTCGGCAACCAGCCTGTAGTAGTTTTCGCCCCGGTCAAACATCTTTGGCGGCGAGCGGTCGGCGCGTATCTTGGCCCGCTGTGCTTCGCTGGCTTCGATGTCCGCCTCCAACTCGTAGTCGTCGTCGGTTGAGTGGAAGATCACCCCGTAGTCGTCTTTTGCGCTCTGTTTGGAAACTAGACCTCGTCTGACGTCGAGCAGGACAGAGGCGATTTCGCGGTTCAGCGGATCGCCCCACCCGCCGCCACCCGGGCTCAACACTCGCAGCACGTCACCCGGCTTGACCGGAATGGCGTCGGACTTGCCTGGCAGGACCTCCTCGTCTGGGGTGTCCGGGTTGAGCAGCCAGATCGAACCCTTGCCGGCCTTTCCGCCGTTGACGCCCCACGGCTGAAGGGTGGCGCGGTCGGAGTGAATGAGCAGTTCGCCCTCGATCAGGATTTCAATGTCCTTGTAGTAGCCCAGGCCGCCCCTGAAAGTTCCGGCGCCGCCGGAGTCCTGCCGCAAACCCAGACGCGTGATGCGGACTGGGAAATTCGTCTCGGCAAACTCAGCGGGCATATTTTTGGATTCCGGAGCCACGTCCACTGTGTCTGCGCCGTCAGCGAACGGCCTTGCGCCCGAGCCGGCGCCGGTGATCTCGCGCAGCAGAAAGTACTCGCCTTCGGCGTTGACACCGTGCAGGCCGTATGAGGAGATCGACTCGGAGGGGGCCGGGACGAACCCGCCAGAGGCCTTGCCAAGGATTCCGAGACCGACGTCGAGGATACGCAGCAGCGGAAAAGTGCGCCAGCCGCAGGCTGCGGGCCATTCCGGACTGAGCACGGTGCGCTCGGGCAGCGTGCATGTGATCACCTCGTTGACGCCGTCGTTTATCACCATGTCGGGCGCGAAGGCGATGAAAAGGGTGCCGAGCGACTTGGCGTAGTAGCGGTCGTTGGCAGGCCAGTTCAACGATCCCTTGATTTGCGGGTCGGTGCCGGTGAAGTCGAAGTTGACGCCTTCTGGGGTCTTGGTCATCGTGGCGCGGAGCTTCACGTAGTGACGGGGCTCCCGCGGCTGCACGTCCACGTATTCGCAGTAGTCCTCGAAGGTGTACTGCCCGTCGGGGATCATCGGCAGCACCGTCTCGCGCAGGCTGCGGGCGCATCGGTCAAGCAAACCCTCAAAAGTCTTCTCTAGCGCTTCTAGTCCGTAGCGCTCGCATAACTCCAAGACCCGCGTGACGCCGATTCCGCAGGCGTTTACGAAGGCGTCGATGTCGCCGCGCAGATCGTCTACAAACCGAGAGTTGTTGAGGATGGTGTCGTAGAGCGCGTCGTTGCGAACGCCGCGGTCGTAGAGCTTGACAGGAGGGATGGTAAAACCTTCCTGGAAAATTTCCCATGCGGTCAGGGGGACGCTGCCGGGGGTCAATCCGCCGAGGTCGTTGACGTGGCCGAATACTTGCACGTAGGAAACGATCTGACCTTCGTAGATGACCGGCCTTGTGATGCATATGTCGCCTAGGTGAGTTATGCCGCCGTCCGACTTGTAAGGGTCGTTGTAGATGAAGATGTCGTCGGCGTGGATGTTGCCGGCAAACTTCTTCATTACGGGGGTCGGCACCGACGCGAACGAGAGGGCGGTGACGCTGTTGCCGTGGGCGTCAAAGATGCCCGAACGGTGATCGTGCTGCTCGCGGACGATTGTGGAACGGGCAGTCCGCTCTACCTGAATCTCCATCTCACGACGGGCGGACTCGATTGCCCCTTCGATGATCTCAAAGAGAATCGGCTCAAACTCGTTGACGACTTCCGAGCCGTTCCCTGAGGTGTTGGTTTTCATCAAACCTCCATTTCTGTGAATTTACTGAGACGTTTAAGACGTTTGATCCGTGGCTGATCCGTGAGACCGACGAATAGACGAATCAGGAAAGCATGACGATCAGGTTGCCGAGACCGTCCACTTGCGCTTTTCCGTTAGGCGGCACCAGCGCAGTCGAGTCGTATTCGACCACAATGGAAGGACCTGCAAACTCCTTGCCGGTCGCGATCTTGCTGCGCGAGTAGAAACTGGTGGCCTGACTGCCAAAGCGCGGCCCGAAGTAGACCTCGTGCTCGTCGATCAGTGCGTCACCGATTTCGCCTTCGCGCACGACGCCGGAAGCCAACTCGATGTGCGGCAACGGCCCGGTGCCTCGCACCCTGAGATTGACTATGTCGACGGCCTGCTCTCCCTCGTAGTCGTATCCGTAGGTTCGGCGGTGCTCGGCGTGAAACGCCCCGACGGTCGCTTCGACACTTTCGGACGTCATCGGCCCGTCGGGGATTTGAATGGTGAGTTCGGTCGCCATCCCCACGTAGCAAAGATCGGCCAACCTGCTGGTGCGGGATTCCGCAATCCCCTGCCCTTTGATTTCGACGTCGACCTTGTCCTCCATCTCCAAGAAGGCGACTTCTAGGTTTGCCGGTACGCAGTCTGAAGCTCGCGAGTTGACAGTCTGAACGGCGCTCGCCTGGATATCAGCGGCCAAAAGGCCTAGACAAGAGCCCAGCCCTGGCCTGGGCGGGATGACGATTTTGCGAATTCCAAGTTGCTCGGCCAACTCCGCTGCGTGCAGCGGCCCGGCTCCCCCGTAAGCAAACAACGAGTATTCGCGGGGGTCTCGCCCCCGGGCTATCGAGACTTGCCTCACGGCTCCCGCCATTTTGGCGGCGGCCAGCTGAAGGATGCCGTACGCGAACTCCTCGGGGCTCAACGAGATCTTGGCGCCCACATCTCTAACCACGCCCAGGGCGGCCTCTGCGTCGAGCGGCATATCGCCTCCCAGCAGATAAGCAGGGATGCGACCGAGCACGAGGTTGGCGTCTGTGACAGTGGGGCTTGAGCCGCCCTTTCCGTAGCAGACCGGGCCCGGGTCGGCGCCAGCGCTCTCCGGGCCTACTCGCAGACGGTTGCCCGTACCGAGAGTGGCGATTGAACCGCCGCCGGCTCCGATTGACACTATGTCGATTGACGGCATGCCCATCGGGTAGATGTCGAGCAAACCTGTGGTGGTAAGCAGAGGTTTGCCGTCTTCAACCAAGGCGACGTCGGTAGAGGTGCCGCCCATGTCGTATGTGAGGACTTTGTCTTCGCCGATGCTCTCGGCCAGCCAACCCATCCCGAGAACCCCGGCGCTCGGCCCTGAATAGGCGATGGCGGCCGGCTGCTGAACAACTTTGTCGCTCTGCGACAGGCCGCCCGAGGAACGCATCAGCAGCAAAGGCGCGGAATAGCCCTCTGACTTCAATCTGCTTCGCAGGTTGTTTAGATAATCCGCTACGAGCGGCATTAGGGCGGCGTTCAGACACGTCGTCATCGCCCGCTCGTATTCACGGAATTCCGGCAATACGTCCGACGAAACTGTAAGGAAGCATTCAGGGTAAACCGCCTGGAAGATTTCACGCGCCCGCCGCTCGTGCGAAGGGTCTAGGTAGCTGTGCATGAGGCACATGGCAACAGCGGAGATGCCCTTTTCTTTGTAGAACTCCGCTGCGGTCCGCACGTCGTCCTCGTTCAGTTCCTCGAGAACGTCTCCGGTGTGAGTGATGCGTTCGCGCACCTGCTGCACGTTTTCTAAAGGAACCACGCGCGGCGGTTTGACCCAGGCGTAGATGGCGCCCCAGTCACCCGGAACGGTCTGACGGGCGATCTCGATGATCTCCCTGTATCCCTGCGTGACTATCAGACCCAGGGGCGGCCAGCGCTTCTGAAGGACGGCGTTAAGAGCGACGGTGGTTCCGTGGTGCAGGCTGACTACATCCGCAGGCGCAAAGCCGGCGGCGGACTGCAGGGCGGCGAGCCCGGTGAGAAACGCTCGGGTGTCGTCGTCGGGAGTGGACGGAGTCTTTGCGGCAAACAACCTGCCTTCTCCGTCGAATGCGAGCAAATCGGTAAAAGTCCCACCTGTGTCAACCCCTACTCGAACGTCAGCCACGGTTACCTACCTCTCTGTACTTGACACATTTCTTTCTTCGGTTGCGAAGTATACCGGTCGACCCTTGCCCGCACAGATGCGATTGCCTCAAGGGGGCGCAAGGGCAGGGACGTCATTGCTCTAATCGGCCCTAATTAGCAACATGAACGGGCTCGTGCAGCCACGAAACGCCGTCCATATAAGAGTTTATGAGGGCGGTTTCGACGGGAGGCTCATGAAAACAAAAACTCGCCGGAGCGTCAGTGTGAACCAAGAGCATGCAGCCTCTTTGAGTCATCAGAGGGCCATGAATGTAACCAGGCGGGTTACCCAGATAGCTTCCTATGGCCTGACGTCCGGTCGATGGCATGAAGAAATCGCCTGCGAGCCAAATGATCTCCTCCCAGCAGTCCGGGTGCGACTCCGGGCGGTGGTCTCCCACGAAGCCCGCAACCAAGGTCACCAGCCGGAGCAGTCCCATTCTCCCGCCGTGAGTGTCGCCAACGATGGGATCCGGCCAGCGCAACGACTTGTACTTGACGGCGTGACGGCGCCCGGGCGAGGACATCTCGGCTGGAAACTCAGTGAAGTTCCAGCTTGCCTCGGCAGTCCTGAGAATGTGGGGCTCGTCTCCGTAGTATTCGCCTTCGGGAAAATGCGGGCTCCAGATGGCAATGGCCGCCGCCCCAGCGGAGGCGGAGATGGTCGGTGAAGGACATCCTTTTGGAAACGCAGCAAACGCCCCTGCGCCCAGTCGCGAGTTCCCCACGGCAATCGACCCTTCCAAAATGAGCAGTTCCAGGGTTGACGTGAATGTAATGGGCGGTGTCGACCAGTTGGGTGGGAGTTCCAGGAAATACGTTTGCTGACCGGTTTCGGGGCTTTCGGAGAGCAACTTTCCGCAGCACCCCGAAAATAGCGGCGGCAAGGAAATGAGAAGAGTGGGAACGTCGTCAATTTTGAAGAACTGGGGTTTGCGGCGCCCGGAGTCGGGGCTCATCCGCCCGCCTTGGATTCGCGCTCTGTGAGCGAAGAGGAAGCAAGCCAAACCGCGCATCGAGCAAAAGCGACTTCGATTATCCGCCCCCTGACTCGGAGGAGGGCTGCGTAACTTTCAAAGTGCTCTTGTAGTCGACTATTGGACACATGACCCGCTCAATGAAGCCGTCGCGATCCTCGATCATCTCAACCGATCTGGCAGGGTCGGCCGCCAACTCCTCGATGAGTTCAGATACGTTCAACCCGCGCCGAGAGACGGCAGTCTCAAGCAGTCCCAGGCGTTCTCGCAGAGACCACACCTCAGCCGCCAGCGCCAGAGCGACTCCCAGGATGCGGTCGTTTACTGGATCGTCAAAAGCGTGATACGGCTCAGTTCCACTGCTTTGTGGCAATTGCTCCTCCGCAGTTTGCTAGCCCGTCGGCTTGAACGCCTCGGTAACCCAGCGATTTTCCGGCCGAAACTTGCCGTCGCGCATCAGGGCAGCAGTGCCCCAGTAGCCCGGTTCGTCGTAGTCGAGCGGCCCGTCCGAGATCCGAACAAAGCCGATCTCGCTCAGCAGGGATTTGAAGTTGCGTGAGAGAAACCCGTCCCAGAAAATTTCCCCGTTGCCTCGGGTGTCGAAAGACTGCAAAAAGGCAACTTCCGGGGGGAGGACCTCATAGGGCGGTACATCCAGAAAACGAATATGACCGCCTGGGCGGAGTATGCGAAAGGACTCGGCCATGACCGCGTCGAGAACCTCGGGGCTCAGTTCGTGCAGGAGCAGAAAACCGGTCAGAAGATCGAAGCTTTCCGACGGAAAGCCTGTGGCAGTTGCGTCGCGCTGCTCAAAGGCAATCGGAAGACCCCGCTCCTCGGCAGTGAGGTGCGCCCAGCGAAGCGCCGCAGCCGAAAGATCCACCCCCACCACCTCCTCGGCTTCGGGGTAAACCTCGCGAAAGGCCATCGTGAGCCCGCCGAATGAGCATCCCATGTCGAGTATTCGCCGATAGTCATCCGCTGGGGCGGCTGCCGCAAAAGCTTTGAGCGCTCCAGGGGCGGTGCCCGCGTAACCCACCCTCCAGGCAAGGCGGTAGAGAGCACCCCCCCTCTCATAGACAGCTCCGACCAGCGGGTCGCCCCAGTAACCCCCCGATACGAGGTGAATGTCATCCAGCCCTTCGTCGTCGCTGTGCGTGTAGTACTCGGGCAGGTTCAGTTCGGAGTCGAGCACCAGACGGCCAACGGGATCAGAGGGCAGAGTGTCGATTTGCTGCTGGATGAACTCTGTTTGCTCTTTAAGGGATTCCCTGGCAGCCGCCCATCCCAGCTGCTGTGCCTGACGCTGGATGCAGGCTGAGAACTGGTAAAGCGGGGTGTCTGCTATGAGATCCCCTGCTTCCTGCATAGTTGAGGGTCTGCCGCGTCCGTCAGCTTCGGACGCGGCAGCTTTCTGCTCGTACTCGTCTAGGACGCCCGCTACATGAACGGTGTAGTTGTAGCGCCTGAGACCTTCGAGGAAGTCGAAACGGGCTGAGACTTCCTGGGGGGGTGCGAGAAGTTGAGGCACGGAAACTCCCGCTCTCAGTTCTTCGCGGCCGCGGGCCAACTGGTCTGAAAGCGCCGCATGGTCAAGCTCCGCTCGAGAAGGAAATCCGCTTCCACCTCAGGAGGCTGCCTGGAAGTCCTGCATACGCACCAAGCCGTTACCGGTAACGACGCTGGACAGCATCAGGTAGTCGGCGTGCGCGTAGTCGAGTCCTGTCCAGGCAATCGGGTAGATCGGGTAGTCGGTGGCGAAAATTCGCTGAGCATCCCGAACCGCTTCGTCCATGGTGGAAGGATCGAGCATTCGTGTGAGCGCCTCGTTCAACTCTGGGCTGTCATAGCCAAACCAGTTGAGGAAGCCGCCCACGCCTCCGTAGAGGAACGTGTAGTAATGAGCGTCGAAGAAGGCCGGAGAGTCGATCAAGTCGACGAAGAACTGCAGCTCTCCGGTGCGTCCGTACTTGCGTCCGTCGAACTGGGCTCGCGGCTGCTTTTCGATTGAGAGCTCGAAACCAGCCTCTCGCATGGAGTTCTGAACCAGGATGGCGATTTCCTCGTCCAACGGCAGCCCGTCGGCATAGGCCAGCGTGAGCGGAGCGTCGATCTCAGAGAGCACTTCTCGCGCGGCGTCAATGTCCTGACCTAGGAAGAACTCGTTGGTGTAGCCATTAATCGGGGGGATGAGGATCGAGTCCCAGAGCGTGGCATTCCCCTGGAATGTCGTGTCGATGATGTCCTGATAGGGAATTGCCTGTGCGATAGCCGCTCGGACGGCGGGGTCGTCAAACGGAGGCGCGTAAGTAAGCGACAGGAAAGCGCCGGTGGTGGTCGGAACGCGGGTGACGGCTACGCCGGAGGTCTCCTTTGCCTGCTCGACGCCGAGGCTGGTGAGTTCGGCAGCAAAAGCTACTTCACCGCTGAGCAGGAGCTGCAGGCGGGAGTTGGCGTCGGGAACGCTTCGTTGGGTTACTCGCTTGAGCGCGGGTTGCTCGCCCCAGTAGTTCTCGCGCGCTTCCAGAACGACTTCTTCGCCGCCTGGGCCGAAACTTACGACTCGGTACGGACCGAACCCGGCTGCGTTCTGGTTGAGCCACTCATTGGCAAACGGATCTTCTTCGGTGGCATATTTCTTGACTTCTTGAGAGTCGTATATGGCCAGCCATCCGGTACCCAGGGAAGGAAGGAACTTGTCGGACGTTACGCCGGATATCTGAATCGTGTAATCGTCGATCACGGTCACCTGGTCTGGGCTCGTTAGTCCTCCCAGGGAGACCCAGAAGGCGCCAGTGGCACCCGCAGAAATTGCCTTCTCTAGCGACCAGCGCACGTCTTCGGCTGTCATTTCGTTGCCGGCGTCGCTCATCACACCGCTTCGCAGGTTGAATGTGAAAACGGTTCCGTCATCGGAGGTGTCCCAGCCTTCAGCCAACTCGGGGAACGCCTGAGCCGCGTTGCCTTGCGCGAGTGCGGCAACTAGGTCGTCAGGGTCGCTGGGGACCTCCCAACTTGTGAGGCTGTCGTAGGTCGCGAAGAAAATACCCACCGACGGCAGGTTGTTCTGACCAGGGCCGTCCGGGTTGATAGCAAGAACCGGGCCGGCGAGGGCGAAGACGACTTCATCGGGTACAGCTGCGGGGGCTGGAGGCGGCGGCGGAGGTGGCTCGGCAGGCGGCTCAGGAGGCGCGGCAGGCGGCTCGGGGGCGGCGGTGTCGGAACTGCCGCAAGACGCTCCTACCAAAGCAATCACAATCAAGACAACTCCGATGAGCGTTTTAACAGATGCGCTTGAACGTCTAGAGCCGCGCGAATATCTAAGCGACTTGAACATGTCTAGTCTCCCTCCCGGTTTGGAAAATTGAACCCAACAAAAGCCAAATGTCGAATGCTTGCCACATTGCCCAATCAACTCTTTGTGGGATTTAGAAATCCTAGTTGGATAGTTTCAATTATGCATCAAAGGAGCGTTCATTTGCGGTGCGTTCAGTTGCGGTGACGGATCGGTCGGCAAAAAGGCATGCCGCCACGTGATCCGGAGCCACCCTCACAAATAAAGGTCTGCCTTCCTCGCATTCATCGGCTCGCATTGGGCAACGGGGAGCGAACAAGCACCCCGGCGGACGCTCGAAGGTTGCGACTTCTCCCCGCACTATTCCCGCCCGGGGGGGAACGTCCGGATCGACGGAGAGTTCAGCCCCGATCAGGAACTCCGTGTAGGGGTGTCTGGGATTAGAAAGCACCTCATCTACGGGGCCTATCTCCACTAAACGCCCCGCGTACATAACCGCCACCTGTTCGCATACCGCTCGGATGGACGTCAGATCGTGGGAAATAAGCACGTAGGTGAGACTCAACTCCTCCTGAAGCGCGA
The DNA here is from genome assembly GCA_965242895.1 of Acidimicrobiales bacterium. GTDB lineage: Bacteria > Actinomycetota > Acidimicrobiia > Acidimicrobiales > CATQHL01 > CATQHL01. The sequence continues at coordinate 1,123,024 of OZ251507.1, forward strand.
GCAGGAGCCGCAGCACGCCCTCTTGAACGGAAACGTCCAACGAAGCGGTGGGCTCGTCGAGAACAAGAACCTTTGGCGACGTTGCCAGAGCTCGGGCGATGTTTACGCGCTGCTGCTGACCGCCAGAGAGTTCGTGTGGGTACCGATCCATCAACTCGGGCTGCAGCGAGACGTGCTCGAGCAACTCGAGCACCCTGACCTCAAGGTCGCTCCCGCGCAGATCGGTGTGCAGCAGCAGAGGCTCGGCAACTGCTCGGTGTACGCGGTATCGGGGATCCAGCGATTCGTAGGGTTCCTGGAACACGATTTGCATCTCACTGCGCCAGGAACGAAGCGATCTGGCGGGGGCGCCCACCAGATCGCGGCCCAAGACCTCGATTTTTCCGGAATCGACGGGCGTGAGACCGAGCAGGCAACGCGCAACGGTGGACTTGCCTGATCCGCTCTCGCCGACGATGCCCAGCGTGCTTCCGGTCTCGACCGAAAACGAGACATCTTCCACCGCCACAACGTCGGGGATGCCTCGCCGTGTGTGAAAAGTCTTCGTGAGACCTTCGACCTCGATTGCGGTGTTCGGTCTTTGCCCATCTGGGTTGCTCATTTGCGGGATGCTCATTGGCGCTCCGCTGGTTTGGCTCTGCGGATGCGCCTCAGGTCGGAAGCAGCAATCAGACGCTCCGAGTATTCATCGGAAGGCGACTTCAGGACTTGACGCTTAGGGCCTTGCTCGACAACTCGCCCGTCGTTCATTACAGACACCGAGTCGCAATACTGCGCCACAATCCCGAGGTCGTGGGTGATTATGAGCACCGAGAGCGACAACTCAGCCTGCAGGTCGGCGATGAGTTCTAATATTTGGCGCTGGATGGTGGCGTCGAGACCGGTAGTTGGTTCGTCGGCGATCAGCACAGTCGGCTCGCAGATCAGAGAAGTTGCGATGACAACCCGCTGCGCCATTCCTCCGCTCAATTCGTGCGGGTAGGAACGTGCGACTCGTCTAGCGTCGTCAATCCCGACGAGTTTCAAGTACTGGTGGATGCGTTCCGTCCTATCCCGACGCGCCAGATCCAGGTGGGCTCGCAGGACGCGATCCATCTGAGCCTCCACGGACGACATCGGGTAGAGGGCGGTTCGGGGGTTCTGGAAAACCATCCCGATTTGAGCACCTCTAATCTCGCGCATTTCCTTCGAAACCTCAGCACGAAGTTCACGACCGTCAAGCGTTATCGAACCGGATTTGATACGAATCCCGGGCGGGAGCAGGCCGATGATCGCCCGTGCGGTCATCGTCTTTCCCGAACCCGTCTCGCCGACCAATCCGAGCATGCCCGCTTCCTGCAGCGACAGGCTGACATCCTGCAGGATCGGAGTGACGACCTTCTTTCGGGCTAACTCGACGAAAAGATTCTCGACTTTGAGAATCGGGCGTGAGGAAGCCGGGTGCGGGCGCGTCGGGGAGGGAGCCGGATGCGTCATCGGGCATGCACTTCCCTGGCTTGTTCGATGCCCTCGCTCAGCAAGTTGAAGGCAAACACGGCGATGGCCAGAAAGACACCTGGGAACAGCGAAATCCACCACTGTCCAGTCGTTATGTAGCTGGAGCCGCCGAGGATCATCGAACCCCACTCGGGCGTCGGAAGTTGGACGCCAACGCCAAGGAACGCCAATCCCGCAAGCGTGAGAATGCCGTAGCCCATCGAGACGCCGAACTGAACCACTGCCGGCCCCAGCGAATTGGGGAGGATGTGGCGGAAGACGAGGCGCGGCGTGGAATTGCCTAGGGCTACCGAAGCCTGGATGTAACGCTGCTCCCGAACGGTGAGAACACGGCTGCGGGTGAGCCGCATGAACACGGGCACGTTCACGAAGGCCAGCACAAGCCAGACGGTCGTGAGGCTATTGCCCCCCAGAGAGACCAGTGCTATGGCCAGAATCAACAGCGGAAACGCCTGGATGATGTCGGCAAGGCGCATCGAGACCTCTCCCATGAAGCGGCGCGAGAAACCGGCCAGCACACCAAACAGACTTCCCAGAATGGCTCCCACCCCTACCCCCAGAACCACTACTGAGAGATCGATGCGGGGGGCGTGGAAGACTCGGACGAAGATATCGAAGCCGGAGCGGTCGGTGCCGAAGGGATGCCGGGCGCTCGGGGGCTGCAGCGCCTCCTTCGGATTGGCCGCCTCTGCCCCGAATTCGGAGAGAGCAGGCACAAGGTAGGCGCAAATCACCAGGGTGGAGATGATCAGGCCGCCCCATATGAGCGAGGGGTTTAAGGCGCTGCAAACTCGTCTCAGCAGTTTGCTGAAAGCGGGTCTCAACTTGCCAAGAACCGGCTTCAGTTTGCTGAGAACCGGCCTCAGTGCGTTCATAGCCGCACCCTCGGGTCGATGACCCGGTAAAGCAAGTCCACGACCAGAAAGATGGCAACGGAAAACATCCCTGCGACCAGCACAAAGCCTTGAATAGCAGGGAAGTCGTTGCTCCGGATGGCGCTCACCGCATACTCTGCAGCCCCGCCCCAGGAAAAGACCGCTTCCACAAGCACTGCGCTGCTCAACAGGACGCTGAAAAGTATCCCCACAAACGTAACCACAGGCGGAAGGGCGGCACGCGTGGCGTACGTCCAGAGCTGGCGCTTGGGTAACCCGCAAGCGCGACCGAAGAGAATGGAATCGGACGTGAGGGATTCAATGACGGCTGAGCGGGCTAGGCGGGTAATAGGAGCGGTGAAGATGAAAACCATCGTCATCAGCGGCAGCCAGAGTTGATGCAATGCGGCCAAGAAGGCGGCGGAATCGAATGTGATAAAGGCGTCGAAGATCGCCGAGCCAGTGATGTTGCGGGGTTTGGCGGCGCCGAGGGCAGTCTGCCCTGTAGGGCCTGGAGCAATCTCAAAGCGAAAGAAGAACAGGAACAGCAGAACCAGACCTAGCCAGAAGTCGGGCACGGAAAGCGCCGAGAAACTCCCCACCCTCACTACTTTGTCCCCCGTCCGGCCGCGACGATACGCCGCAAAGCTCCCTAGGGCCAGGCCAAAGACAAGAGAGAAAGCCAGAGCAAGAACCACCAGGGTGAGCGTGGCGGGAAGCCGATCTGCAAGGTCGGAGACGACCGGGCGGCCGGTAAAAATCGAAGTTCCCAAGTCGCCGCGGACAATGTCGCCCAAGAATGTTACGTACTGCTCTCCGAGCGGGCGGTCTGTGCCGATATCCGCTTGAACGGCGGCGATGACTTCTTCGGTGGCGAAAGCACCGGCGATTTGATAGGCGGGATCGCCTCCCGCCAGCCGAGTCAGGAAAAAAGTCGCTGTGGCTACACCGAATAGGATCGGAATTGTGAAAATGACACGTTTGGCGATCAGCCAGAGCCACTGGCGCGCATTCACTGCCAGAACTCCCGCATTCGTACAACCCTACTAGAGCGGGAATATGAGAATCCCACCAGGGATCGGAGGGCGGCCCGGCCTCTCATCCTGCGCCAAGCTACGGGCATTGCTAAGTGAACGCGACGCAACTGTCGTGGTAGGGGTGGTCAACGCCCTGGGCGCTCGACTTGTTGAAATGGCCGGCTTCAAGTGCTGCTTTATCACTGGCGCCGGACTGGCAAATTCACAGTGGGGACTGCCGGACGTCGGGCTTGTGTCTTTGGGCGAAGTGGCGAATGAGGCCAGAAACATTTGCGACGCCGTCGACATCCCTGTACTCGTCGACGCCGACACCGGTTACGGGGGGGCGCTCTCGGTGATGCGCACCTTTCGATTGCTTGAACGCGCCGGGGCAGCGGGGATTCAGATTGAAGATCAGGCGATGCCCAAGCGCTGCGGCCACTTCAGCGGCCACCGACTCATCTCGACAGAGGAAATGACGGCAAAGATCGACGCCGCCAAACGAGCGAGGGAAGACCCCGAACTGGTGATAATTGCGCGCACAGACGCCAACTCCGTACTGGGATTTGAGGCTGCCCTCCAACGGGCTCGGGTGTACGCCGAGTCGGGCGCTGACGTGATCTTCGTGGAGGCGCCGAACAGCATCGAAGAACTGAAGCAAATCCCTACGGCGCTGTCGGGGACGCCGGTAATCGTGAACATGGTGGAAGGCGGAAAGACTCCGCTGCTCGCACACGACCAGCTAGAGGAAATGGGCTACCGCTTGGTGCTGCACGCCAACTTGCTGCTTCGGGCCATGCTCAAGGCGGGACAGGAGTCCCTTGCACACCTGCGGGAGCACGGAACTTCAAAGGGACTCCTCGACCAGATTCTTCCCTGGAATGAGCGGCAGGAACTCGTTAACTTGCAGGAGTTTGATGCACTAGAAGACTTTCTGAACATAAAGGAGGCGGAGTGAGCGCCAGAGTGTGGATGCAGTCGATCCCCGCGGAGGACAGGTCGATCTATGAACTTTCCGGCTTCGGCGGATCGTCGGGGTTCGGGTCTCGGCCGGCTCTGCTGGTTATTGACGTTCAATACCGGACGGCCGGCGAGCGCCCTCTTCCCATTCGGGAGGCCATCACCAGCATGTATCCGACGGCGTGCGGGGAAGCGGCCTGGCGAGCCATTCCACACATCGTCGAACTGATTGCGGCGGCGCGATCCGCCGACATCCCCATCGTCTATCCGTATGTGGCCCTAAAGAAGCCGGTTGACGGCGGTCGGTTTGGCGACATCAACCCTCTGGTGACTTCAATCGCCTCCAAAGGCTACGACTTCGTGGAGGAGGTGGCGCCGCAACCGGAAGACGTGCTGCTGCCCAAGCGCCACGCCAGCGCCTTCTTCGGAACGGCGTTGACGAGTTACCTAGTTGATTTCGGGGTTGACACGGTGATACTTGCGGGCTGCACCACGAGCGGATGCATTCGAGCAACGGCTGTGGATGCGTTCTCCTATAACTTCATCACCATCGTTGCGGAGGAATGCGTTTACGACCGAATCCGCATAAGCCACGACATCAGCCTGTTTGACCTAGACGCCAAGTACGCAGACGTGCTGAGCAACGAGAGCATCATCGACAAACTCCAGCAACTGAGCTAACAAACTCCAGCAACTGAGCTAAGCGGCAGCCGGGGACTCCTTTCTCCGAAGAGACGCCAGAGCCGCACAGACTGAAATCCCTGAGATGACCACAAGCAGCAACAGGGTTGAGCGTCCGACAGAAGACATGAAAGCCTGCTCCCCTATTCGCTGGTATGTCGACACCTCGGAAGGGAGCGCGCCGGACGGGGCAGCACTGATGCCGAGAGCCAAATCGGCAACGAACTCAGAAGAAACTTCTGAGCCAAGACCGACCTCTTCCAACTGCGAGCGGTATACGCCACCCACCATGGAAGCGACCAGCGACCCCATGACTCCGATCGAGAGGAGTTGTCCGATTTGGAGAGCCACCGTGTGGGCGGCGGTTGCGAGGCCGCTCCGCTGGCGGGGCACCGAGTTGAGGACCATGTGGAGCGAGACGGAAGGGAAGACAGCCATGGCCGCGCCGACTAGCACAAGGGGCAAACCCACTAACAGGTAAGAGGCAGCAGGCCCGACGCGTGAAAGAACCACTAAGCCAGCCGCCTCCAGAGCGACAGCGGCGGCGAGCATTCGTGCGGGGCCGAATTTTTCCAACATGCGGACTGAGAAAGGGGCGACGAGGGCAGCTGTCACCCCAAATGGCATGAACGCCGCCCCGGCAAGCAGCACGGAAAAGTCAAACACCCTCTGCAGGTACGTAAGGACGAAGAACATCGTCCCGACTACGGGAAGGATGGCCAGCAGCATTATTCCAAGACCGCTCACAAGCCTCCGCCTGTCCACCCCCTCCACCCCCGATTCGCCCGATTCGACAGAGGAAGCGGGAGACGTCCTTTGAAAACGGAGGAAAAGGCCGATTGCGGCCATCGCCGCTAAGCCCAGCAGCATCGGCAGCAGAGCCGCTGCGGCCAGCCAGCCGTCGCTTCCGGCGTTGATGAGCCCCCAGGCGACCAGCGCCAGTCCGAGCGCCCCGCCCAAGGAGGGCGCCATCCGCAGCTTGGCGTCGGGGTTCGACTGCGGGCCGCCCTCGATTACCAGCACCACGGGGAGCAGCGCCATTGCGGCGCAGGCAGCCGAGAGCACGAAGACCGACCACCAGGGCCAATTACGCAACAGCAAGCCCCCGATTAGCGGTCCGATAGCTGAACCGCCCAGGGCTCCGCTGAACCACAACCCCAATGCCAGAGACGACTGAGGGCCGGACGGCAAAAAGGCCCTCAGCAAGGAGACAGAGGCAGGAAAGGCAAGGGAAGCCCCCAAGCCCGCCACCACACGCATGCCGATCAACATTTCCATGCTCGTAGCGAATGCACTAGCGATTGTCCCCCCCAGAAAGATACCCAGTCCTGCTCGCAGGGCCAAAAGGACGCCGAAACGGTCGGTCAGCCCGCCCCCGACTATCACGAACGCCGCAAGAGGCAGCAGGAACCCAGTAAACATCCACTGCGTACCAGCGAGGTCGGCGTTGAGCGACTCAGCAATTGTCGGGGCTGTCAACAGCACGGTGGCCTGATCCAGGTTGAGCACCATGGCTGTCAGCGCCCCGGAAGCCATCACCCACTTGCCCTGGCGGCGCGACGACATTATTTGAGGTTGAGGGTTTTGAGGGTCAGGAAGTGTTGCGCAGAACGGAAATGACCCCTACGCGTGCTGATCCACGAACGACAGCACGGCCTCGGAAAACTCCTTGGGAAACTCAGGCACTACAGCGACCCAGCCGCGAATATTCGGCTCAGGTCCAGGAATTTCGACGTAGCGACTGTGCGGAACAGCTTCATGCGCCTCCTTCGTGTAGGAGTAGAGAACCTCGTTTTCGACGTTCAACACCAACGTCGGACAGCGCAGCTTGGCGTACGCCGAATGATGGTCATACTTGACGACCGCCTCGTACGTCCACCAATACTTCCCGCCGGCTTGCAGATTGGCAATCAGTTCACGCAGGTAGGTTTCGCCGTCGCCCTCCGTAGCAAAGTGAGCGACGTAATCCAGAATGTCCCTTGCCACAAACTCGCCCTTGCCGTCCGGCACCCAGTCGTTCTTCAGGTCGTCGCGACTGAGCCACTCCTGACGCTCCTCTTCGCTCTCGATAGCGAGGATGGGCGCAATCACCAGCGACTTCACTCTGTCGGGAGAGTTGGCGGCAAAGTCCACCGCAATGCTCGAGCCGGTGTGAAAACCGACAATGTGAGCCTGCCGCACCCCGAAGTGGTCGAGGATTCCCATGAGTGCTCTTGAGTAATACGGAATTCCCTCTTCTGGTTGAGACGGGGGGGGATCCGACATCCCAAACCCGGGGTTGTCCATCGCCACCACGTGGTAACGCTCGGCGAGAAGCGGGATTGCGCGCAAGAACATAACTGAACTGCTAGCGGTCTGATGAAGAAGAACCATGAGCGGGCCTTCCCCTTCTTCCCTGTAATGGATCTGTCCCACCTCGGTGTCTGCGTAGCCGCGTCTCATAGACATTCAACTCCTGTTGCGCTGGTGATCCCGAACGCAACTCCTGTTGCGCTGGTGATTGTCGAAAGCTTACTCTTGCCGGGAGGTATAGCATTTTTAGGGAAAGGCAGAGACGATGCTTGAAGCTCAAGAAACCGACCGAAAACTAATTGCTACACGCCACGGGCACGTCCACCTGCGGATTACCGGCGGCGGGGAGGACGCAAGGGGCGGTAAGGAAGGTCAGGACAGGGAATCCGCTGGCAATTCGGGAAACGGCGAAACGCCCCTGGTGCTCCTGCATATGAGCCTCTCATCGGGAAGGATGTTCAGGCACGTCACGCCCGCTTTATCCCGCAGACGTCAGGTAGTCGCACCCGACCGGCTGGGTTCTGGATGTTCCGACCACCCTCAGAGACGGCTGAGCCTGAGCGAATACGCCGACGCCACCATCGAGGCTCTGGACGCCGTAGGAATTGAACAATTTGACGTGGTCGGCATTCACACCGGCTCTTGCGAAGCCATTGACATTGCCGCCCGATTTCCACAGCGTGTGCGGCGGATAGCGGTGGTTACTGCCCCTGTCTTCTCGGCAGAGGAAATCCCCGTCTTCAAAGACAGCTACCTGCACGAACCGGAACCGAGTCTCGACGGCTCGCACCTCGCCTGGTATTGGGGTTGGTGGCAAAAGGGCGGCTTCGGGGGGGCGGCAGAGCGCTCTCGGGACTGGCCGGCCGACCTTTTGCACGAATTCATGGTCGACCACCTCCTGACTCAGCCGCACCCGTGGTGGGCGCACCACGCAGTGTTCGACAGCCCTACGGGAAAGCAACTCTCCACGCTGCGCCAACCCCTCCTGGTGCTGCACGTACACGACGACCTCGCTGAGCAAACAGAGCGGGCCATTCCGCTTCTTCCTCCTCAAGCCGAAGTAATCCCGCTTCCCGAACTGACCGACGTGCTGGAACACTTCACGACCTCAGCCGAGACAATCCTGCATCACATCGAGACATTCCTGGCTTGAACCAAGACGACCTGCTTGAGCCGCTGCAACTCCAACCCTGCAGCCCCTGCAGCCCTGCAGCGGACACACACCCGCTGCTATGAGCATCCCGTGAGGGCGCTATCCCTCAGCGACAACCCCAATCAGCAACCCCCAACACACTCAAAAGGACATTCATGAAACTGCCCGCCAACAACCGCTACGAATACGTGTCGATCAACGACCGCCCCACCTACGAGTGGCCGAACGGAACCCGGCTAGCGGTGTGCCTGTCGAACAACATCGAACACTTTGCGTTCAAGGCCGGCATCGGTCTTAACGACTCGGCTGTGAGCGCTCCCCCGAACTACCGCAGTTACGCCTGGCGTGACTACGGAAACCGCGTCGGCATCTGGCGGATGTTCGACGTATTTGACGATCTGGACATTCCCTGGTCGCACAACGTGAACGCGACGGCAATGGAGCTCTACCCCGACATAGTCGCCAAGATCATCGAGCGAGACGACGAGATAATCGCTCACGGCCGGACGAACTCCGAACGCAGCGACGGCCTCTGGGAAGAAGACGAAGCCCGCCTCATCGCCGAGACGACGGAGATCATCACAAAACACTGGGGCAGACGCCCGAACGGCTGGCTCGGCCCGTACATAGCCGAGTCGGCGGTGACCAGCGACCTCTTAGTAGAGGCAGGCTACACCTACACCCTTCAATCCCCGTGCGACGACCAGCCGATCTGGCTGAAGACGAGGTCAGGTCCGTTGCTCAGCGTTCCGTATCCGCTGGAGCTAAACGACGTAGGCGCATTGGTCTTACGGCATCACACCGGCCCTATGTTCGCAGAGATGGTAATCGACCAGTTCGACGAGATGCTCCGCCTTTCAGCACAACAACCCCTGGTGTGTTCAATCTCACTACACACTTTCCTAGTTGGCCAGCCGTTCCGCCTGAAACACTTGCGCGCCGCCCTCGAGCACATCACCAGCCGACGAGACGATATATGGCTTTCCAAACCAGAAGAGATAGCCCGCCACATCCTCACCCTGCCTGAGGGCGCAATCCCAGGCTCCGGCCCGCAGGCTGCCTAGGCACTGCTCTGGCTCGCTCAACTTGGCCGCCTTGGGTAATCATTTCTCTCCTGCCTATGGGGTTGCCTATGGGAGTTCGCTGCTGGAGTTCGCTGCTGAAGGAGTTTGCGCTTTGATATCGAGGGCATTCCCGGTGACGAACGGCGGGGCGCTGCTAGCGTGCCATGTCCGCGCACCGAACCTTCCGACCAACCTGGAGAAAGCCAAATGCAACCCGGCCCAATTGACATTCACGCCCACGTCCTGCCGGACGATTGTCTAATTATCCCAACCGCAGACGGCGAATTAGTCCTCAGGGAAGTTAACGGAGAGTTACATCTAGGCAACCTCTCCTTGTCGATACGCACCGACACGATGCACAAGCTAGACCTGATCCTCGAGGACATGGACCGACACGACCTGGCCGTGCGCGCCATGTCTCCGCCCCCGTTCTCATTTGCGCTCGACGCTTCAGGAGAGAGGGCCGCCTCATACATCGCCTCGGTCAACGACGGGCTTCTGCGCTTGTGCGAGCAGGCCCCCGATCGGCTGCGCGGGCTCGGATCTTTACCGCTGGCCGACCTGGACGCTGCCATAGAGGAGATGCACCGCCTGAGAGGTTTCGAACTGATCCGCGGTTTCACCGTCCCGCCGCTGGTAAGCGGGGTGTCATTCGAGCAGGATCCGCTGAATACGGTCCTCAGAGAGGCTCACCGGCTTGACATGTGCACGATCGTGCACCCCATGCAGCTCCCCGGGCCGGGGCTGGGGCACCACTACCTGATTAACCTGCTGGGCAACCCGACCGAGACGGCTGCAGCCATCGGCGCCGCCATCCTTTCGGGCGTGGTGAGCGAACTAGACGGATTGCGATTGGCTTTCCTGCACGGCTCCGGGTGCGCCCCCTACATACTGGGGCGCTGGGACCACGGGTGGTCGGCGCGAGCAGACGTATCTGCCGACTGCCGGGAGAAGCCCAGCGATGTCTTCAGGCGCTGCATCTGGTCTGACACACTGACGCACAGCTCCGCCGCCGTCCGCTTCCTAGCTGATGCCGCGGGGGCAAACAGACTGGTATTGGGGTCGGACTACCCCTTCGACATGGCCGCCAAAGATCCTGTTAGGGCAGCCCGGGAAGCCGGACTGAACGTCGAGGAACTAACCCGCAACGCATTGAAGTTCCTGGGCTATTGAGCCCGCCCGATCTTCCGGGGGAGAACGCGGCCGGATCAACTACTGAGCAGGCGTCTGACTCCTTCGCAGAGGGGCCGCCCGAGAACGGAAAGTCGCCAGGGTCACAGCGGTGGGTGCTGCTGGGCGGCCTCTGGGTGGTCTACTGCTCTTTCGGTCTGATCGTCACCTCCCTGGCTCCCCTGCTCACGCCGGTCAGCGCCGAACTGGGACTTTCGAAATCCAGCCTGGGCGCCATCCTGGGCGCTTGGCCGCTGGTGTTCATAATCGCCTCACTTCCCTGCGGTTGGCTGCTAGACCGCATCGGTCTGCGCTGGGCGTTGTTCTTGGGAGCCGCTCTCATGTGCCTTTCGGGGGTGTTTCGGGCGATGGCGAACGACGGAGCCGCCCTTTTCGCGGCGGTCGGCGTCTTCGGCCTGGGGGCTCCGCTCGTCTCCAACGGGGCGCCCAAACTCGTCGTCACCCACTTCCCGGAGCGGGAGCGACCGCTCGCCACGGGTCTGTACCTGACCGGGCCGATGGTGGGTCAGATCATCGCCTTGTCACTGGCGAACAGCGTGATCCTGCCGTTGATGGACGGAAACTGGAGAGGGGTGGTTCTCGTGCTGGCCGCAGCGACCGGCGCTGGCGGGGTGCTGTGGCTGGCGCTGCTGAGCAGGTACAGCTCTGAAGGGGAGGGAGTCGAGGGCGCGGTGGAGGAGGCTAGGGGGCCGAAGGGCGCGGCGGAAGAAGCTAGGGGTACGAAAGCTGCGGCGGGGGAGGCAGAGCCGCCAGAACCGCTAGCGCTGCCGAAGAAGCAGTCGTCGATGATGCTCATGCGCGAACGATCTATGCAGTTGGTGCTCCTATTGGCCGTGGCAGTGTTCTTCGTGAACCACGGACTAAACAACTGGATGCCCAAGATCCTCGAAGACGGAGGGGTGTCGGCCAGCGCCGCGGGCTTCATAACCGCCGCTTCATACGGAGCAGGAGCAGCGGGTTCTCTCCTGCTTCCCCACCTCGGCAAAGACTCCGATCGCATCTGGCTGCCGGTGGTGACGACCGCCTGCCTAGCAGCGGCGGTAGCGATGCTCGCCGTCATCTCAGGAATGGCCGCAGCACCGTTCGTGGCGCTTGTGGGCTTCTTCCGCTTCGGACTTGTGGGCCTTTCCCTGATGGTATTGATGCGGGTTCCTGGCACCGACAGTCGAAATATGGGGGTGGCAAGCGGACTGTTCTTCAGCGCCGGCGAAATCGGCGGCTTCACCGGTCCACTAGCAGTGGGCGCTATCGCTGACGCCACCGACGGGTTTTCGGCCAGCCTTCTGACGCTGACCTGCGCCACTCTGCTCCAGACCTATCTGCTGATCCTCATTTTCAAGCGCAGCGCCCGCATTCAAGGATTACAACCCCTGTCGCAGAATTTGCCCTCAGAACCACCACGGCGTATGGTCTGAGCAAGCCTGCCGCTCAACGACATATCCCCCGCGTCAACTCGTAACATAGAGGACAATTAGTGAGGACAATTAGTCGCTGCTGCTAGTTATTCAATTGCTGCTTTATTCAACGATGAAGCGCAGATGCACAAAGATCAGCCCGACTGCTGTTCCTCCGATTTTTTGTCTGAATGAGGAATGAAGAACGCCAGAATAAAGGAACTTATAACAAAGAAAATCAAAAGGCCGACGATAATGAGTAGCTCAACTCTAAGTCTGTCGTTCCGATCGTCTAGCCTTGATACCTCCTGTAACGACCTCGTGTCATACGACTGTATAGCTTCCATCATGGGATCCACCACTTGCTCCTTTGCGCTGAGATAATCATCGGAATATAACAATTGGATCGCCTCTTGGAAGTTAGCTTCCTGAGCGAAAGCTATGGCTGATTTTTCCATTTCTATCTGAACACCCAACTTCTCTTCGGCTTCCTGCAGCAAAGCAATCTCTCTGCTATTTACCCCGGTATCCGTTAGCAGATTAAACAGCGGGATGGTAGGTCCTTCTAGTTCAAGCTGCTCGCTCGAACCAGACTCTTTGGTGCTGTCTAGAACGAAATCCCAGTAAGCTAGATTGTAGTTAGCAGGACGCGGTAATTTTCCACTTTGAATGTCCTGAATCATCTGGAAAAACTCCAGATACCGTTCCTCGCGAGTGGCTACGAAGCTTCTCGCCATGCGGGTTAGCTCTTCGGCATTCTGATGTAACTCTTCAGCATGAAAATCAAAATCACTTCTGTCTTGCCAGGCATCTAAAAGATTTCGAGAGTTATCCGAATACTCTGTAATCAGAAACATCGAGAGCGCCAGCAATACCAAGGCGCAAATTGGCACGATAAACATGACCTTACGCATCGGATCGGAACCTCTCCCATTTTCAGAATCGGATGACTCAGAAGCCCATCTGCGATTCCCGGCAAAGAGGTCGTACGGATTTTTATTCATTCAGAAGATTCGTCCTCGGCCTTTCTAGTAGTGTCCTGCAATGATCCGGGAATGAAAAAAGCCATAATAAAGGAGGCTACTACAAAAAACATTGAGAGGCTGATAGTAATCGTCGTATCTCTATTCAGATTATCTCTCTCCGCAAATAGATTGTCTCTCTCCACATTCATTTCCTGACGGAGCGCAACCAGTTCATTTCTACTAGTAATGATTTCACGAAAATTCGCTTGGGGAAAAGCCGCGTAGGTTTCATCATCGATCGTCGTCGTTTTCATATCGGCTGCTAGACTAAACGCGTTGGTTGAAGAAGCGTCAAAGTTGTCTGAGACCTGAGAAACGTTGGTTGAAATTTTTCTGATATTTTCCGAACTTTGCCCAATCAGATACACTGAAACAGCCAATAGAACCAACGCACAGATTGGAACTAAAAGCATGATTTTTTTTACAGGGTTGGCCTTTGTGAAGCTATCCACTTTAGTATACCACTTTCTTTTTTCGTGGCAGGCTCGACTAACGCTTGCCTACCGCCGCGCCCGCAACGCTCTCTGAAGTCCGCTACGCAGCAACAGCATCCAATTTTCTGGCGGCAGTCTAGCACGTTAAGCAAGATTATTAACAACTCTTAACAAGAGCGTTGTGAGCCTGTGGCCGGCCATCCGGCGGGCGGGCGAAACTGGGCGCGTCTCTCCCTGCGGCCTTAGACCAGATAGCTTCTCCTTTCGACCTTTAAAACAAATAGCTTTCTCCCTTCGATGCAGATAAGCCAGCATGGAACAGGCCGATTCGCTCCCTGCGACTTTTAGACCAAATAGCTTTCTCCCTTCAACCTTAGACCATACAGCGAACAGCAAGTCAAGTGAGGAAACAATAGCCCTGCTACCGCCCTGCCACCGCAACCGACGCCTTACAGCGGGTGCGCGGCGATGCATGCACCAGTGTCCCGGGGCGGCTTGTGCTCACGGCTTCCGGCAGCGCCTTACAGTGGATGCGCGGCGATGTATGCACCCGATGCCTCGCACCCGCTGCCTCGATTGCGAGGAGGAGCGGAGGTGGCTGAATCCTGGTAAGGCCATACGATTGAGGGCACGATGGGAATCACGATAATCCACACGGCTGACTGGCAACTAGGGAAGCAGTTTGCGAGCGTCCCTGGCGACGCTGGAGGAGCGCTGCGTGAGCAGCGCATTAAAACTGTCGAAAACGTTGCTCGGCTGGCGCAGGATCGGAGGGCTGATGCGATCCTGGTCTGCGGCGACGTCTTTGACTCAAACGCTGTGGCAGAGCGGACCATTCGTCAGATGTTGAATGCGACCGAGTTGTTCGGAGGAGACTGGGTCTTCATACCAGGCAACCACGACCCTGCCCTCGCAGAGTCTGCCTGGAACCGCGCCCAGGACATCCTGGCTAAACGAGACCAGGCGTCCAACAATCTGCACTTTCTGCTTGAGCCTGAAGAACCGCTGCTGCTCAAAGGCGGAGCCGCGGCGATCCTGCCTGCGGTGTTGGAGCGCCGGCACGAAGTCGACGATCTGACCGCTTGGTTCGACCACTACGAGAGCGCCCCCGAAGTGATACGAGTGGGCATGGCGCACGGGTCGGTGCGGGAACTCCTGCCAGACGCAGAAGCCCCAAATCCTGTCGCTCTGAATCGCGCCAAAACTGCGGCGCTTGACTATCTAGCCCTCGGAGACTGGCACGGGACTCGCAAAATCAACGAGCGCACCTGGTATTCCGGCACGCCGGAGCCTGACCGCTTCGAATCCAAAGACCCCGGCAAAGTTCTGGTCGTGAGCATCGATCGGCGAGGGGCGTCGCCTTCGGTCGAGGAGGTTCGAGTGGGTCGATACGAATGGGAGAAGGAGGAAATCGAGCTTTACGCCGAAGAAGATTTGAGGTACCTCACGCAGGAGCTTGAAGCGCTAGCTACTAATCCGCAAAACACTCTCGTGAGCCTGAAGCTTGAGGGAATCCTCGACCTCTCGCTTTACAGCGAGGTTCAGGAGGTGCTCGACGACTGGGGAGCGAGGCTGCATTACCTAGATGTAGAGAGAGACTTGACGCCGCAGCCGAGCACGGACGATCTCGACCGAATCGATCTGGGCGGGTTCGTGCGTAATGCTGCAGATGAACTGCAAGAAAAGGCGGCAGACACTTATCACCCCGAAAACGCCGCGGCGCGGGAGGCTTTGCTAAGGCTTTACCGGCTTCACGTCGGGATGGGGCGCTGAGCGATGCATATACAGCGCATAGCAGTCAAGAACTTCCGCAAACTCCATGACCTAGAAGTCGAAAATCTCGAGGAGGGTTTGACGGTCATCGTCGGCGACAACGAAGAAGGCAAGTCGACGATGCTCAAGGCTTTGCAGGCTGCGTTCTTTGAACGGCACACCATCTCAGGCAAACCGGCTAAAGAGATGCTGCCGTTCGGCTCTAAAGTGCGTCCGGAGATAGAAGTCGACTTCGAAGCTAACGGAGTCTCATACCGCCTCAAGAAAACTTTCAAGCAGTCCCCTAGCGCTCTGCTTGAAAGCCACTACCAGAAATGGCAGGGCGACGCCGCAGAAGACAAGCTCCGAGAAATACTGGGGTTCACGCCTCCTAAACGGGGGGCGGCAAAGAACGAGCACCGCGGACTTTCGGGGCTGCTGTGGGTGGAGCAGGGTCGAGCGTTCAACCCGCTTGAATTCAATCCAGACACGCGTTCGTCAATTCTTGAAGCCATCGAAGGTGAAGTCAGGCAGGTAACCGGCGGGGAGAGAGGTCGCAAGCTCCAAGAAGCAATCCACAAGCGCTACAGCGAGTACTACACCCCCACCGGCCAGAAGAAAGAAAAGCTGAAGAATGCGCTAGCCAAGGTTGAAGTTCTGCGGGAGGAAATCGGCGAACTCAAAGACAAGCTCTCCCAATACGAGAGCAAAGTCGATCGCCTAGATGATTTGAGGAAGAAACTCAATCGCTATAGAGAGGAAGACGCGCTTGAACACGCCGAGGAGGAAGCAGACGAGGCAGTAGAAGCTGAGAAGAGACTTGAAGCAACAGAAACGGAGTTTGAAATTGCTTCTGCAGTGCTAAACGCCGCTAAGAACTCCCTTGAACTCAGCGAGAAGGAACGCTCCGACAGAAAAACAAAGATTGAAAAGCTCAAGGAATTCAAATCGGAATTATACAGCATAGGGGAACTGCTTGAGCGGGTTGAGGAAGAGTATAATGAGGCGGCCGCAGCGCGGAGCTTTGCCGAAGAAAGTCTGCAGAACGCTCGAGAAGACTATGAGGGGGCGAGGCGTAATCGAATAGATGCTCAACGCAAACTCAAGCGAGCAGAAGCACTTGATTCTCTGGACAAACTCGCAAGAAAACGCGGCAGATCTCAGAGGGTTCGAGAAGAGCTAGTTGAACACAAAATTTCAGTAGTCTCTATTCGTATTGAAGAAGAAGACTTGATTTCTTTACGGAAAAAGGCGGACGAACTAGCTAAAAGGCAGGCCATCTCAGACGCCGTCGCTACCACGATTGAGTTCTCTCCTACAGGGAGGCAGAGCGTTTCTGCCAACGGTGAGGTTGTTGACGTTGACGAACCTTACAAAATCAAGGAGAAGACATACCTGAACTTGGAGGGATTCGGCGGAGTGGCAGTAACCCCAGGGGGTGAAGACATACGCCTCAGTCGTGAAGCGGTTCGGAATCTGCAAAGCGATTTGAGCTCTTCATTGATTGCGTTTTCTTACTCCTCGCTCAGCGAAGCAGAAGAAGGCTTTCGCAAAAAAAGCGAACTGCGCATAGAAATCGAAAAGTCGCAAGCTCGTTTGGATGAGATTGTTCCAGAGGGATTGGAACAACTAGAAGACGACATCAAAGTTCAACGTGAAGTCCTGGCATCTTCGACTCTCGACATGAATGAGCCTCCTCTCTCCGTAGAGGCTGCACGGGTAGCGGAAGAAAGCGCACGATCCGCTGAAGAAGCAGCAGAGAAAGCACGAGTCTCTGCCGAAAAAATGTTCGAAGCAGAAAACAAGAAACTCTCTGATGTAAACGAAGAATGGATCAAGCGCACAACATCTTTCGAAACAATCAGCCGCGATACGGAGAACCTCGACGCAGAGATCGCAGCGGAGCGTGCCAGCAAGCCCGACGAGCGGTTAAGAGAAGATCTGAACAAAGCCGAGAGGGAATGCGAAAAACGAGAAGCGGCCTTGAACGAGCTCAAGAGTCAGCTCGAGGAGATGCTGCCTGAACTCATACGAAGCGAGCGAGAGCGAACGCAAGACGTCCTTTACGGTTTGAAGCAACAAATCGACAGAGAACAGCGGCAATCAGATGACCTAAAGATCGAACTGCGAACCCTCGGACAAACCGGCTTAGGCGAAGCTCTCGAAGAGAAATACAGCGAACACGCTCAGGCAAAACAAAAGCTAGAACGCTTAGAACTAGACGCAGGTGCTTGGAAGCTGCTCAAGGAAACCCTTGAGGCCGCAGAAAAAGATGCGAAAGAAGCCTTCATCGCCCCGGTCACAGAACGCCTGCAGCCCTACATGAAATACGTATTGCCTCATGCGAGTCTCAACTTGGACGCTGAGAGTTTGGCCATCGACTCCCTGCAGAGGGATGGGTTGGAGGAACCGTTCCAGGCTTTGAGCGTGGGAACGCGCGAGCAGATCGCCGTGCTAGCAAGGCTTGCCTTAGCAGAAATCCTGCTAGAAGACGACAAACCAGTTGCGGTCATTTTGGACGACCCTCTCGTAAACAGCGACGACGAGCGGTTCAGACTGATGTCGGCCGCTTTGCGCGAAGCTGCCGCGAAGATGCAAATCCTCATACTGACCTGCCACGAGCAGAGGCACCAGTCTCTCGGGGCGGAGATGGTGCAGCTCCAGGACTGTTACTAGTCGTTGGCACTCTCGCTCGTGTTGCGGCAGCCAGCCAACCCCAGGCGGGCATCATCAGCGAGCGATGCTGCAGTAACTTGCCTAGATGAGCGTCTAATTCGGGCGCTATGCCCTCAGTGCAAGAGGGGAACTGACGATGCGATCCGTACGACTGCAAGAACCTGGGAAATAGCCTTAGCTGCACTGACGCCACCGTAACATGCTCCTTAGAAAACCCCTAAACTTGCGAAACTCCAGCAGTCGATGCTTGTCACACCCTCTCCTTAATATGTGTATATGAGCAGTTCAAATCTTGGCACTCCAAAGCAGTCGCTGTAATGGATGCACAAAGCAACCTCATACTCGGGGACTGTCGCCTGGAGTTGCTGGCGATCCCAGATGGTTCCGTAGATCTAGTTTTTACATCCCCTCCGTATGCCGACCAGCGCCAGAACTCCTACGGCGGCGTTCCGCCCAATGAATATGTCAAGTGGTTCTTACCTGTCTCTGAGCAGCTATTGCGAGTGCTGAAGCCCTCAGGCTCGTTCGTGTTGAACATCAAGGAACGAGTAGTGAGCGGAGAGCGGAGCACCTACGTGATGGAACTGATCATGGCGATGCGAGAACAGGGCTGGCTTTGGACGGAAGAGTACATCTGGCACAAGAAAAACTGCTATCCCGGCAAATGGCCAAACAGGTTCAGAGACGCCTGGGAACGCCTATTGCACTTCACCAAGTCCAAGCAATTCACCATGCACCAGGAAGAGGTGATGGTACCTATGGGAGATTGGAAGGATGCTCGTCTCAGAAACTTGAGCGAAGTTGACAAGACTCGCGACGAATCAAATGCCGGCAGCGGCTTCGGCAAGAAGATCTCCAACTGGGTGGGCAGAGATATGGCCTACCCGACCAATGTCCTCCATCTGGCAACAGAATGCAACAACAAGAAACACAGTGCAGCCTTCCCAGAGTCTCTTCCCGAATGGTTCATCAAACTCTTCACCAAAGAAGGCGACACCGTACTTGACCCGTTCATGGGTTCAGGCACCACAAACATCGTGGCAAAAAGACTGGGCAGACACTCGATAGGCATAGAGATAATTCCTGAATACCACGCACTTGCCGCAGACACCCTAAATCAACCACAACTCTGCCTAGCTGACACCAACCATAAATGAAACAACTAGACCTTGCCGATGTAGAGCAGTATGTCACAAGCAACATTCCCACTTTCCATAAAAAACGCCTGAATAGTTTGAACAGGCTGGACTTAGCCAAAATCCTGCACAGAAAAAATCCGTATCTTTTTAGGGTGAAATACCTGCTCACAGCCGAGCAAATTGTGAAAGGCTTCGCTGACGCTCATGTGTCTTCCAGCGAAGAGACCCTTTTCGGCGACTGGCTGGAAGGCTTAGCCATCTTTATCAACGGGAAAGTCTATGGAGGACAAAAATCTGGGATCAGAGGCATCGACCTAGAGTTCAGCGAAAGCGGAATCCGCTACATCGTCACCATCAAATCCGGGCCTAACTGGGGAAACAGCAGCCAAGTCCGCAAAATGGGGGAAGACTTCACTGCTGCCAAGCGAACTCTTCGCACCAGCAATTCCAAGCTGAACATTGTCGCGGTCAATGGCTGTTGCTATGGCCAAGATGCCAAGCCAGACAAGGGTGAGTACTTCAAGTATTGTGGACAAGCTTTCTGGGAGTTCGTCTCAGGCGACCCTGAGTTATACACCAAACTCATTGCCCCACTGGGCCACAGGGCCAAAAAACACACCACTAGCTTCGATGAAGCCTATACCCAAGCCATCAATCGCATGACAGCAGACTTCACTCAAAATTTCTGCAAACCCAACGGCTCAATCGACTGGCAAAAGCTCGTAAAGTTCAACTCTCAAAGCAGCTTCCACTCAAGTGGCCCGAAGGCACCGCTAGGGGACTAGATACACAATGCGATCCGTACGACTGCAAGAACCGGGGAAGATAGCCCTCGCTGAACTGCTGCCGCCCGATGCCTCTGAAAGCGGGGGGAAAGTGATTGTGCGGATCAGACAACTCGGTCTGTGCGGCACCGACACGAAGATCCTCGACGGACACATCCCCGTCGAGGCGCCCATCACGCTGGGGCACGAGGCTGTCGGGGTGGTGGAACACCCAGGCGAAAGCGAACTAGCAACCGGTCAGCGGGTGCTCATCGACCCTGGCATCATCTGCGGCGCCTGTCGGATGTGCCTAGCCGGTCGATCCAATATCTGCTTAGCGGGCGGATTGTTAGGCCGCGACGCCGACGGGGTGTTCTCCGAATTCGTCGCCGCCCCAGACCACCGCTTGCACGTGATTCCAGATTCCATATCCCCCAGCGCAGCCGTGATGCTGCAGGTGCTTGGGACCTGCGTCCACGCCCTTCGGCGGCCGGCGATGAAGCCCGGACAGCGTGCAGTGGTCATAGGGCTGGGGGTGTCCGGCCAGCTCATCGTGCAGCTGCTGCTGGCGCGCGGGCTGGAGGTGCTGGGCGTAACCCGCTCTGAGCACAAACAGGAACTAGCACGCAGTTGGGGAGCGGCAGCCGTCTCCCCGAGCGAAGCCGCCGATGTGGTGGAGGAATACACAGACGGGGTGGGCGTCGACTTGGTAGTGGAGGCGGTGGGGATCGAGTCCACACTGGGAATGGCGCTGGAGCTTGCAGCAACAGGCGGTGCGGTGATCGCCTTCGGCATCATCACCTCCGGCAGCGCAGGGCTGCCCTACTACAACCTCTATTTCAAGGAACTCGACCTGCTCAGCCCGCGAGGGGCGCTAGGAGCCGACTACGACGAAGGCATACGACTCGCGGCTGAAGGTGTTGTGCAGATCGAACCTCTGGTTACTCACCGCTTCGAACTAGAAGATGCGGCGGCCGCATTCGAGGCAGTGCGCAAGCCCGGAGCCCTCAAGGTAGTGATGTCGCCCTAGGGCCGACGCCCGTCGCTCAGATGCAAACCTCCGCCGCAGGAAGCAAGCCCGCATCAAAGGGAACCTCCGCAAGAAAACCCGTCTCCTCGTCAAAGAACAACTGTCATTGTCTGACTAGTATCAAACTCTGACCCAGGTTCGCCGCGGCGACCAACCGACCACGAGACTCGGCAACCTCAACCTCAACCTCGCCAACCCCAGAGAGGAGCGAAGCAATGAAAGAAGCGTTCGGAGTAATGAGCACCGATTGGCGTGAAGGCATCAACTGGGATGAAGTCCGGAAGTGGCGTCTGCGGCGGGCGCGGGAAGCGATGGCCCGTCACGGACTCGGAGCCATGCTGCTGATGTACGACGAGAACATCCGCTACGTCACCTCCACACTCACGCCTGGGTGGAACCAGCTCAAGCCCGGCCTGCGCTACGCCGTACTCGTCGAAGGGAAAGAGCCGATCCTCTACGAGCAGGGCGACATCGGCTACCACATCAGGGAACACTCCCCCTGGATACCAAAGGAAAACGTTCGCTACTCATACGCCTGGATCAAGGGCGCCGCAGGGCCGGCGGCCAGCGCTCAGGTGGAAAAATTCACGAACGCCCTGATGGCCGACATCGAAGACGCCGGAGTGGCCGACAAGCCGCTCGGCGTGGACTTCATGGACCTAAATATGATCAGAGTCTTCGAGGAGAGAGGCATCCGCTGGACGGACGGGATGACCCCGATGATGGAAGCCCGAGCCATCAAGAGCCCCAACGAGCAAAAAGCCATGCGCATGGTGGGTTCTATCTGCGACGTCGTCCACTACCAGTTCAGCCAGTTCCTGCAGCCGGGTCTGACCGAAAACGAGGTCACCGCGTTCGGCATGGAACAGCTCTACAACATCCCCGGCATGGAGAACGTGGAAGACGTGATCGTCTCCTCTGGCCCGAACGCTTGGCCGAACTGGCGAAACCACGGCGACCGGATTATCCGGCCTGGGGAACTGGTGATCATCGACCTAGCCGCTCTCACCTGGAACGGATTCAAGTCGTGCGTCTACCGCACCTATTGCGTGGGGGGCAAGCCCACCGACGAGCACAAGCGCTACTACGACTTGGCGTTGAAGTGGCTTCAGGACTCCATCGACGCAACCCGACCGGGCGTGACGACCGCCGACATCGCCTCGGTCTGGCCGTCGGCCAAGGAAATCTGGGGCTATGAGGAAGAGGACGAAGCCGCAGCCAACCTCTGGGGTCACGGCCTGGGGCTGGCGCAGTATGACCTGCCGGTGATCTCCCGCATATGGTCTCTGGATCACCCCCTGGAAGTGGAGCCTGGAATGGTCTTCGCTCTCGAAACCCAGCACGGCAAACTCCACGAGTTCGGAGTGAGGCTGGAAGAGATGCTGATCGTTAACGACACCGGCATCGAAATGATCTCCACGTTCCCGATCGAGGAGATAACAGTCGTCGGCTGAGCATTCGGGCGGCTGGTCGGTCGGGGCGGCGGGCTGGGGATGAAACGCCAGGTTCTCCCGCTGGATAACCCTTCCGCGATGGAAGTTTCCGTCGTGGGAGGGAAGTCGTCCGGCCTGTCGAGGGCGCACAACGCCGGTCTGCCCGTCCTGGACGGGTTCGCGCTGGCCGTGGAAGCCTCAGCAGAGGCGCTCCGCACGGCGGGGGAGGTGTTGAGGGAACGAGGCTCGGGGGCTGCTCGGCTGTCCGTGATGAAAGCCGAATTCCCGGAACCGCTGATCGTCGAACTGAATGAAGCGGCCAAGCAACTCACCGAGCCGCTGATCGTGCGCTCATCGGTCGTGCTGGAACACGACGGAAGGTGGGCGGGGGCTTTCGCGTCTCTGGCAGAACTTCGCCGGGAGGAAGTCCCGAAGGCCATTCGCAGCATCTGGGCAGGCGTCTTCGCCCTGGAAACCTTGGACAGGTTCGAGGCGGCGGGCATCAAGCCGGAGAGTGCGCTGGCAGGGGCGCTCATTCAGCCTGAGATCTTCCCCGACTTCGGTGGCAGCGCCAGCGTAGACAGGCGGGGGATAGTGAGCGTGTCGGCGGTGGCGGGGTCGCCGCGTGACCTGCTGGCGGGGTGGGTGCCTGGGGTTCAGGGGAGCGTCGCAGCGAACGGGGAAGTCAGCGGGTCGGAGGCTGCTGCGCTGCTAGGCGACGATCTGCTGGGGCGCGTGGCGACCCTGACGCGGCGGGTGGAAGTCGAGTTGGGATGCAACCTCATCGAGTGGGCAGTCTGCGGAGACGACCTCGTGCTACTGCAGGTAATGGAGACGCTCTCGCGGGTAGGCGGCAGGGGCGGCTCGCGGGGCGGCAGGGGCGGAAGAGAGAGCGGAGAAGGGGAGAACGGAAACAGTGGGGGCATGGTGCTGCCGGCAGCGCTGGGGTTGCCCCAGGCGCAAAAGCTGGCACGTTTGGTGGCTCAGTACCCAGGCAGTTTGGGCGAGGAACTGGTACTGGGCTGGCTGGCGGCCTGGGATCGGAGCGAGGAGGCTGATGCCCACAGGAGCGGTGCAGACGGAGGGGACGGGGGAAACGGGACAAGCGCGGCAGACAGGGGGAACGATGGGAATGGGGGGAGCAAAGCAGACGGAGGGGACGGGAGGAACGAGGGGAACGGGACAGACGGAGGGAACGGGACAGACGGGGGAACAGGCGACTTCCACAAGCTCGCGACGAGCAACTTCGCCAGAGACCCCCTTGATCTGCTGGCTGAAGCCCGCAGTCTTGCAAGCGACCTCACCGCGGCAGCCTGGGGTAGACCGGCGCCCGAAGCAGCAGCGACTGCAGCTTTGGCGCTTCGTCGGCTGCGGGGTGACAGACCTAATGAGTCCTTGGAGGCTCTGAGCAACTTGGAAGCGGTCGACCCTGCGGTCTGCCGGCGTCTGCTGAACATTCTGGAACACCTTGCCGCCGTCCTCCCTCAGCCGGAACGCATCTGGTATCACACACCTGAGGAGTTGACCGACGTGCTGAGCGGCGCCGAGCCGCCTAGAAGCGGACGGGTAGGACGCGACCGCTGGGAGCCGTTCCTGGCGGGGGTGGCGGCGCTGAGCGGGGAGGCGCGCAGCGGGTTGGCGGCGTCGGGCGGAGTGGGTGCTGGACGTCTGAGTTGGGTGGCCCAGCCCTCGGCGACCGATCACGTCAGAGTTCGGGACGTGATCGTTGTGCAGTATCCGCTGCCAAACTTTGCTCCCCTGCTTTGGGACGCCGCCGGACTCATCGCCCTGGGAGGAGCTCCTTCTGCCCACTTGATGGAGGTTGCCCGCTCTCTGGCCGTCCCTGCCGTGGTCGGATGTCCGATAGGTGACCTGCTCGACGACCTCGGTGCCGGCGGGAACGCAAAACCGCCAGACGACGGCGCGAGCCCGCAGGCCGGGGCGGAGGCGGAGGTCGCTAGACGGAAGGAAGACCACACAGCACTGAGCACGGGCGGCACACTGAGCACGGGCGGCTCGCGCGACGAGGAATTACACATAGCCGCAGTCGACGGCGACGAAGGCCGAGTGGCGGTTCTGCGATTATGACCGTAAAGGTGCGGCTGTGAAGGCGAGTCAGCCCCGGGTGGGTGTCATCGGGCTGGGCATCATGGGCGGCGCCATGTCCGACAACCTGCTAGCGGCGGGCTTCGAGGTCTACGGATACGACACGGACGCCGAGCGCCAGCGAAGTTTTGCGGGCATCGGTCTGTCATCCGCTGCCGAAGTGGCGAGCCGCAGCGACGTGGTGCTGCTGTCGCTGCCGTCGGGGGAAGCCCTCTCGGAGGTCGCTGAGCGAATTGCCACAGCAGGGAAGGGCGCAGCAGCGGGCGCGACGGAGCAGGGTGCGACAGCAGCGGGCGCGACGGAAGCGGCAACGGAGGGCGCGACCGGGGCAGCAGCGGGCGTAAACCGGACGCCGGCAGGGCCGGTGGTGGTGGAGATGGGGACTCTGCCGCTTGAAGTCAAGCAGAAAGCCCAGGAGCGCCTGGCAGCCGTCGGCCTCGACGTGCTCGACGCCCCCGTGAGTGGAACCGGCCTGCAGGCCGCGGACGCAACCCTGGTGGTCTACGCAAGCGGCAGCCGACCTGCATTCGAATCGGCTCGTGCAGTCTTCGACGTGGTCGCCGCCCGCTCTTTTTACCTCGGCGAGTTCGGCAACGGCTCACGGATGAAGTTCGTAGCCAACCTGCTGGTGGCGGTCAACACGGTCTCAGCAGCCGAGGCGCACGCCCTAGGGGCGGCCGCCGGACTCGACCCGTCGGTCACGCAGGAGGTGATCGCAGCGGGCGTGGGGAGTTCGCGCATGTTCGAGATTCGCGGGCGGATGATGGTCGAGGGGAATTACGACCCTGCAGCAAGGCTGGCGATCATCAAAAAGGACGCCGAGATCATTGCCGAGTATGCGCGTGCGCTTGGAGTCAGCACTCCGCTCCTAGACGCCGTCCTGCCGCTCTACCAACGGGGAACGACCAGCGGGTTGGGCGATCTCGACGCCGCCGCCGTAAGGCGCCTGTTCGAACCCGATCCTCCAGGCGGCAGCGGCGCTGCCTAGGAAACGCCAAGCACCCTTCTTCTGGCAGCAGCAGGCACTCCCACGCTGAGAAACCCACCTCCCGCTGAAACGATCCGCCACCGAGTCACACCAGAAACGCCGCAGCCCACCCCACCCGCTCACACCACGAACCATCTCCAGCCCACTCCGCTCCCCCGAGAACACGACACCCTCAGAACACGACACCCTCAGAGGCTCGGACACCGCCTCATCAAACCCCATTATTATTTAAAACGAAATCGATCCGCATTAAGGAGACCAACATGGCCGCCCACCGCCAAGAACTCACCACAGAACTCCTGGAGGAGTACTGCACTCGCTTCAACAACTGGGGGAGGTGGGGAACCGACGACGAAGTCGGCACCCTCAACTTCATCACCCCCGAAAAGATCCGCCAAGCAGCTGGCCTCGTTCGCAGCGGGAAGGTGTTTTCGCTGGAACTCCCGCTGGACGGGTCGGGACCGCAGACCGGCGCCTTCGGACGGGTCAACCCGATCCACCAGATGGTGGCCACCGGCGCCGACTACGCCGCCGGCAAGCAGGACTGGCCTCTGAACTGGGGAGTTGCCGACGACTCGCTCTTCCTGTTCCTTCAGGGAGGCACGCAGTGGGACGCCCTGGCGCACATCTTCCACTGCGGGAAAATGTACAACGGATACGACGCTAACCGAGTTACCGCTAAAGGGGCGGAAGTCTGCGGAATCCAGAACCAGAAAACGGTGGTCTCACGAGGGGTGCTGCTGGACATCCCCCGAGCCCTGGGAGTCGAATACCTCGACCCTGGCCACCCCATAGACGGCGACCTGCTTGACGAAGCATGCCGCCACCACGGGGTGGAAGTCGGCACCGGCGACATCCTGCTCATCCGCACCGGCGACATGGCGCGCAGGCGCAACCTTCCTGGTTGGGACGGCTACGCAGCCGGCGACTCGCCCGGCCTCTCGCTGCTCTCAGCCCCTTGGCTGGCCGAGCACGAACTCGCAGCCCTGGCCACTGACACCTGGGGGGCAGAAGTCCGCCCCAACGAGATACCCAACAGCTTCCAGCCGCTGCATCTCGTGATGATCGTGAACATGGGGCTCTTCGTGGGCGAGATCTGGTACCTCGACGAACTGGCCGAAGACTGCGCCGCCGACGGCGTATACGAATTTCAACTAGTTGCACCACCACTGGTCATCCCCCGTGCGGTCGGCTCGCCGCTGAACCCGCAGGCCATCAAGTAGGCGAAGCCAGCCGCAGGCGACAGGAGCTAGAAACACACACGGCGCGGTCGCAAGCGGCCAGGTTCAACCGGCGAACTAAACGCAAACTCGACAAACAGAGGCTGCAGAACTAGTGCAAACCAAAACGGCACAGACGGCACCGAAGACACAGACGGCTCGGAAACAGACGAAGAAGGCGGACAAAGGCGATGCCTGAGCGATCGACCGCTGCAGAGCCTCGGAACAGAGCGGCGGTCGCAGCGGGCGCAACTTCGCTGGGCTGGATCGGCACTGGCGTGATGGGGGCGTCGATGTGTTCTCGACTGCTGGACGCCGGCTTCGGCATGACGGTCTACACCCGCACGAAGACCAAAGCCGAGCCGCTCCTGGAAAGGGGAGCCGCCTGGGCCGGGACGCCTAGGGCGGCGGCCGAGGCGTCGGAGGTCGTCTTTGCCATGGTCGGTCACCCTTTCGACGTGCGGCAGGTGTTCCTGGGCGCAGACGGGGTGCTGGAAGGATGTTCCGGCGGGGAAGTGATCGTGGACATGACCACAAGCGAACCGTCGCTGGCGGTCGAGATCGCCTCGGCAGCAGCGGCGAGGGGCGCGGCGGCGGTCGACGCCCCCGTGTCCGGCGGGGACGTGGGAGCCCGCAGCGGAACGTTGTCGATCATGATCGGCGGCGACAAAGAAGCCGTAGAGGCTCTGGAGAAGTGCTGGTCGGCAATGGGGCGCACCTGGGTGCGCCAGGGCGGCCCAGGAGCAGGGCAGCACGCCAAGATGGTGAACCAAACGCTCATCGCTTCGGGGATGATCGGCGTCTGCGAAGCTCTGCTGTATGCATGGCGGGCGGGTCTCGAACTGGAAGCCGTCATGGAATCGGTGGCGACGGGGGCTGCCGGAAGTTGGTCGCTGTCCAACTTGGGCACCCGAATGATGGCGGGCGACTTCGAACCGGGCTTTTTCGTCGAACACTTCGTGAAGGACATGGGAATCGCCCTGCGAGAGGCCGAACGGATGGGCTTGGAACTGCCCGGTCTGCGGCTTGCCAGCGAACTTTATGACCGCCTGACGGCCGCCGGAGGAGGGCGAATGGGCACTCAGGCTCTCATCCTGGCGATGGCTGAGCTCTCCGACTTCGACTGGAGCAGCCGCTGAGGGTGCCTGATTCTCAAGGGCGGCAAGGAGGATCGGAGGCAAAGGTGGAGTTTCCTGAGAGTCGGAACGGACGGAGCGCAAACAAGTTGGAAGCCTGCCGGCACCTAGAGACTGGAATGGCCTACCCGTCAGAGGGATGAATATCTCAGCAGATTCAGTCTCCACCACCTCCGAACGTGCACAGGGCGCTCCTGAACGGCTACTAGGAAACAGTTACTTTCCCTGGCTTGCATCTCTTCTGGTTCTTTTCGTGCTGCGGGTTCTTGGGCAACTCGTCCAGCAGATCCGGGACGTCTCGTTCCTCCCGTCTCTCGAGGCTTGGCAGGGATCGAGTTTGCCCTACCCGGCTCTCCTCACTTCGCAGGTGATAATCGTGTTCCTGATGCTCTACTTCACGCTCATGGTGAGACGCAACCGATTCCCTCCCCTGACTTGGATCTACGTTTCGTGCTTTTACTTGGGGGGAGCATATTTCGGGGTCATGGCGTTTCGCTTTGCCGCCGGTCTTACCTTCCTGTCGGAAAACCCTTGGTTTTCCAAAGTCCTTCCGGCTTTCTTCCATGTGGTGCTGGCGTCCTACATTCTGTTATTCGGTCACTACATCTTCAAAAAGAAAACCGCTCAGTCCACGGGTTTGGCAGGTAAACAAGATGATTGAGCGCAGCAGGGGAAGCATCGTCTCAAAATCAGTCGTCTACGGCTCCTATCCCTTGATAATCACGCTCGGTTTCGTTCTTTTCTTCGCCTTCACTAAGGCCAATCTGCCGGTTTCAATGCGCTCCTATCTATCGGCCTTGATCTGTGCATTATTCATCTTTGTGCACGAAACTTATTTCCCGCACCGCCGCGAGTGGAAACCTTCCACAAAAGAAGTTCGCACCGACTTGACCTTCCTAACCATCATTCAAGTGGGACTCCCGCTGTTGATCTCCCTCATCATCACCCCCACGCTCACCAGACTGCTCACGATCAGGGGCGTAACCGATTCCATCTGGCCTCACCATTTTCCAGTGTGGGCTCAGGTAATCCTGATGCTGCTAGTTTCCGATTTCCTCAGGTACTGGCTGCACAGGGCCTTCCACAAATACACGCCCATGTGGAGATTCCACGCAGTCCACCACTCACCGCATCGGCTTTACTGGCTGAACGTGGGGAGATTTCACCCCATCGAAAAAACCGTTCAGTATCTGTTCGACGCACTCCCCTTCGTCTTGATTGCCGTTTCCACCGAAGTCCTAGCCGCCTACCTCGTTTTTTACGCTGTCAACGGCTTCTACCAACACTCCAACTGTGAAGTAAGACTTGGGCCGCTCAACTACATCGTGAGCGGACCCGAACTTCACCGATGGCATCACTCGGAGCTAATCAAGGAATCCGACAACAACTACGGCAACAACCTGATCATCTGGGACATCCTTTTCAGGACTCGTTTCCTCCCCAAAGATCGGGAGGTAGGCACGCTGGGTCTGATCAACCGCAACTATCCGACGGGGTTCGTCGAGCAGATGAAAACTCCCTTCATCAAAGGTCTCGACAAATGAGCAGACTCGGTTATCCGCTGTTCAAGGCCGCGCTGCTGCTCACGCAAACCCAGCGCTGCCGAAGCCTGCTGCACTCCGCAAAGACCCCTAAGGAAGTTCAAGCCGCGCTGCTGCAGAAGATACTCTCCGACAACGCCGAGACCGAATTCGGAAAAAAGCACGAATTCGCTCGAATCAGTTCAGCAGAGGAGTTTCGGGCTGCCGTCCCGCCGCAGACCTATGAAGACCTTCGCCCGCTGATCGAGCGTCAGGAGCTAACCGGAGAACGCTGCCTGACTTCGGAACAACCCGTCTACTACCACCGCACAAGCGGCACCGTAGGAGAGCCCAAAAACATCCCCCTCACCAAAACGGGTCTACAAAAACTGAAAGACGGACAAAGACTCTCCGCATACATCTTGTCCAGAAAATCATCGCTGATCAAGGGCAAGAGCGTCGCCATAGTCGGACAGGCGGTGGAAGGGAGGATGGCCGGAGGGACTCCCTACGGCTCGGCGTCGGGTCTCATTTATCAAAGCCAGTCCAGGTTCGTTAGGTCGCGCTACGTGCTGCCGGTCGAACTGCCGGACATCGAAGACTACGAAAAGCGCTATCTAGCGACCTGCATCTACTGCCTGAGGGAACCGAACGTGTCGGTGATGGTGGCTGCCAATCCTTCAACTTTCCTGAGGCTTTTGTCGGTGATCAAATTAAACCTGAATCAAATCCTGGATTCAATTGCCACGGGTCAGATGCCGGACGCATTCGATGGTATTTTGCCGATCCGACTGCAGGCGCGTCCAAAGCGCGCAAAACAGTTGTCGGAGCGGGTGAACGCAGACGGAGAACTCAGCTATGACGGCATCTGGCCCAAACTTCAAGGACTCATAACCTGGACCGGAGGGAGTTGCGGCTTCTCTCTTGGAAGACTCTCTGGTCTGCTTCCGGCGGCGGCTCGAATCATTGAATGGGGCTACGCCTCGAGCGAGTTCAGGGGGACTATTAACGTGGACACGCTAAGTAACACGTGCCTCCCGGCCCTGCAAAACACCTATTTCGAGTTTGTCCCTAGAAGGGAATGGGAATCTGGTGCCGGGGAGTTTCTACGTCTAGACGAACTAGAAGAAGGCGAGGACTACTACGTATTCGCAACGACCGAAGACGGCCTCTACAGATACGACATGAACGACATCTTGCGTGTCAGAGGGAAGGTATACGAAACTCCTACTTTGGAGTTCGTCCAAAAAGGCAAGGGAGTGACGAATATAACAGGAGAAAAACTGACCGAGGATCAGGTGCTTGACGTGGTTTCCCGCACGTTGTTTGCGCGTAACATATTTCCCCACTTTTTCATAATGATCGCCGACGAGGAGGCTTCTACTTACACGCTTTACGTGGAAAGCGATAGGGGAAGTCACGAAGCTTCCATCGCCGACGAAATCGACAGGAACCTGTGCGGGGTAAACATCGAATATGAAAGCAAGCGCAAGAGCGGACGGCTAGCTCCATTGAGTGTCTGCTGGCTAAAGAGCGGGACGGGGGAGGAGTTCCGCTCGGCTTGCGTGTCAGCCGGGCAGCGGGACGCTCAGTTCAAGTTCTTGCACCTTCAGTATGCCCGAGAGTGCTCTTTCGACTTGATCGGCGCTGTCCTGACGCACGGCTGACGATGCATCTTTCCCAAATTCAGCTCTTCCATTACCCGGTTCCGTTCAAGACCGTGTTCCGTCACGCGTCTGCTAGCCGCTCGCAAGCCGAGAACCTCATCGCTGCTGCATACTCGGACTGCGGTCAAGTCGGATACGGGGAGGGATGCCCGCGTTCCTACGTGACCGGCGAGACCGTTCGGAGTTCCGTCAAATTTGTCGAAGAATGCTCCAATTCGATCCTCCGCAACGTTACGGACGTCGACAGTCTTAGGGAATGGATCACCGCTAATCGCGGCGTCATCGACCGAAATCCGGCGGCTTTTTGCGCGGTCGAAGTCGCCTTGCTGGATCTGATCGGAAAGGTGGAAGGCCGTCCAGTAGAAGACATAGTGGGGACGCCCGCTCTCTCGGGAGATTTCTCATACTCCGCCGTGCTGGGGGATGCCCCCCAACTCGTTTATAAGGGTCAGTTTCGACGCTACTGGAACAATGGTTTTCGAGACTTCAAAGTCAAGATCTCAGGGGACGCCAAGCGGAACTACAAAAAGCTGGCGGTCTTTCGGAAGAAGAGCGACCCGTCGCTGCGAGTTCGGCTAGACGCCAACAACCGCTGGAGGGAAACCGATGAATGCATTGTTCACATCGCTTCCCTCCCTTTCAGGGTCTTTGCCGTTGAAGAACCGCTGCAGGCCGGCGACATTGACGGGTTTCGGCGTGTTGGAGAGGAGTGCGGGCTGAAAATCGTCTTGGACGAGAGCTTTGCACGGAGCGAGCAGTTGAGCCTGCTAGGCGATACCGACCGTTGGATCGTGAACGTGCGGGTCTCAAAAATGGGCGGCATCATCCGCTCTCTGGACGCCGCCCTTGCCGCCTCTGAACAGGGGGTCGGTGTCATAGTCGGCGCTCAGGTCGGAGAGACCAGCATCCTGACACGCTCGGCTCTGACGATCATGAATGCGGTCAAACCCCACCTCGCTGCAGCCGAGGGTGCGTTCGGCACATTCCTGCTGCGCGAAGACCTGACTACGACGTGTTTGATGTTCGGCCCTGGGGGAAAGCTGAGCGCTCGACAAGCCAACCCGTCCGCCGCCGGTCTAGGTCTTGAGGTGCACCGAGACAGACTCCTCGAACCGCCCTAGGTGAAATTCGAACACTTAAGTCCGTCACACCCCTGAACTATTGTCTTTGCTGGGTTCATACACCATTCCGCAGCGAAGAGGAACAAAGGAGGAAACGCTAGAACGCCATGCCTATCGCAACGAACGCAGGAACGGGAACGGGCAGGGCGTCCCGGTCTGGTGAGGCCCGAGGAAAGCGTCGGGTGGTAAACGGCGCACCTTCGAACGACTTGACCCTCAGCGCCCACATGGGCTCCAACGAAACCCTCTTCCCTAAAATCCTCAAGATGTATGCGGCAGACGGCAGCCGCATCGCCGACATCACCTACGGCAAGGGGGTGTTTTGGCGGAACATTCCAGAAGGCCGCTACGAACTCTTGGCCACAGACTTGGCAGATGGAGTGGACTGCCGCAGCCTTCCATACGGCAACGGAGAGATCGATTGCGTAGTTTTCGACCCTCCCTACATGCACTCTCCGGGCGGCACGGCTTACGCGGAACAGAAACCTTTCGAGACCTACTACCGAAATAATAGAAGTGGAAACCGAACCAACGCCAAATACCACGAAGCCGTCTTAGAACTCTACGAAGAAACCGGACGAGAGGCGGCTCGCGTTCTGCGGGAACGCGGTGTCTTCATAGTCAAGTGCCAAGACGAAATCTGTTCAAATCGTCAACGCCTCACACACGTAGAGATCATCCTTGCATATAAGGACCTAGGGTTTATCGTCGAAGACCTATTCGTCGTGGTACGCCAAAACCGACCGGGAGTAAGCCGAGTCGTCAGACAAGTCCATGCTAGGAAAAACCACTCTTACTTCCTCGTACTGTGGAAACCTGGAGCTACAAAAAAATCTGGACACCGCCCGAATGAGCGCACTAGAACTAATGTTGGAGATTATTGTGGAACATACTCCAAACACAATCTGGTCTGGTGCACTTTTGGAATCTTTCCGTAGCCGAAGGTAAGGCAGGGCACCTAGCAAGAATGGCAGAAGGACAGAGCGTTACATTCAAACTGACCAAACGAACTGAAGCCATGAGAAACATAGAAGAGATGCCTGATTGGTTTCGGACAAATCTAGCGAAGATCGAGACGTCGTGACTGAGCGGCGGCGACCTGGAACTGCTACCTCGCCTTTTGGGGTGGGGCGCCGGGAGGGGCACGACTCTTCGGCGTTCTACAACCGCTTCCCTATGCCTGAAGTTAGCGGGGACAACTCAATCAACAAACCCGACTGCGTGGACGAGTTGTGGGAAAGCGATGCTCGCGATATGGACAGGGTGGGCAACATCAAAGACGAATCGGTGGCGCTGGTAGTGACGTCGCCGCCTTACTACGCAGGAAAGGAGTACGAAGAGGCCCTGGGTCAAGCTCACGTCCCGGCGTCATATGCCGAGTACCTGGAGATGCTGCACGACGTCTTCGCAGAGTGCGTGCGGAAGCTAGAGCCCGGCGGACGCATTGCCGTGAACGTGGCAAATCTGGGCCGCAAGCCGTACCGCTCGCTCTCCGCGGACGTGATCCACATTCTGCAAAACCGGCTCAAACTGCTGCTGCGCGGCGAGGTGATCTGGCACAAAGCAAATGGGGCAAACGGAAACTGCGCCTGGGGGAGCTACGGGAAACCTTCGAATCCTGTTCTGCGCGACCTAACCGAGCGAATCGTGATCGCTTCCAAGGGCCGCTTCGACAGGGCGCTGACCGCCCGCCAGCGCCAGGAGGGAGACCATCCTTGTGAGGCTTCCATATCCTCAGACGAGTTCTTAGAAGCGACCACTGACGTGTGGGAAATTCCCCCCGAGTCGGCAACCGGGGTAGGGCATCCAGCGCCATTCCCGGTGGAACTGCCACAGCGTCTCATTGAGCTCTACACCTACGAAGAAGATCTAATTCTCGATCCGTTCATGGGGTCCGGCAGCACTGCCGTGGCGGCGGTGCTTACTGGGCGCCACTTCGTGGGGTTTGATACCGACCCTGACTATATCGAAATCGCAAAGCGCAGAGTGAAAGAGGCAAAGTCGAAAAAAACCAGCGACCGCAGCCAGCAAGACCAAGTTGCTCAATCAAGAAGAGACTCGTTGACGGCTGAAGGGGGGGAGTATGCAGAGACAGCGGAGAAGAAGCCGCCGGAGACCAAGAATCTTGCTGGAGCAAACGAAAACTTCCAGGCTAGATCGACTCGCGAAGGACGCAGAGCCAGAGAACTCGCTCGAGGACTCTTAGAGGGGTGTGGGTTCGAGATAATCGATGAAGATCGCAAACTACCTGGGGGAGTCACCATCAATTTTGTGGCTAAAGACAAACAAGAACGCAGGTGGTATTTCGACGTGTCCGGCGCGTTTTCGGTAACGAAACGGCCTGGATTAAAACGCACAGATACTCTCTGGAAAGCGTTAGGCAAAGCCGCAACGATTTTTTTCACAGACAAAGGACGGAATACTCACAAAGAAACGCGAAACGTCGACGAGAGACAGTTAGTCCCTCTGGTGTTATTAACCACAGATCGCCCTGCACCTAGCAGTGCCGGCGGAAAAGCTCTTGGTGCCGTAGTCGGGGCAGGAAAACCCATTTTCGGCATAGTCCAGTTTGAGTATTCGCACGATCCAAGCGCCCAAGTTGAACTTAAGAAACTCGTAGAAAAAAGGGATAAATATGAGGCTGCTTAAAGGCGCCGTCGGCTTGCGGTGGAGGGAGCGTCGGTCTATGTGCGCCGGCCTGTGCTTGCGGCGGAGGAACTTGAGTCGGTCTCGCTGCTCCATTCGCAGAGCATCCAGCGTGCCATCGAACGAAAATCATCCGAATCAGGGCTAGTAAGCTCATCGCTCTCGCAGTTCAATCCGGAACTTTCTAAAGAGGTACTATTACCTTGGAAAGACTCCAGGACACCTTCGAACATCTCTCTTAACTGCCCCTCAGGGATGTTCGCGCCGGCGAGGTCGGAAAGTTCGTCCATGCCGTCGCTGCCCATCCAGTCTTCCATACTCATCGAGTCGCTTAGACCGAACAAACCGCCGAGCATCTCGAAGAACTCACTGAAATCGCCGATATCCAAATCGCCTTCTAAACCCTTACCGGGCGCACTCCCCCAAAGACCCTCACCGGGCATCTCCTTCCAACCACCCCAATCACCCTCCAAACCCTCACCGGGCGCACTCCCCCAAAGACCCTCACCGGGCATCTCCTTCCAACCACCCCAAACATCCTCCAAACCCTCACCGGGCGCACTCCCCCAAAGACCCTTACCCGGCATCTCCTTCCAACCACCCCAAACATCCTCCAAACCCTCACCGGGCGCACTCCCCCAAAGACCCTTACCCGGCATCTCCTTCCAACCACCCCAATCACCCTCCAAACCCTTACCGGGCATACTCCCCCAGGGACCACTGCCACCGCCCATCCAGCCTTCCTTACCACCCATCCAGCCTTTCATACCCATTGAGTCGTCGAATTCGTGACCGGAGCGGAACTTTCCGTTGAACTGCCTGAAGAACTCCTCCATATTCTCATAGCGGTTTGCGGCTTCCGACAGTGCGTCTTCGACGTGACGAACGTCGCTGAACCTGATGCTCTCCTCTTGTGCGTCCTTGGCCTTCACGTAGGCCAGAACACCCATCACTAAGCCTGTGACACCAACAGCAAGAACTGCAGCGATAGCGACAGCAACGAACACAGGACGACGACGGGTCAAGCCAGCGCTCCCAGCGCCGTCGCGGCCGCCGCCTCGAGTGCGTCTGTGCGAGGTGCTGCTACCACCAGAGGACGCTCTGGCGCGCCTGCGGCCGCCATTGGCTGACCGACTGAAGCGCCTTCGTGAGGATTTCTTATCGGATTCAGCGACGGCGCCAAGTTGCTCTTCGTGATCCTCCGCGGCATCAGTCTCACCAGAAGAGTCGGCTTCCGCTGGAGCAGGATCTTCGGCTTGGGGCGAGACCACTTCTGCGCCGGCGGCGTCCTTGTCGTCTGCTTCTGCAGCGGCGTCTGCGCCAGCGCCAGCGGCGTCCTTGTCAGCGACGGTTTTATCGGCACCAGCGGCGTCCTTGTCAGCGACGGTTTTATCGGCACCAGCGGCGGCGTTGTCGGCGAGTGATGCCGCCTCAGCGACAGCCTCGTTCGAATGGTCTTGGGTCGTTTCGAAACTTTGTTCGTCTCTAGAAACTTCTGATGCGGGCATTTGTCCTCCTCTGTACCTTTGTGAGCAGCGGCGTCGCCTTTGTGAGCGGCGGCGTCTTTTCAACATACATGACGCAAATCAAGGGTGAATGAAAGAAAAATAAGAAATAATTAAGAAAAAGGGCGCCTGGCCGAAGCCAGGCGCCCGAGTTGGTTTTAGATCCCGACTGTGCCCGAACTGCGCTCCGAGAGCCGCCGTGCGGGCGCATCCGAACTAGTGCTGACTCAGATAGTCGGCCTTGTCCTCAGACAACTCCATACCGAAGTCCTCGTACTCCGCGAAGATTTCAGCACACTCCTCCGGAGGCTCCGAGTTGCCTTCTTTCAAAGCCGTCAAGGCTTCCTCATCCAAAGCCTGCAGTTCACTAAAGCAATCGACCATTGCCTGATGCTTTTCGCGAACGGAGGCTACGACTGCAGCGATGACGGCATCGAGTTGCGCCTGATCGATCGTTCCGTCGTCAACGAGCGGACTAAGAACGGATTCGAGGTCTTCAGCGAGTACTCCCATCTCCTCCTCAAGAGGAGGATCCATTGAAGTCTCAAGGAACACAACCCTCGAAGCCAGTCCCTCCGCTAGATGCTCCGCAAGCTCCGCTCCAAGGGCCTCTTTGTCGAGTCCTTGACTGCCTTCCGCTTCGGAGGCAGGGGCGGCGTCGGAGAGCACAGCCGAAGACGGAGCCGCTAAGGCTGCCACCATGCCAGCCGCGGCGGCGGCGAACGCCGCCGTGACGGCGAGCACGACGAGGAAACGGCGGCGCTTGGGATTCGCCGGGTTCTCTCGGCCGGTCTCCTGGCTTGATCGGCTGCTGGCCTGTTCGACCGCTTGGCCGGTTTCACTTGATTTCATGATTTCTCCTTCTTGTGGTTGTCTGTACTGCCGCTTTCTACGGCACACACCAGCCTGACGACCGAAAGCAAGAAAGGATTTAAGAGGCGGTAAGAAATCGGCAAGAAAGCAGGCGGGATGCAAGAGTCATGAGGAAAACAAGAAAATATTAAGAAAAGCCTGATCCCGCCATTTGCTCAACCCGCACGGACTACCGTCAACACCG
Source organism: Acidimicrobiales bacterium (assembly GCA_965242895.1). Lineage (GTDB taxonomy): Bacteria > Actinomycetota > Acidimicrobiia > Acidimicrobiales > CATQHL01 > CATQHL01. Next base: position 1,160,366 of record OZ251507.1, read on the forward strand.
GAATGTCAAAACGCAGCACGATTTTAGTGGCAGAAGACGACCCTGGCATCAGCAACGTAATGTTTCGCGCGCTCAGCCACGAAGGCTTCGAGGTGAGCAGAGCCCGCGACGGCGCCGAAGCGCTGACGATGTTGACCGCCAAGCCCGCCGATCTGGTCATTTTGGACATCACGATGCCGTATGTAGACGGGCTTGAAGTTTGCCGCCGACTGCGGGAATCCGGTAACTACAGACCGGTTCTGATGTTGACCGCCCGAGCGGAAGTCAGCGACCGGGTAGCCGGACTAGACGCCGGAGCCGACGACTATCTCGTTAAGCCCTTCGCCCTCGAAGAACTCCTTGCGCGCATTCGGGCGCTGCTCCGACGGACAAGCATCACGGACGAGAACGGATCAGGCAAAGAAACAACCACCCTGAAAGTGGCCGACCTGGAAGTGGACAGGATCGGGCGCACCGTGAGACGCGGAGGGCGAGTGGTTCAACTCACAAAAACCGAATTCGACCTGCTCGAACTGCTTGTCTTTAACGCGGATGTGGTTATGAGCAGAGAAGCCATCTATCGGGCGATCTGGGAGTACAACTTCGAAGACAGTTCCAAGTCTCTTGACGTCTACATCGGGTACCTTCGCCGCAAGATTGAAAACGAGGATTCGCCTCGACTGATTCACACAGTCCGAGGTGTTGGCTATGTGGTGAGGCGGCCATGAACTTGCGAACGCGAATTGGTTTGTCGGTCTTTCTCATAGTGTTCGCTACTACCTGCACTTTGCTCATCGTCATCTACTTCGTCACAAGAAGTGAGCTGCACGAGGAAGTCGACGACTTCCTCGACGACCGCGGCAAGCAGATTTCGGCCGTTACAGACATCTTTGCTCTGATCGCAGACAAACAGGAACCTGGTTTCAAATACGAAGCCGGATACGAAACATACAAGTCCTATACGAAGGTCGTTCCTCCTTCGAAAATCGAGCACGGAGCTCTCGGAGAGCCGATCAACTCGTCGGAATTCGACTCAAAATTCGACCTTGACTTGGATTCCCCTGCAGCCTTGATCCTCTCACCCTTCGACACTTTCCCGCTGGACTTCGACGCCGTAGTGCAAGTCATCGACGAAATGGCGTATCCCGTGCTCGGCAGCGACATCATCCTCCCGGTGGAGCAAGCCGACCAACGCATCGCCACCACGGTGAAGAGCAAGCCTCAACACAGAACGGTGAAAGTGGACGGACGGGAATACCGGATGCTCACCCAACCTCTGCCGTACGGCGGAGCGGTTCAAGTGGCCAGAAATCTCGATGAAACCAACAGGGCTCTGCGCGACCTGCTGTGGCTCAGCATCTTCATGGGAGCAACGGTGGCGATCGTCTCTGGTGCGGGGGCTTGGATGCTGGCGCGCAGGATAACCAAGCCCATCGGTCAGCTCACCGCAGCCGCCGAACGCGTGGCTGCCACGCAGGACTTGACCACTCCCATCAAAGTCAGACGGAAAGACGAAGTAGGCAGCTTGGCACGCAGCTTCAACTCGATGCTCGAAGCGCTGCGCCTCTCGCGTCGACAGCAGCGACAACTAGTGGCCGACGCAGGTCACGAACTGCGCACTCCTCTCACAAGCGTCCGAGCGAACGTCGATCTGATGAAGCGCGCCGAACGATTAGCCGACGAGGAAAAAGACCAGATTCTCGACGACACGTCAAAAGAGTTGAGGCAACTCAGCAAGTTGGTGGAGGAACTGCTTGAGCTTGCGGGTGAAGACAGGAACGGAGTTGGAATGAACGAACCTGTCGTGGAGGTCAGCTTGGCCGACCTAGCCGAAGAAGCAGCCGAGAGGGCTCGTCGGCGCACCGACAGGGAAGTCGAGGTGGAAATCCTTTCCGCCGACTTGCTAGAAGGCCGAGCCGAAGCGCTGGGGCGGGCGATCGACAACCTGATTCAGAACGCGCTTAAGTTCAGCCCGGAGGATTCACCGGTAAGGGTGGTCGTCGACGGCAGGCGCCTTGAAGTGAGCGACGGCGGGCAAGGCATCCCGAGCGACGACATACCTTATGTCTTTGACCGTTTCTACCGCTCCGTGGAGGCGAAGTCCTCGTCGGGATCGGGATTGGGGCTTGCCATCGTGAAACAGGTCGTGAAAAAACACGACGGACGGGTCTGGGCAGAGAACGCCGAAGGCGGCGGAGCTGTGGTGGGATTTGAACTAGGCGTGAACTCGGCTCCTAGCGGAGCAGCGGACAACTAGACGACCAGACGGCCCGGGACGGGCAGCCGCCGGGCGGCTAGCTCTAACTATCGGCTAACTAGCAGCGAGCGTCAGCGGCTTGGAGGTGAGCTTCACCGACGACTTGGTGACAGCGTCGGCGTCGCTTCGAACCGCTGCGAGATGCATGTTGTGGAGTTCTTCATCGAAGAAGAAGCCGTCGTCGAAACTGGCGGGTTTCAGGTCGCCCCACCAGACCGCAGCCGGGTCGTAGGCGGCAAAAAACAAGCGGTTCGTCCACTCGGCATTGCGTCCTTGCACCAAGCGCAGGGCGAAGACCTTCTCACCATTGACCTCCGTGACGTCGGTAACCAGAACCTTCCCGGGCGTGGCCGACATGACAGGCCCGCGGATGGTACGGCCCAAGCCGGAGACCTTCTGGTAAGCCTCGTTGTAAACCGTCAAAGCCTGCTCCAGCGGGAGTTCGAAGTAGCGCTTGGCGCCAGTGTCGCGTTCCACGAACATGTAATAGGGCACGCACCCCAACTTGACCTGCAGGCGGATCATCTCCGCCCAAGCGTCCGAATCGTCGTTCACATGCCTGATGATGGGAGCTTGGCATCGGATGACAGCGCCCGTGCTGAGGATGTTACGCACAGCCTTCTGAGCGACCGGCGTGGAGAGTTCGCTCGGATGGGAATAGTGACCCATGATCGCCAGGTGCCGCCCCGCCTCCACGATCTCCTCGAACAGGCGCAGCGTGTCGGTTGAATCCTTGTCATCCACGAACCGGTGAGGCCAGTAGGCGACCGCCTTGGTGCCGATCCGAATCGTGAGGCGCTCGAACTCCGGCGCCAGCAGAGGCTCGATGTAGCGGCGCAGAACGCCCGTACGCATGATCATGGGGTCACCCCCCGTGAACAAGACGTCGGTCACCTCAGGGTGCTGACGCAAGTAACTCACAAGTTTGTCGCCTTCCTTAGTGGCAAACTTCAAGTCGTCGAGTTTCACGAACTGCGGCCAGCGGAAGCAGTAGGTGCAGTAGGCGTGGCAGGTCTGGCCCTGGGACGGGAAGAACAGCACGGTCTCCGCGTACTTGTGCTGCATGCCGGGCAGCGGTTCCCCGTCGACCTGGGGGACGTTCATCTCCACCTGTCCGCTGGGGTGAGGATTGAGTTTGCGTTGAATGCTGCGGGCGGCTTCGTCGACCTGACCAGTCGGAACTCCGGCGTCTACCAACTCGGCGATCTCGGCGAAGTGCTCGGGGGCAAGCATCTCCTCCTGAGGAAAGGTGAGCTGGAAAATCGGGTCCTCGGGAATATTTGACCAGTCGATGAGTTGCTCGCAAACATATGAATTGGTCTTGAATGGAAGAACCCTGGATACTACGTCCACTACTCGACGGCGCTCCGGGCTCAGGTTGCTGAAACCGGGAATGTCACCCATGTTGCGACGCTGGAAAGTGCGAAACACCGGCGCCTGGCCATTCCCCGAGGGACGGCTCTTGTTGGAATTGTCATAACCGTTGCTAGACATAAAATCACCTCTTCTTATATCTCTTTCGGCACGTTTGTTTAATTCTTCTCTATGCACTTGCTTGACTTTCAACTAACACAACGGACTGCGCTGCGATGTTATTCCATCATCTGCATCTGGCATAGAAGTAGAATCACTAAGTTTTTTATGAAACCATGAATTCAAAATATCAAGACTCCATCAATTATGCAACCGGCGGTATGCAACCGGCGGACGAATCCCCAGCACCGAGACTGCTCAATGAACACTGAGTCGCGGCTAGCGGAAGCGATAAGAAATCCCAGCCCCCTCGACGCTTTCCTCGACTACGTGAGCGACACGGGGATCACCCTTTATCCGGCCCAGGAAGAAGCCCTGCTGGAAATATTCGACGGCAACAACGTGATCATGAACACCCCGACCGGCTCGGGCAAGTCGTTGGTCGCCGTCGGCGCCCACTTTGCGGCCGCGGCGGCGGACGGGCGCAGCGTCTACACCGCACCCACCAAGGCGCTGGTGAGTGAGAAGTTCTTTGCTCTCTGCCGCGACTTCGGAGCAGACCGGGTGGGCATGCTCACCGGCGACGCCTCGGTCAACCCGCAGGCTCCGATCATCTGCGCTACGGCGGAGATACTGGCGCACTGGGCTCTCAGAGACGGGCGCCGAGCCGAAATCGCTGCTGTAATCGCAGACGAATTCCACTTCTACGCTGAGCCGGAGAGGGGTTGGGCGTGGCAAGTGCCGCTGCTGGAATTACCACGCTGCCAGTTCGTTCTGCTGTCGGCCACCCTCGGGGCGACTCGACGGTTCGAGGAAGAACTCACCAAGCGAACGGGGCGAGCGACCGTCACCGTCCGGTCGGCTGAGCGCCCTGTGCCGCTGCATTTTGAATATGGAACGGACAGACTGCACGCCTCCATCGAAGACTTGCTGGACCGCAACAGGGCACCCGTCTATGTGGTCTATTTCACGCAGAGGGAAGCATCAGAAGCAGCGCAGGCGTTCACCAGCATCAGGGTCTTGACACCCGCGGAGCGGAAGCAGACAGCAGAAGCAATCGCCGAGTTCGACTTCGACACGCCGGCGGGGAAGAGTCTGCGCCGCGTCATCGGCCACGGCGTCGGCGTCCACCACGCAGGGCTGCTGCCCAAATACCGCAGAGTGGTGGAGCGGCTCGCGGGCGCCGGACTGCTCAAGATCATCTGCGGCACCGACACGCTAGGGGTGGGAGTGAACGTGCCTATCCGCAGCGTGCTTCTGACGCAGCTATGCAAGTTCGACGGACAGAAGACTCGCCTCCTCACCGCTAGAGAATTCCACCAGATTGCGGGACGGGCGGGCAGAGCCGGGTTTGACGATCAGGGTTTCGTGAGAGTGCAGGCGCCAGCGCACTGGATCGATAACCGAATCGCCGAAGAGAAGTCGGCTGCCGACCCGAAGCGCCGCCGCAAGACGGCCAAGCAGCGTGCGCCGGACCGAAATTACGCCCACTGGAACGAAGACACTTTCCGCAAGTTGACGACGAGCGACCCTGAAGAACTGACCTCGAGTTTCACCGTGAACCATCAGATGCTGATGCACGTTCTGAACCGCCCGGGCGACGGGTGCGAGGCTATGCGGCGCCTGCTGTTGGACAACCACGAACCTCGTAGGCGACAGCGACACCACATCCGACACGCCGTCGGCATCTACCGTTCGCTGCGCGATGTCGGGGTGATCGAGGAACTGCCGGAAGCCGACGCTCAAGGGCGGCGCGTGCGCGTGACCGTCGACCTCCAAGAGGGCTTCGCGCTGCATCAACCGCTCTCCTTATTCGCCATGGAAGCTCTTGAGGTGCTTGAACCCGACGAGGAGGACTACCACCTGAACGTGCTGTCGGTGATGGAGTCGGTGATGGAAAACCCGAGCGTGATCCTAGAAGCCCAGACGGAGCTGCTGCGCAAGGAACTGCTAGCGGAGCTCAAAGCACAGAAAGTGCCCTATGAGGAGCGGAAGGAGCGCTTGGAGGAAGTGGAGCACCCTAAACCGCTGCGGGAGTTCCTCTACGGTGCGTTCAATATCTTTCGTGCTCACCATCCGTGGGTAGCGGGCGAGAACGTGCGACCCAAATCGGTTGCGCGAGATCTCAGGGAGCGCGCCATGACCTTCGGCGAATATGTCAACCACTACGGGTTGACTCGGTCGGAGGGGTTGCTGCTGCGCTACCTCACTGAGGTTTACCGCGGGCTGCAGCAGAACGTGCCGGACGGCTTGAAGACCGAGGTCGTTGAGGAGTTGGTGGACTGGCTGCGGTCTGTGATCCGCGGGGTGGATTCTTCCCTGCTAGATGAGTGGGAAATGCTCGTGAACAGGGCGCCGGAGGCGGCGGGCGAGAGCTTAGATGGATAGTGGTGCTGTCGTAGTTATTCGTACTTGTGCGCCTGAAGCGCCTCCGCTGTTACTCGGAAAAGGGAGCGACTCCTGCTCTTCCTCACGAGGCTGCCATCTTCCGTCGCGGAACACCCAATCCTTTCTGAATTCCTCCTGTTTCTTAGCCACTTCGGGGTTAGTTTTGGCTATTTCATCAATCCTTTCTATCAAACTATTAAAACTCTCCCGCAAACTATTAAGACTCTCCCGCGAACTATTAAGACTCTCCCGATATCTGTTTAGTCTTTCTTGGAAGGCTGTATCGCCTTCTGGGTGTATAGAGAGGGAGTTGAAGTATTGGTCCCAGAGGGCGTTCTCCTCGGGGGTGAGTTCCGCGGATTGCCGTGTGCTCCATATGGTGTCCCCGTCGGGTGTGATGGTGTGCATGATTACGAAGCGTTTCACTTCTTCGCCGGTGAGGGTGTGAGTCCAAACGGCGGTGGCCCTGGGCCCGTCGGTGACCTGACGGTATTCGAAAACGGTGGTAGGAGGGAGGTCTTCCATGCCTATGTCCCACGAAACTTCAACGACGCCTTCGAAGACGATTTGCATGCCTTCGGGCACTTGCGCGTACTGGAACCCTGAACGGTGAGTAGAACCAGAATCAATGACAGTCCCAGGTTCGTTGTACGCGACTTCTTTAACAACCTCCACAACAGCAGCAGCAACAGCCGAAGCGCCCGCAGAATCAGTGACAGTAGCCGTCACAGTCTTAGCCCCAGGGGTGACGACGGAGACGTCCGGGTCGGCTAGATCATTCAAATCAACGCCCTCCCGGGCGCAGGAAACCTCAACCGAACCCGAAACCCCGGAAGCCTCCACGCCGGAGACGCTCAACTTATAAGGAGGCGAACCCCCAGCAGCCTCCCAAGACAGAGTGAACGACCCCACGCCCTCCCGGACGGTTCGAAGCACCCTAGGAGAACTCCACAAAGCGTCCCACTCCTCCCCAGTAGGCTCAGGCGCACCCGGCGGGTACAACTCCGCAGCCAACGCGCTCAACCTATCGTGATCCACGAACGTCCGCGACCGGCCCTCCCCCGTGGAGCACACAGACGGAGCGCTCACCCTCAAACTCAACCCCCCAGAAGGAGCAGACGGGGTGCGCAGCCCCGCCCTAGCGGGCAGGCTCTGCCAACCCTCGGCGGTGAGAGCGGTCAAACGGAACACGTAACGCGTCCCACCGCTCAACCCAGCAACCGGCTGAGACGTCCTCCCAGGCGGAAGCCGCAAACGATCAGAAAACACGAAATCCTCCCCCCGCACCCTCCACTCAAGCACGTAACCAGCCGGCGACCAACTAGACGGCGGCGACCACCGCAACACCACCGTGTCATACGCAGACGCCGACGCCGTCAACCCCACCGGAGGAAGAGCCAACGTCTCAAAACCCCCACGCGCTGAAGAAACCTCACGCCCAGAAGAATCCAAAACAGCCACCCTCACCACATAACGACCACCAGCAGTCAAACCAGCAACCCTATAAGACCGCGCCGACGCAGGCAAATCCACCACACTCCACGACCCGCCACCATCCTCCGGATCAGCGCCCTCGGGCTCCTCGAACGGGCGCACACGCCACCGCAACCGGAACCCAGCAGCACCAGCAGCGAAACCCTCCCCCCAGCCAACAGTCAACGACGAAACCCCCACACTCACCAACACAAGAGACCCCCCAGAACCCCCACTCTCAGAAGACCCTCCCTCCCCCACAGCAGACCCAGAACCAGACCCAGCGTCCCCCCCGCCGGTCAAGAAACCACTCGCCACAAGCTCACCCACAGACAACTCACCCACCAACTCACCGCCCCCCACGCCCCCACCGGGAGACGCCTCCAACGCCGACTCCCCGTCAACCACCAAGCCACCACCAGAACCCGACACGCACCCAACAGCCAACAACGCCACAACCAACAAAACCCCAACAACACGCACACAACAACGCAGCCGCCGCGCAGCGGCCGCCACAGCGGGGGCGAAAAGCTGAAAACTCCTCATAGAAAAACCCTACCAAAAAAACAAGACGCTAGGCGGCGAAGTGCTTGACGGCGGGGACTTGCTAGGGGGAAGAGTGGGCTGCGGTTGCGGTGGAGGAGGAAGCGGTGGTGGCGTCTGGGAGGCAGTGGGAGAAGGTGTGATGGTAGCGGTAGTAGTAGTTGTGGTTGTAGTAGCAGGGGGAGATTGGGTGGTAGTGGTAGTGGTAGTGGTTGTAGTGGTGGTTGTGGTTGAGGGAGGTTGGGTGGTAGTAGTGGTCGTTGGTGCAGGCTGCGTAGTAGTAGTGGTGGTTGCAGTGGTTGTGGTTGGGGGGCATTGGTTGATGAGTGTGACGCAGGTGGTCGGTTCGGGGGTTTCTTGCCCTGCGACCGCCGGCGGGGCTGGGACTGCGGTTGGGGCTGCGATCTCGGCGGCCCGGTTGACGGTGATCTTGGTGGGGGTGAGGGCAGCTTTGGTCCAGGTGAACGCTGTTCTCACCAGGCAGTAATAGGCGCCGTCGTCCCAGTAGTGCTGCGAGCACGCTGCTGCGTTCACCCCCTGCGCTCCGTAACGCACCCGCAGCGGCGGCAGGGCGGCGAACGGGCTGTCGTCGAAAGACGTGAACGCCTGCCTGCTGCTTATTACCAGGTCACCCGAGGAGATCCTTACTCTGCTCCCCCGATCGGGGGTGACCGACGAACTATGCCCGTAGAAAGCGTACTCCCACTCCTCGGCTGAACCCCCACCGTAAGAGGCTATCCCGAAACCGTCCAACGACACAGGATGCGCCCCGGCGGGGGAGGAAGCAGAAACATCCGGCGACGCCACTTCCACCCGCGCAGGGACGCGGGCAGCGTCCCAAGTGAACGCCCCCCGGACCACGCACTCGTAGCGGTCGTAGTTATAAAAATGCTGATCACACGAATCCACTGTGATGCTCTCGGCCCCGTAGGTGATCGTGAACGGTTGGAACGAAGCAAACGGACTGTCCGCGAAAGACGTGAAAACCTGACCGTAACTCACCACAACATCCCCCAAGGAAAGATGCACCGGACCCCCACGAGTCACCCCTATATTACGCAACGACCTCCCCCAGAACGCGAACCTCCACTCCCCCAGACCCGTAGCACCGTAATTCGCCCAACCATGGGGGGCGGGGTTCACAGAGTGCTCCCCAGCAGGAGCAGGCAAGCTAACAGGAAAACTCGGCGGCGAACCCAACGTCCAACCCTGCTCAGGGAACACCCCGCCAGGCAACAACCCGGTCCCCTGAACCGTCTCATGCGCAGAACCGGTGAACGTCAAAGACGGACTCCTCATATGATCACCCCTCGTCAACCCAACCACCATATACTCACGCCCCGCAGGATTCTCCCCCCGCGGCAACGACACAAAACCCCTCCCAGGAACAGCCACCCTAACCAACTCCCAACCCCCAACACCGTTCACGAGACTAGACTGATCCAACCTCAACCTCCTGAACAACCCCACCCACGGGGAATTAAACCACGTATTGTAATCACCAGGCAAGAACACGCCAGAAAACGGCGAAGGCGTAGGAGGCACATCCCACCGCAAACCCCACCAACGCCCCAGAATGCCAGAAGTCGTCACGTCAACCCTGTCAAGAACCTGGCGAGGCACCACATCAGGGTGATAAACAGCATGCAAATCCGCTAAATCCCTAGCAGCAATCGTAATAGACCGACACCCCCTAGCATCCGAACCCCCACCCAGAGCAGTATAAGAAGGATCAAAATCGTAACTCATCAAAGACGGCGCAGGAGAAACCGCCGAATGGCCCAAACGCCAACACCCTCTCTTGTAATCGCCCAAGCCCAGGAAATGACCCAACTCATGCCGCACAGTACTCTCCAACGAACTAACAGAATGGGAAAACAACACAGTAAGCTTCGAACCCGTAATCCTAGACGGATCCCACTTTGCCACCTTATTGGCACTACCCTGAACACACTGAGTACAAGACCCCCCAGGCTCCCTCTCATCTATTACCTCCACGTCCGCGGCCGCGCCAGCAGGGCAAGTACCCCCAGCGTTGTTCACCACCGTGAACGGCGCGAAAGGAAGACCCCTCTCCCGCTCCGGATGCTGCGCCTCCCGATTAGGGGCCAACAAATCATTCCAATCCCCCACCGCCACACCCAACGCATCAAGCAACTCCACCCTCAACTGATCATCCCCAGACGGCTTCTTCACGCACACCCTAATAGACTCCCCCGACAACAACCGAGGATGAACACTCACAAGCGAATCACACGGCAAACCCTGCCCCCCACCCGCCAAACCCCCATACGGACGCCAACTAGAAGCAGACAACAAACCAACCCGCTGATCCGTGAGATCTATCAGCCCTTCTCTCATACCTTTGACTAGTTTGATAATTTCTTGATCATTCTTTCCACTGTACTGCTCAATAAACTCTTCGTGTCGCCGAATGGTCCTATCGAACTTCTTTATCTGATCGTCGAGTTCTGGGCAAGGAACTGTCGTAGTTATTCGCACTTGTGCGCCTGAAACGCCACCGCTGTTACTCGGAAAAGGGAGCGACTCCTGCTCTTCCTCACGAAGTCGCCATTCCCCGTCGCGGAAAATCCACTTTTTTCTGAACTCCTCTTGCAGTTTAGCCACTTCGGGGTCAGTCTTAGCTATTTCATCTATTATTTCTACCGCACGATTTAGTCTTTCTTGGAAGGCTGTATCGCCTTCTGGGTGTATAGAGAGGGAGTTGAAGTATTGGTCCCAGAGGGCGTTCTCCTCGGGGGTGAGTTCCGCGGATTGCCGTGTGCTCCATATGGTGTCCCCGTCGGGTGTGATGGTGTGCATGATTACGAAGCGTTTCACTTCTTCGCCGGTGAGGGTGTGAGTCCAAACGGCGGTGGCCCTGGGCCCGTCGGTGACCTGACGGTATTCGAAAACAGTGCTAGGAGGGAGGTCTTCTATGCCTATGTCCCACGAAACTTCAACGACGCCTTCGAAGACGATTTGCATCCCTTCGGGCACTTGCGCGTACTGGAACCCTGAACGGTGAGTAGAACCAGAATCAATAACAGTCCCAGGTTCGTTGTACGCGACTTCTTTAACAACCTCCACAACAGCAGCAGCGGCAGCCGAAGCGCCCGCAGAATCAGTGACAGTAGCCGTCACAGTCTTAGCCCCAGGGGTGACGACGGAGACGTCCGGGTCGGCTAGATCATTCAAATCAACGCCCTCCCGGGCGCAGGAAACCTCAACCGAACCCGAAACCCCGGAAGCCTCCACGCCGGAGACGCTCAACTTATAAGGAGGCGAACCCCCAGCAGCCTCCCAAGACAGAGTGAACGACCCCACGCCCTCCCGGACGGTTCGAAGCACCCTAGGAGAACTCCACAAAGCGTCCCACTCCTCCCCAGTAGGCTCAGGCGCACCCGGCGGGTACAACTCCGCAGCCAACGCGCTCAACCTATCGTGATCCACGAACGTCCGCGACCGGCCCTCCCCCGTGGAGCACACAGACGGAGCGCTCACCCTCAAACTCAACCCCCCAGAAGGAGCAGACGGGGTGCGCAGCCCCGCCCTAGCGGGCAGGCTCTGCCAACCCTCGGCGGTGAGAGCGGTCAAACGGAACACGTAACGCGTCCCACCGCTCAACCCAGCAACCGGCTGAGACGTCCTCCCAGGCGGAAGCCGCAAACGATCAGAAAACACGAAATCCTCCCCCCGCACCCTCCACTCAAGCACGTAACCAGCCGGCGACCAACTAGACGGCGGCGACCACCGCAACACCACCGTGTCATACGCAGACGCCGACGCCGTCAACCCCACCGGAGGAAGAGCCAACGTCTCAAAACCCCCACGCGCTGAAGAAACCTCACGCCCAGAAGAATCCAAAACAGCCACCCTCACCACATAACGACCACCAGCAGTCAAACCAGCAACCCTATAAGACCGCGCCGACGCAGGCAAATCCACCACACTCCACGACCCGCCACCATCCTCCGGATCAGCGCCCTCGGGCTCCTCGAACGGGCGCACACGCCACCGCAACCGGAACCCAGCAGCACCAGCAGCGAAACCCTCCCCCCAGCCAACAGTCAACGACGAAACCCCCACACTCACCAACACAAGAGACCCCCCAGAACCCCCACTCTCAGAAGACCCTCCCTCCCCCACAGCAGACCCAGAACCAGACCCAGCGTCCCCCCCGCCGGTCAAGAAACCACTCGCCACAAGCTCACCCACAGACAACTCACCCACCAACTCACCGCCCCCCACGCCCCCACCGGGAGACGCCTCCAACGCCGACTCCCCGTCAACCACCAAGCCACCACCAGAACCCGACACGCACCCAACAGCCAACAACGCCACAACCAACAAAACCCCAACAACACGCACACAACAACGCAGCCGCCGCGCAGCGGCCGCCACAGCGGGGGCGAAAAGCTGAAAACTCCTCATAGAAAAACCCTACCAAAAAAACAAGACGCCAAGACGGCGCAATCAGCGTCAAGCGTTCAGTAACAAGAACATCCCCACGACCGTCAAGCCCACCATCACGACCATCAAGCCAACTTGCGAGCGCACCGCATCACGAGGGCGGAAACGCGCAACCGCCCGATCGTGCGCCAAGACCACTCCGGCTAAATGACCGAAGACTGTGGTGAGCGACTGCACCCAGGCAATGGCGGCCGGCGCCAGCAGGCGGTAGTTGATCTGAAAATGAGCCGTGCCGAACAGGTCGGCGCTCCCGCCGAAAGGATTCGACAGGAAAGTGAGGAAGTTCTGCCCTTCAAAGACCATCAGGGAGAAGTAGTGCCCGACGTGGTAAGCCAGGGCGATTGGCACTAGAGAATGGGCGAAACCGCTCAGCATGTCCTTCAAGGGAGTCTTGGTGAGGGCAGCTCCGACCGCCATGGCGGCTATGTAGATGACGGCGAAGTTGAGCGACGACTGGATCAGGCCGTAGGCGCCGAAACCTACGGTCTCCCAGCCGATGCGAGCGCCCAGCAGACCTTGCCACCAATCGGTGCGCGAAATGCCGTCGAAACTGGTGGTCGCCGGCATCAGGAGAATCACGAAGGCGTGAGGCAGGGAAATCCGCATGCGGGCAAGCCCGACGATCGGAGGGCGGACGGCCAAGCGGCCGCGCTCATCGGCGCAAAAAACGCCCATTGCCCCGATATGGCGGAAGATGACGCCGAAGCCCTCCCCTTCACGCATCCACTCCCTGCCCCAGAGAGAAGCCCCGGCCAGCATAAATAGCGAATATCCCAGTATCGCCCAGCCCAAGACTCGAGTGTCTGAAGGGCGGGGATGCACCAGTTCCAGGGCAGCAAACGCCAGCAGAACAGCAGCGGCCAACCAGCCGCTCTGAGCGGAGGACGGCCGCCAGCGCAGGCGAAGCGGGGCTGCTCCGGCGAAGTAGCGGCGTCGGATCCAGGCCCCTGCAGCGGCGAGGGTCTCCCAGGGGCTGAGCAGCCTCCAGACGTCGCCGAAGACAGCGGAAAACAAGAGCAGGCCCACCCAAAACGCCACGTAGACGGCGACAGGGGCGATCGTGGCGTTGGGCCCTAACTTGCCAAACAGCGCCGCAGCAAGCACTAGGCCGAACAGGACGAGACCCAACAGCCGAGTAATCAGAGCCGCGAGACGAGCAATCGGCTGAACCCAGGGCGGAAGCGTGCGCTCTAGACGTCTGCCCTCAAACTTGGGTTTCGACCAGTACATGCTCAGGACGATGAACGAAACGAGCAGTGCCGCTGCCGCCATGTAGGCAAACATCCAGACCGGCAGGGGCAGGTCTCCCCGCACCCCGATGCCGTGAGCGAACGTCGCCGCCGTCCCTGTCATCACCAAATCAACGCCTAGCAGTCAGCGAACCCTGAGCACTCGCAAGTCGGCGACTCTCAAGTCAGCGACGGATCGGAGACCTGAGAAACTGCAAGGCAAACGGCGAGGGTCGCCGCCTTCAAGACACGGCGAGTTCGAACAATAAACGGTGAGCACCCTCCAGCTCCACTTCCCAGACGCCTGGAAGGTCGGCGACGAACTCCAGATCGACCTCTGCGCCAGGGATCAGTTCAAGAAAGAGGTCGTAGCCGTGTACGTGCAGCTCCTCGGCGACGTCCGAAATGACCAGGATTAAGACTGTGTCTCCCAAGTTCGCTTCGTAACGGCGGTCGGCGTTTAGCTGCCCGAATTGAATTGAGATTGCGATCACCACGTCGACGTTTGAAACTTCAGTAGTGGTCGTGGTCGAGGAGGGGGGGACGGAAGAAGTAGTGGTGGAAACCTCCGAGGACGGCGCGGAGGTGGAAGACGAAGGCGCCGGCGGCGAGGGCGGGGCGGGCGGCGAAGTGCTCGACGGCGCAGACGTGCTAGAGGGAGGGGAGGGAGTGGCGGGCTGCGGCGGCGGGGAAGGCTGCGGCGGAGGCGTCGTGGGGGCAGGGGGCGAAGGGGGAGCAGTCTCTGGCGCGGTGGAAGCGGTGGGAGCAGTCTCCGACAAAGAGTCGGCGGAAGTCGACGTTCCGGAGCGGGAAGTCTGCTGCGGAGCCGAAGTAGAAAGAGTAGAAGCGGTAGAACCGGCGCCTGTTGAGGCGCCGCAAGAAACAGCGGTCGACGTCAGAACTAGCGCAAGAACGCCCCCGAGCAGTTTGAGAAAAACTGCTCGGGGGCGCCTTGAAATAGGAGTCTCCAGCAAAACGCTGGTCTTGGAATTACCTAGCGAATGGCACGGAGACGGCGTCCCTGCGCCAAGACCAACAAGCCGGCGCCGAGTACGGAAACTCCGACGATAAGCAACAAGCTGCTGCTCGCTCCGGTTTCAGCCAACATCGGAGATGGTTCTCCCACCTGCAGGGCGAGAAAAGCGAACTCCGGATCGGCGCCGGACAGACCAGCGGCGAGCACGACCACCGCTCCGTTGGCGATGTCCTCGTCGGTTATGGAGACGGTCATTTCATGCGAAAAGGCTCCGCCGTCCCAGTCCGGAGCAGCAGTGTCGCTCATAATGTTGGGACAAATCTCCGTTGCCGCCGCCAGCAAGGTGCTCACATCGCCGCCTGCTTCGGCGATTGCGTCGAGCATTGACGGGTCGCCTTTGGCGCCTGGACACGTGGTAACAAAGAAGGGACTGAGCGGTCCGGTGGAGTTCGTGCCGCTCACGGTGATCGTTACGTCCCCCGCTTCGGCCGGAACCGACACCGGATCAATAGAAATCTCCAAATGCTCAGCAGCAGACGCCGGAGCGATCCAGAAGAGAGCAGGCAGAACTGCTGCGCCGAGCATCACCGTTAGCTTCGTAGAAAACCTGAACGCCTTCCGGCGCATCCCTATTTTTTTCATCGATTGCCTCCCGACATTTCGATCCTGACATTTCCGCAACTAGGTTAGAGGAAAATCTCGTGCAATGTTGTCCAAAGCGGCGACGAGTTCGCCAGAATTCCAAAGACAGTCCATCTGACGGCCCTCTGAGAGCCCCGAATCGGCCAACGTAAACCTCGCTTTCCGAGCGCTTGGCCCGACGCAGGGAGACTCGCAAACTCCTAGCATGATCAACCAACGGCATCGAACGATTCGGAGCGAGGATAAACATTCAACATGAGCGGACTTTGCGAAGGAAGAGTTGCGGTAATCACGGGAGCCGGTCGCGGGATCGGGCGTGAGCACGCTCTCATGCTGGCCAGCGAGGGAGCCAAAGTTCTCGTCAACGACCTTGGAAGCGATCCTGGCGGAGGGGGGGCGACCATCTCGCCCGCCCAGGAAGTGGCCGAAGAGATCCGCGCCAGCGGCGGCGAAGCGGCGGTGAACGGCGACGACGTGAGCGACTTCCATCAGGCCAAGGACATGATCCGCCAGGCCGTCGAGAGGTTCGGAGGTCTGGACATACTCATTAACAACGCTGGAATCTTGAGGGACAAGATGATCTTTTCGATGAGCGAGAGCGACTGGGACGACGTGATAGAGGTGCACTTGAAGGGGACTTTTGCGCCTACTCACCACGCTGCGGCTTGGTGGCGTCAGCAGGCGAAGGAGGGCAAGACGCTGGACGCCCGCGTCATCAACACCACCTCCCCATCGGGCATCTACGGCAACGTCGGACAGTCCAACTATGGGGCGGCGAAAGCGGGTATCGCTGCCTTCTCGATCATCACTGCCCTTGAGTTGGCTCGCTACGACGTGACGGTGAACTGCATTGCCCCTGCTGCGCTCACGAGACTGACGCGTCCGCTGTTTGACGCCGAGGACGCCAAAAAGCGAGAGGAATCGTGGTCGCCGCGCTGGATCGCTGTTATTGCGGCGTGGCTGGCTAGCCCGGAGGGACGGGGGGTGACAGGGCGTGTCTTTGACGTGAGCGGCAAGCAGATTTCCATAGCCGAAGGATGGAGGCGAGGCCCGACCGCCACACAGCCTGACGACCCAGCCGAGCTAGGGGAGGTGGTGCGGGACTTGATGCGGAGAGCGCGCCTGAATGCCAATGTCTTCGGCAAGGAGACTGAGGGGCTGGGAATGCCGTCCCAGAATATTGACATCCCCGAAACTGAATAATGCCGTCGCAAGCGTTGCAGCCGAAAGTTGAGATGGGAACGCTAGATGGAAAAGCTAGTTAAGTTGAGATGGGAACGCTAAGTGGGAACGCCTAAGAAAACTCTTGGGAAACTTCACGCAGAGGTGCTCAAGAATGCGGACAAGCGAACGTCGATAATCGTCTACTGGATTGCTCGCAGTGCTTCGCTTCTGCTGGCCCGCTTCTACCTCATGGTGAGGGTGAGCGGGCGAGAGCATCTTCGGACAGACGGGGCGACCATCCTGGCGCCGGTGCACCGCTCCAACCTTGACGTTCCTATCATCTCGTCGTACTGCGGTCGACGAATTCGGTCAATGGCGAAGATCAACATGTTCAAGGGCAAACTCGGGCAGTGGTTCTCCACTTCCATAGGGGCGTTTCCGGTTCGCCGCGACTCGCTGGATCGCGAAGCGCTGACTGCTGCGCTGGAGATCCTGCGTAGGCGGGAATTGCTGCTGGTTTTCCCGGAAGGGAGCCGCAAATCCGGACGAAGCGTGGAAAGAATTCTGGATGGATGCAGCTACTTGGCGACGAAGACGGGAGCGCCGGTGATTCCCATCGCCCTAGCAGGCACCGAGGAGGCCATGCCCCCCGGGAGGATGTTTCCGCGCATACGGCGGATTGTCGTCACCGTAGGCGAACCCTTGACGCCGCCTAGCGCCGCGGGCGGCAAAGACGGCAACACTGGCAAAGACGGCAAATCTGGCAAGGACGGCAACACTGGCAAAGCACGAAATGCCAAAGAAATCAGGCGAGAATTTTCGCACCTTCTGCAGCAGCAGCTCCAGAGCCTGCTCGACAACTCGCATCAGGCGTTGAGCAGTGCTCAGCGGCGACGGAGCAGGCGTCTAAACAGGCAGGGGGGCGCCGACGCCGACGGACAGCCGCTTAAGGAAAATCCTCAAAGCGCTCCGGAGGGGGAGACGCAACAGACGCAACACTTGCCTGAGGAGCTGAACTGAGATGTCATCGCAAAACAAGTATCTCGTAGACCGACTAGCGGAGTTCGGTACCACGATTTTCGCCACGATGTCGGCGTTGGCTGTCAGAACCGGGGCCATCAATCTAGGACAGGGGTTTCCCGACACCGACGGCCCGCAAGAGGTGCTAGAAGAAGCCGTTTGGGCGATTCGCAACGGGCACAACCAGTATCCGCCCGGTATAGGCATCCCGAAATTGCGACACGCGGCAGCGGAGCACCAGAAGCGGTTTTACGATCTCGACTTTAACCCTGACACCGAAGTGCTCATCACGGCGGGGGCTACGGAAGCCATCGCCGCGGCCATCTTATCGCTGTGCGAAACTGGCGATGAGGTCGTCTGCTTTGAGCCCTACTACGACAGCTACACGGCCACCATCGCTCTAGCTAGAGCCACCCGCAAGCTTGTCCAACTGAAGGGGCCGGACAAACACTTCGACGCCGAAGAGTTCGAAAGAGCAGTGAGCGGGCGCACCCGGCTGATCCTGCTGAACTCCCCGCACAATCCGACCGGCAAGGTGTTTAGCCGTCAGGAACTCGAGCACATAGCAGACGTAGCCAAGCGCCGCGACCTGCTAGTGGTGACCGACGAAGTCTACGAACACCTCGTCTTTGATGGTGAGCACATCCCGATAGCGACGCTGCCGGGAATGCGCGAGCGGACAATCACTATCAGTTCCGGAGCCAAGACTTTTTCGGCCACCGGCTGGAAAATCGGGTGGGTGTGTGCGACGCCCGAACTCACTTCAGCGGTGCAAACCTCCAAGCAGTTCCTCACCTATGTGAACGGCGGACCGTTTCAGCACGCCATAGCTCGAGGTCTCGGGCTAGGAGACGACTATTACAAGGCGCTGGCCGCCGACTTGCGTTCAAAGCGCGACCTGCTCGCTGACGGCTTGCAGAAAGCCGGCTTTGAGGTATGGCACTCGTCTGGCACCTACTATCTGACCGGGCACATCGGCGGGTTCGAGGAAAGCGACGGAGCGGAATTCTGCCTTGCCTTGCCAGAGCGCTGCGGCGTAGTGGCCGTACCTAGCGTGGTGTTCTACGACGACAAGGACGCCGGCGGGCCGCTTGTGCGTTTCGCCTTCTGTAAGCGAACCGAGGTGCTCGAAGAAGCCTGCCGCCGGCTCGCAAGCCTGAAGAGCGCTGCTGCGAGCCCCTGAACCCCCCCCCCCCCCGAATCCCTAGAAACTCAGGGCTAAGGCCGAGTAGCCACTGTCTCGCTTGTTTCTGGCGCTCTAGCGGGCGCTCTGGCCGCCGCAGGCGGCTAGAAAATCGGGATTAAGACCAAGCAGCCACTATCTCTTCGGTGGTGGCAATCGTTGAAACGAACGACAGGGAGTGTTCGATGGCCATCTCCACGTACTCCGCCGGGATGCCCGTAACCGCATCACGCGGCACAACGACGTCGTAGCCCCGGTTCACAGCGTCAAAGGTGAGATTGGTAATGGCCCAGTTCACTGAGACGCCGGCAGGAACAATTGTGTTGACGCCCTCGTTGCGCAGCACTGCGTTGAGCTCGCTCGCAGGGAAAGGAGACATCCCGTGATGGCGCACTATCACAAAATCGGCAGGCTCCAACCCGATTTCGTCAATGGGCTGAACTGCTTCGCTGCCCGCATACAACTTCACGGGGGATTCGTCGATGACTTTGAAGAGCAGCAAGTCGGTGTTGTCTCCCCAGCCGTCTGGGCGCTGGTGAAAGACGCTGTGGACAACGCGCACCCCCGCTGAACGAGCCGCTGCAACAAGGCGCGCCACGGCTTGAATGCAACCCGATTCCTTGGCTGCCTCCGCCATAGCCGGGAGGCCGGAGTTGGCGCCGATAATGCCGTTCTGGCATTCCTGGAGAACGACGGCCGTATGAGTTGGATCAAGGAGTTGGGTAAGTGTCATGGCGTTAAGAGTAGTTGCTTTGAAACGAAGACGCTGCAGGCTAAGCACGGGAAATCGATGCTGCCCTAATGCTGTTCTAGCATCGGTTACGGTGGAGAGGGCTAGAAATTCGACGCTTGGATACACGTCAAGAGCGACTCAATACGGGACAATAAGCACATGAGAGGCCCGAATGCCGGCAATGAGGAGTCGGGGACGCTGTTCGAGAAAGCAGGAGGGGTCGAGTTCTTCGAATCCTTGGTGGAGCGTTTCTATGCAGGCGTCGCCGACGACCCTCTGCTGCGCCCCTTGTACCCCTCCGACCTGACCGACGCCAAGACGAACCTTGCTGCGTTCCTGGTGGAGTACTGGGGAGGTCCGAACGTCTACAGCAGCGTCAGGGGACATCCGATGCTGAGGGCGCGACACCTCCCATTCGCCATCGGGCAGGCCGAGCGGGATGCTTGGATGCAGCACATGGCCGCATCCGTCAAGGAGTCGAACTCCTCCGAAGACCTAAAGGAAGAACTCCTCGGTTATTTTGAGCGGGCGGCAACCCATCTGATCAATCAGGGCAAGCGAGGAAAGCTTCTGCCGATGGTCCCTGCTGAACGAACACTCGCTGGCCGAGAGGACTCGACGGCGCCCGGCAGGCGCCCTTCCTCGGAGCCGTGAGAAAATAGCGCATGGGGAAACTCGCACTGAATCCACTTGATTGGTGCGCGAGGAGGGACTTGAACCCTCACGTCCTTATCGAACACAGGAACCTGAATCCTGCGCGTCTGCCAATTCCGCCACTCGCGCTGAATGTCCAAGGTTAATGTCGGGAATTCCAGTTATGAAGAGTGGCAAAGGATTCGCCGCCACTGCCAAGCGAAGCCGCAAGAACCACGAGAGGAAGGCATGAAGGCTGAGTTCATCCTCACAGCGGAGGTCTGCACGCACGTAGGACGCATTCGCGAGCAAAACGAAGATTCGTTCCTGGTGCACAAGGAGGTGCTGGCGGTAGCGGACGGACTAGGAGGCCACGCAGGAGGCGACATAGCCTCGGCGGTCGCCGTCGAGACGCTCGCCGAACTTGCAGCGTCTCGAAGCATCACCGGACGCAGCCGAAAAGTCGGAACGAGAACCGGAACAAGAAAAAGAGGAAAAACGTCCACGGCCGAGGCTCTGCGTCAAGCCTTTGCGGCCGCACACTTTGCGGTGCTGGACAAAGCGGCATCCGACGTCAAGCTACAGGAGATGTGCACCACTCTCTGCGCTCTGGCTTTGGATTCGGAGGGCGTGATAGCGCTGGCCAACGTCGGGGATTCCCGCATCTATCGGCTTTCCGACGGCGACCTGGTGCAGCTGACTTGGGATCACGTCAACTACAACGAATTGATCAGGCACTACGGATGCAGTCCGAAAGAAGCTATGAAATCTTTGAATCCCACGAGCCTTTCCCGAGTGCTTGGAGTGTTCCCGGAACCCGCAGAAGTAGACACTTGGGAGTACGAAGCTGTGGCAGGCCATCGCTACTTGCTGACCAGCGACGGACTCACCGGCGAATTGACCGACGAGGAAATCGCAGAGGTGCTTAGGTCGTCCGGCGAGCCCGCCGATGCGGCGGGCGAGTTGGTGCGGCAAGCCAACGACCGAGGCGGCAGGGACAACATCACAGTGGTGGTCGTGGATATCACGCAAGCAGAAGAAGGCGACTGAGAATGTGCAGACGTCGGAGAGCGCGACCTGCAAAGATCAGGGCGGCGAGAGCTTCATTAGGTGCGTCTCGGTGCTCTCCTAAACTGAACTGACCATGCCATCTAGTTCTCCTCCCGTACTTGGCGGTCGATACGAGTTCGTGCGTCGGCTCGCCCGGGGGGGCATGGCCAGTGTTTTCTTGGCACGCGACCTGCAGCTCAACCGGCTCGTAGCGGTCAAGATGCTGCACCCTCAATTCGCCGCGGATGAATCCTTCGCGGAACGCTTCAGGCGCGAGGCTAGGGCTGCGGCCAGTCTCAGCCATCACAACATCGTCGCCATCTACGACTGGGGGCTGCAAGGCGACAACTACTTCATCGTCATGGAGTACGTGGAAGGCCAGAGCCTCATGGAACTGCTAGCTGCGCGGGGGCGGATGAACGTGGACGGCTCCATAGGGGTGGGGATAGGCGTTGCCGCAGCGTTGGCGTTCGCCCACCGCAACGGAATCGTGCATCGCGACATCAAGCCTGGAAACGTGCTCGTGAGTTCGCAAGGCCGAATCAAGGTGGCCGATTTCGGAATCGCCACCGTGACAGGCGGCGGACACAGCAGCCTCACCCAGGCCGGCATGGTCTTGGGGACTGCCGCCTACATCTCGCCCGAACAAGCACGGGGCGCACAGGTAGACGCTCGAAGCGACCTGTATTCCCTTGGAGTGGTGCTCTACGAAACCTTGACGGGACGCCCGCCGTTCAAGGGGGATTCAGCGGCCAGTTTGGCGTATCAACACGCTCAGAAGAGTCCTGCGCCCATCGGCGAGAGGGGCATTCAGGTTCCCGCAGAACTGGAATCGGTAACGATGCGGCTGCTGTCCAAGAACCCCGCAGAGCGCTACAACCGGGCGGAGGAGCTGCTCGAACACCTACGCCACATCAGGGAAAAAGTCAAGAGGACGCCGCGGGTCGACAGAACTCCTTCGGATCAGCGCAGAGGAAAGCCGCGAGCAGAAAGCAGAAGAAGTCCTGTCCCCCAGCAGAGGCGGAAACGCGTAGGCACGGAATACCTGCGGGCATCCCGTCAACCCCCTGGTTACAGCCAAAAGAGCGGAAAGGCTCGAAAGCGAAGGGGCGACGCGACTGCCTACTTAGAACGGCAGAGGCGGTCGGGCATGTTCTACGCGGGCTTTGCGGTTTTGATTGTGACTTTGGTTGTGCTCGTTGTGGTGCTGGTCAACGTGCTCAGGGACGGAGAAACCGCGGACGCCCCGTCGTCGAACCTAACAACGGTTCCATCCGTCTTCCAACTCCAAGAAGACGAGGCGGTACGAACGCTAGAAAATGCCGGCTTCGTAGTGACCCGGACATACCAGGAAAATACCAGCACCGAGGAAGGGGAGGTTAGTTCACAGAGTCCCCCAGGCGGCACCAGAGTAGAAACGGGTTCCACTGTCACGTTGACGATCAGTTCCGGGGCGGGAACCGTCCTCATACCCAATTTGGTGGGCGACCCAGCCACTGTGGCATTGAACCTCCTGAGTGAGTTAGGGCTTGAAGGGGTCGATACGGAAGTCACAAGCGACCAACCCAGGGGTGAAGTCGTGTCGCAACTACCCGAACCCGAAACCAGGATCGAGGTGGGTGAAAGCGTTTTTCTCAGCATCTCCTCGGGTCCTGCAAACATACTGGTACCGCCGGTCAAGGGATTTCAGAAAGACAACGTTAGGGCTGACCTAGAAACAGCAGGATTCGTTGTGGTTATGGAACAGGAAAACTCCGAAGATGTGCCGAGGGATCAGGCCACGCGCACCGAACCCGCGGCAGGTACACCTCTTAGACCGGGTAGCCAGGTCACCCTGTACATTTCCATAGGCCCGTCGGTCATGCCAGACCTGGTAGGTCAGGATCTGAGGGCTGCCACGGCTCTTTTAGACGAGTGGTGCGAAGGCTGCTACAGGACGCAAAACAGGCCAACTCTCGACGAAACCATGATCGGACGAGTGTTGGAGCAGAGACCGCCGCCCGGCGAGGAACTAGCCACGGAGACCGAAGTGGTGCTGTTCGTCGGCGTCGAGGATCCCGACGCTGCGAACGGGGAAATCGACGCGGGCACATCCAACGGCGAAGATCCATCTACATCCAACGGCGAAGATCCATCTACTGCTGATCTGCCGCCGCCGCCGCCGCTCGATCAGTGACTAAGAGACGAACCGACTACAAACAACGAAGTCAAGACATACACAAGAAGTTGCTCAAGATGTCGCGGCCCGAAAGGGTTTTTTGCGACTCGGGGTGAAATTGCAGTCCTTCTATCTGAAGCGATTTGTGACGGATACCCATAATCACTCCCTCGGCAGTACGTGCCGAGACTTCAAACTCAGCCGGCAGAGAGGAAGGCTCGACGACTAGGGAGTGGTAACGGGTAGCCGGAAGAGGAACCTGCACCCCCTGCAACACCCCCGAGCTATCGTGGTATATCTGCGAGACTTTGCCGTGCATAACCACCGGCGCCCTCACTATTTCCCCGCCATACACCTGAGCGATGCACTGGTGTCCTAGACAGACCCCCAATATAGGAATGACGCCCGCAAAACCCTGGATCAGGTCGCAGCAAACTCCTGAATCCTCAGGGCGCCCAGGGCCTGGGCTGATCAGGAGAGAATCCGGATTCAGCGCAACGGCGGCAGGCAGGTCGATTTCGTCGTTCCGCCGCACGATACTCTCCGCACCCAATTCCGCTAAATACTGAACGAGGATGTACACAAAGGAGTCGTAGTTGTCAAGGACGAGAACTCGCTTAGCCACGGCTGCAGACTACTCAGACCAACTCGCATCGGGAAGTCATAGGGAATCTGTGCGTCCTCAGAACTGCTTCAAAATGCGTATCCTGCAGCAATGGCTAAACCTCCCAAGAGAAGAGTCCAAGGCGGACGAGTAACTCCAAAAGGCACTCGGCCGACGACGGAAAGTTTCCTGCCGCCCGAGACTAAGAAGAGCCCAATCTGGGTACCGATTCTGCTTTTCACCTTTTTGGTGGTCGGCGCGACGCTGATCATCATCAACTACCTAGGTGTCTTTCCAGGCGGGGCGAACAACTGGTGGCTCTTGGCCGGTCTGGGGCTCATCCTTGCCGGAGTCATAACCGCCACCCGACTTCACTAACCCATTTCCTTTCCCCTCTCCTCTCTCGAAGTCGCCCAGAATTCTCTCAGTCTCCACAAAGTATCTGTTTTACCTGGGAAATTACACGCCTGTAACTTATTCAGAGAGTTATCCACAGGTGTGAGTAACCTGCATATGAGAAAAACTACATGCCTGTAATTTACTCAGGATAACTTTCTGCGACTGCACAGACACCGGCCCTTAGACAGCCGACCTTCATCACTTAATCATCAATGGGAGTAATCAAGGCCATGTCGTCTCCGCAGTGTCGAGGAGGATCAGGAGTTTCGTAGGGCGCACTAGTCATTCGCACTTCGGCTCCACAGATCGAACAGCTGTAGTTGAGGCGAACCTTGCGCATCTTCCCGGGCGGGGGCGGAGGCGGCGGAGATTGAGCAAAGATGCGTAACAAAGTCAGCCCTATCCAAAGAATCACCAAACCGATGGCTACGGCAATCAAGACTTTGACAACGCTGTTCAGCGCCGCCAACGACAGAGGCATCGAAAAATTCGCCGCGCTTAGAATTTCGCTGCTCACGACTCCAAGAGTACGGCAGTCGCCCCTCCGTCGGAAGCGTCACAAGCCGCCAAGGCGAGTCCCCCACCCTGATCTTCCGTCAAGGCCCTTAGCAATCGGACGACAAGTCCGATCCCTGTAGCCCCTTGAGGGTGCCCAAGAGCCAGCGAGCCCCCGTCGGGATTCAGAGATTCCAGAATCTCGGGCGAATCTCCAAAGTTGACGCGCCAGTTCAGCAGACTCGCGGCTGCAGGCTCACCCAGTTCCACCCGAATCAAGTCGTCTAGCTCAACACCGGCAGACGCCAGGGCTCGTTTAGCGGCAGTGGGAGCAGCGCCAGCGCCGTAGGGCGACGATCCCCCCGTCACGGAGCAGGCGAGTACACGTGCGGCGGGATGAAGCCCCAGACGCTTGGACGCGACGGAAGAAGCAAGCAGGACGGCCGCCGCTCCGTCAGCCATGGGCGCCGTACTTGCGGCCGTGATCAAACCTTCCTCCCGGTAAATCCCTTTGAAGCTGGAGGGTTCCCCCGGGCTGAATAGTTCGTCTCTGCTAATCTCTCCAGGCAACTGCTCAGCATGGTGCGGCAAAGGCAGTATTTCAGGTTCAAACCGACCGGCTTCGGCAGCGGCGGCCGCTCTTCTGCGACTTTCCTCCGCTGCGGCGTCGAGTTCTTCTCGCCTTATACCCTGAGACGCTGCCCAGAGTTCGGCGGCGAGACCGAACGGCGCAGCGGGGGCAGGCGCGGCGGCAGCGGGGCGCCCAAATCCTCGATGCGAACGCTCCGCCCCCACGGGAACGATGCTCATGACCTCAACTCCAGCCACCAAAATCAGTCCGAAGCGGCCGGCAGCCGCGGCGTCAGCGGCGAAGACAAGAGCGGACAGAGACGAAATGTCCAAGGCGCTCACTACGGCTGCAGGAGTCTCGGGTCGGCAGCCGCAGGCGGCGGCGGCATAAGCAGCCAGATTGCCGGCCTGGGCGCCGACGGTCGTGGCGCAGCCGACCATCACCCCGTCGATTTCCTCAGGGGGGACTTCGCACTGCGAGATCACTCCTTTGCAAACCTCTGCTAGCAGTCGAGAAGGATGCCAAGAAGCAAGCCGACCATGCCTGAGCCCGAAGGGGCTGCGGGCAGCGGCGAGGATCAGAGGCTCACGGCTCAACGCTCGCCCCCGGACTGACCGCCTCTGGACTGCTTACCCCTGAACTGACCGCCTCGAGCAGGCTGTGATATGGAACGGACACGATCTACCTCAGATGAGGAACTCTCAAGCTAGGATTTGCGCCGGGGTAAGTCCGGTCTCCACACATGAATATGACCTCTGAAAGACACCTGCCGACGAAAGGTGAAGCCAAATGATGATTGATCAAGTCGACCCGCATGTTCATACTGCTCTCCTCATACTTCGTATTGTTCTAGCCACCACGATCATCATTCACGGCTGGTCCAAGTTCTGGAGCCCAGGGGGGATCAAAGGAACTGCCAGATGGTTCGAGGAAATAGGCATACGACCTGGCCTCTTTCACGCTCGGCTTGCTGGAACTTCCGAGATTGTATTTGGTTACCTCCTGGCATTCGGCCTCTTCAGCAGCTTTGCGTCAACAGGAATCGTGGCTCTGATGGTGGTTGCATGCTGGGTTGCTCACCGCGGCAAAGGGTTCTTGATAGTCCAAGACGGCTGGGAATACACGGCGATCATTGCGACAGTCGTCACAACTCTCAGCATGCTCGGCCCTGGCAGAAACTCCCTTGACTATGCGATAGGAATCCACGAGATATTTGACGGTTGGTACGGCCTTCTTATATCGGCAGGCGGCGGAATAATCGTCGGCAGCGCGACGCTTGCCGCTTTCTACAGACCTTCGCCAGCCAAGGGAGCCGCTGCGACGGGCGGACAAGACGACGGAGAACTCTCGACTGAAACCGAGACTGCAGCTGCAAAGGAGCGCAACGGCGAAAAAAGCGCTGCGGACTAGGTAAGCAGCAGGAAGCCTGACGACCTCTGCGCCGCCGAGCGGCCGCCGACTTCAACCACCCCCTTGCACTCCCCAACCCCGACGTCGCTCCGTTCGTGCACAGCCGCTAAGTTCACAGCCGCTAAGAACGTCGAAACAGCGATGTCCGACACTCTCCAACTTTCACGGTGTGATTTGACCCCATCACAGAATTCCTTAACCGCAACGTGGCGATAATCCTCGCCCTGTGCGTTTCCGCCTCCTTCGGGAGCGGGGATTTCTTAAGCGGACTGGCCGGGCGGCGTACTACCACTCCGCTGGTGGTCTCCGTCTCGCAGTTGTTCGGACTGCTGGGCGTCGGAATTTACCTGGCAGCCACCGACAGGAGCATCGCCGGGGGACGCGACCTCCTGCTGGGCGTCCTCGCTGGGGCAACCCTGGCCGTCGGAATCTCCGGCTTGGTGCGAGGGCTCTCCATCGGACGCATGTCGGTGGTGGCGCCGACAGCGGCAGCCACGGGCGCCTGCGTCGGCGTCTTCTACGGACTAATCACGGGCGAACGGCCTGTCTGGTATGCGTTGCTAGGCGTAGTTCTGGCAATCCTCGCGGTCGTGATGATCGCCAAGGTGGCCGAGACGGAAGACCGCCAGGCGCCCCCAAAACGTCTCGCACGCAACGAAGTGGCAGGGCGCGCCCGCGAAGTGGGATTGGGTGCTCTTGCAGGGACTTTTCTGGGGTTGACGCAGGTCTTCTTTTCCGAGACCAGCGCCGACAGCGGTCTATGGCCGATCGCCGCTACCCGCCTCACGACCGGGATTCTCATCGGAATCGTGGTGCTGGGGGGAATCCGAAAAACGATGCCCTCAGACCCAGGAAGAACAGGATGGGCGCTCATACTCGGATACGGACTGCTTGACGCCCTTGGGGCTTGCTTGTTCATCGAAGCCCTGCGACGCGGGTTCGTCAGCCTCGTGGCTCCAGTTGTCTCTCTCTACCCGGCGACGACGATTCTCCTCGCACGAGTGATCCTGAAAGAACGAATGAACTCAGGCCAAATCGTGGGGCTGGTGCTAGCGGCAGCGGGAATCCTGCTCATAGCCCTGGGGTCGGGAACTGAAGCTGCAGCAGCGGGCTGAGCGAGGGGACTGAGACAGCGGCTGAGCGGGCTGAAAGAGGAGCGGGGACAAATATTCAAACAGCTGCAGCGGTCACCAGTCCGGCGTAAGCAGCAGCCGCCCCAGCCGACAGGGTGAGGATCGCGTAGAGAACCGAGTAGCCGGCGTTGCGTCGCCAAAGGATGATCGTCTCCAGCGAGAGCGTCGAAAAAGTCGTGAGCGACCCAAGAACACCGACTCCGACGACCACGAAGACGGCGGCGTTCGAATTCGCCAGCAGCCCCATCGCAAATGAGCCAAGGACATTCACGGCGAACGTGCCAACTGGAAACGACGACCGATTCCAAGCACTAGCAAGCTTCCATCGCACGAAGGTGCCCCCGACAGCCCCAGCAACGAAAGCGGCGGCGAGCGCAGCCGTCATCGCTCGCACTCTTTCCGACGGCGAGAGGGGGGCGAACTCACTCGGCGACCCTCGATGCTTGCCTGCCAAGCATGCCGCGGCGCAGTCGATATCCGAGGAACGCTGCAAGGAGCGCCAGCGACATCGAGGCGTAGCCGTATAGAACGCCCCAAATAGCCTGACCAGATGCTAGGTATTCGGCGACTACGAGCGCAAACGCGGAAAAAGTCGTAAAACTGCCGCAAAAACCCGCCGAGGCGGCAACGAGAAACCGGTGACGGCGGGAATCGGGCGCCGCAGGATTACCCATCTCAGCAGACAGCCAACCGAGTAAGGCGCTTCCGACGACGTTGACTAAGAGCGTGCTGAACTGCGCGGCAGTCGAAGGGCCAGGGAGCAAATCAATCTCTTCGGAGAACATGCCGAAAGCAAAACCGATCAATAGGCGCAACGAAGCGCCAAGAACTCCGCCGACAGCGATTGCGAAGATAGTCCTGCGTTCCACGACTCCCTTTCATGACCGATGCTAGAGACTCGAGAAGATGAAGTCGGCAACAACGGCAGCGCGGGCAGAGGCGAGCCGCTGTCGCCTCAAGACCTAAGTCTGAGCAAAAGACTAGGTTAGCCGCATGGATATTCTCCTCGGCCTTCTCGTGGCGGCAAGTCTTGGGACGGCTGACTTTTTTGGGGGGGCTGCAGGACGAAAGGTAGGTCCGCTAAAAGCCATCACCGCTGCTCAGTTCACCGGTCTGGTAATGCTCGGCGTCTACCTCCTAGCTGCCTGGGAACCCATTGGAGGCGCCAGAGAAGTCGCCTTAGGGTCGCTGGCGGGAGTGGCCATCACGAGCGGGACGGGCTTCCTCTACCGAGGGCTCGCACTAGGGCGCATGACGGTGGTGGCCCCTGTGACTGCCTCGGTCGTCTCGATCTTCACGGTCGTTCTTGGCCTAGGGCGCGGCGAACGCCCCTCTGCCGTGTCTTTGAGCGGAGCAATCCTGGCCATCGCGGCGACCATCGTCGTCTCACGCACGGGCGACAAGCAGGGCGGCAGAGAAGCGGGACAGCTCAAACCGAGCGGGGAAATCATTACCTCGGCCCTCGCCGGATGCTCCTTTGGAGTTTTTCAAACCCTGCTCGACGAGATAGGCGGAGATGAAGGCTGGGGGCCTGTGTTCATGGTCCGAGTCGTGGCCAGCGGTCTGCTCGGCGCAGCCGTACTTGTGCTCGTCCTCCGCGCTCGCAAGCGCCGGATTTCGACAGGGTTGGGCGAGGGTGCTGAAGCCGAGGGTGTCGAAGGAAGGGAATTATCCCCAGACTCCGACAAAGACGGCATCGCGCAGCATCGCTCCGACGCAGCAGCCGCCGAGTCAGACCACAGACAAGAACGGACGATGCTGAAACAGAGAATGAAGGATTTTTTGCCGGCAGCCATCGCCGGAGCGCTCCTGCTGACAGCCCACATCATGCTGATAGAAGCACTGGCGGCGGGGTTCCTCTCAATCGTGGGGCCGCTCACGTCGCTCACCCCCGCTTTCACAGCCATAGGAGCTTGGCTGTTCCTCAAAGACCACATGGGGAAGATGCAGTGGGCGGGCCTGGCAATTGCCCTAGCTGGAGTGCTGATGGTGGCGATCGGATGATCAGCGAGGAGTTCGGAATCCCCGCGCTTCCTGGGCCGGCTGCTCTGCCTTCGCCGTCCTCGCTGGCTTCGTTGCCCACTCTGCCTTGGCCGGCTGCGCCGGCCCGTTCCTTGACTTCCATGTGGGTGGTTCAGAAAGGTCATCCGGTGCGGGACGAGACAAGGGGCGCAGCGCCGTGAAGTTACCGGTCATGCCGCCGATTGCCCCCATGTTGGGCAAGGCGGTGGATTCGCTTCCTGCGGCAGAGGTTGGCGACTTCTGGTTCGAACCAAAGTGGGACGGCTACCGAACGTTAATCTTTCGAGACCGGAGCGAACTGGAGATATACAGCCGCAACGAACGTCCTCTGACTCGGTATTTCCCCGAACTCTGGGGAGCTTTGAGGGCAAGACTGCCAGACAGGTGCGTACTTGACGGCGAGTTGGTCGTGCCTGCCAAAGACGGAAAGCGACTTGACTTCGACGCCTTGAGCGCCCGCATCCACCCGGCGTCATCCCGCATCGACCGACTATCCGTCGAGACGCCCGCCCGCTTTGCGGCGTTCGACATTCTCTCTTTAGGCGACCGTGATCTGCGAAGTCAAACGTTTTATGAGCGACGCAGCATCCTCACAGAAATCGGTGCGGGTTTTCGCTCGCCGGTTCACCTGACGCCCTCTACCACCAACCGCAAGCTGGCGTCAGACTGGTTCAACAGATTCGAGGGGGCGGGATTGGACGGCATAATCATCAAGCCTGCGGATGGCTGTTATCTTCCCGGGGCGCGAGCTCAGTTCAAGCTCAAGCATCAAAAGACTGCCGAAGTCGTGGCTGCCGGATACCGGGAACACAAGAACGGAGACGGACCGGCCTCGCTTCTGCTGGGTCTCTACGACGACAACGGCTTGCTCAACTACGTCGGTGCTGCCGGAGGCTTCAAAGCAGCTGTAAGAAGCGAATTGGCGAATTTTCTGGAACCGTTCCGCCTGGGCCGCCTAGACCCCCTAGAACGCCGCAGCGACGAGGGCGAGCACCCCTGGCTGAAGGAGACCGACGCCGAAACCCCCCAGCGCAGACCTGGGGCGCCCAATCGCTGGCGAGGGACCAAGGGCGGCGCCGACTGGGTGCCGATCTGGGGGGCGCCCGTGGCGGAAGTGACGTACGACGCAATTACCGCCGGGCGCTTCCGCCACGTGTCCCGCCTGCTGCGTTGGCGCAGAGACCGTTCACCGGAAAGCTGCACCTACGGACAACTCGAACAGGTACCTCCGGTGGAATTGGCAGAAATCTTCCAGGACGCCTTTGCCAGCTAAACAACTTTCTGGTCGTCCTGGTCAACTATTGAACAGCACCAACAGCACCACCAGACGGAACGCACCCCCACCCCCGAGTGCGCAAACAACCTTCCGGGCGCCCTGGTCAACTATTGAACAGCGGCGTGGAGTCTTGCGGTTCAAGGCACCCTGTTGTTCACGACTTGTTCACGACGGCTTGGAGAAATATGGCGGCCAGGGTGCGTCGCCCAGCCCTTCTTCCTGGTCGCGCTGAGCCAACTCCAATAAAGGCTCCAAGCTGTAAGAACGATCATCCATCGCGGTTTCCAAGTCGCCGACAGACGCCCAGCGTTGCGGGAACGAAGCCAGCGTGAAGTCTCGAGGGTAGACGTCGGGAACCTCCTCCCAATGAAGCGGCGTCGACACCAAGGCGTGGGCGCTAGGGCGCACAGAATAGGCGGAGGCGAGCGTGCGGTCGGGGGCGTTTTGGTTGTAGTCGACAAAGACCCGCTTTCCTCGGTTCTTCTTTTGCCATTCGGTGGTTATGAGTTCCGGAGCCGCACGCTCGGCTTGGCGGGCTAGCGCCAGGGCAGCCCGGCGAAGGGCGGCGAAGTCGTGCCTTGGCAGAATTCGCACGATTATGTGAATACCGCGACCGCCGGAAGTCTTGGGCCAGCCTTCTAGACCGTGGCCTAGAAGCAGATTCCTAATCAAAAGGGCCGCTTCCCTCACCGAGTCAAAATCCACGCCCGGCGATGGATCCAGATCTATTCGCAGTTCGTCCGGACAGCGAGGCTCGAACCGGCGCACCGCCCACGGGTGCAGCTCTAAGCAGCCGAGGTTCACTGCCCAAATCAGGTGGGCCGCATCCACCGGACAGAGTTCGGTGGCCGTGCGCCCCGACGGAAAGACCACCAGCATGGTCTGAAGCCACTCGGGGCGGGATTCGGGTACGCGCTTTTGGAAAAAGCTTTTCCCTTCAGCGCCGTGGGGGAAACGGTGCAGCACAGTAGGACGGCACCACACCCCGCGGAGCGCGCCAGGCGCAACGGCTAGATAGTGCTGAACGAGGTCTAGCTTGGTCTCGCCGCGAGCGGAGAAGTAAACCTTCCCTGGGCTAGAGATACGGACGGAGCGGCCGTCGACTTCGATATTGGTGTAGTCGGCAGCCACGTTCAACTTCCGACGCTCAAACAGGCAGCCGTGTCTCGGCTTCGCACTTGGGACATGTTCTCGGACGCTTCAGGTCCGGGAAAGGAAGCCATTGCGGGCATCAACCGCAGAATACCAAAACAGCAAAGAGGCAATAAAACGACTGAGAGAAGCCTGCCTCATCCTCAGAAATGAGGGCAGTATCTTTGTTTACGACATTCCGAAGCCAAACTAGTCAACCTGATTGTTAAAGAAATGTATATACCACTCTTTAACAGCATGCCTGCGAGGAAATCAGGAGTCTCCTGACACAAGCGCTGACGCCCGGGTGAAGAGCCGGTCGGCGTCGCAGCGGGTGCATGTCTCGGCGAAGTTCGGTCGAGGGCCGCGCCACGCCAGAGCGTCTACGCCCTCAGGGCCGTCCAACACTCCTTCCACGTTGCTGATGAGTGTGGCCAGCCGTCGATAAAGGGCGGCTTCTTCCCTGCCGGCTTCTAGGTTCTTGGACAATTTCGGAGCGCCCCTCACAGCCGCGTCCCAACGTCCGGGCGCCGTCGGGATGTTATCGATGTTTCCGTATCTAGCTAGAACCGCCGACGCTGACTTGGTTCCCCAACCTGGCAAGCCAGGGAAACCGTCAGCTGAATCTCCCACTAAAGCCAAGTAGTCGGGAATCGATTCTGGCGGAACGCCGAAGCGCTCAATCACTCCATCACGATCGAATATGCGTCCCTTGCGTAAGTCGAACTGCACCACTCGTCCGTCGGCGCTGACGCACTGCGCCAAGTCCTTGTCGGGGGTGCAGATCATCACCCTGTCCACATCGGGATCTGCCGCTGCTCGAGCAGCGGCCGTGGCGAGAGCGTCGTCGGCTTCGAAATCGATCATGGGCCAAACACAAAAGCCAGCTTCCCAAGCAAGCGTCTCCACAATAGAAAACTGTTCGAACAACTCCGGCGGAGTCTCTTCTCCCGACTTATAACCCTCATAAAGTTCATTGCGAAAAGATGGGATGACATGATCAGTGGCCATCCCCAGGTGGGTTGCGCCTTCTTCCACCAACCTCAGCAATCCGCCTACTACCGCCCGCGCTGCGGCAACCTCCTCCCCGGCGGCGGTGCGATGCGAGGGTCGTGCAAAAAACTGCCTGAACAATTCATAGGTGCCATCGATCAGATGAACGATCATGAGCGCTCTCTCTCACCGCTCAACAAGGTCGGTATCCGCTCAAAGTGCCGCTGAAAATTCCAGCTGCAAGCATCACGAGCACTTCTAGGCAGTGTTCGCAGAGTTGTCATTACACCTGAACCAGTTCGACCAGAGTGCCGAGATTCCCCTTGGGATGGACGAAGGCCACGGTCGTGCCCCGCGATCCACGGCGCGGCG
Source organism: Acidimicrobiales bacterium (assembly GCA_965242895.1). Classification (GTDB taxonomy): domain Bacteria; phylum Actinomycetota; class Acidimicrobiia; order Acidimicrobiales; family CATQHL01; genus CATQHL01. Next base: position 1,194,146 of record OZ251507.1, read on the forward strand.
TCGAATCAATGGGCTTGGCGCCAGCGGAAACCATCGCAGCTAGGGCGGCGGCGCAGTCATCAACTCGGTAGCCGACATGGTGAAGCCCTTCACCGCGGCGCTCGATGAACTTCGCTATCGGAGAATCCGGGGAGGTGGCTGCCGTGAGTTGTATGTAGGAATCGGCCACCTTGATCAGCGCTTCTTCTACAAGGTCGGAAGCCACCACCTCGCGGTGCGCTACCGAAGCATCGAATGCTCTCTTGTAGTAGTCCACGGCCGCGTCCAAGTCGCACACGGCAATAGCGATGTGATCGATTTCTGTCAACAGCATGCTCCGATTCTTACCGCTGATGACGCTCTGGCACGCTCCTGTCGCCTGACTACGGCGGCGTAACAAGCGCCGCTCCATTACAGACAGCCGAACAGCAGCGCAGCGCACTTCGGTCGCTGCAGCCTCTGAGGGGGAGGTCCGGTAGCCTGTATCAGTAGCACACGATCGGAAACTCAAGGGGCTTAATGTGAGCAAAGTTGTAATCATTGGAGGGGCGCGCACCCCCATCGGAAAGCTTTCTGGGTCGCTGGCCTCCTTTTCGGGCACACAGCTAGGAAGCATGGCGATTTCCGCCGCTTTAGCAAACGCCGGAGCGCCCCCCGAAGAAGTCGACTACGTGTTCATGGGTCAAGTGCTGCTAGCAGGGGAAGGACAAGCGCCGGCAAGAGCGGCAGCCGCAAGGGCGGGAATTCCCATGAGCGTTCCTGCCTCGACAGTCAACAAAGTTTGCCTATCGGGACTGAACGCCGTCTACCTAGCGGAGCGCATGATCGCCGCCGGCGACGCCTCCGTGGTGGTGGCGGGAGGCATGGAATCTATGACCTCAGCCCCATATTTGGCGACTGGCGTCAGGGGCGGGCTGAAGTTAGGAGATTCTGCTTTGAGCGACTCCATGATGAGCGACGGACTCACTTGCGCCATCGACCACTGTTCGATGGGACTGAGCACCGAGCGCTACTCCGCTGAGGAGAACCTCTCCCGCGAGGCGCAAGACACTTTCGCCGCCGCGTCCCACGAACGCGCCGCAAAGGCGCACAAAGACGGCCTGATGGAGACCGAGATCGTGCCTGTAGAAGTTCCTCAGAGGCGAGGAGACTCAATACTCTTCAGCAGCGACGAGGGCGTGCGCCCCGAAACCAGCGTTGAAAGCCTTTCCGCTCTGCGACCCGCCTTCGACGCCGCCGGGAGCATCACTGCCGGCAACGCATCTCAGATATCCGACGGGGCTTCGGCTTTGGTGATCGCTTCGGCAGAGGCAGCGGAACGGCTCTCGGCTGATCCGTTGGCCGAGTTCATGTCCTATGCACAGGTGGCCGGACCTGACGCGTCGCTTCTGCATCAGCCTTCGGCGGCGATTACGAAGTTGTTGGAGCGCAGCGGCCTGTCGCTGAATGAAATCGACCTGTTCGAGATTAACGAGGCTTTTGCTGCCGTCGTACTGGCGTCCATGAACGACTTAGGCATCCCCCACGACGTGGTCAACGTCAACGGAGGAGCGATCGCCTTGGGTCACCCCATCGGAGCGTCGGGGAACAGGGTTCTCCTAACGTTGATCAAAGAACTGCAGCGACGGGGGGGCGGGATAGGTGCGGCTGCTCTTTGCGGAGGAGGAGGACAAGGCGACGCCGTCTTGATACGCGTCTGACCTTTGCTCAAACAGAATTCTGGGCTTAAAACAGCAGTAGCCGTCGCGCTCAGAGTTCGGTAATCCGAAGCCGGAAACGCAACTCTCCGAAGCCGAGAACGCAATTTTCTGTAAGCAATTTGCAACATTAGCCCTTCGGATCACCCGTCTTTTGCAGGAAAACCGGCTCTGAACAGGGATTATTAAGGGAGATTAACTCTAAAAACGAATTGCAACAATTCGGCTGAAAATGTTGACATTTGCGCGCGCAACCTGTAACATAAAGATATAAGCACCGGGTTCTCCCTCCAAAGGGTAACAACCCCCTCCAGATGGTAGTGAGTCTCCCCTCCCCGGTGCGACAGTTAGAGCGTTACTCGACAGGTCTTAAGACCTCCGGGTGGCGCTCTAGCTGTTTATGACAGAATCCGCTCAACGAGTTCAGCTTTTACCCCAACCACAAGGGGGAAGGACAGAGCACTCCAGCCGTCATGCAGGGGCGCTTATTCTGAGGGCAGTTCCCTTCGTCCGGTCAATGCTCTCCCCAAGGTGATCTCGTCGGCGTATTCCAGATCGCCTCCTGCGGGAAGCCCTCTTGCCAAGCTGGTAACGATCAATCCGAATTCGTTCAAGAGCCTGGCCAGGTACATGGCAGTGGCTTCTCCTTCCAGATTGGGGTTTGTGCCCAAAATCACCTCTTCGACGTCTTCTGCTTCCACGCGCCGCAATAACTCAGCAATCTTGAGTTGATCGGGGCCGACTCCTTCAAGAGGATTCAGAGCGCCATGCAAGACGTGATACAGACCGTCAAACTCTCCCGTGCGCTCAAAGGCGATCACGTCCTTTGGATCCTCCACCACGCAAATCCTCCTAGCATCCCGCCGCCCGCTGCGGCAAATGTCACACTCGGGGGACGCAGAAAGGTTGCAGCAGCGCTTACAAGTCTGGACGAGTCGGCGGGCGTCAAGGATCGAATCGGCCAAGGAATTCGCTTCATCAGAAGGAGCCCGCAAGAGATAGAAGGCGATGCGCTCAGCCGACTTCGGGCCGATCCCAGGAAGGCGCCCTAGTTGGTCGATAAGTTCGCCGATAGGAGCGGAGTAGGGGGAATGAGAACTGAAGGACATGTTGGCGAATAGCGCTGGGGCGGCAAGCTCTAAGAACTCTGGTCGATAATCTTCGAGCCCGGGAACGCTTTTTTCATCTGTTCCAATCCTCTGTTCGGTTTCGTCTGACGCGGCAGCGACAGTTCATCAACCGAGGTGATTTCGTAACCGGAAGGCAAATCGGGTAAAGAAGGGCCGGGGGGCTCAGAGTTGCTGCCGTCGTCGACTTCGAATTCGACCGACACCTTCTGATTAAAGCTGCGGCTGAAAGCCGCCTCGACCTCTTGGCGAAAAGCCATGCTCCGCTGCAGCGTCCCTTGATGGTCGAACACCAATCGCAAACTGTTGTCGCGATTAGGTGAGAAACGACCGTGGCTCAAGGAAGCGACGGCGGATTTGGGGAACGTAGGCAAGATAGTGGACGACCAAGCCAGAACTGCTTCTTCTCGCGTGGGCGGAGCGGGCGGCGGCCCATCGCCTGACTCGGCGGCTGCGACGCTTTCGTTGCTCCGCACAGAATCGGGAGAGGCTGAGCTTTCCAAATCGGGGCTCGAACGAATGTTTGGCTGCTCAGCAGCAACAGCCCGAGCAGACGTTCGTCGGGCGGAGGGAGCAGACGGGAGCGCCGGGGCCGACCGGGCAGACGAGGCCGAAGCCGACTGGGGCTCCAGAGCAGACCGAGCCAACGAGGCCGGAGACGACTGGGACTCCAGAGCAGACCGAGCCAACGAGGCCGGAGACGACTGGGACTCCAGAGCAGACCGAGCCGACGAGGAGGATCGGGCGGACGGAGCGGACGGGGACGCCGGAGCAGACCGGGCGGACGGCTGAGATCGGGGTGCACCGGCGGAAGCCGAACCCCCCTGACCCTGGCCCACCAACTGCTCTCGCAGCCTGCGGGCGTGCTGCAGGCCTTCTGGAAGTCCGCCTTCCCGGCTAGACGGTGCGGGTGACCTGCGCGAGGAAACGGGCGCCGCTTGAGAGGTAGCAGGCGGCCGTTGCGAGGAAACAGATGGCCGTTGAGAGGTAGAAGCCGGTTTCTGAGAAGAAACAGGAGGCCGTTGCGAGGAACCGGGCGAACGTTTCGAGACCGAAGTCAGCACCTTGGATTCGCCAACGCCCGAGCGCATTTCCGCTAACGCTTCCTCGAGCTTCTCAATTCGGGCAGCCAAGGCGTCCACACTCAAGTCCAAGTCGGCCCGCGACAAGCGCACGAGAGCCAATTCCAGGTCGACCCTAGGGTCGGGAGCGGTTCGCATACCAACCAACGCTTCGCCCAATAGTTCCATGGCGCGCGTGAGCTTTTTCGGTTTCATTTTCTGTGCTAGCTCAGCAGCGGCCGAACTCTCAGTTCTCGATACGTGTCCTGGGCCGCAGACGGCAGTCAAGAATGCGTTCCTCAGGCACTTCAGGAGGGCTTCCCCAAGAACCCTCGGCTCTTGTCCAGACTTTAAAGCGCGGTCAGCGGCTGCCGACACGTCGGCGGCGTCTCCGGAAGCCAGCGCCTCAAGCACTTCATTTACGCTGTCGGAGACTTCTGGGGCTGCTCCGGCAGCAGCAACCTGATCGAGTGCCGACAGGGTGTCCCTAGCCGACCCGCCGCCCTCAGCCATCACGTAGGCAAGATCGCCTTCCGAGAGTTCAATTCCGGCGTCGTCGGCAACGGCGAGAACGTGCTCGTGCAGCTTTTTTTCTGGCAACAATTTGAACTGAAGGTGCTGTGTACGGCTCTTAATCGTCCGAGCCACCTTGTGAGGCTCGGTGGTGCACAAAATGAAGACCACATGCTCGGGAGGCTCCTCAAGCGTCTTGAGCAAAGCGTTCTCTGCATTTGAAGAGAGCATGTGTACCTCATCAAGCACATAGACCTTGGTACGACCAGGGCTTCCGATGACCACGCGACTGTTCAGCTCACGAATGTCATCCACGGAATTATGGGAAGCGGCGTCGAGTTCATGCATGTCGTAGGAGGTACCGTCGGTGAACGCCGCGCACGATTGACACTCGCCGCAGGGTTCGCCTTCACGAACGTCGAGGCAGTTAAGAGCCTTGGCGAGAATGCGAGCAGTAGAAGTCTTTCCGGTGCCGCGAGGCCCGCTGAAAAGGTAAGCATGCGCCACGCGGTCGGCCGTCACAGCGTTCCTCAAAGCCGCCACCACATGCGACTGACCAACGAGTTTGCCAAAACTAGAAGGTCGATAGCGTCGGTACAGAGCTTGGTGCGTCATCAGAAGCGAGCCTAGTTAAGACCTATGACAATTCTGGCTGAAACTCCGGACGCAGTACGGCAGATGGGACGCAGAACGACGAGATGGAGTTTGCCTGCCCTCACAAGCCTCACAAGAATTGAGGGCTGGAGTGCTCTGTCCTTCCCCCTTGTGGTTGGGATAGAAGCTGAACTCGCTGAGCGGATTCCGTAATAAACAGCTAGAGCGCCACCCGGAGGTCTTAAGACCTGTCGAGTAACGCTCTAACTGTCGCACCGGGGAGGGGAGACTCACTACCATCTGGAGGGGGTTGTTACCCTTTGGAGGGAGAACCCGGTGCTTATATCTTTATGTTACAGGTTGCGCGCGCAAATGTCAACATTTTCAGCCGAATTGTTGCAATTCGTTTTTAGAGTTAATCTCCCTTAATAATCCCTGTTCAAAGCCGATTTTTCTGCAAAAGACGGGTGATCCGAAGGGCTAATGTTGCAAATTGCTTACAGAAAATTGCGCTGCCGGCTTCGAAGAGCCGATATTTGCCGGCTTCGGAACGCCGAAAATAACCGGCTTCGGTCTCGACCGGCTTCGCCTTACTGAGCAACGAAACCGCCATCAACAGAAAGGACTGACCCTTGGCAAAGCGAGGAATCCTCGGAGGCAAAGAACAGCACAGCAGCGGCTATCTCCTCAGGACGACCCAAGCGTCCGATCGGCATGGCCCCTATCAAGAGTTTCTTGGCAGCTTCAGAGTCGGGCTGAAGATCAGTCCAACGCTCCATCATGGGAGTTTGGATCACGCCTGGGCAGATGCAGTTGAACCGCACGCCCGAGGACGCCAACTCGATAGCCATGTCCTTCGTGAACATCACCAAGCCGCCTTTGGCGCTTCCATAGGCGGTCGAAAGTGGAAACCCCACCAAGCCGTTCAAAGACGAGATGTTGATCACGCTTCCCGAGCCGCGCTCGACCATGTGAGGGACGATGTGCTTACACATGAGCCAGGGCCCTTTCAAGTCGGTATCGAGAACTTTGTCCCACTCTGCGACGCTCATTTCATCGTAAGTGCGGCTTAGTTCCGTACCGGCGTTGTTGACCAACACGTCGACGCGGCCCCACGCATCGAGGGCGGTCGCAGCCGCCGCCTCAGCGTCTTCGGTGGAACGGACGTCGCAGCGCACCGAAATGACCGACTTCCCGAGTTCGTCCGCCAAAGCCTTGGCGGCGTCCTCGTTCAGATCGGCAACCAACACGAGGGCGCCCTCGTCTGCGAATCTGCGGACAATGGCTTCACCGATGCCGCTTGCGCCGCCAGTCACCACACAAGTTTTCTCTGAAAGTCTCATCTGAAGTCCTCCAATGTGTCTGTTGTTTTGTTCAAGAAACTGCTATTTCGGGCATGTCTAACACCCGAAGCGCTTTAAGGCGTCAAGCTGGCTTGTATTCGACCCGTCTCCACTTGTATTCGACCCGTCTTCCAGCTAGTCCGCTGTCTCCTCTAGGGGCGGGGGGGAAGCTTCGAACGCCTCAGCGACCTGTGCATACGTGAGCACTTCCGAGTCTGAAGCGACCGACTCAGCGTTTGCCAACTCGGCGTCAGCGAAGACACCATTGCCCGAATGGGTGTCATCGCCCTGCGAACTCGCCTGCCGAAGCGCAGAGTCTCGGCGCTGCTGCCTCAACGACCAGCGGAAGAATATGACGGCGATGAGCATCCAGAGATACGCCCCTCCCGCAATCTTCATGATCAGACCAGCCGCCTGTTGATCCACAGACACGCTGATGCCCCAGAGTCTCACCTGCTTGTCATAAGCCTCATAGAGGGTGCTCTGGGCGAAAGTCAGGAAACCCGCCGGCACGGTCGGGAGCACGGACATGGCAAAGAGATGGAACATCTTGCCGAACGGCTGCAGCCGCAAGGACGGCAGCGGTCCGCAGACCGGCATCCACATCCCTAGCGCAGTCACGAACAGCACAAGATGAACCGTGTAGTGGAAGAGTCCGTTGGAAGCACTCAAGTTGACGACCGGGGGCAGATGGGTGACGGCGACGACGGCGTTGAAAAGCACTCCGACAAAGACTGGGTGAAGCAGACGCTTCGTCCAGGGGTTGCGGATGTCCACGATCCTCATCGCCAACCAATTGGGGACGGCCAGCAGCAAGAGCGGAGGCACCACCAGCGTGATGAGGAGGTGCTGAATCATGTGCATGGAGTAGAGATACTCCTCGGAAATATCGTGAACCGGCCAGTCGCTGGCGAGCCACAGGAAGCCCAAGGCCAGCAGGTAACTGATCTTCTGCTTTCGGGTTATCTCCCCGTCGCCGCCGGGTACAGCCGGCGCCAATACCCGCTTGACGTAGTAACCCACCCCCAACGCAGCCAGTATCAACGCCCAGACTTCCAGATGGGGACGCCATGCCCAAAGCTCGTAGTCGGCTGCCCCAATAAACACGGCAGTCAAGCGCTGACGCCGCTACGTCCAGATGCGAAACGCTGTAAGCATGATGAGATACACCCCGAGCGCTAGGGAGATCCCGGTGACGAAAATGCGTTTGAAAAGCACGGAATCGAACTTGAGGTGCATGAACCAAGCCACCACGTATATGAACTTCAGGACCATCAGAAACGTCAAGAGGACGTAGAGCACAGCGTCGCTCATGCGATGCACGGACTCAAAGTAGGTGAAGACTTCGATGGCGGTTAGGACGGCCAGGATTAGCGCAATCTTGATGTACTGCCAGTCGGAGGGGTGTTCGTGCTCGTGCTCGTGCTCGTGCTCGACGGGCTCGTGCTCGGCGGGTGCTGCCGATGCGTCGGGGGCGTCGGGGGCTGCCGATGCTGCGAGTGTTGAGGCCGAGGTCGAAGCAGTTTCGCTTTGGGAAGCACCGGTTTCGGTTTCCACAGGGGAGTCCTCTATCGCTTCGCCGGAAATGATCTTTCCTTCCGACTCCGTGGTTGTCGAAGTGCTGCTCACGCTCGTTAAAACCTATTACTGAGGGAACAGGTAGATGATCGTGAAGATGAGAATCCACACGATGTCGACGAAGTGCCAATAAAGGCCGATGAGTTCAACCGACTCCGCTCGGTCGGGGCCGAGGCGGCCGCGCAGGTTCATCACCAACAAGGACATCAGCATGATGATGCCGATGCTCACGTGGGCGCCGTGGAAGCCGGTGAGGGTGTAGAACGCCGAGCCGAAAATGTTGGTGGTATATCCCAGCCCGCTGCTGTAAAAGACAGTGAACTCGTACACCTGACCTGCCACGAAGGTGCCGCCCAACAAGGCGGTCGTAGTGATCCAAGTTCTAAAGCCCCGTTCGTTACCCCGCTTCATGGAGGACAGAGCCAGAACCATGGTCAACGAACTCAGCAGCAGCACGAACGAGCTGACGGACGTGAACGGAATGTCGAAAACGTCTAGGGGTCCGATTTCTCCAGCCGGAAGTCTGGACTTGGCGAACATGTAAGTGGAGATAAGAGCACCGAACAGCAGACACTCTGAACCCAGGAACAACCACATCATGAGTTTGTTGTGGGAGAGGCCCGTGGTCGTCGGCGGGTGGTGGCTGGCCGCTCCAGTGGAAGGAGAGGAAGGGGAGGAAGTTTCGGAGACTTCGGCAGCCGAGCCAGCCTCCGCAGCCACAGCCACAGCCGCAGCCTCCGCCTGGGCAACCGTCGATGTCTCAGTCATCTGACTTCCCCGTGCTTGCTTCGCTTCCTTCCGAACTGCCGAGGGAAGCTTCCAGTTCTCGGATGCCGCCGTTCTCCGAAGAAGACGGCCCGCTGCCGTTGCCGGAAACCTCAAGTTCATGGTCTTCGGCGTGAGCCTCGGGGTCGTCGGGGGATTCCAGCACCCAGCCATAGAACGCTCCTATTACTACGAGCGCCCCCACGGCGGTGATCCACAAATTGAAGATCAGGCCGTAGGCAACTAAAGGCAGGCCGAGTGCCAAAACGATGGGCCAGTAGGACGGGGAAGGCAGGTGTATCCCCGTAGCGCTGCCGTCGTGAGCAATGTCTTCGGCTTTCGCACGGCGAACCACAGATCCTGTTTCGGTGATCTTCCACTTGCGGTGCCAGAACTCGTCCTGGCGGCTTACTTGGATTTCACTATCGAAATTGTGTATTGGCACTGGCGAAGCCGTCATCCACTCCAGACTGCGGGCGTCCCAGGGGTCGGGACCGACTGGCAGACTCTTGCCGGAACGGTGGTCTCGGCGGCTGATGTAGATGTTGACGGCGAAGATCAGGAAACCGACGGCAGTAAGGAACGCTCCGGCTGTGGCCACTGCGTTCCACAAAGAAAACCCGGCTTCCCCCGAGTAGCTGTGAATGCGCCGTGACATGCCCTGCAAGCCCAGGATGTGCATGGGGCCGAAGGTGAGGTTGAAACCGGCCAGCAAGACCCAGAAACTGGCCTTGCCCCAGCGCTCGTTGAGTTTGTAACCAAAAACCTTGGGCCACCAGAAGTAGAACCCCGAGAGCATGCCGAGAAGCGACCCGCCGAAAATTACATAGTGAAAGTGGGCGACGATGTAGAAAGTGTCAGTCTGCTGCGTGTCGGCAGGCGAAATTGCGTGAGTGACGCCTGAGAGACCGCCGATGGTGAACATGGCCACTGCGCCTACAGAAAAGAGCATGGCGGTTGTGAACTGCAGTCTCCCACCCCACATCGTCGCCATCCAGTTGAGTATCTTCACCCCGGTCGGCACGGCTATGAACATCGTGGAAAGCGAAAAGGCCGCAACAGAAATCGGCCCCATGCCGGAAGTGAACATGTGGTGCGCCCAGACGCCCCAGCCCATGAAGCCGATGGCGATTCCGGAGAAAACCATGAACGGGTAACCAAAGAGAGGCTTGCGGCTGAACGTCGGAATGACCTCCGACATGATCCCGAAAGCGGGAAGGATGAGTATGTACACCTCGGGGTGGCCGAAAATCCAGAACAGGTGCTGCCAGAGAAGCGGATCCGCCCCGGCGGCCACGTTGAAGAAGTTGGCGCCGAAGAGGCGGTCGAACATGAGCAGGAACAGAGCCACTGTGATCACCGGAATGGCAAAGAGCAGCAAGAACTGCACGATCAGCAGCATCCAGGAGAACACCGGCATTCGCCAGAGCGACATGCCGGGCGTGCGCATGTTGAGCACCGTCACTATCAGGTTGATTGCGCTCACTAGGGAGGCGATGCCGGTTATCTGCAGCCCAAGGGCGTAGAAGTCCATCCCGTGGCTTGGTGAGAAGATCAGCCCGCTGTTCGGGGCGTAACCGAACCAACCTCCGTCGGGAGCGCCGCCGAGCAGCCAAGAGGTGTTCAAGAAGATGCCGCCGAAGAGGAAGCACCAGAAACTGAAAGCGTTGAGACGTGGAAAGGCGACGTCGCGGGCGCCGATCTGAAGGGGTAAAAAGTAGTTTGCGAAGGCGGCCGCTAGGGGCATGATCACTAGGAACACCATGGTCACGCCGTGCATTGTGAAGACTTGGTTATAGGCGTCCTCGCTCAATACGCTGCCGGCAGGGGCGGCGAGCTGCAGGCGGATGAGAAGAGCCTCAACGCCGCCGAACACTAAGAAGATCAGCGCCGAGGCGCCGTAAAGAATGCCTATGCGCTTGTGGTCGACGGTGAACAGCCAACTCTTCCAGCCGGTGTCGCCTTTGGGTCGGGCGAGCAGCCCCAGACTGGCAGAAGGACGAATCCTCGGCTCGCCAGCCGTGAGCTGAAGTTGAGGCTCGGAGGTAGTGGTCATTGCTCTGGAAGCTCCGATCCCTTGGTGCTCGACTTATTTGTGATTCGCATTGCTCCTACTTCAATGCTGCCAGGTAATCGATCAAATCGTTGACCTCTGCGTCGCTGAGCCCGGGGAAGGCAGGCATGCCCAGACCGTCGTCGGGTCTGTTCGCCTTGCGATCCGGAGCGTTGCGAATCCAGGCATCCAACTCGCCGCGGTTGAGCTTCCCCACCTCGGATAGCCGCGTGTACGGCAAGTACTTGCCGCGATTCTCGTAGAGGTCGAATATGGAACCTGCGAACGAAGTCCGGCTGGCGAAGTGAGTCAGATTCGGAGCTGCGCCCGACACCAGTGAGGTTGTGATTTGGTTGCCTGCCGCGTAGATGCTGGTGTCGTCGGTCAAACCGTCCAGGTTGGTGTCGCTCACGCCGTTGACCACGTGGCAGTTGGCGCAGTTGGCCAGGAAGATTTGCTGTCCTTCGTATCCCTCCTCTTCCGGAGCAAGCAGCGGAGCGGAGCGCATCTGCGCCTCGCGCCAAACTTCCCACTCTTCGGGTTCCAAGGCGATGGTGTACATCCGCATGTAGGCATGCGAAAGGCCGCAGAACTCGGTGCATTGACCGCCGTAACGGCCAGGACTGTCGGCTTCCAGCACCCAGGGATGCATCGAACCGGGCACGGCGTCTCGCTTCCCATTGAGGCGCGGGATCCAGAAGGAGTGGATCACATCGCGAGAGGTGATCTCGAGGGGGACTTGCTGGCCGACCGGGATGACCAACTCGTTGGCGGTAACGATGTCTGGCGGAGTGGAAGTGTTGCCGTCGAGGTGGTAATGAAACTCCCACCACCACTGCTGACCGACGACGGTGACGCGCATGTCGTCTGGGGCGGCGGACACTTCTTCCAACTTGAAAAGCGTAGTCAGGGTGAAGACGGAGATGACGGCCAGGATGATCGTGGGGATGATGGTCCAGGCCAACTCCAGCCGGAGGTTTCCGTGAACCTGCTCGGGGTAGTCCTCGTCTGACTCCTCGGGGTCGTGCTCTTCGACGGATTCGCGCTCGTCGACCTCTTCGACGGAAGAGATCGCCGCAGAACGGCGGCGCACTCGGTAGCGGATGACCAAGTAGATCAGCATCCCTTGCACCAGGAAGAAGACCGCAATTGCCACGCCCAAGACAGGGAAGAAAAGGCTGTTGATCTCTGCTGCGTCCGGCCCGGCGGCGGTAAGCGTGTCCAGCGGATGCTCGCGGGCGCAGCCAGCTGCAGTCAGCGCCAGCGCAGCCGCCAAAGCCGAGATGAGCACACGTCGGGCGAAGCGGCGGCGGGAAGAGTTTCTGCTGGAATTCGCTGGCGAACAGGGGGTGTGCAGCGGGGAAAAGGGACGGCGGCGGTCTGCTCGGTTCAAGCGTTCATCCATCACTCGGAGCGCTCGAGGTGCTCGGAGCGCTCGGGCAGATCGGGCATCTCGAGGGGCTCAGGCATCCCCACAACTTCTGCCGATTCCTCGACTTGATCAACGGAGTGATCGTCTTCGCCCTCATGCCCGCCGTGTTCAGCAGGGCCGACTGCGGCTGCGACTATCCCGGCAGCCACCACGGCGGCTGCCCCCAGCGCCAGAACTCCTGCTATGGCTGACTTGCCTATCTTCGGACGGGCGACAAACAGAACGGCGAAAGCAAGAATCACCGCTGAGACGCCCGCTGCAATCCAAACAGCGCTGAACTCGCTCACAGCGAGCAGCACACGAGAACCTCCCAAGACCAGCACCGCAATACCCGCCGCTGCGAGCACCGGAATCTCGATCGGCTGCATGATCCGATTCCTCAGCTCGCGGTTCGACGCAGCGTCGCCCGTGGCTCTGTCTGCCCAGGCGGAGGCCATCCACTCGAAAATCACAACCCCAAGCAGTATCAAGCCGACCACAAAGATCGCAGAGTGGATGACCAGACCGATCACCGTCACGGCAACAGCGAACGCTCCGACCACTGGCCAGAAACTGTGCTGGGGCGGCGCCTGGGTTGAAGGAATTTTGCCGTCGGGGGCGAGTTCGCCCACCGAAGAAGCATCAGCGTCTCTGAAAGCCACCAAGAGGCACGCCAGCCCGCCGGCGGTGATAGCCGCAAACACCAGGATCACGTATCCCGTGTGTTCACCCACGCCACCCTGCCAGCCCAGGCTGAACACTCCCTTCCAGGACGAACGATCCACTATGCCCAGATAGTCGGGGGCTGACGGATCCCCGGTCGCTACGCCGTAGACGACAGCACCCACCACAGCCAGGACGGCCAGACCGAAGAAGAGCTTGAAACCGGGCGTCAGCACCTTTCCGCTCCGGCAGCGATAGGCGGATTCGACGTCTTCATTGAGCGTTCACTTCGGCACGTAGACGGCAAGCCAGATGACCCAAAACACGAAGACCATCACATACCAGAAAAGAGCCGCCGCCGACATTCCGTCGACATGGACGCTGGGCTGAGGACTGGCCAGAACACGCACGGCCATAATAAAAAGAAAGACGAGCGCGACGACGAGAAAGACTAAGTGGCTTCCGGTGACGACGTAGATGAGCGGCGCAACCACCGAGCCGCCGTCTATCTCTAACCCCACTTGCCTGTAATAAAAGACCATTGCGTTGATCACCGCCGCCCCGAAAAGGCCGGTAATCAACAGTGCGATCAAGGTGTGGCGGCGGTCGCCCGCGACGCTGGAATGTACGGCCCACTGCATTGTCACGACGCTCAAGAGCAGTGTCCAAGCGATGACCGTCGGGGAGGTCAGGGGCATATCGACCCCGCCCGGTATCCAGGATTCTCCTGGATTCCGAGCACGGAAGTCGCTTCGTTCTGAAAGGTAGATGCCGATCAATGCGCCGAAATACATGAGCACGCCTCCGGCGGCGAAACCTGTTCCTACCTGCAGGGTGCGGCGCCGCGGCGCTACGGAGACCGGAGCGTTCTCGGGCAAGGAGGGGGGCGCTGCGGCGGTGGATGCGGTCATGGCTGAGAAACCTCAGAAGAACCAGAATCACCCTCCAACGCAGCGCCTTCGTCCGGAGGCGAGTCAAGAGGCGAGTCCAACAGAGGAGCAGAGGAGCGCACCACGGGCGCAGAGGCGAAGTTGCTGAGGGGTGGAGGCGAGGAGACTGACCACTCCAGAGTGTGCGCCGACCAAGGGTTGGCGTGCGTTTGAGCGCCGCGGATGACCGCAACGGTCGCTAGAAGCACTGCAAGCAAAATCATCCCAACGATCAGGAGCACCAGAGCAGTGGATGCGCTTGTAATCATGCTGACTCCCTGGGCGACTGCGGAAGTTGACTCGCGGCCTGGGAGTTCCGGCTGACCGGAGAAGCCGGCAACAAGACCCACTATCCCCAGCCCCAAACCGCCAATGAGCAGGATCGGGGGAGCGGCAAACCCTGCCGGGCGCAGCAGCGACTTCCCGAATAATTTTGGGGCCCAGTAGAAAAGCCCGGCAAAAGCTGCGGTAACAGCCGTCACCAAGACCAAGTCCATCAGCGCTCCTCCGGCTGCACTGCCCCGCAGATCATCTAGCGGCGCCAAGGCGGAATCAAGATCGGACTGCCAGGATGCATTGTCGGAGTCGAAACTTCGCAAGAAACCGACAGCTCCGCCCAAGACACGAATCAACGCAACAGCAGCAGAAGCGAGCATCAGGAACGCAGCGGCGACGGCCAGCGCCAAGTGGGCAGTCGGGGAAGGGAGTTTCGAAGCGCGGCGGAGGTTGGACAGCAGCGTGAGCAGCAGAGACACCAAGAGCAGAACCAAGAGGATCCCGCCTACTACGTAGATGGGAGTGGTGTCTGCCGTAGGGCTGAAGAAACTCTGCAGCTCGGCGCCGAAACAGAAAGCGCCGATCAGTCCTAGCTGCACCAGCACAAGACCGCGGTTGCGGAGAGAAACGCCGAAAGCAAGCGGAACGAGCTCAACGATCACCCCTAACGCTGGAATCAGGAACGCAAAAATCTGCGGCTGTTCAAAGACCCACGCAACTTGTTCGTAAAGGTTCTCTCCGACGCCGTAGCGAGCCGCAGATACGCCCCGAAGATCGACCCACATCACCACAAGATTGGCGAGCAGCACCGGGAGGGTCAACAACCAAACGGCTCCCGCCACCAACATCGACCAAGTGAACATCGGGACCTGTGTGAGCCGCATCCCCTCGGCTCTCTGAGTGAGGATCGTGGTCAGCAACACCACGACGGCGACCAACAACGCCAAGACGACCATGGCAAAAGCCAGAAGCGACAACTCCACGGAACGCTGCGCCCCGCCCAGCGCCAAGCCCCCGTCGATGCCCCAGGACGCAATGATGATGACACCGCCTAGGAGCCACAGCCAGAACGCCATCGAGCCGGCACGCGGAAAAGCCGACGAAGACGCCCCCACCTGCAGAGGCACTAAATAGGTGGCCAAGCCTATGAAGAGAGGCACCGCAAACAAGAAGACCATCCCGACTCGGTAAAGCGAAAAGACCTGCCAATAGGACTCCACCCCGAGGAATACGTTGATGTTCGGAGTTTGAGTGCTCTCGAGGTTCAGCAGCAGTCCGCAGACCAAGCTGAAGCATCCGAACAGCAACGACGCAATCAGCCACATGCGCCCGATCGTTTTGTGATCCCCGCTCGACAACAAGCCGGCCAAGCCGCGCTGAGCAGCGGCGGGGGCAGCCGGCGGCGGGGCTGAATCTGCTGTCTCGGATCTCTCCAGTGTGGTCATAGGCAACAAAGTGATCTAGCGATTGGTTGACGGAGCGAAGGGAAAACGCCTGCCGAAGTGGAACGGGCAGTGCCGGCGGCACCGGTGATGGATTTTATCGGCTCAAAGGGGAGCGACTGCAAATTGTGCATCCAGCCGGCCTTCTAGACGAGCTGATCCAGCGCAATGGCGCCAAAGAGCACCACTACATAGGTAATCGACCAGCGGAAAAGAACCATGGCGGATTCAGACGTTGCTTTGAATAACAGACGAATGGACAAAGCCACGAAAACTGCCCCTGCCGCCAGTGAGACGGCCAAGTAGAGCACACCCATGTCGGCGGCGTATCCGAACGCCGCGCTCAGTCCCCAGAGCAAGAGCGTGTAGATCAAAATTCGGATGGACACGACCCTGAGAGGCACCACCGACGGCAGCATCGGCACACCTGCTTTCGAATAGTCGTCGCGGTAACGAACTGCCAGAGCCCAGAAATGCGGCGGCGTCCAGACGAAAATGAGGGCGAACAAAAGAACGGGCGGCCAAGCCAGGGAACCGGTAACGGCTGCCCAACCGACCAGAACCGGCACGGCGCCCGCGGCGCCGCCGATGACGATGTTGGATTCAGAGCGGCGCTTCAGCCAGAGGCTGTAGACGAAAACGTAGAAAAGAGTGGCGCTGACCGCCAAAGCGGCGCTGAGGAAGTTCACAAAGAACATCAGCCACACGAAGGCGGTTACCTCCAAGGCGACAGCGAAGGTCAAGGCAGCCCGCGGAGCGATTTCACCGGTCACCAGCGGGCGATTGCGGGTTCTCTGCATGACGCTGTCGATGTCACGGTCGATGACCATGTTGATGGCGTTGGCGCCGCCGGCGGCCAGCACCCCGCCGACCACGGTTGCGACAATCAACCAAACGGAAGGCAGGCGGCCCGCGGCGACGATCATGGTAGGAACTGTCGTCACGACCAAGAGCTCGACGATGCGCGGTTTCGTCAGGGAAAGATAGGCGCGCGCTTTCGAACGCACCTTGGCGCGAACTTTGGTCTCCCGCATCGCAACAATCGTACGACTCATCCAGCCCACTTGCCCACCATAGAGAAAACCGATTGACTACAGGCTGCTTATGCTGCCGGAAATGGCAAAAACCCGAACTGCACGCTTCCGCGTAACTCCCGATGCCTACCGTCGCATCACGCTGGCCACCCTCTGGTCGTTGGCGGTGATCATCATCACCGGAAGCGCGGTCAGGTTGACAGGATCAGGGCTGGGGTGCTCGGACTGGCCGAACTGCAAAGAAGGCCAATTCGTGGCGAGCCTGGATTATCACGAGCTGGTGGAGTTTGTAAACAGGGTCATAACAGGCTTGGTTTCAGCGGCGGTCATCTTGGCGGTTCTGGGATCACTTATACGCAGACCCAGACGACGAGACCTCACCTGGTGGTCGTTCGGGCTCGTCCTGGGAGTGGCTGTCCAAGTAGGACTGGGCGCTCTGGTGGTCTTGAGACACCTTTCCCCGCAGCTGGTCATGTCTCACTTCTTGGTCTCGATGGTGCTCATAGCTAACGCCGTGATTTTGCATCAACTGGCCAAGAAGCCGGATTCTCACTACAGGAATCTGAGCGGGCATCAAAGTGCAGCTCCCTGGCTCAGGCACGTCTCCAAGTCGTTGGTGGCCGCATCGGCAGTTGCCGTCGTCACCGGAACGCTGCTCACTGGCGCCGGGCCGCACGGAGGAGACGAGGAGGTCGTTCGGTTCTCCCTGCACATCCCCACGCTTGCTCGCTACCACGGCGCTGCCATGATCCTCACTTTCTCATTGGCGCTCGTCGTCTGGGCTTTCACCGAGCGCGGGCAGGGCAGTTGGAGAAAGCGAGAGCCCGACGCAGCAGCAGGCACAGCGCGGCGAGTTCTGCTGGTTTTGGCGATACAGACCTTCGTGGGATACACGCAGTACTTCACCGGCGTCCCGGCGCTCCTCGTGGGCATACACATTGCGGGCGCCGTGGCGCTATGGACGTTCGTGCTCCAACTCCACCTGTATGTCCACGACAAAGAAAACAAAGAAACTGACCATTCCTCGGGCGAACCCTCCTCAGACAAACTCGTAGGGTCATTAGCATGATCACGGCATCGTCATGAGCACAATAGCCCCCACAGAGATTCGGCAAAGCGTCACCAGCAGCCGCACCGGGCTGGACCGCCCTTGGCTTGTCGTTGTCTGGGATGACCCAGTGAACCTGATGAGTTACGTCGTGTTCGTGTTTCAAAAACTCTTCGGATACAGCACCGAGCACGCCACCAAACTGATGATGGACGTTCACAACAAAGGAAAAGCAGTGGTATCGGAAGGCAGCAAGGAAAAGGCTGAACTCGACGTTCTAGGACTCCACAAGCACGGCCTCTGGGCCACGATGCAGCAGGCTGGCTGAAGCGCCGGTGGTCTGCTTGTCTTCGGCTCTTCGGCTGCAGAACTCCTGAGCCGATGCCCATCACAGCGCTAAGTCGGCAGGAAGACGGCAGCTACGAAACATCGCTGCGGTCGGAGTGGAAGGAGTTGATCGCTTTCTGTGGGAGAGAAGTTCTCGCCATTTTGGAATCCAACAGCGAGGTAGGGCGCAGGCTGACGCCCGAAGCGCATACAGGCGATCCCGAAGCTCAAAAAGAGTTCGAAGACCTGATCGGGACAGAGCTTTCTGACCAGCGCACTGCTGATGTTGAATCGCTGATCCACCTGCCCGACGCTAAAAAGTTGAACAGCGAAGAAGTGGAGTCATGCATACGGGGGTTAACCGTAATTCGACAGATCTACGCCGATTTTTTGGGCATGAGAACTGCAGAGGAGACGAAGGTCGAAGAGCAGGTTCTCGAGGAATCGGAAGACACCGAAGAAACCGAGGGCGACGAAGGCGTCGCAGACATCGAGGGCGCCTCAGAAACACACATCAAGGAATACGTTCTTTCGCCCCTCAACATCAACAAGAAATCATTCAGCCAGCCCTTCCACTTTTACAAGCAGATCTACGGACCTCTCGCAGCCTTGCAGGAACAGTTCGTCAACGACTACGTCGCAGCCAGCTGACCTGGATATTCGTCATAGCGACGGACCCGCCTAAGCACCGCCGGCTCGCTGAGTTGTGCTGAGTTGACTGGGCGAAAACTGAAATCCCGTTAGGCTTTCGAATACGCCCCCATCGTCCAGCGGCCTAGGACGCCGCCCTTTCAAGGCGGTAACACGGGTTCGAATCCCGTTGGGGGTGCTTTACATTTTCAGCGCCGCTGCGGTGACTTTCTCCACCGAAGGCAGATAGGCGTCTTCCAGCGGCGGGCTGAACGGGACGGGTGAGGCAGCAGCGCAGACGCGGGCGATCGGTGCGCGCAGCCGACCGAATTTGGATTCCGTGAGCACTGCGGCGATCTCAGAGGCAAGGCTGCAGCGGGGCGGGCTCTCATCAATCACCACTGCCCGCCTAGTACGGGCGACAGAGGCGGCCAACGTTTCGGTATCCAGCGGCGAGATCGTCCGCAGATCAATTATTTCGGCCGACATTCCGTGTTCATCCGCCAGGCACTCCGCTGCCTCGAAAGCCAGCTGCACTCCGGCAGAGAAAGCGATAAGGCTCACGTCGGAGCCCTCTCTAACGATTGAAGCGCTGCCTATGGGTATTTTGCAGTCTCCCTCCGGCAAAGGTCCGCTGGTGCGGTAGAGGCTCATGTGCTCGAGGAAAACGACAGGATTATTGTCGGAAATTGCACTCAGAAGCAAACCTTTAGCGTCGGCGGGGCTGAACGGAGCAACAACCTTGATGCCCGGGATGCTCGTGAACATCGAAAAAAAGGTGTCGGAGTGCTGCCCGCCCGCACGAAGTCCTGCCCCAACCGCCATTCGCAACACCAACGGCACGCAGGTCTGCCCGCCGAACATGTAGCGCATCTTGGCCGCCTGGTTGAAAATTTGATCGAAGCAGTAAGGAGAGAAACTCGACCACATCAGGTCTATTACCGGACGCAGTCCGGAAAGGGACGCACCTACGGCTGCTCCAGTAAATCCCGCCTCCGAAATTGGAGTGTCGCGGACTCGCTTCGACCCGAACTCTTCCAACAACCCTTTGGTAACTCCAAAAGTGCCTCCCATCGCCCCTTCCATTGGCGGCCCTAACCCTGATCCGCCCGCTATGTCCTCGCCCAGGACGATCACCGAGGGATCGGCTCGCATGGCTTCAGCAACCGCTTCGTGAACGGCTTGGCGGAACGTTCCCGTCCTCCCCCGATGGGGAGACGCTGTAGGAAGAGACGCTGGATAAGAAGACGCTAGATGGGGTTCAGCAGCCGGCTCATCTAACACGTAGAGCTCAACTTCGGACGGATCTGGCCAAGGGGCATTCTTTGCCCGTTCGACGGCCTTGTCCAGTTCCTTTTTCAGCTCTTCCGTAAATTCTTGAAGCTCACGACCCAAAGTCTTTAAATAGGCGGCGACAGGGTCTGCTCCTCGGGCAGAACGGCGCTCTTCGCGCGAGCGGTACTGCTCGGGATCGCCCGCGTAGTGACCTCGCATTCGCACAACTTTGGCTTCGATGAGGGTGGGGCCTTCGCCGCGGCGGGCTCGCTCGACGGCAACGGAGGCGGTCTTGTGGACCGCCAGATAGTCAGAACCGTCAACAGTAACCCCAGGCATGTTGTATGAGTGGGCTCGCTGCGAAATGTCGCCCACGCTCGTTGAGTAGGAGACCGGGGTGGATTCCGCCCAGCCGTTGTTTTCGCACACAAAAATCACGGGCAGTTTCCAAATAGCTGCCAGGTTGAGCGACTCGTGAAATATTCCCTGGTTGACAGCCCCGTCCCCGAAAAAAGAGACCGCCACCCGGCCGTCATCTAGAACCGAAGCAGCTAAGGCGGCCCCTACCGCTAAGGAGATGCCGCCGCCCACAATGGCGTTGGCACCGAGGATGCCTCTGGTGAAATCGGCGATATGCATGGAACCGCCGCGACCGCGGCAGAGCCCTGTCTCACGCCCATAGAGTTCGGCCATCATTGAGGCGTAGTCGCAACCCTTAGCGATGCAGTGGCCGTGGCCGCGGTGGGTGCTGGTTATGACATCGGAGTCCTCGAGATGAGCGCACACACCGGCGGCTACGGCCTCGGAGCCATGGTAAGTGTGAACAAAACCTGGCATCTCTCCTTTGGCAAACTCCTGCAGCACTCGATCTTCAAAGAGGCGAATGCGCAGCATCGCCCGCAGACCTTGCTCAAGAACTTCCACTTCGCTCGGCGGGTGGATCATCGAGCTGCAGACACTCTCAATCTTCGAGAAACTGCACTAACTCGGATTCGCTCTCGCAGATGAATCCAATGCGAGTCCCTATCGGGGCTTCTGTTCCAGGATCGGCTTTCTGAAGCATCCAACCGTCGACCTCCGCTTCGATTTCCATCTCGACCTTCTCGCTCTCCATCAGAAAGATCGGGTCGCCGGCTCGAACCGTGGAGCGGTCTTCTACTAACCAGGAGATCAACGTAACGTCCCCTTCGTACATGCCCGTCTTTGGCAAAATCACCTCATACACCTCAACGCCTCCGAGTTACTCCAAATAAACAAGCGCCCACTATTTCAGGCACACCAATTCCGAACTGAAGAGTTCACTGCTCCCCACCCTTTGACCGACGGTCAAAGTACTTGCTTCCTGCGTCTAGAGCGGCGGCGGCCACCAGGGCAGCGCCAGAACTAACCATCACCCAGAAGGGAGACACGCCAAGCTGCAGCAGGCCATTGTTGAGTATCCCGATAAAGAGCACGCCAGCAGCCACACCGAGCAGATTGCCTCTGCCCCCACCAAAAGCCACCCCGCCTAGCAAGACTGCACTGAGCACCTTGATCTCATCGCCCTCCCCCAGCGTAGGGGGAGCTGAATTGAGACGGGACACCATAATGATGGCACCCACCGCTGCGCCGATTCCCGTCACCACATAAAGAATGAACGGCAGACGATGAGGGTTAATGCCCGCCCTACGAGCCGCCTCGGCGTTCACACCGAGAGCCACCACGTATCGTCCCCAGCGAGTCTTTATGTGAAATAACCCGCCAATAATAAATGTCACCGCGCAGATCACGGCGGGGTTGGGGATGCCGGTGTTGAAGAAGAGTCCCTGGCCGAGTTTTTGAAAGGATTCGCTCCAACCGCCAGTGAGCCGCGCTTCGCTCACAACATAGACGAGGCCGCGCACCGCCGTATAAAAGCCGAGCGTCACGATGATGGGCGCAAAGCGCAGCTTGGTAGCCAGCAAGCCCTGGGCCGCCCCCGTCGCAGCGCCAACCGCAATAGCCACTGCACACGCAGCGACAGCATGAAGTCCGGCGTCCATTTGCTCGCCAAGCACAACCGCGCAGAGCCCGAGCGTAGCTCCCACAGCAAAATCGATATAACCCGACAGCAATAAGAGCGCCGACGGTACGGCAACAATCCCCACCACAGACACCTGCAGGAAGATCAGACGAATGTTGCCTGCCGTCATGAACTTCTCTGACCTCACCCAGAAAAACGCAATCTCGACCAAGAGAGCCGTGACTATCCCGTTTCGGAACAACCACGCCTTGGCGCGCACCCGGACGGGCTCAGGGGCTATTCCAACTGTTCCCCGCTCGACGGAAGCGCCCCCCGGCGCTGATGAGTCGGCAGTGCTCATCAGCGTTGCCTAAGTCCGGGGGGCTCCGGTTGCAAGGGCAGGCGGCGAAATCAGCCGCCCATGAAAGCTGCGTAGGCTTCTAGGATTTCCGCAGCCCGCTCTCCTTTATCTGGGGTAATGAGTTCGTAGGGGAGTTCAAGGTTGTCGCGCCTATTACCTTCCACAATGTCAATGGGCAGGTTGGCAACCGCTTTTCCTAACTCGTCAAGGATGAGAGCGCCGCTGGCCCGGTAGATGCCACCTTCGCCGCCGCCTGCAGCAAGCAACTCCAAAGCTTCGTTCTGACCGTCCATTCCGGCAATAAAGAACTCGCTGGGTTCTCTACCAGCCTCTATCTGAGCCAGCACCGCCTGGTAAGCACCCAACGCGCCTGCGTCATTGATACCAATGACCATCGCGATGTTGGGGTTGGCCTGGAGAAACGTCTCCGTTGCCTCAAGCCCTGGAGCCTCGCCCACGATAGCAGCTTCAAGCGGCACCACACCGGTGGCGTCAACGATTATCTGCCTGATCGGATCAGTGCGCTGCGTACAAGCTGAACCGCACTGATCAAAAGTAAACAGCACCCAGGAGAAGTCGTCTTTGTCGCCTGTGAAATCCTCATCCAGCCAGCGAAGCGCCTCTTCAGCAACCTTCGTGGCACCTTCGACGTTCTGGTAAACGATGGCTGCAGAGCCTCCAGGCACCGGCGTGGAGTAACCCACTACGACGATACCCGCCGCCACAGCCTTATCGATGGTTGGCTGAAGCGGTTCAATGCCGCAAATCGGCAGCACCACGATGGCGTCAACCTGCTGGACAATGAAGTTCTCCACATCGTCGACCTGCTTCGGGCAATCACCGTTGGCTGCACCCTCAATGAATTCATAGCCGCGTGCCTCGGCCTGAAGTCGAGCCGGTCCTGCCACGATGGGATAGATACCAGCCGTCTCGTTTCCGTAACTGAACGCAATCGTTCCCTTGCTGGCTTCGGCTTCACTACGCATCCTGTCGAGATCCGCTTGTGCCGCTTCAGCTTCTTCCCGCGCCGCATCAGCATCTGCTTTAGCCGCCTCAGCATCTGCTTGAGCGACGGCAGCATCCGCCCGAGCCGCATCAGCATCCGCCCGGGCCATAGCAGCAGCCGCTTTGTCTTGTTCGCTTCCGCTAGCAGCGGCGGTGGCCTCTGCTTCAGCCGCATCAGCCTCTGCCCGAGCCGCAGCAGCATCCTCTTGAGCAGCCTTAGCATCCGCCCGAGCCGCATCAGCATCTGCCCGAGCCGAAGCAGCCTCAGCTTCAGCCGCAGCTACGGCAGCGTCCTGCTCAGAGGTATCGCTGGCGCAGGCAGACGCAAGCAGCGCCACCCCGCACAGTGCGGCAACACTCAACCAAATAAACTTTTTCATGGGTTCTCCCCTCTTCTTGCTGGTTTCCGATCGCCTTCGGTTTAGGCGATCAAATTGCGAAGATTTTGGTTCACGTTCAGGCTTCAACAAGAGCCTTCGAATGGTAGTAATCGGAGTATGAGACAATCTCCACATCCTGCTCCCTGGCATAAGACAACAGCGAGTAAACCCATCTCGTGCCGACCTCGTCATAACGCAGCATCGTCCAGTCGTGGAAGCAAGCTCCATAAACCAGATCACCCTCAATAATCTCATCGACGGCGGCACGCAACACCCTCGCGTACTCTCTGCCTCGGTGAATTCCCTTGTCTTCAAACCACACTCCGTCCAGCCAGCCCTGGAAGGGAATCTCCAGTATCTCAGGATGCCCTTGCTCGGAGTACCAGAAAGGCTGAACAGAAAACGGCGTTGGATTTTCCCCGTGTTCGTTTCGGCCCCAAGAACTCACGAACCTGATACCGAGACGCTCGAGGATGTCAAGTATTTCGGGGCAGTCTGTAAGACCTAGGTTGTAGCCGTGCGGCGTGCGCAAGCCAATGCAGTCCACGTCGAGGTATCGCTTGAGAGCGTCAGAAGTCATGGATAATTCCGTCTCAATGGCCTCCGGAGGAGACGACAGAAACACTCCGTCTTTCCAGTAATCAGGCTTGAAAAGGGTGTGGCTGTAGGTGTGCTGCTGGATGTCCATCAAGGGATGGCTCGCTAGTTCCTTGAAGAGACCCACGTGATGCACGAGCGTACGTCCGCACACGAACAGCGTGGCGGGCGCATCGAAGCGTTCATGATTCTCCACTATCACATCCATCGCCGCCGCCGTGGAGTCAGGCTCGACGGCGTGAGTGAAGCCGTGGTCACCTAGACGAGCCAGACCTTCCCCGATGGCGAAGGCCTCAACGTCGTATCCAACAAGTAAAGTTGCCACTTGATTCTCCGTTCTCCTCGTTCTCTCGCTGCTCTGCTAAGACCGGTTAGGAGGAGCGTACTACGCGGGAAACATCAATTGGCCGCCAGTGCTCATGAGAATGAACGGCGGTGACGAAACGAAAAGTTTCTTGCCCTGATTCGCCCCTAATTCGTCCTGACTCAAGGAATTTCTCCATGGGCGCGGCCGCTGGTAATGAGCTGTACCAGGTGACGCGTGTCCACGCCCTCTAGGGGAATGTCGGCCACCACCGAGCCGTGCCGCAGCACGACAGCCCGAGAGCAAGCGGCTAACACCTCTGGCATGTTATGGCTAACTAGGAGCACCACAAGCCCACGATCGCGCAGGGTGCCGATGAGTTCTAGAACATGCTCGGACTGCTCCACTCCGAGGGCGGCGGAGGGTTCATCCATCAGCACGATTCTGCGACCCCAGGCCACTGAGCGCCCCACCGCCACAGCTTGGCGCTGGCCTCCGGAAAGTTTGTCGATGGGATAACGCACCGAAGGGATGTTGATGTGGAGGCTTTCCAAAATCTTCTTGGCTTCTCGATGCATCCTTCGCTTGTCCATCCACCCAAAAAAGCGCGGCCCAAAAGTGATCTCGCGATGCAAAAAGAGGTTGCCGGTGACGTCAAGAGAATCGATTAATGCCAAGTCCTGGTGCACTGTCTCAATGCCACATTCGTGGGCGTCCTTCGGCGAAGAGAACCCCACAGACTCTCCGTTAATCAAGATCTCTCCGGCGTCGGGCTTGACGATGCCCGCCACGCACTTCACCAGAGTGGACTTGCCTGCTCCGTTATCGCCAATGAGTCCCAGCACCTCGCCCGAACGCACTTCGAAACTCACGCCCTTAAGCGCCTCAACCGCCCCAAAAGACTTCTTAATACCTCGAACCTCCAGAGTGCTCTCACCGATGCCAGCGTTGCCCCCTGGGGTCAGCGTTTCGGAAATGGCATCGTTTTCCTTCGCTAGGGCTGCCTGAGGGGTCATCCCTGCAAGCAGGCTTGAACAGGCATCAAACGCCATTTCAGCTATCACATCCGGATTGCGCCGCTGCGTAGCCCTCCAAAGGAGCGACCAGGATACCCCCGTCCACCGGCAATAGTGCGCCAGTGATGTGAGCCGACATGTCCGAAGCCAGAAACACGACGGCGCGCCCCACGTCGTCGGGATCGCAGAGCCGCCTCAGCGGGGTGCGTTCGGCAATTCCGTGCCACTGCGCCTCCAAGTCGATACCGCCGGGGGCGCCAGCTTCGACCAAGGCAACCGCCCCTTCGGTCATGGACGCACCTGGGCACACGGCGTTGACCCTGATCCCCGACGGCGCCAGTTCCATCGCCAGCGATTTTGTGAGCCCGGCCACAGCGTGCTTGGAGGACGTGTAGTGCGAAAGGCCTTCCGCCGAAGGCGTCTGTGCGTCCACCGACGCAATATTCACGATCACCCCAGTGCTGCGAAGCCGCATACTGCGCTCAGCGGCCCGCATACATATGAACGTGCCCGTGGCGTTGACTCTCAGGACACGGGCGAACTCTTCAACCGGCATCTCGGCCAAGAGATAATTGGAGAACACCCCGGCGTTGTTCACCACCACGTCAGGAGGCCCGACCGAGGCTTCTACCCACTTAAAAAGCTCCTCGACAGACTCTGCGGCGGCGACGTCAATCGTGCGCCCGACGCATTTTCCCGAGGTTTCAGCTGCAATACGTTCGGCAGTGACCCGAACAACTTCCCCGTTGAGATCGGCCAACACCACGGCTGCTCCAGCCTCCGCCAACCGACGGGCAATGGCCGCTCCGAAACCTTGCGCCGCTCCCGTTACGACTGCACAGCGTCCCTCCAGCGACCAGAGATTTCGGAGGGCTCTCACGAGATCTCGCGCTCCAGAGGGGAACGCTCCAGAGGAGAAGGGGTGTACGGCCTGGCTAATTCGAACGGCATTCGTCGAGCGGGGAGATCTACAGGACGCCAGGGACGCACGATCTTCCCTCCCTTTAGGATCGCCAACAAACGTGCGCTCTCAGAAAGCACGGACACGTTCTCGTCGGGACGTCCGTCCACAATGAGGACGTCGGCGTACTTGCCGGGGGTCAGGGTGCCGATCCTCTCTGTGAGGCCGGGAACGGACACAGCAGCGTCTCTAGTCATCGCAAGGAGTGCCTTCGAATCGGTCATGCCCAGATGACTCACAAACAATTCGATCTCGCGGGTGTGCCACTGCCCGTAGGGAGTCATGGCGAATCCACTCTCGGAACCCGCCATCAGAACCGCTCCCATCTCATGAGCTTTGGAAAGGATCGACACGGCGGCATCCAGCTCAGAAGCGATGGCATCGCGCACGTGTGGATGCATCCCGCCCGCCTCCAGGGAGTTAACGAGCAGAGTGAGAGCAGGCAATATGGGTATGCCCTTCTTCACTACCTTCTCGAGCGTCTCGGTGTCCATGTAGGAAGCGTGCATGATCCAGTCCACCCCGGCGGCGACAGCGTCGGCCACAGACTGGCGCGACCGGGCGTGCATGGCTAGAGGACGACCCAGGCGGTGGGCTTCGGAGACCGCCAACTCCAATTCTTCCAGTCTGAAAGCCCCCCACTCAGTGGTTCCTGGCCCCGAACCGGCGATCTTGATCATGTCCACGCCGTCCTTGACCTGGTTGCGAATCTCCTCGAGCAGTTCGTCGCGTCCCCGCACTAGCGCTCCGAAGGAGGACTCGTCGATACCCACCCAGCGGGGAAGGGTGTCACCGATGCCCTGCTGCGTGGTAATCTGTCTGCCGGCTGCAGCAAGGCGCGGCCCCTGTATCAAGCCCGCTTCTGTTGCGTCTCGCACAGCAGAGGCGATACCCGTCGGCCCGCCCGGGTCGCAGGCGCTGGTAACCCCAGCTAGCAGCACCCGCTCGGCGCTCGCTGCCGCCCTGATCGCACGATAAGCAGACGGCGTGTAGATATAGAGCTCTTCCTCGGTGCGCGGCTCCCCGAAACTGATGTGCATGTGCCCGTCGACGAGGCCGGGCATAACCGTCGCACCGCCTGCGTCGAGCACCTCGTCGGCTTCCACAGTTGAAAACTGGTGCGGGATTTCTTCGCTAGGACCCGCCCAGGCGATGAGGTCACCTTCAAAAATCACCGTTCCGTCGCCAATGACCTTCTCGTCCACGCAGGTGAGCAAACGAGCGTTGACGATCCTGTCCGGCTGAGCGGGAAGAACCTCCAACATCACATCAAAAGGGGATGATAGGGAAGTACTTGCCGCCTAGGGGTTCGCCCACGGCGATGCCCACCTCTTCGTCGCTGTAGTTGTACTCGTAGCGCTGAGACCCCAACCAGATGGTTCCGTTAGCCGCGTAACGAACTATGAGAGCCCTTCGGTGACGGGAACTGTTGTTAGCTCCCGATGCGTGCCAGAGCAGCGAAGAGTGCATTGACACCTCTCCCACCCCCAAATCGACCGTACGGACTTCGAAGCCCTGCGCTTCGGGACTGTCGATGGGCTTGACCACGGACGGGCGCTTTTCAGCCAAATAAGGGGTACCCGAACTGAACACCACCGGAAGCCGCTCGCCAGTGAGATGGCTGCCGGGAGCTACGCGCATTGCCCCGTTCTCTTCATCAGCGGCGTCCAGAGCTATCCAGGCAGTAAGGGCGTTCGGCTGAGCCAGCGGCCAGTACGGAAAGTCCTGGTGCCACTTCAAATCGCCTCCCGACATTGGCGCCTTGTCCACTGCGTTGTCCTCGAGCAACCTCACTTCCGTGGCGCCGAGGAGTTGGGACGCCCAGCGAGCCAACGTGGGGTTAAAAACGAAATCGCGGATTCCTGGATACTCCAGCCAGAGATTAAAGAGGAAATCCACGCTTTCCTCCTCCGGCGGCGGGGGATCATCCATATCAGGCCAGAGACAGGGATCAAGAAGGTCATAGCGGCGCCCTTCGCTCTGTTCACGCAGGGCGGCGGCGGCAATAAGTGACTTGAGGATGCGAACTTCCTCGTCATCAAACACACGTCCAGGGCGGATATAGCCGAACTCGTAGAATTTAAAAATTTCAGAGGCTTCCAGTGAGTTCGAGCGCTTTGCCAAGCTTGAGCGCTGCACCATTTTTTTAGCTTATCCTCAAACAAGTGGCCAGCCATGAGGAAGTGGACAACCATGAAGAGACTGCTGTGAATTACGTGGTGCGCGCTGACGAGGTCGAACCCGACGACTGGTCGGGCACGGCTTTCGCACATCTCGATGTACGCACGCTGATCTCCGAAGACCTTCAGGGCTCTAGGGAGGTGATGGTAGGACAAACCATCTATCCGCCGGGGGAGACCCACGAGCACCACCTGCATCCTGACGCTGAGGAAGTGGTAATCGTAGTCTCGGGGACTGGTTGGCACAGAGTGGGCGAAGAGTACTTCAATATCGGCCCAGGAGACGTGGTGTTCATTCCAGCCATGACCGCCCACTCCGCCGGCAGCGACCCCGAGGCTCCCATGGTTATTCTCTGGGTGCTGGGCGGGGCGGCGTCGCTTGCGAGAGCAGGCTATGAAGCTGTGCCGGAAATACCCCGCAGTCCCCGCAGTCAATGAGCGAACTCTGGGAACTGGGAGCCGGCGCTCTCGCAAAGCTGTTCGCCGCAGGACAGGCCAGCCCGTCTGAAGCCCTCCAATCGACTCTGGCGCGCATTTCCGATGTAGACCCGAAGATCGGAGCCTTCGTTTGCGTCTTGGAAGAGGCTGCTGCAGCGGAAGCTCGGGCTCGCACCGAGGAACTCCAGCGAGGTCTCCTGCGGGGCCCACTGCACGGCGTACCGGTGGCAATAAAGGAACTCTTTGACGTAGAAAGCGCACCGGCTGACTATGGATCCGACACGCTGGCTGGGCGCGTGTCTACCGCTGACGCAGAACTAGTGAGCAGACTCCGCAGAGGTGGTGCGGTGATCGTGGGCACCACAAGATCACACGAATTCGGCTGGGGGATCACCACGCAGCACCAACGGCGGGGCGGGACGCGCAATCCATGGGACGTCACCCGCATCCCAGGGGGCTCCAGCGGAGGATCAGCTGCAGCCGTCGCAGCCGGGATGGTGCCTGCTGCCGTGGGAAGCGACACAGGGGGTTCCATCCGCATACCATCCAACTTCTGCGGCGTCTCAGGGTTGAAACCCACCTTCGGTCGGATACCGCGAACCGGAGGCGTAGCACTGGCGCCTTCCCTCGACACAGCAGGAGCCATCGGACGTTCCATTCGAGACGCCGACTTGCTCGTGAACGTCATGAGCGGCGCGGACGGAGTAGATCCGGACTGCACCGAAGGCGCTTATCCAAAGACGCATGAGCCGCCTCGAACGCTGCAGGGCACTCGAGTGGGAATATCTGAGGATCTCTTTGAGGTGGAACTCGATTCGGTGGTGGCGGGCGTCTATGCGTCTGCGCTGGAGGTACTAGCCGAACTCGGCGCCGAGATCGTAAAGGTTTCCCTGCCAAGAGCCGCCGAGGTCAGGAGCGCTTTCGAAACCTTGCAGAAGGCAGAAGTTTACTACGTTCATAATCAGATTCTCGGCCTCTTTCCGAGCCGAGCTGACGACTACGGAACAGACGTGCTATCTAGAATCGAGGCAGCAGCGCAGGTTACGGCCAGCGAGTGCGTGGCGGCGAGGCTTGATAAATCTCGAATAACCGCAGAATTCTCCCGACAACTCCGGCTTCTAGACGCCGTGGTCAGTCCGATTTCCGCCGCACAGGCAAGCTTCATCGAGAGCAGTGACGAAGCCTTCGTGAACGGCAGAAAACGAGTGCTGCGGGAAGTGGTGATGGGCTTCACCGTGCCTATGAACCTGACGGGGATGCCCACGGCCGTAGTACCCGCAGGATTCGATAGCCGCGGCTTGCCCTCAGCAGTCCAGTTCACTACCGAACGAGGCTGCGAAAACAAAGCCGTCGCCATTGCCTCTGCTTTCCAGTTGGCGTCGGATTCGGTTGCGCTTGCCCCCATATAACCAACAAGAGAGGTTTGCAAATGCCTTACGCACAAGCAGAAAACGCAAATATCTACTATGAGGTTCACGGAGAGGCATCGGGGTCTCCTCTGATCCTCATAAGAGGAACCGGCGCCGATGGGACGCGCTGGATGCCACAAGTGGAGGTCTACTCCCCGCATGTTCGCTGCGTGATATTTGACGGACGAGGCGTGGGGCGCAGCGACACCACCAGTCCTCCTTACACCGTGGAACAGATGGCCAACGACACACTCGCCGTAATGGATCGCGTAGACGCGGAGCAGGCACACCTTTCCGGCTCTTCCTTAGGGGGGGCGATAGCCCTGCACCTCGCAGTCCATCACCCCGAGCGCGTGCTGAGCCTGCAGATGCACTCGAGTTGGATCGCCACAAGAGGCTTTACCGCCTACTCGCTCGGACTTCTCAAGAAATACCTACTGACGGGCGGGACGGACTTTTACTACGAAGCCACTCTTCCACTGCTATTTAGCGCCACGTTCATGCAGCAGAATTTTGAGATGCTCATGAAGATCCTCGCGCACATGCAGGCGAATTCAGCAACCCTAGACGGACTGCTAGGTCAAGTCGAAGCCAATCTCAGTCATGACTTGAGCGTCGAGGCCAAGAGGGTGAGAGTTCCCACTCTCATCACCGTGGGAGAACTCGATTACGTCTTGCCCCTCTCGTGCTCAGAGGAACTGCACGAGACAATCGAAGGATCGGAATTGGTCGTCTTCCCGAACGGAGGACACCTTGTGACAATGGAGAATCCTGAGGAGTTCAACCGCGTAACACTCGACTGGATGCGTCCCCACCTAAGCTGAGTTCGGTCGCCCGCCTGCGGTACTCGGACAAGCTAACAGATAGAATGTCAGCCCTAGGTCCTGTGGTGCAGTTTGGAGTGCACGCCGCCCTGTCAAGGCGGAGGCCGCGGGTTCAAATCCCGTCAGGACCGCAAACGGTCGGGTAGCTCAGTCGGAAGAGCGTCCGCCTGAAAAGCGGAAGGTCCCCGGATCGACGCCGGGCCCGACCACCGTTTTATTTCTGTTTCGAACAGAGACGTCGAGCAGTTCTAGTGTAAAAACGACCCCAAAACGACCCCAAAACGACCCCAGGTAGGGCTCTGCGCTAGCAACTAGCTCTACAGCTAACTTCGACTATGTAACGATTGAGCGGCTGATTCTGCGATAAGATTCGTAAGTGATTCTCAAAGTGAATAATTTGATATGACCCCAAAGAGTTTCTTCAAAAATTCATTATACTCAAAAGAAGTTGCCACTTACAAAACCTCGCGTTAGCATGTAGAGGGAAATTAAT
Source organism: Acidimicrobiales bacterium (assembly GCA_965242895.1). Taxonomy (GTDB): domain Bacteria; phylum Actinomycetota; class Acidimicrobiia; order Acidimicrobiales; family CATQHL01; genus CATQHL01. Next base: position 1,225,840 of record OZ251507.1, read on the forward strand.
CATTACGAAAGGAAAGATGCACAAGTGTCACCTACAAAAAGTTCAGGCGGTAGCAGCAGGAAAGGTGTTCCTGTTTCACCAGAGCATAAAGAAGCAATAGCTCAGGGCAAAAGGGAGTCGACAATCATTCGGAGATACCTTGACACTTTGCAAGAAAACCAGCCTGTCGACGGCCGAAAGAAAGTAAGTCCCTCAGTCCTCGAAAAGCGGATCAACAAGATCAGAAAAGAAATTGAGACGACCGAAAGTTCGACTACTCGGCTTGGCCTAATTCAAAAGATGTTCGACCTTGAAGATGAACTGGAAAAAGCAAGCAAAGTTGATCAACAGCCAGAGCTAGAAGCTGAGTTCATCAACGTAGCGAAGGCATACAGCGAGCGCAAGCACATCTCAGCGAGAGCTTGGGAAGCAGTCGGTGTCAAGAAGCAGGTGCTGAGAGAAGCCGGCATCATCCGTTAAACACACGAGCCTCACGGTTTGAAACCAAGCCCGAGCAATTATCAGTAGTTAGATAATTGCTCGGGCTTTTATTTTGCGTGCTTGTGGGTATTTGACAAGCAGTTCATCCACACGACTAGCAAATCTCCTCACCTGCGCGCTAACGCGGCCCGGAACGGCGGCACGCTCGATCACCGCCCGTATCTCCTCGACGCTCAGAGGAAAACATTCTTCCGTTCCTAGCTCCACAGCAAAGTCGTAGTCAGTGCCATTGCGAGCGGCTTCCGAAACAGCCTGCGAATGCAATTGAAGCAAGGAATATGCTTCGGAACGCCCCGCACCGGCAGCCACCGCAGCAGCTAGCAATGCAGAACTACTCATAGCAGGCAAGCAGCGGCGCAGTTCTGCGGCGGCGGAAAGTTCAAAAACCCGCATTTCACCAGCCACGACGAGCAGCGTCTCATACACGCCGTCGGCGGCTAGGAATAGGTCGGGGAAGAGCATCCGACGCGTCGCAGAACAACTCACGTCTCCTTCGTACCATTGTCTGCCGGATAAACCAGCGGCCATGCTGAGGTGTCCGCGTATGACTTCGAGCAGCGCGCAAATCCTTTCGCAGGAGCGTGCGTTCATTTTGTGAGGCATAACCGAGGATCCCACCTGACCCTCTGCGAAACCTTCGCTGGCTGTCTCCGATCCGGCCATCAGACGCAACGTGGTAGCAAAGCTCCCGGGAGCAGAGACCAACTCAAACACCGCGGAAGTTACTGAAAAATCCAGAGAACGGGGATATATCTGTCCGGTGGCCTCCAGCCTTCGCTCAAACCCCAGACTCTCGGCCAACGCCGCATCCAGAGCGTCCACTTTGGCTTCGTCACCATCGAACAAGTCAAGCAGTTCCTTCTGCGTGCCGACCGGCCCCTTCAGACCGCGCAGCGGATAGGTCTCGACCAGTTCCTCGAGCCGCCGGACAGCCCAGAGCAACTCTTCGCCAACTGCGGCGAAAAACCTTCCCATCGAGGTTGCCTGGGCAGGCACGTTGTGCGTACGACCCGCGTAGACGACGGGAAGAAGATCCTCGGCACGGCGAGCAAAAAGGCTCAACGCCGCCACCGACTTGTGAAGCAAGAGCCGCAGGCTGTCGCGTATCTGCGCCTGCTCCACGTTCTCGGTGAGATCACGGGAGGTCAGCCCCAAGTGAACGTATTCGCAACCCGCCAGCGCACAGAACTCTTCTAAGCGCGCCGTGACGTCATGGCGCGCACGGAGTTCTCTCTTCCTGATGGAAGCCAGGTCTATATCGTCCAGTACCCCCCGATAAGCGGCGGCAGCGTCGGAAGGAACGGATACTCCGAGGTCCCGCTGAGCCTCCAGAACGGTCACCCACAACTCCCGCTCCCTGCGAATCTTCGCCTCGGGTAACCAAATCGCTGTCATCGCCGAACTGGCGTAGCGTTCAGCCAGACGGTTCGGGATCATCCTCCAAGAACAACTCTGTGGCTAGAACATCGATGACGTCCGCCAGTTCAAGAACTGACTGCGCCGCGGTCCCACGCCTACGAAAGTAACGGGAACACCCGCCTCCTTCTCCAAAAAGCACAGGTAATCAACCGCCTCATCGGGAAGTTGCGACCGGTCTGTCGCATCTGCAAGGGAGGTCTGCCAACCCGGCATTTCTTCGAACACAGGCACTGCTCGATGAATGTCGGACTGGTGATACGGGAGATAGCTGAAGCGGCGGCCGTCGATTTCGTAAGCCACGCAGACCTTAATTTGCTCCAGCGTGTCTAGAACGTCCAACTTGGTTATAGCCAATTCCGAAATGGAGTTGAGCCTCACTGCTTGACGCAGCATCACGGTGTCTTGCCAACCAGTACGACGCCGGCGGCCAGTGTTCGTGCCGAATTCACCCCCGGCTGTTACCAAGACGTCTCCCACTTCATCAAAAAGTTCGGCAGGAAACGGCCCTGAACCTACACGCGTGGTGTAAGCCTTGGTAACGCCAATCACATTGTTTATGTGGCGCGGCCCTAACCCTGCTCCCACACAAGCTCCGCCAGCTAGAGGATTCGACGACGTGACAAAAGGATATGTCCCGTGATCAAGGTCGAGAAAAGTTGCCTGCGCGCCTTCCAACAACACGTTCTGACCCGCCTCCAAAGCCTCATGCAAATTACTCACAACGTCTGTGACATAAGGCTCTAGAACCGGACGGCACTCTTCCAGATACTTGTCGGACAAAACTGCTGCGTCGTACCCCAACTTGTTGTAGACCTTGGCAAGCATGACATTTTTTTCGCGCAGAACCATCTCCAGCTTTTCTCTGAAAATGGACGGGTCCAACAAGTCCTGCACCCTCAGCCCCACCCGAGCAGCTTTATCTGCGTAAGCAGGCCCGATGCCTCTCTTCGTGGTACCTAGTTTGTTGTTGCCCAAACGGCGTTCGATCAGTGCGTCCAACTGCTGATGATAGGGAAGTACGAGGTGAGCGTTGCCAGACACTTGAAGGCGGGAAGTATTTACACCCCGATCGGCCAACATAGCCAATTCATCCATGAGAACAAAGGGGTCCACCACTACTCCGTTCCCTATGACCGGCGTTACATGTTCATACAACACACCGGAAGGCACGAGTTGAAGGGCGAAAGTGTTCTCTCCGACGACGATGGTGTGCCCAGCATTGTGGCCTCCTTGATAACGGACGACCATATGCATGTTCTTGGCCAACCCGTCAGTGAGTTTGCCTTTGCCCTCATCACCCCATTGAGTGCCCACAATCACCGTTGCCGGCATTCGCTACCTCAATAAGTGGATGATCGGGCGGATGGCTTGCCCGCAAGACGCCCCAGACTCAAGGAAAAATCGCCTGCGTCGTCCAGCCATTGTTCCACGACTTCGAACCCTGCCGACTGCAGTTCCGAACGAATCTCGGCAAGCCGGAACTTTACGGAGATCTCCGTCCGGATGTCCTCCCCCTCGCTGAAGTGGATTCGGCGGCCCAAGGCAGGAATGAACACTTCCTGTTCGATGTCGGAACGCAGTCTCATTTCGATCCACTCCGATTTCTCCTCATAAGTCACCACGTGAGTAAAACGCTCAATGGCAAAGTCGGCGCCAAGATGGCGATTTATCACCTTCAAAACGTTGCGGTTGAACTCTGCGGTTACGCCGGAAGCGTCGTCGTAAGCCGCTAGCAACCTGCCGCTGTCTTTGACGAGGTCGGCGCCGAGGAGCAGAAGCTCACCCGGGCGCAAAAGGGCAGAAACCTGACTCAGGAAGGACTTTCGATGGTCAGGATGGAAATTCCCAATCGTGCCGCCTAGGAGCGCTAGAAGACGGCGACCGGTTGAAGGGAGTTCTCCGAGGTGGAGGTCGAACTCGCCCACGATGCCGTACACATCCAAGCCTCGGTAAGTCTCAGCCGCTCCAGCGGCCGTGGTGCGCAAGGAAGCCTCGCTCACGTCGAACGGTACGAAACCCCGCAAGTTGCCCTTCGCCCGCATGGCGTCTAACAGCATGCGCGTCTTGGGAGAAAATCCTGATCCAAGCTCAATGAGAGTGTCCGCCGCAGAGAGATTGGCGATGACCGGCGCCTTGCTCTCCAGTATCTCCCGCTCTCGCCTGTGCAGGTAGTACTCGGGCAATTCCGTGATCTGATTGAAAAGCTTGGAGCCTGCATCGTCGTAAAACCACTTTGGGGGGAGTTCCTTGGGCAGCGACGAAAATCCGGCGTCAACGTCGGAAAGGAGCGACTGTTCGCGCTGGTCTTCGTCTATACAGACGCGGATTTTTGGGGGAGGCAGAAGCATGGAATTCAGAGGCGGCGGGTGGAGGGAGGTGTCTAACTCTCAGTTATCGAATGGGAGACCGAACCGACTGCAAGCACTGCGTTCAATCACAAGTTACGGGCAAGCCGAAGGCCGGAGAAGGCCCATCGAGCAGAGGGCGGAAAAAAGTTCCTATAGGAAATTCTAACGTGATCTGCAGGGGTTACGCAACATCCACCTTTAAGCACCATCTGATTGACCATGAACTTGCCGTTGTACTCTCCCAACGCCCCCTGTGCGGGCTCGAAACCTGGATAGGCAGCATAAGCGCTGGAAGTCCATTCCCAAACATCACCGAGAACCTGCCGCAGGCGGAGCGGACTGCGACCGGATGCGGCTAAGACCGAAAGGGGGCGCGGCTGAAAGACGTTCAGATCAAGCAGATTTGCCTCATCAGAGGTGGACGAGCAGGCGGCTGCCGACCATTCGAATTCAGTAGGCAGCCGAACACCCGACCAGCGTGCGAAAGCATCCGCTTCGTAGTAGGAGACGTGGCAGACCGGCTCGGCAGGATCCACCTCCCTCAATCCAGAGAGCGTGAATACTTCCCAGCCGTCTTCTTCGCCCATCCAATAGAGAGGGGCGCGCCAGCTTGAATTCTGCACAGCAGACCAACCGTCGGAAAGCCACAGGAGAGGGTTTTGATAACCGCCGTCGGCCATGAACTCCAGCCACTCTCCGCAGGTAACCAATCGGTCGCTCAACTCATAGGGCTTAAGAAGAACTTCGTGGAGAGGAGTTTCATTGTCGAAAGCAAAGCTGCCGCCGTCGGCTCCCACCTCCACCCTTCCTCCAGGAAAGCTCACCCATCGGGAAACGCTGCCTCGGGAAACGCTGTCCACCGCGGAACTCACCTTGTCGGCGGGCGGACGCGAGGCAGCTGTTGAGGCAGATGGGGCAGGTGGGGCAGGCAGATAAGCAGGAAAGGCCGGATTTTGGCTCAGAACATGCTTGATGTCCATCAACAACAGTTCCTGATGCTGCTGCTCGTGCTGAATACCCAACTCCGTCAAGGCGGCTGCCTCGGGGGAAAGCCCGCCCTCAAGCAGACACAACATCGAGGAGTCCACTCTGGCGCGGTAATCACCGACTTCTTCCGCCGAAGGACGGGAGAGCATCCCGCGAGCGGCACGGGGATGCCTCTCCCCAACGGACTCGTAATAGGAATTGAACAGATAGGCCATGAGGGGATCCGTGTTTGGAAAGCCGTGAGGTTGTTCAGCCAGAACGAATGTCTCAAAGAACCACGTCACGTGCGCCCTATGCCATTTAGTGGGGCTTACGTCCGGCATAGATTGGATGCATTGGTCTTCGGGGGAAAGCGGGGCAGCTAGCTCTTCGGTGAGCTGCCTAGAAGCCATGAAACGATCCGAAAGCCCTCCCCTGATTTCGGATCGAGGTTCTCCTAAGACAGAAGCGGTCGGCGGCGCGGTCGTCAAGTCGCTCCTAAGTGTTCACGCAAGTTGACACCGTTGCTAGCCGAGGCAAACTCTTCGAGAGCGCGCTTCTGCGAGGAGGTGAGTTTGGAGGGCACGACGACTTTAACGGTAACAAACAAGTCTCCCTTCTTGCCGTTCAGCCTGAGCCCCCGACCTCGCACGCGCAAGACCTGACCGGACTGAGTACCTGAGGGGATGCGAAGACTGACCGAGGAACCATTGAAGGTGGGGATCATGACCTTGGCGCCTAAGGCGGCCTCGGACAAGCTGACAGGGACCTCGAGAGTGAGATCATTCCCATCACGCCCGAAAAGCGGATGCGGACGCACTCTCACGGTCACGTACAAGTCGCCTGCAGGCCCGCCGGCGGCTGACGGCGAACCCTTTCCTTTCAGGCGTATCTGCTGTCCGTCCGCCACGCCTGGCGGCACCCTGACCTTCATCTGCTTGGCGTCCGAACCAACCTTGAGCGGCAAAGTCGCTCCCTCGACGGATTCCTCGAAGGTGATGGTCAGACGGGAGTGGAGATCCGAACCCTTCAACGGAAAATCGGCGCAGCCCGCACCTACGTCGAAAGGCATGTTCTGAGACGCCCTCGCTCCGCCGAAGTGCATGCGTTGAGTATTCCCCCTGAGCAGGTCATCAAACAAGTCTCCTAGCCCTCCGCCGGCTGAAAACTGAAAAGACCGAGACCCTCCAGGACCTGTCGAGGCGAAGGGCATTCCTTGAGCAGCCATCCTACGCACCTCGTCGTACTGCTTGCGCTTCTCGGAGTCGCCCAAAACGTCGTAAGCACCGGTGATTTCTTTGAAGCGCTCGGTGGCAGAAGTATCCCCCGAGTTCTTGTCGGGATGGTACTTGCGCGCCAGTTTGCGATAGGACTTGGAAATTTCCTCCTCGGAAGCGTCAGAGGAGACTTCCAGAACCTTGTAATAGTCCTTCTGAAACCACTCCTGTTTGATCTCGTTCATCCGCAAACCGCTTCACTGCCTATATGCAGCTCATCTCTCAACTCGCACCTGAGCATGACGCAGCACCCGCTCTTTCCAGACGTAGCCGTTGGAGAGCACTTCGGACACCATCTCACGTTCTGCGCCGTCCTTCTCTGCAAAGGAAACAGCCTCATGCCATTCCGGATCGAAATCCTGACCCGCCGGGGCGATGACCTTCAGACCAACCTTCTCCAGCGGCTTGAGCAAAGCAAGACGCAAAGGCTCAACCACTTCGGGGTGATGGATGAAGGCCGCATCTAGGGCATCTAGACCAGGCAGGAGTTGGCGAAGCAGATCAGACTCGCTCTGGGATACCTCCACCTTTAGCCGCTCAAGGTGCCTGCGCTTAGAGTTGCCCAAGTCCGCGCGCAGGCGCAGTTCTTTGTTCCTGCTCAGCTCTAGTTCATTCCTGCTCAGCTCCAGTTCTTCTTCGAACTTCTTGCAGCGCTCGCAAACCTCGGGCGCGGCTGGCGCAGAGTCCGGAGCAGAGGCGGCAGTCGGTTGCGGGGGCGGCGAGATGTCCTGAACCTCAGACTTGGCATCTTGGGCGCCTTGGGCGACCGAGGACTCATCGGCATCTGGTGATGCGGCGGCGGCGGATTCGAGCACGACCTCCTCGGCAGCACCAGAAGACGGGCTGCCGCCTTTCGACAACTCCTCGGAGCCCTCGGAGCTGAGACGCTCGCCGTCGCCGCCGCGGTCGTCGCTCGATTCGGGCAGTCCAGCCTCATCCTCGGGCGGCGAAACAGCGGCGTCGCCCATCACTTCGAGCCCTCGCGGTCGTCGAACTCGTCTTCGGAATCCACAATCTCGGCGTCGATGATCTCGTCATCCGCACCGGCATCCGAATCGGTGGATTGCGCCTCTTCAGACGCCGCCGCGGCAGCTGAATACATGTCGGAAACGTAACGCTCCAAAGCCTTCTGCAGGGAGTCCGTCGTGGAGCGAATCGAATCGTTGTCTTCATCCTCTAAGGCGCTCTTGACGGCATCTATCGCACTTTTCAGTTCGGAAGTGTCGGAATCGGTTTCGCTGTCCTCTGCCTCTGTGATCAGCTTCTCCGCCCGATAGACCAGAGCGTCGGCCTCGTTGCGCAGTTCGGCAGACTCACGACGCCGCCGATCCTCTTCGGCATGCGCCTCAGCGTCTTGGACCATTTTTTCAATCTCATCTTCGTCGAGAGCCGACTGGCCGGTGATCGTTATGGACTGCTCGTTTCCGGTGGCCTTGTCCTTGGCGGAAACGTGCACGATGCCGTTGGCATCGATGTCGAACGTGACTTCTATTTGCGGGATCCCCTGGGGGGCAGGGGGAATGTCTACCAACTGAAACTTGCCGAGAGTCTTGTTGTACTGGGCCATCTCGCGTTCTCCTTGAAGTACATGAATCTCCACCGAAGGCTGATTGTCGGAAGCCGTAGTAAAAACCTCCGAGCGCTTCGTGGGAATGGTCGTGTTGCGTTCAATGAGCTTGGTGAGGATGCCGCCCTTGGTTTCGATGCCGAGCGAGAGCGGGGTGACGTCGAGCAACAACACGTCAGTGACTTCGCCTTTCAATACTCCCGCCTGAACGGCAGCGCCGATGGCCACGACCTCGTCGGGGTTCACACCCTTGTGGGGCTCCTTGCCGGTCAGTTCCGTCACCAGTTCGGTGACGGCGGGCATCCGGGTCGAACCTCCCACGAGGATTACGTGGTCGATATCGCCCCTCGACAAGCCTGCGTCCTCGAGCGCCCGCCCGAAGGGACGCCGGCAGCGATCCAAGAGGTCGGAAGCCATGGCCTCGAACGCAGCGCGGGTGAGTTTGTAGTCGAGGTGGATCGGCCCGGCGTCGGTAGCCGTCACAAAAGGCAAGTTGATCTGAGTCTCCAGCTTTTGCGAGAGTTCTATCTTGGCCTGCTCGGCCACCTCCTTGAGGCGCTGGAGAGCCATGGAGTCTTTGGAAAGGTCGATCCCGTGGTCACCCTTGAAACTCTCCGTAAGCCAGTTGATGATCTTCTCGTCCCAGTCGTCGCCGCCGAGTTTGGTGTCGCCGCTCGTGGACTTCACCTCGAACACCCCATCGCCGATTTCCAGCACCGAAACGTCGAACGTTCCGCCGCCTAGGTCGAACACAAGAATCGTCTCGTCGGCCTCCTGTTTGTCAAGGCCGTAAGCAAGGGAAGCTGCGGTGGGCTCGTTGATGATCCTCAAGATCTCCAGTCCGGCGATCTGACCGGCCTCTTTAGTGGCGGTGCGTTGAGCGTCGTCGAAGTATGCGGGCACGGTCACGACGGCTTCGGTCACTTCCTCGCCTAGGTAGGTCTCGGCGTCTTTCTTGAGCTTCATGAGCACGCGCGCTGAAATCTCCTGAGGCATGTACTTCTTGCCTTCCACCTCCAGGATCGATCGGGATTCCCCCATATGACGCTTCACGGATCGAATCGTGCGATCGGCATTGGTAACGGCCTGATTCTTGGCCACTTTTCCGACGAGCACGTCGCCGCTAGCGGCGAAAGCCACGATCGAAGGCGTCGTGCGATCACCCTCAGCGTTGGCAATCACGACCGGGTCGCCGCCTTCAAGGGCGCACACGACCGAATTGGTGGTTCCCAAGTCAATTCCTACTGCTTTTCCCATTATCTGTTTTCTCCCATCTTCTGATTCTGCGGACGCTCAATTTCGCATTCTGGTTCAGCGTGAGGCGAAGTCTTTCGTCGATCCCGCATTCAGGCTATGCATGCGTATTCCATATAACGCCAAACAAGTCATAATGCTTCCCCTGCGGCAGACGCAGTCTGCGAAGGTTCAGCCAAGAGATTGAAGAGCGGAGCAGGGAGAGCGGAAAGCCAAACAGAAGGCCGAGCGCATAGCCGGGGGCAGAGAACGCATAGCCGAGCCGCAAGCGGCGCAAGCGACACAAAGATTAGGGCAGATAAGGCGCAAAGAATTAAGGAGCAAGAGGCGCAAGCAGCAGCAACTATTTTAGGCGTCGGGCAGAACGGGAGAACAATGGAAACCACTCTGATACTCCTCAGACACGGCCAGAGCACCTGGAATCTGGAAAACCGCTTCACCGGGTGGTGGGACGCGCCGCTCACCGAAGAGGGAAAAGCCGAAGCAGCGGCGGCAGGGCGCGCAATACACGAATGCGGTCTGCCCATTGCGGCCGCACACACTTCCGTCCTCACCAGAGCCATAGACACGTGCCACGCAGCTCTAGCAGAAACAGATCGGAACTGGATACCGCTGCGGAAACACTGGCGGCTCAACGAACGGCACTACGGCGACCTGACCGGCAAGAACAAAGCTGAAACCGCCGAACGCTACGGCGACGAACAGGTACACCTCTGGAGAAGGAGTTACGAGACTGCACCGCCGCCCGTTTTGTCTACGAATCCCTGGAATCCCAACGCAGATCCCCGATTTGCGGACATTGCTCCGCAAGCCGTGCCTTTAGGCGAATCTCTCCGCGACGTGCTCGGGCGGCTTCTTCCCTACTGGTACGACCGCCTCGTTCCGGACTTGAAGCGCTTCGGCTGCGTGCTCATCGCCGCTCACGGCAACAGCCTGAGGGCTCTCGTTAAACACCTCGATGACGTAGCCGACGAAGACATAAGCGGCGTTGAGATCCCGACCGGCAGACCGATTCTGTACACGATCGACGACGATCTGCTGCCGACTGCGAAACTGCCGCTCACCGAACGCTTTCTCTGAGGGCTAGCGGCTCTCCTTAAGCCGCTAGCCCTCAAATAAGCGAAGAAACGAGCCTCCCCTCGAGAGGAGTTCACCTACTCGATGCGGTCGGTAGCCCTAGCGCGGCCAGGAAACGGGTCTTCGCCGTAAGCGCTGACCCCGTGCTCGAGCAGATCCAGCCCTTCCGTCTCCACCTTCGGCGAAACCCGCAAAAGGTCGAGCTTGCGGAGCAGGAAAAAGAGCGCTCCCATAGTGGCAAGCGTCCAGACCATGACTATGAGAATGAAGATCAGCTGCACCAAGAGTTGGCCTCCGCCGCCGCCGTAGAACAATCCTGCGTTTTCCCGCCCCAAGAAAGCGTCGTCGTAGCGGGCAAACAGGCCGATGGCAAGCGTCCCCCAAATTCCGCAAGCGCCATGCACAGAAATAGCCCCGACCGGATCGTCGATGCCGCGGCGTGCCACGAACCGCTCCGAAGCGGTCAGGAGTACGCCAGCCACTGCTCCGGTCACTAATGCGCCAAGCACGTTCATGGTGGCGCAACCCGCCGTAATGGACACTAGCCCAGCCAGGGCTCCATTGGCTGACGTGGTCAAGCTGGGCTTGCCTGTCCTAACCCATGTCATACCGCCCGCAGCCAGCGTCGAGGCAGCAGCGGCGATCGCCGTGTTCATGCCGACCAGCATCACCACGCCGTTAGCGGCCAACGCGGAGCCCGCGTTGAACCCGAACCAGCCCAGCCAGAGTATAAAAACACCCAGAACCACCTGCGGAATCGAGTGCCCAGGTATGCCCCTCTTGGATGACCATCCAAGCCTGGGGCCCAAGAAGTAAGCACCCATGAGCGCCGCGAAGGCGCCCGTCGAATGAACCACCGTGGATCCAGCAAAATCGCTGTATCTAGCGCCGTAAATCTCCATGTCGGCGATAAATCCCCCTCCCCATGTCCAGTGCACGACCGTGGGGTATACAAGGGCGGTCATTACCAAACTGACTATTAGGTAGGTGCTGAAGCGAGTGCGCTCAGCCATAGCTCCGGAGACGATCGTGGCGGCCGTGGCCGCAAACACCGCCTGGAATAAGAAGAACGTCGCAGAACTCAGATTCCCAACTCCGCTCGAACCTGCTTCAAAGAGGGCGCTTCCGCTCAGGAAAAAGCCCTCAGTCCCCCAGAAAGCGCCAGAACCGCCGAAAGCCAGCGCATACCCGACGGCCAAGAACGCCAGGATGCCTACGGAAGCATCGGCCAAATTCTTGGCCATGATATTGATGACGTTCTTGGCGCGGGTCATCCCCGACTCCACCAAAGCAAAGCCGGCCTGCATAAAAAACACCAAAACAGCCGCTATGAACACCCAGAGGTTGTCCACCACGGCTTGCACAGCATCGGCCGCTGCTGAACTCTGGGCAGAGATCGGCAAGGCAGCAAAAACCACGCAAGCCACGGACGCGCCGACGCCGAAAATTACTTTTCTCTTCACGAATTCCCTTTCTCTTTATGAACCCCTTTCCCTTCTGCTAACACCCGCAACCTTCGTCTCCACAGGACGAAGAGTCGGAGCGGCGAAAATTGTAACAACAGCCCGGCGTTTCAGGCTGTCAATGTCGCCCTCGCTAGGCAACCGGCTGTCGCTAGAACGACTGAACCGAAAAACTGCACATAGGAACTCTTTAAAAGGCTCATAGCGACTTGAAAGCTCTAACCACAGCATCCACTCTTGAGTGTCGTATCCTCACGACGGGATGAAAGACGGAATGACAGACGGGACGCAAAAAACAAAACTTCGCCCCCGCCGCATTGTCGTAGCGGTCGGTGCGGCGTTGGCTCTGATCACCGTCGCTTCGGGAATCGCCGCCGCCGTCAACGGCTTTGGAACGCCGGGTGGGGTCACGAGGGAAGTCTTCGGCAACATCGCCGCTCCGCTGAAAGTTCTGTTCTACACGCTCGTTCCGGCTGCGATCATCTACGCCTCGATACTGTTCGGATCAAGGGTGGGAAACTGGGAACGGGGAGGCAGCGAAGACCGCTCCACCAACCGCGGCAACATACGAAAGCGGCTGGAGAACCTCCGCGCCGGGCTCTACATGCAAACCCTGTTAAGGGACCCAGCTGCCGGAGTAATGCATTCCCTCATCTACTTCAGCTTCCTGGTGCTAGTCGGGGTGACAGTCACCCTGGAAATCGACCACCAGCTTCCCGAGTCCGCCAAGTTTCTGCACGGGAGGGTCTACCAGGGATACTCGGCAGTGGGAGACATGGCCGGGGTTGTCTTCATCGTAGGAGTGGCTTGGGCCATCGCACGGCGCTTCGGCCCAAGGCGGACGCGTCCATACCGAGTCCGAACGAAGAGCCGACCGGAGCACGCTTTGATTCTCTTCACGATGCTTGCCATCGGCCTCACAGGCTTCGGCGTAGAGGCGTTCCGCATCGCCAACGAAGGTGTGCCGGAGTTTGAGCGATGGTCGTTTGTCGGCTATTGGTTGGCACGCGGCCTCTCGGGAATAGAAAGCGCCGCAGGCTGGCATCAGGCGTTTTGGATCATGCACGCAGTTGCGTTCGTGCTGTTCGTTCTGCTGATACCCACCACGATGCTGCGCCACATGCTCACTTCGCCGGCAAACATGTACCTAAACCACAAAGATCGACCCAAGGGCGCAATGAAACCGATGGAAGACCTGATGGAATCCGACTTGGAGACCTTCGGAGCTTCCACCATCGCCGACTTCTCCTGGAAACAACTCCTAGACCTGGACTCATGCACCATGTGCGGAAGGTGCACCTCGGTCTGCCCAGCGCACGCAACCGGCAAACCCCTAGATCCCAGAGAAATCGTCCTCAAGACGGGGGAAGTCATGGCAGCAACGGGCTCGCCGCCCACCTCACCCCCGCTGAGCGCGGACGCAGCCTTGAGCATCAAGGCGGACAACGTCTTTGAGAGGGTCACTTCCGAAGAAGTCTGGTCATGCACTTCTTGTAGGGCCTGCGACGAAGCCTGCCCTGTGAACATCGAAATCCTCGACAAAATTCTCGACATGAGGCGCTACCTCTCGCTGATGGAGAGTGACTTTCCGTCCGAACTCGGAAACGCCTACCGTTCCATGGAAAACTCCGGAAACCCGTGGGGGATGGCGAGTTCCTCTCGGGGGGACTGGGCAGAGGGCTTGGAAGGGGTGAGAGTGGTGGACGGAGGCAGCCCGCTGGAAGCTGAATACCTCTACTGGGTGGGCTGCGCGGGCAGTTTCGACGACAAGAACCGCAAAGTCACGGCTGCCATGGCCGAACTTCTGCACAGGTCGGGAGTGGACTTCGCCATCCTGGGGCCCTCGGAGACGTGCACCGGCGATCCAGCCCGACGGACCGGCAACGAATACATATTTCAGATGCTGGCTGCACAAAACATAGAGACGCTCAACGCAATGGGGGTGCGAAAGATCATCACCCAGTGTCCGCACTGCTTCAACACGCTCGGCAATGAGTATCCGCAGCTAGGCGGCCACTACGAAGTGATCCACCACAGCCAACTGCTGGAGCGTCTGGTGGCAGACGGACGGCTGGACCTCAGCAAAACCAGGCTGGAAGAGCAACTCGTCTACCACGATGCCTGCTACCTGGGGCGGCACAACGACATCTATATGGCACCTAGGCGGGTGGTGGGAGCCCTCGGAGGCATCGAAGTGGTGGAGGCGGAACGCAACGGCAAGTCGAGCATGTGCTGCGGGGCAGGGGGCGGACGCATGTGGATGGAAGAAGTCGTCGGAAAGCCAGTCAACCTAGAGCGATCGCAGGAGTTGTTAGCCACGGGAGCCACCCGCATCGCCACGGCCTGCCCTTTCTGCTACGTAATGATTTCGGACGGGGTGGCCGCAGAGGGTGCCGAAGCCGAAGAAGTGCAAGTAGGCGACATCGCCCTGCACGTCCTGGAGGCTTTGAAGAATGCGGAAGCAGAAGCAGAGATCAGCAAGGCTGAACTGCCGGCTGAACTGCCGGTGGCCGTACTCGCAGGAACCGGCGGCGAGGATTACGATTCCAGCATCCGCAGCATCCGCAGTATCCGCACGAAAGAAACGCGAAGCGAAACCATGAGATTCGAGTCAGTGCTGCCCACAACTAGCAGCGGCGAAGAAACTGAGCCGCTCAAAGGGACTCCGGCGCTCCCCTTAATAGAACCGATCAGGCTTGTGCCCCAAAAGAAAGCCCAGGCGCCTGCCTGGGCAGGCGCCTGGGCCGGAACAGCAACTGCCCCGCCAACGCCCGCTGCCGAAGACTCCGGCGCGGAGGCGGCAGTGGACGCCGCATCGGGGAAGGAAAGCGCCGAGGATGGACGCCCGGACAACCTTGCGCTTATTAGAGGCACCGACCCCATGGCGCTGAGCATCCTGAAAACCAGAGGAATCACCCGCTACGCCCAACTCGCGGAGATGGACGAAGCCGAAATCGCAGCTCTGGAGGAAGCCCTGGAAACTCCCGGGCGGGTCGTCAGGTGGCGCTGGGCTGCCCAGGCGCGGGATCTGATGGAGAGAGCCGAGACCGACGACTAGCCGTCGGAGGGAGCGGCGAGGGACGGAGCGCCAGGCGGCGCCGGAAAATTCTCCCAGTAGCGGCTGGGCACCGGGCCCCTCTGGTCTTGATACTTAGAACCGATCTCTCCTGAACCGTAGGGTCTCAAAGCCGGGGTGGTCATCTGAATAAAGCTGATCTGCCCGATCTTCATACCCGGATACAAGGTGATCGGCAAAGTCGCCACGTTCGAGAGTTCAAGCGTGAGTTGCCCCTTCCAGCCGGCGTCCACAAAGCCCGCGGTGGAATGTATGAGCAAGCCCAGACGCCCCAAGCTGGATTTTCCTTCCAAGCGCGCCACCAGATCGTCCGGCAAGGCCACCCTCTCCAGAGTGCATCCCAGCACGAACTCCCCCGGGTGCAGGATGAAGGCCGACGTCTCGGGGATGGTGACCAACTGCGTAAGCGATTCCAGGTTTTGCTTGACGTCAATGTGACTCAGGGTATGACTGCGGAAAACCCTGAAAATGTTGTTCAGACGCAAATCCACAGAAGAGGGCTGAACGGCGTCCGGCGACAGAGGGTCGATGGAAATGCGCCCCGTCTCCAGACACTCAAGGATCGAACGATCAGAAAGAATCATTGCTAAAAGAAGTTAGCCTCAATCAAGACAGAAAGGCCAGCCGCAGATGAAAAACGCATTCCTACACGCTTTTGCGCCCCCGGCGGGCGGCAATTTCCGGAAGATCGTACGCGGACGGGGATGCACCCTCTGGGACAACAAGGGCAACGAATACATAGACGCCATGGCCAGCCTTTGGTACTGCCAAGTCGGACACGGCAGAGCGGAGATAATCGACGCCGTCGCCGCCCAAATGAACGAGATCGAGGCGTACAACACGTTTGCTCCGTTCACGAACGAGCCGGCAGAGCAGGTGTCTGAGATGATCGCGGCGCTCTCGCCTCTCCCGGACGGGAGGGTATTCCTATGCTGCTCCGGTTCGGAAGCCGTCGACAGCGTGCTGAAATTTGTCCGTCTCTGGCATCGGCTGCGCGGCGAAGAGGATCGGCAGGTGGTGATCAAGCGCACGAACGGCTACCACGGCACCAACTTCGGCGGCACTGCCGCACAAGGCATCGCCGGCAACCGAGAGGGCTGGGGCGACCTCGTGCCTCACTTCGTAGAAGTTCCCTATGACGACCTCGAAGCAGCAGGAGTGGCCTTCGCAGCAAACGCCGGAAGAGTGGCGGCGGTGATCACAGAACCCATCCAAGGCGCCGGAGGAGTGTGGCCTCCGCCGGACGGCTACCTGTCCGGCCTGCGAAGACTCTGCGACGACAACGGAGCCCTGTTCATCTCCGACGAGGTGATCTGCGGCTTCGGGCGCACCGGTGAATGGTTCGGCGCGCAATACTACGACGTCGCCCCCGACCTCATAACCTTCGCTAAAGGCGTGACGTCGGGTTATCTTCCCCTAGCTGGAGTGATCCTCTCGCGTCGCTTCTGCGAACTCCTGGAAGCCGAGCCCGGATTCGTGCTGCGCACGGGCTACACCTATTCAGGGCATCCGACTCCCTGCGCCGCGGGAGTTGCAAACCTTGCGCTCATGCAGTCCGAGAATCTCCTCGCCAGAGTTCCTGCCATAGGCGCGCACCTTGAGGAAGGACTGCGGGCGCTCACCGAAGACGGGTTGCTGGTGGACTATCGAGGAGCAGGGGCGGTCTGGGCGGCGGAATTAGGGAAAGACGCCGTGGCGGTGCGCGACCAACTGATGGACAATGGCGTAATTCTGCGAGCCATAGGCACGGCGCTGGCAATCTGCCCCCCGCTTGTCATCAGCGAAAGCGAACTCGATCAGGTCATAGACGCTCTGGCTCACGTGCTTCACTGAGGACTGCTAGGGATTACCCGCCTTCAAACAGATTTCGGGCGGGCAGTCGGCGCTACTCGGCGCTACTGGATGATGTTGACCCTCGTCCCTAGCGGGGCTTGGGCGTAAATCGCCCCCACAACCTCGTTGGGGACTCTGATATCGCCGTTGGAAATTCGCTCCCCCACTCGCTCTGGCACGTCCGTGCCATGCAGGGAGATGCGAGGAAGCGCTCCGTCGTCGTTCACAAAGGTCGGACTGAAACCAGAGAGCATCAACACGTGCGACCCTAAGTCTCTGCTGGCCGGATACTTTTCGACCACGAAAGAGTCCATCACAGGAGTAGCAGATCCCGGGCGTCCGACGATGGCATACGACCCCGTAACCCAAGTATCTCCGTTCCAGTAATCCACCCTCGGATATCCCCTGTCATCAGACAGATCGACCTGAATGTGATGATTGACAGTGCGCCAGTCGAAGTTTTCCGTCCGCAGCCAGCCTCGAACGCCTCCTGGCGAAGTCTGATCACTGCTCCTAATCGGCAGTTCAGCCTCCACCCATTCGTCCCCTTCGCTGCCCTGCGTAACACGCACCACCAACGGATTACCGCGATAGGTATAACTCCACAACTCCCCGTCCCTGAAGCTGAGTTGAGTCCCGTTTGCCGCATCAAACACCGGAATGGTCGTCCTCAAGTCGGGCTTTGCCACGAGTATCTGCGACGGCTGCCACGCAGGGGCCGCAGTAGATCTAATCTCTGGAAGTGATGGTTGGGGAGGTGGCTCAGGCTCAGCGGGCGGGGCGGTGACCGACGTGCTCGTAGCCGCGACCGTCGAGGTGGTTGACGGCGGAGGGGCAGACGTGGCGGTCGGCGGAGGAGGCGGGGCGGTTTCGATGTCGACAGGGGGGTTCTGCGGAGGCGGAGCAGGAGGCTGGGGCGGCGCAGTAGTGGAAGTTGCCTCCGTGGTCTCCGTGGCCGCCGGCTCCTCGCTAGCGCAACCCCCAGCGATCAATATGCCCGCCGCAGCGAAAGCCACCGCGGAGGGAACGAGCCCTCGACCCTTGAATGCCAAAGGCAGCCAGCGACCGGTACCCCCAATAATCTCACGACTCTTCACGTTCTGAACCTCCGTCACAGGTTGAAACTGACGAAACTCTCCTAATTCGGACGATCGCCAATGCGTCGAGTTCTTGACGCGAATATTACAACTGCACCCTCAAGCAACTACGGCAATCAACTCCGCCCGCAGGAGACAAGGCTGAAATCTCACCGGTTGAATCTCACCGGCAGGCGGAATTGCGAAGTTCAGGCGATGATGTTGACCCTCGTCCCCAGCGGGGCTTGATCGCTGATCAACTCCACGACCCCATTGGGGATGCGAATGCATCCATTGGAGAGGTGTTCGCCCACTCTGTTGGGAATGTTGGTTCCGTGCAAGGCAATTCTGGGAAGGCCTCCAGCAAAAGTTTCGTGGCGGGTGCTAAAACCTGAGAGCATCAGGATGCGAGTCCCTACTCCAGGGCTGTAACCAGGGATTTTTTCGACAACGAATGAGTCCATCACCGGCGTATGGGTGGATGCTTTGCCGATTATGGCGTATGTGCCAGCAACCCAGCGATCGCCGTCCCAGAAGTCCACCCTGGGATTTCCGTTCTCGTCGGACAGATCGATCTGAATGTGATGATTCACCGTGCGCCAGTCGAAGTTCTCCGCCCGCACCCAGCCGCGGACCCCGTTCGGCCTGTTCATGTTGTCCCACGGGCGCATAGGCAACTCAGCCTCCACCCATTCGTCCCCTTCGCTGCCCTGCGTCACGCGCACCACCAACTGATTCCCCCGATAGGTATAACTCCACAACGGCCCGTCCTTGAAAGAAATCTGAGACCCGTTCGGAGCGTCATACACAGGAATGATCTCCCTCAAATTCGGCTTGGCCACCATAATCCGCTGCGGCTGCCAAGCAGGAGCAGCCAACTCCCGAATCGGCGGAAGAGGCGGACGCGACGGCGCAGGAGGGGGGGACACCGCGATCGAAGTGCTTGTAGGTGGAAGCGAAGTGGGCGGCGAGACGGCAACCCGCAAAGGCTCGGTGGTTGACGGCGGCGACACGGAAGGGGTGGTCGAAGGCGTACTCGAGACCGGAATTATGTCCACCGGCGAAGGCGGCGGTTCTGCAGCCGTCGTAGTCGGCGGCGGAGGAGCGGGCGCCTCCGGTGACAGAGAATTGGGCGTCGCCGACGAAGGCGGGGACGTGGGCGCCTCCGACGGCGACAGGGAAGCGGGCACCTCCGACGACGGATTCACGACGGGTTGAGTCGAGGTGGGCTCAAAAGTGGATGTCAAAGAAGGGCCTGCACCGCTTGAACAACTCGCTGACAACAAGGCGATGACTCCAAGCAGCACCAGTCCGCTCAGTGCAAAACGACGCCCTCTAGCGCACGGGAAAGACCGCAATTCCATTACTCCTCCTTAGTCTGTCGCTTGCTCGCCTCCGCACCAAAGATGAACAGACGAGAACTCCCCACCGCATAATCCGCCCAGCGGCCGCAAGCCTCAATCCCTATTCTACTAGGAGAATTAGCACGCTTCAAGAGACAAATCCCTGAATCCCCCACAACCCAAGGCCGCCCGCCAAGAGGCGCAATAGCTCAGGTAATAATGTTGACCCTAGTCCCTAGCGGAGCTTGAGCATTGATCAGATCTATCTTGGGGTTAGGAATACGTATGCACCCATTGGAAAGGTGTTCACCCACCCGCTCAGGAATATGAGTTCCATGTAGGGCGATTCTGGGGAGACCTCCGTCGAAACTCTCATGGACAGTGCTGAACCCTGAAAGCATCATGATGAAGCTCCCGAGCACGGCGTTGTAACCCTCTATCTTTTCCACGATAAACGAGTCCATCACTGGTGTATAGGTCTCCGGCTTGCCGATTATGGCGTATGTGCCAGTTATCCAGGTGTCGCCATTCCAGAAGTCCACCCTCGGATTCTGGTTCTCGTCGGACAGATCGATCTGGATGTGATGATTCACCGTGCGCCAGTCGAAGTTTTCTGTCCGCACCCAGCCGCGGACCCCGTTTGGCCTGTTCATGTTGTCCCATGGGCGCATAGGCAACTCAGCCTCCACCCATTCGTCCCCTTCGCTGCCCTGCGTCACGCGCACCACCAACTGATTCCCCCGATAGGTATAACTCCACAACTCCCCGTCCTTGAAAGAAATCTGAGACCCGTTCGGAGCGTCATACACAGGAATAGTGTCTCTCAAATTCGGCTTGGCCACCATAATTTGCTGCGGCTGCCAAGCAGGAGCTGCCCGCTCCCGAATCGGCGGAAAAGAATCTGACACAGGAGTGACATCGGACGGCAACCTCGTGCTCTCAGGATCAACGAACTCTGCTGGCCTCGTAGTACTCGTCGTGGGCGCCGCAGGCGCCGCGGGCGCAGAAGTGCCGCTCAGGTCGATAGGAGGAGGCAGATCCTCGAGATCATCTATCGGTTTTGAGTCATCCTCCCCTGCCCCAGGAGCAGGAGCAGCAGGGGCAGAAGCGTCGGAATTGGACTGCCCAACCTGCGGGGGAGCAGGGGCAGGTTCAGGGGCAGCGGCTTCATCAGGTCGTGTGGAAGAAAGACTCGGGCTTTCTTGCCCCGAGGAACAACTGCCAGCCAAGAGGGCAACCGCCGCCAGCAAGACTAGACAACGAAACGCAATCACGGATAGGCGAGACTGCGCGCCCCGCCGGCGCACATTTCTTCGGGTTGATCTCTGATTTGCCAATTGACTGTCCTCCTATGGTTCACCTAAAGAAGCGCAAAGGCCACTTCTCTGTTGCGCCTCTAGCAGCCGTTTCAAATCCCGCGTTCATTTTACGACTTTCACAACGGGTGCTCGCGGCAATCTTCGCGCCCGCATGCGCTGCCTGCATTAAGCCTGCTTTAAGCAAGCCACGCCCTAGGGCCAGTGAATTCAACGCCCAAACGCTGCTAACCATTCCATCGGCGAACGCGGAACGAACACGCTGTTGAGACGGCGCACTTCGTCCATAGGAGCAGAAGGTCGCAAAGAGTAGTCATGACCGGGAAAAAGCACTGCACTGCCTGGCACTTTTGCCAGCCGCTGCGTCAGGCTTGCGTACATCTCCTCAGCGTCGCCGCCAGGAAAGTCTGTCCGGCCGCAGCCTTCTAAAAACAGCGTGTCCCCTGCCAAGAGGCGGTTTCTGACTAAGAAGCACTGGCTGCCTGGCGTATGGCCTGGAGTGTGGATCAACTCCACAGAAAACCCGCCAACACTTACCAAATCTCCGCTCGAATGACAAATGAGACTGCCGCGGTCGAGGCCGGTAACAGAACACACGAAACCCGCTTCCTTGGAATGCACATGCACGGGCACCGAGGCGATTTCAAGCAGCTCAGGTAAGCCGGCAATCGAATGACCGAACAGGTCGCCTCCGACGTGGTCGGGATGGTGGTGAGTCACAAGAACTCCGCTGATTCTCATCCCGTCGGCTGCGGCGGCATCAACGATGGAGCGAGGATCGTAGGCCGGGTCTATCACCAAGGCGTCGCCTGTGTTTCGATCTCCCAACAGGTAGACGAAGTTTCGCATCTGCTTAGCCACTTCGTCGCCGGGCGCACCGAAGTCCCGTCCGGACAGGAGTTGGCGAAAGTAAAAGCGGCCCACAGCCGCGCCGCGCCGAGATGGTGGGGGCATATCGGGCGGTTCGTTCATTCAAATCCCTTCTCTAATTAGCTTTATCCCATTCTGTATCCTTGAGAGCCATGAGCGTGCAGCCTCCCTCCGCAGCGGGCGAGAAACCTGACAAAAAACGCAAGGTCGCCTATTTGGGGCCCGCCGGAACGTTCAGTGAAGAGGCGCTCCTCGGGGAAGCTGCCCTAGCCAACATCGAACACATTCCAAAACCTTCCATAAGACAAATCCTCGACGCCGTCTCCAAAGACGACAAAGTGGACTTGGGCTTTGCGGCGCTGGAGAACTCTATTGAGGGCACAGTGAACGAAACCCTTGACGCTCTGGCGTTCGAATACGAACTGTTCATACAGCGAGAGACGATCATGCCGGTTCATCTGCATCTCTTGGGGCTGCGAGGAGCCGAACTCTCCAAAATAAAGAAGGTGTGGTCGTTTCCGAACGCGTACGGACAGTGCGTCCGTTTTCTGCATGCCTTCATGCCCGGGGTCGGCATCGGCGTCTCCTTATCGACTGCGGAGGCTGCCGATTTGGTGAAAAAACTCGGCGATACCTCCACGGCAGCAATCGGCTCCGCTAGGGCTGCTGAGGTGTACGAGTTGGAAATCCTGCATTCCGACATCGGCTACAAGGAAGAAGGCCAGACCCGCTTCGTGACAGTTGCCAAGAAAGAGGAAGGAATCCCGCCCGCCACCGGCCACGACAAGTCGTCGATTGTGGTCTTCCAGCGCCAAGATCGGCCTGGATCGCTGCTCAGCATCCTGCAGGAGTTCGCGGCGCGTTCCATCAACCTGACCAAGTTGGAATCTCGCCCCACCAAGCAAGCCCTCGGCAACTACTGCTTCATCATCGACTTCGAAGGCCACGTCAGCGACAAGTTGGTGAGCGACTGCCTGCTCAACATCAAAGCCAAGCACGCCGATTTGAAGTTCTTAGGCTCCTACCCTTCCGCAAGCGAAGACGCCGGAGAGCGGAGAGAGGAAGCTGGAAAAGCCTGGCGGCAGGCGGAGCGCTGGATCGAAGAAATTCATGAGCTCTGCCGCCCAGGTAGCCTTGACTGAGGAGGGATGGCAGAGCGGACGATTGCGACGGTCTTGAAAACCGTTGGGTTTCATGGCCCCGGGGGTTCGAATCCCCCTCCCTCCGCCGCGAGCCTGCTGGACTTTCGCCGATCAAAGGCGAAAGGCGCGAAGCCGCAGAACGGCCACATTTTCAGTACAATCAAAGGCCGTGCGCTCGTAGCTCAATTTGGATAGAGCATCTGACTACGGATCAGAAGGTTGGGGGTTCGAGTCCCTCCGAGCGCGCTAGACGCCAAACGCCAGGGTTAGCAGGAGTTCCGCTAAAGGTCAACTCCGCTAATTGATCAAACGGAAACCCCTCGGTGCTCAGCCATCCGTTCTGCTACCAAGTCCAACGGGTGAAGCACCTCCACACCTGCCGCGGCCAAGTGAATGGCGCAGCCAGGATTAGCGGAAACCACCACTTTGGCCTCGCTGCGGGCAATGGCCGCTAGTTTGCGGTCACGGACGGCGGCGGCTTCAACTGGTCGAAGTTGGCTGTAGGCGCCGCCCGCGCCGCAGCAGAGACCCTCGTCGTCGAGCTCCACTATCTGCACGAAAGGTGCTAGGACATCCCTGACTGCCATATGCGTCCCTTGCACGTGGCGCAGGTGGCAAGGGTCTTGAACGGCAACCGACGGACGGGAAGGTGGAAGCGGTGGCGCCGTCAGTCTGTCCATCCGAGACGACAGCCACTGATGCACGTCCAGCACCCGACTGCTGAAGTCGGCCGCCTCCTGCGTGGAAAGCAAGTCCCCGTAGGCTTTGAGCGCAGCGCCGCAGCCAGCCGAGTTGACCAGGATAGGCGCATCGCCGGGCATCGCCTTCATGCAGCGGCGAGCCAACCTCTGCGCTTGACTGCGGAGACCGGCATGAACGTGCAGCGCTCCGCAACAGCCTGCCCCAGAAGGCGGCAGTTGAACCGAACCGCCCGCCATGGCTACTACTTGAGCAGTGGAGACGTGGGTGTCACGCATCCAGGCGTCCATGACGCATCCAGTAAACAGCCACACCACCTCGCCGACGTCGCCGGTATGAAGCGGGATCACCGGTCGGCGCAAGGGCATCCGAGGTAGGTTCAAACGCCGCGGCAGCAGACATAGCCGCTGTGCCAGCGCCGCTGCGATGCTCAGAGTTCGCAGCAGGCGAGGCCGCCCCAGCAGCCGGTACCCCAACCGCCTCCAGAAAGGCTGGTAACGGGTGTTCTGAGCGAGCGCTTCCCGAGTCTCCTCCATCAACTTTCCAAACGGAACGCCAGCGGGACAAGCAGTCTCGCAACCTCGGCATTGCACGCAAGAGTCCATGTGATCGACGAATTGATCGGTGATGAAGCCGCCCTTCGCGACCTCGCGCATCAAGGCGATACGACCTCGAGGAGACTTGCCTTCGGCGCCGCTTACTCGGTAGGTAGGACAGTACGGCAGACACAAGCCGCAGGACACGCAGGTGGCCAGTTCGTCGTCGTCGAGGTTCAGATCCAGGCGCTGGCGGGCAGAGGACGGCAGCGTTGCGGACGAGCCCGCAGAACTCACAGTTCCGCCCAAACCGATCTGCCTGGGTTGAGTCTCCCGAGCGGATCAAAGCGCTGCTTGATCTCTTGACACAGCGCCAGGTTGCGCGCCTCCAACGATCCGGTTGACGTCGGATCTGGCAAGTGCGCTACGCCCACCCCCACTTCCGCCACGAACTCCCCCTTCAGCGACTTCAACTCCGACGGACGCAGCGAAACACGGCCAGGACTCGGCAACTCCGGCGGGCCGGCGCAAGGCTCCAGTGAAGTCAACGATGCTTGAGCGTCCACGTCGGCGGAGTGACCTTCCAGACACAGCCACACCCGAGTTCCGTCCCAGAGGACGCTGACAGGTCTATACAGACGATGCAGCAACTCGAACGGGTCGGCCTCTCCCGAAAACCACTGGCTGACGGCGGGACGCGGCAAACACCGCAGAATAACCTCGCCTATCACGCCCAAAGTGCCCAGCGATCCGACCATGAGACGGCAGAGGTCAAAACCGCTCACGTTCTTAACCGTGGGGCCGCCGCTGCGGACCAATTCCCCGTCGGCGGTCACGAACACGACCTGCAGCAGGACGTCGCGGATTGGGCCATAGCCGAGCCGCTTGATGCCGCTGCGGCCGACTGCTAGGACGCCGCCCACCGTGGCAACCTCCGCGTGCGGCAAATCCAGCGGCACCATCTGACCCGCCTCTGCCAAGACAGCGGCGAGTTCAGCCAAGGTGGTGCCGGCCAGGCAGCGAACCGTCATCTCGGCCGGTTCGTACTCCAGGATGCCCGCCGGCAGAAAAACCTCCCGGGCCCCAGGATCGGGCAGACCGCCTATCTCCCACTGAGTGCGCCCGCCGGCAGGAACCACCGGATCGCAAGGTCCGACTTCGGCGGCCAGCGCCTGAAGAGGCTCACAAAACGGCCGCAAGACGGCCTGGGTCACACCCAGGCCCCTTCAGGCACGTCGATCTGCGGACGAAGATCACCGCAGCCTGAGGCGGCAGGAAGCACCTTGTAGGGGTTGGCAAGCCCGGCTGGATCGAAGCAAGCCCGCAAGAGGTCCTGTGCAGCCAAGTCGGCTTGAGAAAACAAGTTGGGCATAAGGTCACGCTTCTCCAGACCGATGCCGTGCTCGCCGCTCAACACGCCCCCGGCCGCCAGCGAAGCCAGAACGATCTCCTCACCTGCAGCGTGCACGCTGGCCATCACACCTTCGGTGCGGCTGTCGAACGCCAACAACGGGTGCAAGTTGCCGTCGCCAGCGTGAAACACGTTCACAACGATCAAGTCGTAGCGTTCGGCAATCTCATATACCTTTTCCAAGACCTCTACCAAGCGGGTACGAGGAACCACAGTGTCGTGCAGGTAGTAGTCGGGGGCTAGACGCGCTACCGCGCCAAAGGCCGACTTGCGCCCCTTCCACCACAGATCTCGCTCAGCGGCGTCGGATGCCAGACGCGCGTGACGGGCGCCGCTGCGCTGCCCAAGCTCCGAAATCATCTTCACGGCCGCTTTCACCCCTGCAGACAACCCTTCCACCTCGACGAGCAGCACGGCGGCGGCGTCGGTAGGGAAGCCCGCTTTGACGAACGCCTCCACCACCTCGACGGCGTTGGCGTCCATCATCTCCATCGCTGCTGGAACCAGACCCTCGGCAATAATGGCCGAAACGGTCGAAGCCCCTGCGGACACGTCTTCAAAATCCAACAGCATCGTGGCGACCTCCGGAGGGTCGGGCATGAGCCGCACGGCGATCTCCGTTGCGATTCCCAGCATCCCTTCGCTCCCCACAAATACGCCGCGCAGGTCATAACCCGCAGGTTCAGGATCAAGGCCGCCCAGTTGGGTAATCGTTCCGTCAGCCAGCACAACCTTCATCGCTAGGACATGGGCGCTGGTCACGCCGTACGCCAAGCAGTGCGGGCCGCCAGAGTTGGTAGCCACGTTGCCGCCGATAGTGCAAACCTGCTGGCTAGAGGGGTCGGGGGCATAATGAAGCCCCCAGGTCGAAACGTGACGCGTCAGGTCGAGGTTCAAGACCCCTGGCTGAACCCAGGCGACACGTTCGGAAACGTCCACCGAGAGGACTTCGTTCATCATCGTCGTGACGATCACCACCGGATTGCCGAGCGGAACTGCATTCCCGGCCAGCCCAGTTCCGGAACCGCGCGCCACGAAGGGCTGCTGATGTCGGCGGCACACTTTCACCGTCTCCGCCACCTCTTCGGTGGTGGTGGGGAAAACGACCACCGACGGTTCATCGCCAATACACAGGGAAGAATCCCGTCCGTAGATGGCGAGTTCGAGGGGGTCGCCAAGGACGCGATCAGTTCCCGTGACCGCCCGCAGGTCTGCAGTCAAATTCCGGCTTAGACCTGCGCTGCCGGAAACGTTGCCTGCGTCCGGTTTACGACTCACCTTTCTACCCTAACAACGGCAGGCCGAGCCTCATAGCCTGACCAGCATGAACAACCTTGAAGACACCTGCGGAGAACTACTAGAAACAGCCGTGGAACTCGCTCAGCAGGCAGGACGCCTCAGCCTAAGGTGGTTCTCGAGCCGACTCCTAAATCCGCAGACCAAGCCCGACGGTTCGCTCGTTACTGAAGCCGACCTAGCGACCGAAGAGTTCATGATCGCGGAGCTGCAGAAGCTCTTTCCAGAAGACAGCATCGTGGGGGAAGAGCACGGGCGCCAGGAAGGAACGAGCGGACGACTTTGGACGATCGACCCCATCGACGGCACCCGATCTTTCGTCCACGGCGTCCCCCTGTTTGCCACGCTTCTAGCGATGATGGATGCGAGCGGGCCGCGGCTAGGGGTGACGGTCATACCCGCCCTCGACGAAGCGGTCTGGGCGGGTCGGGGACTGGGGGCGTATCACCGGAGCGGCACGGAAATCCGGCCCGCAAGGGTCAGCTCCACCTCAAGCTTAGAAACGGCGTGCATTACCACGAGCGGGCTTGAGTACCTGCCCCCCAAGCTCGGAGCCTGGTTGGCGCAAAGACGAGGAGTCACGCGCACCTGGGGCGACGGATACGGCTACGTGCTCCTTGCCACAGGAAGAGCGGACATCATGATCGACCCTGGGCTTTCGCTCTGGGACGCGGCGCCCATGTTGGTGATCGTGCCTGAAGCGGGCGGCCGCATCACCACCACCGACGGCGGGGACGAGGAGGCAGGCAGGGCCGAGGCGGCAGGCGGGGACTTTATTGCTAGCAACGGACGAATTCACGAAGAGTTGGTTGCTGCTCTGGCGTCCCTCTAGAGCCCGCTGCCTTCGAACAGGACCGGACTTATCCCCTCAGATTTGAGACTTCGCAGGAACTTCAACGGGTCGAGCGCTTCCGCCAAACCCATAGCACCAGGACTGACCACCTCGCCGGCGCCCACCGCCAAAGCCGCCTGAGCCGCAACAGAAGCGGCGGCGGCGGCCGGACCTTGCGCTGATCCCACTACTCGCACCGTACTCTCCCCGCCCACATAGCCGCGAACCTCCACCCGCACCGCCCCTAGCCCCCCGTCTAGCACCGGCGGCGAAAGCATGGGCAGCCAGGAAGTCAGCCGATCTTGTCGGGCGGCGGCGCGACGGGCGGTGATGAACGGGGCATCCGGAAAAGCTCCGGCCAGCAACCACGGCTCGGACAACTCCCCAAAATAGCAGTCGACCGGACCGATCGGGTCGGGGAACCAACTTAGTTCACGCCCCGAGCCGCCCGAGCGGCGAAGCCAAACTCCGCCTCGCCGCATCCACCCTTGCCGCTTGAGCGCCTTGTGATATCTGCGGGCACAGGCAGGGCCGGCAGCACCGTGACGCGAAACATGAATCGCCGACACTTCGTCGAAACCGGCGGCGGCGTGGCGAGCTAGAACGCACGACAGTCCCGGCGAAAATGCTGCACCTAGCAGCATAGGCACACCCGCCGCAGCAGCCTGAGAATCCATCGAAAGCAAACCTCGAACCTCATCAGGATGATCGGAGACCGAAACGACTGCGGTGCGTTCCTGCATCAGCCGCGAAGCCACCGGCCAATGAGTCCCCGCAGGGGTAGCGAGCACCACGACGTCGGCCGTGCCCAAATCGGCGAGGCGGCACGGCCGAGTCCCTCGCACAGATGCAGCCAAGTCTCCCGAATCGGACTTGCGTCGGCCGCAGACCAAGACTTCGTCGACAGCAGCTTCTTCTGCCAAGCGGCGGATCGCCCTGCCGCCAACTGCGCCGGTGCCGACGACGGCAACTCGCAACTGCGAGCCTCAGTTAAGTTCGGGGCCTTCTAAAGGACGCCATCCGCCAAGACGGGGCTGGCGCACCTCGGAGCGCAGTCGGAGCAAACGATCTATTATCAGGGTCGCTAACAAGCTCAAAAACAGCGAAACCGCACGAGCCAAGACCGTTCTCACAAGTCGACTTTAGCGATGGGTCGCGGCCTGAAAAACGCAAAAACCTTCGCCTGGAAAAATTCCCAAGTCCCCTGCCAAACCTGAGTTCGCTAAACGGGCGCTCGAGTTTCTACAGAATCTGCGAAAGGAACAACTTGGTTCGCTCGCTCTTGGGCGCTTCGAATATCTGCTCAGGAGTACCTTCCTCCATGATCTGCCCTTCATCGAAGAGCATGAGCCGGTCGGCCACCTCTCGAGCGAAACCCATCTCATGAGTCACCACGACCATCGTCATGCCAGTGCCGGCCATCTCCCGCATGACATCGAGCACCTCCTTAATCATCTCCGGATCCAGCGCCGACGTGGGCTCGTCAAAAAGCATGATCTTGGGCTGCATCGCCAGCGCCCGGGCGATGGCTACACGCTGCTGCTGCCCTCCTGAGAGTTCCCCTGGGAACTTGCTGGCCTGCTCGGGTATGCCCACCCTATGCAGCAAGTCCATGGCGACCTCCTCAGCCTGCTCCCCCGTGAAATGGCGCACCTTCATAGGAGCCAGGGTGATGTTGCGGAGCACTGTGAGATGCGGGAAGAGGTTGAACGACTGAAAGACCATACCGACCTCGCGACGTATGGCGTCAATGTTGCGGACGTCGTTGCTGAGCGTGATGCCGTCCACAATGATCTCGCCGCGCTGGTGCTCGTCGAGCCTGTTGATGGTACGTATGAAGGTGGACTTGCCCGATCCCGAAGGACCGAACACCACGACCACCTCGCTGCGCCGCACCGTGGTGGTAATGCCGCGCAGAGCGTGAAACTGGCCGAACCATTTGTGCACGTCGCGGCAGATGATTATGTCTTCGACCTGCTTCTGTGAACCTTCATGCCCGGTGTCAGCAAACTCACCGGGCTGTGGACGACCGGCAGATTCCCTTCGACGAATGAGCCTCATAACGTCTCCTTCCTGCTGATCAAAGCTAGTTCCTCGCTCGGCTGGAGGCACCAAGTCTTTCCTCTACCTGCCTGCTGATGCGGGACATTCCATAGGTGAATATCCAGAAGAGCACAGCGATGAAAAGGAAATACTCTATTTCGGACCCTGCCCAGGTCTGAATGTTCCCTTGAATGAAGGAGCGTCCGATCTGCACCACTTCCAGCACGCCGATTACGTAAATCAGGGTTGTGTCCTTGAAAAGACTGATGAACTGACCGACTATTGCCGGAATCACATTCCGGAGAGCTTGCGGCAAGGTGATCAATCTAATTGTCGACAGGCCGGAAAGTCCAAGGGCGCGAGCCGCCTCTGCCTGGCCAGGATGCAGACCCTGGAGTCCGCCGCGCACATTTTCGGCCATGTAAGCCGCGCTGAAAAGAGTGATCACGATTGCGGTACGCAGCAGCGGGATACTTGTAAGAAAGAAGCCCTCCGGCAGAGCAAGGGGAAGCAAGTACTGCGAGAGAAACAACAAGGCAAGCAGCGGAACGCCCCTGAACACCTCGATGAACACAACACAGAGAAACTTCACGATGGGCAGGCGCAGGCGCCATTTCAACCTGCGACGCTTCCCCACCGGTAACTGCAGATCTACTAACGGAGTTTCGCTTCGCCTGCCAAGCGCCAGCAAGATTCCGATGGGGAGACTCAGCGCAATACCGCCTACGGCCAATATCAGGTTGACCATGAAGCCTCCCCAGGCGTAGACCGAAACCGGTTGCATTCCAGGTACCCCCGAAATACCCCGCAACAGCACCATTGAGAGCACAAACCAAGCCACGGCGAACAGGCTGATGCGGAAGTAGGTACGAAGCGGCGTATAACGGGACAGCAGCCACCCCAATCCCAATGCAGGAAGGTTTGCCCCCAACAACAGCCGAACGCCTATCCCCATGTCTTCCCAACTGTAGGGAAGGAAGGCAAGCAGTGACAGAACGATCGCTGCTCCGAGAGCGATGCGCTTGGTCATACCCTTCCCCGCTATTCCCCAAGCCATCCCGAGAATCAGAATGAACCCCAACAACACCACTTGCGGGCGCCAATAGCAAGTCTGCGAGGCGCAGTTGTCGACCGTGTTGTAGCTGCCGATGGCGATACGCCCGCCCATCTCCGCGACAATCCTCCAGTCGGCCTGAACGAATATCCACCGCAACCCGTAGAACAACGCAGCCCCGACTGCTGCGCTGAAAATAAGTGTAAGCAAGCTGCTGCGCCAGCCGCCAAAGAGGTTGACGCGCAGCCAGCCGAGAGCTCCCCGTTCCGTCCGGGGCGGGGGAAGAGCCTTACCTGAGGCAGAGACAGGCTGTGGGTCGCTCATCTGTTGCTGATCCTCGTCGTTCGGTTATAGATATTGCCGATGAGGGAATACGCCAAGCTGATGACTAGGTAAATCAGCAGCACGAGGATGAATATCGACAGCGCCGGGGCGATCTGAGTCATGGTCTTTGCGACGCTCAGCAGATCCGAGTAGCCGATAGCCACCGCCAGGCTGCTGTTCTTCGTGAGATTGAGAAACTGACTGATCAGCGGCGGCACGATAACCCGCAGCGCCTGAGGGAAGACCACGTACCTGAGCGATCTCATGTTGTTGAGGCCCAGGGAACGGGCAGCTTCCCGCTGACCCTTGCGAACCGATTGAATACCCGCCCGCACGATCTCGGCGATGAAGGCGGCCGTGTACATCACCAAACCGAGGAGCAGCACGATCAGGGCGGCGGGCACCGTGGTACCTCCGGAAATGCGCCCAAATCTGCCTTGAGGGGCCGGGTAGGTAATCTCAAACGGTGCAGTGTCCGTGACCGCAGTGATCAAAATCCAGGCCACTGCCCCCAGAACCAATGCCGCCAAGCAGCCCGAAAGTATGGGGTAAGACGGCTGCCCGGTACGAACTTCCAACCGAAAACGGCGGCGATAAACGAAATAGGAGGCCACCAACGACAAGAAAGCCAGCACCAGCCAAGAAACGGTCGGGCTCACTCCGGTCGGCGACGGCCAAGGAAAAGAAATACCACCATTGTTGATGAACAGATCACCTATCCGAATCCCAGAACTAACCGGAGGAAGGGCGAGGCTGACCGTGAACCAGAAATAGAGCTGAATCAGCAGGGGGACGTTGCGGAAGAATTCGACGTAAGACAGGGAGAGCCGAGAAACGAGCCAGTTACCTGAGAGACGACTGACGCCAATAAAAATCCCCAGGATGGTCGCTAGGACAACTCCGATGATGGAGAGGACCACCGTGTTTCCGGCGGCCACCAACAGCGAATAGAGAAAGCTGTCAGCAGTGTCGGCGGCGGTTGTTGACGGATTGTAAGGAAAAAAGTGATGCCCGATCGGCCCCCCGTAAGACCGGGAGAGGAAGCTGAACCCAACAGGGATGCTCCGCTCTTCGATTGCGCTGACCATCCTGATTGCCAGCCACGCAACCAAGCCAACGGCCGCAACTCCCGAGACGATCTGGGTGGCCCAGCGCAAGACCTGGTAGTTGCGCCAGAACGGTATCTTTTGAGCGATTCCCGCAACCGCCATACGCAACCTGTTTTAAACGATTTCAGGTGGAGACAGGAGAGGCATCACCTCGCCTGCCTCCACCTGAAAACCGGTGTCTTAAGTTTTGATCTGACTAGCGCAGCGGCGCTGCATATATTTGGCCGCCCTTCGGGCAATCCATGCAAGGGGCGTCAGCCCATAAGGCATTCCGGCTGCCTTCACGTGTAATACCTAGGCCATCCGGGCCGAGGCTGCGCTCGTAAATCTCCCCGTAGTTACCCACGGCGCGAATCACGGTCTGCGCCACATCCATAGGCAGGCCTAAGTCTTCCTGGCCGAACGAACTGTCAAATCCGAAGAGTCGATTGACTTTGGGATTCTCAGTGGCTTCCGTCGGAACGCTGGCCGAAGTGTACCCGTACGCCTCTGCGTAGATAAGGATGGACATGACCGTCTTTACAACGTCGAACCACTGCTCATCACCGTGCGGCACTACAGGCCCGAGCGGTTCCTCAGAAATCGTTTCAGAGAGGATTACGTGATCAGCGGGATTACCGGTACTGAAACGAAAACCAGCAACACCGGAACGGTCGCTTGTGTAGGCGTCGCACTGCCCGGCCAAATACGCTTCCCGGGCACCGCTTGTCTCTTCGAATGTCAAAGCCCGGATGCCGAGGTTGTTCTGCGAGGAGAAGTCCTGCAAGTTAAGTTCGGTAGTCGTTCCCTGCACCACACAAACCGAGGCGCCGCCAAGGTCCAAAGCGCTGTCGATACCAAGTTCCGCCTTGACCAGGAAGCCCTGCCCGTCGTAGAACATCGTCTGAGCAAAGTTTCCCCAGGCAGCATCCCGTGAAGTTGTCCAAGTAACGGTGCGGATCAATGCATCAACCTCACCTCCCTGAATAGTGGGACCTCGGTCGGCGGCGGTGATATTCCGAAGTTCAATAAGGTCGGAATCTCCTAGTACTGCGGCGGCGAGAGCGCGGCAAAGATCGATGTCAAAACCGGAGAGGCTGCCATCGCCAGCCTGAAAACCGAAGCCTTCCACGTCGTTGCGGCCAGCGCAGATTACCCTGCCGCGGTCCTGGATCTGAGCAAGCCTGCTGCCGCCTTGAGCCAGCGAGACCTCTTCTTCTGGGGTCGTCGTCCCGACCGTAGGCGAAGTTTCGTCGCCACCTCGAGACTCGCTCGTAGAAGTAGTCCCGCCGTCGGACGCCGTTTGGTCGTCGCCGCTGCCGCAAGAGACCAACAGAGCAGCGAGCGCCAAAAGCGCAACCACTGCACAGGGGATTTTAAATTTCAACATTTGTCACCTTTCGTGGGAACAAGCTGTGGCCGTGGGCTCAGCCGCAGGAACTGTCAAGCTGCATCATACCAACTATCTATTTCCCTATATTCAAAAATAGTAGTTTCAAACAACCTAAGGGGGCGGTTACTAATCCGCCTAGCGTGGAACGGGAAGCAAGTGGGGCTAGCTGGAATTGAACCAGCGACCTCACCCTTATCAGGGGTGCGCTCTAACCGTCTGAGCTATAGCCCCGCGGCTGTTTACGGTAACGCCAAACGGACTATTTGGGAGCGAGGGAGGATTCGCCCCATGGGATCTACCGCGGCGGCGGGGCGTAAAGTTGGCCGCCTTTCGGGCACTCCGTGCAGGGAGCTTGCGCCCAGAGAGCGTTACGACTGCCCTCGCGCACCAGACCAATTCCGCCCGATCCTAGGCTGCGTTCGTAAATCTCCCCGTAGTTACCCAGAGTGCGGACAATATCCTGGGCCACATCCAACGACAAACCCGCGTCTAGTTGTCCATAATCATTGTCCGTAAAGCCAAAGAGCCTGTCGATCTTGGGATCGCCGGTTGGTCCCGTCGGCACGTTGGTCGAATCGATCCCGTAAGCCTCTGCGTAAATAAGAATCGTCATCACCAAGATCACGATGTCGTACCAGTTCTCGTCTCCGTGCGGAACCACTGGAGCTAGAGGTTCTTCGGAAATGGTTCCAGGCAAAATTTCGTGGTCGTCAGGGTTCCTCGTTCCATAACGGAACGCCGCTAAAGCCGACGTATCGGTTGTGTATGCATCGCACTGTTCTTCTTCATAGGAATCCTTGGCTACGTCAGTGTCTTCAAAAGTCAAAGGAGTGATGCCAAGGTCATGCTGCTCTGAAAAGTCCTGCAAATTGGCCTCGGTAGTAGTGCCCTGCGCCACGCAAACTGTGGCGCCTTTCAATTCCAGCGGACTGCTTAGATCCAAACTTTTTCGCACAAGAAAACCTTGGCCGTCGTAAAACATGATCGGACCAAAATTCCCCCACTGCACTTGTCGCTTGGTCGTGGTGGTAATTGTGCGAATCATTGCGTCGACTTCGCCCGACTGGATGGTCGGACCATGCTCAGTAGCGTCGATGAACCTGACGTCAATGGCAGCAGGATCCCCGAGGGCAGCAACTGCCAAAGCTCTGCACAGATCAGTGTCGAACCCTACAAGTTGGCCCTCGGAGTCTTGGTAACCAAAGCCTGGAATATCGTTTCGGCCAGCACAGATGACACTGCCCCGATCTTTTATCGCCTCAAGACGAGAACGGGAAGGAGCAGGAGCGCTGGTAACCGCTGCTGTGGTAGTCGTCGATCCCTCCTCGGATCCACTAGAACAAGACGCCAATAGACCCGCTAGCAGCAGGCTGAGCATCATCGAACACAAAAAACGTTTTAGGGAACTAGTTCGAATGGGCATTTCTCCTACACTCCTTGATCGTCAGCTGCTTGATCGCCGTCTGCTTCATTCTTGATTGCAAGACACTGGGTGACCCAACAAAGACCACGCTACTTCCTGCGCACTTTTTGGAATCGGCGCGCCGGACGGAAACGTGTGGACTCCTCTTCAATCAGCACAATCCTAATTCCACCCACTAACTCGCTGATCAAATTGAAAAAGACGGCCGCTACTACATTGAATAAAGTAGCACCCAAAACACCCGCCAAACCTCCAAGAGCATAAACTCTGAATATCTGACGGGCGTTGAACTCAAACTCTTCAAGGGCAAAAATACGGGCTATGAAATCGGCGGTGGCTTCCACATAACCAAGCGAATCCACCACGTTCCAAAGTATTACCCCCGCAACCAGCAGAATTGCCCACATGCAGAAGTAAAAGATAAGCGAGAGTTTCAACACCGACCAAAGCTCCACACGCCGCAAAATGCGCCGCACGCTGCGCACTTGAAGCCGCGGGCGACGCCAGATGGCACCGAGCGGAGAAGATTCCTCTTCACCTTCGAACATCTGTTGTTTAGGCGCCTGCCCAGGTTTTCTAGACCCAGGTTTAGGCCCAGGTTTCTTGGACTCCGATTTTTCAGAGGCGGAACGATAATCATCGGGACTGCTCGGGGGAGGGGTATAACCGACTGCCGGACGACCCTGCCGGAAAGAACCCGAAGAGCCCGAAGAGCCCGCGGGCATCGAAGAGTGCATGCCAGGAGATCCCGGGAGGCTCACGACCTCCATCCCGGTGCTTTCACCCTCCGACAATTAAACAGCCCAAGCACGAGCCGAATCCTAATGTCTATAGGGGACGCCAAGGTAGGAACGAAACCTTTGGCGCCAAGACAAGCAAGAATGACAAAGCACCTGCCGCTGCCTGCGCCCAGACAGGCTGTCTGCGGCACTCCGTAACTTTCGCTGAGAGCTGCTGCCTCCCGGCCCTGACTCGGTTCACGTGCTTCGGTCGCACAGGGCCCATCCGAGACAGACAGGACAGATGCCTTCATTAGAATAGCCTGAAGTGGAGGTTCTGCGTCGCGGTTGATGGGCCGCTGAGGCGGGAAGAATCCGGGAGGGATGCGAGAGCGGACGATTCGGCACGCCTGGAGAGCGTGTGTGGTTTAGGCCACCGTGGGTTCGAATCCCACTCCCTCCGCCAAGGAAGCGGTGAAATGAAATTAGAACTAGACGCAATGCGCCTCGCGCTGAAGGAAGCGGCCGCTGCAGCCGAACACGGCGACGTGCCGGTAGGTGCGGTTGTCCTAAGAGAAGGGGAGGTTGCCGCTCGACGGCACAACGAGCGCGAAATGCGCGGCGACCCGACGGCTCACGCAGAGTTGCTCGCTCTGCGAGATGCGGCGGCGGCCGCCGCCGGTGGATGGAGACTCGACGGCGCAACTCTGATTTCAACGCTCGAACCCTGCCCGATGTGCACAGGCGCAGCGCTAGCGGCCAAGGTGGAGAGGATCGTCTTTGCCGCCCGCGATCCCAAGGCAGGTGCCTGTGGTTCTCTTTACAACTTGGCCGCCGACCCTCGCCTCAACCACGAGATGAATGTAAAGGAAGGAGTGCTCGCAGAAGAGTCAGCAGTTCTCCTACGAAATTTCTTTGCCCTGAGAAGGTGACTCGAGACACCTTCGTCCCTCCTGAGTAGCGCTCGCAGACAACTTAAGCGTTTAGGTAAATCAATCGAGGGCGCTAACTTTAACAAAGGAGGGTTGCCAGAGCGGACGAATGGGGCGGCCTCGAAAGCCGTTGTGGCCCCTCGTGGTCACCGTGGGTTCGAATCCCACACCCTCCGCAGAACACCGCGGAAATCCTTCTGCCCGCCCTGCCCGCCTGCCCGACCCCAGCAGACGACGCTTAACAAGCGCAACAAGCTAATCCTCTTTCAACGGAACTATCCAGTCGGCCGGCCCCAAGGAACGAGCAGTAGCAGCCAAGTCCACGGACGGATTCACCATGCGTTGGGCAGGACGGTCGTTCATGGAAACCCAAACCTCCGCGCGCACTTCCGGATTTTCAACACCTTTTCGACGGAAATGGTCGGCAACGAGATGGGCAGCGGCGTGGAGCAGATCAGGGCGGACGGCAGCCGCAGCAGCCTGCCAATCCGTGAGAACCAACCTAGGGTGAACCTTCCATTCACGTCCCGTCGACGGATCGGTAACTCGAAACTCGGCGTGACCGGCCTTTTCCGTGAGCATGACCCTCCAGGAGAAGTAATAGCCCTCTTCGCTCCAGCGAACGTTGCTCGGATAGACGTAATGCCGCAAGGGAAGGACGATCTGCAGCACCGCCAGTAACGCAAGTCCCACAAGCAGAACGGGGCCGAGACGTAACGGACGCAGCGGGCGTGCATGAGGCGCATGAGGCGCCCCGAACGGATCAGCTTTGCTTGTTGCGCTGATTGTCTCATCAACTCTGCGCGGACGCGCGTTGGCCGCAGATGTGCTATGCAACTGCCGCTGAAGGGCTGACAGCGGCGGTGCGAAACGGCGGAACGGGGCAAAGTTCCGAAGCCGCTCGAGTAGTCGGGACGGCCAGTCTGGCTCAAAAAACACCAAAGTGGCAGCAATCATCACCCATGGAAACACGCCGATCTGAAATAGAACCCAGGTCAAGATGTGAAAGATCACAAGAATCATGTACGCCCAGACACGGCTGCGCCGCCAGAGCAACCAGATCAGGATCGTGCAGTCGAAGAAAGCAGCGGCCCAGCTCAACAAATAAGCCATTACCGGTTCATCCAACAAACCACCTATACCCCATAAGTGAGTGCGGTCGGAAAGCCAGAGACGCATCGGCTGAGCGCGCATCAACCAGTCGGGATTGAGCTTGGCCAGCCCAGCAAAGAGGTAGACCACTCCTATCTGAGCTCGCAGGGCCCAGAGAACCCCCGCCGGGACGACGCCAGAGCCAACTATGCGCGACGAGCGGGCATCAAGCGACCAGCGGTGGTGGACAGGCAGACAGGTCAACAAGAGTCCAGCCAGCGTCATGAACCAGTAGTGATTGAGATATAAAGCGGCGTCGATCAGTTCGACATAGGCGAACCCCAGGGTGAACAATCCGGCGGCTAGGCGATGTCGGTAACCAAGCGCTATGCACAAGCCGGCGACTGCCAAGCCAACCATGTGTATATGCATCCA
Organism: Acidimicrobiales bacterium; assembly: GCA_965242895.1. GTDB lineage: Bacteria > Actinomycetota > Acidimicrobiia > Acidimicrobiales > CATQHL01 > CATQHL01. Next base: position 1,263,624 of record OZ251507.1, read on the forward strand.
CGGCGCCGGCCAGGGGCGCACCCAGCCGAAACCTACGTAGGTCAGATGGTTGGCGGGGGCAAGGTAAAGCGTTTCCACCCAACCCTTCGAGAGGAAGCGCAGCGAACTGAATACGGCAAGCAGACCGAAACAGATGCGAAAGACGGCTACGGAGTCGGCAGGAACCGGGCGATTGGCCGTCGCTCCCGCCCGGGCTAAAAGTGAGTTTCTAGAAAGGCTCAGCCGGCGCTGTCTCCGTCGGCGTCACTGAACCCGATCTGCACCCCTAGGCGGCTTACTACGTTGGTAGCCACCGTCCGCATAATATCTTCGACGTCTTCATAGATCTGATCTACAGATTCAGGGGAACTCATCGCCGCTTCTCGCAAAGACGAGTCGATGGCTGAAACCGCTTCAGAAGCAGCATCGAACTGCTCTTCAAGCTGCGAGACGGTCTCATCAGCCAGCAAAGGCCCTAGGCCGTCCACCCCGTCGCCGCCTATGAGCACCCTCCTCGCACCATAGAGGCGCTGCTGCAAATCAACTGCCCCAAGTCCTGCAGGCCCCTCTGGAATCCTAGAAACATCGACTTCCTCCCCCATCTCACCAAGTGCGGCCCCTAGTTCAAGATCGACAATTCTTTCAAGTAGAAACAGCAGATCGTTCACCATGGCGTCAAGGCTGGAATCGTCGGGATCCAAAAGGATTTCTCTGTAAGGCCCGCCATCTTCATAACTGCTCGTCCAGTCCCCAACGAGCAGATCGGCCTCGGCGGCGGCTACTTCGGCAACGCTAGTTAGATAAGCGCAACGACGCGGGTTGGTGAAACTCTCAAGCAGATCCCGCTCCGCGGCACCCGTGTAGAGAAAGTATTCCGCCGCTCCAAATCCACGTTGATCGGCGCCGACTCGCTTGCTAAGCCGCTCAAAATCCAAGACGACGCTCTCGTCGTTGAGAAGTTTTTCAATGTCGTCTGTATTGATTGGCCAGTCGATTACTGCCCAAGACCGCCTATTCATTACCGGCCCCACCCAGATCGCCTCCGTCTCCTTCCAAGCAGATCGAGCATTCCTCAAAGCACCCCGAACTCCAGCGAGTGATTCGGGGGTGGGGTTCTCACAGAAATCCCTGCTTGCCTGAAGAAATTCGGAGCTTCCTTGGGCGAGGTCCTCATACGCGGGAATAATCACCTGATCGGCAATGTCGGCTAAGACCTCCGAACGCGAGGGGGGAGAACTCCCGCAACCGACGGCGACCGCAGCGAGAACGCTAGCAGAAACGAAAATTCCAGAAATTTTCATAATGCTTCGTGCTCATACTGCTTAAAAACTATAGAGCTTCCAAAAATTTCAGCATCTGCTCTCGTTCTTCCTTGTCAGCTAGACGAAATGCTTCCTTGCTAGCCTCCGCCTCGCCGCCGTGCCACAAAATGGCTTCGGAGATATTGCGCGCACGACCGTCGTGCAGCAAAGAAGAACCTTTAGAGACTTCGTCAAGCAAACCGATGCCCCACAAGGGCGGGGTTCGCCACTCCGAACCGCCCGCCAAGAAGTGGGGGCGGTTATCCGAAAGGCCTTCTCCCATGTCGTGCAGAAGAAGATCAGTGAAAGGATGAAAAACCTGATGCGCCAAGGTCTCGATGTCGGAATCCCCGGTTCTTTGGGTGACGGTATGACAAGAGGCGCAACCGAACTCCGTGAACAACTCCTCCCCCGCCCGAACATCCGGATCATCAGCGTTGCGCATACTTGGCACAGAAAGAACCCTGACGTAGAACGTGACCGCCTCCAGCCTCGAAGGTGTTAGTTCTGGAGAACCCCCGTTGGGCGCAGCAGCACACTCCGCCTGGATTCCAGGGCAGTTCTCCGACGGATGCAAGTCTGAGCTGATGCCGATGTCGCTGAAAAAGGCCAGAGCAACCTGTTGTTCTAGAGTTGGAACGTTGGCCTTCCAACCAAATCGCCCCAGCGCCAAGGAGTCATTTCGGGCGTCGGCGACCATGTTGGCGCGCCCTGAGATGCCGTCTCCGTCGACGTCGTCGGGATCGGCGGCCGCAAGAATCGACTCGGCCGGGATGGCTTCCAGCAGACCCAGACCAATCATCTGCGGCGCCAACCGAGCGCCGACCATCGCTTCATCCGGAAACGGGCCATAAGCCAGTTCTGCTACCTCAAAAGACGGCATCCTCAGTTCGTAAGGAGTTCCGTCTCCATACTCGCCGGTAATCATTTCATAGGAAACTTCGACTCGCCCCTCCGCAGGAACACCAATGATCGATCTGTCCTGCAGCTTCGCGCCGTAGTTGGGAATTGGCACAGGCGAGCCGGTCACGGGGTCGGAGCCCGGCACCGACAAGAGAAGAGCCAAACCCAACTTAGCTTTCTCTCCATCCGGCTCAGGCGGCTCCCCTCGACCGCCGTTCGAATGACAAGACGAGCAAGACTGGGCCACAAATGTCGGCCCCAGACCGTCACGAGCCTTAGTGGAGGCCGGAGCAGTCACCCAGTTCTGTGTAAAGAAACTGTCCCCAATCTCAAAATGCCGCCGCTCTAAGTTAGAGAGCAAAGGTGCGGGGAGCCCGAAGGAGTTCTTCGAAATATGCGCCCTTGAGGTATCCCCTCCGAGAGCCGATGTTAAGTCGGAGTTTGGCTCAGGTGCCAGGGGCGCCGGAACTACTTCCGCTCCTTCCCCTCCGGTGACGGATGTTAGGCCAGAGTCTGGCTCAGGATCTCCGCCGCACGCAGTCAGAAAGGCGGCGGTCAAGAGCAAAACGAAGAGCGCGGCGAGCGGGTGGAGTCTCGCCGCGCTCTTCTTCAAGTGAAAACCGGAGTCAATCGTGACCTTCCTCTAAAAATCAACCGAAGTGAACGCCAATTCGCAGCAGACATCAACTCACGTTGATGGAAACTCCCATGGCCGACGCAGCAGCAACTATGGTTTCTGTTTGAGCTTCAAGCGCTTCGATTCCGCTCAGAATGGATCTGCGGCCAGGCGCATCATCGGATAAGTCCTCTCTGAGGTGCTGATCGAAGGGGGCGGGGATTGCCTTGAGAGTCGTTAAACCTGCGCTTACTTCTGAACGCAGCCGGTCGGCAAGGTCGGAGTCCTTCGCAGCCACTAGATCCAACACGCCCGTTCCGCTGACACCGCCTGGATATTCACCTAGAAGCACCATCTGTATTCCCAAGGCGTTGGCGATTATGTCTCGAGTGGTGTTATCCGAGAAGCATGAGTGTTCGTCTTCTTGGGAGCGCTCCGCATACGCAACGTTCATTCGCTCACCCGCTAGTTCGCCGCGGCTCAACTCACCGATTCCGGTGATGATTTTCACTACTGCGTCTTCGGTAGGCGACGCCAAGAATTCGCTTCGATAGTTGTTTCCGCCGGGCGCCCAGGCAGCTTGGAGATCGGCTAAGTGACCGATGAGAACGTCTGAGGCCGTTGCCAAGTACGTGCTTCTGCGGTCGGCGTTGGGATTAGTCGTGTAATCCTCAAACGGCCTAACGCCTGGGCCGTCCTCGCTGAGATCTTGCCCCCAAAGCAAGAATTCGATCGCGTGCCATCCCGTCGATACATTTTCCTCGCCGCCTTCCTCGTTTAGCGAGACGATCAAGTCGGCATCAATAACCGGAAACTCATCCGGATTGTTTACGATGCCCGCTGACGGGTTTCCCTCGACGTAGTCGATGTAGGCCTCGTCCAGCGGCCAAGCGTTTATGAGGCCTTCGGTTCCGGTTTCTTCGTCATCAATCGGCCCTCCGTAAAAGCGAAACGCTTCGGTCAGTCCGTAGTCCTCACGCGCCGTCAGCCAAGCCCGCTTGGCGCCGTCAAGAGAAGCCGGATTGGGGTCAGCCAAGAATCGGTCAATCGCCTGATCCATCTGCTGAGCAGAAGTCAGACTCACGGAGTAAGAAGAGTAAACGCCCTCTGCGTATGTGTCGACCGCTTCGCTCATCAAGACCGAAAAGTCGGGTTCGCTAGAGACCTCAGGGGCTGCTGGAGCGCTCGGAGGCTCTGCAGCGCCAGGGCTGCTAGCAGGCTCGGAACTGCTGCATGAAGCCGCTAGAAGAGCAAGAAGCAGGAGCAGGCAGGCCGATCCGAGAAAACGCGGAAGGCGCAGGTTCGCTGAAGAGCGCCGCCGTGAAGGCAAAAGACGCTGCATCGGTTGGTAGTCATTCATAAGATTTTCCAATCTAAATTTTTGTGCGGATTCCGAAACTGATGTAAAGTTGCCGAATCCAAGATTTGTTAACTTTGATTAACTTTAGCCATTAAATATAGATAAGACAACCTGTTCTGCGCTACCAAAAGCTTTTCCTAAATTCAATACATGATTGTGCGGGTGAGATGGTGAGGCCGAAAAGTGGTGTGATAGGCACGCCAAAGACGCAGATCGACCTGAGGGACCGACACCGCTGCAGCCGGAGGGCGGAGACGGTTCACTGCCTCAGTCAGAAGCGCCATGGCATACAACGTGTGCGAACGAATTTCCACTTCGGCCTCGCTTTGGGCAACGATGTGCTCCCCTGACGAAATCGCATGCTCCAATTCGGCCGAATATGTCAGGATTCCCATTGCTTGCAAAGCAACGGGCAGGATGTAATCGGCGAACGCTGTCATCATCTCCAAATCCTCCAAGACGAAGTTCCCTGCGGAGTGAAGGGGCATGTAAAGCGTCCAGAAGAACAGTTGCGCCAGTTTGTAAAACCGAACTTCGGCGCCCTTGTAGTCGCTGACGTCGGCAAACCTAGGAAACTCTGCTACAAGCCGCTCAAGCAGACCGTCGCCCGAGGCATATAAAGCCGGGGGGCAGTTCCCCACAAAACGATGAGCAGCGCCGCCGTAATTCTCCTTTAGCGTCGCACCGACCGCATTGAGAATCTCGACGCGCTCTGAACTCATCGGAAGCTTGATGTTCCCATCGAAGACCTCCTCTAGATCGCTCAAAGTCATCTCCGCCCAGTATCCGCCCTCGCGCAAGGGCACACCGTTTCGGAGAGCGCGGTGCACACAAGCAAACATCGCCTCGGAGTCCGACCATTGCCTTCCCAAGTACTCGGTGACAAATTTTTCTCCGGTATCGAAATCTGAAAAGGCGAAGTTCATCAATGCGTAGAAGAAGTAAACGTCGATGAGTTCTTCCGCCGAAGTGAAAGTGTGGAACGCTCCGTCGATCGGGGTGGACGGAAACTCAAATCCCTCGAAAGCCATCCAAGAAGCAGTGCTCCCTACGGCTTCATGGGAAGTCCGCACATAAGAAGAGGACTCGATCACAGGACGCAAGGACTGCATCACGGAGGACTCCCACACCGGGCAGTCTCGGTTGGCGAAAAGGGGTGAAGAGCGGCGGTTCATCTGCACAAGGTCTCCTTTCTTGTTTCGTTCTCACTCATTCGGGGACTCTGATGGCAGACTATGGGAAAACTCGGAGGCGCAAAGACGCAAAAGAAAGGATCACAAAATGCCAATTCGTACCTCTTATAAACACGGCACCCCCTCCTGGACAGATCTCGCAACGAGCGACATAGAAGCCGCGCAGAAGTTCTACGGCAACCTCTTCGGCTGGACGGCCCGTGGAATTCATTACGCTCCTCCACCGGGCCCCGCACAGAAGTTACACGGCAAATTCTTCGGCTGGACGGGTGAGCCATCCACCGAGCCTGAGGCTATGGGCTACACGGTATTCGTGAAGGGCGAACATGCAGTCGCCGGCTGTGCACCGACTTGGGGCGACGAGATGCCGACGTGCTGGAGCACGTACGTAACCGTCGAGAACGCCGACGAGACCATCGCAAGCGCAAAAGAGGCCGGCGGCAGCATCCGCCTCGAAGGATGCGACGTGCTGAGCGCCGGACGCATGGGGGTCATCACCGATCCCACCGGAGCAACCTTCTCGATCTGGCAGCCCAAAGAGCACATCGGAGCCACAATCGTCAACGAGCACGGAACGCTCTGCTGGAACGAACTTGCCACTCGCGACACGGAGACGGCGAAGGAGTTCTACAAGAAAATCTTTGGCTGGGGGGCTTTACAAGTGGGCGATCCCAATGCCAATCCCCCATACGACTATCACGGCTGGACAACAGCGGGCAGCAGCAACTTTGCCGACATAGTCGGCGGAATGATAAAGATGGACGAGAACTGGCCAGCCGAAGTGCCTGCCCACTGGATGACCTACTTCGCCGTCGACGACTGCGACGGCTCAGCTGCGAAGGTGACCGAGTTGGGAGGAACTGTGTGCGTACCTCCCACCGACATCCCGCCAGGGCGTTTCGCTGTGGTTGAAGACCCGCAGGGCGCCACCTTCACCATCATCCGCATGAACACTCAGCCTGACCGCAGCGCCGAAGCAGCCGAGGGAATAGCTGCCCGGTCAGGGGCGTAGCTCAACACCCCAGTCGGTCTGAGATGAACGGCCCGCGGCGGGCGTTCTGAGTTCGCTGAGCTTCGCACAGCCCACTCGCATGGACGCAGGGCGTCACTCTTGCGGGCGGCGTGAGCCTTGATGAGGTCAGCCGCGCCGCTCATCGTGGTGGTTGGCAGCGTCATGACCGACCTGCTCGCGTTCACCGAGCGCATTCCCAGCCCAGGAGAGACGCTCGTAGGCAAGTCGTTTCAAACGGGCTTCGGCGGTAAAGGGGCGAACCAGGCGGTGATGGCGCGCCTGTGCGGCGCCAATGTCACCATGGTCTGCTGCGTGGGGAAAGACGACTACGGCGAGAAGACGCTGGAAAACTTCAGCAAATACGGCATTAACACCTCGCACGTCCGCAAGGTGAACATGCCCAGCGGGGTCGCATCCATCTGGGTCGACGCAGCCGGCATGAACAGGATCATCATCATGAGCGGGGCTAACAATGCGCTGAACGGCGAGCAAGCCGCACTGGCTGTCGCTGAAGGTCCCGCTCCCGACGTGGTGGCGGGACAACTCGAGACGCCCCAGGAAGCGACCGCAAAGGCCTTCATGGAAGGCAAGAAACGAGGCGCCGTCACCGTCCTAAACCCAGCGCCGGCAGCGGATCTTCTGCCAGGTCTCATCGCAGCCACCGACTGGCTTATCCCCAACGAGGTGGAGTTCGCCAGAATCACAGGCAAGACAGGCGACCTCAGCGATCGGAGTCTGAAGCGGGCGGCGGAGGAGCTGGGATGCCGCCTAGTCGTAACCTTGGGAAAAGCGGGCGCTGCCCTCCTCGACAAAGACGGGAACGTCCGACGGGTGACGGCGCCAGCAGTAACGCCTGTAGACACCACTGGGGCTGGCGACGCCTTCGTCGGCAGTTTCTCCTACTCACTTGCCAGAGGCTTCACCGAAGACAGAGCCTTACGTATTGCGGTAGCGGTCGCCTCCGACAGCGTTAAGAGAATCGGAACTCAGAGTTCATTCCCAGACCCTGATGCGTGCAAAATCCTCTTAGAGAACGTCTGAACCCCCCTCCTACGTCTGACCCTTCCCCGCCGCAATCCCCGAATCCCTTGAACGAGCGAGCGGGCAAGGGCAGGCGGTATTACCAGGGACTGCGGCGCTCCGGCTAGAACTATTCCCCTCCTTCTTTAAGCTCTACAACGTCCCGCTTCCAGTCGCCCCCGAATATGTCCAGTCCTTTCGCCTGCAAGGAAGCGTGGGCTTCCGAAACGATGTCGTTGCGATACGCGTCCCCCCCAGGAGCTTCATCGAGGATTTCTTGGGTTACGGCAATCTCCACGGTCTGCTCCCAGAGATCTTCGGGGATTTTACCGATGCCCTCGCGGGAGGGCCAGATCAAGGCGTTGACCTCGTTAAGTTGCCAAATCTGATGAGACCGACCCTGAGGCGGGGACCGCTCAAGGATGATGTCAACGCATGCGTCAGGATTGTCGCGGCACCAAATCCAGCCTTCCAGCGAAGCCTGCACAAAGCGCACAGCCGTATCTCTGAAACCAGGTTCTTCGTCCAGCCGGTTTGCGTCCGCCCAAATGGAGTCATGAAGCATGCCCGTGCCGACTTCATTCCAATCAATGACCACCAAATCTGACGGCTGGTAAAGCTCTCCGGTATCAGGATTGACCACCTCGAGGATTTGCGCGTACTCGTTATAGATCATCGCCTGAGCAGCGTCTATGCTTCGATCTAAGAATTCCGACATGTCGGAATCTTTCTGCTGGACGATGGTCACGTCCTCTTCCGGGTCGATACCGACGCGTCGCAGCCCGGCGATCAGTTCGTGCTCGTTGCCGTAGCCCCAACTGCCTAGCCGCTTGCCTCTCAAGTCAGACGCCCCCTTTATCCCGGAATCCGCCCACGCCACCTGAACCAGACCGCTCCGCTCGAAAATCTGAGCAATGTTCACCACGTTTGCGCCCTCTTCACGTAACTGGAGCGCACGAGGCACCAAAGAACTGACAAAGTCCACGCCGGTTTCCAACAATTCAATCGGGACGATGTCTCCTCGACCTTCGATAAGAGTCACCTCTAGACACTGATCTTCGTAGAAACCTCGATCCTGCGCCGCGTAGTAGCCAGCAAACTCGGCCTGATCGAACCATTGGAGCTGCATGGAGACTTCGACCGGATCAGAACAATCCTCCACCAGCGGAGAACTAGAGCCGGAATCGCGGCTGCAGCCGAAAGCGGCCGCAGCAAGAACGCTTAGAACGGCCAGAACTTTGAACGTCGACTTTCTCTTTCGCAAGATTTCCCCCTAACTCGGAATCAGCAGAGCCACTCAAAATTTAACGGAGGAAGTAGCGGAGAGGGTGGGATTTGAACCCACGAAGGGCTGTAACACCCTTACTCCCTTAGCAGGGGAGCGCCTTCAACCGGACTCGGCCACCTCTCCGGCTCTTTGCATGCTAACCAACGGGAGCGAAGATGCTGCCAACCCTGACAGCCAAGCAAGCAAACGCCCAAACAAACTCCTAGCCGGCCGAGCGGGCTACTCTCCACCCTCGATCAGTTCCACGACCGAACGCTCCCAAGAAGCGCCAAAAACGTCATATCCAGCTTCTTCAAGCCTGGCGACAGCCTCTTCTGCAATGTCGGTACGGTATGCATCTTTGGGCGGCAGAAAGTCCAAAATCTCTTCTACTACGCTCACGATCGTAGTGCGATCCCATAGTCCTTCCACCATCACCCCTATACCCAAGGTAGAAGGCCAGATCAAGGCGTTTACCTCGTTTAGTTGCCAAGCCTGATGCGACCGCCCCAAGGTAGGGGCGTCCTCCAGCACAATATCCACACATTCGTCAGGAAAGTCACGGCACCAGATCCAACCTCGCAGAGAGGCCTCCAGAAAACGCACCGCAATTTCGCGAAAGCCAGGTTCTTTCTCCAACCGCTCGGCGTCCGCCCATATGGAATCCTGGAGCATCGAAGTCCCTACCTCGCTCCAGTTGATTATCACCATGTCTTCCGGGCGGTATTGCTGCCCGGTGTCCGGGTTGACCGCCTCGAGAACCTGGGCGTATTCGTTATAGATCATCGCTTGCGCTGCGTCGATCTCTCGATTTAGAAAGGCGGCCATATCAAAGTTTTGTTGAACGAGCGTGACGTCCCTCTCTAAATCAATTCCGGCATGACGAAGACCGGCTCGCTGTTCGAAATCGTTCCCGTAACCCCAGTTACCTACAATCTTGCCTCTCAGATCTTCCACCGTCCTGATGCCAGAATCCGCCCAAACTACCTGAACCGTTCCGCTGCGTTCAAATATCTGTGCAATGTTGACGACGTTGGCACCTTCTTCCAATGGCACAAGCGCCCGAGGTACCCAGGAGACAGCGAAGTCCGCACCTCCGGAGACCATCACGGCTATCGGAACAAGCTCTACCCCGCCTTCGTAAATGGTCACATCAATGCACTCGTCAAGGTAATAACCGTTTTCTTGAGCTGCAAAATAGCCCGCGAACTGAGCCTGAGTAAACCACTGAAGCTGCAGAGTGACCTTGGTCAGCTCGTCGCACCACGCAGGCACGGCCACTGGGGGTTGGCCGACGCAGGCAGGAAGCAGCAGGACAGACAGTCCTGATAGGGCGAGAAGTCTCTTCAACACCTTAAACAGTGGCTAATCCCTAGAAAATTTCGTCCAGGGGGCTACAAACCGCTCCAACAAAGCAGCTGAGTAGTAAAAAATCAAACCCATGGCGCTACCGGCCACGACGCCTGCCCAAGCCTCCTCATAGCGCGTGAACTGGGCGTTCTGAGAAATATAGTTGCCCAAAGTGTCTTGCCTCCCACCAAAAAACTCAGCGAGAATGGCGGCCATGACCGCCAGTGAAGTCGTTATCCGCAACGCGGAGAAGAAGTAGGCAAGAGCGTTGGGAATGCGCACGGTGCGCAGTATCCGCCAAGCACCGGACGCGTATGACCGCATCAAGTCGACTTGTTCGGCCGCCACCTGAGTCAAGCCCTTGGTTGTATTGACAAAAATGGGGAAAAAGACCATCAATACGACAACCGCTTGGTTGGATCGGGAAGAAGTTATCCCCAGCCAGTTGTTAAAAAGCGGAGCCAGAGCAATGATCGGAATTGCGCTGATCGCCAGAGCCAGAGGAGTCAGCGTGGCATCGGCGGCACGAAAGCGTGCGACCATGAAGGACATAACGACTCCCAGCACTACGCCGCCTATTAGGCCAGTGAAGATGACGAAACCAGTCACCCTAGTGGCCGCAAAAATAGTTGACCAGTTTTCGGCGAGCGTGAGGGCTATATCCGACGGACGCGGCAAGGCAAACCTTTCGGGGTTGATCAACCAGAGTCCAATCTCCCAAATTTCCAGAAGCGCCACTCCGAACATCACCGACGGCAACCAGGTACGAGCGGAGCGCCAAAACCGGACGGCCGCCCGACCTCGCCGCCCAGTGGGCGCGGCAAGTTCGGAATCGGAGGGTGGAGTGGCGAGACTCATTCGCTAAGGCGGCTATCCGCGCAGAACTTTGCGCACTGCGGCGACGCGGCGAAAAAATTCTTCGTCATCCCGGATACTAGGACTTCGTCCCTCTAAATCAGTAGATAAGTTCTTGATAATCCTCGCCGGACGGGCAGACAGCACTGAGACCGACGTAGACAAGAACACTGCCTCGGGAATGGAATGGGTCACAAAAACAACGGTCATTGAGAATTCCCGCCAGATTGTTAACAATGCATTTTGCATGAACTCGCGGGTTATCTCGTCAAGCGCGCCGAAGGGTTCGTCCATGAGAAGAAGCGACGGCTCAAAGGACAAAGCGCGAGCGATGGCCACCCTCTGCTGCATGCCGCCGGAGAGTTGCTGCGGAAAGTGCTTGGCAAAACCCGAAAGTTCTACAAGTTCCAGCATCTCCTCAGATCGTGCTCGGCGGCGTGCTTTTGACCATCCCATGATCTCAAGGGGAAGTTCCACATTCTTGGAAACTGTGCGCCAACCCAACAAACCGGGCGACTGAAAAACGATTCCGTATTCAAGGTTCAAACGCGCCTGAAGAGCAGATTTGCCGTTTATTCTCACCATGCCGTCGGTCGGGCGCAAAAGACCAGCAAGCAATCGAAGCAAAGTGGTCTTTCCACACCCAGACGGTCCGATAATCGACACGAACTCTCCTGGTTTTATCAACAACTCGAAATCCTTCAACGCCTGCACCTCGCTGAGATGACCTGGATTGAAGGTCTTGCTCACCCCGAGGACCTCCACCGCCAGAGGCGCTTCGGAAACCGATTCTTTCACCACGAAACTTGCCCTCTTACCTTTAGCATGACGCGTTCAGCAAGAACCACCACGCCGGCAGCCAAGAGACCGATGAAGGCGGCGCCGATGATAGATGTGTAGAGCCTCTCAGGACCTGTCACGTACTTTCCCGCAAAATCCAGAATGAGCCTCCCAAGCCCACCGCGCACCCCCGCCGAAATCTCACCGTCGATAGCACCAACCACACTAGCGACGGCGGCGATTCTCAACGTAGGGAACAGATAGGGCACAGCGGCCGGAAACTGCAGCCGTCTGAGCAGCTGCAGTCGAGAAGCACCGAAGGACGCCATTAGGTCCACCGTATCGGGGGGAGGGGACTGCATTCCCCTCAAAGCGTTCATAGTGACCGGGAAAAATGTCAGGTACGCGGAGATGATCGACACCGACATCCAGTCCTTCCATTCCCAAGGCAAAAAGTCGAAATTGGTGCGGCCCCAAATCACGACAATGGGCGCAATTGCCACGAGTGGGACTATCTGACTTGTAATCACATAGGGCATAATGCCCTGCTCAGCCCGACGAGACTGCAGCAGGATGACTGCGAGAGCGAGCCCGAGGACTACTCCTGCCGCAAAACCCACAGCCGATTCCCGAAGCGTAAACAGCGCCCCGGCGAGAACGTGGCGGCCGTTGGTAGGAACGCCTTCACGCGGTGATTCTCCGAATTCTCGGAGGATGTCCAGCACTGGAGGCATGTTGGCATCGTCGCTGCGGGGCATGAACGAACCCACGAACCACCAGTCGCGCTGGGCGTCGTCAATTGCCTGACCGAACGCCTTGTATCCGGTATACAAAAGCGCCAACACGACCAGAAATGTCGCGAATACCAGGGCTAAACGCAGGCGCCGGAAGCCGCCCTTTTCAGCTGGTGCGGGCGGGGCGGTCGGGGGACGAGCGCTGCGGACTAAGCGCAGGCGTCGGACGCCGCCTTTGTCAGCCACCGCGCAGTTCCGGAATTATCAGCCTCCCATAGGCGCTCAACGTCTCATCGGGTTGGTCGTGCATGAGGTAGACGGCGAACTGATCAACTCCCAGCTCTCGAAGCTCTAAGAGCCGTTCTATATGTGCTTCGGGAGGACCCAAAATGCAGAAGCGATCCACGATGGAATCGGGCACAAATTCCGTGTGCACGTTACCCGCCCTGCCGTGCTCACTATAGTCGTAATCCACACGGCCTTGGATGTAATCCGTAAGCGCTCTCGGCACTTCGACGCCGCCAGATCCGTAACGATTCACCAGGTCGGCCACATGGTTGCCGACCATGCCGCCGAACCAACGCACCTGGTTCCTCTGATGATGCACGTCTTCGCCTACGTAAGCGGGAGCAGCCACGCAAAAAGTGATCGAATCGGGATCGCGGCCGGCCTCTGCGGCAGAACGCCTGACAGTCTCAATCGTCCACGCTGCGATGTCGGGATCGGCTAGCTGCAGAATGTAACCGTCAGCCTGTCGACCGCACAACGCCAAGGCCTTAGGACCGTAGGCGGCCATCCAGACCGGGAGGCTTCCGTCCTTGCGCCAAGAGAATTCCAAAGTGTTTCCGTTGTAGTCGACCTCCCGCCCTTCGGCAAGATCCTTGATGACCGACATAGCCGACGCCAGCGTGTCCAAGCTGCAGGGTGGCTGCCCAATGACACGCCTAGAAGAATCACCGCGTCCGATACCGCAAATCGTTCGCTCTCCGAAAGCGTCGTTGAGCGTGGCGAAGAGCGATGCGGTGACTGTCCAGTCACGAGTTCCAGGATTGGTGACCATTGGACCGACCTTCATTCGATGGGTAGCGTTGAGGATGAGCGAATAGATCACATAAGGCTCTTGCCAAAGAACGTGAGAGTCGAAGGTGTAGGCGTAACCGAACCCCAACGTTTCGGCTTCTCGGGCGAGTTCCACCACTCTCCAAACAGGTGGATCCGACTGAAAAACGACTCCGAAGTCCATCTCGTTACCTTTCAATTGTTGATCAAGCACCTGAGTAGGCACTCTACCGACTAGGAGAAAATCCTAGATCAACGACGCTGCCGACGGGGTCTGGCCAGCGGGCGGTAACCACTTTCGCACGAGTGTAAAAGTGGATTCCCTCAGGCCCGTACATGTGAGTGTCACCGAAAAGTGACCCTTTCCAGCCTCCAAACGAGTAGTAAGACACCGGAACGGGAATAGGCACGTTGATCCCCACCATCCCGGCGTCTGCTGCTGATTGGAACCGACGAGCGACAGCCCCATCTCGGGTAAAGACGGCAGCGCCATTACCCCAGGGACTCTCAGAAAGAAGTCTCATCGCCTCATGAAAGGTGTCGACCCTTAGAACGCACAACACCGGACCGAATATCTCATCCCGGTAGCAAGCCATGTCCTCTGTTACGTCATCAATCAAAGAAGGACCTAGAAAGAATCCGTCTAACAGACAGACGTCGTCATCTCGGCCGTCTCTCACTATCGTTGCCCCTTCGGCTTCGGCGCTGTCCACATAACCTGCCACCTTGTCGCGGTGCTCCTGAGTTATAAGAGGACCCATTTCCGAATCGGGATCGCCGCCCACGCCCACTTTGACCTTGTCGAGACGGGCAGAGATCGCCGGAACCAAGATGTCTCCGACGCCGCCGACCGCCACGACCGCGGATACGGCCATACAGCGCTCTCCGGCCGAGCCGTAAGCGGCGCTCACTGCAGCGTCAGCCGCTAAATCAATCTGCGCGTCGGGCAGGACGACCATGTGGTTCTTGGCTCCCCCAAGAGCTTGAACCCTCTTTCCGTTGCGCGCCCCCCTCTCATAAACACTACGAGCTATCGGAGTTGACCCAACGAAACTCACTGCAGCTACGTCGGAGTGGTCAAGCAACCTTTCCACGGCGGTGCGATCCCCTTGAATCAGATTCGCCGCGCCCGGCGGAAGACCAGCCTCCATCATGAGTTCCATAAGGAAGAGCGGCGCCGAAGGATCTTTTTCTGAGGGCTTAAGAACAAAAGCGTTGCCACAGGCAAGGGCGCTAGGCAGCATCCACAGCGGCACCATGACCGGAAAGTTGAAGGGAGTGATGCCGGCGACCACTCCCAAAGGCTGACGGATCGAGTAAACGTCGACGCCCGAAGAGACCTGTTCGCTATACCCGCCTTTCAGCAACTCTCCGACGCCGCAGGCGAACTCGATGCTCTCCAGCCCCCGATCAACCTCGCCGAGAGCATCAGAGAATACCTTCCCGTGTTCGGCAGTGAGTAGCCGAGCGAGGTCGCTGCGATGACGGCAGACGAGGTCGCGAAGGCGGAAAAGGACTTCACTGCGGCGGCTGATCGGCGTTTCACGCCAGGATTCAAAGGCCTTCTTGGCCGAAGCGACGGCGGCGTCCACTTCCTCGTCCGACGCAAAATCGACCTCACCCGCCCTCAGACCGGTCGCAGGGTCGTAGACAGACCCTGAACGAACGGCCTCACCTTCAAATTCTCTTCCATCTATCCAATGGTGAATGCGCTTCATCGGGAATACCTGCGTTGGTGGAGTGCTTGAAGAGAGAAACTAGCAAACCTCAACTCGGAGCCGCCGGAACGACAACTCAAATCAAGTATTGCGAAAGGGAGCGCTGCAGGTACACCCCGTCGCCCGGCTTTCCGTGGTAGGCCCCTTCGGAGATGACCAGGCGTCCGCGCGACAGCACCTTCTCCACGGCGCCTGAGAGTTCGAAACCCTCCAAACAAGAGTAATCCAGGTTCATGTGGTGGGTGGATGCACTGATGCGGGTCCGGGCAGAAGGGTCGTACACGACGATGTCAGCGTCACTCCCAGGAGCTATGGCGCCCTTTCGGGGATACAAACCGAACATGCGGGCAGGAGTCGTGGAGCAGGTCTCAACCCAGCGCTCCAATGAAAGCTCGCCGGTCGCCACGCCCTGGTGAATTAAGTCCATCCGGTGCTCAACCATGCCCAAGCCGTTGGGAATAAGGCGAAAATCCTCCCGTCCTAATTCCTTTTGCTCTTTCATGCAAAACGGACAATGATCGGTCGAAACGATACTCAGGTCGTTGGTACGCAGCCCTTTCCAGAGATCGGCGTGATGATTTTCATGCTTGGAGCGCAGCGGAGGCGAACATACGTAGCCGGCGGCGCCGAAGCCTTCGGCGCCCAGATGATCTTCCAGGTTGAGATAGAGATACTGAGGACACGTCTCCGCAAAGACGTTCAAGCCCTCGTTGCGGGCCGCCGCCACGTGTTCCAAAGCATCGGAGGCCGAAAGATGCACGAAATAGACGGGAGAGCCAGCCGCGACCGCCAGTTGAATTGCTCTATGCGTAGCCTCACCCTCCAGCCGCGGCGGACGGGTAAGGCCGTGATATACGGGGGCTCGCTGACCCCGCGCCGCCGCCTGAGTTGCGAGAACATCGATGGCTATGCCGTTCTCGGCGTGCATCATTATCAGGCCGCCGTTGTCGCGGGCCTGCTGCATCGCCCTAAGTATCTGGCCGTCGTCGCTGTAGAGCACGCCCGGATAGGCCATGAACAATTTGAAACTGGTTACGCCCTCGTCCACAAGGGTGTCCATCTCCTTGAGTGATTTTTCGTCGACGTCGGCCAGGATCATGTGAAAGCCGTAATCGATGGCGCATCTGCCCTCCGCCTTGGCGAACCAGCTGTCTAGGCAGTTGCGAACGTCCTCCCCCTTGCCCTGCGTGGCGAAGTCGAGGATCGTCGTCGTGCCGCCCCAGGCAGCCGCACGCGTCCCCGTCTCGAAGGTGTCAGAAGCAAACGTGCTGCCGAACGGCAGTTCCATGTGAGTGTGGACGTCAACTCCCCCCGGCACGACGTAGCGCTCCGCGGCGTCGATCAGTTCGATGTCGACGGAGGAACGCAAATCTGCGGCTAGTGCAGAGCGAGAATCGATCACCGCTTCGATCTTCTCCCCGGAAATGAGTACGTCGGCTTGGATACAGCCGTCGGAAGAAATGACCGTCCCACCCGCTACAAGTTTTCTCACGGCCTGCGCCCCTCGGGCAGTTCCTGACACTTCACCTAGCGCTTCCCAACAGCGGAGTTCAGCACGCTCAGCGCCTCGTCTATCTCAACAGCGGTCACGCTCAATGGGGGAGCGATGCGAAGGACGTTCCCGTAGAGACCTCCCTTGCCAATGAGCAGGCCGCCGATTCGAGCGGACTCCAAAATGTCCGACGCAGCGGCGGTATCGGGTTGCAGGCTTCCTGGAATCGTCATCTCCAGAGCCTGCATAAGGCCTTTTCCGCGTAATTCGGCAACCCCCGGAGAGCGGGCGGCTACGACCTCGAGTCCTTGCCTCAGACGATTTCCCATCTTGGCTGCGTTGGTCTGCAAGTCATTGTTCAAGAGGTAGTCCAGATTGGCCAAAGCAGCAGCGCAAGCAAGCGGATTCCCGCCAAACGTGGAAATAGAGTTGGCTGTCAAACAGTCCATTATTTCGGCGCGACCTACCACTCCGGAAATCGGCAGACCGTTTGCCACTCCCTTGGCGAAAGTCAAGAGATCGGGAGTAATGCCATGCGCCTCATAACCCCAGAAATGTTCGCCGGTGCGTCCCCACCCCGTCTGTACTTCGTCGCTGATAAACAAAATTCCATGCTCGTCTAGCACCTCTTTCATGGAACCAAAGAAACCATCGGGAGGGGTACAAAAACCGCCGACTCCCGCGATTGGCTCAGCGATCATTGCTGCTGTCTCTCCGGCAGTGCACATATCGATCACGTCGCGCAAATCCTGGGTGCAAACCAACTTGTAATCTTCGTCAGGGAGGTCGGACCAAGGGCTTCTCAGGCGGTAGCCGCCGTGTACGAAAGCTACGGAAATCCCCGAAAAACTCGACGGCGACCAGAAACGGTTGCCGGTTACCGCCTGAGAAGAAAAAGAACGTCCGTGATAGCCATTCCTCATTGCAAGTATCTGATTGGAGCGTCGGTAAGCAGTTGCCAACAGAAGAGCAGCGTCGTTGGCTTCCGTGCCTGAAGTAGTGAAAAAAACCTTGGCCTCCGGAATACCACTTAGCTCGGATATACGCTCGGCAAGAGACACCATAGGCTCGCTCAGATAGAGAGTCGAAGTGTGAAAAATCCGATCCGCCTGAAGCTTGACGGCGTCGACCACCTCCGGTGTGGCATGGCCGGTCAAAGTGGTGAGAATGCCGCCAAAGAAATCCAGATAACAATTACCTTCGCTGTCCCAAACCCTCCGGCCTTCTCCGCGGACTAACTCTAAAGGTTCTCCGTAATAATGAGCCAACCACTCGGGTGACACTTTTTTCCGACGAGAGAAAATGTCGGAGGACATGGAATTCTAGTCACTCTCCTCCAACGGAATGAATTCCAAATCACTTGAGCGGTTCGGCGGCACGTAGTCACCGTCCCAAGAAATGATCTCCTGGATACACTGCGATCTAGTGTTGATTGTGTGGTGGTTTGCTCCGGTACGGGTACGACAATATGGAGAACGGAAACCGCCTCTTGACATCTGAACCACCACATCATGCCCGTTCAACGGCTTGTTTACAACAAATCTGGCATGCCCGTTTTCCCCAGTACTCAAGGTTTTCTGTTCAAGTAACCTTCCGGTTTCAGCATCAAAAATGTCCACATAAACGATGATGCCACCCCCCCGTTCTGAAATTTCGGAAAAGTTTGAGAACCCAATCTGCTCACGGGGAAATTCCAAACGACCTTCATCTGATAGCACCATGCCGACAACTTCCACGCTCATATCTACATAAGAGTCGACCGGATCGAGCGCAATCATCTTACGCTTCTCTCCATAAATGGGATGAGAATCAGGCACCGCTTGGACTCCCCAAAGTTCATTATAGGCAATTCTGGAATCTGACCCATTTCTCATATCCACAGTCCAAAACACAGTGTGGGGATACAACCGCCAAATGCTCACACCATTCTCATCGTATTGAACATCGAAAGTTGTATTGCCTCCGTTGATTTGGGCTGCCGAAATCTGCCTCTCAAACTCTTCCATGGTTATTTGCGAATCAGTCGACAAATCATCGAGTGTTACGGGCTGGCCATGAGAGAAAAGGTGAAACTCATCGTCTTCATCCCAATTCAGAACGTAGGCGTTGGCGTCGTTGGGAATGTCGTCGCGTGACTTGTAGTTATTGATGAAATAGTTGAGAAATCTTCCGTTCGCATTCGAACTAGATGTCCAAGATTTTCCGATGCCCACCCATTTGGATGGTTGGAACCTGTTTCCAAGGGTGTAATCAAAGTAACGATTGAATTCGAGCATTGCTTCTGCATCAATACGGCCGCTCTCATCGTGCTTGGTCAACACTGAAACAGTGTTTTCTTCAACATCATAACTTAAAGGAGCGAATTCCCCGTTAGTCCAGAGGTGACGCTCGGGCGGCAGTAAAACGAAATCGTCTACAATTTTAAACTCGGAGGAATAAAACCAAGAGTTTAATGTTGCAGCTGTGTATGTAAAGAAACGAGCTTTCGGAATCCAAGCACTACTTTTGTCGATGCGTAACCCGAATTCAATATTTCCAGAAGCCAGCTTTCGCACGCGAATCTCAATGGCTCTACCATCGGAAAGTTGGCACTCGCTCGAGTACAGCCACACTCCCGAAGACGCCGAATTGTACGCTAAATAGCGATTTGGCGGTTCCCAATAGTCCGTACCGTTGATGCGCAAACTGAACTCCACCCTGCCGAATGGCAATTTTCTGGCGCGTACTTCTATGGATTTAGTCTCATCTGTCGACGATGCCAAGCACGGCTGGACGACCGCCTGCGCCGAAACCGAGGAAAAGGCAAACGGGCACGCAGTCAAGAGCGCTAGCAGTGCAACACCCAATGGCTTCACTATTTTCTCCACTAGTCGATTAACCAAACTAGATGCTAGCAAAAATCTGCGGAGTTGGCGGCACGCTCCAGACTTTGCGGCAGTGGCACGATTTTTAGGCATGCTTGGAGAGTGAGCGTGCATATTGCAAAATCGCTAGAAGAAGCCTGCAGACGGCTTGCCGACGAACCAGCAGCCGTCTTGCTGGCCGGGGGCACGGATTTCATGGTTGAAGTAAATTACAACCGTCGCAAACCCCGCTGCGTGATTGCCCTGGATCAAGTACCCGAACTAAAGGGCTGGCGGCGAGCAAGCGGGCGCATAGAAATGGGTGCAGCCATGACATACGCAGAAATGGAAGACCCCCTCTTCGCCGCCTATGTCCCTTCCATAGCGCAGGCGGCGCGCACGGTCGGATCGCCGCAAATAAGAAACGCAGGCACACTAGGGGGCAATCTTGCCACGGCATCGCCAGCGGGCGACACGCTGCCTCCGCTGGTTGCGCTAGACGCCCGTATAACTCTCCAGTCCGTACGCGGCGAAAGAGAAATCAGCCTGAACGAACTCATCGTCGGAGTCAAGACGACCACGCTCGCTCCCGACGAAATCATTCAAAAAGTCTCCATCGCCGAAATCAACGGCCCCCAGGAGTTCCTTAAGGTGGGAGTGCGCAACGCCATGGTCATCTCGATAGCTGCAGTCGCCTTGGTGGTGGACAAAGCCGCTAAGCAAGTCCGGACGGCGCTGGGATCGGTGTCTCCAGTACCTCTGAGAACCAGGAGGGCCGAAGAGTGGATCTCGGAGAATTTGGACTGGACATCGCCAAGCGCACCGCAGGGGGCCATCCTGAGTGAATTTGGAAAATTAGTAGCCGAGGAAGCCGCCCCCATCACCGACCAGCGCAGTACTGCCGATTACCGACGGCATGCAGTCGGAGTCATGGCCCAGAGAGCGCTGGCAAGGGCCTTCTCGTGAACCGGGACGACGCCACTGCGGACTCAAACCGCAGCGAATACGGCTTGAACTACTCTCTGAGAGTCAACGGCAGCGTCTGTAACGTCTCAGACGCCTGGATCGGAGAAAGTCTCCTCTACGTGCTGCGGGAGCGGCTCGGAAAAACCGGCACCAAGAACGCCTGCGACCAGGGTGAGTGCGGATCGTGCACAGTGCTTCTAGACGACGCCGAGATCTGCTCCTGCCTAGTGCTCGCAGCAGCGGCGCAAGGGAAAAATATAACGACCGTGGAGGGACTGACCCCGCCCGACGGACTCTCTGACATTCAGCAGGCGTTCGTGGAACATGGCGCAGTCCAGTGCGGGTTCTGCACGCCGGGTCTAATCGTGTCTGCTGAGAACTTGCTCAAAAAGAAGCCTGCCGCATCTGAACTTGAAATCCGAGAGGCGATTTCCGGCAACCTCTGCCGATGCACCGGCTACGGACGGGTACTCAGAGCCATTTCAGCGGTCAGCGCAGCCCGCAGAAAAGCTCATACCAACGACTGAACTCCCGGCACCGCACTTAGGTAAGCGGCTAGCGCCGTGAGCATGCTGAACCACCCCTTTGGACTGCTAGGCAGCGATCCGTCGAAGGTGAACGGCTCGTCAATCGACCGGAAAACAGTCCGACGTGTCCTGGAGTTCGCCAGACCATACCGCAAAATGATCGCGGGCTTCGTGGGAGTCATTCTGCTCACGGCTCTGCTCAGCCAAGTGCCAGCCCTCCTGTTCAGACAGATAATCGACGTCGCCATTGCCGAAAACAACCGAGGAATGGTGAATCTGCTGGCAGGCCTGATAGTGGCAGCGGCATTCGCTGAGGCTGGCCTTGCGATGGCGGAACGTTGGTGGTCGGCGCGCATCGGCGAGGGGCTGATCTTTGATCTGCGCGTAGCGCTCTACGACCATGTCCAGCGCATGCCCGTCTCTTTCTTTTCTGGCGTCCAGACAGGAAAGCTCATCAGCCGACTAAACAACGATGTGATCGGGGCTCAACGAGCAATGACCGGAACGCTCGGGCAACTCGTGTCAAACGCCTGCGTTCTCATAATCACCCTGCTCACAATGTTCGTCGTCCTCGACTGGAAACTGACGCTGCTGGCACTGGCGCTGTTACCCGTCTTCATCTGGCCGGCCAAAAGGGTGGGGCGGAAAATGCAAGCACTGACTCGCAGACAGATGGAGCACAACGCCTCCATGAATTCCCTCATGACCGAGCGGCTAGGAGTTTCAGGAGCGATGCTGGTCAAGCTCTTCGGGCGGCACGCCAAAGAGCGCGAGGACTTTGGAGAGCAGGCCGGGGATGTGCGTGATCTGGGAATACGGGTTGCCCTCTACGGGCGCACCTTCCTGATTGCCTTGACCCTCACAGGCGCCGTCGGAACTGCCGCTGTCTACTGGGTCGGCGGGCAATTCGCCATTTCGGGTTCTGTGAGCATCGGAACGCTGGCCGCCATGGGGCTCTTGGTTGCCCGCATCTACCAACCTCTGACCAGCCTCACGAATGCAAGGGTCGACATCGTGACGGCGCTGGTCTCCTTTGAACGAGTCTTCGAGGTGCTCGACACCCCCAACTCGGTGCCCGACAGAGCAAGCACCCGAGACCTAAAAAACCCAGTTGGAAGCCTTGAACTCGACGACGTATGGTTTACCTACCCCAACGACGAGGAGCATCTAGCCTCACTGACCAGCGAACACGAAAAGCCGCCAAGCAACGTCGATACACATCTGAGCAAGGAAACAAGAGCACAAGTCGGAAGCGAGCGGCCTGACCCTGCTCTAGCGGGCGTGAGCCTGAAGATCGAGCCTGGAACATCCGTAGCAGTAGTGGGGCCTTCCGGGGCTGGAAAAACCACCCTAATGCTGTTAACGCTTCGCCTTTACGACGTAGACCGAGGCTGCATCAAGATAGACAACATCGACGTGCGCGACCTCAAGGGCGAAACTTTGAGGTCGGCCATCGGCGTAGTGCCGCAAGACCCGCACCTTTTCCATGACAGCGTAGAAGCCAACTTGCTCTATGCCCGAACGGACGCCAAACGCTCCGAAATGGTCGAGGCGTGCCGAGCCGCCGAAATCCTTGATGTGGTGGAAAGACTGCCCAACGGCTTCAAGACCCTGGTAGGAGAGCGCGGATACCGACTTTCGGGAGGCGAAAAGCAGCGCTTGGCAATCGCCAGAATGCTGTTGAAAGACCCAGCCCTGATGATTTTGGACGAAGCCACCAGCCACCTCGACAGCGAGAACGAAGCAGCCGTCCACAAAGCCTTGGATGCAGCCCTCAGAGGTCGGACGTCGATCGTGATCGCGCATCGGCTTTCCACCATTACCTCCGCAGACATGATCGTAGTGCTCGACAAGGGGCGCCTAGTAGAGGTTGGCACGCACGAGGTACTGCTCTCTAACAACGGGGTGTATACGTCGCTCTACCGGGCTTTCCTCAGGGAGTCGGCGACGGCGTGAACAACGCGCAGGGCGGCGGAAACCCCAAGGGAAAGAATGTTCCACGATTTCCGTTGGAGTCGACCCGCACCTACGAAGTGGGCGAACTGGCCTGGGAACTCAAAGACGTCCTGTCGATGTCCTTTCGAGACGATGTCTGGATTCGAGGTCAAATCCGCGATCTGACCCGATCGGCGGCAGGCCATGCCTACTTCAACCTAGTTACGCCGGCCCCTGCGGGGGAAGTTCCGGCGGCTGCGCTGCGAGTTGTCCTGTTCGACAGCCACCGACAAAACGTAAATCGTGTCCTCGGCCCTTCGGCGGTCGGGCATATAACCGACGGCGTGGAAGTCCGCATCAAGGCGTCCGTGGAATTTTGGATACGGGGCGGTCAGCTGAGCCTGCACATGCACGACATCGATCCCGAATACACGCTGGAAAAACTCTCTGCAAACCGCGACAGACTGCTAGCCGACCTTCACAAGAAGCAGCTTCTAGAGCGCAATCGGAAGCTGCCGATGCCCGTCCGCCCATTGAAAATCGGCCTGGTGTGCAGTCCCAAGAGCGCCGCCTACGCGGACTTTTGCGACGAAATGGCAAGAAGCGGATTGGGTTGGGAAATCATCTTTGCTGGAACGCCTGTCCAAGGCTTTGGGAGCGAACGCGGGATTGCTGCCGCTCTGGCCGCGGTCGCAGACGAAGGCGTGGACGCTGCCGCCTTGGTGCGCGGCGGAGGGAGCAGCATCGATTTGGCGGCGTTCGACAGCAGTGAGGTTGCTTACGCCATCGCCCAGTGCTCCGTCCCGGTTTGGACAGGCATAGGACATGAGACGGACAAGCTGATAGCCGATGAGGTAGCGCACGCAAGCTTCAAGACACCGACCGCCTGCGCCGCAGGTTTAGTGTCACTTGCCGCAAATTTTCGGCAAATCACACTAAACCTCAAAGGGAACATATGTGCGGCAGCGGCGGGAAGGCTGAATCGAGAGCGCCTGCGGCTGAAGGAGGCGGGCGCTAGAACAAGCGACGCAGGTCTAGTCGCCGTCGAAAAAGCCCGAAGGCAGCTACTCGTCAGGGCGGATCGAATGATTCGAACGACAAGAAGCCGGATTCTCAACTCTCGATTCGACTTGGAACGACAAAAAGAACTAATGAGAGAACGGGCGGGCTTCCGGCTGGAGATGCAGATCAGAAAAGTTCAGGCTCTCGCAAGTCGAACCTGTGCAGCGGCAGAACACACTCTCAAAGCCGCGAAACAGAGGTTAAGCAGCTTCGAATGGTGCATAAAGGCCCACGATCCGCAGCGAATGATGGAAAGAGGTTGGACGACGCTCAGCACCGAGCAGGGGCGGCTGCTGCGGTCGGTCGGCGACACGACGTTAGGTAGTAACGTCATTGCCCAATTGCGGGATGGAAAAATCAAATGCAAAGTCGCGAAATTGTTTCCCGACAATCCATCACTGAACGACGAGGTGGCCGAGGAGGACTTAAATGGCAAATCAATTCGCAGCTGAAGAATCCGAAGGTTCCGCGACGTCCGACGGGTATGCCGCCGCAGTGGAAGAACTGGAGTCGATACTCGAAGACCTAGAAAAGGACGACGTGGACATAGACGACCTAGCCAGAAAAGTAGGACGAGCAGAAGAACTATTGAGATTCTGCGAAGAACGTCTTTCCCACACGGAAATACAAGTGAAGCAGATCGTCGCAAATCTGGAAACCGAACTGCCTGGAAACCCTGGGGAGTCACTGGAGTCGCCGGAGTCGCAAAGGACGAAAGCGAAAACGCGACCTAGGGGACGACAACTGCAGGACGATGACTGACACTCCAACAAAAAAGCCCACCCAACACGACCCGCCGCCATGCTAGACCTATGAAAACTCACCGCATCCAAGATGGGTCTGGATTCATAACGGTGGACTTCCCCGACGCCGAGAGGGCATCGGGTTTGGTGCGGCTAGCGCCAAAGATTTTGCCCAGCGGTGCCAAGGAACTAGCCCGCTCTGCTACTTACACTTTCGCCGCCTTCGGGCTCAAGTGCTCAGGAGCCTCCGCAGGCATCAATGCAAAACCCGAAGACCGCAACACGGCGCTGGAAGCATTCACAACGGAATGCGCCTCGTTCGTGGAATCGGGCGCTTTTCTTCCCGATCCAGGCAAGGGAGTGGGATACGCCGATCTGAAACCGCTAGCCGAAAAAGACCCTCGTCACCCGATCCGACGGAGCATCAAAGGTGGAATGAGCCTGAGTACCCGACTCCTAGGACGGGGGGCAGTCACAGCAGCAGAAGCCGCCCTGGGGAGTCTGGACGGCATACGAGTGGTGATCGAGGGAGGCGTAGACGGGGTCGGGGTCGCGGCGGCGGAAGCCGCGGCGCAGGCCGGAGCATCGGTGGTGGGCATCGCTACGACCGATGGCGCTTGCTCAAGCGCCGAAGGGTTAGAAATCGCAGCCCTCCGCGAGGCTTGGGAGCAGCACGGGGAAGCTTTCCCGACCCACCTCGAGGTCGGCAACATCAAGAACGTCCTGGAGTTGCCTGCCGACGTTCTCTTCCTAGGTTCAAGAATGGGAGTTTTGAATCACACGAAAGCGGACGAGCTAGACGTCAGGGCGGTAGCTTCGCTGCATCCCATTCCCTTCTCTACTAGGGCGATGGTCGTGCTGCAAGCCGCAGGGACGGTCGTCCTGCCCGACTTCGCCTGTCTAGGCGGACCTCTATTTGCGGCGTGGCCGTCCGAACTAGCTGCTTTGGCAGACGAATCCGTTACGGAAGAAGCGGTGGAGTTGGCCGCTCTAGACAAGACCAAAGCCCTGGTGCATGAAATCGTCTCTCACCCTGAAGGGGCAGTAATGGGGGGCTTCTATCTAGCAGAGGATTTTCTGAAGTCCTGGCGGGAGGAACTGCCTTTCGGAAGGCCGCTCGCCCCTTGAACTCACCAATTAGGTAGACTGAACAGCAACCCGGGGCTGTAGCTCAGTCGGCTAGAGCACTTGCTTTGCAAGCAAGGGGTCGTGGGTTCGAGTCCCATCAGCTCCACGCGGCGGGTGTAGTTCAATGGTAGAACATCAGCTTCCCAAGCTGAGTACGGGGGTTCGATTCCCCTCACCCGCTCTCTGAAGTTTCCAGTGAGTTCTTGGATCCAAACTAGGGTGTCATATATTAAATACTTAGGCTAATATAGAAGTTAAACCACTTATTGTCTATGCATTAGCTATCTATGCGTTACCGAAGACTTTGCGAATCTCTTTTTCCACTTGTTCAATCTTCAACAATTCGGTAATAAAATAATTGAAATTCTCATGCTGATCTTTCTTTCGCATATTTACAATCTCGTTATAATCAATCTCTAGCAGTTTGCAAAAATCAATACCAGTTAGCACCTCACTCTCATTAAATTCATTCTTAAATCCCTGCACAATAGTTTTCTTATCATTTATTGCAGCTCAATATCGCAGCCTAGGAAATTTCGTTTTGCATTTATCGCAGATTTCATAACGGAGAACGAGCCGGCGGCTGGATCGATCACAATGTCGCCTTCATTACTCACCGCAGTGATCAGTCTTTCCTGAAGTTCAATTGGCTTTTTGTGAGTGTGCCCATTCCTATCAACAATCTTTTCATCAACAACGTCAGGAATGTTGTGAACCTTCCAAATACCCTTTGCTCTGCGAGGAAGTTTCTGTAAAACAACTAGATGCTCACTAGTTCTGCGAGTTCTGTACCCCATTCCAATACGTCTCTTATTCCAGGTAACCAAATCAACTACATCAAAACTAGTGCCGCGAAACCAAGAACGGAAATCTTGGCAAAGATGGAACTTGTCCATCCATAGAAACAGATGACCCGACGGAATTAATACACGGTCTATTTCTCTAATGAAATCGCCAATCTGCTTTTCAGACATTTGAGGCAAGCCGCTTCTTGCCTTCCCCCTTTGTTTACCTTCGTTTCCATAATTCATTTTGTCTAATATCCCGCGATACTGTGGATCAAAAAAGGCGACGACAAATGAAGCCGCGGGCAATTTTCCGAGAAACTCCAGTCCATCCATCTCCAAACGCTTATTCAACTCTAAGCCATCGGGCAGTTCAGGTTTTGGAGAAACTAGATCGCGTATCGAAGAAAAGACATTCCCCACAGGAGTGTTAAGTTGGCTGTCAATTGCTGGTGCTGTTGCAAGTTGAGTCATTGAGATGCTCCTAATTGTTAATTGCTCCACTTTAGGTTTCTTGCGAAGTCAGAACTAATGTCCCTAAGCAGTTGTACACCAAGCATAAGACACGCAAGAATCCGCAGCGGTTAAATATGCCCAAAAGACTTCTATCCCCTCCCCTCGCCCCTTTTTCCTCCCCTAGCCTTCACGGCTAAACGCTCAGCGAGTGAAGTTCAGCAACCACTCCACTGTGGCTACATCGGCGACTGAAAGCACGATGGCAACTCGCGGCGGGTCGATGTCATAGTCATCGAAGCGGATTTCAAAAGATCCTCCAACCACTATCAAGCCGCCTTGGCGGGCAGCCTCCAGGGAAGCGGTGACTGGCCGTGTTACTCCATGCACCGAGAAATCGCCGGGAGCGGTCAAGCGCACCTCTTCGCCCTCGGGAGGCAGGGCGCCGATCTCCAGCGGGCCTTCCAGCACGAACTTCGCTGCGGGGAACTGATCTGCCTCCAAAGATTGACGAACCAAACCGTCCCGCCGCGGGCGGTCGGAAACTATCGACGGAAGGTCTACCTCAATCTCGGCAGCTAGCACGGTGCTGCCGTCGATTTCCAGAAAACCGCTCACCATCGGCGTCCGCCCCACGGCTTCAGTCGTACCTATGTTCGCTAACTCCTCACCGACCCGATAGCCCGCGTAGGAACTACTGAAGTCTTCAAAGTCACCGATCGTCGTGTCGACAATCCAAACGCCGTCGATGGAACCCGGCGGCGAGGGGGCGTCCATCACGCTCGAAGACGGAACGCTCGAAGACGAGGCGGCAGACGACGTAGAAGAACTCGAAGTTGGAGGAGGCGGAGGAGAAGTCTCCTGCCCTCCTGCCTGCGAGGGCGAAGGAGCGGTTGAAGGCACGACCTCGGCAGTCTCCTCAGGCAAAGCAGTGGTTGCCGTGCTGGCATCTTCGGTAGCCACCAACGACGAAAGGGTGGAAATGCGATCGCTCACCGAAAGCGCAGGCGGCGCACTCCCGCGGAAAAGCAGAAGCCAGACCAACAACACAGCTAGTCCAACAACAACCACCATCCCGCCGCCGGCGACAGCGAGCTTGCGTCTAACACTCCAACCGCGCCAGCTAGCAAGGAGCTGCAACTTCATTCAGCTAAGAATACATCCGAGGGGATTCCAGCAGACAGAACTTGCCGCGGCAAATAATGCAAATAACAAATAATGCAAATAAGCGGTCAACCGGCGCTCAAGCGTCGGCGCGAGATAAACAGCTGCGACGCAGGTGGGAAATCCGCGACGAACTGAGGCCGATCCGGATCGCAAGCGCAGGCGCGAGATTTAACGACGGCGGCGGGCGAAACATCCCAACGGAGCACGTCCATAAGCCGATAACCTTTAAACATTGCCGGCAGCCCTTTAGCGCTGGACAAGAAAGGGTGTTTCAATGAACGCTTCGCTCACAATTCCTTCCATCCGTCAGCACAAAGTCCACAACGGGAAAAAACCGTTGGTAATGCTCACCGCTTACGACGCACCGAGCGCAAAAATAGCGGACGAGGCAGGCGTCGACATCCTTCTAGTGGGTGACACGCTCGCCATGGTGGTCTTGGGCTACGAAGACACTCTGCAGCTCGAGGTGGCCGACATGGTGCACCACACCGCGGCGGTCGCTCGGTCTAAGCCGTCGGCAGTGATCGTGGCCGACCTGCCGTGGCTCAGCTACCACATCTCGAAAAGCGAAACGATCGCCAACGCCGCTCGGCTGATCCGCGCCGGGGCGCAGGCCGTCAAACTAGAAGGAGGCCGCAAGAGGCTGTCAATGGTCGAAGCTCTAATCAACGCTGAAATACCTGTAATGGGGCACATCGGGCTCACGCCTCAGTCGATTCACTCAATGGGAGGATTTCGAGTACAGGCGCGCACGGCAGAGGAAGCCCAAGACCTTCTAAGTTCAGCCAAAGCACTAGAACACGCAGGATGCTTTGCCGTGGTCATCGAAGGAGTGCCCGCACCAGTCGCAGAAATGGTCACCGATGAACTTGACATACCCACGATTGGCATTGGCGCCGGTATCGGCTGCGACGGACAAGTGCTGGTCTACCACGACATGCTAGGGCTGCAAAGAGAATTGAGGCCCAAGTTCGTGCGTCACTACGCCGACCTCTACAAAGAGACGGTGGAAGCCGTCAGAAACTTCGCAGCGGACGTGCGGGAGGGCTCATTTCCTGCAGCAGCGGAGTCTTACGGCCTAGACAAAGAAGCGGCCGCCACCCTGAAAAGGAGCAGAAGATCCGGATAAGCGGCCGCAGCAAGACCATCCGCTGAGCGGTCTGCGAAGCGAGCGGGCTGCTAAACAGTCTGCGAAAACTCCCCGCCGCTCAAAACGAGGAGACCGACGAAGAACGCAGAGAACGCAAAGACCGACGAAAACGCAGAGGGAACTCGGGGTGATTTGGTCACAGCGGCGGTAGCGTTTATTGAACCCAACCTGCTCCGTCGGCAAAGTCCTCTCCGGCATGCATCGGCGGAGCCCTGAACCCTACAGGACCACAGGAGGTGCACTCCCCCCGATGAGGGCGTACGAACTTATGATCATTTATGACGGTGATCTCACCGAAGCGGCGGTTGACGACGCATTCGAGAAGTCAATGAGCACTTTGACAGCCGCAGGCGGACAGGTAGTAACAGTAAACAAGTGGGGACGACGCAAGTTCGCCTACGAAATAAATCACAAATCTGAGGGCTACTACGTCGTTGTCGAGTTCTTGGCAGACGCCGACTTGAGTGCTTTCGAGCGCACCATGCGACTAGCGGATCCAGTCGTTAGGCACAAGTTGATTCGGCTCCCGGACCGGGAAGCCCGCCGACGGGATCTTTTTTCGAAGATCACCCTGACAGAAGCAGAAAAACAAGTCGCTAAGGAAACAAACTGATGGGCAAGCCTAGATCCAGACCAAGAAACCGTGACTATCCACGGAGATACAAAAAAAAGGTCAGCATCATCACCACTGAACGACTGGCCTACGTGGACTACAAGGACGTCAATCTGCTGCGGCGTTTCATGTCGGATCGAGCCAAAATCCGGGCACGAAAAGTAACAGGAAACAACGCCCAACAGCAACGCGTCGTTGCTCGGGCCATCAAGATCGCCCGAGAGATGGCCCTCTTGCCCTACGCGAGCAGAGTGACCACCCAGAGAGGGGCAGGTCGCTCGCGTTACGGCGAAGACGAACACATGCATCTGCAAATGGAAGAGGGGGAGGAAAACAGGATGCACATGCAATTCACAGACGAGCAATCGATCCCTGCCAAAAGACCAGGCGGAGAAGACAGGGCGAAGAACAATACGATGCGAAGCGAGGAAGCGCACGCCCCGTCTAGCAGCAACCCTGCGGCGACCCAAAGCAACGTATGAAGATAGTTCTGCTCTCTTCGGTGCAACCATTGGGGCGCAAGGGTGACATCTGTGAAGTCGCCGACGGCTACGCGCAGAACTACCTGATTCCCAAGGGCCTTGCCGTCAAGGCCAACAAGGGATCGATCGCCGAGGCGTCTGCCATGAAGCGGGCTCGCGAACTGCAAGACCGGCGTCGCTTGGAGGAGGCCAGAGAGATGTCGGAGCGCTTGACGGGAAAGAACATTGTTATTTCGGCGCGCGCCAGCGAAGCCGGAAGGCTTTTTGGATCGGTGAATGCCAGCGCCCTAGCCGCTGCTGTTGGAGAACAGGCCAAAGTGACTTTGCCGGCCTCCGTATTTGAACTAGCGGAGCCGATCAAGGAGTTGGGCGTCCACACCGTGCGAGCGAGTCTGCACGAAGAAATTTCTGTAGACGTCTCGGTAGAGGTCGCCGCTTCGGACACTCCTAGGTCGTAGGCCCTTTTTCAAATCCGCAAAACGGGCAATTCATTCTCAGGGGTCAGTAGACCTGGGCATCCGTCGGAGAGTGCTCCGGCTTTTCAAATCCGCAAAACGGACAGGTCATTCTCAGGGCACGGCCGTCCGCCATATCCGCAACTGCGATGAATTTTTTGAAATCCTCAAAGAGGATAATTCATCTTCAAGGCATGTCAACGGCATGTCAACGGCAAGCGATGCGCGGCGCAAGAAACGGGCAGGCTCAACAAGTTCCGAAAGAAGGGGTTCCCAAAACGAGAGTGTTCCACAACAGGAGCGCTTTTCCCACCATTATCCACCGATGCGTTCACTAAAAAATCCCCCGATAATCGGGTAAATCCACCCCATTTCCACTTGCGATTCGCTGTCGCGCTCGGGCAGAGTTATGATTAAAATTGCTGAACAGAAAGCGAGGAAAAATGGCATTTGGAAACACAATCACAGTCGTGGGTAACACCACTCGAGACCCCGAGTTGAGGTTCACCCCTTCGGGAACGGCGAAATGCACGTTCGGTCTAGCTTGGAACAATCGCTACGAACGCAACGGCGAACAGGTAGAGGACGTCTCCTTTTTCGACGTCATATGCTGGTCAACCTTGGCCGAGAACGTGGCTGATTCGATCACACGCGGCGCCCGCGTGGTCGTGTTCGGGCGGCTTGACCAACAGACTTGGGAAGAGCAAGACGGCTCCAAGCGCAACAGGGTCGAGATCAGAGCCGACGACGTCGCTCCGAGTCTTCGCTGGGCAACAGCCAAAGTCATCAAGAGACCGCGATCCGGCAACGGCTCCAGTCAGCAGAACCAGCCCGCAGCGCAGGCCAGCACGGCGCGAACTCGGACTGCCGATCAATACCCAAACGAGGAACCTTTCTAGCCTCATCCAAAGCATCGCAAGCTTGAACTTCTAAACAAGCTGCACCTCTAGCCTGCGTCGCCTCGACGACGCAGGAGCACAATTTGCATGGGCGGTAACGCCCTTTGGCCTGACTTGGCCGGCCTCAACTCACCCCCATTTGGGCTTGTTCTCTAAAGGACCTTCACTTGAGATCTTTCTCCTCGCAACTTTGCAGGCGATACGCGGCGGGAATCCGCACTATGCACATTCCCGCCCGCACGCCAGCCGCTGACCCGAGATGGACATACCCCCATGCCAAAATGGGGGTATGTCCATGAGCACCAATATTGCTCCCCACTTGCAAGAAATCCGAGCCGACGACACTCGGAGACTAGACAGTTTCGACCCCGACCGCCGCTCGCATTCAAGCGGCGGCATGCGAGTGCCGCCTCACGACGAAGACGCCGAACGAGCCGTTCTCGGGGCAATGCTCTTAACTGCAGATGCCGTGGCCGACGCGGTAGAAATCCTATCCGGGCAGGATTTCTACCGACCAGCGCATCAACATGTGTTCAACGCTGCAATCGGGTTGTACACAAAGGGCGAACCCGTCGACACAGTGACGGTGCACGATGAGCTAGAAAGAATGGGGGTCTCCGAAGCAACCGATGGGTTAAGGGGCCTCATGGAGCTGCAGAGTTCCACGCCCGTGGCGGCCAACGCCGCATACTACGCAAAGATCGTCGCTGAAACAGCATTGCTGCGGCGATTAATAAAAGCAGCGGGTGAAGTAAGCGAGTTGGCCTTTTCGCGTCCGCCGAACGTAGGTGCCGCGTTGGATCAAGCCGAAACATTGATTTTCCACGCAGCTGAACGCGAGAACGATCCCACGATGGAACGAATGAATTCGCTCCTAGGAGGCGCTCTCACCGAACTAGAGGATCTGTACTCACGCGGCAGCGCGATAACGGGGATAACAACAGGTTTTGCTGATCTAGATAAGAAACTGAGCGGTCTTCAACCTTCTTCCCTAGTCGTTCTGGGCGCGCGACCGTCGATCGGTAAGACCTCCCTGGCTTTGGATATCGCCGTAGCGGCTGCCAAGGGAGCTATGGACAGTCACAACGCTGCCCTGGCAGAAAACAAAGAAGAAAGCGAAACGGAACAAAAAGAGCCATATCCGGTGCTGTTCTTCTCGTTGGAAATGAGCAACAGCGAAATCACTCAGCGGGTGCTGGGCTCGGAGGCTCGAGTGCCGACCGATCGACTGCGCACGGGCAGGTTGAACGACGAGGACTGGAGCAAGATCAGCACTGCCATGGGGCGCCTGGGAGAACTTCCTTTGTGGGTAGACGACAGCCCGAGCATGTCAATGCTGGAAGTACGCGCCAAATCCAGGCGTCGACACGCTGAGACCGGAGGACTCACTCTGGTAGTGGTCGACTACTTGCAGCTCCTCGTCGGCGGCGGAAATCGCAACGAGAACCGCCAAGTGGAGGTTTCCGAATTCAGCCGAGGGCTGAAGATACTCGCACGCGAACTCAAATGCCCTGTGCTGGCGCTGTCACAACTCAGCCGCGCTCCCGAAACCAGGCAGGACAAGCGCCCGATGCTCGCAGACCTACGCGAGTCCGGCGCCATTGAACAAGACGCGGATGTAGTCATGTTCTTATATCGAGACGAGGTATACAACCCCGAGAGCAAAGACCGCGGCATTGCGGAACTGCTGATAGCCAAGCATCGCAGCGGCCCCACCGGACTAGTCAAGCTGATTTTCCTGCCTAACTTCACAAAATTCGTAGATGCAGCTCTTCCAGTCAGCAGAGATGGGCCAACAGGAAGTTACAACGAACCCACAACGGAAGATTTCTGAACACCGGCTGACGCCGCTCACATGTATTTCTTAGGAGACGATCTGCTGCAGTGGCTCGTGCTCGCGCTCGGAGCGGCGATGGCAATAGGCAATTTACTGGCATTGGTGCGCCCGCGCCCGCCAGGAAATCAAGCGGAAGACCTAACCAGACCACCCCTAGGAAGATGCCTGACCATGGTTGTGATAGGCGCTGTAGCGGCCATTTGGGCATTCGCAAGTCTTCTGGTCAACTAGGTTGAAGCCATGCTCAACTACATACGACTTGAAAAAGACGCCGCAGAGGGCGTGGCTTCTGTCTTACTTGAACGACCACCGATGAACGCCCTGAACAGCCATGTCACCGAAGAAATCATTGAGGTTGCCGAAGAACTAGAGACCTCAAAAGACGTGAGAGCTTTCGTGCTGTGGGGAGGGCAGAAAATATTCGCAGCCGGCGCAGACATCAAAGAGTTCTTGAACTGGTCGAAAGACGACGCCAAAAAGACCTCACAGAGAATGAACGAGGCCTTCGCACGTCTAGCCAATCTGCCGCAGATCGGCGTA
Organism: Acidimicrobiales bacterium; assembly: GCA_965242895.1. Classification (GTDB taxonomy): domain Bacteria; phylum Actinomycetota; class Acidimicrobiia; order Acidimicrobiales; family CATQHL01; genus CATQHL01. The sequence continues at coordinate 1,297,848 of OZ251507.1, forward strand.
GCTGCGGTCAACGGATACGCCCTCGGCGGAGGATGCGAATTAGCAATGTGCGCCGATTTCAGAGTTGCGGGCGAAGACGCCGTTTTTGGACAGCCCGAAATCCTCTTAGGCGTCATGCCAGGTGCCGGAGGAACGCAAAGACTGCCTCGACTCATAGGCGTCAGCCGAGCCAAGGAGATCATCTTCAGCGGAAGGCAGATCAAAGCCGATGAAGCGCTGGCCATAGGACTCGCAGATCAAGTTGCTGCGCCCGAAGACGCCTATCCGAAAGCCCTGGAAATGGCGCGCCGCATGGCGGCCGGACCTGCCGCACTGCGTGCCGCAAAACGCTCTATCAACCTAGGAATCGAACTACCGCTCGCTTCAGCCCTGAACGTTGAAACTGAAGAGTTCGCCGCTGCTTTCTCCACCGCCGACGCCCGCACAGGCATAACAAGTTTTCTGAAAAATGGGCCTGGAAAAGCAACATTCACCGGAAGCTGAGACAGCACCTAGGACAGCACCGAGACAAAAGCAGACGCTGCGGCCGAAGTACGAAGAAAGGATCGGATGAGCGTTTCAACCGGAGTGGTCAAGGCGGATTGGCTGCACATCGGGCGCAAAGATGTGGTTTTAGCGGATGTGCGCTGGTACCTAGACGGCAGGTCGGGGCGCGCCGCTTATGACAAAAAGCACATCCCGGGCGCCGTCTTTCTAGATCTAGATTCAGACCTTTCCGGCGCACCCACCCTCGAGGGCGGGCGACACCCGCTGCCCGATCCAGAGGCATTCGCCAGCGCAATGAGCCGAGCTGGAATAGGAAATGGACAAGCAGTCGTTGCGTACGACGACTGCGGCGGCATGGTGGCCGCCCGCCTCTGGTGGATGCTGAGCGTGCTGGGGGAGGACGCAGCGGTGCTCGACGGCGGGCTGGACCTCTGGGAGGGCCCTCTGATCTCCACCGAGGAGGAAACTGACCTTCCGAGCCAGGCCGACTTCGCGCCGAAACCATGGCCAAAGGAAGCACTGGCGACCATCGAGGAAGTGGAAAAGCTGCACACCGACGAAGAAACCGTGATACTTGACGCCCGATCTCCCGAGAGGTTTCAGGGTCGCCCCAATTCCATCGACCCAAGATATGGGCACATCCCCGGAGCAGTAAACGCGCCGTTTTCGGCCAATCTAAGCTCCGACGGCACATTGCTGCCCACAGCAAAGCTGCGACAGCACTACGCCGCCTGCAAAGTCGAAAACGACACCCCTGTGATCTCCTATTGCGGATCTGGAGTAAGCGCATGCTTGAACCTGCTTGCCCTTGAAGTAGCCGGGCTGCCGCAGGGCAGGCTGTTCGTAGGATCCTGGTCAGCCTGGGGAGCAGACCACACCCTTCCGTTAGAAACAGGGGCTTGACAAGCAACACAGCTGTTGACGCGACTAGCGGAGACGCCCGCGCTCTTTAGGGGCAACTCAGCGAGTTGCCGTCCAATCGCCAAGTCGGTTGAGAAATCCCGGCCTGAACTCGCCGAGCCCGAGTCAGTTTCTGCTAAACACCAGCGGCTGCAGAACTAGCGGCCGACGCACCTCGAAACTCAAAACGGACGCGAGGGTGATTCCAGCCGCAAGCCGCACACACTTCCACCACGTAACAGGAAAAGTTGCCCTTGCGGCGGCGAATGCGGTCAAAGTCTTGAACAGTGAGCACGCATACGCCGCTAGAAGGCAGGCGCGGCCCGAACACGTATCTAACCAGAACCAAAACGCCGTCGGCGCAAAGAGGGCAAGCATCGTCGGTTGACTCGCTGTAAGAGTGTGCCGCTCTCAGAAGTTCTGGATGTGCGTAGCAAACGCTCTCACGAGTGACGCCACCATTCCGCGCCGCAGCAATGGCGGCATTACGCATCAGCCGATAGTCGACCGTGGATGTGCCGAGCAGAGCAGAGTGAGGAATTAGGTTGCTCACGCTCAATACCGTAACCGCAACAGGGCTAAATCCGTCATCGACGCCCACCATGCCATTCTCTGAGGCGAACTTTGGCCGCATCAGGCTGCTGAGGGCCTTCGGTGATACGCAACTCTTCCAGATACCGCAGCGCTGCACCCACCGCCGGGCCGGGAGGAATGTCCAGTTCAACCATGATCTCTTCTCCAGTGAGGATTGCGGTCAACTCCGTGAGTTTCTCCTCGGCGTCCAGACTGCGAAAACGCTCAGCAAAAGAATTCAGCCAGGTGCAGCGTCGCTTTTGTGCAGGGGCGTCCTCGGTGACCGCGCTGACCGAGGACGCCGCCATGGCAAGTTGCAGAGCTTGACCTGCGACAGGGACGGCCTCAGCAACCCATCGGCGCACAATGCTGGCCGGAATCCGCTCAGACGAGCAGAAGTCGGACTCTCCCGCTGCGAGTTCGGGCGCGGGCGGCAGGGGCGAGTGTTCGACATCTGAAGCGGCGGCATCAATCCCCAAACCCTCTCGAGCATCAGCCTGACTAGCCACCGCCAAGAGCGACGCAGCCGAACGTGCGTAGGCTGCACTTTCTCGGGCGACGGACACTGGAAACTTCAGCCGGCGCAACGTCTCTTCCATATCTTCAGTCCCCCACAACAAGGCAGCTAAGCGAACAGACAAACTCGCCGGAAGGGAAGAGATCGGGAGAGGTGCGAAAAGTCCGGAAGCGGCCGCCGGCTGTCCAAGAATCTGCCCAAGCAAACCGGTTTCGACCATCAATCGCACTCCAGGATCAGGATTTTCTCCAAGCAGCAGCAGGGCCAATTCGGCGCTTATACGTTCAGGCGAGACGATCTGCAAGCGGGCAGCGAGGCTCGTCATGGCAGTTTTCACCGGCGGCGTCGGCATGACATCGAGCGAAGCGACAAAACGGGCCGCCCGCAGCATCCGAAGCGGATCGTCGGCAAAGGAAACCTCGGGCTCGAGCGGAGTCGAAAGCACTCTGCGCTCCAGATCGACCTCCCCGCCGTGGGGGTCGATGAGTTCAACGGGATGGATTAACTCAGCCCGCTTCGAGGCGTCGGCGCCGCCAGCGGCGGACGGAAGACAGACGGCGGGCAACTGAACCGCCATTGCATTTATGGTGAAATCCCGCCTGGACAAATCGGCGTACACGTCTTCGCCAAAGACGACACGAGGCTTGCGAGACGTCTTCTCGTACGCCTCTGCTCGATGGGTGGTTATTTCCACGACGCGTCCGTCCTTCCGACAGCCCACCGTCCCGAACCTCTTGCCTTGCGCCCAAACGGCGTCCGCCCAGCCCTCCAGCACCTTTTCAACGTCGTCGGGGCGAGCATCGGTCGTCATGTCCACCTCGGTATCAGAAGCGAACTTCATCCCCCTGAGCAGATCGCGCAGGATTCCCCCCACCAAGTAAAGCTTCCAGCCACCCGCCTCGGCAAATCTGCGCCCCCAAGGCGCCAACTCGACGACCGCCGATTGCAAGACGGAGGCGCGCATCAGAGTATCCGACATTCGATTCACCCTAACGTCGACCCGGGAAACGAACCAAAACAGCAATGTCGCAGTGGGGATTCACCATTTCCTCGCTTCGCCGGGCTTCCTCCCTCCGTCTCCCTCCATCCTCCTGGCTCCCCCGTGTTTCATCCCGTCCACACGTCTCTCCGCCCCTCCATCCTTCGCCCTCCGCCCCTCCGTCACCCTCGGCTGCCGTGCTTCCTCCCCACCCCATCCGAGCTGCCGCGAATCAGCGACAAATCAAATTTCGGTGTGAATAGCCGCAGCAGCAGACAGGACATCTTTCCCGGGGCCTCCAGACGTTGGAGATTCCAGATGGCAAACTTCTCCGGCCAAAGCAGCTACACAAGCTGCAGCCGAGTTGGCTAAGGCTTCGAGGTTGTAACCGCCTTCTAGAAAAGCTATCACGCGGGACGGTCCCACGACAGCCGCGGCCGCTGCCGTCAAGTCCGCGAAATCACCGCAACTCAAGCCAAGCGACGTGAGGGGATCGGCTCTGTGAGCATCGAACCCGGCGGAAAGCAACAGCCAATCGGGCGAAAAACGTTCAACTGCGGGCAGCACCACTTCCTCCCAGGCCTGCAAATAGACGTCGCCGGTCGTGCCCGGAGGAAACGGCAAATTCAAGGTGGTGCCGCGGCCTGCTTCTACACCGACCTCCTCGAGAGCACCCGTGCCCGGGTAAGCAGGATACTGATGCATCGATACATAGAACACCTCTGAGCACGAGTAAAAGATGTCCTGAGTGCCGTTGCCGTGATGAGCGTCGTAGTCCACAATCAGCACCTTCTCACCCATCGACCTCAGCCGAGCGGCGGCGACCGCTACGTTGTTGAACAAACAAAAACCCATGGATCGAACTGCAGTAGCGTGATGTCCGGGCGGGCGCACCGCACAGAAAGCAGTTGTGGCGCCCTGCGTGGAACCCGACGAAAGTACATCGACGGCCACAAGACCGGCGCCAGCCGCCAGGCGAGCCGCCCCCAGCGAACCGGGGCTCACGTAGGTGTCGGCGTCGAGGGCGAAGGAATTTCCTGAAGAAAGGCGAAGTCCCTCCAGAGCGGCGAGCATTTCTTCATCATGGACGGCAAACAGGGCTTCGTCCTCTGCAGGTGTCGGCGCATGAAGAATGAGGGCGTCCGTCAAACCGTTCATTCGAAGGCCGTTCACCACAGCGCTTAGCCGTCGCGGAACCTCAGGATGGAAAGAACCTGGGTTGTGCTCAAGGAACCGTTCGTCTGCCAGGAACAAAACGGACATGATGCGATCCTACTTAAGCGTTATGTTTATATGAAACAAGCCTTCACTCAACAGCGTTGACTTAACCACTAGGAGGTGTTATGACTGGCGTACGCATAGTTACCGACAGCACTTGTGACTTGCCGGACGATTTGCTCAATGAGTTGGGCATCACGATGGTGCCGCTAACCGTCATCATTGACGGCGAAGAATTCATCGACCGAAAAGAGCTCTCATCCGAGGATTTCTACCGGATGATGGGCAGCAGCAACAAACTGCCCACCACCGCTGCGCCGGGGGAAGGCCCATTCGTAACGGCTTTCCACAAACTCGCAGAGGAAGGCGCCGACGGAGTGCTCTGTGTGAACCTCTCTTACGCGCTTTCCGCTACTGGGCAAGCGGCCGTAAAAGCAGCAGAGACAGTAAAAGACAAAATAGAGGTGCGCTGCGTCGACAGCCGTTCCCTGACCGGCGGACTAGGCAGCCTCGCCATCAACGCCGCGAAAGCTTCAGCCGAAGGGGCTTCGCTCGAAGAACTAGTCGAACTAGCCGAGACTCAGGCGCGGCGCACTCGACTCTTTGGCGCCCTCAACACCCTAGAGAACCTGAAGCGAAGTGGAAGGGTCAGCGGAGCCAAGGCGATGTTCGGGAACATCCTGGCCATCAAGCCCATTGTCGACGCGAGCACCGGCGAAGTGCTCGAAGCTGCAAAACCTAGAACACGGCGGCGGGCGTTCGAATGGCTGCGCGACCGCCTGCTGAGGGACCAACCCATCTCAGACCTCTACCTAGGACACGGCGGCGCGAGCGACTTCGACCTCCTTCTTGAGATCTTGGGAAGCGCCATGGACATTTCGGGAGCACGGCGCGGCGACATCGGTCCTGTAATCGGAACCCACGCCGGGCCAGGCATCGTAGGGATTACATACACAACAGACACGCCTATTTAAATCCAACGCCTTCCGAAAGGCGACGAAGGAACAATTTCGGCGATGTATCCGGGACGCCTGCTCAAGGAGCGCTACCAACTGAACGAACTCGTGGAGTCGGACATCGGATCCGACACCTGGGTAGCCCGCGACGAAGTACTCGACCGGGAGGTCTTCGTCAAACTGCTGAGGCTTGAAGTCGCCGCCAGTGCAGAAGGTCAAAAGCGTTTCAGCCGAGAAATGGCCAAGATGGCGAACCTCAGCCACCCCAACGTCATGGCCACCTACGACACGATCCAGGATTACGCGGCGACAGGAGCCGTACGCGAGAAAGTTCGCGGTAAACAACTCACCCACTTTCTACAGCCTCGAGGGGCTTTGCCGCCCGCCGAGATCATCGGCACGGCCATCCAGGTAATAGACGCCCTGGCTGCAGCTAACGAACACGGGATATTTCACCAGAATCTGCGACCCGAAAGCGTCTGGATATGCGTCGACAGGGTGGTCAAAGTGACCGACTACGGGAGCGTCTGGAGGTTGGGGTCGAGTGGCACGGTGCTGCCTGGGGTCTATTCCGACCCTAGGTTGCCGCCAGAGGCGGAAGCCGACGAACCAGCGGAGGTCTATGCACTTGGGAAGCTGCTGTCGGCTTGCTTAGACGCAACTAGACGTGATTCGGTTCTCCTCGGACTCAGCACGGAAGAAACCAGGATGCCGGACAGCTTCCTAGTTTTCCTTACCGCCGCTTGTTCAGAAGAACGCGCCCAACGTCCCAACCTAGAACAAGCCAAGACAGCGCTTCTCGACGTAAAAAAGCAGCTAGAGGCAAAAGGTAAGGCGCCTGTCAACGAATCCAAGCCGCAGGCGCTTCGGACAGTCTCCCCAAGCCGACCCTCTCCGGAGGAATGGCAGCGCAAGCGCAGTCGGGTGCGCTGGTGGCTGATCGGTCTAGGAATAGTAGCACTAGCTTCCGGTGTCGTAGTTTCCGTCCTTGGTTCAGACAACAACCTCTCCGGAGCAGACACTCGCAACCCTGACACTTCTGAATCAACTGCGATCACAAACGCAAGTTCAACCACCGAGCGGGCAAAAGACGACACGAGCGTCGGGACTAGCGGCAGCGAGGAGGAAGCGGATGGCTCAGAAGAAGAAACGAACGGACAAGAGGAACTCATAAGCGTCGTCTACGCCACCACATTTGAGAGGAATGCGCCCAGCGAAAAGCTTGGAAGCGATCCAGGAGCGGTCAGCGACGGCGTGTGGGATACTTATTGGGAGACGCCAGGTGTCATTGCCGGTAATCTCACAGTAGGGGGCGTCGGAGTGGTGTTGAAATTCAATCAGGACATCCCACTATGGGAAGTGATAGTGCAATCCTCCACCCCTGGATGGTCTGCCGAAATTTATGCCGCCGAAGCGGCTTTTCCCGAACGTTCCGACTGGGGCAATGTCGTTGATGGCCGCAGTATCGAGAACGAAACGACGACTTTCAAAATGGGCGGCACCAAAGCCAACTCCATACTTCTTTGGATTAACGAGCCGGCAGCCGCACTAACCAACCAAATTCGCATCAACGAAATAACATTAGTCCCCGTCGAAGAACAGTCCTAGTAGTAAGTTCAATTATCACATTTTTTATTTAAAGGCTAAAAATATGATCGGCATAATATTTTTAATCGGTTTGTACCTTACCATATCCGGTGCTCTTACTGGCCAAATTTGGTCCCTGGTAATTGGCATTCCTATACTTAGTTTTTTTGTACTTTCCGTTCTGCTAGGAGTTTCGCATGTGATCAGAGTGCGCAAACTTATGCGCTCGATGATCGAACAAATACAAGCAGAAAGCGAAATTCTATATTGGACTGCAGCGGCTGTACTCAAGAATATCGCTGAGGCTCATGGATCAGGAAGACAAGAATTGATACGCGCTCGTGAACATCTGATTAGTCTTTCCAATGGTGAACTATCACAGGCAGAAGCAGATAGCTTGCTTCGAGAAGTCTCAGGCAAAGATCTCCAGTTTATATTTGACCCAAGCTCTGAAAGAGTCTTCGTCTTCGAAACGTCTAGTAAACAAAATACAGCCGCAAGTTTGAACGAAGAGCAGCGCTACGTTTTACTCCGTCTAGCCATAGACGTTGCAGCAGTCGACGGAAAAGTCAGTACCAATGAACGAAGTCGCCTTGAAAACTTGGCAGACCAGCTATCAGTGCCTCACTATGTTCTCAACTCGTTACTTGATTCACTGTTCGGAGAACCAGAAATCAAAGTAAAGGAGAAGCTTGAAAAAGCGTATGAAACTCTAGGTGTCAAACCAGGAGCCTCGGTCGGGGAAATAAGAACAGCCCGCAACAACCTGATGCTGAAACATCACCCCGACAAAGCAAACAGGAAAAGTAAAGAGGCTGCCCACAGCAAAGCCTCTCAGATCAACGCTGCATACGACCTACTGATAGGCAGGAAATAACCGCAGCCAATGCCTTTGCCCTGCTTCGAGACGACTCCCCTATGTAGTCCTCGTCTTTCAATCCCACCGCGGCTTCCTGACTTAGCAATGGCGGTAAACTAAACGTCAACCATGGAAGATTGGAAAAAGCAAGCAGTACCAGGTCTGCCGGAGGACTGGCCAGAGCGCACCGCCGCACGCGTCAGCCGCATACTGAGCAAAATCCGAAAGACAGCGGATCGTCCTACGGCCAACGTTGCTCGCCGCTTGGTCTATGGATCGATTGCCACCGTGGCAGCTCTAGCCACTCTAATTTTGCTGATAATCAGCGGAGTTCGGCTGATTGACGCCTATCTGCCAGCCGAAGTCTGGGCTGCCTATACAATTCTTGGCGGTTTCTTCACCGCTCTAGGTCTCTGGATCTGGAGCAAACGGCCGGCGCGAGCCGCCTCTGACCAGGAATGAACTCGAAGAGTAATCTCCGAGCCAGATGACCATCCTCGCTGAATGAGCACGCCCAAGCGGGAAGTCGCCATACTCGGGGCAGGGCCTGCAGGACTGACCGCCGCCATTTATTGCGCAAGAGCCGATCTAGCGCCGCTGGTCTTCGAAAGCGAACCCTCCTCCACCAGCGACCAGCCAGGAGGCCAACTTATGTTGACCACCGACGTGGAGAACTACCCGGGATTCCCCGAAGGCGTACTGGGACCCAATCTGATGATGGACTTTCGCGCCCAGGCCGAGCGGTTCGGCTCAGAGATACGAACTGAAAAAATTACAAAGGTGGAATTTGGCGGCCACCCGTTCAAACTTTGGGTAGGCAAAAACAATCTCGACGACAATAACGATCCGGATTGGCTAGCCAATACTGTCATAATCTCCACCGGCGCCCAATCGCTGATGCTCGGATTGCCGGAGGAAGACCGCCTCATCGGCCGCGGTCTTTCGACCTGCGCCACCTGCGACGGGTTTTTCTTCAGAGACCAGGAGATCGCCGTCGTAGGAGGCGGCGACTCCGCCATGGAAGAAGCCCTCTTCCTCACTAAGTTCGCATCCAAAGTGACCATCATCCACAGGCGAGACCAACTTCGAGCTTCCAAGATCATGCAAGAACGCGCCTTCGCATCGGATCGCATCGAGTTTCTCTGGAATCATGTCGTCGTCTCCATCAAGGGAGACGATCGAGTGGAGGGCGTGCGAGTTTCCAATACGAAAACCGGCCTAGAGCATGACCTTCCCCTAGGCGGCTTGTTCATAGCCATCGGCCACCGGCCAAACACCGACTTGTTCAAAGGCCAACTAAAGATGAAGGACAACGGCTATCTCCTAACCCAGCCTGGCTCGACTCGAACCAACGTGGCGGGGGTCTTCGCCTGCGGAGACGTTCAAGATGACACATATCGGCAAGCCGTCACCGCAGCCGGCAGCGGCTGCATGGCCGCCATCGACGCCGAGCGCTGGCTGGAAACCCGAAACGACCACAACAACGCGCCGCCCGCGACTAGCGTTTAACAGCGACAAGTCCAAATAAACAAGGAGAACCAATGGCAAACGGAATCATCACCCTAGATTCGGCAACGTTCGCTGAAAAAATTGCCGCTTCGGAGGTGCCTATTTTGGTGGACTTCTGGGCGGAATGGTGCGGTCCATGCAAGATGATCGCCCCGATACTCGATGAAATCGCCAGCGAGCACGGGGGCAAGATCACCATTTCAAAGCTCAACGTAGACAACGACCCCGACATAGCACGTGAGCACCAAGTCATGAGCATTCCCACTCTGCTTGTCTTCAAAGACGGCGAGGTTGCAAAGCGCATCGTCGGTGCCAAAAGCAAAGCCGCCCTACTCGCTGACCTGTCCGAGTTTCTTTAAACAGAGGAGAAATTTCATAGCCGATGAGGCGGTACGGATAGCTCTAGGCGCCCGCGGGGCGGTTGTAAGGGAACTGCATCGTCGGCTCGCCGAGAGCGGAGATACGGGCGTGTCTACAACTTCTGAACGTTTCACCAACTCCACGGCCGAAGCCGTTCGGCGCTTTCAACAAAATCACGGACTGGAACCAGACAGCGTCTGCGGACAAGCCACCTGGACGGCGCTGGTGGAAGCGGGCTACCGACTAGGCGACCGCCTTTTGTATCTGAGGTCGCCCTACCAACGAGGCGAAGATGTGTTCGATCTGCAGCGTCAACTGGGCTCTCTCGGATTTCATGAAGGCAGAGTCGACGGGATATTGGGACCCGAAACATCTGTCGCTATCCAACGGTTTCAGCAAAATGTGGGACTCAACAGCGACGGAATTTGCGGTCCCGATACTGTGGAAGTGTTGTCCCGAATCAAACCTGGCGGCAACCACAGTATGGGCATGTTGTTGGAACGAGAAAGACTAAGAGCGGGACCTAGCAGTCTTTCCGAAGCAAGGCTTGCGATCTGCGGGGGGTTCTGGACATCGCTTTTGAACGCCACCGCCCGTACTTTGAGACGTCGAGGGGCGGCTGTCATCCTGCTAAACGAAACAGATGGCTCTAAGCTGGCAGCAGGTGCCAATGATTTCGGGGCGGATGTCTGCCTAAGCCTGCAATTAAATGAAGACTCCTACAGTGAGTTGACCTACTTCTCTACTTTAGGCTTCGAATCAGAAGGGGGAAAGCAGCTGGCGGAACTTCTTCAGTCGGCGCTCGAAAAAGTCTTGGAAGACCAAGCGATACAAATAGTAGGAATGCGAAGTCCCCTGCTCAGGGAGAGTCGAATGCCAGCTGTGGAGTGCCGGCTAGGCCCAAGAAATACTGCTGTAGAACGACAGGGATCAATAGCGAGGGGAATTTCTGCCAGCCTGTCAGCCTGGATGAAAAAACCTTATTGACGATAGATATTCAATAACCTGCGGCAGTTTTTCACAAATTTATACACAATCTGAATTACTTCTACAGAGTTGATTCAAGAGCGCCAAGGCAAAGAAATATAGTTCTAACAGGCGATAACAGAAAATTCTAGAAGACTAAAGTCTGCCAAGTAAATACAAATATTATCTACAAATTCAGGTGACGATCCGACGATAAATTCTCTCCAGATCGTCGAGGTTGGCAAAATCCACCGTGATTTTGCTCTTGCCAGATCCAAACGCCACGCTCACAGAAGTCGAAAGGTACTCAGCAAGCAGATCTTCAAGTTCGGCAATCGCGACGGGACGCCGTGAAATTGCTGAACCACTCTCCCCTTGTGCGACTGGCGACTTTCCATTATTCCGTCCATCTGTATCCCCCCCAGAGGAGGTTTTGGACTTGTCCCGAATACAGGATTCCAACTGCCTTACAGTCCAATCCTCCTTGCAGGCCTTTCGGGCTAGAGAAACTTGAGAATCGGCATCTTTTACAGCAAGCAATGCACGAGCATGACCAGGTGAAAGTTCTCGGTTGACCAGTAGTTTTTGCACTTTGGGGACTAAGTGCAGCAACCTCAAGGAGTTGGCTATAGCCGAACGGCTGCGCCCGACCCTGTCAGCCACCTCCTGCTGAGTCAACCCGAAGTCCCCTAGACGCGAGAAGGCCAAAGCCTCCTCAATGGGATTCAAGTCATCTCTTTGGAGGTTTTCTACCAGCGCTTCTTCAAGAGATCTTTGATCAGCGGCATCACGAATCAAAGCAGGTATGGATTCCAAGCCAGCTCGTTTGGCGGCGCGCCATCGACGCTCACCGGCAATGATCTCAAACTCCCCAACTCCGATCTGTCTAACCAGAATAGGTTGAAGCACGCCGAGTTGGGTAACCGAAGCAACCAAGCCCTCTAGTGAATCCTCATCAAATACTTCACGGGGCTGATGACTGTTCGGAACGATGCTCGAGATAGCCAACTCCCGGTACGACCCAAAATTTACTGTCCCGCTCTCGGGAATGAGCGCACTGATTCCGCGGCCGAGACCGCGTTGTGTACTTTTCATCTGGCTTCAAACTCCTCCGCTAATAGACGATATGCAAGCGCCGCAGTCGACTTTGGGGCGTAAACTCTGATCGGTAACCCGTGGGAAGGTGCTTCAGCAAGCCGTACCGAGCGTGGGATCTTCACTTTAGCCACGATGTCGCCAAATTGCGTGCAGACTTCCTGCGCGACTTGTAACGACAGTTTTGTACGGCTGTCATACATCACAAGAACCATCATCGCCAATTCCAAGTCCGAATTGAGATAGCGACGAACCTGAGCGATATGCATCTTTAACTGCATCAAACCTTCGAGAGCGTAGTACTCACACTGGATGGGTACCAGAATCTCTTTGACGGCCGTCAAGGCGTTCACCGCCAACAATCCCAATGAAGGGAGGCAGTCCACAAAAATGTAGTCGAACTCTTCCACTGCCTCACTGAGAGCAGTCTGAAGACGACGTTCTCTGTTGAAGGCAGATTGGAGCTCGATTTCCGCCCCTGCCAGATCTAAATTTGAAGGTAAAATCCACAGATTCTCATACGAAGTAGGTATGACACAATCAAGCAAAGGCTTACCGTCCACAACTACGTCATAGACTGACGAAGCGACGCTTCGTGGATCGATTCCTATTCCAGTCGTTGCGTTAGCCTGTGGATCACAATCGACTATCAGCACCTTGTTGCCGAAGTTTGCTAGACAGTCAGCTAGGTTGATCGTAGTCGTGGTTTTCCCCACGCCACCCTTCTGATTGGCAACTGCCAACGCCCTGGCCTGGGATTTCTTTGATTTTGACATCAATGAAGGCTCCTCGTGTCTCGCGTTTTTCCTACGAACCATTTTCCTTCGCATGGACTAGCTTGTCAATACCCAATTTGGATTTCTCACTAGAAACCGATCAAAACAGGAAACCGATTGTTTCACGTGAAACAATCTTGAAGTACACCCTCGGATTGTTTCACGTGAAACATCCGACCCGCTTTACTTATATCACAACTAAGTTTTCCACAGGATTATCCCCAAGGCTGCTTCACGCTATTGAAGCCGACTTAGTTCCACAAACGCAGGCGGGCCTTCGTGATAGGCCTGCAACGATAACCCCAGCGCGTGCAAACGATCGGGCGACCATCTGTCAGGATTATAACAAGCAGGTTCCGTAATAATCAGACGCGCGTCGGATTTCAAAAAGCCGACTGCTGTTTCAGCAGTTTTCAGCGGCGATCCAAAAGCACGGGCAACCAGCAAGTCAAAGCCTTGAAGGAGAGAACGGACTGCTAGGTGAGCTTCCTGAACCAAGACTTGGACTCGACCTTCAATTTTGAGGACAGCGACTGCCCAATTCAAGAAATGACCGCAGCGTGATCGTCTGTCCAAAAGAGTCCACGACGTATTCGGCCAACGACTCGCCAAAACGAGCCCTGGCAGACCGGCGCCTGTACCCAAGTCCAGACATGAGCTGTTGCCAGCATCTCCCAACTGCCAAGCCAATCGGACAGCATGTTCTATCTCCTTGGCAGGAGCGGTCGAACGACCTATGAGACCAAGCCTCTGTGCACGTTTGAAAACCTCAAGAAGCGCCGATTCGTCCAAGTTGACCTGTGAGTTCAGCTATTTCTGCTAGTCAGATGGGAACATCACAACACGCCTGCGAGGGTCTTCCCCCTCGGAGCGAGTTTGCACTCCATCGATTCCGAGGGCGACATCGTGAACTATTTTCCTATCCAAGGAACCCATAGGCTCAAAGGCAATGGCTTCGTCGGTCTCACAAACCTCCCTTGCAATCTTCTGAGTGAACTCCTCCAAACGTTCCTTCCGCAGCCGCCTGTAACCGCCTACGTCAAGACGCACTCTTGAGTATCTGCGCCCACGAGCACGACGCCTTATACACACATGCAGCAAATCCTCCAAAGCGGCAAGAGTGGCGCCCTTGGGCCCGATCAACAGGCCTGATGCATCGCTCTCAACAGCTAAATACAAAGTGCCTTCCTTGCTTGAAACATTCACAACAGCCTGCGGGTCAAATGCATGCACCGCCCCTTCAATAAACGAGCGTGCAATTTCCTTCTGTTCAGTTTCTTGCATCACTGCGTCTTCAGTCGCCTCAGTCATCTTTTTCCTTTCTCGATTGTTTTTTCGATCAGTAGCTCTACTAGCTTGCTCAGCAGCTTTACCAGACCGCTCACTATTCGCCTTAGTCGAAGTTTGCTTGGCTGCTCCCCTTGCCTCGGCCAAACGTGAGACGGAAGCAGGCTGGCGAGATTTTGAAGAGTGTTTTGACTGTTTTCGAGTTCGGCCCTTTTTATATTCAGGAAGCGGGCGGGGAGCAACACGCGCACGCACCTGAGCCTTCACTCTACGCAGACCCAGCAAGCCAATGCTCGGCTCTACAAGAATGTCAAACTCAGCTTCACTTTCGTCAACTCCCAATCGATCTAGCGCCAGTTCTTTAGCCGCTTCCAACGTGGCGGCCTCGGTGACTATCCATTCCATAATTCTTACTTCCTCCGTTTCTTGCGGCGACGCTGCTGTGCACCCTTTGGAGTCACTCGGCTTGAAGTGGGTTTCGGGGGAGGCTCGTTCCTCTTGCGCCGTTTCTTGAGACGCTCTTTCCGCTCTTTTCGCTCTTTTCGCTCGTTCTGCTTTTTCTTTGGTTGCGATTTTTCTGGGATCGCCTTCTGGGAAGGCGACGGTCCTTTTGCCACGGGAGGCTTCGGCTTAGGCTTAGGGGGCGGGCCGCTTACAGGACGTATCTTCCCATGACGATACGGGTCGGGAGGCTTGGAAATACCAAGTCTCCCCGCCAATCCTGACGGACGGGCTTCGCTGGGCTCTGCAGAAACGGCTTGCTCACCAGATACCTCGAGTTCCCCACCTTCGGTTTTCCCCTCTTCTTCGTCCACCGGCTTGTAATACTTCCTTGTGATGAATGCCTGCTGCCCTATGCGAATGAAGCTCTGCGCTACGTAGTAGACCACCAAGCCGGCAGGCAAGCCAAAGGAAATCACCGGAAGAATGATAGGAATGACCTTCATCATCATCCGAGCCTGAGGAGGCTGATCCTGATTGGAACTCCTGCCGCTGATCTGTCGTTGCTGGTAATAGCCCAATAACCCCACCAGCAGGATCAAACCGATGTAAGGAAGTCCCTTCACGAAACCGGAAGAAATTGCCGAACTTGCAGTCTCAGCTAGATCCAGACCCCAGGAACGCATCTCATTAGTTTTTTCGAGATCGCGATAGAGCTGGCTGTTGGAGTTCAGATAATCCGGATTGAAATTCAACTTCGGCGGAACCACCAAGGTCAACGAACCATCAGAGGCGGGAACAGAAGCAGCGGAGGCGGCGGCAGCGTGGTGGCCCAGAGTAGAAGTTCGTCTAGTCAAACCCCGCAAGAGCTGGAACAAGACGATAAAAATTGGGGACTGCATCAGCAATGGCAAGCAGCCCCCCAATGGATTGGCGTTGTTCGATCTATAAAGCGCCATCATTTCCTCGTTGAGGCGCTGCCGATCGTGCCGAAACTCCGCTTGCAGCCGTTTCACCTGCGGCTGCAGCTTGCGCATGGCCAGCATCGACTTCGTGCTGCGGATCGTTATCGGTGTCAGAAGCGTCATCACGCAAATAGTCAGAAGAACGATCGCTCCCGCATAACTAGGCCAAAAGCTGTAAAAAGCCGCAAGCACCCAGGCGGCGGCGTCAAAAAGAGGGTTAAAAATCGCCATGAACGAACTTATTCTTCCGAAAGGGAGTTGGCCAATCGAAGCTTCCCCCTTACTGAAGATTTCGACGAAGACGCCTTAGGAGGCGGGACGGGGTCATATCCGAACGGGCCAAGAGGGTGGCACTTGGCCAAGCGGCAGACGGAGTACCAAGTCCCGCGGGCGGCGCCATGTGTTCCTATGGCTTCGCCGGCGTACGCCGAGCAGGTAGGCAGGAAACGACACCTAGGCGTAGTACGGGCGCTAAAAGTTCGGTACAAGCGGATCAAAGCCAACAAGACCCTGGCGGGTATCCGCTTCAAGCGTCCCTCCTTCGAGTGATCTCGGCAAGCCCCTGGGAAACGAGCAGTTCCAATTCTGAAAAATTCAAAGACGCCGCGGACGGAAACACCCGAACAAGGTAATTTCCGCTTGGGAAAAAATCTGGACCTGAACTAGCAAAGCGCCTAAGTATCGCCCGCAGCCGCCGACGGATTCGATTCCTTAAAACAGCCGAGCCCACGCGGCGTCCAACAGCAAAAGCCACCCGAGGCGGAAGCGTCTGGCCGTCGGTTTGATAAAGGAACTCCAAAGGCCCCATCCGCAGGCTCGTTCCAAACAATCGAAGCTGCCGAAACTCAGCGGCTGTTCTGATGCGCCAGATCAGGCCGACAACCTCTTACGGCCGCGACGCCGGCGTGCGCGCAATACTGCGCGGCCACCTCGGCTGCTCATGCGGCGGCGGAAACCGTGACGACGAGACCGGCGCCTTGCCTTTGGCTGATATGTTCGCTTCACCCGTGACCTCCTCTTTTCAGATCTCACCCGAATTCCGTAAATCCAAGCATCCTCAGCATCCTGGACGAACGGCCTTCGAAAATATGCCCGAAGCCTCTTCTAATAGATTGACGCTAGAGGCTGGCAAAGATCTCCGCAACCCAACGAAGGCAGAGCCTCAATTACGATCCGATGACGAAACCAGCTTGCGAAATTTTTTTAGTCGTGTAGATTTTCCGGCTAGCCAGAGGTCCTCCCGCGCCAACGCCTCAGCCAACAAAGTCAAAAACTGTGTGCTAAAAACTTCTACGCAGTCAGAAAGCCACAACAGAGAAAGAAGCCTCCCTTGAACGAGCCGGTCCCCCAGCACGCTGAAGACATCTGGAACGAGTGCGCTGCCATTATCAAAGATCAAGTTTCGGAGATGGTCTGGCAGTCCACGTTCAAGAACGTCAGCCCACGAGCCGTCCAGAACACCAGCCTCATCGTCAGCGTCCCGAACCAGTTCATCAAGGAAAAGTTGGAGCGCCGCTTTGCACCCCTCATTGCCGACGAACTCGAGACCGTCTCGATGGGGCGGCTCGACACCCTGATCGTCAACGTCGAAGTCATCGAAGAGGCCGCCGTTGACGACTATCCGGAATTCTCGATTCCCCGGGATGAAACCCACGGCTCGCCGCATTCTGGCGTGCATCACAAGCTGCCGCCTCAGACTGAGCCCGCTGTCCAGTCGAAAATCAACCCGCAATTCACGTTTGAGAACTTCATCAGCGGACCCTCAAACTCATTTACTCATGCCGCCGCCCTCCGAGTAGCTGAAGAACCAGGGGAGGCCTACAACCCCCTCTATATCTATGGAGTCACAGGGCTCGGAAAGACCCATCTCCTAGGCGCGATAGCCAACTACGTTCAAGAACACTACCCCGCCCTGCTTGTCTACCTTATTCCAACAGAATCATTCATGAACGAGTTTGTTCAGGCAATTCGAACTAAACAATTGTATGAATTCAAAGAACGCTACCGGAAAGCAGACGTCTTATTGCTAGATGATGTGCAATTCTTAGCCAAGAAAGAAACATTACAATCGGAACTCTTTTATACATTCAATGCTCTCTACGAAGCTCACAACCAAATCGTGCTAACCTCCGACTGCCTACCAGCAGAAATTCCAACCATCGAGAGTAGACTTAGGAGCCGCTTTCAAATGGGGCTCATTACCGATGTTCAACCCCCCGACATAGAAACCCGTCTGGCAATTCTGGAACACAAAATCAGCGAGGCGCACAGAAGATACGTCAATAAAGAAATATTGCTTCACATTGCTGAGCAGGTACCCAATAACATTCGTGAACTGGAAGGAGCCTTAAATAGAATTTGCGCCTACGCCTCGCTCAACAACCGAAAAATATCTATGCCAGAAGCACAAGAGCAATTGGACGACCTATTTCCATCATCTTTCCAAAATTCAATCAAGCTCGAAGACATATTGAAAACTTGCTCAGAGTATTTTCACATTCCCATCCACGACATCACTGGCGTCAGTCGTCGACAGCCAGTCGTCCAAGCACGACACACAGCAATGTATCTGATACGAGAACTGACTGACCTCAGTTTTCCATCCATCGCTGAAAAATTTGGTGGACGAGATCACACCACAGTTCTGCATGCAACAAAGAAAATCAAAGGACAAATGTCGGAGCGGCAAGAAGTCTACAGGATAGTCACTCAACTCAATCGGATAATCAGAAACAGATTCGGAAGTGCTTCTGATGATTTGGCAGCTTAAGTCCCAACATGACTTTTCCCAAAACGGGAATAAGCTTGTTAATAATAGATTAACAAGCTTTGATCACCTTGACAAGAATTCAACCTCCTGGATCACAATCAAAAACATACACTGAGTAACTCCATGAAAATCCACATCGAAACATCCCAGCACTACCAGGAGATATGCAAGATCACACACAATTCACAAGACCTACTACTATTACTATATAAATCAAAAACCAATAATAGCAACAATAGCCAAAGGGGGAATCTGTGAAATTTCGATGCGAGCAAGCTAGCCTTACCAGCGCAATCGGGCATGCAAACAGGGCTGTTTCAAAAGGAGCCCATTCGTTCATTTATCAAGGAATGCTGCTTGAGCTCGACGGCAGCCGTCTGACCGTCACAGGCAGCGACTTGGATTTGACTATTCAAACTAGCCTGGAGGTGACAGGTTTTGAGAGCGGCGAAGTTTTAGTACCTGCCAAGCTCTTCGTGGAAGTCGTTAAGTCGCTGCCCCCTGGAGGAGTGGATATCGAGTTATCTGATCAGAACGTTCTGATCAGATCCGCCGACAACAAGTCTGAATTTATTGTGAAAACTATGGCTACCAGCGACTATGTTACTACCCCAGTTGTGGAGGCTGATTCTGTTACTTTGCAGGCGTCTGATTTTATTTCTGGTTTGAAGCAGGTGATTCCAGCTGCCCGTAAAGACGATTCACGTCCCATTTTGACCGGTGTTTTGGTAGCTATGAAAGATTCCGGTATTCGTCTTGTGGCAACTGATTCTTATCGGCTAGGCCTTAGTAATTTGAGTGACTTGGTAATCGATGTTGATGAGAGCGGAGTGATCGTCCCTTCGCGTGCGCTGGATGAAATCACCCGACTTATAGGAGATTATGACGAGCTTGAGTTACGCTTGGATGATAATACAGCAGTTTTCGAGTTGGGAGATATTACGGTCACTACTCGCCTTATCAACGGAGATTTTCCGAGTTATGAAGGTCTGATTCCGAAGGATCACCAGAATAAACTGGTGGCTGCTCGTCAGGAGATGCTTGATGCTATTAGACGTGTACGTCTAGTTGGAGACGGGGATACCCCGATTCGAGTTAGTATGACGGCAGATTCACTTACTTTGTCCTCTATTACTGAAGTAGGTGAAGCAAAAGCTGTTATTGAAGACATGGATTACGAGGGCGAGGATCTTCTCATTGCGTTCAATGCCGAGTATCTTAACGATGGCGTTAGAGTTCTGGATTCCGAAAGAATAACTTTATTGACTGCTGATGCCCTCAAGCCGGCACTATTATGCGAAAATGATGACAGCAACTTTCTCTATTTGCTTATGCCAGTGAGAGTAGTGTGAGTTTGTTCTGCTTGCTTGGTTAGAAGCGACCAATTTTCGTGTCTACCGGCATATTTCTTTAGAGTTAACTGCTGGGCTAACTGTTTTGACCGGATCGAATGGATCTGGCAAGTCTTCCTTGTTAGAAGCGATTGGTTATCTCGCTTCCTTAAAGTCTTTCCGAGGTGCTTCTGTTTGCGATTTGGTCAAGAATGATGCTCAGACTTCAATAGTGCGCGGTGAGTTTGTTTTTCCTAATCGATCGGTTCGGGTGGAAACGGAAATTCCCGTTGGTTCTCAATCTCGTCGGACGCTGCTCAACCGTCAAATCCTGAGAAGGGCTAGCGATTTGCGAAAGCAAGTTTCTGTTGTGTCATTTCAGCCAGATGACCTGGGAATTGTGAAAGGTTCGCCTTCCGCTAGACGAGAAGCTTGCGATGAAGCTGTTGCGGCGTTGTTTCCTAATTCGGGGGAAATTCAGAATCGATTGAACACTTGTTTGCGTCAACGCAATGCTTTTCTGCGCGGTCTTCCGGCTAGCCGTCGCCGGCTGCCGCTTGATGCCTCGGAGTCTCGTACTTTGGATGTCTGGGACGAGCGTCTAGCTAAAGCAGGCACGACCTGGGCGAATTATCGGAAAAAAGCTCTTGCGGTCATTCAGCCGCGTATGACTGAGCTCTACGCCCACCTGAATCCAGTCGAGCCTTCCGAAGTGGAATTGATATACGAACCTGACTGGCTAGGGGAGGGATTTGCTAGCTCTTTGAGTGTCGCCCGAAGCCAGGATGTCGCTCGATCCTCCACGACCGTGGGGCCGCATCGGGACGATGTTCACTGGAAGTTGGGGAGCTTTCTGGCTCGAACCCATGCTTCGCAAGGCCAGCAGAGGGCGCTCGCCTTGGCATTCCGCCTAGCACTGCATGGAGCTCTTACGGATTCCTTGGGGGAACCCCCGATGCTCTTGCTAGACGACGTGTTCTCGGAGTTGGATCAGATGCGGCGGCGTCTGTTGCCTAGTCTGCTGCCCAACTGTCAAGTATTTCTGGCCACTTCGGAAGAAGTTCCGAATTCACCTGACCCCAGCGCGGTCGTGAACGTAGAAAGTTTGACTTCTTCATCTGCCGCCCGTCCCGAGTGGCTGTAGTTGGGAACACCGTGGAGAGTCGCTGCTTTTCTATTCGTTTTCGCAGGAGATTAGCGTGAGGCACCTGAGTCTGGGACTGCGGAAAGTCCTCTCTGGCCTGGGACTTGCTGCTGCGGACATTGACGGGCATTTGATCATCGTCAGGCTTTGGCCGGAACTTGTGGGAGACGAAATGGCGATGCACACTTCGCCGCTCCGATTGGAAAACGGGACTTTGTTTGTGTTGGCGGATGATGCTGCTTGGGCCAGCGAGTTACGTTGGTCTTCGCAGGCGATTCTGATGGAGGCCAACGAAGAGCTAGGAACTGAGCGTGTGCGGAAGATCGAAGTCAGGCTTGGGCCGGTGAATACGACCTGAGAAGTCGATTCAAACAGTTGGCTGGGGGGAATGTGCTCGGTTCTGCGCCTCCGCGGAGCATCCGCCGCCCTCGCGCCGACCCCCGCCCAGCGTCGCGCACTCGATAATTTGCGGTCTCGTTGCCCATTTGGGTTTTGAAGCACGAAATGGCTCTTGAAGTGGTAGACTAACTGCCGCGTGGAAGTTCTTATTCCAGGATTGATCAGTGATCGGATTTTTTGGGCATGACCTCTCTGACCAGGGTTTATGGCCGTTTTATTAGCCTGCTGAGGCTTGCAAATGAAAGCTGCGGCCGCTCCTTTGCGCGGCTGCCGAGTATCTCGGGGAGAGAATGACAGCAGTCGAATCCTATGAAGCATCCGACATAGCAGTTCTGGAGGGACTGGAAGCAGTCCGCCGCCGCCCTGGAATGTACATAGGCTCTACCGGAGCAACAGGCTTGCACCATCTCGTTTATGAGGTCGTCGACAACGCTGTGGATGAAGCCATGGCTGGCCATTGCACGCGTGTCAGCGTGTCGCTGCTAGCGGGCGGGGGCTGCGAAGTCATAGATGACGGCAGGGGAATTCCCATTGATGCACATCCGGAAAGTCCGGAGAAGTCAGCGCTTGAGGTGGTAATGACCACCTTGCACGCAGGCGGAAAATTCGGCGGCGGGGGCTACAAGATTGCCGGCGGCCTGCACGGAGTGGGAGTCTCGGTGGTTAATGCGCTTTCTCGCCGACTAGAGGTGGAAGTTTGCCGCAACGGAACCAAGTGGAGTATGACTTTCGCGGACGGCGGCGAGATAGAGCATTCGCTGAGGGCGGTTGACACCGTTCCTTTGGAATTTACGGGAACCACCGTCCGATTCTGGCCTGATCCTGAAATTTTCGATGAAGTGAGTTTTTTGGCAGCTCGTTTGAAAGAGCGCTTGCAGATGACGGCATTTCTCAACGCAGGGCTGAAGATCGTTTTTGATGACCGCCGCGCCGATTCGTCTTATGCACCGAGCGTCTATTGCTATTCAGGCGGTATCCGAGATTTCGTTTCGCATCTGCACTCCTCAAAGGAAGCGCTGTTTGAGGAGGTCGGTTATTTTTCTCATGCCGAGGAAGACCAAGAGGTGGAGGTCGCTTTTCAGTGGAACACCGGATATGCCGTAGACGGCCTGCATACTTTTGCTAACGGCATCGCCACGACGGAGGGCGGAATGCATGAGGAAGGCTTTCGAAAAGCACTGACCGGCGCGTTGAACCGCTACGCCGAAGCCAAGGGGCTCCTGAAGAGTTCCGAAGGGAAGCTTGCGGGAGAAGATATACGTGAAGGTTTGGCGGCCATCGTGAGCGTGCGTTTGTTGGAGCCCCAGTTTGAGGGTCAAGTCAAAAGCAAACTCGGCAACGTCGGGATCAGGTCAATGGTCGAGCGCGCTACAAATGGGCATTTAAAGGACTGGTTAGACGCGAACCCCCAGCCTGCTCGCCAAGTGATCCTCAAGGCCCAGACCGCACAGCAAGCACGTCTTGCGGCGCGCCAGGCCCGTGAAGCCACCCGCCGTAAGACTGCGCTTTCTGGCGCTGGCTTGCCAGGCAAGCTCACCGACTGCTCCTCGCGCAATCCTGAGGAGTGCGAACTCTACATAGTGGAAGGTGATTCCGCCGGAGGTTCTGCCAAGAAGGCTCGAAACCCTCGAACGATGGCCATTCTTCCGATCCGAGGAAAAATCTTGAACGCCCAGCGAGCCCGCATCGACCGTCTCATGAAAAACACCGAGGTCATCGCTTTGATCAGCGCAATTGGCGCGGGGGTAGGCGAGGATTTCGACGTGGAGAAGATTCGTTACAACAAAATCGTTCTCCTCTGCGATGCGGACGTGGATGGCAGCCACATTCGCACGCTCTTGCTCACCTTTTTTCACAAGGAGATGCATCCTCTGCTAGCGGGCGGGCATGTCTACATAGCGCAGCCGCCGCTTTACTCCACTGAGTTGGGCAGAGACAAGATCTACCTGAAGGACGATCGTCATAAAGAAGCGTTTCTGCTTGAGCACCCTCGTCACCGGAAAGAATTTCAGCGGCTGAAGGGGCTTGGTGAGATGGACGCCGATGAGCTTTGGGAAACTACCATGGACCCGACTCAGCGCACGCTTCTTCAAGTCACGCTAGAAGCCGGCGCTGCGGCGTCGATGGTGTTTGAGCGGCTGATGGGCGAGGATGTGGCGTCCCGCCGAGAGTTCATTTCTGCCAACGCCGGCGACGTCCGTTTCTTGGACATCTGATCTTGTGAGCTTCTGTGAACGCAATGCCTCCTGAGGAACTCAATCGCAGTTCCGGACACGAATCTCAAATGTCTTTTGAAGAGGCGGAAATGTCACCCGAGATCGTGGAGTCGGTGGAAGTGCAAACCGAGATGGAGCAGTCCTTTCTGGAGTACGCCATGTCGGTGATCGTTTCTCGGGCGCTGCCTGATGTGCGAGATGGACTGAAGCCGGTGCATCGTCGAATTTTGTGGTCGATGTCGGAGAGCGGTCACCGACCCGATCGGGGTCATGTGAAGTGCGCGACAGTGGTGGGAGACGTCATCGCCAAGTTCCACCCGCACGGCGACGGAGCGGTCTATGACGCTCTGGTCAGGATGGGTCAAGACTTCAGCCTTCGAGAACTGCTGATCGATCCGCACGGGAATTTCGGGTCGCCCCGCGATCCACCGGCGGCTTACCGATACACGGAATGCCGTCTTTCGCCGTTAAGCATGGCTTTGCTGTCGGACATTCACGAGGAGACAGTCGATTTCATCCCCAATTTTGACGGCAGGCATCGTGAGCCGGTGGTCTTGCCCTGCCGTTTCCCCAACCTGTTGGTGAACGGCTCGCACGGAATTGCCGTGGGAGTTGCCACCAACATACCTACTCACAACTTTGCCGAAGTCGTCGACGCCGTCCTCCATCTTCTTGAGAACCCCGACGCAGATTATGACGATTTGCGCCGCTTCGTGAAGGGACCCGACTTCCCGACTGGCGGGCAGATACTGGGCTTCCGCGGGATCGATGACGTGTACCGCACCGGGCGAGGGGCGTTCACCTTGAGGGGCCGCGCCGAGGTGGTCACCACCGGTGGTGTTACTCAGATCGTGGTGTCTGAGATTCCTTACCAGGTGAGCGTGGAAGCTATCGAAGAAAGGGCAGCTGGCTTGGTGGAAGCCAAGGAACTCTCTGGGGTGCGCGACATTCGCAACGAGTCGGCCAAAGGCGTCACGCGCCTGGTGTTCGACCTTGCACGCGACGCCCAAGCCATGGTCGTGCTGAACAACCTCTACAAGCACACTCCTTTGCAGAGATCGTTTTCGGCGAACGTGGTGGCCTTAGACGGCGGCGCCCCCCGTACTTTCACGCTGGAAGGATTGCTGAGGTCTTACGTAGACCATCAGATTGAAGTGGTTCGGCGGCGCAGCGAGTTTCGGCTTGCGCGGGCTCTCCAGCGTGCACACATTCTGGAGGGGCTGCTCCGCGCCGTCGATGCCCTAGACGAGATCATTGCATTGATTCGTGCGGCTGCGGACCGGCCTGCCGCCTTGGCGCAGCTCATGGAGGCGCCGTTCGAGTTCTCCGAGGTTCAAGCGACCCACATTCTCGATCTGCAGCTAGGACGCCTGACACGCCTAGGTCGCAGCGACTTGGAAGCTGAGCTAGCTGCAAAGGAGATCGAGATTGCAGAACTAGAAGCGGTGTTGGCGGACGAAGCCCTCTTGCGCCGTGTCATCCATGACGAATTGACGGCGCTGCGCGACACTTTCGAATCTCCGCGCTCGACTGAGATAATCCCCGATCCAGGCGAGTTTGACCTTGAGGATTTGATTGAAGACGAGGATCTGGTATTCATCATGACCGCCGAGGGCTATTTGAAGACGGTCGCGGCGGACGAGTTCCGAAAATACCGCCGCGGCGCCAAGGGGATAAAGGGTGCCGAGTTGCGAGAAGGAGACGTTGTCGCCACGGTCATCTTCACTTCTGCCCATGCGTATTTGTTGTTCTTCACCAACTTCGGGAAGGTTTACCGACTGAGGGTGCATCAAATCCCGAAAACAGGAAGAACCGCTCGCGGCACCGCCGTGGTGAATTTGCTGCAGCTAGCCGCGGGCGAAAAGGTGGCTGAGGTTATTGACACCCGCGATTACGAGACCCATCGGTACCTGATGTTCGCCACCGCCCAAGGTCAGATCAAGAAAACTCTTTTCAAGGCCTACGACAGTTCGCTGCGTTCCGGCCTGCGCGCAATCAGACTGCTCGATGGCGACGAACTCGTGGCGGTCGTGCCCTTCAGCGACGCAGGTGCGCCGCGTCAGTCGCACTTGGGCGATGCTCCGTCTTTGATGGACGTGTGCCTGCTGACTCGCTTTGGTCAAGTCTTATGTTTCGACTCTGCTGAAGTACGCGCAACTGGCCGCGTTGCCAA
Organism: Acidimicrobiales bacterium; assembly: GCA_965242895.1. Lineage (GTDB taxonomy): Bacteria > Actinomycetota > Acidimicrobiia > Acidimicrobiales > CATQHL01 > CATQHL01. The sequence goes on from OZ251507.1 coordinate 1,323,355, forward strand.
GGGCGTACGGGGCATTCGTCTTCGTGATGGAGACTCCGTGGTGGCCCTGGTGTGCTGCGATCCTCAAAAGATGCTGCTGATTCTTACGGAGGCCGGTTTCGGCAAGCGCACGTCTTTCTGGGAGTTCAGAACCAGGCACCGCGGCGGCTACGGCCTCAAAGCGATAAAGCTCAACGAGGCCAAGGGCAAAGTCGCGGCGGGTCTTGCCGTTACCGATTCCGAAGAAGACGTCGTGAGCGCTGCGGATGACGAAGAAGAAGATGCGTTCTCCGGAGAGGCCTTGATACTGATGGCCGACAATGGGGCGACCGTCAGGGTGCCGGTGGCGGATATTTCCATTCAAAGCCGCTACGCCAGCGGGGTGAAGGTGATGACCCTTACTGAAGGACAGGTCGTGAGCGCCGTCACGCTGGTTCCGAGCCTTCCTGATCCCCCTGCCGATGACGCCGATGACGCCGGGGAGGCCGGCTACGGCGGGGATGCGGCTAGCGCCGGGAGCGGCGGGGATGCGGCTGATCTCTCAGCGAGAGGAGTTGAGATCGACCTTGACGCTCTGAATCAAGCGACGGAATGACCTCGGAGGATTTTTGCGGGGAGGGTTGCTCCTCGACGGATCATGAGCCGATTTTCGACGACGAAAGCGGTCAGGTATTTCCGCTGATGGTCGTGTTGATGGCTCTGGCTGCGGGTGCGGCTTTGCTAATGGCCCAGTTGGGGGCTGAGGCGGTGAGGACGGCGCGCCTTCAGACGGCTGCCGACGCGGCTGCCTTGGCGGGTTCAAGTTTTGGAATCGACGCGGCTGAAAGAGTCGCCGCAAGCAATGGCGCCAAGGTGGTTTCGAGGGGGTACGTATCGGAAGGCGCGGGAGGACTTGTTTTTGAAGTCGAAGTCTCCGCCGGCGACAGGCGTGCGTCTGCTGTAGCTGCCGCTTCTCCGCTGGCGCTTGTGTCGCCGTCGCCGCGGCAAGGCGCCTTCGAACGTCCCTTGCGTTCCTTGCTTCCCTCGCCCTTGCGACAGCAACCTACAAGTACCGTTCTTGCCGATGCTGGATCTTCGTTCGCTCCGTTCCGACCCTGAGCGCGCAGCCGAAGGGTTGGCGTCGCGCGGCGTCGAAGCGGAACTGCTCAGAGGCCTTCTGCGCTTGGACTCCCGCCGCCGCCATTTGCTTTCTCGCCGCGACGGGCTGCGCCACGAAATCAAAACTCTTTCCGAGGAGGTCGGCCGCCTGCACGCTCAAGGCCGGAGTGAGGATGCCGCACTGCCGAGAGAGCGAAGCCGTCAACTAGGGGCTGAGGCGAAAGCGCTTTCCCACGACGCAGATGCGCTGACCGAGGAAATCCGCGAGCTGATGCTGCAGTTGCCGAATCTTCCTGCTGCTGAGTGCCCGAGGGGCGCCGCCGCCGAAGACAACCCCGTGCTGGAGACGGTGGGGTACTCGCCTGAGGATTACGGAGATCATCAGAGAGTTCCGCACTGGGAGTTTTCTGCCGAACAGGGCTGGCTCGATCTGGAGCGTGCCTCAAAGCTGTCGGGGTCGATGTTTGTGCTGTTCCGCGGCGCCGGCGCGCAACTCTCACGCGCTCTGGTGCAGCTGGCCCTGGAGCGCAACTCCGACCTCTACGAGGAAATCCGTCCGCCCACTCTTGTTCACACCGAAACGATGATCAGCACTGGGCATCTTCCCAAGTTTGCTGACGACGCCTACCATCTCACCCGCGACGACCTCTGGGCCATTCCAACAGGCGAAGTCCCTCTTACCTCCTTGTGCAAGGACGAAATTCTCGAAGAAGAGGACTTGCCGATGCGAATGATGGCGCACACGTCGTGTTTTCGCCGTGAGGCGGGAGCGGCAGGGCGGGACACTCGAGGTTTGCTGCGCGTTCATGAATTTGACAAGGTGGAGATATTGGCCTATTCCACTCCAGAGCAGGCCGACATGATCCACCAGGAGATTCTGGAACGTGCGGCTTCGGTTCTAGCCGAGTTGGGATTGGCCTATCGAGTGGTTGACATCTGTACTGGCGATCTGGGGAACTCCTCGGCGCGAACCTTCGACTTGGAGGTTTACTCCCCGGGCGTCGATCGCTGGTTGGAGTGCTCGTCCGTTTCTTGGTTCAGCGACTATCAAGCCCGTAGAGCCAACGTCCGTTACCGCCCGGCGTCCGGAGGACGGCCTTCGTTGGTTCACACTCTGAACGGTTCGGCGTTGGCGGTACCCCGGGTGTGGGCGGCCTTGACGGAGACGTGGAGAAACCCTGACGGAAGCGTGACAATTCCGCCCCCCCTGCGTCGGTATATGAACGGCCTTGAGGTGATGGGCGGGGATTAGCCGATCCCGGCTCCCTCTCAGCTTGTTCGTTTCTCAGAGAGGGTTGTTTGGGGGGTTGAGAGCGTCTGACGCGGCGGTAAGCGCTCTTCCTCCGGCGGCATGTCGGCCTTTTTCCGTTCCAGCCGTTTTTTGATGCGCCAGTAGATGATGAAGCCCACAAAAATCGCCGTGAGTACTTCGAACAGCGTCGACCAGCGCAGCGGATCGGCGAACCAATTTCCAATACGGAAGGGGACGTCAGCGATCGTGCGCAGAACCGGCAGAACGAAGAGGTCCCATCTGTAAGCGATGATCTCGATGAGCACCCAAGTCAGCAGGAAGGCGCCCAAGACGATCTTGCGCGTAATTGGTTTCCAGTCCGTTCTGAGAGCCCAGAGAATGACGCCTGCCATGATGAAGAGACTCGCCACCGCCAGTCTGCTAGGCGCCGCAGCGTTAGCCCAGTTGGTCAGGGACATCTGTAGCTCCCCGCTCAGATCAACTAGAAAGTTGTTGGTGAGTTCTCCTCTAAAGACCAGGACTTCCCACCAGCCGTAGACAGCTAGAAAAGCGCCCACTAGAACCAGGAAAACCCCGGAGATGCGGTTGATGTGGGGAAGGAGGCGTCGCATTCCCCCCACGATCTCGTTGCGCGCCAAGGCCATCCCCAGGGTGAGAACCAGGATCACGATGCTCAAGCCGCCGCCGTAAGCAAGGAAGAAGAGCAGACCTTCCCCGAAATTGCGGGAAGTGAAAGCCAGCACCACCGTGCCAAAGAAGATCGGAAGCGTGCAGCCCAACGACACGATTGCGTAGGAGACGCCGAAGAGGAAGATGGACGTCAGCTTGCGCGTATCGCCTCCTTTTTGGAAACGCGGCAGGTTTATCTTGAGTTGGAATCCGATCAGCATCGCCAGACCGAGGATTCCCAGGGCGATGCCTAGCCCGAAGGTGACCCACGCTGTCCAGCCTCCCAGAGCACCTCTGTCCAAGACCGTGGCAGCCAGCAATCCCACGACTCCGAAGACAAGCAGGAAGCCGGCGCAGAGCGTAAGCCCCACCTTCAGGCCGCGGAGGATGTTTTGCGCCTGGGATGGTTTCTGATCGGCGTCGAAGCCCAGGAAATAGGAAAGGTAGGCGGGCATCATTGCGAAGCCGCAAGGGTTGAAGGCGGCTATGAAACCTGCCGCTAGGGCGAATCCCGCAAATCCGCCAACGCTTGTATTATTCATGGTGCGATTTCATGGGGGGTGTGGAGGTTTCCATCTTGACCGATTCAACGCCCGTATCAGCTTCTTGCCCCGTTTTGACTCCCAGGTGTTCTTCTATGAGGTTCCGCAGATCTTTGACACGAAGTCTGCCGCTTCGAATTGCCGCAGTCACACCATCAGGAGCAATCAAGGCGGTCGTAGGCATGCTAGCGCCTCCAAGGGCGCTCATTACTGCGTTGCCGTTGTCTTGCGCTACGGGATAGGTCACGCCCGTTCGCTCGATCAGCGCCAAGGCGTCTTTGCGGTCGTCGTCCACGTTCAGACCCAGAAAAGCCACCTGACCTTTGAGTTCCTGGTAGACCGCTTCGAAGCCGGGCATCTCTACGATGCACGGGGAGCACCAGGATGCCCAGAAGTTGACGACCAGCGGCGTGCCTAGGAAATCCTGCAGCGATCCGTCAGTCCCATCAAAATACGTGAACCGCCTAGGTGCGTTGCCGCTCGGAGGTTGCTCGCTTGTTTGCCCGCTTGTTTGCTCGATGGCGGATGTTTGGGCAGCTGAAGGGTCGGCGGCTTCGAGCGTCTCTGGGCTGTTGGTGTGCATCGTCGATGATCCCCTCGTGGTGCTGCAGCCGACGGCGATGCTGGCGGCGGCGCCCAGGATGAGTGCTGCAATCTTCACCTCAGCGAATAGGTGCGAAGCCCGTCTTGGCTGCCGGCTGCAACTTCCCCGCGCAGACGCAGATGCTCGAGATGCGCGTACGTCTCGCTTTCGGCCAAGTCACCCCAGACTCTTTCGGAGAACAGACGCTTCATGTAGTCGACCACCGTGCCCTCTCGGAGTTCATCCGCCGCCCCCCGTATTATCTGAAGTCGTTGCTCGTGGTGCCCGATTATCTCTTCGGAACGGGTGTGTAGGTCTGAAAAGGGGTGTCCGTGAGCAGGCAGCACGACCTTCACGCCCCCGAAGGCGTGCATGCGTCGCAGAGAAGTGAAGAAGTTGGCCAGCGGGTCGGGTTGGCTGCTGATGCCCCCGATGTGGGGAGTGATTGTGGGCAGGACGTGATCTCCGGAGATCATGAGGCCGTATTCAGGATCGTAAAGGCAGATGTGATCTTCGGTGTGTCCTGGAGTGTGAACGCACTGCCATTCGCGGCGGGCTAGACGGATCACCTCTGCGTCCTCGACGTTCTTGCTTATTTCGGGCGTGCGGAACCATGCAGGGTCGTCGGCCTCCACGGCCTTCCAGCGTTCCGCCATGTCGGGAGACAAAGGGCGGCGGCGGGAACCCCAGGGCGTGGTGCGGATCGGATTCCAGGGCGGCCAGTAGTCGTTTTCGTCAGGGGCGTCAGGGTCGTCTGCCTCCTCTGAAGCGTCTGCTGAGGCGGCGGTTGCGTCTTCTCCGCTGCGCGCCGCATCTAGCAGTTCTGCGGGTTCTTTGCCTTCTGCAGCCTCCCAGACCGGTCGGAAGCTTTTGTGGGCCACGACCTCCGCTTTGGCTAGTTCTCTGAGCCTCCCCGCCCCTCCGAAGTGATCGAAATGCGAATGAGTGACGACTGCCGTGTGAACGTTGCGAAGGCTGTAACCAGCCGAGTGGAGACGCTTTTGCAGGGCTTTGAAGGATTCCGGGCCTGGGAGTCCTGGATCTACCACGGCGACGCCGCGCTCGTCTTCTAGCAGATAGCAGTTGACGTGACCCAGCCCTGGCAGTTTCACTGGGAGCTGCGACCGCAGCACCCCTGGCGCTATTTCGGTGATCTCTTCGGTTGGGGGGTCCCGTTCTTGGCGGTGCGGACGCTGGGCGCTTTTTGTCATTTACGCCGACTCAGCGGCTGGCAGTACCGTCGGATTGCCGTCCCTGCGGCTTGAAGACGGCCGACCGCCAATAGCGCAGTTCCTCGATGCTTTCGAGGACGTCATCTAGCGCCCTGTGACCTTTTTTCTTTTTTGGCTGGCGCTCGGCTGCAGCCGGATACCAGCGTTTCGCCAATTCCTTTATGGAAGTCACGTCGATGACGTGGTAGTGCAGATAGGCCTCGATCTTCGGCAGCCAGGCTGCCAAAAACCGCCGATCTATGCCGATGCTGTTGCCGCAAAGCGGTTCTTTTCCGTTCTCTGCGTGTTTCTTGATATAGGCAAGGGCTTGCCGCTCGGCTTCGTCTAAGCTGAGTGTGGAGGAGCGGACGTCCGCCGACAGACCGCTGTGGTAATGCATCTTGCTCACGACTTCGTTCATGAGCGCCATGACCTCCGGCGGTTGATGGACTACGAGTTGAAGCCCTTCGTCGAGGGGATTGAGTTGGTCGTCGGTCATTAGAACGGCAATCTCCAAGACTTGATCGCGTGTGTGATCAAGTCCGGTCATTTCAAGGTCCATCCAAACAAACACAATCCGATGCTAATCCGGCCGCTGCGCCGCCCGCAGCAGCGGTCTGCGGCCTGGGTCAGGAACTCCTCTTCTCGCTACCTTCGCCCCGATGCGTTAACTTAAACGCAAAGACGCAAAGAGAGGAGAGGCGGCGTGGCCGAGATGAAGATAGAAGTAAAGCATCTTGTCCCAGACTTGGAGCTTCCTGACTATGCCAATCCTGGTGACGCAGGCATGGACTTGCGTTCGGCGGTCGACGTGGAACTTCCTCCAGGGGACAGGCGACTCGTTCCTACAGGGCTAGCGATGGCCATCCCTCTGGGCTATGCGGGATATGTGCTCCCTCGCAGCGGACTTGCGAATCGCCATGGGGTGACCTGTTTGAATACGCCTGGTTTGATCGACAGCGGTTATCGAGGGGAAGTGTCTGTTCTGCTAGTCAACACCGACAGCACCGAGACTTTTGTTGTGCGCAGGGGCGACCGAATCGCTCAGATCGTGTTCATGCCCGTGCCCACGGCGCAGTTCTCGGTTGTGCAGGAACTCTCCGCGACGACGCGCGGGAACGGAGGTTTTGGCTCCACAGGGGTCTAGAGGCGGCGAGGGGTTCTTTGTCGTCCAGCGGACATGAGCAAAGTTCAGACTCGTTTTTGCAACAACGACAACCGAATGACTGACATCAAACCGATCACAATCATGAAGTTCGAAGTTCAGACTCGTTTTTGCAATAGCCAAAGCTGATTGCGATGAGCGCCCCAGTCATCCACCCGCTTTCCCGGTCCGGACCGAAACGCCAAAAGCCGCCTAGATGGAATCTTCCTTCGTAGCCACCCGCCGCGAAACTCAAAGTTCACGAGTATTTCGTTGCTCCTGATTTTGTATTCGACTACCAGTCTCCCAAGTCTTGGTGAAGGCCCTATGAGGCACTCGGCGGCGGCGGCGGCAGCGGTGCTGAGAATTCCCGCGGCGTCGGCGGAGAAGTGTCTTCGTTTCGCCAGCCCAAGGGCAGCCACGGCTGCTAGTTGTCCGAACGACGGATGGGCGGGCAGCTTCAGTCCGAAAGCGTCGTGTGCAGCGGTCTCCTCGCCGATCGGCTGCCGAGGAGTTTGTCTCAGCATTCTTCGCGCTCGAACATTTCGTACCCGTTCAGAACGGCAAGTTCCACTCTCCCCGCCCAGTATCGGACGACTTCGTCGTTCTCGTCTAGGTCGAAGACCACTCTGAAGGCTGCATCCTTTTCATCTTCTGGAGTGAAAACGGCTTGAGTCCACGACTCCTCAGTGGGGTGTCCGCCTAGGGCTAGCTTCCTGCCGAGTGCTTCGAGCAGTTGTTCTTGAGTGGTGCCGACCCCCAATCCCGAGGAGGTGCGGATGTTCGAGCTTTCGACCGAAACTCCTTCTATGTGACCTTTGTAGACCCACAGTGTCACGTCTTCAGGGCCGTTGATAGGACGGATCAGGTAACAATCTCTCCCGCTGCGAGGTCTTCCGACCCACTCGGTTTGGGCTTCCCTAGCGGCGGCAGGCGGCGTCATGCCAAAAAACACATCGCCGATGCCGACAGTCGAAACCGGCGAGTTTGCGTTGAATGCCGGTTCGTCCAAGTCGACCTCGAAGGTTGAGGTAGTGGAACCCGCTGACGCATCCTCAGGATCTGCCTCTTCTGCCTCTTCGTTCTCAGCCTCGGAGCCTTCGATGGTTATTGCGGCCGGTTCCGTTTCTTGCTCGGAGGTTGATGTGGTTTCCTCTGAGCCTTCTGCGGAGTCTTCCTCGGAGCCTTCGACGTCGGGAGTCCGTTCCTGTTCTTTGAGTTCTTGCTGCTGTTCCTCGGTCTCGCCCACATTTGAGGTTTCGGCGTCTGCGGCGTTTGGATCGAGGAATTGAGTGGTGCCCGACGGGACGTTGGGCACTGTGTCTAATTCAGCAACAAGAGCAGGGGATTCGCTGCTAGTAGAGCAAGAGTTGGCTGCTGTCAGTACCAACAACAAGGCCAGGGAGACGGACATGCCCACTATGAACTTCGTATGGATCATTTTAGTCTGCACGGCTAAAACAGGTATTGGCCCCTCTTTTCCCTTCCTTTGTACCCCCGGTGGGATTCGAACCCACGATCAACGGATTAAAAGTCCGGTGCCTTAACCGGGCTAGGCTACGGGGGCGCTAATAATTATCGCAGGTTGGTGTGACTTTTGGGCTTACTCGGGGTTCAAGGCTGCTTCAATCGGGTTGGCGCTGTATTTTTCAGGGTCTCCGATTACTTCGCGTTCACCGATGTGCAAGCTGCCGTCTCGCAGCACCAACCAGTGTCCGGAGAGGTTCGGGATTTGCGAAGAAGGCAGCCCTGCCCGCATTTTCAGGCCGTGGATAACCCCTCCGTGAGTAATGATCAGCACCTTGCGTTTGTCCTTCTTGTTTTTGCTTTCTTCAGCGACGATGCCCCTGAGACCGGCGTCGACTCGTGATAGGAGTTGTTCTTCGTGTTCGTAACCCTCTGGCCGCCTGCCGCTTTTGAGGAAGCCAGGCCACCCCCGTTCGATCTCATCTCGGCTCAATCCCTGCCAGCGTCCTGCGTTGCGTTCGCGCAGCCGCGGTTCGAGTCTGATGTGCTCGATGCCGGCTGCTGATGCGATGATCTGAGCCGTTTGCGTAGCTCGCATCAGGTCGGAACAGACGATTACGTCAAATCTCTTCAGAAGGAGGCCAACTTCTTGAGCGTGCAGTTTGCCTCTTGCGCTGAGAGGCACTTCTGCGTGGCCTTGCCATCGGCCCTGGGCGTTCCATTCACTTTCAGCGTGGCGAATCATTAGAAAGCGAGACACGCGGAACAACGCTATACGCTCAGTTCGTGCCTATGTTGCTGTTATTTGCCGCTGCGCGTCAGACCGCCGGCACAGCCAAGGTCGACCTGCCCGGCTCAACCGTGGAAGAGGTGTTAGCGGCCGCCGTGGAGCGGTTTGGCTCAGACTTCGAAAAACAGTTGTCTTCATGTCGTATCTGGCTCAACGGCGAACCCTCGGTTCCGCGTGATTCAGTGAGCGAACAGGATGAACTTGCTGTCTTGCCGCCGATCTCTGGCGGAGCAGCGACAGAGCGGTGAAGTTGTGAATCCCCTGCGCTTGGCAGTCTTGTCTATGCATACGTCCCCCCTGTCGGCATCAGGAGCGGGCGACGGCGGGGGAATGAATGTTTATGTGCGCGAACTCACGGCCGCCTTGGCGCATGGCGGAGTGGACTGCACTTTGTACGTTCGTCGCAGCGATCCCCACTCGCCGGAAGAAGTGCAGGTGGAACCTGGGGTGCGGGTAGTGCATGTCGAGGCTGGCGCTTTGGGTTTAGAGAAAGAAGAGCTCCCCGGCGCGGTTGACGCCTACACCGACGGAGTGCTCGCAGACCTATATGCCAGCGGGGGAGCGGATGTGATCCACTCGCATTACTGGCTGTCTGGAATGGCGGGGCATCGTCTCAAGCACGAACTTGACAGGCCGCTTGTGTCGACTTTTCACACTCTGGCCAAAGTCAAGCGATCGATCGGAGAGAACGAGACTCCTTTTCGGGCAGTTGAGGAGGAACTGGTGGTGCAGTGCGCTGACGTGATTTGCGCCAACGCTCGGATCGAGGCGGAGCAACTCGTCAGTCTTTATGCAGCCCCACCGGGGCGCTTGAAGGTCGTATCGCCTGGCGTGTCCCGCGCATTTTTTTCGCCGGGCGTTCAGCGTGAAGCTCGGAGGGCGCTAGGTCTCGGACAAGAGCCGATTCTCCTGTTTGTGGGGAGGGTGCAGCCGCTCAAGGGTCTCGACCTGGCGGTGGAGACTTTGGGCAAACTTGAAAACCCAGCCATCCGACTGCTGGTGGTAGGCGGCCCCAGCGGGCGAGCAGGGAAGGATCACATGGCTTTGGTGCGGCGTCGCTGCGAGGAAGCACGCAACTGCGACCGAGTGATTTTCTATGGACCGCAGCCGCACCACTTATTGGCCACCTACTATCGCGCCGCCGACGTTGTGCTGGTGCCTAGTCGAAGCGAGTCCTTTGGGCTGGTAGCTCTGGAAGCTGCCGCGTGCGGAACTCCGGTCGTGGCCGCCGAGGTGGGAGGACTGAAAGCGCTTGTCAGGCATGGCCGCACAGGGTTCCTGATCGAGAGCCGGGACCCCGAACTTTGGGCGCGGCGCATCAAAAAGATTCTCGAGAATCGTCCCTTGGCGCAGGCCATGGCTGCTGAAGCCCCCCGAGTGGCGGCAGAGTACTCTTGGGAAGCCACGGCCAGGCGCCTCCGAGTCGAGTACGAGAAATTGCGCCACTCCAACCTTGTGGAGTGCGCTGCTTGACCCCATTTTCATGTAATAGCGTATTTCTGATTAATTTAATGATTTTTGAAATAGAAGTTGTTTTTAAATATTTTTGAGGCTATCATAGGTAGTCCTGCAGGAGGTCGGGGTTGGCTTACGCGGGGAAGTGAGCCGGCCCCGACCAACCTTTTGAGGGAGCGCCAACCGGTGGGCTTGTAAGGTTTAGATGTGAAAGTGTCTTCGTCGTTGCGTCTTCAATTCGTCGGGTGCGGGAAGATGGGGGAGGCTCTTCTTTCCGGCTTGGTCGCTTCCGGTTGGGCAGATTTCAGTGAACTGGCTGTTGCTGAGCGCCTGCCTGTCCGTCGAGCAGAATTATCGGAGCTCTATCCCGAGGTGTTGGTTAATGAGCGTCCGCAGCGCTGCGTAGATGCGGTCTTGGCGGTTAAACCCAACGACGTTTCCGATGCTCTAGCCGACATGAAGTCCCAGGATGTGTCGCGGGTCTTGTCGGTGGCCGCTGGCGTCCCTCTTTCCACGTTGGAGGCGGGGCTGCCCGCCGGCGCCCGCGTGCTGCGCTCCATGCCGAACACCCCGGCGCTGCTGGGGATTGGTGCGGCGGCGATGGCCAAAGGCGGCTCCTCGGACGAAGCGGACGCTTCCTGGGGAGTTGAAATATTGAGCAGCGTCGGTTTGGTAGAGGTGGTCGAAGAGGCTCAACTCGACGCAGTCACAGGGCTCTCGGGTTCCGGCCCGGCTTATGTGTTTTTCTTGGCCGAGGCGCTCATCGACGCTGGTGTTGCCGCTGGTCTTTCCCCGGAGGTTTCTGACGTTCTGGTTCGCCAGACCATCAGAGGAGCCAGCGAAATGCTCGTCGCTCTAGACCGCCTTCCTTCCGACCTCAGGGCAGACGTAACCTCGCCCGGCGGCACGACGGCGGCCGGCATCGCTGTGCTTGAACAGGAAGGTTTTCAGACAGCCGTCAAAAAAGCCGTAGAGACGGCCGCCCTTCGCTCCGCCGAATTGGGACGCGTCTTACGCGGCTAGCCCAGAGAGGGGATCGTTTGGCCCGGCACGAGGCTGCAATGCCGACCTCCGCCGCTTCTGCGGGCTACCGCACCGTTTCTTTCCTGTCCGACTTCGGTTTGGTCGACGAGTTTGTGGCCGTGGTGAAGTCGGTTATCTGGTCCATCGCACCGGACGTTCGCATCGTCGACGTCAGCCATGACATTCCCCGTTACAACGTGCGCGCCGGCGGACTGACGCTGGCACGGGCCGCTCAGTACTTGAATCCGGGAGTGGTCTTGGCGGTGATCGACCCGGGCGTGGGCGGGTCTCGCCGGGCCGTCGCAGTTGAGATCGGTGAAGGGGAATCGGTGCTGCTCGGCCCGGACAACGGCTTGCTGGCGCCAACTGTGGGTCTGCTTGGCGGTGCGCGCCGTGTGGTGGAGTTGAGCAACGAGAACTATCGGCTTTCCACTCCGGGTTCGACCTTCGATGGGCGCGACGTTTTTGCTCCGGCTGCCGGCCACTTAGCCGCAGGGGCGCCTCTTGATGATCTTGGGCCGGCGGTTTCCCCTGACAGCCTTTGCCCAGGCCTTTTCCCGGCTCCCCGTTTTGTGGACGGGAGCATTGAGGCCGAAGTGTTGTGGGTCGACCGCTTCGGAAACGTGCAGTTGAACGTCTCGCCCGCAGATCTCGATCAACTGGGGGGAAGAGTGATTTTGCGTTTCTCCAACGGCGTACGGACGGCGCGGCGCGTCATGTCCTACTCCAGCATCGCAGCTACAGATGTCGGACTATTGGAGGACTCCTACGGGTTATTGGCGATAGCCCAATTCAAGCGTTCTGCAGCCGACGAACTGGGTCTGGCTGAATCGGCTGCGGTCACTATTGAGCCTGCGCCGCCCGCGGGGGCTTCGTCTCCCGCAGAGGTTGTGCAGTCGGTCGAGCTGCCAGTCCGCCGCCGCGCTGCTTCGCCGCCCAGACAGGTATAGAGGAAGGTAATGAGAAGAGGGACGATCATCGTGCTTGCTGTCTTACTTGTTGCAGTGTTGCTCGCCGCCGTCATCAACGTCTTCGTCCAGTTTCGCTGAGGGTCGCGCCCCCGCCGCGACCGAGGCTGCAGGGGCTTCGTCTGATTGTCCTTTAGCGGGTCGGCTGCCTCTTGCGCTTGTGGCTGTCATGAAGCCGGCAAACAGCAGTGCAGCTCCTACGGCCAGCGAGACGGAGAAGACCGTCATCTTGTCGCCTACGGAGTTGAACAGCCCTCCGGCGCTCAGGACGATGACGGCCAGCGCCACGAGACAGTTGCCTGTTGCCAACTGTGCGACTGGGCGCCGGTCTGCCCCTGAAGTTCCCCGCAGTCTCCAGAGGCTCAAGATTACGCCCCAGCCCACGACGATGGCTCCGCTGGTGGACGCCCCTACCGCCAGAACTCTGGGCAGCGGTTCGAACACTTCACTGCCCTGCGGTAAGACTTGCCCGCTCAGTTCACCATGCATAGGTGCTGCCGAGAGCACTCCGATCGCGAATGTCGACAGCAGAGCGGCGGCCGCCGCCGCCTTGTCACCGATTTTTCGCCCTCCTAACAGATAAATCGTGCCGACACCCAGCATCGGCACGTTGAGGATCGCTCCGAGAAGGTAGAAGGCTCGGAATGTCGGCTCGTTCCAACCCGCCGCCGCGCCAAACCAAGCCGCTATGGCGCCGCCGGCGAATAGGAGAAGTGAGAATGTCCATGCCGCCAAGTGCCGAGTGCGTTGCTTCAACCAGCGCTCAAACGTTGCTCCGGTTAGGGCGAGAGAAATCAGTCCCGCCGCTCCCGCAAACGCACTATGCACGTTCACCGCACAAAGTCTAGTAAAGACTTAATTAGCCTTTTTGTATGGCAGCAGTTCACCCTCACATTCCGATCGCTGCTGTTTCAAGGCTGTCCATTTACCGCCGTGTGCTCTTGGAGCTGCATGACGCCGGTGTGATGACCGTGTCTTCTGAGCGTCTAGCCAAACAAGCGGGAGTGAACGCCGCCAAACTGCGCAAAGACCTCTCCTACCTAGGTTCTTACGGCATTCGCGGCGTCGGATACAACGTGGGGGATCTCTTGTTGGAGGTGAGTCGAGAGCTTGGCCTCACGCACAAATGGCCGGTTCTGATCGCCGGGTCGGGGAACTTAGGATCGGCGCTGGCGAATTACAGAGGTTTCGCTGATCGCGGTTTTCCGGTCGTTTCCTTGGTAGACAACGATCCAGCCAAGGTGGGTCGCAGTATTGCCGGTCTTTTGGTCGGCCATATCGACGATTTAGAGGAGATAGTCAAGAGTGAAGGGATTGCCATTGGGATAATTGCAGTTCCGGCGCAGACGGCTCAATCGGTGGCCGATCGCATGGTGGAGGTCGGTATTTCTTCCATCTTGAATTTCGCTCCCACAGTCGTTGTCCCGGCAGGTGAAATTCATCTTCGGAACGTCGATCTGTCCATAGAACTTCAGGTTCTGAGCTTTCTTCACCGGCGGGGAGAGAACTGATCCCCGCTGCTCCTCGCTGCGGGTCCGCTGCGGGTCTTGCTCCCCGTAGGTGCTTTAGGTGCTTCTCCCGCCAGGACGCTTTCGAAAACTTGTAGAATGACCTGTCGTGCTTGAGTATCGGGTGGAGATTTAAGCTTGTCCATTCTTGTAGTAGGGCTGAGTCACCGGTCCGCTCCAATCGATCTGCTGGAGAAAGTCAGGATTCCCCCTGAGGGGGTCGACCGCGCATTGGCTGACTTGTCGCAACTTCCCGGAGTGGAAGAGGCAGTGTTGTTGTCCACCTGCAACAGGCTGGAGGTCTACGCCTGGTCGGAGAAATTTCACCTCGGTTATGAACCAATCAAGAACTTCCTGATGTCCTCCTCGTCTGTCGGCGAAGCAGACATCACTGATTTTCTCTACTCCTTCTACGCCGCAGATGCGGTACATCACCTTTTTGCGGTGACTGCAGGCCTGCGGTCGGCAGTTTTTGGAGAGAAGGAGATCCAGGGTCAGGTGAAGTGTTCGTGGCAGTCGGCGTCGGCTGCCGGCGCTGCTGGGGAATACCTGAGTCCAATTTTTTCATATGCTTTGGGAGTTGGCCGCCGGCTTCGGGCTGACACTCTCAGCAGCGAAGGAGAGTCCTCGGCGCCGCAAGTCTCCTCGGTGCCGCAGGCAGCAGCTGGCATGGCGTCTGATGAGTTGGGGGGTTTGGAGCGCCGCCGCATCGTGGTTCTGGGTTCCGGGGAGATGGGTTGCGGTTTGCTGAAGTTGTTGCCCGCTCCACCTGACGCTTCGCTTGTTCTGGCATGCCGGCGCCCGGAGAGCGCCCAGGCTCTCGCCTCCTTCAGCAGACTGCGAGTGGTTGACTTAGACGAACTCCCGACTGAACTGGTCAAGGCCGACGTGCTGTTCACAACCACGGGTTCCGCCGAGCCGGTGCTCGGAGCCGACGATTTGGCAAAGGTCATGGAGGATCGCTGCGGGCGCCCTCTGCTGATAGTCGATTTGGCCGTTCCGCGTGACGTGGAACCTGCTGCTTCAGAACTGGACGGTCTGACTCTTTGGAACATGGACGACATCGGTCTTTTCGCTAAACGGGGCGCCGACGGGCGCCCAGAAAGTTTGTCGAAAGCGGAGACGTTCTTGGCGACCGAACTGGATAAGTACCGCGAGCGCACAGCGGCGCGTTCGGTGACTCCGCTTATAGACGAATTCCGCCGCAGAATTTGCGACATCTCTCAAAGCGAGTTTGAGCGGTTCGGCTCTCGACTGGAATCCTTGGACGTTGGTCAGCGCGAAACGGTGGAGGCGCTCGTGCATGGAATCGTCAACAAGGTTCTCCACGAGCCGACCGTCCGCTTGCGCGGGGCCGCGTGCGACCGCAGCGGAGAAAAGTTGGCTAGCGCTCTCAAGGAGTTGTTCGCGCTCTGACTCTTCGTCTGGCTTGTTGACTTTGGTCGTTTGGCACGTTCAGTCAAGCCGCGGACTTTGAGAGTTGCTACTCGAGCCAGCCCTCTTGCACTGCGTCAGACTGCCGAAGTAGAGCGGCTGCTGGCGGCTGCGGGGTTGGGTGCTGATCTTGAGGTTGTTCCTGTACAAACCACCGGAGATCGTCTAGAGGGAGTCTCGCTGGCCGAAATCGGCGGCAAAGGGGCGTTCAGTAGCGAGGTTTCTTACGCTGTTTCGTCTGCTCGTGTGGACTTTGCAGTTCATTCGGCCAAGGATCTTCCTTCGGTGCTGCCTCAAGGCTTGTGTATAGCGGCGGTTCCGCGGCGTGCGGACGTTCGGGACGCCTTGGTCGGCTGCAGCTTGACGGAACTGCCGCATGGCGCGCTTGTGGCTACCGGCTCCTCCCGCCGCCGCGTGCAGCTTGCGGGTCGCCGCGGCGATCTGCGCTTCGCCGATCTGCGGGGGAATATCCACACCCGTCTCCGCAAGGCAGTGAAGTTTGACGCCGTCGTGATGGCTATGGCTGCTCTGGAGCGTTTAGGAATTCAACCTGAGGACTTGTTTCCGCTCACGACTGAGGAGATGGTTCCGCAAGCCGGGCAGGGCGCCTTGGTGTTGGAGTGTCGAAGCGGCGACGAAGAGGTGCGTGACCTTTTAGCGGTCCTTGAGCATGCCCCCTCGCGGCTCTGCGTGGAGGCTGAAAGGTCGTTTTTGGCCGGCATAGGTGGCGACTGCAGCATCCCCGCCGGAGCCCACGCAGTGATCTCAAACGGCCGTCTTTGCCTGACGGCTGTACTGGCTGAGGAGGCGGGCGGGGAGGGTGTCTGTCGTGATTTCGTGGAAGGGGACGCTCCTGCGGAATTGGGTTACACCTTGGCGCAGAGGCTTTTGGAGAGGGCGCGCCAGTCTTGATTGGGGGCAATTCCTTGACCTCAGGCGGTATCGCCTCGCCTCTCCGCCCACTTTCGGGCTGGCGGGTGCTAGTGCCTCGTCCGTGCGGTGCGGCGGCTTCTGCCGCTGCAGAGTTGCGGAGCGCCGGTGCGGCGCCGGTGCGTGCGCCGTTGATCCGCATACGCCCTCCAGCCGACGGCGGTGCGGCGCTGCGGGCTGCCGCGGACGAGGTCCACACCTACGACTGGGTGATCGCAACCTCGGTGCCCGGGGCCGACAGACTGCTGGCTGCGGTCGGCGACCCTTCTCGCCTGCGGGCGGTTGCGGCTATCGGCCCGGCAACAGCTGGGAGGTTCGCGGCAGCGGGCAGAGCCGTAGATCTGCTGGCGCGGCGTTACGTGGCCGAAGGTCTGCTGGAGGAGTTCGCAGACATACTGCCCGCTCGCGCACTGCTGGCTCGCGCCGCGCAAGCGCGGGAGGTTCTACCTGCAGGCCTTCGGGAGCGCGGCTGGGAAGTAGACGTGGTCGCGGCCTACCGAACCGAACGAGTGCGGCTGAGCGAGGCGGAGAGGCTGGCCGTTCTGACCTGCGACGCATTGCTGTTCACCTCTCCGTCGGTCGTCCAGAGTTACTGTGAGCAACTCCCGCCGCCTAGAGGTTTGATTGCGAGCATCGGCCCGGTCACATCCGCAGCGGCTCGTGAGCGCAGCTTGCGTGTAGACGTAGAGGCTGCCGAGTACACCATCTCCGGCCTGATCGCCGCTTTAGAGGAGCATCTGGGTTAGCCGCCCCAAAACGTCCGGCCGTAGACTGCCCTCAGATGGCATTTCCCCAACGTCGGATGCGTCGCCTGCGACGCACCGACGCTCTTAGAAGGTTGGTGGCTGAGACCTCTTTGAGTCCGGCTGACTTGGTCGCTCCCCTGTTCGTGCGTGAAGGCATTGACGCCCCGCAGCCGGTCTCCTCGCTTCCAGGCGTCGTGCAGCACACGACCGATTCGTTGCGTGAGGAAGTCTTGAATTTGGCTCACTTAGGTGTGGCCGGGGTAATTCTTTTTGGTGTCCCGCTGAAGAAGGACTCAGTCGGCTCAGAGGCTTGGAATCCCGATGGGGTGGTGCAGAAGGCGCTGCGGACGCTGCGTGACGCAGTAGGCGGCGACTTGGTCTTGATGGCCGACCTCTGCGTGGACGAATACACCGATCATGGACACTGCGGCGTCCTCACCGCCGACGGCTTGGTGGACAACGACGCAACTCTGGAGATATACGCCAAGGCAGCTGTGGCGCAGGCCGCCGCTGGCGCAGGCGTCGTCGCACCCAGCGGCATGATGGACGGCCAAGTCGCTGCGATTCGCTCCGCACTGGACGAAGCCGGTCACTCCTCCACTGCCATCCTGGCGTATGCCGCCAAGTACGCTTCGTCGCTCTACGGCCCGTTCCGCGAAGCAGTGGACGTGACCATCCGCAGCGGCGACCGCAAGGGATACCAGCAGGACTGGCGCAACTCCCGTGAGGCGCTGAGGGAAGTTCTGCTAGATGTAGAGGAGGGCGCCGACATGGTAATGGTCAAGCCGGCCGTCACCTATCTCGATGTGATCGCCCGCGCGCGTTCGGCGGTCTCCGTGCCCCTGGGGGCCTATCACGTCTCGGGTGAGTACGCCATGATCAAGGCGGCGGCTGCGCGGGGCTGGCTAGATGGCGACGCTGCGGCGCTCGAGCAGATCACCGCCGTCAAGCGTGCGGGAGCGGATTTCGTGCTTACCTATTTTGCGGCCGATTTGGCGCAGACCTTGCAGTCGTGATGTACTCCTGCAGGCGTTCGTTGGGGGATTCCGTCGGCGTACGGAAATCGGAATGCCCGCTATCGGATGGCGGGGACTCCTGACGTGGCTGAGAGCGCCAGTCACTCCACCAACGCTGAGTTATACGAGCGCGCCTGTCGCGTTCTGCCAGGCGGCGTCAACTCGCCCGTGCGGGCATTCGGTTCGGTTGGCGGCACTCCCTACTTCGTCGAGCGGGCTGCGGGAGCGTATGTCTGGGACGCGGAAGGCAAGCGCTACATCGACTATGTGCAGAGCTACGGCCCAGGCATTCTGGGTCACGCTCCCTCTGGGGTCACAACTGCTGTTTCTGAAGCGGCTGCGGCGGGCACCAGTTACGGAGCCCCCACCGAAAGGGAGGTTCGCTTAGCTGAGGAACTTTGCGCCCGAGTGCCGGGCCTGGAGATGATCCGTCTGGTCAACAGCGGGACTGAGGCGGCCATGTCGGCGATTCGTCTGGCTCGCGGCGCCACTGGACGTGACAAGATCGTGAAGTTCGCAGGCTGCTACCACGGCCACTCTGACGCTTTGCTGGCCGCCGGCGGCAGCGGCGTGGCAAATCAGGGCCTCAGCGGTTGCGACGGCGTGACGGACGCGGCGGTAGCTGACACCGTGGTTGCGCCTTACAACGTCGTGCCTGAGCTCGACGCTGAAACTGCGGCGGTTCTAGTGGAGCCAGTGGCAGCCAACATGGGCTTGTCGGCGCCGGTGGATGGCTTCCTGCAAGGCTTGCGGGATGCTTGCGACCGTGCCGGGGCTTTGTTGATTTTTGACGAAGTAATCACCGGTTTCCGGCTCGCTCGCGGCGGTGCGGCCGAGTTCTATGGCGTGCGCCCCGACTTGTGGTGCTTTGGAAAGGTCATCGGCGGAGGACTTCCCATCGGCGCATTCGGTGGTTCACGAGAGTTGATGCGCCACTTAGCACCCCTAGGAGGTGTGTATCAGGCGGGCACTCTCTCAGGCAATCCACTGGCCACCTCGGCAGGATTGGCGGTATTGGATCGCCTCACGCCAGAGGTTTATGAACATCTAGAGAGTTCGGCGCAAACGCTCTCTGGCGGTCTCGAGTTGGCTTTCTCTTGCGCCGGTGTACCTGCTGTGGTTCCTCGAGTTGCCTCGCTGCTTGGGCTCTTCTTTTGCGTCGATCCTCCCAGCAACTTTGACGAAGCGCAGGCATCTGTTGCCAATGGCCTCTACCCTCGCTTCTTCCACGGGATGCTGCGGAGAGGCGTCGCCTTCGCCCCAGGGCCATACGAAGCCATCTTCTTGAGCACTACCCACAGCGAGGCAGACATAACAGCCACGCTGACCGCTGCCGGCGAAGTAGCAGAAGAGTTGTCCGACGCCGCGGTCTGAGCGTTGAGCTGTGGTGCTTCCGAAGGTCGGTTAAGCGTTGTGTTTACAGGTCTTGCGTTTTATCGGTCTTCCTCAGCCCTCGGCATTTACGCTGCTCAAGTGATATAGAGGTCATAATTTGAATATGAACGCAGCGTTCTTAGACAATCCGATTTATTCCGTGGTGTCGGCGGCAGATATCCTGGATGTCTCGTCTTCTACCTTGTGGCGCTGGCTAGACGGTGATCCAAATAGAAAAACATCTCTGCCGGTGATACGTCCAGAGTCCACCGGAAGTAAAGAGGTGACTTGGGGAGAGTTTGTTGAGGCAGCCTTTCTTTGTCAGTATCGCCGCAGGGGGAAAATCCCTCTCGGAGAAATCCGAAAGTTTGTTATGAAGCTGCGTGAAACCAAAGGTGTTCTCTATCCCTTGGCGACTCGCAAACCGTGGGTAGGTGCCGGTCGCCATTTATTGTTGGAGTTGCAGAAGTCCTCAAATCTGCCTGAAAGGTTATGGCTGATTGCAGTTACTACCGAGCAGTTGGTGTTAGCTCCGGCTGCCGAAGCCTTCTACGAAAGACTCGACTGGAAAGACGATCTTGCCGTGGCTTGGAGGCCGCATGCTGAAGAAAAGTCACCAGTCAGGTGCCGTCCGACGCATCGTTTTGGCCGTCCCTCGATCAAGGGAATCAGCACTGAAGCCATTTTTGGTCACATTGACGGTGGCGAGAGCGCGAAAGACGTAGCTGAACAGTTTGACTTACAAAAGGACGAAGTTCGCTGGGCATGTTCCTATGAACTGTCGCGGCTTGCCCGTAAAGCGGCTTGACAGGCGGTCTTGAATCTGAGCTTTTGATTATTATCAAAATAACTAACAGTTTGTCTTTTGATGTGGGATAGCTTTTGCCAAGAGTTCCACACCAAATTTTGAGATTCAAAATTTCTGCAATTTTGCTTAGAAGTTTCGTTAATTCGATAAAAATTTAAGGAAATGATATACAAACTTGCTAAATGTAGTTTTCAAGGGATTTTATATTTTAACTTCTAGTAAATTCAGAGTTTGGCAAGTAGTGTAAATAATATCCTCTCAAGAGTTTGTGTATTAGACAGATTGTGGTTATTTCTTGTTGGCTTCATCTAGCCGAAGCTTGAGTTCAGGGATGTTTTCCAAGAACACCAGCCCTGCGTTCTCCCATGTCCCCCATCTGCCTTCAGCATTTACTGCTTCTACCCAATTGTCCATGTAATCTTGTTTTGTGTAAGCTTCAGGCTCAAGTTCGCCTTTGGCTTCTACTATTAAGTTTGTTCCGTCTGCTAGACGGGCGATGAAGTCTGGTATGTAGTCTCTGACGACACCTCCGTAAAGATAGCGGACACGGAAACCTATATGTTCTCTGTCGTTCTTTCCCCAAGCTTCCACATTTCTGTGACTGTTTAAAGCTTGCGCGATTTTGTGTTCTAGTTTCGTATCGCAAACCACTTTGTTCATATGGCATTTTTTGGGATCGTCGTAGATTTTAGTTTTTTTAGCTCGTGTGCCCCAAGGTATCATCTCTGATGTTGTTCGCAAAGGATTGTGGGGGTCTCTATATATAGGCATTTTCGTGCCTCTAGCCGACATTTTTGCTTGAATTGCTAGCACATTGTTTTTGATGTGTTCTGCTATTGCATACATTCTGTATTTAGCTATAAGATTCTTGTCCTGACCGCCAGACACATTGAACCTTGGACTCTCTGCGAATTTGTTTATCAGGTTGGCTATTTGGGGGAAAGTGTGATTGAGGGACAGTTCTGGCGTTTCGGCGCAGATTTGGGCTGCCGCTCTGAACGCTAAGGTTTGGTTTCGCATTTTTTCTACGGTTGTGTTCGTTATGATTTCTCCGTTTTGTGCTTTAAGCCACGGCATAGCGTCTGCCATGCTCGCTTCTGTCAGAACCTTGTCTCCGTCTATAGTCATTGGCGGTATGTCTTCTGGTCGCAGCGTGATTCTCTCTATCTCCCCATAGTCGATCCGTTCTATGTCAGGGAACCATATCTCGCGGTTCTTCTTGTCGGGATGAGCGAAAATGTCCAGAGGAGGTTCAGGCGGGTTTTTGGATCCGCCGTCGTCCTCGTCTTCTTGCTGAAGCATGAGGACGAAAGGAACGCCGAAAATGCGCACATGATCAGGTTTCAGATAGCCGTCTTCGTCAGGCTGATAGTCTGTGCGTCTCAGCCCCCTGCCAATAACTTGTTCACATAGAAGTTGCGAAGTGAAAGCACGCAACCCCATGATGTGCGTTACGTTTTTCGCATCCCAGCCTTCCGACAGCATTTCGACCGAAATGACGTTGCATATCTGTCCGCCTAGTCCGTTCGAATCTCCTACCGTTCTGACTGTCTCTCGCAATATTTCGGCTTCTATGTTGCTTTTCCCGTTCTTTTCCGCGGAAGCCAAAACTGTGCTGTCTATCCGCAAGGTCGTGTTCTCGTCTTTCAGACCCTCTACATCGATCTCTTTCTGTTTTAGGAACATGTTTTCCACGCGTTTAGCTGTCTTGGTATTGTTGGCTACAGACACCATCACAGGCGGGATCTCTGAAGCCTTCCAAGCGTCGCTTGTTCGCTTCCAAGATTCAGACAGAATCTTGTAGGCGTCTATTACTTTGTCAGGGAGTCTCGAGTTTTCGTCTTCTGACGGTTTCAGCTTCTCTTTTACGCCTTCTTCTTCGTAAATGTGATACAGATAAGAGTCCGGTATCTGGCCGTTTTCTTGCTCCGACTGCACAGTGTTGTCCCGTGTAGGTATTCTCGGGGTTTTGACAAGCCCGGCTTCGATGGCATCGTTCAAACCAAAATCTGAAACTACCCAGTTGAACATTTTCTCTGAAACTTTCGCTGATCTGCCTTGAGGTGTGAACGGAGTGGCTGTGAAATCGTAGCATCGAGCTACTCTGGTGGCTTTGTGAAGCCTGTCTAGCCCTTTCATCCACCTGGTGGCATTATCCAGATCCTTTTTGAGGTAGTCGGATTCGGTATTCTCCGCAGAAAGTCGCCAAGCGTGATGCGCCTCGTCGTTTATGACAGCCACAGGTTCGCTTTCTGGCAGTTTTCTTCCTGCTAGTTCCGCAAGCCATGCTTTATCGGACAGAGCGCCGCGTTTATCCACACCGCGTTTTTTGGCTAGCTCTTCGTCTGTTTGCCACATCAGTTTATGCCAGTTAACGATAAGTAGTTTTGTGTGAGCACAGAGAATGTCTTTGCTGTCGCCTGGAGGGAGAAGGTTGAACTGGTCGTAGTAGTTGGAAGTGTTATGAGGATGAAGGACAGAGAGTCTGTCTTTGACGGTTAATCCAGGCGTCACCGCGAGAAAATTTTTTGTATACTTGCTCGTCTCTCGGTTTTTATGCCAGTTCAAAGTCTGCCAAGCTATTAGCATCGCCATGACCACAGTTTTGCCTGTACCTGTGGCCATTT
Source organism: Acidimicrobiales bacterium (assembly GCA_965242895.1). Taxonomy (GTDB): domain Bacteria; phylum Actinomycetota; class Acidimicrobiia; order Acidimicrobiales; family CATQHL01; genus CATQHL01. The sequence goes on from OZ251507.1 coordinate 1,345,979, forward strand.
TCGCACACCAGCGTTCTATAGCGCCGGTGTCCCCATCAATCTTTTTGGCTTCAGCTTGACCTCTTGATGTTTCTGCTAGGTATATGAAGGTTTCTATCGCTTCTATCTGACAAAAAAACAGTCGAACATGTCTGTCTTCAGAAGTCCAATGCTGCAACAGCTTGCGAGTTACAGGCGAACAGCCAGGGTAGCTTTGTGCCCGCCAAGATTTCATCTCGTCACGCAATATTTCGACGGTTTCGAATTGGTATGCTATTCCGGGCAGCCTATCCTCTCTTATGTTGAGAGCGTCGCTGGTGTTTTTAGGAGCTTTTCCTGCATGCATAACTCTGTACTCTGAGATACGTCTGCCTTTCTTTGCTTTCAGATAGCCGTTCTCATCTGCCATCCAATGTCGTGAAGGAATCTCGTATGGCCGGTTCAATATCAGACCTCTATCTTTGTTTGCCATCACGCGACCTTGGTTTTGTCTAGAGGAATTGTGCACATGCTTTCTACACCTCGGCTGTCTACTACTTTCACAGCTGCACGGCTATATTTGCCAGGTTCGAACGGCAAAGACACAGATCCTTCATATGCTCTTATCAGCACAGAGTCTATAACTGCTTTCAGGTTTTTTGCCAGTTTTGCCCAGTCGTCTGTTTGAGGGAAGAAAATCTGGGACGGATACATTGTTCTGCCGTCATAGTCAATGTCCAGAGACCAGACTGCTATTTTCGATGTTCCGCCTGTCAAACATTCGCCACTTGTCGGGTCGAAATAGTCGAATCCTAAAATTTCTACGACAAATTTTCCTTCGCTGTTCTGCTGCAACTTTATGTCTGGCTGCCCGACCAGCCAGAACGGAGAATCAGAGTTTTTCTTCGCTCCTTTCAAATCTGACATAAAAATGTCCGGGTCTATAACAGCGCGACGCAGGTTTTTGCCTGGCCATTTTTTTTCGTCTATCGCTGTCTGAGCTTCACTTGTGAAAGACTGAGCCAAGAAGAACAGAACATCTGGTTCTGGGACAAGTTTTTGTGCTTCTTGTATAGATAGCTCGACTTCTGTTTTAGACAGAGACGCATGTTTCTGAGCTAGGCAAATAGCTGCTTGTTGGCCGCTGTCTAACTCTCCGACAGCTTGCAGTTTGCCATACGGATGTGTGTCTATGGACACGAATCGCACATTGCCGTTATTGTGAGCTTGGATGCCTGTTCTTAACAGCAAATCCTTTATCATTGCATAATAATCCCCCCCCCCCCCCCCCCCCCCCCCCTTCCCTGATATTTTCTGGTTCTTCTAGCGGATCGACTATCGCGGGACCTAGCGGGGCAGGCAAAGCCTCGAAAGTAAAAGGTCCGCTCACACGGCAATTTTTTTTGCCTTTTGGAATGTTTGGCTGATTGTAGAGAGTTATGACTGTAGGATCCTCATCGTAAGCTAAAGTTTTTGCTGACACATACGGTACTGTCTTATACTTGAAGCCTTGGGAAACATCATCTCCTTTCTCGTCCGCCAACTCGTAATAATCGAACACTGCCGTTGTCAAGCGCTGCTTAGCTAAAGTCAAAGCCACCCGAGAAGTATCACAAGTAATCCACCGCCGACCCCATTGCTCGGCGACATAGGCTGTTGTACCGCTGCCACAGGTGGGGTCGAATACAAGGTCGCCTGGGTCTGAGGTCATTAGAAGACATCGTTCGATAATACTATTCGCTGTCTCTACCACGTATCTCTTGTCTTGGGCATACGACATTTTGGGCCAGACATTATGAATACGGCGACCAGGCACTTCGTTCTCGTATTTCTTCCAAGACAGCCTTGTTCTAGAAGATCCGTCAAGTCGTCCAAGTTCTGCCAAGCGGTCTAATCCAGAATGTGATACGCTCCAATGGAGCGTATCAGGACATGGAAATTCCTTACCAGCAAGGAAATATGAATCAGACCGTCCAGTTGTGGAACGACCTTGGGAGAACATTGCCGTTCTGTTGTATAGTCTCGCACCATTTGGCAAGTGTTTATCTGGGTCTTCCTGTTCAGCCTTTGTTAACTTCCGGTTAGTTCCATCTGAGAGTTGCACCATTGCATAGGAACTAAAAAGGCCAATAAGTTCTTTCCGCGTCATTGATTCATAAAGCTGGTGATACCTAACTTTGGATATATCTTTTGCATACCACAGCAGATAAGTAGATACATCAGGTAGAGTTTTAGCTGAACTTCCGCCAGCACTCACATAGGTAATCACTGTCACTCTATTTTCTGCTCCAAACACTTCGTCCATTAGCAGACCGACCCGCATAAAGTTTTCATCACCCATCTGAACAAAGATACTACCTTCGTCAGTAAGCAGTTTTTGGCAGAGATGCAACCTGTCTCGCATGTATGTCAGATAGCTGTGGATTCCTAGATTCCATGTGTCTCTATACGCCTTAACCATTTCAGGTTCAGTCGAACGGTCTTTATCTCTGACATTCTTGTCGTGGGTGAAAGGCTGAAAGTTGCTGTTGTAGTTCATCCCATAGGGCGGATCAAAATATATGGTTTGAACCTTTCCTGCCATCTGCTCTCGTTCCAGCAAGCTGTTCATCGCCAAAAAGCTGTCGCCTGCTATCATCCTGTTCGCCCAGCCGACTTGATGCTGATAGAACTCTATGGCTTTCTCGGCTGGCAAAGCAGATGTACTGAACAGCGGAGGCTGTTTTTTGTCGTCACGCGATTTTTTAACGTTTTCCAAACAGGCTTTCGGGTGAATATGCTCGTGAATATGCAAACTGCGGGTCTCTATCTGCATAGGCTTATAGGTTTTGCCTGCGTAAGACAGCCCTAGATGCGGATCAAGGTTCGGGTCATGTGGTTCTCTTGACCATTCAGCGAACTCCCAGTCTAGATCAGGGTCGGTTTCAGGTCTTACCGTTCCAGCTTCAGGTGCGTTAGCTCTGGTGGTTTGATGTTGGTATGTGTCTATTGTTTGGGTCATTGTAGAGGTGGTGGGTCTTTCTGGAAGTTGAATATCTTCTGTTTTGTGTGTGCTAGTTAAGTTTATAGAAGAATCAGACTAGAGTGTTTCTGTCTGGGTTTGTCTTCTGCCTGGCTGCCACAAAATAGTGCTTTGGCGGCGTACTCTGGCAATGTCAGCTTCCTGACGGCTGGTGTTGCATTCGTAGATGTCCTTGTCTATGGTGTTGGCTCTGTGAGATCTTTGTAGCGCAGTTGTTTATTGTGATGTTGCGGATGATATGTTTATCTACTCTATGGTAGCACGACGACTGCCGGGTGGTCGCATTCTAGGTCTTCCGAGAGGCTGGCGAGGTTCTGCTGTCGTCTGTCATGCCCATGAGCTTTCAGCCACCTTGCTTCTCACGAGACCCTGCAAGTTCTTCTTGTCGGGACGCTTCCCAAGCTCAGTTACCATATTTCCGCCTCGTTGCAACGATCTGACCGCATCACTTTTCGCAACAGTAGATTCAACCACAATTCCATAGCTACTCTAGGGTGTGACGATCACCGGCGGCCGGTCGCCGAATTCCTTCCCCCGTGAAACATCGCGAGTATCATGACAAGTATAGTGTATAATTTTCAAAATTATAAGTATATAGAAAAAACATGTAGATTGTTTCGGTAGATCGATTTCGGGAGTATTTTCATATGGCACTTACTGAAAAATTGCAGCTCTTTGAAACTACACCAAGTTTTGCTGCAAATGGGTCAGAACCACATATCCAGGAATTTTGGACCTCTCGACAGCGCCAAGGACATAGTCTTCATGAAATTAGCTATCGTGCTTGCTTTAAACCCCAACTGCCTGAGTACTTTATTGACAAATTTACCGAGCCAGGAGATCTAGTCGCCGATCCTTTCCTAGGTCGTGGAACTACTCCCTTACAAGCGCATATAATGGGTCGACGAGCAGCAGGAAGTGATATTAACCCTCTTAGTGTAATGCTTGTGAGGCCAAGATTAAACCCTCCACCACTCAGTGAAGTAGAAAAAAGACTTGATCGTATCATTGCTGAAGCTGAAATTCCAAGTGAAGATGAAGAGTTACTCTCCTTTTATCACCCCAGGATACTTTCGGTGTTGGTGAACTTGAAGAATTATTTTGTCCAACGTTCTGAACAGAGCAATCTCGATAATATCGATGATTGGATCCGAATGATATGTCTGAATCGGCTTAGTGGCCACTCACCGGGATTTTTTTCTGTGCGAACAATGCCACCTAATCAGGCAGTATCAATAGAGTCGCAAAAACGAATTAATGCAAAGAATAATCAAACTCCTATACGAAAAGATGTAAAGGCAATTGTGCTCAAGAAATCGAAGTCACTCTTGCGTTCAGGAATTCCGCCGCACAGTCCAGATGCGCCCATCATTCAATGCGCTGACGCCACTAATCTTTCTTATCTTGACGCAGATTCTGTTGATTTAGTAGTAACCTCTCCACCCTTTCTCAATATTGTTGATTATCGTAGCGACAACTGGTTGCGGTGTTGGTTTGCCAATATAGATCCCGAAAGTGTTACATGGAGTTCCTATTCTTCAGTCGATGAATGGAGGTCATTTATACGCTTTGCCTTTATTGAGATGTGCAAAGTTGTTCGTCTGGACGGACATATAGCTTTCGAAGTTGGTGAAGTTCGTAATGGCGAAGTAGAACTTGAAAAGGAAGTCGTACTTGCTGCTAAAGAGCTTCCACTGCGTTTGGAGGCAGTACTAATTAACCAACAGTCGTTTACGAAAACATCCAATCTATGGGGAGTCGAAAACAATAAACGGGGTACAAATACAAATCGTATAGTTCTGTTCAAAAGAACTGCATAGGATTAGATTGCTGCTTTTGTGACGCTTATGCAGTTTGTGCTGCTTAGCGGAAGCGCCCGCGGCGCGAGGAGATTACTCCGGTATCGAAGCCTGCCCAGGAGAGTCCGCCTGCAAATCGGGCGTGCTCTATTTTCAAGCAGCGGTCCATCACTACGTTCATCCCGGCGGCTGCACATATTTGAATTGCTTGCGGACTCCAGAGTCCTAACTGAGCCCAGAAAGTCTTAGAGCCCACGGCAACGGCTTCTTCGGCCACGTCTGGCAGGAACTCGGCTCGCCTGAATACGTCGGTGATGTCGGGCGCTGCCGGCAGGGAGTCCAGCGACGGGTAGACCTCCCTTCCTAGGATTTCGCTCTCGGCGGGGTTCACGAAGTAGACGTCGAAGTCGGTGGAGGAGGAGAGCAGATAGGTGGCCACGAAGTTGCTGGCGCGCGCCGGATTGGATGAAGCGCCCACTACGGCCACCGATTTGGCGCGGCCAATTATCTCGCGGCGGCGCAGGGCGTCCGGCGGTGTCCAGCCCGGCACCTCCGGCCAGCGCTTCGCCATATCAGCCATAGCCATCATCTGCTGCTTACCGCGGCGCTCAGCGCCTGGTCTAAGTCCCAGATGATGTCTTCGATGTCTTCGAGCCCCACTGAAAGGCGCACCATGTCGGCAAGAACCCCTGCGGCGGCCAGTTCGTCGTCGGAGAGCTGTTGATGGGTGGTGGAGGCCGGATGGATGACCAGAGTCTTGGCGTCGCCCACGTTGGCTAGGTGGGAGATCATCTGAAGCGACTCAATGAACTTCGCCCCAGCTGCCCGCCCGCCGCGCACTCCGAAAGCGAAGATTGCCCCCGGCCCTAAAGGCAGGTAGCGCCGCGCCAAGTCGTATTGGGGATGCTCCCCCAGCCCTGCCCAGTGCACCCAAGCCACGCGTTCGTCGGACGCAAGCCATTCGGCTGCCGCACGGGCGTTGGCCATATGTGCGTCCATGCGAACAGGCAGCGTCTCCAGTCCCTGCAGCAGCAGGAAGGAGTTGAAAGGCGAGAGGCACGCTCCGATGTCGCGCATTTGCTCGGCGCGCAGTTTCGTGCAGAAGGCGTACTTGCCGAAATTGTCCCACCAGCGGAGGTTGCTGTAGCTCGGAACCGGCTCTGTCATGTGACTGAAGCGTCCCGACGACCAGTCGAAGCGGCCAGCGTCGACGACGACTCCGGCGATGGTCGTGCCGTGTCCGCAGAGATACTTCGTAGCGGAATGCAAGACGATGTCTGCTCCGTATTTCAGCGGCTGGCAAAGGTAGGGGGTGGCGAAGGTGGAATCCACCACCAGCGGAAGGCCGTGGGCGTGAGCCACCTCGGCCAGCGCCTCAATGTCGGCCACTGCTCCGGAGGGATTGGCGATGAGTTCGACATAAAGCAGCTTGGTCTCTGCTCGGATGGCTGCGGCGAAGGCGCTTATGTCGGTCACGTCCACGAACGAAGTTTCGATGCCTAGCCGCCGCAGAGTCACGTCGAACTGCGTGTAGGTGCCTCCGTAGATGCCCGAGGCGGAGACGATGTGATCGCCTGCGCCGGCCAGCGCCGTGACCACCAGGAATTCAGCCGCCTGCCCGCTGGCGGCTGCGACCGCTCCTACCCCGCCTTCCAAAGCCGCCATCCGTTCTTCGAACGCCGAAGTGGTGGGGTTGGAGATACGGGAGTAAATGTGCCCGAACTTCTGCAAAGCGAAGAGGTCGGCGGCGTCGGCGGTGTCTTCGAAGACGAAACTCGAGGACTGGAAGATTGGCGTCACTCGAGCGCCGGTGGTCGGATCTGGGCAGCTTCCTGCGTGTAGGGCTCGGGTGCGGAAGCCCCACTCTCGTTCGGTAGAGGTCATGAGCGTCTCGTCCTATTCCGGCCTGAGGCGGGCCGCCCAGGCTAGAGATCGGTAGACCGCCTCGGCGGGGCCGTGCTCGTCTTCCCGCATCAGATTGGCCATTATGCGGAACGCCCCTTCCATGAGAGTCTGTGACTGCATCCCCACACGGGTCAACTGACTCATGAGGCGAGGGCGGCCTATGAGCTGCGCGAACAGGCGGGCGACTTTGAAGTAGAGCCCGTATTCTTTCTCCAGCAGTTCTGGGTAGTAGCTCAGGGTCATGCCGTCGTTGCAGATCACCGCTTCGGCCACGAGTTCGGCCGCCAATCGGCCGGTCTCATAGGCGTAGTCGATTCCTTCGCCGTTGAACGGATTCACGGAGCCGGCTGCGTCGCCCGCCACGAGGAAGTTGGGTCCGGCCTTGGGCTCGACAGAGCCGGCCATGGGCAGCCTTCCCCCAACAGGCGCCATCAGTGGATTCGCCGGGTTGATGTTCCAGAAATCCCGCACCGCGTGAGACCATTCTTCCATCAGCCAACTGGTGTTTACGCCGCGGTAGTTCTTGTAGGTAGACAGCAGTCCGATTCCTATGTTCACGCTGCCGTCGCCTAGGGGGAATATCCAGCCGTAGCCCGGCAGAGGATCTCCGTTGCGGTCGCGCACGTCCAGCACGCTTTCGATCCAAGGATCATCGTGGCGTGGGCTCTCGAAGTATGTGCGGATTGCCATTCCCTGGGGGTACGAACGGTCGCGTCGGCAGCCCAAGGCGCGTCCGATTCTGGAGTTGGCGCCTTCCGCGATGATCAAATACCGAGCCTTGACGGATGTCCGCTCCCCGCTGGTGCGGTCGAAAACGTCTACTCCTTTGCACAGTCCGTTGATCAGGATCGGCGAGATGGCTTCGGCGCCGTAGCGCACTTCTGCGCCTGATTCTTCGGCATTCTCCAAGACCATTTGATCCAGTTCGCTGCGCACCGCCACGTAGCCGTGGGAGGGGAAAATGGAGTGCTTGGGCCAGGGGAGTTCAAGCGTGCGACCGTGCGCCGAAGTCCTTAGCCCCTCAAATTTGTGGTATTCATCCAATTGCGCGGAAAGCCCCATGTCGGCCAGCTGCTTCACGGCTCTGGGGGTCAGGCCGTCGCCGCAGGTCTTTTGGCGCGGAAAGCGCTTTTTCTCCAGGACCAAGACGTCCAGTCCGCCCTTGGCAGCCCAAAAAGCAGCGGAAGCCCCTGCGGGGCCGCCTCCTACGACAAGAAGGTCGCGCCGGTCGACGCTCGTCAGGACTCGCCTTCGTCCGACGCCAGCAGGGGCGAAAGCAAGGCTGCCGCGTCTTCTACGGAGGTTTCCTCCAAAAAGTTCTCAGGAAGTTCTAGCGTTCCTTCGTTGAGGGCGTCGTCCGTGATGGGCGCCAGGGTGGCGGCCAGTTCGCTCGCCCCGTGGGTGACGCGCTCGTAGAGAACTACGGCCAGAATTTCCCGTGCGGAGAGATCATTGGCGTGCCCGGGCATGTTGGCGAACCAGCCGGCTTCGCGCCCGCGCTCAGGCGCCCCGTACGGATTTCCTTCGCCTATTCCGTTCGTCCCTTGCAGCACCCAGTGCACATGCTGCGCGAGACCTAGATTCTCGGCGTCGTCGGGGAAGGTCAGCAGTACTTCACCCTCGTTCAGCTTGGGGCCGCTGCTCGAACCCCCGCCGGAGGCGGTGTGGCAGGCTGCGCATTTGGCTTGAAAAACCTCCTCGCCCTCGGCGATGATGCCAGTTGCTGCCCGTGTCGGTTCTTCCAACGTTCCTACGTAGATGTAGGCCCAGACCGGCAGGAAGAGCAGCACAGGCATCACCCAGTACGGGATCTTGCTGCGGCGCAGGGCGGCCTGCACCCATGGTTTCGGCTTGGGGGGCGGCGGAGGCGCAGGAGCTGGCGGTATTGCCGGCAAACTCGACGGGACAGATGCCGTCGCTGCGGGCGCGCTGGCCTTGGCGGGGGCGGCAGAAGCAGGAGCGGCGTCACCCGCTGGGGCGTCGCCGGCGCTGCCGGTGAGTTCTAGACGCCGCTGGCGCGAGCGTTCTAGAAGGTATTCAGGGACTTCGACCACAATGTCCTCGATGGCTGTTGGGATGTCTTGCGTCGGACAAGCAAAATCTTAGCGAATTGCTGTTAAAGGCAGCGCATTGCATCGCTGCGCGATGGCTAAACTTATTGTGAGTATTTTCACGAGCAGGAAACATGCACGTCTCTGAACGGCTTGAACGCCGCCCGCAGGTGCGGCTTGCTCTATCGGTGAATGCCTATCGAGAGTTGATATGGCAGAATTATCGAATTACACGACTAGCATCACGACGCTGAACGACGAAAGGAACGCCCAAAGAGCAACGTGAAAGAAATCCGCCCCGTCGACGTCTCGGCGAAGAAGTTCCACGGTGCCTTGATTGGCAGTTCTGTCCTGCTTTTCGGGGGTCTGGTCTTGTGGATCGGGATTACCGGTGACGCCGACCCGCCTTACTTGAATGTCGCCTTTACTCTCTCCTGGGTCGTATTTTGCCTGGGTGCGGTGGGGATTGTGGAGTACGCCCGCCGCCGCCCTGCTGATGCGCCCGTCACCTGGGGTCAGGCCATGGCCGGGGCGGTCATTGCGTTTTTCTTGATGTTCTGGGCTTACGGCGTGGTGCCGCACTGGTGGCTGGCCTTTGCCGACAACGAACTGAATTGGCGTCAAGATCGGCGCCTCATCGGCCCCATACTGCCGTCGTGGTGGGCAGAGGATCAAGGTTTGCTGTCTTGGGCGCTGCCGTTCGAACTGAATTATCGAGTTGTGCGTGACATAGTGGCCGTGCTCGTCTACGGTTTAGTCCTCACGGCTCAAGTGGTCATTGGAAGCATTTGGCAGAACCGCGGTCGTCCGGCGGTGGCAGCGGCTGTGCCGGCTTCGACCTACGGTCGTCCGCTCGTCAAAGAAGGGACTTCGAACTAATGGCATCCACCGACGCCAACCCGCCCATGCCCGAATTTCGCGACGATTACGTCCTTGCCGAAGTCGACGCCGACTGGTTGTCGAAGGCTGTGAAACCCAAGCAGTTCATCCACATTGACCAGTCGGAATGCATAATGTGCGAGGGTTGCGTGGACATCTGTCCCTGGAAGTGCATACACATGGTCACCCCGGACGCCGTTGATTTGGCGATGGGCACCGAACGTCCTGGGGCCGACCCCTCCGACCACGTGATTTTCACTATCGACGACGATGTCTGCACGCGTTGCGCTCTTTGCGTAGACCGCTGTCCCACAGGTGTCATCATTATGGGGAAGGTTGGGGAAGCGCCGCCGGGCGGCGATCCTCATCAGCGGATGCCTAGTTACGGCTACGGCTACGGAATGCGTTTGGCTTAGCCTGCGAGGACAGAAAGATCGGCGAGATCTAGAAAGACGGAAAAGACGGAATAGAGCATCGTGCCGCCAAAACTTCCTACCGGGAAAGACCTCAAGCGTCTGGGCGACAAAGTCCAGGGTTCGCAGGCTTGGAGTTCCATATTCCGGCCAGGCTCCATATTCCGCAAGGGGTATTCCGACAGCCCTCGGAACCGCTCCTATGTGATCATGAACAGCGTGCTTTACCATCTTCACCCGGTGAAGGTGCGGCGGCACGGGGTGCGTGTCAGCTACACACTCTGCTTAGGAGGCCTGAGCTTTTTCCTGTTCATTCTGCTGACGGTTACCGGAATTTTCCTGATGTTCTTCTACCGCCCTACCGCAGTGCAGGCCTGGGACGACATCTACGTTATGCAGACGGAGGTGGCCTTCGGCTTGCTTGTGCGGAACATCCATCGTTGGGGCGCACACCTGATGGTTCTGACTGTGTTCCTGCACATGGCGAGGGTCTTTTATCACGGCGCGTACAAGCCGCCGCGGGAATTCAATTGGGTGGTCGGCGTGATTTTGCTCACTCTCACGCTCCTGCTCTCTTTTACGGGCTATCTGTTGCCTTGGGATCAGCTGGCTCTCTGGGCGGTGACGGTGGGTACCAACATGATGGGTTTCACTCCGGTTTTTGGAGATCAGGTGAGGTTCGTGCTGCTCAGCGGCCCGGAAATAGGTACCGACACTTTGCTTCGCTGGTATGTGCTGCACGTGCTGATGCTGCCGTTTGTCTTGATCATTTTTCTTGCCGTCCACTTCTGGCGGGTGCGCAAAGACGGCGGCATTTCTGGCCCCCTGTAATTAATGGCCGACATCCCCGAAGTTCCCGAGCATCTGCTGAGGCGAGCCAAGGAAGCCCGTGAGCGCCTAGAGCGCGAGGCGTCGGGGGGCTCGCCGGGCCAAGAGGAGACTTCCGCCTCCGCTCAGCCCGCCAGCGGCGCTCCGCCAGAGGCGGCTGCGGGTGCCCAGGCGCCTGCCGGGGCAGCCGGGGCTGCAGTCCCTGCGGGCGATTCCGAGAAGATCCCGCCCCACCTGCTTGACCGCACCCGCTCTCTGGCGGAGCAGTCGGCTAGAGCTCCGGCTACTTCTGCCGCTCCGGCCCCTCCGAGCCCAGTCCCGCCGGCCGGGATGACCCCTACCGGCCCGGGTGGTCACACGCAGCGCCTGCTGACGGTGGTCAAGTCGGGATCTATTCAGGACGTGAAGGCCAAGCCTTCCGACAAAGTGCATGTCTGGCCGCACCTGCTCGTGGTGGAGTTCGTGGCGGCCTTGCTCGTAACTGCTTTCTTGCTGATCTTTTCCGTTTTCGTGAACGCTCCCCTCCTGGAGTTGGCCAATGTGAACGAGACTCCCAATCCTTCCAAGGCTCCTTGGTACTTTCTTGGGCTTCAGGAACTGCTTACGATGTTCCACCCCATGGTGGCCGGAGTGACAATTCCAGGAATAGCTCTCTTTCTGCTGATTCTCGCTCCGTATGTAGATCGCAACAAAGAAAATGCTCCTGAAAAGCGCAAGTTTGCGGTGTCGCTCATGACGGTCCACCTGATGTTCTGGGCTGTTCTCGTGATAATCGGTTCGTTCTTCCGCGGCCCTGGATTCAACTTTATATTTCCCTGGCAAGACGGACTTTTCTTCGACTTCTGATGGACGGCAATGCTCGCGGGTCAGACTTCGGCGCTCTCGCCCGCCGCCGGGGCGTTCTGCGGACTTCTCTGAAAGCAGTCGCTGCGCCATGATCGTTCTCGCAATCGTCATCCCCCTCTTGACGCTGGCTGCGGTCGTGATGATTCTTGCCGTCTACAAGCGGAAAGAGGTGCGAGGAGCGGCGGGCCGCCTTTCCCGTGCGGCTAGGCGCGCCGACGAAGCCGCTCGTTCCGAGTCCTATGAAGCTTCGGGCGCCGCCTCTACGGCTGATCCCTCAGCGCCGCCGCAGCTTTCAGGGCGCGAAGTTGAACGAGCGGCGGTCTTGGCTCGCCGCGCCGCCGAGGAGCCGCCCCCTCCGCCCGCCGACTTGGTGCCTTGGTCGCCTCCGGACGAAGAAGCCGTGGGAGTTTCTCGCCGGCAGTTCCTCAATCGATCCGTAGTGGGTTTCATGGTGGTCGGCCTGTCGGGCTTCGGAGCATCCATGCTGGCGTTCCTCTGGCCTCCGTTCGTGACCGGCTTCGGCGCAGTGGTTAACGCGGGCAATGTGGACGAACTCAAGTCTCAGATCCGCGACGAGAACGGCTTTTTGAAGGTGCCCGAGGGGCGCATGTGGATCACCGAGTATCCCGAGAGCGCGTTGCCAAAGGCTCGCGAGGTTTATTCCCCGGACGTGCTGGCCGGCATGGAGGCCGGCTTGGTGGCTCTCTACTGGAAATGTCCTCATCTGGGCTGCACGGTCCCTTCCTGTATTAGTTCGCAGTGGTTTGAGTGCCCCTGCCATGGCTCGAAGTACAACCAGGTTGGGGAGAAGCGCGGCGGTCCTGCCCCGCGAGGCATGGATCACTTCGCAACCTCGGTCAACGAACGAGGCGAGTTCCTGGTCAACACGGGAAAGATCATTCCTGGCCGCCAGGTTGGCACGGATACGACTCGGCAGGAAGCGCAAGGGCCGAATTGCATTGGCCAAGCGGAGTGAGTTCTCCCTCTCCTCGCTGCCAACCGAGCGCATCCTTGCCGCGCGGCGTTCTAGCAGATCGGTCTCTGGCGGAAGGGTGAGTTCGTGATCGGCGCAGTCTTGGCTGCATCCACTCAGCGCACGATCGGCGTGGTTCTGGCCGCAGTCGCCGTGGGCGGTTTCATCTGTTACTGGATATTCAACTGGCTGACCGGCCGCAGCGAAGCAGGGTCGGAGACCGAACTAGCGCTCAACCGCCGTCCATACCTAGACGACGAGGAATTGGAAGGCAAGAAGCTGGATCTGAGCCTGACGGCAGGACTCGTCTGCATCGTTCTCATCGCTATCGGGCTGCCTCTCTACTGGCTTGGCGAACCGGGCCGCCAGGACGGACTCATCGTTCTGAGCGACGAGGTGGCCGTCCACCGCGGCGAGGAACTCTATGAAGAGCGCTGCGCCACCTGTCACGGCACGGTCAACGGCCCTGGCGGTTTGCGCGACCACACGTTGGTGGACGAAAACGGAGCTTTCCTGGCGTTAGTGAAGTGGAAAGTCCCTTCTCTCGGCGCTGTTCTCTACCGATATTCAGCCGACGAAGTCCGTTATGTCTTGAACTACGGACGCCCGAACACGCCGATGCCTGCCTGGGGCGCAGCCGGCGGCGGTCCGTTCAGTTCGCAGCAGATTGACGAGATCGTGGCCTACATCGAGCATGAACAGATAGAACTCCCCGAGGTTCGTCAGCGAGTGCAAGACGGTTTGGTCTCGCAGGCCCGTTCCGAAGCCTCTGCTTTTCTTGGCCAAGACGCTTCCCGCGAGGCGGTGGACGAACTGACAGGAGATCTTCTTGCGTCGGCGTCCGCCGACCCCGTTCGCTTAGGGAGGATGCTTTTCAACAATGAGGCCGACGGAGGCGTGTACGGATGTGCACGCTGTCACACGCCGGGGTGGTCTTACGACGCCGCCGAAATCGCCGAGAACAATCCGCTCATTCCCTCGGAAATATCTGGAGGCGGCGGGTTTGCCCCGCCGCTGGTCAACGGCTCCACCTTGCGCCAGTTCAACACCGTGCCTGAACATGAGGAATTCGTTATCAGCGGAAGCGAGAACGGCGTCAAATACGGAAGTTTCGGTCAGGGCGACGGCGGCGGCCAAATGCCGTCGTTCGGAGTTTGTGTGGGCGACCGAGACGCAGGCGAAAGAGACCTGATCAAGCGGAACGACTTTTGCGGTGAACGGGAGGGGCTGCTCACCGAAGAACAGATATCCGCAATCGTGGCCTACGAGCGGCAGTTGTGACGGCTTCTGCGTCAATCCTTGCGGGCATCGGCTGGGATCCGGAAATCCGCGGTTTTCTCACTGTGGCCCTGGCCAGTGTGCTCTTGGCTGGAACGGTCTGGCTGCTGCTGGTTACCAACACTGGCTTCCGTCTTGGCTCCTTGATCGCTCTGGCCGGACTCTTCGGTTGGTTCACGATCATGGCCGTCATCTGGTGGCTGCAGGGAATTGGCTACACAGGGTCCGCTCCGTCCTGGGAATACCAGGCAAGTTTCAGAGATCCAGCAGGTTTCGAACCCGAAGGCATAGAGGACGCCTACGTCGAGGGTGTGGATGAACTGCCCGATCCCAACTGCGACAACAGCGTAATTTTCCCCCCCTCTAAGACAGGGTGGACGTTCACGCCCCCGGCTGACGGTTGCTCGCCAAGAGCTATCGGCTTGTTATTGACCTACCCCGGGGCAGACCGCGCCGAAGTGATGGCCGAGTTAGCCAACGTGGATTCCGAAGGGATTCGGACTGCGCTGCAGGAACGAAACGAACTGCTCTCCGACAACGACCCTCGCCGCCGTAATGCAGTCGAACTCACAGCCGCGGCGGACGAGCAGATAGCTAGGCGGGAGAGCCAAATCGACAAGATGTCGCTCAGCGCTCTCGACGCCACCGCGCCTCAGGTGATTGAGTGGGCGCTCTCTGAGGGGTACCTGGAGTTGGGCGAATGGGATTTGCTTTCGACCGCTGCGTCGGGCGAAGCGACGGCCGCCGCAGGAGCATTCATCGATGAAAGAGGCATTTTTGCTGACGTGTCCACGACCGTGTTGACGCCCGAGGGTGAAGTTCCTTCCGCCACTGCTGCATATGTGTTCGTCGACGCCTTCGGCCGCGGCGGCAAGCCGGAGCGGTCCGGCGACGGGATTTGGGCGAGGGTCTCCAACAAGGTCAGCAATTCGGCGCGTATAACCAATCCTCCGCACTACGTGGTCGTTCAAGCCCGTCCGGCCATTCCAAAGGCGCAGGTGGTGGGCGAAGCTCCGCCGGCTTCGGAACTGGATTTCAGATCGGAGACCGTTTCGGTAGTAATGGTTCGCAATCTGGGTAATTTAAGACTTGTGCCTGCACTTGTGGCCATTGGTTCGGGTCTGATTTTCTTGGCGTTGATTCTCAGTCTCCACTGGCGCGACCGAAGAGTTCGTCGGGAAGTGGAGGCGTTTGAAGCCGCATCGCCGTAGCTGCGGCTGCTAAGGCGTCTAGCGGGAGGCTTTTGGCATGGGCCAATATGCGCCGATTTTCGCCCTGGGGGTGTTAGCGGTAATCTTCTGCGTTCTCAGTCTGTTCGCTTCCCGGCTCCTGGCGCCGCGTCGTGCTACGCGGGCCAAAGTTGCCCCTTATGAATGTGGAATTGTCCCCGGTCGGTCCGCTCCCGAGCGGTTCCCAGTGCGTTTTTTCCTAGTCGCCATGCTCTTCATAGTCTTCGACGTTGAAATTGTTTTTCTGTATCCCTGGGCGGTGGCGCATGGCTCCCTGGGGTGGTTCGGACTGGCGGCGATCTTGATCTTTTCGTTCGCAGTCTTCGAATCGTTCGTCTACCTCATCGGCAAGGGGGCTCTGGAATGGGGTCCTGGAAACCGGGCGGGCGGCGCCCTTTCCCGAGGTGCCGATCTCAGCTCCGAAACCACTATTCACAAGCTTGGCCCCGAGGCGGACGAGCCGGGTCTGATCATCCCGCCCTCCCCGCCCGCTGAGCCGGCGGCGGCGCATCCTGCCCTCGAGGGTGCGGCGGGGCATCCTGCCGCTGAGCCGGCTGCGGCGCACCCTGCGCTTGAGGTGGAGTCCGTACGGTGAGCGACGTCGATCTGGAGCGCTCCTGGGGAGGTCTAGCGGAACTCCCGCACAACTTTGCCACCGGCAAACTGGAGGAACTGGTCAAGTGGTCGCGGTCGCAGAGTTGCTGGCCGGCCACCTTCGGTCTCGCCTGCTGCGCCATCGAGATGATGGCGACCGGCGGTTCTCACTACGACATAGCGCGCTACGGCATGGAGGTGTTCCGGGCTTCTCCCCGCCAAGCAGATCTGATGATCGTGGCGGGACGGGTTTCTCAGAAGATGGCGCCCGTGCTGCGGCACATCTACGACCAGATGATGGAGCCCAAATGGGTCATCTCCATGGGCGTCTGCGCTTCATCTGGAGGAATGTTCAACAACTATGCCATCGTTCAAGGGGTCGACCAGGTAGTGCCGGTGGACGTTTACGCCCCAGGCTGTCCGCCCGGCCCGGAGACCTTGCTGCATGCCATCTTGACCCTGCACGACTTGATCCGCAAAGGCAAGATCACCAAACGCCGCCGCAGCGCTGATGCGGGGGAGGGCATAGTCATCGAGCAGCGTGACGGCCAGACGGCTACGCGCATGCTGCTCCCGCGACCTGCCCGCCGCTCATGAGCGCCGAGGCGCCGTCCAGCATGTCCAGACTCGAGGAGCCTTCCGCCGAGCAAGACGCCTCCGCTGCGCCCCTAGCCGCCGGCGCGACCTGCCACGGCGTTCCGTCGACCCTCGATTTGGCAGGAACGGCGGTTTTGCACGTCCTCCCCTCTCAGCTCCTTAGTGTGGCTGCTGCTTTGCGGGAAGAGGGCTTTCGTGTTTGCGTGGACGTCTGCGGCGTGGACTACCTAGGCGCCGCCTCCCGCCCCGAGACTCCCCCCGGCATCAAGACCGAACGCTTTGAAGTGATCGTGACGCTTCTCTCCCACGACGCCCGCCGCCGCATCCGCCTGCGGGTGCAGGTCGCAGCCGATGACCTTTCCGTTCCTTCACTCTTCGACCTCTATCCGGGCGTGGAGAACCCCGAGCGCGAGGTCTTCGACCTGTTCGGCATCCGCTTCGAGGAGCACCCCGACCTCACTCGCATTCTCATGCCCGAAAGCTGGCACGGCCATCCCCTGCGCAAGGACTTCGATACCGGAGCGGTGCCTGTCCGCTTCAAGGCATCAGCGGATGTGCGATGACACTGCTTCGCCCCTTCTCCCGTTCCGCCGCGCCCGTCTTCCGCATAGGCGAAGCCCAGGCGCTCGTGGAACAGCCGTCCGCCCCGAACCGGATGATCATCAACATGGGGCCGCAGCACCCGTCCACCCACGGTGTCCTGAGGTTGCTGCTCGAGCTCGACGGAGAGACGGTCGTGCGCTGCAAGCCCATCATCGGCTATCTGCACACGGGCATGGAGAAGACTGGCGAGACGCTCACCTACCTGCAGGGGCCTACGAACGTGACTCGTATGGACTACGCCGCCCCTCTGTTCACCGAGCTGGCTTTTTCCTCGGCGGTGGAGTCCTTGCTAGGTCTTGAACTGCCTCCCCGAGCGCGCTGGATACGCATGCTCATGTGCGAACTCAACCGCATCAGTTCGCACCTGCTCTTCCAGGCCACCAACGGCATGGATATCGGTGCGGTTTCGATGATGCTCTACGGCTGGCGCGAGCGGGAGGAGACACTGAGGCTGCTGGAGAAGATCACCGGTCTGAGGATGAATCACAATTACATACGCCCAGGCGGGGTGGCCGCCGACTTGCCCGACGGCTGGCGGGAAGACACGCTTGAGATCCTGGAGATCATTTCCGACCGGCTGACCGAATACGACCACCTTCTTACCGGTCAGCCTATTTGGCGTGAGCGCCTGGAGGGAGTGGGCGTGATTACCGCTGAAGAAGCCCTGGCACTGGGTGTCACCGGCCCCATCCTGCGCAGCACCGGTTACTCCTGGGACTTGCGGCGTCACATTCCTTATCTTGATTATGCAGAGCTTGACTTCAATGTGATCTGCGGCACTTTTGGGGACTGTTTCGACCGCTACGCCATCCGTCTAAACGAAATTCGTGAATCTATTTCCCTGGTGCGGCAGATAGTGGACGGGATGCCGTCTGGCGACTATCGAATTCAAGATAAGAAGGTGACCCCTCCGCCTCGCGGCCGGATCGACGAGTCGATGGAGGCGCTCATACACCACTTCAAGATATTCACGGAGGGTTTCAAGGTGCCGCCGGGCGAGGTTTACACGGCGGTGGAGTCTCCCCGCGGCGAACTGGGTTGTTATCTAGTCAGCGACGGCAGCGCCAAGCCTCTCCGAATGCACATTCGTGCGCCCAGTTTTTGGAACCTGCAAGCGCTGCCGTACATGATGGAAGGCCGCCTGATCGCCGACGCCGTGGCGATCATCTCCTCGGTGGATCCGATAATGGGCGAAGTAGACCGCTGATGCCGCGTCTCAGCGACGAGAACGAAAAGGTGGCGATGGAAATCATCGGCCGCTATCCGCGGCCCCGCTCGGCGCTCATTCCTCTACTGCATCTAGCCCAGGCCCAAGACGGATTCGTGAGCGAGTCGGCCATGGAACACATCGCCGAACTTCTCAACACCACTCCTTCGGAGGTGCTCAGCACGTGCTCCTTCTACGAGATGTTTAAACGTTCCAAGGTCGGCACCTATCAGGTGAACGTCTGCAGAGGCATCAGTTGTTTCTTGCTGGGAGGCGAAGAACTCGCTGAGCGCGCCGCCGCTCGGCTGGGGATTTTCCCGGGAGGCACTACGCCTGACGGGGCGGTCACCCTAGATGCGGTGGAATGCGTGGCGGCTTGCAGCGAGGCGCCTTGCCTTCAGGTGAACTATCGATACTTCAACCGAGTCGACGGAGAGACGCTCGACTCCCTTTTGGATGACCTGATCGGCGGCGCCCGGTCGGACTTGCCTAGCCACGGAGTTCTTTCTCGGCTGCCTCAGATCATCCCGCGAGAGCGCTCCGCCGGTTCGCCTCCTCCCGAGAACACAGGCCCTCCGAGTTGGTGGGTCAACCGCAGTGAAGACGGCTCTCTCTGATGTCCGAACTTGAACCCCATCCCCCCGCTGCGTCCTCCGTCGTCGACCCATCGGACTTGATCGTGACCTGCCGACGGCACCTTCCTGACGGCCACACGCTGGAGGGGTATCTGGCCAGCGGCGGTTACGAAGGTCTGCGCTTGGCTCTGGAGCGTCCGCCCGCCGCCGTCCAAGAAGAAATAAAGGCCGCCAGTCTGCTAGGACGAGGCGGCGCCGGTTTCCCTGCGGGCGTCAAGTGGGGCTTTTGCCCGCCGGACGTATGGCCTCGCTACTTAGTCGTGAACGGCGACGAAAGCGAACCCGGCACCTACAAGGATCGCCTGCTCATGGAGACCGATCCGCATCAGCTAATCGAGGGCTGCCTGATCGCCGCCTACGCCGTCGGAGCGGCTCAGTGCTTTTTGTACGTGCGTGGCGAGATGGCCCTGGCGCAGGAGCGTCTCACCGCCGCCTTGAACGAGTCCTACGAAGCGGGTTTCCTAGGGCGCGGCATCTGCGGCAGTGACTTCTGCCTCGACATCGTGCTTCAGCCCGGGGCGGGTGCCTACATCGTAGGGGAGGAGACGGCATTGATCGAAAGCTTGGAGGGCCGCCGCGGGATGCCCCGCCTGAAGCCTCCCTATTTTCCGGCTGCGGTCGGCCTCTACGGACAGCCCACCATCGTCAACAACGTCGAGACGCTGTCGAACCTGCCCTGGATCATCTGCCGAGGCGCCGAGGCGTTCGCAGCCAAGGGTGCGCCGCCGTCGTCCGGGACGCGGGTCTTCACGGTCTCAGGGCACGTGAGGACTCCTGGCGTGTTCGAAGTTCCCTTCGGCGTCACGACCTTCAGGGAGATCATCTTTGACGACCACTACGCCGGGGGGATGCGCGCTGACTACCCTCTCAAGGCGTTCATACCGGGGGGAGCGTCGGCTCCCTGGTTTTTCGAGGAGCACCTCGACTTGCCTTTGGATAAGGCGAAAGTGGACGCTGCCGGTTCCATGCTGGGTTCCGGGGCCATCGTCGTGATGGACGAAACCACCGACGTTCCCCGCGCCTGTCACAACCTCGTCCGCTTTTTTGCCCGTGAATCCTGCGGAAAGTGCACTCCTTGCCGCGAAGGCACAACTTGGCTGGAGCAGGTGCTCGAACGCCTGCTGGCGGGGCGCGGCAGGGCGACAGACCTCGACCTGCTCACCGACATCTGCGACAACATCAGCCCCGGCCTCGCCTGGCCCCCGAAGATGACAACGATCTGTCCGCTAGGGCCCTCCGCTGTCTCCCCGATCGCTTCGGCGCTCGACCGTTTCCGGCATGAATTTGAGGTCTACCTGCCCGAGCGTTCCCGCCGCCCGTCGTCTCTTACGGCGGTCGCAGGCTGAGCGAGATGGCTCTCGACGTTCCGGCCAATCCGGTGGTGGAGTTCACCCTCGACGGACGTGCCGCCGCCGGCGCGCCCGGTCAACTCCTGATCGACGCCTGCGAGCAGGCGGGTACGTACATTCCACGGTTCTGCTACCACCCCCGAATGCGCTCCGTGGGCATGTGCCGAATGTGTCTAGTCGAAGTAGACACCGGCCGAGGCCCTGCGCTGCAGCCGGCCTGCATGCTCTCCGTAAGCGCTGGGATGGTCGTAGAAACGGCTTCGCCCCCCGTGGTCAAGGCGCAGGACGGCGTGCTGGAGTTTCTTCTTCTGAACCATCCCCTGGACTGCCCTGTCTGCGATAAGGGCGGCGAGTGTCCGCTTCAAGACCAGACGATGGCTTTCGGCCCGGGCGAAAGCCGATTTGTCGAGGAGAAGCGGCATTTCGCCAAGCCCATTCCGATCAGTGATCTCGTTTTCCTGGACCGCGAGCGCTGCATACTTTGCGACCGCTGCACCCGTTTCGCCGACGAGGTGGCGGGGGAAGCGCTCATCGGTTTTCAGAGTCGCGGCAGCCACACCCAGGTCAACACTTTTCCCGATCAGCCTTTCGATTCCTACTTCAGCGGCAACACGGTTCAGATATGCCCGGTCGGCGCCCTCACCGCCCGCCCCTACCGCTTCAAGGCGCGTCCTTGGGATCTGTCGGAGACGGTCTCCACCTATCCCAACGCCGTCGGCGATCGGATTTCGGTGCACGCCTCACGCAACCGCATACTGCGCATTCAAGGTGTGGACTCCGACGCCGTTAACTGGGGCTGGCTTTCCGACCGGGATCGTTTTAGCTTCGAGGCGGTTCACAGTCCGGAACGTCTGACCGAGCCGATGGGCCGCTGTGAGGACGGGGAGTTGATTCCGCTCTCCACCTCTGCTGCTCTCGCCGCCGCCGCCGCCGCCTTGCGTGCGGCGCTCGACGACCACGGTCCGCAGTCTGTAGCGCTCTTGGGCGGCGCGGGGCTCTGCGCCGAGGATCAGTACGCCTGGGCGAAGTTTGCCAAGGGCGTCCTTGCCACCGACAACGTAGACGCATGCATGGGCGACGGCTTGGCGGGCGAGACGATCTGCGCCCTGCCGCGGGCGACCATAGCCGACGCCTGCCGCCCGGGCGGCGTCGTGCTGCTGCTTTCCGGTGACCTCAGGGAAGAGTTCGGCACCCTCTACCTTCGATTGCGCCGTTCTTTGATGGACGGAGACGTCGCCTTGTTGGAGTTGACTCCGCTAGAGACGAGCCTTTCTTCGCTCGCCGACTGCTCGCTTCGGGTACGGCCAGGCGACGCCGCCCGGGTGGTGGAGGCCTTGCTGGAAACGCCCAGAGGGGAAATGTTCGCCGGCATAGAGACCAAAGAACTGGCTGCTGCGTCCGCCCTTCTTTCAGAGCGCCCGCTCACTGTGCTGCTCGGCCGCACGTCGCAGGCCGAATCGTCGTCGGCAGCCGAGCGGGCCGCAATTCTGCTGGCCAGGGCTTTCCCGCAGGCAAAGTTTCTTCCGCTTCTTCGCCGCGGCGCCGCCGTCGGCGCCCTTGATATGGGGTTGGCTCCCAGGCTGCTGCCAGGCCGCACAACCTTGGCCGCGGCGGGGGATTGGTACCGTCGATTCTGGGGCGCCGCGCCTGCGGAGCCAGGTCTCGACGCAGCGGGTATTCTTCGCGCCGCTGTTGGAGGAAAGATCAAGGTGCTGATCTTGCTGGGGGCCGATCCGGCGGCCGACTTCCCTGATCGGCGCCTAGTTGAGGCTGCTCTTGCCTCGGTTCCTACGATCGTTGCTCTGGACGCGTTCCCCACGGCGTCGTCCCGTCGGGCGCACGTGCTCTTGCCCACTGCGACCTTCGGTGAGCGCGAAGGCACCCACGTTAACGTCGAAGGCAGGGCGACTGCTGTGACACGCCAGGTGACGTCGCCGGCGGGCGTCCGAGTGGACTGGCAGGTGGCCGCAGAGTTGGCCGACTTGCTGGGCAGCGGCTTGGGCTTGTCTTCACCTCGGCAGATATGGGAAGAAGTCGCCCGGCTGTCCCCTCTGCACGCCGGCGTCACCTGGGATGGAGTGCGGGCTGACCTAGACGGCGTGCTGATGCCAATCGCTGCGCCAGCCGTTTCGGCGGCTGCTGCGGCGGCTGCTGAGGTGGGCGACGACGCTGCGGCGTCTGCTGAGGCTGCGCCCGTCGAGGTGGCAGGAGAGACGCCGACCGCAGCCGCTGCGGCGGCAGGAGCCGACGCTCCCCTTCCTCCGTCTCTCGGCCTCGCCGACCTTGAGTTGCCCGAGGCGCCCGCGACACCCTTCGACGGCTACTCCTTCCGCCTCGTGGCCGACCGCACCCTCTACGACAAGGGCACGATCGTCTCTCACTGCCCCTCCCTGGCCGCCAAGGCCGCCCCTGCCCGCTTACGGCTGAACCCATCCGACTTCGAGCGGCTAGCCGTCGGCAAGGACGCTTTGGTGAGCGTGACTTCGTCTTCGGGCGGCCTCACCGTCTCTGCGACGCCAGACGGGCGCGTCCCTCCTGCCGCGGCAGCCTTGACGCTTAACACAGGCGGCGCCGACCCGCGCGATCTCATCTCCTCAGAGGAGCCGATCTGCGAGGTCCGCATAGTGTCCTCAGAGTTGTAGTGAGCGTCTTCGCCCTCGATCCGGCTTACGTCGACGGCTTCGGTCTTGACGAGTTTCTGATCCTGGCGGTCAAAGTTGTCGGAGCGTTCGCTTTTCTTCTCGTGGCTGTGATGCTCATGATCTGGTTTGAGCGCAAGTTGGTGGGAGACATGCAGAACCGCATAGGACCCGCTCGGGCGGGGCCGTGGGGAATCCTGCAGACGCTGGCCGACGGCGTGAAACTCTTTTTTAAAGAAGATCTTCGACCAGCCAACTCCGACCGCTTCATCTATCGGCTGGCTCCCTACCTTTCCTTGGTGCCCGCTTTTCTGGTGTTTTCCGTGGTACCGGTGGGTGGCAACTTCGTCTCGGGCGACGGCACCGTTCAGTGGTGGGGGAACACCACCTACCTGCAGGTGGCCGATCCGCACATAGGGGTGCTGCTGGTGTTGGCCCTTTCCTCGGCAGCCGTCTACGGCATCATGCTGGCCGGCTGGTCGTCGGGTTCCAAGTACTCGCTCTTGGGTTCGGTGCGAGCCTCTGCCCAGATGATCTCCTACGAAGCCGCTCTGGGCTTGTCGCTGGCGGCCGTACTGCTGAGTGCGGGCAGCCTTTCCACGCACGACATTGTGCAAAGTCAGGCGGGCTACGACTGGAACTTATGGGTCACCGGTGTAGTCCCGGCGCTGATCTTTCTCGTAGCTGCAACGGCTGAACTCAACCGTCCGCCTTTCGACTTGGTCGAAGCCGAGCAGGAGTTGGTGGGCGGCTTTCACACCGAGTACAGCTCCATCCGTTTCGCATTGTTTTTCCTAGCCGAGTTCATGAACGTCATCACGTTGTCCGCCGTCATCGTGACTCTGTTCCTCGGAGGGCCGGACGGCCCCGTCCTGACTTCCGGAGCCGACTGGCTCTGGGGCAGCATCTGGTTCTTCCTGAAGTTGGCGGCCATGCTTTTCATGTTCGTTTGGTTCAGGGCCACGCTCCCTCGGTTGCGCTACGACCAACTTATGGACGTGGGGTGGAAGCTTCTCATTCCGCTCTCCCTGGGTTGGCTGCTGCTGCTGGGGGCGCTCAGAGTTGGCCGCGACCGCGGTTGGAACACCGCCGTGGTGGTGTTGGTGTGTGTTGCTGCGGGATTGGCCTGCGCTTGGGTGCTGAGGCTGTCGATTCGCGCCGGACGCGACGTTCGCAAGATCGCCGAAGAGGAATACGGCTTGATTTCGTCAGATGAACTCTCTGCCCCCCGAGTCGAGGAGCACTCGTGAGTTTTCTGAGAGGATTTGGGGTCACGTTCTCCAAACTCTTCGAGAAGCGCGTCACCACCCGTTACCCCCAGGAGAAGCGCGTCAAGCCGGAGCGTTTCCACGGACGGCATGTGCTAGGTCGGTATCCGGACGGCACGGAAAAGTGCATCGGATGCGAACTCTGCGCCGGCGTGTGTCCAGCCCGATGCATATACGTGAGGGGGGCCGACAATCCTCCTGACGCTCCAGTCGCCCCGGGCGAACGCTACGGATACACCTACGAGATCAACTACCTGCGCTGCATTCACTGCGACCTGTGTGTGGAAGCCTGCCCCACCGAAGCTATTACCGAATCCAAGCTTTTTGAGTTTTCCTTCACCTCCCGCAACGACGCCATCTACACCAAGGATGAACTGCTTGTAGGCGACGACGGCAGGCCGCGTCAGCAGCCCTGGGAGGATTGGCGCCCGGGTGACGACGAAGCCACCTCTGCTTGGATGCGCGCTACATCCCCGTCCGGCGCGGCGGAGTGGGAAGGTCGTACGGCGTGGTCGCCCGAGTTGGGTTACGGGCTCCGCCCCCCAGAGTTGGGGCAGTCGGCGCCCTCCGTCTCGCTCGAAGATGACCGCTCGGGGGGAGCCGAGCCGCAGGGTGTCGAATCAGGAGACGAGTCTCCCTGATGGCGGTAGCCGTCTTCGCGGTCTGCGCCGCGATAATCCTGGCAGGCGCCCTAGGAGTAATCGTCTTTCGCAATCCCGTCCACGCTGCTCTTGCCTTGGTGGCCTCCCTCTTCGGTGTGGCCGTGTTGTTCCTGAGCCTGGACGCACAGTTCTTGGGCGTTGTCCAGGTGGTCGTTTACGCGGGTGCGATCGTGGTGCTGTTTCTGTTTGTCATCATGCTCTTGGGCGTAGATCGGGCGGAGAGCCTGCGAGTTGAACCGATCGGCGGTCAGCGCCCCCTGGCTCTGGGGGTGGGGGTGGGTATTCTGGTATTGATCCTGCTTTTCGTCGTCGGAATCTATGCCGACCCTCCGGTAGTTCAGGGCGAGTTGCCCGCCCTTGAAAGTTGTACGGGTTTGCCGGTGAGCGAGCCCTCGGCGTCCGTCTCGTCGTCTGCTGCGGAATGCGACGGTCAGGAAGCCGCAAGCAACATCAGCCAGATCGCCGAGGGCGTTTTTGGCGACTACGTCTGGGCTTTCCAGTTGACCGGGCTCTTGTTGACCGTTTCGGTTGTAGGTGCGGTGGTTCTGGCGCGTCGGCCGCGTCCTCTAGAGGAGGTTCCCGAGGAATCAGGGAGCGTCGTCTGAGCTATGGTTGATACGTTCTGGTATCTGTTATTGGGCGCTGTCCTGTTCTCCCTCGGTACCGTGGGTTTGTTGGTGCGCCGCAATCCCCTGGTCATGTTTATGTGTGTAGAACTCATGTTGAACGCCGTCAGCGTGACCTTCGTGGCGTTGGCGCACCGTATGGGTGATTTCGGCGGGCAGATCTCTGTTCTTTTCGTGTTAGTCGTGGCTGCTGCTGAAGCTGTGGTGGGGTTGGCGATCGTAGTGGCCGTGATGCGCCGCCGACCAGCCGCTACCGCCGACGACGTTTCGGCGCTGCGGGACTGAGGTCGTTTGATATGGGTCTAGCCGAGTTGATTTGGATCGTGCCGCTCGCTCCCGCTGCGGGCGCGGCTGCCTTGGCCTTGTTCGGCCGCCGCTTAGGCGAACCGCGCTCGGGGTGGCTGGCGTCTGCCGCTGTGGGCGTTTCCTTTGCGGCGTCCGTGCTCGTCCTAGGAGGGCTGCTCAGCCTTAACTCAGCCGACCGGTCTGTCACGGTCAGTCTGTTTAGCTGGGTTCCGATCGGTGATTTGTCGGTCGACATGGGATTTCTGGTGGACCCCCTTTCGGTGACGATGATCCTCTTCATTACGGGTGTCAGCACCCTCATACACGTCTACTCCATAGCGTATATGCACGGGGATGAGGACTATTCCCGCTATTTCCTGTACTTGAACCTATTCGTTTTTTCCATGCTCTTGCTGGTGTTGGGAGACAGCTTGTTGCTCACCTTCCTCGGCTGGGAAGGTGTTGGTGCGTGTTCGTATCTGTTGATCTCATTTTGGTATGGGGAAGAGGCTAACGCAGTGGCAGGCAAGAAGGCTTTCATCACTAACCGTGTGGGTGATTTCGGATTCCTTCTGGCCATGTTCTTTGCCTTCGGGGCGTATGGCACGCTCAACTACGCAGGTATTCTGGAGGGGCACGCCTCCGAAAGCACCCTCTCGGTCATTTTGCTTTGCCTGATGCTAGGCGCCGCTGGCAAGTCGGCGCAGTTCCCGCTCTACGTGTGGCTGCCTGACGCCATGGCCGGTCCTACCCCCGTGTCTGCGCTCATACACGCTGCCACCATGGTCACTTCCGGCGTTTATTTGTTGGTGCGCTTCAGCCCCATGCTGGAAGAGGCTTCTCCCTGGTTGGGCGGCGTAATAGCCGGCGTGGGATTGGCCACTGCCGCCCTGGCAGCTTCCATTGCCCTAGCCGCCAACGATATCAAGAAAGTCCTGGCCTATTCGACGATCAGCCAGTTAGGTTTCATGTTTACTGCGGTGGGTGTGGGTGCCTACACCGCTGCCATATTTCATATGGTTACCCATGCATTCTTCAAGGCATTGCTGTTCCTCGCCGCTGGCGCGGTCATACACGGAATGGGCGGGAGTCAGGATCTGCGGCGTTATGGGGGTTTGGCGCGGTATATGCCGGTTACGGCCGTTACATTTGGGGTGGGGTGGTTGGCGATCTCAGGGATTCCTCCGTTTGCCGGTTTTTGGTCCAAGGACGAAATTCTCGCCGGAGCCTGGGGTTATAACAAGGTGCTTTGGGCGTTGCTGCTGTTGGCGGCCCTGCTCACTGCGCTGTATATGAGCAGGCTCATGTTTTTAACCTTCTTCGGGGCGAGCCGTTGGCGATCCGCCTCTGATGCGGAGGATTTTTATCCTCACCCCTCGCCGCGGTTGATGACGGCGCCTTTGGTGGTGTTGGCTGGGTTGTCTGCTGCAGCCGGAGTCCTCAATTTGCCGTTTTCCCACAGCGTGGAGTTTCTGGGGCTCTGGCTTGAGCCCGCCCTTGGTCATTCGGAGGCCGCCGCGGGCTACGCCGGAGGCACCAAGTGGGTTCTGGCTGGGGTGGCGACAGTGGCCGCCTTGGCGGGCATTGCAGTTGCCCGAGCGGTTTATCTGCGTCGGCGCATCGCTCCCGAAGCCATCGAACGCAAGGTGTTCGCCCGCGCCTGGGGTTACGACGAAGCCATCAGCGGTTTCGTGGGCGGAACGGGACGTAACCTCTTCTCCGCTCTGGCCAAATTCGATTCCGTCGTGGTGGACGGCACGGTTCGTCAGGCGGCTTCTCTGCCAGGGCGCGCCGGATCGCTGCTGAGGCGCATCCAGAACGGCTTTATCCGGCGTTACGCTCTGACCTTGGCTATCGGATCTCTGGCTTTGCTAATCTATTTCTTGGTGCGGGCGGGTGTCGGATGAGCGGAGTTCCGGCGGCAATAGCGGCCGCCTCCTCGCCGGCCGACTTCGGGGGCGTGCTGGTAGCACTGGTTTTGCTGCCCCTCATAGGGGCGGTGGTCATGCTGCTGCTGCCGCGTTCGCGCTCCGAAATGGTGCGCCCCGTCGCCTTGCTATTCATGCTCGGAGCGGCCGCTCTAGCGGCTTGGCTAGTCGCAGACTTCCCCGCAGCGGACAGCGCAGAATTTGGCTTGGTAGTCGACCAAACCTGGGTTGCTCAGTTGGGCTTCAGCTGGAAACTGGGCTTGGACGGCATTTCCCTCTTCATGTTGGCCTTGACAGCCCTGTTGTTTCCTCTGGCGGCGTTGGCTGGGGTTCCCGATCACAACCCGAAGGCGTATTTCGCCTGGCTGCTGTTGCTGGAGTTTGGTTGTCTGGGCGTCTTTCTAGCCCTGGACATCTTGCTCTTCTTCTTGTTCTTCGAAGTTGTGCTGATCCCTATGTACTTTCTCATCGGCGGGTGGGGACACGGGCGCGCCCGTCATTCGGCAGTCAAGTTCTTCCTGTTCACCATGTTCGGTTCGGCCTTTATGCTGGTGGGCATCCTCGCCGCTGCGTTTCTGCACTCCTCGGCGACTGGCGGCGGGCTCACCTTCGACTTGGTGGAGATCGCCGAAACCCAAGCAATCGCTCCCTCCGCTGCGCGCTGGATTTTCCTGGCCTTCGCCTTGGGTTTCGCAGTCAAGGTTCCGCTGGTGGGTTTGCACACTTGGCTGCCAGACGCCCACACCGACGCCCCCACCGCTGGTTCGGTGATTCTTGCCGGCGTGCTGCTGAAGTTGGGCACCTACGGCTTCATCCGCTTCGGTTTGTATTTGTTTCCGGAGGCCTCACGTTTTTTCGCTCCGCTGATGTTGACGCTGGGCGTGGTGGGCATCCTCTACGGGGCGGTTGTGGCTGCTATGCAGCGCGACCTCAAGCGACTGATTGCGTATTCGTCGGTGGCGCATCTCGGCTTCATCATTCTCGGAGTGTTTGCCCTCAACGTCGAGGGTCTTAGCGGGGGGTTACTGCAGATGGTTAACCACGGGATTACCACCGGTGCCTTGTTTTTGTTGGTGGGTTGGGTGTATGAGCGCCGCCACACACGGGAAATAGCTGAATTGGGTGGTTTGGCGCGGCCCGCTCCAGTTTTGGGGGCGATCTTTCTTCTGGTCATGCTCGCTTCGGTGGGACTTCCTGGATTAAACGGTTTCGTGGGTGAGTTTCTTGTGTTATTGGGTGCTTTCGAGGCCCATCGGTGGTGGGCCGTGGCAGGTACGATTGGTGTGATACTGGCTGCCGTGTATATGCTCTGGGCGTTTGGAAGAGTCTTCTGGGGTCGCGCCTCGGGAGAGAACGCCAGGATGACAGATCTGGGTTGGCGGGAGCGTTTGGTGATCACCCCCTTGTTGGCCTTGATCCTCTTCCTGGGTATTTACCCCCGTCCGGTGTTAGATCGCATGGAGCCAGCCGTCGAATCGCTTTTGCAGCACGTTGAGAATTACGCCTACCCCGACTCCGCTAGTTCGGCCGCAGCGGACGGCTCAGAAGAGTCGCCATGACACCTGCGGTTGACTGGGCGGCATTCTTGCCGCAGTTGTTTCTTGGCGGCGGCGCACTGTTTCTGCTGACGTTCGGCACGCTGGCCCGCCGGCGCATGCCGGCGTGGTGTCCAGGCGCCCTGGGTCTTGTTTTTGCCTTGGGTTCGTTGGCCAGCATCATTTGGCTTTGGGTGCGGGTGCAAGATCCGGCTCGAGGCCCCATTTCAACCATCGCAGGCACCGTGCTAGTTGACGGCTTCGCCGTCTTCCTGAGCGGCGTGGTGGTGATCTCCGTCTTGTTGGCCTTGTTGTTTACTCCAGACGTGCTTCGCAGAGCAGACATACCCTCCTTGGAGTTCTGCGTCCTTATGCTGCTTTCCGCCGCCGGTGGCGTCACGTTGGCGTCGGCCAACGATCTGATAGTGATCTTCTTGGGTTTGGAGGTGCTGTCGATTGCCGCCTACGTCTTGGCCGCGATCGATCTCAGGCGGATGTCCTCGCAGGAGGCGGGACTCAAGTACTTTGTTCTTGGCGCGTTTGCCTCTGCCTTTTTTCTGTATGGCGCGGCGCTGGTGTACGGGGCTGTCGGTTCCACGAAATTGAATTCGGTGGCGCAATTCATGATCTCCGAGGGCGTTGTTTCGGATTCGATGTTGCTGGCCGGCGTTTCCCTGCTCTTAGTGGGTTTGTTTTTCAAGGTGGCTGCAGTCCCCTTCCATGCCTGGACGCCGGACGTTTACGAAGGGGCGCCGCCGCCCGCTACTGCTTATATGGCGGCTGGGGTGAAAGCAGCCGGTTTCGCCGCTCTGCTGCGTTTGTTCGCCGGAGTTTTCGCAGACAGGGCTTCCGACTGGCGCCCGATAGTTTCGGCGGTTGCGGTGGTGACGGTCGTCTCGGGAGCGGCGCTGGGTTCGATCGTCGGGGACGTGCGCCGGCTGCTGGCGTATTCCTCTATCAGTCACGCCGGTTTCATCTTGGTCGGGCTTAACTCCTCTGACGCTGCCGGTACTTCGGCTGCGCTGTTCTACTTGGGTGTGTACGCACTGATGGCAGTGGGCAGCTTTGCGGTGGTTTCGATGATTCCCAAGACGGAAGAAGGTAAGCAGCCGCTCTCGCTCTACGACGGTCTTGGGCGGCGCTCGCCTTCCTTGGCGCTGGGCTTCACCTTTTTGTTGCTGGCGCAGGCGGGCTTGCCTTTCACCACAGGTTTCTGGGCGAAGTTTGAGGTGATAGGAGCGGCGGTGTCGTCCGGAACCTACTGGCTGGCCGCCGTTGCGATGCTGGGTGCAGTGGCGGCGGCATTCTTGTATCTCCGCTTAGTGGTGCGGATGTACTTGGTGCGCCCGCCTTCGGCAACTGATGCCGCTGCCGGCGAACACTCCGCTGCGGCGGATGCCCCCTCCGGCGATCCTGGCGCTGCTGCCGCCTTGAGCCGAGTTGCCGTCCCTCGTTCGACGGGTTTTGTGGTGGCGGTCTGCGTTGTGCTGACTTTGCTGTTCGGCGTCTGGCCTGCCCCGGTCTTGGAGCTGACAAACGACGCCCTCTTGGCCCTAGCCGCCGCCGGCTAAGTAGTCGACGCTGGTCTCAAACACCCGAATTGCCCTGTCTCGGGCCGCCGGGAAGTCTTCGCGCAGGCGGCGAGAGCGGATTTCCAGAGACAGCGGCGTGCCTGCGGGGAGACTCTCTAGGTATTCCGCAATGGGGAGTTCGCCCTCCCCGAGGAGCCTCCTTTTGTTTCTGGCGTCGTCGAACAGGCCTTGCGGAGTTTCTTGGTCGAGCCCCCTCGGGCCGTCGCAGAGTTGGGCGTACGGGATCTGCTGGGGGGACAGGCGCCTGCCTGCGTCGGGCGCTTCGCCCGCCCGATGCAGGTGCAGATTGTCCAACAGGATGCCCGAGTTAGGGCGGTCGGCTAGAGCCAGCGCTCGTTGGGCGTCGGCAATGGAGGCGATCGAATACAGCCGAGTGGGTTCGACGACCACTCTGATCTCCGCCTCGGCTGCCTTGTCGCAGAGTTCCCCGAAGCGTTCCGCAAACTTCGGAACTTCCAGTCCGCGGCTCACCGTCAGGACGTTGTCTGCGCCCAGTTCGGCGGCAGCGTCGATGAGCCGGTCTCCGTAATCCCCTTTGGGTGAGATGAATACGGCCTCCACATCCAGCACAGAAAGTCCGGTGTCGTCGAGGCGCCGCCTTACCTCCTTGCCTTGGCGCATAGACCATCCCTCTGGGTCGAACCAGATGCCCACGAGGGAGAAGCCTGCTGCGGCGGCTGCTTCCACGACTTCGGGCGGCTTGTAATCCGGCAAAACTCCTGCCGCTAGGGACAGCATCGAGCGGCTAGCCGCCGCCCGCGGCGGCCTCGCCGCCCCTCGCCCCCGCAGCGCGGAATCAAAGTGCGTTAAGGTGGGCGCGTGGGACATTCGAGAAGCGCGGCGGGATCGATCGTTCAGATTGCCTACGCTACCGACGACATCGAAGCTGCTTCTGCTGCGTGGGCGGCCAAGTTCGGCGCCGGACCTTTCTTTGTTCGTAAGCACGTGCCTGTCCAGGACGTCACCTACCGAGGCGAGAGCGGCGAATTCGACCACAGCAACTCCTGCGGGCAGTGGGGACCGGTCATGCTGGAGTTCGTCGAAGACCACACCAACGGCCCGTCGGTGATCAACGAGCTATACGGCCCGGGCGAAACGGGCTTGCATCACGTCGCCTGCTTCGTAGACGACCTCGACGCCGCAGCAGCTCACTACGAAAAGGCGGGCTATCCGCTGGCGGCGACGGGCAACGCTTACGGCTTGACCCGCTTCTACTACGTCGACACGCTCGCCGATCGTGGCCACTTCACGGAGTTGTATGAACCCAGCGGCCGCCTGCTGAAGTTCTACGAGATGGTCGCCGACGCCGCTCGAGGCTGGGACGGCAGCGACCCAGTGCGAATTCTCTGACACCCGTTTCTTAGTTCAGCGGTCGTTGTCAGCATCCGCGGCGGTCCTCAGCATCGACAGCGGGCGGTCGGCGTGCTGTCAGTTGAGGTTTTCGCCGAAGTAGAGCCGCTTGCGCTCACGCTTCTGAGTGGAGGAGGGGTTGAGTCCGCCTGTTGTCTTGGTTTCAGCCGCCGGCTGGCTGCCCTCCGTTTTCAAAAGCACGAATTTCGGTCAGGAACGCACCTGCGAATTTCTTGAGTTTGTGTTCTCCGACCCCGCGCAGGGCGGCGAATTCCGCTTCGGTCTTCGGACGGAGCGCTGCCATTTCCCGCAGCGTCGTGTCGTGGAACACCAAGAAGGCGGGTACGGCGAGTTCTTTTGCCAGCTTGAGTCGGAGTTCTTTCAACTGGTCAAAGAGTTCTTGTTCGTTCTTGTCTCCGCTTGAGCGCAGCACTCGGTCGCCGTCGGCTTTCGCCGCGGCCTTTGGCTTGGGGGCGAGTCTGCGAATCACCGTGTCACGTCGGTAGCTGAAACCGACGTTGCCTTTCGCCAACTCTTCACCCAACGGGGTCTTTGACAGGCCGCCGTATCCCTTGTAGTCGATGGCGAGGAAGCCCGCAGCCACTAGCTGCTGAACGAGTGACCTCCATTCTTCTTTCTTGAATTCGCCTCCCGTTCCGTAGACGGACAGACGATCGTGCTTAAACTGGCGAACCTTCTGAGTGTCGGCGCCCAGAAGCACGTCGATGACGTGCGACTGCCCGAATCGCTGGCCTGTCTCTTCCACCGCGGCCAGCACTTTCTGGGCAGGCTGAAGACCATCTATTACTTCAGGGGGATTTTCGCACAGGTCGCAGTTGCCGCACGGGTCGGTGTTCTCACCGAAATACCCCAGCAGCACTTGACGTCTGCACTTAGCCGATTCGCAGTAGCCGATCAAAGCGTCGAAGCGTTTGTGCTCTCGCCTTCGGTGGTCTTCGTTGTCGTGGTCGTCGGCGTCGATGATCCCGCGCCTCTGGCGGATGTCGTCTAGGCCGTAGAGCATCATCGCTTCCGCCGCTTCTCCGTCGCGGCCAGCACGTCCAATCTCCTGGTAGTAAGCCTCCACGCTCCCCGGGATCGTGCAGTGGAGGACGTAACGGATGTCTGGCTTGTCGATGCCCATTCCGAAGGCGATAGTGGCGACCATCACCATGCCCGTCCGGGTCATGAACTCGTCTTGATGTTCGCTCCGTGTTTCAGCGCTCATTCCGGCGTGGTATGGGCGCGCTCTTATGCCTGACTGGCTCAGCAGTTCGGCCACCTTTTCGGTGTCTTTGCGGCTGAGGCAGTAGACGATGCCGCTCTGTCCGTCGCGGTCCGCTACGTACTGAACGATCCGGCGTTTACGTGAGTCCCTCTCGACTGAGAGGTGGATGTTCGGCCTGTCGAAGCCCGACACGAACACCTTCCCTGGCCGATCGAAGAGCTTGTCAGCAATGTCCGACCTGGTCGTCTCGTCTGCGGTGGCGGTGAAAGCGC
This sequence comes from Acidimicrobiales bacterium, assembly GCA_965242895.1. Lineage (GTDB taxonomy): Bacteria > Actinomycetota > Acidimicrobiia > Acidimicrobiales > CATQHL01 > CATQHL01. The sequence continues at coordinate 1,379,530 of OZ251507.1, forward strand.
CGATCGGGACGTCGGGGAATGCGGACGTAAGATCTGCTAGCGCCTCGTATTCGGGTCGGAACGCCGGCCCCCACTTGGATATGCAGTGGGCTTCGTCCACAATGAGCATTCGCACGCGCTGACGCCGCAGCGCAGAGATCATCCGGTCGGTCATCAGCCTCTCGGGTGCGAGATAGAGCAGCGAGACCTCCCGCCCGATCGACCGATACCAGATGTCTAGGTTCTCCTCGCGAGTCTTGGAGGAGTTGATGGCGTCTGCGGGGATGCCTGCGAGCCTGAGCGCGGACACTTGGTCTTCCATCAGCGCAATGAGCGGCGAGACGACCAGCGTGAGACCTCCTCTGAGCAGGGCAGGTATCTGGTAGCACAACGACTTGCCTGCGCCGGTCGGCATGACCGCAAGCACATGCGAGCCTTCCGTGAGGGCGTCGATGACCGTTCTCTGGCCAGGACGGAAAGTTTCGTAGCCGAACGTCTTCCGCAGAACCTGATGCGCGGAGACGCTTCCTTCCGTCGGAGCGCTGAGCAGGTTCACTGCTCTGACGGTCGAGAAGTCGATGGTGGAGAGCTGTTTGGCCATTCCCGCTTCATTATCATTCTATGTAAGTGGGAAATTGGCTCTTTCCGAAGTGCCCACGGCGAAGGTGGGTGGAGTAGGAGAGTTCAGGCTAGGGATAGGTTACAGGTGTGCGTCATCTAGATCTGAAGAAGTCCTTCTCTATTGCTGCGGTCGCTGCGGCCGCAGTTTCTGTCTTGCTTGCCGCAGTTCTTACGCGGCCGTGCGGGTGCTGGGGTCGATGATCTTGCGCGTTGCAGTTTCTGTCTTGCTTGCCGCAGTTCTTATCTCTTGCGGGGCGGCGGGAGGCGGCGGGTCGAACGTGGCCACCGGCGATCCAGCGGAGCCCGCGCCCCCTTCGGTCTTGCGGCCCGCCCAGTCGTCAGATGATGACTCGCAAGCTGACGAAACTGAGTCTGACGACGGCGAACCCACCCTGATTTCTGAGCCTGAGCGGCCGAAGATAATCACCGATCTTGACGACCCCATTCGATTTGGGATCGATGCTCAGTATCCGCCTGCGAATTTCGTCAACGACGACGGGGAAATCGATGGGTTTGAGCCTGAAATGCGGGACGAACTTTGCCGTCGGGCGCAGCTCGAGTGTGTCTGGGTGGAGAACGAGTGGGTCAGCCTTATTCCCAATCTTCTCGATGGGAAATTCGACGTCATTCTCACTTTGATGTACAACACAGCCGAGCGGGACGAGATAATCGACTTCTCGCAGCCGTATGAGCCTGCCATTCCCTCGGGCTACGCGGCCAGGTCGGGTTCTGCCGACGATGTGATCAATGGTGTCGTGGCTGCGATCAGCAAGACCGTTCAGGCTTCTTACATCGAAAATCAAACCTCTGCGACGCTCGTGACCTACGACACCCAGCAAGAAACCGTAGAGGCCGTTCTCAACGGCGACGCCGACGCATTGCTGAACGACAAGGGGAGCTTGAGGAAGATCGTTGCCGACAGCGGCGGCGCTCTGGAGATTGTGGGAGAAGACGTGGAATTCCCAGATTTGGGGTCGAGCATGGGCTTCCGTCCCGAAGACGCAGCGCTTCGGGCCAAGCTGGATGCCGCCATTTCCTCGATGAAATCCGACGGCTCTCTCAACGCCATGATTCTCAAGTGGTATCGCGAAGACGCCCGCCTCTTCCCCGATCCCATGAGCGCTGACCGCCCCGCCGGCTAGACGCTCCGTTCACCCCTCGGCCAAGTGCCGCATATTGATTTGCTGATACGTGTTCCACGCCCGCTCTGCTGAGTAGGATTGTCTTCCGTGTCAGACTTCTTGCGCAGCTATTTGACGGTCGGCATCTTCGCTCTGCTGGCCGTGATCATGGTTGGCTTGATGCTTGGACTGGCCTCCGTGCTGCGTCCCGAACGACCCCAGAAGCAGAAGTACATCACCTATGAGAGCGGCGTGGATCCTGTTGGGGAGGGCTGGTCGCAGAGCAGGCTGCGCTACTACCTCTTTGGGCTTCTCTTTGTGATGTTTGACGTAGAGGCTGTGTTCATTTTTCCGTGGGCGACCAGGCTGGAGACCTACGGCGTATTCGGACTCGTGGAGATGGCGATCTTCATCTTTATTCTGGCTCTAGGGCTGTTTTACGCGTGGCGCAAGCGCGTCCTGCGGTGGGTCTGATTCGGGAGGACGATCGAGTGGCTAGGCTGTCTGGCAGCACCTCTTTGGAGAGTCGGTTTGCCGTTTCATTCCCGCCCTATCCGATTCTCGGTGTTGGGGCATTCGCCGCCGCTTCCCGTTCCGCTGCTAGCGCTGCCGCTTCCCGTTCCGCTCTTAGTGCAGGCGCTAGCGTCGTCCGCGCCGACGCTAGCGGTGCCGCTGCCGGCGCCGCCCGGTCAACTTCTGTTGCCGCAAGACGTGCAGGGGGCGAGTAGTTGGGACTCGTCGAGAGCGGAAAGATGCCCGCTCCTCTCACAAAACTGCTCAACATGAGCCGCAAGTATTCCCTTTGGGTCTACCAGTGGGGTCTGGCCTGCTGCGCCATCGAGATGGGCGCCGCCTTCGGTTCTCCTCGTTACGACGTGATGCGCCTGGGGGTCATCCCGTTTCCGGCCAGTCCTCGTCAAGCCGATCTCGTGGTGGTGTCCGGCACCGTCACCGACAAAATGGTGCCTTCCCTCCTGAGGCTTTATGAACAGATGCCCGACCCTAAATACGTGATCTCAATGGGTTCTTGCGCCAACTGCGGCGGCCCGTACTGGGACTCCTATTCCGTAACCAAAGGCGTCGACCAGATCATTCCGGTGGACGTCTACGTGCCCGGCTGCCCCCCTCGTCCGGAGGCTCTGTTGGAAGGCATCGTTCTGCTGCAGGAGCGCATTGCCAACGAAGACATAGCCGCCCGCTGGACGGGCGATCCGATAGTGGTGGAGTGATTCCTTGAGCCCATCTGCAGGTTCTGTCGAGGTGGCCGCTTCGGAGGAGTCTCCAACACAAGTTCTGAGGGAGGAAGATTCTCTCCGGGCTGAAGCTGCCGCGACGCTAGGTAAATCTTTGGGCGAGTCCTTGGCTGCTTTCGAGGTGCGGGAAGAGGATCTGTGGATTCGAGTTCATCATGAAGTTTGGCAGCAGGCGGGCTATGAGTTGCGAGATCGCTTGGGCTGTAGGTGGTTCGACTTCTTGTCAGCGATCGACTGGCTGCCTTCTCCTTACGGAAAGGACATGGACGCCGAGCAGGACTGGCCCGCTGGCGGCCCCGAACCCCGCGACCTGACGATAGAAAGCGGTGTAACCGGCGGAGACACCAGGCTGCAGGTCTTCGCTCGTGTGCTGAACATCGATAATGGTCTGGGCGTGATCATCAAGGCCGATCTGCCCAACGAGAACCCTGCCGTGGACACTTGGATTCCCGTCTATTCCGGCGCCAACTGGCATGAACGGGAAGCCTGGGAGATGTTCGGCATCGCCTTCCTCGGCCACCCCGATCTGCGGCACATCTACCTTCCAGGCGAGTTCGAAGGCCACCCTCTTCGGAAGGACTTTCCTTTGCTTGCGAGGAGGGTGAAGCCCTGGCCTGGTCTCGTGGATGTAGAGGGAATGCCTTCCGAAGACGAGGCTCCCGGCGGGAGCGGCTGAGAAATGACACTCACGCCTCAGGAGCAGCGTCAGTACATAGAAGCAGCGGCTGCCGACGCTCGCGTGAACGTGGAGTTGGAGACGGAGGGCATGACGCTCAACATCGGCCCGCAGCATCCCGCCACACACGGCACTTTGCGTATCGTGGCCCGCCTCGACGGCGAACAGGTGGTGGCTGCAGAGCCCGTCATGGGCTACATGCACAGGGGATATGAGAAATTGGCAGAGGTGCGTACCTATCCCCAGGTCACGACCCTCATTAACCGAATCGACTGGCTGGGTAGTTTCGCCAACGAGGTGCCGTTCATCCTGGCCGCCGAGCGTCTCATGGAGATCGAAGCGCCCCCTCGGGCGGCGTGGATACGCACGGTTCTCTTCGAACTCTCTCGGATAGCCAACATTTCATTGTTCCTTGGAGACATGGGCGTGCAGCTAGGCGCCCTCACTCCCGTCTTCTTTGCGTTTCGCGACCGCGAATTCGTTCTCAACCAGATTGAAGCAGTAACTGGCGGACGCTTCCACCCGAACTTCGACCGCATCGGCGGGCTCAAGGACGATCTACCGGCGGGATGGATAGAAGAGACCAAAGTCGTCATGGCCAAGATGCGCACGTTCTGCGACGAACTCGAAGAACTTCTGATGAGCAACGAGATTTTCGAGGCGCGCACTCGCGGCGTGGGAGTGATACCTGACGGGGTGGCTCTCTCCTACGGACTTTCCGGAGCCAACCTGCGGGCGTCCGGCGTGGATTGGGACATGCGCCGCGACAACCCATGCGGTCTTGCCTATGAGTCCTTGGACTGGAAGGTCTGGACGCATCCCGACGGCGACTCCTTCGCCCGCTATTGGGTTCGTCTTCAGGAGACCCGCGAAGCCACCTGGATGGTGGAGCAACTCCTCGACGGCCTCCCTTCAGGGCCCATTATGGCCAAGGTGCCGCGCATCATCAAGGTGCCGTCTGGCGAAGCGTATGCGGCTACGGAGAACCCGCTCGGGGTGATGGGCTACTACGTGGTGAGCAAGGGCGACCTCGGGCCGTTCCGCGTGAAGATACGTTCGGCTTCCTTCAGCAACATCTCTGTCGTGCCCTGGGTGCTGAAGGGCGTCTACGTGCCGGACGTGATAACCATCCTGGCCAGTTTGTATTTCATACTTGGCGACATCGACCGATGATTCCCGACGTAGTGCACATCTTCGCCGTCGAACTGGCCTACTGGCAGCAGACGGCTATCAAATTGGTGGTCGTGGCCATTGTTATTCCCACGGCCGCTCTCATCCTGGGGTATGTGTTTTTGCTGAAGATGATGAGCTTCATGCAGAGCAGGCTGGGGCCGATGGAAGCCGGCCCGCACGGCACCCTGCAGCTGCTGGCCGACGGACTCAAGTTCCTGCAGAAGGAAGACGTGTTCCCCCGCCGCGCCGACCGCGTCGTCTTTGCCTTGGCGCCGGCGGTCGTGCTGGTCTCGACGTTCCTGCTCTACGTGGTGCTGCCTATGGGCCCGGACGCCGTGGTGAGCGGTCTGGACGCCGGTTTGTTCTTCGCCCTGGCGGTGGCTTCTATCTCGGTGATCGGGGTTCTGATGGCGGGCTGGGGTTCGGCCAACAAGTACGCCCTGATGGGCGGGATGAGGGCAGCCGGGCAACTCATCGCCTACGAACTCCCTCTGGTTCTGGCCGTAATGGGGGTAGTGATTCAGGCCGGCACGCTGGACTTGAACAAGATCGTGGCGGCGCAGGCGACCGGCGAGTTGTTTGGATGGGGGGGCGTCGGCTTTCCCTATATCCTCACGCAGTTCGTAGGGTTCGCCATCTTCCTAGTGGCTGTCCAGGCTGAACTCACTCAACCGCCCTTCGACATGCCCGTCGCCGAGTCTGAACTCGTGGGGGGTTATCAAGTCGAGTACACAGGGTTCCGCTTCCTCTTCTTCTTCATGGCCGAATTCGGAACGGCGTTTGCGTTCGCCGGCATTGCCTCTGTGCTCTTCCTCGGGGGCTGGTACGTGCCCGGCTTCGACGTGGATTCCGGCTGGCTGAACCTGCTCGGCCCTCTCGTCATGTTTGTGAAGATCATGGCGGTCTCAGCTCTGATCTTCTGGTTCCGTTTCACTTTCCCCCGTCTGCGGGAGGATCAACTCCAGAAACTGGCCTGGAAGGTACTCATACCATTGTCGTTATTGAACATAGTCCTGACCGGCGTGTTGAAGGTGCTCGTCTGATGTGTGAGGTATCGACGTCGAGACGCAGACTCGAGCGACTCGAGCGAATCGAACGAAAGAGGTGAGACGATGAGAGGCTCTGGACTTCTGAAAGGCATGGGCGTGACGGCCCGCACAATGATTAGGACGCTTTTCCCGGACGGTCTCCGCAAGCCCGTGCCGTCGCCGACCCGCGGTGCCCACACCGTGCAGTATCCGCACGTCAAGGAGGAGCCGGCCACTAGGGCCAGGGGAGTGATCGGTCTGCACCACGACAACTGCACTGTGTGCATGCTCTGCGCTCGGGAGTGTCCGGACTGGTGCATCTACATAGAGGGGCACAAGGAACTCGCCCCGCCCCGACGCCCCGGCGGCAAGCCGCGCCAGCGCAGCAAGATCGACCGATTCGACATCGACTACGCCCTTTGCATGTACTGCGGAATCTGCGTGGAGGTGTGCCCCTTCGACGCTCTCTTCTGGAGTCCCGAATTCGAGTACTCCGAGCCTCGCATAGCCGACCTGCTGCATGACGCAGATCGACTGGCCGACTGGATGGACACCGTCCCAGAGTTCGAAAGCTATGAAGCGGGCTCCTCTCAGAAGAAGCGAGCGGTACCTCAGTGAAGCGAGCGGTACCTCAGTGAGAGGTGTCAGGGAGTGAGCACGTTCGGTCTGATGGTTGCCCAGAACATCGCCTTCTGGGTCATCGCTGCCCTCATGGTCTTTTCAGCTCTCCGTTTGGTGACTACTCGAAACGTGGTACACGCCGCCCTCTACCTGGTAGCGGTGCTGGCGGGGGTGGCGGCGTTGTTCCTTCTTATGGGTGCAGAGTTCGTGGGTATCACTCAGATACTCATCTACATAGGGGCGGTGATCATCCTCTTCTTGTTCGGCATCATGCTCACGCGCACCCGCATAGGCGACGAGGAAAAGACCGACCACCGCAACCGGCTGGGTGCAGTGGCGGCTGCGCTGGCGCTGGCGGGCGTGACCATATATTCGGTCTTGGCTTCCTTTGGCGCCGTCGAACTGGGTTCCGACACCCGCACTACCACGGCCGAGGTTTCCGACTCGATCTTCTCCCAGTACATAATTCCCTTCGAAGCCGTTTCTGTGCTGCTGCTAGCGGCGTTGATTGGCGCTATCGTCGTCGCCCGGCGGGAGTAGTCGAGCATGTGGCTTAACCAGTTCTTGGTGCTTTCTGCGGTGCTGTTCGCCATAGGCGTCTACGGGGTGCTAGCGCGCCGCAACGGCGTCCTGGTGCTCATGTCGATAGAGCTCATTTTGAACGCCGTGAACATCAATCTCGTAGCGTTCGGAAGCTGGATTTCGTCGGTCTCGGGCGAGGTGTTTGCACTTTTCGTGATCACCGTGGCTGCGGCTGAGGTGGGCGTAGGCTTAGCGATCCTGTTGCTGCTTTACCGAAACCGCCGCAGCGTGGATGTCCACGACGTGGACATGATGAAGGGCTGAGGCGGTCGTGGGTACTCTGTCTGGCGCCGGCGCATCAGTCGTCTTTGCCGCCGAAGTTGGCAAAGAAGTGGTGTCGGCGAGCGGGTGGTTTCTTACCAACGCCTGGCTCATCCCTGCCTTGCCGGCTGCTTCGTTTCTGATCATTCTGTTCTTCGGCAAGCGTCTGCCCGGCGGCGGCGCTCCTGTGGGCATCGCTGCCGTGGCGTCCTCGCTGCTGCTCTCCCTTTTAGCGGCTGGACAGTGGATCGGTTCTGTCAACCGCGCCGGTGAAGCGGCGGTGGAACCGGTGGTCAACAGCTGGACCTGGTGGGTATCCGGAGGGGTGTCGTTCACCATGGGGACGCTCACTGACGGCCTTGCCGTGACTCTCATCTTCGTGGTGGGCGTCGTCTCGCTGCTGGTGCACGTCTATTCCACCGACTACGTATCTGGCGACACCCGATACACGCACTTTTTTGCCTTCCTCTCCCTCTTCACCGCTTCAATGCTCTTCTTCGTCTTGTCGGAGAACACAATTCAGATGATTTTGGGTTGGGAAATGGTGGGGGTCTGCTCCTTCGTGCTCATCGGGCACTGGTGGGAGGAGAAGGCCAACTCCAACGCCGCCCTCAAAGCGTTTCTCACCAATCGTGTCGGCGACATCGGACTCCTCATCGGAATGAGCATCCTGTTCTTCACCGCCGGGACGTTCTCGATCGTGGGCATCAACACGCTTGCCGCTTCGGGTTCCTTGGCGCACGGCGCTCTGCTGGCGGCTTCCCTGTGCCTGCTGGCGGCGGTGATGTCCAAGTCGGGGCAGTTCTTCCTTCATACTTGGCTGCCGGACGCCATGGCCGGTCCGACGCCGGTCTCCGCCCTCATCCACGCCGCCACGATGGTTGTGGCCGGGGTCTACATGGTCGCCCGTCTCTACCCCGTTTTCTTCGAAGGACTCGCCATTGCGGGCTCATCCGTGAACATCTTGGCGCTCATGGGCGGGATCACCACGCTGGTGGGGGCTTCTCTGGCGTTCGTGCAGTCCGATATCAAGCGGGTGCTGGCCTATTCCACCATCAGCCAGCTCGGCTACATGGTCCTAGCGTTGGGGGTCGGCGCTTGGACGGCGGCGGTGTTCCATCTCTTCACTCACGCTTTCTTTAAGGCCTGTCTCTTCCTGGGCTCGGGTTCTGTTTCGCATGCCGTCCACAGCTTCGACATGAAAAAGGACATGGGCGGTCTCCGCAAACACATGCCTCATACATTCCGCACTTTCGTGATCGCTTCGATAGCACTGGCGGGACTTCCCCCCCTTGCGGGCTTCTGGTCGAAGGATGAGATCCTGGCAGGCACTGGAGGCTGGGGAGTGTTCGGCGGCACAGGCGGAAACGGCGCCTACACCGCCGTTCTGTTCATGGGAATGCTGACGGCAGCCCTCACGGCGGCATACATGACAAGGTGTGTCTACCTGACCTTCTACGGCTCCTATCGCGGGCATGGGCACCCTCACGAGTCGGGACGCCGGATCACGATTCCCCTTTGGATACTGGCCGTCTTCGCCGTCGGTGCAGGCTGGACCAACCTCCCTAAGGGGTTCCAGATCGTGCCGAAAGGTTGGACGGAGCGCTTCGGACATTACGTAGAACCTCGGGCGGTCGAGGGAAGTTACTTTCCCGTCATCGAACACGCCGTGCCAAGCTGGACGCTGGCCGCCGTCTCCACCCTGGTGGTCTTAGTGGGGGCCGGAGCGGCGTTCTACTACTACTTTGTCAAGGTGAAGGCGTCCGATCGGACGGCCACCGAACTCCTGAGCGGACTTACCAGTCGCTTCCGCTTCGCTCGACTATTCCACCTTCTGCTCCGCCGCAAGTACTACCTAGATCACCTCTACACCGACGTCCTGGCCAAAGGTACGGCCGGACCTGTGGCCAGAGGCGCGTATTGGATCAACCAGCACGGGATCGATGAAGTTGTGAATGAGGCCGGACGGAAGGCCGTCGCCGCCGGGCGGGTGCTCTACGACAAGGTAGATCAGAAGGTCATCGACGGAGTCGTGAACGCTTCCGGAGCAGCCTCACACGGGGCTGGCGAGGAGATACGCCGGCTGCAGACCGGCAAAGTTCAGCAGTACGCCGGAGTCATGTTCGTAGCGGCGGCTTTGATAGCCGTCGTACTTATTTTGGTCTTGTAGGAGGCTATTGATGCAGGATTTTCTAAACGGATGGGGTCTGACGCTTGTCACCTTTCTGCCGATGCTTGGGGCTTTGGTGCTCATGGCCATACCTCGCCGCCGCGAGTCGGCGATCAAGGGCGTCGCAATGCTCTCGTCGCTGCTGGCAGCGCTGTTCGGGGTGTTTCTGCTGAGTTGGTTCGACGTCTCCCGTGCAGGCGAACTGCAGTTTGTGGTGGACAAGTCCTGGATCAACATCATCAACAGCCGTTACATCATGGGACTCGACGGCATATCCCTGCCGCTCCTGCTGTTGACGCTCCTGGTCGTGCCGCTGTGCATCGTCTATTCCTTCGACCACTTTCCCGAACCTCGCAATCCGAAGTCGTTCCTGGCGCTGCTGCTGATTCTTCAAACAGGAATGGTGGGGACTTTCGCGGCGCAGGATCTCATTTTGTTCTTCGTCTTCTTCGAGGTCGTGCTGCTGCCCATGTATTTCATGATCGGCGTATGGGGAGGGGAGAACCGACGCTACGCCTCCATCAAATTCTTTCTCTACACGCTGTTCGGCTCGGCGCTCATGCTCATCAGTTTCCTGGCCATGTTCTTCTTGGCGGACGGCACTCTGGCAGGACTGGAGACCGCCCGCACGTTCGATATGCGCGCCCTTTCAGACGGCGCAACCGCCGCCATCGCACGCGGCAGTCAACTCTGGATTTTCGCCGGCATGTTCCTGGGATTCGGTGTGAAGGTGCCCATGTTCCCGTTCCATACCTGGCTGCCAGACGCCCACACCGAAGCACCCACCGTGGGGTCGGTAATCCTGGCGGCGGTCCTTTTGAAGTTGGGCACCTACGGTTTTGTCCGGGTCGCCGTTCCGATGCTCCCGGAAGCCGCCGCCGCTTGGGCGCCAGTGATCGGCCTGCTGGCAGTGATCGGAATTATTTACGGAGCCTTGGGCTGTTTGGCGCAGCGAGATATGAAGAGGCTCATCGCCTTCAGTTCCGTGGCGCACATGGGCTTTGTGATGCTGGGCATCGCCACGCTCACCCCGTTCGGCATCAACGCCGCTGTGTTCGGAATGGTGGCTCACGGCCTGATCACGGGGATGCTCTTCTTCCTGGCTGGTTCAGTCAAAGACCGCTACCACACTCTGGAGATGTCGCGCCTGGGCGGACTTCTCACTCAAGCGCCCCGCATGGGGTGGATTCTGGGGTTCTGCGTCATGGCCTCCCTCGGGCTCCCTGGCTTGGCCGGTTTCTGGGGCGAGTTCCCGGCGATACTCGCCTCCTACAATCCGGCGGCCATCCTGGGCAAAGGACTCTTCCGCGCCTACATGGTCATCGCAGCGATCGGGACCGTGCTGGCCGCGGGCTACCTGCTCTGGATGCTTCAAAAGACGGCGTTCGGCAAGGCGCGCAAAGAGTTTGAGAATTCCCCCGACGTCAAGGACATCAAGCGTCTGGAGTACGTGTCTTGGGCGCCCTTGCTCGTGCTCATCGTCGTGCTTGGCTTCTACCCCCGCTTGCTGCACGAGGCCACCGACCCTGCGGTGCGCGAGTCGCTCGTGGTGGAATCGGTGCAGGGATCGGCGCAGGACTGCCTGTCCACCGAGCGCGGCGTGGATTGCTTCGAAGAGCGCCGCCGCGACGCCCAGCAGCACCGCTCCGGTTGAGGGGTGGAGACGTTTTCCTCGCCCGGCTTGGCTGCGTCCTTGGCCACTCTTGGCTGCGCCCTTGGCCCCCCTCTCCCACTCTGGCTGCGCCCTCTCGCCCGCCGCAGAGCGGTTCAGGCAGTGCCGCAGAGCGGTTCAGGGGCAGCCGGCAGCCAAACGTCCGTCCTCGAAAGGTCTGAGCTGTGACGCCTGAACTGCTGAGCGTGGTCAGTTTCGTCCGACCTCATATCGACTGGCACGCCCTCGCCCCCGAACTCACTCTGCTGGGTGTGGGCGCATTGCTCACCACGCTGGACGTCATCCTCGCAGAGCGCGGTCGAAACGTGACTTCGGCTCTGGCCGGTCTGGGTTTGCTGGGAGTGCTCGTACCGATTCTCACGCTCCTCTCGGCCGGCGCAGTTTCCGAACCCAGGGTGCTCTTTGGCGGCGCCTACGTAGTCGACGGCTTCGCTCTCGCCCTCAAGGCTCTGTTCGTCGTCTCCGGTTATGTGGTCGTGCTCATGTCCACTAACTATGTGGCCGAAGGCGGCTACTGGAGCAACGAGTACTACGGTCTGATGCTTTCCTCGCTTCTCGGCATGATTGTGATGGCTTCCGCCCGCGATCTTGTCAGCATTTTTGTGGCCCTGGAGTTGTTGTCCATTCCCGCCTACCTGCTTGCGGCGTGGAAGAAGCGCGACCGCCAGAGCAACGAGGCGGGCGTGAAGTATTACCTGATGGGGGTGTTCGCCTCGGCGATCATGCTGTACGGGATGTCATTGCTGTTCGGAGCCTCTGGCAGCACCATCCTTGCGGAAATCTCCTCTTCCAGCGGCGTGTCGGAGGGTGCGCCCTCTTCGGCTGTGATTCTGGGAGTGGTGTTTGTGATTGTGGGGTTCGCCTTCAAGGTGTCCGCCTTTCCCTTCCACACCTGGGCGCCGGACGTTTATGAGGGATCGCCCACCCCGATCACGGCCTTTCTCTCGGTGGCATCCAAGACGGCCGGTTTTGTGGCGTTGACGGTGCTCGTCTATGTGGGCTTTTGGGAGCGCTCAGAGATTTACGGGCCGATGATGTGGGGACTGGCGGCGGCGTCCATGACCGCCGGCAATCTCATGGCGCTTCGGCAGAAGAACATAGTGAGGCTCATGGCCTACTCAGGTGTGGCGCAGGCCGGGTTCATGCTGGCCCCGTTGGCGGTTGCCGGCAGCAGCACGCTCGCCGCCGACGAAGCCGTTGCTGCGGTGTTGACCTACTTGGTCATCTACGCGGCGATGAACCTGGGGGTTTTTGCGGTGATTATGGCCGTCGCCCGCCGCACGCGAACGGGAGACACGGCTTCTTACAACGGCTTGTTCCGCTCTTTCCCGGCCATGGCCGTATTGATGACAATATTCCTGGCTTCCCTGGCCGGAATCCCCCCCGCAGGAGGATGGTTTGCCAAGTTCGTGGTGTTCAAGGCGTTGGTCTCCTCCGACAGCGCCTCCGGCTACGTCCTCGCTGCTGTTGCTGCCGTCAACGCGGTGATCGCCGTTGGGTACTACGGCAAGATCGCCGCCCGCATGTGGTTCGAGAAGCCATGGTCTCCCCCCGCAGTGGAATCCGAGGCGCCCCTGCCCGCCGCGCCGCAGAATCTTCTGCCCTTCTCTTTGCGCTCCGCCTTGGCTCTTACGGCAGCGGCCACTCTGATTTTCGGCGTCCTTCCGTTCACGGTGACTCGCCTCACCGACGTTTCTTTGCTCCCCGCCGCCTTGGGGGCATAAACGCGGCACTCTTCTTCCTAGCGGCGGCGCCAAGGGCCGATGCTGCGGTTTGATTCGTTCATGGAGATGGCTCTCTACGGGGTGCGGGGTGGTTTTTATACCTCAGCAGGTCAAGCGGGGCGCCGCAGAGGAGACTTTCTAACCAGCGTCGAAGTCGGACCTCTTTTCGGCAGGCTCGTCGCAGAGTTGGCCGACCGTACCTGGGACGAACTAGGCCGTCCCAGGAATTTTTCGCTGGTCGACGCCGGCGCCGGCACTGGCACGCTGGCCCGGACGGTGTTGGCCGCTGAGCCGCGCTGCTCATCTTGCTTGCGGTACGTGCTCGTGGAACGTTCCGCTGCGCTGCGCGGCGGCCAGGATGACTTGGCGGAGCGCGCCCGCTCTCTTGGCGCCGAGATCGAGTCCTTGGAGGACTTGCCGGAATCTCCCATCACGGGCCTGGTGTTTGCCAACGAACTGCTTGACAACCTGCCCGTCCGCCTCCTCGAACGCACGAAGGAGGGTTGGTGCGAGGTCTATGTGGAAGAGGTTTCCGCCAGCGCCGTTCGCCCCCGCAGCGGTGGGCGACGCCCGGCTTCGCTCCCGCCCGGCGCTGCGCCGGCCCTCCCTTCCCAGAGCCGCTGGAGGGAAGTCCTCAGGCCGCTGTCGGCGGCGGACGGCGAACTTGCCGAGGCTCTGGCTCCCGCCGCGCCGCCTGGGGCGCGGCTTCCTCTGGCCGACGCCGCTCTCGACTGGGTCGGACGTGCGCTTGAGCTGGTCCACGAAGGCCGCCTGATCGTCATCGACTACGCCGACGTGAGTGCATCTCTCGCCTCCCGCCCCCCGGGGGAATGGTTGCGCACTTACAGGAATCAGGCTGCGGGCGTTTCACCGCTGCGTGAGGTTGGGCGGCAGGACATAACCGTGGATGTCCCTCTCGATCAGATTCTGTCGGCGCATCCGGGCGCATCGGTTCGAGATCAGGCGTCGTTCCTGCGAGGTCTCGGCATCGAAGCTTTGGCGGCTGAGGGGGCGTCCATCTGGCAGCAGCGCGCCGCCGTCGGGGATTTGACGGCGCTGGAAGCCCGCAGCCGCAGTTTCGAGGCGGAATCGCTTTGCGACTCTTCAGGTCTGGGCGCCTTCTCCGTCGTGGAATGGCGCATCCCTTAGCCTCTCGCACACTTCTTGCCCCCTGGGCCCGCCCCCTGCGCCGCCGCCGTCGTGCGCGTTCATCGCCGGTCAATCCCCCCGCCTAGCCTTCTCGCCTGCTTTCTGTCCTTGCGGCTTGTCCTTGCCGTTTGTCCTTGCTGCTCCGCAACCGCCTGCTGCTCCGCATTAGGATCAGTCGCGTCCGCTCTTGCGCCCCTCCGTAATTCGAGGAGATCATGACACATCCCGCCATCGACGACCTTTACAGCGAAGACCGTACCTTTCCGCCCCCCGAGGAGTTCAAGGCCGCCGCACTCCTGACCGATCGCTCCTTGTATGAGGAAGCCGCCGCAGACTACGAGGCGTTCTGGGCGCGGCAGGCGCATGAACTGCTTACTTGGTCGGAGGATTTCCACACCACCTTGGAATGGGACGCGCCAGACGCCCGCTGGTTCTCAGGCGGACGGCTCAACGTTTCCTACAACTGCCTCGACCGCCACGTGCTGGCAGGCCGCGGAGATCGGGTGGCGTTCTTCTGGGAGGGTGAACCTGGCGACGTCCGTACTATCACCTACGCCGAACTCTTAGCGGAGGTGCGCCGCTTTGCGTCGGTGCTGAAGGGGCTCGGTTTGCGTGCGGGTGACCGGGCGGCGATCTACATGCCCATGATCCTGGAGTTGCCTGTGGCGATGCTGGCGTGCGCCCGCATCGGGGTGGCGCACTCGGTGATCTTCGGGGGGTTCTCCCCCGATTCCATTGCGGAGCGCTGCGCCGACGCAGAGGTGCGCTTGGTCATAACCGCAGACGGGGGTTATCGGCGGGGAGCGCCTAGTCCCTTGAAGACCAACGTGGACGCTGCCTTGGCCGACGGGTCGGCGCCTTCGGTGGAGCGGGTGGTGGTGGTGGACCGCTGCGGGCTTGACGTCTCCATGCAGGCAGGCCGCGACCTGTGGTGGCACGAACTCATGGAATCCGTCTCCCTCGACGCTGCAGCGCCGCTAGAGAGTCCAGAGAGTTTCGACAGCGAGCACCTTCTTTACCTTCTCTATACGTCGGGCACCACCGCTAAGCCGAAAGGAATCATGCACACCACCGGCGGCTACCTCACCCATGCGGTCTTCACCCATCGCTATGTGTTTGATCTTCAACCCGAAACGGATGTCTACTGGTGCGCCGCCGACATCGGCTGGGTGACAGGTCACAGCTACATCGTCTATGGGCCGCTTGCCAACGGCGCCGCATCCGTCATCTACGAAGGCACGCCCGATACGCCCCGCCCCGAGTTTCGCGTCGGCGATCGTGCATTTTGGCCGAAGGACCGCCTCTGGGACATCGTGGAGCGCTACGGCGTCACGCAGCTCTACACGGCTCCCACGGCCATCCGTACTTTCATGCGCTGGGGCGCCGAAGAGCCCGCTCGGCATGACCTGTCGTCCTTGCGTCTGATTGGAACGGTGGGGGAGCCGATCAACCCCGAAGCCTGGATGTGGTATCACACCCACATAGGCGGCGAACGCTGCCCGATCGTGGATACTTGGTGGCAGACCGAGACAGGCGGACAGATGATCAGTCCTCTACCAGGCGTAACCACCACCAAGCCAGGTTCGGCCACTCATCCGCTGCCGGGCGTCTTTGCCGAGGTCGTCGACGAGGCGGGCAATCCGGTGAGCGAAGGAGGAGGGTACCTCACCATCACCCGCCCTTGGCCGGGAATGCTGAGGGGCATCTGGGGCGACCCAAAGCGCTACTTCGACACGTACTGGTCTCGCTTCCCTGGCCGGTATTTCGCCGGAGACGGAGCGAAGCTGGATGCGGACGGCTACTTGTGGCTGCTAGGCCGGGTGGATGACGTCATGAACGTTTCAGGGCACCGCATAAGCACTGCCGAGGTGGAGTCGGCGCTCGTAGATCACCCCTCAGTGGCCGAAGCTGCAGTGGTGGGCGCCCCAGACGCCCTGACAGGTCAGGCAATTGTGGGCTATGCAATCCTGCGGGCAGGTTTTTCGGCCACCGACGAACTGCGCGAGGAGATACGTCTGCACGTGGGAGTCAAACTGGGTCCCGTGGCTCGTCCCAAAGCCGTCGTGCTGGTTCCCGACCTGCCCAAGACCCGCAGCGGGAAGATCATGCGCCGCCTGCTCCGAGACGTGGTAGAGGGCAAGGACCTGGGCGATACCACGACGCTTGCCGACGCTTCCGTGGTCGCCGAAATCCGCCGCCGCGCCGCTGTCGTTCCTGAGGAGGAATGACTCGACTGCCAGACCACTGGACATGGCGCGGCGACCCCTTGCGCCCGCACGAAGCCGTCATAGTGGACGTCGACGGCGTGCTGGCAGACGCCTCCGCCCGACAGTGGCACATAGACCGCCCGCAGCCTGATTGGAACGGCTTTTTTTCAGGAGTCGCCGACGACTCGTTGCTTGAGGAACACTCCAAACTAGTGCGCAGTCTGGAGCGGAATATCCAGGTGGTGCTGCTGACCGCTCGTCCTTTCACTTCCCGGGAAGCCACGTTGAATTGGCTCGAGCGCAACGACGTCCGTTGGGATCTCTTGGCGCTGCGCGGTCCTGCAGACGTCGGCGTGCGAGCCTTAGGTTGGAAGCGAGATTCCTTGCACACTTTGCGCCGTTTCGGATTCAGATTCCTGTTTGCTATCGACGACGACCCGCGCATCGCGTCGATGTACTGGGATGAGAATCTGCCCTGCGTCTACATTCATTCCGGTTATTACGACTGAGGGGATGACCGGCGTCGGGCCTGGTGTCTTGCGCCCCTGGGAGTTGCCGGCGTCTCCGTGAGTCCTCTCTCTGCGCCGCGCACCGTTCCGTCGCTTCTAGCCGAGGCTGCCCGCCGAAGCGGGGATCGCCAAGCCCTGATCGTTGAAGGCGGGCCGTCGCTCACCTACCGAAGCCTCGCCGCCCGCATCGAACGACTGGCGTCCTGGCTGATGTCTCGAGGCGTCAAAGCCGGCAGCACCATACTCCTGAGAGCAGACAACGGCTTAGTTCCGGTAGACGCCTACCTTTCTGCCGCCCGCCTAGGCGCCGCCTGCGTTCCGATTCCTAGCGGGCTGTCCCGGACGGAAGTTGAGCACCGGATTTCCGAAAGCGCCCCTGTACTTGGCCTGGCCGACCCCCCTGGGGCCGAGTTGCTTGCCTCGACTGGCCTGGAAGTGATCTCCTCAGACAGCGGCGAATACCGTCGAGCGCTTAACACGGAGGCGCTCGAAATGCCGCCGCCCAAAGGGTCGGACGTTGCGCTGATCATCTACACCAGCGGTACTGAGGGCACCTCCAAGGGCGTCTGTCTCAGCCAGGCCGCCCTCGTCTGCAACGCTGTCGTGACGGCGCGCTCTCAGAAGTTCGGAAGCCGTGAGGTCTACTTGAGCGCCACGCCCATGTATCACGCAACGGCGGCCATGCGAACGTTCACTATGTTGTTCGGCGCGCACACCCACGTCGTGATGCGTAGCTTCGATCCTGAGGCGTGGTTTCGTTCGGTCGAGGCTTTTGCCGTCACCCATGGGGTGTTGGTGCCCACCCAGGTCTCCCGAGTGCTCGATCATCCGGGCTTCGATCCCGCCCGGCTGGCCTCTCTGCGGCTGCTCGTCTACGGCGCAGGGCCTTCTAGCAACGCCCAGATTTTGCGCATGGCGAAAGAACTGCCGTGTGGTTTGTATCACGGGTACGGTCTCACCGAGGCTGCCACCTTGGTGACTGGCTTCACTGCCGCTGACCATGCGAGGCTGAGCGGCCCCGAAGATCCACGCCTGGGTTCTTGCGGGGTGCCGATTCCCGGAGTGGAGGTTGTCTTGCGCGACTCCGGCGGGACGCCCGTCGCCCCCGGAGAGGTAGGCGAGATAACACTCCGCAGTCCCAAAGTGATGTCTCGCTACCTGCGCGATCTAGACGCCACGGCAGCAGCCCTCAGGGACGGCTGGCTCCTGACCGGCGACCTTGCCGTCGCAGACGCCGAGGGCTACTTGAAACTCGTAGGCCGCTCCAAAGAGGTGATCATCTCTGGAGGGGTCAACGTCTACCCGGCTCAGGTTGAATGCGCCATCGCCGCTCATCCTGAGGTGGTTGAAGCAGCTGTTTTCGCGGTTCCGGACTCCGAGTGGGGGGAGAGAGTTGCCGCTGCAGTGAAGGTGCGTGAAGGCAGCACGCTCGGCGTCGGCGATATTCGACGGCTGGTGGCTGAGCGTCTAGAGAAGCGTGCATGCCCCGCTTGGGTGAGTTTCGTGGAGGATTTCCCGCGCACCCCTTCAGGCAAGATTCGTAAGGCCGACCTCGTCGACCTCCTTGACCTCGCTGGCTCGACGCAATTAAATTCTTCTAGGAAGCGTTGAAAGGATGCGTGAGTCCATCATCGCTGCACAGTCAGAGGCTGTTGTTAGCGTGAAAGCGCATAGGTCGGTTGGGGAGGCGCGATTCTCGTTCCCGTTCGGTGGTGGCGACCGGTCCGAAACAAACAGGAGGCAGCAGTGAAGAACAGCTTGAAAACGCTCGTATTGCTCGCCCTGCTAGGTGGCTTATCCATTGGCGTGGGCAGCTTTTTCGGGAGGAGTGGACTGATCATCGGAGCGGTGATCGCCTTTGCCTTGGTGGGATTTTCCTACTGGTTCTCCGACAAACTGGCCATCGCCTCGGCGCGCGCACAGCTTGCGGATCCCAAGCAGTACCCCGAGTACTACAGCATCGTCGAGGATCTCGCCAAGCGGGCGCGAATCCCGATGCCCCGTCTCTACGTGACTCCCAATCAGCAGCCGAATGCGTTCGCCACGGGCCGCAATCCGGACAAAGCCGCGGTCGCTATTACGGCTGGACTCATAGAACACCTCAACTGGAAAGAGATTCGGGGAGTGCTGGCTCACGAACTCATGCACATAAAAAATAGGGACATCCTGGTCGGTTCGGTGGCCGCAGCGATAGCGATGATGATCACCCTCGTGGCGCGCCTTGCTTTCTTCGCCGCCATATTCACTTCCCATGGAGACGGCGACCGCGACCGCAATCCCATTGGATTGTTGGTCATGATGATTCTGGCCCCTATAGCAGCCATGCTTGTACAGGCGGCTATCAGCCGTACGCGGGAGTTCAAGGCCGACCGCAAGGCCGCCCAACTCATCAATGACGGGGAACCGCTGGCCAGGGCGTTGGAGAAGTTAGAAAGCGCAGGCCGGCGGATACCTACGCCGGTGGCGCGGGAGCAGGCGTCTCACTACATAGTGAACCCACTTTCGGGGCAGCGGATGGAGTTTGCCGGAATGTTCTCCACCCACCCTGCTACCTCGGAACGGGTCAAACGGCTGCGTTCAAAGGAATGGAAAGAGCGTTACCGGACTTAGCAGCGTTCCTCCCAGTCAACTGGAGCGCAACTGGAGCGTTGAGGAGTGGGCCGGGGAGGATTTGAACCTCCGAAGGCTTAGCCGGCAGATTTACAGTCTGCTCCCTTTGTCCACTCGGGCACCGACCCTCTCTAGGCCATACGATACTCTTGCCCGCTTCCTCCGCCCACGGGATCGGCGCTCTGCAGCAGCTTTTGCATGACGGTCACGTCCAGCCAGCGGTTGAACTTGCGCCCTACCTCCCGCTCCACTCCGACTAGAGAGAAACCGCAAGCCTGGTGAAGTCCGATGGAGGCTTGGTTTCCGTCGGCGATCCGAGCGATCATGCAGTGAAAACCATGTTCGGAAGCCAATCTTATGAGCGTTTCGAGGAGCGCTTTCCCTACGCCTTGCCGGAGGCGGTCTCTTCGCACGAAGACAGAGCATTCGACTGTCGTGTTGTAGGCCGGACGACTGCGGAAAGGGGAGAGAGAGGCGAATCCGACGACGCTTTCATCTTCTTCAGCGACTATGACGGAGTGCGCCCCAGATCGTTCCAGGAGCCACTGCCTCTGCTCTTCAAGAGTGCGCCCCCGCAAGTCGAAGACGGTCCGTCGTTGGACGGCTTCGTGGTTGTAGATGGCCGCAATGCCTTCCGCGTCGTCGAGATTGGCCCTGCGGATGTGCATCTCTCTAGACGCTAGCGCTTCCCTCGGGTTGGGCTGAGGCGCCCGCTATGGCATGCTTATAATGCCGCTCCCTTAGCTCAGCCGGCAGAGCGTTTCCATGGTAAGGAAAAGGTCGAGAGTTCGATTCTCTCAGGGAGCTCGCAGCGGCGTAGCTCAGTTGGTAAGAGCGCTCGACTCATAATCGAGAGGTCGCCAGTTCAAGTCTGGCCGTCGCTACCATTCCTTGCAGCTTCTTGCGGCTTCAGGAGATCGTTAGGCGTGAGCACTCTCCAATTTTTGGCGGTATCCTTAACGCTTAGCTCCAAGGCGTCATATGGCCCGATAGGGCAGTAGCTCAACTGGGAGAGCACCGGTCTCCAAAACCGGCGGTTGGGGGTTCGAGTCCCTCCTGCCCTGCTATGGAAATGAATAGACAGTTTCGTCGAATGGCGCGTAAGCAGGGCGAAATCGACCAAGACGGCGCCCCCGTGGCGCGCAAGCGCCAACAGTCTCAGTCGCAGTCCCCTAGAGAACGCTCTTCGCCTGCCGCGTTCATGCGCGAAGTGCGCGCCGAGTTACGCAAAGTCTCCTGGCCGACCCGATCGGAGGTCATCAACTACTCCATCGTGGTGTTGGTAGTGGTTACTCTCGTCACTACTTTCATTGGTCTGCTTGACTTTGGCTTTGGTGAAGCGGTCCTGAAGCTTTTTGAACGATGACCTCCGAAGACTCCAACGATCAAGCTGCTGCGGCCGCTGAGTCGTCGGTCGGTCTGCTGCCTTCCGGCCCGCTCGGCGCACCTGTCGCCGAAGAACTCGACGCTGTCGGCAGCCCGCAGTTTCCTAAGTCCTCTCAAGCGGATTTCTCCGAGCAGTCCCCAGCGCAATCCTCATACGTCCTAGAAGAAGACGACGTCCTGCGGCCTGCCGAAGAGCCCGAGGAGGCTGCCGCCGTTTCCCAGAGCAGTCCTTATCTGCGTCCTGGCAAGTGGTACGTGGTGCACACCCAGTCGGGGCATGAGAGGAAGGCCAAGCAGGACCTTGAAGCAAGAGTTCAGAGCCTCGGCGCCGGAGACCTGGTGTACGAGGTTGTTATTCCTACCGAAGACGTCGTGGAGTTCAAGGCCGGAAAAAAGGTCGTTGTACCCAAAAGGGTTTTCCCTGGGTATCTCCTGATTCGCTGCAGGCTGACGGATCACTCCTACACGATTATCAAAGGAACACCTTCCATCACCGCCTTCGTGGGCCACGGCACCAAGCCTGTTCCGCTTTCGCGGCGTGACGTGGAGAACTTCCTAGGAGCCAAGCCCGGCGGGGAAGAAACCATCAGGCGAGGCCGCCCAAGACTGCAATACGTGATAGGCGAGAACGTTCGAGTGAGAGAAGGGCCGTTTGCTCAGCTCTCTGGAGAGATAATCGACATCAACGCCGAGCAACTGAAGGTGAAAGTGCTCGTGAACATCTTCGGCAGGGAAACTCCGGTGGAACTGGAGTTCTCCCAGGTCGCCAAGCTCTAGTGGGAGCACGGCGCATGTTTTCTACAAGTCCGAAGCGGCAGGCGCAGGCAAACGCAGGCAAACGCAGGCAAACTGAATAATGGCTAAACCCGTAGCAGCAATAGTCAAAATCCAGATACCGGCCGGTCAGGCCACTCCTGCTCCTCCCGTCGGCACTGCTCTCGGTCCTCACGGCGTGGCAATCATGGACTTTTGCAGGCAGTACAACGATCAGACGTCAGAGAGGGCCGGTCAGATCATTCCAGTGGTCATCACCATCTACGAGGACAGGACTTTCAGTTTCATTCTCAAGACTCCGCCTACCTCTTACTTGATACGCGAAGCTGCAGGCATCGAGTCCGGAGCTAGTGAAGTGGGCAGGGAAGAGGTCGGCATGATTTCCGACGAACAGGTAGCAGCAATCGCCGAGACCAAGATGCCCGACCTCAACACCGACGATCTGGAGAAGGCAAAGCGACAGATCGCAGGTACGGCCCGCAGCATGGGTGTGCGGGTTGCCCGCTGACCGTTTGCTCGACTGAAAAGGGAACTATCGATGTCAAAGACCGCCACGCGATACAAGGATGCTGCTGGGAAGTACGACAGGGCTCGCCTCTACGGCGGGGAGGAGGGGGTTAGTGTTCTCAAGAGTCTGCCGCCTGCGCGTTTCGACGAGACTGTGGACTTGGCCGTGGGTCTAGGCGTGGATCCTCGTCGAGCCGACCAGATGCTGCGAGGCACCGTTTCTTTGCCTGCAGGAACCGGCAAAAAGGTGCGTGTGGCCGTGTTCGCCCAGGGTGCTGACGAAATGGCCGCCCGAGAAGCAGGAGCCGACATCGTAGGTGCGGACGACCTGGTGGAACAGATATCGGGCGGAATGCTGGACTTTGACGTGGCCATAGCCGCTCCCGACATGATGCCGAAAGTGGGGAAGTTGGGCAGGACGCTGGGGCCGCGCGGCCTCATGCCAAATCCCAAGAGCGGAACGGTTACGCCAGACGTGGCGTCGGCCGTCGCCGATTTCAAAGGCGGCAAGGTCGGTTATCGCACCGACCGCCAGGGCAACGTCCACGTTCCAATAGGAAAGGTAAGTTTCTCCGCAGCCGATCTGCTTGACAATCTGAAGGCTGTGATTGAGGAACTGCAGAGGGTGCGCCCGTCTGGGGCCAAGGGGCGGTACCTGTTGAGGATCACTCTAAGTGCAACCATGGGGCCTCCGGTCAAGATCAACCCTGCCGACTTCTAGCCGACCTGTCGGCAGCGTCTGCGATCGGTTTCCGCTTCGGCGGACAGGGGTGGAGAAGCCAGTCGGCATTGTTAGAGTTGCACCTACAACTGAATTAGTTCGCTGAAGACTTCCGGTGCTCGCAAGAGTTGAATGAGCCCCCCGCTCGCCCGATGAGGTGACATGGAGATCACGGCGCCGAGCGGTTTTGCGGCGCCGTTTTTGCGTTTGCGAGGGTTGAGTATCGGAGTCGAATTCACCGAACGAGACGGAGGACGCTTGTCGGAAGACTCCCAGAAACAACACACCAACGGCGCGGCACGCGGCGGGCCGCGCCCTGAAAAGATTGCCATCGTGGCGGAAATCCGCGAGCGTTTGAACGCTAGCGAGGGAGTGGTCTTGGCTGAGTACCGCGGCCTCGACACGAAGGTGATGTCTTCTCTGAGGCAGGCTCTCCGAGCCGTGGGGGGCAGTTTCGTCGTCTACAAGAACACGATGGTGCGCTTTGCCGTGCGCCAACTCGATATCGAGTGCGAGCACTTGCTAGTCGGTCCGACGGGTTTGGCGTTCGTGGAACCGCCGCCCGACGGCAGTTCTCCAGACGCAGCGGCGGTCGCAAAGGTTCTCATGGACTTCAGGAGCAATTTCGACAAGCTAATCATCAAGGGTGGCATTCTCGGTGCGTCTGTCGTGGGGCCGGATGAGGTCGAGAGGCTTTCCAAGCTGCCTTCGGCAGATGAGATGCGCGTGATGACCGTTGGAGCCATAACCGCCCCCCTGCGGAGCCTTGCCGCTCTGACAGCGGCGCCGATGCGGGAGATGGCCGGTCTGTTGGGAGCCCCTTGTCAGAACTTCGCAGGTCTCCTGCGTGCTCTGATTGATCGATCCAAAGAATCGTCTTGATCCGAACCGGCAAGCTAAATCGTAAGAATCTAAATCGCAAGAATCAGGAGAAACAAAATGACAAAAGTTGATGAAATCCTCGAAACCATCTCTTCGATGACCGTCCTGGAACTGAGTGAACTGCTCAAGGCGTTCGAAGAGAAGTTTGGTGTGACCGCTGCCCCGGTTGCCGCGGCTGTCGCCGCTCCGGTGCTCGCAGCGGACGCTGCTGGAGGTCCCGCAGAGGAGGAGCAAACTTCCTTCGACGTTCTGCTAGTGGAGATTGGCGAAAAGAAGATTCAGGTCATCAAAGAGGTTCGAAGCCTTACGAACCTCGGGCTAAAGGAAGCTAAGGAACTCGTCGACAGTGCTCCCAAACCCGTACTGCAAGGAGTAGGGCGCGAAGAGGCCGACAAAGCCGCCGAATCCCTCCAGGCCGTGGGTGCCTCCATTAAGGTCGAGTAGTTGCTTAGGCCCTGAGTTCGACGCACCGGCCGGAGCAGTCGGCGGGGGGTTGAGTTTGGGGATTGAGTTCTTGAACCGCTGCAACCATTGATATCAATCAACTCCACGGTCGCCGACCTGTTCTGGGTTGCGGAGTTGAGTTATCGAACTGTCACAGGCACTGATACCGCCGCAGATTCAAGAAGATCGAATCATTGGTTGTGAGGCGTCGTCGCGTCCGCTAGACTCCTCACGCCGTGCCGTCGCAACTTTCGTTGTAGTCCTCTGCTAGCCGCCATGCGCCTTGACATCTCTGGTGTGCTAGTCGCGCGCGCCCCGTTTCCGTTTATTTGTATTGCCTGGAGAGTCACTTGAGTACACATCTTTTGAGCCGTGAGCGGTATTCCTTCGGCAATCTTGAAAACGTTCTGGATCTTCCCGATCTCTTAGCAATCCAAAGGGATTCTTTTGATTGGTTTTTGAAAGAAGGCATCAGCGAAGTCTTTGCCGACATCAGCCCCGTCAAAGACAGTTCAGAAAAGTTGATGCTGGAATTCGAATTCGACCCTGAAGACGAGTATTTGCTGCCGCCCCCTCGTTTTTCCGTGGAGGAGTGCAAGGAGAAAGACGTCACCTACAGCACTCCCGTGTTCGTTCTGGCTCGCTTTTTGAACGCCAACACGGGTGAGATCAAGGAAGAGACGGTGTTCATGGGGGATTTCCCCATGATGACGCCGCGAGGTACGTTCATTGTCAACGGCACCGAACGCGTCATCGTTTCGCAACTGGTGCGTTCGCCCGGCGTGATTTTCCAGCCTGGTGAGCGCTATCGGCTCAGGAATCCTTCCAAGCATCAATTGGTGACCGGAACCATCCATCCGTCTCGCGGAGAATGGGTGGAGTTCGACCTCGAGCAGCGGCCGGGGAAGCACCCCACCGTGGGCGTGCGCATTGCTCGCAAGCGGAGGATGAGCCTCTTCATCCTCCTGCGCGCCTTGGGTTTCGGTGATGAGAAGGAGTACCCAGGTTTTCTTGAGCGCTTCGTCGGGCAGTTCGAGTTTCTTGAAGAGCAGTGGGAAGCCGACAGGCACTTGGCCCCTACTCTTGAGGATTCTCTGGTCGAGATATACAAGCGTGCGCGGCCAGCGGAGCAGCCCAATGTGGAAGCGGCTCGCAATTATCTCCAGGGAGCGTTTTTCGACTCTCGAAAGTACGACCTTTCGAAGGTGGGGCGTTACAAACTCAACCGCAAGCTAGGTAGGGAGATCGACCGCATAGAAGAGATATTCAACATCGAACTGGAACGACCCGAAAAGGAACAGTCGGTGTTGAGCTCTTCGGAGATGTTGGCTACAGCCACTTACTTGCTTCATCTTGCTCAGTATGAGCAGGGGTATCACCTAGACGACCAGGATCACTTTGCCAACCGCCGAATTCGATCGGTGGGTGAACTCGTGCAGAACCAAGTCAGGGTGGGGATGTCGCGCATGGAGCGGATCGTGCGGGAGCGCATGACCACCCAGGATGCGGAGGCCATTACCCCCGAATCTCTGATCAACATCCGTCCGCTGGTCTCTTCGCTCAAGGAGTTTTTTGGTTCCAGTCAGTTGAGCCAGGTCATGGACCAAGTGAATCCTCTGGCCGGACTCACCCACCGCCGCCGCCTCTCAGCACTAGGCCCGGGAGGACTGACGCGTGAACGTGCAGGTTTTGAGGTGCGCGACGTCCACTTCAGTCACTACGGAAGGATGTGCCCCATAGAGACGCCGGAAGGCCCTAACATCGGCCTCACCGGCGCTCTGGCCACCTACGGACGGCTCAATGAGTACGGCTTCATCGAAACGCCTTATCGAGTCGTCAAAGACGGAGTGGTGACCAGCGAAGTGGAGTACCTCTCCGCCGACGAAGAGGAAAAGTACGTAGTGGCCCAGGCCAACGCTCCTTTGAAGTCCGACCGGACTTTCCGCAACAAGAGGGTTCTGGCACGCAGGTCTCCTCAGTCGGCCTCCCTTGCCGACCTAAAGCTTCAGCTCGAGCAGGAGCACTTCTTCGGCGCCACGACCGAGATTGCCTTTACTCCTCCCGACGAAGTCCAAAGGATGGACGTATCTCCCAAGCAGATCGTGTCCGTGGCGACAGCGCTGATCCCCTTCCTTGAGCACGACGACGCTAACAGGGCGCTCATGGGAGCCAACATGCAGCGCCAAGCCGTGCCATTGCTGCGAACCGAGGCTCCCTACATCGGCACGGGCATTGAAGCCTCGGCGGCGCGCGGCTCGGCGGGTCTCATCTGGGCGCTGGAGAACGGCGTCGTCACTTCCGTCGACGCCACCCAAATCGAGCTCGAGTACGAGACCCTCGGCAAGCAAGTTCACCAGTTGGCCCGTTTTGGTCGTTCTAACCAGGACACCTGCGTCAGCAACAACCCGCTGGTGAAGGTCGGTCAAGAGGTTCGCAAAGGCGAACTGCTCGCCGACGGCCCGTCGACCGACAACGGCGAGTTGGCCTTGGGCAAGAACGTGCTGATGGCGTTCATGTCCTGGGAGGGCTATAACTTCGAGGATGCGGTGATCATCAGCGAGAGACTGGTTCGCGACGACGTATTCACGTCCGTCCATATCCACCAGTACGAGATCGATGCCAGAGAGACCAAGCTCGGCCCCGAGGAGATTACCCGCGATATCCCCAATCTTCCCGAAGAACTTCTTGCAGACTTGGATGAAGAAGGAATGGTGCGAGTTGGAGCCTCCGTGGAATCGGGGGACATTCTGGTGGGGAAGGTCACGCCGAAGGGTGAGACAGAACTGACGCCTGAGGAGCGTCTGCTGCGCGCCATCTTCGGGGAGAAGGCGCGCGAGGTGCGCGACACCTCCTTGAAGGTCCCGCACGGCGAGTCGGGCAAGGTCATCGACGTGAAGATCTTTCGCCGGTCTGACGAGCACGAACTGCCCCCAGACGTGAATGAACTGGTGCGGGTCTTTGTTGCACAGAAGCGGAAGATAAGCGTGGGGGACAAGCTGGCCGGACGACACGGGAACAAGGGCGTCATTGCCAAGATCCTCCCCATCGAGGACATGCCGTTCTTAGCCGACGGGACGCCAGTGGACTTGATTCTGAACCCGCTCGGCGTGCCGTCGAGGATGAACGTGGGTCAGGTGCTCGAAGCGCACCTGGGCTATGCCGCCCGCTGGGGATGGTCGCTGAACGGCGAGAAGGTTGGCGAGCAACCCGTGATTGCGTCCGAGAGGAAGACGCGCCCCACCACGCCCCCTGCGGTCTTTATCGAGACTCCGGTGTTCGACGGCGCTCGATGGGACGACGCCGAAGCCTCGGGCGGCAAGCCGTCGATCCAGTCGCTGCTGAAGAACCTCAACCCTGAGTCCCCGGACGGAGAGCGTCTAGTCGACGAGACCGGAAAAGCGACTCTGTACAACGGGCGCACCGGCGAACCTTTCGATCATCCCGTGACGGTGGGGGTCACTTACATTCTCAAGCTGAACCACCTTGTCGACGACAAGATCCACGCTCGCTCCACGGGTCCCTACTCCATGATCACCCAGCAGCCCCTAGGCGGCAAGGCGCAGTTCGGCGGTCAGCGTTTCGGAGAGATGGAGGTCTGGGCGTTGGAGGCTTACGGGGCCGCCTATTGCCTGCAGGAGATACTGACCGTGAAGTCCGATGACGTGCTGGGTCGGGTCAAGGTCTACGAAGCCATCGTTAAGGGAGCGAACGTCCCCGATCCGGGGATACCGGAAAGCTTCAAAGTTCTTATCAAAGAGATGCAGGCGCTGTGCCTGCAGGTAGACGTGTTCGATTTCAACGACGACGAGGTTGAGATTCGTGAAATCGACGAGGAGCTTTACAGAACCACGGAGGAGTTGGGTATCAACATCTCCCGGCCCGAACGAGGTTCCGACGAAGATGATGCCCGCCGTGCAGCTCGGCTGTAGTTCGAGCGCAGCCGGAATCCGCAACAAGATTATTCAAAGGGAGTCATGGACAACCTGCCCAAAGTAGCTAGCAACGGTCCGGACGTCAACGAATTCGGCCGCTTGAGAATTGGTCTAGCTTCGGCGAATTCGATACGCACATGGTCAAACGGAGAAGTTAAGAAACCCGAGACCATCAACTATCGGACGTTGAAGCCGGAGAAGGACGGCCTTTTCTGCGAGAAGATCTTCGGTCCTATGAAGGACTGGGAGTGTTCCTGCGGCAAGTACAAGCGCATCAGATTCCGAGGCATCATTTGCGAGCGCTGCGCCGTGGAGGTGACTCGTTCCAAAGTGCGTCGCGAGCGCATCGGTCATATCGAGCTGGCCGATCCCGTGGTGCACATCTGGTATCTGCGCGGCACCCGCTCCTGGTTGACGTATCTGCTCATGGGCACCGAGCCCAAGGAGGAGGTCAAGACCAAGCAACTTGAGAAGGTGGTCTATTTTGCCGCCCACTTGGTGGTGAAGGTGGACGAAGACCGCCGCCACGTCGACCTGCCGCGTCTAGAGCAGGAGATGCACACAGAGCTCAAGGAAATAGAGGCGGTGTATGAACAGCACCGTGCGGAGCGGCTGCTCGAACTGGAGTCTGAACTCGTCGGTCTGGAGTCAGCCGGTCGCAAGCAGACCGACATCCGCAACCGGAAACAGGACGCTGAAGCCGATCTTCAGGAACTTGAGAGGGAATGCGAAGCCGAGCGCGAGCGGGTCAAAATGGTCTTTGAAGCGTTCAGCAATCTTTTTGTACGGCAGATCATTGATGACGACGAACTCTGGTATGAACTTCAAACTCGTTACGGCGATTACTTCGAAGGGGGTATGGGGGCCAAGGCGGTGGCTGACCTCATAGACGAACTGGACTTGGAGAAGCAAGAAGAGATTCTGCGCAGCCAGATAACTCCAGAGGAAGGCTCTAGGCCGTTGTCCGCTCAGCGTCTGCAGAAATCCATCCGCCGTCTGCGCATCCTCAGCGCGTTCAATGCTCGCGACGACCACGGCCGGCGAATAAACGACCCCTCTTCCTTGATCCTGAACGTGATTCCCGTAATTCCCCCCGATTTGCGGCCAATGGTTCAACTCGACGGCGGACGTTTTGCAACTTCAGACTTGAACGACCTGTACAGGCGGGTGATCAACAGGAACAACCGCCTGCGCCGGCTGATCGACCTCGGCGCGCCGGAGATCATTGTCAACAACGAACGCAGGATGCTGCAGGAGGCGGCTGACGCCCTGTTCGACAATGCCCGTAGAAGCAAACCCGTAAAAGGGTCGGGCAACCGCGACCTCAAGTCGCTCTCCGACATGCTCAAGGGCAAGCAAGGGCGTTTTCGCCAGAACCTGCTGGGTAAGCGTGTGGATTATTCGGGGCGCTCCGTAATAGTCGCAGGCCCGTCGCTGAAGTTTCACCAGTGCGGGCTGCCTCGGCTGATGGCTCTTGAGCTTTTCAAACCGTACGTAATGAAGGAACTCGTGGCGCGTGAGCGGGCGACCAACATCAAGTCCGCTAAGCGCATGACAGAACGGCGGCACAAGGAAGCCTGGAAGGTGCTCGACGACGTTATCGCCGAGCGCTCGGTGCTTCTGAACCGCGCCCCCACCTTGCATCGTCTGGGCATTCAGGCGTTCGAACCGGTTCTGGTGGGGGGCAAGGCCATACAGATTCACCCTCTGGTGTGTTCGGCTTTCAACGCCGACTTCGACGGCGACCAGATGGCCGTGCACTTGCCGCTCTCAGCCGAGGCTCAGGCGGAATCTCGGGTCTTGATGCTGTCGGCCAACAACGTCCTTTCCCCCGCCCACGGCTCCCCGCTGGTGACGCCCACCCAGGACATGCTTATCGGTTCGTATTACCTAAGTTGGATGCATACCGATTTCCAGGGTCAGCCGAGGGCTTTCCGCAACGTCGACGAGGTGCATTGGGCGGTCGAGTCCGGGCTTATCGATGTTCAGACCCCAATCCAGTTCCGCATTCCCGATCTGCGTGTGGATCTCAGCGAGAACGGAGATTCTCCGAGTTACGAACTCACGACCGCTGGGCGTGTCTGGATCAACGAACAACTGCCCGAAGACTTCGGTTTCGTCAACAAGCACATGGACAAGTCTGTGGTAAGTCAGATAGTCGACCGCTTGGCGCGCAACTACCCCAAGGCCCAGGTTGCCTCAAGTCTGGACGGCCTCAAGGACATCTGCTTTAGATATGCCATGCAGTCCGGGTTGACCATCTCCTTCCACGACATCAAAGTGCCTGCCACGAAGCAGAAAATCCTGGATCGCCACGAACGTCAGGCGGAGCAGACGGAGAAACAGTTCCGTCGCGGGGTCATAACCGATGGAGAAAGGCGTCAGAAAGAGATCGAGACTTGGCTGGAAGCAACCAATGAAGTCCAGCAAGACATGGTCGCCGCTTTGCTGGCAGATGAGCTGAATCCGGTCAACATGATGGTCGACTCGGGTGCTCGAGGCAACATGATGCAGATTCGTCAGATTGCCGGAATGCGCGGCGTCGTGGCCAATCCCCGCGGCGACATGATCTCACGTCCAATAAAGTCCAATTTCCGTGAGGGTCTGACGGTGCTGGAGTACTTCATATCCACCCCAGGCGCCCGCAAAGGTTTGGTCGACACCGCCCTTCGCACAGCGGACGCCGGATATCTCACCCGACGCCTAGTGGACGTGGCTCAGGAACTCATTATCAACGACGAGGATCCGTTTGAAAGGCCCGGGCCAGTCCCCGGCATCTATATCGACAACGTCCGGCCGGAGGTCGGCCACGAGCGCCTCTATCTTTCCGACCGCCTGCTGGGCAGGGTGCTGGCCGACGATGTGACTCTTGGCGACGGGACGGTCATTCCAAGGGGCGAGATGGTGACCCGAGACCTCATGCACACGCTGGAGACGGACAACGTCGTGAACAGAGTGCGAGTGCTTTCGCCTCTTACCGACAACTCTATCCAGGGGATATCGGCCAAGTCTTACGGGATGTCGCTGGCTACAGGCTCACTCATACAGGTGGGCGAGGCGGTTGGCGTGATAGCGGCTCAGTCCATCGGTGAGCCTGGGACTCAGCTGACCATGCGTACCTTCCACACGGGCGGAGCCATGGAACTCGGCCGTCGAGTGAGCGACCTCGCCCGCGGTTTGCCCAGGGTGGTGGAGCTTTTCGAGGCCCGCACTCCCAAAGGCAAGGCCGTCCTGGCGCGCAGTTCTGGCGTGCTTCGCCTGCAGGAGTCGGACGGTCAGCATCAGCGTTTCGTCATTGTCGGAGACAGCGGGGCGATAGACAGTCACAAGGACTACAAAGTGCCCAGCGGGTTGCTTCCCAGCGTGGCAGACGGCACCCGCGTCGAAGCTGGCGACATCCTGGTGGACGGCAACCCCGACCCTAAGGAACTGCTGGAAATCAAGGGCATTCGCGAAGTTCAGAGGTACTTGGTAGATGAAGTTCAGAAGGTCTACAGGGAACAAGGTGTGCCGATTCACGACAAGCACATCGAATTGATAGTCCGTCAGATGACTCGCCGAGTGCAAGTCCTGGAGTCTGGAGATTCGGACTTCCTACCCTTCGATAGGGTGGATCTGCGCCACTACCAGGAAGTCAACTCAAAGTTGATAACCGAGGGGCTGCGTCCGGCCAGCGCGCGCACTGAACTTATGGGGATCACCAAGGCTTCTCTGGCCACCGACTCCTGGTTGTCTGCGGCTTCGTTCCAGACCACCACTCAGGTGCTTACCGAATCCGCCATCGAATCCCGCAGCGACGATCTGAGCGGCCTGAAGGAAAACATCATGATTGGCAAGCTCATTCCGGCCGGCACCGGCGTTCCCGTGCATCAAAGGGTTGCTCCGCACGCTCCTGACTACAAACCGATGGAGGTCTACTCCGATATGTACACAGGTGACCTGCCGGAGGGAGATGCTGGGGATGATTCGGTGGAGGTCTGGGACGAGGCGCAGATGGCTTCCGGAGTTAACGAAGCGGCGGCGACCGGCACCGCCGACGCCTACGCCGAAGTTCATAGTGTCGACTTTTGTTGAAAGCCGCCGGTTAATCACTATCCTCAAATGGTTGTCTCAAACAGGTTTTGATTGCTTTGATTGCTTTGATGCGTTGATTGCATTGAGAATTGTGAAGACATCAAACTTTCGACCGACTGCACCGTTTGGGATTGCATGCATCCTGACTGCGGGAATGCCGCGGGAACGCTGAAAGACTTAGCTGAAGGACTTAAAGGAACGACGTGCCGACGATTCAACAACTTGTGCGCAAAGGCCGCAAGACGAAGTCGCGGAAGGACAGCACGCCCGCTCTCCAGGGCGCGCCTCAACGCCGCGGCGTATGCACGCGCGTCTACACGACTACTCCGAAGAAGCCCAACTCGGCTTTGCGCAAGGTGGCTCGAGTTCGTCTCAGCAGCGGTGTGGAGGTGACCGCTTACATCCCCGGCGAAGGTCACAACCTCCAGGAGCATTCCATTGTGCTGGTGCGCGGAGGACGTGTGAAAGACATTCCAGGCGTTCGCTACAAGGTCATTCGCGGGGCGTTGGACTCCAGCGGAGTAGACGATCGGCGTCAGGCGCGCAGCCGTTACGGCTCCAAGAAAGGCTGAGTTATGCCCCGCAGAGGACCTCCTGCCCAGCGCAAACTCCCGCCCGACCCCGTTTACGATTCGGTTTTGGTTACTCAGCTAGTGAACAAGATTCTCCAACGCGGCAAGCGGTCGTTGGCGGAGAAGATCGTTTACGATGCGCTCAGTTCGGTGGCCAAGACCACGGGCGCCGACGCTTCGAGCGTGCTGGAACGGGCAGTAGAAAACGTAAAGCCCCAATTGGAGGTGCGCAGCAGGCGCGTCGGCGGCGCCACCTACCAAGTTCCCGTTGACGTGAATCCACGAAGGCAGACGACGCTTGCCATACGATGGATTGTCAACCATTCCCGTGCCCGCAAGGAGCGGACCATGTCGAGACGGCTTGCCGCTGAGCTGCTTGACGCGGCAAACGAAACGGGAGCGTCTATAAAGCGGAAGGAAGACCTCCACAAAATGGCAGAATCGAACAAGGCTTTCGCCCACTACCGCTGGTAAGTCTGACTGAAATCTTGGATATGCACGAGATGGCTGCGCTATGAACGACACGAGCCGCCGAGCCGTCTGAATTCTCTCACGGCTCGGTAGACCGACCGGAGCCGAGCCAAGCCATTTCAATTCCGCAGCGTGCCCCTTCTGGGGCGACTGCGTGAGTCGGTAAAGACCTTCCCCGCCCCGCCTCCGCGCTAGGAGAGATAACGGGGTCAGCATCTGATACATCCGAACAAACTGCACCCGCCCGCCTTGAGGGTTTAAACGATACGAGGCAGAAAAATGTCGAAGGAAAACCTAGAAAACCTACGCAACATCGGAATCATGGCGCACATCGACGCCGGCAAGACCACCATCACCGAGCGATTTCTTTATTACGCCGGAGTCAACTACAAGATTGGTGAAGTTCATGAAGGGGCGGCCACGATGGACTGGATGCCCCAGGAACAGGAGCGGGGCATAACGATCACCGCCGCTGCTACGCACTGCAACTGGCGCGACAGCCGCATCAACATCATCGACACTCCCGGTCACGTGGATTTCACCATGGAAGTGGAGAGATCGTTGCGCGTGCTCGACGGAGCCGTGGCGGTGTTTGACGGTGTGGCGGGCGTGGAGCCGCAGACGGAGACAGTCTGGCGGCAGGCCGACCGTTACAAAGTTCCCAGAATCTGCTTCGTAAACAAGCTGGATCGCACGGGTGCGGATTTCTTCTTCTGCGTGGACTCCATTCGTGAGCGTTTGGCTTGCGTTCCGCTGGTGCTGCAATTGCCGATCGGGAGCGAATCCGATTTTTGCGGCGTCGTGGACTTGGTGAGCATGCGCGCCTTGGTGTGGAACAAGCCGGATTTGGGCGTCACCTGGGAAGAAATCAGCGTCCCCGACGATCTCCGGGAAGCCGCTGAGCGGCACCGCCATGAGATCATCGACTCTTTGGCGTCGAACGACGATGAGATTCTGGAGAAGTTTGTATCGGAGGAGGAGATAACCGCAGCGGACTTGCGCCGTTCCATCCGTCGCGGCACTTTGGAGGGCGATTTTGTGCCGGTGCTCTGCGGCTCGGCGTTCAAGAACAAGGGTGTCCAGCCGCTTCTCGACGCGGTTATCCACTACCTGCCTTCACCGCTAGACCTGCCGCCCGTGGTCGGAAGAGAACCCAGGAGCAAGGCAGAAGCAGTGAGGGAGACCAGCAGCGATGAGCCCTTTGCCGCTCTTGCGTTCAAGATCATGTCCGACGCGCACGTAGGGCGCCTCACATACTTCCGTGTCTACAGCGGAAAGCTGCAGAAAGGAAGCCAGATTCTGAACAGCCGAACCGGACGCAAGGAACGGGCCTCAAGGTTGTTGGAGATGCACGCCAATGACAGATTCGACAAGGATGAGGTGGGTCCGGGCGACATCATTGCGGGTATCGGTTTCAAGAACACCCGCACCGGAGACACGCTTTGTGATCTCGCTCATCCGATCGTCTTAGAAGATCTGGAGTTCCCCGCCTCGGTCATCGACGTGGCCGTGGAACCCAAGTCGAGGGCCGACGGAGACCGACTCTCCAAGGCGCTCATGGTCTTGGCGGAAGAAGACCCCACGTTCCGTGTGCGAACCGACTCCGAGACAGCCCAGACCATCGTTTCGGGCATGGGGGAGCTGCATCTTGAGGTGATCGTCGACCGCATGCTTCGGGAGTTCAAAGTGGACGCCAACGTGGGCCGCCCGCAGGTGGCCTACCGCGAGACGTTCACCAATTCGGTGCTTGAGCACACATATATCCACAAGAAGCAGACCGGCGGGCTAGGACAATTCGCAGTGATCACGGCGTCTTTGGAACCGCTGGATCCGTCCAGCGAATTCGAGTTTGAGAACAGGATCCGAGGCGGCGTCATTCCCAAGGAATTTATACCTGCCGTTGAGAAGGGAATTGCCGAGGCGCTCACCGCTGGCCCCCTGGCGGGTTTCCCCGCTGTCGGCGTGCGTGTCGTGCTCCTTGACGGCAAGCATCATGATGTGGATTCCTCGGAGATGGCTTTCAAACTGGCGGCGTCGGCGTGGCTGCGAGAGGCGGCCGCAAAGGCGGCTCCCGTTCTGCTCGAACCGATCATGTCGGTCGAGGTCGTGACGCCCGACAACCACCTAGGAGACGTGGTGGGCGACCTCAGCAGCCGCCGGGGGCGCGTATTGGGTACAGAACTACGGGGATCCAGCCAGGTCGTCTCTGCGACCGTGCCGCTTGCGGAGATGTTCGGATACGCTACATCCTTGCGTTCGCGTACACAGGGGCGAGCCTCATACACCATGCAGTTCGATTCGCACAAGGGGACTCCCCCCAGCGTGCAGGAAGAGGTCGTATCTCAGATTCGCGGAGTTTGAGCCACCTTTAGATGTAAATTTAGACGTTTAACTATCAGTCAGCAACCAACAGTCATAGCCAGAGGAGTTAGAGAGAAAAATGGCCAAGGAAGTCTTTGAGCGTTCGAAGCCCCATGTCAACGTAGGAACCATGGGTCACATAGATCATGGAAAGACAACGTTGACAGCAGCAATCACTCGGGTGTTGTCGCAGCGCGATCCGAACTCCACCCAGTTCACCGAGTTCGATGACATCGACAAGGCGCCGGAGGAGCGTGAGCGGGGTATCACCATCAACGTGGCTCACGTGGAGTACGAAACCCCCAACAGGCACTACGCCCACGTAGACATGCCTGGCCACGCCGACTACATCAAGAACATGATTACCGGCGCCGCGCAGGTGGACGGGGCCATCCTCGTGGTCTCCGCCGCCGACGGCCCCATGCCCCAGACCCGCGAGCATGTTCTGCTGGCCCGTCAAGTGGGCGTGCCGCGCATTCTGGTTGCGCTCAACAAGGTCGACGCCGTAGATGACGAAGAGATCTTGGAGCTAGTGGAACTAGAGGTACGCGAACTGCTCAGCGAGTACGACTTTCCGGGTGACGACACCCCCATCGTGCCGGTATCGGCGTTGCGGGCCCTAGAAGGAGACGAAGCGGCCGCAGACGGGATCGTGGCCCTCATGGAAGCCGTGGACAATTACATTCCTGAGCCGGTGCGCGACGTCGACAAGCCCTTCCTGCTGCCCATCGAGGACGTGTTTTCGATCACCGGACGCGGCACGGTCGTTACCGGAAGGGTGGAGCAGGGAATCGTGAACACCGGAGATTCGGTGGAGATCATCGGCATCAAGGAGACGCGCAAGACGGTCTGCACCGGCGTGGAGATGTTCCGCAAGATCCTCGACGAAGGCCGCGCCGGAGACAACATCGGCGCACTGCTTCGAGGCATTGGCAAAGAGGAAGTGCAGCGCGGCCAGGTTCTGGCGGAACCCGGATCCATAACCCCGCACATCCGTTTCGAGGCGGAGGTCTACGTGTTGACCAAGGAAGAAGGCGGTCGGCACAAGCCCTTCTTCGACGGATACCGACCCCAGTTCTATTTCCGCACTACTGATGTGACCGGTTCGATCGCCCTTGGCAACGTCGAGATGTGTATGCCTGGGGACAATACGCAGATGACGGTGGAACTGATCTCACCAATTGCCATGGATGAAGGCTTGCGGTTCGCCATCCGTGAAGGCGGGCGCACCGTGGGAGCAGGCGCAGTCACCAAGATCTTGGAGTAGAGCGAATGGCTGCCGCTCAGAAGATCCGCATCCGCCTGAAGGCCTATGACCACGAGATCATTGATCAGTCTGCGCGCAAGATCGTTCAGACCGTCAAGCGCACTCAGGCCAATGTGCGGGGCCCTGTCCCTCTTCCGACGGAACGGCACAGGTTCACCGTCATCCGCTCCCCCCACAAGGACAAGGACAGCCGAGAGCATTTCGAGATGCGAATACATAAGCGGATGTTGGACATCGTGGATTCGTCACCCAAGACGGTCGACTCCCTGCAGCGCATAGACCTGCCCGCCGGCGTGGACATCGAGATCAAGATTCTCTAAGAGACGGGACCTCTCCCTCCCGTTGTGCCGGCAGACGGGTTATTACCAGGATGAGCGCCCCCCCGCAGGTAGCAGAGCCCATCCAGAAGGCGGAGGATATGCCGCCTAGATTGTCCGACACAGCGCCTGCCAGTACCGCCCCGGCGGCGAGGGAAAGGTCGAAAGAAGCGCTGAAGGTTCCGAGTGCCTGACCTCTCTCCTCGAACGGCGCCGCCGTGAGTGTGAGAGAAAGCAGAGCCGGAAAGAAAAAACTCTGCCCGCATCCAAGCACCACGGTTCCCAGAAAGAGTCCCGTAGGGCTGTGCCAGAGCGCCATGACTCCCAACCCGATCATGGAAGTCGCTAGGGCTATGGAACTCATGGTGCGGGCGCCGAGTCGATCTGGCAGCCGTGCCATGCCTATGCGCAGCCCCAGCACGACGCAGGCGAACGTCATGAATACGCTGCCCGTTCTGCTGATTCCGATTTGAGTTGCCCAGGGTGCTGCGAAAGTGACGAACGCGGCGAAACCGATCAGCCCGACTACCGCCACCGAAGCAGGCGCTAGCGCCGCCGGGTGCAAGAACCTTTTTGGCCAGAACTGCTTGTCGGGCTGGGCGTGCTGCGGCGCCCGCACGGCCAGGAGCGCTCCGGCAGCGCAACAGATGCCGCCGGCGGTCCACGCGGCGTTGAAGGAATATTGCTTCTCGAGATGCTCTCCAAGTATGGGGCCGATCGCAAACCCCAGGTAGACCGCCGCCGAGAAGTAGGAGGCGACCTCGGCTTTCCTGCCGTCGGGCGCCAAGTCCCCAAAGGCGGCGACCAGGCCCACGAAAAAGGCGGCTTCGCCCAGGCCGGTGAGCAGTCGAAACGCCACTACCGCTGCAATGCTCTTCGCAATGGTCAGACCGAAAATCCCTAAGCCGGCGGCAGACGCCCCGAAGATGATCGTCCAGCGTCGTCCCTTGATGTCGATGATCTGGCTGAACAGCAGTCTCAGGATGACCGCCGATACGCCGACCACCCCCATGGCCAGACCCACCATCAAGTCGCTGCCCCCTAACTCTTCGCCCACATACACGGGCAGCACCGGTAACAGCATGCTCGTTCCTGTGAAGTAGGCCAACCCGGAACCTATCAGCAGCGCGAAAGTCGGCGTCAGGAGCTTGTTAGGGACTTGCTTCACTGACGACTTCAGCTGATGAGCAGTGCGTGGACTTCGCCAGGTCCGTGTACTCCGATCACGAGCGTGCTCTCGATGTCGGCGGAGCGTGAAGGCCCCGTCACCGCCACTAGTTGGCTTGGCAGAGTGGTGCGGCCGCGCAGAAAATCCCCGAGGGTTTCCATGATGTCCCCTTCGCGGACCACGAATACACAAGCCGGAGGCAGCAGGCTTGCGGATCTGCCCCCGTTGGTGTCGGAGCGAATGATCACCGATCCGGTCTGAGCGGCTGCACCCTCTGCCCGCACCACGCCGACTGCTGCGCTCGCCGCTGCCTCCAGTCCGCAGTCGGGCCAGACCAGTTCGGGGGTGAGTCCTTCCACGGCGTCCTTGGCTGCTAGGACGGTTCCGCGGCTTTTTGCGTAGGCGGCCACGGCGTCGGCAGCCTCATTTTGTGCGAGACGCTCCGCAGTCCCTCCCAGTTCCTTCCAGGCTGCTATGAACCCTTCGACGTGCCTGCGGGGCTTGACGAACCTCGGTTCCGGAGTGGGGCTAGGCGCTCTGTCTTGGGCGCCGCCCATCGGCAGTCCGGCCAGAAAGTTCTGCTTGGCTGCTTCAGAGGTTCGTTCTGCCTGCTCCTCTGCCTGAGGCATAGGAATCTTCTTGGTCAACTGCGGCTTGCCTCCATGGCCTTTGTCGTTCTCGCTCCCCTCGTCTTCTCCCTTCTCTCTCCCCTTGTCTTGCCCCCCCGCCGCCGCTCGGTGATCCTCGGCAAGTCTCGTTCCTTTTGCCAATTACCTAGCCAACCCAGAGCGGGCAGCGCCCCAAAACGCTCGGCGCAGCGCAGGGCCAGGCGGGTGAATACAAGCGAGAGCCTCCATCCCCACCTCCGTGACCAGGCCAGCGACCAGAGCCTGAAACCCCAGCGGCGCGTCCGTGAGGCGTTCTTGACAGAATGCTCGGCGCGCAGGCGCGCCAGCAGGTCGTGGAGAGGGATTTGAACGGGGCAGACCTCGGTGCACGCTCCGCAGAGTGAGGAGGCTTCGGGCAGTTCCGCGGCAGTCGGATCGTCCGGCCGCAAGATGGGTGTGAGCACCGCCCCGATGGGGCCGCTGTAGACCGAGTTGTAGACGTGTCCTCCGACTTGGCGGTAGACGGGACAGACGTTCAGGCAGGCTCCGCAGCGGATGCAATTCAGGGCAGAGGAGAATTCGTCGTCTAAGGCTGCTCTGCGTCCACCGTCGAGGACGATTACGTGCAGTTCTTCCGGCCCGTCCGCCTCGCCGTCCCGCCGCGGCCCGGTGATCAGGTTCGTATAGACCGTCAAGGCTTGGCCGGTGGCGGATCGAGCCAGCAGGTTAAGCATCACGTCGAGTTCCTCGAGGCTCCCCACGATCCGCTCCATGCCCATGATGGCTACGTGAACCGACGGCAGGCTTGAGCACATCCGTCCGTTCCCTTCGTTCTCCACCAAGCAGATCGAGCCGGTTTCGGCTACGGCGAAGTTGACCCCGGTAATTCCTACTCCGGCGTCGAGGAATACCTTCCTAAGGCGTTCTCGGGCGTATGAAGCTTCTTCTGGGATCTCTGCAGACACGGCCTTCCCGCCGTCTGCGCTGAAGAGGTCGGCGACTTCGAAACGATCTTTGTGCAGAGCAGGGGCGATTATGTGCGAGGGAGGCTCTTTGGCCAACTGAATGATGAATTCTCCTAGGTCAGTCTCCACCACTTCGGCTCCGGCCTCATCTAGCGCCTCGTTGAGGTGGATTTCTTCTGAGGCCATGGACTTTCCCTTGGCGACGATCGTTCCGTGCGTTCTGTGTTCCCCTGATTTGCGCCCGACGATTGATCTGACAGCAGCCACTGCTTCTTCGGCGTTGCGCGCCCAGTGCACCCGCCCGCCCGCCGAGGTGAGGTTCTGCGACCAGAGGTCGAGGAGGGTGCCTAGCCGAGAGATGGAGGATTTTCTGATGTCTGCTGCCGCATCCCGCAACTGCTCGAAGTTGGAGATTTCGGCGATGGCCGTCTTGCGCTTATCCCCTAGGACGCCAGTGTTGTAAGCGACGGCCTCCCGCAGTCGTTGGTCGTTGAGCGCTTCGCGGGCGCGTATGTCGAACGATGTTCGCTCGACATCTGCCGCCGCCCCCCTGCTCATTGCCGCCGCGAAGTTCTGTTGCGAACTTCGGCGCGGTCGGCGCGGTCGGCGAGCACGCTGGCAGCGTGCTTGAATCCCAACTTCAGGCCGCGCCTCTGCGCCCGGCCCCCGAGATGAATGAGGCAGGACAAATCGCAGCCGACGACCGTCTCGCAATCCATCGAAGAGAGGAGGTCCAGCTTCTCATCCGCCATCGCCACAGAGACGGCGGGCATCTTGACTGAGAACAACCCGCCGAAGCCGCAGCAGCGGTCGCTGCCCGGCGCAGTGAGGACGTCACAGCCGGCCGAGGTTAGAACCTTGCGGATCGCCTCGCCGGAGTGGATCTCGCGCAAGGCGTGACAGGAGTCGAGCACCACCACCGACTCCCTGCGCCCCCTCATTGTTTCCTCTTCGCCGTTCGCAGCGCTGTCGGCGGCGTGTGCGGGCTCGGCTGTTTTCTTTGGCCTGCTCGCTAGCAGAACCGTCAACTCGACCGTCCTGGCCGCTACGCCTTTCGCTTCCTCGGCGCGTCGGGTGCCTTCGAAGAGTTCCGGCCAGTGGCGTGAGATCATCGCAGCGCATGATCCAGATGCGACTATGAAAGGCTCGGAGGGATCTTTTGTAGCTTTCGAAACCGCTTTTAAGGTGTGCGCCGCCACTCGTCTAGCGTCGTCGACGAACCCCGAGTTGTAGGCGGGCTGTCCGCAGCAGACGGCTCGGCTTACCACCCTGGGGCGCACCCCCACCCGCCGCAGCACCTGAACTGCCGCTTCGCAGGTGTCCGGCTGCATCAATTCCATCAGGCAACCTGCAAAGAAAAGCGCTTCGGACACCCTAGGCACGATATCCGAGCGCACCGCTCAGCAGAGAGGACTCCCGCAGCGCACTCCCCGTCCCAGCGCACCGCCTCGCTCTGCGCGCCTACCCGAGGCGGGGAGCGGCTTCGTCTGTCCCTCCCCCGCAGGGCTTGTACGCTTCGGGGAGTCATGGCCATCCATTCCATGAAAGACCGCCTAAGTGAGCTCAACGAGCGCAAGCGCCAAGCGCTCCGCCCGTCTTCTGAGCGCGCTGAGCAGCGCCAGCACGAAAAGGGCAAACTGCTGGCGCGCGAGCGCATCGATTATCTGCTCGACCAGGGGTCGTTTCACGAACTCGACATGCTGGCGCGCCACCGGGCGCTAGAGAGCGGAATATCCGAACGTCCTTACACCGACGGTGTCGTGACTGGGTGGGGCACCGTGAACGGACGCAAGGTGTTCGTTTTTTCCCAGGACTTCACCGTCTTTGGAGGCTCGCTGGGCGAGGTCTTTGCGGAGAAGATACACAAGGTCA
This sequence comes from Acidimicrobiales bacterium, assembly GCA_965242895.1. Classification (GTDB taxonomy): domain Bacteria; phylum Actinomycetota; class Acidimicrobiia; order Acidimicrobiales; family CATQHL01; genus CATQHL01. Next base: position 1,421,207 of record OZ251507.1, read on the forward strand.
TGGACATGGCTCTGTCGGTCGGGGCTCCGATGATCGGTCTCAATGACGGAGCCGGAGCCCGGATTCAGGAGGGAGTGGTGAGCTTGGATTCCTATGGGGGGATCTTCGCCCGCAACGTGCGATCCTCAGGCGTCATCCCGCAGATTTCGGTCGTGCTCGGCCCATGCGCCGGCGGCGCTGTCTACAGCCCGGCCATGACGGACTTCATCTTTATGGTGCGTGAAACCTCGCACATGTTCATCACCGGCCCGGACGTCGTCAAGACGGTTACGGGTGAAGAAGTTTCCCTCGAGGAATTAGGAGGAGCAACTAGCCACTCTTCCAAGTCGGGAGTGGCCACGTTCGTGCGCGACGACGAGTACGAGACCCTTGACGCAGTGAAGGAACTTCTGAGCTACTTGCCTTCCAACTACCTAGAACCGCCTCCTTGTTTTGACTCTGCGGACGATCCCGCTCGGGCGTGCCCCGAATTGTTTTCGATAATGCCGGCTAGCCCGAATTTGCCCTACAACGTTAAAGAAATCATCGCTTCAGTGGCAGACGACGGGAACTATTTGGAGTGCTTCCCTCACTGGGCGCAAAACATCGTCTGCGCCTTCATCCGACTGGACGGCCACCCTGTTGGCGTGATAGCGAACCAGCCGTTGGTTCTTGCGGGCGTCTTAGACATCGAATCCTCCTCCAAAGCGGGCAGATTCGTTCGATGCTGCGACGCTTTCGGTATTCCGCTGCTGACGTTTGTGGACGTTCCGGGCTTCCTCCCGGGGCTTGACCAGGAGCACGGAGGCATCATCCGCCACGGCGCCAAGCTTCTTTACGCCTACTGCGAGGCCACGGTCCCGCGCATCCAAGTAGTCACCCGCAAGGCTTACGGGGGCGCCTACGTGGTCATGGATTCCAAGTCGGTGGGCTCCGATCTTTGCTACGCGTGGCCGTCGGCAGAGTTGGCCGTGATGGGACCGCAGGGGGCGGTGGAGATCTTGAACAGGCGCGAGTTGGCGTCCGCTCCTGATACAGAATCTCTCAGACGAGAGTTGGTGGAGGATTACACGGAGAAATACGCCAATCCTTACATCGCAGCCGAGAGGGGATACATAGACGACGTGATCGACCCGTCCGAGACCCGACGCAAGGTGGTCGCTGGTTTCGAGATTCTGCGTTCCAAAACTCGAGACCGCCCTCGGCGCAAGCACGGCATAATCCCCCTCTGAAGTTGGAGATCGGAGCCGAGGCCCCCTCAGTGACGAGAAACATCGCGATCTCGCCCTCTGCTTCCGACGAGGAAGTGGCAGCCATCACGGCAGCGCTGAGCCGATATTTTTCTGATTTGTTGTTCGGCGCAGAAGAGAATCTGGTTTCTCGTTCGGAGCCCCCTGCTCCGGAGCCGACTTGGAGGTTCTCGGGGCGCTGGTGGCAGTGACAGATCGTCGGGAGCATCCCGTTCCCGCCTGGTCACCTTCGTTTGGCTGCACAAGTCTCTCCCGCCTCTTGCTCCCCACCATAAAGGGAGCACAACAAAGGGCCGTGGGGAGAGTGCTTGATCTGCGGGGGCCCCTAGCGACCGGTTTCGCCTATGAAAACGCATCCGAGTTGCTGGTGTCCAAATATCCCTGCCGGACGGCTCAGGGAACGTTCGATACTGTGTGCTCGTTCGGCGCACTTTCGGCTGCCGTCGATCTGTTCTCGGTTTTGAAATCCGTCCACGCATTCATGGGCGGAGAAAGCCGTTTCCTATTTGTGGAACTCGATGGCGGGGCATCTCGGTGGAGGCGCTTGCTGGACGGGCCTGTGCGCCTTGTTTGGGGGATTTCGGCTTCGCGGGATGTCTCAGGCGCCCTCTGGGGCACAGGTTTCGAGTTGCTATACCTGGACAGGCAGGTCGTGTATCTGCTCGGTTATGTTCCGGTCAAGGTCGTATTCGGTGTTGCCCGCAGGGTGTAGCAGCAGGGAGTGGTTCTCTGACCTTTTGCCCGGCCGTTTATCTGTCGGATTCTTCGATGCTCACTCGGATACGAACTTCAGGGTCGGGAGCACCGCCTAGCCCGCTGCCTGGTATTTCTACGTGGCTGTCGAGGATTTCTCTTAGCACGTCCAAGCCTTCAATGACTTCGCCGAAGACCACATAAGTGCCGGCGTCGTCGAGGAGAGATGCGTTTTCGGTGACCGTGAAGAAATACTGACCTCCGGCGCTGTTGGGTTGACCGGTGCGTGCCATCACCAACTGACCGGGCCGGTACTTGAAACCCGTGCCCTCGTCCCATAGCTGGTAACCAGGTCCTGGGTCTCTAGCGGAATTCGTTGTCGGCGAGCCGCCTTGCAGGATTCCGATTGAGGGGTCGCTGCGGTGGATGAGGGTGTCGTCGTAGTATCCGAAGCGGGCAAGGTTCACGAAACTGTTGACAGTGCCAGGCGTGTTCACGGCGTCTAGCGCGATCTTGACTGTGCCGCGGGTCGTGTCGAAGACGGCTGCGTAGGACTTCTCGGGGTTGATGCAGAGGGCGGGAGGGTTCTCGAATTGAAGTCTCGGTCGCCGACCCCCTCGGGCGGCGCACACGGACCGCTTCCGTAGTCCTCTGGCCTGTAGGGCGTATAGGTGATTTCGTTATTTGAGAGTTTCATTTCATCGTCCTCCAGCGTTCTTTCTCCTTCGCCTGGTGCAGGCTGCGAGGTGGTTGTTGGCGCCAAGGCGGGCGGTTCGCTGCTCGTGCCTTCCTCGCTGTCTCGGTCACGGCTGCAGTAACTGATGAGGAAGAACAGCCCTACGGCGATTCCGGCGATGACAGCGATTCGGATGAAGGTGCGGGTTCGTTTGGAGCGCGCCTCGGCGGCCTTTCGCTCTTGTCTCCTAGCCGCTTTGCCCGCCTTCTGACGGGCTCGCTTTTCGGTACCCACGCTCTTAACGCTACAGAGCAGTAATTGCCGTAAGCACCGATGCGCTCTCGGCGGCGGTTTGGCTCGTCCTCCGTCCTGGCGTCGCGGTCGAATTCCGCGTCTGCGTAATCTGCGAACCGGGGCGCCCCTCGGTGCCGTTTCGGCTTTTGTCCGCCGGACTTTGCTGCTCACCTCCGCTCCCGCGGGCCGGTTCCCTCATCGTCTCAGACTGCGTCCGCTTCGTATGGCTTCTTATGGACGCCTACGCCGGCCTTGCGCGTTACCGTTCTATCGATGCCGCTGCTGGTTCAGAAATTTGGCGGGACCTCGGTCGGGTCGCCCGAGCGCATTCGGGAGGTAGCCGAACAGGTGCGTCTGCGACGAGAGTCGGGGGACGACCTCGTATTGGTGGTCAGCGCCATGGGCAGCGAGACCGACGAGATGCTCCGACTAGCCGAGAACGTGGCAGATTCCCCTTCCGGTCGGGAGATGGACATGTTGGTAACCGCCGGTGAGCGCAAGGCCATCGCACTCGTGTGCATGGCACTTGAAGACCGAGGCACTCCGGCCGAATCCCTCACTGGCGGCCAAGCAGGGTTCATCACAGACGAGACCCACCAGAACGCCCGGATACTGGAAATACGTCCCGACAGGGTGCTGGGGGCGCTTGCCACCGGGCGCGTTCCGGTGGTTGCCGGATCCCAGGGGTTGTCTCTTGGAAGTGAAGTCACGTTCCTGGGCAGGGGCGGTTCTGACACCACGGCCGTGGCGCTTGCTCATGTGCTCGGCGCCGACGCCTGTGAGTTGTACACCGACGTGTCCGGAGTGTTCACGAGCGATCCCAGGGTGGTAGCGTCGGCGCGCCGTATAGGACGCCTGTCCTACGACGAGATACTGGAGATGACGGCCACTGGCTGCCCCAAGCCGGCGATGCGTTCGGTGGAAGTCGCCAGGGCGAAAGATGTTCGACTGCACGTGCGCTCGGCTTTCACATGGGAAGCGGGCACCTGGATCGGAAAGGAGGATGCACGGATGGAACAGCCGATCGTCTCGGCGGTTACTCATGACGTCAGCGAGGCGAAGATAACGATCTCCGGAGTGCCTGACCGCCCCGGCATAGCAGGTTCGCTGTTCAGGAGGCTTGCTGACCTAGACGTGAACGTGGACATGATCGTTCAGAACGTTTCAGCAGACGGGGTGACGGACATTTCATTTACCGTCCCTCGGGGTCAACTCAACGAATCCACGATGGTGACGCGCTCTTTGGGTGCCGAAATCGGAGCGGGCGCAGTGAGCGAAGATTCAAGGATCGCCAAGGTGAGCCTCATCGGCGCCGGAATGAAGAGCAACCCGGGCGTGGCGGCCACCATGTTCGAAGTGCTGGGCGCAAACGGCATCAACATCGAGATGATCTCGACTTCCGCCATTCGTATCTCGTGTGTGGTGCGTCAGGAAGACATGCGCAAGGCAGTGAACGTGCTGCACGACGCCTTCGACTTACATGAAACACTCTGAGTAGACGCTTACGCGTCAATCCGCCTCATTCAAATTAAGCGGTCGTTGCGCCTTCGCTTGCCCGGGGGCGCGGGCGAAGGCTTCTAGGAGGTTTCGAGTAGTCGGGAGACGATTGCCTCGGCGATTTGAATGGCGTTGAGCGCCGCTCCTTTGCGGAGGTTGTCGCCGACTAGAAACATCGCCAAACCGTTGCTTTCAGAGGGGTCTTGACGCAGTCGCCCTACGAACGTCGGGTCGGCTCCGGCGGCTTTCAGCGGCGTCGGGAGTTCGTCGAGCAGAACGCCGGGAGATTCCTTGAGCAGTTCGCTCGCCTGCTCAGGGGTGATCGAGCGCTCGAAGCAGGCGTTGACGGCCAGGGCGTGTCCTGTAAAGACGGGTACGCGCACGCACGTGGCCGAAACCTCCAAGTCGGGGATTTCGAGTATCTTGCGGCTTTCGTTTCGCAGCTTCTGCTCTTCGTCGGTCTCTCCGCTGCCGTCGTCGGCGAAGGTGCCGCACATAGCGATCACGTTGTAGGCCAACGCCTCCGCGAACGGGCCGCCGTCGGCAGAGCGCCCCGCCGTGCCGTCGAAGGTGAGTTCAGCGACGTCGCCTCCTGCAGCAAGTATTTGGTTTGCGAGGGCTTCTACGCCCGCCCGCCCGGCGCCCGAGGCGGCTTGGTACGAACTGATTCGCAGCTTGCGAAGCCCGGCGGCGTCGTGAAGAGGCTTCAGCACAGGCATAGCCACCATGGTCGTGCAATTGGGATTGGCGATTATGCCCTTGGGGATGCTCGCTAGCGCTGAGCCGTTTACTTCGGGCACCACCAGAGGCACTTCAGGGTCCATGCGCCAAGCAGACGAGTTGTCGATTACCACTGCGCCCACTCCGGCTAAGTGGGGCGCCAACTCCTGTGAGGCGACCCTCCCGGCCGACATCAGGGCGATGTCCACGTTTCGATAGTCCGCCGTGGCGGCGTCTTCCACAATGACGTCTACGCCGTTGAAGGCAAGAAGCTGACCGGCGGAGCGCGCCGAGGCCATTAAGCGGATTCGTTCAACCGGAAAGTCCCGCTCGATCAAGAGCGACCGTATGACGCCTCCGACCTGACCGGTCGCGCCTATTACTGCGACTTCCACGATTGCAGGCTACCGGCGTCCGCCATTGGCTGTCCGTTCGTTTCGCGCCCCGTCCCGCGCCCCGTTTCGCCGTCGGTTTTGGCTGTAGCTGAACGTGCATGTTCGTTTACTTTTGGGTCGTCTGCGCCCGCGAGAGCCCAGCCCAGCGCCCTTATCAGAATTTCCGCGGCCGTTCGGAGAGGGATTCTCGATGCTTTCCGCGGCTTGAAGCCGTGCAGCTCCTTGGCCCAGTCGGGCAGTGAATCGGCGGCTGCGGCGAACAACACGGCGTAAGCGAGGCGCGCCCCGCGTCTGAAGGGGAAGTTGCGCAGAAACTCGGTGGCTTCTCTGCTTAACGGAGTGTCGGCTAGTTCGGGGCGGAAACTCTCCAGCACGCTCTGAAGTTCCGACGAACTTCGCGGCGGGCTGTGAGCGCCTAACTCCTCGGCGATCACCGCCATCTCGGCCGTGTACGCGTCGGGGTCGGCCAACTTCTGTTTCCGCCGCCTTCCGTAGATGAGATAGGCGGTGAGGAAACTATCCACTTCGGTGGCGTGAACCCAGGAGAGGAGGTGAGGATCGGAGGCGCTGTAAGGGACGCCTTCGGGCGTCACGCCGACCACGGTCTTGTGAATCCTCCTTACTTCTTCCAAGGCGGCGGCTGCTTGCTCGGTGTTTCCGTACGTGGTGGTTCCTAAAAAGTAGACGGTTCGCCGGAGCCGCGCCAAGGCGTCCGATCGAAACTCGGAGTGCTCGCTCACGGCATACATAGCCGCGGGGTGAAGGGACTGAAGAAGCAGAGCCCTAATGCCTCCCACCATCATCGACGCTTCTGCGTGTATTTGGTAGGCCGCCCCCCCAGGGGGGAAAATCCCGGGGCTTTCCGGGTCAGGGATGAATTTTCTTGTTGGGCTTCCCGAAAGGAGCGTTCTAATCGAAAAGCCGAGGCGGTTCTGCATCCGCTTGGTAAGTATCACCATGACTAGTCGGGCAGGCGGGATTTGAACCCACGACCTCTTCGTCCCGAACGAAGCGCGCTGCCAAGCTGCGCCACTGCCCGCTAGACTATGAGAATATCAAGTAGGACTTGTTTCCGAATGCTCAGGAGTCGTCCCCACATTTGGTGGGTTAATGACGGCTAATGGGGGGAGGTAGGACTTGTTTTTCGAATGCTCAGGAGTCGTCCGGCTCAAAATAGGAATTCCCTTTAAGCAGGGCGCTTGCCGCCCTGCCTAGACGATAGGCATCGAGAGGCTTGATAAGCCAGCCGTCTGCGTCCGCCTGCCGAGCTAGATACGTATCGGCCTTTCGGTCAAGCAGCAACAGCACTTTCTGCCGCTCCAGCCGTTCTGCGCTGCTCTCTAGCCGCAGTTCCCGGCAAGCAGCCATTCCGCCCATGCTGCCGATTTGCATGTCGCATATGACAAGGTCGGGATTGAGTTCCTTCGCCGCTTCGAGCAGGTCGCGTCCTTCGCTTACCCGGCTGACTCGAGTATTCTCATCCGCGAGAGCCGAGGAGATTTCGCCGAATATCCAGGCAGCGTCCGTGGCTAGAAGAAGTTCGGTCACGACCCCGAGGCTACATCGCTGTAGCCTTCCCATCCAAACTCAGGAGGTGAAGTGTGCTCGAAGTTCAAGAATATGAGGTCAAAGGTAAACCTGTTTGCCGTCCGATAGGCGAGATCGACGCTTACACGGTTGCCGATTTTCGTGAGGCGCTCGAAGGCTTGATTGAAAAGGAAAGCCTTGTGATTGAGTTGTCGGGGGTTCCATTTATGGATTCGGCAGGTTTGGGCGCTTTGATCGGCGGAATTCGCCGCGTTCGGGAAAACGGCGGCGAGGTCGCAGTCTCCTGTTCTCATCCGTCTCTGGTTCGGCTGCTGCACACGACCGGCTTTGACCGCATCGTGCCTGTCGTGGAAACCGTGGATGACGCAGTCGAAGCCTTGACTACGAGTGACGACGCCTGAGGCTGTTGCTGGAACGTAAAGGTTCTGGCGTTCGATCTAGCCGTCGTCGAACGCTTTATGTGCTGCTGACGCTGGCGGCTGCGAGTCTGGGCTCCGTGTTTCTGGCCGCGCAGGGAGCTGCCCAGACTGCACCTGAGACTGCACCTGAGACTGCATCTGAGACTGAATCTGAGGGCGGCAACAAGAAGGTGGTTGTAGTAGAAATGCCAGGACTGCTCGACGCCGTCCTGGCGGATTTCGTGCAGGATCGCATACTTCAGGCTTCGAACGACGGAGACACCTTGGCGGTCGTCTTGAGGGTGGACAGCCCTAGCGCCGTTCTCGGAGCCGACCGACTCGCTGAGTTGGCCAGGGTCATCGAGACTTCTTCTGTACCCGTCACAGCCTGGGTGGGCCCGAGCGGGGCCAGAGCCGAGAAGGAGACAGCGCAACTGCTCGGTCTGACCGAACGCGTGGGGTTGGCTCCCGGGGCTTGGCTGGGCGATACAGGCGATCCCGTTATCGGGGGTGACCCGTGGGGCGAGGCTTCGGCGGTGCTGCAGGAAAGGCGGGTTGCTCACGACGTGGCCCTGGAGCTGGGAATCGTGCCCGCTCCCGCCGAAACGTTGGGAGATTTCTTGCTGACGCTCGAAGATTTAGGTTTTGAGACCCAAGTCGTCGAGACCGAGGAAGGTCAACCCCGCAGGACTCCGCTCACCGACGTCAGATTCGTGGGTCTCCCCTACGGCAGCGGTCTGATGCATTCCGTGGCGTCCCCCCCCGTGGCCTACTTGCTCTTGCTGTCTTCCCTCTTCCTGGTGATCCTCGAGCTCTACACGGCGGGCGTAGGAGTGGCCGGAGTAGTAGCGGCGATCAGCGGCGTTCTGGCCGCCTACGGCTTGGTGACGTTGCCCACGAACCTTTGGGCGGTGGCTCTCATCGTTTTTGGTTTCTTTGCGTTTGCGATCGACGTTCAGACTGGGGTTCCGAGACTTTGGACGTTCGTTGGGGCGGCCAGCGTTATCGCAGGCACCTTGACTTTGTATGACGGAGTTTCGATGTCTTGGGTTCCGATGCTGGGAGGTTTGGGCTGCCTCTTGCTGGGAATGGTCGGCGGAATGCCTCCGCTCATCCGCACGCGATTCTCGACTCCCACGATCGGCAGAGAATGGATGATCGGAATGAAGGGCGCCGCCGCCGAGTCCGTGAACCCCCTTGGGGTAGTGAACATCGACGGGGCGCTCTGGCGAGCTAAGACTTTTCGAGCTTCACCCGTCCCGAGCGGCGGCGCCGTCGTGGTCAACGGGATAGACGGGTTGTTGTTAGAAGTCTCTCCGGTTTCTGAGGAGAACGCCGAAGCTCAGAAAACGTAAAGGCGCCGCGTCCGCAGCCCGGACGCCCCTAGCCGAAATGACCGAACTGCGGCGCCGGACTTGCCGTTTTCGACTCGCCGCCGAAATCCGACGAACAGGAGTCGGAGCGGCCTCTTTTGCTTCTAGCCTTACGCTTCAGACCGAAGGACACAGGTATGGGCGCACAAATAGACGAAACGCCATGGCAGGTTCGAGCAGCGTGCCGCGGTCCTAACATGAATATTTTTTATCCCCCTACTGCTACTGAACGAAAGAGGGATCAACTTCGGAGGGAGGAACTGGCCAAGGCGATTTGCGCGAGGTGCGATGTGCGTCAAGAATGCCTCGACTACGCCATTCGCATCAGGGAGCCGCACGGAATTTGGGGAGGGCTCACCGAGCGTGAGCGCAGGGTTCTTTTCTAGCCCCCAAGCCGAAGCCCGGAGCCCCGAGCTTCAACCCCAAGCTCCCGAGCCCCAAATCCCAAGCGCAGGATCAATAGTCGTCCGCTGCTGCGGGGTGTCTCATTCGAGGCCCCGCGACGCGCAGATCCCCTCTGCGCCGGGTTATCCCCCTTTCGTCGAGTTCGGTTAGCAGCGGGAGCGCGTACTTTCTAGTGGTGCCCAGGAAGTCACGGAACTCGGCGACCGTGAATCCTTCCGGGTGATCCCTCAGCAGTTCGTCGACGGCTGATGCGGCCTTCTCAACGGCGCCGGCGGCGAAGACCTTGCCGTCACGCACCCACAGCAGCCCGCGTCGCTGCATTTCGCTCAGTTCCCTGGGATCGACCCCGACAGGATCGGGAGGAGTAAAGGGATGAGTCTCCAGTTCAGCTAGGTATGGGTGAGCCTTGAAGGGGTTCTCGTCTCCGCCGACACTCACCCGACCGCCTTCCGTGACGGCCCCTTCGATCTCATCCAGCAGCGCCCTTTCCCGTCGATTTAGTGCCGCAACGTCCAGCCCGAATGCTCCCGCCGCTTCGATGCGGGCAAGGAGATCTGACTTTGCGCGGCTGAGCGCCTGCGGAGACACCACCCACTCCCCAATGTCTGTCTGACGCTGCACGCCAGTAAGAAGAAAAAGTTCGTCGGCGCGCACCCAGCCGCGCTCTGCTAGAACTCTGTCGGGATTTCGGTCCGGCTGGGCGCGGGACGCGGGCAGCCGAGGGTCGACGTCCAGCACTTCCCCGCCTCCCACTGTTTCCCCCCGCCCACTCTCGCGCAGCACGTACCGATCTCCTGGCCGCAGGGGAAGGCGATGCGGCAGGTAAAGGCGCACCATCCCCCTCTCGCCCGGCCTCAGCACATCCCTTCCGAGGATGCGGATTTCCGCGGGGAACTCTCCCGACCCCAGATATGCGACATAAGCGCCGCGGCGGGTGATCGAGTGCGTGAGGCTCTCCAGCACCCGGAGCGCGGCGTCGATCAATCCTGTCATGTGCCATTGACCTGCTCGCACCAGGGCGTCACCGCGTCGAACACCGCTGCGGGATACCCCCGTCAGGTTCAAAGCCGTCCGATGGCCAGGGGGGATGCGACTCCGGTTCGTTCCCTGCGTTTGGAGTGAGCGGATCCTCACCTTTTCTTGACTCGGGCATAACAGGAGTTCGTCCCCGCGTTCCAGCCCGCCGCCTGTAAGAGTGCCCGTAACCACCGTGCCAGAGCCCTGGACGACGAAGGAACGGTCTACCCACAACCGAGGCCTGCTTTCGTCCGCTGCCTGCGGCGTGCGCGCCAGCATCCTTGCCAACGCTCGCTGCAGCTCCGGTATCCCTCTGAGCGAAAGGCTGTCTACGACCACCACCTCCGCTTCGGCCAGGAAAGTGTGCTCTAGACGCTCTGCAAGGATGAGTTGCGTTATCTCTAGCAGTTCCTCATCGAGAAGGTCGGCCTTGGTCAGCGCTATGAGTCCGTGTTCGATCCCGAGCAGCTCCAGGATGCGAAGGTGCTCCTCGGACTGAGGTTTCCAGCCTTCGGTTGCGTCGACCACGAAGCAGCAGGCGTCCACTGCCCCCACTCCGGCCAGCATGTTCGCTATGAATCGGGTGTGCCCTGGGACGTCCACGAAGGCGAACGTCTCCCCGCTCGGCAACTCCGCAGCCGCAAACCCTAGGTCGATCGTCAGACCCCGCCTGCGCTCTTCCTCCCAGCGGTCGGGGTTTACACCGGTAAGGGCCTTTACCAGCGTGGACTTGCCATGGTCTACATGCCCTGCGGTCGCAACGACGTGCATGATCGCTTCAAGCGCTCGCCCTTTGCGGCGCCGAGTGTTTCAGCGTTTCCCGAACGGCTTCGGTCAGAATGGCGTCGTCGAGGGGGTCTACTGTCCGCAAGTCCAGGTAGGTCTTTTGTTCGTAGACCCTCGAGACGATCGGTGGACGCCCCTCCGAGGCTGCCCGCAGCCGTTTTGTGAGGTCGCCGTCAAGCCTGATGCCGGCTGAGGGTATCTCGACGCCCGGGAGCGTGCCGCCGCCCGTCGCGGCGGTCGTCTCGGTAGGAGTTCCGACTCCTAGAGCCTTCGCCCTCCTCAGAAGTTCACCCTGCGGCAGGGCGGCCATTCGCCAAAAAGGTATGTCTTCCCCTCGCCTCTGCAGGTAAGTGAGGGCAATCGACTGGAGTTCATCCAGGATCAGCCCGCCCACCCTGAAAGCTCTCGCCAGCGGGTGCCGAGCGCACCGCTTTACGTACTCGGCCTTGCCAGCGATTATCCCAGCCTGCGGCCCTCCTAGAAGCTTGTCGCCTGAAAACGTGACCAAGTCGGCGCCGGCATTGAGAGTCTGACGGGCGGCGGGTTCACCTTGCAGCCAGGAGGGTTTGCCGCCGCGGAGCCACTGACAGGCTTCGTCAAGCAGTCCGGAGCCGATGTCCACCGCCAGAGGAGTTCGGAGGGCGGCCAAGTCTGAGGTGGCTGCGGCTTCGGTGAACCCCACTATGCGGTAGTTGGATTGGTGAACCTTGAGGCACAGGGCGGCTTGGTTGTTCGGCTCGTCGAGGGCTCTTTGGTAGTCGGCGGCGCGCGTGCGGTTGGTGGTGCCGACTTCTACTAGGCGAGCCCCTGAGGCGGAGATGACCTCGGGAACTCTGAATCCGCCGCCGATCTCAACCAACTCGCTGCGCGAAACCACCACCCCCCTGCCTTCGGCCATCCCGGCTAGCACGAGAGTTACTGCCGCCGCGCAGTTATTCACCACGTGGACAGCCTCTGCCCCGCAGAGTTGCGCCAGCAACTCAGAGGGACGGGCGCCGCGCCGTCCGCGCTCTCCTCGAGCGGTATCGAATTCCAGGTTGTTGTAGCGGATCGCTGAGCCCGCCGGCCGGGTCGACCTCAGAGAACTCGGCGCCCGTCCCAGGTTGGTGTGGAGCAGGACTCCAGTCGCATTGATTACCGGCCGCAGAAGCGCCTCGGCTTCGGAGAGCGCAATGGCTCGAGCCCTCTCAGGGTCTCCCTCTGCTATGGCCGAGCGGGCAGCGGCGACCAAGAGAGGGTGGGGGATTCCGGTATCGGCCAAGGAGCGGGCCAGAGTGTCCACTCCGGGCGGTCGGGAGTTTTCCGCGCCGACGGTCGGTTCGTCTTCGGTCATCCTGATCAGGTGATGCTGACCGGAGATTCGGTTGGTTCGTCCCGTTGAGAGGTTCCTGCGGATAGTCCGTCCATCAATCTGTGGGCGCTGCATGAAGCCAGTTCACCTGCGGAGACCGTTTCGATGATTAGCTGCTCGGCCACTGCCCGCACGGCGTTCGCCGCCGGCCCGTCGTCGAGCACGAACGGTTTTCCTGCGTCGCTGCTAGGGGAGACTTTCGGGTCAATCGGAATCCCTCCAAGGAAAGGCGCCCCGATCTCGGCCGCTAGAGCCTCCCCGCCGCCGCTGCCGAAGAGTTCGTGGCTAGCTCCGTCGGAGGAAGTGAAGACGGTCATGTTTTCGATCACGCCCGCAATCCTCAGGTAATTGTTGCGCCCCATTCGGGCCGCTCTAGCGGCCACGTTCTGAACGCTGCCCGACGGGGTCGTGATGATGATCATCTCGGCTCTCGGGAGGAGTTTGGCCACTCCCATCTGCACGTCTCCCGTGCCGGGGGGCATGTCCACGACCAGGAAGTCCATCTGTCCCCACAGCACGTCCTCCAGAAAATGCCTTACGGCTCTGTTCAGGATGAGACCGCGCCACATGAGGGCGGTTTGCTCGTCGTCCACCAGAAGCCCCATAGAGACCACTTTGAGGATTCCTTCGCCCACGTTCAGGGAGGTGGGGAGTATCTTCCGCTGCTCAGCCGTTCCTTCCAGGCGCCCGCTGATTCCCAGCATTCGGGGCACCGAATACCCCCAGATATCTGCGTCGAGAAGCCCGATGCTGCGCCCGCTTTCCGCCAGCGCCACTGCAAGATTTACTGCGATGGAGGACTTCCCCACGCCCCCCTTCCCCGAGGAGATCAGCAGTACGCGCGTGGTCGGCGGGATTTCGGTGTCGGGAGCCTGTTCGGCCACGTTCTTGCGGGCGATGGCCATGGTCTTCGACTTTTCTGCAGGCGTGAGTTCCGCCCATTTGATTTCCACGCCCTCGACTCCGTCGAGGGTTGCGATCCGGTCTTTGACGTCGCGTTGAATCTGAGCCCTCAGCGGGCATCCAAGGGTGGTCAGCGCAACGGTCACGCAGACGTGTCCGTCCGAGTCGATTTCGGCGCCCTTGACCATTCCCAACTCGACGATGTTGCTGCCTAGTTCAGGGTCGATCACATCGCGCAGCAGGTCGATTACCTGCTCGCTGTTCGGTGGCGAAGGGCTAGCTACCATGTTGGGAGTTTATTTAAGGGTGTCGTGCGGTCGCGCAAGATGTGAAATAATCCCAGGCAGACGGATAGACTAAAAATTGTCTTGATAGCTCGACGCCAACCGAATTCTCCATGCTCCAGCCGATTCTCCGCGAGCGAAGATCGGAAGACGCTCAGAGACGGCGCAGAGGCCGTCTTCAGGAGTTGTGAGCCAAACACAGAAACGCAGACACGCACAGAAAGGTGAGAAGATGCTAACGCTGACATCCACAGCCGCAGAGAAAGTAGGCGAACTGCTTGAACAGGAAGGCGAGGAAGAACTCTTTTTGCGTGTGGCAGTCAGGCCAGGTGGCTGCTCGGGTTTCAGCTATGAGATGTTCTTCGATTCGGAGGCCAAAGAAGATGACACCGCCGCAACCTTCGGAGAGGTGCGGGTGATGGTCGACCCTTCTAGTGCGATGCTCCTCCAGGGCGCCACCCTCGATTACAGCGACAGCCTGCAGAACGCCGGTTTCTCGATCGATAATCCCAACGCGCAGCGCACCTGCGGCTGCGGTCAGTCCTTCAGCTAGACGAGTTACGGCGAAGTTCGTTTACAAAGGGCGGCTTGGCGGGGGCGGGGGGTTCGCTTGCCGGAATTGACGACCTAGCCGGCACCCCTCCGGCGTCTCAGGCCCGATCCCTTAGACAGCCCCGATCCCCTAGAACCGAAACCGCAGGAAGTCGGACGACGCACGCTTCGATGTCGGAGATCTCACTGCATGTAAACGATCGGCTGGTGACTGCTCCAGACAAAGGCGCCTCGCTGCTGTGGCTGCTGCGGGAGTTTCTGAGAATCCGCAGCGTGAAGGACGGCTGCAGTCCCCAGGGTCAGTGCGGTGCCTGCACCGTGTTGGTAGACGGGATGCCGCGCGTCTCATGCGTCACGCCGGCTCGTCGGGTTGCAGGCAGGCGGGTGACCACGCTTGAGGGGCTCGGCGACGCCGCGGTGGAGTGGGCAGAGGCGTTCTGCAGCACCGGAGCGAGCCAGTGTGGGTTCTGCACACCAGGGATCATTCTCCGCTTCGAGGGTCTGCGACGCAAGCCGACCTCTGCTGTTGATCCCCGTCGCGCCTTGGCGGCGCACCTCTGCCGCTGCACGGGCTGGAAGACGATTCTGGAAGCCTGGGAGAAGGCAGCAGCCGCAGAAGATGAGACGGCTCAGCTGCCGGCGGCTGCGTCCGAGTTGTCGTTCCCGCCGCCGGTGCGAGAGGCAAGTTCAGCCTCAAAGCCGCCCGCCCCCCGTCCGCCGGGGGAAGGCCGTCGCCGAGACCTCCGCGCAGCCGCGGCCAGGGCTCAGCTAGAGGGCGGCTGCCCGCAGTCGGTGGGTGCGGAGGTTGCGCTGGGAGAGGGCGGATTTGCGGACGACTCCGCACCTGACGGAGCCTTGGTTGCCGTGCCTGCCCTCGATGGTGGCTGGGCGTTAGGAGAGAGTATTTCAGAGGCGCGCGCCGCATCCGGCCAGCCGGGCGGGCGGCGCAGCACCCTCTCCCCCGAACCGCCGCTGGAAGCCCCTCCGGGGGAGTGGGAGAGCACCCTGCGGACTTGTTGGGTGGAGCCCGCCTATCTGGAGCTTGACGCATCCTGGTGCCTCCCGGGCGGTGAGCCTGCCGATCCCCTGGCCAACGGCGGCGCCTTCGGTGGGAAGCGCTCAAGCGAGGTTCGGTCTGTCGCACGCCGTTTGGCGGACGAGACCGGCCGAGCAGTGCGCGTCCTGTATACCCGCGAGGACGCAGTCCGCTTAGGGCCGAAGCGCCCCCCTGTGGCTGGAGGGGCTGACTCCGAAGGCGGAGGAGTTCTCCGAGCGGTTCGAACCCCAGGTCTGCGCGCAGTCGCGGCTGCGGCGGCCCCTGGTTTGAAAGTCGAAGAGCGCGAAGTGCCCGGCCCGCCTACGACGATGGCGGCACGCGCTGCTGTCATTGCAGAGGTCACGGCGTTGCTGGCCGGAGCGAGAGGAAGGCTCGAACCGGTGAGGTTCCCTGGAGGTGGAGAGGCAATGGCTTGGCTGCGTCCTGAGCCCGAGGCGGTCATCGAAGTGGAGGTGTGCTGCGGCTTGCCCCTAGACGAGGTCGTGCTGCGTTCCTACTGCATCGGGGCCGCTCACATGGCCTATGGCCTGGTGACTTCGGAAGCCGTTGCCGTCACTGACGACGGCTCGGCGGCGGATCTCACGGTGCGTTCCTTCGGTGTGCTTCCTGCGGCGGCCACTCCGAATGTGGATGTGCGCATAGTGCCGAGCACAGGAGAATCCGTCAACGGTTCCGACGCCGTGTTCGCCGCAGTCGCGGCGGCCACTTGGCTGGCCCGAGGCTGCCCGCCTTCGTGGCCTACCGGTTGAACGGAAGCTCCCGCGCCCATCCGCCCCCATCCGCCGTTCGATCCCTCAGCGCTTCTCGCCCCCCGCCGCTCCGCAGCCGCGGCGGCAGCCGGCAGGCGGCAGCCGGCATCGGGGAAGCTGGAGTGTAGATTTCCCTTGACTAGGTATACTGCGCCTCGGAAATCGCCAGCTATCGAATGGGGATGTCCGCTTTCATCTCAAGTAGTCCTTGGAATTAATTGGAGGTCTTATAAATGACTACGCCTGCTGAAATATTGGCCCTTGCTGAAGACGAGGGTGTCGAATTTATCGATGTTCGTTTCACCGATGTGCCGGGCCAGCAACAGCACATGACGATTCCCGTTTCGCAGCTTCGAGAGAGCGTCTTTGACGAAGGGTTGGGCTTTGACGGGTCTTCTATCCAGGGGTTCCAGCACATCGACGACTCGGACATGCTGCTGATACCCGGCACAGAGGACGCCTTCATCGACCCGTTCTACGAATACAAGACGCTGGTTCTCTTCGCCACCGTCCGCGACCCGGTCACTGAAGAAGAGTACGACAAAGACCCAGCGGTCGTGGCCAGGAGAGCCGAGCAGTACCTGCTCGACAGCGGAATTGCCGACAAGTGCTATATCGGTCCTGAACTCGAGTTTTTCATATTCGACAGCGTCGTCTACGGAAATACCCGTCGCAGTTCACACTTCCAAATCTCTTCGGTCGAAGCACCTTGGTCTTCCTTGGAATCGACCGACATCCACGGCGACCTCAACACCGGGCACAAAATTCCTTACAAGGCAGGTTACGTGCCGCTCGCCCCGCGTGACAGAGGTCAGGACTTGCGTTCAGAAATGAGCAGAACCTTAGAGGACTGCGGTGTCGAAATCGAACTTCATCACCACGAGGTAGGCACCGCCGGTCAGGCTGAAATCGATCTGCGCTTCGACTCCTTGAAGAGAATGGCCGACAAAGCACAGACTTACAAGTACATCTGCAAGAACGTCGCCGCCAAGGCGGGGAAAACGGTCACCTTCATGCCCAAGCCGGTTTACCAGGACAACGGATCGGGTATGCACACCCACATCTCCCTGTGGAGGGGGGATGATCCGTTGTTCTACGGAGATGGGTACGCCGCTCTGTCGCAGTTGGCGCTTCATTTCATTGGAGGGTTACTGAAGCACGCTCCGGCGATTCTCGCCTTTTGTGCTCCCACCATCAACTCCTACAAGAGGCTCGTACCCGGTTACGAAGCCCCAGTGAACTTGGTCTACTCGCAGCGCAACCGTTCTGCGGCTATCCGTATTCCGATGTATTCAAAGAAGCCGGCCGCAAAGCGAATTGAATTCCGCTGCCCGGACCCTTCGGCCAATCCCTATCTGGCGTTTTCCGCCATGCTCATGGCCGGCCTTGACGGAATCCAGAACGAGATCGATCCTGGTGACCCCCTAGACGTCAACCTCTACGACCTTTCAGCGAAGGAAATGGAAGGGATAGAGACGGTACCGGGCGCTCTCTGGGAGTCCCTCGACGCCCTGGAAGCTGATAACGAGTTCTTGAGGCGCGGAGGCGTCTTCAGCGATCATGTGCTGGATTCGTTCATCGAACTCAAGAGAGGCGAGATTTTCGACGTCGCCATGCGCCCCCACCCCATGGAATTTGAGCTCTATTACTCGGTTTAAGTCGGACGCTCAGGTCAATCCGCATCAACAGCATGTTTCAGGTGCCGTCGCCTCGCCCGTAGGCGCCTGACGGAGAAGCCTGCATCGTCTTTCTAACTTGGGTGTCGTGCTGCGCATCGGGCTGTGCCAGGTCAATTTCGTCGTTGGCGACCTCCAAGGCAACCTAGAGCGAATCCTTGAGAGGCTGCGGGCAGCCGAGGCTGCCGGAGCGGATATTGCCGCCTTTCCCGAATTGGCCGTCAGCGGCTATCCGCCCGAAGATTTATTGACCAAACCTAGGTTCCTCGCAGACTGCCGAGACGTCCTAGAGACGCTGGCTGCTGCGACTTCTGAGTGCGCCGCCGTAGTCGGCCTGCCGCTTGCCGACGCCGAGACCGGAGACGTCTACAACGCGGCTGCCGTCTGCGCGGCGGGCGTCGTCGCAGGTTTCGTCAGCAAGTCTCAACTGCCGAACTACGGAGTGTTCGACGAAAGGCGTTATTTCAGCCCTGGCGCCCCTGGTCCCCTTTTCAGGATCAGGGGGGTGAACGTAGGCGTTTCCATCTGCGAAGACCTCTGGATAGACGGAGGAGCGGTCAATGAGTTGGCAGAAGCTGGTGCGGAGGTGATTCTCAATCTAAATGCTTCACCGTATTCGCAGGGAAAAGTTGCGGAGCGAATGGAACTGCTTCGACGTCGGGCGGGTGAAATATGCTGCCCTATCGCCTATGTTAACCTTGTCGGCGGGCAAGACGAGCTGGTCTTCGACGGCAACTCGATGCTGTTCGATGCCTCCGGCGACTGTTCTGCGCGAGCGGATGCTTTCGCTGAACAGACTTTGCTGGTCGACGTCGAAGTTTGCGAGCGTGCGAGGGCGGCGGATTCCTCGATCGCTCTGGTGAACGTGAGCGACCCCCAGACGGCTGCCCTCCCGCCGCTGCGTCCTCCCGACCCTTCCGACCCTCCCGATCCTCAGCCTGTTTCGTCCTCTGTTTCCGAGGTGTACTCGGCTTTGGTGCTAGGCACTCGCGATTATGTGCGAAAGAACGGCTTCGACCGCGTCTGTCTGGGTGTCTCCGGCGGCGTGGATTCAGCTCTCACCGCCGCAATCGCATGCGACGCCCTTTCCCCGGAGCAGGTTTGCTGTGTTCTGATGCCGTCCCGCTTCACGTCCCGCCATTCTCTCGAAGACGCCGAGCAACTATGCGAAAACCTGGGAGCGGAGCGGCGGATAATCCCGATCGAGCCTGCCCACAAAGCTTTCTTGGAACTCCTAGCTCCAGAGTTCGGTGATCTGCCCGCCGACCTTGCCGAAGAGAACTTGCAGCCTCGGATACGCGCCGTTCTTTTGATGGCGCTGGCCAACAAGTTCGGCTGGCTGGTGCTGGCCACCGGCAACAAAACAGAGAGTGCCGTCGGCTACTCCACTCTCTACGGCGACACCGCCGGGGCGTTGGCCGTCATCAAAGACATCTGGAAAATGCAGGTTTACGAACTTGCCCGCTTCCGGAACTCGCAGGGAGAACGCCCGCCGATCCCGGAGCGGATACTTACTAAGCCACCCACGGCCGAACTCAGAGAGGACCAGCGTGACGATCAGAGTCTCCCCCCTTATGCGGTTCTGGATCCGGTAGTGAGGGCTTTGGTGGAAGACGGCAAGACGTCTGCTGAACTTCTCGCTGAAGGACTTGACGCCGAGGTGGTCTCGAGCACGGCGCTTTCCCTCTACGCCTCCGAGTACAAGCGAAGGCAAAGCCCGCTGGGGCTGCGCGTAACCCACAGGGCTTTCGGCAAGGATCGCCGCATGCCTGTCACCAATCATTACCGCAGCGTCCCCAGCGTCCGAGGGAGTTCGTGAAGCAAGCCGGTCTGCCGATCGAAGACTTGGCCGCCCGCGTTGGTCAGTACGTGTGGTGGGAGCGTCGTCTTTGCGCTGTCCTTGCCGATTGGGCGTGCGACGAAGTCGACAACCGGGCCAGGCTGCACTTCCACACCCTGGGTCGTCAGGTCGAAGCACACGCCTTCATTTGGGAGGTGCTGCTGCCCGATTCGCCTGCCCTGCACGCTTCCGAGCGTGTCGCGCCTCCACCTGCTTGGAAGGATCAGTCGGATGCACAGATCACCGGTCTTTCCCCCCCTACTTTCGGGCGGTTGGTGGTCTTGAACGAAACTCTTCTCCCCGTGCTTGCGGCGTCTCTGAATGATTTCACGGACGGGCTTTCTCCCGTCTCGGAAGGGCCGGAGTTGCGCCACGCCGACCTCATAGCCCGTGATTTGAGGCGCTTCGCTGCACTAGGGGAGGAGTTGCTGGCCGGACTCCTAGCGGAGAACGGCAGCCCGAACCTGTCCTCGGAGGTGGCCTCTGCGGTCGGACGATTGCGTCAGACGGCCGGCGCAACTGGTCGGTCGAACGGAATATGTGTTGAAGAAGAGTAGAGAATCTGTAAAGTGAGCGCGCTAGGAGCATCCGTCCGGTGAGGCCATTTCCCCGGGATGAAGATCTGAAGTCCATTGGGAGGATGGGCAAATGACCAGAGACCGGTTAGAGCGAGAGGACGAAGACCTCGTCCGTCGTTATCTGTCTGAAATCGGCCAGCACACACTCCTCAACAAAGAAGGGGAGGTGGCTTTGGCCAAGAAAATCGAGGCAGGCAAGAGCGCGAAGTCGCAGTTGCGCCAGCGGCCCTCGATTGGTAAGTCGCGCCGATCCGAACTCGAACGCCAGGTCGTCGAGGGGGAGAAGGCCGAGAAGATGTTCGTGCAGTCCAACCTGCGTCTAGTGGTGTCGATCGCCAAGAAGTACCAGGCTTCCGGTCTGCCGCTCTTGGACTTGGTGCAGGAGGGAAATCTGGGGCTCATTCACGCCGTGGAGAAGTTCGATTGGCGGAAGGGGTTTAAGTTCTCCACATACGCCACTTGGTGGATTCGCCAAGCCATCACAAGGGGGATCGCCAACACCAGCCGCACAGTTCGCCTGCCGGTTCACGCCGGCGACACCCTGACCCGCGTCCAGAAGGCCAGAGCCCGCCTAGAGCTCGATCTAGGGCGGAGTCCCACCCTCAAAGAGGTGGCGGAGAAGATCGGCATGCCTGAGAACAAGGTGACCGAGGCCATGCGCTTTGCTTCGGATCTGCGCTCGCTTTCCGAACCTCTCAGGGAAGACGGAGACGCCAACCTAGCCGACGTGGTAGAGGACCGCTCGGCTGAATCCCCATTCGAAATGGCCGCCAACAAGCTGCTGCCGGAAGAAATTCAGCGGCTGCTCTCTCCTCTCAACCGGCGGGAGCGCGAGATCTTGACGCATCGCTACGGGCTGGATCGAGGCGGGGTGCGCACCCTCGAGGAAGTAGCAGAACATTTCAACCTCACCCGGGAGCGCATTCGCCAGATCGAAGCCCGAGCCATGTCGAAACTGCGTCATCCTTCCTGCGACAGGGGCGCTAGGGAACTCCTCCCCGTCTGAGGCGAGGCGGTCCCCCGCCGTTTTCGTCGTCCCCTCGCGGCTTGTAGGGTTGGGGGTGGAGGTGTCCGAGCGCCTGGTGGGCTCCCCCGCCTTCAAAGCGGGTGGGATGGGCGATCCCCGTCCGGCGGGTTCGATTCCCGTCCACCTCCGCTCAGAAGTTCGGGATTCCGTATTGCAAAAAGCACTCCGAGGCGTATAATCATGTTTCATGCGGAAGTTTTTCCTGTTCGTTTTGGTAGCGGCCCTGGTCGCTTGGGTTGCCAAGAAGGTTCGCGAGGTCTGACGTCTCGGGTCGCCCGAGATCGATCTGACTTTGCTTTCCACCTTCGGCGGCACCCTCCCTTCTTCCCCTTCTTGATTCCTCTCCTGACTTGAACCAAGCCTGAACGCAGCCTCCCCTCGGCGGCGTTCTCATTTGCGGTTCTCTTGCGGTTTCGGCAGCCGCCTACATTTCTCCCTTCCTGATTTTTAGCTCACCTCTGAGCTGATCCTCCCTTAAACCTGGGTTCCCTCCGCCGCTTTCCCCCGAACAAATCGAACCAATCGAGAGGAGTCGGGATGAGTATCGCATGTTGGTCGGTCAAGGGTGGAGTAGGCACGTCGGTGGTGGCAGCTTTGCTAGCGCACCAAGCGGCGTCGACAAAAAGTTCCGGGACGCTGCTCGTCGATCTCGACGGGGACGCCCCTGGCGTCCTAGGGGTGCCGGAACCCTCTTCGCCGGGCGTGGCAGAGTGGCTAAGCGCCTACGGCGAGGTGCGGATCGACGCCCTGAGACTTCTGGAGAAGGAAGTCGCCGAAGGGTTTTCGATCTTGCCGCGAGGCTCTGGCCCGCTGCGGTATCCGGAGAGGGCGGAAGTCATGGCCCGGGAATTTTCATCCGAGCATCGGGAGACGGTCATCGACTGCGGCTGTCTGTGGCGGTCCGGCGGAGATCCGCAGGAACTTGGCGGCGAGAAGCCGCCGCTCGATGACATCGACGTAAAGCGTGCGGTCGTGGCGCAGGCCAGCCGGTCGTGGTTGGTCACCCGTTCCTGCTTCCTGGCGCTGCGCCGGGCCGCCCGCGCTCCTTTGCAGCCCAGCGGAGTGGTTCTGCTGGTTGAACCTGGGCGCGCCCTCACACCCGGCGACGTCGAGGACGTCGTAGGTGCGCCTCTGGTGCTTCGAGTGGAAGTCGACCCTGCCGTCGCCCGCGCCGTGGACGCAGGCATTTTGGCGGGGCGCTTGCCTGGCGGTTTGGTCAAGGCGGTGGCCAAGGCGTGGATGAGCTGAGCGGCGATCTTCTTAGGCGCGCTGCGGCGAGGCGCCGGCCCGGGTGCGAGCGGGGGTCGCGTGGATGAGCTGAGCGGCGATCTTCTGTCGCACGAGGAGGACGACCTCCATCGACTGGTTGTGGATACCTCGCCTCTAGGTGCACTGCCCGACCCCGAACGCGTCAGAGAGATCGTAAGCCGACGGACGCCCCTGCTCAGCCCCTGCTTGCAGCAGGAACTAACTCAGAGGGTCCTGGCGCGTCTGAGCGGTTTGGGGCCGCTGGAGAAGCTTCTGGAAGACCCTTCAGTGAATGAGATCATGGTCAACGGCTCCTCGGGCGGTGTCTGGGTCGAATCAGAGGGCTTGCTCCAACGAGTCGATCTTGACATAGGCGATTCCACTCTTCTGCAGCTCATCGAGCGGATCGTTTCCCCTTTGGGCTTGCGCGCAGACCGCACTTCTCCCTTGGTGGACGCCCGCTTGCCGGACGGGTCTCGAGTGAACGTGGTGATGCCGCCGGTAGCCGTGGACGGCCCTTACTTAAGCATTCGCCGTTTCAGGGCGCGTCGCATGAAAGTCTCGGATTTCGCTTCCCGCGCCGCGGCCGAGTTGCTGAGCTGGATGGTGCGTGCGAGAGCCAACGTCTTGCTCAGCGGCGGGACCGGCGCAGGAAAGACCACATTCTTAAACACGCTTGCGGGCGAGATTCCGCAGGAAGACCGCATCATCACCGTCGAAGACGCAGCCGAACTCGACCTTCAGTCAGATCACGTGGTGCGGCTCGAAGCGCGTCCACGCGGGGTGGAAGGATCCTCGTCTGTGACTGTTAGGGACTTGGTACGCAACGCCCTGAGGATGCGCCCCGACCGAATTCTGCTGGGCGAGGTGCGGAGTTCCGAGGCGTTCGATCTGCTCCAGGCCATGAACACTGGTCACGACGGATGTATGTCTACTTGTCATGCCAACGGCGCCTCCGACGCCCTGCGGCGACTCGAAAGCATGGCGATGACATCCGACAGCGGCCTCCCGCTGGACGCTTTGCGCGAACAGATTTCATCTGCTCTCGACTTCGTAGTTCACTTGGCGAGAGAGTCGGGCGGCCGTCGCCGTGTCACGGAAATAGCAGAGGTCCAAGACCCTTCGAAACCACCGAGGTTGCTGACAAGATCAGGCGAACTCTCCGCCATGCCGCGATGGGGCGGGCGCGATCCAAACGTCTCGCCGCCCGAGATGGACTGGCTGGAAATCTGATGGCCATTTCAGCGTTCGCAGCTGCAGGCTTACTGATTACGGCTGTTCTGTCTCGCGGCCTGATCCCTCTGCT
The DNA here is from genome assembly GCA_965242895.1 of Acidimicrobiales bacterium. Taxonomy (GTDB): domain Bacteria; phylum Actinomycetota; class Acidimicrobiia; order Acidimicrobiales; family CATQHL01; genus CATQHL01. The sequence continues at coordinate 1,444,809 of OZ251507.1, forward strand.
TTCTCGCAGAAAGATAATGCAGCGCTGCCGGGAGCATCACGGCGGCTTCGGACGCCCGTCCAGCCCCTTCTCCCGGGCCGCCGACGCCCATTCGGGTTCCACTCCAGCAGCGCAGCGGGCAGGGTTTCTGCGCCGGGCGCTGGCGGCGGCCGCTCTCGATTGGAGCGAGGCAGACGCTTACAAGGTCTGGGCCGCTTCCGCCGTCCTGGGCGTCGGGGCGGGTCTTGCCGCGGGTTCCGCATCCGTCTCTTTGTTTGGCTTGGCTGCGGGAGTAGTTGGGCCTCCCTTGCTGTTGGCGGCCTTGCGTAAACGCGGCGAGCGGGTCGTTCTGGATTCCCTGCCCGGGTTCCTGGAGCGGGTGGCTCAGGGTTTGCGCGCCGACGTCTCCTCCCTGGCAGCCATCACCGAAGCTCATCGGGAGGCTCGCTCCCCCCTGCGGGAGGAGTTGGAGGTCGTCCTCAACGACGTCCGGGCGGGGAGGCCGCTGCCTGCCGCACTGGAGCGCTGGAGGTTGCGGAGAAAGCATCCGGACGTCAGCTTGGCGGTTGCCGCTTTATCCATCGGGGCAGTCGCCGGCGGGCGGCGAGCTCAGGCTATAGACAGGGTGGCGTCGGGGCTGCGCGCCGGCCGCAACACGCGCAGCGAACTTTCGGCGCTTTCGCTGCAGGGCAGAGCCTCGGCGCTGATCATCGCCCTTCTGCCGTTGGGCTTTTTGATTTTGGACTCACTCCTCGGCGGCAGCACCCTGGGCTTCCTCCTGGGTTCTTCTCTGGGTCTGCTCTGTCTAGGAGCAGGTCTTGCGCTCGACGCCATTGCGTTTTTCTGGATGCGCCAGATCACTCGAGTGGCATGAACCTGCTTGCGGTTTTCTGGGTTTTGGCGCTGACCTGGGGGGTCGTTGGCGGCCTGGGCAGACTGCGCCGCAGCGCCGCCCCAGCCGCTCGTCTGCGGGAACTCGGTTCAAGAGCCGCTGGGACGACGACGCCGCCGCCGGAAGGTCGTTTTCCGCTTCGACTCGTCGCTCTAGCTGGGCGAACGCTGCGCTCCGTCTCTGGCCGCCCTGCCGATCCCCTCGCCGACCGCAGGCTAGGACTTGCTCTGCTGGCGGCTGCCTGCGGCTCAGCAGTGGACCTGCGGGTAGGGATCCTGGCAGGGGCAGGTTCGTGGCTGTGGGGACTTCGCCGCCGTCCACGCGCCCGTCGAAAGGCGGCAGTCGAGTTACGAAACGCCCTCCCGGAGGTTTTAGACCTCTTCGCTCTGGCCGCCAGCGCCGGTCTCAGCGTCCGGCAAGCCCTAGACGAGGTGGCGCCTCGCTGCTCCGGGCTTATCGGAGAGGCGCTCGGGAGCGTCCGCCGCCGGATCGGAGTCGGAGTCGATGTCGCCGAAGCCTTCGAGGAACTGCCCGAGGCATACGGAGAGGAATTGCGTGAACTCGTCAGACCCCTAGTGAACTCTCTGCGCTACGGGACATCGCTAGCGGACGGTCTCTCTAACTCGGCCGAGCAGGCACGGCTGAACAAACGGCGTCAAGCAGAGCAGACGTCCCGCATGGTTCCGCTCAAACTGCTGGCGCCCTTGTCGATCTGCGTGCTCCCCGCGTTCGTGCTGCTGACCATTGTGCCTTCGCTTGCCGGTTCGCTGGACTTCCTCGATTTTTGACACCGCATGCGTTCCCTGCGTTCTCTGCTTCCCCCGTTTGTTTCCCCTTCTGCTTCCCCGTTTGCTTCCCCCGCCAAGAAACACACAAGGAGGGAGACATGAAATACGCAGTTCTCAAGCAGTTAGTTGCTCTCCAGAGCGCCCTGCTTCTTTCGTTCGAGCGACTCTCGTCCGCCGCTGACCGACTCAGGAAAGACTTGGTGCTTCGGCTTCAAGACGTCCCGAGCGTCGGCGGACGCAGCGTCGAATCGTCTTGCCGAGGTCAAGCCACCGCTGAGTATGCCTTGGTGATCCTCGGTGCCGCCGCCCTGGCCATGTTGTTTGTGGCCTGGGCTACCGACACCAAACGCATAGGCAGCTTTTTCAACGCCGTGATGCGATCCATCACCAACCTCATTACTTGAACCGCCTGGCCTCCCCCGTCGGCCCTAAAGCGCATCAGAGAGGCCAGGCCACCCTGGAGTTGGCGCTGCTGCTCCCCGTCCTGATGCTGATGGTTCTGTTCTGCGTGCAGGTCGGTTTTCTCGTGCGAGACCAGATCATGGTCGTGCACGCCGCCCGTTCTGCCGCCCGCGCCGCCGCCGTCGCCAACGATCCTTCTCGTGCGCTTCCCGCTGCGCTTGCCTCGGCGCAGTTGGATCCGCAGCGGCTGAAGGTGAGTGTCACCGGCGCAGCTAAGGGCGGCGAAGACGTAGAAGTCGGGTTGGAATACCGCTCGCCGGTGCTGTTCGCTCCCTTCAGGCTGTTCACGGAGGAGTTTTTGCTCTCGGAGAAGGTAGTCATGCGGGCAGAGGCAGAGTAGGCGGCGGGCGTCGTCCGCTTTCTGCCTGCTTTGCCCTGTCTGCTTTGTCTTCCCGTCGCCCGCTTTCCGTCGTCGTCGCCTAGATGAGGGTGCTCGAGGAAGGTGCGCCTGTCTGCTTCGCCCTCCCGCCGCTTTCCGTCCCGTTCGAATGCTGCAGCGATATCGTGAACGCTGCTATTGCTTGGCTGAGCGAGATTCCCAACGAGGTGGACATCAACTGTGACGGCAACTGCCGGCGACTGGAGAGACAGCGTAGAACTAGACGTGCCGGCCAGTTTTGAGTACCTAGCAGTGGTTCGTGACTTGGTGATTTCGACAGTGGCGCGAGGAGCGCGGGTGTCGCTTGAGCGCTTAGAAAACTTGCGGGTGGCGGTCTCCGAGGCGGTGACAAACTCCATGACAGCATCCTCGGCGAATGGCTCGCTCAAGCCAATTCGGGTGTACTGCACTCCCCGCCGCCGGCGGGTGGAGGTGAGGATCGTTGATCATGGAGGAGGTTTCGACCCCGTCAGCGTCGCCGAGTTGCCCGCTCCCGAAGACCCTCGAAGACTGCAGCACGAAAGCGGCCTGGGTCTCACTCTGATGCGCTCCATGGTCGACGAGCACTCCATCCGTCCGACCAGCGACGGCACCGAAGTGCGTCTAGTGGTCTACACGAGTCCAGATTCCTCTATTTCCCCGTAGTTTCGAGTAGCTTGCCTACCCTTTATCCCGTGCGCCAGCGCTCGGTCCCCGATCATTCCTGTTGTCGTCCGGTCCCCGACTCTCTGCTTTGTAGCATCGTCTCAGTGATTGGTCGAGTGACTTGCCGTTCAGATGCACGAGCCCAGGGAAGAGCATGAAGTCAGACGCATCCGAACCTGAAGTTTCTGTCGAATCCCAGTCTCCTCCGCTCGGAGGCTCCGAGCACGAGGGGCACGAGGAGCACCAGGGGCGCCAGGGGCACGAGGAGCACCGTGGGCACCAGGGGCGCCAGGGGCACGAGGAGCACCATGCCGCTCTCCCCGACGGGTCGAGCGCCGAAGGGGAAGCCAACTCGACACCCGCCAAGCCTCCCGACGTCGACCTCACCTGGATAGGACGAGACAGCGTCCTGGCGCGCATACTGGCGCGTCCTCTGCTGCGTTTCCTGCACATCGAAGCGTCTGGGGGGATCCTTCTTTTGCTGGCCACAGCCGCCGCGCTTATCTGGGTGAATTCTCCTGGGAGCGACAGTTATTTTGATTTTTGGCACACGCCCATCTACCTCAGCTTCCATGATTTCGTGATTTTCGACAGAGATCTGCACGCTTTCGTGAACGATGCGCTGATGGCGTTGTTCTTCTTCGTGGTGGGTCTGGAGATCAAGCGAGAGATGGTGGCAGGTCAACTCAGCAGTCTGCGAAACGTGCTACTGCCCGTGGGTGCCGCCTTGGGGGGGATGATCGTCCCGGCGCTTACCTACGTCGCCTTCAACGCCGGAGGCGAATACATAAACGGCTGGGGCATTCCCATGGCAACCGACATCGCTTTCGCCATCGGTGTCGTCTCGCTGCTCGGCAAGAGGGTTCCTCCTTGGCTCAAGCTCTTTCTTCTGAGCTTGGCCATCGCCGACGACATCGGGTCGATCCTGGTAATCGCGATTTTTTACAGCTCCAACATCTCTGTTGGCTGGCTGATGGCCGCGCTCGGGGCGTGTGTGCTGATAGCGGTCTTGACTCGGATTCGTGTCTGGCACGTTCCCATGTACGTGCTGTTGGGTCTCATCGTCTGGTGGACAACGTTCCGCTCGGGTGTGCACGCCACGATTGCGGGGGTGGCTCTTGGATTGCTCACGCCCGCCTCGCCGCTTCAGAGCGAATCGAAAGCCCGCTCGGTGGCGCGCTGGCTGGAACGTAAGAGAACAATCACTCTGACGGACATCCGACGGGCTGGTTTCAGCATTACGGAGTCGCGTTCGGTCGCCGAGCGGCTGGAGATAATTCTGCACCCCTACGTGAGCTACTTGATCGTTCCGCTGTTCGCCTTAGCGAACGCCGGAGTGGTGCTGAGCGGCGAGTTGCTCTCCAGAGCGGTTACTTCACCGGTCACTCTGGGCGTCGTTCTGGGTCTGGTGGTCGGAAAGACCGTCGGAGTGACGTTCTTTACTTGGTTGTTCGCCAAACTCAAACTTGGTTCCTTGCCCGCCGGAGTGAACTATCTGCATGTTCTGGGCGTTTCAATCATAGCTGGCATAGGTTTCACCGTTTCGTTGTTCGTCACCGTCCTGGCCTTCGAAGTGGATGAGCCGCTGCACGCAGGCCAGAGCCTCGATGAGGTCGCTCAATCAGTTGCGGCTCCGGACGGAGAGGCGTCCGCCGACGAGCAATCCTCCGCTGAAGTTTCGCCCTGGGCCGTCTCGCCGGCCGACGATGAAGCCAAGGTGGGAGTCCTGGCTGGCTCGCTAATAGCCTTCATCGGAGGACTGGGGGTGCTCTGGTTTGCATGCAGTCGAAAACCCGAGTCGTCCGACGAAGTTAACTTGAAGCCGCCCGGCGACGTTCACCAAACCACTTGAGATTCTGCGAATCTCGACTATCGGAGCAAGCCTCCCGCCCTTCTGAACCAACAACGAACATCGGAGTCAAGATCAACCATGCCAAACCGACTGGTAATCGTCGAATCGCCGACGAAAGCCGCGACGATCTCCAGATTTCTCGACGACAGCTACGTCGTGGAGTCGTCCTACGGACACATCCGCGACCTGCCGAGCAACAGCACTGAAATCCCCGCCGCCTACAAGTCCGAACCCTGGGCGCGCCTGGGCATCGACGTCAATAACGATTTCAAGCCCCTTTACGTGATTTCCAAGAAAGGCAAGAAGCGTGTAGGCGAACTCAAGAAACTTGCCGCCGCTGCCGATGAGTTGTATCTGGCTACCGACGAAGACCGCGAAGGAGAGGCCATCTCCTGGCACCTATTAGAAGTCCTCTCCCCTCCGGCTCGAGTGCAGGTGCATCGGATGGTCTTTCACGAGATCACCCGCGAGGCCATCGCCGAATCGCTCAGAAATCTGCGCGACATCGACCGCCGACTAGTGGACGCTCAGGAGGCGCGCAGACTTCTCGACAGGCTCTACGGTTTCGAGGTCTCACCTGTGCTCTGGAAAAAAGTGGCTGCGGGACTCTCGGCCGGACGGGTGCAGAGCGTGGCAACTCGCATGGTCGTGGAGCGGGAACGGGAACGGATGGCTTTCGTGCCGGCTTCTTACTGGTCGCTGCGTATGACCGCCCTGCCGCGGGAAGACGGGGGTGCGCCAAGTGCTTCGGCGGCAAGTTTCAAGGTCAGGATGAGCAGCCTCGACGGCGCCAAGGTCGCTCAGGGGAAGGACTTCGACGCCGACGGCAAGTCGAAGTCTTCCGGTCTGATCGTTCTCGTCGAATCCGAGGCGCTCCGACTAGGGGAAGACCTAAACGGAAACACAGGCGAGGTGTCGTCGGTGAAGGAGAAGCCCTACAAGCGCAAGCCGCCGCCTCCGTTCATCACCTCCACTCTGCAGCAGGAGGCCGGACGAAGGCTCGGGTTGTCGTCCAAGGTGGTCATGCAGATCGCCCAGTCTCTCTACGAGAAGGGCTACATCACCTACATGCGTACCGATTCCACCACCCTGTCCGCATCTGCGGTTACGGCCGTACGCAAGGAAATAAGCCGCCGTTTCGGGGAGGATTACCTCCCCCCGCAGCCGCGCCGCCACCTCGGCAAGGCGCGAAACGCCCAGGAGGCTCACGAAGCCGTTCGCCCTGCCGGGGAGAGCCTGCGTCATCCCGATGAACTGCGCGGGCGTCTGAACGCGGCGGAGGCGCGACTCTACGATCTCATCTGGCGTCGCACCATGGCCTCGCAGATGACCGACGCCGTCGGCAAGACCGTCAGCGTGGAGATATCCGCCCGCAGCAGCAGGGGCGAAAAGGCCGGCTTTTTCACCTCTGGCACGATCATCACCCACGAAGGCTTTCGGGCGGCCTTGCCCGCCGAATCGAAAAAAACCGCCGCCGAAGGGGGAACACACCGCTCTTCCGGCGGCGACGCTGAAGAAGTTTCAGAGAATCAGGTGCTTCCGAAGGTTTCCGAAGGCGACGTCGTGAGACTCTCCTCGCCGGAACCTGCCGGTCATGAAACCAAGCCTCCTGCCCGCTTCACAGAGGCCACCCTGGTGCGGAAACTTGAAGAACTAGGAGTGGGGCGTCCGTCCACCTACGCCAGCATCATGGGCACTATCCAAGACCGCGGCTACGTCTGGAAAAAAGGTTCGGCGCTCATTCCGGCTTTCACTGCTTTCGTTGTCGTGTCTCTGCTGGAGAAGCACTTCGGCGACCTCGTGGATTACGCCTTTACCGCCCGGATGGAGGACGACCTCGACAAAATCGCCAACGGCTCAAACGAGTCCATCCCCTGGCTGCGGAACTTCTACTTCGGAGCTTCCGAGGCGCCCGGCCTCAAGACCTTGGTGTCTGAACGTCTCGACGACATCGACCCAAGGGTCATCAACAGCGTCCCGGTCGGCGTCGACCCAGGTGGAACACCCATCGAGATCCGCCTCGGGCGCTACGGCCCGTTCCTCTCCTGCGGTGAGCGGCGAGCCGACCTGGGGGAGGATCTGCCTCCCGACGAACTGACCGCCGAACGCGCCTTGGAACTGCTAGCGGCAAGCAAAGCCACCCGAGAACTTGGCACCGACCCCGAATCGGGTCTGCCGGTCACGGCCAAGTCTGGCCGCTACGGGCCGTTCACCCAACTCGGCCCGGCGCCCGGCGACGAGGAGACTAAACCCCGTTACGCCTCCTTGTTCAAGTCCATGTCGCTCGAGACGGTCACCCTTTCCGAAGCATTAAAACTGCTGAGCCTGCCGCGCACTCTCGGCGCTGCCGACGACGGAGAGGCCGTGACCGCTCAGAACGGCCGTTACGGCCCTTACGTCAAGAAAGGCAAGGAAACTCGCTCTCTGGAGACCGAGGAACAGCTCTTCACGGTAACCCTAGATGAGGCTCTGGAACTGCTCTCGCGCCCCAAGACGCGTCGCGGCTCTGCCGCTCGCGGGGCTTTGCGTGAACTCGGCTCCGATCCCCTGACTGGCAAGGAAGTCGTCCTCCGGGAGGGTCGCTTCGGTCCTTACGTGAGCGACGGCGAGGTAAACGCCTCTCTGCGTAAGGACGACGATCCTGAGAAGTTGAGCATCGGGCGAGCCTCCGAGCTTCTGGCGGAGCGTCGCTCCGCAGTCGGAAAGCCGTCGTCGGGCGGACGCTCTCGCTCCTCCGGCAGCTTCAAAACCAAGGCCAACTCTCGTTCGAGCAGCCGAGCAGCTTCCAGCCGCACCCCCCGCTCTCAGTCGTCTAGCCCTCAGTCTTCGAGAAAGACGAAGCGTTCCGGGCCAGGCCGTTCTTCCGGACGCCCGCGCTAGGGAGGTCCCGCCTCGTGGCGTCGGATGAGGAGTCCCATGAGTCTCATGAAGAGGAGTACTACCGCCCCGAACCGATAGATCCGTTGCCGGATCAGATCAGCAACTGGGGCGCAAATCTAGGCAAGAAATGGTCGAACTTCATCGATCGGGTGTTCGGCTCACGTCAGTTCCTTCACCTCTGGTCGGCGCAGTTAGTGACCTCTCTGGGGGACTGGCTTGGATTTCTGGCTTTGGCCATAGTCGCTGGGCGAGTAGGAGCTAATCCCGATTTGTCGATCGCCATGGTGATGGCCACCCGTTTGGTGCCGGGTCTGTTCTTCACCCCCATGACAGGGGTTCTGGCAGACCGCTTCGACCGCCGCCGTCTCATGATCTTGTGCGACGTGGCTAGGGCTGGAATTTTTCTGTTCGTCCCCTTCGTGAACAGCCTCTGGGCGCTTATCGTGGCCTCCCTGGTGATCGAGGCCTTCACGCTGGCCTGGATTCCGGCCAAGGAGGCGTTGGTCCCCAATCTGCTCAGAAAGGAGCACCTGACCACGGCCAACTCTCTCTCCATGCTGGCCACCTACGGCATGTTCCCGATCGCCTCCCTCGTGCTGGTGGGTGTGCAGAGCGCTGCAGCAAATCTGGAGAACTCAGGTTTCGCACAAGCCCTCCGACTGGAAAAGGAGGCGTTCGCCTTCTACATCAACTCTTTGACTTTTCTGATTTCAGCGCTTCTGCTGTTCGCGATACGGCTGCCCGAATCTTCGCTCGTTGGTCGGAAGTTCGCCGGGAGGCCGTCGGGCGGCTGGAGGGACTTTCTCACCCGTTTCAGGTCGGGGCGTTCTCGGTCTCGCTCCGCTCGGTTTAGCCATCGGATCTTGACCGTTTGGCAACAGTTCCTGCGGGAGGTCAGAGAGGGTTGGAAGTACGTGTTCCACAACGACACGGTACGCCCCATCGGAGTCGGGTTGGCTATGGGGCTCATCGGCGGCGGCATGCTTGTGCCGTTGGGCCTGATCTACATCAAGGAAATTCTCGGGCTTGCGGAGAAAGAGGCCGACAGAGCCTGGGGGATCATGACGACCGGATTGGGGGTCGGCGTCGCCCTGGGTGTGGGAGTGATCCTGCTAGTGCAGCAAAAGCTCAACAAGGAGGTCATGTTCACGTCATCGGTGTTTGGCGCCGGAGTCTTCCTGCTGCTAGCCGCCTCCCTCAACTCTCTGATCGGGGTTGCTTTCATGGCGGGCGGGTTGGGCATGAGCGCTGGAGGCATCTACGTGGTCGGCTTCACGCTGCTTCATTCCAACACTGCCGATGAGTTGCGCGGGCGTGTGTTCGCCGGCCTTTATTCCATTGTGCGCTTGTGCCTGGTCTTGGCTCTGGTGCTCGGCCCGTCGCTTTCTTCCGGCCTAGACGCCCTCTCTAACTGGCTTTTTGAGGGGTCCTGGAGAATCGGCGTCACCATTCCGCTCCCTGGGGTTCGCTTGACGCTCTGGCTGTCCGGGTTGGTGATCGTGGTGGCAGGGTTGTTGGTGCGGCGCCTGCAAAAGCAGAGCGCCGATACCGGTTCTGGACTCCCCGCGGCTCCCGCCGCCGGGGACGCTTCCTCTGACCCCGCTGAGGGGGACGCCCCCTCCGATCCCGCCGACGGGGACACCCCCTCCGATCCCGCCGGCCAGGACGCTTCCTCTGACCCCGCCGACGGGGACGCCCCCTCCGATCCCGCCGCCGGGGACGACCCTTCCGCTCCTGCCGGCCAGGACGCTTCCTCTGACCTCGCTGAAGGGGACGCCCCCTCCGATCCCGCCGCCGGCCAGGAAGACCCTCAGCCGTGAGTTCCCCGGGTGCGGGAGCGCGGTTCGTCGTGTTCGAAGGGGGGGAGTCCGCCGGCAAGTCCACTCAGGCTTCTCGGCTGGCCATCCGCCGCGGCGCCCTGCTCACCTTCGAACCGGGCGACACCCCTCTAGGCCGCGAACTGCGCCGTCTGCTGCTCTCCTCCCGAGCGCCCATGGGGGACCGGGCCGAGGCGTTGCTCCTAGCGGCTGACCGCGCGCAGCACGTCGAAGAGGTGATCCGCCCCGCACTGGATGCGGGCACCGACGTGGTGTGCGACCGTTATGCGGCGTCCTACCTGGCCTATCAGGGATACGGTCGCGGCCTCGACCGGGAGTTCCTGCGCGGCCTCTCTATCTGGGCCGCAGATGAACTCGCCCCCGACTTGTTTGTGCTCTTAGACATCTGCCCAGAACGTGCTCGCACTCGTCTTCCAGAACGGCGCAAGAAAGACAGATTTGAAGCCTCGGGAGCCTTATTTCAGAAGCGAGTGCGCGAGGGCTACCTGGAACTGGCCGCCGCGCAGCCGGAACTCTGGGTGGTCGTGGACGCCGACCGAGACCTCGAAGAGGTGTCGGAGTCCGTGCGGCAAGCGGTCGCCGAGCGGCTGGGCTGGTAGCGCTCAGACGGCTTGTCCTGTCCAAGCGGATGCTGCCGGTGGAATCGGGATTCCAGGGAGAACTAGGGGAATCCCTGCCTTCGCTGAAGGACGAATCGGCGCCATCCACTCTTTCGTCCGCCGGCATTGACTGGCCTCCGCTGGCAGTCCAGGCGGGCTTGGTCAAGCAACTGGAAGCTTCTCTGTCTTCACCCGTCCATGCGTATCTCTTCTTGGGCCCCGACGCTGTCGGCAAGCGGGAGGTCGCTCGCGTCTTCGCCTCCGAATTGATAGCTGCGCCGGTCTCCGACCCGTCCGAGGCGGAGAAGCAGCGGCGGAGCGTCCTAGGGGGCTTGCACCCAGATTTCGTGGTCGTAGCGCCCCGTGGTCGGCGCCTGCTCGACGAACAGGCCGTCCGCATCATCGCCGAAGCCGGTCGGAAACCTGCCCATCGAGGGCGCAAAGTCATTCTGGTGGAGCAGCTCCACACTGCCCATGTCACCGTCGCCCCCAGGATTCTCAAAACTCTGGAGGAACCCGCTCCTTCGGTGGTGATGTTGCTGCTGGCCGCCTACGTGCGCCCCGATCACATCACAGTGGCTTCCCGATGTTTCCAGATCACCTTTCCGGCGCGCAGTCTTATTCACAGGGAACGTCCAGGCGAGGGATCTGCTGCCGGCTACGCAGGTGCGCCCAGCGCAGCGGACGCCGCCCCGCACTTCCCTGACTGGGACATTCCTGCTGCCGGGGAGCTGCAGCGAGCGCATGAATTGATTCTCAAAGAGTGGGTCTTGCCTATCGAAGGTCGTCCGAGGGAGGTCTCCGAGGAGTTGGAGCACTTGGGCGAAGGTGATCTGCAGCGTCGTTTCGAGTTCTGGTGTTCGCTGCTGGATCGTCTCGACGGCACCGGAGCTACAGCAGCGGTGCTTGCCGATGAAGCCTTGGCCTTGATCAGTTCTGCTGAGGATTCCGCCAAGGCCGCAGCAAAGCGCTTTGCCGAGGTCGAGGATTTCGCTGCGATGGAGACCAGCACCGAACGACTTCAGCGGCATAGTCGCTTGGGGCGGGGTTTAAGCGAGGGGGAACTGCGTTACGGGTTAGCTGTAATGCTCAACCGTTATTCAGCTGAACTCTTGGGGCCTGACGGTGTCAAGGCTTCTAAAGCAATAGATCTCATCAACGACGCAGCTAAGGCGTTCACCTTTAACCCCAATATGAAACTCTTGTTAGTGAACCTCCTGCTTCAGCTAGGGGCTTTGAAATAGCTTTCCCAAGTCCTTCTTAGCGCGTCCGCTGATCGAGATATTGAGCAGTTCGGGCGATTTCCGTCTAGTCTTATGGGTGCGGCTGCGTTGCGGCGCGTGCCCGGGTAGCTCAGTTGGTAGAGCGATTCACTCGTAATGAATAGGTCCGGGGTTCGATTCCCCGCCCGGGCTCGGTCGACCCTCTTCCGGCTCCCGCACGGTCGTTTCCCGGGGCGTCGTCTATGCACCTCCTCTCGGAGTGAGGTGGAGTGCTGTGAGAGCTGCGACTACACTGGACACATGATGAATTGCCCTTACCTCCAGACCTCCGAGGGAATTTCTGAATCGGTCACCTTAGGCGGAGTTTACGCGCTCGGACTGCGCCTAGCGGGGCGGGGGTTGCTGGGGCGCTTGTGATGCCCGGGTGTTGAGGAAGGATTGACGTGATCGAGCGTTCGGCTGGCGGTGACCGGCTGTGGGTGTATTGGGTGAAGCTGCTGGGCGGCGGGTTTTGTTGGTGGGGTCGTGTTTGGGCGATGGGGGGTTGGTTTCGGCGCGCGGCAGTGGGGGCGGTCGTGTTGTTGCTGGTTGTCGGTTGTTCTGGGGGTCGGGTGGGTGACCGCCCGGGGATTCCTCTTTCGGAGTCTGCAGAGGAGGACGCTGGCGGGGTTCCGTCGGTGGTTGGGGAGGTAGGGGATGTAAGAGATGTTGGGGTTGAGCCTATTCGTTTAGGGTTGGTGATGGCTTCTTCTGGAGGTTTAGCATTGCTGGATTCTCCTGTGGTTGAGGCGTTGAGGTATGCGGTGCGGCAGGTGAACGAGTCTGGGGGTTTGTTAGGGCGTCCGCTGGAATTGTTGGAATATGATTCTAATTCTGAGTTGAACGTCGCTTACAACGCAGCGTTGAGGTTGTTGGAGCGGGAAGTTTCTTTGATTTTCGTTTCGTGTGATTTGTTTTATTCGCGCCCGGTGATGGAGGCGGCCGGCGACGCTGGGGTGCTAGTCGTGGCCCCGTGCGGGCCGGAGCCTCGTGTGGGAGGCGTGTTTGTGCGGCCTTTAGCGTTTTCTTCAGGCACTTCAGCGGGGAATTACGCTGAAGTCATGGCCGAGCACGCGGTGGCTGAAGGCCATCTGGAAGCGACAGTTTTCGTGGAGAGCGACGATGAGTGGTCGGTGGAAGCGTGCGATTTGTTCTCTGAGCGTTTCGCTGAGAGCGGCGGGCGTGTCGCGGGCAGGGTGGTGCTGGACGCCGCGTGGTGGGAGGTCGCAGCTAATATCTCGCGCCCGATGGTCTTGGAGATGCTGGCCGGAGTGTCGCAGTCGCCTTTGTTAGTGTTATGCGGCGCGCCAGGCGGCAGAGGAAGGGAACTATTTCATCTGCTGCGTGCTTCGGGCGTGAACTCGCCTGTTTTGGCTACGAACGCTCTCGACGGCAGAGAGTGGTTGAGAACAGTGCCGAACGTTGGGTCGCTGGCAGTGGTCACAGAGGCTTCTATGTACGGAGACGATCCGAGCCGGCAGGTCAATTCTTATTTTGCGGGCACTCTAGGCGCCGAACCAGGGACGCCGGAGAGGATGGGGAGGTCGGTCACCGGCGCTGAAGGTCTCTGGATGTTCATACGGGCCGTGAACCTCACGGGGAGTTTAGATCCCGTGGCGCTGGCAAGAACGATCGAGGGGTTCTCCGACGTCGAACTCTGGATGGGCCCAGCTACTTTCAGCGAGGAATCCCACATAGTCGAGGGGCGGGCGCTGCGCGTCGTCAGTCACGCCGGTGGAGCCAGCAGGCTCATCGCAGTACGCACCCCCACCGAAACTCCACGCCAGACAACCGCTCAGTCCTCCACGGAGACTGAGCAGTTCTCCTCCGAAGCCCTCCAGCAGTCCGCGGGAATCGAGCAGCAGTCCTCCTAAGTCCCTCCGCAGTCCTCCTAAGTCCCTCCAGAAGTTCCCGAGAATAGATAGCCGCAGGCGGCTGCTTCGAGCACTTCGTTCGACCCCTTAAGGCTATCTAGCAGTTTCCGGGAAGTGACGGAAATTGAATAGCCGCGCGCAGTTTCGGGCAATTCTCCGGCGCGGCGGCTCGGTCCAGGTGAGGCTTTCGGCTTCGACGGGCGAATGATCTTGCCGCTGCGCGTTGCACATTGTTCGTTATTGATGATATAATTAAAAAGGTTGTTCGAAGTAGCGGGATCGTTTTTTAGGTTCCGAAGAGACAAAAAGGAGTTGGCATGTCGCTTATCGGGCTGCTTTCCATAAGAATCGCATCGAGGTCCGCCTTGGCGGGCGTGCTTTTGGCTGCGTCGTTGGTGGCGCCTGTGGCCCTGTCCTCTGAGGATGTTTCCGCGCTAGGCGGGGATGAAGTTGAGGGGGGGGGGGGGGGGCATTCGTAGCCAGCTTCGGAAGTGATGGATCCCTCGCGCACTCCGTAGGGCTAGTGTCGCCCGCGGGGGACGACGGCGTGACGGCGTCCGCCGATTTTCAGCCTTCTCAATCTGACTCGTCGTCGAGTTCGTCTGGCTCGTCGGGATCGGACTCGTCTTCGTCTAGTTCGTCGTCTCAGTCTGGTGCGTCGGGCTCGTCGTCTGGTGTTGTGTGTGCGTCGGGTTTCGTGTTGTCGGGTGATGCTGTGTGCGTGGGGGTGGAGTCTGTTGCTTCGTTTTTGGCGTGTCCTGTTGGGTTTGAGCGTTTCAGCGTGAGCTTGGGGTCGTCTGCTTGGGGTTGCCGCCGTGTCTTAGGTGAGGCGTCGGTGGCTTATTCCTGCTTGGAGGGTGTTTTGAGGGTTTCTGGGGATCGTGTGTGCGTGTGGGAGGAGGAGGTGGTGGAGTCCGCTGCGGCGTCTGCTAGCTGCAGTCCGGCTGGTGTGCCTTTGTCGTGTCGTTATGTGGACGCTGGCGGGGTGTCGCGTTTCGGGAGTCTGCGCTACGGATGCCCGCCGGATTGGGCACTCTCGGGGAGTTCGTGCTCGCGGTCGGAGTCGGTGGAGCGTTCGGCGCCGCCGGCTGTGGCTTATTCGTGCGGGCGGGGCGTCTTGGTGGGGTCTAGTTGTGTGGAGTATGCTGAGGCGGTGCGTTCCTGCTTGCCGGGGTGGGTGTTGCGTGCGTCGGGTTCGTGTGAGCGGGTGGTGCGGGAGGCGGCGCGTTCGGGGTCGGTTTCCCCCACGCTCACCTCTACGTCTACTTCCACGACGACAACGACGACGTCGACGACTGTTGTTTCGTCGGCGTCGAGGCCGGTTTCGGCGTCGTCGTCGCCGGTTGTGGTGGTGGGTCCTCCGGGGTTTCCTCGGGGTGTGAGGGTGTCGTTGGGTGTGGGGTCGGCTTCGTTGCGGTGGGAGCCTCCTGTTTCGGATGGGGGTTCGCCGATCAGTGGTTACAGGTTGGAGTTCCGAGAGGGTATAAATGGGGCGAAGTCGGTGGAGAAGTTGCCTGCTTCGGCGCGGGGGCGGGCGTTTTCTAGTTTGAAGGGTGGCGTGTCTTATTATGTGAAGTTGTGGGCGGTCAACAAAGCGGGGAAGAAGAGTGCTAAGGTGATCAGGGGGGTGCGTCCCTGTTCTGCGGGGGAGAAGGTTGTGGTTCTTGCTCGTTACGATCGTTGCGAGCCGGTTGATCCGCCGCGTCCGCCTGCCCCTGGGGAGTTGGTTTTGACTCCGGGGGTGGGGTCGTTGACGGTGGGTTGGGGGGCTCCGGCGTCTTCTACGGGTGATGCTGCGGTGGCGGGGTTTTCGGTGGGGTGGCGTCGTGAGCGCGGGGGGGAGTGGAGTTGGGCGGCGCCTGTGTTGGGTGTGGTGGCTTTTCCGGTGCTGGGTGTGGGGTCTTCGTCTTATGTGATTAGTGGTTTAACGGGAGGGGTGTCGTATCAGGTGAAGGTGGTGTCTTACAGTGTGAGAAGCGTGAACAGTTTTCCGGTGTTTGGGGATGGTGTGCCGTTGGTGGATCATTCGTGTCCTTCGGGTTCGGAGCCGGGTTTCTGGCGTCAGGTGTTCGACCCTGCGGTGGGGGTGTGCGTGGGTGCGCCTGGTGGGTTCACCATGGAGGTTGATGAAGGCGGCGCCGGCGGGGAGTTGGCGGTGTCGGCGAAGTGGAGTGGTAGTGATTCTAGTCTTCGCGGGGGGCGCGGGTTTTCTGTTTTGAATCCTGTGTCGGAGTATGTGGTGCGGTGGCGCCGGTCGGGGTCTTCTGGGGATTGGGTGAGCGTGACGCGCCGCTGGGATGCAACACGTTTCCACCGGGGGTCTGTTTATTCTTCGAGTTTCTGGGAGGATGTTTACGTGATTGGGGGTTTGACGAATGGGGTGTCTTATGAGGTGGAGGTGGAGGCGCGCAACGTTGCTGGGTCGTCCTCGGCCGCGGCGTCGGGCGTGCCCTGTCCTGCTGGGATGAAGTACGACACGGGCAGGAGCCGGTGCGTGGGTCGCCCCCCTGAGCCGTTGCGGGTTGAGGTGACCCCGGGGGACCAGTCTTTGAGTGTGGAGTGGTGGCAGCAGGATCCCCTGCCCGATACCACTCCGGTGGACAGCTACCGTGTCGTGCTGCATTCGCTGTCGCGTTTCTCGGTGAACGAGATTTTGAATGGTCGCTATGCCTACGGGTTGGCTAGGACTAGACGGTCTTGGGGTGGGGGTTTCCCTACTCCCAGTCCCCTGCCTCCCAATCTCCCGCCGTTTCTGGAGGGGGTAGGGAGTTTCCGAGAGTTTATTGTACCTTTACGGTACCATTACTCAAGTTTTGCGCCGCGTAAAGGGCGGTTGCGGAATGGTCATCATTATGTGGTGGTGGTGTATTCTGAGAACGCCGCTGGGGAGAGCAGGAAGTTCGCAGCGTCGGGCGTGCCTTGCGGGGACGATGACGAGGACTGCGCGGCCTGGCCTCCGCGTGGCCGTAGACCTGAACCTCTCGTATGCGCGGAGGGGACTCTCGTGGTCCGGGGGATGGAGCGGTGTGTTGTTGCGCCTGCGTGCGCGCAGGGGCTGGTGCGCCCCCCGGGTGGCGGGGATTGCGTGACCCCTGGGGCGCCGAGTGTTGTGTCGAGTGAGTTCACGACGCCTGTTTTGGATGTTTCCGCGGGGCCGAGGGCGGGGACGATAGACGTGCAGTGGAGGGACAGGGATTTCAACAACGGGGGTTTGGAGTTGGCGCGTTTCCTGCTGCGGTGGCGGCGCCTAGGGGGGCCGATCACGGCTTGGAGCACCGCTTCGGTGCCGCCTACTCTGCCTTCTGAGACACGGAGGACGTTCAGGATCTCCGATTTGGCTGTGGGCTCCCGTTACCTAGTGGAGTTGGCTGCTAGGAACGCTGAAGGCGTGAGCAGCTACACCCGCGGAACAGCCGAACCCGGATGCGGGGTCTCTTATATCTTCACTCTGCAGCGCACTTACGTACCCCGCAGGCTTACTCATATAGAGGGCAAAGGCTTATGCATCTACCCCCCGAAAGCGCCCGCAGGCCTCACCACCCTGCCTGCTGCTAGTGCCTTGAACGTGTCCTGGCGGCAGGAGGCGTGGGATAACCAGTATCCTGTTACTGGGTACAAACTGCGCTGGCGGGAGGGATCTACTGGGGCGTGGACGGAGGCAACCATTCCCTGGACGTCCGGCGTGGTTTCGGCTATGCCCGGGCCGCCGCGCAAGGATTTCACTCACACGATCGGTAACCTCCCCCCTGGCGGTACTTTTTATGAAGTTCAGGTGGCAGCGGATAATCAAATCCCCGGGAGGCAGAGCCCCTGGGTCGCAGCGGATGCTTCCACCTGCCCAACGGGGCGTGTGCGTTTTACTGTTTCTTCTGGGTGTTCGGATTTCCCTGCTTTGCCTTCAAGCAGTTCTCGGGTTCCTGTTTTGTTCCTTTACCCGGGTTCGAGGGATGGGTCTCTCATAGCGGTCTGGTGGCAGAACGTCAACGATTACACTCCTTCGAGTTACAGGGTGCAGTGGAAACTCGACGGGGTGCCCGGGTGGTCGTCGACGGACTTGCTTGCCTCAGCGACTAACGTCCCGCTGCCGGCGGTTCGCTCCTCCGCTGGGTGGAGACTGAACTCCCATGAACTGACCGGCCTGGACATGTGCACCCATGACGTGAGAATATTCGCCCTAAGAGGGGCGGAGAGAGGGATAGAAAGGGTCGGCGGCAATGTCTCCTCGGCCGCCCCCCGCGGGGCAGTAACCGCCCCTGGGGGGTTGGAGCGTGCAGGGGTTTACGGGACGGGCGGGGGTCTCAGTGTGTTCTGGCAGCGCCCCGAGTGCGATGGGGGGTCTCCGCTGAGTTACCAACTGAGTTGGGGGACCATGTCCGGGGCAACTTTCACGCGGATCGGTTCGGCGACAGTAGCCGACGACGGGAACAGGTTCTACCGCCACAACATCACCGGCCTGACCGACGGGCGGACCTACCGGGTGGT
Organism: Acidimicrobiales bacterium; assembly: GCA_965242895.1. Classification (GTDB taxonomy): domain Bacteria; phylum Actinomycetota; class Acidimicrobiia; order Acidimicrobiales; family CATQHL01; genus CATQHL01. Next base: position 1,462,741 of record OZ251507.1, read on the forward strand.
CATGACTCCGGAGAACACGCCTCCAGGGGGTACGCCTAATCCAGGGCCGATAAGAATCTGGCAACTCGTTCCGGACGCTGCTGATATGAGGGATGATTGCGTCTCGGTGACGGACGGGTGTTGGGAGCCGTACGATCTGCCGGTTTCCCAGCATGCTGTTTTGAATGATAGTGTCCGGCGGGGGGAGGTTCTCAGGGTTTGCACGAGTTCGCCGGATTTCGTGAACGAAGTGGATGACGCAGTGGACGCGTGGAACAACGTGCTCCCCGGGTTGTTCGAGTTCACCGCCGTCGCTTCCACTCCCGCTGAGTGCGGGGAGGACGCTTCTTCTACTTCCGGGTCGATGATCAATAATCCCAGAGTGGGAGGCTCCTCGACTGGTTTCGACATAGCATTCGTGGATTACAGGTGCGTACCTAGCAGTACGGCGAACTCCTTCGGGCAATACTGCTCCGGGCCGGCGTCGAGTTGCCGGGTGGCCGCTTCCACTACCGTCGTGGGGCAGAACTGTCTGTTCAGCGCAAACAGCACAAGTTGCGGGCTGCAGTATTACGGGTGCGCCTACTGGCGGCCATTCTACCCGAGGGCGGTGAACGCGGCGACTTATTTCCACCCGTACTTAATCGGGGGCTCGGTGATCAGGATCAATCGGATAATACCCGGCGCGTTCATTCACGAACTGGGGCATTTCCTGGGTTTCGGCGACTACGCCAGCGGGTGCGACAGAGTCCCCGGCAGGGAGTCCTCCCGTTACTCCTACGGGGCGAGCATCGACGACTGGACGGCCGCGGTCGCCAACCAGCCCACGAACCCGGACCTCGACTGCTACTCCACAAGAATAGAAAACCGAGACCGCGAAAACCTCCACGCCATCTACCACCCCCAAGCATTCACAAACCTAGAACTCGCTACTCCTAAGGGAAGCACGATGTTACATTTGAAGTTCGGCGCCCCTCCAACGGATTTAAGAGGCAACGAAGCCCACGTAGCTCACAGGTACGTAATACTACACCGCCCGCCCATAGCCCGCCCGAACGCAGCCCCTAACACGTTCATCCAACTGATGAACAACGGAACCCCCGTCGTACTCACCCCAGAACAAACTAAAGGTACAGACAATAATGTGGGTGAATTGGAGGGAGGTCGTTTCGTGTTGACGTCGGTGAATTTAAATGATCCGGCTTTTGCGCCTTTGAGGGTGACGGGGCACGAGTTCGTGGTAGTGGGTGTGACCAAGGGTGATCACAAGAGGGAGCCTGATAGGACTGTGAAGCCTCTTAACCCGGTTTCGGCTGCTGGTCTGGAGCACGCGGTCATGAGCTTAAACTTGGGTTCGGTGGGCGTAGATGACTGGACGCTGGGGACGCCCGTCTCCGTTGTTTACCCTTAGTCCAGTCTGAGTGGTCTAGGCTCCCCGAGTTAAAGGAAGGAGTGATTCTCGTGAAACGCGGAATCAGTTTGCCATTGTGCTTGTCGGTGGCCGTGTTAGCGGTGGCGTGCGGGGGGCAGGGCGCCTCGTCCGCGACTCCCGGAGAGGGTGCTTCGTCGCCGTTGGGGACGGGCGAGGTTCCGATTGGTGGCCCCACGGTTTCGGCGACTGTTCCGGTCGGCTCCGGTGTTTCCTCTGCCACGAGTGTTACGAGCAGCACTTTGGTGAGGTTGCCTGCGCCGGTCATGGAAAAGGTCACCCCTGTGGTGGAGGAGATCTCCGGCGGGGGGTTCATTTCGGTGAGCGCCGGATGGAGTTACTCGTGCGGGTTGCGCTTGGATCGTTCGGTGGAGTGCTGGGAGTGGAGAGCGGATCTGTTCGGCCACCCGGACAGGCCGGGTTGGAATAACGATCCTTTGGACGGGACGCCCCCAGGTGGGGAGTTCGCGATGGTGGACGCCGGTTGGGGGTACGCTTGCGGGATCCGCCCCACCGGCGGGGTGGAGTGCTGGGGGTGGAACCCCGTGGCCGCCCTGGATGCCCCCGCGGGGGAGTTCACAACGGTCAGCGCCGGGTTAGAGCACGCTTGCGCTCTCCGCCCTGGGGGTGAAGTGGAGTGCTGGGGGGTGTCTTCCCGTCGGGAGGGCGTGCTGGTGCTCCCCGACGGGCCTTTTACCTCTGTGGTAGCGGGTGTTGCTGCGGGTGTGGGTTTTTTGTGCGGGTTGCGTCCCTCTGGTGAGGTGGAGTGTTGGGGGCGCGGTTACAGTGAGGGGGAGGCGTCGCCTCCTCCGGGGGAGTTCAAGTCGATCAGCGGCGGGGCTGGAAGTAATGTGTGTGGTTTCCGCCCGGACGGTTCTGTGGAGTGCTGGAGTCCATATTTTTTGTTGCCGGATTTCGCGGATGAAGAAGTATGGGAAGTTTCTTATTTCCAGCCAGGCGGCGTGTTCGAATTGGTCAGTCCAGGATCGTCGGGGTACGCTTGTGGGTTGCGCCCCTCCGGTGAGGTTGAATGCTGGAATCAGCCTGAGGAGCGGGTGGTACCTGTTCTGGCGGGGAAGTTCAACTGGGTGAGCGTTAAGGGTTTCGTTGCTTGCGGTCTCCCCGTCGGCGGCGGAGTGGTATGTTGGAGTGTTCAGACTGGGAGTAGCCCTTGGCGGGTGAGCGAGGGAGAGTTCAAGTCGCTTAGCCTCGGGGGGATTCACCATTGCGGTTTGAGGGCTGATGGTGAGGTGGAGTGCTGGGAATGGTGGGAGGACAAGTTCGGGGCGACTTCCCCCCCGGATGGGCGGTTCGAGTCCGTGAGCGCTAGCGACGATTATTCCTGCGGCCTGCGCCCTTCCGGTGGGGTGGAGTGTTGGGGGTCGGATGAGTTCGGGAAGTCGACACCCCCCGGTGGGGTGTTCACCCAGATCACTACTTCTAAGGATTTCGCCTGCGGCCTGCGCCCTGACGGTGGGGTGGAGTGCTGGGGGGGTCGTGATTCCCTGAGGCGGCAGAGCAAAGTGGTGCCCCCTCGGGAACGTTTAGTGTCAGTAGACGCAGGCTGGGGGGGCTGGTATAACTTCGACGATCAAGATTCGACTTTGCGTTACGGGGAGAGAAGGGATTGGGGTTTTTCGTGCGGCCTGCGGGAAGACGGCACGCCACTATGCTGGGGGGATGCTATTTCAGTTTCAGTGGATTCTAGTTGGGTCTTGCAGCCTCCTGGGGGGGAGTTCCTGAACGTGAGGATGGGGCAAAGACAGGCGTGCGGGCTGCGCCCCGACGGGTCGGTGGAATGCTGGGGAGGTATCGTAGTCATCGACGAAGACAAGAACCTATTTAGATATGAGGAGGGTTCCGTCGTCTATAACACTGACCCCGCAGCGGGGGAAGATTACGTGGACTTGGAGGTAGGGGGATGGCACGCCTGCGGGCTGCGCTCCAATGGGGGAGTGTATTGTTGGAACTGGTGGCGGGGGGCCATAGACACCGATTACGCCCTAGAGGGCCCCTACGAGTCGATCAGCGCTGGCTACAACCACTCCTGCGGACTGCGCCCCGACGGGGGTATAGACTGCTGGGGGCTAACCGGCGAAATCCAACGCCTCACCGAGGAATCGTAGGAGAGAACTCGGTTGTAAGGCTGGCTGATCTTCCTGCTAGAGAGCGCCCGATCTGGCTGATCATGTCTGCTGGATGTCTAAGAGTCTGTAGGCTGGGTACGTGGCTAATCGAGCGGACTTCGCGGCAGAGGCGATGCCTTTCATGGATCAGCTGTACTCTGCTGCCCGTCGTATGACGAGAAACAATGCCGACGCGGAAGACCTCGTGCAGGAGACCTACTTGCGGGCGTACAAGAGCTTTGACAGTTTCACGGAAGGGACGAACCTGCGGGCTTGGCTGTTTCGCATTCTCACCAACATCCACATAAGCAACTATCGCCGCCGCAGCCGCCGCCCGGTGGAATCCGAGCTGTCCGAAATCGACAACATGTATCTCTACCGCCGCTTGGGGAGAGACGGACGAAGCGCCTCACTGGGCAGGAGCGCTGAAGACGAACTGCTCTCCTCGTTGACCTCCAAGGAGGTTCACATGGCGGTGGAGTCCCTGCCCGAAATACATCGCCTTGCGGTGCTGCTAGCAGACGTGGAGGGCTTTACCTACTCCGAGATAGCCGAGATGCTCGATGTGCCCGTGGGCACGGTGATGAGCCGCATACACAGGGGTAGGAAGCGGCTGCAGAAGTCGCTGTACGAGTTCGGGCTAGCACGCGGACTTCTCAACGGGAGGGAGTCGGTGCCTCAGTCCGCCCAGGCTGAAAGTTCCGCAGAAGGTGGTTCGGAGGTCGATAGTCAGAAGGTCGGCGTTCTGGCGGGAGGGTCAGCATGAACGCCCGCCCGCCGGATGACGCCCTCCCGCTTGATGGCGTCAACTCCAAAAAACAACGTAGGGCCGAGTGCCCAGGCGTTCCGTTCGAGTGCGAACATGCTCAGCGGCTTCTGATGGAAGCCACTAACGGCATTCTCCCGCCGGCCCGGACAGACGCCTTGAGGCAGGAACTCCAGGAGTGCCCGCCTTGCCTGGAGGCTGTGGAACTGGAACTGAGCGTTCAGAAGGTGATAGCCCTGCATTGCCGGGTTCAGGCCCCTGAAAACCTTCGCATTCGAATCTCAGAGGCGTTCGAGAGGGTCGAACTGGACTCTCTGGAGGTCGGCGACCTGAAGCCCCCTCCCTGGAATCGTCAGTGAGTGGGTCGGCGTCCGAAGCGCGCCCGGTGCCCGACCGCGTTCGGCGTCCGAGTGCGTCCGTCCGTCCGGTGTCCGAAGCGCGCCCGGTGCCCGACCGTCCGAGCACTCGACCGCGTCCGTCCGCAGTGATTCACAGTTCGCCAAGTTCGATGCGCGTGAGCCGGGCTTCGTCCATCTAGGATGATCGGATGATGTTGCTGGCTGTCGTCTGGCATTGGTGGATCGCCCCCCTCTTGGTGGCTGGCGCTGTTGTGACGATCGTGGCCACGATCGCTGGCTACTGCATCAAAGTCATCAAGCCCCGCTACCCACCCGAGGACAGCTACTCACCCGAGGACAGGGAAAGAGAAGAGTCCTGATGTCCCAGTCGGTGGACTGGGACTTGGCGCAGCGGGTCGCCGTCCAGGTTTCGCGTCGCGCTCCCTATCCGGTGCCGCGCTGGCGCGAGGTGGCCACCATGGCGGAGGATTTCCGAACTGCAACCGCCAAGGCCGAACTGCTGGTGGGAGAATCAACAGGTCTCGTGTCTGCTGAGGGTCGGGCTCGGGCCAGGGTGGTGGATCGCTCCGTCTGGATACAAGTCAACATCGCCTCTTTCCAGCGCCTGCTGCGTCCACTCACCGATCGGCTTAGCGCAGACAGAGAGAATTCGGGCGTGAAGACCGAAGTCACGCGCCGGGTCGCCGGTTTCGAGGTGGGCGTCGTGCTGGGTTGGATGTCGACTCGCGTTCTGGGTCAGTACGACCTGCTCATCATCGAAGACGACAACCCCGATCTGGGCGACATGGTCTATTACGTCGGCCCTAACGTCGCTGGGCTTGAGCGCAGGCACGGATTCCCGCCGCAGGAGTTCCGTCTCTGGTTGGCGCTTCACGAAGTCACCCATAGAGCTCAGTTCACCGGTATCCCCTGGCTGCGCGGCCATTTCCTGAAACTCGTGGAAGACGTGCTCGACGTGGTCGAGCCTGACGCGGGGCGCTTGGCCGACGCGGTCAAGCGCATCCTTGAAGCGCGCCGCAAGGGTGAGGATCCCTTTCTTCACGGCGGCCTCTCCTCGCTGCTGGCACCACCCGAGCAGCAGGAAACTATGGAGAAACTCACGGGCATGATGAGCCTGCTGGAAGGTCACGGAGACGTGACCATGGACCGTGCCGGCGCCGATCGGCTTTCGGAAGCCGAACGATTCGGGAGGGTCCTCCGGGCGCGCCGCAACTCGGCTAGAGGTCTGACGAAACTCTTCACACGGATTGCCGGCATCGAGGCCAAGCTGAACCAGTATCAGGCCGGCGAGGACTTCATAGAGGCGGTGGAGCGCAGTTCCGGTCTGGACTTCGTGGAGCGGGCTTGGCAAGGCCCGGAGTTTCTGCCCACCTACTCGGAGATTTGTGCGCCCGAGAAGTGGATTACCAGAGTGGGCGCTGCCGTCTAGGCGTCTTGACGGCCTCTCGCTTCGATTCTTACCTGAGCCGCTGCCGCTTTCCGTCTACGTCTGAGCGCGTGACTTGCGCCGTCTCCGGGGGTGCGGATTCGCTGGCTTTGCTCGTGCTCGCACGGGAGGCCGGTCTGAGCGTCGAGGCTGTGCATGTGGATCACGGACTGCGCCCTGGCTCCGAGGGCGAGGCCGACTTGGTGGCGGAGGCCGCTCGCAGCCTGGGGGCAGATTTTCGCTCCGTGACTGCGGAGGTGGGATGCGGCCCGAACCTCGAGGAGCGGGCCCGCGAGGCTCGATACGCAGTCCTGCCGTCGAAGGCCATGCTCGGTCACACGGCGGACGATCAAGCGGAGACCGTGCTGTTGAACCTGCTGCGGGGGTCTGGTTTGGCCGGAGCAGCTGCCATGCGCGCCGACCTGCGTCGACCTCTTCTAGGGCTGCGCCGTTCGGAGACCGCAGAGGTGTGCCGCAAAGTCGGCCTGAAGCCGTTCTGCGACCCTTCCAACAGAGACCCCGCCTTTCGCCGCAATCGCGTGCGCCGCGAGGTGTTGCCTTTGCTGAACGACGTGTTCCAGCGCGACGTGGTGCCCCTTCTTTGCCGCCACGCTGAACTCGCCCGTGAGGCGGTGGATGCTCTCGACGGGCTCAGCGAAGACGTCGACGCGACTGACTGTCGGGCGCTCGCCGAGTTGCCTCCCGTTCTGGCTTCTTGGGCGATCCGCCGCTGGATCGTGAGCGTCAGCGGGTCTGCCCATCCCCCCGACAGGGCTGCCGTAGGGCGCGTTCTGGACGTGGCCACCGGAAAGGCTCGAGCAGCGGAGGTGGGTTCGCACTGGAGGGTTCGCCGATCCGGGGGTCGGCTGTTTCTAGAGGATGGAAGCCCGTTGAGCTCCCGTTCGGGGGGGGACAGCAGCCGACGTCGGGAGGCTTCCGGCGGGGGAACCTAAGGGTGAGACGGGCGGCGGGTAGCCTGAGACCTCATCCCGGAACACCAAAGAGGCGGCTGACGGAAGGCAGGTAATCGACTCATGGGTATGAAAGTCGTGGGCGTTCTGCAGCTCGCACCGGATGCAGGGCTCAGGGGCTCTCGACTAGGAGACAGCGCCGGCTTCGACCCGCAAGAGGCGGTGGATCGCGGTCGTCGCCTGATCGCCGAGGGCGCTGACATAGTGGAGGTCTGCGACGGCTCGGGCGAGGGTTTTGCCGTCCTCAATGCCGATGACGCCGAGAGCGTCATAGCGCCTCCTTCTAGCGTTGTTTCTGGGCGCAGTTCTGCCGCCTCCTCTGGCGCTCTCATTGCCCCTGGGCGCAGTGCGGCCGCTTCCTCTGGGGGAGATTCCTCCGTTGCCGCCGTTCCTTTTCGCCCCCCCTCGGACTCCCGCTTGGAAGACTCCCGCTCGGAACAGGTTCTAGAGGTGATCGCGGCCCTGAGCGAGGAGGCGCGCGTCTCGATTTCCACGATTTCGCCGAGAGCGGCGCTTTCGGCGGTGGAGGCGGGCGCATCGATCATCAGGGACACATCGGGCTCTCTGCTCGAGACTGCCTCGCTTTGCGGAGCGGGTTGGGTGGCGGTGCACTCTGGTTCCGGGCGTGAGACCTTGGCGAACAGGGGCATCCTCGAGGAGGTCTCCGACTGCATGTGCGGACTTGCCGAGCAGGCCAGCCGGTCGGGGATCGCCGAGTTCTACTTCGATCCGGGTTTTGGCGTTGGAAAGTCCTTCGAAGAGAGCTTTGACCTGCTTGCAGGTCTAGAGATGCTTACCGAGCGGTGCTCTTCCGTTCTAGTCGACGTGGACTGTCGCGGTTTCGCCGCTGCGCTTCTCAGACGACTCTCGGCGCTTCCTCCTGGATCGGAGGCCGTTTCCGTAGAGGGCGCGCTTTCCCAAACCGGTCGCGGGGAGTTGGACATGGGGAAGGATGGAGCGCTGGCCGTGGCCGCTTGGGCGATCTCCGCCGGAGTGGCTGCGCTCCGCTGCAGGGAGGTGGCAGCCGCAGTGGACGTAGCCCGCACCTTCGGTGTAAAGCCGCCGGCTCCGCTCCAGTCGGTATCTTCCCCGCCGGCTCCGTCCCAGTCGGTGTTTCCCCAGTCGGCGCCGCTTCCGCCGGCTCCGTCCCAGTCGGTGTTTCCCCAGTCGGCGCCGCTTCCGCCGGCGCCACTCCCGTTGGTGCCTTCCCCGTCGCCGCCTCAGCCGGCGCCGTTCCAGTCGTCGCCCCAGTCGTCCGCATCCTTTGCGCCTGCCGAGCGTCGGGGGGCGCCCGCGTCTCGCTTGGAGGCGGCTGGCAGATGAGGGGGCGCTGGGCGCTGGGAGTCGCCCCACGCAGCCTGACGTGGGTCATCAAAGACAAGCTTGCCGTCTGTGAGCGCCTAGGTGGTTACGGAACCGATCATCGGCCGGTGCGTCGAACGGAGGAGATTATCTGGTTCAAGCGCAGCGAATTCACTTGTCTAGTGTCGCTGATAGCCGGTCCGCAGAACGTCAACGAGTATCAGAAGGAGGAGCTGAACTATCTCCACTTCCCCGTTTCCACCCAGCCGCCGCCTAAAGACCTGGCTGCTGCCTATGCGGGCATCACCAAGGCGATGGTCGAGAGCGAGACGCTGCTCATGCATCGTGAAAGGGTCGACGACGTCGTGGCGGGCTTCCTGGCCGGTTACGGACTCTGGAGGGGTCGAGTCACCGACCCTACGCACGCCATAGCGGGGGTGGAGCAAATCCTTAAGAGGCCCATGGGGCAGCCCGGACGGGAGATAGTCACGAACTTTGCGGCTAGCGGTCTGACGCATGCTTCGTGATCCTGTTCTCGCCGGCCCGCTGAGCTTGCCTGGGGGGCCCCGGGGCAGCGCCGGCGGCTTAGCCCTCCGCACTGCCGAATGCCGCTTTGCGTCCCAGTCCAGTTTCGATCGTTCCGTTCCGTCTTCGTCCAAGACCACCGAGTCGGGCTTGCATAAATCTCGGTGGCGCGCGCATTCCTGAGCATGGGTTCCAACCTTGGAGACCGCCGTCTCCGGCTGCAAGAGGCGGTGAAGTCCCTGCCCGACCTGAAGGCAGTCTCGCCGGTCTATGAGACCGACCCGGTGGGAGGGCCGGCTCAAGGGCCGTACCTCAATCTCGTCGTGGAACTCGACACCGACCTTTCGGCGCGGGAACTCCTAGGCCGCGCCCTGGAGTTGGAGGCTGCGGCGGGGCGCGTCCGGCGCGAGCGCTGGGGGCCTAGGACGCTGGACGTGGACGTTCTCTGGGTGGAAGGCGAGACGGTCGATGAGGATGACCTGCACGTGCCGCATCCTCGAATGTCCTCTCGGGCGTTCGTGATGGTGCCGCTCGCTGATCTGGCGGAAGAGTGGCGTGAGGCGGCCGAACAGGTGGACGCTTCCGGCGTGCGTCTGCTCGGCCGGTTGTTTGACGACTAGCCGCCTGGTTTCGCTCAGCGCACATGATTGGGGCTAGGTTTCAGCGGTTCTCGATTTCGCAGGGGTTCGTCTGCGAGCGAGTTCTCCTGATTTGTGAGTGCACGCTTCCATGAGTGATGTTTCATGGGTGATGTTTCATGGGTGATGTGGAGTTGAAAATTCTGAAGCGCTTAGAGGAGGTGCGCCGCTACTGCTGTGAGGTGCGCGGCGGCGGCGCAAGCTTGGGCTTCGTGCCGACGATGGGGGCGCTGCACGACGGCCACCTCAGCCTGCTGCGCCGCAGCAGGCAGGAGAATGACGTCACGCTGGTGTCGATTTTCGTGAACCCCGCCCAGTTTTGCCCTGGGGAGGACTTCGACGATTACCCACGCGAATTGGCCGCCGATCTGCAAAAGTGCGAAGAACTGGAAACGGACGCTGTGTTTGCTCCTTCCACAGCCGAGATGTACCCGTCTCCGTCCGTTCTGAACATGGACTTCGGCGCGCTCTCCTCCGTGCTGGAGGGGCGTCGGCGACCGGGCCACTTCGAGGGTGTGGGGTTGATAGTGGCAAAGTTGTTCGGGGCGGTCGGGGCGTGCCGCGCCTACTTCGGCGAGAAGGACTGGCAGCAGTTGGCTGTGGTGCGCCGTTTGGTGTGCGACCTTGCCCTTCCGGTGGAAGTGGTCGGCTGTCCGACGGTGCGCGACCCTGACGGGTTGGCGCTCTCTAGCCGTAACGCCTACCTCACGCCGCCGCAGCGGGAGTCCGCCCTCGCCCTGAACCGCTGCCTGCGTCTTGGAGAGGAACTGATTCTGTCCGGAGAGCGCAGCCGAGGGGTCGTTGAGGAGGCCATGGCGGAAGTGCTCGCAGGCGAGCCGGCGCTCACGCCCTACTACTCGGTGGTGGTGGATGCGGACTCTCTCCTTCCGGTGGATCCTCTTCGGGGCGGACTGCGTCTGCTGGGAGCGGTCGGTGTCGGCGAAACTCGGCTCATCGACAACCTCGGCTGCGAGGTTCGGGAGCGGGACGCTGCACCCTCCGGCGCTCACGCTGCGCCGCCTTCAGCGTCGTCCGCTGCACCCTCCGCTGCGCCCGGGGGCGTGCCCTCCGGTGACACGGCTGCTGCGCCCCCCGCCGCTCCGGAGGCCGTGCCCTCCGGCGCTCCCGAGTTGACGAGCAGGGCGGAAACCCCCTTCTCCGAGGCGCGTCCGGTGCGCCCCGACGCAACTGCAGCTGCCCTGCATGCCGCTCACGGAGGCTTGCAGCCAGGGGAGGGCTCAGGCGTGGGGGCGGCCGTCTCCGGTCGGCTCATGCTGCGGCGCGTTCAGGGGCGGATCTGTTTCGGCACACTCGACGACGCCAGCGGCGAGCGCATCCAACTCTTCGCAACGAAGGCGTCGACCCCCGATTACGAAGCCTTCTGCGGGCTCTCCATCGGCGACTGGCTGTGGGTTTCGGGGGAAGTCATAAAGACCCGCCGTGGGGAACTTTCCGTGACGGTAAACCGCTGGAAGTTGCTGGCGGAGGCGCGGCTGCCCTTCCCCGACAAGTGGCACGGCCTAGCCGACGTCGACGTCCGATACCGCCGCAGATACGTCGACCTCTGGGTCTCGCCCTACGCTCGCCGGACGCTCCTTCTGCGCAGTCGGCTCATCGAGGTGATGCGAAGCGAGCTGGCCGAGCGAGGGTTTGTGGAAGTCGAGACACCGATGCTTCACCCGATCCCGGGCGGAGCTGCGGCTCGTCCGTTCGTCACGCACCACAACTCTCTGAACACGGACTTATACCTGCGGATCGCCCCGGAGCTGTACCTGAAGAGGCTGGTGGTCGGGGGCTTTCAGCGTGTCTTCGAGATTGGCCGGGTGTTCCGCAACGAGGGTCTCTCGCCGCGGCACAGCCCAGAGTTCACGATGCTCGAGCTCTATCAGGCTTACGCCGACTACGTCGACATCATGGAACTCACGGAGTGCGTAGTGGCCGACGCCGTCAAGGCGGCCGCGGGTGGGACGCTCCTTTATCCCGACTACCTCGACGGGCAGAGCTTGGATTTGACCCCTCCGTGGCGGCGGGCGACTATGGAGGAATTGGTGGCCGAGGTTGTCGGCTGCGAGTTGACGGTCGATCACTCCGCGGCTGAGGCCCTTCGCATAGCGGAAAGCCTGGACGTGGAGATTCCCGCGGGCCGCAGCGCCGGGGAGGTGCTGGCGGAGGTCTACGAGCGGCGCGTCGAAGGGGCGCTTGCGGGCCCGGTTTTTGTGTGCGACTTTCCGGTGGAGGTGTCGCCGCTGGCGCGCAGTCATCGCAGCAGGTCGGGGCTAGTGGAACGCTTCGAGGCGGTGGTGGCCGGCAAGGAGTTGGCCAACGCCTTTTCGGAGTTGACCGACCCGGTGGAGCAGAGGCGTCGCTTCGCTGAGCAGGATGCTCGACGTGCGGGCGGCGACAGCGAGGCCATGACCACCGACGAAGACTTCCTGAGGGCCCTGGAATACGGTATGCCTCCTACCGGCGGCTTGGGCATCGGCATCGACCGCTTGGCGATGCTCGTCGGCGGTTCGGGCAACATCAGGGACGTGATTCCGTTCCCTACGCTGCGCCCAGAGCAGGCGCAGGCTACAGACGAGGACGGGCGGACGGGGCGGACGGTCGACGCGGAGCGCTCTGAAGACGGCGGCGCACCGGCAGGCGGCGCACGAGGGAGGAGCGGTGATTAGCCGCTCCCTGAGAGTGATGCGGGCGCGGTGGGCGTCGAGGTCGCTGGCGGATGGCCGACGATGACGGAGATGCTCTTGGCGGTGGACGTGGGCAACACCCAGACCGTGATCGGTCTGTACGACTTGGGGGCTGCACACCCAGCCTCTGCTGAGGAGGGCCTTCTGGGTCACTGGCGCACTTCCACGGTCCCCGACCGCACCGCTGACGAATTAGCGGTGCTGATCGATGGTTTCCTAGCGACTGTCGACCGCAAACTGAGCTCCGACTTGGCGGGCGTATCCGTGGCGTCGGGGGTTCCGCCGATCACTTCGTCCATGCGGGCGATGACACACCGGTACCTGAATCTGGAGCCCGTGGTCGTGGGGCCTGGCATACGTTCCGGCGTGCCTATCCGTTACGACAATCCCCGCGAGGTCGGCGCCGATCGAATCGCCAACGCGGTAGGGGCTCTCGACCTTTACGACGCTCCGATCATCGTGGTGGACTTCGGCACGGGAACCACATTCGACGCCATCGGCGCGGAGGGGGAATACCTGGGCGGCGCCATAGCACCGGGCGTGGAGATCAGTCTCGAGGCATTGATAAATCACGCTGCCGCCCTGAGTTCGGTAGAACTCGTGGAACCGCGGGGCGTGATCGGAAAGAGCACTGCGGAATCCCTGCGCTCCGGCGTCATCTACGGCTATGCCGCTCAGGTGGACGGAATCTGCAGGCGGATGATGTCCGAACTTGGCGCTTCAGCGGTAGTGGGTACGGGGGGGCTGGCTCTGCTCGTCACTCCGCACACGGAATGCGTGCAGGAGGTTCAGCCTTGGCTGACCCTCCATGGACTGCGCAAGATCTGGCGGCTGAACACGAAGGAGTGACCTCTTTCGGAAGCGTTGGCAGGGACGTTCTAGCACACAAGGCTGACCCCATCGTTGCGTCGGTATTAGTCTCCTGGTTGTGACTTCGACGGGTGCGGAAGGATCCACCCTTACCTCGACTGGTCTTGGAGTCTTGCACCTGTTTTGTCGGATTTCTTCCGCGGTAGACCGCCCGCACGCCGTTTCTGCTCTCTCCAGGGCTCGGGAGCGGGGAACCCAGGTGGTGACTGCGGCGCTTCTCGGTCACAAAGCCGACGCAGCCTTCATGGCTCTTGACGCCGACCTTTGGAATCTGCGCGACTTCCAGAGCGACCTGGAGGCGGCGGGTCTGGTGACTGCGAGTTCCTACCTTTCGCTCACCGAAGTTTCGGAGTACGCAGCCGGAATGCCCGAGGAGCACCTCCGTTCCCGCCTCTATCCGCAGTTGCCCCCGCCGAACAAGCCGATCTGGTGCTTCTATCCAATGTCCAAGCGCCGCGGCGAGCGGCACAATTGGTTCGCCCTGCCGTTCGAGGAGCGCCGCGAACTCATGTATGAGCACGGTGCTTCGGGACGAAAATTTGCCGGAAGGGTGCTTCAGGTGGTTACCGGTTCCACCGGTATCGACGACTTCGAGTGGGGTGTGACGTTGTTCTGCGCCCGACCGGAGGACCTCAAGGAGGTCGTCTACACGCTTCGTTTCGACCGAGCTTCCGCCCTCTACGCCGAGTTCGGCCCTTTCTACGTGGGGTTGCTGGCTTCGGTGGACGACATCCTGGGGAGGGTGGCGGGTGCTCGGCTGCGCTCAGGTGCGCCGCCGGGACGGACGCCCGTACAGCACTAGTCCATCGCCGACATCTGATGCAGCCCGGTTTGCTTTTTGATTCCAGGCGACGCTTTCTGGTTGCCGCCGCCCTCCTCGCCTTGACGTTCACCGGCTCTCTCGGATGGCTCTGGGACGGACTCGCCTTTGGCCAGGACGCAGAAGAGGAAGGCCAGCAAATCAGAGGCGCCCTAGAGGTGATCGACGACGAAGCCCGTCAACCGGTCGAGGGTGTGGAGATAGTGGTGAGCGCCGATGGAGAGGAGATCGGGCGAACGCGCAGCGACGAAACGGGGGAATGGTCAGTCCCGGTCCCACAAGCGGGTACCTATCAGGTGCGCATAGAGGTGGGGAGTCTGCCGTCGGACGTTCAACTCACCGACCCGGAGCGCGTGGAACTGAGCGAGGTTCAGGTTCGAGACGGGCAGCGCAAGACGGTTCGGTTCAACCTGGGCCCAGGTCTGAGCAAGTCGCTTTCTGGTGTGGAGCACTTTTCCAACCTCGTGATCTTGGGTCTTCGCCTGGGGTCGATAATCGCTCTCTCCTCCGTGGGGCTGTCGCTGCTCTACAGCATCAGCGGCATGTTCAACTTCGCCCACGGCGACCTGGTCACCCTGGGGGCGATGCTCGCTTACTTCCTTAGCACTTCCCCGGAAGGCCCGGGCTGGCACTTGGCCATTGTTGTGGTCCCGACCATGTTCATGGCAGGAGGCATCGGAGGTCTGATGGAGTTCGGTCTCTGGCGTCCGCTGCGCCGCCGGCAGACTGGCATAGTCGCCCTGACTCTGGTGAGCATCGGCCTGTCGTTGGTGCTGCGCTATCTGCTGCAGACGATCTTCGGAGAAAGGCCCAAACCTTTCAGGGACTACAACATTCAGGAGCCGGTGCAGTTCCTGACGTTCTCTTCTCCGCCCAAGAACTTCTTCATAATTGGAATCACGGCTCTTCTGCTGGCGGCGGGGGGCCTGCTCATCCGCTACACCCGAATCGGCACCTCCATTCGAGCGGTGGCCGACAACAGAGACCTAGCAGAGGCCTCCGGTATAGACACTCACCATGTCTTCTTGGTCACTTGGATAGTCGGCACGGGTCTCACCGCTCTGGGCGGGGTTTTTTTAGGAATCAGCGAGAGCGTGGAGTGGGATATGGGGTTCAAACTGCTGCTCCTCATCTTCGCGGGGATGGTGCTAGGGGGTGTCGGCACCACTTTCGGGGCACTAGTCGGAGGGCTGGTAATCGGTTTGCTTGTCGAGATCAGCACCTTCTGGATAGATATCCAGTTCAAGACTGCCATCGGTCTTGGAATTCTGGTTTTGATGCTCCTGTTTAGGCCGCAAGGTTTGCTGGGGTCGCGAGAACGGATCGGCTGATGGACTGGCTGGGGATTACATTCGGCGCCCTTCGCGACTGCGTTTCTTTGACGGCTGCGGCCTACGCTCTCTCCGCCATCGGGCTGAACTTGCAGTTCGGCGCCGCAGGACTCTTGAACTTCGGCCATGTGGCTTCAATGCTGGTGGGCGCCTACGGCTTGGCCATCGTGGTGGACCTGGGCGGCTCTTTCCTGCTCGGCGTGCTGGTCGGTCTTGCGGCTGCGGCCCTGCTGGGACTGTTGTGGGGGGTGACCACCCTGCGTCTGCGCGCCGACTACCTGACGGTAGTGACGCTTTCTTTCGGGGAGATTCTGCGGTTCTTGGTCCGAAGCAACTGGGCCGATCCGCTTACGAACAGCGTGAAAGGCATCCAGCGTTTTGCCGACGAGTTCTACGACTGGAATCCCATTCGAGAAGGAAACTACGGTTCGTTGTCGGCATCCATTCCATTTCGTTTTACCGAACGGCAACTTTGGGTGATAACGGTGTGTTGGGGGTTAGTGATCCTTGCGACTTTGTTGTTCAGAGGCCTGATGCGCAGTCCCTGGGGGAGGGCTGTTCGGGCTGTGCGAGAAGACGAAGACGCCGCCCTCAGCTTGGGCAAGAACGCTTACATGTACAAACAGCAGGCGTTGATCATCGGAAGCATGATTGGCGCCTTGGGCGGGATCATGCTTGCGGTTGAACAGCAGAACGTCCACCCGGACTTCTACATTCCGCTCGTCACCATAAGCATGTTTGCCATCGTGATTCTGGGGGGCGCGGGCAGCGTCTGGGGGCCGGTGGCAGGCGCGATCCTCTACTGGTTTCTCTTCGAATGGTTAGACGGTCTGATCGCCGGAGCCATCACTGAGGGTTACCTAGGAGGGCTCTTCGAAGCTGCGGATGCCGGACGGATTCGCACCATGTTGGTGGGCATCGGTTTGGTCTGTCTCATGATTTTCCGTTCTCAGGGGTTGTTCGGCAAACGGAAGGAGGTGCTGCTGGGTGGCACCTGAGATCTCCTTGCGAGAGGGACGCCCGATCGCAAAAGTCCTGGAAGGAGTCGCTCACCGGCCGGGTGCGCCCAAGCCCACTCCCATTCTGGTCGTGTCCGAGATGAAGCGGGCCTTCGGCGGACTAATAGCGGTCGACGTGGAACATTTAGAAATTCAGAAGGGAAGCGTGACCGCCTTGATCGGCCCGAACGGATCAGGAAAAACGACGCTGTTCAACCTGCTGTGCGGCTTCGATGCCCCAGATGAAGGGCAGTGGCAGTTTTTTGGTTCCTCCAAAGTCGATGAGAAATCCGCTTCGCTTCCGTGGAAGGTGGAGGAGGGTCGGACGGGTGGGATTTCGCTCAGAGGAAAGCGCTCCCATGAGATTGCGCGCCTAGGGATGGTGCGTACGTTCCAACTCACGCGGTCGCTGTCGCTTTTGACGGTTCTGGAGAACGTGTTGCTGGCCGCGCCCGATCAGGCAGGAGAGCGGCTCTCACGTTCTCTTGGGTGGGCGTGGCGTCGTATCGAGAAAGAGAACAAAAAAGACGCACTTGAAATCCTGGAGCGGTTCGGTCTGGCCCACATGAGCGGCGAGTATGCGGGTTCGCTCTCAGGCGGTCAGCGGAAGTTGCTGGAATTGGCCCGCGCTGTCATGGCGCGTCCTTCCCTGCTCTTGCTGGACGAACCCCTGGCCGGGGTCAACCCTGCGCTGGTGGAATCGATCCTGGAGCGCATGCTGGAGTTCCCGGGCGAAGGGATGACGATCCTATTCGTGGAGCACAGCATGGATGTCGTGATGAGCATCAGCGACTGGGTCGTGTGCCTGGGCGAGGGAAGCATCATCTCTGAAGGGCCTCCTGAAGTCGTGGCGCAGGATCCTCTCGTGATAGACGCTTACTTAGGCAAGGAGGAGAGTTGAAGAGATTTCCCCTGAGGCTTATTGCCCAGATCAAAGTCCGACCTCTCTCTTGGAGATGCAGATGAGAACTAGGAGAGCGCCCGCGAAAAAGTTGGGGGATGCCCAGGACGCATCGGCGACGGGACGCTCTCCGCTGTTGAGCGCCTCCGACGTAACGGCGGGCTATTTTCCTGGCGTCGACATTCTCAACGGCTGCAGCCTCGATGTGCATCAAGGTGAGTTGGTGGGGATCGTCGGACCCAACGGAGCAGGGAAGTCGACGCTGTTGAAGGCGCTCTTTGGTCTGATCCCGGTTCGTTCCGGTCGGGTCATTCTGCGCGGCGAAGACGTGACCGGGCGGAATGCCCCATATCTAGTCTCGGCAGGGGTGGGGTATGTGCCTCAGGTGGCAAACGTGTTTGCCAGCCTGAGCGTGGAGGAGAACCTCCGCATGGGCGTCTACAAGACTCCTAAAGTGTTCGAGGAGAGGTACGAGAAGGTCGTCGAGATATTTCCGCTCTTGGCAGACCGTGCTAAGCAGAGAGCGGGACTGATGTCGGGGGGAGAGCGTCAGATGGTGGCCATGGGGCGCGGGCTGATGATGTCCCCTGACGTTCTGCTGCTCGACGAACCCTCGGCGGGGTTATCACCGGCCAACCAGTCGGCGACGTTCGAGCGCATAGATCAGATCCGACGTGCGGGAGTGTCCATCGTGATCGTGGAACAGAACGCTCGCCGCTGTCTGCAGATATGCGATCGGGGCTACGTCCTGGATCAGGGCCGGAACGCCTACACCGGCAGCGGAAAGTCGCTGTTGTCAGACCCCAAAGTAGTGGAGCTCTACCTGGGGACTTACATCCACAGGTAGAGCTCCACTCATAGGCATTCTTAGCTTTCGGGCTGGCCTTGTCTGGCCTTGGCTACGAACCTTCGATGAGGATTTGGTCTATCGGATTTAGTGCGCCCTCCGAGTTGAAGATCGAGATGTCATAGCTGCCGGCGCCGGGTTCGCCCGCATCCGTGAAGTCCAAGGGTCCGCTGGCTCCGTCGTAGTCGATGTCTTCACCGGCCGCGATCAGTTCGCAGCATTTGGCGAAGGAACTGCACTTAGTGCCGCCCCGAGTGATGTTGTTTATCTCGTCTACGAACACGGTGGGGTCGGTGCTCTCGGCCGCCATGGCCGCTAGGGCGATGATTACCAAGGCGTCGTATGCGTGTGCGGAGAAGATCGTCTGTGTATCGGGGCCCGCGAATGCCCGGAATCGCTCAGTAAAGGTTGGTTCGCCGTCTTCAGGAGCAGAGGAAGGCCCTGTTGCCTTGGCGCCCATGAGCAAGGACGGGTTGTCCTTGTCGACCAACTCCCACAGGTTGCCTGTTGCGGTTCCGTCTCCCATGAACAGGGGGACATCGCTGGGCCCGATCCCTGCTTCGATCATTCCGGCGATGATGGGGCCGCCTTCTTCGAAGGCGATGAGCACGATGCCGTCCACGGATGCTTCCACTAATTGCTGTATTTCTGCGTCGAAACTGCTGCCTTCAGGGTCGTAGGCGATCGAAGTCCCAATGGTCACACCGTTGCTGACGAGTTTGCTTTCCAGAGCCTCTGCCAGGTTTTGCCCGTAGTCGTCAGCTCTGTACAGGATGCCTACTTGAGAGACTCCGTCATCGGTTACCACGTCCCCTAGCACTTGTGCCTGCAGCAGGTCGGGAGGGGCCGTGCGGAAGTAGTAGCCGTCGTCGTCGTAGGTGGTGAAGGTGGGGGAGGTGTTAGAAGGCGACATCATGACCACTTCCTCGCCTGTGATCTTGTCGATGATCGACAGAGAAATCCCGGAGGCGGCGGCTCCCACTATTGCGCTCACGTTCCTAGCGAGCAGGTCGTCGGCGGTTGCGCTGGCCACGGCCGGGTCGGTGCCCGAATCTCCCGGGATGAGTTCGACGTAGTCGCCCGCCATGGCATTGATCTCGTCTGCTGCCATCTGCACTGCCTTCACCATGGGCTCGTTAAGGAAGGCCAGAGCGCCCGTGGAAGGCAGGATGTAGCCGACGACTAATTTTTCCATGGGCATGGCCGCTGTGGTAGTCGTGGTGGCGGCCGTCGTGGTCGTTGCCGGTGCCTGCGCCGTCGTGGTCGTCGAAGTGGTGGTGTCGTCGCTTCCGCAGGCGGCAGCGAGCAGCGAGACGACGGCAAGGGAAACGACGGCTGTTCGCAGCCAAACGGATTTGTGCACGTTCTTGCGTTCTTGCGCCGAGGTCCTCTGTTTTTTCATTCCTGAACTCCTTTCAGCTCTTCGGGGCTACCTAACGAGGGTTCTGTCGAAATATCAACGCTTTGAAGTTTAGTTAACAAAGTGCCCGTTTTGGGATGTTACCTAGCTGGAGATATGGGTTCTCAGCCGGTAGTCACGGAGCGCTTGAGGCCGATGGAATCGACGTGCACTACGACGTGCTCTAGCAAGTCGAGTGTGCCTTCACTCGAGTGTGCCTTCACTATTGAAGAGGACTTCGACCTCGGATCCGTCGGATCGGAAGGAGCTCAGGGAACCGCAGGCTCATGTCTATTTCTCCTCTATGAGGACTTGGTAGAGGACGTCTAGTCCTCCCTCGGCGTTGAACTCGATTATGTCGTAGGCCCCGGCGCTGGGCTCGCCTTCGTCCTTGAAGTCCAGTGGGCCGCTTGCACCGTCGTAGTCGATGTCTTGGCCGTCGGCTATGAGTTCAGCACAAGACACGTAGGTGCCGCATTTGGTGCCGCCTCGTGTTATGTCGTTAATCTCAGGGGCAAAGTCGGAGGCTTTGGTGCTGTCCGCCTTGAGAGACGCTAGGGCAAGCACGATTAGGGTGTCGTAGGCGTGGGCCGAGAACATCGTGTCGACTCCGCCGCCTGCGT
The DNA here is from genome assembly GCA_965242895.1 of Acidimicrobiales bacterium. Classification (GTDB taxonomy): domain Bacteria; phylum Actinomycetota; class Acidimicrobiia; order Acidimicrobiales; family CATQHL01; genus CATQHL01. Next base: position 1,482,741 of record OZ251507.1, read on the forward strand.
AGGCCGCAAAACGCGCCGGGAAAGTCTCTTCGCCTGCCCACTCTTCGGCGTTGGGAGCGGAGGAAGGAGCGGCGACCCTGGCGCCTTCCAGCACTGCGGGATTCGTGGGATCGACGTCCTCCCACAGGCTGCCTCCTGCAATCCCGTCACCTAGAAAAAGAGGCACCGAGCCAGGTCCAATACCAGCTTCGATCAACGCCGATATTATTTGAGCCCCTTCGTTGAAAGCGATGAGGATCACGCCGTCGACCTGTGCTTCGGAGACCCGCTGGATTTCGGCGTCAAAGCTTGTGCCTTCAGGGTCGTAGCCGAGGGAAATGCCGACGTTCACTCCGTTGCTCTCCAGTTGATCTTCCAGAGACTTGGCCAGGTTCTCCCCGTAGTCGTCGGCTCTGTAGAGGATGCCGGCGCTCGAAACGCCGCCGTCGGTGACCAATTCGCCTAGCACCTGAGCCCTAAGCACGTCAGTGGGCGATGTACGGAAGTAAAGACCTCGGTCGGGATAGGTTGTCAAGCTCGGGGAGGTGTTGGATGCAGCGATCATCGCCACTCCTGCGCCCGTGACCTTATCGATGATCGACAGGGAGACGCCGGAGGCTGCTGCTCCTATGATGGCGCTTACCCCGTTTGCAAGATGATCATCGGCTGTGAGGCTGGCTACTTCGGCCGAAGTGCCGGAATCCCCGGGGCGGAGACGCACGTTCCCTCCAGAGGCGTTGATCTCGTCCCGAGCCAACTCCACCCCTTTGATGATCGTTTGTCCTAGATGCGTGAGCGTGCCCGTAGAAGGGAGTACGTATCCGACGAGCAGTTCACTCACTCCGCTAGACGAGAGGGTGCTTTCGGGCGCCGTCGCCGTCTCTCCGCCGCAGGCAGCGGCGACCAATGAGATCGAGAAGATCAGCGCTGCGAAGCGTCGCAAGCGGGTCATGCCCCGGGTGAGAGAAGATTGGAAATATTCATTTGCTGCTTTCTATGTTTGAGGCACCTGCTAACCTACGAATTTAAACTGTCAGCTGTGGGGGATATGCAACACTTACTCTAGAACGGCACTAAGCTTTGCCTTCGATGCCCTTGAACTCGACAGTTCAAACAAGAATTCAAGCAAAAGCGGATCTACAGCAATGAGGTGCTAGATGGATATCTTTGACAGCGGAGACCTGACTTGGCTATTGGTTTGTACGGCCTTGGTGCTTTTCATGACGCCAGGGCTGGCGATCTTCTACGGAAGCATGGTCGGGTCCAAGAACGTAGTGAACATGATGTCCATGAACGTCTATTGCCTAGTGGTCGTCCCTATCCTCTGGGCGCTGATGGGATTTTCGCTTGCGTTTGGGGAATGGGACTTTCCGATCCTCGGAAACGCCGACAACTTCTTGATGCGGGGCATCTCGGGTGATGAGGCACTCGTCAACTTTGCCTTCAGCGCCACCTTCGCGGTGATAGCGCCTGCGCTCATGTCGGGAGCGGTGGCTGGGCGCATGAAGTTCAAGGCCTGGGTCTGGTTCGTTCCCATTTGGTCTTTGCTTGTGTACAGCCCGGTGACCTACTGGGTGTTCGGTGCCAACGGATGGCTGATCAACCTTCCGTCGCACGATTTTGCGGGGGGGACATCTATTCACGTGAATGCTGGAGCCGGAGCATTGGCTCTGGCCTTCGTGCTGGGCCCCCGTCAGGGATGGGCGCCCCGGCATACGACGCCTCCTCACGACATGCGCATGTTCCTTGTAGGGACGGGCGTCCTTTGGCTGGGTTGGTTCGGTTTCAACGCCGGCTCGGCCTTGGCGGCAAATGAACTTGCGTCTCTGGCCCTCGTCAACACGTTCTTGGCGCCCGCCGGAGCGGCTTTTGCTTGGCTTGTAGTGGGTTGGCTGAAGCGCCGCCCGTCGGAACTGCTGGGAGTCTGCTCCGGGATCGTGGCCGGTCTGGTTGCGATAACTCCAGCTGCGGGTTTCGTAGGGCCGATGTATTCGATCATCATTGGAGCCTGCGCCGGCGCGGTGTGCTACTTCACGGTGCATCTCAAGCACCTACTAGAACTAGATGACACTCTCGATGTCGTTGGCCTGCACCTCTTCGGGGGCGTCGTCGGAGGAATACTCATCGGGTTCTTCGCCGACAACACCGTCTACGCCGGCGCAGATTTTGCCGAAGGGATCTTTTTCGGAGGCGGCGGCAGTTTGCTGCTGAACCAACTGCTGGGACTTCTGTCGACGATCACCTATTCCTTCCTGGTCACCTGGGGAATTGCCATGGTCCTCGACAAACTCATCGGCCTGCGTGTGAGCGAAGAGTCCGAGAGGGTGGGTCTGGACCGGGTCGAACACGCTGAAACCGCCTACTCCGGATAGAGAAACCGCTTACTCCGTATAGACCGGACGTCCCTCAGGCGCTCCTCAGACGCTCCCAAGGATCGGGTGGCGCTGTCTGCCCGCCTGGGGCAGAACTCACAGCACCCATGAGTGCTGAAGGGTGGGTGTCTAAGGGGCACTGAAGGGGAGAGGTTGGTCTTCCCTGAACCTCAGGGCTTTACAGACTGTACGGTTTAAGGCGTGGAAGTTGCTGAACTATCCTTTCGCGGAAGTGCATTACGGATCGAGACTCCTCAGAGGCTGCGCTTGGTTTCGGACCGTTCTCTGAGAGGCGCCGAGTTCTGCAGGGTCTACAGCAAGCAGGTTGACGACTGGCTGAAAGAACTCTTTGAATCTGCAGGGGGGGCTTCCTGCTCTGCCGCTCTGGCGGCGGTCGGAGGCTATGGCAGGGCTGAACTGAGTCCGCACAGCGACTTGGACGTGTGGCTTCTTTATGACGAATCCGATGGCATCGAAGAGTTGGCTGTCGGACTCTGGCATCCGATCTGGGACGAAGGCTTGAAACTCGGTCACGCCGTCCGCACGATTCCTGAGACCCTCAAATTGGCGGAGAAGTCGTTGGACACGTCGACTGCTCTACTCTCTTTGAGGCATCTCGCAGGCGATGCCGCGCTGTCGCGCCGCCTGAAGACCGAAGCTGAGCGGCGGTGGATGGGCCGTGCCAAGGTGTGGCTCCCGAGGCTGGTGGAAGACTCCAGAAAACGGGGCAGGCAGTTCGGCGAAGTGGCCTTTCGCCTTCAACCCGATCTGAAGGACGCCGCCGGCGGTTTGCGTGATATGCAAGCGCTGGAGTTCGCTGCTAGGGCGCGCCCCAATCTCCTCGGCGCGGACGTCCTTTTTCCCGAGGAGTCGTACAGGACGATTTTGGCTGCGAGGGTGGAACTTCATCGGGTTTCAGGCAACTCATCTAGCCTGCTCGCACTGGAATATCAGGACGAGGTGGCGGAGGCTTTAGGTTTCTCCAGTGCGGAAGAGTTCATGACCGAAGTGTCCGCGGCGGGACGCACAGCAGCCTGGTTGGTCGACAACACCTGGGCGCGGATCGAAGAGGAGGATTGGGATAAAGGGAGCCCGCGGCGGCGATCCGGCATTCTCAAGGAAATCTCGACAGGTGTATACCTACTACGCAGGGAGGTCTTCCTTGCTCCCGAGGTTCGGTTAGACGAAGATCCCATGGGGATTTTGAGGGTCGCTGCTGCGGCGGCAGCCCACGACGCCCGCATAGAACTCGGATCGTTGCAGCGTCTTGCGTCCGTCCCCCCTCTAGGTGAGCGCTGGCCCGAAGGCGGTCGAGAACTTTTTGTACGTTTATTGGCCAGCGGGCGGAGCGCGATCCCGGTCATCGAATCCCTCGATCAGGTCGGGGCGATGGTCAAGATACTCCCTGAGTGGAAGTGCTGCCGCTCTCTTTTGCAGCGCAACGACTACCACCGTTACACAGTCGACCGACACCTCTGTGAAGCGGCGGCGCAAGCCGCGGCGATAGTGGATCGCGGTGACGAAGTCGGCAGGTCGGATCTTTTGCTGGTAGCAGCTTTTCTGCACGACATCGGCAAGGGCGTCGAGGGGGATCACAGCGAAGTCGGAATGGGGATCGTGGAGAAGATCGCAACTCGGATGGGCTTCGACGAAGCAGATACGGCCATTCTTGTGAAACTCGTGGAACTTCACCTTCTGTTGCCGGATGTGGCCACGCGTCGCAACATCGAAGACGTGGGTACCGTCCTGCGCGTTGCCGTCGAGGTCGGAAGCGTGGATGTCCTCAGGCTTCTAGCGGCTCTCACCGAAGCGGATTCGATCGCCACCGGTCCTTCCGTGTGGAGCAACTGGAAGGCGAAACTCATCAGGGGGCTGGTTAGGCGGACAGAGCATTACCTGCTTGGCGGCAAACTAAGCGAATTGCCCAGATCCTTTCCCACGCCAGAGGTACTGGAGCGCATGCATGAGGGGGAACTTTTCCTGGAGGCTGAAAAGCAGCAGATACTGGCCATAGTGCCGCAAAATCCGGCAGTGCTTCCTGTCCTGGCGGGGGTGATCACGCTGAACGGGTTGAGCGTGATCTCGGCCGTGGGCTGCGTCGACGCAGGAATGACCGCCTACTTGCTGTTGGTGGATTCGCCTTGGCCTGATTCTCGTCTCTGGCAGCGGGTGATCGACGATGCTCGCGCTGCCTTCGACGGCGAGCTGGCTCTGGAAGATCGACTGGCTAGGTTGACCAGGGTGACCTGGACTTCCGAAAGCCAAGTCTCGGCTCCGCAGCCGATAGTCGGAACGTTCGTCAAGTTCGATAACGACGTCTCCGCAGATTTGACGGTGCTGGAATTGGCGGCGCCGGACAGCAAAGGACTTCTGTACCGAATCACCTCCACCCTCGTGGACGCCGGTTTGCTTATCAAGAGGGCGCGTGTTCAGACCTTGGGGGATCATGTGGTCGATTCTTTCGACCTAACCGAAGAGTCGGGGGAGAAGCTCACCGATCCAGTGAGACTCAAGGAGATTGCAGACCTTGTCACTCCTGTGATTCGCGACGCTCCCCGTCATCAGCGCGTCCGACGGGAAAACCTCCTAGCGCCCTCTGAGAACGACTTTCTTGACGATGGAACGATCTACGACCTCCCCTCCGGTTTTAGGAGAACTTGAACTTCTCCGTTGGAGCGAGGCCCTTGCCGGCATTGCTCGCACCGGTCTGGGTTTCACCAAGAACCTTTTTGAGCGGGAACGTTTCGAGGAGGTTCTGGCTGTGGCCGGCGAGATCAGGGCTTCGATCGACGACAACTTCGACCCGTGCGACTGGATCGAAGAGTGGATGCGGAGCATCGGAGAGGGAGTTGCCGGTTACGTAACGCCCAAGATCGCCGTTGGGGCAGTGGTAGGCAATGATGAGAAACAACTCCTGCTGATCAAGAGGAAGGACTCTGGTCGTTGGCTTTACCCCACCGGATGGGCGGACGTGGGTTATTCATCTTCGGAGGTGGCGATTAAGGAAGTGCTTGAGGAGACGGGCATAGAGTGCGAACCCATTCGGCTGATAGCGGTTCTCGACAGCTTGCGCCACGGATTTACTTCGGTGCCGACCTATTCTCTCGTCTACCTTTGCAAGGCGGTCGGAGGCGACTTGAAGGTGCACGAGTTGGAGTGCACCGACGCAGGCTTCTTCAGTGAGGGCGAACTTCCGTCTCCTCTAGCGGGGCCGAAGTTCTGGGCCGCTCACGCCTTTAGTTCTCTGAAAGGCGAGAGTAATGAAGTCTTGTTCGACTTGCCTCGTTCACCCGTCTGGCGCTCGCCCGCTTCCTCTCGGCCGGGCGGTGAAGCTGCTTAGCCAGCGCCTTGCTTCCCCCCTCTGCTCCCCGCCTAGGCAGATCAGTTTTGCTGCGGCGGCTGCTCCCTCAGGAACTTTTCCACTTCCGCCACGAGCCGTTCTGGTGCTCCCTTCTCGACCTCTTCGGGTGAGTCGTAAGACTGCTCGAGTTCGCTCACGTAGGCCTTTGCGTCTTCGTCAGCGTTGACGATCTCGTCCACGCTGCGTTCGTACTCTTCGGCCTGCTCTTGCAGGTCGTCCGCTTCAACCTTCACTCCTAGGAGATTTGCTACCTCCTCGACGAGCGCCTTGGTCGCCTTCGGCGAGGGATTGTTGGCTGTGTAGGAGGGCACTGAAGCCCACAGGGAGGCGGAGGATATGCCCACTGATCGTCCGTAGACGCCCAACACCCCCACTATGCCGGTGGGGCCTTCGTAATTGGAGTGCCGAAGGTGCATCTTCTGAGCCAATTCGGGGTCGTCGCAGGTGCCGAAGATCGCCACTGGGCGCGTGTGAGGCACATCTGCTAGAAGCGCTCCAAGAGTCACCACCAAGAAGGAATCGAAGTGCTTGGCCAGCCCTGCTACGTGTCGGCAGAACCTTTTCCAGCGGAAGTGAGGTTCGACGCCTTCGAGCAGGATGACGTCGATTTCCGATCCGGGGATGCGCGCCGCTGAAAACGAGTTAGCTGGCCAAGTGAGCTTGCGCTGCCCGCTGTCATCGAAGGACACCTGGGGGCGCGTCACCGTGAAGTCGTAATAGCGCTCCGGATCGATTTCCGCGAAAGGCTTCAGATCCCAGAGTTTGCGGAGGTACTTGGCGGCTAGGGAGGCAGCGTCGCCTGCGTCGTTCCATCCTTTGAAGGCAGTGATCAGAACGGGGTGCTTCAACTCAGGGTGCTCGTTCCACTTCAAGTCTTCAAGGTCTTGAGCGTTCTCTGGGGGCGTGCTCACTACCCTTGACCTTATCCGACTCCCTGTGCAGGTCTGCAGGGTGAGTGGTGCGTCTGCTCTATCCTTGCGATTTGTGACCGACTCAGTGGTCGTCCGAACGACCGAAGAAGCCGCCCCTGAACTGATCGCAGCCGTGAGACGGCTCCTGCCTCAGTTGTCTTCCTCTTGTTCGCTTCCTTCTGCGTCTGAGATTGCCGAGATCGCGGCGAGTCCCGCCACCAGACTGCTAGCGGCAGATATAGACGGCGAGTTGGCGGGCATCACGGTGCTCGTCCTCTTTCGTCTGCCGACCGGGCTCCGGGCTTGGATTGAAGACGTGGTGGTGGATTCGGCTTTTCGTTCACGCGGCGTGGGGGAAGCCTTGCTGAAGGAAGCCTTGAGGCAGGCGGCTGCTGCCGGAGCACGCACGGTCGACCTCACGTCTCGACCGGAGCGTGAGGCGGCCATACGGCTCTATGAGCGAGTCGGGTTCGAACGCCGAGATACGAACGTCTTCCGCTGTCAACTTGATCGCAAATGACTGCGGCGGACTGATTGTGCGCCCGAACGAAGGAGCGCTCAAATCCCTGCTTGATTTTCTGACCCGAATCCTCGAGCGGTACAAGATCATTCGATTCGGGCTGGTCTCCGTTGTCGTCTCTTCCATTTCGATCTTCCTTCTGTACGCGCTCGATAACTGGGCGGGCTGGGAGGAGTGGAGAGCCAACCTCCTAGCGGTGAACGTGGGGGCAGTGCCTGCCTACGTCTTGAACCGTTACTGGGTCTGGCACAAGACCGGTCGCAACCGAGTCTTCGGAGAGATCATTCCGTTCTGGGTCTTGACGATTACGGGCATGATCCTTTCCACTCTCGTCGTGAACGCCGCCGCCGCCCGCTGGGAGCACTCCTGGATTCCGATTGCCGCCAACCTGCTTTCCTATCTCTCCCTCTGGGTGTTCAAGTTTGTAATACTGGATCACTTCGTGTTTGGACGAGTGCGCCCTCTGTTCACGAGGTTTTCCAAAGCCGAAGATGGACGCTGAGGTTCAGGCAGCCGCTCTGCAGGCGAAGGGCTTCATGCCGCCCGAAGAGGGATTGGCTCTCTATGAGGCCGCCAAGACCGCGCCGGAGGGGTGGCCGTTTCTGGAGGTCGGCGGTTACTGCGGTCGATCAGCACTGTTCCTGGCCGCCGCTGCGGCGGAGCGCGGGGTGCTGTTGTTCTCTGTGGATCATCACCGCGGTTCCGAGGAGAACCAGCCCGGCTGGGAGTGGCACGATCCTGATCTGGTGGATCGGCGCACGGGTCTGTTGGACACACTTCCCCACTTCCGTGCCAACGTCTTTGATGCAGGCTTGGAGGGGAGCGTGGTGGCCGTAGTGGGGGACTCCGCGCAGGTTGGCGCCGTCTGGCGCACGCCGCTGGCTTTCCTGTTCATAGACGGGGGGCATTCGTCCGAGACAGCCTGGGCCGACTACAAAAACTGGACGCCGCATGTGATTGACGGAGGTCTGCTGGCCATCCACGACGTTTTCCCGAATCCAGCTGACGGGGGCCGCCCGCCGTATGAGATCTACCGCTGCGCCTTGTCCTCGAACGGTTATTTGGAGGTCGGAGGGACGGGATCCCTGAGGGTGCTACGTCGTCTAGGAAGCGTTTGAGCGTTCGTGCGATTCTGCTGCGCCGAGGAGAGAATCTAGAGAAGAGCTGAGGCGGTGGGCGGCTAGGAGCTGTGCAGCAGCCGAATACGTCGTTTTCTCGCCCGCAGGGAAGTGGACGCGCTCCGGCAGCACGATGCCCGTCCAGTATCGCCCGTCGGAGTCGCGCATACGCTGCGACCACTTCAGGATCTCCAGAGCGGTATCGGACATTCCCACGTTTGCTAGGGCCATCGAAGTCTCGGCGGTTTCTGCCGGCGTGACCCAGTTTTTGTCGGAGACACATCGGACGCCCCAGCCGTCGAGGACGAATGCTTCCATTCCGCCGAGGATGCGGCTGCGCGCCGCGTCGTCAGTCAAGGCGCCGCAGAGCACCGGGTAGTACCAGTCCATTGCCCAGCGGTCCCTTGGAGAGAAAGCCCAAGGGCGGCAGCGGATGGCCTCACCTAGCCGTCCGGCCGCTCGCGCCCAGCGAGCCGTCGGTTGCCCCAATCGCTCCGCCGCAGCGGCGGCCGCTCGAAGACTTGAATAGATGGAGGACGAACTGCTCAGGAGCGCATAAGACCACGCCCTTCCACCAGGGCGGCGCGCCCATATGACTTCGCCGCCTCGCCGCTGCAGCTTCAGCACGAACTCGATCGCCGAGCGCAGCACAGGCCAGAGATCTTCCAGGAATCCGACGTCTCCTGTCAGCAGATAGTGGTGCCAAAGCCCCTGGGCTGCATAGGCCGTGCAGTTGGCGTCCTCGTTGGCGTCTTCTACTCCTTCAGCGGTGTAGTAGCGGCACCAACTTCCGTTAGGGAGTTGAGCGCCAGCAAGGAACGAATAGGCCTTCTCTGCTGCGTCGTGATGCCCAGTGGCATCCAGCGCCATTGCCGCTTCCACGTGGTTCCATGGGTCGGCGTGGCCGCCTTGAAACCAAAGGATGAGACCGGACGGCAGTTGGCATTCCAGGATGCTTTCGACCGCGGCGTCTACTTCAGAGGCGCTCAGCACTCCAGGTAGTTCACGCAGGTACACGCAGAGACCTCACTTCCTTCAAAGATTCCTCTTTTTCGTCTGTGGAGTCAGGGACGCAGTCGGCGGTCTTCAGTTCCCTCTCGGGGAGAGACTCAGCCTTGCGGTCTTTGACGGCGTAGAGCACGAGACTCTTTCCGATGAGCGGGTCGAGGAGGCGTTCCACCAACCGCAGCAGCCGCGGCTGTCGGGTCAGATCCCAGCAGAGGAATCGGTGATAGTTCTTGACCAGCAGCCCGTCGTCTTTGTCGGGCCCCACCGCACAGCGCAGCCACCAGTATGGGGAGTGCAGTGCGTGCGCTCGATGAGACCTCGTTGGCGTCAGTCCGGCTGCGGCCAGAAGCCCTTTCAGCGCTGAGCGGGTGTAGATGCGCACGTGGCCGCCCGGGCGTGCGGGGGCGTGGTAGTCGGAGGAGAGTTTCCAGCAGAGCTTCTCCGGCAGCCAGGAGGGCACACTCACGGCCAAGGCGCCGCCTGGGGCCAGGACGCGGGCCAACTCACCGACAGCGTCGGCGTCGGCGTCGATGTGTTCGAGCACTTCCGAGGCGATCACGTATTTGAAGGAAGCATCGGCGAAGGGGAGCCCCAGAGCGTTGCCGCAGACGGTGACGGCCGTCGAATCCTCTCCAGCTTCACCCGAGGACTGCATAGCCCTCATCAGGCCGCCGACTGCCGGGAGTTGGGATCGTTCGGCGTCGCAGGCGACCACAGCGGCTCCGCGTCGGAGTGCGCCGAACGCATGCCGTCCTCCGCCGCACCCCAAGTCCAGGAGCATGTCCCCGGGGTCTATCTCCAGCAGTTTGAACCGGATCGTCTCCATGCTCAGTCCATGCTCAGCGAAACTCAGCGCAAGCTAGGCGAGAGCGCCCTCGCGCAGCTGAATCGCAGAGCGCCCGGTACTCGTCCAGAGTGCGTTCTGCGGTGCGCCTCCAACTCCAGTTCTCGAGCACCCTGCTCCTCCCCCGCCGGCCAAGGTCACTTGCCAAGGTTTCGGAGTCCAGTACCTCGGCTATCGCACCGGCTAATTCTCTTGCGTCGCCAGGCTTTGCTAAAAGCGCCGCTTCGCCGCTGGGTCCTACTACTTCTTTCAGCGCGCCGCCGGTGGTAGTCACCAGCGGTGAGGAGCAACTCATGGCTTCTATGGCGGGCAGTGAAAATCCTTCATAGAGCGACGGCACCACGGCGACGGCGGCCGAGGCGTAGAGCTCCACGACTTCCCTGGTGCTGAGGCCGCGTACGAACTTCACCGAAGTCGACAAGTCCAGTCGGGCGAGGGCTCGCGCCGTGGAACTGTCGGGACGAAGGCTGCCTATTACCACCAGCCGAAGGTCGCGCTCCTTGCGGAGCAGCGCCAGGGCTGTGAGCAGTACGGGCAACCCTTTCATCGCAGTGTCGGCTGAGGCGGTGGTAAGGATCAAGTCTTTTTCGCGCCTTACATCTCCGAGAGGCCGAAATACGTCCGGGTCCACCCCCACGGGCACCACTCCGATGCGGTTAGCTGCCACGCCGTGATCTCGTCGTATTTTCGACTCGGAATCCTTTGAGACGGTGAGTATCCGAGGGAGGCGCTTGGCGACGCGGGTCTGCATTTTCGTAAACGAATACCAGCGGCTCTTGGCAAGGCGTTCGGAGAATCCCTCGGCGTGAGCCATCTCGATGCGCCGGTCGACGGTGATGGGGTGATGGATGGTCGCCATCACGTTCATGCCCTCGCGCAGCATCCCCAGCAGCCCGTAGCCCAGGCTCTGGTTGTCGTGGATCACGTCGAAGTCCCCTGGCCTATTTCTCAGGGCCTGCCAGGCTCGGATGCTGAATGCCAGCGGTTCAGGGAACGCCCCCAGGCTGTAGGTGGAGACCTCCAGCCAGTCGGAAAAGGTCTTGACCTCCCAGAACCCGGGCATGCGCCCAGGGAAATGGTCATTGTAGATGTCCAGGCTTGGGAGTTTGTGCAGAGGCACTTCGTCGCAGAGTTCTGGGTAGGGCTGTCCGGAGTAGACCTCCACGTGGTGTCCGAGTTCGGTCAAGGCGCGGCTGAGTTCTCTGGTGTAAACCCCCTGTCCGCCGCAGTGCGGATTGCCTCGATAGGTGAGCAGTGCTACGTGCAGGGGGGCGTCTTTGCGGCGACGCGCCCCCGCGGCAGGTGCCGCGGCAGGTGCGGTTGTGCGGGTTGTTAAGGTCAAGAAGGAACTCTGAACGTGAGGTCGTCTGTGGGTGCAGTCACTGGAGAATCCGACGGAGTGTATCTAGAGGGGGCGCTTTTTTCTCAAGGTCAGCGCCCATGGGACAATCACAGCGGCCGCAGCTAGGAGGAGCATGGGCAGCGGACCTGCTCGGACTGCCCAGGTTGTTCCAGAACGGAGTTCGACCTCTGCAAAGAGCACCGCCTGCTCGCTCACCCCTGTGCGCTGAAGCACCTCACCTGAGGGGTTGACGACTGCGCTGAAGCCGGTGGGCGCCGCTTGCAGCACCCACCGTCCGGTTTCGATGGCCCTCAGGCGTGACGACGCCACCTGCTGGGATTGCACGATTGTGAGCCAGTAAGAGGAGCCGTTGGTGGGGTTCAGCAGCAATTCGCCTCCGTTCCTCACTGCGTGGAGCGCCCTGTCCTCAAAGAAGATCTCCCACGAGATCAAGATCCCTATTCGACCGAGGTCGGTGTCGAGGACGGCGGGTTCTATCCCGGCGCGTGCTTCCGAGGAGGGCAGAGCGCCTCCCGCGAAACGTTCGATTAAGGGACGGAGCGGTACATATTCACCGAAGGGCACGCGGCGTACCTTGTCGTAACGGTCGACTGCATCCCCGTCGGGTGAGATCGCCAGTGAAAAATTGGCGAACTCATTGGGTCCGGTGTCTTCCACTATGCCCGGGATGAACCAGGCGCGATGCCGCCGGGCGACTTCCGCTAGTTCACCTAGTTCGCTGCTGTTCGACAGGGAGCCGTCCACGTTGACGACGTTTTCAGGCCAGAGGATCATGTCCACCCGTTGATCGATGGAAGCAGTGGCTTGGAGGTGGCGGCGCAGCACGTCTTTGAAGTCGGTGTCTGCTGCCCTGGTGCGCTGAGGGCCGCCCCCTTGCACTACAGCTGCCCGTAGCTTGTCGGGATTCTCGGCTCCGGAAGCTCCGTTGGGGGCGATCACGGCCAGTACAAGAGCCGTCCCCACCAGACAGGCGCCGCGCAAGGCGCCGAGCCAAGCCTTGCTCGCCAGGGCGGAAAGCGTGACACCGGCCACGCTCACAAGAGCGACTATCAGCAGAGGCCCCAGGACTCTGCCGGTATCCGCCAGCGGGGCGTCGGCTTGGCTATGAGCCAAAGTTGCGAGAGGCACTCCGCCGAATGGCCAGCGCCAGCGCAGATAACCGATCAGAATCAGCCACCCCGGCAAGGCCACCCGCCGCAGTTTCGTAGGAGGCGTCAGGGCGCAGGCCGCACCGTAAAAGAACGAGTAGGAAAGGTTGGCAGCGAAGTAGCCGATGGGGGAGAAGTCAAACATCCAGAAGGTGGCTCCCAAGAGCCAAGTTCCTGTGACCATCCAGCCGCGTCTAAAGCGTGCGATTGCGCTTTGGCTGGCCAGAAGGCGGTCGAGTCCGGCGACACCAAGGAAGGCGAGAGGCCAGAATCCCCAGGGGGGCATGGACAAACAGAACATCCCGCCCGTGAAAAGGCAGCCCACGGCAATTCCCGCTCGACGTTTCAACTGGCCCCCTAGGAGCCCCTTAGGAGCGATTTTCGGCACGGATCCTCTTTGATCCGTCAGCTAGGGCTGCACCAATCGAGGGCGTCTGCAGCGGCTTTCCGTCCGTGCTTAACGCAAGCTTCGATTCCTATACCTCGGTACGCGGACCCGGCCGGGAACACGCCTGCGGCTTGCAGTTCCCTCTCCACCCGTTCCACGCGGTCGATATGTCCCACTTCGTACTGCGGGAAGGCGTTTGGCCAGCGAGAAATGCGCACGACCTCGGGTGCGGCCTCTATCCCCATCGTCGCTCGAAGGTCGTTGCGCGCTCTGATCAGTAGTTCCTCCTCGGGCAGGAAAGCCTCTCCGAGGTCGTCCCGACGCCCAACCGAGGCTCGCAGAATGGTGTTCCCCTTCCCGAGATGCGGCCACTTGAGCGACGTCTGTGAACAGGCGGTTATGGTCAGGTTTTCAGAGCGGGGTACCACGAAACCGCTGATTTCGGGCATCCTCGGCAGGCGTTTCGGGTTGTAAGACAGAGTCAGGATGGCCACCGAAGCCGCCCGAATGCGATTCAGGATCTCCCGAGATTCTGGCGCCCAACCTCCGATCAGTCCGCCTGAGGCGTCTGCTCCGGTGCATAACACCACTGCGTCGCAGGCGATCAGGCCGTTTGCAGTTTCCACGCCGGTCACCCGCGGGGAACTGCCCGCTCGCACGTGAATGGCCGCGGCCCCCTCGACCGTTCGAATCGCGTTTCCAAGCCGCTCGGAGAGCGCTCTAGGAAGGCGTTCCATTCCGCCGCGCAGGCTGCGGAAGGAAGGCGCTGCGCCGCCTGCGTGTACGCGCAGGGCGCGGATCAAGCTCCCCCCCGATCTCGCTGCTGCGGCCATCTGCGGGGTCAGGGCTTGCGCACTCAGTCGGTCGTAGTCGCCTGCGCTGATGGTGCTCACCATCGGCCCGACTAGCCGTTCGGTCACTTCGTCGTTCAATCTTGAGCGGATCAGCGCTCCGACGCTTCTGTCGCCACCCTCGTTTGCAGCTTCTTGACCTGGATTCCTCAGCGCGTCGGGACGCTTCAGATCGGCCATCAGTCCCTTAATCGCTTCGGGCGACAGCAGACCGTCTTCCAGTTCTTGTGGATACAGAGGCACTCCGAGGAAATGAGAGCGGGGCAGCCGTTTCAGCTGTCCGTCGAGAAATATCGAGACCCCCCTGACGGCGGGGGTGACGATCTCGGAGTTCAGCTCAAGCTCCTTACAGAGTTCGCTCATCACGTTCTCTCGTTCCAAGAAAGAGTCGGCGGCTTCGTCGACCTCTAGCCCTTCGAGTGTCGAAGTTCTGACGCATCCGCCGCTGCGGCGGCTGCCTTCCAGGATCGTGAGATCGCAATCGGGGGCTGATCGGCTGATCTCCCACCCAGCGGCCAAGCCGGTGATACCTGCACCCACCACGCAGATGCTCGGCGGGCGGGTTCTTCCCATTACGCGACTCGTGCGGGGTCGGTGCCTTGTTCAGATGAGGGGCTGCTTCCTTCGCTATGAACGAGTTCTACGATCCTCCGTAGGATTCCCGGGTCGGTCTCCGGCAGAACTCCGTGCCCCAGGTTGAAAATGAAACCCGCCTGCCCGTCGTTCCTGTCGAGGATCTCAAGGACTTCTCGTGTCGCTGTCTCTGGGGGGGCGAGACAGACGGCAGGATCCAGATTGCCTTGAACGGCCACCGAAGGCCCGAGCCGCCGACGCCCTTCGTCGAGCGGGATCCGCCAGTCGAGCCCTATCACGTCGGAACGTAATTCGGCCATTTGCTCAAGCAGGTGAGCCGTTCCCAGACCGAACAGGATTGTGGGTACGCCAAGGCGTCCAGCGGCTTCGAGCACCTTGCGGCAGGCTGGGGCGGCGTATCTGCGGTAGTGGTCGGGTCCCAGAAATCCAGCCCAACTGTCGAAGATCTGCAAGGCGTCGACCCCGGCGGACACCTGGGATTCCAGCGAGGCCGCGACCAGGTCGGCGAGACGATCCATGAGGTCCCCCCAGAGCGCCTCTTCGTTCAGCATCATGGCCTTGGTGCGGTGATGACGGGTTGAAGGCCCGCCTTCTATCAGGTAGCTGGCCAGCGTGTACGGTCCCCCTGCGAACCCTATGAGGGGGACGTCTAGTTCGCTGGTGAGGCAGCGTATGGCCTCGCTCACGAAGGGCGTGTCCCCCTCGGGGTCGAGAGTTCGCAGGCGCTCAAGGTCGCTTCGATTGCGTAGAGGATGCTCGATGACCGGTCCCACCCCTTTGACTATCTCTACGCCGAAGCCGATGGCCCAAAGAGGCACCATGATGTCGGAAAAGAGGACTGCGGCGTCCACTCCGTAGCGACGCACGGGCTGCAGGGTCAATTCGGCGGCCATGTCGGGAAGAGCCACGGCCTCTAGCAGAGTGGTCTCTCCCCTGGTCTTTCTGTATTCCGGCAGAGCACGCCCGGCTTGCCGCATGAACCACACCGGCACCCTCTCCGTTCGCATTCTCCGGCATGCGAGCAGGAAAGGTGATTCGGAGTTCACGTCGAGATTTTACCCTAGGCGACCCCGCCGGTTCTAGGGCTTACTACTCAATCGATCCTCGTCGGTAGAATAAGTAATTTTCCTATGGCAAGCGATGAGCACACGAAGTTCTCTGAGAAGTTTTCTGAGAAGTCTTCCGAGATCAGGGCTGAACAGGCCTATATAGACGATGCCCATGACTGCTTAGAGGATGCCCGCAGCCGTGTGCTCGGTTATTGGAACAGCGTTACGCACGGCCCGGGCGGCACTCTGAGCGCCCGCTACGAGCGGGACGTGATGGAGCACAAGGTATTCCAGCGTCTGGGCGAACTTGATCTAGGTGAACGCTCTCTCTGCTTCGGACGGATTGACGCCGCAGACGGCGTAGAGACCCATTACGTAGGTCGAATTGGGGTGTGGAACGAGGATCAGCGTCAACTGGTCAGCGACTGGCGGGCGCCCATATCGGAGCCGTTCTTTCGAGCGGGAGCCCGCCATCCCATGGGTCTTCGCCGACGCCGTCACTTTCGAACGCGCGGACGCGAACTGCTTGGTTTCGACGACGAGGTATTCGATGCTCTGGGAACTTCTAGTTTGGAAGACGCCGGGGAAGAGGCCGGGGAGTATTTGGTCGGCGAAGGCGCTCTGCGAGCGGTTCTGGAGTCTCCTAGAAGCGGACGCCTAGGCGACATAACCGCCACCATCCAGGCTGAACAGGATGCAGCGATCCGCTCGGGCGCATCCGGCGTCCTGGTTATCCAGGGCGGACCGGGCACCGGCAAGACTGTCGTGGCGCTCCACCGCGCCGCCTATCTCATTTACACGCACCGTTTCCCTCTTGCCGATCAGGGGGTGCTGGTGGTAGGGCCGAACCCTGTCTTCCTTACTTATGTGGAGCAGGTTCTTCCCGCCCTAGGCGAAGTTGGGGTGGAGTTGGTCACGGTCGGAGGCTTGGTGCCGGAAGTAGCGGTCCGGGGCTTCGACGACGAGCGGACGGCGCGCGTCAAAGGCGATTTCCGCATGACTAAGGTGCTTAAGCGGGCCGTCAGAGACCGCCAAAGGGCGTTGCGCTCGCCGCTCGTCCTCTCGCACGGCCTGCAAAAACTCAGCCTTTCGGTGCCTGACAGCAAGCAGATCATTGGACAAGTACGCAACTTCAGGCGTCCTCACAACTCTGGGCGGCGCATCGTGGAGATGCGAGTGTTCGAGGCATTGGCAAAGAGCGCCCGAACTAGCCTGAGCCCGCAGGAAGTCGCTGAGGCGCATGGCGACTCCATGCAGCTGAGAGAGGCTTTGGAGTGGATGTGGCCGGTTCTGTCTCCCGCCCACTTGCTGCACGATCTCTTCGGGAGCCGAGCCTTGCTTCGTTCGGCTGGACGGCAAGTTCTAGACGAAGACGAGTCGGAAGCCCTTTATCGTCCTCGCAGCCCTCACGCATCGGAAGTCGTGTGGTCATACGAAGACGTGGCTTTGCTGGACGAGGTGCGGACGTTGTTAGGCCGCCGAGCAGAGAAATCTCGCTCCAGAGCCAGAGCCGAACGCGCCCGCACCTACGGCCATGTGGTAATCGACGAAGCCCAGGATCTCTCGCCCATGCAGTTGCGGATGCTGGGGCGCCGCTCTTTGAACGGCTCGTTTACTCTCGTGGGTGACATTGCCCAGTCATCAGGGGCATGGGCGCACGATGACTGGAAGAGCGTGATCGAACACCTTGCCGTCCGCTCCGCACCTCGTTTTTCCGAACTCACCATCGGTTACCGGGTGCCGCGTCCAATCATGGAATTGGCGTCGGCGGTCGGTAAAGAGACCGTGTCGGACTTGGCGTTTCCTAAGTCGGTTCGCGGCGAAGGTCACCCGCCTCTGATTCTGAAGGCGTCTGTCCGAAGGCTGGCGAGAGATGTGGCTAAGTGTGTGTTTCGAGAGATGAGCCTTTTGGAATCGGGGAACTTGGCGGTCATCTGTGCAGGGAGTCAGACACAGGAACTCTCGCAGGCTTTGCAGGACGCGGGGATAGAACACGGCATGGCCGATTCGCAGGCGCTGGAGAAACGCGTTTCTGTCGTGTCGGCACGTCTGGTTAAGGGTCTTGAAGTGGACGTCGCCGTGGTGGTGGAACCTGCCCTGATCGTGAGCGAATCTGCCCGAGGATTACGCCTGCTTTACACGGCGCTCACACGCGCCACCAAACGTCTTTGCGTGATTCATAGTCGGGAATTGCCTTCTGCCCTTGCGTCAACGGCTGCTGAATTAGGGGTCGGCTGCTGATTAGGGGACGGCTGACTTTGAATAATTTTCGGGCGCCGGTCGAACACATTCAAAGGAATTCTTAGCAATCTTCGAAAATAGGTTGTAAATCGCACTTAACTATGCTAGAAATTAGTTTGTGGATGCTGCACTTAAGACCGAAGACATTCGTGGGCAGGTCCGCGTCGGCCCCTTCGCTGTTGAGGGCGAAGAGCGGGAGAGCTTTCATGATCTGAGGGCTACGGGCGTATGCAGGTCGGTTAACGGCGTTGAGTTGCTGAGTGAATCCGACCTTTTTGTGCCTAGCGGACGCAGGGTGGCGGTGCTCGGCCCGAGCGGTTGCGGCAAGACCACTTTGCTGCGCGTGATAGCCGGACTTGCCCCTGTGAGCAGCGGCGAGGTGTGGCTTGGCGACCGTCTTCTGAGCGGGGAGGGCGTCCACGTTCCGCCCGAACGCCGCCGCATTGGCATGCTTTTTCAGGAGCGCACTTTGTTCCCGCACCTTTCCGTGGAGCGGAACGTCGGCTACGGACTGCCTCGAAAGGGAACGCTTCGAAAGGAAAATTCGGAGCGCATCTCTGAACTGCTCGAATTCGTTGAACTCGCCGGTTTCGAAAAACGGTCGCCCGTCACCCTTTCTGGCGGTCAGCAGCAGAGGGTGGCCATTGCGCGGGCTCTCGCTCCTAGACCGCGCGTGCTGTTGATGGACGAACCCTTCCAGGGTCTGGACTCTCAGTTGCGCCGGGATCTTTGCGGGGAAGTCAGGGACATGCTTGAAAGAATCGAAGCCACAGCGGTGATAGTCACACATGATCCGGACGAAGCTTTCCTCCTAGGAGACGAAGTGGCGGTCATGCGGGATGGGCGGATACTCCAGCAGGACGAACCGGACGAAGTTTTTATCCACCCGATTTCTCCGTGGGTAGGATCGTTTCTAGGCGGCGCCAACTTCGTTAGCGGCACGGCTGACCGCTTCCGCGCTCTTACTCCGCTCGGGAGCGTCCCCATTACTGCGAGCGCCCGCGGCGACGTCTCGGTTCTGTTGCGGCC
Source organism: Acidimicrobiales bacterium (assembly GCA_965242895.1). Classification (GTDB taxonomy): domain Bacteria; phylum Actinomycetota; class Acidimicrobiia; order Acidimicrobiales; family CATQHL01; genus CATQHL01. The sequence goes on from OZ251507.1 coordinate 1,501,517, forward strand.
TTCCCACATCACCCTTAGCGAGCAATCCGCCGCAGCGGGAGTTCAGGGTCGTGTGACTTCCCGCAGTTTTTTTGCCTTCGGCAGCGAGTACCAAATTCGGGTAGGCGACGTAGACATAGTCGCTCGTTCCTCGAGAGTTCCTCGCTTTCATGTGGGCGACGACGTCAAGGTCGCCTACAGCGGCCCGGCGGCCGCGGCCTATGCACAGGGCGTAGCGGCTGCCGAGGTTCCCACCTAGGAGAGGGTTCGTCTTGTGAAGGTGCTGGGAAGAATGACCGACAGGAGGAACCAACATCGGGTCGGCTCGCAAATGAGCATGGCGCTCTTGGCGGCTCTGGTGTTTTCCGTTGCAGCCCAAGCATGCAGCGAAGCGGACGATTCCGCCACCGTCGTCGTATCGAGAGATCCGGTTGCTCAGGAAGACGTCGAAGCAGTTTTGGGCGACGCTGAGGAAGTTGTATCGACCTCGATCGACGCCCCGTTCGCTGGTCAGTCGATCACTGTCTACTCTGGGCGCAACGAATCGCTGATAGGACCGCTCATTCAGTCGTTCGAAGACACCACTGGCGCAAATGTGAACGTTCGCTACGGCAACTCCACCGACTTGGCGCTTCTGCTGGAAATTGAGGGGTTAGCCACGCCCGCAGACGTATTCATCTCTCAGAGCCCAGGAGCGATCGAGTATCTGAGCTCAAGAGGCTTGTTGGCGCTTTTGCCGGAAGGACTCACGGAGGAAGTGCCGGAGATTCTTAAGGGCGACGGCGGGGACTGGACGGGGTTGAGCGGTAGGCGCCGGGTGCTCGTGTACAACACGGAGTTGGTTGGCATAGAGGAATTGCCGTCGTCCGTTTTGGAGTTGACGGCGGAAAAATATGCAGGTCGTGTAGCAATAGCGCCTGCCAACAGTTCGTTTCAAGATTTCGTGACGTTGATGCGTACGGAGATCGGAGACGAGCGGACCAAGGAATGGCTCAGAGGCATGGCAGACAACCGCTCGCCCGCCTACGCCACGAATTCCGCCATAGTCGACGCAGTAGTGCGCGGCGAGGTGGACATGGGGTTGGTCAACCACTACTACATGCTGAGATACCTCGACGAGAGCCCAGACGCCCCAGGCGCAAACCACAACTTTCTAGACGACGACGTGGGCTCGGCCGTCCTCGTGACCGGGGTAGGGATCTTGGAAGATGAAGACCTTAATCCTGTAGCACAAGCCTTTGTGGAGTACATGCTCTCCGAGAAGGCGCAGCAGTACTATTTTTCACAGACGAGGGAATATCCCGTAAAGCTCGAACTCGCAGTCCCTGCCTTCTTAGAGCCGCTTCCTAGCGCTCATGACGCCCGCATTTTGCAATTTGACGAGTTAGCAGGCGGCTTGGCCGCTACGCAGGATCTCATCGAACAGAGCGGCATCAGATAGACGTCGGCGGCCCGCCGCTGACTAACTAAACTCGATCTCGGCGAATCATCAGCCATTGCGACTTAGTTACGCTCCATGTCGTGCGCCGGTTTATGTCGTGCGTCGGTTTATTCTGTAGAGAAGGTTCCTATTTTCACAAACTTCGCTAGCAGTCGCAGCACCAAGCCTTGTCCGGATGCCTTTTGTTTGCCTGTTGCGAGGGGTCGCCGGGTCGGACTTTGGATGTCGCTGGGACTCCTAGGTCTGTCTTCTCTGTTCGCAGCAACGGCATGCGCCAACGACGGGCTCGTCAGCCGGGAACGCTCCCAGAGACGCACTCACCGTGCGCTTTGACCAGCTAGCGGACGGATTGTCCGGCACTCAGGATCTCATTGAACGGAGCGGAATTCACTGACAACCCGATCTAGCGTCCGCCGTCACGCTTCGGGTTTTGCTCGTAAGGGCAAATCTTCCCTTCCAATCAGTAGAAGCAATTTCCGGCGCTTCGTTCTTGGGCGCTTTCCGCATTTCTGGACGTTGCTGGTCGGGTTGGTGTTCTTGGGGCCTTTCGGTTACCTGATCTACGAAAACATCCACCTCCACTCGGATTTCATTTCACAATTGGGCAGTAGGAGTCTCTGGAGGCCGCTGGGGAATTCCTTGTTGTTGGCAACCACCGTCACAGCCTCTGCGATGGCCGTGGGCACAGTGCTGGCATGGCTGGTGGCGCGCACCGACTTGCCCGCAAGGAAGTTCTGGTCGGTTATTGCGCCCCTGCCTTTGGTGATTCCGTCCTTCGTGGGTGCAACCGCCCTCATCGCTCTGTTAGCGCGTGGCGGATTGGCGGAGCAGATCCTGTCCTCCTTGGGGGTGTCGGAGCTTCCGCAACTGGCTGGATTCTGGGGGGCGTGGCTGACGCTCACACTCTTTACTTACCCGTACGTGTACCTTCCCACCTACGCCCGGCTGCTGAGCTTGGATCCAGCCAAGGAGGAAGCGGCCCGCATGTTGGGCAGGCGTCCGATTTCTGTATTCATGTCGGTGGTACTGCCTTCCACCTGGCATGCCGTGTCGGCGGGTGGTCTGCTCGTCTTCCTCTACACGCTTTCGGACTTTGGTGCGGTTGAACTGCTCAGATACGAAACCCTCACTCGTTCCATTTACGCCTCCCGTCTGTTTGATCGAACGCTCTCGGTCGGCCACGCTCTCATCCTGGGAATAGTGGCGCTGCTCGTCGTGGCAGGGGAGAGGCGTCTGCAGCGTCGCGCTGGGAGGATCTCGGCGGATGGGGGGACGCCTAGCCGTTTTTCCCATCGTCACAAACTCGGTTACCTGCGTTATCTGGCTCTGGGCGGGGTGGCGGCTTTTATGATCATGAGCTTGGCTGCGCCCGTAGCTGCCTTGGGGTACTGGGTAGGGCGCGGATTCTTCAATCTTCAACGCAAGATCGGCGTCATAGCCATGGATCTCTCAAGCCTTGGAGAGGCAGTAGTTTCGACGGTGATCCTGAGTTCTGTGGCCGCCTTGGTCTGCGTTGCGGTCGTCCTCCCGGTCGCGTGGCAGACGATTCGACGGCAGAGCACCCTCGCCAAGACGGCAGGGGTGTTTGCCGGTGTTAATTTCGCCCTCCCAGGAGTGGTGGTGGCGCTGGCGCTGGTGTTCTGGTCGCTGCGAATGCCTTTTTCCTCCCAGATTTATCAGACTTTCCCTCTTCTGATAGCCGGCTACGTTTTGCTGTTCGGTTCACAGGCCAACGGAGCGGCGCAGGTTGCGGTTGCCTCCGCTCCGGTTCTCTACGGTGAAACCGCTCGAATGCTGGGAGCGAGACGCATCCGGCGCTTCGTCACGGTCGAACTGCCGCTGATGGCGCCCGCCTTAGCGGCTGCGGGCGGACTCGTGCTGCTCTCGGTGATGAAGGAACTGCCGCTGACTCTGCTGGTCGCTCCTACGGGGTTTCCCATGCTCTCCACCGAAATATGGGATTCCATCGAGACGCTTTCGCTGGCGCAGGCCGGGCTGGAATCGCTGATTCTCCTGGCAGCCTCTGGCCTGCTTACTTGGCTTCTGATAATCCGCCGCTATTCGTTCAAGCATTCGCATTGACGCTTAAGAGTTGACGGGTAGGCGAGCCGCCCGGTTGCGGATTCTCGCAGCTTGATGTGCGAGTACCCCGATTTGAGCTAGGTAAGCAGTTACTCGAAGTTCTGACTTTCGGCTTTAAGAGGAGTCACCAATATGCGCTGAGCCGTGAATGAATCTAAGCGCACCACGCCGCCCGCGATCATGATGTAAGTGTCGTCGCTGTTGTCGTTGCCGGTGGGTGGGACGACGATCCCGATGTGCCCGGGTATTACCGACGCTCCTTCAAGGTATTTGAGGAGACCCTCAGTGAATTCCAGTTCTTCGGGAATGCGGGTGACCGTGAATGCCTTGCCCATCGGAACCTCGTTCAGGGGCATGTTGCCTTCCGGCGGCGAGTATCCAGCACCTGGAATGGGGTTTCCGTGAGGGCAGGTAGTGGGGTTTCCCAACAGTTTCGTCATGGACTCCTCTACTTGAGGAGAGATGACGTGTTCCCATTTTCCGGCTTCTTCGTGGGCGTCTGCCCAGGGCAGCCCGAGAACGTCGGTGAGGAAGCGTTCTGCCAGCCTGTGTCGTCTTACGACCTGCTCAGCTAGGCTCTGGCCGTCGGGGGTGAGGCGAACCGCCCCCTCCTTTTCGAGCAGTCCTTGCTCTTGCATGCGACGGATCATCGAAGAGACGGCTGGACGGGAGATTCCCATCCTTTCGGCTATGCGTGCCTGAATTACCTCAAGATCGTCCTCGTCTAACTCGAAAATGGTCTCACAGTACTCTTCGAATGCAGGGTGGTACTCCGGAGCTTGGTAGGTTGTCATGTCCTAATTGTAGACAGTTTCCGAAGCGGTTTCTCTTAGACCGCTCAAAAATCGGCTGTTTTACTCGTAGGAGATGGCTTCCAGGATTTTCCTGCGACCCGCCCAGATGGCCGGCAGCAAGCCGCTTGCAAGTCCCGCCGCACCCGCCAAAACCAAGTAGAGAATCAGTTGCCTAACCGGGATCACAAGGGTGCTGACTACTGAATCAGGGATAATGCGCGCCGTCAGCGTTCCGAAGACCAGACCCAGGGCCACGCCCAGGATGCCCCCGAAGACAGCCACGATCATCCCCTCCCAGCAGATCATCCGTCGGAGTTGTGAGCGGGTCATTCCCACTGCCCGCAGCAATCCGAGTTCTCGAGTCCGCTCGAAGACGGACAGGGCCAGCGTGGCGACTATTCCCAGGACGGCGATCACAAACGCCAATCCCAAAAATATGTTAACGATGATCAGGGCTTGGTTGATCTGGGTGGTCTGCGAGTCTCGGAACTCCGCCTTCGTCCGCACTTCTACCAGCGGGAAACCTGCTGCTGCAGTCTCGATGGCGTCTCGCGCCTGATCTTCGGTCACCCCCGGTGCGGTCAAAACCGAAACGTAGCGATCTCTGTCGACGTCGAAATAGCGGTTGAAATTTGCTAGGGAAGTGATCCAAGAACCGATGATGGCTTCGTCTTCGTAGATGCCTGCGATTCTCCAGGTCGCCCGGCTGGCGTCGGTGAACTCCACCGGCAGGTCGTCGCCGACCGACAGCCCGATGTCGGCGGCAAGGTCGTCGGAGACGAGAACGCCGTTGTCGGACAGATCATCGGACGATCCGGAAACGAGATCCAGATCGAGATGCAGGTCGATTTCCGAAGCGTTCGTCGCCGTCAAGGAGTGGATCGAGTCGTCGTCGGTCTTGAAAGCCCCGCTCTGGAAACGGAAGGAAGCCACAGACTTGGTCTCGGGCAGAGCGGACAACCCTTCCGCCAGTTGCGGGCTGAAGGTGGCGGTTTCGTCGTTGCAGCCGTCTACGCACAAGAACCAGTCTGCGTTTATCTGTTCATCGATCACGTCGACAAAGGTGCTTCTGAGGGATGCTCCTACTATGCCGACGGTTGCCACCAAGGCCAGCCCGATCATCAGGGCTCCCGCTGTGGTGGAGGTGCGGCGGGGCTGCCGTGCGGCGTTCAGCCGAGATAATTCCCCTGTCACCCCGTCGGTCACAGCGAACGGCTTGCCAAGCGCCTGCGCCATTCCTCGGGCGAATAGCGGGCCGCTCAGGTTGACTCCCACGAAAGCCATCAGGGCGCCGATCGACAGCGAGACAAGGAGTTTAGAAGTGCTCCACTCGGCGACGGCCGGTGTTATGAGCAGCACCGCTGCCACGACCAGGACGGAGATACGCCCGACCCAGGGCGCAACTCTTCGCCCGCCTAGGAACGCGGCTGCACAGGCGAGCAGGGCGAAAAGGGCCAGCCCCTGCCAGTCTTCCACCAGGAGCCCCAGCGTCAGCAGTCCTACGGAAGCCGCCAGCAGGACGCTCCCCAGGATGGGGCGGCGCGCCGGGACGGCTTCGCCCAGTCGTATTTCTTCGCTGATAGCGGCCATGGGCGCCACGCGCCGGGCGCGAATGGCCGGAGCGAGGGCGGCCAGCATCGTGATGCCCACTCCGACGGCGGCGGCGACTAGGTAGGTGCGGGCGCTGAGCGCGACAGGATCGATCGGGAGAGTGCCCCCCTGTGCGCTGAATACTGCTTTCAGAAAGGCGGCTACCCCGATGCCGCCCGCCAGCCCGATGCCGGTGGCCAGCACTCCTACTCCCGCTGATTCGGCGAGCACCATGCGGGTCACCTGGGTGCCCGTAGAACCGAGTGCGCGCAAGAGTCCCAATTCCCTTATGCGTTGTCCAGTCAGAATCGAGAACACGTTGTTCACCAAGAACGCCGAGACCACCAGGGTTATGATTGCGAAGGCCAGCAGGATGTACTGGAAGATGTTGATGAACTGGCTGAAGTTGGTCTGCTGTTCGGCTTCGGCGGCTTCGGCAGTGACGACTTCCGTGTCTTGCTCTACGTTCGCTTCGATCGAAGCCTTGACCTGGTTGATGTCTCTTCCAGGCTCGATGTTCACGAGTATGACGTCCCATCCCTGGTTGCCTTTCAGGTGCTCGGTGGCAACGTCGAGGGGGAACGCCGCGATCTGCGCCCCAAAGATGTTCTCTTCGTCCGCTCCGAATATATGGGTTCCGGTGAGACGGAACTCCCTGGTTCCGGTCGGCAGCGCAACGGGATAGAGGGCATCGATGGTGAGGTCGTTGTTCTCGAACGTTCCGGTGTCGACCGTAAACTCGAACTCGCCCGGCCTGGGGCGTTCTCCCTCCATCAAGGTGAGCCTGTTAAGGGAGGGGTCGTTGGGCCAGCTTTGAGCGATCGCCGGGCCTCGCAGAGAACTTGGAGCTTCTCCGTCTATGAGGATCGGTACGTTGAAGGAGAAGACTTCGCCGTCGACCGACCTCACCCCGTCTATCTCACGAATGTCTTCGGCTAAGGCGGGATCGATCAGCGGGGCGTTCAGCCGATCTCCGAACGGATTTGCCTTACGAACGCGGAGGTCGATTTGCCCTGCGATGTCGGAGGCTAAGGAGCCGAAGGCCGAACGCATGCTGTCGGTCACTATGAACACTCCGACCGTGAAGGCAACGCCCAGCATCACGCTCATGACCGTCCCTAGGAAAAGGGTTTTCCTGCTGAACATGTTGCGGATGCTGAGTTTCAGCAGATTCACTTTGTCGCAGCCTTCCAACTAGGTCGACAAGTCGGCGTTTGAATGCTCATGGGAGGGACGCTCGGCGAACTCTGTATCGGATCCGATCGGTTCGCGGAGAGAAGTTCAGGTCAGTCTCCGAGTGTCTTGGCTCTGTCAAGTACCTTTTCCACGGTAGGTTCATAAAGTTCGTCAACGATCTGTCCGTCGGCGAGGAAAACGACGCGGTCGCTGTAGCTAGCGGCAACGGCGTCGTGGGTGACCAAAACTATGGTCTGGTTAAGTTCCGAGGTGGTAAGCCGCATGAATTCGAGGATTTCCCCCCCGGCTTTTGAGTCGAGGTTTCCGGTAGGTTCGTCTGCGAAGATGATCTCAGGCTTGCTTACAAGGGCTCGCGCCACCGCCACGCGTTGCTGCTGGCCACCCGAAAGTTCCTTGGGACGGTGTTTCAGGCGGTCGCCCATCTTCACAATCTTCACCACATGATCAAGCCATTCAGGGTCGGGATTCTGTCCGCCGAGGGCGAGAGGCAGGGTTATGTTCTCGCTGGCCGTGAGCGTGGGGATCAGGTTGTATGCCTGAAAGATGAACCCAACTCTGCGACGGCGCAGGAGCGTTAGCGAACGTTCGTTCAATTTGCCGAGTTCGACTTCTCCGATGAAGATCCTCCCGCTGGTCAGGTCGTCGAGTCCGGCCATGCAATGCATGAGCGTCGACTTGCCTGAGCCTGAAGGCCCCATGATCGCCGAGAGTTTGCCCCGCTCGAACTCCACATCTACTCCGTCGAGAGCGCGGACCTCGGTGTCACCGCTTCCGTAGACCTTGACGGCTTCCATCGCCCGAGCAGCGAAGCCGTTTCTCGATGCCTGTGCGGCGATCCTTTCAGTCATGGCGCCTGTAAGTCACCTCGGACGGCTTTTGTCTGTAATTAGCCGAGGCGTTCAAGCGGCCGCCGGGGTTGGACAGCCGGGGCATATGGCCGCTTGCGCCTGCGCTGCTTGCGTTTAGGCTGATGATCTAGGCGCTCGGCTGCGGGACAACCCGCAGGTAGGGCTTCTGTTCGTCCCAGCCGTCGGGGAAACGTTCCGCTGCCTCTTCGTTGCTCAAGGCCGGGACGATTATCACGTCTTCTCCGTGCTCCCAGTTCACAGGGGTGGCTACCTTGTGTTCGGCCGTGAGCTGCAGCGAATCCAGAACCCGCAGCACCTCGTCGAAATTGCGCCCTGTGCTAGCAGGGTAGGTGATCATCAGCTTGACCAAGTTGTCGGGCCCTATCACGAACACCGACCGCACGGTCATGGTGTCGCTGGCGTTGGGATGAATCATGCCGTAGAGGTTGGCCACTTCGGCGCTTGGATCTCCGATCATCGGGAAATTGGGGTAGATGCCCTGCGTGTCGCGGATGTCCTCCGACCACTTCCGGTGGTCTTCCACCGAGTCGCAGGAGAGACCTATGACCTTCACGTTTCGCTTGGCGAATTCCTCTTTGAGCTTGGCGGTGTAACCAAGTTCGGTGGTGCAGACTGGCGTGAAGTCCTTGGGGTGCGAGAAGAGCACCGCCCAATTTCCCTCTTTCCATTTGTGGAACTCGATTGAGCCTTCGGTGGTGTCTGCAGTGAAGTTCGGGGCCGCGTCGCCCAGTTGAATTGTCATTTATTTCTCCTATGGGAGTGTCGTCCAAAGTGCTAAATCCACACTATTTCAGCGTTTCAGTTTAACGATTTTCCTGATGGTTTCAACATCGGTCGGATGCTTGGTTCAAAGTGGCGCCCTGCTGCCGGGCGAATCCTTGCCGACTGCTGGCGGGCGGGCCGGTTTACTCTGTCTAGATAATGAGAAGCATTTTTTATAAGGCCATCGCTCGGGGGAAGGCTGCTCGGGGGCGTCTGGGTGTTTCCCCTTTGCGTCTGTTCGCAGCGGGTTTCATGCTTGTGCTGATGATCTCTCTGGGGTTCACCGGATGCAACGGCAGCGACGACGATTCGCAACGTTCAGGAGGCGGGGTCGGCGACGACGTCTCGGCGGGAGCGACGACATCCACCACGGCGTCTAACTCGCCCCCGGTTATAACCACGGAGCAGGTGAGAGCAGTCGTAGGGCAGCAGCACGCTGACCGAATTGAGGCGCAGGATCCTGACGGCGAGGTCGTAAGGATTACTTGGTCGAAATCCCCTCCCGGACTCCTAGACGCGAAGACCCCGGACAGCCTTGGGGATTACGAATGGACACCCACCGTGGCAGGCACCTGGGATGCGGAGGTAACAGCCTTCGACGACGAAGGTGCGAGCGTCACAGCGAAGGTCGAGTTCATTGCTCGATACGCAGCGGCCTCCGATTCCTTGGTTGCCTTGGGAGACTCCGTGGCGGCGGGTTTCGGTCTTCAAAGGAGGGACTTCCTCTTTGGCGATCCCTGCTGGCGAGCGCCAGGATCGTCTTATCCCGGTTTTGTGATGGAGGAACTGGTCGAGGCAGGGGAAGTCTCATCTTCGAGTGATCGAGTGATCTTGGCGGCGTGCACGGGCCATCGGTCGACCGATGTTTGGGAGAAGGTCGTTCGAAGGCCGGACGGTGCGCCCGAGGAGATGGAGGAAGACGACTGGAGCCAACTGGACTGGGCAGTCAGGGTCAATCCCGCTTACGTGGTTCTTACCGTCGGTGCCAATGACGTCGGGGTTGCGGATTTGTCGTGGCTCTTGCTCCCCGACGGGAGCATCCGGCGAGACGAGCTGCAGCGGCGCGTCGCCGAGGTCAGAGGTGGAGTCGGAAATCTGTTGGAGGAACTGACCGCAAAGACCGATTCCCGAGTAGTGATTACTACTTACTACAACCCTGTGGCGGACTCCCCTGCCGGTTTGGATGGATGTTCGGGAGAGTGCTTCTTCGACTTGGCCGTTGAAGTCGTGGATGCGCTGAATGATGCCATCGTCGGTGCGGCTGAGCAATACGCCTCTCGAGTGAAAGTTGCTGAAATCGGTGCTCTCTTTGAGGGTCGCGAAGCCAGTTCCTCCTTCGGCCCAGACTGGATAAGAGAACCGATCGAGTCGCTCTTAGGGGTGCAGGTGAGCGCATATTGCTCGCAGGAAGCAACCGAAGGCACCTGGGTCAGCACGTTCGACTGCATCCACCCCAACGAGGATGGTATGCGTGCCATAGCGTCGGTTGTCGCAGCTCTGTTTCTGGAGTCTTGGACAGAGTCTCTCTCGTCAGCGGCGGGCGCCTAAGCAACTCTCTCTTGGGCTCTGGGCTAGTCCCTTGGGCTCTGGGGCTAGTCCCTCCATCCTTTGATCCAGCTCGGTTCCCAGTTCCCTTCTTTGGGTTCCTGTAGACCATCTTGGAGATCGGACGCATTTTTTGGATCCTGCGAATCCGCGACTCTGGATTTCCGAAACTTCAGGTAGCCGATGGCTGCTAGGCACAGGAGGATGATCAGAGCCGGGGCTAGGTAGTTGAAGAATGCAGCTGCCATCGATCGATTCCGGTGACGTCTCCAACCTCGTCTGTCGCCGTTTTGGGCCTTGCCGCTCTCTGAATTCTATTGATCCGTCGAAATCGGGATTATTAGTTCCTGATCCGGGAAGATACGGTCTGGGCTGTCGAGACCATTGGCCTCGACGATCGCTTCCACCGTGACTCCGTACCGTGTCGCAATCTGACTTAGTACCTGTCCAGCTTCCACTGTGTGCACGAGAGGAGGTCGTGTTTCTTCCTGAGTCGTGGTGGTCGTCGCAGGCGGTGGGGGAGGGGTCGTCTGAGTCGGCGTTGTCTGCGGAGGTGTGACGGGAATGCGTTCTGTCGTTGTTGTCTCGGGTTCGACTTGTGTGGTATCCGGCACCGGGGCCAGAGTTGCCGTGGTTGCCGTGGTTTCCGAGGGAGGTTCTGATGTGGTTTCATTACTGCCGCTCGAGCAACTTGCCATGATCAAGACAATGGCAGCAAGCAAAAAAGCGGAATTCGTTATTCGTCGCACGTCCAAATGCTATATCAGAGCCAGTGTGATGTTCAGCCGTTGTTTTCGGGCGGAGGGATCACTAGCTCCTGATCCACTTCGATGAAGTCTGGGTTTTCGAGACCATTGGCCTCGACGATTGCTGCCACTGAGACCCCGTACTGCTCGGCAATTTGACCGAGTACTTCTCCGTCGCTCACTCTGTGTGTGCGAGGCCCTCCGAGCGGGCGGGTGGTGGGAGGCGTCTCTGGAGTTGTGGCGGTCGGTATCGACGCCGCCGTGGTCGTCGTCGTCGTTACGACCAAGACACGAGGTTGGGTCGTAGAAGTCGTGCTTTCGTCGTCGTCTGCGGTCCCTCCGCTTCCGCCGAAACAGCCGGAAGCGACGAGTAAAAACAAGGCTGTGGCTAGTGCTAGCAATCCCGACATCCTTCGCACGCCCTAATGCTAGTTCACCTATGTTACGCTGCGTTGGATCGAGGGGTTTCTCGAGGGGTTTAAAGCAAGTCCAAATTCGAGATCTGGACTTGCGAAGATTACCAATAGACAGGATCGGATCGAGATCGGAATACTGGTGGTCTGCTGCTCGATTGTGGCTAGCTCAGAATCCGCGGGCTTGTTTAGGAGCTCTCAATTGTTCCCTGGGGGGATAACCAACTCGTCCCCAGGATGAATTAGATTGGGGTCTTCGAGGTTATTGGCCTCGACGATTTCGTCGACCGTCACGCCGTATTTCTCTGCGATTGACGCTAGAAAATCTCCCGCTTGCACTGTGTAGACAAACGTTCCTCCGTCGTTAGGACGAGTTTGGGCTGTGCTTGCTTCCGTCGTAGTGACAGGCGGGAGTGAAGTCGTGGTGACGGGCGGGGGAGGTGGAGTGCTTGCGTTTCCATTCCCTCCCGTGTCAGAGGTTGGATTAACAAGCAATGTGGTCGTGGTAGAAGTAGTTGTAGTAGTAAGGACGGTAGTAGTTGTCGAAGAGGTCGCGGACGCCCCGTTTTCCCCGTCGTTGCCACAGCTCGCCAAGATGATGAGCCCCCCGATGACGAGCAGCGCTGCGGAAGTCGTTTTGAGTTCTTTAATTCTCAACACGAGAATACCTTACATTCTTTCGGAGTATCCGACCGGAATTTATCTATGAATTCTACGGCTCTCGTCTATACCTAATGCAGTGAGCGTAATGCAGTGAGCGTGTACGCACGCAACTGAGAAATTCACAGAACTAAATTCCTTGGCCTCTGTTCATTCTTGATGTTCATCCTGACGTGGGAATGCGCGCACGCAGCTGCCGAAATTCACAGTTCAATGACCGATAGAGAGTAATTTTCGAATCATGCAGAGGGCGAAGCGACATTCCACTGAATCGATGAGTTCATCTTTCCGCGTGATTTGCGTGAAACTTCATTGCTCCAAGCAAGCTTTTGCGTCCCTGATATTCAATCCTCGAAGGGCAGAGGCTTGGTTGGTTGGCAAGCCTCAGGCGACTGAAGATTCTATTTCGATGTGCCCTGATCATGCGGAAGCGTTCAAGGCACCTGTGGGCTGGGTATTCACCGACCAGCGGACAGCCGAAGACGAGATTTTAGAGGCCAAACGTGCAGATGCTTCCCTAAATCGACTCCCTGATTACTCAGCAGCCGAAGATGAGGTTTTAGAAGAGGCCGAACTTGCAGACGAACCAGTCCTTGCTTCGGTGGAGTTGCTTTACCCAGAGAACGATGCGACCGGTGATGAGAGCGAAACCTCCGTCGTCTCAAGCGAATCCAACGCTGAACACCCCGAAATCGACAGAACACCCTTGCTTGCTAGGGCATTTCGAAATTCGCAAAGCCTTCTGAATGATTAGAGCCTTCTCAGCAGCTTTCAAAGTAAAGCTTTCAAAGTAAATAGAAAATAGGAATTGCCCCATTGGGCAAGGCACACTTTCGGGGTGCTGCGCGAGTTTGGTCTTAACTTTGTTGGTGTGCTGCGTCGTCCTATCTTGTGGCTACTGCTTCTCACAGCTCTGTTTCTCGCAGCAATTTGGTCGATTTTTTCCTTTTATGTCTTTCCGATCCGTGAAACTTTGAGGCCAAGTGAGGTCCCCGAACCTGTCGCCTCACCTTCGACGACGGCCGTGGACATCGTTTCTAGGGGTCCGTCTAGAGATTCCACGACCTCGACTTCAGTGGCTGCGACGTCCACCACCACGACCACTACTTTGGCGTTCTGGTACGACCCGGCGCGCTTCGGCGAGCCGCCAGAAACCAAGACCAAAGGCATATTGAGTTTCCGGGGCTCGCCTTCACGCAGTTGGTACGGAACCGGTCCGCTTCCGCAGAACACGCCGCGCAAACTCTGGCGTTTTCCTGAGAACTCCGATATGTGCAGGATGTCCTCTTACCAGGATCAGACGGTGAGGTGGTGCGGGACGGGCTGGACTGGCCAGCCCGCAGTATTTGAGTATCGGGCGGAAACCTGGGTCGTCTTTGGCGGCTACGACGGGAAAGTCCATTTTCTAGACGCCGATACGGGCGAGAGGATGCTCCCCGACTTCGAGACAGGGGATCTCGTCAAAACTTCGGTGACCATCGACCCCGACGGGTTTCCTCTTGCTTACTTCGGTTCTCGCGACGATTTTTTTCGCATCGTTGCCTTCGACCGAGATGAACCCGTCGAGTTATGGTCGTTGAACGCCTATGAGGTTCCGAGAGTCAGGTGGAACGACGACTGGGATTCCTCCCCGATAGTCATCGACGACCACCTCTTTCTAGCGGGGGAGAACAGCTACTTTTTTGTTTACCGTCTCAATCGGTCGGACGGCCCCGAAGGGGTCGAGGTGGCCCCGGAACTAGTGGTGCAGATGGAGGGCTGGGATGACCAACTGCTTGAAGACCTCAGGGAGAGCGACGGCAACAATCCCAACATCTCGATCGAAGCCTCCCCGACCATCAGCGGAGACACTCTTTACATCGCCAACTCGGGGGGTCTCATAACCGGTTGGGATATTTCCGTGCTGCGTGAAGTCGAGCCGCCGGAGGAACTTCCTCAGCTGTTCCGCTTCTGGGCAGGGGACGACGTGGATTCGACCCCGGTCGTCGACGAGGAGGGCTACATCTACGTTGGCGTGGAGCATGAGGAGCGAAACACGGAACGTTCGGAGGAGGTCGGACAACTCCTCAAGCTTGATCCCTCCAACGAAGACGACCCAGTGGTCTGGTCGCTCTTCGACGACGCCTACGTGCCTTCAGGCGTTTGGAGTACTCCGGTGGTTTGGCGTGACGTTGTCTACGCCACTACGCACACCGGGCGTTTCCTTGGTGTGGATCGCGAAACGGGGGAAATCCGCTGGGAAAAGGGCTTTCCCTCTCTGTTGTGGAGCAGCCCGGTTGTGATCGGAGAGACGCTCTTGCTAGCGGACGGGGAGGGTTATCTTCGGGCATACGACGTCTCGGACACGTCAGTGGAACCCTCGGAGACGTGGAGTCTGTACGTCTCATGGCGTTTCGAATCAACCCCAGCGGTGTGGGAGGGAGTGATCTACGTGGGAGATCGGGCGGGAGGGCTGTTTGCCGTCGGCGACCTCCCGACAGAGAGCCTGGCTAGGGTCGCCCAAGCCCATTCGTCTAGCCCTTGATAGCGTGATCGCCGATGGCGGTTCAGGAGCAAGGTCGCAGCTTTGCGCCCTCGGTGTTCGATGAGAAGGTTCTGAAGCGTACGGCCAAGCGTCTAAGGCAGCAAGGTTTGCTCCTGCCCACCTTTGCTCAGTTGGCCGCTCCCTCCGCGACGCCGCCCGGGGTTGTGGCAGCCCTCGAAGGCGTTGATCGGGATGCACCTGATCCCTTCAACCTCTGGCGTGTCCACTGGTACAACCGCTGGGAGGGGGGTCGACCTCTTGATGCGCCTCCTCACGTGGTTCTTCCTCCGGCTATGACCGGAGTCGAAGCCCCCATAATTGTGGCGTTCGGCGACACCTTCCCGATGATCGGCTCGCACAAGTTGCTGGCCGCCTATTCCTGCTTGGTGCCCAGGCTGGTGACCGGGGCGTTCGATCCCACAGCCCATCGGGCGGTCTGGCCATCCACCGGCAACTTTGCCCGCGGCGGGGTGGCGATCAGTCGCATTCTGGGCTGTCGCTCGGTGGCGGTGCTGCCCGAGAACATGAGTCGGGAGCGGTTTGAATGGCTGCGCTCCTGGGTCGCCGATCCCTCCGACATCGTGGCTACGCCCGGTTCGGAGAGCAACGTGAAGGAGATATACGACGCCTGCGAGAAGTTAGAGGCCGACGAGAAAACCTTCGTCTTCAACCAGTTCTCCGAATACGCCAATCACGCTGGTCACTACGCAGTGACTGGACGGGCTCTCGCCCACCTTTTTCAGATTCACCTGCAGGGGAACCCAGCCGCCCGTCCGTCGGCTTTCGTTTCGGCCTCCGGTTCGGCCGGAACGCTGGGGGCAGGCGATTTTTTGAAGGATCACTTTGGCACGAAAATCGTGGCCGTGGAGCCTTTGGAATGTCCGACCATGCTCTACAACGGGTACGGCGAGCACAACATCCAAGGAATCGGCGACAAGCACATCCCGCTGATCCACAACGTCATGAACACAGACGCCGTGGTGGGGATATCTGATGCAGCCACCGACGGTCTGTTTCTTGCCTTGGGTTCCAGGGCGGGCCTGGGGCGGTTGGCGGCGCTCGGCGTATCTCCTGAAGTGCTTTCGCTGTTTCAGCACTTTGGACTCTCTAGCATCTGCAACGTCCTAGCGGCCATAAAGTACGCTAAGACGACTTCTCAGGGGCGTGAAGATCTCATTCTGACCGTCGCCACTGACGGAGCGGGTCTTTATGCCAGTGAAAGGCCTCGACTTCTGCGTGAAAGATTCGGGGGTATTTTCGGCGCCGTCGAGATCATGAGTCAGATAGACAGGCACCTCCTAGGGGCCGACTCTTCGCATGTGCAGATCCTCGACGACACAGGACGCAGCAGAATCTTCAACCTTGGTTACTACACCTGGGTCGAGCAGCAGGGCGTGAGTCTGGAGGACTTCGAACGGCGGCGCCACCAGTCGTTTTGGAGGGATTTGCACCACATGCCCGCGCACTGGGATGAAATGATCACCGCTCTAAATGCTCGCAGCGGCGTGAAGTCGGACTGAAGCACCTGCAAAGTGGGGCGTTTCTCAGGGTTCAGTTGGTTTTCTAACATGAACTTGTGCGCGGTCTAGGTCGTTCCGAAGGCTGGCTGGGGACGCCTTCCGGGGCTTCTTTCGATTTCTGCGACAGCCTTAATCCGTTCCTGCGGTATAGGAAACTGCTCTGGTCTTATCATTTGGCCGCAGGAAAGGGAATGTCCGGGGGAGAATTCGCAGACATGACCACCGCTCTGGATGAGCGAATCTGCGAAATCGAAGGACGAGGGTTTCGCCTTACCCCCACCCTGCGGCCTGCTCGCTTGAGCGACGAACTGGGCGTGGAACTCTGGGTGAAGGACGAAACCGGAAACGTCACCGGCACCCACAAGGCCCGTCATCTCATGGGCCTGGCGCTTCACCTGGAGATCGAGGGTGTGCCCCGCAGCACGTCCTTAGCCATTTCGTCTTGCGGCAATGCGGCGCTGGCGGCGGCCGTGGTGGCCCGCGCCGCCGACCGTCGGCTTGAAGTGTTCGTCCCTACCTGGGCAGATTCCGTGGTGCTGGAGCGCCTGGGCGGGCTGAATGCGAATGTGGAGGTGTGCTCTCGCCGCCCGGGGCGGTCGGGCGACCCTTGTTACGCTCGATTCAGAGAAGCCGTCTCTTCCGGGGCTTGGCCGTTTTGTGCGGTAGCCGCGGAAAACGTCATGACCATCGACGGAGGCCGCACCCTGGCGTTTGAGTTGATCGAGACGCTGGAGCGCCCTGCCGGGCTGGATGCCTTGTTCGTTCAGGTGGGAGGAGGCGCTTTGGCTTCCAGCGTGATGCAGGGCTTCATCGAAGCCGCCGCAGCGGGTGAGATCGAGCGCCCCCCGAGGTTGTTTGCAGTGCAGACCGAGGGTTGCGCCCCGCTGGCGGGGGCATGGGAACGCTTCGAGTCGTTTGCCGCGTCCGAAGGCTTGGACTCCGCACTTGAAAGGGCCGTAGCCAATCCGGAGGAGTTCATGCGTCCCTGGATTGGCTCAGGGGACGGAGGCCCGGCCAGCGCCGCCTCGGGCATCCTCGACGACGTGACCTACGACTGGCTGCCGCTTGTCTGGGGGATGGCGGTTCACGGAGGTCGTCCCGTCGTGGCGCCTGAATCGGCGATTATCGAAGCGAACGGCCTGGCGCTCAGATTTACGGACATTTCGGTGGATCACACGGGGACTGCCGGGCTGGCGGGGCTTTTGGTTGCTCGTTCCGAGGGGCTGGTGCCTGACGGGGCGCGTGCGGCGGTTCTGTTCACTGGCGTGGATCGCTCCGGCGCGGCTGTCGTCGGCTCGTCGGACCCGCTCCACTAAGGTCGCGGCATGGATCTTGGCATAGCGGGGCGGCGGGCGGCAGTTGCGGCTTCCTCGGCCGGCCTTGGTCTGGAAACCGCCGCGGCACTTTCAGAGGCGGGCTGCAGCGTGCTGGTCTCGGGGAGGAATCCCGACCGCTTGAACTCTGCCGCAGAACGGCTTCCGAACGCTCACCGTCTCGTGGCCGACGTCTCCACCCCCATGGGCGCGGTGAAGTTTGTGAGGGAAGCCCGTGAACTCCTTGGCGGCATCGACATCCTCGTCGCCAACGCCGGAGGCCCTCCAGAAGGCGGCTTCGGCGACTTCGAGCTGTCGGATTTTGCCGCAGCGATCGACTTGAATCTGTTGTCGGTGGTGGCAATGTGTAACGAGGTCGTAGGGGAGATGCAGAAAAGGAGATGGGGGAGGATTCTCGCCATCACCTCCTTGGCGGTGCGCCAGCCCATCCCGAGTCTCATTTTGTCGAATACCGCTCGGGCCGGGGCGACCGGTTTCTTGAAGACCATGGCGACGGCCGTGGCCGCTGACGGCGTAACGGTAAATTCCATCCAGCCGGGGCTGCACGCAACCGACCGCCTTAGGAATGTCTGGAAAGATGACTTCGACGCGCTGGCGCAGAGAGTGCCCACCCGCACTTTGGGTTCTCCAGAGGATTTTGGCCACATCGCCGCATTTCTTTGCTCCGTCCCGGCGTGTTTCATAACAGGCGCAGCCATACCCGTCGACGGCGGGATGTCGCAAGGGCTCCAGTAGTCCGGTCGCCCGTCGAGCCGTCGAGCCGAGCCCCGGAGAGAGCCCGTTGCCCTGGCCCTCAAGCCGTGACGACGAGGTTTTTGCCCATATCGCTGCGGAGAAGGAACGTCAAAGCACCACCCTGCAGCTGATCGCCTCGGAGAACTTCGCCTCGCCCTCTGTCCTAGCGGCGACTGGATCGGTGCTCACCAACAAGTACGCCGAGGGCTACCCGGGGCGTCGCTACTACGGAGGCAACTGGATCATCGACGAAGTCGAGGAGTTGGCTCGCCGCCGCGCCGCCGCGCTGTTTGACGCCGAGCACGCCAACGTTCAGTCCCATTCGGGGGCCAACGCCAACATGGCCGCCTACGACGCCCTGCTCGAAGTGGGGGACACTGTGCTGGGGATGAGCCTCGATCATGGCGGCCATCTCACCCACGGCTCGCCGGTCAACGCCAGTGGGAAGCTCTACAACTTCGTGGGCTACGGCGTGACGCAGAGCGATGAACGTCTCGATTACCAGCAGGTGCAAGACTTGGCCAGGGAGCATCGTCCCAAGCTCATAGTGGCGGGAGCCACGGCCTATCCCCGAATCATCGACCCCGCTCCTTTCAGAGAGATCGCCGAAGCCGTCGGCGCCAGATTCATGTTCGACGCTGCTCACGTGGCTGGGCTCATCGCCGGCGGTGTGCACCCCAACCCTGTCAGTCACTGTGACGTGATGACCTTCACCACGCACAAGACGCTGAGAGGGCCACGCGGCGGCTGCATCGCCTGTGTCTCCGAATTGGCCAAGCCGATCGATCGTGCAATCTTTCCTGGATCGCAGGGCGGCCCTCTCGAGCACGTCATCGCCGCCAAGGCAGTCGCTTTTTCCGAGGCGGCCTCGCCGTCTTTCGCCGATTACGCCCGAGGGGTCGTGGAGAACGCCCAGAAGTTGGCCGAACACCTTTCCTATGAGGGTTTTCGACTGGTGTCTGGCGGCACCGAGAACCATCTGATGCTGGTTGACTTGCGCTCCTTCGATTCTGAGCTGACTGGCGCCGCTGCTCAGGACGCACTGGAGCGGGCGGGAATAACGCTCAACAAGAACACCGTCCCAGGCGACGAGCGCAGTCCGTTCGTGACGAGCGGTCTGCGCATCGGCACGGCGGCGGTCACCACGCAAGGCATGGGCGCAGAAGAGATGCCTCTTATTGCCTCGGCGATCGGGCGGGCGCTGCACGGGCGCGGTCAGGAAGATGTTCTCAACCGCGTGCGGAGAGAGGTTCGGGAACTATGCGCCGGTTTTCCGCCTTACGGCTAGTCTGTTCCTGGAAGTATCCCTAGACTGTTGGTTGTGTTCTGCTGTCGGGGTGATCTGCGCCGCGTTCAATCGAAGAGATCTGCGAGTAGGGGCAGATGAACATAATGAACATAATGAAAGGATCGATGAAGGCAAGAGACACACAGGTTCGTGAGATGCGTCAAGGTTTCGGGGATGCCCTTTCCATGGCCTTTGAAATGGTCGCAGCGCCCGCCTTGTTTGCCTTCTTCGGATTCCTGCTCGATCGGACGATAGGCACGACACCGCTGTTCATCCTGCTGTTCAGCTGCATAGTCCTGACCTACACCATCTGGAAGACCCTCAAGGGGTATGAGAGACGGATGCAGAAATACGAGCGGCCCGGTGGTTGAAGAGAACTCGGATCCGACTTCGACGTCAGAGGTCGGCGCCCCTGAACGTCAAGTCGTAATCGACCTCGCCCGCCGCTGGTTCGTGGTCGGTCCTCTGCTTACCTTGGGGAGCACCTTGATCTGGGGTTTAGCCGGCCTCTGGTCGTCCTTGTTGGCCCTCGGGCTGGTCATGTTGAACTTTCTGATTGGTGCGGCCGCCATCGGATACGCAGCCAGGATTTCGCTCAAGGCGATAGGCCCGGCTGTGCTAGGCGGTTATCTGCTCCGTTTGGGCTTGCTGGCTGCGGTCGTATTGCCCATACGCTCGCAAGACTGGTTTGAGCCACTGCCATTCGGTATCGTCTTGCTTGTGACTCACCTAGGACTCCTGCTTTGGGAGCTTCGGCACGTATCTGCCACCCTTGCGTACCCAGGACTCAAGCCTTCCTCCCTCGGCCGGCGAGGTCTTCTTGGCGCCTCTTCAGCAGGCGCTGCCAAAGGGGCGTCTGCCGACGCATCCGCAGTCGAGACAGCCAGCGGGGAGTAGCAGGCGTGGAGTTCCCTCCAGTAACGCATCTCTTTGAGTGGCCGAGCTTTCTCTTCGGGGATTCGCCTCTGGCAGTTAACAAGACGGTCATTATCTACTTGGCAGCCCTGGTTCTGACTGCGGGAATCTTCGGGTTAGCGGCGCGCAAGCGATCCCTGGTACCTTCCGGCGTCCAGCACGTGGCGGAAGGCGGTGTCAATTTCGTCGAGAACAGCATCGTCATGCAGACGATCGGCGCCGACGGCAAAAGGTTCATGCCTTTCCTCACCACGCTCTTCTTTTTCATCTTCTTCGCCAACATCTTCGAGGTCATTCCGTTCATCCAGTTCCCCGCTAACTCCCGGATGGCGGTTCCGCTCATGCTGGCCCTGGTTGTGTGGGGCGTCTACAACTACATCGGCATCCGCAGCCAGGGGTTTTTCGGCTATCTGAAGAGTTCGCTTTTTCCGCCTGGAGTTCCCAAGGCTCTCTACCTAATAGTCACACCCATCGAGTTCTTTTCCACGTTCGTAATCCGACCGCTCTCCCTGGCTATCCGACTTTGGGCGAACATGGTGGCCGGTCACCTGCTCTTAGTGACCTTCGCCGTGCTCTCGGCGGCGCTTTGGGGGTTCTTCTATGTCCCTTCGGTGCTGCCGTTTGCTGCACTCGTCCTGTTGACGGCCTTCGAAATAT
Source organism: Acidimicrobiales bacterium (assembly GCA_965242895.1). Taxonomy (GTDB): domain Bacteria; phylum Actinomycetota; class Acidimicrobiia; order Acidimicrobiales; family CATQHL01; genus CATQHL01. The sequence continues at coordinate 1,522,568 of OZ251507.1, forward strand.
TCGTAAGCGGTCTGCAGGCTTTCATCTTCACGATTCTCACAGCCGTGTATATTGGCGGAGCGCTGCACGCTGAGCATTGATACCCAAGCATCGATGAACACCCTCGGAGTATCGAACGGCAGTTTTCGCCCTGAACGTCTCGTCCAACAACGTCCTAAGAAACCGCAAATAAGCAAGAGGAGAAGATAGTGCAAACCCTTCTCAACACAATCGGAATACTTGCCCAGACGGAGGCTGGTGAACTTCTCAACGGCCTAAGAGCCGTAGGGGCAGGTCTTGGTTACGGACTGGCAGCCGTAGGTCCGGGCATCGGCATCGGCTTGGTGGTCGGCAACGCCATCTCTTCGATGGCGCGCCAACCCGAGTCGGCTGGAATGGTTCGAACCACCATGTTCCTAGGGATAGCTTTCACCGAAGCTCTGGCCCTAATCGGGTTCGTTGTCTTCATCCTGCTCTTCTCCTAGCAGAGGCGCAGAGGGGAGAGACATCCGATGAACACACTTTCTCCGCATCGTCGCAGGCGTCGATTGTTTGGAGTGTCGGCGTTGGCGAGCATTGCCGCCGCCCTGGTCGTATTCGCCGCCTCCCCTGTTTTCGCAGCGGAGACCATCGGCGGGTGCATGGCTGAGGAACTAGAGAAGCTTCAGTGGGGCGGGCTCACGGGGGCAGAGGCGTTCGAGGAACTTGAACGCGCCGCCCACCCTGCTGACGCGGAACCTGAAAAAGACGCAAAGTCGGCTTTTGAGAGCTTTGAGACGAAGATTGAATCCTGTCAGAGCGCTCCCAACCCGATCATTCCGGAAGTCAACGAGATCATCTGGGGCGGGATCGCTTTCGTGGTGCTTCTGGCGCTGATGCAGTGGAAGTTGTTCCCTGCCGTGAAGCGCGCTATGGATCGCCGGTCAGCGAAAATAAAAGAAGATCTCGACGCCGCCGAGCAGACCCGAACTGAAGCCGTCGAAGTCAAGTCTCGTTACGAGGCTGATCTTGCCGACGCAAAGGCTGAGGCGGGGAGAATCATCGACGGCGCCCGCCAAGAGGCGGATCGCGTTCGGGCCGATCTTATTGCCCGCGCCGAGGCCGACGCCGCCGAAGCACGCGAGCGCTCAGCCCAAGACGTTGAAGTCGCCAAACGCCAGGCTTTGGCCGATCTGCAGAGCGAGTTTTCAGAGAGGGTCATAAGCGCCGCTGAGACTGTGATCCGGCGCAACCTCGATCCCGAGACTCAGGACAAACTCATAGAGGACTACATTGCCCAGGTCGGCTCAAGGAAGTAGAAGGCTCCATCGGCTGCAGGTGCGGCGATGACCCAAGATCGGATTGCGGGTTACGCCGACGCCGTCGTGGCCGTGGCGAGAGCCGAGGGCGACCTAGCGGTCGTGGAGGACGAATTGTTTGCCGTGGCGCAAGTGCTAGAGCAGTCCGATGAACTGCGCGAGACTCTCTCCGACCGCCGCATCCCTGCCGCCCGCCGACAGCAGATCGCCGAAGACGTTCTCGACGGGCAGGTTTCCGAGGCGACCCTGGCGCTTGTGTCCATGGTGGTTGCGGCTGGGCGCGGCGGCGAGTTGCCCCGCATCATTTCGGCTGCTGTGGAACTCAGCGCCTCGCTCAGGGAAAAGGCTGTGGCCGAAGTCCGCTCGGCCGTGAGTCTGAGCGACGACCAGCGGCGCCGCCTAGGGGAGGCGCTGACAAGAGCCACCGGCAAGGACGTCACAGTCAAGGTCGTCGTCGACGGGGACGTCTTAGGCGGTTTGATCACTCGCATCGGCGACGAGGTCATCGACGGCAGCGTGCGCACCCACATCAACCAACTCAATCAACTTCGTGAGGCTTCCTAGGAGAGTCATGGCTGAACTCACCATTGATACCGCCGAGATTTCGTCGGTCATCCGCCGCAACCTGGAGGGGTTCAAGCCCTCCATCACTCAGACCCAGGTAGGGCGCGTGGTAGAGGTGGGTGACGGCATCGCGCGCGTCAGCGGTCTGCCGTCTGCCGCCGTCAACGAGATGCTGGAGTTCGCCGGCGGAACCGTCGGGCTTGCGCTGAACCTCGACGAGGACTTAATCGGTGCTGTCGTCCTAGGGGAAGTGGACGAAATCGAAGAAGGACAGACGGTGAGAGCCACCGGGGACATCCTCTCTATACCCGTCGGGGACGCCTTGCTGGGCCGGGTGGTCAACTCCCTAGGCGAGCCCCTCGACGGGCGCGGGCCGCTCGGGAGTCAGCAGACCCGCCGCCTGGAGGTGCAAGCTCCGGGAATCACTGGGCGCAAGCCTGTCCACGAGCCCATGCAGACCGGCATCAAGTCGATCGACTCCCTCATTCCGATCGGACGCGGGCAGCGGGAACTCATCATCGGCGACCGCAAGACCGGCAAGACCACCATCGCCACCGACACCATCCTGAACCAGCGCGGCCAGGACGTCCGCTGTATTTACGTGGCGATCGGGCAAAAAGCTTCCACGGTGGCGCAGACTGTGGCCACCCTCGAAGAGCACGACGCCATGGAGTACACGGTGGTCGTGGTGGCTGCGGCCTCCGATCCAGCTCCTTTCAAGTACCTTGCGCCCTACGCCGGCTGCGCGATGGGGCAGCACTGGATGGACGGGGGCGGTCACGCTCTCGTGGTCTACGACGACCTCTCCAAGCAGGCGGAGGCTTACAGGCAACTCTCGCTTCTGCTGCGCCGCCCCCCAGGACGGGAGGCTTACCCGGGCGACGTGTTCTACCTGCACAGCCGTCTTTTGGAGAGAGCAGCGAAACTCAGCGACGAACTCGGTGCGGGCTCACTGACAGCGCTGCCGATCATCGAGACCAAGGCAGGCGACGTCTCCGCCTACATCCCCACCAACGTCATTTCCATCACCGACGGTCAGATTTATCTTCAGGACGACCTCTTCAAGTCGGGTATTCGACCTGCCGTGGACGTAGGTATCTCCGTTTCGAGGGTGGGTTCAGCGGCGCAGATCAAGGCCATGAAGACCGCCGTGGGCACGCTCAAAGCCGACCTCCAGCAGTTCCGCGAACTAGAGGCTTTCGCCGCCTTCGGCTCCGATCTAGACAGCGTTTCTCAGGCTCAGTTGGAGCGTGGGTACCGGCTGACCGAACTACTCAAGCAGGGCATCAACAACCCCATGGGGGTGGCGGAGCAGGTGGTGTCCATCTTTGCGGGCACGAGAGGATACCTAGACGCGGTCCCCGTCGAAGACGTGCGGCGTTTCGAAGAAGGGCTCTTGGAATCGGTGCGAACCCGCCGTTCCGACCTGCTCGCCCAGATCGCCGACACGGGCTCGGTCGACACCGAAGAACTCGACGTCCTCGTGAAGTCCTACGCAGAAGAGTTCGAGATCACACCGGAGGATCAGGGTGAAGAACCCGACGTAGAAGAGGTGGGCGAGGCTTCGGTGAGCATGGTCGACGACGACCGAACGCTCCCGGAGGAAGACATAGACCGCTCCGAGGACTCGTAGCGGTTAGGCAGGAATTGGGTCGTGCCGGGCGGCGAGGAGCGGATACTCAGGCGGCGGATCTCTTCGGTTCAATCGACCAAGAAGATCACACGCGCCATGGAACTCATCGCGGCCACTCGGGTGGCCAAGGCGCAGATGCGGGCGAATGCAGCTCGTCCCTACGCGAACCGCATAACTGCCGTCATCGAAGATCTGGCCGCTTCCGGAACCACGACCGAGCATCCTCTCCTTCGCCGGAGCGAAGACGTTCGCAGGATTGGCTACATAGTCATCTCCTCCGACAGAGGGCTGGCCGGCCCGTACAACTCGACGGTCATCAGGGCAGCCGAGCGGGAGATCATGGCCGCCCGCGGCGAGGGTCTTGACTACTCCCTGATGCTCGTAGGGCGTAAGGCCAAGGACTACTTCCGCTTCAGGAACTACAAGATCGACGCCGCCTTCGAGGGCATGACCGACAGCCCTGATTACAAGCAGGCGCGCACGCTGGCCGCAGCGGTAAAGCAGCGTTTCATCTCAGGAGAGATGGATCGGGTTTTGCTTGTTTATATGGAGTTCGTTTCTCTGGGCTCGCAGAACGTGGTGGTTCGCCGTTTTTTGCCGTTGGCCAGCGTGGCTGAGATCGCAGAGATGGGGGAGGGTGTCCCCTCGGCGCGAGCGTCTTTCGAGTTCGAGCCCTCGCCTGAGGGGGTGCTGGAATCGCTGCTGCCGCGTTATGTGGAAAGCCGCCTCTTTTCGGCTTTGCTAGACGCCTCCGCTTCTGAGCATGCCAATAGGCAGCGAGCCATGAAGGCTGCCACAGACAACGCGGAAGAACTAATAGTGAAGTTGACTCGAATGATGAATCGGGCCAGGCAGGATGCGATCACCACTGAGATCATGGAGATCGTGGGCGGAGCTGAGGCCCTCCGCGCGTCGGCTGCTGCCTAGCGTTGGGCGTCGGGCGGCGAGTTGACTCGGAGTGCATACGTAGTGCAGCCAAAGTGAACTCAACGGCAACTAACGGCAACTATGCCAACAGGAAAACCCAGGCGAGGAGGCGCAAGTAATGAATGACGACGCCAGAAAAGTAGGACGAGTCGTGGCAATCGCCGGTCCTGTGATCGATGCCGAGTTCCCTCCCGATTCCCTGCCCGAGATCAACACGGCGGTGGCTTTCGACGTGACGGTCGACGGCAAGAAGGTCACCGTCCCAGCCGAAGTGGCGCAGCAAATCGGCAACAACAGGGTTCGTGCTATCGCTATGCGCCCCACTGACGGCCTGACCAGAGGCACTGAGGTACACAACCTGGGGAAGGGCATCTCAGTACCCGTGGGCGACGCCACGCTCGGTCATGTTTGGAACGTTCTAGGCGACTGCCTTGACGCCGACCGTGAGAGCCTTAACGTCACCGAGGAATGGGAGATACACCGTCCCGCCCCTCCTTTCGAGGAGCTAGAGCCTTCCACGCAGATGTTTGAGACAGGCATCAAGGTCATCGACCTGCTGACTCCCTACAAGCAGGGGGGAAAGATCGGCCTGTTCGGGGGCGCAGGGGTCGGCAAGACCGTGCTCATCACTGAGATGATCCGGAGAGTGGCTGAACAGCATGGCGGCGTGTCGGTCTTTGCCGGGGTGGGCGAGCGCACCCGTGAAGGCACAGACCTGTTCCTGGAGATGGGCGAGTCTGGAGTCCTAGAGAAGGCAGCCTTAGTTTTCGGGCAAATGGACGAGCCTCCCGGGGTGCGCCTCAGAGTGGGTCTTGCCGGCGTAACGATGGCCGAATACTTCAGAGACGTTCGGAACCAGGACGTGCTTCTGTTTATAGACAACATCTTTCGATTCGTTCAGGCCGGCTCGGAGGTCTCCACCCTTTTAGGGCGCATGCCTTCGGCTGTCGGATATCAGCCCACCTTGGCGGACGAGATGGGCGAGCTGCAGGAGCGGATCACCACCACACGCGGGCGTTCCATCACCTCGCTGCAAGCGGTTTATGTGCCTGCCGACGACTACACCGATCCTGCTCCTTTCACTTCCTTCACACACTTCGACGGCACGACGGAACTTTCTCGAGACATTGCCGCCCTCGGCATCTACCCAGCTGTCGACCCTTTGGCGTCCACGTCCACGATCCTCACTCCGGAAGTGGTTGGGGAGCGTCACTACCGGGTCGCTCGTCAAGTCCAGGAAATCCTCCAGCGCTACAAGGAACTGCAGGACATCATCGCCATCCTGGGGCTCGACGAACTTTCGGAGGAGGACAGGGTGATCGTCTCGCGTGCGCGCAAGGTTCAGCGGTTCCTCTCCCAGCCAATGTTCGTGGCCGAGGTGTTCACCGGGATGTCGGGAGTGTTCACCTCGGTGGACGAGACAGTCGAGAGTTTCGACGCTTTGGTTAGCGGCGAACTTGATGAGACGCCGGAGCAGGCGTTCTTCATGGTCGGCGGTGCCGAAGACGTGGAACGCAAGGCTGCCGAACTGCAGAAGCAGGCGGCGTAGAACTTAGTGATCGGGTTTCGCTCGGGCAATGTCTCTGCAGGTTGAACTGGTCTCTCCAGAGGGAGTGATTCTTTTCGCTGAGGCCGACATGGTTCTGGCGCGTACCACCGACGGAGACATTGCCTTTCAGCCAGGACACGTTTCCTTTGTAGGCAACCTCTGCCCGGGGATGGTGAAGGTGAATGCCTCCGACGGCGCCGTTCACTACCTAGCGGTGCATGGCGGTTTCGTGGAGATTGCCTCCGATCGGATCGCCATACTCTCAGACACCGCCGAGGTTGCTTCGGAGATCGACACTTCTCGAGCCTCCGCCGCTCTGGAGCGGGCTAAGGCTGTCTCGAAGGAGGAATCCGGAGACGGCAAGGCGGCCGTCGCAGCGATGCGTCGGGCCGAAGTTCGCTTGGCCGTGGCCTCCGCTGGTGCTGGGGCTGAGCCCCACGTTCCTAGTTCCTAGACATTCGCTGACGCAGTCTCCGATCGTCTAGCTGCGTTATGTCGAAGCGTTCGTGGCGGCGCGCCTTGGTTACCGGGGCGTCGGCAGGTCTGGGCCGAGCGTTCGTGCTGGAGTTAGCTCGTCGAGGGGTCGAGATCACAGCGGTGGCGCGTGACGCTGATCGCTTGACGACCTTGGCTGGGTCGCTGGATGTCGAGGTGGAGATCATCCCTGCCGATTTGACTGTTCCCGAGCAGTTGGAAGACGTCGCTCAAAGGTGCGCCGACTCGGATCGTTCCGTGGATCTCCTGATTAATAACGCCGGCATCTGGGACTTCGGTCGGCTCAGCGGCGCCCCGCCAGAGAGAGCGGGGGAGATAATCGCCCTTAATGCGGTGGCTGTGATGAAGCTTTCCGCCGCCGCCGCCGGACGAATGCTGTCGGAAGGCGAAGGCACGATCTTGAACGTGTCGTCGGTGGCAGGGGAGCAGCCGCTGCCTTTCGAAGCTGTCTACGCGGCCTCGAAAGCTTTCGTGACCAATTTCGGGCAAGGTCTTCATGAGGAGGTGCGTTCCGGGGGAGTGACGGTTACCACAGTCCTGCCCGGCCTTACACGCACCGAGCTGCACAGGAGGGCGGGACACGGGGAGCAGATCAAGCGCTATCCGAGTTGGCTGTGGATGGATGCAGAGAAAGTCGCTGCCTTGTCGCTGCGAGCCGCCGCAAGACGCAAGGCAGTTTGTGTTCCGGGGTTCGGATACGGCTTGATTACAGCTATATCTCAGGTGATCCCCAGATACCCGAAGCGAAAGTTAGCCGCTTTTATAAACAGGCGTCGCATGGAAATGACTTGAATCGCCTAGCTGCGGTCGTTCCCCCGATGCCGATTGTGCTCTGGTAGTCTCAGAAGCAGGCGACAACGAAGAACGGAGAAGAACAACCGAATGAGAAGCCATGAAATCGAATACCAGATATATGGAGACGACCTGCAGTTCGTGGAGGTCAGGCTGGATCCGGGCGAAACCGTGATCGGTGAAGCCGGGGCGATGATGTATATGAACCCGGGTATTGAGTTTGAGGCCAAGATGGGCGACGGAAGCGAGCCCGACTCCGGAATGTGGGGGAAGCTCAAGTCTGCAGGCAAGCGGATTCTGGCTCAGGAATCGCTCTTCCTGACACACTTCACCAACCATGGGCGTCATCCCTCCAGCGTTTCCTTTGCAGCGGAGTTTCCCGGAAAGATTGTGGCAGCCGACCTCGCGCAGATGAACGGGAGCATTACCTGTCAAAAAGACGCGTTTCTGTGCGCCGCCATGGGTACGAAGCTGGACATCGCCTTCAACCGCAGTATCGGTACAGGTCTTTTCGGCGGCGAAGGTTTCATCCTCCAAAGGCTTACTGGTGACGGTCTTGCGTTTCTGGCAGCCGGAGGCACGATCGTGCGACGCGACCTCAGAGGTGAGATGCTTCGGGTCGACACGGGATGCCTAGTGGCGTTTACCGATGGGATCAATTACGGCATTGAGCGGGCAGGGAATCTCAAATCCAGCGTTTTCGGCGGAGAGGGTCTTTTCCTGGCCACCTTGGGTGGGCACGGATCGGTCTGGCTGCAGTCGCTGCCGTTCTCTCGTCTGGCCGACCGCGTGCTGATGGCCGCTTCAAACCTGCCCGGAACCTCCAAGGGAGAAGGGTCGTCGATTGCTTCTCTCTCTGGCCTGTTCGAACGCTGAAGCTCAGAGAGCCGTTTCTTTAGGACTACGGAGACGTACAACTCGACAGGGCTGCTTTGACGCCTGAGGGGGCAGCGGAGGCCCCCACCGAAGACCCGCGTCCCGCCGGACTGCGCTCAGTTCAATCGCTGTTGCTGGTGAACACCGGCGACGGGAAAGGCAAGTCAACGGCGGCGTTCGGGGTGCTCCTTCGTGCGCTTGCCCGAGGTTGGCGCTGCGCCGTGGTGCAGTTCCTGAAGTCGGGCGACTGGAAGGTCGGAGAGGAGAAGACCGGCAGAGACCTGGGCGTGGATTGGTGGGCGTTAGGAGAGGGCTTTACCTGGGACTCCGAGGATCTGGGCGTAGATGAGAATGTGGCTCGCCAAGCCTGGGAACACGCTCGTTCGCTGATTATGGCCGGAGAACACCGCCTGGTTGTGCTCGATGAGGTGACTTACCCGATGAACTGGGGTTGGATCGATTCTGCTGAAGTGGTGAGAGTGCTAAGCGAACGCCCTGGGAAGGTGAGTGTTGTCTGCACCGGTCGCGACGCCTCGGCCGCTCTGATCGAAGCGGCCGACACAGTCACTGAAATGCGGAGCGTCAAGCACGCTTACGACTCCGGAATAGCCGCCAAGAAAGGCATCGATTACTAGACCTCCTTGCCGGCGGCTAGGTGAGCCGCCGGTCATCCCGGCATCGGGTCATCCCGGCATCGGGTCGGGAGCATTGTCGCACTGAGGGAACCGAGGGAGGTATGCGCTGTGTTTTTGGAGGGCTAACTCCCCTTCAGGCAACCGATACCGAGATTGTGTGCCAGCCGCTGGCGCCGTTGGGAGCCGGAGGCGTTCTTTGTGAAGTCTGGGTCCTGCCCGCGCCGTCGGTTGCCCGCACCCTGATCTGATGATTGCCCCGCTTCGCATCCCACGCGTACAGCCACTGCCGCCAGGAGTTGATCGACATATTCAAGCTGAGTTCGGCTCTCACCCAAGGACCATTGTCGATCTGAACTTCGACCCGTTCGATGCTGCGTGAAGGAGCCCATGCGACTCCCGCAACCGCCACCCGCCCCGCCTGAAGCCTTGCTCCGCTTCGGGGGACGTCGATACGCGACTGCGTCTTTATGGGGCCCTCCTTTGCCCAGCCTCTGGGCACCCAGTAAGAGTCGAATCCTTCCCAGGTAGTGAGGCGGATCTCTTCCAGCCATTTGGTGGCCGACACGTATCCGTAGAGCCCCGCCACCACGAGCCTCACCGGGAAGCCGTGTTCTCTGGGAAGTGGTTCACCGTTCATGGACACCGCTACGAGGGCCACCCTTCCGTCGTAGGCCAAGGGGGTCGGGAAGCCGGAATTCCAGTTGTCTACAGAGCGTCCGACGATTTGCGTGGCCCCCCGCTGCACTCCGGCTCGATCCAGGATGGAGCGCAGCGGGACGCCCCTCCAGACAGCATTGCCTACCAGGTTTCCACCCACTGAGTTGGACACGCAACTCAGTGTGACGGCTTCCTCTACTAGTCCCATCGCTAGCAGTTCGTCGAAGTTCAGCGTGTAAGGGTTGTCGACCATGCCCGTGACTTGCAGTCGCCAGGTGTCTGCCCGCACGACAGGCTTGGAGATGGCGGTATCGATCAGGTAGAAGTTGTTGTTGGGCGTGATAATTGGGGAGATACCGCCCACTTCTCCGTCAAAATATCGGTTCGGGCGCCGTGCCGTAGTCGTAGTGGGAGGCGGTTGGGTGGTTGGCGGCGCGGCTCTGGTAGTGGTGGGCGCGGCTCTGGTGGTCGTGGGCGCTGAAGTGGTGGCACCAGGTGCTGAGGTCGTGGTACTAGGTGCGGAGGTAGTGGCACCAGATGTGGAGGTGGTGCTGCCAGGCGTGGAGGTAGTGCTGCCGCCCGGCGCGGAGGTGGTGGTAGCAGGTGCTGCTTGGGAAGTGGTGGTAGCAGGCGTAGCAGGCGCTGAGGGCGCGGTCGTTGCGCCGTCCGAAGTTCTCCCTCTGGTAGTGGAAGTCGTCGTCTCGATGGACACAGGAGGATTTTCGCTCCCCCCGCCCGGGGAGCGTGTACTGCCAGTACTCGATGGAGCGGCGTTCAGCACTTGATTCAGCTTTTCAGCAACTTCGGAACGTGAGTCCTCCACTCCTCTCCGGCTCGCCAAGAATCGCCCCGCGCCGCTGGCCAGCAACGCCCCCATTGCGGTTGCTCCGGCTGCGGTCAGGAACCACCTTCGGTTCACTTCGCTCGGAACTTGCCGAGAGGGTTCCGCGGCTCGGCGAGACGGGCGCAGCAGGCTTAGCAGGCGCCAGAGCACGCCCATCCCCACCACAGCGGCCAATCCTGCGGCCACCGCTGCCATCCCATCGTGGGCGTCGGGATTGCTGGCTGCCGCCAATCCTCCCACTACCGCGAAGGCGGCGAATATGACCGGCCCGATCCATGGCCGCTTAAGTGCGAAGATTCCGGTCAGGGAGCCCAGCAGCAGCGTCACCACCAGAACTCCATAGAAGAGGACGGGCTTCTGCGCCGTTCCTAGCTGGTCGATGCTCCAGGTGCGCAGCCAGAACGGGATCAGCCTGCTGTCTATTATGGAGTCCGAAACCGCCAGTATCAGAGAGGGGACTCTGGTAGTCAAACCCGAGATCAGTTCCACGACGGCGATTGCCGAACCTGCGGCCAGCAGCCCTGCGCCCGCCGCCCAGCGAGTCGGTCGTGTGGTGAAACCCCCTGCGAAGTTGCGCTTATCGCCCCCCGCGGGAGGGGTTGAGTCTGCTCCGAGGCTGTTCGTGTCTGAGTGCTCTTGGGTATCTAAGGGTGCGTTTTCGATCTGGTTTCCCATGTTTGAGCATTTTCCTGGCTGGTGTCGCCTGATTGTTCGACGGAGACCCGGTGACTCTCTTAGCAGGTGTTCCCCTGCTAATTGCAAATGTTACTTTGCTATGTCGTCTCAAGTCGTCGAAAGCCGAGACAGAAGCCGATGAAGCGGTACGGCTGGGACGGCCGATGGCAGCGGCTTCGGGAGGAGGCGGACTTGACGGATTCCTTGCCCGCCCGGATAACGCGCACCGACAGAGGGCGCTGTCGGGCATTGAGCGCGGAGGGCGAAGTCGACTTGATCTCCGATTCTCAGCGCTCTCAGGCGGCAACATCCCCTACGACTGGAGACTGGGTGCTCTACAGCCGCGACCGCCATGGGGAGGCTGTCATCGACACGGTGCTGGAGCGTCGCACCTCCATCGTCCGCCGCGATCCGGCCGATCGTGTCGTGAAACAGACGCTTGCGGCGAACCTGGACATAGCCGCCGTGCTCATCGGCTTAGACGAAGAGATCAACTCGGCGCAGGTTGAACGCTTTCTGATCCTCGCCGTCGACAGCGGCGCCGAAGTTCTGCTGGTGATGAGCAAGGCCGATCTGCTCGAGGATCGTCTGGATCGCCTGGCTGTCCGTCGTCGCTTGGAAGGGGTGGCTCCCGGCGTGGAGGTCTTAGAGACGAGTTCCGTGCGCGGATGGGGCCTAGATCAGTTGCGGGCGAAAGTGAGGGGCAACCGCACCCTGGTCTTGTTAGGGCCCTCTGGGACGGGAAAATCGACTCTCGCCAACGCTCTGTTGGGGGAGCCGTCGTTGTCGGTCGGGGAAATGCGCTCTGGCGGTGCGGGAGGAAGGCACACGACCGTCGCCCGTGAACTGGTCGTCCTGCCTGATGACGGCATGCTGCTGGATAGCCCAGGGCTGCGAGCGGTGGGTCTCTGGGAGGCCGACATCGCCCTCGACGTTGTCTTCTCCGACATCGCCAATTTGGCCCTTGATTGCCGCTTTCGCAACTGCGCGCACCGCTGCGAACCCGACTGTGCGGTAGCAGAGGCGGTCGCTGCCGGGAAAGTGGAAAGCGAAAGGCTGGTGCGTTATCAGCGGCTCTGGAACGAGGTCGTGGAGCAGTCCGAGGCCCGCACCGAGCGGATGCGTCTTCAGTCGAGAGGAAAAAGAGGGCGCAAGCAGCGTCGCCGCTTCCGCCGCCGCTAGGAAGATCCCCCCAGCGGCATCCGCTCTACCAAGTAGTCCACGCAGGCGCAGAGAGCGGCGACGTCCTCTGGCGGGATGACCGGAAATAACGCAATGCGCAGCTGGTTGCGTCCAAGGGCGCGATAGGACTCCGTGTCGACGATGCCGTTCTCTCGCAGCCGTGCAGAGATCTCCAGCGCAGGTATCTCCTCGCTTATGTCGATGGTCGCCACTGTGCGGCTGCGCTGAGAAGGCTCGACCACGAACGGCTGAGCATATTCGGAGGATTCCGCCCAGTCATAGATGACCTCAGCGGAACGCTCGCAGCGCTCCACCGCCCAGTTCAGCCCGCCGTTGGCGTTCATCCACTCGACCGTCTGCAGGGTCAGGTAGACGGTTGCGAGGGCGGGGGTGTTGTAGGTCTGGTTCTTGCGTGAGTTCTCTATTGCGAGACGCATGTCCAGAGACGCCGGACGCCATCGCTCCTGGAGTTGCTCGACGCGTTCGATGGCGCTCGGCGAACAGCAGGCAATCCAAAACCCGCCGTCTGAAGCCAAACACTTCTGCGGCGAGTAGTAGTAGACGTCCACTTCCTCCGTACTCCAGGGAAGCCCGCCTGCTCCTGAAGTGGCGTCGACCACCACCAATCCATCAGCAGGGGTCGCACCCTCTGGGCGGCTCGGACGCATTTGCACTCCGGTGGAGGTCTCGTTGTGGGTTAAGGCGTAGACGTCCACCTCGCTTGAGAGCGCAGGCAGTGGATGCGTGCCAAACGGGGACTCGATGATCTGTGGTTCCTCCAAGTGCGGGGTGGCCGTGACCGCCTTGGCGAACTTGGAGGAGAACTCTCCAAAACTGAGGTGCTGGCTGCGCCGGCGGATGAGGCAGAAACCGAGGACGTCCCAAAGCGTGGTGGCGCCTCCGTTGCCCAGCACCACCTCCCAGTCGTTCGGCAGCCCAAAGAGTTCTGCGGTGCCTTCCTGCAGTCTCCCGACGACGCTGCGTACACCCGTACGACGGTGGCTGGTTCCGAGATACCCCGACGCAATCTCGGCTAGTGCGCGCACGGATTCCGCCCGGACTCGCGAAGGCCCGCTGCCGAAGCGCCCGTCGCTAGGCAACAAATGTGACGGGAGTTCTATGAGAGGTTTTGAGTTCATGCACCTCACGCTAACCAGACCTGTCGGGTGGCAGCTAGCCGTCGACCTCTGCTGAGCTGTCCTGCTTGGCGCTGCTTGGCCGTCCTGTTGAATCGTCCTGCTTGGCGCTGCTTGGCCGTCCTGTTGAATCGTTCTGCTTGGCGCCGCTTGGCAGGGACAGACCGGCTACCGATACAGGCTTGAGCCTCTAGCATCAGGCATGTGTGCAAGAATTTAGGTATGAGCTCTCCTGCGTCATCTAGCCCCGACGTCTCCGAGTTGTCCCGCTCGGTTTCCTCCATCACCCCGTCGGCCACGCTGGCGGTGGACGCCAAAGCCAAGGCCCTGCGAGCGGAAGGCGAACCGATCATCGGCTTCGGCGGCGGCGAACCCAACTTTCCCACACCCGACTACATAGTGAACGCGGCCGTTGCCGCCTGCGCTGAAGTTCGCAACCATCGTTACAGCCCCGCCGCAGGTCTGCCCGAACTTCGTGAAGCTATCGCGGCTAGGACTTTGAGCGATTCGGGAGTAGAGGTTTCTCCCGATCAGGTGGTCGTTACGAACGGCGGCAAGCACGCCGTTTATAACGCCTTCAGAGTTCTGCTCAACCCGGGTGACGAGGTTTTGCTGCCGTCCCCTTATTGGACCACCTATCCCGAGCCGATTGGAGTATGCGGAGCAAAGCCAGTGGTGATTCCAACGAGCATCGAAGACGGCTACAGGGTCTCTCTCGAGCAGTTGGACGAGGCGTGGACGCCGCGTACGAAGGCTCTGGTGTTCGTATCTCCGTCTAACCCCACCGGTGCCGTTTACCCGCGCGAAGAGGTGGAGGCCATCGGCAACTGGGCAGCCGAGCGCGGCGTTTGGATACTGGCCGACGAGATCTACGAGCACTTGGTTTACGACGACAACGAGCACTTTTCGATTGCCGCCGTGTCGCCTGAGGCAAAGGAGCGCTGCGTATTGCTGAACGGCGTTGCGAAGACGTACGCGATGACCGGTTGGAGGGTGGGATGGATGACTGCTCCCGCCGTATTTGCTCGAGCGGCCATAAATCTGCAGTCGCATCAGACTTCCAACGTGAGCAACGTGGCGCAGCGGGCCGCTCTGGCAGCCTTGTCCGGGCCTATGGACACGTTTCGGGAGATGTATGTCCACTACGACCGCCGCCGCCTCCTGATGCACCGCATGCTTTCAAGCCTTCCCGGTGTGGACTGCCCTCTGTCGCAAGGCGCCTTCTACGCATTTCCCTCGGTGGCAGATCTGTTAGGCAGAGACATCGCTGGAAGCACTCCGCAGACCTCGCTCGAACTCGCCGATCTTCTGCTCTCCGAGGTCAAGGTGGCGGTGGTGCCGGGGGAAGCCTTCGGGGCTCCTGGATACATACGCTTATCCTTCGCTATTGAAGAGGAGAAGATCGAAGAAGGTCTCATCCGAGTTGCTGAGTTGCTGAGTTAGTTTCGGCGGGTTCGCTCTCTTCCTCTGAACTGGGATTCGCCGATCTTCCCCTGAGCAGTTTCCGGCTTAAACGGATCTTTTGCTGGTCAAAAATTGACCCCTACTACTTCCTCCTTCGGTTCCTGGCCAACTCCCATCACCCCTTCGGTGCTTGCCTCCGGCAGCATTAGCGTCGGCGCCCTAGCTTCCGACGGCGCATTTCTTTGGTGGTCTCAGAGCTTGCCTGATGAAGGAGGCCGCCGCGCCGTTTTCCTGCTTCAGGGCGACGACCCCCCGTGCGAGGTGACCCCGCCCGGGGCCAAGGTTGGCACGAAGGTGCACACCTACGGTGGAGGATCTTGGTGGGCGGAGAACGGGGTGTTGGTGTATTCCGATGAGGTTGACGGACGGCTTCGCCTGCTAAGTATGCAGCAGGTGGATTTCGAAGACTTCGGCAGGGACTCAGATCCTGAGCCTCCCGAGCCGCTGTTGCTCACCCCTGCCGCGGGGCACCGCTACGCGGACGGCAGGTTTAGCACCTGCGGAGGATGGTACGTGTGCGTGCGTGAACGCCTAGCCCCCGCAGCCGAGCGTGATCCCACCGATCCCGTTTCTGGTGTTCCCATTTCTGGTGCCCCCGCTTCCGGCGTCAAGACGCCCCCCGATGTGCTGAGCGAAGATGCCCACGAGATCGTTTGCGTAGCCACGGACGGCTCCGAGCGGGTTGAATTCGTGGTTCAGGGCGCAGACTTCTATGCCGCGCCGCGTCCGTCTCCGTGCGGCCGCTACCTGCTCTGGCTGCAGTGGAATCACCCCAACATGCCCTGGGACGGCACGGAACTCTGGGTGAGTCGGTTCGATGCGCCTTCGATGTGCGCTGCGCTCCAAATCGCCGGCAGTTCAGAGGAGTGGATTTTCGGCCCCTCCTGGCGTCACGACGGGGCGGTGCTCTGGGTCAGCGACGCAGGCGGCTGCTCCCGGCTCATGGTGTTGGAGGCCGACGTCTTGGAAAACGCTCTGGAAGACGGATGCCTTCGAGGGGAGCCGCGAACCTGGGTCGAGTTGACCGACGGCGAGATACAAGTGCCCAACTGGGTTTTCGGCATGTCGCGTTACGCCTCCTGGCCGGACGCCGCGGGCGGCTTCACTCATCTTGCATACGCAGTCTCCCGTCTAGGCGGTCACGAACTGAGGTTCACCACCGACGTTTCTACCGAAACCGGCGTCTATGCGGAGCACACCGAGTTTGCTTCTCTATGTGCTTGGAGCGGCGGAGTGGTTGCCGTCGCCTCCTCTTATTCGGTTTCCAACGAGATCATCAGCGTCGTCGGGATCTCTCCCGTTCCGACCGTTAGGACGTTGCACGCCCCAGCAGGACTTTCATTGGGTGACGATTTTGTTCCTGCCCCAGAGCCGATTATCTTTCCGACGGAGGACGGCTTCGAGGCCCGCGCACTTTTCTATCGTCCAGCCAACCCCCACAGAACGGGCGGCAAGTCGCAACTGCCTCCTCTGCTAGTGGTCGCCCATGGGGGGCCTACCGGAGCAGCACGCACCGGGCTCAGCCTTCCGTTGAGAGCTTGGACGAGCCGCGGGATCGCCGTCGTGGACGTCGATTATCGCGGAAGCACGGGGTACGGACGCGCTTACCGACAGGCGCTCGACGGGAACTGGGGCGCAGCTGACGTGGCCGACTGCATTTCCGCCGCTCGCTTCCTGGCGGACAGGGGCGCCGTCGATCCCGACCGCATCGCCTTCAAGGGCTCCAGTGCAGGGGCGATGACGGCGCTTCTGGCACTCGCCGACAGCGATTTGTTCGCCGCCGGCATCATCTTGTACGGAGTGACTGACCTAGAAGCGCTTGCAAAGGACACTCATAAGTTTGAGAGCCGCTACCTCGACAGGTTAATAGGCCCTTACCCTAAGGAGCGCAAGGTTTACCGGGATCGCTCACCATTGAATCGAGCTCATGAGATTTCATGCCCTCTCTTAATCCTGCAAGGTGGCGACGACCGGGTCGTGCCGCCCGAGCAGGCCGAGGCGTTGCTCGCGATTCTGGCAGAACGATGCCTGCCTCACGCTTTCGTCTTGTTCGAGGACGAAGGTCATGGGTTTCGCAAGACGGAGAACCTCGTCTCAGCCGCCGAAGCCGAATTGTCTTTCCTAGGTCAGGTTTTTGGATTTGAGCCGGACGGACGCATTAGGCGCGTGGAGTTGCAGGAATCCCATGGGAATGCCGCCCGAAAATAGTAGCCTTGAGAAGTTATGCCGCATCAGAAATCTAGGTTGTTCTGTGCTGTCGCGAAGAGGCGTTGTTTTGTGGTCGTTTTTATGCTGTTTTCGCTGCTCGCTTTCGTCGCCTGCAGTTCGACGGATGACGCCGGTTTGCAGAACGGAGAAGCCCCAGATCGCTCTAGAGACCCCTCTTCTGAAGGAACGGGCTCCGTTCCTTCTCGGCAGGACGGGACTGCCGATCCGCCCCCAGTTGGAGGTTCACCGGACACGAATGCAGACACCGAGGATGCCTCAACCGAACCCCTGAGCATTGAAGATCTACAAGTAGGCGTATTAACTTCCGAAGAAGTGGAAGATGTTTTGTTGTTGGTTAACCAAGCTTACGAAGAAATGAGAACCTATCGTACAAACTTTAACCTTTTCTGGGATGTGTCCCTGAATCAAATTGGTGGGAAAGAATTTCTCGAGCAAACAAATGAAATAGAAGTAGTAGAAGGTTTGATAGTAGAAACTTTTGGCAAGTACTTTTATGAAGAAACTCTATTGAATGAATTATCGATTGAGCGTAAAGAGGGAGCCGAGTTGGCAACTTTCAATATAGGCCCTTATGAATATTTCGTCGATGACAAATCAGATGTTTATTTCTTTATTCCAAGTTTGGTTGGACAGGAGTTCAAGTTCGATTCAGGTCAATTAGCAGCTTCTGTTTTGGTGGAGTCGGGACTGCGGGACGGATGGATCAGAGCCAATCTAGAGTCGGATGTATTGGTCAATGAAGAGAGCTTTTCGTTCGTTAGAGCTGCCGGTATTGACTTACCCAGACTCATGGATCCTGATTTTATTTCCAAGTCGCTGCGTCAGGCCAAATACCTAGGTGAAGCCCCGATCATGGATGAGCTTAGTCAAGAAGAAGTCCAGTATGATTTGTTCAGTTTTGAATTTGCTTATTCAGATCTAGCGACTCAAGATACTAGTGCCGCACTATTCAGCACTTTCAATGATGATCTCGGAATATCCGATGAGGAGGTCCTGTCGCTTGCTAGCGATGTACCGGTGATTCTAACAATTTACTTGGACCCCGAAGGAGTTATAAGACGCATTGAATCCACTCTCAATCTTTCACTCATCCTTCTTGAGTATTTCGGAGGCTTGCAAACTTCGGGTGACTCAGATTCTTCTTCCTCCGGGATCAAATTCGTCATAGGTTCACGCCAAAACTTCAGCGATGTGGGCGATCCTGCACTGGAGGATGAGTTTGTTCAGATCGCCAGCTTGGGCGGATTGCCGAACACCTTTACTCTTGACGGGGTGCTCGAATTGGCGGATATCCTTTCATGACCGTGTCTCGTGTATTAGTAGCAGAACGCATCGCCTCCGAGGGCTTGAACATTCTTTCTGAGGCTGGCCATGAGGTGAACGTTCGGCTCGGGATGACGCCGGAGGAACTTCTAGGAGCGGTTGCTGGCTCGGAGGCGTTGATTATCAGGTCGGCCACCGAGGTCACGTCTGAAGTGCTGTCTGCAGGGGAAAGTCTGCGCGTGGTCGGGCGGGCAGGCGTCGGCGTCGACAACATCGATCTCGTCGCTGCCGCCGAGCGGGGCGTCGTAGTGCTCAACACGCCTAGGGCAAACATTCTCTCGGCAGCCGAGCACACCTTGGCCTTGATGCTGGCTATGGCGCGTAATGTTCCGCAGGCGCACGCAGGACTCAGCGAAGGTCGCTGGGAAAGATCCCGCTGGCAAGGCGTGGAACTTTCCGGCAAGACGCTCGGAATCGTCGGTTTCGGCCAGGTGGGTCGTCTCGTAGGCGAACGCGCAGCCGCTTTTGGTATGAATTTGTTGACTTACGACCCTTTCGTCCCGCCCGAGACGGCCGCAAAGCATGGAGCAGAGATGGTGGAGTTATCGGAACTCATGGCCAACAGCGACTTCATCACTCTCCATGCCGTAAAGACGCCTGAAACCGTAGGGCTGCTCAGCAGCGAGTTGTTGTCTTCGGCTAAGAGAGGAGTGCGAATCATCAACGTAGCCAGGGGGGGATTGGTGGATGAAGCCGTTCTTTTGGAAGCGCTCAAGTCTGGCCAGGTTGGGGGCGCAGCCCTAGACGTGTTCGATACAGAGCCCCTCGGCGAGTCTCCGCTCTTAGATTTTCCGCAGGTGGTGGTTACCCCGCACCTGGGCGCCAGTACCAGTGAAGCTCAGAGGAGGGCAGGAATAACAGTGGCCGAGCAGGTCAACCTTGCGTTGGCGGGCGAACAGATACCGAACGCCGTAATCCCAGCGCCGTAGTTCCCACCCAGTCATAGCTGCAGTATTGCAGCTTCCCGCCAGCCGACCTTAGTTCCAGTCGGGTTTCTAGGACAGCCCCCTGAGCCGTTCGGACGACCGGCTCCCCTTCACCTCTGCTACGACTCACCTCTGCTGCGACGATGGACAGAGCCTGTGTTGAGGCCAGAAAGGAGCCGTTCGGGCGGCCCGCTCTCTTCACCTCCGCTCCCCCTCACCTCTGCTACGACTCAGCCAGCCGGCAAAGCGAAGAGACGGCTGCAGATTCTGGCCGCAGATTCTGGGGGATTAGGTCTTAGTTTGTCTTAGTTCGGCGGGACTGATGTCAGTTTTCGGAAGAAGACTTTTCCGACGCAGAAGCTTCGGCCGTCGAAGAATTGTCCAGCGGAGGCCAAGGTTCGGCCAGACCGGGGTATTCCTCCTCCTCATTGGATGAACGCTTGCCCTTTATCCAGCGGACCAGAGCAGCTACGGCGGCGACTATTACAGCCCACTTCAGCGTCTTTTTGATCGCGTTAATCATGGGCTAAGTATAGCGAGGAGATTCTGCAGTCGCCAAAGCGTTCTGAAGCGAGGGTTGACAATTCTCGTTTCTGATGACATACTTATGTGGATGAGCGAATTCGGTTTGCTGCTTCTCACTTAAAGCGAGCGCCACACTCTGCGCTCGCTCAAACCTCCTGCCGCCGGCAGGAGGTTTTTCTTTGCACGCTATGAAGCAGACCTAAACGCTGACAGGAGGGAATATGTCAAAAGAAAGCACCGACCGAGTGGTGATCTTCGACACAACTCTGCGCGACGGGGAGCAGTCGCCCGGGATTTCCCTGGGACAAGCCGAGAAATTGGAGATAGCCGACCAACTCGCCCGTCTGGGTGTCGACGTCATCGAAGCGGGTTTCCCCGTGGCTAGCAGGGGTGACTTTGAAGGCGTGCAGGCCATCGCTCAGGGAGTGAAGGGGCCGGTCATCTGCGGTTTGTCCCGTACTTCCCTAGCCGACATAGACCGTTGCTGGGAGGCGATAGAGCCGGCCGAGAGCAGACGTATCCACGTTTTCATCGCCACTAGCGCAACTCACATGCGGCACAAACTGCGGATGACCCCGGATCAGGTCAAAGCCGAAGCGGCTTCGGCTGTTTCTCGGGCTAGGTCCTACACCGACGACGTGGAGTTTTCGCCCGAAGATGCTTCACGAAGCGACTTCGATTTCATGTGCGAGGTGCTGCAGATAGCCGCCGATCACGGGGCGACAACCTTGAACATTCCCGACACCGTGGGCTACGGAGTGCCCTCGGAATATGCCGAGCAACTGCAGAGGGTGAGGGAACGGGTGTCCGGCGACTACGTCCTGTCGACTCATTGCCACAACGACCTGGGGCTGGCCGTGGCGAATTCGTTGTCCGGAGTGCTAGCGGGTGCCCGCCAAGTGGAGTGCGCCGTCAACGGCATAGGCGAGCGGGCAGGCAATGCCGCTTTGGAGGAGATCGTGATGGCCATCAACACCCGCTCCGATTATTTCAAAGGCTTGCGGGTGGGCGTCAATACCCGGGAGCTGCACAGGACGAGCCGCCTAGTCAGCAGGCTGACTGGCTATCCCGTCCAATTCAACAAGGCCGTGGTAGGACGGAACGCTTTTTCGCACGAAGCTGGCATTCACCAGCACGGAGTGCTCAGTGAGCGCTCCACCTACGAGATCATGGATCCTGAAGCGGTCGGACAGGACGGAAGCCACATAGTCCTGGGGAAGCATTCGGGACGTCACGCGTTTTCTGAGCGTCTTAGTCAGATGGGCTTCAACATCCACGGCGACGCACTGAACGCCGCCTTCACCCGTTTCAAGGAGTTGGCCGACCGGAAGTCGGAGTTGAGCGACGCCGACCTCGAGGCGATAGTGGCCGACGAGGTGAGCAGCGGTGTGAAGCAGGCTTTCGTGCTGGAGGTGTTGGAGTGCCACGGAGGCAGTGTGGGCTCCGGCGTTCCTTCCGCGACCGTGGTGATGCGGGTGCACGACGAGCTGCACACCGCAAGAGAGGAGGGCAACGGGATGGTCGAGGCGGCATGCAAGGCGGTCAAGACTGCAACGGGCATTGAGGGGCGCCTTACCGACTACACAGTGATGTCGGTTACAGGTGGCGTGGACGCCCTAGCTGACGTCGCTTTGCGCTTCGAGTCTTCCGAGGGCATAAAGGTGGCCGGACGGGGGCTTTCCTGCGATGTGGTGGAGGCGTCGGTCAGAGCTTTCGTGAGCGCCTTGAACCAAGTGGAGCGGGTAAGGTCTTCGGGTGAAAACCCGTATGATGCCACCGCCGACCGACCTGGCCGCATCTTCGTAACCTGAGGAGAATCATGATTGAACTGACAGCCGAAGACGGACACGGCCTTGAGGCGTACGAAGTGCATCCCGAAGGCGCCGCTTCCGGAATCGTCATCGTGCAGGAAATCTTCGGAGTCAACCATCACATCCGTTCCGTGGCGGACCGCTACGCCGAACTGGGGCACCACGTAATCGCCCCTGCGCTGTTCGACCGTCTAGAGCGCGGCGTGGAACTGGAATACAAAGCCGAGACGATAGAAGTTGGGCGCTCCATGCGGGGAAGGCTGGACTGGGACGAGGCGGTGCTCGACCTAGGGGCGGCTGTTGCTCATGTGAGCGGGACCGGTCCGACAGCCGTAGTGGGTTACTGCTATGGAGGGAGCATGGCTTGGCTGGCAGCAGTCGCTCTGCCCATCCGTGCGGCCGTCGGTTACTACGGAGGGCAGATTCACCAGTTCAAGGACAGGGTTCCGCAGGCTCCGACCATGCTCCATTTCGGCGAGTTAGACGCCGCCATCCCCCTGAACGAAGTGGAGGAGATCGCCGCCGAACATCCAGAGGTGGTCGTACATGTTTATGAGGGCGCCGACCACGGCTTCAACTGCGACGCCCGTTCTTCCTATCACCCCACCTCGGCTGCTCTGGCTCTGGAACGCACGCTGGAGTTCCTGCACTCCAACGGCGTCGAGTAGTTTCGACTGCCGGTTAAGCAGCGCCGCGTCAAGCAGCGCCGCTACCGGTCAGCAGCGCCGCGTTCTGCCGGCAGCCTCAATCTTGCTGCCGGCAGAACGCGGCGAACACCTCAGTTCGGCAGCCGCAGGCGGTCGTTCAGTTCCAGTGAAGTGAAGTCGTTGCTCTGGAGTATTGCGCTGGACAGCGTCCAGAGGTCGTCTCCGATGACCAGAGATCGGATGATCTGGTAGATGTAGTTGTAGTAGTTGTCTTGGCTGGTGTCGTGCTGGATCATTCCTCTGAGGCTGATTCCGTCATCTCTGTCGACATCCAGCACCAGGGCCCCGTTTCGGTCGGGGTTGTTCCATGATTGGACGGGGACTACCAGCGCTTTTTGGGGCTCCCACCATAGGAAGGCTCGGTGATCCCACTCCACGCTGCTCTGGGCGTCGGCGAGCACCCAGTTGTCCAGTTCCGTGGGGTTGGCTGGGTCTGAGACGTCAAAGAGGGAGACCTTGGCTCCGGTGATTCGGCCTGTCGAAGTGGCGTCCGCCCCTACCCCTGCTAGCAGATCGCTTGAGATGGGATGCAGGTAGGCAGAGTAGCCCGGAATCTTGAGCTCTCCTAGCACCTTCATCCGAGCGGGGTTGCTGAGATCGACCACATAGAGGGGGTCTACCTGTCGGAATGTGACTACGTATCCCCGGTCAGCGATGAAGCGGACAGAGTAGATGCGCTCGCCCTTACCCATGTTTCCGACGCTCCCGACGTTGACCAAGTCCTGATCTGACTGGGCGAGGGAGTGTATGAAGCTTTCGCTGTTGCCTCCCCAGGGTGTTCCGTCGGTCGCTGCTACGAACAGATGGCCGTCGTATTCGTTCATGGAGAACTGGTTGAGCAGGTGTCCTTTGACGCTTCCCGACGCTTGATAGTTGGCGCCGCCTCTTCCCAGAGAGAACTTGTGGATCGACGTTCGGTACTGGTCTTCGAGTTCCACTCGGCTCGCCTGAGTGTCGAAGAACCTTTCCGGCACGGTGGTGTCGGTGACCACGTAGAGGTTATCGGCAGAGGAGTAGACGATTTGCCCGCCGGCGAACGTGGAGCTGCCCACTCCCTTTTCCAGAGCATTGGTGAGGTCGAGGGTCAGCACGCCGAGGGTGCTGAAGGTGTTGAAGTTTGAGGGGGTTCTCACCCGCGAGCAGTTCAGGAGTTGGCCTTCCTCTCGCACCGACCCATCGGCGGAGATCGTTCGGTACCGCGGCAGCCAGTCGTCCAGGGTGCTTTCCTGCACCGCTCGGCGGTTCGCTTCGGTGGCAACAGAGAGGCTGGATTCGCTGCGGGCATTCTGCGGCACTACGAAACCCAACTCCCCTGGGTAGTAGTTGAAGACCACATGGGCGGTGCCGCCGATTGAACGCGAAGACAAGTAGCTTCCTTCGATCTGCAGGGTGTTACCCCGGCGAGGCGTTCTGTCGAGGAGTAATTCGGTGATACTCAGCATCGAACTCTCTGGCCGCCAGATCGACGAACTGGCACTCTCGCCGCCGCCGGAACTTCTCTCGGCGAACGGGCGGATGTTTCCCCAGGTATTGCTCAACAGCAGGACGCGGTCTTTGTAGAACAGCATTTCGCTGGCGTTGTTGTTTGGAACGTTGACCCTGCCGGTTATTTCGGGTTCAGAACCCGTGACGTCGACAATGGTGACCCACTCTCCGCTGGAGACGATGATCCGGCGCCCGTCGGTCTTGATGATGTCGGCTTCATCCACGCCTTCGACCTGCACATTCGTTCCGGAAAAGTCCACGCCTTGCTCCGGGGCGGATTCGCCAGCGCCACTCGAAGCATCAGCCGCCGACTCAAAGGCTGAATCCGTAACTATGTCCATAGGTGGGCTCGCACTTGGTCCTGCTGCAGCTGATGGTGGTGGTGCTTCTGCCGCTGATGGTGGTGCTGCTTCTACTCCCCCCTGTGCTGCTGCTGACCGTGCAGTTGTGGGCGTCAGCGCAGCAGTTGTAGCGGGCGCCCGTGCCGCTTCCGGCACATCGATTGCGCTTACGCTCTCATCTCGGGAAAATACTACTGAAGCATCCTCCTCCACGCTGATGGCAGGCCCTCTCCAGTAGTTCACGTCTTCAAATCCGTAGGGGCCTACCCGCTCAAGGGCGACCGCCTGGACAGCGTCTAGCAGGCTGCTGCAGTCGCTGTAACTCACCAACTTGACTGCGGCGAATACCGAAGGCCCCGACGCCGTGGACGCCGGAGAAGTCGCCCCCGCCCTATTCGGCGGGGAGTCAGGCGAGGTGGGCGGGTTCGGAACGATCGGGGGGCCAGAAATCTCCCCGTCTTCGTGGTCGCAGGAAACCAACAATCCTGCTAGGGCTGCTAGCGCAACACTTGCCATGGCAAATGAAACGATTTTTCTGCTTCGCAGTTTTCTACGATTCATGGCCTTTCCTTTTCCTGGGGTTCGCTGAGGTTTGTTAATGAGAGACGCTTAAGTCCTTTGCAAGGTTGACTCGTAGTGTATTGGAGCACTTTCCTGTAGACTGCCTAGGCACACCGCGGGGTGGAGCAGTCTGGTAGCTCGTCGGGCTCATAACCCGAAGGTCGGAGGTTCAAATCCTCCCCCCGCTACTGAGGAGGCGCTAGCGCCATTTTTATGGAGCGCTAGGTCTCTACTGAGAAGCTGCCAGTGCCGTTTCTAGACGCGCTCTAGAGAGCTACTGAGGAAGTGCTAGCGAATCTTGTCTTGAGGTAAGAGGCTGAAGTTCGGGGGTTTAAGTCACCCCCGATTGCCGTCCGCAAAGTTAACCAACAAAGAGCCTGTGGCGAAGAGGCTGAGTTTTGGGCTTCGTTGAGTTGAACCGCAATGCCCGACTCTCAGTACGTAGAGTTGAGTTCCCTAGTTCAGAGTGGCTGATAGGGATCCCAAGGCGGTTCGTATGAGTATGTTTCGTTGCTTTGTTGCGGTTCCGTCCCTGGAGTTTCCCTGAGGTCAAATAATGCTTGTTCTCCAGCGTTTTTCTTGCGGTTAATCTCGCGCATTTCTTTTGCGCGCTCGCGCCCTTTTGGGAATGTTTTGAGTGCCTGATTGTATAAGTGTGATATTATTTTGTCTCCGGCAAAGTGATCTGTTGCAAATATTAGAGAATAAAGTGGGTGACGGTTTACTGTGTAAAATTCAAGCGGGTGTGTCCACTTGTACCCTAGTTGATTCTTTAGTTTCCATCGCATCAGGTTTATGTACTCTTCGCGAGCTCTATCCGGTTGGAATTGCTTGCTGCGACGTGCTTCGTAAATGTTGCGCCACTCTTCATTGCCGAACATTTGAGTGATCGTGTGTGCATCAGTTGTGCTAAGTGTCTTGTTAACGGTTAAGAGTCTAGTAAACATTGCATGTGGGAACAGCAGAAATATTTCGGTCTTAAGTCCTCTTGCTGATTTTCTGAAGTTCGCTAAGGCTTCAAGAGTTGCCCAGTGACAGTCAGGTCCATTTGGATCAATGAACGCGAAGCTAGGGGCCCAGCTATATTCTGAGAGGTCTCTAAGAACTTCGTAAATTTTTTCGTTGCAGTTTCCGGGAATGACTATTACATCTCGATCCTTGTAATCTTTGAGGCCTTCTTGTAGTTCTTGGAAATGCTCTTTTTCAAAAAACCTGAGTCGGGTAAAAGGTGGATTGTTTGTTTTTAGGGCAATTATTGTTGACCCGTCGAATTTTTCCTCAAAGTAGCTCTGTATATTTTCAATTCGCCCGGCGAAGAGATCTAAATAGATAAATTCTTCAGATTTATTTTTTCCAGCCGTTGTGAATTCATTGAGGTACCCGCGCAGGATATCTAGCTTGTCTCGCGTCCAGTGACCCCAGTATCTCAGTTCTCCAGTTCTCAATGCCACTGTTCTCTAGTTCCCATTGCTACCGCCGTTGGCGGTCATTACTCTTCGAAGGTGAGGACGATGTCCCCACGCAACCACGCTCGGATTTTGTTATTGGTGCAGGCTTCGCTGATGTTGTTGAGATAATGTCCGGTCTCCAGATAGCACTGATGCCAGAGATACGCCGCCGCATAGCAGCCTCTCAGAGCGTCGGGGTTGTCGGCGTGCTCGTAGTCGCAGGTGATATATCTGTCGTTGACGAGATCGTTCACATAGGAATCCGTGAGGCTGCCGCCGCATCCGGCGGCGACAGCGATGAGGATTGCCAGGGTTAGGATTTTTATTCTGTCTCCTTTGTTTGGTTGTGGGGTGGGGTCTCGCCGTGCCTTGGCAGTAGAGGCATTTCGTCGTATGTGCGCCCTTCCAGTTCTCGCCCTCCGGCCTTGGGTGTGCGCCCGCCCCACTGCTTGAAGAAAAACGGGATGTCGGCAGCCTCGCACTGGTCTCGAAGATCGGTGAGCCATTCTGGGGCCATGGGTCGTGCGCCCGGTCCGCTCTCTCCGCCTGCGATCAGCCAGTGGATACCTTCAAGGTCAAGGTCTTCAAGCGGCCCCAGCAACGGCTCGGCGCTCACGAAACGCACTTCCGCCCCAACCGAGCGAAGGTGGTCGAGACGAAAGCGGTACCTGCTGGTTTCAACACTGACCCCCATCCAGAGATTGTCCGGCCAGTGGAGGGTATGCGCGATCGTGGCTAGGCGTTTTGTTCTCTTAGTAAGAATTTGATACTGATGGCGCGGAGTTTCTGCGATGACACCAAAGACGCGCCTGATGTAGTCGTCCGGCACTTCTGGGTGGAACAAGTCGCTCATCGAATTGACGAAGACAATGCGCCCCGAGCGCCAAGTATGCGGGATGAGGAGGGTATCCTCGTGGAGCGTCAGCCGAAATCCAGGGCCGCTCGTTCGCTCATCGCCGTCGTTTTGATACTTGTCCAGTCCCATAGCCTTGAGCCGTTTGGCAAGGGTCAAGGCATAGCAGTTGTCGCACCCAGGAGACGTCCTGTCGCACCCGGTAGTCGGGTTCCAGGTCGCCTCCGTCCATTCGATTGTGCTGAGATTTGCCACTAGTTGAGATTCCTCACCGATGTCTTCCTGTTCTTTGACTTGAGCGCGGGTAACTCACCGATTAATTTCCTGGAGTTGCTTGTTTCCAAACCATTCTACGGAAGACTGCAACTTCGTCCTTGGGTGGTGCTGCAGCAGCCAAACTGCGCTTGTCTTACAAACCATTCTTACTGCTAGGGTGAGACAGCTAACGCACGGAACGCCGGTTAGCATTGCCTATTGAACATCTGAGCCCTCAATTGACTGGAAGTTTATCCATGCCTCCAACCCTTTATAGAGACACTAGTTACTCTTTGACTTACCTGAGTGAAGATATTCGTCACGGCAATCTTGCCTTGCCGGACATTCAGCGTCCATTTGTTTGGAAGCCTTCGCAGGTGCGCGATCTCTTCGACTCCATGTACAGGGGGTTCCCTATCGGTACGCTGGTATTTTGGGAGACTGGGGCGGAAGTTGGCTCCCGGCAGATTCACGGCAGCGAAGAGGACAAAACACCGCAGTTGTTGATAGTTGATGGGCAGCAAAGACTGACTTCGTTATATGCTGTTTTGAACGGAAAGCCCGTTCTTAACGATGCCTATCAGGAAAATATAATCCAGATTGCCTTTAGGCCGCGTGATGAAAAATTTGAAGTTTTAAATGCGGCTGTTGAGAAATCGCCCGAGTATATTCCCGATATAACAGAACTCTGGAGATCCGGTTATAAGTCAAGGATTAGGGAGTTTATGGAGCGCCTGGACAAGAGTGCTTCGGGTTCGTTAAGCACCGAAGAACAGGATGACCTTGAGGAGAGAATAGACAGGGTACGCGACCTGCGCGACTTCCGATTTCAGGTTATTGTGCTCAATGCCGGGGTGGACGAGGAAAAGGTCGCTGAAATTTTTGTGCGGATTAATTCCGAGGGTATCAAGCTGAATCAGGATTCTTTTATTTTGACTCTTATGTCCGTTTATTGGGGAAAGGGTCGAATGGAGCTTGAAGAATTTTGCCGAAAGGCGGCAGACCCAAGCAGTCCCCGGCCTTCGCCGAGAAACTCTTTTATCAGTCCTTCCCCTAACCAGATGCTCAGGGTGGGAATTAGCTTTGCTTTCGATAGGGCTCAGCTTCGCAATGTCTACAACATTCTGCGTGGGAAGGCTCTCGATACAGGGGCGGTTTCGGAAGAGAAACGAACAAGACAATTTGAGAAGTTGCGCGAGGCTCAAGAAGAGGCACTCAATTTACAGAATTGGCATGAGTTCCTTACATGCTTGCCAGCAGCTGGATTTCGGAACAGCCGTATGATTAGTTCTGAAAATACTATTTTGTTCTCGTACATCCTCTGGCTAATTGGCAAATATAAGTTCGACCTTGACCATGCGACTTTGCGGAGCGTGATTTCCCGATGGTTCTTTATGGCCCATACGACTGGTCGTTATACAACTTCCGCTGCGACCCGGTTGGAAGCTGACCTCAACCGGATTTCCGACCTTTACCAAAACGATGGCACGGAATTCTGCAAGAGATTGGACAAGGAAGTACGTGGGGCTTTCACAAACGATTATTGGACTATTTCTTTTCCAAACATGTTGGACATTGCATCCTCCAAGTCGCCAGCGTTGTCGGCTTACTGGGCTGCTTTAAACCTGTTGGATGCCGAAGTTTTATTTGGAGCCCAAAGGGTGTGGGAGTTGTTTGAGCTTAAGGCAAATTCTCCCAAATCAGTTGAACGTCATCACTTGTTTCCCAAAGCTTATCTAGCTAATAGAGGGATTACCGACAAGCGCCACATAAATACTATCGCAAACATGGTGTTTGTGGACTGGCCGGACAATGCGGCCATAGGAGCGAAGAACCCGCGGGAATATTGGCCGGTGTTGTCGGATCGAATGAAACCGGAGCAGCGTCGCCGTCAGATGTACTGGCACGCCTTGCCACCTGGCTGGGAGCAACTTGACTACGCGGAATTTCTTGAGAAACGCCGAAAGCTCATTGCCAGAGTGGTGAAGGACGGTTTTCAAACGCTTTGGGAAAAAAGCCAGGTATTCCAGATGATACTGAGTTAGCTGATCTTCTGGGCGCAGGAGAATCCCAATCTGTGGAGTTCAAGTCCACCGCTAGGTTCAATGTTCGCATCGGCGGTGTGGACAAGCGACTAGAACACGTCATAGTCAAGGCAGTGTGCGGTTTCCTCAACGCCGATGGTGGCACTTTGCTGATCGGGGTGGATGACGAGGGCCGGGTGCTGGGTCTCGAGGAGGACATGCGAACAATTTCTAGACCTGGACGGGACAGTTACGAACTCTACTTGCGACAACTCTTGGACAGCAATCTCTCCACTCCTACGGCGGGACTTGTGAGCATTCGTTTTGAGGATGGTGAAGGTCGAGAGGTTTGCCTGGTGTCGGTCTTGTCCTCCGCCAAGCCCGTGTTCGCCAAGCCACAGCAGGGCAGCGGTCAAGCGCCTAGCGAATTCTGGGTTCGCATCGGCAACGCCACGAAGCAACTGCAAGGTCAGAGGATGATGGACTACCAGCAGCGCCACTGGGATTAGGCATCTGAGACGTCAGTAGTTGTTAATGCCCCCCAATTGACCTGCTTCACCGTATGGTTTGTTGAAAGGCGGAGAGTGGGCTATGCAGGATGAAATGCCCAGGAGATGTTTGGAGAAACGTTCGGCCCGGGGAGCAGGTCTAGTTTCGGATGGCGCCCCTTTCCCGCCTTTGTGGGCGCCTCAACCCGTAAGCATGCATAATTCAGCAGATTCCAGAGTTAGGCCTTGAAGTCTTGAATTGGTTGCGGAGAATCAAGACTTGCTTAATTTCGGCGCCTGAATGGGTAGCTGAATCCAGAGTTAAACCTTGAAGTCTTGATTTGGTTGAGACTGGATGCTGGCTTGGGCGCCGTCTCGAGTTGTGAATGGTGCTTTTGCGACTCCCGTGCATCGACCATTCGCTATTATGATTTGGGCTTGGATCCGTAATTGTGTTTGGGTTTATTTTGAGTTGCGCGATAACGGCTTTCGCTATTATGATTTGGGCTTGGATCCGTAATTGTGTTTGGGTTTATTTTGAGTTACGCGATAATGGCTTTCGCTATTATGATTTATGCCGAAAATCGTAATAGCTGAGATACAATCGCGATTTTCGGAGTAGGTAAGAATAAAACTACAGTAAGGGGTGTATATGCAACGCGGGGTAACGGGAAATTATGAGATCAGCAAATTCGGCGACGAAGAGGTTCGGGCTTTTGTTCCCGATCCTCTGCCGCCAAAGCCCAATGTATCTCTTGAGGGGGATCTGCAGGAGATGCACGACAAGGCCAATCGGGCACTGGGACGACTAGATGGAGTCTCGGTCTTTCTACCTGATCCAACGTTGTTCCTGTACTTCTATGTAAGGAAAGAGGCCGTGCTTTCTTCCCAAATTGAGGGGACGCAGTCATCCCTTTCTGATCTCTTGCAGTATGAAAGAGCCGAAGCCCCTGGCGTTCCGGAAGGCGACGTAGCTGAGGTTTCACGCTACGTGTCGGCGTTAAATCACGGGCTGAAGCGCTTACGGAATGACGACTTCCCTGTCTCAAATCGTTTAATGAGAGAAGTCCACGAGATCTTGCTCAAGACAGGCAGAGGCAGCGACAAGTTGCCGGGGGAATTCCGGCGTTCGCAGAACTGGATTGGTGGCAGCCGTCCGGGAAACGCTTTTTACGTTCCTCCTCCTCACACCCATGTTCAGGGCTGCATGGCCGACCTGGAACGGTTCCTGCACGCAAGAGGGGACGGTCTGCCGACACTGATACGAATCGGCCTTTCCCATGTCCAGTTAGAGACTATCCATCCGTTTCTTGATGGTAACGGTCGGGTGGGGAGGCTGCTCATCACCTTGTTGCTTTGCGATTCCGGTATTTTGAGCGAACCGTTGCTGTACCTGAGTTTGTACTTGAAACAGAACCGCTCGCAGTACTACGACCTCCTAAACGATGTTCGCCTCACTGGCGACTGGGAGGCATGGTTGGCGTTTTTTCTAGAAGGAGTGCGAATGACAGCCGAAGAAGCGGTTTCGACAGCGCTCCGCCTCAGAGTAATGATCGAAAGGGATCAAGGACAAATAGCAAAGTCCGGGCGTAGAGCGAGTTCGGCGTTGCGTGTCCATCAGGCATTCGCCAAACATCCGGTACATAGCATTTCTTCTATCAGTGAAACGACCGGTCTTTCCTTTTCTGCAGCCTCTGCAGGGGTGCGCCTGCTAGAAGAAATCGGGATGGTTCGCGAGGTTACTCGCAAGCTCCGCAACAGGATTTACATCTACGACGAATACATGTCGTTCCTCAATGAAGGTACCTAGCGCTTCTCAGTGAGGGGACTTAACGAACCCCCTTGCTCACCCCAGCGCTGCTTGCAGTCCTCGCTCGTATCTCTTCCTGGTGGCCCGCACCAGCAAAGGCACCAGCGGGCGGAAAACGAACCACACCCCCGTGGGTTTCATCTCCAAGTCCATCGTGATGCGCGTGCCGCCGCCGTCGAGGTCGGAGAGCCGATAGGTTCCCGTCACCGGCCAAGAAGTGTCTTCGGCGCATGCCCAGGAGATTGCAGAACTCTCCTCGACGTCGGTGATGCGGAAGTTGCACACCTCTCCTCGCAGCTTCAGGCTCCAGGTGGATCCGACCACGCCTGGAGCGCCCGAGACCAACTCCCCCTCTTTCACGTCGGGGCGCCATTCGGGCTGGTTGGTGGCATCGGCGAGGTAGGTGAACGTCCGCTGGTTGTCAGCGCCGACTTCAAATGAAACGCTGCATTTAGTCATCGGCAAGATGTTAGTAGTTGACAGATACACGACCAGATATACGAAGCGTGCCCCGTCGTGCCGGGTGGCGAGCGCCCCGCCTCAGTGGGGGCGGGAGGCGCCGGTAATGATCCCCAGCAACCCTGCGATACGGCGGTTGACACGCCTCAGGAACATTCGGCGCTGTTTGTCGGTGGAGCGGTCGGAGTTGTAAAAGGCCAGCCAGCGAAAAGCGCAGCGAGGCGGGCACAATCTATGGACGCTCCGCCGGAAAAACCACTTAGCGGGCTCCCCCTGGAGCGTGTTTACGAACTTGCTGGAGCCGTGTGTGGTGACCACCACCAAATAGTCCAAGTGTGTGAGCGTTTCCCGCGCTTCAGCAGCGCCTTCCCCGGTGGCCTTTGGGAGCAGTTGCTCAAACCACCCACTCAGCAAGGCGGGCAGACCTCCCCACCAAGTCGGGTAGACGAACACCAAACCGCTGGCCGACGCCAGCGCCGTTTGGTGCTTTCCTAGCAGAAGCTCCGGAGTTTCGATGGCGTCGAACCCTTCTCTGTATATGTCCAGGAACTGGGGCTCGCCCCAGGCGTTCGTCAGCGTCTTTTTGACTTGCGCCGCCACTGCAGCGGAGAAGCTGTCGGGGAGCGGGTGGCAGAACACCACGAGAGCGGTCATAGATCGGCCAGCGTCTTCTCAACTCGGTACAGAAAACCGTACTTGATCTCCCTGGCGTCGTCGGTGCAGGACTCGCAGTCGTAGATCGGCAGGTAGCGCAGCTTGCAGCGGGTGTTGACGATCAGACGCAACGTCTTCGTCAGTATTCGACGTCCCGGATCGCGGCTCTGCTTCACCGCCTGGCTGCCTTGTTCGTGCAGCACGATGATGACTAGACGCCGCACGTCGGTGAGTGCGCGCTGCACCTTGCCGTCGACCAGGTTGAACCCCACGCCTGGAACGAACGTGCGGTCGAGGAATCCCTTCAGCCGCGCCGGCAGCCCTGTCCAGGCGGATCGGTAGACGAACACCATTGCTTCAGCGCTCTTCACTAGTCGTGCATGGCCGATCACGTCGTCTTCCACGAGCGGATTTGGCGTGTGATAATTCCGCCTTCCTTCGACGGTCATCGTCGGAGAGAACTGGCTGGCGTGCAGGTCTATGACGTCCACGTCGTGTTTTCCCTCGGCCAGTCCAGCGTCTATGGCCTTGCGCAAGCCGCCGGGATATTGGGCGAGCTCCAGGTCGTCGGCAAGGATCAGCAGGACGCGCACCTCAACATTGTGCCAGATTCGACGACCCTTGGACTAACGCTCGACCCTTGGTCGGCTTGTGTTTGCCCCGATGCCGGATCGCCTGGGGGTTCAGCACCCGCGCGACGTAACGCGTGGACCTTGGTCGGCCTGTGTTTGCCCTCGAGGGGATGCTGGCGATGCGTCGGCGGCGCAAGTTACCCTCAGGTTCAGTGGCAGAGAGCTGTTACCTAAGAAATGCCCAGCTTCCCGACGGACGACGGGTGGACGTGACGGTGGCAGACGGCGTGGTGGTTTCGGTCATCGATGTCGAAGCCGGAGCGGGGGCTGCTGCGATTTCGGCTGAGGCGGACGATCCTGCCGACCGTCCACGCTGTTACGACCTGGGGGGGATGCTGCTCCTGCCGGCTCTGGTCGAGCCCCACGCTCATCTCGACAAGGCCCTGCTGGCGGACAGGATCGTGAATCAGACCGGCGATTTGGAGGGCGCAATCGAAGCCTGGGTGCAATACCGCCCCAACCTCGACCCCGGTGACGCGCTCGATCGAGCCTCGCGGGCGGTCGAGATTGCGATGGCGAATGGTGTCACGGCGATGCGGACGCACGTAGACGTAGGAGGTGACATAGGCATCAGCAACGTCGAAACACTTTGCGCGCTTCGCAGCCGCTACGAGAGATGTGTAGATCTGCAGCTAGTTGCGCTGGCGCACTCTCCGCTCACGGGTGCGGAAGGGCGGAAGAACCGCCTAGCTCTGGCGCAGGCCATGGAGGCGGGCGCCGATTTGGTGGGGGGATGTCCAGCCATCGACCCGCGTCCGTCCGACTGCGTGAGAGTGTGTTTGGACGCAGCCGTCGACGCCGCAGCGGGAGTCGACCTTCATGTTGACGAGACGCTCGACGCAGAGGTCTGCACCCTGGCAGATCTAGCCAGGGCGGTCATCGACAGAGGCTTCCCGCACCCCGTTACGGCGAGCCACTGCGTAAGCCTGGGCATGATGGATGCGTCGGAGCAGCGCAGCGTGGCTCGCCTGGTGGCAGCCGCTGGGATAGGTGTGGTGACCCTGCCGCAGACCAACTTGTTTCTCCAAGGAAGGGGGGTTTCCACCGCAGCGCCGCGCGGCCTCACCGCTTTGCAGGCGCTGGCCGATGCAGGGGTTCAGCTGGCTGGCGGCGGCGACAACCTGCAGGATCCGTTCAATCTCATGGGGCGGGGCGACCCGTTCGAAATCGCGTCCCTGCTGGTCACGGCTGGACACCTTAGGCCAGAGACGGCCTTTGAATATGTCTCCGCCGGGGCGCGGGCGCAGATGGGGTTGAGAGCCTCAGGAGTCAACCTTGGGGCGGCGGCTGACTTCGTAGCAGTCGAAGCCGCCTCGGTGCGGGAGGCGCTGGCCTCTGCGCGGGGAACTCGTCTCACCTGGAAGGCAGGTCTCCTGACGGCTCAGGCATCATGGGATTTCTCTCTCCCGGGCGTCCCGGGCGTCGGGGAGGTCGAGGGCGCCGCAGGCTCCGAGGGCGCCGCAGCCGAATCCCAAGCGATAGCGAACGGCGGATGATGACCTCCGCAGGCTCGCCGCGCAGAGGCGGATGATGACCTCCGCAGGCTCGCCGCGCATTCCGTGGGGTGTGTGGTTTGAGCCCACCCAGTCCGTGAAGCGTCTCGTGGACTTGGCGTTGCTGGCGGAAGGCTTGGGCGCCGAGGTTTGCCTAGTGGCCGACGAAGGCACGGAACGGGACGTCTACGTGGCGTTAACGGCGATTTTGCTTGCCAGCGAAAAGTTGGTGGTGGGTCCGGCCATTACGAACCCCTATTCGAGACACCCGGTGACCACGGCCGCGGCGATCGCCACGCTCTCTGAGTTGTCGCCCGGAAGGGTCTGGCACGGGCTCGGAGTGGGCGGCTCGCGCGTCCTCGAGCCGCTCCAGCTGAAGCCGCAGCGACCGTTTACTGCTCTCAAGGAGGCTTTTGTGATGAACCGCCGCCTCTTGGAAGGCAAAAGAGCCGGAGCAGCGTCGCTGCCATGGTTCGAAGGAAGCGTGCCCATCGCTGTGGCTGGGAGGGGACCGCGGGTCGGAGAATTTGCCGCCTCGCACTCCGACTGGGTGATTCTCTCTGCTAGAGCTTTAGCCGACCTGCCGGAGAGCGCTGCCAAAATCCGCATTCAGGGGAAAGCTCGCGTGGCTTGGTCGGCATACCTGGCTTACGACGAAGAGGAGAGGCGGCGGGCGCTGCCGCACTTTTCCTACATGGCGTTGGACGCTCCTCCTTCCGTTCGGGAGCAGGTGGGCCTTGACGAACTAAAGACAGCGAGGATTCGCAGAGCGATGCTGTCGGGACGGATAGACGAAGCAGCAGAGCATCTGCCCGAGGCGCTTCTGGACTTGTACGCCGTCTCAGGCACGCCTTCGCACTGCGCTGCTGTGGTCGCCGGTTTGCGAGAAAGTTTCGACCTGTTCCTGCTGCCGATGAACGACGAGGCTGCATGCGAGCAGCACATAGAGGCTTCTGCGAAGATACTCGCCCTAGCAGGCTCGTTGTCGGCGCAGTCGGGTGACTAAACGCCGCAAACGGCGGAGGTGAATCACCTGCCTGGCGCTGTCGGGCGGCAGGATGCGTCGGGTGGCCGGATGCGTCGGGTGGCCGGATGCGTCGGCGCTTCAAACGCCGCCTCGCAGCGCCGCCTTTTAGTCGGAGGGTACGGCTTTGTAGGCGGGGAAATCCGGGTCTACGACCGTGTGAATGCCGAGTCCCATGACCACTCGGTTGACGTAGTTGAGGTGGGCGCAGTGGGAGTTGGCGTCGAGGATGGCGAGGTCGTCGAAGCCTGCCTCACGCAGGTCGTGTACGGCTTCTTTGCTGATCTCTTCCGGGCGGATGGTGAGAGCCGCGGAGTAGCGAACCAGGGCGGCGTCGTCGGGAGGCATGGAATCTGCCGCCTTCAAGGGATCGGCGGCCAACTCCAGTATTTCAGCGTTCGTGAGTCCGTCTTCGCGTAGTTTCACTGTTATCTGACTCATGCAGTAGATGGTTCCGTTCAAGGCGGAAGTGACGAATCCGACGAGGTTCCTCTGCCTCAGGGTGAGCGCAGACGGGCAGCGTTCGGTGGCGGCGTACAGATCTAGTCGCGCCCCTACTAGTCGCGGGTAGAGAGACCCGACCAGGGTCATCTCGGTGGGCTCCCCCAATTTCTCGGCCTGCCGTTCGTAATGCTCCCGGAGTTCGCCCTCCGCCTCTTCGTAAGCCACTGTTTTGATCCACATGGCTTCAATCTAGGAGATGGGCAACTGCCCGCTCCTCCCGCCGAGCGCTAATCGTTGATCTGGGATTGCAGGTACCTGGCGATACCGATCTTGGCGATGATGTCTTGCTGCGTTTCTATCCAGTCGATGTGCTCTTCTTCGCTCACCACGAACTCTTCCAGCATCTCACGAGTGGCGTGGTCCCCACGCTCGAGCGCCAACTCGACGCCGCGCCCGTAGCGGTCGACGGCCTCGATTTCCAGTTCAAGGTTGAACTGGAGTTGTTCCTCCACGGTTTCTCCTAAGCGCACGCCGTCAAGGGTCTTGAGTTCCGGCATGCCGTCGAGCATCAGGATGCGGTCCATGATCTTCTCGGCGTCGTGCATTTCGTTGATCGATTCCGTTCGGTACTTCTCCGCAAGACGGTCCCACCCCCAACTTTCGCAGATCTTGGCGTGCGCGAAGTACTGGCTGATGGAGGTGAGTTCCGCTCCTAGTGCTTCATTCAAAAAAGCAATGATTTCCGGTGATCCCTTCATTTCCTGTCCTTTCTTGAGTGCGCTTCTGTTACTTCTTGGAGCAGTTGCGCCTCTGGCTCATTTCGGCTTCATCTTCGGCTTTTCTCCCAGAGCCCTCTCCGAGGTTTCTCTCAGGAGTCCCTCTCCAGAGAGTCTAGTCGCTCGCCGTCTGCTCCTAAGTCGGGGCAGCGGTCGCTGTAAGCTTGCGAGAGCGATATGACCGGCCCCGCGCATAAGCAGGAATCTTCGTTGGAGATCGGGGCAAAACCGATCGGCGTAGGTCTGTCGTTGTCCAATGAGACAGCAGTCGCTGACACCATCTCTTTGGCGGAACGGGCCGACGAACTGGGCTATGACGAGGTGTCCATTCCCGAGAGCCGACTCTTTCAGTCGGCCACTTCCGTGGCGGCGGCCATTCTCGCACGGACACGCAGGGTGACGGTAAGAGTGGGGGTGGCCAACCCGGTTACCCGTCATCCGCTGCTGCTTGCCGTCGAGGCCGCCACTCTCGCTGATCTCGCTCCTGCGCGGGTGCGCTTCGGCATCGGAGCAGCAGAGTGGACGATGCGGGCGTTCGGCGCCGTCTCCGATGACTGGCGCGCCTACACCAACACGGTCGAAGCCGTCCGCGCCGTCCGCTCGCTGTTGGCCGGCCGACCCGTGGGTTTTGAACCGGAAACTTTCACCGCCCGCTCCGACTTGAAGCTTGATTTGCCCCCCTCAGTGCCCGTGCCGGTTGACGTGGGCGCCGTTAACGCTCGGATGTTGTCGGCGGGAGGCGCTTGGTCGGACGGGGTGCAGTTGGGGGCGCTCATGAGCCCTTCCTATGTTGCCTGGGCCGCCGAACGAGTGGCGGAAGGCGCCCGTTCCCGCGGACGAGACCCTGCCGAAGTTCTCCTCTCGGGCAACGTGCTCACCAGCCTTGACGCTGACAGGCGGGCGGCCCGCCGTGAAGTGCGCGAGGTGCTGGCGTACTACCTGGCTCGGGTGGAAGGGGTGGTGGTAGATCGATCCGGCGCCGATCCTCAAGCCGTGGAGGCGGTGCGGGAGGCAGTTCGCAGCGGCGGCGTGCAAGCCGGGGCGCGCGCAGTCAGCGAGCATCTCGTCGACACTTTCGCCGCCGCCGGCGACGTCGATGACGTGGTTGCTCGCCTGCGCCCCTTCGTGGCTGCCGGGATACGGATGCCCCTGTTCTGGTACACGCTCGGTCCCGACCGGGACTGGGCTGTGCGAGCCCTGGCGGAAGAGGTGATCCCCTTGCTGCGCGGCGGAGCGTGATAGCGGATGGAAGCGGCCGGTGAGAGGCCAGCCAGTGAGTAGCCGGACGATGAGAGGCCAGCCGGCAAGAGGCCAGCCGGCAAGTAGTCAGCCAGTGAGTAGCTGGCCGGTGAGAGGCCAGCCGGCATGACCTCAGCGTCGCCGGCGTCGTCGAATCTACCCGGGCACTTGGTCTCCACCGGCTGGTTGGCGCAGCAACTCCAGGCGCGCCCGGACGATATTCGAGTGGTGGACTGCCGCTGGTATCTGGCTCCGTTCGATACCCGTGATTCTGAGGTCGAGTACGCGCGTGGTCACATACCTGGGGCGGTTCACCTGCGTTGGGACACAGATTTCGCCGATCCCGACCATCCGATTCCAGGGATGCTCGCCCAGCCTCAGAGATTTGCCGACGCCATGGCTGCAGCTGGGATAAGCGACGAAACCGTCGTCGTGGCCTACGACGACGGGCATGTCACCGTGGCGGCGAGATTGTGGTGGGCCCTGAAGGTCTACGGGCACCACTTGGCTGCGGTCTTGGACGGAGGCATCAGGCGCTGGCAGTCGGAGGGGCGCCCTTTGACTGCCGAGAAACCGCGGTGGCCTCGAGGGAATTTCAGCGTCAGAGAACGTTCGCTTGTCTACGCCGCCGCAGCGGACGTAATAGCGGCCCAAAGAGACCCAGATGTCGGGTTGGTGGACTGCCGTATGCAGGCGGCACGCGAGGAGGACGGCGCTGCCATAGAAGGAAGCACCGCCTACCTGCCAGGCATCGAGTTCTTCAATCCCGAAGACGGGCTGATGCACCCGCCTGAGGTCTGCCGTTCGCGGATACTAACAGCGGCTGGCAGACCCTCCAAGACCATCCTCTACTGCCGAGGAGGAGTGGGAGCGTGCGGCACTGCTCTTGCTTATGAGGTAGCCGGGCTGGGTGACGGCGTATCGGTCTACGACGGCTCATGGCTGGAGTGGACGGCTCTCTCAGCCGCCTCCTGCGAGGTCACGCTGGCAGGTCAAAGCGCTGCGTACGGGATCGAAGCCTTATAGGGGTGTAGCACAGAGCAGGCGTCCAGCACAGAGCATCGGCTTCGGAGCTTCGCATCGGCTCGGGGCTTCTGCTCCATTCGGCAGGTCCCTGGTTGTGAGCCGCAACCTATTTCGAGGCTGAGGCGGCGTGCCAGTGTCGGGTGCTTAGCCGTCCGGCCAGTGTGAATCCCCAGAAGACGACGATCCCTAGCAGCGACGAAATGATCAAAGCCGCTAGGAGTTCCTTGGTGGCGGCTAGCCCCCTGTACTTGTCGATTAGCACGCCTATTCCCTTTTCGCCCCTTCCGAAGAAGAACTCACCCACGATCGCCCCGATGACCGAAAGGCCTGCCGCTATTCGGAGTCCGGTGAAGGCGGCGGGCAGGGCGGCGTGCAGTTCTAACCTGGTCAGCCGAGTCCATCTTTTCGCCTTGTGCAGGGTGAATAACTCGTGGAGGTTTCGTTCAACCGATTGAAGCCCGAACAGAGTGTTGGTGATGATCGGGAAGAGAGAGATGAGCACGGCCACTATCACCCTGGCTGAAAAGCCGAACCCGAAGAGGCCGCCGATCAGCGGCACCAGGGCGAGGATCGGAATGGTCTGCAGAACCACTGCCCACGGGAAGAAGGAACGCTCCACCCAGCGGCGAAGGTTCATGAGAATGGCGAATAGGACACCCAAAAAGGTTGCGATGGCCAGTCCGGTGAATGACGCTTTGGCGGTTATTCGCAGCCCATCGAGCAATTCACCGCGCACTTTGGCGTCGGCTGTTGCTCGTGTAATCACTTCGTGGAGCGGAGGTACGAGAAACTGCCTGCTGTCCGACAGCACTACGTATGAGATCAAGTACCAGAGGCCGATCATTCCCAAACTGAAGGCCAGGGGCAATATCCAGTTGTGACTTCGTTTTGCGCCCTTCAGCACTGGCTTCCTATCTCTTGGTGATGATTTGCCAGGATGACTTGAGAGTTAGCAGCCGCTCTTTTTGGACTTGCAGCGGGTAGCGGCAGGACAAGCCAAACGCGAGTTACCGTTTGGATTTGCCGGAACCCTCGTCGTTTGGGAGGTCGTGAGGGTCTGGTTTCTGAGGTTGATCAGAAACCAGACCCTCACTGAGCAGCGACTGCAGGTCGCCTTTCGCCTAGAAGCCGAGTTTTATTGAGGTGTCTAGAAACTCGTTGGTGAATATGTCGTTTGCGACGATCATCGGGTCGAAACTCTCGACGCCCTGTTCTTCGAATATTGGCTTGAGTTCGTCTATCAGATTCTGAATTCGAGCTTCGTCCATGTCACCCACATAGTCGTTGTCGCCGTCGGTTACCAACTCGAGATCGATCATGGCCCTGCTCGCTTCGTTGTGGCCTTCAATCGAGGAGGTCCAGAAACTGTCCAACGCTTTTACGATCTCGTCTAAGCGGACGTTGACTGGCTCAGGATCGTTGGCATAGTCCACATGGGCTTGCTGCATGATCGGGACGAAGAGTTCAAGGCATTCCCGGTAGGTCTCCACATCGGCGGCGCGCGCCGAGATGGCGGACTGGTAAATCGCAAACGGAGCGTCGTGGATCAACAGGAAGTCCACTGGCTTCTTCCAGCCTTCGATTTCATTTTCGTACCGGTAGGGCTCGTTAGTGGCAAAACCCTGCTGAACCAGGCCGTCTTCAGTTATGAAGCGTGTGGGCGACCCGTCGTAGGAGCCGTCGATCTGGTCTTCGTTAAGGATGCCCTTGTTGACGAGGTAGTCCATGTAGGTGGCGCCCCCGAAATACAGGACAGTGGCGCCGGATTCGCCGATTTCTTCGAAGGATTGGAAGTCGTAGTCCTCCGGGTCCCACATCAGGATCTGAGGTCCTGCTTCGAAACTGGTGAACACCGCTACTACGGGAGTGGTTCCATATGACCTGATCGCTGCTGCGGTGTCCACGTAGGCCAGGAAGATGTCGTCGTCGGCGTAGAACTGGGCGTTCGGCGGCGAGAATCCTATGTAAGGACCGCCTGCTCTGATCTCGATCATGAGGCCGGTGTCCTTGTACTCACCTTTGTAGATGCCGTTCTCAGCATCAATCTCGCCGTCGACGCCGATGAGTTGATAGGTGTGGCCGTGCTCAGGCTCGGGGAACCAGTCGGTCTGAATGATCAACGGGTTAGGGCAGACGTCAGTCAAATTGGCCATCGGCAGTGCTGTCGTTGTAGTGGTGGTCGTGGCCTGTTCTGTCGTTGTGGTGGCCGTTTCCGGTTCTGTCGTGGTTGGCGCAGCAGTAGTCGTGGTTGGCGCAGCAGTAGTTGTGGTTGCTGTTGCTGACTCGTCAGTTTCTCCACATGAGGTGGCGAGTAAAGCCAGGGCCAATATTGCCGCAATTAGGACTCGTATTTTCATTGTTGCTCTCCTTTGGTGATCACTGAGTGAAATGCAGTCAAGGTGTTAATTGCTCTGCTAGATCGAGGACCGCGCTGTCCCGGTGCGTGTCTCGATGGATTTTCGGCAGTTTATCGGTTAATCGGCTCGGTAGGGCAGGATCTCCTGGCTTTCTTGTCCGGTCGTTGTCGAATACCAGTGTTCGGTGGAGCGGCGTCCTGCCCAGCCGAAGAACAGGAAGAGGATCAATCCGAGGAGCGCGCTGAACACGATGCCTGCGACCAATTTGGATCCGGAAAGTTGGTCTTGGAACAGGAAAAGAAGTTGTCCCAGTCCTTCGGAGCCGTAGCTGCCGCCCTTGAAAAAGAACTCCCCCACGATCGCCCCGACCACGGCTAGACCTGCGGAGATCCTCAGACCGGTGAAGATTGCAGGTAGAGCAGCCGGAAACTGAAGTTTGCGGAGTCTTCGCCAGCGCCCCGCATCGTGCAGCGTGAACAGGTCGTGCAGGTTGGACTCCACCGACTGCAGTCCGAACAGGGTGTTCGTGATGATGGGGAAAATCGAAATGATGATGGTCACCACCACCTGACTCCGAAAGCTGTATCCCCACCAAAGTCCGATGATCGGACTGACAGCCACTATTGGAAGCGCTTGGACGGCCACGGCGTAGGGGAAGACGCTGCGTTCTATCCAGCGGGCTTGACTCATTATCAGGGCTATGAGCATTCCGCCTGCTATCGACAGAGCAAATCCCGTCAGGGTCACCTGAGTGGTTCGCCAGAGGCCCAGCAGCACCTGTTCGAGGTTCTGCCACGTCAGAAATCCGACTTCGACCACCTGATGAGGGGGTGGCAGATAGAAGCGCTGGTCTCTTCCCAGCACGAAGTAAGTGAACAGATACCACAGCCCGATCATGCCTGCGGCTACCGCAGCAGGGGGCGTGATCGGGTGTCTCTTAACGGCCGCAAGTATCCGGACAGTGAAGCGCCCTGTCCGGACAATGAAACGCGCTACTGCTGCCATAGCCAAGGAGATTAGCTACCCCAGCCTGATGACGACAGATGAATTCGCAGAGTTGACGGATGCTGTTGCCATTGCTGGAGGGATTAC
The DNA here is from genome assembly GCA_965242895.1 of Acidimicrobiales bacterium. GTDB lineage: Bacteria > Actinomycetota > Acidimicrobiia > Acidimicrobiales > CATQHL01 > CATQHL01. The sequence continues at coordinate 1,565,256 of OZ251507.1, forward strand.
TTGTCTTGGTTTTCTGAAGTGGGTTGACGATAGGATTTGATGCCTGGACTGATGTTTTTATGGCCGTGTTCGACTGGAGGTCGACTGGGGATTTGCCGCCTTCCCAACTTCTGGGTGCGTTTCGTTGGTTTTGCTCACCAGTTCAAGAGCCTACGCATCCGTCTGTAGGCTCAATGTCAAGATGAATGAGGAAGCCGATTTCGACGAGGTTGTCTCGAACTCCATACTCAGTTTTGAGGGGGTGTCCAAGACTTTCCCTGACGGCACCCACACTCTCGAGGACATCAACTTCGAGGTGAGCAGGGGGGAATTCGTGACCATCGTAGGGCCTTCGGGGTGCGGCAAGTCGACTCTGTTGCGCATTGCTTCCGCCCTCGAAGTTCCCAGTTCCGGTTCGGTGCAAGTCGACCGGGAAAAGATCGGGTACATCTTCCAGGATGCCACTTTGCTTCCATGGCGGGACGTGCTGGGCAACGTGGAACTGCTAGGAGAGTTGCACGACATTCCTCGTGTAGAGCGACGGCGTCTGGCCGAGGAAGCCATAGCCACAGTCGGTTTGGAGGGTTTCGAGAGACACTACCCCAAGGCGCTCTCAGGAGGGATGAAGATGAGGGTGTCGATTGCCCGCACCCTCACTTTGAACCCTCCTGTGTTCCTGTTCGACGAGCCGTTTGGCGCTCTCGATCAGATTACGCGGGAAAGGTTGAATGAGGAGACGATCGCCCTTTTCATGGAAGAGAACTTTGCTGCGCTGTTCATCACGCACTCGATTTACGAGGCGGTTTTTCTTTCTACGCGTGTGTTGGTGATGTCGCCCCGTCCAGGTCGTATCGTGACCCAGATTGACATACCTTTTCCCTATCCCCGGGCGGCCGAGTTGCGTTACGACCCCTCCTTTGCCGATCTCACAGGGGCGGTGTCTTCTGCCCTTCGCGGCTCGTTTCATGCCGATGCCGAAGACGCACTCGAAGACATGATGTAGGGGTTGGTGATTTGGGTGGATTCGATTTGACGGATTTCAGGATTTCAGACTTCAGGAGGTAGAGCGATGCAGACAGGGGTTTTTTTCTTCGGAAACGTGGAGATGAACGACGCCGGCGCCGGCCCGCCCATTCCTACTGACAGACGCTATTCCCAAAAGGAAATGTGGTACGCCGCCGAGCGGATGTTGGACATGGGCGTAGCCACCGAGCAGGCAGGCTTCGATGTATTCTGGCTGACCGAGCACCACTTCCAGTACGAGGGCTACGAAGTACTGCCCAACGCCCTGCTGTTCGGCGCCGTGCTGGCCGAGCGCACCGAACGTATTCGTATCGGCGCCCTGTTCAACATCGTGCCTCAGTGGCATCCTCTGCGTCTAGCCGAGGACTTCGCCACCATGCACAACCTCTCGGGCGGACGAGGAATTCTTGGTGTGGGACGCGGCACCGTCCCCAGGGAGGCTGAGTCGCTGGGAGGTCTAGTCGGCAGCTTCGACAACCCCGACAAGGCCGAAGCTGATCGCATCAACCGGGAGATTTTCGACGAGGCCATGGACGTGATCACGGCCGCTCTCGACAATGAGACTTTTTCCTACAAAGGCAAGTACTATCATCTGCCCCCGGAGGGCATCCCTGACCGGGGAGGGACGGTTCAGACTCTCACGCTCGTGCCCCGTCCGCTCTATCCCTACGACATCTGGCAGGCTGTCACTTCTCCGCCCACCTTGGAGTACGTGCCTGTCCGAGGGTGGGGAGGCGTCTTCTGGCTGCGGAACCACAAGTTCTTGGCTGAATGGTGGAAGCGTTTCGGGGAGTACTACGAGAAGGAGCACAACAGGGAGCTAGAGCCCGGGGAAAACCGCATGCTCGTGATCAACGTGAGGGTCGCCGACACGCACGAAGAGGCTTGGACGGACGCCCGCGACGGCCACGACGAGTTCTGGAAGTTCCTCGGACCTTATGGATGGAGCCGGGGCTACATGAGCGAAGACGGGAGCCCGGCTCAGCCCGGTCTGATCCCCACTTTGGAGGAGTCGGTGGCTCAGAAGGTTTGGATAATCGGCACTCCCGAAGAAGTAGCCGAGGGAATCAGCGCTTTCGGAGAAGAGCTAGGGGGGATCGAGCACTTGACGCTGTTCCCCAGTTTCCCGGGCGACACGTACGACCAGGCAGGAGAGCAGGTGGCGCGCCTAGGTGAGCAGGTTTTACCCCTGCTTTAGGCACCTCTACACCTTTAGGGGCCTTCCCTGAAGAGGCTCCCCCCTTTTCAGGCGAGTAAGTTCTTACCGGCGCGCTTCTTTGCGTTTCCAGACCTTGTTGATGTAAGAAGACGCATCCGGTGTCTTGCAGGACGTCTCGCCGTGGTCTACTTCCACTTTCCCTATCCGTTTTGCCGCTTCGAGAGCCTGCGTCCGCAGTTCCCTGTTCCGGCAGCCGATGGCTATCAGGGCTCCGTTCATGCAGTGACGCACTCGGTTGAGGCTGTCTGATATGTGGTTTTCGATGAAGCGCAGCCTCTCGGCGAAGTAGTCGTTTGGGTATGCCCCTTCCCCCAGGGCTTGGTGCGCTACTAAGTTCCAGCCGGTGGAGTACACCCACTCGCTTAAGTCCTGTCCGCCGTCTAGCGCCGTCCATTCTTCGGCGCACTCGCCGCACCACTCCGTGGAAGCCGCAAACTTGGCCATCTCATCGGTGAGGACGTAGTTGTCCATGTCTTCAGCCCAGGCTTGGATTTCGGCTCGTGTAGTGCTCTCAGGGTCTGCGACGGCCAGAGCCAGCAGGCGCGCATCGTGGTTACCGGACGCCCAAAGAGCCTGAGCGAGAGGGTGGTCGCCGTGAAGTTTCTTTCCCATTTTCCGCAGGTGGGCGAAACTCACGCCGAACTGCGGCCCGCAAACCCCATGGCGTGCATAAACCTTGCGGTTCTGAGCCGTCCCAAGTGCCTCTAACTCGGCTAGAACTTCGCCCGGGTCGGTTTTGCTTTCAACGGGGTTCATGGGTATCTACTACCGTTCGCTTACGCCAGTTCTCTGAGCGTCTGCATAAGCAGTTGAAAGCTCGGAGATTGGTTCTCGTGGGGATCCATATGTTCTGCGATTAGTCGCGCAACTTGGACTTCAAGGTGCATCGACAGACTCATCGGACAGATCGAACATTCCCTGTACCCAACTTTCCCCAAGAAGCCCACCCTCGATCAGATATTCATTCACCAGTGGCATGTCGGAGACCGTTCGTGTGGTAGTGAAGCCATCTTTTCCTCGGTTGAGCACGCGTAATTGATCGGGCTTGAGCGAGTCGAGCAGGTACGGCGAATGTGTTGAGACGAGTATTTGAGATGATTGTGAAGCGATTAGACATTCTTCGCCAAGATCTCTCAAGAGCTTGGGATGGACGAAGTTTTCGGGCTCCTCAATGCCAATGAGTGGGGGCGGGTCGGAATCGTACAAGACAAACAAGTAGGCAAGCAGTTTTAAGGTTCCATCTGATACATAACGAGCCAGGATGGGATCCTCGAAAGGCTGGTCTTTCAATTGAATGAGCAGGCGGCCATCCCGCATGGTTTCCGTGAGAACTTTTTCTAGTTGAGGTACGCGCCTTGCGAGCACACCAAATACGTTCCGCAACTTCTCTGGTTGCCGTTCTTCAAGGAACTGCATGACGTTGGCGAGGTTGTCGCCCGTGGGCGACAACCTCCGGGATGTTCCGACTCGCGCAAATTCGCGCATCTGCGGTACTGACAAGTACGACAGGTACCAGCCAGAGATGAAGTCGCGCAGCGCCGCCACACGTGGGTGTTCCCTGAGTTGGCCGAGAGTGTTTACGGCCAAAAGATCGGGGGAGCTAAGCGGCTGCTTCTTGCGCTCCGCGTCTTCGTCCGGCGCATCTCCAGGGATTGCTTCCCCTTCCCCCTTTTGATAGGAGAGGAATCCGAATGGGCGGCCCCGTTGCTTTCGCCGCCAAGAAAGTTCTTCTTTAGCGACGATAGGGGTCCCTTCAACTTCATCAAGCGCTAGATGGTAAGTGATGAGCGGATTCTGGCTCCGACCCTTACTGCCGTCTTCGTGTTGCGCCCTTCCCCCTTCCCGGTATTTCAACTCGATGACGACCGGCCCGTCGCAGCCTCGGGATCTCAACTCTCTGATTCCGCCGCGGTCGCTCCAGGTCTGCGGAAGCCCGTGCGAAAAACATTCCGAGAGAAAGGCAAAAACGTCAAAGGTAGTGGACTTGCCACTTCCGTTGGGGCCGATCAAAACTGTCAGCGGCGTCAGTTTTTTGAATTCAATATTTTGCAGAACACGGTAGTTCTGGACCTTCAAACTTTCGATGCGGTGAGCGCACCTTGCCTTCTCCTGAGCCCAGCGCTGCGGCCGTGTCTCGAGCAGAGTGCTTGGGTGTTCATCCGGTGACATCGTCTGAAACCTTAGGAGGAGACCTCTGCTTACCTTCTTGCCTTCCGGCGGTCATCGACGGCGGAGGCGCACAATCCTTCGATGATCTTCTTCTCTCTCTCAGGGAAACGCTCAAGTTCTTCCGGATAGCAGTAGTGCTGAAGAAGGCTCATTTTCTGGCTGGGGTTTTCCTGCAGAAGCTCTAGGGCACCGGCCTCCACCAGCGCCGGGTGAGCGTATCCGCAGGAGTGGGCTAGCTGCAGCAGTTCGGCGCGAAGGCTGACTATGTAATTCGCACAGCGCACCGCCTTAAGAGCCGGGTCCAGACCCCGTGTCAGCCAGCGCTTGTGGGTAGTCACCCCGGTGGGACAGCGGTCGGTGTGGCAGCGCTGGGCTTGGACGCAGCCGATGGCTAGCATCGCTTCCCTGCCCACGTTTATTAGGTCTGCCCCCAAGCACATAGCGGCTAGGGCAGCGTGGCCGAAGCCAAGCTTGCCGCTGCCCGCAAAAACGACGTGGTGATGCATTCCGTGTTCGGCAAAAGCCATGTAGACCCGGGCGAACCCCCTCCGAAAGGGCAGAGCCACATGATCTGCGAACACCAGCGGACCTGCCCCGGTGCCGCCCTCGCCGCCGTCCACAGTTATGAAGTCTGGGCCTTCCTCCCGCTCGGACATGCGTCGCGCCAAGTTATTCCAGAAGCTGTCCACGCCCACCGCTGACTTTATCCCCACCGGCAATCCGGTGAGTTCGGCTAATTTTTCTGTGAAATCGATCAACCCGTCTACGTCGTGGAAACTGCTGTGAGAGTTCGGGCTTCTCACGGTTTCACCGACCGGGACGCCCCGCGCCCTGGCAATCTCGGGAGTGACCTTAGCCCCAGGCAGCAGCCCCCCCAGACCGGGCTTGGCGCCCTGGCTGAGCTTCAGCTCGATGGCGCGCACGGGCGTGTTCTCCAGGCTGGCGAGCAGGGCTTCTGAACTGAAAGTCCCGTCTGGCTGCCGGCAGCCGAAATAGCCGGTTCCTATCTGGAATACGAGTTCCCCCCCGCAGCGGTGGTAGTCGGAAATCCCGCCTTCCCCCGTGTTGTGCAGACATCCGGCCAGCGCAGCCCCCCTGTTCATAGCCTCCACCGCCGGTCCGCTGAGCGAGCCGAAACTCATCCCTGAAATATTCACGACCGATGACGGGCGGAATTTTCCAGACCTCCCGCGCCATTCACCTAGAACCTTGGCGCAAGGCAGCGTCGCCTCGGAGCGAACGTCAACTGAAAGCGGGAAAGGGGAGTGCTTGATGACCAAGTACCCGGTCTTGTCGGGGTCTTGGTCGGTGCCGAACCCGAAAAGGGGGTTCTCCCGCTTGGCCGAGGCGTAGATCCAGCGCCGCTTGGCTCTATTGAACGGGCGCTCTTCCTCGTTGTTGGTGACGATGTACTGGCGCAACTCAGGCCCGATGGCTTCCAGCATGTATCGGAAGTGCCCGATGATGGGGAAGTTGCGGAGAATAGTGTGATCGCGTTGAAGCAAGTCGTAGAGGGCTGCCGCTAAGAGGATCCCCCCGATCACGATCACCGCTATGAGCCATCCTGGCATTCGGCTTTATGCTAGTCGTTTAGGAGTTTGACCAACAGCGCAAACAGCGCAAAACATTATTCCAGGCCGCCCGAAAACAGCAAGAGCGAAAGAGCACCGGCAGGCGGGTGGATCATCGTTTGCATTTTCTAGAAAGGACACCGAACATGGCAGCACAAAGCGAAGTAAGAGACGGAATGCGTATCGACTGGAACGCAGAAATTGAGATGGACGACGGATTGCTGCTGCGCGCCGACGTCTACCGCCCAGACGACGACGGCGCCTACCCTGTGCTGCTCTCTTACGGTCCCTACGCCAAGGGCTTGGCCTTCCAAGAGGGTTACCCCAGTGCTTGGCAGCGCATGGCTGATCAGCACCCAGACGTCACCGCCGGGAGCACGAACAAGTATCAGAGCTGGGAGGTTTGCGACCCGGAGAAGTGGGTGCCCGACGGTTATGCGTGCGTGAGGGTGGACTCGCGGGGCACTGGCTGCTCGCCGGGATATATCGACCACTTCTCGCCGCGCGAGACCAAGGACTTCTACGACTGCATTGAGTGGGCAGGCGTTCAGCCGTGGAGCAACGGGAAAGTAGGGCTCTCAGGCATCTCCTACTACGCCATCAACCAGTGGCACGCGGCTTCCCTTCAGCCGCCTCATCTGACTGCGATGATCCCCTGGGAGGGGGCCGCCGAGTGGTACCGCGACATGACACACCACGGCGGCATCCTCTGCACGTTCTGGGACAACTGGTACGACATGCAAGTCAAAACGGTGCAGTACGGCGTCGGGGAGCGCGGCTACCGCAATCCCAACACCGGAGAGCCTGTGGCTGGACCGGTCACGATGTCTGAAGAGGAGCTTGCGCGCAACCGCTGCGACTTCGGCGACGAGATATTCGCTCACCCGACAGACGACGAATATCACGCCCAGCGCTCGCCCGATTGGTCGAAGGTTGTAGTGCCGTTCCTCTCATCGGCCAACTGGGGCGGGCAGGGGCTGCACCCAAGGGGCAACTTTGAGGGCTACCTGCGTGCGGCCTCGCAGCAGCGCTGGCTGGAGGTGCACGGCTTGGAGCACTGGACGGAGTACTACACCGACTACGGAGTTTCGCTGCAGAAACGCTTCTTCGGCCACTTCCTCAAAGGGGAAGACACGGGCTGGGACACAACCGAGCGAGTGCTCCTGCAGGTGCGCCGCGTGGACGGATTTGTGGAACGGAGCGAAGACGACTGGCCTATTCCTAGGACGGAGTGGACGAAGCTGAACCTGCACCCAGAAGACAACCTGTTGTGCACCTCGGAGCCTGCCTCCTCTGCCTCTCTCACCTATGAGACGAGTTCGGAAGGATTGACCTTTCTTACTCCTCCGATGGATTCCGAGACGGAGATCACCGGCCCTATCGCGGCCAAACTCTTCGTCTCCTCTTCCACCGCCGACGCCGACCTGTTCGTCGTGGTTCGGGTGTTCGATCCGGAAGGGGAGGAGGTCACCTTCATGGGAGCGATCGACCCGCACACACCTATTGCCCAGGGTTGGCTGCGAGCGTCTCATCGTCGGCTTGACCCGGAACTCTCCAAGCCCTGGCGTCCATACCACACGCACACCGACACTCAGCCTCTAACCCCAGATGAGGTCTACGAACTAGATATCGAGGTCTGGCCGACGTCAATCGTCGTTCCGGCGGGCTACCGAGTCGGTTTCACGGTGAGGGGCCGTGACTACGAATACGGAGGCGACACCTCAGGTCTGCGCCTGTCCAATTTCAAGAACGAACTGCGCGGGTGCGGGCCCTTCCTTCACGACGACCCACGCGACCGCCCGGCGGAAGTCTTTGACAATCAAGTGACCTTGCACTTCGGCCCGGGGATGAGCAACTATGTCCTGCTGCCGGTGATACCGCCCGCCGGCTAGGCGTGGTGCAGGATCAGCTCGATCATGTTGCCCCAGGGGTCGCGGAAGAACACCTGTCGCAGAGCCGCGGGCGAATCCGGCAGCTCCCAGTAATCCACGTCGTTGTCCCTGAGTTGGTCGATCATTTCATCTAGGTCGTCTACTTGGAAGGCGACGTGTGAATTCTGGGGTAGCAGCCGTCCTCCTTCCCCCCACAGATCGCCTCCGGTGGTGAGGTGCAGGGGGGTTCCCCCGGCGTCAAACCAGGCTCCAGGGAAGCCGAAGTCCGGGCGCGGTGTTGGTTTCAGCCCTAGCAGGTCTCGATAAAACCACACTGCTTTGTCGATTTCTCCCACGCAGATGCTTGCGTGGTCCAACTTAGTCAGAACTGCCATCTTCCTTCCTCTCTGGCGGCTGTCTGGCGGTTTCTTGAGCGTATCATCCGAACTCCAGTGTCTTGGCCGGCAGGCCGAGCGCAATCTTGCCGACAGTCTCTAGGCAGCGGTCGTTTGCTGGCGGCATCACCAGCCCGGCCCGGGAGTCGCGCAAGTAACGCTCCATCGGCCAGGAGCGGTGAATGCCCCGCCCGCCCAAGAGTCGCATGCCTTCGGAGGCGATGTTGTGGGCGGCTTCGGTGGCCAGGTACTTAGCTTGGTTGAGCACGTACGCCAGGGCGGTCGGTTCAAGCTCGCCGCGCAGCAACCCCAGGGTGTCGCGCGCCCTCCGCGCGGCCTCAAGCTCCATCGACATCCGCCCGACGATCGGCCAGACGTGCGGCTCAGAACTCATTGGAGGCCCGCCGTCGCTGCGGGGCTTAGAGAGGACGCTGGTGCAGAACTCGAAGGCTGCCTCCGCGATGCCGATGTAGACGCCCGTGTAGCCGGTCGACCAGATGCTCATGTCTTGCTTGAGGATTGCTCCGATTTCCCCTACGACGTCATCTGGGAGGATTTTCACGTCTTTAAAGTCGATGGAGTTAGATGCCGTCCCCCGCATCCCTATGGTGTCCCAGTCGTCGAGAACGGTGATGCCTTCGCGGTTGGTGGGGATCAGCACTGTCAGCAGGCCGTCCTCTAGGCTCTCCGCCCCGTCGAGGAAACTCCAGGTGAAATAGTAGGTGGCGCCGGTGGAGAGGGAGCAGAAAATCTTCCGTCCGCTCAGACGGTAGCCGTCGTCGTCGGGCACGATTTGGGTGCGCACCTTCCCTTTGTGGCGGAAGGAACTGCCGGGCTCGCTGGTGATTGAGGAGAGCACGGCGCCCTCGTTGACGATTTCGTTGAAGTAGCGCTCTTGCTGGGATTCGCTGGCGATCTGGCGTAGAAAGTCCACGATTGCCGAGTGCATGTTGAAGGTCAAACCGGTGCTGGCGCAGCCATAGGCGATCTTAGAGAGGACGGTGGCGTAAGTGAAGGAGTCGGCGCCTATACCCCCGAATTCCTCCGGCACCATGAGCGCCAAAAGACCGCTCTGGCGCAAGTCGTCGTAATTCTCAAACGGGAAGCGATTCTCTTGGTCCACCATGGCGGCGCGGGCGGCAAAATTTTCCCGGCTCAGCTTTTCAGCTAGTTCAACCCAGTGGACGTGGCGCTCCGGAATCCTGAATGGTGAGGTGTTTGGTTTCACGCCTTCATCCTAGTTGAGATTTGGATTGCGGGAGGGCGCGCCTGTCAACTACACCGGACGCTCGTGCGTCTGTTTAGCAGGAGACTCAATCAAAACCAGAGGAGGGACTTAAGTGTTTAACGCCTTTGTCAAACGAGATTACTTTCGCCAACGAACTCACCCTATTCGCTTTGCATCTAACAGAGAAGCGACGTCAACAGAGAAGGGTATGGAAGGAACGGCTATGAGCGTTTTACGCATCGTGAACAGCCTGTTTGCCAAGTCCTTTAAAGCCGTCGGAGGGAGGGCGCTTCTTGCAGCCGCTCTCGTCGCGGCGGTGACTGCCGTCTCCTGCAGCAGGGGTGAAGAGGCCGCTGAGTCAGAGAGCAGGACTCTCGCCTCGCCGTCTCCGACGATTGCGGCGCCTGTCGCCCAAGCGTCTCCGCCGCCGTCTCCAGGCGCCTCCAGGTCTTCAGGTCAAGTATCCGATGGACCGGTTTTGCCTCCGTCTCAGGACGCAACATTGGCAGCTGAGGAAGCGCTTGCAGCGGCGGATGCGGCGTTTGATGCGGCGGCGGCAGGATCAGCAATGGCAATGATGGAGACGAGAGAGGCGACACAGCAGACACTGTCGCCTGCAACGACTACAACTGCGCTTTCCCCCCCTCCTCCGCCGACTACCACTATCCCGCCGACTACCACTATTCCGCCGACCACCACCATCTCGCCGACTACCACTATTCCGCCGACTACCACCATCCCGCCGGCTGCCACTACAACGGCCTCCCCCCCGCTGTCTGTTATTGAGGCTGGTGATTGTGTTGAGTGCTCAGAGAATTTCTTCGAGTATTGGGGTGTGAATGATTTTGTCCGGACTTCCGACGATGCTCTTTCAACGTTCGCTCTTGACGTAGACACTGCGTCTTATGCGGTGACGAGGAATTTCTTGAACGGCGGGCAGTTGCCGCCGCCTGCCGCAATCCGGGTGGAGGAGTTCGTGAATTATTTCGATGGCGGGTACGAGGTAAGGGAAGACTTGTTCACTGTTAGTTTGGACGCCGCTAGTTCGCCTTTCATCAGAGAAGGTAATCTGTTGTTGAGGGTGGGGGTTCGCGCCCCGGACGTCGTCTCGGGAGTTTCTTTGCCCGACAGCGTTGTTTTGGTGATCGACCGGTCTGGTTCGATGGACGAGCAGTCCTCTTACGGAGGCGAGTACATGCCTCGTTACAGGCTGGTTCACCGGGCGGTGGAGTTGTTGTTGGGCTCGCTTCCGTCAGAGACGCGCGTGGGGATCGTGGCTTACGAGGACAGCGCTCGGAGAATCCTGGAGCCGACTCCGATAGGTTCGTCTGCCTCGAGCGGAGAGATCTACGATTTGGTGAGCAGGGAGATCGTCCCGGGCAGCTCGACGAACGCTGCGGCTGGGTTGGCGTTGGGTTACGACATGGCAATCGAAGAGGTGGAGCGGGATCGTTCGGTGTTGGTGATCCTGTTCTCCGACGGTGTGGCCAACGTGGGCTCCACTCGAACCGACGACATCCTCGAAGACATCGGAGACCGCAGGGACATCGGCCTCACCAGCATCGGTGTGGGCCTGGGGCAGTTCAACGACGAGTTACTCGAACAACTCGCCAACCGGGCCGACGGCACTTATCACTACATCGACGGCGTTGAGCAGGCGCGGCGGATTTTCGTGGACGACTTCACCAGCCTGCTGGCGGTGGCGGCCCGTGACGCCAAGATCCAGGTGGAGTTCGCTCCTGAGGTGGTGGAATTCTACCGTTTGATCGGTTTTGAGAACCGAGCCGTCGCCGACGAGGACTTCCGCAACGACACCGTCGACGCCGGTGAGGTCGGCTTGGGTCAAAGTTCCACGGCCCTCTACGAATTGAAGTTGGCCGAAGAGGCGGATGACCTCTCCGGCTTAGGCGCCCTAGCGACGGCTTCCCTGCGTTACGAACACGCCGGCAGCGGAGAAATCATTGAAACAGCCGAGAGCATCACAGGCCCCGACGTTGCCGATTCACTGGACTCAGCGGACAACTATTTCCAGTTAGCGGCAGTAGTGGCGGAATTCGCCGAGGTGCTGCGCGCCAGCCCCTTCGTGCGCCAAGAAAACATGCAGACGCTGCGAGCTCAGGCTGTAAAAGTCGCCGAGGCGCTGCCCGGACTAGAGGAAACCCCCGAGTTGGTGAACCTGATCAGGCGGGCCATGGAACTGCGAGGCGAAAACGTCGGCTAGCCGACCGTGCGCCCCGTCATGGCTCGGGAGAAGATGTCAACGAATTTGCCCGCAAATGCGTCTGAGTCGTTTAAAGAGAGTTGGAGAATTCGAAAATTCAATGAAAACCCAATTGATGAAGGGGGCGAAATGAAGAGAATGAAGAGTTCGAACACGTTTTGGAGCAGGCTGAGGGCCGAGGTTCTGAATGGCATAGGTATGAAGAAACTGCTTGCCGCGGCCTTGGTCGTGTTGATGACAGCTGCCGCCTGCAGCAGCGACTCTGGCGAGGACGACCAAACTGCCGGAGGCGACCCTGGCGCTACGACTTCTTCGACCTCCGGCGCTACGACCTCGACCGAAGCGCCAGAGCCGACTTCGACTTCCGCAGGGACGTCGACGACCGAAGCAACCACGACGACTGCGGGCGCTCCGACCACGACAAGAGAGGCCTCTCCGACCACGACGCAGCTGCCTCCGCCTCCTCCGCCGTCTACGACTGTCGCGTCGCCGACTACCACTGCTGCGGCGCTAACCGCCACCACTATGTCGTCGTCCAGGGAGGCTTCTCTGTCGTCCAGTGATACTGCGCCGTCTGCGGGTGCTGCGTCGCCGACTACCACCGCTCTGTCGTCCTCGGGGCCTCTGGGGGATATGTCCGTGGATGACGTGGATGAAATGCCTGCGTCGCCTCCTCCGCCGCCGCCTCCTCCTCCGCCTCCTCCGGCGCGGCAAGTTGGGCCGGCGTCGGCAGGCATTATGTCCGACGGGCAGGTGCTGCCTCCGTCGCCGCAGAGTGCGCCTGATTCTGCTAGGGGATCTGTTTCTGCGAGCATGATGCCAGCAGCCGATATGCCATCAAACGGTTTGAGTCGCCCCCCAGCGATGGAGTCGAGGCCGCCGTCTTCTTCTAGTCCAGCACCCCCGCCCCCTCCTCCAACTACGACTACAACAACTACGACTACGACTACAACTACGACTACGACTACAACTACGATCCCGCCGCAGTCGATTGTTGAGGCTGGCGATTGTTTTGAGTGCTCGGAAAATTTCTTCGAATATTGGGGCGTGAATGATTTTGTCCGGACTTCCGACGATGCTCTTTCTACGTTCGCCTTGGACGTAGACACTGCGTCTTATGCGGTGACGAGGAATTACTTGAGCGGCGGGCAGTTGCCGCCGCCTGCCGCAATCCGGGTGGAGGAGTTCGTGAATTATTTCGACGGCGGTTACGAGGTAAGGGAAGACTTTTTCACTGTTAGTTTGGACGCCGCTAGCTCGCCTTTCATCAGAGAAGGTAATTTGTTGTTGAGGGTGGGAGTTCGCTCCCCGGACGTCATCTCAGGCGTCTCGCTGCCCGACAGCGTTGTTCTGGTGATCGACCGGTCTGGTTCGATGGACGAGCAGTCCTCCTACGGGGGCGAGTACATGCCTCGCTACAGGCTGGTTCACCGGGCGGTGGAGTTGTTGTTGGGCTCTCTTCCGTCAGAGACGCGCGTGGGGATCGTGGCTTACGAGGACAACGCTCAGAGAATCCTGGAGCCGACCTCGGTAGGTTCCGCCTCGGGCGAGGAGATCTATGATTTAGTGAGCAGGGAGATCACCCCGCGTGGTTCGACGAACGCTGCGGCTGGGTTGTCGTTGGGTTACGACATGGCGATCGCAGAAGCCGAGAGCGGACGTTCGGTGTTGGTGATCCTGTTCTCTGACGGTGTGGCGAACGTTGGCTCCACTCGAACCGACGACATCCTCGAAGACATCGGAGACCGCAGGGACATCGGCCTCACCAGCATCGGTGTGGGCTTGGGGCCGTTCAACGACGCTCTCTTGGAGCAATTGGCGAACAACGCCGACGGCACTTACCACTACATCGACGGGGTAGAGCAGGCTAGGCGGATTTTCGTGGACGATTTCAACAGCCTGTTGGCGGTGGCGGCCCGTGACGCCAAAGTCCAAGTGGAGTTCGACCCCGGGACGGTTGGTTTCTACCGGTTGCTCGGTTTCGAAAACCGTGCGGTGGCAGACGAGGACTTCCGTAACGACACCGTCGACGCGGGAGAGGTCGGGCTGGGGCAGAGTTCCACGGCGCTCTACGAACTGCAGCTAGCGGAGGGGGCAGGGGATCTTTCCAGCCTGGGCGAGCTCGCGACGGTCTCCCTGCGTTACGAACAGGCCAGCAATGGGAATATCGTCGAGACAGCCGAAAGCATCGCTGGCGCCGACGTTGCGGAGTCGTTTGATGCTGCGAGTGGTTACTTCAGGCTTGCTGCAGTCGCAGCGGAGTTCGCTGAGGTGCTGCGCGCCAGCCCCTTTGTGCGCCAAGCAAACATGCAGACGCTGCGAGCACAGGCAATCAAGGCTGCCGAGGCGCTGCCCGGAGTCGAGGAAGCCCCCGAGTTGGCGAGCCTTATCGGGCTTGCTATGGGACTGCGAGGCGAAGACGTCGGCTAGCCGCACGTGCGCCCGTCAGGGTTGTCAGGGTTCGGGAGAAGATGCGCTTCAAGTATCTAGAGAGCAGCCAACCGATGATGCGAGAAGGAGAACGCAGGGTGTTTAGAGGATGAGGTTTCATCTATCCAAGCAGGGCATTCCCTGGGTGACCAGGTTCAACTCGGTGGAAAAAACCCTGTTGGCGGCGATTGTCGTCGTGAGCGTCCTAGCGGTGTCCTGCAATCCTGTTGTCGGCCAAGCATTGACTTCCGGGGCCTCGACTTCGGGTCAGGGGGTGCTTCCGACGACAGCGGAATGCCAAGTTCTCTCAGATCCCATCCCTTTGGACGACAGATCATTTTCATATGAGAGGATGAGAAATTATCTGTTGAGCGACAGGCTTCCGCCTTCTGCGGAAGTGCGGGTAGAGGAGTTCGTGGACTTCTTCGCAACTGGATACGAAGCCGACGGGGACGACTTTTCCCTTGACCTGGATGTCGCGCCTTCTCCTTTCACCCAGGGCAAGGTTCTGATGCGTTTAGTAGTTCAGGCGCCAGATTCCCTTCCCGATATTTCTATGCCCGAGGGTGTTATTTTTTTGACCGATATTTCCGATTCGATGGACGGCTTGGCGTCCGACGAATTTTCCTCTTACGGCCTGGAATCTTTGAAGAAGTATGAGTTGGTCAATGTGGCGGTTGAGCACTTCCTCTCGTCGCTTCCAGACGACACCGTGGTCAGCTACGAATTTGGATCTCCTATCGAAGGATCCGTGTTGGTACTGGTTTTTTCGGGGGAGGTGATGCATATAGGCGATCTTGACTTTGACTCTGGTAGGTCCCAAAGCGACATGGAGTTGGTCGCTAGGAACTTGCTATCGGAGATCAGGCGAGACGACAAGATCAGCCTTGCTGTTATTGGGGTAAGCGTCAGCCCTTCCTCAAATGACATTCTGGAGACGGTGGCGGAGTTTGCGGGCGGTACATATCACCGCATCCATCTGTCTGAGCAGGCGAAACATCTGTTTGCAGACAATCCGCAAAGATTGCTGAGCGTCGCAGCGGAAGATGTTTCGATTGAGATGGATTTCAATCCGGACGCTGTTGCCTCTTACCGACTTCTGGGGTTTGACGGGCGCAATGGGGAGGTCTGCGAGGAAACGGCCGAGAGTTCGTTTACCGCCCGAAGGACGAATCTTGGCGAGGACTACACGATCCTGTACGAACTTGATCTGATGAACAGTCCCGACAGCCTCCTCGAGTCGTTGGCGGAAGTAACGCTCAAATATCGGCGGCCAGGCGAGGGTGGGGAGCACGCCAGCAAGAACGTTTCCACAGCTCAAGTTTCCGAAAGTTTCGAGGAATCCAACTCTTATTTCCGGATTTCTGCCGTGGCGGCGGAGTTTGCCGAGGCGCTGCGCGACTCTCCTTACCCGCAAGCCGCCGACTTGGCAAGGTTAATGACAGAGGCGGACACCTTGGCCGAGGAATTCCCCATCGATTGGGATAGCGAACTCAACCCCAGCGACTTCGTAATTCCCGAACTTGCCGATCTGATTCGGAGCGCTGCTTTTCTGATGCACACAACAAAGAGTTCCCCGACTGGCTGACAGGTGCTTGCCCGGCACTGCGGGGATTCTTGGCGAGGATTCTCGGCAGGGGGGGGGTCAGCTAATAGTCCGATCAGACGCTCCCCCGATCGGACGCCCCCGACCAGGCGCCCCTCCGATCGACCCCTCGTTCAGACGCTCCCCCGATCAGATGTCCCCGACCAGGCGTTCCTCCGATCCCCCCGACCAGGCGCCCCTCGCTCAAGCGCCCCTAGTCAAAACGGCGCTTCCTCCCCCTCCGGAACGTCTACGTCCAGCACTTGCATGAGTTGGGCGAGCAGCGTGTAGTAACCGACCAGCGTCACTAGCTCCACCACGCCCCCGTCGCCCACGACCTCTTGCGCTTCAGAGAAGGCGCGGTCGTCAGGCTTCCCCCCTTCGATCAGGAGACGGGCGAAGCCGAAGGTCGCCGTCGCCGCAGGATCATCGAATGCGGGTTCCTTCCCGGCGCGCAGGGCGGCCAACTGCTCGTCGTCTAGCCCGTTTCTGCGCCCGATCGGTTCGTGCGCCCACCACTCGAACGCCGATCTCCAGCGGGAGGCCACCGCCAGGATCACCGCCTCCCTCACCAACGGGGAAAAGTCGGAGTGGAAACGAAGAGCCGCTCCAAGCGACTGCAGGGCGTTGCCTACCTCAGGGTTGTAGAGCAGGGCGTTGAACGGCCCGACCAAGCTGCCGTCGGCTTCGGTCAGTTTGAAGGAGGCGTCGCGCGCCCGATCCCCCCCCGCTATGGCTTCGTAGACGGTGCGCTGCGCCTCAGAGAGTTCCCCTGGGGTCAGACCCCTCAGCCGGCTCACGCTCCTAGGTCCACGATGGCGGCCACAGAACCTCCCCCCTGGGGGCCTTGCTGAAGCCCCGCCACCGAGACGAAGACGGCCGGATCGCCTATGGCTGCAGCCGCCACACCTCCCACTGCTCCCTTGGTGTGGTGGGTGTGATGGACGTCGGAGTCGTTGAGCGCTACCTGCCGGCGCCCGCGCAAGCGTCCGCTCGGGTCGGCTTCGCACTTTATAAAGCAGTTAACGACCCTGCCCTTGAGGTCTTCGGCGCGCGGGCGTTCGGGGAGGTCTAGTCCGGCCGAACGTATGGCGTCGTATATTCCGTCGAAGTCCAGGGCGTCGGTCATGACCGAGTGCCCCACCCTGAAGCGGCCTCCCGCCCCTAGGCGGTTTCCGACCACCACGATCTGTGCTTCTACCTGCTCGACGCCTGAGGAGCAGGATGCCACCGAAGAGTAGACGGAGAGATCCTTGGCGATCTGATCGGCGCGGGGACGGGGTATTTCTCCCAGGGCGGTTGCGATGCCCAGGGCGGAGGTGGCGTTGGAGACCGCCATCGACTCCATGGTGTCTTCAAGCGCCACGGTCTTCCCTCTGGCGTGTGCGTCGGCGATGCGTTCAGCGGTGAGCAGGGGGGTTTTGGTTTGGACGTAGTGGACGTCGGTCGGATCGCTGACGCCGGCGGACTTCATGGCCGCTTTCACTCCGGCTGCCACCTTGTCGACCATCTCAAGGCGTCCGATTTCCTCAGGCAGGATGGGTTCCGACACGGCGTGGCCCACTACCAGGCGTTTCTCATCTTCAGGTTCAGCTGGGCCGTCCACTTCGGCGAAGACCGTCATGTGCGGCGAGATGACCCCGTCGCATCCGCCCGACCACGCAATCGGAACTTGAAGGGCTTCTGAACGGGTCTTTCCGGCATGTTCGGTCAGGAAGTCACGCAGCACTCGGTCGGCGAGGATGCGGGAGAAGTCGTTTACTCCTCCGTTGCCTTCCACCTTTCCGATCAGGGCGACTATCTGATCCGCCCTGAACTCCCCATTCTCAATGGCGTCTTCAAGTCCGCTTGTGTCTTGAACGTGTTCGAAGGGAATCTTCTTCACGACGAACGGCATGTGTATCTCCTCGCTTTAGCTTTATCATTATTTTCAAGGAAACCGCTGAGACCTGTCAGTCTGCGGTTTCGCAGCCTACAAGCCGTCCGGCATCACCTATGTGCGATTTCCGTTTAGGGGTGTCGGTAAGGAAGGAATAAAGCCGTGACCGAACTCATGCATTTGTTACCAGGTCCGAAGGTTGCCGTTACGGGTGACCTTGTCTACGTCGCCACGATCTACCCAGTCAAGGAGTCCGGTTTCCCCGTCCGCTCCGACGCTCCTACCTCGTTTGTCGGAGATTCCGACATGTATGTCCAGTCTCGGTGCGTCCTCGAAGAGTTGAGCAGAAGGCTAGAGGAAGCCGGCAGTTCGCTGAGCCGCGTTCTGAGGGTGGAGGTCCAACTCCAGGCGGCCGCCGACTTCTACGAGTTCAAGCGGGCTTGGATCGAGGCTTTCGGAGACGACCCCCCGGCTCGCACCACGATCGTGACTGGTGACGACTGGATAGCCCCTGGCGTCGGGTTGGGTCTGAACGCAGTGGCTCTCAGCGGGGATTCCTCCCTGCAGCGTGAGGTCATTCACACCGACGAGGCGCCCGATCCGATGCCCTGGGAGCACGCTCCGCAGGCGATCAAGGCCGGGCCGTGGGTGTTCCCTTCGGCGCTGCCGGCGTGTGATTTCGAGACGGGCATCCCGGTCGGCAAGCGCCTGCCCGCTTTCCCTTATTACGCCAACGACGCCACTGCCCAGGCGGAGTACGTGTTCTCCAACCTGCAGAAGGTCATGCATGCCGCCGGAACCGACGTGGGTAACACCGTCAAGGCGCACCTCTACGAACCGAGTTTGCTGACGTTCCCCGACGTGGACGCGGTGTGGGCCGAGTACATGCAGCGTCCCCCGACTCGGGCGTCGATGGCCGTGCGCGACCTCTTAGTGCCGCGAGCGGTGTTCGTGGCGAACCTGACTGTGCTTGCGCCCCCCGCCGACGATTCGATGGAGATCGTCGAGACCCGCAAAGGCATTTCATGGCATCCGGTAGACGTGCGCAAGGTGAACTTCACGCCCGGTATCGCCGTCGGTTCTGACTGGCTGTTCCTGGCAGGCCAGGTTCCGGTTCCCGACTTCGCCACGGGCGTGGTGGACACCGGTCCGCGGGCTCTGCTCAACTACTTCTCCGACATCGAGTGGCAGACCGAAGCGACGATGCGCTTGCTGAATTCCCAGATAGAGGCGAACGGTTTCGACATCAAGCACGTAGTGGACGCCCATGTCTTTCTGGTGCACGCTCAGCGTGACTACAGAGGTTTTGCTAGGGCTTGGGAAAGGATTCTGAGCGACGCCGGCGTGGAGAACCCGCCTCCGGTAACGCTCATCCCATCCCGTCAGCGCAATGGCGAAACCGGGATCATGTTCCTGGGGCCCGATCCGGTGATCAGGCCGGACATCGAAATCGACCTAGTCCTGCATCGCGGCTAGGCATTATGGCCTGAGTGTCCGAACGAGGGGTAGTTATCCTCTTGTTCGGGCCCTTGGTCGTAATCAATTCAAAGTTGTCAGGGGCGCGGCCAAAGCGCTCAAGGGTTTCTGATTGGGCGGCCTGCCCAGCGTTGCACGATTCCCGGGTCGATCCCGAACAGGTCGAGCACGCGCCCTACGGAGTGGTTGATGATGTCGTCGACGGTCTGCGGGGCGTTATAGAACGCAGGCATCGGGGGTGCGAGGTGAATGCCCAGCAGCGCGCCTCGCGCATCCGCAACCGAAAGGGAGGTCTCAATGCCGCCGTTCAGGCGTGCCGCGGGGGTGAGCACCAAGTGCGTCCTGCCCGGTGGTGCAGTCAGCTCGGCTTCCGAACGCGACGGGCGTTCCGTCTCCTTGACGGTCACGGGCGACGGATTCCGGCGGCTCGTTGCCTTGGCGCCTCGCCAGCGCGCCATAAACGACAGGCTCTTCGAGCAGTTGGACGCCGCCTCCTTCCGTGAACTCTCCGAGATGGCAGAACGTTTCGTGCGCGATGCCGACAGCGCCCTGGAACTCATGGAAGCCTTCCGGCGAGAAAGCGCCTATATCCGAGTTGCCGAACCGCCCCTGGGGAACTCACCGCCATCCCAGTCGGGCGAAGGCGGCTCGCGCCAAGCCTCAGAGGAGGTCGGTTGACCGACACGCGTAGCCTGAGAAACAGCCTGGGCATGTTCGCCACGGGCGTGACCATCGTCACGGCTGCCGACGAGGAGGGCTCCCCGGTCGGCGTGACCGTCTCCAGTTTCAACTCCGTGTCGCTAGACCCTCCGCTCATCCTCTTCAGCATCGGGCGCAGCGTGAGGAGTCTGAATGTGCTGCGGGCGGCGAGTGGCTACGCAGTAAGCGTGCTTTCGGCAGGGCAGACCGAACTTTCTAGACGTTTTGCCAGCCAGGGCATCGACAAGTGGACAGACCTGGAACTTGAGTTCGGGGTTGTCGGCGCGCCCTTCATTCCTGGCGCGATCGCCTGTTTCGAGTGCCGGCCGTATGCCGTCTACGACGGCGGGGATCACGAAATCTTCCTAGGTCGGGTGGTGCGCCACCACTCACATCCGACGGCGCCCCCCCTCGTGTTCTTTGGAGGCGGTTACCGCCGTCTGCAGGAGTTGCCGCCCTAGCCCGTCGCCGCTGAGGGTCGGTGCCCGAGTTCCCAGTCAACCCCGAGCCCGAGAATGCCAGCGCCAACCCTGAGAAGCCCATATAGCCCCGAGCCGCAACCCCGAGCCCGAGAACCCCGAGCCCAAGCCCGAAGCCGCCACCGCGGCATAGATCAACCGCCGAGAAGTGGCTGAGACAGAGTCCACGCGCTGTATCCGGCGCACGAGCCCGTATCCTGAGAGGCGTGCGTACCTACACTCCTAAGCCCGCCGAAATCACCCGCGCCTGGTGGCTGGTAGATGCCGAAGGACAAGTGCTGGGGCGGATGGCCTCGGAGGTGGCGCGCATTTTACGAGGCAAACACAAACCCATTTTTACTCCCAATCTGGACTGCGGCGATCACGTGATAGTCGTGAACGCCGCCAAAGTGGTCACCACCTCCGACAAGGCAGAGCGCACGATGCTCCACAGCTACTCCGGCTATCCAGGCGGCCTCAAGTCGAAGACTTTGGGCGAAGCCTTGAGCAGCGAGCCGGCCGAGACTGTGCGCCGCAGCATCAAGGGCATGCTGCCGCACAACCGACTAGGCAGGCAGATGCTGAGAAAGCTGAAGGTCTACGCAGGCCCGACCCATCCCCACCAAGCTCAGAATCCTGAGCCGCTCGATCTGAACCGAGAAAAAATCTAAGGAAATCTAAGGACTCTGTCATGCCTCCTTCCTCCACCCCGCTCGTCCAGTCCACCGGCCGCCGCAAGCGGGCCGTGGCTCGCGTCCGACTCCGTGACGGAAATGGCGTCATCACCGTCAACAAACGCGAATTCACTGACTATTTCCCCTCGCCTTCGCACCGGGTGACGGCCCTTGAACCCTTGAAGGTCACCGGCAGAGAGGAGGATTACGACGTGGACGTCACCATCACCGGAGGAGGTCTTACCGGACAAGCCGGCGCCTTAAGGTTGGGTTTGGCGCGCGGCCTGGAAAGGCTCGACCCTGAATGCCGCGATCAACTGAAAGGTGCCGGTCTGCTCACCAGAGACGACCGCAAGAAAGAGTCCAAGAAGTACGGACTCAAAAAGGCCCGCAAGGCGCCTCAGTACTCCAAGCGCTAACAGAGCGCCCGGCGCAGGCCACCTCGATGTTCGGGACCGACGGAATACGGGGTCGGGCCTACGAAGAAATCACCTCTCCTCTGATGAGGAAGGTCGCTCTGGCGGTGAGAGAGACTTTCGACTGCCAGAAGGTGGTAGTCGGATACGACCCGAGGGAATCTTCGCCCGACTTGGCGGACGCTCTTCTGAGCGGATTCGAAGGGGTAGAGGTGGACATGCTGGGAGTTGCGCCCACTCCTGCCGTGGCCTACTTCGGGGCGAAGGACGGCGTGCCGGCGCTGATGATATCCGCGTCGCATAATCCCTACCACGACAACGGCGTGAAGATATTCGCGCCGGGCGGACGCAAACTCAACGCCGAAGAGCAGGCTGCTATCGCCGAACTGCTTGACGACGGCGACTCCGCTCCTACGTCTTCGGGAGGCCCCCCAGCACGGGTGCATGACGCCTCCGACAGACTGGAGGAATACTTGGATTACACGGCGTCTGCAGGGTTGTCTGCAGACGGAAGTCTGGAAGGCCTGCAGTTGGTAGTAGACGCCGCCAACGGCGCCTGTTCGGAGACCGCCCCCAAGTTGCTGCGACGACTAGGCGCCCAAGTCCGTGAGGTGTCTTGCCGTCCTAACGGACGCAACATCAACAAAGGCTGCGGGGCCGCTTCGCCGCAGCACATCGCCGCCGAGACGAGGCCAACTGAGATAGGTCTGGCTTTCGACGGAGACGGCGACCGAGTCGCGGCCTACGACGAGGGACTGCTCGACGGCGATCACATCATTGCCATGTGCGGAGTCGATCGCAGGGAGCGGGGATGCTTGGCCGGAGACACGGTGGTCGTGACAATAATGAGCAATCTGGGCTTTCACCGGGCGATGCGCCAACGGAGAATAAACGTGGTCACCACTCCGGTGGGAGACCGCCACGTAGTCGACGCTCTTGAGCGCGGCGGCTGGGAATTGGGCGGGGAGCAGTCGGGTCACGTCATTTTCAGAGACCTCGCAGCCACCGGCGATGGACTGCTCACGGCGGTCGTGCTAGGTGATCTGCTCAAGCGGCGTTCGGAGCGTCTGTCGGTGCTTGCGGCGGAGGCGATGAAGCGGTTTCCCCAGGTGACTCGCAACGTGCGCGTCCCCGACGACGCCGACCCCGTCGCAGCGGCTGAAGGCGTCTCCCCGAGCGTGCAGGCCGCCGCCGATCTCCTCGGAGAAGACGGACGTGTGGTGGTGAGGCCCTCCGGCACCGAGCCCATGGTGCGGGTGATGGTGGAGGCCCCTACAGAAGCGGAGGCTCGCAGGCTGGCCGACGACTTAGCCGCTGAGATAACCGGCCGCCCCAGCGAGGCCGCTGGACGCCCCCGCTGATGTGCGGCATAGCGGCGGTCTTGAGGCGCCCGAGGCTGCGGAGCGTCCCCTCGGCGAAGGAGGAAATCCTCCGACTGCTTGGCTTGCCGTTCTCTGAGGCTGCCTCCCCGTCGTCTCCCTCTTCAGAAGAGCGGTTCGCCCCCGCTGACTGGGCGGACTTCGATCGGAGCGTCAGAGTCGTTTCGAAGATGCTGAGCGGCCCCGCGGGAATCTTCCCTCTGGTGCGAGACTCCTCGCTCCGGGGCGCTGTAGCCGTCTGGGTCGAACGCGTTAAAGGGTGTGTGAATCGCGGCGAAGAACTATTCGACGCCCTCTGGAGTATCCGCATGGACAGGCTGCGTGAAGCGTCGGCGGTAGCGGACTTCTTGGGCGAGGACGCCCCCGATGCTTCTCTCGACCTCGTCGCAAACTTCTGGAGCATTCAGGTGGCGCTGTCCGCAATCGACCGACTGGAGGTGCGAGGTCGGGATTCAGCAGGCTTGGCGGTGATCGTAACTGCCGAAGGGTTGGGGGAAATGCTTCTCGCAGCGACCGGAGGGGCCGAGGCGGAAGATCCTCTTGGTCGTTCGGGCAGCCGTCTCGTCCACGATGACGCGGCGGCTTTCGTCTACAAGGTGGCGGCAGAGATCGGCGAGCTGGGTGACAACACTAGAGCGCTCGCCGAGGCGCTGGCATCTGACACGGCGCTGCGCCAAGCGCTTAAGTTGCCCGGGGCGCGCTGCGACGTCCTGGCTCACACCCGCTGGGCCAGCGTAGGTCTCATCACCGAACCCAACGCCCACCCCTTGACTTCACCCGTCGGCAGCGGGTCGCCGGGCGTCCTAGCTGCCGTGAACGGCGACATCGACAACTATCTCGAGTTGGTCGAAGAGTACGACCTGGAGTACCCAATGGCTATCACCACCGACTCCCGCGTCGTGCCCGGTCTGTTCCAGCGTTTCCGCAGCGAAGGTCAGGGTTTGCTGGAGGCTTTCCGCTCCGCCGTCGGCGTCTTCGAGGGTTCCCACGCCGTGGCTGCTTGCGCCCTCGACGAACCCGGGAAACTCCTCTTGACTCGTCAAGGCAGCGGTCAGGCGTTGTATGCAGGTCTCTGCAAGGATGCTTATCTGGTGGTTTCAGAGCCTCACGCCTTGGTAGAACAGACCGACGCCTATCTGCGCATTGACGGGAGCAACGCCGACGGCGGAGAGATCTTGCTGCTAGACGTTTCCGCCCTCGACGCCGCCTCCCCCGAGCCCGCCACAGCTAAGCCCGCCGAGCCGGCCGTCACCGCCACCGCCGACACGGGCGAGCCCGTCACGGCCGAGACCGCCACGGCCGAGCCCGCCACCGCCGACATAGCCGAGACAGCGATGGCCGGAGTTCGCAAGTTCGACTACGACGGCGCCGAACTTTCGGCAGGCCAACCGACGCGCACTTTGATCTCCTCCGCCGACGTCCACCGCGGGGACTTTCCTCACTACCTGCTCAAGGAGATCAACGAGGCGCCAATCTCCTTCGCCAAGACGATTGCGGGCCGAATCACCCCGCCGCCCGGTCACCGCAGGGCTGAACTTTCCGAAGCGCTTTCCTTCGATCTGAGCGGATTGAATCGAGTGATTTGTATCGGACAAGGAACCGCCGGAGTGGCAGCAGCCGCCATCGCCGACATCCTTGCTTCGGAACTCTCCGCCGACGTCGGAATATCGGTGAGCGCACTGCCGTCGAGCGAACTCTCCGGTTTCAAACTGAACGACCACATGTCCGACTGCCTGGTGGTGGCCGTCAGTCAGTCGGGCACCACTACCGACACCAACCGCACGATTGACTTGGTAAAGAGCCGCGGCGCACGCGTCCTAGCGGTGGTTAACCGGCGTGAGAGCGACCTCGCCAACCGGGCCGACGGAGTTCTCTACACTTCCGACGGGCGGGACGTGGAGATGAGCGTCGCCTCCACCAAGGCCTTCTACTCGCAAGTGGCGGCAGGGTTTCTGCTGGCCTGCTCGCTCGCAGAGACGCTGGGGGGCGCGGCGGCCCGTTCGGAGGAGGCGTCCGCTCGCCGCAGCGAGATCCTCTCCGCTCTCGAAACCTTGCCCGACGCCATGGGGGAAGTCCTGCGGGCGCGCCAGAGGATTGCTGAGTGCGCCAAGAGGCTGGCGCCTTCCCGCCGCCACTGGGCCGCAGTCGGCAACGGGCCCAACCGTCTAGCGGCGGAGGAACTGAGGATCAAACTCTCCGAACTCTGTTACCGGTCGGTGTCCTGCGATGCAACCGAGAACAAGAAGCACATCGACCTTTCCGCCGAGCCTCTCATCCTGGTTTGCGCCGCAGGTCTGCACGCCGCAGGCGAGACGAACGCCGGCAGCGGGGTCGGGTCGCAGAGTGTGCTCAAAGACGTCATCAAAGAGGTGGACATCTACCGAGCCCACCGCGGCGCACCCATTGTCCTGACCGACCACCCCTCCTTCAAGGAGGTCTGCAGCGACGTTGTTCTCTTCCCAGCGGTTCACCCGTCCATGGCTTTCGTGCTCGCTGCCATGGCCGGTCATCTCTTTTCCTATGAGGCGGCTCTGGCCATCGACGCCGGGGCCGAGCCGCTGCGCCGCAGCCGGGCCGCCATGCTGGAACAGCTGGAGCAGACGCACTCCGGCGCCCCCCCCGACGCCGCGGAATTGCTCAAGCGTCTAGCTCCCGAACTGCGAGTCCACTCCGAGACCTTCGAAAGGCTTCTGCGGTCGGGAGAGTACGACGGTCACCTGCCCCCCTCCCTGGCGGTGAGGGTCTCCTCTCTCTTCAAGTATGCGACGGGCGTGCTGCCGCTTTCCTGCTACGAACTGGAGTTCGGGCGCTTAGGGGCGCCCGCTGACGTGCTGGAGAACCTGCTGGTTGCCATGGGTGAGGCCGCCGAAGAGCTGAAGCGGCCGATAGACGCCATCCGCCACCAGGCCAAGACCGTCACCGTGGGCATCTCCCGCAGCGAGGAAGCCCTGTTGAAGGCGCCGCTCCTCGCCTCCGCCTTAGAGACAGGGACGACCCCCGAACGTCTCAGCTACGAATGCCTCGCCACGCTGGCCGGGCTCTCTCCTGCGGTGGCGGAAGTGACCGGAAGCATCCGCTATGCGATCAGCGGAGACCGCATCGAGGTGGTCAATCGTTCCGGCGCTGCGGCGGCCATTCCCTCGAGGGTGGACAGCGACCACGTGCTGCGCGGCACCAAGCTTCAGGTGTGCCATGAGCGGAGGGTGATGCTCACCAAGGGGCGCCGCGACCGAAGGACTATCCTCCTGCTGCCCGAGGTCAAAGGCCGCGCCCCCGTCGGGTTGGTTCTCCTTCACGTGGAGCTGCACGACCGCCTCGACGCCGCGGCCGCCAAGGGGGTGATGCGGGCCTACCGAGACCGCTACAACCGCCTCCGCAACGCAGTGACAGAGACCGAAGTGGACTTCGACTCCCAGCGCCTAGCCGTCGAGCCGGTCTTCGATCTCTTAGCCGGAGACCTCCTGGAGTTGGCCGACCGCTGGCGTCAGCCGCCCCGCCCGCCTTCCCCCGACAGGGTGGGTTAGGGCGAGCAGGTGTTGGTCGGAATCGACGTCGTGGACGTGGGGCGCTTCAGGGAGTTGCTGAGCCGCCGCCCCAAGATAACCGAGCGCCTCTTTGCGGAGGGGGAACGGTCGTACGCCGAGGCGAAGTTCGACCCCTCGGAGCGCTATGCAGCCCGCTTCGCAGCCAAGGAAGCCGTGATGAAGGCGCTCGGGGCGGGCTTCGGCGAGGTAGCTTTCAAGGACGTAGAGGTCTGTCGCAGCCCCGCCGGCCGCCCGACCGTTCAACTTCGAGGGCGAGCCGCGGAACGCGCTGAGCGAATGGGGGTGAAGGAGTTGTGCGTGAGCCTCTCTCACACCAGCCTCCTCGCGACCGCCGTGGCCGTAGCCGTGGGCGGTGAAGACGGCGTAATCGCCGAGGTGCTCCCTGTGAGATGTTCCCAGTAGTAACCCCAGCGGAGATGGCCGCCATCGACGCGGCCGCCTCCTGGCCGTCCGAGGTGCTGATCTCCCGGGCTGGGACGGCTGTTGCAGCAGTAGCAGCGGAGATGCTGACCGGGGAGGAACTCCTGAATCCAGAGGAATACGGCCTGCACGTCCGTCCGTCAGGACCTGGTATCGGCCTCCCCCCTGCCGAGGTCGCACCTTCTTCCTGGCGCAAGAACCGGCAGATGCGCCGACGCCGCCAGACTCTGCGCCGAAAGAGCGTAGTAGTGATCGCCGGGCCGGGCAGCAACGGCGCCGACGGGAGGGTGGCGGCAGCGGTACTCAGGCGCCAAGGCACCCAATGCGTAATAATCGCCCCTGGCGCCCCAGCCATCCCATCCGCCGACCTAGTGATCGACGCCGCTTTCGGAACCGGGCTGAATCGCCCGTACAACCCGCCGCCGAGCGGTGATCCGGTCTTGGCCGTAGACATACCCTCCGGCATAGACGGCCTCACCGGCGAGATGCTGGGCAGGGCCCTGAAAGCGGAGCGGACGGTCACATTCACCGCATACAAACCAGGGCTCCTCTTCGGGGAGGGGCGGCGGATGGCGGGCTGCGTAACCCTGGCCGACATCGGACTAGACGCCCTTTCCGCCCGGACGCACCTGTTCAGTGACGCAGACGCAGACGCCCGCCGCCCTCAGCGTGCAGCCGACGCCCACAAGTGGGATTCGGCCTGCTGGGTGGTGGGCGGATCGCCCGGGATGTTCGGCGCTCCTCGGCTGGCCGCGGCCGCCGCCGGACGCACAGGCGCGGGATACGTCCGGCTCTCGATACCAGGGGCGGTGTTTGACCCGGAGGCGCCGCTGGAGGTGGTCTCCCATGAACTTCCCGCAGAACGTTGGGCAGAGCACGTTCACCCCGAACGCTTCAAGTCGCTGGTGGTGGGGCCCGGACTGGGCAGGAGTGCCAAGACTGCGGAGGAGGTCGTCAGGCTGCTGGCTGGATTGAAGGTGCCGGTTGTGCTCGACGGCGACGCCCTAGGTTCCCTGGGTCAGAACCTGCCCGCCGCCGCAGCCGCAAGGGCGGGCGCTCCGGTGGTCATAACGCCTCACGACGGAGAGTTCGCTGCTCTCACGGGAAGCCCGCCCGGGAGCGACCGCATAGCCGCAGCTCGAGAATTGGCTGCGGCGGCCGACGTGCACGTGCTGCTGAAAGGCCCCACGACGGTGGTGGCCGCTCCAGACGGCGAAGTACTTCTAGTGACCTCCGGCGACGCTCGGCTGGCCACCGCAGGTACCGGTGACGTTCTGAGCGGAATGATCGGTGCTCTGCTCGCCGGGGGCGTCCGTCCGCTGGACGCAGCTGCCGTGGCCGCCCACGTCCATGGCGTGGCCGCTGGCTTAGGGCCGGCTTCCGGCATGATCGCCAGCGACCTCATAGATCGAATCCCCGAGGCGTTCGCCAGCTTCGAGCGCCCCGGCGGGGGAGACGTCTGATGCGCCCCACCTACGCCTCAGTCGATCTCCAAGCCTTGGCCGCCAACGTCGCCGAACTCCGCGAGATGGCGCGCCCTGCCCGGCTCTGCGCCGTCGTGAAGGCCGACGCCTACGGCCACGGAGCACTCGCCGCCGCCCGGGCTGCTCTCTCGGGCGGAGCCGACTGGCTGGCGGTCGCCCTGGTAGAGGAGGGCATCGAACTGCGGCAGGCAGGCCTGACTTGTCCCATACTCCTGCTGTCGGAACCCCGGCCTTCAGAGATGGTGGAGGTGGCCGAGCACATG
This sequence comes from Acidimicrobiales bacterium, assembly GCA_965242895.1. Taxonomy (GTDB): domain Bacteria; phylum Actinomycetota; class Acidimicrobiia; order Acidimicrobiales; family CATQHL01; genus CATQHL01. Next base: position 1,593,640 of record OZ251507.1, read on the forward strand.
CTGCGCCCCACCGTCTACAGCCCGAGCGGACTGGCCGCAGCGGCCGCAGCCGCGGATGCCCGAGGTCTGAAGCTGCCTGTCCACCTAAAAATCGACACCGGCATGAACCGCGTAGGCGTTAAACCGGCCGACTCCTTGAGGCTTGCTGAAGCGATCCTGGCCAAGGACGGCCTCGTGCTGGAGGGTCTTTGGACGCACTGCGCCTCGGCCGACCGCCCCGAGGATCCGTTCACCGACACACAACTGGAACTTTTTGAGAGCCTTGCTGCGCCGCTGGCGGACAAGGCGGCTGGAAGGTTCCTTCGTCACGCCGCCAACTCCGCCTTGTTGCTGCGCTGCGTGGACACCGAGAGAGCGGGGCGCTTCGACCTTGTTCGAGCAGGGCTGACCATCTACGGCCTTTCGCCCGGTCCCGCTCAGCGCCGCCAAGTAACCGAGAGGTTTCGCCCTGTCATGAACCTGAGTTCCGAAGTCTCGTTCGTCAAGCAGGTAGCCGCAGGGGAGGGCATCTCCTACGGTCTGTCGCACAGGTTCGAATCCGACACGACGGTGGCCACAGTGCCGGTCGGATACGCAGACGGAGTGAGGCGTGACTACGGGCGAGCGGGCGGGGAGGTCCTCATCCGCGGCAGGCGCCGCCGGATAGTCGGGGTGGTGACCATGGATCAGTTGATGGTGGACTGCGGCTTCTCCTCTGATGTCTGCGCCTCCGATGAGGTGGTGCTGATCGGTTCGCAGGGCGAGGAAAGCATAAGGGCAGAGGAGGTGGCCGATCGGCTAGACACCATCCCTTATGAGGTGATATGCGACATCGGGAAAAGGGTGCGCAGGGAGTACCGATGAGCCCCGGTTTGGCTGCCGCCCAAAGCCTTCCCGTCGAGGCCGCTCCAGTTCGCAGCGGACGCCCGCAGGACATCCCGCGTCCCGCTGAGGCTCAGATCGGCGCAGCAGCTCCGTGGGCTCGTCTGACGCCCGACCGCCGCAGGTTCGACTTGGGCGTCCTTGAGAGCCGTCTGGCGGCGGCGTCTTCTCATCCACCCCCTCCAGACGGGCGGCAATCCCCTCCAGACGGGCGGCAAAGGCTCTCGGCGGTGCTGATCCCGCTTTACGAGCATGCGGGCGAGACGTTCGTGATCCTCACCCGCCGGTCCGCATTCGTGAGGGCGCACCGCCGGGAGGTGTCCTTTCCGGGGGGCGCCAAGGAATCCGCAGACGCAGACCTCTGGAGCACTGCCCTGCGCGAAGCACACGAAGAGATAAGGCTCTCCCCGTCTGCCCCTCGGCTAATCGGGCGGCTCGAACCGCGTTTCACAGTGAGCAGCAATTCGCTTTTCCACCCTTTCGTTGCGCTCCTTCCGGAGCGGCCTGCCCGACTGCAGCCAGACCCAGCGGAAGTGGAGGCGATCCTGCACGTGCCTGCTTCTGAACTGCTGGCGCCCGGAGCGTTCCGCGAAGAACTCTGGCCACAACCAGAGGGCGGAGAGCCGCGCGCGATCTCGTTTTTCGAACTGGAGCACGACACCGTCTGGGGCGCCACGGCAACGCTGCTCCGCCGTCTTCTCGAACTAGGAATCCCCAACATTGACTGCCCCGATTGACCCCTGCCGCCCCCGCTGCGCCGTCCCCCTATGGGCGTGGACGCTCAGGTTGAGCAGCGCCGGGACGACCCGCACGGAATGAGAGACCCGCACGGAACGGGATCTGCCGCCGACGGCCAGAAAGACGGAGTGAGATGACCGAGATTCAGATCGGCTTCGGCAAGAGCGGGCGGCGCGCCTACGGCTTCGAAGAGATCAGCGTTCTGCCTACACGCCGCACCCGCAACCCCGACGAGGTCGATCTGGAATGGGAGATAGACGCCTACAGGCTGCCGCTGCCACTGTTCTCCTCGGCCATGGACAGTGTCACCTCCCCAGCGACCGCCGCTCTCATCGGACGGCACGGCGGGCTGGGCGTGCTGAATGCCGAAGGTCTTTGGACGCGCTACGAAGACCCGTCGCCCGCCTACGACGCCATCACCTCTGCCCCCCCGGATGTCGCCGCAACTTGTCTTCAGGAGATGTACGCCGCTCCGGTGATTCCCGAGTTGATCGGAGAGAGAGTCGCAGAGATCAGGGAGTCCGCCGATCTGGTCTGCCTCGCCGTCAAGCCCAAGCGCGCAGCGGAACTGCTTCCGCTCTTAACTGCGGCCGAAGTGGATCTTCTGGTCATCCAGTCCACGTCCGTGACCGCCGAACACATTTCTCGAACCGGCTCCCCCCTCAACCTCAAGCAGATTGTCCGAGACCTTCCGATGCCGGTGGTGGCGGGTGGCTGCGCCAGCTACGACTCCGCTCTCCACCTCATGCGAGCAGGAGTGGCCGGAGTCTTGGTGGGCGTGAGCCCGGGCCGCTCGAGTTCCACCCGCAAGGTGGTCGGCCTGGGTGCTCCTCAGGCCACCGCGCTAGCCGACGTGCGCGCTGCGCGCATGCGTCACCTCGATGAGACAGGCGTATACGTGCAGGTCATCGCCGACGGCGGCTTGGCGAACAGCGGTGACATCGCCAAGGCCGTGGCCTGCGGAGCCGACGCAGTGATGCTGGGCTCTCTCCTAGCAGCGGCGGAGGAAGCGCCAGGACGAGGTTTTCACTGGAACATGTCCGCCGGGCACGGCGTGCTGCCTCGCGGCGTTCGTGTGCATGAGGGCACCAGAGCACCCCTCGAGGAAATCCTCTTCGGTCCTGCCCGCAGCGCCGACGGAAGGACGAACCTCTTCGGGGGCTTGAGAGAAGCCATGGCTACGTGCGGGTTTGCTTCCATAAAGGACTTTCAGAAGGCAAAAATCATGATCTCGCCCGCATTTCCGAGGGGCGCAGGGGCGCCCTTCGGCGGTGTGTCTGCGCGCCCGGACGACGGGTCAGGGAAGGCGTGAGCGGATCGCCCCTCGAGCGCCAGGGTGTCCTGGTAGTCGACTTCGGCGCCCAATATGCCCAACTCATAGCCCGCCGCGTGCGGGAAGCGAGGGTCTACAGCGAAATCGTCCCTTGGGGTGTCACCGCCGCTGAAGTGCGTGAAAGCGGGGCGGCCGGGCTGATACTCAGCGGCGGCCCGAAGTCGGTTCACGAAGAAGGCTCGCCGTTGCTAGACGCCGAAATTTACGATCTCGGCGTCCCCATCCTGGGCATCTGCTACGGGGCGCAGCTGCTAGCCCAATCCCTGGGAGGCGAGGTCGACCGCAGCGGCACGGCCGAGTACGGGCGGGTCGAACTGCAAGTTCTAGAGGGCGGCGGCGCAGGGGCGGACAGGGCGGATTTCGTTCCCGAGAGCGTGCTGATCACCCCTGACATCCCCCGCCGTCAACAGGTCTGGATGAGCCACTTCGACTCCATCGCCGCTCTTCCCGAGAGTTTCTATGCCACTGCTTTGACGGAGATGTCGCCCGCCGCCGCTTTCGAATCTCCTGAGCGTGCTCTATTCGGAGTGCAGTTCCATCCGGAAGTGCGCCACACCGAAGCGGGACAGCAGATGATCGAGAACTTCCTCTACGAAGCGTGCGGCTGCTCGCCCGACTGGACTCCTCAGTCCATGCTCTCCGACGCTCTTTTGGCGGTGAGCACCCAGATCGGCGACGGGCGTGCGGTCTGCGGCCTCTCGGGAGGCGTGGACTCAATGGTGGCGGCTGCCTTAGTGCGGCGTGCGATAGGAGATCGTCTGACTTGCGTATTCGTAGACACGGGGCTGATGCGTAAAGGCGAAGGCGAGCAGGTGGTCGAGGCTTTCGGGCGAAGCAGCCCAACCGCCCGCAGCGAAGCGGCCAGCAGCCGCGCCGCCGCAGCCGGAGCCAGGGTTGGTGGGAACACTGGGTATACCGGGGTTGGCGCGCACACTGGGGATACCGGAGACGCCAGGGATGCCGAGGAGTGCGGCGCCCTGGTGTACGTGTCTGCGGGCGGCGAGTTCATGGACGCCCTAGCGGGCGTCAGAGACCCTGAGGCAAAGCGCAAGATCATCGGCGAGCGCTTCGTGAGGATCTTCGAGCGGGAGGCGCTGGGATCCGACGATGCGAAGTTCCTGGTGCAGGGCACGCTCTACCCAGACTTCATCGAGTCGGGCGGCGGCCAGGCCGCCCTCATCAAAAGCCACCACAACGTGGGGGGTCTCCCCGAGAACATGGAACTGGAGTTGGTGGAGCCTCTCCGCAAGCTCTTCAAGGACGAAGTGCGGATGCTGGGAGAAGAGTTGGGGCTGCCTCCAGAAGTGGTGTGGCGGCATCCGTTTCCCGGGCCGGGCTTGGCCGTCCGCATCGTCGGGGAAGTAACGCCCGAACGGGTGGAGATCGTGCGGGCGGCGGACGCCATCGTCCGCTCAGAGATCACCCGTGCAGGTCTAGAAAGGGAGGTCTGGCAGGTGCTTGCCGTGCTCCTAGACGTGAGGACGGTGGGGGTGATGGGTGACGAACGCACCTACGGCCACCCCATAGTGATTCGTGCGGTGACGAGCGAAGACGCCATGACTGCCGACTGGGCCCGTCTGCCGCATGACGTTCTGGAATCCATGGCCAGCCGCATCGTGGCCGAAGTGCCGGGCGTGAACCGTGTGGTCTACGACGTCACGACGAAACCTCCCGGCACCATTGAGTGGGAGTGATCCACCCCCCAGAGTTTCGGCAGCGCCTCAGTCTTCTCCGGGGGCTTCGTCTGCCTCGGCTGTTCCGTTTGTTCCGGTCGCTCCGGGGGTTTCGTCTGCCTCGGTTGTTCCGTCTGTCTCGGTCGCTCCGTCTACCTCGGTCGCTTCCGGGAGAACCCCGTCCTGCGAATCCCCTTCCCGCGAATCCTCTGCGTCGTTCTGGTTGCGGACGGCTTCGGATGGGCGCAGCAGCATCGCCTGATTTACTGACAGGTCGAGCTGGCGGCTTCGTCGGCTGAAGCGGAGAACCTGAACCGCCACACGATCGCCCGGGACCACCACATTGCCAGGGTGCCGAATGGGGTACTCGACCAATTCCTCATTGCTCACTAACCCTTCCACAGCCGAACGTCCGACTCCGTCCTCCGGGCTGTCCAAGTCGATGCTCACGTACGCCCCGGCCGGTGTCAAGCTCTTGACGGTGCCTTCGTAGCGTCTTGAGCGATCCAGTTGAAGGAAAGGATCTTCTCCTAGTCGCAGGGAGACGTCGATTTTCATTTTCGAGAGATTGGTGTCCAGCACCTTGACTTGGAGTTCCTCGCCCACCTTCACCACGGCTTCCGTCCGCCTAACGTGCGACCAACTCAGTTCGCTGCGACGTATGAGGCTGACAAACCTCTCGTCCACCAGAACCACGGCGCCCCTGCCGTGGACTTCAGTCACGACCGCCCGCGCCAAATTGCCAGTCTTGAGCTCTTTCAGCCTTTTTCTGTCCGCCCGCCGTTCCAGTGTCCTCTTGGCGGCGGTCCGAGAAAGGATGCATCGGTTCTGAGACTGCTTGACCTCGACCACCTTGAATTCAGCGGTCTTGCCCAGCATGGCTTCAGGATCTTCGCCGCCAGCTAGAGAGGCGGGTACAAAGGCTCGAATGCCGATGTTCACCGTCCATCCTGGCTTGCCGGCGTCGGTGACGGTGCCCTCCACGAGTTTGCCGGCTTCCATTGCCTCGCTCGCTTCCTGCCACGCCTTCAGCTGCAGTCCCCAACTGCGCGAGAGGACTATGCGGTTCTTGTGGTCTTCCCGCACCAAGACGGCTGCCGAGACGGGGTCGCCTTTACGGACTTCTCCCGTCAGATCGACCTCCAGACCGGAAGTCCAGTGACGGCTTCCGATGACCGCCGTCCGCCCCTCCCCTAGGTCTAGTTCTAATTCTCGAGGGGAGACCGACGTGACCATTCCAGTGACGATCGTTCCGCTCTTCAGTCCGCCGGTCGTCGCTTTGAGAGGAATCGGCGTCCCAAAGGCAGGGACGTGCGCTTCTTCGGTTGTCTCGGTCTGCGCTTCTTCGGTTGTCTCTACCTGCGTTCCCTCGGACGCATCCTCCCGCGGGCTTTCCCCCATCTCTTTTTCTAAGAGGTCTTCCGCAGCATCCATTATCCTGTCATTCTATCGCGCCGATTTTCCCTGGCCCATAACCTGCAAGAGCGGGGTTTGCCCTTGGAATACAGTCTGAATCCAGTCCAGCACGAGGCCGTCCTGCACGGCGACGGACCCCTGCTCGTGAGCGCAGGAGCAGGTTCCGGCAAGACACGCGTGCTCACTTGCCGCATCGCCCATCTCATCTCCGATTGCGGGGTGCTTCCGTGGGAGATCCTGGCTGTCACGTTCACCAACAAGGCCGCCAAGGAGATGCTCGAGCGTGTGGTGCAGCTCGTGGGACCTGACGCTGGGAGCATGTGGGTGCGTACGTTCCACTCCTCCTGCGCCCGAATTCTGCGCTCCAACGCCGAACTGCTGGGTTTCCCGCAGGACTTCAGCATCTACGACCAGGCCGACTCGCTGCGTCTCACCGGCAGCGTCATGTCTAACTTGAACATCTCAACCCCCAAGCCCAGAGGCTTCCTCGGGCGCATCAGCGCTGCCAAGAACGCCATGATAGGGCCGCTCGAATACGAAGCCACCGCCGAGGACTACCTCGGTGAACGAACGGCCAGGGTCTACTCCGAATATCAGAAACGTCTAGCCGTCGCCGGGGCCATGGACTTCGACGACCTGCTGCTAATGACCTTGCGGCTGTTCAACGAGCACCCCGACGTCTTGGAGAACTATCAAGACCGCTTCCGCCACATCCTCGTAGACGAGTATCAAGACACCAACAAGCCTCAGAACGAGTTAGTTCTGAAACTGGGCGCCAAGCACCGCAACGTCTTCGTGGTGGGCGATTCCGATCAGTCCATCTACGGCTTTCGCGGAGCCGTCCTAAGCAACATCCTGGAGTTCGACGCCGCCTTTGAGGACGCCTCCGTGATCCTCCTAGAGCAGAACTACCGGTCTACGCAGAACGTCCTGAGCGTCGCCAACTCCGTGATATCTCACAACTCCGCCCGCCTGCCCAAGGAACTCTGGAGCGAAAAGACCGCCGGAGAACCGGTCAGATGGTTCTGTGCCTACGACGAAGTCGACGAGGCCAACTGGATGGCTGAAGAGATTCGAAGGCTGATCGTCGAGAACAACTACCGCCTCGGTGACATTGCCGTCATGTACCGGGTCAACGCTCAGAGCCGTGCGCCCGAGTCGGCTCTGGTCGCCGCAGGGTTGTCCTATGAGGTGATCGGGGCGGCCGCCTTCTACGAGCGCAAGGAAATTCGAGACGCCTTGGCGTATCTGCGCGTCCTGCTGAATCCCGCAGACGAGGTGAGCCTGAGGCGGATCATCAACGTCCCGCGGCGAGGCGTAGGAGAGAAGTCCCTTCAGCGCCTTTCCGACTGGGCGGCCGAGCACGGTCTCCCGCTAGCCCACGCTCTGGCGTCGGCGTTCGAAGCGGGCGTTTCCGCCGGGGCGAGACGAGGCATCGACGATTTCCTCACCCTGATGGAAGACGCCCGCGACCGCCTGGGGGAAACTCCGGCGGACATCATCGAGTTTCTTCTCACGAAGAGCGGCTACCTGGGCGAACTCAGCGACGAAGCAGAAGACGACATCACCGCCGCCGGCAGGCTGGAAAACATCGAGGAACTCTTGGGTACCGCCGCTGAGTTCGACACGGTGGGGGACTTCCTCGAGCAGGCCGCTCTGGTGAGTTCGGCCGATCTGGTGACCTCACCCACAGAACAGGAAGTCCGCGATCCCAAAGTGCAGATCATGACCGTCCACGCCTCTAAAGGACTGGAGTTCCCCGTGGTCTTCTTGCTGGGAATGGAAGACGGTCTGTTCCCCATCTCCAGGGCAGTGGACGTCCCTTCCGAACTAGAGGAAGAGCGCCGCTTGGCGTACGTGGCGGTCACGCGCGCTAAAGAGCGCCTCTACTTCTCCTCAGCCGAGCGCAGGAGGCTCTGGTCGGACAGCATGTTCAACCCTCCGAGCAGGTTCTTAGAGGAAGTCCCCGCCGACCTCTTGCTGCAAGAGGCGAGCCCTTCGCTGTCTTCCTACGGCTCCTACAGCGGCTACAGGAACTCCGGCTTCGGTGACGGCTACGGGCGCAGCGGCCGCTTCGGCTCAGGTCGTGCTAGAGGCGCTGCTGGCCGCCGCGAACGTTGGAGGGAGCGGGAGGTCGAACTGGCTGCAGCGTCTTCTTCGCCGACCTCTGAGCGCTCGGTTGCCGAGTCGCCCGCAGGGCTCGGCGCCGCAGACCTCAAGGTGGGATGCGACGTGCGTCATCCCCGCTGGGGCGAAGGGGTGGTGACCGACATCGCCGAGACGAACGGCGAAGCGGAAGCCACGGTCGCCTTCCCAGGCGTCGGCGAAAAGCGGCTGCTGCTCGCCTGGGCGCGCCTCACGAGGGTCGATTGAACCGAGGCGCTCGGCGCCGCTCGTCAGTCTTCTACGGCAGCGTGGTCTGCGTGGCCGGAGGTTGCGTGGTCTGCGTGGCCGGAGGTTGCGTGGTCTGCGTGGCCGGAGGTTGGCTTGCCGGGGGCTGCGTGGCCGGAGGTGGGTTGGCCGGAGGCTGGCTGGTCGAAGTTTGCGCCGGCTGCATAGGCGAGCCGAAGATCACTTCCAGTCTGCCCTCTCGGATACGCACCTCATATTGAGGAAGCCCCGCGCCGTCGGCTTCCACAATCTCCCCGTCGCAAGAATCCACGAATACGCGGGCTTCCCGCTTCCACTCCAAAACGCATTCGCTGCGAGCGCCCGATCGGCGTGCGTCAAATGCATACCAGCCCGTGCCAGGGTCGTCGCCGAGGTGCTGGAGAATCCTATGGCGGTCTCCTCCTAGGGGGTCACGAAAAACGAGCGGCCCTCCCTCGTCTATAGCGTCGGCGAACTGTTTCGGGTTTCCGATCCTCAACGCTCCTTCGCTCTGATTCGGCGAGATTACGCCCGTGCGCGCCAGCCACCCCATGAGAAAGATCACTCCGACGGCCAGCAGCACGGCTGAGATCCCCAGAATGACCGCTCGATGAATTCGGCGAGATCCAGCGGTTTCTACAGGCACGGCTTCAGTATGTTCGCAAGTGCGTCCGCAAAGTCGTCAGGCTGTTCTTGTCGTCGACTCCAGGTTCGGAGCTGCGCCCTTGCGGTCGTCGCCCTCACGGCGTGCGTCAGGCTGTTCTTGTCGTCGACTCCATGTCCAGCGGTCGTAGGATTTCTTGCCGGAACACCGACCCTTTCGTTGTCGTTCCGACACACCTCAATCGCCAATCGACTCGAATTCGGAGCAGACAGTGGATCTACTTGAACACCAGGGTAAAGAGTTCTTCGCCTCATTCGGGCTGCCCACTTCGCCCGGAGCCGCTGCGTTCAGCGTCACCGAGGCGGCGGCGGCGGCCCGGGAGATCGGCTGTCCGGTCGTAGTGAAGGCGCAGGTGCACGTTGGCGGGCGCGGCAAGGCCGGAGGCATCAGGCTGGCCAAAGACCTTCAAGCAGTCCGTCAGGCAGCCGAGGCCATCCTGGGCATGGACATCAAAGGGCACGTCGTGAGCCGTCTCTGGGTGGAAGCCGCCACCGACATCGCCGAGGAGTACTACGTGAGCTTCACGCTCGACCGTTCCACCCGTCAGCACCTCGGGATGCTGTCGGCGCAGGGAGGCGTAGACATCGAGGAAGTCTCGGCCAATTCGCCCGAAGCCATAGCCCGAATCCAGATAGACCCCGCCGAAGGTCTGACGCCCCGCTCGGCGCGCAGCTGGGTGCTCGAAGCAAACCTCTCCGATGCGGTGACCGAGCAGGCCGTCGACCTGCTCCTGGCTCTCTACCGCGCCTACACCGAAGGCGATGCCGACCTAGTCGAGGTCAATCCCCTAGTGGTGAACGCCGACGGGCGCCTGCAGGTGCTGGACGCCAAGGTCACTTTGGACACCAATTCCCTTTTTCGACATCCCGACTACTCCGAATACGACAAGACCTCCCCGCGCGACGAAAGGGAACGGCTGGCGCATTCCAAAGGACTGCAGTACGTCGGACTGGAAGGCAGCGTGGGGGTGATAGCCAACGGCGCCGGGCTGGCGATGGCCTCGGTTGACGTGGTGGCCGAGGTCGGAGGTTCGGCCGCCAACTTTCTGGACATAGGCGGCGGGGCAGACGCCGATGTGATGGCCGACGCCCTAGAGGTGATCAACGGCGACCGGGAGGTGCGCTCCATCTTCGTCAACGTCTTCGGAGGAATCACCAAGGGCGAGGTGGTGGCCGAAGGCATCCTCAAGGCCATGGACAGGGTGGACATTTCGTCCCCCATGGTCGTCCGTCTAGACGGAACGAACGCCGCCGAAGGCCGCGAGATCCTGCGTCCGCACCTCTCCGGTCGCCTGATGATGGCTCCCGACATGATCTCGGCTGCCCGTCTAGCCGTGGAGTGCGCCGCCGGAGACGAGTGTGCGGCCGGAGGCGAAGGCACCGGTCGAGGTGGGCAGGCAGGGCAGGAAGGACAAAGGGAACAAAGGGGAGGACAATGAGTATCTGGGTCGATGAAAACACCCGTGTCGTCTACCAGGGGCTGACCGGGTCGGCGGGACGTTTCTACGGTCTTCTGAATCGTGAATACGGCACTCGAGTCGTGGCTGGAGTCAACCCCCGCAAGGCTGGCGAGGACGTGGAGGGCATTCCGGTTTTCGGGAGCGTCCGAGAGTCCGTGGAGGCGACCGGCGCCGACGCTGCCTGCGTATTTGTGCCGGCCCCCATCGTGCCGTCCGCCGTGGCCGAAGCCGCAGAAGCCGAGGTGAACTTCATCGTGGTCATCACCGAGGGCGTTCCGATGCACGACGAAGCCCGCATGTTTGCTTTGCTGCGCCGCAACCACCCGAGCGTGCGCCTGCTCGGCCCGAACTGCCCAGGCATCATCAGCCCAGGTAAGTGCAACATAGGCATCACCGCCGGTCACATCGCCAAGGCGGGCGGGCCCGTCGGCATCGTGAGCCGCTCCGGCACCCTCACCTACCAGGCGCTTTACGAACTCAAGGAAAAAGGTATCGGCTGCACCACCTGCGTGGGCATCGGCGGCGACCCAGTGCCCGGAACCAACTTCATCGACACCCTCTCCGCTTTCGAGGAAGATCCCGAAACCAAGGCGGTCATGCTCATAGGAGAGATCGGAGGGTCGGCCGAGGAGGAGGCCGCCGAGTTCATAGCCGCCGAGATGTCTAAACCCGTGGTGGCTTACGTAGCCGGCCTCACAGCGCCTCCAGGCAAAAAGATGGGGCACGCCGGGGCGATCGTTTCGGGTGGCAAAGGGACGGCCGCCGCCAAGGTCGAGGCTTTTCAGGCTGCCGGCGTATTGGTAGGGCGCAACCCCACCGAGGCCGGCGAGTTGATGGCCGATCTAGTGGCGTCGCTCTAGTGTGGCCTCGCTCTAGCCTGCGATGAGGGCGCTGATCTCCGTTTCGGATCGGTCGGGGGTCGCAGATTTAGCACAGAGACTTTCCGCCCTGGGCTGGGAACTGATCTCCAGCGGGGGGACAGCCGAGGTGCTGCGCTCCGCTGGATTGGCGGTGAAGCCCGTTTCCGAAGTGACCGGAAGCCCTGAAGTCCTAGGCGGTCGGGTGAAGACCCTGCACCCTCTCATCCACGCAGGCATTCTGGCCGACCGAGAGCGGCGCGAGCACCTAGCAGACCTGGCAGCGCTCGGGGCTGAGCCCATCGACCTGGTGGTCTGCAACCTATATCCCTTCGAGGAGCAGCCTTCGGTGGAGATGATCGACATAGGCGGCCCCGCAATGCTGCGCGCCGCCGCCAAGAACTTCGCCCATGTTGGGGTGCTGGTAGGCAGCGCCGACTACGAAGCCGTGCTGGAGGAGCTCTCCGGCGAGGGCTCGCTGAGCGAGGAGACGCGGCGGCGGCTGGCTCTCAAAGCGTTCGAGCACTGCGCCGCCTACGACGCCGCCGTAGCCCGCTGGCTGGCTGGCGGAGCGGGCGTGGGGGCGCAGGGAGCGGCAGGAGCGGGGGAGCATGGAGCGGCAGGCGAGCGGGGCGAGGCAGGTGAGGGGACTGCTGGAGACGCAGATGGGGGTAGGCAAGACGCTCTGCCCGAGACGCTTCGGCTTAACCTGCGGCGCAGCAAGCTTCTGCGCTACGGCGAGAATCCTCACCAGTCGGGTGCTCTCTACGTGGCTGAGGAGGCTGAGAGTTGGTGGGATTCCTGCGAGCAGCTAGGCGGCAAGGAGATGTCCTACCTCAATGTGCTCGACGCCGAGGCCGCCTGGCGGCTGGTTTGCGACCTGGGCGAAGCGCCGGCTGCGGGCGCCGGCGATGCGGGTGCCGGCGATGCGGGTGCCGGCGATGCGGGTGCCAGCGATGCGGAAGTCGACGGCGATGCGGGTGCCAGCGAGGAGCCGGGCGTCCCCAGATACGCGGGCGCCGGCGAGGCTGCTGCGGTCGTCGTCAAGCACGCCAACCCGTGCGGCGCCTCCGTGGCCGAGACCTCACTGGAGGCGTACTCGCGAGCCCACGCCTGCGATCCCACTTCAGCCTTCGGCGGCATCGTGGCGATCAATCGTGTGGTCGACGCATCGGTCGCCAAGGCAGTCTTAAAGGTCTTCACCGAGGTGCTGTTAGCCCCCGGCTACACCCCCGAGGCTCTGGAGTTGCTGCTCGCAAAAAAAGCCCTGCGAGTACTGCGGACTCCTCCGCCGCCATCTCCAGGGCTGCAGTTGCGTTCAGTGCTCGGCGGCGTGTTGGTTCAGACCCCCGACCCCGCAGCCTTCAAGCCGTCATCTGAGCGCTCTTGGCCGAGGGTCGTGAGCCAACGGCATCCCACCCCCGAGGAGTGGGTAGACCTGCTGTTCGCTTGGCGTGTGGTTGGGGCAGTGAGCTCCAACGCCATCGTCGTGGCCAAAGACCGCTGCGCCGTGGGGATAGGTGCAGGCCAACCCAACCGCCGCGACTCCGGCGCCATAGCCGCCCGCAAAGCAGCCGGCCGCGGCAAGGGCGGCGCTTACGCCAGCGACGCCTTCTTCCCGTTCCCCGACGGCCTAGACGGCGCCCTCGAAGCAGGCTGCACTGCAGTGATCTCCCCAGGAGGTTCCATCCGCGACGCCGAGGTCATCGCCGCAGCCGACGCCGCAGACCTAGCCCTGGTCTTCACCGGCCGACGCTGCTTCCGCCACTAAGGATTGCGAATCGCATTTGCAGCGTTGGTGTTTCGAGCCCGTGGATTCCAGAGTGCGGCTAAAAAACCAGGCAGCCGAGCAGAATCAAGCAAGGTCAGGTCATGTTTGCTGGGAAGGAAGGTCAGATTATGTTTTTTAGAAGACTAGCTAGGTACCGCCGCCGTGTGCTGGTGGTAGTGCTCGTTTCAGTCCTGTTGTTGTCTGCCTGTTCACCCTCCTCCTCGGTTTCCGTGCAGCAGGCGTTAGAGGTTCTAGAAGAAGTGTTAACTGAGGAGGAGTTAGAGGATTTGCAGGAGGTGGTCACCGAGGAAGAGTTGGTGGGCCTGGCGGGGCAGTTCAGCGGGGATGAGTTGGTGGAGTTGTTGGGGTCGGAGAATGAGAGTCCTGATGTTTTCGAGTTTTTCATGGCTGCTGACGGGACCAGGGGTTGGTGGGAGGGTTTTTCTGAGGATGGTCTGAGGGCTCGAAATTTTTATTATCGAACGCTTAGTGGGGATGATCCTTTGGGTCTTGATGCTAATGATGTCTCCACGCCGACTGGCGCGTTTTGTTGGGTTGTTCTGCGGTTGCGCGAGATTATGCCTCCGGAGGAAATGACGGGTCTGTTACTGTTATCTATTTCTCAGTTGTTTGATGTGTGGCATTTGAGGACTTTAGAGCTTTTGTTTCTTGAGAAGGAGGCCGCTAATCGCGGGATTGAGTTGCGGGAGACTGGTTCTACTGGTTATAATAGGTCGCTTAGAAGGTTCTTGCTGCAGGTCATGGACCCTCGAATCAGAGGTATTGTTCTAGCTGAGGGTTTGCCGCGGGTGTTGAGGCCGGCGGCGGAGGGTTTTTACGATTTCTTTGAGGAACTCTTGGAGTTACCGGTTTTTCGTGTGAGGCCGAAGGTTGCGGAGTTGCCTGATTACCCGGTTCTCGCGGATAGGAAGATGACTGGGGAGGATATCCGGCGAGCTTGGCCGGAGATCGTTGAACTAGAATTGGGTGAAGATCACTACGCTGAGTACGTGAGGTTGCATGAACTCTTGGAAGAGGAAGAGGTTGCGGGACTGTTGAACTCTGAGTGCAAGCAGCGCACAGATCAGGAAGTCAGAGAGCTAGCCTGCCCACCCTGGGTCGCGGAGGTTTTATCCTGCATGGGCACCGAAGACGAACCCTAGCACTCGGGGGCCTATTCTGATTGCTTCTTCGGCTGCCCACAGGAGGGTCCTCTAGCGTCTCAACCGTTTGGAAGAAGTATTCACCTGGGTCTCCGAAGGGTTAGAAGAATACACGCACCCCCAATGCTTACCCGATGTTGAAGAAGGGCATGAGTGTTGGACAGCCGGCGCAGACCCGCCGCAGACCCGCCGCGTGAAATAGACGACAGATATGTAAAAGAATCCCCCATCCTCCTGCTGCACTCGAACTCCGTCCTCCACCGAGACGGCGACTCCAACTGAGCCAGCGCAGCGATGCTTCAAACATCGGGTAAGTGTTTAACGGCTGAGGCGGCGTCTACGGCTGATGTTCGGCTTGTCTAGGAGCGCTGCGGCTATGACAGCAGTCATAGACCTAATAATATGAAGAAGTGGTTTCGAGCGCTGCAAGATGAGCATTAGATAGTAGATCTGTGAGAGGGCGCCGCCGCGCCGCCTAGTGCCAGCACAGAGGTTCCTGTTCCGCTTGCTCCTTCGGCCTCTCCCCGTCTCCACGTGCCGCAGGCAGCGGTGTTCTAGAGGAAGTGTTCACGCGGAAGAGTTGGAGGGTCTGCAGGAAGTGTTCACCGAACTTAGCTCAATCAGGATTGCCCGTCCCGCTTGAAGAGTCTGAACTAGCCCGGCAAGATCAACTCTGGTGAGGCTAGACTTAGTCTAAGGAAGCAGTGAGCAAAGGATAAAGAGACGGTGGAAGTGGCGAAACAGGTGCTAGGATTGATGTATGAACATAGGAGCGGGACCCGTGGGCGAGAGCCCAAGACTTGACAGGGCCCGGGGTTCAGCGGAAGCGGGAGCGTCCGCTGCTGCTAGGGATGATTCGGTTGTGCCTGGGAGTTGGTGCGACCCAGGTTCACCGCGTTCTGAGGGTGCTGATGTTTCCGATGATACTGGTGTTTCTGAAGGTGCTGGTGTGCTTGGGCGGCTTGGGATGCGCGTGTGGTTGATTTGTTCAGTCGCGTTGGCTGTTTTTTCTGTAGCGCTTCCTTCGCTTAGTGCTGATGGAGCTGCGGCTGCTGGCGGAGATGGGGACGGTATCTCTTCGCTGGATGTGAGTTCTTCTGCGGGTTCGGCTGATGGCGGGAGTGGCTTGCTTTCTTCGTCGGCTGCCCCGCCGCTGGCCGCTCTCGTGCCCTCGACGACTACGACGACGACTGCGGTTGCGTGTCCGGTGGGGAGGGTTCGTTCGGTGGCTGCTGGGAGGTGTGTGGGGGTGCCTGCTTCGCCTGGCATGGTGCTGGTTTCTTCGTCGCCTGGGGCTTTGGTGGTTCGTTGGTTTCAGGTTGTCCCGTCGTCGAGTGAGGAGCCGGTGGCCGGGTTCGTGCTCCGCAGAAGGTTGAGCGGCTCGTCCGGGGCGTGGACGGAATCGTCTGTGGCGTGGAGTGAGGGTGAGGAGTTCGAGGTGGGTTCGCTGAGTTTCCGGATTTTTTCTTCCACGGTTTCTGGGTTGGTGAATGGTTCGCTTTATGAGGTGGGGGTGGCGGCGCGTAACGCGGCTGGGCGCAGCAGTTTCGTTTCTGCTTCTGGGGCGCCCTGCCCGGCGGGTCAGTATTGGAGCGCGTCAGCGTGCACAGCCGCCCCCGCTACGACCACGACGGCGGCTGCGACCACGACGACTGTTGCGACTACGACGACGTCTTCGATGATTCTTTTTTCTGAGTGGGATCTTATTTATGGTGCTGCTACGTCTACGACTGCCGCGGCCCCGGTTTGCGCGTCTCCTCTCGTGTTGTCTAGGGCTTTAGGGGTGTGCGTGGGGCGGCCTGGGGCGTCTGGGGGCATATCTGCTGTTGGGGGGGATGGGTTGGTTACGTTGTATTGGCTGCCGCCTGCTTCTGATGGGGGTTCCCCGGTTTTAGGGTTTGTGCTGCGCCGCCGCGCCGGTTCAGGGTCTTGGGTGTCTGTGCCGTTGGGTGTGAGCGAGGTTCGTGAGGTGCCCCTCTTCGGGGTTCGGGGGTTCGCTTATTCGTACACGTTCAGGGGGCTTTCCAACGGTTCGCAGTACACGTTTGGTGTTTCGCTGTTTAATGAGGCCGGCAGTTCTGCTGAGGTGACGGCGTCCGCACGCCCGTGCCCATCAGGGCAGCGCAACACCGGAACAGCATGCGCCACCCCCACCCCAACAACCACAACCACGACTACGTCGTCTACCACCACCACAACGACCACTACTACTGTGCCTGGTGGTTACGCGGTTTCAGGTGTTTCTGGTTTGTTGGGGCATTATGTGTCCGTGGTTGATTACCGCGGGGAGTTCGTGAAGGACTGCTTACCTCCCAGTCAGGGGCCGTGTTCGCAGCGTGATCCTTATTTATTCTATAATTCGTCTGGGGTAGTAGAGTCGTTCTCTGCGACGCGGAGTGATGTATCCGGCGATCCTGGGGTTTCTGTGTGCTCTTGGCTGGATTCCGCGGGCGCGTCTTCTACTGCGGCGGAGCTTCACGGCCACTGGGTGGAGTTGTCGTTTTACGTGGACTCCTCGGTGGTGGGGTCGTGTACGGATGCTGTGAGGCTTTTCGGAGGTAAGCAGTTTCAGTTCACTGCCCGCAAGGCGGATGAGACTGAGGTTTCTGTGGTTTCGCGTTGCCGCCAGGTCACCCTGGATGTCTCCCCCCCGCTTGGGGGGCGGCGGGTGCAGTGCTTCTTCTTCCCAGCAGCGGGCACGCCAACTGCTGGTTTCACGGGTGGCGCCGGCGGGGCGCCCGCAGATGCCGCCGACACTCCAGCGGGAACGACTGGTGGTTTCGCGAGTGTTTTCTCGTCTGCGTGGCAGCGTTTCACCGAGGCCGGTTTCCCTAGGGGGTTCGTTGATTATATTACAGTCAACTCACACCCCACGCCGGCAACTCTGCCTGCGGCGCCTGCGAGGACTACTGCCGCGCCGTTGCCGTATTGTGTGCCTTCGAAAACTTATTCGGTGGCGTTAGGGCGCTGCATCTCTAAACCGTCGTACCCGCGGAGCGTTTCCGCGTTGTCCGGGGACGGTGCGGTGACCTTGTACTGGCTGGAACCCGTTTCGGACGGGAACGCCCCCCTAGTTGGTTATAATATTCATTGGAGGGCTGAAGGTTCTGAGGGGTGGGCGATCCGGGAACTCCCCTTAGCGCAGGTGAAATCCATCCCAGTGACTGTGCTTACGGAGCGGGTGTATGTTTACACGCTCACGGGGTTAACCAACGGCGAGTTTTACCGTGTGGGCGTGTCTGCTGAGAACGAAGCCGGCCGCAGCTACGACAACCGAGTAACCACCCTGCCCTGCGCCGCCGGTTTGCGGGCCACACCCGCCGGCTGTCAAACCCCCACCACCAGCACCACGACCACGACTAGCACGACCACGACTACGACCACGACTCAAGCGCCGGGGGCGGGGGGAGCGTCAGGCGCTTCGGGGGCGTCGGGGGCGGGGGATTCTTCGTCGTCGTCTTCAACTAGCACGACGTCGACTACGTTGCCGGCGTGTCCTGGGGGTAGTGTTCGTTCGTCAGTGTTGGCGCGTTGCGTGCTCATGCCTGCTGTTCCGAGTATTGATAGGGTGGTTTCCGGCAGCGGGGTTTTGAAAGTGCGCTGGGAATCTGGGTTCTTGAACGTTCCTTTGCATGCTCCCTTAGTGGAATCATATAAGCTGCGGTGGAGGGTCTCCGATGCGGGGTCCGGGGCGGGGTCGTGGTCTTCGCCGGTGATGGTGCCGCGTTCTGATGGTTCTCTTGCTCTAAGCGGGATTGAGTCTACTGGTATTCTGGTTGCCCCCCAGTGGGAGCACACTCTTGGGGGGGTTGGTGAACGGGTCGGTGTATGAGGTTCAGTTAGCTGCGGTGAACGCGGCTGGGCAAAGCGCGTGGAGCAGTTCAACCCTGGGGGCGCCTTGCGCCGCAGGGTCAGCGTATTCACCATCCTCTCCTTCGAATGTTTGCGCGGCTGTGACTCCCCCCGGCGCGCCGGCGGACGTGGAGGTTTGGCGGGGGAACGGGTATTTGCTGGCCCTTTGGGGGGAGCCCGCCTCCGACGGAGGCTCAACAATCACGGCTTACCCGCTGCGCTGGAGGCGCGCGGGCTCAGTTGAATGGAACGACGCTACGGAAGCGTTCCCTAAACCGCTTCTTGATCATGACATCTCCGGCGGTCCGCGCGGGTTCAGCTGTGCATATTCCTCACCAAGGGTCTCTGAGTGTTCTTCCGGCAGTCACTGGAACCTCCGCTGGTCGGAGCATTGGCTTCCTAGATGGGCTCTGCTGACAGATTTGGTCAACGGCGCTGACTACGAAGTGGAAATAGCTGCTTCTAACTCCGCGGGGTCTAGCAGTTACATATCCGCCACAGCCTCCCCGTGCGCTCGGTCTACTAGAACTGTCTTCGCTTATAATCACTGGAAGAGGCAGACAAGAACCACCGCTGAAGTAGGCATCCCACCTTACACAGGGGAATGGGAATTACGCCGCGGCCTGCAGCTCAGGGGTTTTCTATTCTGCGCCGCCGCACCCACCACCCCCACCACCACGACGACCACTACCACCACGACGACGGCTGCTGTTCTGTCGCCGCCGCCGACTGTTTCTACGACGACCACGACTACGACTACTGCGACTTCTGCGGCGGTCGCGCGGGTGTGCGCTGCGGCGGGGGAGGAGTTCGACGGTTACCTAGGGAGGTGTGTGGGTATCCCGCCGGCGCCTGCTGCGCTTAGAGCGGCGGCGGGGGACACTCGAGTGGCTGTCATCTGGGAGGATACCCTGGAGTCCCCTCACAGCATCTCAGGGTTCACGCTGAGGTGGCGGGAAGCAGGCTCAACCGCGGCGTGGTCGCGGGCGACGGTGAGTTGGGAGGATTATGTTCAAACAAGATACGCCTACGACCATACCAGTCTGATGTACTATGAGTGGGCTCGTTTGTATCGTTCTTGGGTTGAGGAGATAGAAGGCTTGGTGAACGGACGATCCTATGAGTTCCAAGTAGCCGCCCGCAACGCCGCCGGCTCCAGCCGCTACACGGCAGTCTCCGCCACGCCGTGCCCCGAAGGGAAAACCGCTCAGTCAAGCAGCAGCAGTAGTTGTGTGGCTTCTGGGGGGGGCGCCTGGGAATCTTACTGTTAATATTTTCGACAGCGGGCAGAAGCGCACCAAGCCCACTGGCGTTGAACGCGACCATTACTGGCCGTGGTACGTGTCATGGTCTTACTGGCTGCCCTCCAGCCTCCCCCCAGATCCTATTATAGGGTTCAAGTTCCAATGGAGACCCGAAGGCTCAACTAGGTGGAA
The DNA here is from genome assembly GCA_965242895.1 of Acidimicrobiales bacterium. GTDB lineage: Bacteria > Actinomycetota > Acidimicrobiia > Acidimicrobiales > CATQHL01 > CATQHL01. Next base: position 1,613,233 of record OZ251507.1, read on the forward strand.
CACGGCCACCGTATACGACAGCCGTTCAGATCATGTTTATTGGATGATCACCCCCGTAGGGGACAGGCACCTGCTCACATGGAGCGTATCCGGTGACCACGACTTCGTCCATCAGTTAACAGCAACACGCCGCTCTTCCACCATTAGTGCCTCCGGTAAGCAAGTCGAGTTCAGAGTTGCCGCACTGTTCCCCGATCCTAACACCGCTACTTATGATTATTCCAGCACTAATATAAGTGACTATGATAGTTCTAGTCACCATAGCAGAAAGAAGCGCCCCAACTACGACCTAAGGGGTGAGCAGTCCCGCGCTCTAACCGCCGGCAGCGCCTCCGAACACGTCTCAGCCGCCGTCACCCGCTGCGAGGCGGGCAAGTCTTACTCCCCCAGCCTCCTTCGCTGCGCCTCACCGCCGAACGCCCCCCAATTAACCGCTTCCGCCGGTGATGGAAGCATTACTGTCACCTGGGCGCCGCCTGCTGCCACCGGCGGGGCGCCCGTGGGGGAATATGAGGTGCACTGGCGTAGAAGCGGTACTGGGGATCTTTGGGAGAGTGTTGTTGTTGCTGCGGGGCAGGGAATCCGCCACAGCATAGGCTTCGGTTTAACGGAATCCCTTCTAACCTATCCACACACCATCAACGGTTTAAAGAACGCTGTCCCCTACGACGTGCGAATAGCAGCGGTGAACACCACCGGCAGCAGCCCCTGGGCGTCAGCCAGCCTAGTCCCATGCCCGCAAGGGTTGACTTATGTAGCAGAGCGCGGATCGTGTCTAAGCGTGGATCCCCCGGGGGCTCCCTCGCAGGTTTGGACGCTCAGCGGGTCTGCCACCGGGGAAGTGGGGCTCCTTTGGCAGCCGCCCGCGAACAACGGGGGAGCGGCCATCACCAAATACATCATAAAGTGGCGCTTAGCGGACAGTCCCCGAAGCGGATGGAACAGCAAGGAAGTAACAAACGCGACACCATCCAACCTTGAAGGCATCCCCCCGTTCCCGCTTAGCTGGAACACGGTCTTGACGGGCCTCACTAACGATAAACAGTACGAGTTCAAAATATCCGCCGTGAACCCAGAAGGGGAAGGACACGCCGCGCACGCTGCCGGCACTCCCTGCCTGATAGCAAACTCCAACAAGGCGCATCACTGCGACCTCCCCGGGGAGCCCACAGCGTTGCATGCGGCCTCCCAACCCGGGGCGCTGGAAGTAACCTGGGCGTCCCCATTGCGTATACGTAACGGAGAAGCGTTGATAGACGACGGGGGAGCGTCTATAACGCATTTCATCGTTACATGGAAAGAAACCACCAGCAGCAGTGTTCCCTCAACTCTCATCGTTCACTACAACGCTAAACGGCAGGGAATACCGCCGGTCCTTACCCTCGAATGGGTGGCGACGTTGTCGTCGCTGAAGAACAACGTTGAATACACCATAACAATCTCAGCCCGCAACGCAGCCGGCGACGGCGCGGCTAGCAGCATCACGGGCATGCCCTGCCCCGAGGGGCAGCATCACCTCAACGACAGTATAAATGATTATGAGGGTTGCCAGCCGAAGAAGTGCCCAGAGGGCTTTCAACGCGTCAAAGGGGGAAGATGCATTCCGATGTGCGGGGTTGGGGAAGAATACCAAGCCAGCCAAGGGGGATGCCGCCCAACCGACGAGACCTGCCAAAGCGACGAAGACCTCCGACTAGCCCGCGACGCCTCAGGTTACTGCAAATTCGAAAAGACCATGACCCCGGCCGCCAACGACATCACTTACACCCCCCTAGAATGCGACGAAGAAGGCGAATTCAGCGCCATGGCCAACGCCGACACCTACATTAACACCGACCTCGACGACAAAGATCTCACGGACGACAAGACCCCTATGTGCCCCCCAATAGGCCTTTTCCTAGCCTTAGGGGAAAGAAGACGCGCGCATATAGAACACCCAGACGACGATAATCCCACCGATCACATCCACCCTGACTACTACTACCCCGAATGGGCTAACGAAGATGACCTCAAAGACTCGCATAAGAAAGTAGTCGTGAGAGGCTCAGGAGACTGCACCGGCATTAGCCCAGCAATCAAAGTTTATGGTCAGCCTGGTAGGAGTGGCGATTTTCTTAGAGATTTAGTTGAAGCTTTGCCTTGGAGTTTTTCTGTTAAAAAGTTTGTTGAGTTGGTGGCTGAGGAGAGGCGTGATGAGTTGACTGGTAGTTCTTGGAGGCTGAGGTCTGGCGTGGCGGCTGCTTGTCAAGCTCATGACTATTGCTATGATTTGATTCGCAGTGGCCTGCATCAAACTGTAACAGAGGGCAGGGCTAACGGCTGCGATGAGGTTTTGAGGGAGTTGTGGATTTCCTATTGTCACAAGCTTACAGACGTTGACTGGTTAGGACTGGGTATTGCTATACTCACCTTCAGTTGGATTAGGGGGATACAGAGTTTTCCTAATTGGAACTGCAGCACTTTTGTGGCTGAAGTTGCTAATTTCATAATGAGGGGTGCTACTACGTCTCCTGAGGCTGGTGTGGTTTTGCTGCGTCATTCGGGGACGGGTAAGTGTTTGACGGTTCCGGCGGGGTCTACGGCTGATGTGAGGGTTGTTCAGGAGCGCTGCGGCTATGACAGCAGTCATAGGCCTAATGATCAGAGGCAGTGGTTTCACGTGTTGCAGGCTGAGCCTCTCCCTAATTTCAAGTCTTCTTTGGGCTCTTTTTATTTTATACCCGCGAATATCATCACGGGTGACCAGGATTCTTGGAAGTTGAAGTTGGATAGTAATGATGACGAGGTCAAGGGCAAGAAGTGCTTGTACGTGGGCGGTGCTTTGAATAGGGAAGTCCGCCGGGGGGATTGCATGGTCGGAGGCGCTCGTGCTAAGTCGCGCGTGTTCTATCTTTTCCCGATCGGCTTGGATGGGTATGGGATTAGAGAGTCGTGGGGCCGTCCGTCCGGCGTCGGGTGCTGGCGCCCGGTGGTTGGAGCGTCGTCTGAGGCGACAGCCGCAGACGGAGTGCTCATTGAGAATACTGATGCGGCTTGCGGCAATGATTCGGCGCGTTGGCGTTTCGAACCCGTGGATCCCAGAGTGAAACTAGGAAACTAAAGATATAAGAAACCAAGGATAGTCGAGCCATATTTAAGAAAGAAGGTCAGATTATGATTAAGAAAGAAGGTCAGGTCATGTTTTCCAGGAGAGTAGCTGGGTGCTGCCGCCGTGTGCTGGTGGTAGCGCTTGTTTCGGTCTTGTTCGTGTCTGCTTGCACGCCCGCCTCCGAAGAGGAGGATGGCGGAGGGTCGTCTGATGCTGGTGCGGAGGTTCCGGGTTCAGCGTCTTCGGTTCCCGATCAGCGGCCGTTAGGTGTTCTAGAGGAAGTGTTCACCGGCGAGGAGTTGGATGTTCTAGAGGAGGTGTTCACTGAGGGGGAGTTGGTGGACCTGGCGGGGCAGTTCAGTGGAGAGGAGTTGGTGGGGGTGTTGGGTTTGGGGGGTTCTGTGTGGGGGAGTGTGTTTGAGCGTGCGGTGGAGTTCAGGGACGCCGCAGGGGGGGATATGTCGAGGGTTGTTCCGTCTTCGAGGTTTGAAGCGCTTGAGATGGCGTGGGCAGCGTTTGAGGTTTTGCCTGATGATGAGTTGCAGGCTCACTTGTTTTCTCAAAGGCTTGGTTTGGAGGATAGTGATTTTCTTGGCATTGACGCGAATGATGTCTCTGAGCCTACTGGGGCGTTCTGTTGGGTTGTCTTGCGTTTGCGTTCTATTATGCCTAATGAGTGGGAGATGTCTCTTTGGGGGGAGTCTGTTTTAACTTCGAATTGGTATATTGATATTCTAACTTTGTGGGTGCTTGAGAGGATGGCCGCTGATCTGGGATTGGAACTAGAGCGGGAGGCTGAGCCTATTCGTTTTAATGCTTCGCTTAGACGGTTCTTGCTGCAAGTCACTGCCCCCGAGTTCAAGGGCGTCGTCCTCGCTGATGGCCTGCCCGTGGCGCTGAGACCAGTGGGGGAAAAGCTTTACGATTACTTCGACGGGTTGCTGGAGTTGCCGGTTTATCGCGCTAGACCCACGCTCGCTGAACTGTCCGCGCATCCGGGCCTCGCGGGGATGACTGGGGAGGACGTCCGGCGGATTTGGCCAGAGGTTCTTGAAATACAATTGAGTGAAGACGACTACGATGAGTACGCGAGATTGTATGGACTTTTAGAAGAGGGGGAGGTTCGTGAGTTGTTGAACTCTGAATGCAAACAGCGCACAGCCCGGGAGATGAACGAACGGAACTGCCCCTCCCCGGTAGCGGAAGTTATTCCTGACATGTGCGCTATCCCAGAAGATTACCCCAAATATCTAGGAACAGACTACCAAGGAACAGACTGCCTATTCACCTGCCCCGAAGACGATGAAATTTCTCTTGCGGAACCGTTTGAGGGCTTCATATCAGTCTCCGCCGGTTTAAACTACGCATGCGGGACTAGGCCGAGCGGAATTGTGTGGTGCTGGAACTGGTGGGACTCATCAACTGGGAAACGAGGCAATGGTGAATATGCTCCTAGGAGAGGTAATTTGAAGTACAGGTTGGTGGACGCAGGGTGGGATTTCGGGTGCGGGATTTTACGTGACGGAGGGTTGCATTGTTGGTGGGAGGGGACGCCGTTGGGGGAGTTGGAGCCTCCCGCGGGTGAGTTCAGGGAGGTTAGCGCGGGTGTTGAGCATGCTTGCGCTGTCCGCGTTACCGGCGGGTTGGCCTGTTGGGGAATTGATCCTGCGAGCGCGAAAATTTCCTCTCCTGCGGGGGAGTTCGTAGAAGTGGATGTGGGTTGGGACGGGGACGTTCACCTATCTGGAGGGGACGCGCTAGACGACGGCGGCATGTCTTGCGGTTTACGGGCGGACGCGGTGGTCGAATGCTGGGGCGAGGAAAGCTTAGTCTACGGTGAAGGTTCCGTTAGGGGGAACGATTTCGCTGGCGTCGCCGTCGGGCGGGACGGACGGGTCTGTGTCTTGCGGACTGACGGGATTGTGCACTGCGGGGGAGACCGGGTTTACGGTTCAGATTATCCGCAGGGGGAAGGGTTCACTCAAGTGAGCGTGGGAGGTCTCAATCATGTTTGCGGGCGGCGCGCGGGCGGCGCGGTTGAATGCTGGGAGCCTAGCGGGGAGTTCTTAGGCAGCATACCCGGGCCTTTCACGGAGATAGAAGTCGGATACAACTACGCTAACACCACCCCCTTCGCCTGCGGGTTGCTAGCCGACGGGCGCATCCTGTGCTGGGACCTCGTGGAGGAAGTATTCAACTGGGCCGCTGAAGGATTGGAAAAATACACACATCCCCAATGCTTCCTCGACGCTCCTGAGCACTCTTGTTGGACCCCCGGAGTTGACCTGCCTCGTGAAATAGACGACGATGACGTTCTAGAATCCCCTATCTTCCTGCCGCATTCAGGTTCCGTTCTCTATCCGGATCGCGATTCCGGTTGAGTCGGCGCCACTAAAGACAGTCGAGCCGTTAAGAGGAAAAGATTAATTATGTTTTCGAAGAGATTAGCTGGGTACTGTCGCCGTGTGCTAGTGATAGCACTAGTTGCGGCTTTGCTGGTGTCTGCTTGTTCATCCGCCTCCGAAGAAGGGGGCGGGTCGACTGGTGCTACTAGGGCGCTTCCTGGTTCGCCAGCCTCCTCTCCCTCGTCGCAGCGGGCGTTAGGTGCTTTGGAGGAGGTGTTCAGTGGGGAGGAGTTGACTGTTTTGCGGGAGGTGTTCACCGAGGAAGAGTTAGTGGACCTGGCGGGGCAGTTCAGTGGAGAGGAGTTGGTGGGGGTGTTGGGTTTGGGGGGTTCTGTGTGGGGGAGTGTGTTTGAGCGTGCGGTGGAGTTCAGGGACGCCGCAGGGGGGGATATGTCGAGGGTTGTTCCGTCTTCGAGGTTTGAAGCGCTTGAGATGGCGTGGGCAGCGTTTGAGGTTTTGCCTGATGATGAGTTGCAGGCTCACTTGTTTTCTCAAAGGCTTGGTTTGGAGGATAGTGATTTTCTTGGCATTGACGCGAATGATGTCTCTGAGCCTACTGGGGCGTTCTGTTGGGTTGTCTTGCGTTTGCGTTCTATTATGCCTAATGAGTGGGAGATGTCTCTTTGGGGGGAGTCTGTTTTAACTTCGAATTGGTATATTGATATTCTAACTTTGTGGGTGCTTGAGAGGATGGCCGCTGATCGGGAGTTGGAACTAGAGCGGGAGGCTGAGCCTATTCGTTTTAATGCTTCGCTTAGACGGTTCTTGCTGCAAGTCACTGCCCCCGAGTTCAAGGGCGTCGTCCTCGCTGATGGCCTGCCCGTGGCGCTGAGACCAGTGGGGGAAAAGCTTTACGATTACTTCGACGGGTTGCTGGAGTTGCCGGTTTATCGCGCTAGACCCACGCTCGCTGAACTGTCCGCGCATCCGGGCCTCGCGGGGATGACTGGGGAGGACGTCCGGCGGATTTGGCCAGAGGTTCTTGAAATACAATTGAGTGAAGACGACTACGATGAGTACGCGAGATTGTATGGACTTTTAGAAGAGGGGGAGGTTCGTGAGTTGTTGAACTCTGAATGCAAACAGCGCACAGCCCGGGAGATGAACGAACGGAACTGCCCCTCCCCGGTAGCGGAAGTTATTCCTGACATGTGCGCTATCCCAGAAGATTACCCCAAATATCTAGGAACAGACTACCAAGGAACAGACTGCCTATTCACCTGCCCCGAAGACGATAAAGTTCTTGCGGAACCGTTTGAGGGTTTCATATCAGTCTCCGCCGGCTTGGACTACGCATGCGGGGTCAGGCCAAGCGGCGTAGCGTGGTGCTGGAACTGGTGGGACTCATCTCAAGGGTCTAGAGGGAAACAGGGCCACCATTTTTCTACTAGAAGTGATTGGAGGGTGAGGTCAGTGGAAGCAGGTTTGCGTTTGGGTTTTAGTTCTTTTAGTTGCCATATTCTACATGGCGGAGAGTTGCTTTGCGCGGGCGAGAGGATGCCTTTGGGGGATGTGGAGCCCCCGGTGGGGGAGTTCGGGGAGGTTAGCGTGGGGGTTGAGCATGCTTGCGCGCTCCGCGTTGCCGGCGAGTTGGTTTGCTGGGGAATTGATCCTGCGAGCGCTAAGGTTTCCCCCCCTGTGGGTGAGTTTGTCTCAGTGGACGCTGGCTGGGACGGGGACGTTCACCTTCCCGAGGGGGACATGCTGGACGACGGCGGTCTCTCCTGCGGACTGCGAGTCGACGCGGTGGTTGAATGCTGGGGAGAGGAGCGCTTGTCCTTTGGTGGGGGTTCTGTGCGGGGGGATGAGTTCTCGGGCGTCGCCGTAGGGCGCAGCGGTCGGGTCTGCACACTGCGAACAGACGGGGTCATCCACTGCGGGGAAGACCAGGTTTACGGCTCCGATTACCCGTCGGGGAGCGGGTTCACTCAAGTGAGCGTTGGCGCACTCAATCATGTTTGCGGGCTGCGCGCGGGCGGCACGGTCGAATGCTGGGAGCCTAGCGGGGAGTCCCTAGGCAGCATCCCAGGGCCGTTCACGGACTTGGACGTTGGATACACCTACGCAGAAATTCCCTACGCCTGCGGGTTGCTAGCCGACGGGCGCATCCTGTGCTGGGACCTCGTGGAGGAAGTATTCAACTGGGCCGCTGATGGATTAGAAAAATACACGCAACCCATATGTGTCCCTCAACTTACTCCAGTGGGTTACCTGTGTTGGAACGGCGACTCTGAACCGCCTAGTGAAATAGACGACAGATACGTGAAAGAATCCCCCATCCTCCTGCCGCACTCGGGTTCTGTTCTCTACCCTGATCGCGATTCCGGTTGAGTCGGCGTCGCTAGAGACAGTCGAGCCGTTAAAGAGAAAGGGTTAATTATGTTTTCCGGGAGAACAGCTGGGTGCTGCCGCCGTGTGCTAGTGATAGCACTAGTTGCGGTTTTGCTGATGTCTGCTTGCTCTCCCGCCTCCGAAGAAGAGGCGGGAGAGGGCGGAGGGTCGCCTGGTGCTGCTAGGACGCTTCCTGGCTCGTCAGTTTCCTCGCCTTCGTCGCAGCGGGCGTTAGATGCTTTGGAGGAAGTGTTCAGTGGGGAAGAGTTGGATGGTTTGCGGGAGGCGTTCAGTGGGGAGGAGTTGGCGAGCGTGGTTGAGGTTTTGAGCGGGGAAGAGCTGGTGGGAGTGTTGGGTTCGGAGGGTTCTGTGTGGGAGAGTGTGTTTGAAGTTGGGAGCGCGGAGGAGGAGGGTTCGGGGCTTGATTCGGAGGCGTTTCTCCCGGAGTCGCGTTTTGAATTTTTGGTGTTGGTGTGGCCTGAGTTGGGGAGCTTGTCTGATGAGGAGTTGCGGGTTGAGGTGTTCAGCTATAGGGTCGGATTGGAGGGTGATCCTTTTGGTTTCGACGCGAATGATGTTTCTACGTCTATTGGAGCGTTTTGCTGGACGGCTTTGCGTTTGCGTGAGATTATGCCTAATAAAGCTCAGATGTTTTGGTTCGCAGAGTCTGCTCTTGTTTTGGATTGGTATATTGATAATTTGAATTTGTGGATGTTGGAGAGGGAGTCTGCTGATCGCGAGTTGGAACTGGAGTGGGGGACTGGTTCTACTGATTATAATAATTCTCTGCGGCGTTTTTTGCTGCAAGTTACTGCTCCTGAGTTCAGGAGTGTTGTTCTTTCTGATGGCTTGCCGGAGGTGTTGAGGCCGGCTGCGGAGAGGTTTTACGATTATTTTGACGGGTTGTTGGAGTTAGGGGTTTATCGTGCTAGGCCTACGCTCGCTGAGGTTTCTGTTCATCCCTTTTTCACGGGGATGACTGGGGAGGACATCCGGTGGGTTTGGCCGGAGGTCCTGGAGGTAGAATTAAGCAGAGAAGACTGGGAGGAGTACGTGCAGTTGTTCAGATTCATAGAAGATGATGAGGTTCTTGGGTTGTTGAATTCTGAATGCAAGCAGAACACGCTCAGGGAAGTGATCGAGCGGAGGTGCCCCCCTTGGGTAGCGGAGGTGCGCCCCGAGGGTTGCATAGTTGCAGACGATGGACCCTTGTATATTTTATCTGATTTATCAGAGTCGGATTGCATCTTCGGCTGCCCTGAGGATGTGGAAGTTTTTGTCGCGGAACCGTTTGAGGGTTTCGTGTCGGTCTCCGCTGGTTTGGATTACGCGTGCGGGGCTAGGCCGAGCGGAATCGTGTGGTGCTGGAACTGGTGGTACTTAAACCGGTCAGGGCGAACTAGTGGTGAAGTCGCCCCCCGGGGGGGTAATTTAAAGTTCAGGTTGGTGAACGCTGGGTGGGATTTCGGGTGCGGGGTTATACGTGATAGGGAGCTGCATTGTTGGTGGAAGAGGACGCCGTTGGGGGAGTTGGAGCCTCCCGCTGGTGAGTTCAGGGAGGTCAGCGTGGGGATTGAGCATGCTTGCGCGCTCCGTGGGGGAGGCGAGTTGGCTTGTTGGGGCCTTGACCCTGGGAGCGCTAAAGTGTCTCCGCCTGCGGGTGAGTTCGTCTCAGTGGACGCGGGCTGGGATGGGGACGTTCACCTACCCGAGGGGGACACGTCAGACGACGGCGGTCTCTCCTGCGGCTTGCGGGTCGACGCTGTGGTTGAATGCTGGGGAGAGCAGCGCTTGTCCTTTGGTGAGGGTTCTGTGCGGGGGGATGAGTTCGCTGGCGTCGCTGTCGGGCGCAGCGGACGGGTCTGCCTGCTGCGCACTGACGGGATTATTCACTGTGGGGAAAATCGGGTTTACGGCTCCGACTACCCTCCGGGGAACGGGTTCGCTCAAGTAAGCGTGGGAGGACTCAACCACGTCTGCGGGCTGCGCGCGAGCGGCGCGGTTGAATGCTGGAAGGCTAGCGGAGAGTTTCTAGGTAGCATTCCAGGGCCGTTCACGGAGATAGAAGTCGGATACACCTACGCAGAAATCCCCTACGCCTGCGGATTGCTAGCCGACGGGCGCATCCTGTGCTGGGACCTCGTGGAGGAAGTGTTCAACTGGGCCGCTGGCGGGCTCGAAGACTACAAGCACCCCCAGTGCTTCATCCACTCTTCTGAGTACTCTTGCTGGACCGCCGGAGTTGACCCGCCGCGTGAAATAGACGACGACGACGTCCTGGAATCCCCCATCCTCCTGCCGCACTCGAACTCCGTCCTCTACCCCGGCGCCGGCTCTGACTGAGCCAGCGCAGAGGTTCCTGTTCCGCTTGCTCCTTAGGCCTCTCTGCCATCTCCACGTGGTGCTGGCAGCGGTGTTCTAGAGGGAAGTGTTCACTGTGGAGGAGTTGGAGGGTTTGCGGGGAGTGTTCCCCGAACTTGGCTGAATCAGGTGATGGCCGATCTAGGATTTTGACATCACAAGGCGGGAGCCTCGTCGCTTTGCGCTCCCCCGCTAGGGGCCGCGCCTTTGCCTTGTTACGGAGCCCGAGTTCGGAAAGGCGGGCGTTCCGTCTGAGTCGTTGGAAGACTTCCTGGCCTTATTGAGCGACGCCGCCGGTGAGCGGCAGCGCCCGGTGGGCGCCGTCAGGCACCAGGCCGGAACAGTGTCCGTGGATATTCCCCGCAGTGAGTAAGCTAATTATACTAATTAATGAAGTAGGATAAGATTAGAGACTAGAGAGCAACCAGAGAGCAGGAGTAATAGGGAACAGGAGCATATGAGCCATGGACAGAGCCGGAGGAGCGGGACCCGTGGGAGAGAAACCAAGACTTTACGGGCGCGCTGGGTTTTTCAGAAGCAGCGAGAGCGTTGCGAGGGCGCAGGTTGGAGCGGAGAGCGGCAGCCAGCGACAGCGAACGCCTGAGAGGAAATGTGCTTGAGCGTGCGTCAATGGGAGACGCTGGAACGCTTTTTTGACGTCATTGACCGTTTCTCTGGAAGAGTCTGAAACTAGCCTGGTAAGATCAACTCTAGTGAAGCTAGCCTTAGTCTAAGGAAGCAGTGAACAAAGATAAGCAGTGAGCAAAGGATAAGAAACGGTGGAAGTAGGCGAAGCGAGCGCTAGGATTAAAGTGTGAACACAGGAGCGGACCCGGTGGGCGAGAGCCCAAGACTTGACGGTGCCCGGAATTCAGCGGCGGCGGGAGTGTCCGCTGCTGCTGGGGATGGTAGGGATGATTCGGTTGTGCCTGGGAGTTGGTGCGACCCGGGTCCACCGCGTTCTGAGGGTTCTGATGTTTCTGAAGGTGCTGGTGTTTTTGGTGCCACTAGTGCTTCTGAAGATGCTAGTGTGCTTGGGCGGCTTAGGATGCGTGCGTGGTCGATTTGTTTGATCGTGGTGGCTATTTTTTCTGTAGCACTGCCTTCGCTTAGCGCTGATGAGGCTGCGGCTGCTGGCGGAGATGAGGGCGTTGCTTCTTCGCTAGATGTGAGTCCTTCTGCAGATTCGGCTGATGGCGGGAGCGGCTTGGTTTCTTCGTCGGTGGCCCCGCCGCTGGCCGCTCTCGTGCCCTCGACGACGACTACTTCGACGACTGCGGTTTCGACGACGACTGCGGTTGCGTGTCCGGTGGGGAGGGTTCATTCGGTGGCTGCTGGGAGGTGTGTGGGGGTGCCTGCTTCGCCTGGCTCGGTGCTGGTTTCTTCGTCGCCTGGGGCGTTGGTGGTTCGTTGGTTTCAGGTTGTCCCCTCGCCGAGTGAGGAGCCGGTGGCCAGTTTCGTGCTCCGTCGCCGGTTGAGCGGCTCGTCCGGGGCGTGGACGGAATCGTCTGTGGCGTGGAGTGAGGGTGAAGATCTCGATTCGGCTTTGGTGAGCATCAAGGTTTTCTCTTCCACGGTTTCTGGGTTGGTGAATGGTTCGCTTTATGAGGTGGGGGTGGCGGCGCGTAACGCGGCTGGGCGCAGCAGTTTTGTTTCTGATTCTGGGGCGCCCTGCCCGGCGGGTCAGTATTGGAGCGCGTCAGCTTGCACAGCCGTTCCCGCCACGACCACGACGACGGCGGCTGTGACTACGACGACTGTTGCGGCTACGACGACGTCTTCGATGATTCTTTTTTCTGAGTGGGATCTTATTTATGGTGCTGCTACGTCTACGACTGCCGCGCCTCCGGTTTGCGCGTCTCCTCTCGTGTTGTCTAGGGCTTTAGGAGTGTGCGTAGGGCGGCCTGAGGCGTCTGGTGGCATATCCGCGGTTGGGGGGGATGGGTTGGTTACGTTGTATTGGCTGCCGCCTGCTTCTGATGGGGGTTCACCTGTTTTAGGGTTTGTGCTGCGCAGCCGCGCCGGTTCGGGGTCTTGGGTGTCTGTGCCGTTGGGTATGAGCGAGGTTCGTGAGGTGCGCCTGTTCGGGGTTCGGGGTTTCGCTTATTCGTACACGTTCGGGGGGCTTTCTAACGGTTCGCAGTACACGTTTGGTGTTTCGTTGATTAATGAGGCCGGCAGTTCTGCTGAGGTGACGGCGACCGCCCGCCCGTGCCCAGCGGGTCAGCGCGACACCGGAGCAGCGTGCGCCACCACCATCCCCACTACCACCACGACGACGACTGCCTCAACGTCTACCACTACGACGACTGCGGCTACGACGACTACTGTGCCTGGTGGTTACGCTGTGTCGGGTGTTTCTGGTTTGTTGGGGCATTATGTGTCTGTGGTTGATTACCGCGGGGAGTTCGTGAAGGACTGCTTGCCCCCCAATCAGGGGTCGTGTTCGCAGCGTGATCCTTATTTATTTTATAATTCGTCTGGGGTGGTGGAGCCGTTCTCTGCGACGCGGAGTGATGTATCCGGCGACCCTGGGGTTTCTGTGTGCTCCTGGCTGGATTCCGCGGGCGCGTCTTCTTCCGTTTCGGAACTTCACGGCCACTGGGTAGAGTTATCGTTTTACGTGGACACTTCGACGGTGGGGTCGTGCCCGGATGCTGTGAGGCTTTTTGGAGGTAAGCAGTTTCAGTTCACTGCCCGTAAGGCGGACGGGGCTGAGGTTTCTGTGGTTTCGCGTTGCCGCCAGGTCACCCTGGATGTCTCCCCCCCGCTCGGGGGGCGGCGGGTGCAGTGCTTCTTCTTCCCCGCAGCGGGAACGCCAACTGCGGGTTTCACGGGCGGCGTCGGCGGGGCGCCCGCTGAAGCCGCCGACACTCCTGCGGGAGGGACGGCTGGTTTCGCGAGTGTTTTCTCGGCTGCGTGGCAGCGTTTCACCGAGGCCGGTTTCCCTAGGGGGTTCGTTGATTATATTACAGTCAACTCTCACCCCACGCCGGGGACTCTGGCAGCGGCGCCTGCGAGGACGACTGCCGCGCTGTTGCCGTATTGTGTGCCTACGAAAACTTATTCGGTGGCGTTGGGGCGCTGCATCTCTAAACCGTCGTACCCGCGGAGCGTTTCCGCGTTGTCCGGGGACGGGGCGGTGACCTTGTACTGGCTGGAACCCGCTTCGGACGGGAACGCCCCCCTAGTTGGTTATAATATTCACTGGAGAGCTGAAGGCGCCGAGGGGTGGGCGATCCGGGAACTCCCCTTAGCGCAGGTGAAATCAATCCCCGTCACTGTGCTTACGGAGCCGGTGTATGTTTACACGCTCACGGGGTTAACCAACGGCGAGTTTTACCGTGTGGGCGTGTCTGCTGAGAACGAAGCCGGCCGCAGTTACGACAACCGAGTAACCGTCCTGCCCTGTGCCTCTGGCCTGCGTGCCACACCCGCCGGCTGCCAAACCCCCACCACCACCAGCACCACGACGACTGCGACCACGACCACAACTACGACTACGACAACTACTCAAGCGCCGGGGGCGGGGGGAGCGTCAGGCGCTTCGGGGGCGGGGGGAGCGTCGGGTGCAGAGGATTCTCCGTCATCGTCTTCGACTAGCACGACGTCGACTACGCTGCCGGCGTGCCCTGGGGGTAGTGTTCGTTCGTCAGTGTTGACGCGTTGCGTGCTCACGCCTGCTGTTCCGAGTATTGATAGGGTGGTTTCCGGCAGCGGGGTTTTGAAAGTTCGCTGGGAGTCAGGGTTCTTGAATGTCCCCTTGCATGCTCCCTTAGTGGAATCGTACAAGCTGCGGTGGAGGGTTTCCGGAACAGTGGGGTGGTCTTCGCCGGTGGTGGTGCCGCGTTCTGATGGTTCTCTTGTTCTAAGCGGAGCTGAGTCTACGGGTATCCTGGTTGCGCCCCAATGGGAGCACACTCTTGGGGGACTGGCGAACGGGTCGGTGTATGAGGTTCAGTTAGCTGCGGCGAACGCGGCTGGGCAAAGCGCGTGGAGCGGTTCAACCCGGGGGGCGCCTTGCGCCGCAGGGTCAGCGTACTCACCATCCTCGAATGCTTGCGCGGTTGTGACTGCCCCCGGCGCGCCGGCGGACGTGGAGGTTTGGCGGGGGAACGGTTACTTGTTAGCCCTTTGGGGGGAGCCCGCCTCCGACGGAGCCTCAGAAGTCACTGCGTATCCGCTGCGCTGGCGGCGCGCGGGCTCAGTTGAATGGAACAACGCTACGGAGGCGTTCCCTAAACCGGGCCTTGACCATGACATCTCCGGGGGTTATAGCGGGTTCAGTTGCGAATATTCCTCACCGAGTGGGGCTGAGTGTTCTTCCGGCAGTCACTGGAACCTCAACTGGTCGGAGCTTTGGCTTCCTAGATGGGCTCTGCTGACGGGCTTGGTCAACGGCGCTGACTACGAAGTGGAAATAGCTGCTTCTAACTCCGCGGGGTCGAGCAGTTACATATCCTCCACAGCCGCCCCGTGCGCGCGGTCTACTAGAACTGTCTTCAACTATCACTGGAACAGGCAGGTGAGAACCACCGCAGAAGTGGGCATCCCACCTTACACAGGAGAATGGGAACTCCGCCGCGGCCTGCAGCTCAAGGGTGTCCTATTCTGCGCCGCCTCACCCACCACACCCACCACCACTACCACTACCATCCCCACTACGACGACTACGACTACTGCTCTGTCGCCGCCGATGACTGTTTCTACCACGACTACTGTTCTGTCGCCGCCGATGACTGTTTCTACCACGACTACGACTACGACGATTTCTTCGGTGGTTTCGCGGGTGTGCGCTGTGGCGGGGGAGGAGTTCGATGGTTACCTAGGGAGGTGTGTGGGTGTCCCGCCGGCGCCTGTTGCGCTCAGAGCGGCGGCGGGGGACTCTCGGGTGGCTGTCATCTGGGAGGATACCCTGGAGTCTCCTAGCAGCATTTCGGGGTTCACGCTGCGGTGGCGGGAAGCAAGATCAACCGCGCCGTGGTCGCGGACGACAGTGGCTTGGGAGGACTCTGTTCAAACGAGGTACGCCCACGGCTACTCTAGTCTGATGTACCAGGAGTGGGCTCGTTTGCATCGTTCTTGGGTTGAGGAGATAGAAGGCTTGGTGAACGGACGATCCTATGAGTTCCAAGTAGCGGCGCTCAACGCCGCCGGCTCCAGCCGCTACACAGCAGTCTCCGCCACACCGTGCCCCGAAGGGAAAACCGCTCAGTCAAATAGCAGCAGTAGTTGTGTGGCTTCTGGGGGGGCGCCTGGGAATCTTACTGTTAATATTTTCGACAGTGGGCAGCAGCGCACCAAGCCCGCCGGCGTTGACCGCAACCACTACCGGCCGTGGTACGTGTCGTGGTCTTACTGGCTGCCCTCTAGCCTCCCCCCAGATCCGATCATAGGGTTCAAGTTTCAGTGGAGACCAGAAGGCTCAACTAGCTGGAACACGGCCACCGTGTACGACAATCACTCAGATCATGTTTATTGGATGATCACCCCCGTAGGGGACAGGAACCTGCTCACATGGAGCGTAGCCGGTGACCACGACTTCGTCCATCAGTTAACAGCAACACGCCGCGCTGCCGCCAGCGCCGCTGGTAAGCAAGTCGAGTTCAGAGTAGCCGCACTGTTCCCCGACCCCAACACTGCTACTTATGATTATTCCAGCACTAATATAAGTGACTATGATAGTTCTAGTCACCATAGCAGAAAGAAGCGTCCCAGCTACGACCTAGGGGGTGAGCAGTCCCGCGCTCTAACCGCCGGCAGCGCCTCCGAACACATCTCAGCCGCCGTCGCCCGCTGCGAGGTGG
Source organism: Acidimicrobiales bacterium (assembly GCA_965242895.1). Taxonomy (GTDB): domain Bacteria; phylum Actinomycetota; class Acidimicrobiia; order Acidimicrobiales; family CATQHL01; genus CATQHL01. The sequence continues at coordinate 1,629,225 of OZ251507.1, forward strand.
GCGAGTCTTACTCCCCCAGCCTCCGCCGCTGCGCCTCTGCGCCGAACGCTCCCTCTTTAACAACATCCTCCGCCGGTGATGGGAGCATTACCATCACTTGGGCGCGGCCTGCTGCTGACGGCGGCGCGCCTGTGGGGGAATACGAAATTCACTGGCGCAGAACCGGCACTGGGGATGCTTGGCGGACTGATCTTTTTTCCTCTGGGGAGAACGTTATCGCCTCCCCCTACCAAGCGGGGTGGCATTACATGATCAACGGTTTAACGAACGCTGTCCCCTACGACGTGCGAATAGCAGCGGTGAACACCACCGGCAGCAGCCCCTGGGCGTCGGTCAGCCTAGTCCCATGCCCGCAAGGGTTGACTTATGTAGCGGAGCGCGGATCGTGTCTAAGCGTGAGTCCCCCGGGGGCGCCTTTGAAGGTTAGGGTGCGGAGCGGTTCCGCTGCCGGGGAAGTGAGGCTCCGCTGGGAGGCTCCGTACGACGGGGGGCTGCCGATAACTAAATACATCATAACATGGGGTTTAACGGACAGTCCTCAAAGCGGACGGGGCAGCAAGGAGTTAACAAGCTCGACACCATCCAACCTTGAGGGTATCCCCCCGTTCTCGCTTAGTTGGAACACGGTCTTGGAAGACCTCACCAACGATAAGGAATACACGTTCGAGGTGTCCGCTGTGAACCTAGAAGGGGAAGGACGTGCCTCTATCGCTGCTGGCACTCCTTGCCTGATAGCAGACTCCGACGAGGGGCATCACTGCGACCTCCCCGGGGCGCCCACCGAGTTGCGTGCGGCTTCCCTGCCCGGGGAGCTAGAAGTAACCTGGGCGCTCCCCTTGCGTAACAGGGGAGAGTCGATAGATGATGGGGGAGCGTCTATAACGCATTTCATCGTTACATGGAAAGAAACCACTAGCAGCAGTGTTCCCTCAACTACCATCGTAAACTACAACGCTAAACGGCAGGGAATACCGCCGGTCCTTACCCTCGAATGGGTGGCGACGTTGTCGTCGCTGAAGAACAACGTTGAATACACCATAACAGTCTCAGCCCGCAACGCGGCCGGCGACGGCGCCGCCAGCAGCATTAAGAGTATGCCCTGCCCCGAGGGGCATCCGTACCTGAGCGGGCGGGGCGTATGCGGCCCGAAATGCGGTTTAGGCGAGGCATACGATGAGAGGAGAGGTGGCTGCCGCCCCACGGCGACGTTTTGCAGCGGAGACAAGAAACTAAACGAGGACCGCTACACTTCAGGCTACCTCATCAACGAACGTGACGCTTCAGGCTACTGCCTCTATGAATGGCACACGACCCCGGCCGCCAACGGCATCACCTACTCCCCCCTAGTATGCGACGAAGTAAGAGAATTCAGCGCGGAAGCCAACGCTGATACTTACATTAACACCGAACTCTCCGGCAAAGACCTCACGCTCGGCGAGGCTATGTGCCCCCCAACGGGCCTCTTCCTAGCCCTCGGGGAAAGACGAGGCGAACACGACAGCACCACCGACTACTACTACCCCGAATGGGGCACCGAAGTCGAGATCGAAGACAAACACGATAAATTAGTCGTAAGAAGTTCAGCAGACTGCACCGGCCTCAGCGGCGTGATTCGGTTCCTGAGACTCAGTATTATTCCTAGTGTGTTGGTAGGTTGTCAAGCTCATGACTATTGCTATGATTTGATTCGAAGCGGGCTGCATCAAACAGTCTTGGAAGGCTTTGGCAATGGCTGCGATGAAGTATTAAAGCAGTTGTGGATTTCCCATTGCTGGACATTAGATGGGCCGACAGAGTTTCTGTGTTTGGGCGGAGTTGCCAAATTAGGCACTGGTTTTATGGGACTGGTTGCTACTACGTCTCCTGAGGCTGGTGTGGTGTTGTTGCGTAATGTGAGGACGGGTAAGTGTTTAACTGCTCAGACGACGTCTAGGGCAACCGATGAGCGGATTGTTCAGGAACGCTGCGGCTATGACAGCAGTCATAAGCCTAACAATACGAAGCAGTGGTTCCATGTGTTACAGTCTGAGCCTTTCCCCCGTAGCAAGTCGGAGCCTGCTTCGAGCGTGCCTGGGGCTGGATATTTTTATATTATCCCAGCTAATATCATCGCAGGCGACCAGAATTCTTGGAAGAAGACTTTGAACAGCACTGAGGGTGAGGTTAAGGATGAGCAGTGCTTGTACGTGCATAGTGCTGCAGGCGGCGCCTCGGGTGGGGAGGTCCGCCGGGGGGACTGCATGGTCCCCGAGGGTGGTAAGTTGCGCCGTGATGAGTCGCGCGTGTTCCGTTTGGTGAGCACTTACAGCCCGGATGAATATAGAATCAAGTCGTTCGGCGTCGGGGGCGTCGGGTGCTGGCAGCCGGTGGATGGAGTGTCGCCTGAGGCGACAGCCGCTGACGGAGTGTTCATCGAGAACGCTGCGAAATGCGGCTGGTATATACAGCGTTGGCGTTTCGAGCCCGTGGATCCCACTGTGCAGCTAGGAAACTAAGGACAGTCGAGCCGTTAAGGAGAAAGGATTAATTATGTTTTCTAGGAGAATAGCTGGGTACTGCCGCCGTGTGCTGGTGGTGGTGCTCGTTTCGGTCCTGTTGGTGTCTGCTTGTTCACCCGCCTCCGAAGAGGAGGAGGGGGGCGGAGGGTCGCCTGATGTTACTAGGGCGCTTCCTGGTTCGCCAGTCTCCTCGCCTTCGTCGCAGCGGGCGTTAGATGTCCTAGAAGAAGTGTTCACTGGAGAGGAGTTAGAGGATTTGCAAGAGGTGGTCACTGAGGAAGAGTTGATGGATCTGGCGGGGCAGTTCAGCGGGGAGGAGTTAGTGGAGTTGTTGGGGCCGGAGAGCGCTGAAGCGGCGGCTTCGGAATTCTTGACCGAGGTTATTAAGAGATCGTTGGAGGATTTTGCTGAGGATGATGAGAGTATTTCTGATGAGGAGTTGCGGGCTTGGGCGTTCTTGGGTAGGGCTGTTTTGGGGAGTGATCCTTTGGGGATTGACGCGAATGACATCTCTACGCCTGTCGGGGCGTTTTGTTGGGTAGCGTTGCGCCTGCGGTGGGTTATGCCTTCCAAGAGCACGGTTGATGCTTGGTGGTTCGAAGGTCCTCCTGACATGGATTGGTGGTATATAGATAGTTTCTATTTGTGGGAGATTGAGAGGGTAGTTGCTGCTCGGGGGGTGGAGTTGGGGTGGGAGACTGGTGCTACTGGTTATAATCGTTCGCTTAGACGGTTCTTGCTGCAGGCCACTGCTCCTGAGATTAGGGATGTTGTTTTCTCTGAAGGTTTGCCGCCTGCGCTCAGGCCCACAGCGGAGAGTTTCTACGACTATTTTGACCTTTTGCTTGAATTACCGGTGTATCGTGCGAGGCCGAAGGTTGAAGAAACTTACGATTATCCGGCTCTCGCGGGTTTGAGCGGGGAGGGTATTCGAGGGTTGTGGCCGGAGATCCTTGAGACAAAGTTGAGTAGAGACGACTACGAAGATTACCTAGAATTGATGCAGCTGTTGGAAGAAGATGAAGTTCGGGGGTTGCTTAACTCCGAGTGCTCCCAGCGCACACTTCAGGAAAGACTGGAACTAGCCTGCCCGCCTTGGGTAGAGGAGGCTTTTGAATCTTTCGCAGAAGCTTCGGATGTATTATCACGCACTATCATTCCGCTCTCGTTGTCGGACGTTATTTTCTTACCTTCATGTACTCTAGCGAGCGACTTCCCCCAGTACTGGGAAACCAATTCTGACTGCCTCTTTGGATGCCCCGGGGAAATATCTAGAGAAAGAAGTATTTTCGATGAACGATAGTCACTCGCTGCTTGCGGAGACCGCCGCGGACGGAATACTCACTGAGAACGCTGAGGATTGCGGAGCGAGTTCTGGACATTTGCAGCTTTGCCACTTCGAGCCCGTGGATCCCACTGTGCTGCAACTAAACTAGGCAATCAAGAAGTATCAAGAAGAAGGTCAGATTATGATTAAGCAGGAAGGTCAGGTCATGCTGTCTAGGAGAATAGCTGGGTGCTGCCGCCGTGTGCTGGTGGCAGTGCTCGTCTCGGTTTTGTTGGTGTCTGCTTGTTCACCCGCCTCCGAAGAAGAGGAGAGAGGGGGAGGGTCGCCTGGTGCTACTAGGGCGCTTCCTGGTTCGCCAGTCTCCTCGCCTTCGTCGCAGCGGGCGTTAGAAGTTCTAGAAGCAGTGTTCACTGGGGAAGAATTAGGGGATTTGCAGGAGGTCTTCATCGAGGAAGAGTTGGTGGACCTGGCGGGGCAGTTCAGCGGGGAGGAGTTGGTGGAGTTGTTGGGGCCGGAGAGTTCTGAGGTGGCGGCTTCAGAATTCTTGACCGAGGATATTAAGAGATTGCTGGAGGGTTCTATTGGGGATGATGAGAGTGTTTCTGATGAGGAGATGCGGGCTATGGCGTTCTTGGGTAGGGCTGCTTTGGGGAGTGATCCTTTGGGGATTGACGCGAATGACATCTCTACGCCTGTCGGGGCGTTTTGCTGGGTAGCGTTGCGGCTGCGGTGGGTTATGCCCTCTAAGGACACGGTTGATGTGCGGTTAGGAGGTTCTCTTGATTTGGAGTGGTGGTATATGGATAGTTTCTTTTTTTGGGGGATTGAGATGATAGTTGCTGGTCGGGGGTTGGAGTTGGGGTGGGAGGCTGGTGCTACTGGTTATAATCGTTCGCTTAGAAGGTTCTTGCTGCAGGCCACTGATCCTGAGATTAGGGATGTTGTCTTCTCTGAGGGTTTGCCGACTGCGCTCAGGCCCACAGCGGAGAGTTTCTACGATTATTTTGACGCTTTGCTTGAATTACCGGTTTATCGTGTAAGGCCGAAGGTTGAGGAAATTGACGATTACCCGACTCTCGCGGGGTTAACTGGAGAGGACATTAGAGGGTTGTGGCCTGAGATCCTTGAGACAAAGTTAAGCAGAGACGACTACGAAGATTACCTAGAATTGATGCAGCTGTTGGAAGAAGATGAAGTTCGGGGGCTGCTTAACTCCGAGTGCTCCCAGCGCACACTTCAGGAAAGAATCGAACGAGCCTGTCCGCCCTGGGTAGAGGAGGCTCTCGAGTCTTACGCAGAAAATTCGGATGTATTCTCGGGCCTTCTTATTCCGCTTTCGGCATCGGACGGTATTCTCTTACATTCATGTACTCTCGCGAGCGACTTTCCCCAGTACTGGGAGACCAATTCTGACTGCCTCTTCGGATGCCCCGGGGAAGTATCTAGAGAGAGAAGTATTTTCGATGACTTCCCTTTGCCTTCCAGCTAAACGAAAGAAGCGACCGTGGAAGTATCTAGAGAGAAGTATGTTCGATGAACGATAGCCCCCTCATTGCTTGCGGAGACGTCGCAGACGGTGCCCACTGAGAAGGCTGAGGATTGCGGAGCGAGTTCTGGGCATTTGCAGCTTTGTCATTTCGAGCCCGTGGATCCCACTGTGCTGCCACTAAACTAGGCAATCAAGAAGTATCAAGAAAAAAGGTCAGATTATGATTAAGAAGGAAGGTCAGGTCATGTTTTCTAGAAGAATAGCTGGGTGCGCCCGCCGTGTGCTGGTGGTGCTCGTTTCGGTTTTGTTGGTTTCTGCTTGTTCACCCGCCTCCGAAGAGGAGGAGGGGGACGGAGGGTCGCCTGGTGTTACTCGGGCGCTTCCTGGTTCGCCAGTTTCCTCTCCTTCGTCGCCGCAGGCGTTAGAAGTTCTAGAAGGAGTGTTTACTGGCGAGGAGTTGGAGGATTTGCAAGAAGTATTCACCGAGGAAGAGTTGGTGGACCTGGCGGGGCAGTTCAGCGGGGGGGAGTTGGTGGAGTTGTTGGGGCTTGAGAGCTCTGAGGCGGCGGCTTCAGAATTTTTGACCGAGGATATTAAGAGATTATTGGAGAATTTTGCTGAGGATGATGAGAGTGTTTCTGATGAGGAACTGCGGGCTGCGGCGTTCTTGAGTAGGGCTGTTCTGGGGAGTGATCCTTTGGGGATTGACGCGAATGACATCTCTACGCCTGTCGGGGCGTTTTGTTGGGTAGCGTTGCGCCTGCGGTGGGTCATGCCTTCCAAGAGAATGGCTGATGCTTGGTGGTTCGGAGGTTCTCCTGATATGGATTGGTGGTATATTGATAGTCTCTATTTGTGGGAGATTGAGAGGATAGTTGCCGGCCGGGGGGTGGAGTTGGAGTGGGAGACTGGTGCTACTGGTTATAATCGTTCGCTCAGACGGTTCTTGCTGCGGGCCACTGATCCTGAGATTAGGGATGTTGTTTTCTCTGAGGGTTTGCCGTCTGCGCTCAAGCGGACAGCGGAGAGTTTCTATGATTATTTTGACGCTTTGCTTGAATTACCGGTGTATCGTGCGAGGCCGAAGGTTGAAGAGATTTCCGGTTACCCGGCTCTCGCTGGATTGACTGGAGAGGACATTCGAGGGTTTTGGCCGGAGATCCTTGAGACAAAATTGAGCAGAGACGACTACGAAGATTACCTAGAACTGTTGCAGCTGTTGGAAGAAGATGAGGTTCGGGGGCTGCTTAACTCCGAGTGCTCCCAGAGCACATTGCGGGAAAGGCTGGAACTAGTCTGCCCATCTTGGGTAGAGGAGGCTTTCGAGTCTTTATCAGAAAAAGCTTCGGATGTATTCTCAGGTCCTCTTATTCCGCTCTCGGTATCGGACGGTATTACCTTATCTTCGTGTACTCTCGCGAGCGACTTCCCCCAGTACTGGGAGACTAATTCTGACTGCCTTTTCGGATGCCCCGGGGAAGCATCTAGAGAAAGAACTCTTCTCGATGACTTCCCTCCGCCTTCCAGCTAAACGAAAGAAACGACCGGGGAAATATCTAGAGAAAAGGAAGTATCTAGAGAGAAGTATGTTCGATGAACGATAGCCCACTCGCTGCTTGCGGAGACCGCCGCAGCCGGAGTGCCCACTGAGAATGCTTCGGATTTCTGAGTGAGTTCTGGGCATTTGCAGCTTTGTCATTTCGAGCCCGTGGATCCCACTGTGCTGCCACTAAACTAGGCAATCAAGAAGTATTAAGAAAAAAGGTCAGATTATGATTAAGGAAGGTCAGGTCATGTTTTCTAGGAGAATAGCTGGATGTTGCCGCCGTGTGCGGGCGGTGGTGCTTGTTTCGGTTTTGTTGGTGTCTGCTTGTTCATCTGCTTCTGAAGAAGTTTCTGAAGGACTCGAAGAAGGGGGTGAGGGTTCTGAGCAGCGGGCGTTAGATGTTTTAGGGGAAGTCTTCACCGAGGAGAAGTTAGATACTTTGCAGGTGGTGTTCACTGGAGAGGAGTTGGTGGACCTGGCGGGGCAGTTCAGCGGGGAGGAGTTGGTGGAGTTGTTGGGGTCGGAGTTGGAGGGTTTGTCAGGGGTGTCGGGGCCGGTTGGTGCTGAAGGTTCGGCGGGTGTGAGAGATTATTTAGATTTGTTTAGGTCGTCGGTGGAGGGTTTTCCTGATGATGATTTGCTGGTTTGGGCGTTTAGTAGCAGGGTTTCTTTGGATGGTAATCTTTTTGGTTTGGACGCGAATGATATTTCTACGCCTGTTGGGGCGTTTTGTTGGGTGGTTTTGCGTCTGCGTTGGGTTATGCCTTCACCGGATGAGGTTTATGATTCGTATATGGTTTTGCTTGATTTGGATTCGTGGCACTCCAATAGTTTGAAGTTATGGTTGATTGAGAGGGAGGCCGCTGATCGTGGGTTGGAGTTATGGTGGGAGACTGGTCCTACTGGTTATAATAATTCGCTTAGAAGGTTTTTGCTGAAAGCGACCGGTGCTGAGGTTAGAGATGTTGTTTTTTCTGAGGGCTTGCCGCGGGTGCTCAGGCCGGTAGCGGAGAGTTTTTATGATTATTTTGACGGTTTGCTTGAATTGGCGGCTTACCGTGTGAGGCCATTGTTTGAAGAGGTTTCCGGTTATTCCGATCTTGCGGGGATGACTGGGGAGGAAATCCGGCGGGTGTGGCCGGAAATCTTTGGAATGCAGTTAGACAGAGACGATTACGATGAGTATGTGAACTTGTTTAAGCGTTTAGAGGAGGAAGAGGTTCGGGGATTGCTCAACTCTGAGTGCAAGCAGCGCACGGTTCGGGAATATTTAGAACAATTTTCTGAACGAGCCTGCCCTGATTGGGTTGTGGAGACTTCGGAATACTGGAACTCATTTGTATGCGGCAGAGTTTCGGAGGGTTTACCTCAGTACGTTGGGTCTAAATCGGATTGTCTTTTTGGGTGCGCCCCGGGCGCAGGGCGCGGGTCTTCTGCGTTGTTTGCGAGAGAGCGTCCGTTGAGTTCTCGACCGTTTGAGGGTTTCATGTCGATGTCGGTTGGTTTGGATTACGCGTGCGGAATCAGGTCGAGCGGCGTGGTGTGGTGTTGGAATTGGTGGTACTTACCCGACGGGGAGAAGGGGTACGATAATTCCTATAGCGCTTTTTCTGAACACGCTTTCAAATTGGTGGACGCTGGGTGGGATTTCGCGTGCGGGCTGCGCCCTGACGTAGGAGAGTTGCATTGCTGGTGGACGAGGACGCCGCTAGGGGAACTGGAACTCCCCACTGGAGAGTTCAAAGAGGTTAGCGTGGGCGTTGAGCACGCTTGCGCGATCCGCGTTGGGGGTGAGTTAGAGTGTTGGGGGATCGACCTCGAGAACGCCAAGGTTTCCCCTCCGGCGGGGGAATTCCTGTCGGTTGACGCGGGTTGGGACGGGGATGTTCACCTACCCGAGGGAGACACGCTGAACGACGGCGGTTTCTCCTGCGGACTGCGGGCAGACGCGGTGGTTGAATGCTGGGGTGAGCGGAAGTTAGTCTACGGAGAAGGTTCCGCTAGGGGGGACGAGTTCGCGGGCGTCGCCGTCGGACGGGATGGGCGGATTTGCGTCTTGCGGACAGACGGAGTCATTCACTGCGGAGGAGACCGAGTCTACGGTTCAACCCACCCGCAGGGAGACAGGTTCGTCCAAGTAAGCGTGGGAGGTCTTAACCATGTCTGCGGGTTACGCGCAAACAAAAGCGTTGAATGCTGGGATGCTGACGGGGAATTCCTAGGCAGCATACCCGAGCATTTCACAGAGATAGAAGTAGGGTACACCTATGAAGACATCCCCCTCGCCTGCGGATTATTAGAAGACAAACGCATACTATGCTGGGACCTCAAAGAAGAAGTATTCAAATGGGCCGCCGGCGGGCTCGAAGAATACACGCACCCCCAATGCTTTCTCGACTTCCCCGAACCCAAGTGCTGGACAACTGGAGTTGACCCGCCCCGTGAAGTAGACGACGGCTACACAAAGGAATCCCCCATCCTCCTGCCGCATTCGAACTCCGTCCTCTACCCCTAGCCGCTGCTCCAGTCGAGCCAAGTGAGCCAGCGCCGAGCGGAGCCAGCGACGCGCGCCAGAGGGGCCGCCAGCGCCGCCGCAGACCTAGCTATGGTCTTCACCGGCCGCCGCTGCTTCAGCTACTTGATATTTACTGTCTGTCCCTTTTCCCTCTCACTACCTCCCTTGCCTGGGACAGTGCCAGTTCTGAGCTATGGGCTGGTTCCTAGATCATTCGTTTTGGTAAACTGTATTTCTTAACTACATTTTATCCTGATCAATAGAATGTTCTTTCCTGAGCCTCTTTATCTCTTCCCGAATTGCTGCCCGAATCAAGGGACGCTCCTCTTCATTTTTTAGGCGGTTTTGGCGATTTTCTTGTCTAATCCACTCTTCGAACTTAGCCGTAGGATTTTCGCAAATTTTTTTAAGTTGTTTTATCCATTCTTCAAGTAAATCTGCTTCGCAGTATGTGTGAGAAAATGCTTTATGCAGGTCGCCAATCTTCACCTCTAATCGAGTTAGGTGATGGATAAGCCGTTGCTGGAGGTGATTGATACCGTCATGCGAAAGGCAGGCAATTCTCTTGGCGTCTGATAATTGACTAGTCTCGGCGGGAGCAATCTGATCAAAGTCAGCTGCGTGATAGTCACCTTGGATAGGCAGATTAGGAAGAGGCATTTTGTTGAAATATCCGTCCGCCCATTTTTGCTCAGATAGTTTATCATGTTTGTGTACAGCTGATAATAGAATTCTTTTTCTAAGACTTCCTGCTTTTCCACGCATGCTGCAAGGGTGGGCTATAACAATCGCAGCAAGTGATTCTTCTACTCCTGGAATCTCAATGTCTACAAAAATATCCCCTGTAAACCAAGGACGATCATCATCGACAGTTTCGCCTACGGTTGCGTATAAAAGATCTGGATCAATGAGAGTGTCGAGTTTCAATCCTCTAAGTTGTCATTCCGAAGTCGAATGGAATTTTCACCATCGCTTGCTGTGAATATTTCAATTCGCTCATCAAAATTGTTTCTCCAGTCTGGGAAACATTTGTCTAATAATTCAGTGTTACTTATTTCTCCGTCAGCATATTTAACTAAGAGATCTATTTGATTTCTTGAAATAACATCGATTCCAGAATAATAATAACCGTCTAGTGCAGTTTCTAACCATGAAGCAATATTCCGATTCGGAAGTTTTTCTTCGAGCATCTCAATTAAGGCAAGCAGTTGAGCTAGATTTTTGTGCGGGGTTTCGGGAAGATTTTCAGAATTACCTTCGTCGCAATCCAGATCTCGCACAATATGAACTGGAACATGTATCATACTAGCAACATGATTCCACGCAAAACCCATATCGAGTAGCTTATTGAGCAATGTTTTGGGAGTTTGCTCAGGATAAGTATTGATTTTAGCATCTAAATCAGTGTCATAGCATGTAGCGAAGGAATCTTGCTCTAGCCATATTAAGGTTCTTAAAATGTTAGATTCTAGGTTGTAGCTAGAGTTTTTTACTTGACTTTCAGTTACGAAGCTATGCATATTGAGGAAGTTGCATTGTGTTTCAGCCATAAGATTTTGCGCTGGTTCAAGCCCTAATATTACCTGGATTACCTGTGTAGAATGTAGCCTTTCACGATTGAGTGAAAATTGTTCTAAATTATGAGGAATAGTTTGTGTACCTTTTGCTGGACTATTTTCACCAGTTTCCAGAGTTTGTTCTTCATCTATTTGAGTACTGTGAGTTTTTGTTAGCGTCATGAATGATCTTTTCTGAAATATTCTCTTAGATTTTCAGTTATAAGGTTTTGAAATAGGTCTTTTACAGGTTTCTGTAACTTACTAGTTTGATCCTTTACAGTTTTCTGGTTAAAGAGTGGAGTTCCTTTTGGCTGCCAGAAACTGTCGAAGTCAAGCACGAAGATCGGCCCTGGGTAGGGACGGGTAACTTGTAAGAGTCCATCGGATTTTACAACTGGACCTGGCGGTGGCCCATATGTGAGTACTATGTGACGTTCATGCTCTATGTCGTAGCGTACGATTCCAGTCCATGTAGACGGGTGTTGATTGTTAGGGAACTTCGGGATCAGCCAATCAGAAAGCCAGTGTGACCAGTTGGGGGATTCCTCAGGAAGGCTGATCTCGTCGATGTATCGAAGGCCGATACGGGTTATGCCGTCGGGTGACACGGACTGTTCAAGCGCTTTTGCTGATTTTATCACCTCAGTATGAAATTTCTCAAAGCATTGATAGCCGGTGGTTTGTAGAGCTAGGCGGTCCTGATCCACCGTCACTATCCAAGTGTGATCCCTTGAGATTATGAATGGGGCGTGTTGAGAAACTGCATCTTCGGAAGGAACGGGTTCTTGGTGCAGCACCCATTCGCTTCCAAGTTCCTTGCGTATGTCTTGCAAGGCACGGCTATGAGTTTCAGGCCCCCATTCCTGCAATAGGGGATAACGAACCTCGGCGACCACGAGGGAGAGGGGTGCGTTGGGGTAGATCTCACTGCTACTTATGAAACTTTTATATCAAATTTGCCGCCAATTTTCAAACATTTTCGTTTCCTGACTTCTAAGGAGTTGTTTATGGCAGCGGTCCTCAGCGGCAGCGATGCTCAAGGTGAAGAACTATCTGCAGGCGTCTGTTCCCCTGAACAAAGACGCCCCCAAGCTTCCCCCCCTCCCTCGGCGGAAACTGCGCTCCGTCGACAGGCGGCCGAGGTCGAACACTCAAACCCGACGCCAAGTTCCCGCCGCAACCCCCCCGTCGCCAATCCCGCCGTCGCCAAGCCCGCCCGAAAACCTCTAGCCTGAATCGCCTACAAGCACTCGTAAGGAGGACAGCATGACCGCCCACAGCAACCCTCGCAGCAGCAACGGAAACAGTAGCAACGGCCACCGGTCGGATGCTTACGTCGTCGACGCTCTTCGCACTCCGATGGGGCGTTTTGGCGGCGGCCTCAGTCAAGTCCATCCCGTCGATCTCGGGGCGCACGTTCTCAAGGGGCTGTTTGAGCGCACGGGGGCAGACCCTGCGGCGACCGACGACGTCATTTGGGGTTGCGTTGGTCAGATCGGTTCGCAGTCGTTCAACCTGGGGCGCAACTGCTGGCTGGCGGCTGGCTTGCCCGAGCACGTCCCCGCCGTGACTATCGACCGTCAGTGCGGTTCTTCGCAGCAGGCTGCCCATTTTGCGGCGCAGGCTGTCATGTCCGGGACGATGGATTTGGTGGTAGCGGGCGGCACTGAGGTCATGAGCCTTGTCAAGCTCAACAGCCAGGGCGAAGTCGGCCCGCAGCTCGAGATGGGTTACCCCTTCGAAGCCGAAGGCTGGACGGAGCACTACGGCGACCAGGTCATCCACCAGTTTCGCGGCGGCAACCTCATAGCAGAACGCTGGGACATCACCGCAGAGGAGATGAACGCCTGGGCGCTCCGCAGCCATCAGAACGCTCACAGGGCGTGGGAGGAGGGCCGCTTCGACCCCGAGGTGCTTCCGGTGGGCGACGTGGCCCGCGATGAGGGCATCCGTCCCGACACCAGCATGGAGAAGATGTCGACCCTCAAACCTTTCAGCGAATTCGGCCCGCTCACCGCGGCCATGTCCAGCCAGATCACCGACGGCTCTGCGGCCATGCTGTTGGCCTCTGAGCAGGCAGTCGACCGCTTCGGGTTGCGTCCGCTCGCCCGCATCCACACCATGGCGGTTACCGGCAGCGACCCCGTGCTCATCCTCACCGGCCCCATCCCAGCCACGCAGAAGGCGCTAGAGCGCTCCGGTCTAGGCGTGGACGACGTCGACCTCTTCGAATGCAACGAAGCCTTCGCGTCGGTGGTGCTGGCCTGGCGCTCAGAGGTCGGAGTGCCTGCGGAGAAAGTCAACGTCAACGGCGGCGCCATTGCCCTGGGTCACCCCCTAGGAGCGAGCGGCGCCCGCATCATGACCACGCTCGTCCACGAAATGGTGCGAAGCGAGTCCCGATACGGCCTACAGACCATGTGCGAGGGCGGCGGCCTGTCCAACGCCACCATCCTCGAGCGGGTCTGACCTGGGGGCGTGGGCGGTGGCGACCAGGGCAGGGTGGCGGGCGGCGGCGGCCAGGGCAGGGCAGGAGCGGTGGGGACCAAGCCAGGGCAGGGAGGCCTGAGCGCCTGAGCGGCAGCGGGTAACTACACGCCTAAACACCGCATGTCGCAAGCTAACTTTATGCCTGGTGTCAGGCAATTTCCAAAGTCATTAGCCGTTTGAACGCAAGCCGGCCACACCTCTAGCTTTACCTCACACGTCCTCGGTTTCAGAACTCCGCAGGTTCTCTATAAAATCATCTATAAATTCGTTTGCTAACAACGGAATGTCCTGGTAATTATCGCAATACCAATAAATACTCGAAAATACCCAGTCTACCGTATTAAGCACATCCTGTTCAGTGCCTACGAAAGATGTACCCTCGAAAGCTATGACATATGAAATTGCTGTGTGCCACAATATCGGAAAACTCGTATAGCAGTCTTCTGGCGGCTCAGAATTCGCATCGCCTAAACCTAACCGGAGCCGCTCAGCTTCCGCAGCCGCAATGTCCAACTCCAACTGGAGCCGATCAGTTTCCTCATCTGCAGCATCTAGCTCCGATCGAAAACGTCGAGCCTCCTCATCTGCAGCATCTAGCTCCGATCGAAACCTTCGAGCCTCCGCGTCCGCAACATCTAACTCCGACCGAAGTCGCCGAGCCTCCGCGTCCGCAGTGTCCAAATCCGACTGAAGTCGCCGAGCCTCCGCGTCCGCATCATCTAACTTCGACTGAAGCCGATCGGCTTCCGCGTCCGCAGCAGCCCGTCCTTTATCCGCAGTGTCTAAATCTGACTGAAGCTTTTCAGCCTCCACAACCGCGGCATTCCGTTCCTCAATCGCAATATCCCGTTCTGCAGCCACAGTGTCCAATTCCGCCGGAAAAACACAGCCGCTCAGCGTCACTGCCACAGATGTCAGCAGGAAGTACGACTTTTTTGTGAACATAACTAGACCTCCAGAAGCCATTATCATCGTCCTTCAACCGTTTTGGATGCGCCGGCTGAAAGATGATCTGTGCAACAAATGGTAAGAGCAACTAAACGTCATATTCTCTATCACGCCGAAGCGGATTCGTAGATAGAGAACATTCTGCTAGCCCATTACGACAAGCCGACGAACGCAAAGAGAACGGGAGTAATCCGACATGAGAATTCATTTAGATCACATTTCCCTGCTGGTCAAAGACCTCGACAGGGCGATTGCCGACTGGTCGGAGATACTGGAGGTTCTCTCCCCCGGCCACAACATGCAGATCACCCGCGGTGAAGGAAAAGACGACGTGGACGGCACCCCCATGCGCTGGGCGACTTTCCAGAACCCCGACCCTACGGGCGTGTCGATCCAACTCTGGTCGCCCGCCGAACCCGGTCACTGGCCGGACAAGGTGCTGGAACGCAAGGGCGAGTACGTCCACCATCTGGCTTTCTGCTCCGACGACTTCGACGGAATGATCGAACGGGTGCGCTCCGCCGGACTGCCTCTCGTGCTCGACGAGGCCAGCCACCCCGACTCTCAGCCCTGGCTGCGCTGGAACTTCATCCCCCCGGCAAAGGCGCACGGCCCTCTCATCGAGTTGGCCACCCGCTACCTGGCGGTCGGAGACGATTGGCTGCCGCACCCTGGAAACACCGAGAACGACGCCTTGGCTGCCGAGATCGCCGAGCGTTACATAGATTCCGGATTTGACGCAGGCTCTGGCCTGGAGGCAGGTTCTGGCTGACGCAGGTTCTGGCCTGACGGGCGTTTCGGCCTGGAGGCAGGTTCTGGTTGAGGCAGGTTCTGCTTGAGGCAGGTTCTGGCTGACGGGCGTTTCGGCCTTGACGCAGGCTCTGGTTGAGGCGGGCTCGGTCTGGACGCAGATTCGTGCGGAAATACCTGTCGCACTCCGACGCTCACACGCTAATATGCAAATAGACGATGAAGGAAAATGCTGGAGTCGTTAGGTGGAGATCACCAGTCCTAGTACGGGTTTCTGCCATCCCGTATGACTGGCGATCTCCACCGGTCAATACTGCTCCACTGCTCAATACTGCAAGTCGCCCAAGTTCTAATCGAGGCAGGGGTGGCTAGTCTCAGGATTCCACCCGCTCGGCGGGTCAGCGATGGAAGCGAAGCGGCGAAGGCTCGAGGCGAAAGTTCTGGGAGTGAGGGTTCTGTGGTGAAAACTCTGGAAGTGAAGACGTCAATCCCTCGACTGAGGGTGATCATGATCCGCCGTGTGAGGGTTCTGTGAGGGTTCTGTGCTGAAAACTCTGGAAGTGAAGACGCCTAGGGTGGGAGTCACCCTGCCGGTGGAGGACGGGCTGAGCGCCCCTCAACTCGTGGACTTGATCTCTGAGGCTGAGCGCTGCGGATACCACACTGCGCTGTTAGGCGAGGTAGCCGGGCCGGAGGTCTTCTCCGTTCTGGGGGCAGCCGCCACCCGCACCAGCCGTATTCGCCTCGGCCCAGGGGTCGTGGCGACTTACACCCGACCCCCGGCGCTAGCGGCAATGGGCTTCGCAACGCTGGCGTCTCTGGCCCCAGGTCGGATAGTGGCCGGTCTCGGAGCTTCCAGCCCAATCGTGGTGGGCGACTGGCACGGCATTCCCTTCGAGAGACCTCTCAGGACGACGCGTGAATATCTGGAGGTCTTCCGAAAGGCCATGGAGGGCGAGAAGTTCTCCTACTCCGGCGAAAGGCTGCACAGCCGCGGCTTTCGTCTAGGCATGGAAGTGCCCCGACCTGTGCCGATCTGGCTGGGGGCGATGGGACCTCGGATGCTCGCTTTGGCAGGCCGGATGGCCGACGGCGTGTTCCTCACCTGGTGTCCCCCCAACGAAGTAGCGGAGCGTCTCGAGCACGTGGTCGAGGGCGCCGAGGTGGCAGGGCGCAGCCTCAGCGACGTCGAGGTGATCTGTTCGTTCTGGGCGTATTCCGGCGATCGCCCAGAAGTGGCGCGTGAGCGGATGAGACGCGCCATTCTGGCCTACTCGATGGTGCCCACGCACCGGCGCTGCTTCGCGGGCTGCTTTCGAGATCTGGAGCGGGCGACAGAAGCCTGGAACTCGGGCGACCGCCGCAAGGCGCTCAGTTACGTCACCGACGAGGTGGTGGACGCCGCTTGCGCCATCGGCGAGGAAGCTGTCAAGACCCGCATAGACGACTTGACCGCAAACGGCGTAGAAACGGCAATCGTCCTGCTCACAGGATCCGAACCGGGCGACGTCGACGGCTCCCTGCAGACTCTCCGCAACAGCGCTCCCGTTGTCTAAGGGGGCGTTTCCGCGGAGTAGAGGGCGCTCTTGCTGTCTAAGGGGGGGGTTTCCGCGGAGTAGAGGGCGCTCTTGCTGTCTAAGGGGGGGTTTCCGCGGAGTAGAGGGCGCTCTTGCTGTCTAAGGGGGGGTTTCCGCGGAGTAGAGGGCGCTCTTGCGGATTTAAATTAGAGAGCACCTGCCTCATTCTTATCTCCCGACATTGCCCTTTTGTGGAGAGGTGTCAATCGAGGTTTAAGTTTTTGGTTATTTGTCTCCACTAGTCATGCAACCCATCAGTGGCACTCAGGCACGTGTCAATCGAGGTTTAAGTTTTTAGTTATTTGTCTAGTTTTTGTCCCTCTACAAGCATATTCACCCGCTGCTAATATGTCTAGTCCTCGTCTAAAATCTTTATTACTGTCTAGTTCTTGGCTTTTGCCCTCCGACAAGGTGACCGAGTGGTCTACGACATCGTGTCTAAGCTCTTGATTATTATCTAACTTTCCCCTCGGTTGATGAGGCATTTTTACCCTAGTGTGGAGTTCTCAATTGAAGTCACTAGTGTGAAGTCTTCATTAAACACTAGTGTGAAGTCTTCAATTAGGACGGGTGTAGAACCTGCTTAATGGAATGGTTTATAGACCTGACTAGAGGAGGATTGTATACAGAACTAAAGTAAGATGTTTAGCAAAAGTGGACGCTTTTATAGGATGCCTAGTTCGGCAAGGCGGACTTTGAGCTGTTCCTGAGATTTCTTGCCCTTTACCGAGTTGCAATGCCCGCACAGAAGCTGCAGGTTAGAGATATGATCGCTGCCACCTACTTCCTTAGCGACAATATGGTCGACAGTCAAATTTTGTATTTTGAAATGTTGTTCGCACCCATTACATTCCCCTTGCTGTTCCCCATATAGATCTCTCTTGTTTTCCTTGCAGTTGTATTTGGGAATATGTCCGAGATCTGTGCGACGCGGAATGTCAGTGCGGCGAATACATTTCTTGAAAAGGTTGAAATCTTTCTCCAGTCTCATATCCACTAGATCCGCCGCCTTAGGAGAAACGTCTATTCCAACCCATTCTCGGCGCAGCCACTGTGCGGCAACACAGGTAGTAGCGCAGCCACAGAACGGATCCAACACAAGGTCGTCTTTGTTGCTGGAGGCACTGATGATGCGCTCTAGCAACTTCAGAGGTTTCTGGGTGGGGTAGCCAGTTCGTTCCTTACCTCTTACTGCTACGGCAATATCGGTCCAGTGCGTTTCTGGCACTTTCCCGCGCTGTCGCATGGCTTCCACATACTTTTTGTCAAAGTGCTCCCCAGTATCGAATGCTTTACGCGGGCGTTGTTTTGGATCTTTATAGGGGAGGCGTACAGCGTCTTTATTGAATGTCCAATCTTTGCCCATAGAATACCAGAAGAGGATGTCGTGTTTTCTGTTGAACTGCTTTATGTGCGGGGAGCCTGGACCGTAATACCCCCACACTATTTCGTTCCTGAAGTTGCTCTTGCCAAAAACAGCATCCATGATGATTTTCAGATAATGCGAAGCAGTGGGGTCGCAGTGGAGATAGATGCTGCCAGTCGGTTTCAATAGACGACGCATCTCTTCCAGGCGGGGGATCATATAAACTAAGTAAGACAGCATGCTTGGTGAATGCACGCCGGCCACCCCTTTTAGAACGTGCCAAAGATAGGGGCGTCTGGCTTTTATACTTTCTAGCCACATGACGTCAATGTCTTGCAGAGTCCAAACATCTTTGAACTCCACTCCTTCCGCTGGGCTGCCGATAGGTGCGGCGTAGTTGGCGTTGGAATTGAACGGCGGATCTAAATAGATGAGGTCAATAGTTTCAGAGTTCATCCCCCGCATTATGTGCAGATTGTCGCCCGTGAAAATAGTGGACGGCTTAAAATTTAGATTTCCAGGCTCTTTAGTCTTAGAATTGAGGGGGGGGGGGGGGGCGTCGGCTTATTAGCTCTTCCTCAGCAGGGAGTTCCGGCTCCTCAGCAGGGAGATTCGGCGATTTTTCGAGCGGCGTTTGATCTGTCATTGCGCTAGTAGCAGTTGGCGGCGTCTCAGTTGGTGGCGTCTCATATGTGTCGGGAAGTCAGCGGTCAGTGTATCATAGAGTATCAGCCTGCTTGCCATCCTTTGGCGATGTGTTGCGGTCGCTAAATATTCGGCTAATCCGGTCGTCATAGGGTATCGGCCTGCTTGCTATCTTTTGGCGATGGCTGTTAGCTGGCTTGTGGTTTGAGCTTGGCTTGGTTGGAGAGCATCCGGCTGCTTACCCGAAAATGGTAGTCCACTCCTGCGACAAATGCGCCGTCGCAGTGCTGTCCCCTGAACAACGCCGCGTCGTCAACCCCGAAAAAACGCCGCGCCGTCCTGCAACAACTCCGCGTCGTCCTGCCGAAAAAACGCCGCGTCGTCAACCTCGAAAAAACGCCGCGCCGTCCTGCAACAACTCCGCGTCGTCGTTTCGTCTGTTCTGCGAGCCGCCGAGGTCGGTCGCCTCGCGTCGTCGTTTTGTCCCGCTGTCGTTTCGTCTTGCCGTCGTTTCGTCTGTTCTGCGAGCCGCCGAGGTCGGTCGCCTCGCGTCGTCGTTTTGTCCCGCTGTCGTTTCGTCTTGCCGTCGTTTCGTCTGTTCTGCGAGCCGCCGAGGTCGGTCGCCTCGCGTCGTCGTTTTGTCCCGCTGTCGTTTCGTCTTGCCGTCGTTTCGTCTGTTCTGCGAGCCGCCGAGGTCGGTCGCCTCGCGTCGTCGTTTTGTCCCGCTGTCGTTTTGTCCCGCTGTCGTTTCGTCTTGTTCTGTGCGCCACCGACGAGCGGAATAAAACGATTGTTTGATGTGCTGATAGGCATACTTGCTGAATATCCATGTCGCACAGCCGCACGAACGTCCGTTCTCAGCCCGAAAGTCGACTGCCGCAGGTAGGAGAGCCGCAAGACGATCGAGGATTGAGATGGCCGAATACGACGTCGTTGTGATTGGCGCAGCCGCGACGGGGCTCACCTCCGGCGCTCTATAAACCTTCCGAAACAGGTCACGCCGGCTTTCGTGCGCGACGAGCCATTGGGCTCACCTCCGGCGCCCTACAAACTTCCGGAACAGAGCGCTGTGAGTTGAATTAACACTTTTGAGACGCACAATCACAGTTGTTGGCTGTGCCATTCTTGGGGATTGCTTACAAGACTTACCAGTCTTTGATTTTATTGGGGACTAACCCTATTGGGGACTAACCCTATTGGGGACTAACCCTTGAATTTGCAGGGGAAATTAGGGAGTAATACCCTCAGAAAACTAGTTTTACGTTAAGTGTTGTGTGTCATTCCCCCAAATTTATTGCGCTCTGTCTGAAGTTGCGTGAGCGCTAAGCGTATTTACACGACCGCATCATAGAGGCCGTAGCGTCGCAGCACATGTCTGAAAGTTGCGTGAGAAGCGCTAAGCGTGTTTACACGCTTTAACCGTTTCTTGTAGGTAGTCCATCGTTTCCGCAATCTGCACACGATTGGGGGAGTCGTATTTACACGCTTTAACCGTTTCTTGTAGGTAGTCCAGTGGTCGTCGCAGGTTGTTTGGGAAGCGCTAAAGCGTATTACTAGTTTCGCTCGCACCACCACGCCTCGGCTGGTGTGGGCATCGTTGGGAAGCGCTAAATCGTGTTGTGGTTCATGATGCGTCGAATTGGTTTAGCCCGTCGGGTGTGGTCGTCGTTGGGAAGCGCTAAATCGTGTTGTGGCTGTCTGAGTTGCCTCGAACTCCTGTTAATTCCACGTGGTCGTCGTTTGGGAGGCGCTGAAGCGTATCACGGTTGGTTATCGCGTCAAGATTATTTGCTTTTGTCTGAAGTTGTCTGTTCTGATATTCAGGTTATTCGCCTACATACAAATTCTTCGTCAGATTATCTGTTCTTTAAAGTATTTTCTAAAATTAAAGGCAATTTATATGTGTATCTATTATTGTCACACCCCTCTGATACTCTTGAAATTATGAGAAAAACTCCCCTCCACCAGGGAAAGGAACAGCCATTGAAAAAATACGCTGCCAACGCTGCGGCAGACACAAGCCACCGCAGCCAAGCCCATACGCAGCAAGGCGCAGACGTTGAGCAGCAAGGCGCAGACGTTGAGCCGCAAGGTGCAGACGGTGAAATGAGCAGCACCGAACCTCGAACCGGCCGCCCGCCCACCCTTAAACATGTTCAGCAGATGCCGGTGGGAGTGGACGGAATGGAGTCGATGTCGACCGGCGCACGAGCCCTTCAGCCTCAGTTCTTGGCGAATTGACTTTTATTCGAGCGGCCTCGTTGTCCTTCACACGATTCAAGTCTGTGTTCGTTCCTTTAGTTCTTGGCGAATTAGCCTTTATTCGAGCTGAGACACCACCACATGCCCACCCTCAGTCCACTGCCCCTTTAGTTCTTGGCGAACTAGCCTTTATTCGAGCGGCTCGGGGTCCGCAATTGGCGTCGACCGGTTCGCGGACCCTCCAGTTTCCTATGAGTGATTTCAACTCTGTCTGCGTTTCAAAGCATTTTCTGGAATTGAAAGTAATTTATATGTGTATCTATTCTTGTCACACCCCTCTGATACTCTTGCAGTCATGAGGAAAACTCCCCTTTACCAGGGAAAGGAGCAGCCACTGAAAAATCGCGTGGTCGACGCTGCGGCAAACGCCAGCCGCGGCAGTCAAGACCATGGGCAGCAAAGCGCAGGTGGAGCGAGTAGCAACGACCGCCCGACCGCCCGACCGCCCGACCGCCGCCTTGGCCCGCAAGGCGCAGGTGGAGTGAGCAACGGAGCGCGTCCAGCAGATGCCGGTGGGAATGGACGGCGTGGAGTCGATGTCGACCGGCGCACGAGCCCTTCAGCCTCAGTTCTTGTGGGCGCTGCTGGGGATTTCCGAGGGACGGACGAGGTGCACGCCGAGGTCGTAGGGCTGGGATCAGTTTCTGTAGGCGATGCTGGGAGTGAGCGGCGTGTAGGAGGATGCTCGTGCGGTGGAAGGATTCGTCAGGAGGCGGCAGGAGCCCGCCCGTCTGTGGTAGACGCCCGCCCACCCGTGTCAGGTGGCTTGCCGTCTGCGCCGGGCGGCTTTTCGTCTAGCGGGGTTTGGGTGTCTCGCTGTTCGGCGGAGGTTCTTCCGTCTGTGTTTGGGGTGGATGCTGCGGATTTGGCGTTGGAGGTTCTCGGGCGGGTGTCTGCGGAGCAGATGACGACCGACGAGTTGGAGAGGCTTTCGACGACGCTCGGGCGTATCCGCTCTCGGACGTCTGATCTGTTGCGTTCGGTGGCTGCGGTCGCTTTGAAGGACAGGGACAAGGGCAAGGGTAAGGGCGGGAAGGGGGTGGATGCTGTGCACTTGCTCGGGGGGCGCGCCAAACTTGGTAACAGGGAAATCCGCCGTCTCAAGCGCGTGGCGGAGCGTTTAGAGGAGATGCCGAACACGTCTGAGCGGCTCCAGTCGGGGGTGATCACCTTCGAGCACGCTGCGGCGCTGGCTGACGCAGGAGCTGAGTGCGGGGCGGAGTCTGTAGACAACGACGAGGATCTGTTGAAGTCGGCGGAGAGAACGCCGATCGACCAGTATTACAAGCAGACGCGCTCCTTCGCGGGCAGGCACGCTCCAGATAGGGGGCGGGCTCGTTTGAAGTGGCAGCGCAGGCGGCGGCAGGCTTCGCTGTACACCGAGGACGACACTGGGATGGGGGTGATCCGGGCTTTGTTCGACCCGATTTCGTTCAACCTTCTCCGCCAGAGCGTCGACCGTCACACTGACGCTCTGTGGCGCGAGGACGGCGGACGGGACGGGCAGCCGAACTCTCGGCGCACCCCCCAGCAGCGCTGCTGCGACGCCATCTTCGAACTCCTCACAGGAAAACCCGCACCCGCCCACAAACCAGACACAGATGACTCCTCCCGCCGCCCGCCGGGAGGACGCTCCAACCAGCGGGAGCAGGGGGGACGCTCCAACCGCCAGGCGCCGGTGGGGCGCCCCGACCGGCGGGGGCAGGGAGGACGCTCCAACCAGCGGGAGCAGGGGGGACGCTCCAACCGCCAGGCGCCGGTGGGGGGCTCTTCTCGTCGGCCGCAAGCGGGGCATTCTGATCGGCGGGGGCAGGGGGGACGCTCCGACCGGAGGACGCAGGGGGGACGCTCCGACCGTCAGGCGCCGGTGGGGGGCTCTTCTCGTCGGCCGCAAGCGGGGCATTCTGATCGGCGGGGGCAGGGGGAACGCTCCGACCAGTGGCCGCCAGCAGGACGCTCTGACCGGAGGCCGCAGGGGGAACGCTCCGACCGGAGGCCGCCAGCAGGACGCTCTGACCGGAGGCCGCAGGGGGAACGCTCTGACCGGAGGCCGCCAGCAGGACGCTCTGACCGGAGGCCGCAGGGGGAACGCTCTGACCGGAGGCCGCCAGCAGGACGCTCCGATCGGAGGCCGCAGGGGGGACGCTCTGCCAGGCGGCCGAATGCAGAATCCCCCGATCTGCAGCAGAAACCAGAGCACCCTGATCGGCGGCCGAATGCAGAGCACCCCGACCGGCAAGCAGCCGACGACAATAGGGGTCTAGACGACCTGTCGCTCATGTCCGGGAACTGGTCGCCCGCCCCTGGTGAGCACGCTCCGAATAACGGGGGTCGGGAGGGTGAGCGTAAGTGGGTTAAGGCGAAGGACGCCGCTCAACTAGTGGTAATCGCCGACATCGGCGTCCTCGACGGCACCAACCTCGACGGACGATGCGAAATCCTCGGAACCGGACCAGTGCCCCCAGACATCCTCAGCGAACTCAGTCCTGACACTGAACTCTCATCAATCATCTTCGGAGGCAACGGGCAGCCCCTCTGGCTCAGACGCAGCAGACGACTCGCCAACGACCATCAACGCCTAGCTGTCGCAATACGCGACGGAGGCTGCGTACTCTGCGAGGCGCCCATGCATCTATGCGAAATCCACCACGTACAAGAATGGAACACCCAGGGAGGGGCGACCGACGTTGAGAACCTCGCTGCCATCTGCGGGCACCACCACCGATGGCTGCACAATAACAACCAACAACTCACCTACTCACCCGAAAACGGCAACTGGACAACCCAATCCCGCCCGCCGCCTCCCTCCCCACCGTCGCCTCCTCCGCGGCCTCCTCCGGGCGCTAGCTCCCAGCGCTAGCAGGAGGGCACGCCTCAATCCGGTCTGCTGTCTCCCCGTCCTACGCCTTTCTCGCGGCTTCGCGACTTTCCAGGGCGATAGTGTCTCTCGCTAGATGTGGTGAGGAAGAGAGAACGAAGCGGTCGGCTACTACCGCGTCGCCCCTAAGACGCCTGTCGCTTATCGCCTTCTTGTGTCTTGTTGTCGTTGAGATGACGTTGTGTTGTCTTGAGGCGCCGGTTGCTTGCCGTCCTTCTTGTGTCTTGTTGTCGTTGAGATGACGCCGCGCCACCCCTGAGACGGAGTTGCGGTAAGTAGATCGTCCAGATCGCCTAGTGTCCGAATTAGAACGATCCTGCAAATACATCCTGCGAATACATTGACGAGCATCACGAATGACCCCGTAAGCAGGTCGTCCAGGGGTCAGGTTGTTCGGGGGTCAGGTAGCTCTAGGGCGCAGGTCGCCCCAGGCGCCGCCCTGCACGAAATTAAAACGATCGTTTGATACGCTGATAGACATATAGACATACTTGCTGAACGTCCATGCTCCGCACGGACGCACGGACGTCCGCTCCCAGCCCGAAAAGGCGCCTGTCGCAGGTAGCAGACGCCGCAAGACGATCGAGGATTGAGATGGCCAAAGCCAAATATGACGTCGTTGTGATCGGCGCAGGCGCGGCGGGGCTCACCGCCGGCGCCCTGCTCGCCCGCGAAGGTCGCAGCGTTTGCGTCTTGGAGCGTTCCCCGCACCTCGGCGGGCGTGCGCTGGCAGTCGACGACGAAGGCTTCCGTCTCAACCTCGGCGGTCACCTCATCGAAGACTCCGGCTCAGGTCTCACCAAGGTCTTCGAGCACGTGGGCAAGGAACTCATCCACGGCGAAGTCTCCCGGGAGATGCCCGTCTGGGACAACGAGAAAGCCTGCTGGGGTTCCATACGAGACCGCTACGGCGCAGACAAGACCGAACTCAAGAAGGTCATCAAGGCGCTCACCGAAAGCTCCTGGGACGAACTGGAGAAGTGGGACGACCGCTCGCTACGTGAGTGGATCCACCAGCACACCACCGATCAGAGCGTCGTCGACCTCTTCGAATTCCTGGCCGTGCTGGAGTGCCTCACCGACAACTGGTGGGATCATTCCGCTAGCGACAACCTCTGGGTGCGCAAGCTGCACTACGAGGAGAAGCGCATGGCCGCCTACTCCTGCTGGCCCGGCCAGGGTTGGGACGGAATGTGGCAGGACCTTTCCGACGCCGTCGTCGAGCACGGCGGGGAGGTGCGCCTCAGCACAGCCGCCGACCGGGTGCTCATCGAGGACGGTCGCGTGCTCGGGGTGGCCCTGCCCCGCTCCCCCAGGATCGTCCCCAACGACGTAGAGCCAGGCGAGGTGCTGGAGGCAGAGGTCGTCATTTCCACGCTTCCGGTGTGGAGCGTGCTGAACGTGGTGCCCGCCTGGGAGTTGCCCGACTGGTTCACAGGCCAGATCCGCTACTTGGCTCAAGACCGCTACAGGGTTTCCTGGCTCGGGCTCTACCTAGCCACCGAGGAGCCCGTGACCATGTACGACCCGCGTGAACTCTCCACCTGGCTGGCCACCCCGCACAGCCCTACGCCCGGCTTCATGTACGACCAGGCCGCCATGGACCCGGATTCCACCCCCCCTGGCATCCACCTCTATTGCCTGGGAGGCGTCATTCCTGGAGCAAAAGGCCGAGACCGCCGTTACGTGCTGGAGATGTTCGAACGTTTCGAAGCCGGCATCTACGAGATGTATCCAGGTCTGGCCAAGCACGTCTGGCGCCGCCGCGGCCTGGTGTTCGACCCGCCCTTCGGTGTGGTGCAAAAGCCGATGCTGGTGGGCGCCTACCGACCGCACTGGAAAGCCCCGAACGTGGAGGGCTTATATTTCGCCAGCGAGACTTTCCGAAGTAGAGGGATCGGCACCGACCGGGCTGCCCGGGCGGCGCTCACCTGCGTGGAGGACTACCTCGGCGCACGCATCCCCACCTTCGGCGACGGCTGGAGATACTGAAGATAAACAGAAAGGAATCCGATGGACTTCTCCCTGACAGAAGAACAAGAACTTTTTAGCAAGGTCGTGCACGATTGGGTGGAGAACGAGTGCCCCAAGAACGTCGCCCGCGACATCGAAGCTCGTGAGTTCGAGTATCCGTTCGAACTCTGGGACAAGATGTCGGCCGCCGGTTTTCACGCTGTCGGGCTCCCTGAGGAACTCGGAGGAGCGGGAGGCGACACGGTCACGCAGATGATCCTGACTCGCGAGCTGGCCCGCTCCCTAGCGGGGCTCACCTGGATTTTCGGCATCTCCTCCTTCTGCGCCAAGTCCATCAACAAGTTCGCCTCCGAAGCGGTGCGTGAAGAACTCATCCCGCAGTTGGCGGAGGGCAAGATCCGCGTGGCCATCTCGGTGACAGAGCCGTCGGGCGGCACCGACCTGATGGGCGCCATGAAGACCCGCGCCGTCCAGGTTCCGGGCGGATGGAGAATCAGCGGTCAGAAAATCTGGTCCACCGCGGCTCACGTTTCCGACTACCTGTTCCTGATGGCCCGCACAGAGGAGAACCCCGAGAAGCCCGCCAAGGGTGTGACACTTTTCCTGGTACGCAACCCCAGCGAGGGCCTGTCCACCCGTCAGATACCAAAGGTGGGGATGCGCGCCGTCGGCTCATGTGAGGTCTTCCTCGACGATGTTTTTGTCCCCGACGAATACGTGGTGGGCGAGCAGGGACTGGGCTTTTACCACATGCTCTCCACACTCAACAACGAGCGGACGATGGTGGGCGCCCTCTGCACCGGCATTCTCGACGGCGTGCTCGAGGACGCCGTGGCCTACGTATCTGAGCGGGAAGCCTTCGGCAAGAAAATCGGCGAATTCCAGATTCTGCAGCACTACATAGCCGACATAGCCATGTGGCGTCAGCAGGCGGAACTGCTCACCTACTATGCCGCCTGGAAGGCCGACCAAGGGATGGACTGCGGCACCGAAGCCAACATGGTCAAGGTCATGTGCTCGGAGTACGCCGGACGGGCGGCCGATCTGGGTATCCAGATGCTCGGAGGAATGGGATACGCCGCCGAGACGAACATGCAGCGCTACTGGCGCGACGCCAGGCTCTACCGCATCGGCCCTATCAGTAACGAGATGGCCCGCAACGGCATAGCAGAATCCTTCGGCCTGCCGCGCTCTTTCTGAACATTCTCTGAGAATTCTGGGAATGAATTCAGGGAATTCTGGGAATTCTGAGAAGCTTTCTAAGTCGGCAAGTCGGCAAGCCGGTCGAGACAGCCGCTCTCTGGGAGTCCTGGATGAGAGGGTCGCCGTGGCGACTGTGGCGCCCGTGGTGCCCTTAGTTCCCGTGGTGACCTTGGCGCCCGTGGCGTCCGTGGCTTGTGTTGGGGATGGTCTGGTGGGTGGCTAGATGGGAGTGATGGGAGTCCTGGATGGGAGGGTCGCCGTGGTGACTGTGGCGCCCCTAGTTCCCGTGGTGACTGTGGTGCCCGTGGTGTCCGTGGCTTGTGTTGGGGATGGTCTGGTGGGTGGCTAGATGGGAGTGATGGGAGTCCTGGGAGTTCTGGATGGGAGGGTCGCCGTGGTGCCCGTGGTGTCCGTGGCGTCCGTGGCTTGTGTTGGGGATGGTCTGGTGGGCGGTTAGATGGGAGTGATGGGAGTCCTGGGAGTCCTGGATGGGAGGGTCGCCCTAGTCACCGGAGCGGGCAGAGGCATCGGTGCCGCCGTGGCGCGCCTCTTCGCCGCTTCCGGGGCAGCGGTCGTCGTCAACGACCTTGCCTCAGCTTCGCCGGAAGCTCTCGTCGAGGAGATACTCGCCGCCGGGGGGCGGGCAGCGCCCGCTCCAGGTTCCGTGGTGAGCGACGCGCCGGACATCGTGGCCGCAGCCGTCGAGCACTTCGGCGGCCTCGACATTCTGGTCAACAACGCCGGTGTCACCCGCGACGCCATGGTGCACAAGATGACCGACGAAGACTGGGACTTCGTGCTCGACGTGGTGCTGCGCGGCACCTTCAACATGATCCGCGCCGCAGCCCCCGAGATGCGTTCCGGCAGGTCTTCCCGTCCGTCCGAAGATCCGCTCGAGCCGCGCAATCCGCGCAAGAAGATCGTGAACGTGGCCTCGGTGAACGGCGTCTACGGACTGGCCGCCAACGCCAACTACTCAGCAGCCAAGGCGGGCGTGATCGGGCTCACCAAGTCCGTTTCCCGGGAGTGGGCGCCCCACGGCGTGTGCGTGAACGCCGTAGCCCCGGGCTACATCGCAGGCACCCGCATGACCTCTCCCCGCGACCCGCAGACGCGCCTAGGCATGCCCTCAGAGATCATCGCCCGCGTCGAGGAGCAGATACCCATCGGACGCCCCGGGCGCCCCGAGGACGTCGCCGAGGCTTGCCTCTGGCTGGCCTCGCCCGCCAGCGACTACTGCTGCGGCCAGGTCATCGAGCTGCACGGGGGGCGGGAGATCATCGAAGTCCTATGAAGCTCGCCCCCGCCCTGCTCGCTTCCTCCGCTGCTCTCGCCGCCTACGCTCCCCTTGCTGTAGGTGGCCGACTCGAACGCAAGGGGGCACTCGTTTTTCACGGCGACTCCCTGCGGATCCTTGCCGCCTCCGCCGTCCGCGCCGCGCTCCCGCCGGCTGTCAAATCACTCGCCCAGGCGGGTGGGAACTTCCAGCGGAGTCCCATCGCCCTTGCTTCCCCCGCTTCCCTCGCCGTTCTCGTTTCCCCGTCGTCCCTGCTTCCCCTGCCGCTCTCGCCACCTTCGTTCCCCCCGCCCTGCTCGTTTCCCCCGTCGCTCTCGCCACTTTTGTTCCCCCTGCCCCCGTCCCCGCTTCCCTCGCCGCCGCCCCCGTCCCCGCCGCAGTCTCGCCGCTCCGATCCGAGTTCTGTGTCTGAGGAGGAGACGACGCTGTGGAGGTAAAACTCACGACGCTCCCTTCAGCCGCCGAACTGGTGAGCGACGGCGACCTCGTGGCGCTCCAGAACATGGCCACCCAAGCCGCCCCCATGGCGATGGTGCGTGAGCTCATCCGCGGGCGCCGACGCCGCCTGGGGTTGGTTTGCTTGGTGGGCGGCATGGCGGTGGACTGGCTGGCGGCGGCGGGCTGCATCGACCGCTTCGTCGGGGCTGCCGTCTCGATGGAGCAGTTCGGGCTCGCCCAGCGCTACCGCAAGGCGGTGGAGTCGGCTCGGGTGCGGGTGGAGGAGCTTTCCGAAACCGCCCTCAACGCCCGCCTAGGCGCCGGCGCCCGCAACCTCCCGTTCCTGCCCACCAGGGGACTGATCGGCACCGACCTCATCGACATCAACGAAAATCTGCAGATGCTCGACGACCCCTTCGGCGGCCCTCCCGTGGTGGCCTGCCGTGCGCTCGTCCCGGACGTCGCTCTCATCCACGCTCACCGAGCCGACATCTACGGGAACGTGCAATACGACCCCACTGCGCTCTGGCCGGACGTCGGGATAATGCCCAAAGCCGCCCGTCGGGTGATCGTCACCGTCGAGAAGATCGTCGAGAGCGACGAGTTGCGTCGGAACCCCGACCGGACGCTCCTGCCAGGGTTCATGGTGGACGCCGTGGTGGAGGTTCCCTGGGGGGCGCACCCCACGTCGTTCAATCCCTGCTACGGCTACGACGCAGCCTTCCACCTCGAATGGGTGAAAGCCGCCCGCACCGAGGAGACGGCGGAGGCGTTCATCGCCGAGTTCGTGCACAGACCGGCTGACCACGCCTCCTACCTGGATGCGGTAGGGGGCGCAGAGCGTCTAGCCGCCCTGGGCCGCTGGGAGATGACGGCTTGAGCTCCGAGATCGAGATGCAGTCTGGGGTGTCGTCCGCGTCCGTTCCGTGGTCTGGGATGCCGTCCGCTCCGCCTTCCGTCCCGTAGTCTGAGATGTCGCCCGCTCTGCCGTCCGCGTCCGTCCCGTAGTCCGAGATGCCGCCAGCCCCGTCGCCCGCGCCCGCCCCCGCGTCCGCTCCGCCGCCCCGCCCCCATCCCCGGCCCGCAGCGCTCCCTGGCTGGGAGAGTTCCCCTCCGGCGCAGGACTACAGCGTCGACGAACTCATGATCGCAGTGCTGGCGGACTGCTTCGTCAACGGCGACCAGGCGTGCAACGGCATGGCCAGTTTCCTGCCGGTCGCCGCCTTCCGCCTGGCCAAGATGACACACGCCCCCGATCTGGTGTGGCTGGCGGGCGCGGTAGGGCTAGAGCCCCGCGCCGGCCCCATCCCCGCTTCCACCCTGGAAGCCCCCCTCTGGCGGGACTCCCTCATGTACGTGGAGCAGTACGGCGATTTCTGGACGTTCGCCCTCAACGGACGCTTCCTCACGAAGTTCTGCGTCGGCGCCGCCCAGATGGATCGCTACGGAAACGCCAACAACTCCGTAATCGGAGATGACTACCACGCCCCCAAGGTGCGCCTGCCTGGAACAGCCGGCCTAGGCGACATGGGCTCCATCGGCAAGCGCCTCTACTACTGGAACCCCGATCACAACCCCCGGGCGCTGGTCGACAGGGTGGACTTCATCTCGTGCGCCGGCTACCTCGGCGGCGGCGAGGAGCGCCGAGAACTCGGCCTGGAGGGAGGCCCGGAACTGCTCGTCACCAACCTCTGCGTGATCGACTTCGACCCCGTCTCTAGGCACATGCGCCTGCGCTCAGTGCACCCTGGCGTCAGCGTAGAGGAGGTGCAGACCTCCACCGGCTTCGATCTCCTGCTGCCCGCTGGGAAAGTGCCGCAGACTCCGCCACCCTCCAAGGCGCAAGTGAAAGCCATTCGAGAAGTGATCGACCCGCACGGCATGCGCCGCCGCGAGTTCCGTCGCAGGCGCTAGCGGACTTCCGTGGCAAGTCGTGGCAAGTACAAGCGCAGGTGCGAGGCATACGCAGGTCGTTCCCACGGTGTTCCCACGGCGAGAGTGTGCACTGCGGGAACTGCAAAAACGACCGCCGGCAGCGATGTCCAGCGCAGCCCCAGCCCCAACCCCAGGCAGTAAGTGGACATCGAGCTAGGCGTTCCCGGGCAGATCATGCCCCCCGCCGACCGAGCGGTAGACCTGGCCCGCCGCAACGAAGACGACGGGTTCGACGCCGTCTGGTGGCCGTGCCACCTAATGGGCTGGCACCCCGATTCGATCTGGACGCCAGACATGACGCCTTTCGCCTCGCTCCAGCCCAGCCCGCACACATACTTCGATCCGGTGGCGATGATGGCCGCCGTGGGCGCCCAGACTTCCCGCATCAAGGTGGGCGTGGCGGTGACCGACCTCGTCCGAAGGCACCCGTCCATGGTCGCCAACATGGCGCTGACCCTAGACCACATCACCGAGGGGAGGGTGATCCTGGGTCTGGGTTCGGGGGAGCGCATGAACATCGTCCCCTACGGGGGAGACTTCGCCAAGCCCGTGGGTCGGCTGGCTGAAGGGCTGGAAGTGATTCGCCTTCTGTGGTCAGCCGAGGGAGCCGTGAACTACGAAGGCAAATTCTTCCGCCTGCACAACGCCGTGCAAGGTCTTAGGCCCTACGGCGGCCAGCCGCCCCCAGTCTGGACGGCCGCCCACGGCCCGCGGATGCTGCGAATCACCGGACGCCTAGCCGACGGCTGGCTGCCCACCAAGGTCGAACCCCACCTCTATCGGGCTTCGCTAGACCGCATCAGAACCTCCGCCGCCGAGTCCGGACGCGACCCGGAGAGCATCGTCGCCGGTCTGCTGGCTTACGTGCTCGTAGCCCC
Organism: Acidimicrobiales bacterium; assembly: GCA_965242895.1. Taxonomy (GTDB): domain Bacteria; phylum Actinomycetota; class Acidimicrobiia; order Acidimicrobiales; family CATQHL01; genus CATQHL01. Next base: position 1,660,761 of record OZ251507.1, read on the forward strand.
GGATGAGGCGGCCCTCCGCCGTCTCCAGGAAGCCCCGATGGTGCGCGCCCTGATGGTGATGCTGGCGCCCGAAGTGTTCGAGTCGTTGGGCGTGAAGGCGCCGGAGGGCTGGCACGACCTCGTGCCCGCTTCGCTGTCGCGCCCGGAAGCCTTGAGGATGATCGACGGCATCCCGCCTAGAGTGGTCGACTACTACTGTTTCTGCGGCACTCCCGAACAGATAGCAAACCAGGTGATCGAGTATCACAAAGTCGGCCTGAGGCACCTCATTATGTGGAACATAACCCCCTTCGGAGACCCGGAACTCGCCGGTTGGTCGTTCAAGGCGCTGAGCGAAATCAAGGACATCCTGAGGGCGGCCTGAGGTTCCTGAGGTCCCCTGATGACTGATGACGCACGCGCCCGCCTGACCGAGGTCGTGAACCGCTACTTCGACGCCGTCGACGCCGAGGACTGGGACACCCTAGGCAAAGTGCTTCACCCCGAAGTGGAGCTGACGGCCTGCGGGTCGCGTCCGCGCACGGGCTCCCCCGCCGTGCTGTCCATGTTCGCAAAGATCTTTCAGCGTTTTCCCGTCCACTCCGACCGCCCAGTTCGTCTCATCGTCGAAGGGAGCACGGTCGCGGCCGAGATCCGCTTCGAGGGGGTGAGCGCCGCGGGAGTGGAGGTCGCCTTCGACGCCGTCGACATTTTCGATATAGACATAGTCGACGGGCGCATCGTCCGTCTGACGCAGTGGCTGGACAGCGCCGACCTCCAACGCCGTCTAGCGGCCGGCGGCGCATCGCCGGAGCGCCAGTCAACCGAAGATTGCTGCTAGAGAGAACAGATTGCTGCTAGAGAGCCGCTAGAGAGAACAGATTGCTGCTAGAGAGTTTCCCGCTAGAGACAAATTGCCGCTAGAGAGATTGCTGCTAGAACAAAAGCAAAGACTGGAGGACACATGACTTGGTCTGAACGGCAGTGGGTGAACGTCACCACCTTCGGCGACCTGTTGGTGCGCGGGGAGTCGCTCTACGGCGATCAGGACGCCGTCGTCTTCCCCGACCTGCGCCACAGCTACAGGTCGCTGCTCGAAGCAGCGGAGCGCTCGGCTCGTTCCCTAAAAGGCCTGGGGGTGAACCCGGGCGATCACGTCGGCATTCTCATGCCCAACTGCATGGGCTTCATGGAGGTCATGTTCGGTGCGGCCATGATCGGCGCCCCGGTCATCCCCATAAACGCCCGCTTCAGGGGGCGTGAACTTTCCTACGTGGTCGACAACGCCGACATCAAAGTGCTGGTGACCAGCGACATCATCGACCAGCACATCGACTACGTCGACATTCTGCAGAGCTGCATGCCCGGGCTGGTCTCTTCCCCCGAGGTCGCCGATCTGAACCTCGAGTGCGCCCCCGCACTGCGCTGCGTGGTGCTGCTGGGCTCGAGCTCGCCTGAGGGTATGTTGGATCGCTCCGGTTTCGAAGCTGCCGCCGCAGGAGTGCCGGCGGAGGTCGTGCGTACTGCCCGCAGCCGGGTGGCCGTGCGCGATATCGCTCTGATGATCTACACCTCGGGCACGACAGCCGACCCCAAAGGCTGCCCCATGACGCATGAACAACTGGTGCGCACCAGCTCGGTGGGCTGCGAGCGCTTCGAACTCCACTCAGGCGACGTCTTCTGGGATCCTCTGCCGCTGTTTCACATGAGTTCCATACTTCCGCTCATCGGCTGCCTGGAGGCGGGGGCGTCGTACGTGACCCTCACGCACTTCAACCCAGCGGCGGCCATCGCTCAGATGCGGGACGAGCAGGTCACGCACTGCTTCGCTACCTTCCCCACCATCACCACGGCCATGCTCAACCACCCCGACTGGGACTCCGAAGCCTTGTCCAGCATCCGCTTCATGAATAACGTGGCGCCCCCCGACGCCCTAGCGGAGATTCACAGGCTGCTTCCGGACATGCGCCACTCCAACGCCTACGGTCTGACGGAGTGCGGAGGCGTGGTGGCTTTCAACGCCCCCGACGACCCCCCCGAGGTGTGGCCGGTGTTTTCTGGGCGGCCGTTCCGCGGAATCGAGGTGCAGGTGCGAGACTTCGAGACGGGCGCCCCCCTTCCGGCAGGCGAGAGGGGGGAGATCTGGTGTCGGGGTTACAACGTGTTCGAGGGCTACTACAAAGACCCTGCCAAGACGAAGGAGTGTTTCGACGCTGACGGCTGGTTCAACACCGGCGACATCGGCCACATGGACGCCGACGGGCGCATCGGATACCTCGGCCGCGTAAAGGACATGCTCAAGGTCGGCGGCGAGAACGTGGCGGCTGTGGAGATCGAGTCGTATCTGCAGACTCACGAGGCCGTGGCGATTGCCTGCGTGGTGGGGATTCCCGACGAGCTTTACATGGAAGTCCCTGCCGCCTTCATCGAACTGACGCCGGGCGCTTCCTTGACCTCCGCCGAGGTCATCGAGTTCTGCAAGGGCAAGATCGCCGGTTTCAAGGTGCCTAGGCACGTTCGGTTCGTAACTTCCTGGCCGCTCTCGGCCACGAAGATCCAGAAGTTCCGCCTGCGCGAGCAACTCTGCGAAGAACTGAACCTTCCGCTGGCTTGACGGCTTGACAGCACGTCGGGGAGGTTGCTCCCTGGAGGTTGTCAGCGCTTTCCGGAAGGATCTGGGATGGTCGACGCCCCCCGATGCCCCCCGCACGATCGGCTCCTGGCTGCGCGAGACCGCCCGCCGCAACGGTTCCCGCCCCGCGGTTGAAGCGATGGGCGAGGCGGCGTCCTATGAGGAACTCGACCGCAGCGCCGACCGTCTGGCGGCGGGGCTCATCCGCGAACTGGGTCTGCGTGCGGGTGAGTCCGCAGCAGTGATGATGCGCAACAGCCTCGCCTGCGTGGACGTGTGGTTCGCCATGGCGCGAGCCGGCGTCGTGGACGTTCCGGTGAACGTCGCCCAGCAAGGCGACGGGCTGCGTTACGTCCTCTCGCAGTCCCGTTCCAAGGTGGTGATCTGCGACGCTGAGTTCCTAGGACGTCTGGCGGCGGTTTTGCCTGAGTTGCCGGAGATCCGCCACGCCGTAGTCCACCGCCCCAAAGGGGCCCCTGCCCCCGCCGCGGGCGGCGTTGCGGTTTCGGGTGGCGCCGTTACCGGTGGGGATGCTGCTGGCGGCGTTGCGGTTTCGGGTGGCGCCGTTACCGGTGGGGATGCTGCTAGCGGCGTTGCGGTTTCGGGTGGCGCCGTTACCGGTGGGGATGCTGCTGGCGGCGTTGCGCCCTTTCCCCCTGGCGTCACCCTGCACGAACTGCCTTCCCTCTACGTCGACGAATCGCCGAAGCTCCCCCGTCTGCAGCCTCAGGACGTCGCCGCGATCCTCTACACGTCCGGCACGACCGGCCCGCCCAAGGGCGCCATGCTCAGCCACGTCGCCAACCTCACTCTGGCCCGGCACACGCGCTGGCTGATGGGTTACGGCAGCAGCGACGTCCTCTACACCGCCTTCCCGCTGTATCACATCAACGCTCGCTACACGACGGTCATGTGCGCCCTCGACGCCGGCGCCCGCTGCATCCTGGAGCAGCGCTTCTCGGCAGGGGATTTCTGGAACGTCTGCCGACGCAAGGGCGTCACCGCCTTCAACTACATGGGGGCGCTGATAATGATGCTCTGGAAGCAGCCGCCCCGCCCCGACGACCGCGACAACCCAGTTCAGCGCGGTTTCGGAGCGCCCTGTCCGGTGGAGATCTGGGAGGCTTTCGAGGAGCGTTTCGGAGTGAAACTCACAGAGGTCTACGGCTCCACCGAGGTTCCAATAGTCGTCCAGAACGGCATGGCCGCCGCTTCCCTGGCCGACCGCGTGATCGGCTCTGCCGGCCTTCCGTCGGGTCTTTACGATCTGCGGGTGGCTGACCCCGACGACGACGGCAGCCTGCCCGCCGGGCGGCCAGGGGAAATACTGGTGCGCCCGCGGCGCGAGGGCGTCGCCTTCAGCGGCTACTTCGACATGCCCGAAGCCACCGCCGAGGCGTGGCGCGGCGGCTGGTTCCACACCGGCGACAGGGGGGTGATAGGCGAGGACGGTCGTCTCAGCTTCATCGACCGCATGAAGGACTGCGTCCGCCGCCGCGGCGAGAACATCAGTTCCTACGAGGTGGAGCACACGATCTGCAGTCACCCAGCCGTGCTGGAGGCGGCGGTGGTGGGCGTCCCTTCCGAGTTGAGCGAAGAGGAGGTGCTGGCCTGCGTCGTCCTGAAAGACGGCGAGCGCCTGAGCGCTGCGGAACTCGTGGAGTTCTGCAGCGGGCGCATGGCGGACTTCGCTGTCCCCCGCTACGTGCGTTGGATGTCGGAACTGCCGAAGAACGCCTCGCAGAGAGTGCAGAAGTTCCTCTTGCGCTCCCAAGGGTTGACGCCAGACGTCTGGGACAGCTGCGCCGCTGCGGCCGGGGCTGGCGGGGCTGGCGCCGGTGTTGGCTCCGCTGCCACTGACCCCGGCGCCGGTTCTCCCGACCCTGTCTCCACTTCTGCTTCCGCCAAACCCGCAGTCAACAAGGAGGTCGTTTTGTGAAGAAAGTAGTGGTATTAGGGGCGGGCGCTCTCGGTTCCGTCTACGGGGCGTGGCTGTCGGAAGCCGGGGCGGACGTCACCTTGGTGGCGCGTCCCGCCCACGTTTCGGCCATCGCCGAGCAGGGCTTGGAGCTGCGTTCCTTCGACGCCCCGACTAGGCGCTGCCGTTTGGCTGCGGTCGTCGACCCTTCGGACGCGGGCGACGCAGATTTGGTGATCGTGGCCGCCAAGTCCTTCGACGTGGAGGGTTTGCTCTCGGCGTATACGGGTGATGCTCGTCTGGCTTTTTCCGTTCAGAACGGGGTGGATCAGGCCGTCGGGCTGCAGAACCGCTTCGGCGAAGCCGCGGTCGTGGGGGTGTCGATGGTGGGAGGCACCCTGCTCGGGCCAGGGGTCGCCGCTCACACTTATGCCGGGCTCACTTATATCGGTGACGGGCCGTCCACCCGTCCGGGCGCCAGCGAGGAGATCAAGGCCTTCCTGCCGGAGCATTTTGAGGTGCGCAGCGACATTTATTCCGTCCTGTGGTCGAAGTCTGTTTTGGCTGTTTCGGCGATGGGCGTAGTGAGCCTCACTCGTTCCTTCTATCACGAGGTGTTCCTCCATCCCGATCTGCGTGAGGTTTTCCTCGATCTGATGATCGAGGCGGCGTCGGTGGCGCACAGCGAGGGTGTGGAGTTGATCGACCTTCCCGGGCCTCTGCAGGTATCTACTTTGTTGAGTTCACCGCGTCCTGCTGCGCTCGGGGTGCTCCGAGACATAGGGGAGAATCTCGTCGCCACCGGGCAGACGCAGGTTAGGGTCTCCGCCCTGCAGAGCATCGAGCGCGGGCGTCCGCTGGAGGTGGACGCCGTTTTCGCCCCGCTCGCTGATCGGGCTGGCAGCAGGGGTCTAGAGACTCCGCTCCTGCAGGCGGTGACCCGCCTCGTCCGCGGCGTGGACGCGTCGCTGCGGGCGTCGTCCGGGGACGGCGCCGAGGCGCTCGACGGCGGGCGGGCGCCCGCTGACGGAGGCGGCTAAATGAGACTCAGGGAAGCCGTTTCGATGTTGTCGCTGCGGCGTTCTTCCCCTCGGTTGGTTTCCTATGAGGATTTCCGCTGTCTAGCCCGCCGCCGCCTGCCGCGCATGATTTACGATTTTGTGGAAGGCGGCGCCGACGGGGAGGTCACGCTGCGTGCCAACGAAGCGGCCTTTGACCGGCTGAGTTTCGCCGCCCGCAGCCTGGTTGACGTGAGCCGCCGCGACGCTGGCGCGACCGTGCTCGGCCGTCGCATAGAAGTGCCGTTCATCTGCGGCCCGGCCGGTCTAGCCCGCTTAGTGCATCGGGGTGGCGAACTCGAGGTCGCCCGGGCCGCTGCGGCCGCTGGGACGGTTTTCGTGGTGAGCACGGCGTCGAGTTACAGCCTCGAGGAGATCGCCGCCGCCTCCGGCGGGGGGGCGCTCTGGTTCCAGTTGTATCTCTGGGGCAAGGGCGACGTGGTAGGAGCCCTGGTAGACCGCGCCGAGGCGGCGGGTTACGAGGCTTTGGTGCTCACGGTGGACGTTCCGGTGGTGGGCAAGCGTGAGCGGGATCTCCGCAACGGTATGGCTTTGCCGCCTCGTGTCGGCCCCGCACAGGCGTTCGACGCCGCCCGGCGGGTGCGTTGGCTCTGGCACTTCCTGCGTGGGCCGTCTCTCGGTTTCGGGAGCCTGGTCGACTTAGTGCCGGATTCCTCGGGCGCCGCTTCCATCGCCGAGTACACGAACCGCGAGTTGGTGGATCAGACCAAGACCTGGGCTGACCTGGCCTGGCTGCGGGAACGCTGGAGCGGGTCGCTGCTGGTCAAGGGGGTGATGAGCGCCGACGACGCCCGCCGAAGCGTGGACGGGGGTGCGGACGGCGTGGTTGTCTCTAACCATGGCGGACGCCAACTCGACGGGCTCCCCCCGGCGTTGGACGTTCTGGGGGAGGTGGTCGCCGAAGTGGGCGGAGAGGCTGAGGTGATCCTCGACGGCGGCGTCCGCCGCGGCTCCGATTTGGTGAAAGTCAGAGCCCTGGGCGCCGCTGCGGCCATGGGCGCCCGTCCCTGGTTTTTCGCCCTGGCGTGCGGCGGCAGGGAAGGAGTTGAACGTTTGCTGGGGATCCTGCGAGAGGACGTAGACCGCACCCTGGCGCTGCTGGGCTGTGCCGACTTCGGATCACTGGATTCGAAGGTTCTGCGGGATTCGAAGGTTCTGAGTTAGGGGGAGGGGGGATTCCCCCTCTGATCCCTCGTATGTCTTGATCCCTTTGTGTCTGATCCCTTTGTGTCTGATCCCTTTGTGTCTTGATCTTATGTCTTGCTATATGTCTTGCTCTTGATGTCCTATGTCCCCCATCCCTCCCTTCGTGAACGCTACCCCCTTCGCTTGCGAATTGCTAGCGGACGGGGCATCGCGCGCCGGGACCTCGTGGAGGAAGTATTCAAGTGGGCCGCTGATGAGCCGGCGGAATACAAGCATCCTCAATACAAGCATCCTCAATACACGCACCCTCAATGTTTCCTCGACGACCTCGTCCAGCCCCCAGGTGTCTTTGAACGCATCACCGGAAAAATACACGCACTCTCAATGCTTCTTCGTCTCTCCTGTGTTTCCGCGCAGGGCGTGAGCAGGTTCGAAAGCGTCGGCGGGTTTCGTTCCTAGGCGGGTGGTGTGCGTGTTTAGGTTAGGGTGGCGTTCGCAGCGCTGTAAGGCCGGCGAGCCTGGTGAGTCCGGCGAGCGTTGTAAGGCCGGTGAGGTCGGTAAGCCCGGCGAGCCTGGTGAGTCCGGTTTGTCCACGTTGGAGTGGATTTTGCTGGTCGCCGCGGTCGGGGGCTTGGCTTTGGTGGGGGTGCTGATAGCGAGGGGAGCGGTCGAAGAGGCTGGAGACAGGGCGGAGACGTCCGGCGAGGGTGGCTCGTTGAGAGTGGTTCAGAACCTGGCTGATCAGGTGATGGCCGATCTGGGGTTCTGGCATCACAGGGCGGGCGCCTCGTCGCTTTGCGATCCCCCGCTGGGGGCCGATGGCGGGGTTGACCTTTCAGTGTTCTGGAGCAACGCTAGGTTCATTCGAGCGGCTGAGGGCATGGCGGGCCTGAACAAGGAATGGGGAGAAACGCTTTCTTTCCACTACGTGGCGTTAACGACAGAGCCGTCTAATTCAAATATGATCTCAGACGCTGAGCTAAGGGCAGCCGGCTTGGTGTCTAGCGGGGGTTCGGGCGTGCAGCGAATGTGGTGCCGAGCGCGGAGCCTGACAACCGGCAGGTGCGGTTCCATAGCCTTAGAGGAACCCGTAGGGGCCGAAGCAGACGATGGAAGCGGTTACAATGACCCCTCCGACGCCGCTACGCAAAGCAGGAACATATGCAAAGGCAGAGTATAAAAACAAACAAAGCGGCATTGAACGCAGAACGCCGGCGAGCCGCCGGAGAGAGCGGTCTCGGCACCTTGGAATGGATTCTGATCGTCGCTGCGGTCGGCGGACTCGCCACCCTAGGTGTTCTGATTGCTAGAGGGGCGACCGATCAGGCCGGCGAATCGGTGGACGAGAGCATGGACAGACTAGTGGCGGTGGCTGAGCAGTACGTGGCTGATCATGAGGAGGTCGTTGCTGGGAGAAGGATGCTGCTCGGGGAGGAAGCCAGGTTCGGGTGCTCTAGAGCGGATTCGCCTTGGGCAGAGGAATACGGCAACCAGTTCACGTTCAGATGGAGCCTAGACTACGACAAAGACGGAGAAAACGACATAGACCTAGCCGAACGAAATCCAGATAGGTCTGTGAAACGCACCCCCGAAGGTGACATAGAATATGACTACGAACGCGGCTACTGCCGCGCCCTCCCCCTATCCTAGAGTGGAAATAAGCGAAGCAGGCGTTAGGATTAAAGTGTGAACACAGGAGCGGACCCCGTGGGTGAGAGCCCAAGGCTTGACGGGGCCCGGGATTCAGCGGCGGCGGGAATGTCCGCTGCTGCTGGGGATGGTAGGGATGATTCGGTTGTGCCTGGGAGTTGGTGCGCCCCGGGTTCACCGCCTTCTGGTGACACTGGTGTTTCTGAAGATGCTGGTGTGCTTGGGCGGCTTAGGATGCGTGCGTGGTCGATTTGTTTAGTCGCGTTGGCTGTTCTTTCTGTAGCGCTGCCTTCGCTTAGCGCTGATGAGGCTGCGGCTGCTGGCGGAGATGAGGACGAGATCTCTTCGCTAGAAATGAATCCTTCTGCGGGTTCGGCTGATGGCGGGAGTGGCTTGGTTTCTTCTTCGGCGGCCCCGCCGCTGGCCGCTCTCGTGCCCTCGACGACTACGACGACGGCTGCGGTTTCGACGACGACTGCGGTTGCGTGCCCGGTGGGGAGGGTTCGTTCGATGGCTGCTGGGAGGTGCGTGGGGGTGCCTGCTTCGCCTGGCATGGTGCTGGTTTCTTCGTCGCCTGGGGCGTTGGTGGTTCGTTGGTTTCAGGTTGTCCCGTCGTCGAGTGAGGAGCCGGTGGCCGGGTTCGTGCTCCGCCGCCGGTTGAGCGGCTCGTCCGGGGCGTGGACGGAATCGTCTGTGGCGTGGAGCGAGGGCGAGGAGTTCGAGGTGGGTTCACTGAGTTTCCAGGTTTTTTCTTCCAAGATTTCTGGGTTGGTGAATGGTTCGCTTTATGAGGTGGGGGTGGCGGCGCGTAACGCGGCTGGGCGCAGCAGTTTTGTTTCTGATTCTGGGGCGCCCTGCCCGGCGGGTCAGTATTGGAGCGCGTCAGCTTGCACAGCCGCCCCCGCCACTACGACCACGACGGCAGCTGCGACTACGACTACTGTTGCGCCCACTACGACGTCTTCGATGATTCTTTTTTCTGAGTGGGATCTTATTTATGGTGCTGCTACGTCTACGACTGCCGCGGCTCCGGTTTGCGCGTCGCCTCTTGTGTTGTCTAGGGCTTTAGGGGTGTGCGTGGGGCGGCCTGGTGCGTCTGGTGGCGTGTCCGCGGTTGGGGGGGATGGGTTGGTTACGTTGTATTGGCTGCCGCCTTCTTCTGATGGGGGTTCCCCTGTTTTAGGGTTTGTGCTGCGCCACCGCGCCGGTTCGGGGTCTTGGGTGTCTGTGCCGTTGGGTGTGAGCGAGGTTCGTGAGGTGCCCCTGTTTGGGGTTCGGGGGTTCGCTTATTCGTACACGTTCGGGGGGCTTTCCAATGGTTCGCAGTACACGTTTGGTGTTTCGTTGATTAATGAGGCCGGCAGTTCTGCTGAGGTGACGGCGACCGCCCGCCCGTGCCCAGCGGGGCAGCGCAACACCGGAACAGCGTGCGCCGCCTACATCCCCACCACAACGACGGCATCTACGACTACGTCGACATCTACCACTACGACGACTGCGACTACTGTGCCTGGTGGTTACGCTGTGTCGGGTGTTTCTGGCTTGTTGGGGCATTATGTGTCCGTGGTTGATTACCGCGGGGAGTTCGTGAAGGACTGCTTGCCTCCCAGTCAGGGGCCGTGTTCGCAGCGTGATCCTTATTTATTCTATAATTCGTCTGGGGTGGTGGAGCCGTTTTCTGCGACGCGGAGTGATATATCCGGCGACCCTGGGGTTTCTGTGTGTTCTTGGTTGGATTCCGCGGGCGTGTCTTCTTCGGTGGCGGAACTTCACGGCCACTGGGTGGAGTTATCGTTCTACGTGGACACTTCGACGGTGGGATCGTGTACGGACGCTGTGAGGCTTTTCGGAGGTAAGCAGTTTCAGTTCACTGCCCGTAAGGCGGACGGGGCTGAGGTTTCTGTGGTTTCGCGTTGCCGCCAGGTCACCCTGGATGTCTCCCCCCCTCTCGGGGGGCGGAGGGTTCAGTGCTTCTTCTTCCCCGCAGCAGGCACACCTGCCGCTGATTTCCCGGGCGGCGTTGGCGGGGCGCCCGCTGACGCCGCCGACACCCCAGCGGGAGGGAGGGCTGGTTTCGCGAGTGTTTTCTCGGCTGCGTGGCAGCGTTTCACCGAGGCTGGTTCCCCCAGGGGGTTCGTTGACTACATTACAGTCAACTCACACCCCACGCCAGCAGTGCTGCCCGCGGCGCCAGCGAGGACGACCGCCGCGCCGTTACCGTACTGTGTGCCCACGAAAACTTATTCGGTGGCGTTAGGGCGCTGCATCGCTAAACCGTCGTACCCGCGGAGCGTTTCCGCGTTGTCCGGGGATGGGGCGGTGACCTTGTATTGGTTGGAACCTGTTTCGGACGGGAACGCCCCCTTAGTTGGTTATAATATTCATTGGAGGGCTGAAGGTTCTGAGGGGTGGACGATCCGGGAACTCCCTCTAGCGCAGGTGAAATCAATTCCCATTACCGTGCTTACGGAGCCGGTGTATGTTTATACGCTCACGGGGTTAACCAACGGAGAGTTTTACCGCGTGGGCGTGTCTGCTGAGAACGAAGCCGGCCGCAGTTACGACAACCGAATAACTACTATCCCTTGCGCCTCCGGCCTGAGGTCCACACCCGCCGGCTGCCAAACCCCCACCACTAGCACGACAACCATTAGAACGACCACGACGACTGCGACCACGACTACGGCTACGGCTACTACTCAAGCAGCAGGTGCGGGGGGAGCGTCAGGCGGTGCGGGCGCTGGGGGCGCGTCGGGTGCGGGGGGCGCGTCGGGTGCGGGGGATTCTCCGTCTTCGACTAGCACGAGCACGACGTCTACTACGTTGCCGGCGTGTCCTGGGGGTAGTGTTCGTTCGTCAGTGTTGGCGCGTTGTGTGCTTGCGCCTTCTGTGCCGAGTGTTGTGAGTGTGGTTTCCGGCAGCGGGGTTTTGAAGGTGCGCTGGGAGTTGGGTTTTTTGAATGTTCCCTTGTATGGGCCTTTGGTGGAGTCGTATAAGTTGCGGTGGAGGGTTTCCGGAACGGTGGGGTGGTCTTCGCCGGTGGTGGTGCCGCGTTCTGCTGGTTCTCTTGTTCTAAGCGGGGCTGAGTCTAAGGGTATCTTGGTTGCTCCCCAGTGGGAGCACACTCTTGGGGGTTTGGTGAATGGGTTGGTGTATGAGGTTCAGTTAGCGGCGGTGAACGCTGCTGGGCAGAGCGCGTGGAGCGGTTCAATCCGGGGGGCGCCTTGCGCCGCAGGGTCAGCGTATTTCCGATCATCTGGTGCTTGTGTGGTTGTGACTGCTCCCGTTGCGCCGGCGGATGTGGAGATTTGGCGTGGGAACGGGTACTTGCTAGCTCTCTGGGGGGAGCCTGTCTCCGACGGGGGTTCGGGAATCACTTCGTATCCGCTGCGTTGGCGGCGCGTGGGCTCAGTTGAATGGAACGATGCTACAGAAGTGTTCCCTAAATCGGTCCTTGATCACGACATTGCCGGCGGTTATTACGGATTCACTTGCGAGTATGCTCAAGCATATTGGAGTGACGCTGAGTGTTCTTCCGGTAGCCACTGGGGTCTCCGCTGGTCGGGGTCTTTTCTTTCTAGATGGGCGCTGCTGACGGGCTTGGTTAACGGCGCTGACTACGAGGTGGAAGTAGCTGCTGCTAACTCCTCTGGGGCGAGTAGTTACGTGTCCGCCACAGCCGCGCCGTGCTCGCGGTCTTTTAGAACTTGGGCGATTAGATTTTTCTCCGATTCCAGCAAAACGCGGCGGATGGAAACCGTTACGGGCGAAGTGGGCATCCCACCTTACGCAGGGGAGTGGGCGTTACGCCGCAGCCTGCAGCCCAAGGGTGTTCTATTCTGCGCCACCGCACCCACCGCACCCACCCCCACCACGACCACGACCACGACCACGACTATCACCCCCGCCACGACGACTACGACTGTTCTGTTGCTGCCGATGACTGTTTCTACGACGACTACGACTGTTTCTAGTGCTACGACTTCTGCGGGGGTGGTTTCGCGGGTGTGCGCTGCGGCGGGGGAAGAGTATGACGGTTACCTAGGGCGGTGTGTGGGCGTCCCTCCGGCGCCTGCTGCGCTCAGAGCAGCGGCGGGGGACTCTCGAGTGGCTGTAGTCTGGGAGGATACCCTGGAGTCTCCTAGCAGCATCTCGGGGTTCACGCTGAGGTGGCGGGAAACAGGATCAACAGCGGCGTGGTCGCGGACGACAGTGGGCTGGGAAGACTTCGTTCACACGAGATACGCCCACGGTTACTCTAGTCTCATGTATCGTGAGTGGGCTCGTTTGCATCGTTCTTGGGTTGAGGAGATAGAAGGCTTGGTGAACGGACGATCCTATGAGTTCCAAGTCGCCGCCCGCAACGCCGCCGGCTCCAGCCGCTACACAGCAGTCTCCGCCGCACCGTGCCCCGAAGGGCAAACCGCCCAGTCAAGCAGCAGTAGCAGCAGTTGTGTGGCTTCTGGGGGGGCGCCTGGGAATCTTACTGTTAACATTTTCGACAGCGGGCAGAAGCGCACCAAACCCGCCGGCGTTCACCGCGACCATTACTGGCCGTGGTACGTGTCATGGTCTTACTGGCTGCCCTCCAGCCTCCCCCCAGCGCCGATCATAGGGTTCAAGTTTCAATGGAAACCCGAAGGCTCAACTAGGTGGAACACAGCCACCGTACACGACAGCCGTTCAGATCATGTTTATTGGATGATCACCCCCGTCGGGGACAGGAACCTGCTCACCTGGAGCGTAGCCGGTAATCACGACTTCCTCCGGCAGTTAGCAGCAACCCGCAGCGCTTCCACTACTAGTGCCGCCGGTAAGCAAGTCGAGTTCAGAGTAGCCGCACTGTTCCCCGACCCCAACACCACTACTTACGACTATTCCAGCAGCAATGCTCATCATTATTACCGTTACTATAGTAAAAAGAAGTATCCCCTCTATTACCTAAGGGAAGAGCAGTCCCGCGCTTTAACCGCCGGCAGCGCCTCCGAACACGTCTCAGCCGCTGTTACTCGCTGCGAGGCGGGCGAGTCGTACTCCCCCAGCCTCCGCCGCTGCGTCTCTGCGCCGAACGCTCCCCGATTAACCGCTACCGCTGCTGATGATGGGAGCATTACTGTTACCTGGGCGCCGCCTGCTGCCACCGGCGGGGCGCCCGTGGGGGACTATGAGGTGCATTGGCGCAGAAGCGGCACTGGGGATCCTTGGGAGAGTGTTGTTGTTGCTGCGGGGCAGGGAATCCGCCACAGCGTAGGCTTCGGTTTAACGGAATCCCTTCTAACCTATCCGCACACCATCAACGGCTTAAAGAACGCTGTCCCCTACGACGTGCGAATAGCAGCGGTGAACACCACCGGCGGCGGCCCCTGGGCGTCGGTCAGCCTAGTCCCATGCCCGCAAGGGTTGACGTTTGTAGCGGAACGCGGATCGTGTCTAATCGTGGATCCCCCGGGGGCGCCTTCGCAGGTTTGGACGCTCAGCGGGTCCTCCACCGGGGAAGTGGGGCTTCTTTGGCAGCCGCCCGCGGACAACGGGGGAGCGGCCATCACCAAATACATCATAAAGTGGCGCTTAACAGACGGTCCCCGAAGCGGATGGAACAGCAAGGAAGTAACAAGCGCGACACCATCCAACCTTGAAGGCGTCCCCCCGTTCCCGCTTAGCTGGAACACGGTCTTGACTGGCCTCACTAACGATAAACAGTACGAGTTCAAAATATCCGCCGTGAACCCAGCAGGGGAAGGACACGCCGCTCACGCCGCCGGCACTCCCTGCCTGATAGCAGACTCCGACAAGGCGCATCACTGCGACCTCCCCGGGGAGCCCACCGCATTGCATGCGGCCTCCCAGCCCAGAGCGCTGGAAGTAACCTGGGCGCCCCCATTGCGTATACGTAACAGGGAAGCGTTGATAGATGACGGGGGAGCGTCTATAACGCATTTCATTGTTACATGGAAAGAAACCACCAGCAGCAGTGTTCCCTCAACTACCATCGTAAACTACAACGCTAAACGGCAGGGACTACCGCCGGTCCTTACCCTCGAATGGGTGGCGACGCTGTCGTCGCTGAAAAACAACGTTGAATACACTATAACAATCTCAGCCCGCAACGCAGCCGGCGACGGCGCGGCTAGCAGCATCACGGGCATGCCCTGCCCCGCTGGGCAGCATCACCTCAACGACAGTATCAATGATTATGAGGGTTGCCAGCCGAAGAAGTGCCCGGAAGGCTTTCAACGCGTCAAAGGGGGAAGATGCATTCCGATGTGCGGGACAGGGGAAGAATACCAAGCCAGCCGAGGGGGATGCCGCCCAACCGACGAGACCTGCCAAAGCGACGAAGACCTCCGACTAGCCCGCGACGCCTCAGGCTACTGCAAATTCGGAAAGACCACGACCCCGGCCGCCAACGACATCACCTACACCCCCCTAGCATGCGACGAAGAAGGCGAATTCAGCGCCATGGCCAACGCCGACACCTACATTAACACCGACCTCGACGGCAAAGATCTCACGGACGACAAGACTCCTATGTGCCCCCCAATAGGCCTTTTCCTAGCCTTAGGGGAAAGAAGACGCGCTCACATCGAGCACCCAGACGACGATAATCCCACCGATCACATCCACCCTGACTACTACTACCCCGAATGGGCTAACGAAGACGACCTCAAAACCCAACACGTAAAAGTAGTAGCAAGAGCCTCAGGAGACTGCACCGTTATCAGCGACGCGGTTGCATTGTATGGGCTATCAGATAATAAAAGTGTCGCTAGGCTTAAGAAGTTAGTTGAAGTGTTGCCTTTTTCTGTTGAAAAGCTTATTAAGTTGGTGGCTGAGGAGAGGCGTGATGAGTTGACTGGTAGTTCTTGGAGGCTGAGGTCTGGCGCGGCGGCTGCTTGTCAAGCTCATGACTATTGCTATGATTTGATTCGCAGCGGGCTGCATCAAACTGTAACAGAGGGCAGGGCTAACGGCTGCGATGAGGTTTTGAGGGAGTTGTGGATTTCCTATTGCCACACGCTTACAGACGTTGACTGGGTAGGACTGGGTATTGCTATACTCACCTTCAGTTGGATTAGGGGGATACAGAGTTTTCCTGATTGGAATTGCAGCGCTTTGGTGGCTGAGGTTGCTAGTTTCATGGTGAGGGGTGCTACTACGTCTCCTGAGGCTGGTGTGGTTTTGCTGCGTCATTCGGGGACGGGTAAGTGTTTGACGGTTCCGGCGGGGTCTACGGCTGATGTGCGGGTTGTTCAGGAGCGCTGCGGCTATGACAGTAGTCATAGGCCTAATGATCAGAGGCAGTGGTTTCACGTGTTGCAGGCTGAGCCTCTCCCTAATTTCAAGTCTTCGTTGGGCTCTTTTTATTTTATACCCGCGAACATCATCGCGGGTGACCGGGATTCTTGGAAGTTAAAGTTGGATAGTAATGATGACGAGGTCAAGGGCAAGAAGTGCTTGTACGTTGGCGGTGTTTTGAATAGGGAAGTCCGCCGGGGGGATTGCATGGTCGGCGGCGCTCGTGCTAAGTCGCGTGTGTTCTATCTTTTCCCGATCGGCTTGGATGGGTATGGGATTAGAGAGTCGTGGAGCCGTCCGTCCGGCGTCGGGTGCTGGCGCCCGGTGGTTGGAGCGTCGCCTGAGGCGACAGCCGCAGACGGAGTGCTCATTGAGAATACTGAGGCGGCTTGCGGCAATGATTCGGCGCGTTGGCGTTTCGAACCCGTGGATCCCAGAGTGAAACTAGGAAACTAAGGATAGTCGAGCCATATTTAAGAAAGAAGGTCAGATTATGATTAAGCAAGAAGGTCAGGTCATGCTTTCGAGGAGGCTAGCTGGGTACTGTCGCCGTGTGCTGGTGGTGGTGCTCGTTTTGGTCTTGTTGGTGTCTGCTTGTTCACCCGCTTCCGAAGAAGAGGGGGGAGCGGCGCCGCCTGGTGCTGGTGCGGAGGTTCCGGGTTCAGTGTCTTCGGTTGCCGGTCAGCGGGCGTTGGATGCTTTGGGGGAGGTGTTCACCGGCGAGGAGTTGGATGTTCTAGAGGAGGTGTTCACCGAGGGGGAGTTGGTGGATCTGGCAGGGCAGTTCAGCGGGGGGGAGTTGGTGGGTGTGCTGGGTTTGGGGGGTTCTGTGTGGGGGGGTGTGTTTGAGCGTGCGGTGGAGTTCAGGGACACCGCTGGGGAGGATATGTCGAGGGCTGTTCCGTCTTCGAGGTTTGAAGCGCTTGAGATGGCGTGGGCAGCGTTTGAGGTTTTGCCTGATGATGAGTTGCGGGCTCATTTGTTTTCTCAAAGGCTTAGTTTGGAGGATAGTGATTTTCTTGGCATTGACGCGAATGATGTCTCTTCGCCTACTGGGGCGTTCTGTTGGGTTGTCTTGCGTTTGCGTTCTATTATGCCTAATGAGTGGGAGATGTTTCTTTGGGGGGAGTCTGTTTTCACTTCGGATTGGTATATTGATATTCTGACTTTGTGGGTGCTTGAGAGGATGGCCGCTGATCGGGGGTTGGAACTAGAGCGGGAGGCTGAGCCTATTCGTTTTAATGATTCGCTTAGACGGTTCTTGCTGGAAGTCACTGCCCCCGAGTTCAAGGGCGTCGTCCTCGCTGAGGGCCTGCCCGCGGCGCTGAAACCAGTGGCGGAAAGGCTTTACGATTACTTCGAAGGGTTGTTGGAGTTGCCGGTTTATCGCGCTAGACCCACGCTCGCTGAACTGTCCGCGCATCCGGGCCTCGCGGGGATGACTGGGGAGGACGTCCGGCGGGTCTGGCCGGAGGTCTTGGAGATAGAGTTAAGCGGAGACGACTATGATGAGTACGCGAGATTGTATGGACTTTTAGAAGAGGGGGAGGTTCGTGAGTTGTTGAACTCTGAATGCAAACAGCGCACAGCCCGGGAGATGAACGAACGGAACTGCCCCTCCCCGGTAGCGGAAGCCATTCCTGACATGTGCGCTATCCCAGAAGATTACCCCAAATACCTAGGAACAGACTACCAAGGAACAGACTGCCTATTCACCTGCCCCGAAGACGATGAGTTGTTTGAGGAAGGTTCTTCTTATGAGGCGTTTGAGGGCTTCATATCAGTCTCCGCTGGTTTAGACTACGCATGCGGGGCTAGGCCGAGCCGTTCGGTTGAGTGTTGGAATTGGTGGTACTTACCTGATGGGGAGTGGGGTTTAGATACTTCCTATACTGCTTTTCCTGGAGATGGTTCAAAGTTGGTGGATGTGGGGTGGGATTTCGGATGCGGGATCCACGATGATGAAGCTCTTTATTGTTGGTGGCCGAGGACGCCGTTGGGGGAGTTGGAACCTCCCGCGGGGGAGTTCAGGGAGGTTAGTGTGAGTATTGAGCATGCTTGCGCTGTCCGCGTGAGCGGCGTGTTGGCGTGCTGGGGAATCGATCCCGGGGACGCGAAGGTTTCCCCGCCTGCTGGCGAGTTCATCTCAGTGGACGCGGGCTGGGACGGAGACGTTCACCTACCCGAGGGGGACACGCTAGGCGACGGCGGTTTCTCCTGCGGCCTGCGGGCGGACGCTGCGGTTGAATGCTGGGGCGAGGAAAACTTAACCTACGGAGTGGGCTCCGAGCGGGGAGATGAGTTCGCGGGCGTCGCTGTCGGGCGGGACGGGCGGATCTGCGTCTTACGAACTGACGGGGTCATTCACTGCGGGGAAGACCGGGTTTACGGCTCTGACTATCCGCCGGGGGGAAGGTTCGTTCAAGTGAGCGTGGGGGGCCTTAACCATGTCTGCGGGATACGCGCGAACGGCAGCGTTGAATGCTGGGAGCCTAGCGGGGAGTTCTTAGGCAGCATCCCCGGGCCGTTTGCGGAGATAGAAGTTGGGTACACATATGAGAACATCCCCTTCGCTTGCGGGTTGCTAGAAGACGGGCGCATTCTATGCTGGGACCTCAAAGTGGAAGTCTTCGGGTGGGCTACCGGTGGATTGGAAGAATATACGCACCCCCAATGCTTCCTCGATTATCCTAGTCCAGTGTGTTGGACCGCCGGCATTGACCCGCTGCGAGAAGTAGACGACATCTTCGTGGTCGAATCCCCCATCCTCCTGCCGCACTCAGGGTCCGTCCTCTACCCGGATCGCGATTCCGGTTGAGTCGGCGCCCCTAAAGACAGTCGAGCCGTTAAGAGAAAAAGATTAATTATGTTTTCGAAGAGATTAGCTGGGTGCTGTCGCCGGGTGCTGGTGGTGGTGCTTGTTTTGGTCTTGTTGGTGTCTGCTTGTTCACCCGCCTCCGAAGAGGGGGGCAGTGGAGGGCAGTCTGGTGCTGGCGGTCAGGTTCCTGGTTCGTCAGCCTCTTCGGTTTCCGTGCAGCGGGCGTTAAGTGTTCTAGAAGGAGTGTTCTCTGATGAGGAGTTGGATGGTTTGTGGGAGGTGTTCAGTGGTGAGGAGTTGGCGAGCGTGCTTGGAGTTGTGAGCGAGGAGGAACTGGTGGGAGTGCTGGGTTCGGAGGGTTCTGTGTGGGAGAGCGTGTTTGACACTGAGAGCGCGGGGGAGGAGGATTCGAGATTTGGCCCGGAGGCGTCTCCTCCAAGGTCGAGTTTTGAAGTTTTGGCGCTGATGTGGCCTGAGTTGGGGGGCTTGTCTGATGAGGTGTTGCGGGCTTTGGTGTTCAGTAATAGGGTCAAGATGGAGGGTGGTGATCTTTTCGGTTTCGACACGAATGACGTTTCTACACCCACTGGAGCGTTTTGCTGGGTTGCTTTGCGTTTACGCGAAATTATGCCTGATAAAACTCAGATGTTTTATTTCCCAGAGTCTGCTCTTGTTCTAGATTGGCACATTGATAATTTGACTTTGTGGATGTTCGAGAGGGAGGCCGCTGATCGCGGGCTGGAACTGGAGTGGGGGACTGGTCCTACTGGCCATAATAATTCGCTGCGTCGTTTCTTGCTGCAAGTTACTGCCCCTGAGTTCAAGAGCGTTGTTCTCTCTGAAAGCCTGCCGGCGGTATTGAGGCCGGCAGCGGAAAGGTTCTACGCTTATTTCGAGGAGTTGTTGAAGTTGCCGGTTTACCGCGCTAGACCCACGCTCGCTGAAGTTTCCTCCCATCCCGTTCTAGAGGGGATGACTGGGGAAGACATCCGGTGGGTATGGCCGGAGGTCTTGGAAGTAGAATTAAGCAGAGACGACTGGGTGGAGTACTTGAGGATGTTCAGGCTCACAGAAAAACATGAGGTTCTGGGGCTGTTGAACTCTGAATGCAAACAGCGCACGAACCGTGAAATGATCGAGCCACAATGCCCTTCCTGGGTAGCGGAGGTGCTCCCCGAGGGTTGCACAATTGCGGACGATGCGCCCCTGTACACTTTACCAGATTTATCCGAATCGGACTGTATCTTCGTCTGCCCCGAGGATGTGGAAGTTTTTGATGAACCGTTCGAAGGTTTCCTGTCGGTCTCCGCTGGTTTGGATTACGCGTGCGGAGTTAGGCCGAGCGACGTGTCATGGTGCTGGAACTGGTGGAACTCATCTGAAAGGAAGCAGGGCATCCTTTTTGTTTCTAGGCTCGATTGGAGGGTAAGGTCAGTGGATACTGGATGGGGTTTCTTCAGTTGCAGAATTTTCCAAAGCGGGGAGTTGCTTTGTTCGGGCGGGAGGACACCGTTGGGGGAGTTGGAGCCTCCCGCGGGTGAGTTCAGAGAGGTTAGTGTGGGGATCGAGCATGCTTGCGCTGTTCGCGTGAGTGGCGAGTTGGCTTGTTGGGGAATTGACCCTGCGAGCGCTAAGGTGTCCCCGCCTGCGGGCGAGTTCATCTCAGTGGACGCGGGCTGGGACGGGGACGTTCACCTACCCGAGGGGGACATGCTGGACGACGGCGGTCTCTCCTGCGGCTTGAGGGTCGACGCTGTGGTTGAATGCTGGGGAGAGCAGCGCCTGTCCTTTGGTGAGGGCTCCGCTAGGGGCGATGAGTTCGCAGGCGTGGCCGTCGGGCGCAGCGGACGGGTCTGCCTGTTGCGCGCAGATGGGATTATTCACTGCGGGGAAGACAGGGTCTACGGCTCTGATTACCCGTCGGGGAGCAGGTTCACTCAAGTGAGCGTGGGTGGACTCAATCATGTTTGCGGTTTGCGCGCGGGCGGCGCGGTTGAATGCTGGGAACCTAGCGGAGTGTTCCTAGGCAGCATCCCTGGGCCGTTCACGGAGTTGGAAGTTGGGTACACATACGCGGATATTCCCTACGCCTGCGGGTTGCTAGCAGACGGGCGCATCCTGTGCTGGGACCTCGTGGAGGAAGTATTCAACTGGGCCGCTGATGGGTTAGAAGAATACACGCACCCAATATGTGTTCCTCAACTGCCTGAGGGGTACATGTGTTGGAACGCCGATTCTGAACCACCTCGCGAAATAGACGACGAGTACGTATATGAATCCCCCATCCTCTTGCCGCATTCGAATTCCATCCTCAACCCCGACCGCAACTCCCGCTGAGCCAGCGCAGTGAACACATATCTCCCGGATGATATTGGATCGCTCCGTTCCGGCGTGGCCTGTGGCCGGCGCATAGAGGGGCATAGAGAGGGTGCTTGGCCAGCGGAGACTGCCGCGGACAGGGTGCTTATTGAGAACGCTGAGGATTGCAATTTGCTTTTGCGGCGTTGGCGTTTCGAACCCGTGGATCCCACTGTGCAGTTAATAACTAGATAGCCAAGTAATATAAGAAGAAAGGTCAGATTATGATTGAGAGAGAAGGTCAGGTCATGTTCCCTAGAATAGCTGGGTGCCGCCGCCGTGTGCTGGTGGCAGTGCTCGTTTCGGTCCTGTTAGTGTCTGCTTGTTCACCCGCCTCCGAAGAGGAGGAGGGGAACGGAGGGTCGCCTGGTGCTACTAGGACGCTTCCCGGCTCGTCAGCCTACTCCCCTTCGTCCTCCTCTCCTTCGTCGCAGCGTGCGTTAGAAGTTCTAGAAGGAGTGTTTACTGGCGAGGAGTTGGAGGATTTGCAGGAGGTCTTCACCGAGGAAGAGTTGGTGGACCTAGCTGGGCAGTTCAGCGGGGAAGAGTTGGTGGAGTTGTTGGGGTCGGAGAGTGCTGAGGCGGCTGCTTCGGAATTCTTGACCGAGGATCTTAAGAGATTATTGGAGAATTTTGCTGAGGATGATGACAGTGTGTCTGATGAGAAGTTGCGGGCTGTGGCGTTCTTGGGTAGGGCTGTTTTGGGGAGTGATCCTTTGGGGATTGACGCGAATGACATCTCTACGCCTGTCGGGGCGTTTTGTTGGGTAGCGTTGCGCCTGCGGTGGGTTATGCCTTCTAAGAGCACGGTTGATGCTTTATTCGGAGGTTCTCCTGACATGGATTGGTGGTATATAGATAGTTTCTATTTGTGGGAGATTGAGAGGATAGTTGCCGGCCGGGGGTTGGAGTTGGAGTGGGAGACTGGTGCTACTGGTTATAATCGTTCGCTTAGACGGTTCTTGCTGCGGGCCACTGATCCTGAGATTAGGGATGTTGTTTTCTCTGAGGATTTGCCGCCCGCGCTCAGGCCAGCAGCGGAGAGTTTCTACGATTATTTTGACCTTTTGCTTGAATTACCGGTTTATCGTACGAGGCCAAAGGTTGAGGAGATTTCCGGTTATCCGGCTCTCGCGGGGTTGACTGGGGAGGACATTCAACAGTTTTGGCCGGAGATCTTTGAGACAAAGTTGAGCAGAGACGACTACGAAGGTTATCTAGAACTATTGCAGCTGTTGGAAGAAGATGAAGTTCGGGGGCTGCTTAATTCCGAGTGCTCCCAGCGCACATTGCGGGAAAGGATCGAACGAGCCTGCCCGCCTTGGGTCGCGGAGGCTTTCGAGTCTACATCAGAAAAAGTTTCGGATTCATTACTATTAGGCCTTGTTGTTCCGCTTTCGTTATCGGACGGTATTCTCTTATCTTCATGTACTCTCGCGAGCGACTTCCCCCAGTACTGGGAGACCAATTCTG
This sequence comes from Acidimicrobiales bacterium, assembly GCA_965242895.1. Classification (GTDB taxonomy): domain Bacteria; phylum Actinomycetota; class Acidimicrobiia; order Acidimicrobiales; family CATQHL01; genus CATQHL01. Next base: position 1,683,110 of record OZ251507.1, read on the forward strand.
ACTGCCTCTTCGGATGCCCCGGGGAAGTATCTAGAGAAAGAAGTATGTTTGATGACTTCCCTCCGCCTTCCAGCTAAACGAAAGAAGCGACCGGGGAAGTATCTAGAGAGAGAAGTATGTTGATGAACGATAGTAACTCGCTGCTTGCGGAGACCGCCGCAGGCGGAGTGTCCATTGAGAATGCTGAGGATCGCGGAGCGAGTTCTGAGCATTTGCAACGTCAGCGTTTCGAGCCCGTGGATACCTCTTTGCTGCCACTAAACTAGGCAGTCTAGTAGTATCAAGTAAGAAGGTCAGGTTATGGTTAAGAAAGAAGGTCAAATCATGTTTCTAAGGAGGCTAGCTGGGTGCTGCCGCCGTGTGCTAGCGATAGCACTAGTTGCGGTTTTGCTGGTGGCTGCTTGTTCACCCGCTTCTGAGGAGGAGGAGGGAGATGGCGCGCCGCCGTCTGGTGCTGGCGCGGAGGTTCCGGGTTCTCTTGTTTCTCCGCCGTCTGCGCCTGGTGTTGCTGGGACGGTTCCGGGTTCAGTGTCTTCGGTTGCCGGTCAGCGGGCGTTGGATGCTTTGGGGGAGGTGTTCACCGGCGAGGAGTTGGATGTTCTAGAGGAGGTGTTCACCGAGGGGGAGTTGGTGGATCTGGCAGGGCAGTTCAGCGGGGGGGAGTTGGTGGGTGTGCTGGGTTTGGGGGGTTCTGTGTGGGGGGGTGTGTTTGAGCGTGCGGTGGAGTTCAGGGACACCGCTGGGGAGGATATGTCGAGGGCTGTTCCGTCTTCGAGGTTTGAAGCGCTTGAGATGGCGTGGGCAGCGTTTGAGGTTTTGCCTGATGATGAGTTGCGGGCTCATTTGTTTTCTCAAAGGCTTAGTTTGGAGGATAGTGATTTTCTTGGCATTGACGCGAATGATGTCTCTTCGCCTACTGGGGCGTTCTGTTGGGTTGTCTTGCGTTTGCGTTCTATTATGCCTAATGAGTGGGAGATGTCTCTTTGGGGGGAGTCTGTTTTCACTTCGGATTGGTATATTGATATTCTGACTTTGTGGGTGCTTGAGAGGATGGCCGCTGATCGGGGGTTGGAACTAGAGCGGGAGGCTGAGCCTATTCGTTTTAATGATTCGCTTAGACGGTTCTTGCTGGAAGTCACTGCCCCCGAGTTCAAGGGCGTCGTCCTCGCTGAGGGCCTGCCCGCGGCGCTGAAACCAGTGGCGGAAAGGCTTTACGATTACTTCGAAGGGTTGTTGGAGTTGCCGGTTTATCGCGCTAGACCCACGCTCGCTGAACTGTCCGCGCATCCGGGCCTCGCGGGGATGACTGGGGAGGACGTCCGGCGGGTCTGGCCGGAGGTCTTGGAGATAGAGTTAAGCGGAGACGACTATGATGAGTACGCGAGATTGTATGGACTTTTAGAAGAGGGGGAGGTTCGTGAGTTGTTGAACTCTGAATGCAAACAGCGCACAGCCCGGGAGATGAACGAACGGAACTGCCCCTCCCCGGTAGCGGAAGCCATTCCTGACATGTGCGCTATCCCAGAAGATTACCCCAAATACCTAGGAACAGACTACCAAGGAACAGACTGCCTATTCACCTGCCCCGAAGACGATGAGCAAGTTTTTCTTGCGGAACCGTTTGAGGGTTTCATATCAGTCTCCGCTGGTTTAAACTACGCATGCGGGGTCAGGCCGAGCGGCGTAGCGTGGTGTTGGAACTGGTGGGACTCATCTCAAGGGTCTAGAGGGAAACAGGGCCACCATTTTTCTACTAGAAGTGATTGGAGGGTGAGGTCAGTGGAAGCAGGTTTGCGTTTGGGTTTTCGTTCTTTTAGTTGCCATATCCTACATGGCGGAGAGTTGCTTTGCGCGGGCGAGAGGATGCCTTTGGGGGATGTGGAGCCCCCGGCGGGGGAGTTCGGGGAGGTTAGCGTGGGGGTTGAGCATGTTTGCGCGCTCCGCGTTGCCGGCGGGTTGGTTTGTTGGGGAATTGATCCTGCGAGCGCTAAGGTTTCCCCGCCTGCGGGCGAGTTCGTCTCAGTGGACGCGGGCTGGGACGGGGACGTTCACCTACCCGAGGGGGACATGCTGGACGACGGCGGTCTCTCCTGCGGACTGCGGGTCGACGCGGTGGTTGAATGCTGGGGAGAGGAGCGCTTGTCCTTTGGTGGGGGTTCCGTGCGGGGGGATGAGTTCGCGGGCGTCGCCGTCGGGCGCAGCGGTCGGGTCTGCTTACTGCGAACAGACGGGGTCATCCACTGCGGGGAAGACAGGGTTTACGGCTCCGATTACCCCCCGGGGAGCGGGTTCACTCAAGTAAGCGTAGGTGGCCTCAATCATGTTTGCGGGCTGCGCGCGGGCGGCGCGGTCGAATGCTGGGAGCCTAGCGGGGAGTTCCTAGGCAGCATCCCTGGGCCGTTCACGGACTTGGACGTTGGATACACATACGCAGAAATTCCCTACGCCTGCGGGTTGCTAGCCGACGGGCGCATCCTGTGCTGGGACCTCGTGGAGGAAGTATTCAACTGGGCCGCTGATGGATTGGAAAAATACCCGCAACCCATATGTGTCCCTCAACTTATTCCAGTGGGTTACCTGTGTTGGAACGGCGACTCTGAACCGCCTAGTGAAATAGACGACAGATACGTGAAAGAATCCCCCATCCTCCTGCCGCACTCAGGTTCTGTCCTCTACCCTGATCGCGATTCCGGTTGAATCAGCGCCACTAAAGACAGTCGAACTGCTAAAGAGAAAGGATCAATTATGTTTCCCAGAAAAATAGCTAGGTGCTGCCGCCGTGTGCTAGTGATAACACTAGTTGCAGTTTTGCTGATGTCTGCTTGCTTATCCGCCTCCGAAGAAGAGGAGGGGAACGGAGGGTCGCCTGGTGTTACTAGGGCGCTTCCTGGTTCGCCAGTCTCTTCGCCTTCGTCCTCCTCGCCTTCGTCGCAGCGGGCGTTAGGTGTTCTAGAAGAAGTGTTAACTGAGGAGGAGTTAGAGGATTTGCAGGAGGTCTTCACCGAGGAAGAGTTGGTGGACCTGGCAGGGCTGTTCAGCGGGGAGGAGTTGGTGGAGTTGTTGGGGCCGGAGAGTGCTGAGGCGGCGGCTTCAGAATTTTTGACAGAGGATATTAAGAGATCGTTGGAGGATTTTGATGAGGACGATGAGAGTTCTTCTGATGAGGAGTACCGGGCTTGGGCGTTCTTGGGTAGGGCTGTTTTGGGGAGTGATCCTTTGGGGATTGACGCGAATGACATCTCTACGCCTGTCGGGGCGTTTTGCTGGGTAGCGTTGCGGCTGCGGTGGACTATGCCTTCCAAGAGCACGGCTGATACTTGGTGGTTCGGAGGTCCTCCTGATATGGAGTGGTGGTATGTGGATAGTTTCTTTTTGTGGGAGATTGAGAGGATAGTTGCTGGCCGGGGGGTGGAGTTGGGGTGGGAGACTGGCGCTACGGGTTATAATCGTTCGCTCAGACGGTTCCTGTTGCAGGCCACTGCTCCTGAGATTAGAGATGTTGTTTTCTCTGAGGGTTTGCCGCCTGCGCTCAAGCGGACAGCGGAGAGTTTCTACGACTATTTTGACCTTTTACTTGAATTACCGGTGTATCGTGCAAGGCCGAAGGTTGAGGAAATTTCCGGTTATCCGGCTCTCGCGGGGTTGACTGGGGAGGACATTCAACAGTTTTGGCCGGAGATCCTTGAGACAAAGTTGAGTAGAGACGACTACGAAGGTTATCTAGAATTGTTGCAGCTGTTGGAAGAAGATGAAGTTCGGGGACTGCTTAACTCCGAGTGCTCCCAGCGCACATTGCAGGAAAGAATCGAACGAGCCTGCCCGCCTTGGGTAGAGGAGGCTCTTGAATCTTTCGCAGAAACTTCGGATGTATTATTACGCCCTATCATTCCGCTCTCGTTATCGGACGGTATTCTCTTATCTTCATGTACTCTCGCGAGCGATTTCCCCCTGTATTGGGAGACCAATTCTGACTGCCTTTTCGGATGCCCCGGGGAAGTATCTAGAGAGAGAAGTATTTTTGATGACTCCCCTCCGCCTTCTAGCTAAACGAAAGAAGCGACCGGAGAAGTATCTAGAGAGAAGTATGTTCGATGAACGATAGCCCCCTCATTGCTTGCGGAGACGTCGCAGACGGGTGCTCACTGAGAATGCTGAGGATCGCGGAGCGGCTTCTGGGCATTTGCGGCTTTAGTATTTTGTGCCCGTGTATCCTACTGTGCGGCTCGGAAACTAGGTAGTCGAGTAGTATGAAAGGCCAGATTATGATTAAGAAAAGAGGTCAGGTCATGTTTTCCAGAAAAATTGCTGGGTGTTGCCGCCGTGTGCTGGTGGTGGTGCTCGTTTCGGTTTTGTTGGTTTCTGCTTGTTCCCCCGCCTCCGAAGAGGAGGAGGGGGACGGAGGGTCGCCTGGTGTTTACTCGGGCGCTTCCTGGTTCGCCAGTTTCCTCTCCTTCGTCGCCGCAGGCGTTAGAAGTTCTAGAAGGAGTGTTTACTGGCGAGGAGTTGGAGGATTTGCAAAAAGTATTCACCGAGGAAGAGTTGGTGGACCTGGCTGGGCAGTTCAGCAAGGGGGAGTTGGTGGAGTTGTTGGGGCTTGAGAGCTCTGAGGCGGCGGCTTCAGAATTCTTGACCGAGGATATTAAGAGATTATTGGAGAATTTTGCTGAGGATGATGACAGTGTTTCTGATGAGGAACTGCGGGCTGCGGCGTTCTTGAGTAGGGCTGTTCTGGGGAGTGATCCTTTGGGGATTGACGCGAATGACATCTCTACGCCTGTCGGGGCGTTTTGTTGGGTAGCGTTGCGCCTGCGGTGGGTCATGCCTTCCAAGAGAATGGCTGATGCTTGGTGGTTCGGAGGTTCTCCTGATATGGATTGGTGGTATATTGATAGTCTCTATTTGTGGGAGATTGAGAGGATAGTTGCCGGCCGGGGGGTGGAGTTGGGGTGGGAGACTGGTGGTACTGGTTATAATCGTTCGCTTAGACGGTTCTTGCTGCGGGCCACTGATCCTGAGATTAGGGATGTTGTTTTCTCTGAGGGTTTGCCGTCTGCGCTCAAGTGGACAGCGGAGAGTTTCTATGATTATTTTGACGCTTTGCTTGAATTACCGGTGTATCGTGCGAGGCCGAAGGTTGAAGAGATTTCCGGTTATCCGGCTCTCGCTGGGTTGACTGGAGAGGACATTCGAGGGTTGTGGCCGGAGATCCTTGAGACAAAATTGAGCAGAGACGACTACGAAGATTACCTAGAATTGTTGCAGCTGTTGGAAGAAGATGAGGTTCGGGGGCTGCTTAACTCCGAGTGCTCCCAGAGCACATTGCGGGAAAGGCTGGAACTAGTCTGCCCATCTTGGGTAGCGGAGGCTTTCGAGTCTTTATCAGAAAAAGCTTCGGATGTATTCTCAGGTCCTCTTATTCCGCTCTCGGTATCGGACGGTATTACCTTATCTTCCTGCACTCTCGCTAGCGACTTCCCCCAGTACTGGGAGACTAATTCTGACTGCCTTTTCGGATGCCCCGGGGAAGTATCTAGAGAGAGAACTATTTTAGATGGCTTCCCTCCGCCTTCCAGCTAAACGAAAGAAGCGACCGGGGAAGTATCTAGAGAGAAGGAAGTATCTAGAGAGAAGTATGTTTGATGAACGATAGCACCCTCGCTGCTTGCGGAGACCGCTACAGACGGAGTGCCCACTGAGAATGCTGAGGATTGCTGAGTGAGTTCTGGGGATTTGCAACGTTGGCGTTTCGAACCTGTGATACTACTGTGCGGCTCAGAAACTTGATAGCCGAGTAGTATTCAGAAATGAGAGATCAGATTATGATTAAGAAAGAAGGTCAAGTCATGTCTTCTAAGAGGCTAGCTGGGTGCTGCCGTCGTGTGCTGGTGGTGGTGCTCGTTTCGGTCTTGTTCGTGTCTGCCTGTTCGCCCACCCCTGAGGAGGGGGAAGGAGGCGGCGGGTCGTCTGGCGCTGGTGCGGAGGTTTCCGGTTCGTCAGCGTCTTCGGTTCTCCAGCCGTCTGCGGCGGCTGCTGTCGGCGGTGTTCTGGGGGAAGTCTTTACTGAGGAGGAGTTGGATGGTCTGCGGGAGGTGTTCACCGATGAGGAGTTGGTGGGCTTGGCTGGGGTTTTGAGTGGGGAGAAGTTGGTGGGGTTGTTCGGGTCGGGGAGTGCTGTGTGGGAGAGCGCGTTGGGTGTTCGGAGCGCTGGGGGGGGGGGGGGGAGAGTTTGGGCCGGCCGTTTTCGCGGTTTGAGTTGTTTGAGAGGGATTGGGCTGAGTTTTTGGGGTTGGCTGATGATGAGTTGCGGGCTGTGGCGTTCCTTTTCAGGACTCTGTTGGATGTTGATCAGTTGGGTTTTGAAGCGAATGATGTTTCTACGCCTACTGGGGCGTTTTGTTGGGTGCTGCTGAGTTTTCGTGTGATTGCGCCTTCTGTTGTTCCGCTGCCTATGTGGGGGGAGGCTGTTCTTGCTTCTGAGCGGCATTTCAATAATTGGCTGCTGTGGATGTTTGAGCGGGAGGCCGCTGATCGCGGGTTAGAGTTGGGGTGGGAGACTGGTCCTGTTGGTGGTCGTTCGCTGCGGGATTTCTTGGCGCAGGCTACTGATCCTGGGGTTCGAGGGGTTGTTTTCTCAGACGGCCTGCCGCCTGTGTTGAGGCCGGTGGCGGAGAGTTTCTATGATTATTTTGATAGGCTGTTAGAATTGGAGGTTTATCGTGTCAGGCCGAAGGTTGAAGAGATCGCTGATTATCCGCTTCTAGCGGGGATGTCTGGGGAAGACATTCGGCAGGTTTGGCCAGAGGTCTTGGACATAAAGTTGGGTGGGGCCAACTACAACGAGTTCTGGAGTTTGTTCAACAGTCTGGAGGAAGATGAGGAAGTTGGGGGACTGTTGAACGCTGAGTGCGAACGGCGCAGCAGCGGGGAACTACTAGAGTTGGCTTGCCCTGCTTGGGTCGCTGAGGCTGTCTCCGATGTCTGCGCTATCGTAGGTGACGGACTCCAGGGTGAGGGCGCCTATTCTGACTGCCTCTTCGGTTGCCCTAGAGATGAGTCATGGGAGATGAGTCTTCCTCTAGTGCCTCAACCTTTTGAAGGGTTCTTGTCAGTGTCGGCTGGTTTGGATTACGCCTGCGGGGTCAGGCCGAGCGGTTCCGTATGGTGCTGGAGTTGGTGGTACTTAGGGGACGGGGATCGGGGCAACGATGGTACCCCTAGCTTTTTGGGGCACGCTTTCAGTTTCGTGGATGCTGGGTGGGATTCCGCCTGCGGGCTGCACCGCGACGGGGAAAAGCTAGACTGCTGGCAGATGAGAGCACCACTGGGTGAACTGGAGCCCCCCGCGGGCGAGTTCAAGGAAGTCAGCGCCGGTATTGAGCATGCTTGCGCGATCCGCGCAAACGGCGGGTTAGCGTGTTGGGGAATAGATCCTGCGGGCGCTAAGGTTTCTCCGCCTGCGGGCGAGTTCGTATCAGTGGACGCGGGCTGGGACGGAGATGTTCACCTACCCGAGGGGGACACGCTAGACGACGGCGGTCTGTCCTGCGGCTTGCGGGTCGACGCGGTGGTTGAATGCTGGGGAGAGCAAAACTTGACCTACGGTGAGGGCTCTGATCGGGGAGATGGGTTCACGGGCGTCGCCGTCGGGCGCAGCGGACAGGTCTGTGTCCTGCGAACAGACGGAATCATCCACTGCGGCGAAGACAGGATCTACGGCTCCGACTACCCCCAGGGAAACAGGTTCACGCAAGTAAGCGTAGGCGGCCTCAACCATACTTGCGGGCTGCGCGCGAACGGCGCGGTCGAATGCTGGGATCCCAGCGGGGAATTCCTGGGAAGCATCCCCGGGCCTTTCACGGAGTTAGAAGTCGGGTACACATTGGCGGATGTCCCCTTCGCCTGCGGGTTGCTAGAAGACGGGCGCATCCTGTGCTGGAACCTCATAGAGGAAGTATTCACCTGGGCATCCGAAGGGTTAGAAAAATACACACACCCCCAATGTTTCATCGACTACCCTGAGCCCGTGTGCTGGACAGCCGGCGCAGACCCGCCCCGTGAAATAGACGACATCTTCGTAACAGAATCCCCCATCCTCCTTCCACACTCGAATTCCGTCCTCTACCCAAACAGCGACTCCAACTGAACCAGCGCAGCGATGCTTTCAAATATTCCAAATCGCACTCGCAGCGCTGGCGCGTCGAGCCCGTGGATCCCACTGTGCAGCTATGTGCGCGGCTAGGAAACTAGGTGCCGAAGCAGTATTATGAAAGGTCAGATTGTGATTAAGAGAGAAGGTCAGATTATGATTTCCAGAAAAATAGCTGGGTGCTGCCGGCGTGTGCTGGTGGTAGTGCTCGTTTCGGTCCTGTTGGTGTCTGCTTGTTCACCCGCCTCCTCGCCTTCGTCGCAGCAGGCGTTAGAGGTTCTAGAAGAAGTGTTAACTGAGGAGGAGTTAGAGGATTTGCAAGAGGTGGTCATCGAGGAAGAGTTGGTGGACCTGGCGGGACAGTTTAGCGGGGAGGAGTTGGTGGAGTTGTTGGGGTCGGAGAATGTGAGTCCTGATACTTTCGAGTTTTTCATGGCTGCTGACGGGACCAGGGGTTGGTGGGAGGGTTTTTCTGAGGATGGTCTGAGAGCTCGAAACTTTTTTTATCGAACGCTTAGTGGGGACGATCCGTTGGGTCTTGATGCGAATGATGCCTCCACGCCGACTGGCGCGTTTTGTTGGGTTGTTCTGCGGTTGCGCGAGATTATGCCTCCGGATGAAATGACGGGTCTGTTAATGTTTTCTGTTTCTCATTTGTTGGATCTGTGGAATTTGAGTAATTTAGAGCTTTTGTTTCTTGAGAAGGAGGCCGCTAATCGCGGGATTGAGTTGCGGGAGACTGGTTCTACTGGTTATAATGGGTCGCTTAGAAGGTTCTTGCTGCAGGTCATGGACCCTCGAATCAGAGGTATTGTTCTAGCTGAGGGTTTGCCGCGGGTGTTGAGGCCGGCGGCGGAGGCTTTTTACGATTTCTTTGAGGAACTCTTGGAGTTACCGGTTTATCGTGTGAGGCCGAAGATTGCGGAGTTGCCTGATTACCCGGTTCTCGCGGATAGGAAGATGACTGGGGAGGATATCCGGAGAGCTTGGCCGGAAATTGTTGAACTAGAATTGGGTGAAGATCACTACGCTGAGTACGTGAGGTTGCATGAACTCTTGGAAGAGGAAGAGGTTGCGGGACTGTTGAACTCTGAGTGCAAGCAGCGCACAGATCAGGAAGTGAGAGAGCTGGCATGCCCCCCCTGGGTCGCGGAGGTTTTATCCTGCATGGGCACTGAAGACGAACCCTAGCACTCGGGGCCTATTCTGATTGCCTCTTCGGCTGCTCACAGGAAGGTCCTCTAGCGTCTCAACCGTTTGAGGGGTTCTTGTCAGTATACGGAATCCCCATCCTCCTGCCGCACTCGAATTCCGTCCTCTACCCCGACGGCGACTCCAACTGAACCAGCGCAGCGATGCTTTCAAATATTCCAAATCGCACTTGCGGCGCTGGCGCGTCGAGCCTGTGGATTCCACTGTGTGGCAATGTGCGCGGCTAGGAAACTAGGTGGACGAGCTGTAGTATGAAAGGTCAGATTATGTTTTCTAAGAAGAAAGGTCAAATTATGTTTTCTAGGAGGCTAGCTGGGTGTTGCCGCCGTGTGCTGGTGGTGGTGCTCGTTTCGGTCTTGTTGGTGTCTGCTTGTTCACCCGCCGCCTCGCCTTCGTCGCAGCGGGCGTTAGAAGTTCTAGAAGAAGTGTTCACTGGGGAGGAGTTAGAGGGTTTGCGGGAGGTGGCTACCGAGGAAGAGTTGGTGGACCTGGCAGGACACTTCAGCGGGGAGGAGTTGGTGGAGTTGTTGGGGCCGGAGAGCTCTGAGGCGGCGGCTTCGGAATTTTTGACCGAGGATATTAAGATATTGCTGGAGGATATTGATGAGGATGATGAGAGTATTTCTGATGAGGAGGTGCGGGCTTGGGCGTTCTTGAGTAGGGCTGTTTTGGAGAGTGATCCTTTGGGGATTGACGCGAATGACATCTCTACGCCTGTCGGGGCGTTTTGTTGGGTAGCGTTGCGCCTGCGGTGGGTTATGCCTTCTCAGGGCACGGTTGATGTGCAGTTAGGAGGTTCTCTTGATATGGATTGGTGGTATGTGGATAGTCTCTTTTTGTGGGGGCTTGAGAGGATGGCTGCCGCCCGGGGGGTGGAGTTGGGGTGGGAGACTGATGCTACGGGTTATAATCGTTCGCTCAGACGGTTCTTGTTGCAGGCCACTGCTCCTGAGATTAGGGATGTTGTTTTTTCTGAAGGTTTGCCGCCTGCGCTCAGGCCCATAGCGGATAGTTTCTACGATTATTTTGACCTTTTGCTTGAATTACCGGTTTATCGTGCGAGGCCGAAGGTTGAGGAGATTTCCGGTTACCCGGCTCTCGCTGGGTTGACTGGGGAGGACATTCAACAGTTTTGGCCGGAGATCCTTGAGACAAAGTTGAGCAGAGACAACTACGAAAGTTACCTAGAACTGTTGCAGCTGTTGGAAGATGATGAGGTTCGGGGACTGCTTAACTCCGAGTGCTCCCAGCGCACATTGCGGGAAAGGATCGAACGGGCCTGCCCTTCTTGGGTCGCGGAGGCTTTCGAGTCTTTATCAGAAAAATTTTCGGATTCATTTTTATTACGTAATATCGTTCCGCTTTCGGTATCGGACGGTATTCTCTTACCTTCATGTACTCTCGCGAGCGACTTCCCTCAGTACTGGGAGACCAATTCTGACTGCCTTTTCGGATGCCCTGGGGAAGTATCTCGAGAGAGAACTATTTTTGATTAGCACCCGCGTTGCTTGAGGAGGCTGCCGCAGACGGAGTGCTCACTGAGAACGCTGAGGAGTTTTCGTCAGCGTCTTCTTAATTTCGTCAGCGTCTTCTTAGTGAAGTAGGCGGCACCGAGCTTCTTCCCCCCTGAGGGAGTTGCGATCGCTCAGTAGCCCAGGGATACGTCGACGCTTCCTAGGAGGGGTTCGCCGGCGCCCCAGCGGCGGACGTTCTCGGCGGTGCGCCGCGCCAGCAGTTTCAAGCCCATTTCGGGCGTGTTGCCCACGTGGGGGGTGATGATGCAGTTCGGCAAGTCCCAGAGGGGGTGGCCGTCCGGCAAGGGTTCGGGATCGGTCACGTCGAGGGCGGCGCCCGCTATCGACCCGCTCTGAAGCGCCGAGGTGAGGTCTTCTGTGACTACGTGCTCGCCGCGTCCAACGTTGACTAGCCAGGAGCGCTCCGGCATGGCCGCCAGAGACTTGGCGTCGATTACGCCCCTCGTCTCGTCCGTGAGGGCCAGCGCCACCACCACTGCGTCGGCTTCGGGCAGCACCCCGGGGAGGTCGTAGAGGCTGGCCACCTCCGCTCCGGCGATGGGGTTGCTGCGCCTTCTCAGAACGGTGACGCTGCAGTCGAAAGGTTCGAGCAGGCGCAGCAGTTCGCTAGCGATGCCCCCTCCTCCGAGGATCACCACGCCCGAGCCGCGCAGATTGCGGCCTTGCGGGGGAGCCCAGGATCGGGCGGGCAGGTACTCGGTCAGACCGCGCATGCCCGCTAGCAGCAGTCCGAGGGCGAGTTCTGCGACCGGTTCGGCGTAGACGCCCTTGCCGCAGACCCACTGCCTGCGGTCGTCGAGGTAGGCCAGGAAAGGTTCGACGCCTGCGTAAGGGAGCTGCACCCACTGCAGGTGGGGCGCTGCTGCGAGCAGTTCCCCCAGCAGGGCTTGCTCGGCGGGTTCGGCCCAGATGAGGGCTTCCGCCTCGGCTGCCGGTGCGATCTTTCCGCCCCCTTTCGCAACCCCTGCGATTAGGGCGTCTCGCCGCCAGCACTGCGGCTCTACGGCTACGCGGGGCGGCCCGTCGGCTATGCGGACAGCCTGCACGCCTGCCACCGTGCCTGCTCCGCCTAGACCCTAGGGCGGATGTGCAGGGGGCGGGAGACCTCGGCGAAAAAGTCGTTCCCCTTGTCGTCGATGACCATGAACGCCGGGAAGTCCTTTACGCGGATCTTCCAGACCGCCTCCATGCCCAGTTCGGGATACTCCAGGACTTCCATGGAGCGGATGGCGTCTGCGCCCAGGCGTGCTCCCGGCCCGCCGATGGAACCCAGATAGAACCCGCCGTGTGCGGCGCAGGAGTCCACCACGGCTCTCGAACGGTTGCCCTTGGCGAGCATCACGAGGCTCCCGCCCGCCGCCTGAAACTGATTTACGTAGGAGTCCATCCGCCCGGCCGTGGTGGGGCCGAAGGAGCCGGAGGCGTAACCCTCGGGCGTCTTCGCTGGGCCTGCGTAGTAGACCGGATGGCGGCGCAGGTACTCAGGCATCGCCTCTCCGGCGTCGAGGCGTTCCTTGATGTGGGCGTGAGCGGTGTCGCGCGCCACCACAAGGGTTCCTGTGAGGGAGAGGCGGGTCTTGACCGGGTACTCGCCCAACTTGCGGCGGATTTCGCTCATGGGCTGCTCCAGGTCCACCTCTACGGGGTCGCCGAACAGGGACTCGTCAATGGCGGCTGGCAGGAATCTGGCCGGATCGGTTTCCAGTTCTTCCAGGAAGATGCCCTCGACGGTGATCTTTCCCAGGACTTGGCGGTCGGCCGAGCAGGACAGGGCGATCGCCACCGGACAGGAGGCGGCGTGGCGCGGCAGGCGCACGACGCGCACGTCATGGCAGAAGTATTTGCCGCCGAACTGGGCGCCGATGCCGAACTTCCTGGTGAGGTTCAGAATTTCCGCCTCCCAGTGCGGGTCGCGCAGAGCTTCCCCGGAGCCTGAACCCTTGGTGGGGAGGTGGTCGAGGTAGCGGGCGGAGGCTAGTTTGGCCACGCTCAGCGTGTGCTCGGCTGAAGTGCCGCCGATCACCACGGCCAGGTGGTAGGGTGGGCATGCGGTGGTGCCGATCTCCCGCAGTTTCTCGTCGAGGAAGTCCAGCAGGCTTTCGGGGTTCAGCAGAGCCCGGCTCTTCTGGTAGAGGAAGCTCTTGTTGGCCGATCCGCCCCCCTTGGCGATGAAGAGAAACTTGTACTCGCTGCCTGGAACGGCTTCGATGGAGATCTCGGCCGGCAGGTTGTTGCCCGTGTTCTTCTCCTCGAAGATGCCCAGCGGGGCCAATTGCGAGTAGCGGAGGTTGGACGTCTGGTAGGTGTCGAAGACGCCATGAGAGATCGCTTCGCGGTCGTCGAAGTCGGTCAGGACCTCCTGACCTTTGCGGGCCTTGACGATCGCCGTGCCGGTGTCTTGACAGCCCGGCAGGACGCCCCCTGCGGCAATGTTGGCGTTGCGGAGAAGTTCCATAGCCACGAATCGGTCGTTGGCGGAGGCTTCGGGGTCGTCGAGGATGTTGCGGAGTTGCTGCAGATGGCCTGGACGCAGAAGGTGCGCCATGTCCCGCATGGCCTCGGCGGTGAGCCGTCGGAGCGCCTCGTAGGAGACCTGCAGGAATCGGTGCACGCCCTCCTGCCGGACGCTCACTCCGTCGTCGCCCAGCGAACGGTAGACGACGCCGTCGTCTGGGGTTTCGGCCAGCATGGGTTGGTAGATGAAGTTTTCCATGGCGGTCATGTGGCGGGGTTTGCGGGGTCGGTCATGTTGCGGGTTGGCGTCTTCGGCGACTTGGTCTTGCGTCGGGTAGGCGTCTGGCGTCTGCGGCGTCAGCCCAGCGCCGGGGCGCCTGGGAACGGCCCGGGGTCGTCGCTGCTCGGCAAGGTGACCTTGCTCCAGTGCATCATCTTGCTGAGTTTGTCGGTTACGTCGCGCCACGCCTTCGGATCCCATCCTTCGGCGTCGCCGACCACATCTAGTTGGTGGTTTAGGTGGACGATGGCGGGCAGCCGTTCCAGGGAGAGGGCTTTGACCATGGCCCTTTCGGGGTCTAGGAATGTCAGGAATTCCTCGGAGAGCGGCCCCAGGAACCGCCGGACCTGGCTTTCGTTGCCGCAAACTAGCCAGGCGACTCGGCAGTTCGCTCCCTTGAATGTGGTGAGCACGCGCCGCGCCGTGGGGAGAATCCAACTGCTTTCGTGCGTGAAAGGGTCTAGCGCCACTACCACAAGATGGAAGGTGGTCACCCAGTCGCCTGCCGGCCGGGTGCGGCCTTCTAGTGGCTGCAGTAAAGTCTCGGGCGCGGGCGCGCTAGCCATAGGTTCAGCTGATCCTCCCTCGGAACGGGCGCATTCCCTCTACCCCGAGGTCGACTCGCAGCAGTCTGCCCACCATGGGGGCTTCCGCCGTGACCTCGGAGATGTCGCCGAAGTCGGTTACCCAGAGGGTGCTTCCGTCGAAGCAGCAGTTAAGCGGCACATACGGGCACTCCAGGAAGTCCAGGTAGGAGCCGTCAGGGGCTATGACGTCCAGACCCCCGCCCATAAAAACGGTAATCCAGTAGTTGCCTTCGGTGTCTAGCTTGAAGCCGTCAGGCGTGTGGCCCTCGGGCAGGGTGCAGATGAGTTCGATCGTTCCGTCCGGGCGGCGACGGCGCACGTCTAGCGTGTATGACTCCACCCACACCACGCTGCCGTCGGGATCAACCGCCACTCCGTTGGTGTAGACCGGCTCCAACTCTTCGAGAATCTTCCCAGTCCCGTCCGGCAGAAGCTCAAATAGGTAACTGCTGTCGGGCTTGTTGATCGGATCCCACTCGCCCGAATCCGTGAAGTAGAGCGACCCGTTGGGTCCGAAGGCTAAGTCGTTTGGGGCGTTCAGTTTGACGCCTTCTATTTCGGTGACGATTTCCTCGACCGACAGATCGGGGTTAATTTTCTGGATAGAGGGGGGGACTTGGTCTTTGGCTCTCCACGCTCCGACTGTTCCTCCGTTTTGCGTGACGTAGACCGACCCGTCGTCGCCCACCAAGCAGGCGTTGGTTCCGCCCCCGCAATAGGCGTACTGTGACACGCCCGAGCCTTGCTCGAACACCTGCACGTCGCTGGTGTAGGTGTTCACGAAAACCACTCGGCCGTCTTCGAGCACGTCGGGGCCTTCGGGGTGTCCGAGGTTTTCCGCCATCACTTCGATGTTTCGTTTCATAGTTTCCTCCAATCGGGTTTCGTATTGATTATTGAATACAGATGGTTCTTGTTCGGGGCGGGTTGCTGGCGGGTTTCGCTGGTCGGTTGCTGGCGGGGTTCACGGCGGGCGCTTCCTAAGCCCCCATGGCGTGGTATCCGCCGTCTACGTGGATTATCTCCCCGGTCGTGGCGTCTAACCAGTCTGAGAGCAGCAGAACGCAGGCTCGTGCCACGGGCTCGGGGTCGCTCACGTCCCAGCCCAGCGGCGCACGCGTCTTCCAGGCGTCTTCGAAGGCAGAAAATCCCTGAATGGAGCGCGCAGCCATCGTTCGCACCGGGCCGGCTGCCACGAGGTTGACGCGGATTCCTTGTCTTCCCAGGTCGCGTGCCAGATAACGGGATACAGATTCGAGGGCTGCCTTAGCCACGCCCATCCAGTCGTAGACCGGCCAAGCCACTGACGCGTCGAAGTCCAGCCCTACCAGGGAGCCGCCTTCGGGCATTAGCGGCGCCGCCAGATCGGCCAGCGCCTTGAGGGAGTAAGAGGAAATCTCCAGGGCTGTCGCTACGTCGTCCCATCCAGGTGCCATGAAGTCTCCGCCCAGGCAGTTCTGCGGAGCAAAACCGATTGCGTGAAGAGCCCCGTCCAGCGTCCCCCAGCGTTCCGCCAGCGCTTCGCGCACTCGCTCTATGTGAGCAGGCTCTCTGACGTCCAGCTCAAATACCTGCGGCGTCTCAGGAAGTTTGCGCGCAGTGCGTTCCGTGAGACGCAGTCCCCGCCCCGCGCCGGTGAGCACTACTTCAGCCCCCTCTGCCTGCGCTAGCCGAGCTGTGGCAAAAGCTAGGGAAGCGTCCGTGAGTACGCCGGTGAGCAAGAGCCTTTTGCCAGTCAAGATACCCATCGTGCTCAAGCTACCCTAAGGGCATGAACATAGGAGTAATTGGAGGAACTGGCCCTGCCGGGAGAGGTCTCGCAGCCCGGTTGGCAAGCGTGGGATACGACGTGATCCTGGGCTCTCGCTCGCAAGAGCGCGCCGGCGAGGCGCGCGAGCGGATCGTGTCTGCCTGGCCGGATCATTCCCTGAAGATAACCCCAGGTCTCAACACGGCGGCAGCGGACGCCGACCTAGTGGTCGTGGGCACTCTCTGGGATGGCGCAGCGACGACGACCGAGCAGTTGGCGTCCCAGCTTGAAGGCAAGGTGGTCATCTCTATGTGCAACGCTCTCACCCGACTGGGCAAGGAGTTTGTGCCGTTGGTGCCGCCGCGGGGGTCTGTGGCGGTGAGCGTGCAGGCGGCCGCACCCGAGGCGAAGGTGGCTGCAGCGCTTCATCACATCCCTGCCAAGGAACTGGGGGAGATCGACACCCCCTTGGACTTCGACGTGCTCGTCTGCTCCGACTATCCGGAGGCCACCGATGCGGCTTCCGCCCTAGTCGACGACATTCCGGGGCTTCGGGCGCTCGACGCTGGCAGCCTCTCTTCGGCAGCCCCCATCGAGGCATTCACGGCGGTGCTGCTTCAGCTGAACGTTCGTTACTCCACTCGGGTGTCCCTGCGCTTTACGGGCTTGAAGGAGGAGTGAACGTCCTAGGGCGGAAATCGACTGCCGTCATGCAGCTCTACGACACCGCTGCGGGCGAAATTGTTCCGTTCGATCCGCCGCCGGTGGTCACGATGTACACCTGCGGCATCACGCCCTATGACTCCACCCACATCGGGCACGCAGCCACCTACCTCACTTACGACGTGCTCCAGCGCAGACTGCGCGATCTCGGCCATGAGACCCGCTGCGTGCGCAACGTCACCGACGCAGACGACGACATCTTCCGCAAGGCTCGCAGCCTGGGCGTCCACTATCTCGACTTGGCTGCGGCCGAGGTCGCCCGCTTCAATTCCGATATGGAGTCCCTCGGTCTGCTGCGCTGCTGGAGCGAACCTCGCGCCACGTCCGCCATTGCGGACATTCGCGGCTTTATCGGCAGGGTGCTGGACGCAGGCCGCGCCTACCTTTCGGACGGCGCGGTCTACTTCGACGTCGAGAGCTATCCAGGTTTCGGCGAACTGAGCGGCCTTGCGACAGAGGAGATGCTTGTCTTGGCGAACGAGCGGGGCGGAAACCCGGACGACCCAAGCAAGCGGCGTCCGTTGGATTTCGTGCTCTGGCAGCCCTCTTTGCCCGACGAACCCAGTTGGGGGTCGCGCTGGGGTCCGGGGCGCCCAGGCTGGCACGTGGAGTGTTCTACCCTGGCGGTGCGGGAACTCGGCGAGACCATTGATCTGCACGGCGGGGGGACAGACCTGATCTTCCCGCATCACGAATGCGAGCGTGCACAGTCGGAGGCGGCCACGGGAAAGCAGTTCGTACGCCATTGGATGCATCAGGCCATGGTGCATCGGGACGGGGAGAAGATGTCTAAGTCGCTGGGGAATCTGGTTTTTGTGAGCGATCTTCTTAAGGAATTCGATCCTCGGGCGGTGCGTCTGGCGTTGGTGGGGCACCACTACCGCGACCCCTGGGAGTGGACGGACGAGGAGGTCGAGGCGGCTGCGGAGCGGCTGGAGCGCTGGTCTCGGTCGGCTTGGGGTTCGGGGCCGATCGACGACGTTCGTGAAGTGCTGGATCGAGACTTGGACACGCCGGCTGCCGTGCAGGTCATCGACGCAGCCGTGGGGCGCGGTCAGGGGGTGGGCGAGTCGGCCCTGCTTCTGGGAGTGGACTTGCGGGCGGTCGGCGCTGCGGGGGGTGCTGCGGCGGGCGCTCCTGCGGGCGCAGAGGCTGGTAGGAGCGTTTCTCGGTTTAGCGGAGGCGTCACGACGGATACCGTCGCTGCCATGATTTCCGTGAAGTTGCCCGATGGCTCGCAGCGTCGCCTTCCCGACGGCGCCACCGCAGCCGACTTGGCGGCCGACATCGGGCCTGGCTTGGCCTCTAGGGCACTCATCGCCGTGGTCGACTCCGCCGAGGTCGACCTTGCCGCATCGCTCCCGGACGGAGCCGAGGTGCAGATCATCACGCCTGAGAGCCCTCGGGGTCTCCACACGCTGCGCCACAGCACTGCCCACGTCC
This sequence comes from Acidimicrobiales bacterium, assembly GCA_965242895.1. Lineage (GTDB taxonomy): Bacteria > Actinomycetota > Acidimicrobiia > Acidimicrobiales > CATQHL01 > CATQHL01. The sequence goes on from OZ251507.1 coordinate 1,701,240, forward strand.
TCGCCCAGGCGGTGCTCGACCTGTATCCGGGCGCCACGTTTGCGGTCGGCCCGCCCATCGCTGACGGCTTTTACTACGACTTTGAACTGCCCGACGGCGGCACCTTCAGCGAGGATGACCTAGAACGTATCGAAGCTCGGATGAAGGAGATCGTCCAGGCCGATCAGCCGTTCGTGCGTGAGGAACTCGGCGCCGCCGAAGCCCTGGAGTTGTTCGCCGATCACGCCTACAAGCAGGAGATCATCGAGGGAGTGTCGGCTGCGGCGTCTGTCGCTTCCGCTGCCTCCTCCGCCCCCGCTGCCTCCGCCTCCTCCACAGCGTCCGCAGCGTCGTCCGTTGTTTCCGCCTCCTCCGCCGCCTCCTCCGCAGCAGGAGGCGGCCCGGCGGGTGGCAGTCTGGGGGAGTTCTCAGCTGAGGCGGTCGAGGGCGAAGCACTGAGTTGTTACCGCAACGGCGACGGCTTCGTGGATCTCTGCAGAGGCCCTCACGTACCTTCCACCGGCCGCCTCCGCCACTTCGCCCTGCAGCGAGTGGCCGGCGCCTACTGGCGGGGCGACAGCCGACGCCCCATGCTCCAGCGCATCTATGGGACGGCCTGGGCTTCGAAGGCCGACCTCAAGGCGCATCTGCACATGCTGGCGGAGGCCGCAAAGCGCGACCATCGCCTGCTTGCCCGTCAACTCGATCTGGTTTCCTGGCCAGACGAACTGGGGCCGGGGCTGGCGGTGTGGCATCCGAAGGGCGCCATGGTGCGCCATGTGATGGAGGAGTACAGCCGCGGGCGCCATCTCGAAGGCGGCTACGAACTCGTCAGCACTCCGCATCTGGCCAAGGCCGAGCTATGGAACACCAGCGGCCATCTCGATTACTTCGCCGAGAGCATGTACCCGCCCATGGAGCTCGACGGGGCTACTTACTACCCCAAGCCCATGAACTGCCCGTTCCACGTGATGATCTACAAGTCCCGCCAGCGCTCCTACCGAGACCTTCCGCTGCGCCTCTTTGAGCTGGGCACGGTCTATCGCTACGAGCTTTCAGGGGCGGTGCACGGCTTGCTGCGCTCGCGCGGGTTCACGCAGGACGACAGCCACATTTTCGCCGCTGTGGAGTCGGTGCCTGAGGAACTCGTCTCCTTGTTGGAGTTCGTGCTTTCGGTTCTTCGTGCGTTTGGCTTCGAAGACTTCGAAGCCAAACTTTCCACCAAGCCTGCAGGCAAAGCCACTGGGAGCGACGACATGTGGGAGTTGGCCACCGAAGGTCTGCGTTCCGCCTTGAGGAGCGCCGACCTCGACTACACCACCGACGAGGGAGGCGGCGCTTTCTACGGCCCCAAGATCGACGTGGACGTGACCGACAGCCTCGGGCGTGCGTGGCAGCTTTCAACGATTCAGCTCGACTTCAACCTGCCCGACAGATTCGATCTCACCTACACAGCCTCCGACGGAGAGCGGCGCCGTCCGGTGATGATCCACCGCGCCCTCTTCGGCTCGGTGGAGAGGTTCTTCGGCGTGCTCCTAGAGCACTACGCAGGGGCGTTCCCTACCTGGCTGGCTCCCGTTCAGGCGTGCGTGCTTCCCGTGGCTGAGGAGCACTCCTCCTACGCCGGGGAGGTCGCCGCCGCGCTGCGTGCGGCGGGTTTCCGTGTGCGCTTGGGCGCCTCTGACGACCCCCTGGGCAAGCGGATACGCAACGCCAAGCTGGAAAAAATCCCCTACGTGTTGGTGGTGGGTGGCGACGACGCTGCGGCCGGAACGGTGGGCGTGAACACACGGGAGGGGAAGCCCGAGAGAGACGTCCCGATCGCAGTGCTGCTGAAGCAGATGCACGGCGACGCGTCGCCTCGGCGGTGAGCGTCCTCTTGCCGCAGCCGGCTGGCGGAGTTCGATGGTGAGCGGCCTCGACCGCCTCTGGGCGGGCTGGCGGGCCGACTACGTGGAGTCGGTGGCGCTCACTGGGGCCGAAGGTTCAGCGTCTCCTTTTGAGGAGTTGGGAAGAAGCGAGCGTCCAGATTCGGAGACGTTCGTCCTCTGGCGGGGCGAGAGTTGTTTCGCCGCCCTCAACGCTTACCCCTACTGCACCGGCCACCTGCTCGTGATGCCCTATACGCCTGCCGCTTCTCCGGCCGATCTGGACGACCTCACTTGGCGGCGGCTCTGGGAGGGGGTCCGTCTGGCACTGCGGGCGCTGGAGGAGGCATACGCTCCCGACGGGATAAACGTCGGGCTCAACCTGGGGCGGGCCGCTGGAGCGGGCGTGCCAACTCACTTACACGTCCACTGCCTGCCGCGCTGGGCGGGCGACACCAATTTCATGACGTCGGTGGCGGAGACGAGGGTGCTTCCCGAGCCTCTGGGGGTCACTTGGCGGAAACTGCGGGAGGCTTGGCCTGCTTGAGCAGGAGGTTGAGGCGGGCGGCATCTCTGGGGGAGTAGCGTCGTTGTTAATGGCTGCCCACGCAGAGACGACTCCGTTCGCCGGCGGCGCTCCCGAGCGCCCTGTCGGGGCTTCAGGGACTTCAGGGGAGGATTCCTTCTCTGCGCCCTCCTCGTCGGAAGGGGAGGAAGGCGGCGGGGGGGAGTCCTCAGGGGAAGGCGGCGGGGGGGGAGAGTCCGTGTCGGGTGGCCGCGGCGAGAGGGAGTCTTTGTCGGGCGGCGAGGGGGAGTCCGCGGCGAAAGGCGGCGTCGGCGAGGGGTCGGCGGAAGGCCGCGGCGAGGAGGGGGCCGCGTCGTCGGAGCAGGTGGACAGCCTGCCCGCCGAACTCGACGTGAGCAGTTACGTAGGGCCTTACGTCTTCCCCAACAACAGCAGGCGCAGGATGCCCGGGGTCATCTACCTGTTTCTCGGAGTGGTGTTGGCCGCAGTGTGGGGGCTGACTCTGAGATCAGATCTTCCCTGGGTGAACGGCGGCTATCTCATCGCCGCCGTGGCGCTGCTGCTGCTCGGCGGCTACCACTTCCTCGCCGGCAAGGAACTCAGGGTCGACGAGAACGACGCCTTCCTCATCGCCGTCAAGGAGGTGGGATTTCCGGTCGGCCACGCTTCCGCCCAGATGGGGTGGCGGGGTTGGGGCAGCCGTCCGACTTGGCGCATCCTGGTGTTCTCCAACGAGCCTCAACCCGCTCGGCGCGGGCTCGTGTTGATCGACGGCGTGGACGGGGAGGTGCTTGAGGCTGTCGTCGAGGAAAACCCCGAGGACTGGTCGTCTCTCAAGCCTTCGGATGCACATGAGACGCCCTGAGGTGGCCGGCAGCGGCTCCCTCTGAGGAGCTGGAGAGGTCGGAGGGCGTCGTGTTCGATGGACGCTGGCGGACGGGAGTAGACCGCTGCCTCCTGCCGGTGGGAGGAGCCTTGGTTCGCATGAAGGTGCGAGCCAATCATGTGACTCTGTTCGGAGTTGCCAACTCGGCCGTGGTCGCCGGCTTGACCGCTGTCGGGCGCCTGAGGCTTGCCTTGGTGTTCCTGATACTCACGGGCCTGGGAGACCTCTTGGACGGACCCGTTGCGAAGGCCGCCGGAACCTCCAACCGCAAGGGAGCCTTCCTAGATTCGGTGTCCGACCGTGTCTCGGATTCCCTCATTCTTGGCGGCTTGGCCTGGCATTACCTCGACTCCGGCATCATCGCCATGCTGCCCGTTGGGTTGCTGGCGTCCTCTCAGATAATTTCCTATCAGCGAGCCAAGGCCGAGGCGCAGGGTTTGGAGGCGTCGGGCGGTTTGATGGAGAGAGCCGAGCGGTTCATAGTTCTTTGTTTCGGCTTCCTGTTTCCCTCTTGGATGCCTATCGTTTTGTGGGTGCTGTTGGGGCTCGTTCTTCTGACCGGAGTACAGCGCTTCGTCAAGATCTGGCGTCAACTATGAGAGCGCATGCCAACCTCCTTCCCCTTAGAGCTTTCCTTCGGGGGGGTAAGTGGGATGAGCGGGGGCGTCTGGATAAGCGGGGAATGTCGACTTGAACTTCCGAATTTCAACGAACCTCCAGGATTCCTGGAAGTCCTTGTTGAACGAAAGGTTCAGCCTGGAATCACACCGAGTCGGCAGTTTCCTGGCTCGTTGGCTGCCGCAGTTCATCGTGGATGCGGGAGTTCGGGCGCTTGTCTGCGCTCTGGCTTCGCGGAATTCTCTCCGCAGGCTGATGGTGGAACGAAACATAAGGCGGGTAGGCGGTGTTTCCGAAGAGGAAATGCCGAGGGCGGTGAGGCGGGCCTTTACCGCGTACGCCCGCTACTACATAGACAGCTCTTTGGTGATGCGGTTGAATCCGACGCAAGTGGATGCGGGTTTCACGTTCGAGGGGTTCGAGAACATACTCGACGCACGCAGGCATGCGCCCGGGCCGATCCTGGCTCTGCCGCACGTGGGGAGTTGGGATTGGGCGGGCGCCTGGCTGGCTCAGGTTCCTGGTTTTCCCGTGACCGCCGTGGTGGAAGCCATTGAACACGAGGAACTCTTCGAGTGGATGGTGTCCTACCGGCGACGCATCGGCTTGAACGTGCTGCCTGCGACTCCTCAGGTGATGCCCAAGTTGAGCTTGGCGCTGGACGCAGGTCACATAATCTGCCTGCTCTGTGACCGAAACGTGGGATCGGGCGGGGTGGAAGTGGAGTTCTTCGGTGAGACGACCAAATTGCCTGGGGGCGCCGCCCTGCTGGCGCGTCGCACAGGGGCGCCCATCGTCCCGGCCGTGGTCTACCACCGGGGCGGCAAGCGTCACGCAGTCACTAGGCCGCCCATCTTCGTGAGCGGGGAAGGCAGTCTTCGTGAGACGGTGCACGAAGCCACCCAGACGCTGACGCATGAGCTTGAAGAGATGATCAGCGCCGCCCCTTCGCAGTGGCACCTCATGCAGCCCAACTGGCCTAGCGACGTGGAAGCTCTGGCGTCGCTGAGGCGCTGAGGGGCTGATGATCGATGCGGGTGGGGATGATCTGCCCGTACAGCTTCACCCTGCCGGGCGGGGTGCAGATGCAGGTGCTGTACCTAGCGAGGGCGCTTCGGCGCCGCGGTTGGGACGTCAGCGTCCTAGGTCCCTGCGACGGACCGCCGCCGGAGCCTGGAGTCACGCCTCTAGGCGACTCGCTTTTCATGGCGGCCAACGGGTCGATGGCTCCCATTGCCTTCGATCCTTCGGCCTGGTTGCGAAGCTACGCGGTCTTGCGTGAACAGAAATTCGACGTCGTCCACATCCACGAGCCGCTAGTGCCTGCCCCTTCGGCGGCTGCACTGGTGGCGAAGCCCGCCCCTCTGCTAGGAACTTTCCATGCCAGCGGCGGGTCGATCGCCTATGAGAAGGTCTCCGGCGTATTGAGTCGACTTTGCGCCCGTCTCGACCACCGCACGGCGGTGTCTCCAGAAGCCCGAAGCCACGCTAGGAGGTACTTGGGAGGAGAATACGAACTCTTGTTCAACGGGGTGGCGCTGGACCGCTTCAGGCAGATCGAACCCCATCCGGCTAACTCTCCTACGATTTTTTTTGTAGGGCGCCACGAACCGCGAAAGGGGCTTGGGGTGTTGCTAGAAGCGGTTCGGCGGCTTCCGTCCGACGTAGTCCTCTGGGTGGCGGGGGAGGGCCCGCAGACCGCCGGTCTGAAACGGGCCGCGGGCGGCGACGGGAGGGTGCAGTGGCTGGGCAGGCTCAACGAAGCGGAGAAACTCTCACGGCTTCGAGGGGCGGACGTATTCTGCGCCCCGTCGTTGAGCGGTGAATCCTTCGGGTTGGTGCTGCTCGAGGCCATGGCGGCGGAGACTGCTATCGTGGCTACAGAAATCCCGGGCTATTCGCGAGTGGTGCGTTCGGATATCGAGGCGGTGCTGGTGCCGCCCGAGAACCCTGACCGGTTGGCGGCGGGCCTGCTGAGGGCCTTGGAAGACCCGGGAGATCTGGTGGCGCGGGGGATCGCCAGGGCTGAGCAGTTCTCCATGGACGGATTGGCTGGCCGCTACGAAAACATCTACGAACGTCTCTTGACCTGATCGGAAGGAAACCGAAGCAACGTGCTCGCACTGGTCATTGTCCTAGTCGTCATAGCGGCGTCTGCCGCGCTCCTTTGGTACTTCGCCGACGCGTTGGTGGCGGCGAAGGCGGGCGTGCGCCCCCCGGAGCCCGTCGAGCGTCAGCGGCTGGAGGTGTACACGGAAGCCGTTTGCCTGAGCGCCGGTTTCCCTGAGGCCGCCATAGGGGTCATAGACGACCCTGCGCCCGGTGCTCTTGCATACGGTCGGCGGCGCACCCGGGGGAACGCGGTGGTGACGACCGGGTTGCTGGAATCGTTCTCTCCGGTGGAGCTCGAAGCGGTAGCGGCGCATCTTCTATGCCGTATTAAGATGGGGGCAGCCCGCAGAGACACCTACTTGGCCGTCTTGAGGATGAGCGTCTATCCGTTCGGAAAGCTGCTGGAGGTCTTTTTCCCCGACGCTTCTCGGTCGGCATTGGGCGCCGACGCGGCGGCTGTCCGCATCACGCGCTTCCCTCAGGCGATGATTTCGGCGTTGAAGCAGATGGAGGCGCTTTCCGTCTCTTTGAAGAGGCAGCCTGCTTCGATCCGCCGGCTCTGGATGTACGACCCTTCACGTGATCCCGTCCGCCCGGGAGACGTCACCGCGGCCGACAGGATCACCTACCTAGCGGATTCACGCCAAGCCGTTCCGTCTTACGTGGAGCCCGGAGAACGGATACTGCATTACACCCCAAAGGGTCGCACCCCCGCGGGGCAAGGAAATTCTTGAGCGATGGGGGAGCGGTGGGGGAGTCTGAGAGGCGGCGGGCGTGGTCAGCGCCCCGCAGCGGGAGTGCCTAGACTGAGGGTATGAGCAGCGTTCAGCAGAATCTGAAAGTCATCGAGGGCGCCGCTCAGGCTTCTGACGCCCTTGGCGGCCTGGGTAAGCAGCAGGGCACCGTCCTGGTCAAGCGCGGTTTGGCGGAGATGCTCAAGAGGGGTGTGATCATGGACGTGGTCAAGCCCGATCACGCCAAGATCGCCGAAGATGCCGGGGCTGCGGCGGTGATGGCTCTGGAGCGGGTGCCCGCCGACATACGCCGCGACGGGGGAGTGGCGCGCATGAGCCCTCCGGAGGTGATCGAGCAGATCCAGGCTGCAGTGACGATTCCGGTGATGGCCAAGGTCAGAATCGGCCACTTCGCCGAGGCTCAGGTGTTGGAGGCCATGGGCGTGGACTACGTGGACGAGAGCGAAGTGCTCACGCCCGCCGATGCGGATCATCACATCTACAAGTGGGATTTTCAGGTGCCGTTTGTCTGCGGCGCAGTCAATCTCGGGGAGGCGCTGAGGCGCATCTCCGAAGGAGCGGCCATGATCCGTTCCAAGGGAGAAGCTGGGACGGGGGACGTGGTGGAGGCGGTCCGTCACCTTCGTTCCATCCTCGGGGACATCCGCAAGATCACGACGGCCGACAGCGCCGAGGCCTACGAGTGGGCCAAGCGCCTTCAGGCACCCGTGGAGTTGGTGCGTGAGATTGCCGAGACGGGCAAGCTTCCCGTGCCGCTCTTCTGCGCCGGGGGAATAGCTTCGCCCGCCGACGCCTCCCTGGTTATGCAGCTCGGAGCCGAAGCGGTTTTCGTGGGTTCGGGCATTTTCAAGAGCGAGAACCCGCGGGCGCGCGCCAAGGCGATCGTGGAAGCCGCCACCAACTACGAAGACCCCGAGGTCGTCCTGAAGGTGAGTCGCGGACTGGGCGAGGCCATGGCCGGCAGTTCCGTGGAGGAACTGGAAAAGCGTCTCGCAAAACGCGGCTGGTGAAGGCGGGCGAAGGATTCGCCGTCGAGTCGGTTTCGCTTGCCTGAAACTCTGCTAGCAGGAGAGAAAGCCGGAGCGCATTCGTGAAAGTAGGAGTGCTGGCGCTTCAAGGCGCCATCGGTCTGCACATTGCCGCACTTGACGCTGTGGGGGTTTCAGCCAGCGCTGTGAACAGCCCACGGGCGCTGGCGGACGTGGACCGTCTCGTAATCCCGGGCGGGGAATCCACCACGATTTCGAAGATGCTGGAGGCGAACGACCTTCTCGAACCGCTAGGTGAGCGGCTGGAACGGGGGATGCCTACTTTCGGGACTTGCGCCGGGTTGATCCTCTTGGCTGCCGAAATGCTCGACGGGCGGGATGATCAGCATTGTCTGGCTGCTCTGGACATAGTGGTGTGCCGCAACGCGTACGGCACTCAGGTGGACTCGTTCGAAGCCGACCTGGATGTTGCGGTTTTGGGTGCGCCTCCGCTGAGGGGGGTCTTCATAAGGGCGCCCGTGGTAGAACGCACTGGAGAGGGCGTAGAAGTATTGGCCTATTTTCAGGGCCGTCCGGTTCTCTGCAGGGAAGGGAGCGTTATGGGGAGCACGTTCCATCCAGAACTTTCTGGCGACCTTAGGCTGCACAAACTCTTCTGCGAAGAAGAATTCTGATGTCAGGACACTCCAAGTGGGCCACCATCAAGCATCGGAAGGGGGCGGCTGACGCCCGCAGAGGCAAGCTCTTCGCCCGATTGATCAGACAGGTGGAGGTGGCTGCCCGCCTAGGCGGAGGAGACCTTGACGCCAACCCCAGCTTGCGAACCATGTATCAGAAGGCGCGTGAGAACTCCGTGCCCATCGACACCATCGAGCGCGCCATCAAGCGAGGTACTGGGGAACTGGAGGGAGTGTCGTACGAGTCGGTCACCTACGAGGGTTACGCCCCAGCCGGGGTGGCTCTGTACGTTGAGGTGCTCACCGACAACCGCAACCGGACGAGTTCGGAGATTCGTTCGATCCTCACCCGCAACGGCGGTTCGCTGGCCGAACCTGGGGCGGTGGCTTGGCAGTTCCGCCGCCGCGGCGTGATCGCTGTCGACCGGAGCGTTGAGGAGGAAGACCTCATGCTCACGGTTCTCGAGGCGGGCGCCGAAGACCTTGCGGAGACGCCTGAAGGTTGGCAGGTGACCTGCGAGCCCTCCGGTCTTCCCGCCGTGCGCGAGGCGCTGGAGTCTGCCGGTATCCCGTTCGCCTCGGCGGAGGTGAGCATGCTGGCCACTCAGGAAGTTCCGGTGGACTCCGCCGCCGACGCCAAGGCGGTGCTGCACCTCCTCGACCTCCTCGACGACCACGACGACGTCCAGGCCGTCTACTCCAACTTCGACATCGACTCCGAAGTGCTGGAGCAGCTTGCTCAAAAGGGGTCTTGAGGAGGATCGCCTTTCGGGTGGGGGTTGGCGTCTAAATTTTTGCAATGCTGGTAATAGGCGTGGATCCTGGTCTGACACGCTGCGGCTACTGCTGCGTGGAAGGGGGCAGGGGTTCTCAGCGGGCGCTGGCGGCCGGGGTGATCAGAACCCCCAAGGCGTCTCCGAGGTCTGTTCGCCTAGCTGAACTCCAGCAGGAGATCATCCGGTTGTTCGAGGAGTACTCCCCCGACGTTGTGGCGGTCGAGCAGGTGTTTTTTCAGGCGAACGTCCGCACCGCCGTCGGCGTTGCTCAAGCGGCTGGCGTGGTGATGGCCGAAGCCGCGAACGCCGGCGCTGGGGTCGTGGAGCATTCCCCCACCGAAGTCAAGCTGGCCGTCTGCGGCTACGGGCGCGCTGACAAGGAGCAGGTCTCCCGCATGGTGCAGACTCTGCTTGCGCTGCCGGAGCGCATAAAGCTGGCGGACATATCCGACGCCGCAGCGGTGGCGCTTTGCTGCCTGGCCAACAACCCGGCTGCTTCTGTAACTGCTCCAACCGCCCTAACCGCCCAGGCGGGTTCTCCCTCCGTCCTTCCGCCATGATCGGATCGCTGCGAGGACGGCTGCTTGACCGCTTAGGTAACGAGTTGCTTGTGGAGGTCGCTGGTGTGGGATACCGAGTCAACGTTTCGGCGGGGACGCTGCGAAGCGTAGGAGCGGAGGGCAGCGAGGTGATTCTCCACGTACATCACTACAACAAGCCCGACGTGGAGGCTCTCTACGGTTTCTCATCCATCTCTGAGCGGCGCATTTTCGAGGCCATGTTGGAGGCGAACAGGGTGGGGCCGTCCTTGGCGATGTCGATCATGGAGACTCATGACGCTGCGTCTTTGCAGCGGGCGCTCCAAAACGGCGACGTGGACGCCCTGACCTTGGTGCCCGGGGTAGGCGTCAAGACGGCGCAGCGCTTGCTGGTGGAACTTCAGGCCTGCCTGGACGTGCCCGGCCTGGTGCCGACGGCGCCGCCCGCCGGAGCGCGATCGGACGTGCGCTCCGACTTGCGGGAAGCCCTCGTGGAACTGGGGTTTCCGCTGGAGAAAGTGGTCGAAGTCCTGGCCGAGTTGCCCGCAGACGGGGGCGAGGAGGAATTGTTGCGGCAGGCCCTGCAGTCTTTGACGGCAGGGAGCTAGGCGAATGCGCGAGGAGGTTCTGTCGGCGGAGGCCGGGCCGGTCGAGAAGTCCGAGGAAATCTTCGACCGGCAGGGTCTGCGTCCGCGCAGGCTCAAGGACTTCATCGGGCAGAAAGACATCAAGCGGCACATAGACATCGTCTGTTCCGCCGCACGGGGGCGGGGCCAGCCCGTGAACCACCTCCTCTTTGCGGGGCCGCCGGGTCTCGGCAAGACGACGCTTGCCGGAATCGTGGCTGTGGAGATGGACGCCTCCATTCAGGTCACGTCGGGCCCTGCTCTCGAAAGAGCCGGCGACCTCGCTGCCATCCTCACGAAACTCTCCGACGCCGACGTGCTCTTCATAGACGAGATACACCGCCTAGGCCGGGTCGTGGAGGAGGTTCTCTATCCGGCGATGGAGGATTTTAAAGTTGACATTGTGCTGGGGAAGGGGCCGGCCGCCCGCACCGTTCCCTTGCAGTTACCGCGCTTCACCCTTATCGGCGCCACGACACGCACGGCGCTCATCACCGGCCCGCTGCGCGACCGGTTCGGACTGGTCACACGTCTCGACTACTACCCCCCCGCCGACCTGGAACTCATCGTGGGGCGCACTGCCGGAATCCTGGAGGTGGAGATCACCTCCGAAGCGTGCGTCGAAATAGCACGGCGCTCACGCGGGACGCCGCGCATCGCTAACCGCCTCCTGGGGTTGGTGCGCGACTACGCCCAGGTCGAAGCCGACGGCAAGGTCGACGCTGCGTCCGCCCGGGCCGCCCTGGCGACCTTCGGGATTGACGACCTGGGGCTGGATGGTCAAGACAGGGCGGTTCTCCAGGCGATCTGCGTTAGTTTCGGCGGCGGCCCGGTGGGTCTGTCCACTCTGGCGATCAGCGTGAGTGAGCCTCAGGAGACAGTCGAGGACGTCTACGAGCCTTTCCTCATCCAGCAGGGGTTGATCATGCGTACGCCGCGGGGGAGGGTGGCTATGCCGGCGGCCTGGGAGCACCTCGGACTGGAGATTCCGACTCACATGTCGGGGACGTCCCAGGAAGCCTTTTCGCTGTTCCACTGAGGCAGGCGGTCTCGATTTCCTCAGGCGCTTTCCTCGGGCGACGCCGCTTCTGGGGCTAAGCGGACGGCAGGCTGGCTAGACTAGGCAGCGTCGCATCATGGATGGATCATTTCGAATATTTTGCTCGCCAAGCCGGGGAGGTCACTTGAAGAGTCTGCTGACAACCTTCGTATTGCTGGGAGGCAGTCTGTTTGCAGCCTCCTGCGTCCCTGGCAGGACCAATGAACAGGGCGAATCGGGAGGCGCGGGTTGGAGTGGTTGGCTGCTTCCCATCGCCTTCATTGCGATTCTCTATTTCGTCCTGATGCGCCCGCAGCAGCGAAAGGCGAAGATGCGCCGCGAAATGCTGAGACAGCTTGAGGTCGGAGACGAAGTACTGCTTGCGAGCGGCATCTACGGGAGGGTCATCCGTTTCGACGAACCGACGGTGTTCGTAGAGATTTCCGACAGCGTGCAGATAAAAGTCACTCGTGAAGCCATCGCCGAGCGGATCACCTACCGAACGGAGGATCCTGGCGGTGAGTCGGGGGAAGGGTAGCTGGGCTGAAAGTCCCTAGCTGATCCTCGGAGGCGTTCGGTGCGCTCCCTCATTGGTATTGGATTGGTGGTCACAGGGTTTCTGATCGGCAACCTCGTGACTGGGCAGACCCCCTTGCTTGGGCTCGACCTGCAAGGCGGTGTGGAGGTCGTTCTGCAGCCCGAGGACGTTTCTAGCGCCACCCCTGAAGCGCTCGAACAGGCGCTGGAGATTATCCGTACCCGTGTTGACGCTCTGGGAGTGGCTGAGCCCGACATAACGCTGCAGGGCACCTCCATCGTCGCCCAACTACCGGGCGTGGAAGATCAGGAGCGGGCCGTGGAATTGATCGGCCAGACCGCTGAACTGCGGTTCCGGCCAGTTCTGGAAGGCCCGATCTCTCAGGTGGACATAGACGTGTTGAATGGCCAGGTAGAGCAGCTTCGGGCGCAGATCGAAGCTGCGGCTGCGGTTGGGGAGGCTGCGGAGACTGGGGAGGCTGGGGAGGCTGCGGCTGAGACTGGGGAGGCTGCGGCTGAGACCGGGGAGGCTGAGGCTGCGGCTGGGGAGGCTGAGGCTGCGGCTGGGGAGGCTGAGGCTGGTGGCGAGGAGGAAGGAGAGCTTTCGCCGGACGACATAGAAGCCGCCGAGAGAGTCCTGAGCAACTGGAGCAGCCAGTTAGAAAGCGACCTTTACAGACGCGCCGTCACTCCTGCCAAAGACGCCGACCCTTCTGGTGAGGTGATACTGACGGGAGCAGGGTTTGATGGTCAGGAGCTCTACTACAGGCTGGGTCCAGCCTTGTTCACAGGGGCTGCCCTCGAAAGTGCACAGGCCGTCCTGGAAAGCGTCGTGTGGCAAGTGCGTTTGACCGTCCGCGCCGGCCCTGACGGCATCGACAAGTTCAACGAAGCGGCGAGAGCCTGCTTCAACGGCGATCCGGATGTGTGTCCAGGCGTCCAGGCGCGCAGTCTCAGTACGGGAGAAACCACTGCCGGCAGCGGGCGTCTGGCAGTCGTGCTGGATCATGTGGTGCAGTCTGCGCCCACGGTAAACGCCCCGGCTTTCGAACGCGACCAGGTGACAATTACCGGCAACTTCACGGAGCAGGATGCGCGTGAACTCGCCCTCGTGCTGGACTACGGAGCACTGCCTCTGGAATTCTCCGACCCTGCCGAATCCGGACTCGTCCGCACGGTCTCCGCCACCCTGGGGCGCGACGACCTGACCGCTGGCGTCGTCGCCGGAATCATCGGCCTCGTGCTGGTCGCCGTCTACATGCTGGCCTACTACCGGCTGCTGGGGCTGGCCGCCATCGGCAGCCTGGCCGTATCCGGGACGCTTCTCTGGGTGGTGCTCTCGTTCCTCTCTAGCACTCGAGGGCTGGCCCTGACCCTCGCCGGCGTGACAGGGCTGATCGTGGCCATCGGCGTCTCCCTGGACTCCAACGTGGTCTACTTTGAACACCTCAAGGAGGACATACGCAGCGGACGTACGCTGCGGAGCGCCGTGGAACAGGCCTTTCCTATTGCTTTTAAGACCATTTTCTGGGCAAATCTGGCCACGCTCATCGGGGCGGGAATACTTTGGCTGTTGACCATCGGGTCGGTCAGGGGATTTGCTGCCATGCTGGGGATCGCCTCCATCCTTGACTTGGTGGCCACCTACTTCTTCCTGCGGCCGGTGGTCCGGATGCTTGCCCGCCGTACGCACCAACGCCCCTCCCTGATGGGGATGCCGCCGTCTACCGCGACCGTGCAGGCACGCTCATGAGCGCCAAGAACTCGGCAGGGGATTCCGCCGCTTCTACCGCTGCTGAGCGGGCCGGCCGTTCTAGGCGAGACAGGCGCGCCGAGAAATCAGCTCAGGATTCCGCTTCGCCCTCTGCCGCCCCCGCCGCTAGTCGCTCCGGGCGCTGGCGTTCGGGACTGAGACGCCTTTATCGCAACGAGGTCAACTTTGACTTCCACCGTCTCTGGCGGCGCTCGATCGTGCTTTCAGTGGTCGTTCTGCTCATCGCTGGCGGAGCTTGGCTCTTTCGGGGTCTGAACCTGGGGATCGAGTTCGAGGGCGGGGTGACCTGGGAAGCCCAACTAGGAGATGTGAGCGTTGCCGAGGTGCGTGAGAGCTTGATGCCCCTAGGGCATGCCGACTCTCGTATTCAGCAACTAGCAGGGGGGGCCACCCGCGTGCGCGCCGAACTCTCGGCGAGGGACACGGCCGAAGTAGAAGCGGTGAAGCGTGCGCTGGCCGAACTGGGTGGGTTAGAAAGCAGTGAGGTCTCCACATCCGCCGTGGGAGCCTCCTGGGGGGGGAGGGTCACCAGTTCTGCAAGGAATGCGCTGATCGTCTTCTTCATAGTCGTCGCCATCTACATCTGGCTTCGCTTGGAATGGAAGATGTCCCTGGCTGCGCTTCTGGCCGTCGGTCATGACATCGTCGTGACGGTGGGCATATACGCCCTTTTCGGGATAGAGGTCACCCCGGCAACCGTCATAGCGTTCCTGACCATCCTGGCCTATTCTCTCTACGACACGCTGGTGGTCTTCGACAGGATTCGCGAGAACGCAAAACGGCTCAGCGACCCTTATCAGACTGTTGTCGTACGTTCCGTCAACGAGGTGTTCATGCGTTCGGTGAACACCACGATCACCTCCGTTCTTCCGGTTCTGTCCCTGCTGATCATCGGGCGTTTCGTGCTTGGGGCGGTGACCCTGCAGGAGTTTTCCCTGGCCTTGCTCATCGGACTCCTAGCCGGCACTTACTCCTCCCTGTTCGTGGCCTCCCCGGCTTTGGCATGGCTGCACGGACTCGCCACGGGTGAGCGCATTAGATGGAAGGCCGGCGCCTCAGAAGGGGATGCGAGCATGTCTCCCTCGGTTGGGCGCCCGCCCGCTCCGCCCGCTCCCCCTGCTCCGCGGCCAAGAAGGGAGCGCTCGCCGGGAGGACCGGTGACTGAAACCAAGGTCACGACCCAGCGCACCCATCCGCCCCGTCCTCGCAAAAAGAAGCGCAAGTGATTTCCTCTTCGGTAACTCTCGGCGGATGCCTCCGCCGCTCGCCCCGTCCTCGCAAGGAGATGTGCAAGTGAATTCCTCTTCAATTTCCGTGGAGGCTTGGATCAGGTCGCTGATAAGGGACGTTCCGGACTTCCCTGCGCCAGGCGTGCTTTTCAAGGACATAACACCGGTGCTGTCCGACCCGGCGGCCTTGGCGGCCGGCGTGAGTGCGCTTGCAGATCCGTTCTCCGATACGGAAATAGACCTGGTGGCGGCTGCGGAGGCCAGAGGATTCGTCTTTGGCGTTGCGGTGGCTGAACGCTTGGGCGTGGGTTTTGTGCCCGTACGCAAGCCGGGGAAACTGCCCGCCGCCACAATAGGGGTGGATTACGAACTGGAATATGGCCAGGACCGCCTAGAGGTGCACCTCGACGCCGTAACGCCGGGTTGCCGCCTGCTCGTAGTGGACGACGTCTTAGCTACCGGCGGGACAGCCGCCGCTACATGTTCGCTGCTTGAAAATGCGGGGGGAGCGGTAGTCGGATGCACTTTTCTCATCGAACTCACGTTCCTGAAGGGCAGGGAGCGTCTGGCGGGACGTCGATCCGAATCGCTGGTCAAGTTTTCGTGAGCGGCGCTGCGGGGGCGGAACTCTTGGCAAAGAGCACTTTGGTAAAGGACAGCACTGAAAGAACTGGCGGACAAGCAGCGAAGGCGCTTGCTTGGAGGCGGAACTCGCCCGGAATCGGTTTGGAGACCTTGCTGGGTGAGTACCTGGAAAGGCACCCCTCCGCCGACACCGATCTAATCGAACGAGCTTTCGACTGGTCGGCTAGGGCGCATAAAAATCAGCACCGACGCTCGGGCGAGCCGTTCATCGAACACCCTTTGAACGTGGCCAGAATCGTGGCTCGTCTAGGACTCGACGACGTGTCGCTGGCCGCAGCCCTGCTCCATGACGTGGTCGAAGACACGGATGTGGACCTCGAGGAGATTTCCAGGGTGTTCGGAGAGGAACTGGCGCTCTTGGTGGACGGCGTTACAAAACTGGACAAGGTGACCTTTGCTGGGAGCGAAGGTCACCAAGCCGCGTCCATGCGCAAGATGGTGGTGTCGATGGCAAAGGACCTGAGAGTCCTCATCATCAAACTCGCAGACCGTCTGCACAACATGTGCACTATCGCGGCGCTTTCCCCAGAGAAGCAGCAGAGAACCTCTCAGGAAACGATCGACGTCTACGCCCCGCTTGCTCATCGTCTGGGTATGCAGGAACTCAAGGGGCAGCTCGAGGACTTGGCCTTCGCCGCCCTCCACCCCAAGTGGTACGCCCAGATCGACCAGCTCGTGGAAGAACGCTCCCCGGAGCGAAACCTCTATGTAGATCAGCTCGTAGTGATCCTCACGTCCCGCCTAGAAGAGATCGGCATCGAGGTGAAGGTGGACGGGCGCCCCAAGCATCTCTGGAGCATCTACGAGAAGATGGTGCTTAAGAACCGCAAGTTCCACGAGATATACGACCTCGTGGGCATCCGCATAGTGGTGGGCGGTGTTCGGGAGTGTTACGCGGCGTTGGGGTCGATTCACTCCATCTGGCGACCCGTGCAGGGGCGCTTCAAGGACTACATCGCAATGCCCAAGTTCAACCTTTATCAAAGCCTGCACACGTCGGTGGTGGGGCCGCAGGGCAAGGTCATTGAAGTTCAGATACGCACCGAGGAGATGCACGAGCGCGCCGAGCACGGGGTGGCTTCCCACTGGGACTACAAAGAGACCGGCCAAGACGGCGCTCTGGCCTGGCTGAGCAGGCTGGTTGATTGGTCGGAGGAGGCCGATGATCCTGAGCACTTTCTGAACAATCTGAAGTTGGAACTCGAACAGGACGAGGTGTTCGTGTTTACCCCTCAGGGGAACGTGATCGCCCTTCCTCGGGGAGCCACTCCTGTGGACTTTGCGTACGCCATCCATACCGAGGTCGGGCATGGCTGCGTGGGGGCGCGTGTGAACGGTCGGCTGGTGGCGCTTTCGGGCAAGCTGGATTCGGGGGACACCGTGGAGGTAATGACCTCCAAGGATCCCGACGCAGGCCCTTCGCGGGACTGGCTGCAGTTCGTTGTGACCAATCGGGCGCGCAGCCGCATTCGTCAGTGGTTCTCACGAGAGCGACGCGTGGAGTCGCTCAACCGCGGGAGGGAGGAAGTGATGGGCGAACTCCGCAGGCAGTCGCTTCCGGTCGCCCCTTCCTTGAGGTCGGACGCCCTAGGAGCGCTGGCGGAGGAACTCAAGTACGCCGACAGGGAGACGCTCTTTGTTGCGATAGGCGAGAATGTGCTTTCGGCTAGTTCGGTGGTCGCCAAGTTAGCCAGAAAGCTGCGCGGTGACGAGGAGAGTCCCGAACGGGTTTCCTCCACTGTGCTGCGTCCCCGCCGTCAGCGCTCGTCTCGGGCGGCTGAGGCGGGCGTTCACGTGGAGGGGCTGGGCGACATCTGGGTGCGACTGGCCAAGTGCTGCACTCCGGTGCCTCCGGACGAGGTCATCGGTTTCGTGACTAGAGGGCGAGGCGTGTCTATCCACCGATCCGACTGCGTCAACTCAGTGGCTCTGGACGCGGAGTCCGCCCGGATCATAGACGTGGAGTGGGAGGAGGGGATCTCCACTGCCTTTGCGGCGGAGATCGAGGTGCGGGCGCTGGATCGCCCTCATTTGCTGCGCGACATCACCGCGGCGATCTCGGAGCAGAACGTGAACATCACTGGGGTCGACGCCCGCGCCGGCGCAGATGGAGCGTCGAACATGCGGTTTGTTCTCGAACTCGCCGACGGAGCGCAGATCACATCGATACTGCGGGCGGTTCGTCGAATCGAGAGTGTTTATGACGCCTACCGCGTTCTGGGAGGCTCCCGCGGCTGAAGCCTGAACGTCTAGGCGCTGCCTGGGCGGGCGGAGCGAATTGTCAGGTGCGAGTTCCGAAGGCGTCGGCGAGCGCGCTCTGGACGTCGGGATGCTTGAACTTGAACTCCTTGGCGAGGAGTTTCGCCGGCAGCACTCTGGCGCTTTCGGTGAGAGACCGGACTGCTTCTCGTCCTAGGAGCAGGGCTGGCAGCACGGCCGGGACGGGCAGCACCGCCGGGCGCCTCAGGGCGCGTCCTAGGGCTCGGGTAAATTCCGAGTTGGTCACCGGCCCGGGGGCTGTCAGGTTCACTGGCCCCGAGACGTCCCCGGAGAGCAGCCAGCAGATCGCAGCCGTCGTATCCCGCAGGGATATCCAGCTCAACCAGCGGTCAGGAGAGCCCAGCCGGCCTCCCAGCCCCAGCTTGAAGAGCGGCAGTTGCCGGCGAAGGAAGCCGCCATCAGCAGTCGTCACGAGACCGGTGCGAAGCATGACCGTGCGGGTGACCTCTGAGGCGTCCGCAGCGGCTTTCTCCCATCGTTCGCAGACCCTCGCCATGAACCCCTCCCCGGGCTCATCGGCTTCGGTAAGTTCGGCGTCGCCTCTCTCGCCGTAGAACCCGATCGCCGAGGCATTTATAAAGACGTCGGGCGGGGAGTCGAGCGACTTCAGCCCGTCCACCAGAAGTCTTGCGGCGTTGATCCGGCTCTCCTCTATCTCGCGCATGCGGGCGGCGCTCCAGCGCTTGTCGCCGATTCCTGCTCCTGCCAGGTTGATGAGGGCGGCAGCCCCGTTTAGATCTGAGGCGTTCAGCTTTCCGGTGCGGGGATCCCAGAGGGCGTCGTCGGAACGGATCGGCTCGCTGCGCAGCAGCCGCCGAACGGGAACCCCCTGTTCGGCGAGGGAGTGCGCCAAGCTTTGCCCGATCAGGCCGCTGCTCCCGGCGATCCAGACGGGCTTTCTTAAGTTGCTCGACATGGCGCGGTTAGCGTCTTGTGGGTGAGTACACGAATGCTGATCGCTCTCACTTTGGGTTGCGGCTTGCTCATCCTGGCTGCTTTCGCCGTCTGGCTTTGGGTTGCTTGAAGTTTCCGACCGCCCTCCGTAGAGGACGTAGGTGTAGCCGGCCTGCGTTTCTTGAACTTAACCCGTACTTGAGGTTCCCGCCCGGCTAATGGTGCGACGGGCGATACTTTCCCGCCCTTTCCCGCCCGTGGAATTGAGTCTTGCGCTGCGTGCCGCGGTTTGTTATCCTTTGCGGCGGCGAGTGGGTCAGACGAGAAAGAGTGTTTGGGCGAACACGGGTTCTGGCCGTAATTTCAATAATTCTGGTTGCGACGCTGCCGTCGGTGCTTTCTGTCCGCGCCCAGAGTTCTCAAGACAACGATTATCTGCAGGACCGCTTGGCGAACGACGCCGAACTGAACGAAGCGCGTTCTGATCTGGAAGCCGCCGCCGAGGAGCAGGACGGCCTGACGGGTCAACTCGGCGATCTCGAGCTCAGCAGCGAAGAAATCGCGGCGGCGATCGACCGTCTCGAACTGGAGATACTGCGTCAAAAAGAACGCATAGAGCAACTGCGGGACGAACAGGCGGCCGCCGCCGAGGAGTTGGCGGCAGCAGAGACCGCCTTGGTGGAGGCGGAGGACGAACTTGCGCGTCGGCGCGAGATTCTCTCTGATCGGCTGGTCAGCATGTACGTCTACTTAGAGGCTCAGGGCGACCATCTGCCGTTCGAGGTGGAGACGGCGGCTGAACTGGAGGGAAGACGTGTGTTGATGTCGATGATCGGGGAGCACGACAAAGCCCTGGTGGAGAATCTGGATAGAGCCGCCGCCGCCGCCCGTTCGGCGCGGGCGGCTTTGGAGGAGGCGTACGACCGACACGGGCGGATCGTTGCTGAGGCGGAGTCGGAGCTGGGGGTTCTGCGAGACAAGGAGGAGCGCCAGCGGCAACTGAGCGAGGAACTAGACAGGCGAATCGAGGAGCTGCATTCCGAGATCGCCGAAATCGAAGCAGCTCAGGCCGAGGTGGAGGCCATCATCGCCCAGCGGCGGCAGACGATCGAACTAGAGGCGGCGGAGAGGAACCGCCTCAGGGCTATCTGCTTCGCCAACCCCCGCAGTCCGCTGGACGTCGACGGCTCCTGGGTGGACTGCGACTCCGTTGGCGTGTCCATTCCTCCTATGGCGTTCCGCTGGCCGATCGAAGGGAGGGTGACTTCCGAGTACGGGCCCCGCTGGGGTCGTATTCACCAGGGGATCGATCTTGCGGGCTTCACCGGCGATCCGATCGCTGCAGCTGAGGGAGGGCGGGTGGACTACGCCGGCTGGATCGGGGGTTACGGCAACACCGTTATCCTCAGTCACGGCGGGGGGGCGAGCACTCTATACGGCCACATGAACGGGTTTGCCGTGCGCGCCGGGAGCACGGTGAAGATCGGGCAGACGATCGGATATGTCGGCAACACCGGGCGCTCTTTCGGTCCCCATCTACACTTCGAGATCCGCTTCGACTCCCGACCGGTGAATCCTCGGGACTACCTTCCCTAGCCCCTCCCCAGCCCTTCCCCAGCCCGACAGGGAGTTCCCGCTTTTCCTGCCTCGATCAGCGGATCTGCCCTAGACCCCACCGACCTCCCCAGCCCCTCCCTAGCCCGGCAGGGAGTTCCCGCTTTTTCTGCGGCCCGACCCCGTGGGTAGGCTGAGGGGGTGAGTTCTCATCAGCTAGTAGTAGTCGGCGGCGGTCCTGCTGGGTATGCGGCTGCTTTGTATGGAGCTGGTCTGGGGATGGACACGGCGTTGGTGGAAAAGTCCAAACCTGGCGGCACATGCCTGCACGTCGGCTGCATCCCCGCCAAGGAACTTCTCGAGACTGCTGCTGTGTTCCGGTCGGTCGGCGAGGCGGCGGAATTCGGAATCCAGACCTCCGTTCCGAGCATCGACATGGCCGCAGTCCAGCAGAGGAAGCAGAAGATCATCGACAGGCTGACATCCGGCTTGGAGGGTCTGCTAAAGAGGCGCAAGATCACCGTCTATTCGGGCGTCGGCCGTCTCCTAGAGGATCGCATGGTGGAAGTGACGCCGCCCGGCGGGGAAGCCGATCCTGTCGTGGCCGCCGGTGAGCACGTCGTGCTGGCCACAGGTTCTGTGCCGCGAGGTCTTGAGGGCTTCGACGTCGACGGCAGGCGCGTGATGACTTCCGATGAACTTCTTTCTTTGCCCTCCGTGCCGCGCTCGGCTGTCGTCGTAGGCGGCGGCGCAATCGGCTGCGAGTTCGCATCCTTGCTGAGCGACCTGGGCAGTGAGGTGACCGTCCTGGAGGCGCTTCCGAGGCTGCTCGCCAACGCTGACGAGGAGGTCAGCGCTCTGATAGAACGATCCTTCCGCAAACGCGGCATGGCGGTGGAGACCGGTGTGAAGGTGCTCGGCTGCCGCAGCACCTCCGAAGGGGCGGAGGTGACCCTGGATGGCAGGGATTCCGAGCAGGCGGACTTGGTGGTGCTCAGCGTCGGGCGCCGTCCTTTCACAGAAGGTCTCGGCTTGGAAGAAGCGTTCGTGGAAATCGACGACAGAGGTTTCGTGGCGACCGACGAACTCTGCCGCACCTCAGCGGCGGGAATTTACGCCGTCGGGGATCTGATCGACACGCCCCAACTCGCCCACGTGGGCTTTGCCGAGGGCATCCTGGCGGTGCGGGACATCCTGGGGGAGCGCCCCCTGCCGCTGGACTACGCCAAGGTGGCCTGGTGCATTTACTGCCGCCCTGAAGTCGCCTTCGCGGGTCTCACCGAGGCGGCGGCTCGGGAAGCGCACGGAGATGTGGTCGTGTCGAAGCATCACTACGCA
This sequence comes from Acidimicrobiales bacterium, assembly GCA_965242895.1. Lineage (GTDB taxonomy): Bacteria > Actinomycetota > Acidimicrobiia > Acidimicrobiales > CATQHL01 > CATQHL01. Next base: position 1,722,881 of record OZ251507.1, read on the forward strand.
AGCAACGGTCGAGCGATGATTCTGGGGGAGACGGAGGGCTTCGTGAAAGTGGTCGCTGCCCGCAACTCCGACGGCAGCGCTGGGCGCCTGCTGGGCGTGCACCTAGTAGGGCCGTGGGCGACCGAGCAACTCGGGCAGGGCTACCTGGCGGTGAATTGGGAGGCCACCGCAGAGGAGGCGGCCCAGTTCATTCAGCCCCACCCCACGCTGGGTGAGCTCTTTGGCGAGACGGTCATGTCGCTTACCGGACGTTCCCTGCACGGTTAGCACTTGGCGACCTTGGCGATTTTTAGAGTCGGCTATGTCGGTTGTTACGGCTGTTAGGACGGAACGGAGGAGAGGATGATGACAAAGAGGAAGAAAGGGATGCAGACGGCAGCGGAGGAGAGGATGCGGAAATGATCGATGTGGTGCTCCCGCAGCTAGGTGAAACCATCACGGAGGGTACGATCATTCGCTGGCTCAAGCAGGTCGGCGAGACCGTCGAGGTGGACGAACCGCTCTATGAGATTTCCACCGACAAGGTGGACTCCGAGGTGCCGTCCTCGGCGGCGGGAGTCCTGACGAAGATCGTGGCCGACGCCGGAGAGACGGTGGAAGTGGGGGCGGTGCTGGCCGTCATGTCCGAGACTGGAAGCCCGACTTCCTCCGAGGCTGTCGGCAGCGGCGCCGGCGCCGGCGCTCAAGGGGAAGAAGTTTCTGGGGGGGACGTTGCCCACGCGTCCTCCGCCGATGGTGTTGCCGACGGAGCTTCTGAGAGATCTTCTGGGGGGGACGTTGCCCACGTTTCCCCCGCCGATGGTGTTGCCGACGGAGCTTCTCTTGGCGAGAAGACGATTGAGACGGCGATGCCTGCGGCGTCAGCATCCGACGCTGTTTCCGACTCGGCAGCATCGTCTGCGACCGGCTCGGGCGGCGCGCCTCGGCTCATGTCGCCTGTGGTTCGCCGTCTGGTGAACGAACACCAACTCGACATCTCCCGCTTTGAGGGCAGCGGGACGGGGGGACGCATCACGCGCGAGGATGTGGAGCGCCTCATTCGTTCGGCGTCAGCCTCGGATCGGGCGCCCTCCGCTCCTGCTCAGCCCGCCCCCGCCGATTCTCAGACGCCCCCCGACCGCAAAGTGGTGCGCCTCAGCCGCATTCGCAAGTCCATCGGTGCACACATGGTGCGCTCCAAGGCCACCTCCCCGCACGTGCTGACGGCGATGGAAGTCGATTTCGAGTCGGTGGAGCGTGTGCGCCAAGGCGCTAGGTCGTCCTGGCGCGCCCGTGAAGGTTTCAGCCTTACCTATCTGCCTTTCATCGTCCGTGCGGTCTGCGAAGCCCTCAGCGATTTCCCTCACATAAACGCAGCCGTCGAAGGGGACAAACTCCTGGTGCACGAAGAAGTTCATCTGGCCGTGGCGGTCGACCTGGATTTCCAAGGCCTGCTCGCTCCGGTGATTCGCAACGCCGAGGCCAAACGTCTGCGCCCCATCGCCCGCGAGATCGTCGACTTGGCTGCGCGGGCGCGGCGCAAGGAACTCTCCGCCGAGGAGGTAACCGGCGGTACCTTCACCATTACCAATCCAGGGCAGTACGGAACGCTCATGCAGTTCCCGATCATCAACCAGCCTCAGGTGGCCATCCTCTCCACCGACGGAATCTCTCGGAAGCCGGTCGTCGTGACCGCCCCTGACGGCACAGAAGCGGTCGCTATCCATTCGGTGGGAGTGCTGGCCTTGGCGTGGGATCACCGAGCGTTCGACGGCGCCTACGCTGCTGCTTTCCTCAGCCGCCTGCGCTCTGTCATCACCACTAGGGATTGGGAAGCTGAACTCAAATAGTCCATCTTCGCCGCCTGAGAGGGGGCGCAAACTCCGTGTTCGCTGGCTGGGAAAGGTGGGCTACGAGGAGGCGTGGGCGCTTCAGCGAGGGCTGCACGAGCACAGCCGAGACGACCATCTGCTCCTGTTAGAGCACCCTCACGTTTTCACGTTCGGTCCCAGAACCCGAACCGAGCACCTGCCCGCAGAGCCCTCAGGGGCGGAGTTGATCCCTACCGACCGGGGCGGCGACGTCACCTACCACGGCCCTGGGCAACTCGTTGGCTATCCCATCCTCAGCCTCTCTGGCGCCCGCCGCTCGGGTCTCACAGCCGCGGCGGCCTACGTGGATTCCCTGGAAGGATTGCTCATCGATGCCCTGGGAGACCTCGGCGTGAAGTCTCTTGGGCGTCTGGATCGACATCAGGGCGTTTGGATGGGCGTTGACGGCGACCGCCCCCGTCCACGCAAGTTGGCAGCGGTCGGGGTTCGGGTGAGACGGGGGAGGACTCTCCACGGCTTCAGCCTGAACGTGAATCCCGACCTGGACTTCTTCGGGCGAATCGTGCCGTGCGGCATCAGGGAGTTTCCGGTCACGTCGCTGGCAGCGGAGGGGATTGAGGTGAGCATGCCTGAGGTCGTCGACGTCGTGGCGGCTCAGGCGGCAGAGCGCTGGGGGAGCGGAGGATGGGACAGGGCCGACGTGTCTTGGAAAGGTTCGCAAGTCGGCGCTGCGAGTTTGCGGGGCGTGGGCGTGGGCGTCGGGGGCGACAGGGGCAGCGTCGGCGTGAGCGGGGGGGCTAGCGCCGGCGTCGGCGAGGCGACCGGCAGCGCCGAAAGCCCCCGCCGCAAACCGTCTTGGCTGCGCGTGGTGGTCGAAACTGGCGAGGAGTTCCGGCGTCTGCGGCGGGTGATGCGCAGCGGCGGCTTGGTGACGGTGTGCGAGGAGGCCGGCTGTCCCAACATCTACGAGTGCTGGTCGGAAGGCACGGCCACCTTCATGATCGGTGGTGAGCGATGCACGCGCTCCTGCGGTTTCTGCTTGGTCGACACCCGGCGCCCCGGCCCGTTGAGCGCAGAGGAACCCGAGCGGGTGGCCGAGGCGGTCTTCTGTATGGGTCTGAGCCACGCTGTGATCACCGGTGTGGCCCGCGACGACCTCCCCGACGGAGGGGCCGCACACTTCGCCGCCACGATCAGGGCGGTCCGTCGGCGCTGTCCGTCCACAAACGTGGAGGTTCTCATCCCCGATTTCAAAGGCGACGCAGAGGCGCTTTCGACGGTGACCGGGGAGCGTCCCGACGTTTTGAATCACAATCTGGAGACCGTCGCCCGCCTGCAGCGCCGAGTGCGCCCGTCGGCCGGATACGCACGAAGCCTGGCTCTGCTGGCTCGGGCGGCCGAGGAGGGTCTGCTCACCAAGTCTTCACTCATGGTCGGACTGGGAGAGGAGTTTTCCGAGGTCTGTGAGGCGATGGCCGACTTAGCCGGCGTGGGTTGCGCCATCTTGACGATCGGCCAGTATCTCCAGCCGACGAGCAGCCACCTTCCCGTGGCTCGCTGGTGGCCGCCGGAGGAGTTCGACGAACTCTCCGAGATCGGACGCCGACTGGGCTTTGCCCACGTGGAAGCGAGTCCGCTCACCCGTTCGAGTTATCACGCCGCTGGTGCTGCTCGGGCTTCTGCTGGTGCTGCTCGGGCTTCTGCTTCCGCCGCCTGCTAGTAGGGGCTGCCGCCGGAGGGCGGGGAGTTGCTAATTGCTTCAGCGGCAGGCGGATCTGTTCAAGCGGATTGTTCGGGCTCGTCCCGCCTGAGCGCGGCGGTCGGTCGTTCGACGGCATGTCGGTGCTTGGCGGTATCCGCCGGCAGGCGGATTTTCTGGTTTTGATCGGAGGCAAGCGGCAGTGAGCGAAGTGCACGCAGCCGGGGTCTTGCTGCAGTGGGCTGCCGGCGGGCTGCTGTTCCTCTGGGTCACCACCCGCCGGCGGGAGGTGGGTCCGGGATACGGCTGGCTGCTGCGCGCCTCGTTCGCCGTTCTAGCGGCTACCGCTGGCGCGGTCGGGTTGATAGGGGAGTCCTACCCACTGAGGGATGCCTCCGCCCTGGCCGCCGCAGCCGCGGCGCTGGGTGTGGGAGTAGTTTCCTGGCGGCGTCGTGAGGGATCGCCGGATTTCCCTTCCAGCCTTGACCTCCTAGCGCCGGCGGTGGGGATGCTGGGGGTGGTCGCCGAGGGCGTAGCGGTCGGCGGCAGCCTGGGGCTTGCGATGGCACGCGTGTTGGTCGGGTCGTTGTTCCTGGGAGTAGTAACCGACTCCATGCTGTTGGGACACTGGTATCTGGTGCAGCCCGGTCTGCGGCGCGCCCCCCTGGTGCAGCTCGTGCGGTGGAGTCTCTGGCTCTGGCCTCTGGAAGTGGCTGTCATGGTCTGGCCCACTGGAGTGGTGTCGGTGCTGACCGGCTCGGTCGACGACGGCTTCGGCGGTCTCCTGGGCTGGTTCTGGGTGCTTTGCTCCGTACTGACCGGCGTATTGCTGGCGGCTGCGGAGGCTTCGCTGAGGGTGAGGCGTTACGCCGCGGTGATGGCCGCCACGGGGCTTCTCTACTTGACGATCATGACGGCTTTCGGCATGGACTTGCTCGCTAGGATTTCGCTGCGCGCCTGATGCTTTGTTTCAGAGCCCGTCTACCGCTTTGCGCGCCAGCGTTGCGAGAGTTTCGGCCCGAGGGTCTCGGGGTGCTCCGCTGCGGCTCATCAACACGAGAGGGCGCGTGGCTATGGGGTCGGGGAATACGTCGCTCAACCCGGCGGCGCGGCTGCCCACCGCTTCGGGGAGGATGGTCCAGGCAAGGCCGACTTCTGCCAGCTGACGAAGCACCTCGGGGTTGCGTGATTCCATGCTCACTGACGGCGTGAGGCCAGCGTCGGCCAGGCCCTTGTCGATGAGGCCGCGGGTGCGCGACTCGGCGGGGTAGAGCGCCCAGTCCGCTTCAGCGGGATCTTCTTGGGGGTCTCGAGCGTAGACGCGCAGCGCTTCTTCGCAGATCGGCGAATCCGTGATCCCCTCGCGGTCGTGGCCCACGCAAAACGCCAAGTCGAGGTCGAATTCTGCTAGGCGGTCGCATAGGAGATCGGTCGCCTCCACCACCACTTGCAGGCGCACGTCTGGTCGGGCTTTGCGGAAACCGGCCAGAGCCTCAGGCAGAAGATAGAGAGTCGCAGCGTCAATCAACCCGACCCTCAGCAGTCCTGTGCGACCTGCCCGGTAGGCGTCTAGGCGGGCCTGCAGTTCGCCGGTGCGCCCTAGCACTTCGCCGGCGAACTGCGCCATCATCTCGCCGGCTTGGGTGAGGCGCCGCCGCCGTCCGTCTTGTTCGAATAGTTTCAACCCCAGCCGTTTTTCCAGAACCGCCAAACTTTGCGAAAGAGCTGACTGGCTGACCCCTAGTTCGTCGGCAGCCTCGCTGAAAGTCGACAGGCGTGCAGCCTCGTGCAGATAGGAGAGGGTGCGGGTGCTCACGTCCAGACGGGGCTGGCCCGACCCCTCGAGAACGCTTGGAATCTCCCTCGCGTGTTCCATATGCAAATATTATAAATAAGTCTTATAAATTGAGTTATTTTGTTCCGATTATCGGATATATTTGTGTTCAAGACTTGAGACCTACGAAAATGACGAAGGAGCGGGCTCTCTCAGCGGCGCACTCCTGTTTCCGTTCGACGATCTCGGGACACACGACTAGGAGCCGCTTGGCGGCCATCAATAGCATCGACCAAGACGGGAGGAAAACCATGGGAAGCATCAACGTGGGAATAGTGGGAGTAGGCAACTGCGCCTCCTCCCTCATCCAGGGGGTGGAGTACTACAAGGGCGTCGGTGCCGCCGAAGACATCCCCGGTCTCATGCATCCGCTGCTGGGCGGATACTCCATCGACGACCTCAACTTCACCGCTGCGTTCGACGTAGACCGCGACAAGGTGGGCGAAGACCTCGCCAAGGCCGTCTTCGCAGGTCCGAACAACACCGTCCGCTTCGCTGAGGTTTCCGACTCGGGGGTGACTGTTCAGCGCGGCCCCACGCTCGACGGCATCGGCCGATACACCGCCGACGTGATCAAGGAATCCCCTCACAAACCCGTCGACGTTGCCAAAGTGCTGCTCGAGACAGACACGCACGTGCTCGTTTCCTACCTTCCGGTGGGTTCTGAGCAGGCAGCGCGCTGGTATGCCAGTCAGGCGCTCGCCGCCGGCTGTGCGCTAGTCAACTGCATGCCTGTGTTCATCGCGGGCGACGAAACGTGGGCGGAGCGATTTCAGCAGAGAGGCGTCCCGATAGTGGGAGACGACATCAAGTCGCAGGTCGGGGCCACGATCGTGCACAGAAACCTGGTGCGCCTCTTTCAGGACAGGGGAGTGCGGATCGATCGCACCTACCAACTCAACTTCGGGGGCAACACCGACTTCCAGAACATGCTGGAGCGTGACCGTCTGGAGTCGAAGAAGATTTCCAAGACGCAGGCGGTCACTAGTCAGCTGCAGCGCGAACTGGAGTGCTCTGACGTGCATGTAGGCCCTTCCGATCACGTGCCTTGGCTGGAGGACCGCAAGTGGTGCCACATTCGTATCGAAGGCACGACCTTCGGCGACGTCCCGCTCAACCTGGAGCTGAAACTGGAGGTCTGGGACAGCCCCAATTCGGCGGGAGTGGTCGTCGACGCGGTGCGCTGCGCTCGTATCGCCCTGGATCGCGGCGTCGGCGGGCCGTTGTACGGGCCTTCGGCCTATTTCATGAAATCGCCGCCCCGCCAGATGCGCGACACCGACGCCCACGACGCCGTAGAGGATTTCATAGCGGGGACGGCTGGATCGCAGGAGAGTCATCCCAAATCTCGCACCCTCCCCGAAGTCCCCGAAAAGTAGGAGAAGCCAATGAGCATCAAAGCCACCCTGGTTCGTTCTGTTCCGCTCAAGGCGGAGATCGTCGCACTGCCCGTGCGCTCCGACCGTTTAGGAAAAGAGCCCTACGACGTCGACTGGAAGCTGCTGGAGGCGCTCGGCTTCGAGGGCAAGGCCAACCAGGTTCAGATCGTCTCCTCTGAGAGCCGTCCGACCGCAGTCGTGGGAATGGGGCGGACGGGAGAGGTCGACCCGGCGGGTCTGCGGAGCGCCTCGGCGGCGGCGGCCAGGGCGTCCAAAGGCCGCGGCTGGCTGGCGAGTTCCCTGCTAGACGCAGTGCCTGAAGGCGCCGACATTGCGGAGTTCGCCCAGGCTCACATCGAGGGTCTCGTGCTCGGCAGTTACGGCTATTACGACTACAAGAGCGACCCCAAACCCAGCAAGCTGAAGAAGGTGTCGGTCATCTCGCCCGCAGACGGTGAAGTGCGGGAGGCGCTGAATCGAGGGCAGAGCGTCGCCGAGGCGGTGTGCTTGGCGCGCGATCTGATCAACGAACCGGGTGGCTCCCTCACCCCCAAGAAGCTGGCGGAGGTCGCCCGACGGGTTGCGGAAGAAGGCGAAGGGGAGGCGCTTGAGATGGAAGTCTGGGACTTGAAAAGGATCAAGAAGGAGAAGTTGGGCGGTTTGCTGGGAGTGAACCGCGGTTCCGAGCAAGAGCCCAGGTTCGTGAAGTTGGCGTGGAAACCGCCCGAGGAGCGGGGTTTTCTGGCGTTGGTGGGCAAGGGCATCACTTTTGATTCGGGGGGTCTGTCCATCAAGCCCGCTTCTGGAATGGAGACCATGAAGATGGACATGAGCGGCGCCGCCGCCGTGCTCTCGGCGATGAAAGCGGTTAAGACCCTGCGCCCTTCGGTGCGCGTGGAGGGATATATGCCGATCACCGACAACATGACCGGCGGAGACGCCACCCGCCCGGGCGACGTCTTACGGATGCGCAACGGCAAGACGGTGGAAGTGCTCAACACCGATGCCGAGGGCCGCCTGATTCTGGCGGACGCTCTCTCGCTGGCCAGCGAAGCGTGCCCCGACGCCATAGTCGACCTCGCCACGCTCACGGGGGCATGCATGGTTGCCCTCGGGTCGAAGGTGGCGGGGTTGATGGGCAACCACGACGGCTGGGTGAGGGCCGTCCGGAAAGCCGCAGAAGTCTCGGGTGAGCGAGTGTGGCATCTCCCACTGCCATCCGACTATCGAAAGCAACTCGATTCCGAAGTCGCAGACATAAAGAACATTGGCAACCGCTGGGGCGGGACGCTCACTGCTGGGCTGTTCCTAGCGGAGTTCGTAGCGGACGGCATTCCCTGGGCGCATCTCGACATAGCCGGGCCTGCCTGGGCGGAAAGCACGGAGGAGGAGACCGCCAAGGGCGGCACCGGTTTCGGCGTTCGGCTGCTTGTCGAACTGATCCGCCGTTTCGAGCCGCCGTTTCCTAGCTAGAGCTGGCAGCGGCGGGGGCGGCGGCCGGCGTTCGGTGGCCTAGGCCTCTTGGTGGGTTCGACCAGCGACCGCCCCGTGTGCCGGAGGGGGGGCTGTCTACACGCGGACTAACCAACGACTCGCCTCGAACGCCAGGGCAGGGTGGATCTGTAAGGCATGCAGGTGACTTTCGACCGCGTCGGGAGAATCCCCGCATTCGTAGAGCACAGACGCAATCTTCTTGGCGCGTTCAATCTCGCTTTTCGCCCAGTTCGCCCCGATCGACTTGATGCACTTCTGATGTGCCTGCCGCAGGGTGTCTGGCATTCGCTCGATCATCCGAGGGGAGACGCTCGGAAGGCGGCTCCTGACGAAGAGGGTGGAATTTTCGCCCATCTGCATCAGTCCGAATCGACAGCAGCGGTCTAGCGCCTTTCCGAAAGCGGTCTTGAGCGCCGAGCGTCCGCTCAACCCGATCTCGCGGGCGCACTCGCTGGCGTCGAGTTCGAAACCTGTAGGGAACTTCTCGATTAGCAGAGAAAGTCTTCTCAGCAGCCAAGTGGAGGAAGGCCCGAGTACGCCTAGCCAGAAGAGTTCCACGTACGGCGACCTGGGGTGATGTCCGTAGGTCTGCAGGCTGGGGTCGTCCCAGGGTTCCACCCACAGCATTGGGGAGTCGGGTGGATAGGGCGGCCTTCTTCCGTTTTGCTGCGGTTCTGTTCCGTTCTGCTTGAGCGCAAGCTCTTCAGTGAGTGTTGATTGGGTCATCCCGTCGCCTCCTTGGTTGTCGTCTCCTTGGCTTGGTCATTAAATCTTAGATATATTAATCATTTTTATGTAATTAAAACGATTTTATATCTTACAACATATATTTCGCAACTTAGCTTTTTAAGCAATCTTTGGTCATCCGAGCGCCGACGTCCAAGCTCTGTCGGCTAGTCGATTTCGCAGGTAAACTCCAAGAGGGTTCTCCACGGATGCACGATTGCGCGGACGGCGACCTGGCACGACAGGCTGATACGCCGACGCAATGCCGACTTGGAGAGCCGAGCGCTGACGCAGTAGGCGCGGCGAGCGGGATGAATCCAACCCGAGAGATGAATCCGGCTCGGCAAGATAAAGCTAGAAAGACACGGGCGAGACAAAGACAGGGAGGAGACGTGGCTACGTTCAGGGAAATCCTTAAAGGTGTGAAGGGCCGAATAAGAGAGGTGGACACCGCCGAAGGGGAGAGGCTGCGGGATCAAGGGGCGGCCTTCCTCGACGTGCGTGAGCCCGACGAGCACGAGCAGGGCACGATCCCGGGCTCCATCCACATCCCGCGAGGTCACCTCGAGGCGAACATCGAGGCGCGCCTGTCGCATCGGGACGTTCCGATCGTGGTCTACTGCGCCGGCGGGGTCCGCTCGGCGTTCGCCGCTGAGACGCTGCAGGCTCTCAGTTACACGGACGTGGTATCGATGGACGGCGGCTTCAACAAATGGAAGGACGAAGACCGCGAGTGGGCAGCCCCGAGGTCGCTGAGCCCGGAGCAGCGCAACCGCTATCACCGCCACATCCTTCTACCCGAGGTGGGGGAAGAAGGTCAGATGCAGCTCCTTGACGCCAAAGTTCTCTGCCTAGGCGCCGGGGGTTTGGGATCGCCCGCCGCTCTCTATCTGGCCGCAGCGGGCGTGGGCACGCTCGGCGTGGTGGACATGGACGTAGTGGACGCCTCCAACCTTCAGCGCCAGATTCTTCATAACCAGGACAGGGTGGGGGAGCGCAAGGTCGATTCCGCCAAGAAGACCATCACGGCCCTCAACCCAGACGTGAACGTGGTGGGACACGACGTTCGTCTAGACGCCAGCAACATCCTGCCGATCATCGAGGGCTACGACGTTGTCGTGGACGGCGCCGACAACTTCCCTGTCCGCTACCTGCTCAATGATGCTTCGGTGAAGCTAGGGATTCCCGTTGTGCACGGTTCCATCTTCCGATTCGAAGGCATGGTCACCGTCTTCGATCCCAAGGAGGGCCCGACCTATCGAGACCTGGTACCCGAACCGCCTCCTAGCGAATTGGCGCCGAGTTGCGCCGAAGCAGGCGTGCTGGGGGTGCTGCCTGGAGTGGTGGGTTCTCTTCAAGCCTTAGAGGCGCTGAAGATTGTCCTGGGGCACGGCGACGTTCTGCGAGGCAGGTTGTTGACGTTCGATGCGAGCAGCATGAATTTCCGCGAGTACCGCATCAGGCGTGATCCGGATAACCCTGTCACCTGGGAAAACAGAGACCGCATCGAAGTGGTGGAGCTTGAAGGGCTGTGCGCCCCTGCTCCGCTGCTTTCCTAAGTCGGCGGGATACAGGTCGGCGGGATGCGGCTAGCCGCGAAGCCGCTGGCGCGTTCTGCTGGGGAGACGGGTTAGCAGCAGGAGCGATCCGAACAGGGCCAAGCTCAGAGCGGCAAGCGTGAGCGTGGCCATGGCGTTGCTGGGCGATCTGTTCCAGTTCGGATTTGAGACGGAAGGGTGGGGTTCTCTCGACTCCTGAGCACGCTCGGGCGCTGCCGGCTGTGTCGCCTGAGCGAGCTCTGACGAACTCTCGACTTCCCCGTCTTCCTTGTCGAGTTGGACCGCGACGACCTCAGCCTGGGCTCTGCTCGCCGGAGCGGTCTTACGGGCAGTGGCTTCGGCCACGGCGACGAAGCGCGACGCTCCGGCTTCATTGTTTGCCGTCAGGGTGATTCGGTAGGTCGTTCCTCCGGCGAGATCCGAAATGATGTGACTGGTGCTGGTAGAGGTTGCTTCTTTGAGATCGGTCTCTTTGCTCTCCGTGCCTGAGTCGCTGAGAGGCCCCCACGTGATCGTGTAACTGCTCACTGCGCTGCCCCCGTCTTCGGCGGGAGGCTCCCAGGTGACCTCCAGGGACTCCGACCTATGGACGACCTCCACGCTCCTTAGATGACCGGGCGTGGTGATGGGCGTGGCGCGTATTTCTTCTGAAGATGTGGAGATCCCAACTTCGTTGTTGGCTTTGACCGTCACTGCGTATCCGACGCCGTTCGTGAGTTCTTCGATGCGGTAGCTGAGCGTTTCGGTGTTGACGCTGGCGGTTTCTTGAGCAGCGGTGCCAGCGGAGCTCTCAGTCGCTAAGGGTGTCCACGTGACCGTGTATCCGATCACTGCCACGCCGCCGTCGTCTTCGGGGGGAGCCCAGGAGACGTCGATGCTGGCGTCGCCGCGGGTGAGCGTAACCCCTCTGGGGGCGCCGGGCAGACCTGCAGGAGTGGCTTCGACCGAATTCGAAGGTTCGGAACTGCCCAAGCGGTTGCTGGCCGACACGGAGACCGAATAGGTCATCCCATTGGTAAGTCCTTCGATCACATGGTCGGTGCTCCCAGCCGGAAGCGTGGCCGAATCAGAGGATGTTTCGGCGCCTTCGGTGTCTCCGGTGTCTTCTGTGGCTTCGGCGGCGGCGGCGGCGTCTCCGGCGTCCGATTCCGTCGTCCAGGAGACCTGGTAACTATCGATCTCCAAGCCGCCGTTGTCCGCCGGCGGCTCCCAACCAACGCTGATTCTGCCGTCGCCGCGACTAGCGAAGACGTTCTCGGGCGCAGTGGGCAGTCCCGCGGGGATGGCGCTCACGTTCGCGGAAGGAGGAGACGCGCCCACTTCGTTGCTTGCCGTGATCTCGATGGAGTAGGAGAGGCCGTTGGTGAGCTCTGGGACTTCGTAGGTTGCGCTCCCGGCGGCGGCTTCATATGTCTTCGACTCCCCACCCGCCGCCGTCACGGAGATCAGATAGCCATCGATCTGCAGACCGCCGTTATCCGCGGGTGGCTGCCAATTCACGTGGAGGTGTCCGTCGTGGGCGTCTGCGGACACGCTTTCGGGTTTCCCGGGCGCTCTGGCCGGGGTCATCTGTTTCGTGTCGCTCTGTTGCGATGCGCCCACCTCGTTGCGGGCCTTGACGAAAACGGAGTAGGCAACTCCGTTTCTCAAGCTGCCGATTCTGTAGCCGAGCGTGGAAGTGGACGCCGAGACTACGTCCCCGCCTTCCGGCTGCCAGGCGACTTCGTAGCCGGACACTGCACGTCCGCCGTCCTGGTCGGGGGGCGACCAGTTTACGTCGAGGAGCCCGTCGCCTCGGGTGAGCGAGACCTCTAGGGGAGGGCTAGGCGGCGCCAGCGGAGTCCCGGAGGAACTCACCGGGGCGGAGAGTCCTGCTTCGTTCTTGGCGGTGACTGAGACTTCGTAGCGGGCGCCGTTGGCAAGCTGACCGATTCGAAGGCTGGTGGAAGAGGTTTCATGGCGCTGGGGGCTGCCGCCTTGGGTATTCCAGGTGACGACGTAAGTCAGGCTTCTGCTCCTGCCGTTAGAGGAAGGCGTCGACCATTTCAGGATGAGTTCCCCTGCGCCAGGGGTGACCGAGAGCCCTTGCGGTGAGGTTGGTTGGGTGATCGGAAGCGTGGTAGGCGCAGCGGGAGCGGGCGGGGGCGAGGTAGCTGGAACTGCGGGGGCCTCGTGGATTGGTCGGGGCAAATCTATGGAGGCGGCCCTGCCGAAGGTCAGTTTTGTGGACAGCAGGTGGCCGCCTGCTCCGTTCGATCCGGGGAGTTCAGGGAGACCGTCCGCATTGGCGCCAGCGTTGATTGCGCTCACCAAGCGGGCGCCGGAGACCGTTTTCGATCCGGATGTGCCGGTGAGTTGCACCGTTGCTCGGTCGATTCGTCCTGAGGGGCTGATGTTTCCCGTCACTTGAATTCCCGAGAGCGTGCCCACGCTCGTGTCGCTGGCCCGGTTCAGCCACCTGCTGAGAGCTGCGACGCTGTAGGTGCGCGACCAAGCGGCGAACGGGTCGGCGGACGTATAAGGATCGGGGGTTGCGGTCAGGTAAGGCAGGTCCTTGGTAAATGCGTAGCCGCTTGTTTCTGTGTATCCGCCGTTGGAGGTGGTGAAGGCCGCCAGGATGGGCCGATCGCCGTAGGTCAGCACCTGACCGGCGGTGTCTCTCACTGCGCTGAGCCACGCTGAAGCGTTCGGAGCTGCTTCACGATCGTTACCCGCGTAGACCTGGTGGTAGGTGTTGGCGTAAAGTTCAAAGGGCGCCCTCCAGCCTGCGTCGCTCCGCCGCCAGGTGGTTATGTGCAGGGCGTAGGTTCGAGAAGCTATGACCTGCGCTCGAAGCGATTCCGTGGGCCAGTTCGGCGGAATCTCGGCGATACCTTTCAAGTAGTCCTCTAGAGGGAGCGAAGCCAGGACAACGCGGTAGGAACTGTCCGTCAGTTTGGTTAGCTCCATCTGGCCGTGCGAATAAGAGCGTCTGGTGGTGGAGGTTTCCACGGGTGTTCCGTCCGCAGTGACGATTCGGAAGACCGATCCGTTGCATCCCGCTTCGGGGCAGATGTTGACGCCGCCCGAAGTGGTCGCTGTCCAGACTCCGCCGCTGAGACCGACCGTGAAAAGTTCTGTCTGCTGAGATGTGTAGACGCCCACGCCGTCGATCGTGATCTCGAACGGCCCTCGAGGTCGGAAGCGGCTGCTTCCTTTGGCGGTCGCTAGCAGAACTCTGAGGTTGTTGTCCGTCCAGCCTGCGGAGAGGGCGGCCCCCGGATAGTAGAAAGCCAGGATCTGGCCTGCGTTCTGTCCAGCCTGTGCGCGAAGTTTCATGCCGTAGTGGCTGATTCCTACGCCATGTCCCCAACCGGACCCATTGAAAGTAACCGAATCGCTCGCAGCTAGACCTGAGATTCCGAATCCGCTGGACTGGCCGGCTGTCGAAGTGGTGAGCGGAGGCGTGAGGAGCAAAACGGCAGTTGCGCTGGCCAAGAGCATGCCGGCGGCGCGTGCGCGCAAAATTGAATTTTTCAAGCGATTTTTACCTTGGTGGCGCCGCCCCCGTTGCCACCAACATTATGCCCGATTTCTGCTTTCGATGCAAGCCCTGATTCGTCAGCTATCAAGCCGGCTCGACGGCTCTACGGAGACGAGGAGAAGATCGGCGGGCTGTTTCTAGACCGGTTACCCCTGGGCTAGGCTGTTTTTAGTGCGGAAAGCCTTGATAACCGGAGTTACCGGTCAGGACGGCTCTTATCTTGCGGAGTTTTTGCTGGACAAAGGCTATGACGTTCACGGCGCGGCGAGGCGGACTTCGGGGGCCGACACCTCGCGGCTGACCGGAATCTTTTCAGGCGAAGCGTCTGGCAGGTTCCATCTTTACCGAGCTGACATGGGAGATGCAGGTTCTCTGGGCCGTTTGCTGAGGGAAATCCAGCCTCACGAGGTCTACAACCTTGCTGCCCAGAGCCACGTGGGGGTGTCTTTCGAGGTGCCTGAGGGGACTGTCGATGTCAACGTCTTGGGATTGCTGCGCCTGCTGGAAGCTTTGCGCTCTTTCTGTCCGACGGCGCGCTTTTATCAAGCGTCGTCTTCGGAGATGTTCGGCTCTTCGTCTCTGCCTCAGAATGAAAATTCTCCTCTGAATCCACGTTCTCCGTACGGATGCGCAAAAACGATGGGTCATTGTCTGACGGGTATCTACAGGGAGGCGCACGGGCTCTTTGCGGTGAGCGGAATCCTCTTCAACCATGAGAGTCCTCGCAGGGGTGAGGACTTTGTGACCAGGAAAATCACTCGGGCGGTGGCTTCGATTGCGTCTGGGCGGTCACGCAGCGTTGCCTTGGGCAACCTGGAGGCTCACCGAGACTGGGGTTACGCGCCCGACTACGTAGAAGCCATGTGGATGATGCTGCAGCAGGATGAGCCGGAGGATTTTGTCGTGGGGACAGGCGAGTCGCACTCCGTCAGAGAGTTTTGCGAACGCTCCTTCGCTCGGGTCGGCTTGGACTGGCGCGATCACGTCCTTTCCGATTCCCAGCTGATGCGCCCGCTTGAAGTCACGCACCTCCTGTCCGATCCGTCCAAGGCGCGAGAGGCGCTCGGTTGGAAGCACACGGTGGGGTTCGAGGACCTGGTGATGCTCATGGTCGACGCCGACCTTTCGCCGCTTTCCGCCTGAACTAATTTCAATTTGCCGCCTGCGCCCGTCGCAGGGGGAGCGCACCTCGATAGGGGGCTTTGCTTTAGATCTGCGGGCGTTCAGTTTGCGGGTAGCCCGTCCCTCCGATGGTGAGGGTGATGGTTGCCGGGGCTTTGCTTTAGATCTGCGGGCGTTCAGTTTGCGGTCTCGGCCCGGCGCTGCGGATGCATTCTTGCAAAGCCCTCAGGGTCTCCCCATGCGTCAGGAGGTGCATGGGGTCGCCGGAGAAGATGAGCCTGCCCAGGAGAAACTCCTCGTGAGCGTCGCGTTTTCCGTCGACTATTCCCTTGGCTACTTCAAAGCCGTGGCGGTAGACGACGGCGGCGCCAGGGTTGACGCCGAACGAGGCTGAGGCCCCGCGAACGCCGATGGTGACGTAGAAGGAGGCTTGTTCTTCGCCGGGTCGTTCGATCAGGTGTTGGATGACGAGCGGGGCGTTCAAGTCTTCGACGCCGTTGAGCGACTTCAAGACCTCGTTCAGGTCGTCTAGCCACTCCTTGCTCAGAAAACGCGCCACAGCATCCCTAGGAAATCCCTAAAGGGAGGCTGACCAAGGGCGGTCTTTAGCTGGTCACCCGCTCGAGTATTCTCTCGGCGTGTTCCCAACTGATCAGGTGTTCCAGCCAAGTCTCCACGTAGGCCGGTCGGGCGTTGCGGTAGTCGAGGTAGTAGGCGTGTTCCCAGACGTCGAGGGTCAGCAGCGGAGTTCTTTCCTGGCGCTGGGGCACTCCGGCGTTGGGAGTGGTCATTATTTCCAACCCGCCTGGCCCGGAGACCAGCCAGACCCAGCCGGATCCGAAATGTCCGCAGGCTGCGGCTGTGAACTCTTCGCGGAACCCTTCGACGCTGCCGAAGCTCTGATCTAGGGCGTCCGCTAGCTGCGTTCCGGGGTCGCCTCCCCCATCGGGATGGGTGCTCTGCCAGTAGAAGGTGTGATTCCAGGTCTGGGCCGCGTTGTTGAAGACGGCGCCGGAAGCGGCGAGGATCAGGCTTTCCAGCGGCGCATTTGCGTTGGGGCCGCCCGCAAGCAGGCGGTTCAGGTTCGCTACGTAGCCTGCGTGATGTTTCCCGTAGTGCAGGTCGACAGTCTCCGTGCTTATGTGGGGCGACAGCGCACTGTTGGGGTAAGGAAGCGGGGGGAGTTTAATGCTCATGGTCTAAGGCTCTCAGGTGGTTTGTGGACGATGCGGCAGAAAGGCGTCTGCCGGCGGTTCCGGCTACAGCAGCCAATATAAAGGACAAGGCAGCGCATACAACCGGCCAGAGAACTTCACCGGGCTCCGGCCAGGCGAAGTCGGTGCCGTCGATCGTTTCCGAAGCATCGCTTGCTATCACTCCGACTCCCGCAGGCCAAGGCCAGAGAATGCGCAAAGATCCCAGCATCACCCCCACGATCAGGGACATGAGGAGGTCGTAGCGGCGTTCGAGGAGCATTGCCAAAAGCGGAGAAAAGGCCGCTGCCCCAACTAGGACGCCGACGGCCACGAGCCCCAGGGGAGCGACTTTGAGTTTGCTGAGGGCGTCGATGACGGCGGAATACATGCCGAACATCAGCATCACGAAAGAGCCGGACACGCCTGGCAGGAGCATGGCGCACACCGCCAGCGCTCCGATCAGGAAGAAGGCGGTCAAGGGCGGGTTCGCCGCCGGGGTTGCGCTGAACCCGAATGCCCACCCGCTTCCGACTGCGGTCGCTCCGCAAAGCAGGAACAGCCCGATCCTCCAGCGCCCTACGGTGCGCGCCGCCACTAGCGCGCTCGCTGCGACCAGACCGAAAAAGGCTCCGGCCGTTGCCTCCGGGCGGTTGTCGAGCAGCCAGTCCATCGCCCGCGATAGGGAGAGGAGTGCGGTTGCCGCCCCTGCGATCAGGAGGAGGAGAAATTTCCACTCCACGGACGAGAGGTGTGTGCGGACTTTCTGCCATTTGCCGACGAGAAGCGCCCTGAGGGCGTCTGATAGTTTTTTGAGTTCGCCCAGGAAACGTTCGTAGAGCCCCAAGAGCAAGGCCACCGTGCTGCCTGACACGCCCGGTACCAGGTCGGCTGAGCCCATGCAGAATCCGCAGATGCAGTAATAGGCGTAGCTGAGTCCTCGGCGTCCGTCGGGCATTTTGGCGGTATTCGATAGGGGATGCGAACGGGCCTGACGGCCTCAGTGCTGTCCTGAAAGTTTTCGGTTCTTGAACTTCGCTTTGATGTAGTCCCGGTTGGTCCAGGCGATGAAGTCGATTGAGATTTCCTTTGGGCAGGCAGATTCGCATTCGCCATGGTTTGTGCAGCTTCCGAAGTACTCCTCCATGACTTCCACCATGGCTTCTGTGCGCTGCCAGCGCTCGGCCTGACCTTGCGGCAGCAGGTTGAGGTGCTGAACCTTGGCCGAGGTAAAAAGCTGGGCGGCGCTGTTGGGGCACGCCGCCACGCAAGCCCCGCAGCCAATGCATGCGGCAGCGTCGAAAGCGGCGTCGGCCACATCTTTGGGGATAGGCGTCAGATTTGCGTCGGGGGCTGCGCCCGCGTTGATGGAGATGAATCCCCCGGCTGAGATGATCTCGTCGAACGCCGACCTGTCCACCACGAGGTCTCGGATTACGGGGAAGGCTCTCGCCCTCCAAGGTTCGATCGTGATTCGTTCTCCGTCGGAGAACTGGCGCATGTGCAGCTGGCATGCGGCGGTTTGCCGCTGAGGGCCGTGGGCTCTTCCGTTGATCATCAGGCCGCAGGTGCCGCAGATGCCTTCCCTGCAGTCCGATTCGAAGGCCACCGGTTCCTTGCCTTCAAGGGTCAGGCGTTCGTTCAGAAGATCCAGCATTTCCAGGAAAGAGGCGTCCGTGCTGATGTCAGTTAGGTCGTATTCTTCGAAGCGGCCGGAGGCGGCGCTTCCGTCCTGTCGCCACACCCTCAGGCGCAGATTCAGACGCTTGTCGATACTGGAGTGATCGGACGCAGATCCGTTGGAAGCGTTGTCGCCGCCGTTCACGCCGCCGCTCACTTGTATGACCTCTTTGTGGGTGTGACAGCTTCGAATTCAAGTTCCTCGCAGTGGAGGACAGGAGGGGCATCCGACCCTGTCCATTCCCAGGCGGAGGCGTGCGAGAACTCTTCGTCATTGCGGAGAGCTTCGCCTTCTGCGTCCTGGTGCTCTTCGCGGAAGTGTCCGCCGCAGGACTCCTCTCTCTCAAGGGCGTCTCGCACCATCAATTCCCCCAGTTCGAACAGGTCGGCCACCCTGCCTGCCCGTTCCAGGGACTGGTTGAGCGTGCCGGCCGATCCTGGGACACGCACGTCGGCGTGAAACTCCTCTGCTAGTGCGGGAATTTCGTAGAGTGCTTTTTCTAGTCCGGCAGCGTTGCGGGCCATTCCGCAATGCTCCCACATGATCTTGCCGAGTTCCCGATGGAAGAAGTCCACAGTGCGGGAGCCTTTGCCTGAAAGGAAGCGGGAGGTGCGCTCGGAGACGCCCGAGGCGGCCTCGCTGAAGGCCGGATGGCTCGTGGGGATCGGATCGATGTCGAGAAAGTCCACCAGATAGCCGCCGATCGTGTACGGAAGCACGAAGTAGCCGTCAGCCAACCCCTGCATGAGGGCGGACGCCCCGAGACGGTTAGCCCCGTGGTCGGAGAAGTTTGCTTCCCCAATGACGAACAGACCTTCCAGGTTTGACATCAGGTTGTAGTCCACCCAGAGACCGCCCATTGTGTAGTGGACGGCTGGGTAGATGCGCATCGGCACCTTGTAGGGATTTTCTCCGGTGATGCGCTCGTACATGTCGAAGAGGTTGCCGTACTTGGCTCTGATGGTCGCTGCGCCGTCGCGGGCAATGGCGTTGCCAAAGTCGAGGTAGACGCCGTTTCGCAGCGGCCCCACGCCCCGTCCTTCGTCCACCACGTACTTGGCGTTGCGGGAGGCCACGTCTCGAGGCACTAAGTTGCCGAACGACTTGTACTTGTTTTCCAGGTAATAGTCCCGCTCAGATTCGGGTATCTCGTCGGCTCTGCGCCGTTCGTCGTGTTCTAGCGGCACCCAGATGCGCCCGTCGTTGCGCAAGGACTCCGACATGAGCGTGAGTTTGGACTGAAAATCCTCACTGGGGGGGATGCAGGTCGGGTGGATCTGCGTAAAGCAGGGGTTGGCGAACAGGGCGCCGCGGCGGTGAGCCCTCCAGGTGGCCGTGACGTTGCACATCTTGGCGTTGGTGGAGAGGAAGTAGACGTTGCTGTAGCCGCCGGTGGCGAGGACGACGGCGTGTGCGGAGTGAGCCTCGACCTCGCCAGTGAGGAGGTTGCGCGTGATGATGCCGACTGCCTTTCCGTCGACCACGACCAGATCCAGCATCTCGGCTCGGGTGTGAAGTTCCACGTTTCCTTCCGCCGCTTGACGCATCAAAGAGGAGTAGGCGCCCAGCAACAGCTGCTGGCCTGTCTGCCCGCGGGCGTAGAAGGTGCGGGACACTTGAGCTCCGCCGAAGGAGCGGTTGTCCAGCATTCCGCCGTATTCCCGGGCGAAGGGGACGCCCGACGCCACGCACTGGTCGATGATGTTGGTAGAGACTTCCGCTAGGCGGTACACGTTGGACTCGCGACTGCGGTAGTCGCCGCCCTTGATCGTGTCGTAGAAGAGCCGGAAGGTGCTGTCGCCGTCGTTCTTGTAGTTCTTGGAGGCATTGATTCCCCCTTGGGCGGCGATGGAGTGTGCCCGCCTGGGGGAATCGTGGTAGGTGAAGACTTTCACCTTGTAGCCCATCTCCCCGAGGGAGGAGGCGGCCGATGCGCCTGCTAGCCCGGAACCCACCACGATGATCGTGAAGCGGCGCCGGTTGTTGGGGTTGATGAGTCGCAGAGAGAACTTGTGATTCGTCCAGCGTTCCTCAATCGGGCCGTCTGGGGTGTTCGAGGTCAGCTCGCCGATCATGGCGAGAACTCGCCGTCCGGCTCAGCTAAGCCGTGGATCACTGCTCTCGGGGTGGCTCTAGTCGAGACAGAAGTTTCGTTCCGGTCGTCCGTTTCCCCATCGTCGCTGATGACCCCCGCCTGTGTGAGGATGGGGAAACTGAGGTTGCCGATGAGGATCACTCCGGCTAAGAGCCTTGCTAGGTTGCGCCTCAGGCCGTTCCAGCGGGGGCTGTTGATGCCCAGGCTCTGGAACATGCTCCAAGCCCCGTGATAGATGTGAGCGGCCAGTGCAACGTTGGCGACCACGTACCAGATGGCCACTGGGAGGTTAGAGAGACTGGCGCTCACGTTGTGATAGGGGTCGCCCCTCACGTAGTCGGGATTGAAGTGCCCCCAGGTGAGATCGGCTAGGTGGTACACCAGAAACAGGGCGACGATAGGGCCCGTCCAGCGCATGGTGCGCGAGGCGTAAGTGGCTGCTATGTACTCCCGCTCACCTTTGTAGCGCTGATTTGCGGCTCGGTTTATGCGGGTAAGCCCGTAAGCGGAGTGGATGTGCAGGACGAAGGCTGCGATGAGCCCTGCGCGCATGCCCCAGAGCAGCCAAGTCCGAGGGACGATGTCGCCTCCGAGGTCGCGCAGGGCTTCTGCGTACTCTTGCGTCTCGACGGGCCCTTCGTAGAGGTGCAGGTTGCCGATCATGTGGACGATCACAAAAGCCAGCAGCGCCGCTCCGGTTATGGCCATGACCCACTTCTTGCCCACCGCCGAGGAATAAATGCTCAGAGGCCATGGCAGCACCACTCGGCGGGGAGGAGCCTTCTTGTCGGGTTGTTCGAGAGAGTTCAGGGTCAATGCGGTCTCTGCTGTGGGCAATCCGAAGGTGGACGAAAGATTGGATGAAGAATTCGGAAACAGGCTACAAGGGCGCATCCGCATCCTGTGCTCTTTGCGCGGCTGTCATGCAGCTGTCATGGGAGTGCAGGGATTAGGTCGGCGGAGCATGGTGTTTGACTGCAACTCCCGAATTCGGATTCCCTGTTGCTTTTCTCCTCTGCATAGTTCATAATGAATACAACGATGTAATTACAGCGTTGTAGCTTGAAAACTTCAGTGAGCGGTGCGCTTCGCTCCGCTCCGCCAAAATCGGCCCTCTGAAGGGCCGGGAAAGGATCAACGATGAGAATTTACGATCAGTCCCAGTTGGCCGATCCGGATTCCCGCTGGCAGGAGTTGGCTAACTGCCGTGGTCTAGATCCCGATCTCTTCTACCCCGACAGGGGAGCTTCGACGAAAGACGCCAAGAGAGTTTGTTCTGTCTGTGAGGTGCGCGAGGTGTGCCTGGATTACGCAATCTACGGCGGAGAGAAGTTCGGCATCTGGGGCGGAAAGAGCGAGCGCGAGCGGAGGGAAATCCGCAGAGAGCGAGCCATGCTGCGCGGACAGCAGAGGCCTATCGAACTCTCCCCGGCCTGAGAAGTTTCGGGTGCTTCTGCTTGCCGCAGCAGACATCCAGCCGAGCAGCCGAGCAGATGACGTGCTCTTGCGCTAAATCACCGCTAGCCTTAGTGATATGTCACTGGCCATTATCAGTACCACTGAGTTGATCATCGTCCTCGTCATCCTCCTGTTGCTCTTCGGAGGAGCGAAACTCCCCAAGCTGGCGCGTTCGATCGGCCAGGCGCAAAAGGAGTTCCGGAAGAGTTCCGAAGAGACAGGGGAGGCTTCCGTGAGCAGCGAAGTCGAATCCGAAGGCAAGAGCACCTCCAAAAAGACCTAGCCGTGGCTGATGGTCGACAGGCATTGGCCGAGTTCGTCGGATTTTCCTCTCCGTCGGTCAAGCGAGAGAACCGGGAATTCTGAGAGAAGACATGACTGCGTCGTCCTGGAATCCGGTCGCTGAAACCGAAGAACCTGAAGACCGTCCCAAGGAAGGCCACGTAAAGATCATATATACCGGCTCGGTGGCTCCTCACTGGGATTACCGTTCCAATTTCGGCGACAATCAGGTCATCGAGGACTTCAAGATGCGCGCTGGGGCGCGTCTGTTGCTGCTGCCCCGCGACGACCCTCAGTTCCGTCGCAACTATGAGCGCATCGTCAGGGACGCAGAGCGTCATAATCTCTTGCTCGAGTGGGATTTCGGATACGAGCCCGAGGAGTTAGACGAGTCCGCTCCAGACCCTTCCGAAGCAGGCCATTCCTAGGTCCCCAAGAGATAGGCCTTTAGGGTAAGCCCCACGGCGCGGGAGTTTCAAAAATCAGCTGGCAGCTGATTCAAGCCCAGGGTAGATAGTTAAAGCCCAGGGTAGATAGCCCTTTCCTGGTAGGCCCCCCGGCTTTTGCACGTAGTTCAACAAGGTTCTAGTTCCCTGGTTCGCTGACCTCTTTCAAGTAGACGCTCAGCACGCTTTCAAGTAGACGCTCAGCCCCGGGCGGGCGTCTCAATTTGTTAAGTAAGCGTTAACTCTTGTTTACCTTTCCCTGCTAATTCGAATGCTTGCTTTCGTTAGTTTGCTGGGCGTTGTAAGCAAACCAAGGAGAGAAAGAGTGAACAACTTACACAAGGTACCGAAGATGCTCGCCGCTGTGCTGGTCGCACTAGCTTTGGCAGCGGCAGCTTGCGGAAGTTCCGACGACGCCGGCGCAATCGGACTGTCACCCTCCCCTGCAGAGCCCACGGTTCCGGAACCCGAGCCGGATACCGCGATGTCGCCAGAACCTGATGATCCGGCCGCCCCGGAGCCTCCGCCGGCTGCGCCTGAAGCCCCTGCCCCTTCGCCTGCACCGGATCTATCGGATCTTTCCGGCACGGTGAACATTTCGGGTTCTTCCACGGTCGAGCCCATATCGGTGAGGGTCTCGGAGTTGTTCCAAGAAGTCGCCCCAAACGTGGACGTGAATGTGGACGGTCCTGGCACGGGCGACGGTTTCAAGTTGTTCTGTGAAGGCGAGACCGACATTTCCGATGCATCGCGGCAAATCAAGGACAAGGAAAATGCTGCTTGTGTCGAAGCAGGGATCGAATGGATCGAGCTTCGAGTCGGCATCGACGGCATTGCGGTCATGACCAACGAGAGTAACTCTGCAGTGGAATGCCTGAGTTTCGAGGATCTCTACGCCATTGTCGGCCCCGAGTCCAGGGGCTTCGGTAACTGGGCTACTGCTGGAGATTTGGCGGCGGAACTTGGCTCTTCGACTTCCTTCCCCGACATGGACCTTGACATCACCGCTCCAGGCAGCGAATCGGGCACCTACGACAGTTTCATCGAGATCGTTCTAGAGGACATCGGCGACGCCCGCGCTGAATCCGGGGTTATTTCCGAAGGCGATGCGGCTACGACTCGTCCCGACTACCGGTCGGCGGGCGACGACAACGTAATCATTTCGGGAATCCGGGACACGACCGGAAGTTTCGGATGGGTCGGTTTCGCCTACGCGGTTAACGCCGATGGCGTGAAGTTGCTGGAGGTAGACGGGGGAGACGGCTGTGTGGCTGCCACTCCTGCGACGATCGCTAGCGGTGAGTACCCCGTGTCGCGTTCGCTTTACATCTACGTGAACGCGGAAAAAGCGCGTAACAATCCGGCCTTGAAGGCTTACGTGGACTTCTACATGAGCGACAGCGGTCTAAGCGAAGCCGTGGACGACGTCGGCTACGTGCAGCTCACTTCGGACGCCATGGAAGACAGCAAGTCCAACTGGACTGGGATGGTCGTCGGAAATTAGAAGTTCCCTGGAGCGAAGTCGGAGCAAAGTCGGCTCTCGGGGGCTTGTAGGTTCAGGTTGTGACTGATGCAGTTCTTCCCATCAGGAGACAGAGGCTTGAATCGATAGTGGCTTCGCTCATGCGGGTTAAGACCATCCCGGCGGCGTTTTTCGTCGCCGGGATGGTCTTATTGGTGGTTTCGCCTTTTCTTTCCTGGATAGTGGTCGAAGGCACCGAAATCACTCGCACCGCTTTCACCGCAGATCTTCCCTGGCTGCTCGGAGGCAGCGATCTCGGAGCGCAAGAGGAAGGTTCGTTTGCTAACGGGTGGCTTTTCCTAATATGCGCGGCCCTCTGCGCGGGTGTGGGCTATCCGTTGCTGTTCAGCAGGAGGGCGGCGGCGCTGCCGCTCTCTCTGATCGGCGCTGGCTTGGTTGTATACGTGCTTTCAACGAGGTATCGCTTTGGCCGGCAATACGACCTGGTGCAGGAGAATCTGCCGGGCGCGGTGAGGGTTGGGTCGGGCCTGTGGGTGGCTTTGGCCGGTTCTGTTCTGCTGTTTTTGACTTTCGCGGCCGCCCGCATCTGGCTTCACGGAAACCTCCACTCGGCGTCCGTCTCTACCCCTGTGACCCTGGAAGCGCTGTCGGGAGACCGCGACCGGCGCGACCGCGAGGCGGGCGTACGCGCGGCCGTCTTCCTGGCGGCGCTGGCTTCGGTACTGGTCTCCGGGTTGATCATCATCTCGCTGATGCGGGACGCCTTTGTCTTCATGTTCAACATCGATTGGGGTTCGGTATGGACGAGCGGCTGGTTTCCCCGTCGGGGTTTCTATGACGTCAAGACCCTCCTGGTCTCCACGCTGTTAGTGAACGGCGTTGCGATGCTTATCGCCGCCCCCATCGGGTTGGGCTCAGCCGTTTATCTGTCTGAGTACGCCAAGCCCCGCACGCGCAAGATACTCAAACCTACGTTGGAGGTGCTGGCCAGCATCCCCAGCGTCGTCCTTGGCTACTTCGCCCTGCAGTGGATTTCGCCAAACATCATTCAAGCCATCGACGGCTGGTTCGGGCAGGAAGCTCCCCTCGGCAACCTCGCCGCCGCCGGCATAGGCGTGGGCATCCTCAGCTCGCCGCTCATGGCGTCCATTTCCGAAGACGCCATGAAGGCCGTGCCTAACTCCCTGCGTGAAGCTTCCGCCGGTCTGGGGTCTCGCAAGATCACCACCACGCTCAAAGTAGTGCTGCCGGCCGCCGTGTCTGGCCTGGTGGCGGCGTTTATTGTGACCTCTTCGCGCGCTGTCGGGGAGACCATGGTCGTGTTCATCGCTGGTGGAGGAGGAGACACCGCCATCTACACTCACAACGTCTTCGAGGGCAGTTTGACGATGACCGCAGCCATGGCATCTCTCGCTTCGGGCACCGACAGCGTGGTAGGAGAGGGTCTTACTTTTGAAAGTCTCTACTTTGTCGGCCTGATGCTGTTCATTTTGACGATGGGCATGAATTTGATTGCTGACCGATTCGTCCGTCGAGTTAGGAACAAGTACTGACATGCGGCTAGGAAGAGTCTTCGACGAACGCACCCGCTCGGCGGTGACCGCGAGCGTCTACAAGAGCTCTAACGACATCAAGGGCGGCTTCTTCCGTGCGGCTCTGCTGCTTGCTCTGCTAGCAGCTCTACTGATTCTTGGCGTGCTGATCGCTGACGTATTGATCGACGGATGGTCGGTGCTAAGTACTCGTCTGGGGGATTTTCTTGGAGGCGAACTCAGGTCTCGTTCCGAAGACCCTCTGCTGGGCGTGTTCCAGGGCATCCGCGGATCGCTCTGGATCGCCGTGTTCGTCATCCTTCTGGCGTTTCCTATTGGAATCGGGGCGGCCATCTATCTTGAGGAATACGCCCCCAAGTCCAAGTTGACGAACTTCATCGAGATCAACATCCGCAACTTGGCGGGCGTGCCCTCGGTGGTCTACGGCCTGCTTGGATTGGCGATTTTCGTGAAAGGTATGGAAGACCTGACCGGCGGGAGGTCGGTGATCGCAGCCGGGATCACGCTCGCGGTTCTCGTCCTGCCTATCGTGATCATCACATCCTCCGAGGCCATCAGGGCGGTTCCGGTGAGTCTTAAGGAGGCGGGCTACGGTGTGGGGGCGACTAGGTGGGAGGTCATTCGAACCCAGGTCATTCCCTACGCCGCCCCTGGCATCCTCACCGGTACCCTGCTTTCGCTCTCACGGGCCATCGGCGAGGCGGCGCCGCTTATTCTTGTGGGTGCGGTGACGGGCTTTCTAGGGGGTCAGTCAGGTTTGCTAGACCTCTCTCAGCTGCAGGAACGTTTCACCGCCATGCCCATCGTCATCACGCGCTGGGTGCAGCAGTCGGGGCGAGATCCGGGCTTTGCTGCGGCTGCAGCTGCCGCGATCGTGGTAATGCTGATCGTGGTCTTGCTGCTCAACTCGGTGGCCATCGGTTTGAGGAACCACTTCGAGAAGAAAAGAAGGTAGCCGTGACGTTAACAACTCAAGAAACGCCTGAGGATTCCGTGTCGTCAGAGGTCGCAGGCGAGTCCTTCGCCGTAGGGGAGAACGCGACACCTCCCGAGCCGAAAGCGCCCGAGCCGGACGCTTCGTCCGAGGGTGCCTCCGTGGAGGTTACGCCCGAGGATGTCGTATTCAGGGTCAACGATCTCAACTGCTATTACGACGACTTTCTGGCGGTCAGGGACGTGAGCATGGACATCCTCGCTCGTGAGATCACTGCGATGATCGGCCCTTCAGGTTGCGGGAAAACCACGGTCCTGCGCTGTTTCAATCGAATGAACGACTTGGTGGAAGGTGCTCGCGCAGAGGGGGAACTCTTGTTCAGAGGCGTGAACCTCTACGACCCCCGCGTAGACCCGGTAGAGGTTAGGCGCAGGATTGGGATGGTTTTCCAAAAGCCGAATCCGTTTCCCAAGTCGGTGTATGACAACATTGCCTACGGCCCGCGCATCAGCAAGATTGCGAAGTCGAAGAAGGCGCTTGAGGAGATTGTCGAGTCGTCTCTTAGGCAGGCAGCCCTTTGGGAGGAAGTAAAAGACAGGCTGGGAGATTCGGCTATGGGACTATCCGGCGGGCAGCAGCAGCGGTTGTGCATAGCTAGGGCGATCGCCACTAACCCCGACGTGTTGCTGATGGACGAGCCCTGCTCGTCGCTTGATCCCATCGCCACGGCCTACATCGAAGAGCTGATGCACAATCTCAAGAAGAACTACACGATCGTGATCGTCACCCACAACATGCAGCAGGCCGCCAGAATCAGCGACCGGACGGCCTTCTTCACGGCCGAAGTGGATGCGGAAAGGCAGTCCCGCTACGGACTTTTGGTGGAGTTCGACGACACCGAGAAGATTTTTTCGAACCCCAACGACGAAAGAACGGAAAGCTACATAACCGGACGATTCGGCTGACGCCGCATCGTGCGGCTCCTGAAGGAGGGAGTGAGCAGTGGCAGAAAGTTTTCGACAGCAATTCCGAGAGGAACTAGATCAGGTCAAGGCGGGCATAGTCCGGATGGCCGGTCTCGTGACGGAATCCATACCTAGGTGCACCGAGGCTTTGTTGTCAGGAGACCTAGCGGCAGCTAGGGAGATGGTCGAGGCCGACTCCGACGTAGACAGTGCTTCTCTGGCGCTTGAACACAAGTGTCATCAACTTCTAGCCCTGCAGCAGCCCACCGCGGGAGATCTCAGGGAGCTCTTGGCGGCTTTGGTCATCAACTATGAGATCGAGCGATCTGGCGGCTTGGTGGTGAACATCGCCAAGAGCATGAGGCGCATATACCCGGTGGAGTTGGGGCCGCGCATGCGGGGAGTGGTTACGCAGATGGGCGAAGAGTCCCGCAGGCTCTTTCAGTTCGCCATCGACTCCTACGCCGAGAACAACGCCGGATTGGCTGCGGCTCTTGACGACATAGACGACCGACTAGACCGTCTGAATCATCAGTGCCTGGCGTTGATAATCAGTACTGAAGGAACTGAGAGAGTGGAAAGGTCGACGGGCATCCAGTTGGCGTTGATCGCCCGCTATTACGAACGCATCGGAGATCACGCCGTCAACATCGGTGAGCGAGTGAGGTACATAGTCGATGCTTGGCGTCCCTCGCAGGAAGTTGTCGAAGAAACCATCGAGGACGAGCCCGTGAACGAGAGCGGGGAGCGAGCCGGCGAGTGACGGCGGTCGTGATCGTTCTAAGCCTTTTGCTGGGAGGCGCAGCCGTCTTCGGGTCTGTGACGGCTAGCCGCTGTCGCAGGGCTCGGGCATTGGCGTCGAGTCTGCTGGGCGACTCGGGGTCGGATGACGCTCAGGCGACCTTGGAGGAATGCCTGGTCGATTTGGGTGGGCGGCAGAGCGGACTCGTGGCGGAGTTATCCGAATCCGAGACGGTACGCCATCTTCTAGAAGGGATTCTCTCACGGATGGTCCAAGGCGTCATGGTCTGCGGCGCCAACGGAAGGGTCGTTTTTCGTAAGTATCAGAAGTCGCTGGAGGCCAGCCATCACGGCCAGGCCTTAGTAGATGCAGCCGTCGAGCGTGTGCTGGAAAAAGTTTCAGGCAGGGTGCTCACGAAGGAGAAATCGGACGGACACGCGGTCATGGAGGAACTGAGGCTCTACGGCCCGCCTGAACGGCTCTTGCGTATCAGCGCTTTCGTCCTAGAAGGAGGGGCGGCGGCTCTCATCGAAGACTGCACCGAACAGGATCGTGTGGAGGTGATGCGAAGAGACTTCGTGGACAACATCAGCCACGAACTGCGCACGCCGGTGGGGGCCATGAGTCTTCTGGCAGAGACGATCGCTGAGGAAGAGGATGAGACGACCGTCGACGTGCTTTCCAAGCGCATGATCTCCGAAGCAGAGCGCATGACGAGCGTCATCGAAGAGTTGGCGGAGTTGGCGCGAGTAGAAAATGACCCTGAAGGAGACCGCGGTTCTCAGGTGCTGCAAGAAGTAGTGGTGGAGGTTGTGGAGAGGCTCACGGGCGCAGCCTCCCAGCGCGGGATAAAGGTGAGCGTTTCTGCCCCTGACGATCCCATCGTCGTGCTGGCCGACCGTCTTCAGATCGCCTCGGCCGTCCACAATCTCCTGGACAACGCCCTGAAGTATTCCCCGTTCGGAGGCAACGTGAGTGTAAGGGTTCGAAAGCTAGGAGAGTGCGCCCAATTGGAGGTTCAGGACACTGGAGTCGGCATACCCCGGAGGGATCAGGAGAGGATTTTTGAACGCTTTTACCGAGTGGATCGCTCTCGCACGGCGTCGTCTGGAGGGATCGGGCTTGGCTTGGCCATCGTCAAGCACATAGTCATCAACCATGGAGGTGAGATATCTGTGGATTCGATGGAGGGGGAGGGCAGCACTTTTACCTTGCAATTGCCGCTTTTCAAGGAAGTCTTCCCCGGCTGCGCGTCCGAGGAAGACGCAGGGGCTGCGGGGCGAGAAACTATTCTTCGGGGTATCGCCGATGGTATGAGCGCATCATGACCCCCCCGAAGAGGGTTCTAGTGGTCGAAGATGAGGTTTCGTTCGTGGAGGCGCTCAGTTCGGGGCTGAGACGGGAAGGTTTTGCCCTTGACGTTGCTCGTGACGGCAGGGAGGCCCTGGAGCGTTTCGCAGCCTGCCCCCCTGACGTGATCCTGCTCGATGTGATGCTCCCCCGCCTTTCCGGCCTCGACGTTTGCAGGCAGATTCGTAATACTTCCGAAGTGCCGATCATCATGGTTTCGGCCAAGGGGGAGGAGATCGACACGGTCGTGGGTCTCGAAGTGGGCGCCGACGACTACGTGCCGAAGCCGTACCGCTTACGTGAACTGGTTGCGCGCATTCGCGCCGTCATGCGCCGTTACGAACTCAAAGGGGGTGCCCGCCGCAAGGCGGAGGGAGGCTCGAGGGGCGCACACGAGGATGTGCTGGAGGTGGGCGAAGTCTGTATGGATACTCTTGCACACGAGGTGAAAATCAGAGGTGAGAACGTTCGCCTGCCTCGCAAGGAGTTTGAACTCTTGAGGGTCCTTCTGGCAGGAGCAGGCCGTGTGATTCTGAGGGATGAACTCTTCGACGAAGTGTGGGGCAAGGATTACGTAGGGGATTCCAAGACACTCGACGCCCACATTCGAAGGCTGCGGCAAAAGGTGGAGCTAGACCCCTCCTCCCCCTGCTGCATTGTGACGATTCGGGGTGCTGGATACAAGTACGCTCTTCCAGATTCCGCCGGAAGGCAGGGGCAAGTATCTGAGCAGGGGTAATGCCAACTGAGGTCGGAGGGGGATGGGTGCCCGTGGTGCCGCCCTTAAACCCTCGTACTCACTCACCTGACGCCCCTCAAGGACTGTCTTCCTTTGCACGTCTAGCGAGGGTGCACGCAGCCTCAGCGGCCGGAGACGCCATGATTGCCGTGGCTCTTGCCGATTCCCTCTTTTTCTCTGATCCCTCCGAGAGTTCCCGAGGGAGTGTCTTGCTCTACCTGCTGGTGACGCTCCTTCCATTCGCGTTGGTGGCGCCCTTCATCGGGCCGGCTCTCGACCGCGTCAAGGGGGGGAGGCGTATCCTCATCCTGCTCCTCAATGCCGGAAGGGCGCTGACCGCCTTTTTCCTGATCGGAAACGTGGACAGCCTGATCTTGTATCCGCTGGCCTTTGCGATCCTGGTGTTGGGCAAGGGGTACGCAATCGCTAAGGCTGCTGTAGTGCCTGCCACGGTCTCTTCCGAAGAGGAATTAGTGGACAAGAATTCCAGGCTTGCCGTGCTTACCGTAGTGGCCGGTCTCATCGGAGCCCTGCCTGCCTGGTTGTTTGCCAGATTCCTGAGCGCCGACTGGGCTGTGGGGATGGCCGGGTTTTCCTTCCTGTTCGCGGCTGTCCTGTCGGCTCGAATGCCTAAAGCCGAGGTGCTCCCCACTCCGCAGGGTGTCGAGGCGGTCTACGGGGGGCGCAAGGTCGGAATACGCATGGCCGCTACGTCCATGGGCGTCTTGCGCGCCGTCTTGGGTTTCATGACGTTCTTGTTGGCTTTCCACTTTCGGACAGAAAACACGTGGGCTCTGTTCGCTGCGGCTGCTCTGGCCATGCTGGGCACTCTTTCCGGTTCGGCTGTCGTTGCCAAGGTGGAGGAATCCAATCGGGCCGAGTGGATTCTTCAGCTCACCCTGCTGATCTCCACTTTCGTGTGCATGCTTGCAATCTGGACAGGCGACATCCAGGGGGCCCTGGCGGTCGCTTTCGTGGTGGGGCTTTGTGTATCCGGAGGAAAGGTGGCGTTCGACTCCGTCGTTCAGCGGGACGCTCCCAACGCAAACTACGGACGCAGTTTCGGGCAGTTCGAGGTGTTCTTTCAGCTGATGTGGGTGTTCGGAGCTCTGTTGGGGCTCATCCCCATTCCCCTGTGGGCCGGTTTCATGCTGATGACGCTGGCCACCGGGGGCACCGGAGTTCTCTACTTGATCGGAGTTCGGCAACTCGGGCGCAGTCAGGCCAACGACGTCGCCAACCTCCCCGCCCCCAAAGGCCTGGGGGACATCCTGCGCGACCGCTGGCGAATTCATCGCCGCAGCCGCTCAAAGAAGAAGACCGATCAATCCCCCGGCTGAATTGGCCAGCTGAATTGACCGGATCAGTTCTCGGTCTCGCCTTTCAGATCGATCCTGGCCAGCCAGAGTCCGGGTGCCTCGACTTCGTTCGGGGTGGGAAGGTTTTCGGGAAGATCCCAGAGCCGCCCGAGGCATTTGCTGTCGGCTCGTTCAACTACTCCGTCCACGAAAGCCGCACCCCGTCTGATTCCGCTCGTCGAGATGTCCATTCCAAAGAGACGTCCGGATGATCCGAATTCGGAGGGTGGGTTCAGTCGCCGCCTCCTGAAAGCTTCATGGACTGGGCTCTGCGCTCCGAGCATTTGCCGCCCCAGCCGTTCCGTTATGAAATCGGCGTAGCTCAATAGGATTCCGACGAACGCCTCCAGATCCTCCTTGACCTCTCCCCCTGCGTCGTCTTCCACGCTGAGCAGGGAATCTAGTGTAGAAAAAACCTGCTGAACTTTCCTGGGATCATTCATGAACCCTTCCCCGATCGATTTCGCCGCGTCCTCTAGTCGGAACCGAAGGCATCTTCTCATGTATTCGCAGATCAGATCGTTCAGGCGGTCGGTGACTTGAGGGATTCCCATCAAGCACGCCATCGTGTTTGAATGCAGGCCGACCCACAGGCCGGTGTCTTCCAGGGACAGGTTCCAAGCCTTGGCCTTTCTTCTGATGTTGGGGGCGACCAGCATGGTCTTGTTTGTTTCGCCGCGCGGAACCGGAATGTCGTATGAAGCCAGGCTGCTGCGGGCCAGTCTGCCTACTGCCGTTCCGATCCAGAGCGCAGCCATGGTCGGTGTCAGCGATTCCATGAGGCGCTTAAAAAGAAACTCCCCCTCGGAGGCCGCAGGGAACTCCAGATCCTGATCTCCGCCGCCTTCGTTGGACTGCTCGCCTTGGAGAGCCTTGACGAGTTCTTCCGTGTAGCGCCTCCACTCTCTTACTGTCCGGCGCGCCCAGGCTCCGCGTCCGACCACGTCTGGCTCCGCCTTGACGGCCAGACCGGTCTCGGCTGCGACCACCCGCTGCGTCAGGGCGAATAGATCGTCAAGCAGCAGACGCTGATCCGGGGGCACGTTGGCTTCCGGCTGTCCCGACGTCGCCAGAGCCTGTGCTATCTGCTCGGCGGCTTCTCGCCCGATCCTCGGAGAACTCATCAGGTTGGCGAAGTCTCCGAAGAGAGGATCGTCTGGCTCTTCTTCCAGCCAGTCTTCGGAGAAGGGGTCCGGACGCTCGGGTGGGCTGGACACCTCAAACATGGTACGGCGGCGGGGATTGCCTGCATAGATTGCATAGATAACGGCCGGAGAGGTTTGGGTAAACTAAGTCGCTTGACTTTCTTCGGAGACGACGTCAATCTCGATGACTGAGCAGAAACTCACCGTTGCCATCACCGGGGCGGCCGGCTCGATCGGTTCACGCCTAGCCGGGCGCCTTTCGTCGTTTCCCCTCGAATGCAGAGTGGTGGGAGTAGACACTCTGCCGCTGGCCCGTACCTTGGATATGGACGTCTGGCAAGGGGATCTCCGCACGGACGACGTGGAAGCAATGCTGGAAGGCGTCGACGTGGTTGCCCACTTAGTCTCTGCGTTTCATCCCCGCCGCGACGGCATGGAGTCGGCTCACCTCGACGACGAAGTGCTGCGGCGTCTATTGGCGGCCATACCCCAGGCGGGAGTCAAGGGGTTGGTGCTCATGTCCAGCGCGATGGTCTATGGGGCGTGGGAAAACAACGACCTGCCGCTGGCGGAGAGCGCGCCTCTGCGTCCCAATCCCGGGTTTCGGTTTGCCTCCCAGAAAGCCGAGATGGAGCGCCTCGTCGCAGACTGGCACGCAGAAAATCCGGACGTGCGGCTGGTCGTTCTACGGCCCGTCACGGCGGTTTCGTCCGGGGAGAACAGTTGGGTGGCGCGCAGCATGCGGTCTGCGGCCGAAGTGGTCTTCGGAGAGGGCAATCCCTCTATGCAGTTCCTTCACCTCGACGACCTCACTTCAGCAGTGGAAATGGCGGTGTTGGGCGATCTAAACGGCGTCTACAACGTGGCTCCCGACGGGTATGTGAATGCCGAAGACGTACGCAGGCTAAACGGGCGCACGCCTCGCCCGCGGTTTTCCTCGAGTGTCGCCTCGAGGCTGGCAAGACTTTTCTGGCGTCTCCGCCTTGCCCCCATCCCTCCTGGAATCGTCCCTTATATACGCCGCTCCTGGATCGTGTCCAGCGAGCGCCTGAGAACTGCAGGGTGGTCGCCTCTGTACGGCAACGAAGAGGCCTATGTAAGCGCTCACCACGCCAGACCTTGGGCAATGATGAGCTCCGTTGTCAGGCAGCGACAGGTCATGTGGCTCTCGGTTGCGGCGGGCGCAGTGGTTCTCGGCGCAGCGATCGGAGTGATTGCCAGACGCCGCCGCTTGGCTGAAAAAGTTTGTTGCGGGATTAATGTCCTTTAACTTTTCCACAGGCCGTATCATTTAAGGTGTGAAAGTTCCTCTGCACGGCAATACCTGGGTGGGCATCTCCGCTGAGAGGCTGCCTTTCGAGGAGGCCGTCTCCTGGGCGGTGCTTCCCGGCTGCGGGGCGGTAGTCACCTTCAGCGGAGTGGTCAGAGACCACTCCGTGGGACGACAGGGCGTTTTCGAACTGATCTACGAGGCTTACGAGCGCCAAGCCGTTCACTGCCTAGAGGAAGTGGCGGAACAGGCGCGCTCCGAATGGAGCGAACTGGGTCGTCTGGTTCTGCTGCACCGTGTGGGTGCACTAGCGGTTTCTGAAGCTGCAGTCCTGGTCGTGGCTTCGGCTCCGCACCGTTCGGCGGCGTTCGCCGCCGCCGGTTTCTGCATAGACGCGATCAAGGCTTCGGTTCCGATATGGAAGCTGGAGAAACATCAGGACGGCGAGGACTGGGGATTGGAACCACAACACGTAATGAAGGTCGACGACTTCCTCGCAAGGGAGCGTGAAGACAGGACGCCTGCAGCAAGGGAGCGTGAAGACAGGACGCCTGTATTTCTAGGAGGGGACGGATCGTGAGCGGCTTAGTGTTCCTGGTAGTGGCTCTTGGTGTATGCGTCGTCGGCTTTCTGTACCTCTGGCTCCGTCACCGAGACCGATCCACCTTCATGAGCAGCGTCAACCGTTTCGATAAGGAACTTGAGGCGTTGCGGCCGCGCAAACCTCGACCCCGCGGCAGAAAGAGGGTCGGGTAACGCCTTGTGGCACGTCCACTGGCAATTGACTTAGGCACCGCCAACACCCTCGTCTACATGGAAGGCCAGGGTGTGGTCTTTCGAGAGCACTCGGTCATCGCCGTGCACGAGGAGACCGGCGAAGTGTTGGCCATGGGCACAGACGCCTGGAGGATGGTCGGCAGAACCCCGAGTTACATCAAGGCCATCAGACCTCTCAGGCACGGAGCCATAACCGATTTCGACATCACGGCGAGGATGCTGAGGTCGATCTTTCAGAAGGTGGGGGTCAACCGCTTCAACCGCCCTAAGGTGGTTATCTGCATCCCGTCTGCTCTTACTCTCGTGGAGATTAGAGCGGTTAAGTTGGCGGCCCGCCGGGCCGGGGCGGGAAGCGTGTTGTTGATGGAACAGCCGATGGCGGCCGCACTTGGGGCAGACCTTCCCATCGATCAACCTGTCGGTAATTTGATCGTGGACATCGGGGGCGGGACCACCGAGGCGTTGCTTGCCTCCACCGGCGGCGTGGTGGCGATCGAGGCTGAGCGCATCGGCTCGTTCTCCATCGACGACGCCATCTACCGCCATGTCCGCGAGCGGTACGGAGTGGCCCTAGGAGAACAGACGACCGAGAGGGTCAAGATCACCATTGGGAAGGCATTGCAGGGTGGGGAAGAGGTGACCATGGAAGTACGGGGGCGTCGTACGGCCGTGAGCATGCCTCAGATTCTTCACTTGACCTCTTCGGAGATTCACGAAGCCATCAGAACTCCTCTCAGGGCGATCATGAACGTGATTATGAACTGCATTTCCCAGGCTCCGCCCGAGCTCGCCCGGGATATCGCCGGGCGCGGCTTGTATCTGACAGGTGGCGGCGGTTTGTTGAGCAACCTGAACCAGCGCATAGCCAACCAAACCGGCGTGCCTGTTCACATGGTCGACAATCCGCTTGAGTGTGTGGTCCTGGGGGCGGGCCGCTCGCTGGCTTCCCTGGACCTCATGGGAGGAATGCTGATTGACGTCGATGACAATGAGTGATCGTCGGCGTCAGTGATGATGGGTCAGCCGATGATGTTTTCGAGCGTCAACCCAGCCAAAAGAAAACCTAGCCCTACCGCACCGGCCAACAGAGTTCCCAGCGTCCCGACCATCAGAAGGAGCCCAGCGGTTGCGCCTAGGCGCTGCCACCAGAGGAATCTGGCTTTCCTGCCTCTGAGCGGGCGCTGGCTGTGGAACGGATCTTTGTCCCGGCCCCTCCGTGAGGGTTCTTGCGGTAGGTCAGGGTTGACGAGTATCAATTTTCTTTCCTCTTCCCCTCTTTCCTGTTCCCCTCCGCAACTGGCGCCTGAACTGCCCTAGCGTATCGGCTTTTGGCGATGGGTAAGAGATTATTGGGTAAGAGATTAAAGAGAGAAGGCGCCTTACGCCGGCGGCGAGGGACGCTGCCTCTTGCCGCCGACCGCAATCGCATCCCCCCTCTGCGCCGAGTGCGTATTTTTCTGGTTCTCCATCGCCGCAGAGTTATCAAGATCATGGGAGTTCTGGCGGTTCTAACTGGGATCGGTCTGGCAGTGACCGTCGTGAACCTTCCTTACTACGTCATTAGACCGGGTGACGTTCGGCTCGGAAGCGACTCCATAGAGGTCTCCGGCACGGAAGTGCATTCTCCGATTAACGGCATCGGGTACGTAACCGTCTCCGTGCGAGGGCCTCTCTCGCCTCTCGAATGGGTTGCAGCTGGTTTGGATAAGAGCATGAACGTCGTTCACGAGAGCGTCTTCAACCGGAACTTGACTCCCGATCAACGTCGAGAGGACGACGCCCGTCTTATGACCACATCACACGAAATAGCCAAGTTCGTGGCGTTCAAAGAACTGGGCTACGAACTTTCCGATTTGATCGAAATCGTGATCAGCGGCGTCATTCCCTGCTCGGCAGCCGAAGGACACCTAGCCCTCGGCGACACGATAGTGAGCGTTCATGGAGAGGCAATCGATTCGGTCAAAAGGTTGCAGGAATTGGTACGCAGCAAAGAAATCGGAAGCATCCTGGAGCTTGAAGTGCGTTCTCCTCTGTCGGGGGAGACCGCGGCTTTAAGCATCCCTCTGGGTTCGAGAACCGACCCTTGTCTTGAGGGGGGGAACGCTGCTGAAGACCCTGAAGAGGGGCCTCTTTTAGGTGTGACGCTTGCGGAACGCGCCCAGAGCAGCGAGGTGTGCGAGAGCCTCAACGTGTGCGTGGAGTTCAACGTTGGAAACGTTGGAGGGCCTTCTGCCGGTCTAGTCTTTACCCTCACCATCATCGATCTCCTCATGCCAGGTGATCTCTCATTAGGATGCCGTGTAGCTGGGACTGGTACGATATCTACGGATGGGAACGTCGGTGAAGTGGGCGCAGTTCCTCAAAAAGCCGTAGCGGCCGAGCGCGCCGGCTACGATTTGATGCTCGTTCCTACGGGTCAGAGAGAAGACGCGCTCGGCGTCATAAGTGGTTCTCTTGTTGTACTTGAAGTCGATTCGGTAGGAGAAGCCATCGATGCCCTTAATACCTGCGAAACTCTCAAAGCCGAGCGGCGGAGTTGATGAATGAATGCGAGTCGAGGAATGAGAGAGGCGTTCAATGACCCCCGATGAAGTCAGACTCAGGAAGTTCGATTTGGTTCGCAGAGGCTGCAACCCTGCGGCTGTGCAGCGGTTTCAGGAAGAGGTGGCAGACGAGCTGCAGAACTGGGAAAAACGCGTCGCCTCTCTCGAGGTGCAATGCGCCGAACTCATCGAGAGCATGCCCGACGCCTCCGAAGTGGAGGCAGAAGCCAAGGCCGCCGAGGCTTGGCGTGATGATGTCTTGGCCGACATGAACCGTCGCCGCGTGGAGTTGAACGCCGAAATAGTTCGAATGCGCGCCGGCAGAGACGTCCTGCAAAAAGCCATCGAAGAGACGCTCGGAGTGCTCGAATCTCCACTCGGCAAACTCGTCTCTGCTCTTAAGGACGCCCGCTTCCAGGGCGATCTAGAGGCGGAGCGGGTGCGCGAGGCCCGCCGTCCGAGTTCCGCTGAGATGCGCGCCGAACTAGAGACGGCCCGCTTGGCCGGCTTCGTGCCCTCATCGCCCTCACAGAAAGAGACGGAGACACCCTCGAGCGGAGAGTTCCCCGAACAGGGTCAGTCGCCCTCTGTGTCGGCTGGGTTGCGGAGTTCGCAACCTTCCGTAAAGCCTCTTGACGCGAGTGTCCCGGTCGATTCTTCGCCGCCGCTCTCGCCGCCGTCGCAGTCGCAGTTGCCGCCGTCACCTCCGCTGGCGTCGAGGCCGCCGCTCTCGCCGCCGTCGCAGTCGCAGTTGCCGCCGTCACCTCCGCTGGCGTCGAGGTCGCCGCTTCCGTCGTCGAGGTCGCCCTCGTCCTCGGAAATTTCAAAGCCGCCCGCAGAGAGCGCTGACTCCGGTCATGCGGAGCAGGACAAGGCCGCGGCTGCCACGAACCTCGATCAACTCTTTGCCAAAGCCAGGGAAGAACTGAGCGATGAGGACGAGGGTGCGGACAAGACATAGGCTGATCGGTAAGCTGAACTGATGGCTACGCCTACGAGCATGGGGCAGCCCCCCAGAATTAAGCCGCGAATCCCCAAGCCTCTTCAATCTCGCCGGTTCCGATGGATTCTGTTCGCGGTAATCGTCGCCTTCATCGTTCTGTTGTTTTCCCTGAGGGGTATAGCAGGCTTCTACACCGACTATCTGTGGTTCGACGCTCTTGGCCAGAACGACGTTTGGAGACGCGTACTGGTGTCACAGATCGTCTTGGCGCTCATCTTCATCGGCTTCTTAGGGATACTGATCTACGGCAACTTAGCCATAGCAGATCGGATAGCCCCTTCTGCGCGCCCAGAAGGTCCAGAGGAAGACGTGCTGAAGCGTTATCACGCCTCGGCCGGTCGTCGTCCGATACTGGTCCGCTTGCTGCTGACGCTGGTTTTCGCCATTCCGATTGGGGCGGGCGCTTCCGACCAATGGGAAGAGTGGCTGCTGCTCACCAACAGAGTGGACTTCGGCGTCAAAGACCCCCAGTTCAGCCTGGACATAGGGTTTTACGTTTTCCAGCTCCCCTTTGTTACTTACATAGTGGACTGGCTCTTCAACGTGACGCTGCTCACCTTCTTTATCACTGCAGTAGCCCACTACTTGAATGGAGGGATTCGACTTCAAAATAAGGGCAACCGCGTCACACCGCAGGTAAAGGCGCACCTTTCCGTGATGCTGGGCGTCCTTGCCCTGATCAAGGCCGCCGACTACTTCCTGGGGCGTTACGAACTCACGACTTCTCGTCAGGGGGTGGTGGACGGAGCTACCTATACCGACGTGAACGCTCGGCTGCCCATTTACTACCTGCTCATCCTGATTTCTCTGTTGGCGTTCGTGTTGCTCCTTTACAACATCCGACGCAAAGGCTGGGTGCTCCCGACCGTGGCGGTGGGGCTTTGGATCTTTGTGACCATCGTCATGGGCGGTATCTATCCCCTGATCATTCAGCGCTTTCAGGTTGACCCCGACGAGTCGGCCAAGGAGCGGGAATACATAGCCCGCAACATCGAAATGACCAGGGAAGCGATGGGTCTCGCCAACGTCGAGAACAGGTCGTTCCGTTCCACTGGGGAACTCACGTACGAACAGATGGCCAACAATCCTGGGATCATCGGTTCGCTGCCTCTTCTCGACCCCAAGATCCTTTCCGACACCTTCGAGAACCTTGAAGGTGAAAGGCCGTTCTACCGTTTTCCCAAAGTCCTTGACATGGACCGCTACGAGGTAGACGGCGAGTTGACTCCCGTGGTGATCGGCGCTCGTCAGCTGAACCCCGAAGGGTTTCCGCAAAGATCATGGGAAGCCCGCGCCCTCACCTACACGCACGGGTTCGGGGTCGCCTTGGCGCCTGCTAGCAGTGTGGAGGACGGTCTTCCCGATTTCAGAATCGGCGGTCTGCCCATCAACAACGAACTCGAAGTTTCCCTCGACGAACCGCGTCTCTACTACGGCGAAGAACTCGGCGATTACGCGGTGGTTCGCAGCGGCAGGCAGGAGGTCGACGACGCCGAAGGCACCGGGCAGGCCGTTTATACATACCAGGGAACGGGCGGGGTCAACATAGGCGGCTTTGTCCGTCAAGCGGCTTTCGCCTTGCGGTTCTGGGACATCAACACCCTCATATCCGGTTTCATAAACGACGAGAGCAGGATCATCTTCTACCGCGACGTCCGAGAGCGGGTCATGAAGTTGGCACCCTTCCTGCAGGCTGACGCCGACGCCTACCCGATTATCGCAGGGGGTCGGGTGCACTACATTCTCGATGCCTACACCACCACGTCCCGCTACCCCTACGGACAGAGGGCCGACACTGAACAACTCGATCCGCAGAGCGGGCTGAGGGGCAACTTTAACTATGTCCGCAACTCGATCAAGGCGGTAGTCGACGCGTTCGACGGATCGGTCACCTTGTACGTGATAGATCCCGACGATCCGATCATAAGCGCCTACCGTCAAGCCTTTCCGAAGCTATTCACCGACTTCGCAGAGATGCCCGACGACATCAAGGCGCACATCCGCTACCCCGAAGATCTGTTCAGGGTTCAGACGAACATGTGGGCTCGTTACCAGCTAGGGGAACCTCAGGAGTTCTACGAGCAGGCCGAAGGGTGGGCGGTGGCTCAGGACCCGGGGGCGGTTTCAGGCGTTCAGTCCGCGCCCATAACCACGCCCGAAGGTCTCGTCGTTTCCAACCCGCGAGAGGCCCGTATTGAGCCTTACTACGTCTTGACGCAGCTTCCTTCTGAAGAGGATCAGGATTTTGTGATTTTGCGGTCTTACGTGCCGGTTTCGGCCGAAGACACCCGCAAGGAACTCACCGCGTTCATGGTGGGCAAGAGCGACCCCGACGAATACGGCCAGTTGGTTGCCTACCGGGTGGAGCCTAGGGGCGGCACTGACGGGCCTGCGCTTGTCAACGCCAAGGTGCAGACCGACCCCTCCATTTCACGCGTTATCACGCTCTTGAATCAGCAGGGTTCACGAGTGGAGTTCGGCGACCTGCTCCTGATTCCGATCGAGAACTCCGTCCTGTACGTTAGGGCTCTTTACGTGGTCGCTCAGAGCACGCAGGTTCCGGAGCTGCAGCAGGTCATCGCCGTGCTAGGAGAGAACGTGGTCATGTGTCCCACCTTGGAGGAGGCTATGCAGAGCGTCTTCGGTTTGATGCCCACGGTTGGACTAGAGGAAGCCACTGGCACCAGTTGTGTGGGCAACACGCGCCTGCGCACCGAGGCACCTCCGACGGAGACCGTCCCGCCCACGACTACCACGACGACTACGACTACGACTACCACGACTACGGCTACGACGTCGACGACCGTCCCAGATTCTGAGACACAGCCGCCATCGGTTCCTCCTTCGCCCGCTGGCGACGCCGTGGATGACTTCGTGCGAGATCTGCTCAGCGAGGCGGGTGACAAGTTCACAGCGGCCGAAGACGCCTTGCGCCAGGGCAGGCTAGACCTTTATCAGCGGCGCATAGAAGAGGCGCAGGATCTGATCGGTCAAGCCCTCGAGTATCTGAACTAGCGGAGGGGGGCGAATTGGCCGAGAACGTCTTGGGGGAAGAGCTGCAGCCGTGTTCGTTCGATCCTCTGACCGGCTTTTACCGCAACGGCTGCTGCGACACCGGCGGGGAGGACTTGGGTGTGCACGTCGTCTGCTCGGTCATGACCGAGGAGTTCTTGGAGTTCAGCGCCTCACGCGGCAATGATCTGAGCACTCCGCAGCCCCGCTTCGGTTTCGAAGGACTTGCTCCAGGAGACCGTTGGTGCCTATGCGCTAGCCGCTGGAAGGAGGCCCTCGAGGCCGGTATGGCGCCGAAGGTGGTGTTGGAAGCGACCCATCTGCAGGCTCTGGAGTGGGTCACGCTGGACGACCTGCGCGCTCACGTCGCAGAAGACTGACGGAGACGACTGACCGACGCAGACGACTGACTGCAGCAGTCAGTCGTGTTTGGCCGCTTCTGCGTCTCTCAGGATCCGCCTCAGAATCTTGCCCGACAGGGACTTGGGGATTTGATCCGTGAACTCGATCAGACGGATCTGCTTGTAGTGGGCCACCCGATCTGCCGCGTAGCTCATCAGCGCCTCTGCTGAGGCGTCTGCCCCCTCCTTGAGCACCACGAAAGCCTTGGGGATCTCTCCGGCTTCCTCGTCGGGCACGGGTATGACAGCGGCGTCGGCCACATCAGGGTGCGAAAGCAGAACTCCCTCGAGTTCAGCCGGCGGAACCTGAAAACCCTTGTACTTGATCAGTTCCTTGAGGCGGTCCACCACGTAGTAGAAACCCTCGGAGTCCACGTGGCCGATGTCGCCGGTGTGCAGCCATCCTTCTGCATCCAAGGTGGCCGCCGTGGCTTGAGGATTGTTGAGGTACCCCTTCATGACCTGAGGGCCGCGTATCAAGATCTCGCCGTCAACTCCCGTTTCGACGTCGCCGCCCCCGTCGCTCTCCACGATTCGGCATTCGCTGTTGCAGACCAGCATGCCCACCGACCCTGGGTTGTCGTAGCCGGGTGGGGTGGCGTGCGTGATCGGACTAGTTTCGGTCAGACCGTATCCCTGGTAGACGTCCGTCCCTAGCCGTTCCGCTGCGGCTCTGGCGACCCCGGCGTCGAGCGGGGCGGCCCCTGACATGATGGTGCGAAGGCTGGAGAGGTCATAGGAGTCCACCAGCGGGTGCTTGGCCAAGGCGAGCACTATAGGAGGGACTAGGTAGGCGCGGGTGACCTGATAGTCCTGAATGACTTTCAGGAACTCTTCTAGGTCGAATCGCGGCAGCGTGACCGCCGTGGTGCCGGTTCGCAGGGTGTTGTTCATCAAGACCTGCATTCCGTAGATATGGAAGAACGGGAGCACGGCGACGGCGTTCTCGTCTGATGGGAGCGGGACGATGCTGTCGGTCTGGACGAGGTTGGCCACGAGGTTGCGGTGGGTGAGCATCACCCCTTTGGAGAGTCCGGTCGTGCCGCTGGAGTAAGGCAGCACAGCCAGCGTTTCGGCCGGATCGTCCAGCCTCGCTCCTGCGTAAGGCTCTGCAGTCAGGAGTTCGGCGAAAGCGGTAGCCGAGGCGTCGGCCGGGGCTTCTCCGAGCACCACGATTGCCTTCAGATCGTGTTCGGCCGCAGCAGCCTGCGCCAAGGGCAGGAACATGGGAATCGTGAACAGCCACTTCGTATTGCAGTCCCTGAGTTGGTGCAGAACTTCGGCGGGAGTGCAGGTGGGATTGAAAGTGGTGACAGCCCCGCCCGCATGCAGCGTGCCGTGGAAAACCGTTGCGTATTCGGGGATGTTAGGGCTGAGGATTCCCAGGACGTCTCCTTCGGAGAAACCGCGCTCTACCAATCCCCCGGCGAATTTTTGAACCATTCCGTGAAGGCTGGCGTAGTTGTAGGAGCGTCCGCTGGGGCCGTCAATCAGGGCAGTCTTGCTGCCTCGGCTGTCCGCCTCGGCGAACACGAACTGAGTGAGGGAGCAGTTGGGGATTTCCTCGTCCGGAAGTTTGCTCTTCAATATGGCCATTTCCTACCCCTTTCGTTCTGCCGCAGGATTTCTGCATCAGAATTTTAGCGCTTTGTTAATTGGCGTTGTTTGGTGAGTTCGACTAGCTTGCCGGCGGCAAGCATGGCTCGGTTCGGTTCTCTCCTGTTCTTCCTACCCCTCCTCAGCGGCCGCCGCTTAATCTTCGCCAGACCGCCGGCGCTGGTGCTCACCAGTTCAGTCTCCCCTATCCCTCCTTGCGGCCGCCGCTTAGGGCGTTTGGTCGGTCAGCCCGAGACGTTCTGCGAGTCCGATGCGCTGAAGTTTCCCTGTGGGGCCTTTGGGCAGAGATTCCAGAAAGACGATCTTCCTAGGCACCTTAAAAGCGGCCAACTGTTCGGACAGGAATGCCCGTAGTTGGCGCTCACTCAACTCGGCGCCTTCGGTGATCACTACGGCGGCGGCGGGCTCTTCGCCCAGTTTGTCGTGAGGAGCGGCAAAGGTTGCAGCCTCGGCTACCAGGGGGTGGCTGAGCAGGACTTCGTCCACTTCGATGGGGGAGACTTTTTCGCCCCCCCGGTTGATCTGTTCCTTCAGCCGTCCAGTCAAAAACAGGTAGCCGTCTTTGTCCAGGCAGCCCTCGTCGCCGGTTCGAAACCAGCCCGAGGTGAAGGCCGTCTGGTTAGCTTCGGGGTTGTTCTCGTATCCGCCCATGACCGTGCGGCCTTTGATACACACCTCGCCGCACTCTCCGGTCGGCAGCGGTCGGCCGTTCTCATCCAG
This sequence comes from Acidimicrobiales bacterium, assembly GCA_965242895.1. GTDB lineage: Bacteria > Actinomycetota > Acidimicrobiia > Acidimicrobiales > CATQHL01 > CATQHL01. The sequence goes on from OZ251507.1 coordinate 1,766,795, forward strand.
AATCGTCAACTGGATTCCGGTGGGCAACCCCACCGATTTGGGTTTGGCAGGTGCCGGGGGCAGCGGATTCGAACACATCTGATGCGTCGCCTCGGTCATTCCATATGCCTCTATCACCGGGGCGTTGAAGAGCTCCCCGAGCCTGGCCATCACCGGGGAGGGCAGCGAAGCCGATGACGAACGCACGAAGCGCAGCTCGGCGTTCAGCGCTTCGGCTTTGTGAGGCTCGGCTCGGGCGAGGAGCATCTGATGCATGGTGGGCACAGCCGTGAAGAAACTCGGGCGCAGTACGCCGAGTTGTGCGAAGAAGCGGAAGGCGTCGAAGCCTTCAGTGCAGGCCACCGACCCTCCCGCCGCCAGCGGTGACAGCAAACCCGCCAGCAGTCCGTGGATGTGGAACAGCGGCATGACGTTCATGGAGCGGTCCTGGTGGGTCAGCAGCAGGGATGCGGCGATGTTGGTTGCTGAGAGTGCCAGGTTGCGTTGGCGGATCGGGACGATCTTGGGACGTGAGGTGGTGCCGGAGGTATGCAGTACCAGAGCGGTGTCGTCCGGCGACGGATCGTGTCGTTCAGGCGGACTTGTCCCCGAGCGCTCGGTACGCTCGGCAGAGGAGCGGCTGCGGGTGTCGTCCGGCGACGGATCGTGTCGTTCGGGTGAACTGCTAGCTAGACGGCCATGGCCGGACGTCCCTTGTTTTCCGGCGATGTCTAAGTGCAGCCCGCCCGGAGCGCCGCTCAGCGAGAGAACCAGCGTGCCGTCACCGGCAGCGGCGCGAGCCGCCTCCGATCCGCCGTCCTGCCCCACGATGAGCGTTCGAGCTCCGAGATCCTCTAGGTAGAAGCGGAACTCGCTCTCGCGGTAGCGGGGGTTGAGCGGAGCGGCGCACCCGTAGGAGGCCGCGGTCAGAAAGGCGATTGCCGCTGCCGGCCCGTTCGGCAGGACCAAGGCAATGCGATCCCCCGCAGCGGCGCCCAGGAAGTCCAGTCGGTCGGTCAAGCGTTCTATCTCGGCTCGGAGTTGGGAGTAGGTCAGAAGGCTTGCGTCGGGGCAGACGACGGCAGGGCGTTCAGGGTCGCCGCGGCTCAGAAGTTCCGGGAGCGTCAGAGGGGGTCGAGTCGTCAACCTGAGTCCGCCTGATCAAACCTGATCAAATCGGCGATCTGTGCGCATTGAGCGTCCGCCGCTCTGTGTGAATTGAGCTCCGCCGCATTAGAGGCAGGTGAGTCGTCAACCGGAGTTCGCATTCCTGAGGATGCGCTCGTTCAGCAGGGAAGTGAGGGCGTAGACAGCAGAGATCACGGGCGTGTCCACGCCTGTGATCTGGCCCAGATCGATGAACACCCCCACGAGCGGATCGATCTCTAGCGGCCGTCCGGCTTCGACGTCCTGGAGCATCGACGTCTTGTGGCTTCCCACCTTCTCGGCGCCTGCGATGCGCGCGCTGACGCTGAGACGGATGCTTACGCCAAGCGCTTCGGCGATCTCCCTGGCTTCCATCATCATCTCCGCCGCTAAATCTCGGGTTGCCGTCGTCTTGCAGAGTTTTTCCAGGGTGGCGCCGGTGAGTGCGCTGATGGGGTTGAAGGCCAGATTTCCCCATGCCTTGACCCAGATGTGAGAGCGAATGTCGCTCAGAACCCGAGATTTGAAACCCGCCTTGCCGAAGGCCGAAGCTATCAAAGCGGCCCTGTCTGAGTGTGTGCCGTCCAACTCGCCCACTGGGAACCGATTGCCTTCGATGTGGGTTATGACCCCAGGGGCGGTTTTCTCAGCGGCAGGGTAGGGGATGGAGGCAACCAGCCGTTCCGCTGGGATGGCCTCGGCTAGGGCGCCGTCGGGGTCCAGTCTGGTGAGTCTCCGACCTTCGTGCTCGCCTCCGTGTCGTTCGAAATACCACCAAGGGATGCCGTTCTGAACCGGTACGACGACCGTCTCCGAGTTGTACAGGCAGCACAGACGATCCGCCACCGCCGCTATCTGATGAGCCTTCAGGGCAAGGATGACCATGTCCTGCGCTCCCAGGGTCTCGAAGTCGTCCGCGGCGGCCAGTCCCTTGGCGACGCTGACGCTGCCGTCGATCTCGTTCAGACGTAGACCGTCGGATCGAATGGCCGCTAAGTGCTCGCCTCGTGCGACGACACTCACCTCGTATCCTGCCTGAGAGAGTCGGCAGGCCAGGAGCCCTCCGATGGCTCCTGCGCCTACCACGCAGATGCGTATGGATGTTCCGTCAGACGCTGTAGACATGCTCGGCGTTCTCAGAGACGAGTGCCTTACGCTCGTCTGCTCTGAAGTTGGCGATGATGTCCTTGCAGACCTCGATGAGGGCGGGGTGCTCTTCCGTGTCATCCAACCAAGTCGGCGCACAGGACGTTCTCCCGCAGCAGACATGAAGGTCGACGAGTAACGCTGCGTCGCTCAGTGGTGACTCCTTTGACGTGTGGTCTATGTGATGCTTGCGTAAGGACGCTCTGAGTCTCGAGCCTGCACGTTTGTAGGGAGTGCTCGGATCGGATTGGCGGGTGAGTTCGAGCGTGCGCGCTGGTTTCTGATGTTACGTGATGGCAGCACCAACAGCGCACCCACCGCCGCGACGTGATTTCGAGCGTGCGCTCCGGGCTTCTGATGTTACAAAATGCTCAAAGAGTTGGAAGGTTGGTCTGAGTTTCTAGAGCGTTCCCCCTCCTTCTAAGCAAGGCCCATGTGCGCTTCGAAGCTTTCCAGGCACCAGCGGGAGAAAATTCCAGCGTCCATCCATTCGGCTAGGCCGGGATGCACATCGGGTACGTAGAACTTGCCTGCGGCGGTCGCTTGCCGCAGTTCTTCCCAGGTGTGGTATCGGCGTGAGAGCGAGCTGACGGGTTCGGTCGGCGGAGGCGACGGCAACTCCAGTGCTCTGAGGACGCAGTCGACGACGCGCCCCCGTACTTCTCGCGTTTCGCAAATCCGCTCATCGTTTCCTTCCTGTGCAAGCAGAGCGATGCGCCTGCCGTCGCGTGCTGCGACGAACGCCACGTATACGTTCGATTCCTCGGAGGATACTTCACGGCCTTCCGTAGCCACGAACAGAGCTTCCCAGTTTCGGGGAGCACAGAACCCCAGCAGTTGCTGAACCACCCCTTGCGGTCCTATCGGCACGACGTGCAGTTCGTAAAGCGCGGCGCTCTCGTCCCCCCTAACGGTCGGCGGGTTTTCTCCTTCGGAGATGGCTAGCCCATCACCTCTTGATGAGACCAAGCCTGCGAGGAAAGGTGCCAGTCCGTCCCTTTCGGTTATTGCTGCAAGCAGTTGACGAAGCACTCGTTCAAGGACCCCGGCATTTCCGTTCTCGCTGCTGTTGAATTTCCCAGCCGAAGGTTCTTGCGGTAAAGATCGAGACATTTGTTCCTCCCTTGTGTTCCCGCTTTGCGGGATGCTTTGGCAGCCCACGGGGGAAGCTGCAAGAAAGCGCAAAAAGGGAAAGCGCAAGATGAAGCACAATGGGGAATCTGCAAGGAAGCCGGGGGAAGACTCAGAAAGAGGGGAAACGGAAGGGGGAAATGGTCGGCGGCTTGCACACCGCTAGGCCGTAGTGGAACGGCAGCCCAAGTCTGTCAGAGGGGTGTGACAATCTTGGCGGCTCGCAATCCTTCGTTAGCCTATGGCCTGGAAAGGAGCGTCACATGCCGCTAGACGCACAGGCAGAGGTCTTGCTGAAAGAGTTGGCCGCCGAGGGTTTCAGACCCAGCCCGTCCATGTCTCCCGAAGAGATGAGAGGCCTCACGATTCAGTCGAAGCAGACCGCCACGCCTCCCGAACTCTTCAAAGTGGATGACCGCACGATCCGCATCGGTGACGACAGGGACATAAAAGTGCGGGTCTACCAGCCGAAGGCCGCCTCCTCCGGCGGTGTCGTGGTCTACTTCCACGGGGGAGGCTGGGTGCTCGGCAGCCTAGACACCCACGACGTTCAGGTGCGGCAGATGTCGAAACTGAGCGGCCTCACCTATGTGTCGGTGGACTACCGGCTGGCGCCTGAGAAACCTTTTCCGGCTGCCGTCGAAGACGCTTACGCAGCCGTTTCGTGGGTTTCCGAATCCGTCGGAGAACTCGGAGCGGACGCCGCCCGCTTGGCTGTGGCCGGAGACAGCGCCGGCGGCAACCTAGCGGCGGTCGCAGCCCTGATGGCACGCGACCGAGGCGGCCCTCACATTGCTTTCCAACTTCTCGTCTACCCCTGCTGCGACTTCGACACCTCCCTCTGGCCTTCGATGCAAGAAAACTCCCAGGGGCCCATCCTCACTAAGGAGCTCATGGAGTGGTTCGTGCGGCACTACGCGGGCGACTCCGATCCGGCGCACGAGTATTTTTCCCCGCTCCGGGCTGCCGACCACTCCGGCCTTCCGCCCGGTTTCCTCATCACTGCGGAATACGACCCCTTGCGGGACGAGGGCGAGGCATACGCCGCCAAACTCAGGGAGTCTGGAGTGGATGTCAAGCTCTCGCGCTACGACGGCGTCTTCCACGGGTTCATGGGCTTTTCGGATCGGCTCGACCGAGCCGCCGAGGCTCAATCTGAAGCGGCCGCTGTTCTTAAGGCGGGTTTAACGGGCTGAAGCCGGGGTAGCCAGAGTTCCGGTCGGCTGTTTCGTGCTGGTCTATGCCAAGCTGACCATCACGGGCAGGCAATGCCTAGGTCGGGGGAGAAGAGGGAGCCGGCGTCTAGCCTAAACCGACTAGAAGCAGCGGTTGAACGGGCCCCACGTAGCGGTTTCGGCGTCTCCTCCAGTCTCGGCGTCCCCTCCAGACTCGAGGATGTCTACTACGAACTCATTGAATGCTTCCATGGGGGATGCAAGCACCTCGTCGAGGACGTTTGCTATGCATTCCTCGTCCCCTCCGAGCCCCGGATTCATGGCGGAGTTTGCTATTTCGATCCAGTCCCCTAAGATGTTCCGGCACCCTTCGCTCCAAGCCCTCATGGTCTCTTCCATTGGTAGCTCGGTCGGTGTTTCACCGACCGCTTCGACCAACTCTCTCATCTCTTCGGCGCAGATTCCCACTGCTACTGAGGTGTCCGGGGTGAATACTGTGGAAACGGGTGCCTGGGTAGTCGGCGCCGCCGGTGGGGGTGCTTGGGTAGTCGGCGCCGCCGGTGGAGGCGCTTGGGTAGTCGGCGCCGCCGGTGGAGGCGCTTGAGTGGTTGGCGTTTCCCGCGCTTGGGCAGTGGCCGGAGGTTGAGGCGGAGCCGTGATGGACTGTTCGGAGTCGGAATCGGAATTGCCGCAGGCTGCAGCCAACAAAAAAATCGTCAGAAGAGCCAGGAGAACACCCCTTGCTATCGAGCCATTCGTTTGACGGGACATGTCATCTCTCTTTCTAGGGTTGCGACAGTGCAACACCGACATAACTAATCATACCACCCTCGTAATCTGGGAAGATTTTCCCCGATGCCGCCTCAGCGGGCGCCGCTGCACAGGGCGTGTACCGCGACAGCTAATCGGACGTAGGGGAGGGATTTCTAGTTCTTATGGAACTTCCTCACGCCGATGACCTCCGGTTTAAGAGTGCGGTCTCGGCGGTGGATTCTCTACGATTGGAGAGGTGAACATAAAAGCCTGGATCCTCGACGACCTGAGATCCCTGCACGCCAAACTCGAAGGGGGCGTGCTCCGTCTGATACCCGCAGAGCGCTTAGGCGAGCGAGTCGACGGCGGAGGAATTGCCCCCACTTACATTCTCTGGCACCTCGCCCGACACCATGACGTCGCCGTCAACGGGGTCTTGCGGAAATCAGAGGGCGTGGTCAACTCCTGGACGGACAGCCTCGGCGTCGACACCGACCTTTGGCGAGGACTAGCCGAATCTGAAGACCAGGACCTGGTCGAGGAACTCAACCCTGCGGCGGTCGGCGACTACGCCCTCGCTGTGATCTCTTCGACCGCCTCGTGGCTAGACGACAACGACCTACCACGCTTTGACGAGATACCCGACTCCGCTTCCCCCCTCGAAGACCTCGGCGCACCCAAAGACCGCTTCGAGTGGCTCTATTCCATGTGGGAAGGCCAGTCTTCGGCGTGGTTCCTTCGTTGGACGGCCATCGGCCACGGTTTCAACCACCTAGGCGAGTTGGTGTCGATCCGCAACCGAATGGGCCTCTGCCCCTTCTGACACAAGCAGTCCATAATGAACTGGAAATGAACTGGAGCAAAGTTGCTTAGCGATCAAGAACTCTACGATCTGCTCAAGCTAGGAGAGTCGGAGCGGGTCGAATTCAAAGAAACTGCTCGGGACAAGGACGTAATTCGTCAAGCTATCTGTGCATTCTCCAACGATCTGTCAGACAGCAGAAAACCCGGTGTTGTCGTGATAGGTCTGCGAGACGACGGTTCTTGCGCCAACCTCACCATTGACGACGAATTACTTACGCTGCTCGGAGGTCTTCGCGGCGACGGGAAGATACTGCCGTTCCCCGTCATGAGCGTGGAGCGTCGCAGGGTGGCGGGCTGCGACGTAGCGGTAGTCCAGGTTTCCCCGTCGGAAGACACACCTCATCGAGTGGACGGGAGATGCTGGATACGCGTCGGGTCTCGCCGCGCTCAAGCGACACGCGAAGAAGAACGGATTCTGGTCGAAAAGCGCGTGAGCTCCCAACTGGAATTCGACTCTCGAGGGGTGCTAGGAGCCGCGATCAACGATCTCGACATGGGATATTTCGAACGTTTCTACCTTCCTCTTGCGATCTCCCCGGAAGTCTTGGAAGAGAATGACCGCAGCGCACTTGAACAACTGCGAGCCTTGCGCTTCCTGAGCAGTGCCGACAGGCCGAACCCCGCGGCCCTTCTCACGCTTGCCCACGAACCCAGGGACTTTTTTCCTTGTGCGTATATTCAGTTTCTTCGTTTTGCGGGCGAGGAAATGACAGATCCAATTAGAGCGCAGCGTGAGGTTTCGGGGCGCCTCACCGAACAGTTGGAAGAAGTAACACGGCTGCTGAAAGCCAACGTCGAGGCTTCCATATCTGTTACGAGTGAGCCCATTCACCAAGTCAGCTACGACTATCCTCCTAGCGCACTGCGCCAAATCGTTTACAACGCAGTAATGCACCGCGACTACGAATTACCTTCACCCGTTCAACTGCATTGGTACAAGGAGCGAATCGAGATAATTAGTCCAGGCGGCGCTTACGGCAATGTCACAACTAAGAGCTTTGGTGAACCTGGAGTTGTCTCTTACCGGAATCCTCTTGTGGCTGAAGTCATGAAAAACGCTGGTTACATCGAGCGTTTCGGGGTAGGGATACAGGTAGCCAAAAAAGCCCTCAGGCGAAACGGAAATCCGCCGCCGGAGTTTCAAGTAGAAAGCGGCCTCGTTCGAGTCACTGTCAGGAGACGGGCATGAAGAACCCTGTCGTCGCCTTCTTCAACAACAAGGGAGGTGTTGGCAAGACTTCCCTGGTTTTCCACCTAGCGGCTATGTACGCCGACGTTGGGAGGCGTGTTTTAGCGGTCGACCTTGATCCTCAGGCAAATCTGACGGGGATGTTTCTAGACGACGATGATCTGGATGAAATCTGGCCAGACGAACCGGCTGAACGCAAATCCATTCTGGGTGTTGTGCACCCGCTGATTGCGGGGACAGGGGACGTGGGCAGGCCAGCCATCAGAGAGTGGGGCGACAACGTAGGACTGCTGCCAGGGGACATCGGTTTGTCCAAGTTCGAAGACGCCCTTGCGGAGGCTTGGCCGAAGTGCTTCGGCGGCGACGAGAGGTCGTTTCGCGTCCTCTCAGCGTTTCATCGCAGCTTGAAGTTGGCTGAGGTCGACTTCGGCGCCGATTTAACACTGGTAGATGTCGGCCCGAACTTGGGCGCCATCAACCGTGCGTCGCTCATCACATCCACACACTTCGCGGTGCCGCTGGGCCCCGACCTTTTTTCCCTGCAGGGGCTGCGAAATCTCGGCCCGACCATAAGAAAGTGGCGCAAGGACTGGGGGGAGATGCGGGTCAAGGCGCCTTTGTCGCCAGAACTCTTGCCGGAGGGGCGGATCGAGCCCGTCGGCTACATCATGATGCGTCATTCCATCAGACGCCACCGCCCTGTCTTGGCGTATAAGCGCTGGATGGACAAGATGCCGGCGGAGTACGCCAAGTCGGTTCTCGGGGAGAAAGCAACCAGTGAGAGAGGTTTCGACGACGACACTCATTTCCTGGCCCACTTGAAGGACTACCGCTCGCTCATGCCGATGGCGCAGGAATCGGGCAAGCCTATGTTCAAGCTGACACCCGCCGACGGGGCCTTCGGCGGGCATCAGAGTTCCGTGACCGCCTGCTATCGAGACTTTCGCAAGCTCGCAGCGAAGATTGCGGAAAAAGCAGGCTTTCAGCTCCCCTGAGCTGGGCTTTCCTGTCCTTCGGGTGCCTTATTTTGGGTTTCCCGACTTCGGCTTTCCAATTATCTGTTTGCTACGTCTTCCTGGATTGTTCTCTAGCGTTCTTTAGTTGTCCCCGTTTTCTTCATCTGCATTGTTCCCCCCAGCGTCTTGCCCGTCTTCTCCTTCGCCGGTCTCATCCCCGCTGGCGGCTTCCGCCCCGTCAGCCTCTTCGGCTCCGGCTTCCCCGCCGCCTTCTACTTCGTCGCTTGGCTCAAAGCGCACCTCGTAGATCGTGGGCCAGTCCTTGCCTGCCAGCAGGAAGGTGTTCCTTGTGGGGTTGTAGGCAATTCCGTTCAGCACGGCTTCAGGATTTGCCGGCCGCGGCTTGCCTAGGTTGGCGGCGTCTACGCGGCTCAAGACCTTGCCGCTCACCGGGTCTATTTCGACGATCATGTCGGTTTGCCATACGTTGGCCCAGACCCTGCCGTCCACGCACTCCAGTTCGTTCAGGGAAGGCAAAGTCTCGCCTTCTAGTGTGACCGTTACAGGGTTTCCCGCCCGTTTGAACGTCTCAGGATCGCGGAAGTGCAGCTCCTCGCTGCCGTCGCTTACGACTAGGCGGCTGCCGTCGTAGCAGATACCCCACCCTTCTCCTTCGTAGCTGAATTCCCCAAGCTTGTTGAAGTCGTCCGGATCCCAGATGATCGCTAACCCGTCCCGCCATGTGAGTTGGATGATGCGCCCATCCACGAACGTGATGCCCTCGCCGAAGAGGTCGTCGTCAAGTTCTTGAGAACGCACCGCTCCTCCGCTTTCCGGATCCAGCTCCCTGATCGTGCTGGTGCGCCCGCTGCCGCTCGGAGATCCGGTGCTTTCAAACAAGCGCCCCTCGTAGTACTCCAACCCCTGGGTGAACGCCGTAGGGTCGTGGTTGAGTTCCTTGACCATCACCGGGATGAGGGTGGTGAGGGGCTCGGGGGGCTCGAGGGGTTCGTCTTCGGCACCGCCTTCCTGGGTTGTAGCGGTGGGCTGTTCGTCGCCGTCTTCTGCTTCGGAGTCGGTTTGAGGGTCGGCGCTCTCAGAGGTATCCCCTTCTCGGGTGGCTTCATCCTGTTCGCCCGGAGACAAGGAAACGACAGCTGCAGTTGAACTCGTGTTGGGAGGAAGCAACGGCAGGTCGGGGGTGAGATACTGCTGATCGGTTCCCACCCCGCATCCCGCAGACACTGCTGTGAGCAGTCCCGCCGCGATCAAGGCTGCCGGCGAACGGAAAAATGGTTTACTGGGCACAGAGCCGTGACCTCAGCCGACGATGTGCATACGAGGAGAAGGAGCGCTGGTTGCCGGTTCCGCTTCAGTCGGAGCAATGATCGAAGAGGGGGTCGTCTGGTTCTCTCCGCCCGTGACCGCTCGCCCGGCGATGCGCCCGAGGGTGACGGCGCTGCTAATTTTCACGCCTCCAAGCCCGATGGCGGGTGCAATGCCTCCCACGCAGTCTCCCACGGCAAAAAGTCCGGGGATGACTTCCCCGAATACGTTGAAGACCTCGCAGTTCAGCGAAACTCTGAATCCTCCCGCCGGAAAGTTGATTCCCACAACCATGGGCGATGCCCAGAAGGGCGGCTTGATAATCCCGCTGCCGGATGCCGGGAATACCACCCGCCCGAAGTCCGGGTCGGATTTTGCGCCCGCGCCGACCGCAGCGTTCCATCCGTCCACGGTCTGACACAACTCCCTCGGCGGGCAGCCGATCAGTTTCGCCAACTCTTCCAAAGTCGGGGCGCTGACGGCCGGTTCGGGCATCTGGCTGATCAGAATGGCTTTTTCTTCTGCAGTTCGGTCGTCGAATATGTAGAAAGCCCTGCGCTTGTCTATTCTATTGAGGGCTTCCACCCTCTCGTCGTAAGGCCCGGCTTCGTCGTGGAAACGTTTGCCGGAGCAGTCCACTGCTATGGAGTTCTCTACTAGGGCCGAAGCCACCATGATCAGTGGGGGGATCATGGTCATGTTTATGAGGTCTCCTCCCAGAGATTGCCCCATGAGGTGACCGTCGCCGCGATCCGTCTCCACCCCCAAGTAAGGGCTATGGGCGAGGTGGCTAGGTTGGTAGCGAGAGCGAAGCGCCCCGTTCGCTTGGTAGCCGCCCGCGGCCAAGATCACCCCAGAACTTGCGTAGACCTCACCGGATGCGCCTTCACGCCGCACATCTTCCTCTGGCGCCTGCCCCTCCCAGCGCACACCCACGACCCGTCCGTTGTCAGTGATCAGCCGTCGACCCCTCCTCCGGCATTGCACGGACACATTTTCCGCGGCGAGAGCCGACTCGAAGCATGTAGTGAACATGGACACGTCAAGCACGTCCATCATTCTGTCGGTGGTGTGCTGACGAGGTCGCGGGACGAATCGGTTGAAGCCAAAGCCGAGGTCGGTCAGGAAGTCGTAGGTCGCGGACGACTCCTCTGCGTAGCGGGCGGCTAGGGCGTCGTCGAAGACAAGCCCGTAACGTTCCTGCTGCAGGGTGATTTCGTTTTTCATGTCTGCCAGGTAGTTCTGCGGCGAATCCTGGATTCCGGCTTCGTGCTGGGCGCCGAAGTCGGCGAAGGCCATATATCCGGTGGAGCGGGCAGCGTTGCCCCCCACGCGGTCGAGGGCTTCTAGCAGGATCGTCTTGGCGCCGCGCCGCGCCGCCGTAAGGGCGGCGGCGCACCCGCCCGGTCCGCCTCCCAGCACCACCACGTCGGCCTGTTCGGTGTGGACTGCGGGCGGCGCTGCTCCCCGGGCGGCGGCGGAAGGTTCAGAGCGGTGGCCGCCTTGGCCGTCGCGGCTGCCGCCGTCGCCGCCCGAGGTCTTCATCGGTCGGAGGTGCCTGGTGCGGACGCTTGCAGGGTGGGGAACTCGCCTCCTGCCATCCAATTCTTGAACGCCTCCCTGCGCCCTGCGTCCACTAACTCGACCAAGAGACCGCTGTGCTCTAGACGATGGTAGGTGAACCCCAGGGGCTTGCCGTCGAGGGTGTCGTAGGTGGCCGCGCAGGGGAAGCCGGCGGTCTCCAGTGACGCCGAGTCTCCTGTCAGGTCTTCTGACCAGAAGCCGAGGTGGTGTATTCCGCTCGCAGTTGAGGGATCCCAGATGCATCCGGGAGTCGCTTCGATCACTTCGCAGTGCGGGGGGCCTTCCAGCGAGTAGGTGATGTAGAAGTCGACGTCGTAGCAGCCTTCAGGCTGTTTCAGCCTGAACTGCCGGCGTTGCGGTTCAGCCCAGGTTAGACCCAGCGATTCTGTCAGTTCTTTGCAGGTCGCCTTCAAGTTTCGGGCTGTTATTCCCCAGTGGAAGAAGTCGTTGAGATTCACTAGTTCGTTTGGAAGCAGAGCGTCTAGTCGGGGCGGCGTCGGAGCGGCGCGGAGCCTGTTTGGTTCTTCGGGCATCGGTCGTTTCCGCTTCCTTGGTTCCCTTCAGGTGTTCGTTCTCTTGGCGTTCGTTCCCTTAGGCGCGATTAGGCGTGCGCCATCCAGCCGCCGTCTACGCCCAGCACCTCCCCTGTGACGTAGGAAGCAGCGTCCGACAGCAAAAAAGCTGCGGCTTCCGCCACCTCAGATGGTTCACCAATGCGCCCGGCCGGCACACGCGATGTTAGCCATTCGACCTGTTCCGGGTGCACCAGGCGCTCCATCGTCATAGGAGTGCGGATCGGTCCCGGCGCTATGGCGTTGACACGGATGCCGAGCGGCGCCCCTTCTACGGCGGCTGCCTTCGTCAGCGACGCCACTCCACCCTTGGAGGCCGCATAATGGGCCTGCCCGGGCACCGTTATGGCGTAGTTGATCGAGGTTATGTTGACTATGGCCGCCTGCTCCCCGACTTCGTGACGGCGCATGAACTCTCGGATCCCGAGCCAAGTTCCGGTGACGTTCACGTCTAGATGCCTGCGGAAGGTTTCCAGGGGGGTGTCTTTGATGTGGCTGCGGGTGCGTATCCCCGCGCAGTTGACTAGGCCGTAGAGGGGCCAGACTTCGTCCAAGACCCGAACCCAGGCGTCCTCGTCGCACACGTCGAGGGATAAGCCGCCGTCTGCGGGGCGGACGTCGGCTGGAACGACCGTGAAGCGGTGTTCGGCGAGGGCTCTCCGGCAGGCCGACCCTATGCCCGAGGAAGCTCCGGTGACGAGCACTCCGCGGGCGGGCTTGTCCCCCCAGTTGCCCCTAGTCATCTAGGGTTGTTGAGTATCCCGCCCCCAGCGGCTCAGGCAGCCCTGAGATGCCGGGTCAGTGACCAAGGTAGGAGCGGACGAGGTCGTGAGACTTTCGCAGTTCCGCCGATTCTCCGGAGATGTCGTTGTTGCCGGTCTTCAACACGTACGTCCGATCGGAGATGTCGAGCACCTGGGCGTTCTGCTCGATTAGCAGGAAGGTGTTTCCCTCAGAGCGAAGTTCGGTGACATGCTCGAAGAGTTCGTCCACTAGGAATGGGGCGAGACCGAAAGAGAGTTCGTCGATCATCAGCAGCCTAGGACGCGCCAGCAGTGCCCGTGCCAGAGCCAGCATCTGCTGCTGTCCGCCCGAGAGGGAGGACGCCGGGTCGCGAATCTTTTCGGCCAGGGCGGGGAACATGTCCAACAGGCGGTCCCGGTCGGCGTTCACGGCGCTAGCTCCGTCCCGACGCAGCACGGCGCCGAGGTCGAAGTTCTCGCGCACCGTCAAGTTTTGGAACACGCCGCGACCTTCCGGCAAGTGTCCCAGGCCGGCGGCTGCCCGCTTCTCCACGGATAGCCCGGCGAGGTCGCGTCCGTCTAGTCGTACGCTGCCCGTCCAAGTGTTCAGCACGCCCGAGACGGTGCGCAGGAAGGTCGTCTTTCCCGCTCCGTTGGCTCCTAGAACCGAGACGATCTCTCCTTCGGAGACCTCCAGGGAGACGCCATGCAGGACTTCCAGCCGCCCGTAGCCGCTTACCAGGTTTTCGGCTTCAAGCAGAGCCATCTGTCTGCTCCTGAGTGTCGGGATTCGTTGGTGTCCTCATACCACTAGTCACTCAATCCCCTCTTCTTCCAGACGCGCTGCGAAGCCGTGGCCGAGGTAGGCCTCGATCACGGCTGGGTCGTGCGTGACGTGGTCGGGGCTTCCCTCAGAGATGATCCGGCCGAAATCCAGCACGGCAATCTTCGGGCAGAGGCTGGCTACGAGTTTGAGGTCGTGTTCGATGATGATGATGCACAGACCTTGCTGGGCTAGGACGCTCCTCAGTCCTCGCAGGAGCACAGTCACGTCGTCGGCGCCTAAACCTGCCGCCGGTTCGTCGAGCAGCACCACGCTGGGGCCGCTCACAAGGGCGCGTGCTACCTCCACGATTTTCTGGCTGCCCAGCGGTAGGGAATCTGTTGCTTCGTGAGCCAAGTCGGCGAGGCCAAAAAGGTCGAGCAGTTCCATGGCTTTGGTTCTCATCTGGCGTTCTTCGGAGCGGCTCCAAGGGAACATGAAGAGTTCCGCCAAATGCCCCCAGCGATAGATGTGATGAGCGCCTAGGAGAGCGTTTTCGATGACGGTTGCGTCGGGAATTAGGCGAGGGGCTTGGAATGTTCGCCCGATTCCGGAGGCTACGCGTTTGGTTTGCTTGAGCTTTCTGATGTCTTTCCCGCCGAGAAGGATTTCACCTTGGTCAGGCTTGACATAGCCGGAGATCACGTTGAATATCGTGGTCTTGCCTGCTCCGTTCGGTCCGATGAGGCCGTTGAATCCGTTCTTGAACGTCAGGTTTACGCCTTCGAGCACGCGGTTGCCGCCGAACGCCACGTGCAGGTCGCGCAATTCCAAAGGAAAGATATTTGCCTCAGCCTGCTCCGTTGAGAGGGGTTCGTCCGAGTGGGTCTCGATGTCGGAAACAGCGGTGAAGTTGCCGGTCTTGGTGTTCATGGTTAGGACAAGATCTTTAGTTGCTTGGTTTTCGCAACACCTGCATAAGAGGCATCTTCTGTATTCGCTTACCTAGATTGCTCTCCCTTATGCGACTAGGCAATGATGCGAAACCATAGGGGAGAGCCAGTATCGCAATCATGAGGGCCAGCCCAAAAATAAACTGGCGGCCTATTTGGAAATTAGACAACCTCTCGCGCAGGAGAATGAAGAAAACAGCTCCGAGTAGCGGCCCCCATATACGCCCCACTCCTCCGAGCACGAGAATGATCAGCATGAATACGAGCATGTTGTCCCTAAACGACTTGGGGTCTAGGAATCTGATGTCTTGCGCGTACAACCCTCCCGCTACTGCTGCCGCGAATGCTGAAACTCCAAAGGACACCAACTTGTATCGAGTAGATGGAATACCTATGGGACCGGTGGAGATATCTATGTCTTTTACGGCTCTTAATGTCCTACCCATTCGACCGCGGGTGAGGATCAACATGACTACATATGTCAGTGCTAAGGCGACCAGACTGGTGTAGTAGATCGTCAGAGGGCCGTTTCGGTGACCTATCGAAAACACTTTGCTGACTGAGCGGCCGTTACTGGCTCCCGTCTCAAGCCAGCTCCATATCTCTGGGCCAAGTTCAATCAGCTTGACAACCAGCCCGCCAAAGGCGAGCGTCGCAATTGCCAGGAAGAAGCCTTTAAGCCGCGCAGCCGGAAATCCAATGGCGATACCTACCGCAGAGCAGATGAACCCGAGTATCAAGAGGGCGACGACGTAGGGCACCCCGTCTTCGTAGAGAAGCGTCACTCCGAACGCCCCCATTCCGAAGAATCCCGCGTGCGCTAAACCGAGTTGTCCAGCCCAGCCCACCATGAAATTGAAACCCATTCCGGAGATTGTGTGGATCAAAATTCCAGTCAAAACGCCTAGCCAATACCTGTTTAGCCCTTCCTGCGGAATGTGAGGAAGAGAGACTGCTAGAGCGAAGAGCAGCAAAACCGCTGTGGGCTCGCCAAACCGAGACATTCCTTTCGGCCTTGGCTTGTAAAGGGGCCGCGGGGGAGACTCAGGAGCGTCGCTTTTCATGGTTCAGACTTCTCGAGCGGTCTTCTCGCGTGTCAGCCCGCCAGGAACGGCCAGAAGGATCACGACTACCAGCAGCAGGGCCACGGTCTCCTGTACTGCAGTGGAGATCTGTCCACCCACGATCGATTCACCTAGTCCTATGACCAGACCGCCTGTAAACGTGCCTAGAAGAGAAGTGAATCCTCCTATCACCGACGCTATGAAACCTTTCAGAATTATCGGGTTGGCGGCAACGTCCCGCAGGAATGTAGACGTCGTGAACATGATCATCGCGGCTGCGGCAACCATGCTTCCCAGCGCCCACGCCACGAGTGAAATTTTCCCGGAATTGATTCCTAGCAGTCTTGCGGTTACACCGTCTTCGGCGATGGCGCGCATCCGCACACCCCACTGCGACTTAAAAAATAATCCCACAGCTATGGCAATCAAAAGCCCCACGCCTATTGCTATCACTTGGTCGGCGCCGATGATGAGGTTGATGCTTCTGGCGTCTTCCGCGCAAGTGAGAGGAACGACCCCGTCTACGTCTTTGCACTGCCCTCTTATTATCCAGACGGATTTTCGGCTCCATGGAGCAATGAATTGACGTGTGCTTGCTCCCCAGATGAGTTGAACGGTGGCGAAGAGTGCCCACGTCAGACCTATGGTCAAGAGCAGCAGGGGGAAGTGGTCAACTTTTGAAAGTGGCTTAACAAAGGAGCGCGCCGCTAAGAATACGAGTACTCCTACGAGAATGCCGAGAGGTATTGCTGCCCCCCAGTGAAATCCTTCGTTTGTAACCGGAAACCAGTCCAGAAAACTGGGTAACCCCTGTTCACGCAGGAAACGGATGGACAGAAAGGTCATGATTGCCGCCCCAGCGATTGAGAGCGGTCTGTTGGAGAGGCCCACTAGTGGACGAATTAGCAGGTACTGCGTTGCTGCCCCAAAGACAGCCGCAAAAGCCAAGCCGATTATGAGAGCAAGCCAGAAGTTCCAGCCAACTCCGGCATTGTCGGGACTCGCCGAGAGGAACCACGTGAGGTATGCCGCTACGAGCCCCATCTGGGCGACGGCGAAGTTCGGCACGTCCGTGGCCTTCATGATGACCACGATGGCAAGCCCTACAAGACTGTATGCAATTCCGATTTCAAGGCCGGCAATGATTTGCTGTAATAACTGCCACACGTGATACTCGCAGGTCTTCTTTAACTACAAACTACGTCGGAATAATCGCCAAATATGAGCGTTATCAATCTATTCAACGCTATTGCTCAAGCTCTTTGGTGTGCGGGTACTTAGATCTCGCCCACACACCAAAGACTTAATTATCCGGATACGACCCGGATGATCCAGGATTCAGCTACCCGCTGGAGCTTGGAAGTCTCGTATTTGAATCCAGGTTTTGCTGTCGAAGTCGTACCTGGAGAGTCCGGCGCCTGCTGCACAGAAGTGACCGCCGCCTTCACGCTCAGCACATCGAATGTTGGGCATTGCGCCTTGCATGTCGATCGGGTTGTCGCGCAGACTTTCAGCCGTGGAGTGGAATGCCTCCCAACTTAGGTTGCCGTCTAGGCGGTCGATGACCTCAAAGAAGGAGATGGCGTGCAGGTAGGTCTGCAGGCTGAAGTTGGGCGCACTGCACTCTTCGGAGATGGTATCACAGTAGGCATTGCGCAACGGGCGCCAGTTGTTGAGAATCGGCGAGTCAGTGTCTGGCAGCTGTACCTGAAGAGCGCCTAGGAAACCGTCTGCAGCATCACCAGCAGGGCCGACGGCGTTGTCGCCTCCCGTTCCGGCAGCTCCTTGGTCGGAGCACAACAGTGCATCGCTTCCGTTCTCATCCAGCGTCTGAAGGATCAAGGCGTTCTGTATGTTGTCAACTCCGGCGACAATGGCTTCCGCATCGGTGCGGATGATGTTCAGAACCGCGGGTTGAACGACTTCGGAGGCCGATTCCACGGTCTCTTCAGCGACTATCTCCATGCCGTGAACCGGAGCTTGCATTGTCACGCCTGCTTTGACCTCTTCGCCAAGGGGGTTCGTGGCTGCGATTATGGCAACTTTGCTGATTCCCTGTTCGTTGAAGTGGTCGACGCAGATCTGAGCCTGCGCGGTGCGTGAACTGGCAAGCCAGTAGACCTCTTGGCGCTCCTCCTCGAATGGCGGAGAGATTGGTGCCCACATCGGCACTCCACTTTCCGCTAGGAAGTCGAACGTTCCGGGAATGGCGCGGCTGTCGGCTGGTGAGAGGATTGCCCAGACTTCGTCGCTGTCGATCAGGCGTCGAGTTTGATTGACCAACTCTTCGACTTCGTACTGGGAGTTGTAGTCGACCATCTCAATCATGCATCCGTCGATTCCGCCATTGGCGTTTACTTCGTCCACTGCGACTTTGAGGCCGCCTAAGAGTTCGATGCCTGCTACAAGTGCAGCGCCTCCGACTGGCTGAACAGTGCCAATCTTGAGAATTCCGTTATCAGCGTCGACGCCCTGGGGCAGTTGGCCGTCCGGCGTGTTAGAAGCGCATGCCATTGGGGGAGAAGGGGGCTCTGGCGCTGCTGTGGTGGTTGGAGCTTCTGGCTCTGGCGTTTCCGTGGTAGACGCTGCTGTGGTGGTTGGAGCTTCTGGCTCTGGCGTTTCCGTGGTAGACGCTGCTGTGGTGGTTGGCGCCTCTGGCTCTGGCGCTGCTGTAGTAGTTGGAGATGCTGGCGCTGTCGTGGTCGTAGCAGCGCCGTCGTCGCTGCTACCGCAGGCGGCGGCCACAAGAGCTAATGCCGCTAACAACGGTAAGACGAGTTTGAGTTTTTTCATATGGAATCCTCCCTGGATCAATTGTCGGTGCAATTTGTCAAAAGAAATTCACTCTCGAAATTCGATGAGGAAAACTTTACCTTAGCCAGACGCATCTCATCTAGCAAACGTTTGTTTGGAATTAGATGGCAATCCGACATATTTATTGTAAAGGAGGATCGGCCCGAGCGAAACGGTGCCAGTTTCAGGCAAGAGATCTGCTTGCCAGAGGACGCTCTAGAGGGCGCTCGCCACCCTGAAGGCGTCCCAGATGGCGTCGATAGCTTGGCGGGGTGCTAGGCAGTCGCCCACGGCGTGCAGTTCGAACGCCTCAGCCCTCTCGCTCGCTCCGCTCTCACTCTGCCCGCTTCCGCTGCTTCCGTTCTTTGCCAGCGGCAGCAACTCATGAAAGAGACCGTCGTTGGCTACTCCGAAGGCCGCCCCTACTACGCAGTCGGCTTCGATCAGACACTCCCGGCCGGTGAGGGTTTCCCGCACCGCGGCCCCTTCAGGGCTAACAGCGGCCAGTGCGTGATACTCCAGGAACTCCACCCCGGCCTCCCGAAGGCGTCGCAGCATGGGCGGGCGGCTGAACGCGTCCATGGATGCGCCCACCGGCACCGGAGTCGCCAGGGTCACATCGCATCCGGCGGCTGCCAGGTTCTCAGCGGTCGTGCAGACCTTCCAGTTGGCCTCCCCGGCGTCAGCCAAGATCACCTTGCCCCCAGTCACCCCGCCCTCGATGGCGTCCCGCAGTGAGATCACGAGTTCGCTGCCCGGAACCTCGAACCTGCCCGGCAGCGAGCCCGTGGCTACTATCACGCAGTCCGGCCGACGCGCCCGAACCGAGTCCGCGCAAGCCGCCTCCTCGGTGATCACCTCCACCCCGAGTTTCAGTATCTGACGTTCCAGGTAGCGGACAGAGTTGGCGAACTCGTCTCTATAAGGCATAACGGACGCTGCCAGCAGCACCTGTCCTCCCAACCGATCCGAGGCTTCCAGCAAGGTCACCTCGTGTCCGCGCAGCGCCGCCGTCTCAGCGGATTTCAGACCGGCCGGGCCGCCCCCCACCACGACCACCCTGCGAGACCGCTCGGAGCGCCCCAACCTGCCCACTCCCCAGTCTTTTTCGTAGCCCACGGCTGGGTTCACCAGACAGGCGATCGGCGACCCCCTGTGCGGCCCTCCGCGGCACCCCACGTTGCAGGAGATGCATTCACGGATGTCGTCGCGCTGTCCGGCCGCAGCCTTGGCAGCCCAGTAGGGGTCGGCGATCAGCGGACGCACCAGGCAGACAGCGTCGGCGGTCTCGGCGGCCAGAAGTTCTTCGCACTGCTCGGGCGTTACCAGACGGGCGACTGCGAAGATTGGCACGCCATCGGCGACCCCGCGTACCTCCTTGGCGTAGTGGATGAACGGCGCACGGGGGTAGCTCATGTCGGGGATCATCCGGTCGATGGAGGCATAGTTTGACTGGCTGACGCTGATGTAGTCGACTTGGCAGCGAGAAAGCAGATGACTCACGACCTCCGTGCATTCGCCCGGGGTGATGCCGTCTGTCACGAACTCGTCTGCGCTGACTCTGATGCCGACTGGGAAACCCTCGCCGACCACCGCCCGGACGGCGGTCAGAACCTCCAGCGGCAGCCTGCAGCGGTTCTTGAGCGACCCTCCGTACTGGTCGCTGCGACGGTTGCTGAAGCGTGACAAGAACTCGCAGAGCAGATAGCCGTGCGCCAGGTACACCTCCAGCCCGTCAAAACCGGCGGCTCGCAGACGCTCAGCGGCTTTCGCGTAGCAAGCGATCATCTCCTCGATGTCGCGCCCGTTCATGGCGTGGGGCACGACTCGGCTGGCGGGGTCGGCCAGCGCAGAAGGCGCCCATAGTTCCCGGTGTGCGGCGAAGGTGTCGCCTTGGCGTCCAAGGTGCGAGAGTTGTCCGAAGATGTGCGCCCCGGCCTCGTGCACCATCTCAGCCACTCGGGCATACGCCCCGACGCTCTCGTCGCTCCAGACTTCGTTGACCCCCGCCGCCGCCAAGCCGGTGGGGTGCACCATGGACGACCCTTGGATGATCAGCCCGGTTCCTCCTGCGGCGCGCTCCGCTAAGTAGTGCCCCTGCCGCTCGGTGAGGTGATGCGTGTGCCAGTCGACGAAGCGTGAGCCGTGTCCGGCGAAGACGACCCTGTTGCGAACCTGCAAAGACCCGATCCGAAGCGGCCTGAACAGCAGGGGGAAGTGTTCAGATTTCACGCCGATGACTGCCCGCCAACCGTTCGCTCAGTCGACGCCGCCTCCGACACCGCCCCCTTCTAGCAGCAGACGCGCAGCCTCCGGGCAGGGCATCCCTATCTCCACGCCGCGGGATGAGGCCAGGGCGTTGCGGGCGCTTATAACGCCGTCGTGGTAATGCGAGAGGCCGCTGCCCATGCGCGCTCGGCGGGCGTCCACCGTGGCGCCTGCGAGCCCCTCGGCTTCCACGATGTACAGGCCGGCCATCCCTGAGTCGTCTAGGCCGCGCCCCCCGTCGGAGCAGACGAAACCGGCCGGGCGCGCCCTCCTCAGGTAGGGCACGGCGCTGCGTCCGGTGTGTCCGGCGGTCACCAGCACGTTCCGCCCAGCGTCTTCGGGGGCGGCGAAGGCGATGGAGTCGGTTGCTACCACCTGCCGCCCGTCGGCGGCGGTGTGCATGACCGTCCGGTTGGTGATCTCGGAGGCCGCGGCAGGCGTCGGGTCGTTCTCGAGCATCATTTCCGCGGCTTCCCGCACGCTCATCCCCGAGCGCACACCGCAGTCGGCGGCGGGCTGGTTGCAGAAACTGACGACGCCGTTTTCGTAGAGATGTACGCCGTCGCCGAGATGCGCCGTCATCACGTCGGCCACCGCCGCCGGTATCTCCAGCGCTTCGAGATACCACAGTCCTGCGATGGCGGAGCCTTCCGGGCCGATTCCGCAGTCCATGCCGATTGCACCCCTAGGAGAGTGCTCAGCTATGAAGCGCGCCGGCAGCACCCCGCAGTAGGAGGAGTTGACGCAGACATCGCGCCCTTCGTTGTGCGCCGCCACGTGGTATGCGGAGTCCATGGCGCAGACGTCGCCTCGTCCCGCTGCCGAGGATGCGACGACGGTCTGCAGGGAGCGGGCTGCTTGGTCAGTCACTCGCCGCGCCTTCGCTGCTGGCGCTCGGGCGCTCGGGGCGCTTGGGGGTTCTGGGGCTCCTGCGGGCAGGCCCTCGGTCGTGCGTCGAGGCGTCCACGCCGACTTTCCGCAATTCCACCTTGCGCACCTTCTCCGAGGGCGTCTTGGGCAGCGCTTCGGCGAAGCGCAGGTAGCGGGGGACTGCGAAGTAAGGCAGGCGGCGGTCGGCGTATTCCCAGAGTGCCTCGGCCGAGAGTTCCTCTCCGGTTTCAAAGACGACCACGGCCAGCACTTCGTCTTCGCCCGCCTCGGCGTCGGCTGGCACCGCCACCACCGCCACCTCGGCGATGGCGGGATGCGCCCCCAGTGCCTGCTCGACCTCGTAAGAACTGATGTTTTCTCCCCGCCGCCGGATGGAGTCCTTGAGGCGGTCCACGAAGTAGTACCACCCTTCGGCGTCCTTACGCAGCCCGTCGCCGGTGTGCCAGGTGAGATTCCGCCACGCCGCAAGGGTCTCGGCAGGCATGTCGAAGTATCCGCTGGACTGAGTCCAGGGGTGGCGGCCTCTAACCACCAGTTCTCCGATCTCGCCCACCGGAACCTCCTCGTCGGTCTCGGAGTCCACGAGTCGAACATCGAACCAGTCGGAGTTGGCCAATCCAGCCGCTCCAGGGGGGCGGTCCTCCCCATACGGGCTCAGTATGGGCATGCAGGTCTCCGTGAGCCCAAAAACTTCCACGAAAGCTTCCACGCCGAAGCGCTGTCTGAATTCCTGCAGGTAAGAGGAGGCGGTCGGGGCTGCGAATATGCAGCGCAGATCGTTGTCGGCGTCGTCCGGCCTCGGGGGCTGCTGCCATACGAAGTCCATCATCACCCCCACGAAGTTGGTGACGGTTGCCCGGGAATCCCGCACCTGATCGACCCACTCGCTGGCGCTGAAGCGTTCACGCAGTACGTATCGGGCGCCTGCGATGAGCGCCGGATAGGCGGCTAGGAAGTGGCTGTTGCCGTGGAAGAGAGGCCCGGTCGACATATAGACGTCGTCGTCAGTGAGGCGCGTCAGCGACACGCACTGATCCGCAAAAAGGAACATGTGGGCGTGCGGCATCATCACGCCTTTCGAAGGCCCCGTGGTGCCCGACGTAAAAAAGACCGACCCCAGGTCGCAGTAGCGCACCTCAGGCAAGTCGGGCGCTCCGACGGATGGCTCCAGCAGTTCCTCCCAGTCCGATGCAGCGAAACCTGCGCCCTCCAGGGCTGCGGCGGCTGCGCAGCGGGAACTCTCCTCGCCGCCCGCTAAGTAGAAGCGTTTTATCGTGCGAACGGCTTCGGCGACATCCAGGAAACGTTCGGCGTAATCGGGGTGGATGAGCGCAGCTGCGGGAGAAACGGTGCGTGCCTGATGCTCTAGGAAACTGCCGCGGTATGCGGTGTTGATGGGAACTTCCGCCAACCCCGCCAGCGAAGACGCCAGCCACGCCAGTATGTACTCGGAGCAGTTCGGCAGCATGATCAAGAGCCGGTCGCCGTTATCTGCTCCGCCGGCAAGCAGGTTCCTGCCGACCTTCTCGGCGACTTGCAGGGTCTCGGCGTAGGTAAGCGAAACCCCTTCCGAAGGGACTTCCAGGTAGATGCTTTCGGCGTGGCTCTCCGATCTGCGTCGGAGCACTTGGGGCGAGTTCCAGGAACTGCGGTCAGTCCAAGTGGGCTTGTACTGATCGTAGGTTCTCATCTGGCGTCTCTGGGCGGGAAATTCGGCTTGCGTTTCTCCATGAAGGCGGTGGCTCCCTCCAGCATGTCTGGCGAGGCGATGGCCTGCATCAACATTCCCAGACCGGACTGAAAATTGTCTCGCATGCTGTTCCACCAGTAGTTCGAGCTGGTCTTTGCGATCTCCAGGTAGCGGGCCGACATGGAGCAGATCTCCTCGCACCAGCGGGCTACCTCGTCTTCCAGTTCGTCGTCCGGCGCTACGGCGTTTATCCAGCCCAGCTGCAGCGCTTCGGCGGCGGTGTACTTGCGGCACAGAAAGGCCACCTCCTTGGCCTTCTTCTCACCCACGCTCAGGGCGATGAGGTTCGTGCCTCCAAGCACCGGGGCGCTGCCGACCTTCACTCCCGTCTGTCCGAAGGTGGCGCTCTCTGCCGCTATGGCGAGGTCGCAGACCACTACCAGTTCGTTGCCGCCCCCGAAGGCAGGGCCGTTCACGGCTGCGATCACCGGCATGGGAGCCGAACGTATGGCGTCAAAGAGTTCCAGACTGCCGGTGAACATGGAGTGAAGTTCCCAGAAGTCGGGGTCGGCGAGGTTGGAGAGGTAGCCGCCCGCGCAGAAGGCTCGTCCTTCTCCGGTGATGACTACGGCGCGGCTCCGTGCGTGGGATCGCAGGGCGCCGATGATCTCATCGGACGTGCTGCGGTCGTAGGCGTTCATCCGCTCCGGGCGGTTCAGCCGCAGCCACAGCACTTCGCCGCGCGTCTCCACGATTACGTCGCTCATGGGTTTCCTCTCTCCTGCTCGCTCAGGGTTTGCGTTGCTCAGGGTTTGTGTTGCTCTCCGCAGCACTCTAGACAACTAGTTCGCCGAGCCGAGGTCGTCAAGCCCTTGAAGTATTCCGGTTATGATTCGCAATTCCGTGGCGGCACAGCAACTTTCCCCCGTCCACCTCTCGGTGCTGGCAGAAGCCCGGGAAGTCGCCGAGAGCGTCAGGGACTTCAGCATCGAAGCCGACGAACTCTCCGAGGTGCACGCCCCCACTCTGGAGGCGCTGCGGGCGAGTCGGCTTTGCGAACTGATGGTTCCCGCTTCCTACGGCGGACGGTTCGAGACGGTGGATTCCCTGGCGGTAGCTCTGGCTAGGCAGGCGTGCATGAAGGTGTCGTCGCACCTAGATTCGCTCTTCGCCCTGCAGGGCATCGGGAGTTACGCCATCGCCCTCTCCGGTTCGGAGGAGGCCAGACGAGACTGGCTGCCGCCGGTCGCCTCCGGGGAGGTCTTGGCGGCTCTGGCAGTCACCGAGCCCGAGGCCGGTTCCGACCTCAAGGCCGTCACCGCCACGCTGTCGGATCACGGGGACTACCTGAGCCTGTCGGGGCGTAAGTCGTTCATTTCCAACGCGCCAAGCGCCGGATTTTTCACCACGCTGGTCAAAGAGGCTGCCAAGGGCGCCGACGGCGAAGACCTCTTCTCTCTGGTGCTTGTGCCGGCGTCGACGCCGGGCGTTCTCGTTTCGCAGTCGCCCGAGATCATCGCCCCGCACGTGCTCGGAGAGGTGGAGTTCTCCGGCGTCAGGCTTCCCCCTTCTCTGCGTCTCGGGAACTCCGGCGAGGGCTTTCGGAACGTATTGGCCACTCTCTCGGTGTTTCGTTCCTCGGTTGCTGGCGCAGCCGTAGGTTTGATGGAGGGTGCTTTAGAGATCGCCGCCCGCCACGCAGCCGAGCGCCGTCAGTTCGGACGCCCCCTTGTCAAGCTGGGGCCGGTGGCCGCTTTGCTGGCTGACTCCTGGGCCGACCTGGAGTCGGCGCGCCTGCTCACATACAGCGCCGCTGAGGCTGCTGGCGCAGACCCTTCCGGCAGCCTGGACAGATCTTCCTTGGCGAAGTTGGCTGCTACCGAAGCTGCCGGAAGGGTAGTGGATCGCTGCGTGCAGGTGATGGGCCGCTGGGGTCTGATAAGAGGGTCAAAAATCGAGCAGTACTATCGGCAGGCGCGCCCCATGCGGATCTACGAGGGGGCTTCCGAGGTTCTGCGTCTCGGCGTGGCAGCCCGCCTCTGTCGCGAAGTCACGCAAACTCCCCCTGGCCGTTAGTCCACTTCGTATGCGCCGCCTAGTTCATTTCGTGGAGTCTGTTTTCTTGTTCTGCTTCTGCAGTTGCCTCTTGTTTAGGATGGCGGCAGTGGTAAAAATCTCGCAACCGCCAATGAGTTGACGCCTCACACCGGGAGTAATTGAGTGGACTTTCAACTTTCCGATCACGTGGCGATAGTCACCGGAGCCAGCCGCGGGCTGGGGGCGGCCGCAGCCGAGGCCTTGTCGAACGAAGGAACACGGGTGCTGGCGGCGGCGCGCTCACTCGATGACCTCGAGGCGCTGGCGGCTTCCCACGACGGCAGGATCGCCCCGCACCGCTGCGACATGCGCGACGTCGCCGCTGTGGAGGGTCTGGTCGACGCCGCCCTCAATCGTTTCGGACGGCTGGACTGCGTGGTCAACAACGCCGGCATCGCTCCAGCAGGGCGTTTCCTGGAACAGGAAGTCGACCTTCTTCTCGACGTGTTCCGGGTCAACACCCTTGCCCCAGCCGTGCTGTCTCGAGCCGCTGCAGCCCACTTCGTGTTGGAGTCAAAGCCCGGCTCGGTGATCAACGTGGGATCCACCTCCAGCCTGCGAGGCAAGCCGCTGCTGGCTGCCTACTCGGCGTCGAAGGGTGCTCTGCTGCGCCTCACCGAAGCGCTCTCGGGGGAGTGGGCCCGCCACGGGATCAAGGTGAATCTGATCGCCCCCGGAGCGTTCCTGACCGACGCACAGAGCCAAGTCGTCGCCGACGAAAAGCTGCTCTCGGCGAGGCTCAGGAAAATACCCCTGCGGCGTATGGGAGACCCCCCAGAGTTGGGGCCGCTCGTCTGCTACTTGGCGTCTCCGCTTTCGGTTTTCGTAACAGGTTCCTGCTTTACCATCGACGGCGGCGAAATAGCCAAGCTCTGATCTGCGTTGGCGGCTTGTCTGCGTTGGCGGCTTGCTTTCTAGAGTCCGTTTCTCACGCGCACTCTTTCGCCCGCCCGACCGAGCGCCCGAAACTCAAAGGAGAACACCGTGCCAACTGAAGCACCCGCTCGATCCAGCAATACCGACCGATCGGCCATAGGCAGCGACGCCCTCGCCAGCGGGGAAATCGACGCCGTTTCTCCCAAGTTCGCTGAGGGGCTCGCCCGCATCAGGGAGGTCACCGACACCGACGGCGCCTGTCCGGCCTGGGCGAAGGCCATGTACATGGCTTCGGCTGCAGCCGTGAAAGGCCACAGCCGCATGCTCTACCACCAACTCGAGCGCGCCAAAGTCCTGGGGTTGTCGCTGTCCGCTGCCCGCGGCGCCGCCCTGACGGCTCTGATTTCGCGCGGCGAAGCCGTCTACTCCGCCTTCAATGCCGCCGTCGACGAGACATACGGCGAAAAGTTGTCCGCCCCGGCGGAGGAGGCGCCTGAGTTTCCCATCGACCGGCAGGCCTGCCTCGACTACTTCGAGGGATACTTCGGTTTTGTGCCCGACTACGTGAAACTCATGGCCGACGAGTCCCCCCGCGCTCTCGAGGGTTATGTCCTGATGCGGGAGTGGTCTCTGGCCGAGAACGTCCTCGACGCCCAGAACGCCGAACTGATGCTTTGCACCATCAACGCAGCAGAATTCTCCTCCCGCTTTGTGAACGTTCACGCCAACGGCGCTCGGCGGGCAGGCTGCAGCGAAGCGCAGATCACCGAGTCGGTAATCTGCGCCATTCCCGTGGCGGGGGTGGCGGCGTGGCTGCCAGGCGCCGACGGAATCATGGAAGGCCGCCGCTGAGGCCCGGTCGGGTCTCCGTCTGAAGTTCGATCGCTCAAGGATTCCGAGAGTGCGTCAACCCTCAGACATCGGCGGACTCATCGACACGCACGCCCACATCGTGCTGGAAGGATCGATGGGACGGGCTGGCAGTTGCGGCCCTGAGATCGGGTATCACCCTGACGGCAGCCCCTGGTTCAGGGTGGGCGACTACCAACTCGACGGGGTGGCATACAGAGGGTCGCTGTTCATCGACGTCGACTTGCGTCTCGAAGCCATGGAGCAGGCCGGAATTAGCATCCAAGCCCTCTCACCTAACCCGCTCACCTACCTTCACTTCATAGACGCTGCCCTGGCAGTGGACTTTTGCCGGGCGCACAACGACAGCCTCGCCGAGGTGGTTCGGGAGCATCCCGCCCAATTCGTAGGTCTAGGCGCTCTACCCATGCAGGACGTCGACGCGGCCTGCTCGGAAGTCCACCGGATGGTGGCCGAACTGGGGTTGCTGGCCCCCTACATAGGTACCGATTTCGGCCTCCCCCTCGACGACCCGGCCATGGATCAGCTCTATTCGACGTGTGCCGAACTGGACGTCCCGCTGTTCATGCATCCGTGTCAGTCAGGCATCGACGGGCCGATACGCGACCCTCGTCTGCGCCGCTGGGATCTCGATCTCGTGCTGGAGTATTCCTTTGAAGAGGCGGTCACCGCCGCCACGCTCATATTCGGCGGCGTGCTGGAACGCCACCCTGACTTGGACGTCTGCCTCAGCCACGGCGGAGGGTCGCTCTGCCTAGCGCTCTCAAAGCTGCGTAAGTTGGCGGAGCGGCGCCCTGCCGCACCCGACTGGCTCAAACCCCAGGGGGCTTTCGATGAGCAACTTGGCCGGCTCTGGTTCGACTGCCACGTGACGGGAAGCGAGGAGTTCGCCTTCGTAGCGGCCTCCCTCGGAACCGATCGCCTGGTCTACGGCACCAACTTCGGCGGCTGGGACAAAGGCTCCGGGCCGGACGTGAGCAAGCTGCGATCCACGCTCAACTCGAACGCATCTAGGCTGCTGCGGCTAGAGCGCCGAGCGCCGCAGTTGTTCGACTGAGCCAACAGCCTTGACTCACTGGATCGGCGCCGTTTTGGTCTGAACGACCGCGAGGGCGGAGAGCCCTGAGAGCCCTAGGAATATGAAGTACGGGAACATGAAGTAAGGAAGGTGAGGAATGGCAGAAGAAGCACCGCTGCTGGCTAACGAAGAAGACCACCCGCAGGAGGTGGTGGCGACTTACGGCGACCGGAGGGTGGTGATCATGGACTCCGCCCGCTACACAGACGCTCGCAATCGCGACACCGATGTGGTGGTGGCGGCCTCTTACCTGGGGGTGCTGCCTGCTCGTCTTATGGTGCCTCACAGCCCTCGGGCAGTGATCGGACACGACGGCTCCATAGGCATGGACGGCGCCGGCATCGCCGGTCTCTGGTATCTCGAAGCCCTGGGCATCCCCGCCGCCACTGCTGCGGCCGCTTCAGCTGAACTCGGAAACGGCGCCGACCAGTACGCCTGCGGCGTGGTGAGCCGTCTCAACATCTACGCCGAGCGCTGCGGCGTGAGCGAGGGGATGCCGGTTACCGAGGCTGCACGTCTGCTGGCTGAGAACGATCCCGCCGGTGACGTCGACGCAGGCACGAAGATCCGCCGAGAGGTGAAAGCGACCTCCCCTGCCGGGCGCGAACTTGTCGTGACCGATTCCATAGTGTTCGCCCTGCCGGAGGATTCGCGCAACGTACTGGTGACTGCCGGTCACACCGGCCGCAGCGGAGCCAGCTTCCTGTTGGAGGTCTCTCCGCACGGCTTTATATGCGCCGACGGGGGGCGGGGCAAAAACGACGCCGGCATCGCCGGCTTGGCCATCGTGGAGCGCAGCGGCCTCGCTGGCGGTTCCTTCGACGCTTGGACGGCTCCGATAGGAGACGCTTTCAAGGCCTATGAGATCGGTAAGGTGGGGGCGGCCAACCGGCCTGCTCAGCAGCGGGGAGTAGAGGTGGGGATGCCCGTGAGCGAGGCAGCCTTGGCGCTGCTCTTGTACGAGCCGCCCGTCGAAACGCTCGCAGCGGACTGATGCTCCGCGCCGCCGACGCCTCCTTGCGAAACCCAGAGAGAGTTCCAATGGGTTTGATTTCTGGCAGTGTTAGCTTGCAGGAATTGCCGGAAACCGGAGGATGCAATGCAGCGTGCTTGTTTCATTTTTCAGCTTAAAGAAGGCGCCGAAGAAGAATATAAGCGGCGGCATGATGAGATCTGGCCGGAACTCGTAGAAGCGATTCAGGATTCTGGGCTCAAAAACTACACCCTGTTTCGCCGCGGTCTGCAGGTGATCGGTTACGTGGAGTGTCACCCCGATGTGGAAACGGCCTTTGCCAAAGTGGAGAGCACTGAGGTGAACGCACGCTGGGACGAATGGTTCGAGGAAATCATCGAAGAAATCACCGACGCCGACGGCAACCTCTTCTGGGCGGAAGAGGTCTGGCATCTCGACTGACTCAACTGACTCGACTGAGAAAGTTCTAAGCCGGCGCTGTCCCGCCGGCGGCCCCTAGGAGGGCCGACGGAGCGAAGGCGCTTCAGTACATCAACATTGCGCCGCTCACGTTTATTGTCGCCCCGCTTATGAAACCGGCATGCTGGCTGGCTAGGAAAACCACCGTGCCGGCCAGCTCCTCCGGTTCGGCTATCCGGCCGAGCGGGGTGGCCTCAACTAGTTTCTGCAGCAACGCAGGGTCATAGTCGGTGAGCAGCATCGACGTGGCGACCTGCCCTGGCGACACAGCGTTGACAGTGATGTCCTCAGTTCCCAGCGTGCGCGCCAGACCCCTGGCCATAGACACGATTCCGCCTTTGGAGGCGCAGTAGGGGATGGCCCCCCCGAAGCCTCCAGACCACCATCCCTGAGAGGTGAAAAGTATGATCCGTCCGCCCTGACCGGCTTCGATCATTACCTCTGACGCCTTCCTAGCCAAGAAAAACGATGCCCGCAGATTCACGTTGAGCTGCAGATCCCAGTCTTCTTCAGTCACGTCGGCGATTTTTGCTCGACGTCGAAGCACCGCCGCTAGGTGCGCTAGCACGAAGAGGTTGCCGAACTCTGAACGAGCCCGTTCCACTAGTTCCGCCTGGGCGTCGAGATTGGTTAGGTCCACGCCCACCCCTATGTGGCCGTCGCCTTCCATGTCAGCTACCACTTCGTCTATGGCTTCCTGGTTTACGTCCACGGCCATCACTTTTGCGCCGGCGGCGGAAAACGCCTTAGCGACCGGGCGCCCTATGCCGCCCGCTGCGCCTGTGACTATCACGCCCTTGCCTTCGAGTCCTGCTCCTAGGTTCCAAGCCATCTGCTTTTCCTCCTTATTGTTTCCGATTCCTTGAAGCTTCCTTGAAGCCGCTTTTCCTAGCGGCTTTGCGGCTGAGGCTGCTCAGGCTGCTCAGAGTGCTCAGAGTCGGTAGCGGTCAACCACTTCCTCAATCACCTCTATACCCAGACCGCGGCCTTCAGGCGGGTAGACCCAGCCGTCGACGTGTTCGAACGGCTCAGGTACCAGTTCGTGCTGCATGGGGTTTGCCAACGGCTTGAACTCGAACAGCTTGCAGGAACTGCTCGAAAAGCTGATGGCCAGGCTGGCCGCTGTCACGATGGCCGAAGACCAGGCGTGAGCATTCGCCTGCCTCCCGTAGTACTCCACCCTTTCTGTGAGTTTCTTGAAGCCTGTGATGCCGTCGGCGCGCCCAGGGTCGCAGCCGATTACGTCCACGGTGCCGGTTTCCAGCAGACGCTCGAATCCCTTCAGAGTCCACTCCCGCTCCCCGTAGGCGATCAGCGTCTCCGTCTTGGCGCGCAGGTTTGCGTACCCCTCAGGGTCCCAAGCCCCCAGCGGCTCCTCCACCCAGGTGAGGTTGTATTCGTCAAAGGCTCTGCAGCGTTTCACGGCGGTGGTGACGTCCCAGCGGATCCTCACGCCCATATCAAGCATCAACATCTTCTCAGGCCCGATGGCTTCCCGCATCGCCTTCACGTACTCCACGTCGCGGTCGTGCTCGAAGCCGAGGTTGGCGTTGCCTCTCTTGCCGAAGCCCACTTTCATCCCCTGCAGGCCGTCGGAGAGCCACTCCTGGGCTTCCTCGGCCATCTCCGGGATGGAGGAGTGGTGGGCGTGGCTGGAGGCGATGGCTGGTAAGCGGTCGTGCACCGGCCCGCCCAGCATCTCGGTTACGCTGCAGCCCAACGCCTTGCCGCGCAGGTCCCAGAGTGCTATGTCCAGGGCTGAGACCGCGAATGAAGCAATCCCGCCCTCATACCCGTACCACCAGGAGTGTTCCTTCAGGGAGCGGTACAGGGCGTCGTTGTTGACAGGGTTCTTTCCTATTAGCAACTCCGACATTCCATCGATCACCGCCGCCGTGGCGCGACTGGCCTCCGGCCACATCGTGACGGATTCCCCCCAACCAACCTGTCCGTCGTCGGCGGTGATTTTGGCTAAGCAGAGATGCCGGTAGGCGTTAAAGTCATTGGGTTCGGGGTAGGTGACGGGAATTGCCTCCACCGACTTGATTTTCATCGCAGACCTCCTTAAGTGCTGTGGGTAATGCTCTGGGGATGAAATGGGCTCAAACGAAACAGAAGATGAAACGGAAGCAGCCAGCCGCCCGGTTGGGTCAGCCGGTTCAGTCCGGCGTTCCTCACCACATCACCAACCCGCCAGAGAAGTTGACGGCTTGTCCGGTCATGTAGCTGGAATCAGGGCCCAAAAGATAGTTAATCAGCCCAGCGAGTTCGGCGGTCGTCCCGTCCCGCCCCATCGGAACCATCTCCCTGCGGATACGCACTAGTTCGTCTCTGCCGATATTTCTCAGCCGCGAGACCTCATTCAGCACATAGTCCTGCATGGGAGTGTCGATAATGCCTGGGCAGATAGCGTTGACCCGTACCGGAACGGAGGCCAAGGCGTAAGCAAAGGAGCGGGTGATGGAGAGCACAGCCGCCTTTGTCTGAGCGTAGCTGGCTGTCTCTAACGTGCTTGTGAGCTTGGCCGAGCTCGAGGAGAGGTTTACGACAGCGCTTCCGGGGGGCATGCTGCGGCCGATCCCCTGACACAGGAAAAACACAGCTTCAGAGTTGATGGCGTTGATCTCCCGCCAGTCCTCCAAAGTCACGTCCCAGATGGGCAGATTCTTGATGATGGCCGCAGCGTTCACGAGTCCTTCACAACCCTGACCAGCCGAGATCACGTCTTGGCGTCCCTGCGGGTCAGACAGGTCAGCAACCATGACCTCAGCGCCGAGAGCGGCGACTTCGGCCAGTTTCTCGGCGTTGCGGTCAACGCCGAGAACGGAGTGACCCTCGGCCAGCAACCGTTCCACTGCGCCTCTGCCGATTCCTTGGGCTGCCCCTGTTACCAGGATTCGACGGCTGACCTTCGACATCTGACTGCTCCCTTTCTATCTTCTGCAGCCTGCCTTCTGAGGCTTGCTGAATACCCTGAGACTAGCGAGTTATGAGAGGAGTTTCTCTATGACGCATCTCACTTGGTCAGACGACCTAGGCAAGCGCATTCGAGCGGGAGACTGGCCCGATCAGGCCATCGGCACCGTAACAAAGGTAAACGAGGCCATAGCAGATGGCCGCTGGGAAGTGGCAGCCCAGCTAATTGACTATTTCATGGAGGAAGCCAAGGTAGTCCAGGTGATATACGACACTTGGACTCCTGGTTTCCTGGAGTGGCTTTCCCTCTCCGGAGTATCAGAGGAGGAACTTGACGAA
Organism: Acidimicrobiales bacterium; assembly: GCA_965242895.1. Taxonomy (GTDB): domain Bacteria; phylum Actinomycetota; class Acidimicrobiia; order Acidimicrobiales; family CATQHL01; genus CATQHL01. Next base: position 1,799,389 of record OZ251507.1, read on the forward strand.
CTCTGCGTGGGACTGAGCAGAGAACTCGCTATGCCAGACGGGAGCGCCTTCGACGGCGACGCCCTCTGGCTAGAACTAGGCGCACAGGCCGGGCGGCTCACCCACGCTGTGCGAGCCCAGTTAATCCAACGCGATGAGGCTCTCGCCGACTTCGACGCTTTACGGGAAGCGTGGCGACGCATTCACGACCGCTGGGCCGACTACCTCTCGGGACTGTTGGCGTACGCGGCCCAGCGTTTCGGGGAAGAGGCGCTCGAGGCCATGTACCGCCACGCCCTCGAGCCGTACATCCAGGAGCGCTACATGGCCTTTGACCTGAGGAAACGAGACTATGCCGAGACCCTCTTCCGCAACTTGTACACCTCCGTAGAAGGTATGCGCAGCCACTTGGTGGGGCCCCAACGACTGGGAAATATCGACCTGATCGAGCACGATGACCGCTGGGTGTTCAGTTTCGATCCGTGCGGCTCAGGAGGGCGGCAAGTACGCGGGATAGGAGTGGAGAACTCCGTGGTGGGAGCGCAGAGGGCTGAGCGCTTCGGCGTGACAAAACGAGAGCACGACTGGGCCTGGAACAGCAAAGGCGTGTGCTATTACTGCGCCCACTGCTGTTTCACGCTGGAGCGTCTCCCAGCCGAACGCTGGGGACATCCAGTGCGGGTGGTGGATCCGCCCCTCTACCCTGCGGACACCCAAGGCGAGAATCCCAAGCCCTGCACTTGGACCGTCTACAAGAGCGTCGAGGCCATTCCCCCTGAGGCTTACGAACGAATCGGTCTAGAGAAGCCCTCGAGCGAGAGCTCGGCCAACGGTTGACTTCGGAGCGGGGAGAGCGGAGGCTTGTCGAGCAGCGATCTCTTGGCGCTGCCTTGCCGCTGCCCGATTAGCTGATCAGGAACCCCCCGCTGATGTTCAGCACTGCGCCGGTGATGAACGAGGCCTGTTCGCTGGCTAGGAAGACCGCGGCCGCTGCGATGTCCTCCACTTTGCCGAGTCGTCCCACCGGTATGCGGTCGGCCAAGTCCGCTATGCCGTCCACCATCGCCGTGTCTATCAGGGCGGGCGCTAAGGCATTGGAGGTTATGCCGTAGGGGGCGTACTCAGTGGCAATGGATTTGCTCAATGCCATCAGAGCGCCCTTGGAGGCGCCGTAGGCGGCCATCGACTTTGATCCGCCCGTCACCCCAGCGGTGGAACCCAGGTTCACTATGCGGCCGTAGCCGGCTTCTTTCATTCGTCGCAGCGCCCTCCTAGCGCAAAGGAACGCCCCCGTCACATTCACGGCGAACATCTCGTTCCAAGCGCTCAAGGTCGTCTCCTGCAGAGGGCTGATCCAGAAGATGCCGGCGTTGTTTACGAGGATGGAAGCGTGCCCCCAGCGCTCCTCAAGAATCTCAAAAGCCGCCTCGACGCTTTCCTCAGAGGAAATGTCGCAGCGCACGAACATAGTCTCGGCTGTCTCTGGAACGCCTTCGCCCACTGGTGTCTCAGGCGGGCGAATGTCGAGGTACGCCACAGCCGCCCCTCGAGCAGCTAAAGCGTCAGCTGTCGCACGGCCTATACCCTGCCCTGCCCCCGTTACCGCGGCAACCCGTCCGGAAAAGCCACTCGGTTCGATTGATTGCGGAATTTCTTCAGCCATGTTTGTTTCCCTTTAGATGGTTTACGCTAAGACATTCCACAAGCTAACCAACCAGAGAGGCGCAAGCGATTGTCTCCTCGTCGCTGCTGCCTGCAAGGTTCCCAAATACGAAAGGCGCAAAGTGAGCAATAGCAAAGTTCGAGTGGGTGTGATCGGCGCAGGCTCTTGGGCGGTCAGCAACCACCTCCCCATCCTGGCGCAGCGCGACGACGTGGAGTTCGTCTCGGTGGTGCGCAAAGGCGCAGCCGAACTTGCGCTCGTTAAAGAGCGCTTCGGTTTCGCTCACGCCAGCGAAGACTATCGAGAAGCCATCGAGCAAGGATTGGACGCCGTGGTTGTGGCCAGTCCCTCCTCGTACCACTACGAACACGCCCGCGCCGCCCTCGAGTCGGGCGCCAACGTGCTCTGCGAAAAGCCGTTTACCATCCTGCCGGAGCACGCCTGGGAACTCGACTCGCTGGCGCAGAGCCTGGGCAAGCATCTTCTCGTTTCCTTTGGTTGGAATTACCGCCCTCTGGGAATGGAAGCAAAACGGCTCATGGACAACTCCGGCGGCATCGGCAGCATCGAGCACGTAATGGTTTCGATGGCTTCAGGAACTCGAGAACTTCTGAGCGAAACCGGCGCTTACAAGGGGTCGGCCGAAGATTTCTTGCCCGACTCGGACACCTGGACAGATCCTGTCCTCTCCGGCGGCGGATACGCTCCAGCCCAGCTCAGCCACGCCTTGGGGTTGACGCTCTGGCTGAGCGGCGACCGCCCGGCGCAGGTTTTTGGTTTCATGAACACAGTCGGAGCCAGGGTTGATTTACACGACGCCATCTGCATTCGCTACGAATCCGGAGCTACCGGCACCCTCAGCGGAGCTAGCTGCCCAGGGGGGGCGAACGCCATAGACGCGGAGGAAATCTGGCCCCGACACCAACTGCTCATTCGGCTCTACGGCTCAGAGGGGCAACTGATTCTTGACTTGGAGCGAGACTTTCTCTGGCACTACCGGGAAGACGGAGTGGACAACAAAGTCGACTTGCCTCCTAGCGCCGGGCTCTATCTGTGTGAAGGTCCCCCGAACACGCTGATCGACCTGACTTTGGGCAAAGAAGCGCCAAATCTCTCGCCCGCCTCCTTGGGGGCGCGCACAGTCGAAGTTGTGCACGCCGCGTATGAGAGTGTGAAGTCCGGTGCGCCCGTTTCGGTGTCGAGCTAAGCGCCCGGGCGACTTTTAGGGCATTCCCATACAGAGCGACCAAAGCACACAGAGCGAACAAAACGAACAGAGGATCATGCCGGCATGCGCGTAGGTCTAGACAGCTACTCTTACCACCGCTACTTCGGGGAATTGAGAGAGGGCGAGGAGGATCCTGGTATTCGCTGGGGCACGGAGGACTTTCTGCGTCGCTCCCTTGAACTCGACCTCGACGGGGTGAGTCTGGAAACTTGCTATTTGCCTATGAGCGACTCGAAGCTGCCTGCTCTGCTGTCGAGCCATCCGAGAGAAGTGGTCTTGGCTTGGGGGCATCCCGGAGGGCTGCAAATGGGTTCATCGCCTGGGGCTCTAGCTGACTTGTTGGCGGCGCTGGACGTTGCCGCCGCTGCCGGCTGTCGTCTCATGCGCATCGTCGTGGGTACCTTTACTCATTGGCAAAGCCAGCCTGAGCCGCACGTCCTGGAGCGGTTGGTTGCGCCGGTGGTCACAGCCTGCCAAAGGGGGGAGTCGCTGGGCGTGGACTTGGCAGTAGAGACGCACTGCGCTTTGAGCATGAACGCATTTTGCGAACTCCTAGAGAGAGTGGAGGAAGCCGGGCGAGTGCCCCTCGGCGTGGTTCTAGACACGGCCAACCTTGTACGCATCGGGGAAGACCTCATTGAAGGGACGCGCCGATTAGCGGGCAGAGTGAAGATGATGCACGTGAAAGACCTTCTGTTGGAAAACGCTGACTTCGGCAACCCCGCCGGGCGCTGGCCGTGCTGCGCCCTAGGCGAGGGGGATCTCGACCTCCTCGGATGCCTGACGGAGGCCCGCAACGCAGGCTTCGAAGGACTAGCTTGCGTGGAGATCGCTACTCTGCTCGGAAATGTAAACGAAGATGAGCTAGTGGAGCGCAGCGCAACCTGGCTAAAAGCGGCGGTCGCCAGCTTCTAGCGGAGGCAGCGGAGGCAACGAGATCACAGATGGGAACAGCTAGGGAGTCACAGATGGGAGGCTTGCAGGCGCCCCTTGCGCTCTGGGCGTCGCGGCTAATAACCGAGTTCTTTCAGACGGCGAATTTGAGGCCGCTGCCAACTAACCCAACTAACTCGGTTAGCCTCAAGTTGACCGACTAATTTCCCAGCCAGCAAAGAGCCCTCGTAAACCCTTCGCCCTTTACTCAACTTAAGAAGAGCAACTAGATAACCCGGGAGAACTACGTGCCACGAATGCGAATGAACCAGGCAATCACGGCGGCCATCGCCGATGAGATGAGAGAAAACCCCGATGTGGTGGTCTTTGGCGAGGACGTGGCCGCGGCGGGCGGCCCCTTCAAGACCTCCGACGGCCTGCTAGAGGAATTTGGGCCGCTGCGAGTGCGCGACACCCCGATCTCGGAGATGGGTTTCTTGGGTGCTGCAGTGGGAGCAGCCGCCACCGGTCTGCGCCCCGTGGCAGAGATCATGTTTATTGAGTTCATAGGAGTGGCCCTCGATCAAGTGGTGACCGAGGCCGCCAAGTTCGGCTACCTCTCGGGCGGGGCGGTTTCGTGCCCTCTGGTGGTAAGGGCCTCTGCGGGGGCCGGTCTGGGCTTCGGCTGTCAGCATTCGCAGATGTTGGACTCCTGGCTCATCGGCAACCCAGGTCTGAAACTGGCCGTGGTATCGGGGCCGGGCAACGCCTACGGCCTGACGCGAGCCGCCATCCGCGACGACGGCCCTGTGGTCGTTCTGGAGCCTCGCCCGCTTTACGCCGTCCGTGGAGAGGTTCGCACAGGCGAGGAGGGAATCATCCCCCTCGGCAAAGCTCATCGGCGCATCGAAGGCGACGACATCACTATCGTGGCGTTGGGCGCCATGGTTCCCGCTTCCTTAGAGGCGGCCGGCTCCGCAAACGGCTGGAGCGCGGACGTCATAGACCTGCAGAGTCTGCAGCCTTGGGATGAGGAGACCGTGCTGGAATCGGTGAGTCGAACCGGCCGGGTGGCGACAGTTGAGGAAGCTCCCTTGGCCGCTGGCTGGGGGGCGCACGTCGTCTCGAAGGTCGCGGCGGAACTCCACGGCGAGTTGAAGGCGCCCCCGCTGAGGGTCACCGCCCCGAACACGCACGTTCCTTTCGTCAAGGAACTCGAGGACTTTTACCGACCCGGGTCGGATTACATCGCCAAGCAGGTTTCTGAACTGATGCAGACAGGTGAATTGCCCGCCCACTGGTGGGAGAGCGAAGGAGTACCAGTATGAGCAGCGAAGCACTCCAGCGTCGAGAGGCGGTCAGATCCGATCGCCGGGCGCGCTATGAGCGAATGGTGGAGATACGCACCCTCGAAGACAGGGTGCGCGACCTCTTCGCTGAAGGACTAGTACGCGGCACGACGCACACCTGTCAAGGCCAGGAGGCCGTGGCGGTGGGTGTGGCGGCCGCCCTGCGCCCGACCGACGTGGTGTGCTGCACTTACCGCGGGCACGGCGCGGCGCTTGCCCTCGGAGAGACGCCTCTGAGAGTCTTAGGCGAGATCATGGGCAAGGAAGTCGGCTCCATAGGCGGCGTAGGAGGATCAATGCACCTCTGTAACACGTCAGTCGGATTGATGCCCACCATGGCCATCGTGGGAGCTGGAATTCCGGTTGCGGCGGGAGCCGCCCTGACCGCCCAGGTGCGCGGCACCGACGACGTGGCAGCGTCCATTTTTGGCGACGGAGCGGCCAACATCGGAGCTTTCCACGAAGGCATCAACCTTGCCGCTATCTGGAAATTGCCCGTGATCTTCATCTGCGAGAACAACCAGTACGGCGAGTACAGCCGCATCAACCTCACCACCCCGATAGAAAACCTGGCGGATCGGGCCGCCTCTTTCGGCATTCCAGGCGAGGTTGTGGACGGGCAAGACCCAGATGCGGTGGTCGACGCGGTTGAGCGGGCAGCAGCGGCAGCGCGTGCCGGCGAAGGGCCGACTCTGCTTGAACTCAAGACGTACCGTTACGCGGGGCACTCCCGCTCTGATACCGCCCCTTACCGGCCAGCCGGTGAGTTCGAGGAGTGGTACAAGAAAGATCCGATAAACACCTTCGGCGCCCGTCTGATAGACGAAGGGCTGCTCACAGAGGGTGAAATCGAGGCAATCGCAGCTGACATCGAAGAGGTGGTGAGCGAAGCGGTTCGAGAGGCGCAAGCCAGCGAGAACGCCGGAGTTGCCACGATGTTTTCCAACATCTAGCGCCATGCGACACATCGTAAAACTCCCCAAATTGGGCGACACCGCCGAGGAGGTGCTTGTTCTGGAGTGGAACGTGGCCGTCGGCGACAGCGTGACCGAAGGGCAGTCCCTCATGTTGGTTGAGACCGACAAAGTGGAGGCGGAAGTGCCGACTCCCGTGGGAGGGGTCGTGGCGGAGTTACGGGTCGACGAGGACGACGAGGTGGGCGTGGGTGAGGCGATCTGCGTAATCGACTCGGGGTAGTCGTCGATTTCGTCGAGTTGTAGTCGGCGGGCAGTCAGCGGACGCGCAGCGGACGCGCAGCGGGCATGGAGCCCAAGCGAACTCTAGGCGGATCACTCTTACAGAGAACTATCAACCGAAGGAGTTGAAGACAATTGAAGATAGAGCGCATAGAGGTTATCCCCCTTGAGGTTCCGCTTTCCCAGACTTTCCGAGGGTCAAAATATTCCATGTCGGAGCGGGCGACGCTCATTACCCGCGTTTATACCGACGAAGGGATCGTGGGCGAGATCTATAACGGCGACGAGGTTCACACTCAGCACGAGATAGCCAAGATCATCACAGAGGAACTCCAGCCGATGCTCATCGGCCAAGATCCGCTCCTCGTCGAGAATTGCTGGGAGAAAATGCAGGCACCGACTTTCGACATCCTGCGCAACCGCAAACTGGTGATCATGGCCATTGCGTGCGTGGACAGCGCCCTCTGGGACGTAGTGGGCAAGTCTGCCGGCCTTCCCGTTTACAAACTCTGGGGCGGCTATCGGGACAGGCTGCCAGTAGTCGCCATTGGCGGTTACTACGGCAAGTCTGAGTCGGAGTTAGCGGCCGAAATCGAGGACTACCTTGAGCTCGGCTTGGGCGGCTGCAAGATGAAAGTGGGCGGCCTTTCCCCCTCCGAGGACGCTAAGCGCTTCAAGGCGGTGCAAGCAGCAGGCGGTGAGGGTTTCACGTTGATGGTGGACGCCAACGTGTGCTACACGCCCGCCGAGGCGCTGGAGTTCGTGCGCTTGGTGGGGGCGGAAAGCCTTCGCTGGTTCGAGGAGCCGGTGCACTGGTACAACGACACCCGCTGGTTACGCGACGTCCGGTTGAAGAGCGGCGTTCCGGTGGCGGCCGGCCAGAGCGAACTCAGCCGCAAAGGGGCGGGTGAGTTGATGGCCGCGGGAGCGGTCGACGTTTGCAACTTCGACGCTTCTTGGGGTGGAGGCCCCACCGAGTGGCGCCGGATGGCAGGAATGGCCGCCATTTACGGGGTGGAGCTAGCGCATCACGAGGAGCCTCAGGTAGCGGCGCACCTGCTTGCGGCGTTTCCGCACGGAACCTACGTGGAGGTCTTCCATCCAGACAGGGATCCGCTTTATTGGGATGGGTTGCTGGCCAACCGCCCGCAGATCGCCGACGGCTCTTACACGCTGCCGAGCGGGCCGGGATGGGGTGCGGAACTCGACGCCGACTACATCGAGCGCTACCGCTGCGACCGCTAGCACGCGACCGTTAGAGCGCCGTTCGCCCTAGGCGCCTCCCTCTAGATTTTGTAGACCTTCGGTCTCGTCGCCGCTCAGGGTGCGCTGCCTAACGCAGCCCTAGGCGCCTCCCTCTAGATTCTGTAGACCCTCTCGGCGTTTTCTGAGAACATCGCCCGCTGTTCGTCGACGCTGAAATCAGCGACGATTTCCCTGTAAGCCCTTACCAGCGCTGCGTAGTCAGAGTACATCTTGTCTACGGGCCAATTGGTTCCGAAGAAACTCCGTTCCACGCCGAACGCCTCTATGCAGCCAAGCACCCAGGGTCGAATAGATTCGGTCGTCCAGTTCGTGCCCGCCATCTGTTCACCCATGCCAAGACCGGAGATCTTGATCAGCACGTTCGGCGCTTCAGCTATTTTGGCCATTCCCGATTTCCAGTTGGCGAAGTACTCGTCGTCGCGCGCCTGAGGGAAGCCTGCGTGATCCAAGACCATCGTGATGCCTGGATATTTCTTGGCGAGAGCCCCCGCCTTGCCCATGTCTTCCCAGGTGCAGTCCAGGTCGTAGACGAGGTTGTATTTCTCCAGCAGGGCGTATCCGCGGTGGAAGTCCGGGTCAACTAGGTAGTCGCCCTGGGCGAAGTCTCTGATGCCGCGCATCAGCGGATACTGGCAGTGGCGTTCCAGAGTCGCTTCCACGTCGGGTTGCTGCATGCGGGCGTCAGCAGTGATTCCGTGCGGCCAGCCCGTCCTCTCCGCCAACTCGGAGAGCCAGCGGGTTTCCTCCACAGGGTCTTCCGTTCCGATGGCCGCCTGCACGTGGACGCACTTGGTCACGTTGCTGCCTTCAATGTCGGCCAAGTACTCCTCTGGGCCGTAGCGCTTGATGTCTTTGAGAAACTGGATGCGACCGAGTTGAGGGTGGATGAAATCGTCATCAAGCCAAACCCACTTGAGGGTGGGGTGAGGGCGGTCCCAGTAGTGCACGTGGCTGTCCACGAATGCCAATTCTTCGCTCATCGTTTTCCTCCTTGATTCCAGGGGTTGCGGGTAGTCGTAATTATTGCAAAAGTGTGGCCGGATTGTTGCAAAGCAGAACCAGATACACGCCGCTTGACGGCAGCAATCTGCCTGAACGTCCGATGGCTGAACGTCCGAATGGCTGGATGCCCGATCATTGTCCGATCATTGGTGTCATCCGATCATTGTCCGATCATTTGCGTCAAGTGTTTCAGATGTCAAGTGTTTCAGGTGTCTGCGCTGGTGAAGCGGACCCTGATTCTGTCCACCGTGACTGCGACCAGCAGCATGCCCCCCCTGGCAACTTCCACCCAAAAGGCGTGGATGTTCATTTGTATGAGACCGTTACGCAGCACGCCGAGCACCAGCAGCGCCAGCACAGTCCCAAGGATGGTCCCTCGGCCTCCCGTGAGGCTTGCCCCCCCCAAAATAACCGCAGTCAGAACTTCCAACTCCCACCCCAAGCCGGTGTTGATCGACTGGGAACCGACCTGAGACAGCCGAATCATGGCGGCAAGACCAACCATTATTCCCGACAGGAAAAACCCGTAGGCGACGTATCGACGCACTCGAATGCCCGAGAGTCGGGCAGCTTCAGGACTGGCCCCTATGGCGTACATGGCTCGCCCGTAAACGGTGTAGCGCAGAATCAAAACGAAGAATAGTACAACTCCTGCGAAAATGATTACCCCCAAGGGGATGTTCCAGAAAGGTCGGGAACTCCCGAGGCCGGCGAACTTGTTCATGCGAACCGTTTGACCCTCCCCCAGAACTTTGGTCAGCCCGCGAAAAACGGCAAGGGTTCCCAGCGTCGTGATGATGGAATTCAAACCAAGTCCGGTTATGAAGAAGTTGTTTACGGCGCCCACGACGATCATCGTGGCTATCCCGATAAAGATTGCTGCTACGAGACCCAACCCCATTCCGTAGGTGGTGATTGTGGAGTCGGTGGCGGTCTGGGCGATGGCCATCATCATCCCCACTAACCCAGCGGCCGATCCAACCGAGAGGTCGACTTGCCCCGCTACTAGCAGCAAAGTGGCTGGCATGGCGATGATGCCCACAGGGGCAATCGTCTGAAGAATGTTGACGAAGTTCTTGTATGAGAAAAAGAATTCGGCCTGCGTAGCGAAAAAAATGATCATCGCTGCCAGCATGATGATCAGCGCAGCCGATTCGGGTATCGTCCCAAGCTTGGGACGGCTGTCCATGATCCTGGCTACTAGTCGTTTACCTGCCTGATCTTCTGACGCAGCTGGCGCGTCCTCACTTTGTTCTTTTACGTCTTCCGACACATGTCTCCTTGAGCGCTGGTTGTATTCAAAAGCGTTAACCGCCTGATAGTTGAAGCAGAGAAGTGGTGGTTACTTCGTCTCCTGTGAGGCTGGCTACGAGGGCGCCTTTCGCCATCACGTAAACGCGGTCGGCCACTTGGAAAGCTTCTTCGTAGTCGGATGTGACTATGAGAACGCCCACTTCGCCCTTCGCTAGGTTTCGAAGTGATTCGTATATATCTTCTCGGGCACCTACGTCCACGCCTCGGGTAGGTTCAACCAGGACCAGAACATCCGACTCGCATTCCATCCACCGGGCGAGGAGAACTTTTTGCTGATTACCGCCCGAAAGCGTTCCCATTATTTGTCGAGGATCATTTCTAGACCGGATCGAAAGCTTGTCGTGCCATCGCATATACGCAGTCGCTTCTGACTTGTAGGTGATCCAGAAGCCGTGAGTTGCCAGTCTCTTCCAAGAAGCGGAGGAGACGTTTTCGGCGACCGATCTGATCATGAACCCTCCAGCGGTTTTTCGCTCCGCAGGCAAGAAGCCGACCCCGTACGCAACAGCGCGTATTGTGTGTTCGGGTGCAGTGTCGCGCCCTAAGACCGTGAGCGAACCTCTCTGGAGTTCGCGCAGACCAAAAGCCGTCTCCGCCACCTCGGCCGCCCCTGATCCAAGCTTGCCGTATAGGGCAACCACTTCCCCTGCGTGGACGCTTAGCGAAACGTCATTGAACAAGTTGGAGTGCCCGGCCTCTTTCCAGTCAAGGACCACCTTTTTTGCCTCGGGGCGTTCAGGAGGCCTTCCCAAGTCAGTCGCTCGACGTCCAATCATGGCTTCAACCATTTCAGTGCGTCCAACCTCTGAAGTGTCAGCGATGAGGGCGGTCGACCCGTCGCGCAGCACCTGAACCCGATCCGCTATGAGTTCCACCTCGTCTAGCCGATGAGTGATATAGACGAGAGCCACGCCCTCAGAGCGCAGTCGGCGGATGAACCCAAACAAGACTTCTGCTTCGTGGAAGCTCAAAGCCGCAGTTGGTTCGTCGAGGATCAATAGTTTGGCTTTTCGACTGAGCGCTCGGGCGATCTCAATTATCTGACGTTCACCCAGCCTCAGGTCGCCGACGATCTTCTCGGTGGGGATTGCCACCTCGAGATTCGCAAGCATTTCCGCTGCTTGGCGGTGGACTTCCTTCCAGCGCACGAAGCCGGCTTTTGTGGGGAGATTACCCAGGCAGATGTTCTCGGCCACCGTCAGAGTGGCGGCGTCCTGGAATTCCTGGGAAATGATTGCGATACCGAGTTCTCTAGCCTCCCTCGAGGTGAGGCTGGAGAACTCTTCTTCGCCGATTCTGATCGTCCCTGCGTCTGCCGTATAGACGCCAGAGGAAATCTTCACCAGCGTGGATTTACCGGCGCCGTTCTCGCCTAGCAGCGCCAAAACCGAGCCGCCGTGGGCGTCGAAATCTACTCCGTGCAGTACCTCGACGCCCCCGAACGACTTTCGGATGCCCCGCGCTGAAAGAATTGGCTGACCCATTGAGTCATCCGTCTCTCTATCGGGGGATTGGCTGGGCTGTCAGCAGCCGGTTACTGTGTAGTACTCGTCGATGTTTTCAGAAGTGATCAGAACGTGGGGCGTAAATAGCTGTCCAGCAATTGTGGTGCCTTCAATGGCGTCGACAATCGCCGGTATCAGAATCGTTCCGTAGCGCTCCGGGAAATATGCCACCGACACTATGTAGTTCGGATTGTTCTTTACGTCGCACCAAATGCTGGGGTCGGTTCCCTGTCCGGAGTAATAGAGGTCATTTTGGCGCCCCAGCGTCCGGGCGGCGGCTATTGCGCCGATGATGCCGTCTTCGTTGATGGCTACAACGGCGATGCGCTCACCGGGCAGCGAGGGAAGCAGGTCGGTTAGCTGTTCGAGCGCCGGGTCGGTGCGGTCAGCGCCGTCCATTATCCTCTCGTTGACGATCGGGCAGTGCTCGCTGAAGCCTTCTCTGTATCCGCCCATGCGGTCGCGGTTTGCCGCTCCCGCCGCAGTTGACTCCAATGAGACATAGGCGGTGTAATCGCAGTCGAAGTTTTCCTTGAAGTACATACCCAAAGCGCTTCCGCCTAGATACCCGGCGTAGCGGTTGTTGGCACCCATGAAAGAAAGCTGGCACGGCGGCTGGATGATGTCGATGGCGATCACCGGGATGCCTTCGGGGAGCGCCGCGCAAATCTCAGGAGAGGAGTCCTGGAAGACCTGGAAATTGAGCAAGCCCTGGATTCCCTGAACTTCAAAGTTCTGTGCACACTCGAGGGCCTTTCCGGCGTCGATTTCTGAGTCGCAGAAGAGAAGATCATGCCCAAGCCTCTCAGCTTCTTCTCTAATACCGTCAGAAACTAGTTTTACGAAAGGTACCTGGTCGCCAAGTGAGATATAGCCGATTTTGTAGCGGGGGGTTTCCCCTGCCGCTGCAGCTGCGGCTGCCGCTGCGTCCGCTGCCGCTTGTGCCGCTTCCCTTTCAGCTTGCGCTGTTTCCGCTTCGGCGCGAGCCGCGTCAGCTTCGGCGCGAGCCATTTGAGCTTCTTCTTCAGCCATGGCTATGGCTGCTTCGGCTTCTTCGGAGTCGGCGGCTGATTCCCTGAGCCTTGCGGCCTCGGCTTCAAGTTCGTCCGCTCTCGCGCTGGCCGCCTCAGCCTCAGCTTGGGCTTCTCTGAGCCTTGTGGCTTCGGCTTCAAGTTCGCTCGCTCTCGCGCTGGCTGCCTCAGCTTCGGCTCGGGCTGTTTCGAGCTCATCATTATTGCTAGAACAGGCGGAAGCCACCAATGCAGTCACAAAGATGAGCGCAAGTACTTTTGTTATTTTCTTCATTTTTCTCCTAATTTTCTTGCTTTTTGCTTATTGTAATTCGCGTCGCCATTCTTGTCATACGACACCGTAAACGGGCTGGAGTTGAGCCGCTGCCGGCTAAGTGTATTCATCCTTTGCCATGTGAGTGGCAAAACAACTGGCTGAACCTCGACAGATTCGCTGAGTGCACTGGCCATCAAACGGTGCGGCCAGTGGACAGCCAAGGATGCCAACGATGAGGCCATGCCCCAGACAGCTCCCGCCGAGATTCGACTAGGGCGTCCGCGACGCAGGCAGCGACGGGAGAACCTGCGATCAACACTCCACAGGGTAACATTCATCTATTACCCCTTTTTCGAGTTCGGGAGTTCAGGCAGGACAATGGAGAGAGTTTGTTTCACGTTTCGCATCAAAGCGGGCACTGAAGATGAATACAAGAAGCGCCACGACGAGATCTGGCCGGAATTGGTAGAGGCGATTCAAGAGGCCGGGATCAAGAACTACACGTTGTTCCGCCGGGGGCTGCAGATCATGGCTTACTGCGAAGCCCACCCCGACGCAGCGACGGCTTTCGGCAAAATCGGAGGAACCGAGGTGAACGCCCGCTGGTCAAAGTGGTTCGAGGAAGTTATCGAACAACTCACTGACTCCGAAGGCAACCTCTTCTGGGCTGAAGAGGTCTGGCACCTCGACTGAGGTATCCGCGCTGGCCTGCTCGAGCCTGCGCGGGCAGGGCGGGCCATTCGGGCCAGCTGACCGGCTCAGGCAGGGTCAGGAAACCCTGACGCAGCCGACCCCTAAGAACTTCGCCGCGACCGCTAAGTCTTCCGCGAGATGACCCGGCGCCGCAGCGCTGTGGTGATTGACGCCTGCGCTCGCCCATCTGCTCCAAGCCTCGGCGGCGTCGCTCTCACCTGAGAAACGGAAGCACCCACCCACCGTGGGACTGCTTGGCAGCGACCGCTCGGTGATGCGCCCTTCCGCTATCACGAAACGGAAGCCGCTGTCCTCCGATGCGTGTGGTGTGAAGCCGACGAGGGAGGCCGGCCCGGGCGGGAGTTCGAACCACATCGAGGCGCCGGTGAGCGGATCGTCTTTGTACCAAGGGTTGGGCTGAAGTCGGCAGCGGCCCATCCTCGGGCCCCAGCTAAGGTCGTGTTCGCCGGAGTTGGCAAGGGCGACTTCCCCCGTCTCAAAGTCGATGGCTTCCACCTCGTGATAGAGGGCGGCGCCTCCCAGCCTCTTGGCGGCCAGCATGGCGACAGCCGTGAGCACGTCGCCCGCGCAAGTCCAGGGGATACCTCGCGAGGTTTCTCGCCCCAACCCGTAGCAGGGGGTGACTCCCGGGTTCTCGCAGAAGCGCAGATCTGAGGTGTGGCAGTTGATAGCGCCCGCCGCTGCGCCTGTCTCCTCATCCAGACTTTCCAGCGCCGCGGCACCGGCCAGAGATCGCAGAGCACCCTCGTCCCAGTCGATTTCCACCCCTGTTGCTGCCTCCGCCTCCGCCCGCAGACGGCCAACCGCATCGGAAGGGACTTCCAGCCAGCGGCTTCGCAACTCGGAGGTGGGCAAGTCCACAATCCTGACGCCTGTGGCTTCTGCCAGGGTCTCGTTCTCGACGTCCACGCAGTCATAGCCCGCAGGAGGGCGGCCCAGCCGGATCAGCTTGGAGCGGCGCATCACGCTGGCCGCGCCCGCCAGCCTCAGCAGGCGCCCCAGCCTGCGATGGACAGATACCTCATTCAGAGGGCCGACTACCAACTCAAAGGGCCGCCCGGTTCGCGCAAACATGTTGGTTATCTGCGGGGTGCCCACCGCCGTGCCCCCCGAAGTGATGTCGGAGGCGTCGAAGCCGTCTCTGATCGTCGCCGCCCGCTGAGCAGCCCAAATAACCACGGGGGTTTTTTCGTGTAGATCCAGAAACGCCATAGCGTGAGTGGGCGGAGCGGCCATCGTGACGAGCAGCAGGACGACGTCAATGTCGCCGCCGCTCCGTCCCGCCGCCGAAGCGGCCGCCTCCGGACTGTCCAGCAAAGCGCTGAACACCAAATCCAAACTGCCCCCACTGCCGGCGTCGACCACCAGCTTCGCTGCCTCTTTCAAGAACTCCAAGCGGTCATCTCTCAGGCGCCTGCCGCCTGCGCTGGCTTCCCAGAACGTCCAGTACGGAGAGACCACAGCAACTCGCGTCTTGTCCTTCTTGTTCTTGACAGTTTGATCCATCTCCGCTGGCTGCATCTCAGTTTGATCCATCTCCGCCGACCCGTTCAGGCTTTTCTCGTCCACGCTCCAATTTGAGGTTAGCTATAGTACTTTCAGCGAGGGGTGAAAGTTGCCCCTAAAGCATCAGAGGGAGATTCATAATGACATCACACAAGACTGAGACTTCAATTGAGTTCGCCGACGCCCTAGGTCGTCGCACTCGAATGGGATCCTGGGAAGACCAGACAATCTCGACTTACAGGAAGATAGCCGAGGCCGTCAGGGAAGGCTGGTGGGATCACGCCGCTGATCTCGCCGATTTTTTCGTGGACGAAGCGCAGGTGTGCTTCAGCATCTATCGGCAGTGGCTTTTTGATTTGCGCGGCTTCCTAGCCGACAAGGGAATGTCTGAAGAGGAGTTGGCGCAGGTCGACTCCGAGATTCTCGCCAAGCTCGCTCTGCCCGACGGCACTCCCTTCAACTCCCACCGGCGCTGGAACGATTTCCGCAACGAGCAGCGAGGGTTGCTCCGTCATCTCCACCGAGAAGAAGCCGCCGAAGCGCTGGAGTCTCTTGACAGGATGAAGGAAACTTGGCGCCAGACCCACGACCGCGACGTCGACCACACCTACGGGCTGATGTCGGTAGTTCAGGAACTCTACGGCAGCGACGGAATAGCGGAAATGTACGACAGAGTTCTCCTGCCCCTTTTCGCTTGGCGCTACAACAAGTTCGACATCGATTCCCACCCCTGGGACGAAGCCCTCGAGACGATGCTCACCGTTTCGTGCGAGGCTATGCGCGGCCACCTCGTAGGTCCAGGGCGCACCGGCGACATGGAACTCATTGAGACCGACGAAAGCTACATCTTGAGCTTCGACCCCTGCGGGTCGGGTCAGCGGACAGTCCGCGGCGACTGGATCGAGGACACCCCCGCTCGAATGGAGGAGCCCTACAACTGGGGCGTGTCTACGGAAGAGGCGTCCTGGAATCACTACACGAAGGGAGTCTGCCTTTACTGCGCGCACTGCATCGTGCTGAACGAGGAGTTTGCTATCGACCGATTCGGCTATCCAGTGCGGGTGATCGACCCGCCCATCTACCCCGACACCAACCGTGACCCGAACGTCCGGCAGAAGTGCCGCTGGACGATGTACAAAGACCCGACCAAGGTGCCAGTTGAGTTCTACGAGCGGGTGGGCCGCAAGAAGCCGGACGTGTTCGGCTCTACGCACTTCGAAGCCCCCGAACTGCCCGACTCGGGCTCGCTGGGTATGCCTGGCACAGGCTGACAAGGGCGCACAAGGCACCACAAGGCAGAGGCGCAGGGGCGAAAGGGGAGCGAACGTGCGAGCGGCTGTCCTTACCCGCTACGAGGCGCCGCTTGAGCTGACCGAGCGGGAGGAGTTGTCCCCCGGCGCGGGCGAGGTGCTCGTGGAGGTGCGTGCCTGCGGCGTCTGCGGCAGCGACGTCTTTTTGCAAAAAGGAGGGTTCGCCTCTACTCTGCCCATCGTGCCCGGGCACGAGGCGTCGGGCGTGATCAAGGCTCTCGGCGAGGACTTGACGCTGCCTCTCTCGGTAGGTCAGCCGGTGGCGCTCTACTACATCGAGCACTGCGGGAATTGCCGAATGTGCGAAGCCGGGCGAGTGAACATGTGCTTCGACGTGCGGCGCATGGGAGTGGAGTTCGACGGAGCTTTCGCCACCGAGGTTCTCCTGCCCGAGCGCAACGTCATCCCAGTGCTTCACAGCGACGACCCAGCCGAGGTGGCTGTTCTCACAGACGCCGTGGCCACGCCCTACCACGGGCTGGTGCGCATCGCCAAAGTGCAGCCCGAGGAGACAGTCGTCATCTTCGGGGTGGGCGGCATCGGTTCCAACGCCGTTCAGCTGGCAAAACTCCTGGGTTGTCGGGTGGTGGCCGTGAGTCGCTCCGACGCTAAGTTGGCGCTAGCCGAAGCTCTCGGCGCCGATGTGGTGGTGCGCGGCGGCGACGACGCTCCGGAACGCGTGAAAGTCGTTTGTCGGCGAGGGGGGCCTGAGGTTGTGGTTCAGACAGTCGGCTCAGCGAAAGTGGACGCCCAGGCTGTGGAGGCTGCCGGCATCGGTGCCAGAATCGTGTTAATAGGCACTTGCATGGAGTCGTTCAGTCTGCGTGCGAGCACTCTGGTCTGGAAGGAGGCGGGTGTCTTCGGCTCGCGAGGCTACACACCTGCGGACATTCGGGAAGTGCTGGAGTTGCGGCGCTCCGGCAAGGTCTCCACCGATCACCTCGTGCGAAATCCCCGCCCCTTATCAGAGGCCAACGAAGCTCTCGAAGACTTAAAAGCGGGCAGGGTCCTGCGCTCTGTGATCACGTTCGGGGAGAGTTGGTAACCGCAACAACAGCCTGCGAAGAGCGGTTTTAGTGATGCCCGCGAGCGAGGGGGCGTTGGCACTGCTTGTGTACGTGCCGCCCGCCGAAAAGCCTGCAGCAGACTGATGCGCCCCGTGCCGCCCGCCGGGATGGAGCCGCTGCCGGACGCGCCGTCAGCGGACGCGCCGTCAGCGTCATCCCCTCCGCTAGATCGCGCCAGCCGAGCGCTGACGGGGGAGTTCTGGGCGCACGTAGACCGAGAGGAACTGGTGCGGCCGTTCTGCTGGGTCTGCCGCCGCAGTTTCTTCACCCCGCAGGTGGTCTGCGGACGCTGTCAGTCACAGGACTGGAGCTACCTCCCTAGCGCCAGCCGGGGCGTCGTCTACAGCTACACCGTCGTGCACCGCGCCCCAACTCCGGCCTTCGAGCCTCCTTACATCCTAGCGGTCGTGGACGTCTACGAGAGCAGCGGCGTTGCCCCGCACGACGCCGCCGACAGCGTGGATGTCTGGAGCCTGCTCACCTGGATAGTGGACTGCGTCCCCGAAAGCGTGCACATAGGAATGGAAGTCCATGTGCGGTTCGTGCCAGGTCCCGACGGGGCGCTGCTTCCGGCCTTCGCTCCCACCAACACGGGCGAAGCGCTCGCCTCCGAGGTGGCGGGGCAGCAGGAGGGGCAGCAGGCGTCCGCCTCTCCGTCAGCGGGGTGGCAGGCGTCTCCTCCCAAGGAGTCGGAAGCGAGCGCAGCATCCCCCCCCGAGGAGGGGCGCTCCCCATCCTGTTCGGAGCGGCAGGCTGCGTCGGGAAGAGGAACGCAGTCAGGAGTCGATCAATGAACGTAGGCATCTCGTTCCGGCGCAACGCCGTGCGCTGGCCGCAGGCCGCAGCCCTCTTCAACGTCGGAGCGCCCCGCCGCGACGTGACCTGGTCGGAACTGGAGGAGCGCACCAATCGGCTGGCTAACGCCCTGAGGAGTCGCCTGCGCGTGGAGAAGGGCGAGCGCGTGGCTCTGCTAGTGGCCAACCGCCCCGAAGTGGTGGAAGTGATGGGGGGCGTCACCAAGGCCGGCGCAGTCTACGTGGGGCTCAACTTCCGCCTAGGGCCGACCGAGTTAGACCAGATCGTGGAAAACGCCTCCCCAAGGCTGCTCTTCACCGACACCGAGCACCTGCCTCAGACCACAGAAGTGGCCGAGAAGTACGGCCTGGACGTCTGGGACATCGACAGTCCCGCCTACGCCGACCTGCTGGCGGACGCCTCTTCGTCGCCCCCTTCGTCCCTCGCCGAAGTGCATTCTCACGACGACTTCTGCATCGTCTACACGAGCGGCACCACTGGTCGCCCCAAGGGCGTGCTGTTCGACCACGCCCGCGTCCTCCAGCACGCCGCCGTGGCTGCGCTGGAATACGAGATCGCCCACGGCAGCCGCTACCTTCTCCAAATCCCGCATAACTCCAGCGTGAACATAACCATCGTCCCGGTTCTGATGATGGGAGCGTCCCTGGGGTTCCGCGACAGCCGTAGTTTTGAGCCGGTTGGTTTCGCCGAGACGGTGCAAAGCTCGGGCGTGACGCATTCGTTCCTGGTTCCTACCCAACTCATGCGCCTGTTAGACCAACTGCCTTCGGAACGGGATGGTCTCCTCAGCGGACTAGTCACCCTGGGTTACGGGTCGTCGCCTATCTCGCCTGAGCGCCTAGCCGAACTCGTAGGACGTTTCGGGAACGTCTTCAACCAACTCTACGGGATG
Organism: Acidimicrobiales bacterium; assembly: GCA_965242895.1. Classification (GTDB taxonomy): domain Bacteria; phylum Actinomycetota; class Acidimicrobiia; order Acidimicrobiales; family CATQHL01; genus CATQHL01. The sequence continues at coordinate 1,818,356 of OZ251507.1, forward strand.
GCCGAGATTGCCTCCATCGGCACCATGCTGCGCAAGGAGGATCACGCCCGCGGGCTGGCCGAGCGCCCCGAACTGCTGGCTTCCTGTGGTCAGCCCTCCTACGCAGTGTCGGTTCGGGTGGTCGACGAGGAGCGCCGGGACGTGCCGAGGGGCGAGAGGGGCGAGGTCATCTTTGGCGGGCCTTACACCATGAAGGGTTACTACCGCGACCCGCAGCGCACAGCAGAGTCGCTGCGCGACGGCTGGATGCACTCCGGCGACGTGGCCGAAGTGGACGACGAAGGCTTCATCTACATAGTCGACCGCATCAAGAACCTGATCATCCGAGGCGGCCTGAACATAGCCCCCACCGAGATCGAGAACGTGCTCTACCGTCATCCAGCGGTGCTGGAGTGCTCGGTCGTGGGCATTCCCGACCCCGACTGGGGAGAGGCGATCCTCGCGGCGGTGGCGTTGAAGGAAGGAAAAACCGCCGCGGCAGAGGAACTGATCCGACACTGTCGAGCATCCGAACTGACCTCCATCAAGACGCCGGAAAGGGTGGTGTTCATGGACTCCCTGCCCAAGAACGCCGTAGGCAAGATCGCTAAAGCGGAGATACGGGACGAATACTGGCGAGGAAGGCGCCGAGTTTGAGCTCAGCGTCAGCAGCGTCAGCGCCGTCGTCGTCGGCGGGCGTGCGGGGCGCGGGCGTGCGGGGCGCGAGCGCGCGGGGCGCGAGCGCGCGGGGCGCGAGCGCGCGGGGCGCGTCGCTCCGGAACGTCGCAATAGCAGGCGTCGGCGTAACCCGACAGGCTAAGCAACTCGACAGCACCTCGGCGCTCATTTGCTTAGATGCGGCTCGCTTGGCTCTCGCCGATGCTGGAATGACCCTGGCCGAAGTGGACGGGGTTTCGGCGCGCTGGCCCGGCCCGGGCGGGTCGGTGTTTTACGAAGGCTCGGTCGACTGGAGTTCCGTCTTCGGGCACGGCTTCACCTGGGTGGGTGACACCTACCCGCAGGGCGTGCCAGGCCTGCTCGACGCAGCGTCCGCCATCCTGTCAGGCCAGTGCGAGACGGCCTTGGTTTTCGGAGGCCGCGCCGGGGAGTTCGGAGATGCGAAGGTGGCCGCCTACACCCGGCCCGACAACGAGTTCGTTGCGTGCTGGGGTTCGCTCACGGCGGCTCAGTTCGCGCTCGTAGCTCAGGTATACATGCACCGCTTCGCCCCCGACCCCGAACGGATGGCGGCGGTACCGGCAGCCATCCGCAGCGCCGGCTCACTCAATCCTGCCGCCATCATGCGCGGGCGGGGGCCTTATACGCCCGCCGACGTGCTGGCGTCGCCGATGGTGGCCGAGCCGTTTCGTCTTCTCGACCTCTGCTTAGCCAACGAGGGGGCTGCCGCCATGCTGGTGACTACTTTGGAGCGTGCGCGAGATTGCAGGTACGCCCCAGTGGTGGTGCTGGGGGGCGCCTGCGAGTGGCAGCGGCAGCAGTACGTGAACCCGCCCCGTTACGACGAGGTGTTCCGCGTAGGGGCCTCAGCCATGGGGCGAGCGTTGGGAATGGCCGGTCTCACAGCCCCAGACGTCGACGTTTTCGAGCTCTACGACATCAACACATTCGAGGTTGTGCGTCAGTTCGAGGCGCTGGGGCTCTGCGCCGAAGGCGAGGGAGTGGACTACTTGGCAGAGGCGGGCATCGGCGTCGACGGAAAACACCCCACCAACACCGACGGCGGGCTGATGTCGTACTCACACACGGGCTTCAGCGGCCCGACGATGAAGATCGTCGAGGCGGTGCGGCAGATACGCGGCAGTGCTGGGGCGGGTCAGGTTCCGGGTGCCGAGGTGGTGCTGGCCACCGGCGCAGGTTCCGGCGCCGAATACCACAACGCCGTGGTGCTGGCGGCTGACCGCTGAGGGGGGAGGGGCGGCGTCCTAGTTACCGGATGTTGTGGATGCTAGGGAGTTTGACCGGCTCATGTTATGCTGTGAGCATGTTTGTTTTCTACTAGGCGGCCTTCGAACGCCGCATCCACCGCTGCGAGCAAGCGTGTTGTGCTGTGAGCATGTTTGACCTTGCTTGGGAACCTTTGTTAGGATTTTCGCTAGACGACTAGAGCAAAAAACTAGGGGATAAATGTTGGAACGCAAGGAGGCAGAAGGGAAGGCAGAGAACTCGAGAGTTTGGCCTTGAGGGATGATTTCCATGGGCAAGTTTGAGTGCGAATGCGAGTGCTACGACCAGGATAGCTGGGTCGCGCCCGGCCCGCGGCAGAGTTCTGATCCGCGGAGCAGTTCAGGTGTTTCTGGTGACGACTCGGGGGGAATTCCAACAAGCAACGAAAGGAGTTCTGATCCGCGGAGCAGTTCAGGTGTTTCTGGTGGCCGTCCCCCCGCTAGTGGGTCGAGCCGGGGACGCGTCGGGGGTCGCGGCCGCAGCCGGGGCCGGGGTCACGTCCGGGGTCGGGGCAGCGTCCGTGGCCGCGGCCACTTTCTGAGCCGGGGTCGTGTCCCCGTTCCGAGGAAGTCCCCTTCTTCGGTTCTGGCGGTCTTGTTGTTTGCTGCTGTGTTGTTTTTTGCTGGCAATTTGGATGGTTCTGAGGGTCCTGCTTGGGCTATGAGCCCGGTTTCGGAGAACGTCAAGCTTGTGGACTTGCCTTTGGTCATGGATCTGTCTTTCGATTTGGATGAACTCTGGGCGTCGCTTCGGTCTGGTGGGACGGCTGCGTCGTCGCGGGTTTCGTGCCAGTCTGGTTATTCTCTCACGTCTGACGGTTTGGCGTGTGAGAAGCGGGAGTCTCGTTCTGCGTCTGTGAGTTGTCCGGCTGGTTCTTCGCAGTACAGTCTGGGGATGGGGGGCGCGTGGGGCTGTCGGAGAGACTTAGGGGCGGCGTCGGCGACGTATTCTTGCGCTCAGGGGGTCTTGGTCACGGTGACCAACGGTTTCCAGGGTGGCAAGGCGTGTAAGGTCACTTCGAGCAGCACGGCATCGAAGAACGCGTCGGCTAAATGTAATCCTAGGGGCACTCCGCCGTCTTGTCGTTATTCGGCGACGGTGCTGACGCGTCAGTCTCAGTCGGCGTCGTCTAGTTGCAGCCCGTCAGGGTCCCCTCCGACTTGTAGTTACACGGCGCCAGTGTTGGTGCGTCAGTCTCAGTCGGCGTCGTCTAGTTGCAGTCCGTCGGGGTCCCCTCCGACTTGTCGTTACACGGCGTTGGTGTCGACGCGTGAGTCGAAGTCTGCTAGTCGTTACTGCAGCCCGTCGGGCACTCCGCCGTCTTGTCGTTATTTGGTGAAGCAGTCTTCTTCTGCGACCTATCATTACATCCCCGGCATTGGCGGCTATTATTACTGCTCTTCGGGGTGGACGCTTTCAGGTTCGTCTTGTTACCGTTACGTGACAAGTTACGGTTCGTTGAGATACTCCTGTTCGTCCGGTTGGACGCTGTCTGGGGGCACGTGTTACCGTTACTCGTCAAGCAGAGTGACAAGATACGGAACTTTGAGCTATTCGTGTTCGTCCGGTTGGACGCTGTCCGGGAGCACGTGTTACCGTTACTCGTCAAGCACGGTGACGCGTTACGGAACATTGAGTTACTCCTGTTCGTCCGATTGGACTCTTTCGGGCAGCAGTTGTTATCGTTACGTGTCAAGCACGGTGACGCGTTACGGGACACTGAGTTATGAGTGTTCCTCTGGTTGGACGCTGTCGGGCAGCAAGTGCACCCGCACGACGACGAGCGTGCGTTACGTGTCGCCGTCGTCTTCGCTGTCGTGCAGTTCGGGGACTCTGTCGGGGGGTAAGTGTTGGTCGTATCCGGCGAAGGTGAAGTCCTGCCCCAACGGTTGGACGCTTTCCTCTGGTTCGTGCACGCTCACCCTCACGGCTAGTCCTATTTACACGTATTCCTGCCCGCAGGGGCGCACCCTCCGAGGCACCCGCTGCTACGTCACACCAACAACAACGACGACCACGACCACGAGCACAACAACTACGACTACGGCCGCGACGACCACAACTGCGACGATCGCGAGCAGCACCACGTCGACGTCTAGTAGTGCGACGTCTACGACTGCGGTTGTTGCTTCTACGACTACTACGACGGTTGCTTCTTCCCCGCAGGTGAGTACTACGACCACGTCGTCTACGGTGCCTTGTAGTACTGGCTGGGTGTTGGCGAACGCGTTGTGTGCTACTCATCCTGGTAGAGTTACTCATTGGGAGGTCTTCGAGGTTTCAGGGGGGTTGAGGGTGTTTTGGGAGGGGACGAATGTTTCCGGTCGGTCTTATCCTTCTGGGAGTGCGTATTCCCCGGGGAATGTTTCGGATCTTTCTTTGCGCTATGAAGTGCAGTGGCGGGAGGTAAGTACGACTACGACATCAACGACTACGATGTCGACGGCTGGGAGTACGACGTCGACGAGTACGACGACGACCTGGAATACGGCGCCGGTGGCTACGACGACCACGACTACTACTACGACGGCTGCTTCTGGGGGGACGACTACGACGACAACCGTTGGGGGGAGGACCACGACGACGGTTGTTCCTGGGGGTTTTTACGGTTATGACATCAACGGTTTGAGGGATAGGACTGCTTATGAGGTGAAAGTCGTGGCTATGAACGGAGCTTTCAATGCGGAAAGCGATGTTAGGACTAGAACGCCGGTGACTCGCGACCCGGGGGGTTGGCAGCCTTACAATCTGCCGCGTTCGGAGACGGCGTATTTGAATGATAAGATCCGCCGGGGGGAGGCGTTGAGGATTTGCACCACTGTTAGGGATTTTGTGAAGCCGATCACTGCTGCGGTGGAGCACTGGAATACTACTTTGGACCCCTTGGGGGTTGCGTCTCCGTTCCAGGACGTGTTCAGTTTCAGTAATGCTGTGTCCACTCCTGCTGAGTGTGGTGAGCGAGCCCGCGGCGGCGGGGCGGAGATAATTCCCCCCGCGAGCGGGAGTGGTGGGTTCGATATCATCGTTTCCGATTACCGCTGCCCCGAGGGCAGCACCGACGCTAATAATAATGCGTGTCCTCTGAATACTAGGTTGTGTGTGTCTCCTAGCAGTTGCGTGCTTGCTCCGATCACGAGATGCACCGACGCGAATAGGGTCGTGCGTTGCGCCGCGTCTACTACTAAGTGCGGGTCTGACGCGGCGGGCTGCACATGGCCGAATTTCAGCACTTGGTCAGGAAAAACGCAGGGTTGGGCGCCTAGGCCAGTCGACGGCTCTGCCATTCAGATCGTAGTTGAACAGGACGGGCTGTTCGAACACGAACTAGGCCACCTGCTCGGCCTAGATGATTACGGTGACGAGTGCGCGTGGGAGAAGTGGGTGTCTTCGCCAGGATCGGGGCTGCCGCGCAGTCGGGAGTATAAGGTACCCTCATTGTACTCTTACAAGGACGGCCCCCGTTCCTGGCAAGTGCTAGTCGATGACCCTTCCAAATATAACCGAGACTACTTCACCTGCGGTTCGGATACCGTCACTATCAGGGACAAAGAGGATCTTTCCTCCATCTATTATCCGGAAGCATTCTTGGAGAGCAGTTATGACTATTTCTCAATCTGGACCGAGAAGATTTGGAGGTTCAAGATCGCTACACCCCCCATAGATCCTAACCCTTCAGAAAGTGCTGATACTGATGCTTGGCGTGTATGTGGCCCGGGGGAGGCGAGTACGTACGTTTACAACGCGTATGCGTGGATAATCATGCACCGTGCCAAAGGAAGCAGTGGCGCCTGGAAACCCTTGCGGAAAGACACAGCGGGCACGACGCGGCTCACTGACGGAGAACTCGTGGTTTTCAGGCAGTCGGATTTCTTTAGAAATAATACGGTAAGAACGGAGTTCGGACGTTTGACGAGACCTACGGAGTTGTTGGAATTGCATGTTCCGGACGTCCTGAGATATTCAGTTAGGTCTCTTGACTGCAAATTTCTGGTCGTGAACGTGGATCTTAGTGAGCCGGCTTACGCTTCGATTCGCAGTCATGAGTTCGTGGTGATGGGGCTCACGCGGGGCGACCCGCTTGTGAACGCTGACAATCTGGACGGCACGTCGAGGTCGAACATCCTCCTTGATTTGGGCGACGGTGCGAAACAGTGGACGTTGGGAGAGCCTTCCGCTGTGATAACTTTCCCTGGGTCGTCGTAGGGGTTCGCTGCGGTGGCTGTTCGAATTTTTGAGTGGCGTTTGGCGGTGTGTTTGGTTGTTGCTGTTTGGGCGGTGGCTTGTGGCGGCGGAAGTCCTCCACCTGGGTCTCCGGAGGCTGGGGGGCCGGCGGAGACTTCGATGGCAGGCCCCCCGGTTTTTGTTCCTGAGGCGCAGTCGGGTGCCCCGGTTTCTGCTGGCACTTCGGCGGTTCCAGAGGGTTCGGTTTCTGGTGCTGTCGTTCCGCCGCTTGTGGGGGGTTCTTCGGTTTCAGTTGCTTCGGACGCAGCGGGCGCCGGTGCGCCTTCTCTGCCGGCTGGTGCGCTTTCTCCGCCCGGGGGCCTTTCCCCTCCTCCTGTCGGTGGGCCTTCTCCGTCTGCTGTGGGGGAGGGTCGGGGGGTGTTTGTGGATGTGAGTGCTGGGTTGGGGTATTCGTGCGGTTTGAGTGCCGAGGGTTCTGTGGAGTGTTGGGAGTGGGGGTTCGGTACCTTGGGGGAGGGTTGGTGGGAGTTGGGGTATCGGGGTTGGAGCGAGGATCCTGTGGATGCTGCGGTGCCGGGGGGCGTGTTCGTGGGTGTGAGCGCTGGTTGGGGGAATGCGTGCGGTGTGCGCCCCTCGGGCGTGTTGGTGTGTTGGGGGCGTCATCGTGACGTGGTGGTTTCCCCGCCTGTGGGCGTGTTCTCGGAGGTGTCTGTGGGGGTGGAGCATGCGTGCGCTGTGCGTGCGGATGAGAGGGTCGTGTGCTGGGGTTCTACTGAGTGGAGCCAGCCCGTGGACAGGCCCCCGGAGGGCGTGTTCACCGATTTCGCTGTTGGTAATAGTTTCGGCTGCGGGGTGAGGGCGGATGGTTCCCTGGAGTGCTGGGGGACGGGTTTTACTACCTTGTTGGGCTATGTTGGTACTACCCTGTTGGGGTATCTTGACGATTATGTGCCGGTGCCTGACGGGGAATTCAAAAGCGTTCACACCTCGCAGTTGTTCAATGATATTTGCGGGTTGCGCGCCGGGGGGAGCGTGGAGTGTTGGGGGAATTACCACGATGGGGAAGGGGGCCGGTATCTTACCCCGCCGGGAGGGGAATTTGCTTCCATTTTGGAGGTCGCGTTTGCCGCCTGCGGTCTGCGCCCCGCGGGGGTGGTGGAGTGCTGGGGCGCCGACGGCGGCAGTTGGACGCCTCCCGCTCCTGGGGATGACTCTGATTCGGTGTTCGGGGAGGGCGATTCCTGCGGTTCTCTGCCTTTGGCGTATTTAGCGCCCCGGGTTTGCTGGGAGCCGGGGGCCGGTTCGCCTGAGGAGGTCACAGGAATCGTCGTTGGATATAATTATGTTTGCGGGTTGCGCCCCAGCAGGGAAGTCGTTTGCGATTATTTCGACGACTTGTTCGCCCCCTTAGGAGAGCGTTACTTTTATCGTTACCCGCAGGGCGAATCCCCGGTAGAGCCCCCGGGGGGTGCGTTCACTGCTTTAACGGCGAGCAGCCATTTCGTCTGCGGTCTGCGCCTCGGGGGGGAGCTTGAATGCTGGGGGATGGACTCTTACGGGGAAACCCTCCCCCCAGGGGGGAGGTTCACTCAGGTGAAAGCGGGGGCGTCCTTCACCTGCGGACTGCGACCCTGGGGGGAACTCGAATGCTGGGGTCTTGGAGGCTCACAGAGCAGGATCGTCCCCCCCAGGGGGCGCCTTAGGAACATTCACGCAGGCTGGGGCGGCCTGGATGCGAGTTTGGGAACAGGAGGCGGATACCAAACTCGGAACGATTGGGGGTATTCCTGCGGGCTGCGCCCGAGCGGGGAGGCGGAATGCTGGGGCGACGACCCTGAGGAGGCCATTTCGTCGGATATCTTCATCACACACTTCCCCCCCGAAGGTGAGTTCACCCAAATCGGAGTGAGCAAGCATGAAGCCTGCGGGCTGCGGTCCGCAGGCATGGTGGAATGCTGGGGCCCCGCCTGGGTCAACACCGAAGGTGAACCCACGCCCTACTATGACGCCCGCAACGCCGGCGGGGAAGGATACACGGCCCTCAGCGTAGGCGGCCAATACTCCTGCGCCCTCCGCCGAAACGGCGCGGTGGACTGCTGGAGCGCCGACCGCTCAACCACCTACCAACAACAAGGCCCCTACACTGCCATAAGCGCAGGCTACGGACATCAATGCGGCGTCCTGGAAACAGGCAACATCCACTGCTGGGAAGGCAACACCCCCAACGGGCGCGACTGGGATGAAACCACCTTCCCCGCCTCAGGGAAAACCTGAAACCACGATAGGGAAGACCTGGCCGGTATCTAGAGACTGAGGCCAGGATTTTCCCATTGAACACTCCTGTGCTCACGCTCGCCGCGGGCGCCCCAGTTGGGGGGCGCACGGAGGAGACTATGTCAGCGACCCCCGCAGCACTAACGAGAAAAATAGGCTTAACTCAGCGTAGGCGGGGAGCGTGCGGTCGTGATCGCCGGTCAATACTCCTGCTAGCGAGAAAAAGTACGCACAACTCAGCGTAGGCGGGGAACTCGCCTGCGCCCTGCAGAGCAGCGGAACATGCTGCAGCGGAACGTGTAGACTGCTGGAATGCCGAGCGGGCGTCACCTATGAGAATCCAGGCTCCTGCACAGCCATCAGCGCCGGCTGCGACCACCAATGCTGCGTCCGCACCATCGATGACATCCAATGCTGTAACTAAGCGGCTGCGCGCCTGCGCCGATCACGAGATACCCCGACCCGAACAAGGTCGTGCGCTTGAGGTGATGACCTTCCCGCTGGCTTCTTAAGATGCCTAGGGTGTTCAACAGTCGTTTTCTGTTGCGTTCGGCTGCGTGCCTGGCTGCGGCGGCTGGGTGTTCTGCTGAGACGCCTCTGCTTGAACCTTCAGGGGTGCCCCCGGTTCCTCCCGCCGAAGTTTCAGTTCCGCTGCCTCCGCCGGGCGGTGAGCCGCCTTCTTCGACTGTTGAGCCTCCGGGCGAGGGGTTCGCGGGTGAACCTCTGGATGAGGGAACGGGGAGCGGGACTGGAGAGGGCGCCGATGGAGGGGATGAGTCTGATGGTGGTGCTGGCGCGCCTCCGCCCGTGGAGCCCGTGGTTCCGGAGGGCGAGCCGGAGGAGCCGGGGGTTGGAGGGTCGGATGGCGGGTCTTTGGGTGTTTTTGTGGGTGTGAGTGCTGGTTTGGGGTATTCTTGCGGTTTGCGTGAGGGGGGAGCGGTGGAGTGTTGGGAGTCGGGGTGGAATGGGGCGTTGCCGGATGAGTGGTGGAATCGGGAGATCAGGGATTCTTGGAGCGGTGATCCCGCTGACGCTGTCCCGCCCTCTGGGGTGTTTACTGCGGTGAGCGCTGGTTGGGGGAACGCTTGCGGTTTGCGCCCCTCGGGAGAGTTGGAGTGTTGGGGGCGTAATCGCAATGAGGTGGTTTCCCCTCCGTCTGGCGTGTTCTCTGAAGTGTCGGTGGGGGTGGAGCATGCTTGCGGGGTCCGGCTCGGGGGGCGGTTGGAGTGTTGGGGGTTCTCTGGGCGCCGCCGGCCCGAGGGTTTGCCTCCGGGTGGAGTTTTCCTGGATTTCGCGGTGGGTCATGATTTCGGCTGCGGTGTGAGACCGGATCATTCTGTGGAATGCTGGGGGGCGGGTTTTACAACTTGGAGAGAGGCCTTGCGCGAGCCCGAGGGGGAGTTCGTGAGCGTTCACGCGGAAGGGTACGATGTTTGCGGGTTGCGTGTGGGGGGCTCTGTGGAGTGTTGGGGTAGTTTTTCTGAGGATGTCGGTTCTTATCTTATTGCTCCTAGCGGGGAGTTCGTTTCGATTCTCGGTGTGCACTACCGCACCGCTTGCGGGCTGCGCCCCGGAGGGGAGGTGACCTGTTGGGGAGAAGGCAGAGAAGGAAAACCTGATAGTTGGAGGATTCCCATCTCCGAAGAAGGCTCACCTTCTTCGAGCGGGGGCGGTGCTTGCGGCACCCATTTCACCGGTAGAAAGTTTTGCTTCGAGTCGAGCAGTGACGCTGATCCCCTTGAGGGGGTTAGCGGGATCGTTGGTTATGATTACTACCGTTTTCCAGTCGATTACACGTACGTCGGTTATGAATACTATTGCGGGCTGCGCCCTTCAGGGGAGGTGATCTGCGGTTATTTCGGGGATTTAGAGTACAGTCACCTGTGGGAAGAGGAAGTTTTCCCGCCCGCCCCGGCGGGCGCCTTCACCGCTTTGAAGGAGGGCCCATATTTCTTTTGCGGGCTGCGTCCCTCAGGGGAGGTGGCCTGCTGGGGGGTGGGCGACCCCGACCTCCCGTTCCTCTCGCCGCCGGATGGCGTGTTCACTAAAATAGATATAGGCCTTTACTTCGCCTGCGGGCTGCGCCCCTTAGGGGAGGTGACCTGCTGGGGTTACGGGGGTGAGCAGAGCAAGATTATTCCCCCCAACGAAGCTTTCACGGCGGTTCACGCCGGCTGGGGCGGCCTAGAAGTGTGGGAAAGCAGCATATATGAGAGTGATACGGATTGGGGTCTTACATGCGGCTTACACACCGGAGGCGGAGTGGATTGTTGGGGGTGAAGGCAGGCGCGTTGACTCCAGTTCGAACATGCTATCTGACCCCGAGGGGAAGTTTATCCAGGTCGGGGTGGGCAAAGAGGATTTCTGCGGCTTGCGCCCTTCCGGAGTGATCGAATGCTGGGGGGCAGGCCCCGGGCTCACGCCTGAAGGCGAACGCATAGTAGACTTCCTTGATGGTGAAGGGGAAGGCTACACGGCTCTAAGCGTAGGAGGAGAGTTCACCTGCGGACTGCGCCGGGATGGCGCCGCCGACTGCTGGAGTCCCGACCGCTCAATCTCCTACCAACAACAAGGCCCCTACACCACCGTGAGCGCTGGATACGCTCATCAGTGCGGCGTGCTGGAAACAGGCGACATCCACTGCTGGGAAAGCCGCGGCGCAAACCCTGAAAACTGGGAAGAAATCACCATCTCCGCCTCAGGGGAAACCTGAAAGCAGGGGAGAACTTCGGCGGCAGGGGGACTTTGGTGATCATTTCTAGCGGTTCTTCGCAGCTAGTGTAAGTGTTCACGACTGAGCGTTGGCTCATAGTATACTTTGGAATTGTGAAGAGAAACCCTTCCTGGAAATCGTTAACAGGTTCGCTGAGAGCGGTCAGATGCGTTTAGTCTCGTGGCTGGCGGTTGTTTTGGTGGCTTCAGCTTGCGCGGGCGGGACACCTTCGCTCGAGCTTCCTGTAGAGCCTTCGGTTTCGTCTACTATTGCGGGGTCGGTGGTTGGAGAGCCTTCGACGACTTCGGCATTCCCTTCAGCGACTTCGACGTCTTCGCCGGGGGAAGGCAGTAGAGGGATGGGCAGGACCGGTTCGCCAGCGGAAGAACTTCAAGGGGCGTTCGTGTCGGTGAGCGCCGGTTATGAATATTCATGCGGTTTGCGTGAGGGGGGTGGAGTGGAATGCTGGGAGCGCCTGGATCCCATTCCGGTTACCCTTTATGGGGCATATTGGTGGGAATTGGTGCGAGGAGATTGGAGTAAGGATACAGTTGGAGCAAAACCGCCTGCTGGAGTATTCGCTTCAGTGAGCGCTGGTTGGGGGAAAGCGTGCGGTTTGCGTCCTTCCGGTGCTTTGGAGTGTTGGGGGCATAAGCGTGATGAGATGAGTTCCCCGCCTTCGGGTTTATTCACGGAGGTCTCGGTGGGTCTAGAACACGCTTGCGCGACGCGAACCGATGGGCAGTTGGTGTGTTGGGGCCCCTCGTACCTCAGCCGGCTAGCTAGTTTTCCTCCTGAGAGGGTGTTCACGGATTTCGTCGTGGGCGACACTAAAGAGGATGGTTTTGCTTGCGGGGTGAGGGAGGATCGTTCTGTGGAGTGCTGGGGTTCGGGTTACACTTCTCGGACTGTGCCCGAGGGTGAGTTCATAAGCTTACACGGTGGTGGTGGCTGGCGCAATATTTGCGGTTTGCGCCCAAGCGGTGAGGTGACGTGCTGGGGCAGTCAACCTGAAAAGGAGCAGCAAAATTCTTATTTACTACCCCCGGCAGGTGAGTTCGCTTCTATTCTTGATGTGCGTTATTTAGCTTGTGGTCAGCGCCCGGAGGGTGAGGTGACCTGCTGGAGAGAAGGGCGGGACGGGAAAGTCGATAGTTGGGATCCTTCCTTATCAAAGGAGATAATTTTTGGTGAGGGTGACGCTTGTGCTAGCTTTCCTCATCGTGTGAGTTTTTGCTTTGAGGCTGCTCTAGACGATCCCAGCGAGGCAATTACAGGGATTGTTATGGGATATAATTTCGCTTGCGGTTTGCGCCCGAGCGGGGAAGTAATTTGCGACTACTTCGACTCTCTCGTCAGTGACCGCGAGCGCCCCTATCGTTATCCGCAGGGCGAGTCCCCAGTGGAACCCCCTCCAGGTGTTTTCACCGCTTTGACGGTGGGAGAAGGTTTCGTCTGCGGGCTGCGTACCTCCGGGGAGGTAGCTTGCTGGGGAGCGAACTCCCTAGGGGAGTCCTCCCCTCCAGGAGGACGCTTCACGAAAGTAAAGGCGGCGCGTTCCTTCGCTTGCGGTTTGCGCCCTTCGGGAAAGTTGGAGTGTTGGGGTTATAGTGGGGATGAGCCGAGCAAAGTTGTTCCTCCTAAGGGGAGTTTTGCTTCTGTTAGAGCGGGTTGGGGCGGCCTCTACATACAAACCGGAACTGCCCCGATCGCGAGAGATTGGGGTGTTTCTTGCGGTTTACGTAATAGTTTTGTGAAGTGCTGGGGGGATGATCTGTATGGTTGGACTGCGATAACTCATTCAGTCCCTACAGGTGTGTTTGTGGAGGTGGGTGTGGGGAAGGAGGAGGCGTGTGGTTTGCGCCCTTCGGGGCTGGTTGAATGTTGGGCGGCTTCTAGGGGGGAGCCTTCTAACGATATTCGTGATGGTGATGGTGAGGGTTACGTGGCGTTGAGTGTAGGCGGGAAGTTTTCTTGTGCTTTGCGCCGTGGTGGGTCGATGGATTGTTGGGAGGCAGCGAACCGTTGGTATGAACTTCCTGCTCGTACTTTTCAGCGGGAAGGTCCTTATACTTCGGTGAGCGCCGGCTATGAGCATCAGTGCGGCGTGCTTGTTGCAGGCCACGTGGAATGTTGGTCGGATTTTGACATTCATGGTTTTGGTTCTGCTGTTCATGCGAAAGTTCTCTTTGGCGTGAGGCCGTGTAGGCGAGTTGGTGGTTGTTCACCCGGTGTTGAGGTATTAGAGGTTAGTAGGGGATCTCAGGGGAGTTTCGTGTCTGTGAGCGCTGGCTTGGGGTATTCGTGCGGGCTGCGAGAGCAGGGCGGGGTGGAGTGTTGGGAGTGGAGTGGTGGTTCGTTGCCAGAGCAGTGGTGGGGCTTAGAGTGGGCGTACTGGAGCGACGACCCTGTTGAGGTGACCCCGCCTGCTGGCGTGTTCACTATGGTGAGCGCTGGTTGGGGAAACGCATGCGGGCTGCGCCGTAGCGGGGAGTTAGAGTGCTGGGGGCCTAACCGCAGCGAAGTCGTTTCGCCGCCTGCTGGCGTGTTTAAGGAAGTCTCGGTTGGGTTAGAGCACGCTTGCGCGACACGACTGGACAGTAGTGTGACCTGCTGGGGGTCCGCAGGTTGGCGTCATCCCGCTATTCTGCCCCCTGAAAGTTTGTTCACTGATTTTGTTCTTGGAGACAATTTCGCTTGCGGAATACGCGAAAATTCTTCGGTGGAGTGCTGGGGTCAGGGTTTTTCGTCTCCGCGCCCGCCTCGTCAGGAGACTAAAGGTGGTGATTTCACGCGTTTCGATTGGAGGTGGGAGCCTCCCCCGGTTCCCAGTGGGGCGTTCGTGGACATCCATTCTTGGAGGGAAGGGGCTTGTGGCTTACGCTCCTCCGGTGCACTGGAGTGCTGGAGTTATTTCAATTATAGTGAGGAGGGGTTTTGGTCTCCGGAGGGGGAGTTTGCTTCCATCTTATTCGTGGAGAACTGGACCTTTTGCGGGGAGCGTGCGGACGGCGAGTTGGAGTGCTGGCGGATCATGGGTGGGAAACTCCCGCCTCCTTATCCACCCCTGCCGGGGGCGGGTGCTAGTTTCGGTGAGGGCGACGCGTGCGGCCGCTCCCTGGACGGGGTGCGGTTCTGTTTCAGCGTCGGTGCGGGCGGCCCGCCCGAGGAGATCACGGGGACCGTGGCTGGCTTAAACTTTGCCTGCGGGCTGCGCCCCGGGGGGGAAGCGGTTTGCGATTACTTCGACGAATTCTACAGAGCAAAAGGTTTTCTTGGGGAGTACCGGTTCCCGCAGGGCGCGTCTCCGGTGGAAACCCCCGGGGGCGCCTTCACAGTGTTGGTGATGGGGGGATTTAGTTTCGTGTGCGGTTTGCGCCCCGCGGGGGAAGTGGCCTGCTGGGGGACGAACAAGTACGGGCAGTCCTCCCCGCCAGAGGGAAAGTTTACTCAGATACAAGCGCAAGCGTCTGCTTACTCAGTCTGCGGTTTGCGGCCTGCTGGTGAGATGGAATGTTGGGGCTACGGCGGCAAGCAAAGCAAAAAAGTACCGCCTAGAGGCCCGCTGAGCGGCGTTCACGCTGGCTGGGGAGGACTGGAAGTGCAGAAAAAACAAGGCACTGTGCAGGGAGACGGGAGCGCATCCCCTGACGATTACGAGCAGAAGATGGACTGGGGTTACACCTGCGGTTTGCGCCCCACAGGCGAAGCGGTCTGCTGGGGGGACGATTCCTCAGAACCCCTCCCGGGGGACTGGAGCCTGTTGGAAGAAGTGAACGAGGAAATAGCCGTCACCCGCTTGATCCCCTCTGGGGCGTTCACCCAAGTAGGGGTAGGGGAAACGCAAGCATGCGGTTTGCGCCCCACCGGGATCATCGAGTGCTGGGGACCCGACTGGGTCACCCCCGAAGGAGAGGGAGCCTTCTACATGAGTGAAGAAAAATACTCGCAGCTCAGCGTAGGCGGAGAACTCACCTGCGCCTTAAGAGGCAGCGGAACAGTAGACTGCTGGAACGCCGACGAGAGCATCACCCACGAAAAACAGGGTCCCTACACAGTCGTCAGCGCCGGCTACGATCATCAATGCGGCGTCCTCACCACCGGCGACATCCAATGCTGGAAATCGTGAGTCTAGCTAGCTATCGGACAGAACCCAACGCCAGCGGGTCTAGGGTCGACAGCCAATGCTGGAAATCGTGAATCTAGCTAGGGCTCGTTAGCATGGACTGCTGTCGAGAACATTCTGCCTAACTGCTGAACGCTAGTAGTTGCTGATCGCCGATAACGCCGGTAGTGCTGATTGCTGCTAGAGAGGAGTGCGAAGAGTGGCCGCCATCCGTGTTCCGGTCAATCTGAGCGTGCTGGAGTTTCTCGATAGCTTCCCAGGGCTTGTGTAATATCGCCTTGGGCTGCTAGCCTGCTTATTCGGAATGAAAATCGGCTCTAGAAAGGGAGTGAGAAAGTGGTCGCCATCCGTGTTCCGGTAAATCCAGACGTGCTGCGCTGGGCGCGGGAAGTTTCAGGGCTCGAAGTAGAAGGGGCAGCCAAGAAACTGCAAGTCAAGCCCAAACTCATAGTGGAATGGGAGGCTGGCGATTTGTTTCCGACTTTTAACCAACTCTGCAATGCTTCTCGAGTATATGGTAGGACGCCTGCATTCTTCTTTACGCGAGAGGTTCCCGAGTCAGATCTTCCTGCGCCCCCCGACTATCGATCAAAGTCTGCGAATACGCCCCTCTCCTATGACCTGTGCAGAGAGTTGCGTGTATGTGAAGAACGTAGAAGTAATCTGATGGAACTTGAGGGAGGCGCGAAGCCGTGGGGTTTAGGTAGTTTGCCGGTTCAGGATATAAGTGACGCCGCTAGAGCCGCTGAAGTCGCACGGCATGCCAGAAATCGTCTTGGAGTAACAATCCAAGATCAGTACAAGACATCAGGTGAACATGCAATGTTGAGGCGTTGGATACATTCATTGGAAGATCAGGGAGTACTGATTTTCCAGTCAGGAAAATTTTCCGTCGAAGAGGCCCGTGGAGTATCGCTTTATCACTCGGAGTTGCCAATTATTCTTTTAAATGGAAAAGACGCTCCGGTGGGAAGGATATTCACGTTGTTTCATGAGGTTGCTCACCTTATCAGAGGTGGGAGCGGGCTTTGCAGTCTGAATGAAAATGCCCATGTAGAAAGAACTTGTAATGTGTTTTCTGCCGAGTTCTTAATGCCTATTGATTATTTACGAGAGGAAGCGGAACGTCATTCTAACGTCGATCTGGCGCAAAGGTTGGCGAGGAAGTTTAAGGTTTCGAGACTGGCGATGGCAATTCGCCTTTGCCAAGAAGACATGATAGATCAATCTGAACTTGCGAGAGTGAAAGAAGAAATTCGGCAGCGCGACCTGAATGAGTCAGACAGGAAAGGGGGGCCTTTATATTATGAAATTAAACGAAGAGATTTAGGGAGAAGATTTTCTAAGGCGGTTATAGATGCCTTTGAACGAGAAGAAGTGACGCTTGCCAGTGCTTCTCGCATGCTTGATCTCAAAGTGGAGAATATCTTTAAGTTACAAAATGACTTGCTGGGGATGATCAGGCGTGAAGGTTGGCGGTTCTAAGGAACGCTGCTGTGCCTCCAGCCTTGGTTGCCTCTGCCGAGGGCTTTTCAATCGGCCGCCCTGTCCATGCGCTGATGATTTCGCCGAATAGCCTGGTTGGTCTTCCGGGGGAGGGGTGTTCGCAACTAACTCTTGGCTTTGTCCTTCGGCATGGCTTTTAGGCACGCGCCTCCTCTTCCCGCCTCCTCCCGTCGCCTCCCGTCGCCTCGCCTAGCTGCGTTGGTTGAAGCGTCGTCCTAGGTATTCGGAGACTATGCGTATCTTTTGAATGGTGGGGGTGCCGCCTGCTATGGCCCAGCCGTGGGAGTCGCGCAGCCGGCGCTCTATGCCGTATTCCTCGCTGTAGCCGTAGCCGCCGTGAAGCTGCATGGCGGCGTCCGCCACGCGCTTGGCCATCTCGTTTGAATAGCACTTGGCGAGGGAGGCCTCAAGAGTTTCAGGCCAGCGCCTGCCCGCTTTCGCTGCGGCTCGGTAGATGAGCAGGCGGGCGGCCTCCACCTGCAGGATGATGTCGGCCAGCGCCGTCTGCACCGTCTGAAATTCGATGATCTCCTTGCCGAACTGCTTGCGCTCCTGCACGTAGTCGGCGCAGAGATCCAGGCACGCCTGCGCGATTGACAGGCTCATCGTGGCGTTCCCTAGCCGTTCGATCGAGAACGCAGTGAATAGTCTTCCGAACCCTCCCGCCTCGACGACGAGGTTTTCCTCCGGCACGGCCACCTTGTCGAAGAACATGTCAGCCGACGGGATGCCCCTAAATCCCATCAGGCGTTCCTGCGGGCCGAAACTCAAGCCCTCGCTGTCCCTGTCGACCACCAAGGCGCCTATCGAGCGAGCCCCGAGAGCGTCCCCTAATCGCGCGTAGACCAGGTACTGCTCGGCGTGGCCAGCCCCTGAGCACCAGCGTTTCATGCCGTCTACCTCGTAACCTCCGTCGATGCGGCGGGCGCTGGTGCGTATGTCGGTGGCCGCCGACCCTGCGTCGGGTTCGGAGATGCTCACCGCCATCGTCGCTCGGCCGGCGGCGATGGGCGGCAGGAACTTGGCCTTCTGCTCTTCAGTGCCGAAGAGGTCGATTACCCGAGCAGGGCCGGTGTTGGCTTCGAACACGCAAAAGGCGGCTGTGGGGGCGGCCTTTGCGAGTTCCTCGATTACGACCAGGGAGTCCAGCAGGTCGGCGTCCCCGCCGCCGTATTCCGACGGCAGGCACATCCCCACGAACCCAAGTTCGGCCAGACGTTCTCGCTCTGCGTCTGGGAACGGGGTGCGTTTGGCGTCCCACTCGGCCGCCTTGGGTGCGTACAAGTCCTTCGCCAACTTGGCGGCGGTCTCCCGAAGAGCCAGCTGCTCTTCGTTGAGTTCGCTCACGCCTGCCCCCCCGGCCGTCTGTTCAAGTTGGGCCGCCCGTTCAAGTTGTCCTCAGCCTCAGTTGTCGGTTGCCCCACGTCCGCAGCCCCAGCCGTCTGCTCAACACGCCCGCAGCCCCAGCCGTCTGTTCCAGTTGAGCCGCCCGTTCAAGGTGCCCCAGGCTCGCAGCCCACAGCCGCCCGATCAAGTTGAGCCGCCCGAATGACGGCAGTCCCCCGCCCCGTCGGTTCTGCCGAATCACTCCTGAGGCAGCCTGCAGATGTTCCACATGTCGTAGAAGAGGCGGCCAGTCTCGATGGTGCAGTGGTACACGGCGTCGCGCTGTTCGGGTTCGGTGGCGTAGGCGGAGACCAGCTCGATCCCTTCGTCGCCGTGCTCAGCATCGGCGAGGATGTGCATCGTCCAGAAGATGAGGTCTTCCTCGCTCATGCCGTAGTTCTTCTTTTGCGCTGCGACGATCCGCGTGAAGGTGTCGGGCACGAAAGACTCCAAACCGATCCCGATGGCCGAGAGCGGCACGTACCACTCCCTGCAAAGCCCCATGAACTCGAAATACTCCGTCAGACGGCGTCCGGCGGGGAGTTGCTCCGCCTCCCGCATCTTCTCGATGTCCCCGCCTAGGGCTGCTCCCCACTCCAGCAGCAGTTCAGGGTGCGCCTTGGTGTTGGTCTCGATGCCCATGCACTCCTCGGCGAGGTTCTTCACCAGGGTGGTGCGGACGTCTTCGTGAGGACAGTTCACGTAGATAGCGCCTATCCAGGGGAGCATGCGCGAGATGTGGAGGTAGAACTGCTCGCATAAGAGGAGTTGCTGCTCGGTTGTGAGGGTGCCATTCTCCATTTCGAGCACTATCGGGTGATCCTGCATGCCGCTGGCAGGCTTGAGGAGTTCGCTCCGCAGAAGTCCTACGAACTCCTCGGGCGTCAGGTCGGCTAGCTGCTCGGTGCTCGGCGTGGTTTCAAGAAGGGTCATCTTCTGCTCCTTGGGGTCTTTGCGGTTTGAATGGTCGCTCTAATCGGTTCAGCTGGTTCAGTTGGTTCAGTTGGTTTAGCTGGTTCAGTCGTTTCAGTTGTTGAAGACTACGGGGTACTTTCCGAAGTAGGGGCGGATCGTGTTCGTGTCCCACTCCATGGGGTTGTCGGGGTCTGGAGCGCAGTTGTGGTCGAACATGAACTGGACTGCCACCGGAACAAGGCCGTAGAGGTGGCTGTCGAGGTCGGTGCTCACGTTCGGCAGAACGCCCGACGCCAGGTCTTGGCCGATGCAGGCGTGCATGCCCAGTGAGAAACTCAGACCCCAGGGCTGAACGCCTTCGGGGAGGTCCCGGTGGGGGTCGAATTCCGCAGCGTCTTCTCCGAAGACTTCGACGTCTCGTCCTACCTGCTGGAGGTCTAGGACTACTTTGTCGCCCTCGTTCAGGGCGGTGCCGTCGTTCAACGTGATGTCCTCGTCGGCTAGGCGGGACGCCACCGGGCTCGACGGCCAGAGCCTGAGCGTTTCGTGGACGGCGCGCTGACAAAACAGGCGGTCGGTTATAGGTCTCTCGGCGTCTTCGGGGTGTTCTTCTATCCAGGAGAAGAGGTTGTGGAGGGTGCGGCAGAAGGCCGTGGCACTGGTGTGGGCGCCCGCTAGCAGGTAGAAGGCCACCTCTCGGAGGATGATCTCGTGGGTCAAGTCCAGGTTGTCTTGATTGCCGACGAGCACCATCAGAACGTCGCGGGGAACTTTGTCGGGGTCGACCGACCCTTCCTCTGCGCCCTTGAGGAGTTCCCGGCGGCGCTCGATGCCGGGCGTCAGGAACTCCGTGTCAAAGTTCCGCTGGGCTTCGGCGATTTCTGCGCGCTTAGCGTCCAGGTCGCCCGTGTAATGGTCGAGGGTGGCGCCTTCGATGAACAGGGTCAGGTAGTCGTGGAGGCGGAAGGTCTCCTCCGGCGTGCCTTCTGGCCGGTCTACGCCAGCGATCAGGGCCGCTAGGTTCATCATCACCTGGTGGCTGAGGCGCACTAGTTCGGCTCGACCTTCGGTGATGTAAGGGGACATTGTCGAGGAGATGATGTCGGGGAAGAGGTCTCTCTCGAAGTGCAGGAACGTGTCGCGGCGAAAGAGCCTGTTCTCCAGCCGACGGCGGGCGCGGTGCTCGTCGCCGTGGAGCACCATCAGCACGTCCTCCATCACGATGCGCGCCTCCTTGTATCCCCCTTGCCGCAGGTTCTTGAGGCGCAGACACTCCCTGGCGCGGGCGTAGTCGCCGATGGTGACGGTTCGTTGTTGGGTGGCCGTGCTGGTCATTGCTGGTCTCCTTAAGTGTCTCCCGAAGTGTCTCCCGTTGAAATCTTGATCCCTCTTCGATCCCTTAACGATCTCTGAATGCTCTTAACGAAATCGTAATCCAGCTTCTCGTTGATTGCCGTTGGGGGGAGCGACACCGCCGGCGCCCGCTGTTCAGAAGTCCGCCTCGGGGTCTGTCTGGGTATTCGTTTATGCCGTCGGGTCGCGCACCGCCGGCGCCCGCTGTTCAGAAGTCCGATCCATCGAGTTCTACGACTTGGTGGACGATCATCCCGTCCGCCAGCGTGTACGTGTCTAGTCCGGAGAGGCCGTCAGCCTGACCGCCGGAGATGCTCCACCGAACGCTGATGCGCCCGTCGGGAAGTCGTTTGCGCTGTCCGAAGACGACCTCGCCCGCTCCCAGACGATTGGGGACAGTGCGGAAGTAGCCCGTTATGGCGTCTCGACCGACATAGCGGCGGTCTCGCTCCAGGGTTGCGTCTGCGGCGTAGTCGGCGGACATCGCCTCGGGGTCCTGAGTGGAGATCGAGGCGAGGTGATCCTCAACCACTTCCTCGTCGGTGCGTGGGGTTTCCGCCGCCGGCTGTGCTGGGGTGCGTGGGGTTTCCGCCGCCGGCTGTGCTGGGGTGCGTGGGGTTTCCGCCGCCGGCTGAGCGTCGTCGGCGGAGCGAATGGCTTCAGCCACTGGTCGTCCCCAGCCCCAGTCCGCCGTCTACCACCAGCACTTCGCCGGTTGCCCACTCGGCTCTGGCCAGGTACTCGAAAGCCTCGGCGACCTCCGCTGAAGTGCCTATGCGTCCGAGGGCGTGCGCTGAGGACATGGCCTGCAGGCGTTGCGCTGCTTCTTCGTCGGTCATCAGCCCGGCCCGCTGGTTGATCTCGGTGAGGACGGCTCCAGGACGGACGCAGCCCACCCGGATGCCGGCGGGCCCCATTTCGGACGCCAGCACGCCGGTGAGCGTTTCCACCGCCCCTTTGGTGGCGGCGTAAGGGGAGACGCCAGGGAAGCAGCGTTTGGTGTGCACTGAACCCACGAACAGCACGCACCCGCCGCTCGCCTGCAGATACGGCTTAGCTAGTCCGCACAGCAGCATCCCGGCCACCACGTTGGTGTGGAAGATGTCTAGGAGTTTCTCCTCTTCCAGGGTTTCGATCGGCCCTCTGTACATGTTGGCTGCGTTGTTGATCAGCACGTCCAGCCGCCCCCCGCCGTGATCCGCTGCGGCCTGGATCATCTTTCTGCGGTCGTCGGCTGCCGTCACGTCCCCGGACACGCCCAGGCAGCGTTCGCCTATGCGCTCGGCGACGGACTGGATTTTTTCGGCGCGCCTTCCCGTGATCGTCACCAGCGCTCCCGCCTCTGCGAAGTGCTCGGCAGTTCCTGCGCCGATGCCCGAGCCCCCGCCGGTGATCAGCACCGACATTCCTTCGATTGGTTTCACGTCAAGCCTTCCTTCGTCGTGCTTCTTCTTTGTAATAAGCGGGAATTTGAGTGTTAAATATTGTCACATCACAGTCGAGGATTAGAAAACTTGAAGACCGCTTAGCCCCCTCGAGCACGCCCTCGAGCACGGGTTTGAGTGCTTGACATGTGTGAGGGTGGATACTCGCAAAGCGCGTCTTGAGCACCGCCTAGAGGTCACCCTTTGAGCTGCCCTTTCAGCACGCCCTGAACAGGAGTTCGAGTGTCTAGACATATGTGAGGGTGGACTTTGGGGCTGACAGGTGATAAAGATTGTCACAGGGGGTGCGTATGCTTAAATTTCGTGCCAATCCACATGTCTGCGTTTCCCCCGACCCCCCCGTTTTCTCCTGGTTCTTCGTCGTCCGGAGCACCCGGAGGCTCTGGAGGTTCCTGGATCCCTCCATCAACTCCGCCTGGAGCATTCGGCGACCCCGCCGACGCGCCCTTTGCTTCCGCTGACCCGTTCGACGGCGCGCCCGGCCCAAATATTGCACAGTCGTCCACCGCCCGCATGCGGGCCAGGTCTCTCTTCCTGACGCTGCTGGCGCTTCTGCTGTTGATCGCCTCGCTTGTTCTGGTGATCGTTGGTTTGCAGAGCATGCTGTTGACCTTGGCTGGTTTCGGAGCCGGGCTGCTCGCATTCGTAACGGCAGAGGCAGGTGACGGGATCGACAAGCGCCGGCGTGCTTCAAAAGACCTGCCTGGAAGGCTGTGGGCGGCGGTCTTGGTGAGGCTGGCCGCAACAGGAGTTTCGATCGTCGCGGCATGGAGGGCGGCGGATATTGCTGCCATCTAGTTCGCAAGGCGAGAGCGCCTTCGCCCGTCGGCGGTTCAGTCGGCGGTTCAAGTGTGTGTTCGCGGCAGTCGCCGTCGTGACGTTGGCTGCGACGTTGACGGGCTTGGGGGCTGTCATCTCGACGCCTTCCCCGACCGCCGCCGCAGCCTCTGGCTGCGATCAGTTCGACACTCAGATAAGGGTTCTGATCCTCCTCGACACGTCCGGCAGTCTTCGTCAGACCGACCCCGAGAACAGGCGGATAGCTGGCGCCTTGAGCGCCGTCCAGATAATCCGCAGAATCGCCGAGGACAATCCAGAAACCAGGTTCCTGGTAGCGGTGGACACGTTCGCAGCAAGCTACGAAAGGGAGAGCAACTGGGTGGAGTTGTCCTCCGTGCGCTCAGCCGAGAGTCTGACGACGGCGGTCGCGTCAAGCGCAAACGCAGACGGACGCTCCACCGACTACCGCGAGGTCTTCGAGGGGGCGGTTGAACGATTCAATCAGTCCACAGGCGAAGGCGGAGTGTGCGACTTCATGTTTTGGTTCACCGACGGAGACCACGACACCGACAACATCTCTGGCATCCTGAGCGCCCAAGAGCAGGCGGAGATAGACGGCTTGTGCGGGATCGGCGGGCCGGTCGATCAACTTCGTCAACTCGGCGTGGACGTCACGGCGCTCGAACTGAGGGTGGATCGCGCCCCGTCGCAGACTCTCCGCCGTCTAGTAGGGGAATCTGGGGAGTGCATCGGTTTGAGAGGCGAGAGTATCGGAGAGGTGGTCGACGCCGGTTCAGCTCGTGAATTGGAGAGGAAGATACAGGACGCCATCCCTCCCGTAGTAGACGAGGACTTTCCAGATGAGGAGCCCACTTGCGAAAATCGCCAAGCCGGACAGTGCGAATTTCCGTTCGTCCTGTCGGAGAATCTGGAGTGGATAAAGGTCTACGTAGTCCTGACCGAAATAGAAAATCCCTCCGAACTCGACATCAGCCTCCGACCGCCGGGCGGAGGGGAGAGCATCCCAGTTTCGTTCGGCGACAACTGGGCAGAGATCGCTGATACAGGGATGTTGGGGAGGCTCAGCAGCCCAAGCCACCCCGTCATCTGGGCGCACAAACTCAGCGACAGCTGGCGCGGCACGAAGTGGGGTGAGGATCAGAGCTGGGTGGTGGAGTTCTCTGGGCCGGAGGGTGAGAAGGCGGCGGCCGCAACCACCACCGAAGAACTGCTTCGCAGCAGCGCAAGGGTGGGCGACCTCGACTTTGACGGCGAAAGCCTGAGCGGAGTCGTGGACGAAATCGAGAGCGTCAAAGGCGACGAACTGCTGGCCGTGTCTACTCGCATTACCGACTTTGATGAAGACTTTGAAGAATCCGAGCAGGACGGCCTCTTCGGTGTGCCGGTGCTCGTCGAGGATGAGGCAGATTTCGTTTTCCCCACCATCGTCGAAGACATAATCTCTGCCACGCAGGGCACGGACTACATGAGTTCGGGCATAAACGACGAAGGGGAACGCGTAGTCCCCATCGAAGTGTCTCTCAGGAAGAGAATCATCTACGGGCCTTTCGACTCCTGGCCGCTCCCAGACGCCTCAAGAGTGACGACCGACATAGTGTTTTGCTTCGATCCGGACGTCGACGTCTCCGTCCTCTCTGGCGCGGTCGGCTTCTCGGTGGAACGTTGTGCGCGCCCCAGGGTGCTGAGCGACCCGGTCGTGACGGCTCGCGACAGCGGAGGGGAGGAAGTGACGGTTTCCGTGGATCCGAATTGGGAATGCCAAGTGCCCGCAGGGGCGGATGGTCTAGAGAGTTTCGAGTGTCCAGAACTGCCGATCGTCGGACATCCGAAATACTCCGAGACAGGGGATTTGTGCTTAGAGTTCCGTGATCGGCCGGAGTCTGCTCTGCCCATCGACTCTGTTCCTGTCATGGACTCTGGCTCTGCTCCTGTCGATGGTTCTGTTCCTGTCGATGGTTCTGTTCCTGTCGATGGTTCTGTTTCCGCCGACGGCTCCGCTTCTGGCTCTGCTCCTGCCGACGGCTCCGTTCCTGAGCCCGCTCCTGCCGACGCCGCCCAACCCCCTGCGGTTCCAGAGCAGCAGGAGGAGGAATGCGTCGGAGGAGTTTTGCTACGCGCCGTTCCGTTGCTGGGCGTTTTGCCGGAGATCACTGATGTGAGCCCCTCCGACTCCCGTTTCGACCCGACCGGGTCAATCATCGTGTCTGCCCAGGGGGGCGTGAGCGCAGGCAGTCTGAGGCTAAAAGCCGTCTCGTCGAGCGAGGTCGACGGCGAGGAACTGAAGAACAATTACGGCAGGTGGTCATGCGAGGTGCCGGCTGGAGCCGACAACCACGAGTGCCCTGAGTTGTCGGTCTCCCTGACCTCACCCGAGGCGACCGAGGCCGACCTCTCCTTTGCAATCGAAGTGGAAGCGCTCGACCCTGTGACCGACGATCTCATAGGAGACGAGGTCGAGAAGAAGGTAGAGAACGTGGAGGTGCCTGGTTACTTGCCGAAGGGGTTTAGCGTCTCCGTCGACGACCCGTTCGATTCGCAAGGATCACTGCAGTTCGAGATCGACAACGGGGTGCTCGACGGCGTGTTCAGCGTGGAGAAGGTAAAGGTCATCCCTGCCGAAGGCGAGGAGTTCGACGTGGATTTGTCTGAGCAGGCGCCTGATTACGAGTGCGAGGTGGAAGCCTTTGCGGAAGGGTATGAGTGTCCTGAACTGGTGCTGGAACTGCTGCCCGAAAACGACGTAACGGCCGACCTGGAAGTCCAGGCGAAATGGAAGGTCGAAAACCCAGATCTGGGGGTGTCCGACGAACTGGCATTAGAGGGCAAGTTGGGAGACGTCGAGCTGCTGGTCTGGGATCGTGAGATTTTCCTCGGCATGATCCTGGCGCTCCTGGGCGGGTTGTTGGCGCTGGCGGCGGTCGCCCGCTTCTCATCTGCTTGGTATCGGCGCCGTTGGGCTCCCGTGGAGTCCCCCCGCAGCCATTCGCTGCTTGTAACCCGCGGTGCTGACGACCTAGTGACCACCGCAGACGGCAGTTCCCTGTCGGTGGAGCCCTCAGAGTGCGCTTTCGCCCCCAGCCTGGGCGTTCCCGCTGCGTCCGCAGTGGTGGAAGGCGTGATGTTAAAGGTCGGCTGGGGGTCTCTCCTGGCGGGCCGCGCCCCAAAGATAGTTGCGTCCTCCCCCAGCGGGGACTGCCGGGCGAACAAGGGCAGCCGGACTAAGGGTGAGAGGAAAGTTGGCGTAGTGGGTTCGTCGTTGCGCGACGGCTGGGTGCTAGAGACGATCGGGGGCAGGCATCGGCTGGTCTACTGGAACGTGCCGGACAGCCGGGAGGAGGCTCAGTCTCGACTGGAGGAACTGGCAACTGAGATCGCCCCGCACCTGGGAGCCAGGCAGTCCTCGCCGTCTGCTCAATCTCCGCAGTCTCCGCCGGAGAGCGATTACCCCTTCGGTGCGCCGACCGCTCCAGGGTCTTCCGGTCCTCCGTCCTCCTCGCCGTTCGGCGAAAGGCCGAAAGCGCCCCCGGGCGGACGGGGCGACGACCTCCCCTGGGGGGATTCGGGCGATCCGTTCGGCAACTACCGCCCGCCGGCGTAATCCAAGTGAGACCACCTAGGAATCCAGGAAAGGAGAAAGACTAGATGCTGCGACCAGTGATCATGATCGGTTGCGGAGGGTCAGGGCAAAAGGCGATTCGCTACGTACGCGACGCCGTGCAGAGACGGCTTCGCAAGGCGGGTTGGAGGGCTGAAATCCCCAATGCCTGGACTTTCCTAGGTCTTGACACCTTGAACGTGCAAGAGGACAGGGTGGAGATCCCCACGCTGCCCGCCGTCGACTTCCTGTCGGTCTCCCTTGGCGACGACAAGTACGAGGTGCCGAACGCGAGGCTGCTGCGGCGGTATCCGCCTCGGACGAGCGACGAGTACAGACACCTGATCGGCTGGCGTCCCTGCCCGGACAAGGTTCAGGTACCGCTGGAGAGCGGGGCGGGGCAGTTCAGGGCGGTCGGGCGCGTTCCTGGCCTGGTGGCGCTGGACAAGGCGCTCAGACCGAGACTCAAGAAGGCTTTCGAGACTGCAAAGGCGGGCGGCCCGCGCCTGGCTGAGGTGTCCAAGAAACTCGGTTTGCCGGACGTACTAGGCGCAGAAACTCCACGTCCGATCGTCGTGGTGTGCGCCTCCATGGCGGGCGGAACGGGTGCGGGTATCGCCCTTGACGTGGTAGATCTCGTGCGCCGCAGCGACGACGCCGGGGGCTACCCGGTGTTGGTGTTGTTCACTCCGGACATCTTCGACTTCAACATGACCAGAGGAATGGCCGCTAATTCTCTGGGAATGATGTCTGAGACGCTGGCGGCCTACTGGTCGGAAGAATCCTTCTCGCCTTTCAATTCCTTGGTGGCCAATCCGGGAAGCGGCCCGCACTCCATCTTCCTGGTGAGCCGAAACACGCTCAAGGGCGGCGACCTCGGCGACACCAAGTCCGTCTACCGGGCCGTGGGAGAGGCGCTCTCCACCTGGGTCACCCAGGATTCCGTGCAGGAAAGGGTGAACAATTTCATCGGCGCCAACTGGACGAACCACGCCAAGAAAAGTCAGGGCGGCTACACGTTCGCTGTAAGGGAGCAGTACGGAGCGGTCTCTTCCTTTGGTGCTGCGAACGTGACGGTGGGGCGCGATCATTTCATGGGCTGGGCTCGCGACCTGCTCGCCCGCATGGTTTTGGAGTCTCTCACGGGAGGGCACACGCGTGAGGAACACTCGAGGTTGATCGAAGGCGACCCCTCCGGGCGCACGGAGCGTGAACTAATAAGCCGGCTGGCGGAGCGGTACCACTTGCGCATTTACCACGGCAACCTAGATGGGGAGGGAAAGCCTCAGGGGCTTGCCTCGGCGCGCGAGGAGTTCACTTCAGATCGACTCTTAGTCCAGGAAAAGGAGAGGATCAGAGCCGAACTCCAGCGACCCTTCCAGGAACAACAGCAGTGCACCGGAGAGCAGTGGAAGTCTCTGATCGAAGGGCAGGTGCGGGCGTGCCAGAAGTCCATCCAAGCTCGCGCAGAGGCGCTCGACGCCACTAAGTGGGGGCCGCGGGTGCTAGCGGAAACCTGCAGAGCTACTTCGGAGGTGGCTGCCTCGACGTCCTTGCTGGTAGCGGCGCAGGCCGTGCGTCTGGCGATCTACGAAGCACGGCTGGAGCTCGACCTGATCGTTCGAGATGCCAACAAAATCTCGGACGACTGGAAGAGGATGTACGCAGCAGCGATGAACTCCCTGGCAACCCAGAGAGGAACGTTGACGCGTAATTCCGAGCCGGTCGCCGAGGCGTTCGAGAAAGTGGCCCAGTCCCTGGCGCTCTGGTGGAAGGTGACGAGGTTCACCCAAGTCAGGGAGATAATCGAATCGGCGGTCGGAGAAGTCCTGGAGAGGGCAGAAGCTTCCCTGCGCGAGGCGAGCAGCCAGGTGGACTATGCGCTCCGTGACGAGTCGGTGAAGGCTTGGCCCAACAGCGTGGAGAGCATTCCCGTGGCCTATCTCCCGTCCGTGGTCGAGTTCACGCTGGAGTCGCACGAGATCTGGAGCGATCAACTCGATGAACTCTGCAAGGAAGCGATCGTCTCCAACGGAATCAGCGGCCAGCCGCTGATTCCGGTCGACGCCGCTCGGTGGCTTCTCGTGGCTGGAGACGGGGCGGACATCACGCCGATCCTCACCACGTCCCGTCAGCAGAGTTGGTCGCCCGGCACGGTGGCGCCGTTGGTTTGCAAGGGCGGAATCGACGACATAAGAGAGCGCGTCACCTCCTGGATTGAACTGCCCGGCTCTCGTTTCGCCCGTTTTGTGGACGAAGGCATCGGAGCGTACCTCTCGGAGGTCTGCCCGAAAACTCAGGAAGTGCGCGACGACCACACGGAGAGGCTGCAGGCGTTCCGCACATGTCTAGACGAGGCGTTGACGCAGTCGCAGCCCCTGCTCGACATAGACACGGGTCTCTACGGAATGGTCTACGGAGACGACCTCTTAGTAGAGAAGTTGTGCGCCCCCTTCCCGTTTCCGGTCGGGCATCCGGCCAGGGAGATTGCTCAGGAGATCGTGGGGGAGGAATCCTTCTTCGAAAACCCCACCGACACGGCGTCGGTGCTCGTGTCGTCCTTCGTAGCAAATCCTCTGCATCCGATTGTGATCAGGTCTTTCACGGAGTCGGTGGCCTTGAAACTGGGCGAATGCGACGGCGTCCCCGACAGGGTTCAAGCCGGCTTCTGGCTGTGGAGGCGCGGCCGGGCGATCGACGAGTTTCTACCGATGCCGCCGGCGCTCTACAAGTCGATGATTCGAGGATTTGCTGTCGCACGGCTGTGCGGCTATATAACGGCGAACCTTTCAGATCCGATCTCTGTCAGCGTTCTGGATCCTGCAGATACGACGCAGACGAAAGCGGAATTCCCGTGGCCGCTGCTTTCGAAGGTGTACGGCGACGACATCCTGGCCGGCTTGCTGGAATCCTTCGTGCTGTGTTTCGCCGAAGTGGCCTCAAAAAGGTTGAAGGCGTTTGAGCCGTACAGGAGGCTCTACGAACTGGGCGAACTCCAAGGCGTAGGCGGCGACCATATTCGGAGCATCCTCGCAGACGGCGCCCCGACGGACTTGATCGTCGATGACCCCAAGGCAGTCGGCGACGACATGAGCGCGCGGACAAGCGCCGCCCGCGAGTACATCGAGGTCAACCTTGCGCGCCTCGAAAAGTTGTCGCAGAGAGTCCTGGTAGGCACGGAGTGCCGCGGCAGCAACGGCAGGGCGGAGGCGGACATACCCACGCTCGAGATAGTCAAGGAATCGAAGCAGTGCTACTCCGAAGTGCTCGACCTGATCAAACAGATTGAAAGTTCAACAGATCGAGGAGTCGTTTGAGTCCCCTTAATCTGACCGTCTGCGCTGGAGTTCACCCGGCGCTATACGAACCCCACTTGGCCGCCTGGGCGTCGGCCGGACTCATTTCAGGGGTGGCTTCCTGTTCGCTGCAGTCCCTGTCGGGGTCTTTTGCCGAAGCCGACTGCCGTTTCGCCGACGGAACGTCCTGGCTGGAGTCGCGCCTAGATGAGGTGCTGCGGCGAGAGCGCTACGAGACGGTCACCCTCGTCGTACTGCGGACGGATGGCCTGAGCGCAGATCCCCGCCTCATCCAACTCGAGGCAGGCGCCCTCGATGCGATGAGACGCAAGTTTCTGGCGGTGGACGTGCGGCTTCGTGCGGTGACCGTGGCTGTCGCCCGCCCCGGCGCAGCTTTCGCTCAAGAAGCGTTCTCTCCTATGTGGGATCTGCATCTTCTCCACGATTCGAGGATTCTGGCCGACGCCCACTCCCCCTACTTGAGCTTGACCGAAGATGACGCTCCCGGCCTGTGTGCTCTTACCGCCCTCTGCGCGGGAGGGAGTTGGTCGTTCAGCGACGAGCCATGGATAGCCGACGAGCAGATCGACAGGGTCGTGAAACCCGTCCGCCTCGTGCGCCCCCAGCTGCGGATCGTCCTAGCCGAAAAGTTCGACGTGGAGGAGGCGTCCGGTCTGGTGTTTACCTCATCGCCGTGGCCTGAACCCTCCGACCTGGACACTCAGCGCTCCAACCCGGGCGTGTTTCCGCCCATGTCGTTCGTGCGTCCTCTAGCCGAGGGGTGCCGATTCGTCTGCGCCCCGTCTGCCCCAGACCCCGAAGAGACCGACGTTGCGTGGCGGCGGATGATCTCTCTGAAGGGCGGGCGGTTCGTCAAGGCCGTCAAAGCTCTGTTCGCCCCGCTCGAACCCCCGAGCCCGACGAACGACGTGGAGCAGGCGCTGGAGACGTTCGACTCGCTGCGCCAGGACGACGCCGCCTCCACGGTGAATTCCCTGCGTCTGGCTGGCATGCCCGGGCTGGCCACGGGGCTCAGGGCCACTCCGAAGACCTGGGAGTTCATGCGTCAAGCTCTCTACGGACTTGTCGACGGTTCCGAGATGCCCGCCGGAGTAAGACGACCTCCCCCCACGCCCGGAAGCGATCAAGACCAGCGTCTGATCTGGTGCGATCCCTCCATGGTCGCTCCGTCGCCCGACGCAGAGCCTTTCAACCTTCCCCCCATGGCCGCCGCGGAGTTGGGCGTCGAAAAGGTCGATGCGCTCGACGCCGCCTTGTGCCGCCGGGTGCAGCGCTTCATCGACAAAGAGGAAGAGCGGCGTCGAGCCCGCGAGGAGCGGCTCGCCCAAGGGGAGGAGGATGCCGAAGATGAGGCTGCCTGGGATGAGGCTGCTGCGGGGGAGGACGGCGACGCCGATGACATCGACGAACGGCAGTTTGGCTTTTCCCAAACCTCCCGCACGCCCGTCGAGGTCGACGAAGCCGACGAAACTTCCCGCAGTTCCCAGGTCGGGAGTGAGATTGACAGTGATTCCGATGACCCGTTCGCTGCGTATCGCCCGGAGGACGACGAAGCCGACGACGATGAGCTGTTTGCTCGCCAGGTTCTGAGTGAAGCGCACCGCCGGGCGGAGGACGCAGAAGCCAACGATGAGACGGCGGGCGGCCTCGCTCTGGATTCCTTCAAGAGAAGTTGGGGCGACTGGTTGTCCCGCTGGCGCTGGACGCCCTTGTGGGGGTTGGCCGATCACCTAGCGAACGCTCTGGAGACCGCCGCCGCGAATTTCGCCCTCAAAAAGTCCCGCTGCCACTCTCAAAAAGAATACGAATACGCAGTTTCGTCAAAGCGCAAGTTCAAGCGGGTTCTGATCCTGATCGGGATCGCAGCGGTCATAGGCGGTTTGGTCATCCTCGAACGACACCTCGGCCTGCTCGGGAACCTGTTCCAGATCGGAGTCAGGACCGACTCGCTCGTGGACTTCTACCTTTTCATAGGTCTCGTCGGGCTAGGGGTCGCGGCGCTGGGATATTTCAGCAAGGAAGCCGCCCTGGACTCCCTCGACTATGTGGAGGCAGAGGAGGAAAGGCTCGAAAGAAGCAAGGACGCTCAGGTCTCCGCCCTGGAACTGACCCGTCTGCACACAGCCTCGGTCGAGTTCGATGATCACCAGAAGGTGATCCGCAGAATGCTGCACGAGCCGTTCGGGCGTTTCGTTCGAACCCCCCGAAAATCGCTGGAAGCCCTCGAAGAGGAACACGTCCCCGCTTCGATGCTCATAGCGCTCGCCCAGGTCCGCTCAGATCGGATGGAGGAGATCTGCTTGCGGATGCGCTCCGAAATCTTTCGTCAAGGGTGGGTGGCAGCCGCCCACGAACAGGCAGAAAGGTTCTGGAGCAGGCACTACGAGCAGAAGGTCAACGACGAGTTCCCCCTTCCCGATGAGGACAACGGCCCCGCCGGAGCCGCACGCTACCGGGACGTCCTCACTGGCGCCGCTCTGCCCGGACCGCGTGAGCACTTCCGCGAGTCAGTGGACTCATACGGACTTTCCTTGCAAGCAGGTTTCGTTAATACGGCAATGCGTGAGCACTTCCGCGAGTCAGCGAACTCATACGGGGTTGGCGTCGATGTCCGAAACGAAGCGGCGAGACTGCGGGCGGCCGATGCTTTCGAGAACGTTCCGTCCCGCATGGAAATGCTTACCTTGGTGCACGTATTACGCGTCCCTGCCATGACCAGCGTTTCGGTGGAGGAGTTCCTGGAACTGCACAGCGGTTCGAAAGACACCTTCGACGCAGCCCTGCTTTCGCCTGTTGCCTCGCCGTTCGCTCACGGTCAGAGCCGCGAGGATTCGCTGGATTTTTCTGCGCCCGTGAGACTTTCTGGAGGAATGGGGAAAGCCTTCGACCTGTGGGCGTCGTGGCGGATGGCCGTGTCCGGCCCGATTCCGCCTTCGCACCTGACCGGCTGGCAAGAACCGCCCGAGGAGCCTGTCGCCCCACCCACCCTCGTCTAGCGAACGGTCCCTCCAGCGAGCCCAAGTCCCAGTCCCCAGTCTCGACCAATGTCGCCCCCGCCCCGACAGAAAGGAGACAGACGAGTGAAACGAGTGGCGATGGTGCGATGGCTGACGCCTCAGCAGGTGCGTACGGCCGCCCTGTGGTGGTCGCTTCTGCTAGTCGGATCGCTCGTGGGGGGCGGGCTCCTAGTCCACTGGGTACATGACATCGAGCCCGAAAGCAAAGATTGGAGCGTCATCCTCAGGGTCGCTCCGCTGATCATCCTCGCAGCCCGAGCGTTCGCCTACCTAGTCGACCTCAGACGCCCCCGCAGAACGTACGCGGCGGCCTATGGCTGGCTTATCTGGGGGGTGTGGGCGCTCCTGGCCGTCGGCGTCGTCCTGAGCGTGGTAGCCATCGGTATCAGCGAAGATGAACGCACCGCCCTAGGGGAGGTCGTCCACTCCCTGTGGACGACAGGGTGCGTCATCGCCCTAGTCGCTGTCTGCGCTCTCGTCGCAGTCGTCAGCGACCACAAGCACGCCCTAGCCCACCGGCAGGCGATGAGGGACTACAAGCGCGGACTAGCGCCCGAGGTGGAGGATTCCCCCCGCAGCGGCAAAACCCCGCTGTCTCCTCGACCTGTGCGCCCCCCCGAGTATTACAACTATTACGGCCCGCCCGATCTGGCCAGCTAGTTCACCCTCTCGGTTTTCTGCCAAGGGCGGCGTCCGGGCCTACCCCGTCTACATGCTTGGGACGGGGGAGGTGTCCGAGGATGGACATGCTTATGCCGCCGTCAACCGTCAACGTCTGACCGGTGACGTAGGAGGAGTCCTCGGATGCCAGCCACAGGGCGGTGCGTGCGATGTCGACCTCCGTGCCGAGGCGCCCGAGCGGGACTACTCCCTCCCGCTCCGCCCTCAGGACTGGGTCGGCGTTTATAGGAGCGGACATGCCTCCCTCGATCAGTCCGGGCGCCACGCAGTTGACCCGCAGTCCGTGCTTCCCCCACTCCAAGGCCATCTGCTTGGTGAGCATGATCACCGCTGCTTTCGTGGAGGAGTAAGCGCCTGCGTTAGGGCCGGGAGCGATTCCGTTTATGGACGCCACGTTCACTATGCACCCGTTCATCTCCTCAGCAATCATGCGCCGGGCCGCGGCCCGGGCGCAGAGGTAGGTGCCGGTCAGGTTGACCTCGACCGCCTTTCTCCAGTCGTCTGCTGACAGCTCCAGCAGCGGCCCGAAGAGCACCACCCCAGCGTTGTTGATGAGCACGTCAGGAGCCCCGCCGAAGGTCTCGAACGCCGCTTCCACCGCTTCCTGGTCGTTCACCGATGCGTGCAGGGCCGCGGCGTCGGGCAGAGACGCTGCGGTGCGGGCCGCGCCTTCGGCGTCGACGTCTAGGGCGCCCACCCGGTAGCCCGCTTCTGCGGCTTCCGCGGCCATGACCGCTCCGATGCCGGCCGCAGCGCCGGTGATGATGATTGAGGGTTTAGAGGTTGTCATGTGTCTTCTCCAGGGGTTGGCGATGTTGACAGCGCTCGGGCGCCCGACGCCCGTCCGCAGCGCCGTTGAAGACGACCGGGTGGGCCGAGTGGGCTGCGAGTGCGTCGCCGGCGCTCACGTCAGGCCGACGCGCCGTCGAAGATGACCGGGTAGGCCGAGTAGTGAGGCCGCTCCGAGTGCGGGTCGCGCACAGGCGGACGCTGCGGGTCGGGCCGTCCCCCCGCCGCTAGCACCGCAGAGACCATCAAGGCCACCGTCCCGTAGAGGTGGTCGTCGCCGGCCTCTGAGGGCGAGAGGGGTTGTTCCATGCCGCCGTCGAGTTCAGCGCCGATACAGGCGTGGGCGCCCCCGCCGAAGCTCAGCCCCCAGGCGCTGCTGCCCTCTGGGATTTTGCGGTGAGGGTCGAATTCGCCCGCTTGCGGCCCCCAGACCTCCGGGTCGCGGTTCACTTCGGTCAGGTTGATGATCACCCTGCCTCCCTCGGGCAGAAGCGTCCCGTCGCTCAACCCGACGTCTTGGAGCGGTTCCCGCCAAGCCACCGGGCTGGCCGGGTTGAGCCTCAGCGACTCGTGCATGCAGCGCTGAGCAAAGAACTTGTCCGTCGCCGCCCGCCGGAGGTCTTCGGGGTGTTTCCGTCCGTGCTTGAAGAGTTCGTCGAGGGTGTGTGTGAAGGCGTCCGCCGTGCTGTGCGCCCCCGCTTGCAGGTAAAAGCAGATTTCCCGCTCGATGACCTCCCGTGAGAGTCCGAGTTCGCCGGCGTGGCGCAGCAGCAGGGTGGCCACGTCGCGAGACAGCTCGTCTTCGCCTATCTCTCCTCGTTCGAAGCGCTCAAGGCGTTCCGTGCGCCGCCCTAGCGACTCGGCGAGCATCCCGCTGCTGAAAGCGGCCATCTGCGAGCGCACCTCGGCGCGAACCTGCTCCCGGTCGCGGGTGGAGTGAGCCAGCGTGGCGCCTGCACTGAAAGTGCGTACGTAGTCCTCTAGCTGTCCGGTGTGAACGGGGTCTGCAGGGTCGTGGTCGACGCCGGCGATCGTGGCGGTGAGGCTGATGGCTGCCCTGTAACCGATGGCTCGCAGGTCGCCCCTTCCTGCCTCCACGAAGGGTCTCAGCACGGCGTCGAGCGTGCCGCCTAGCACCTCCCGCTCCCAGTGGGCGAAGGTCTCCCGTCTGAAGAGGCGGTTTTCCACGCGTCGGCGCGTCCGATGGTCGATCCCGTGCAGCACCAGCAGGCAGTCGGCCATGATGACGGCGCCCTCGTCGTACATGGCCTGGCGCAGATGCTTGCTGCGGTAGGTCTCGCGGGCCTGTTGCCAGCGTTCAATGCGGACGATCGTCGGCTGCCCGCTGCTTGCTGTGTCCCCGTCTTGTCCGCCTTCTGCGGGATGCACACAGGGGGAAGTCTCGAGGTCCTTCACGCTGCGTTCTCCTTGGTGTCGCCGGGGTCTTCCTTGGTGCTGTCCAGTATCTCGAGCGCCGCCTTCGAAGGCGGCTTCAGTCCCTCGGTCACCTCCCGAACCAACCGCCGGACGAGCCCCGACGGGCGTGAGATGAGGCCGTCTATGCGGTTGTGGAGGTGCCGGCGCACTTCTTCGGCGGCGCGCCCCGCTCTCCGCGCCTGCAGAGAGTGCGTCTCCAGCAGATGCAGGCGGTGGGCGCACACGTGCTTCCAAAGCGCCTCCACGCCTTCGCCGGACGTGGCCGTGGTCTCGACTATGGGCGGGCGCCAGTCGGGGTGCGTCCCCAGGTCAAGCATGTGTTCAAGGTCGCGGCGGGCGTCAGATGCGCCTGGGCGGTCGGCCTTGTTCACGGCGAAAAGGTCAGCCAACTCCAGCAGCCCCGCTTTGTTGGCCTGCACTGCGTCTCCCCACCCCGGGCTGACCGCCACGACGATGGTGTCGGCGGCGTTGACCACGTCAACCTCCACCTGCCCCGTTCCGACCGTCTCCACGATTATCGGGTCGTGACCCACGGCGTCGAGCACCCTGACTGCGCCCAGGGCTGCGAGAGCCAATCCGCCCGACTGACCCCGGGACGCCATCGATCTGATGAACGGGCTTTTCTCCGGCGGCGACCCCAAGGCGGAGTCCATGCGCACGCGGTCTCCCAGGATCGCCCCCCCAGTGAGCGGGGACGAGGGATCCACCGCCAGGATCGCCACCCTTCCGTCCTCGGCGATGGCCGAAGCTGCCATCCGATCCACCAGCGTAGACTTGCCCACCCCCGGGGCGCCCGTGACGCCGATCACGTGCGCTCCGCCAGTCTTAGGCCAGGCGAGTTGGGCGACCGTGTCGCCGTCCGCCCCGCCCCGCTCCACGAGCGACAGCAGCTTGCCGAGCGCCCTGCGGTCGCCGTCGCAGGCTGCCTCAAAAAGTTCGGCAGGCCCGCTGGTGCGTATCATTCGGCTCATTCGGCGTCCAGGTTGCGGTCTAGGGCTGGGTTCGATCTCAGGGGTTTCGGGTTGCGGGTCGGTGTCTGATTTCGGGGGTTTCGAGTTGCGGAGGGCGTTCGGTGTCAAGCCTGTGTCTGGTCTCAGGGGTTTCGGGTTGCGGGTCGGTGTCGGGTCTCAACTGGCCCTGTCTAGGCGTCCGTCCTGGCCGACCCCGCAGCCGAGCGGATCGTGTCGCTGACCTCCACCGCCGAAGCGCCCGGCCCGAGCACGGCCGCCACGCCCGCCTCGAGCAGCAAAGGCACGTCTACGGCAGGCACGATGCCTCCCACGATCACGGGGATGTCCATCCCCGCTCCCCGCACAGCGTTGACCATCCGAGGGGCGAGGGTCATGTGGCCTCCGTTGTGGATCGACAGACCTATGGCGTCTGCGTCCTCCTGCTCGGCGGCAGCGAGCACGCTCTCAGTGGTCTGCCGCAGCCCCAGGTAGATCACTTCGAACCCCGCGTCCCGCAGCATCCTGGCCACCACTTTGATGCCGCGGTCGTGGCCGTCCAGCCCGAGTTTGGCGAGGACTATCCGCAGCGGGTGCTGCGTTCCCGCCGCTGTGTCGGGTGTGTGTCCGTCCGTCGGGTCGGGTGCAGTCGGGCGGGCGGCGGTTTCACCCACCTACACCACCGCCGGTTCGGTGTAGGTGCCGAACACCTTCTCCAGGACGGCGACGATCTCCCCTTCGCTGGCGTGCGCCCTCACGCAGTCGATGAACGCCGGCATGAGGTTGACGGCTGGGTCGTCGGCTTCTGCGGCCAGGCGCTCTAGGCACTCCGCAACCTCGTGCGCGTTGCGCTCTCGCCTCGTTCTTTCCAGACGCTCAAGCTGTCTGGTCTCCACTTCAGGGTCGATATAGAGGATCGGGGTCTCCTCCTCGCCGCCCTCCGTGTAGGCGTTCACCCCCACGATGATGCGCCGCCCTGCGTTCACTTCGCGTTCGAAGCGGTAGGCGGCGTCCGCTATCTCGCCGACGAAGTATCCGTTCTCGATCCCCGCATAGACGCCTTCAAGGATTGACCCGCCGCCCAGCTCCTCGAGATGGTCGAATATGGCCGTCGCCTGGCGTTCCATTTCGTCGGTCATCCACTCCACGTATTCCGACCCTCCGAGCGGGTCTGCCACGTTGGCGGCGCCGGTCTCGTGCGCTATCACCTGCTGAGTTCGCAGAGCGATGCGGGCGGCTTTCTCGGTGGGCAGCGCCAGCGCCTCGTCGTAGCTGTCGGTGTGCAGGCTCTGCGTCCCTCCCAGCACCGCAGCCAGCGCCTGAAGCCCCACGCGAGCTATGTTCACCTCCGGCTGCTGAGCGGTGAGCGACACACCCGCGGTCTGAGTATGAAAACGGAGCTGCAGGGAGCGGGGATGGCGGGCGCCGTAGCGGTCGCGCATCCAGCGCGCCCAGATGCGCCTAGCCGCCCTGTATTTCCCGATCTCCTCAAAGAAGTCGATGTGGCTGTTGAAAAAGAACGACAGGCGGGTGGCAAAGTCGTCGACCGGCAGACCTGCCGCCATCGCCGCTTCCACATAGGCGAAGCCGTTGGCAAGGGTGAACGCCAGTTCCTGGGCTGCGGTAGAGCCCGCCTCGCGAATGTGGTATCCGCTGATGGAGACGGGATGCCAGCGGGGCATCTCCGCAGTGGTGAAGCGGATCAGGTCGGTGACAAGACGGACGGACGGACGCGGCGGGAAGATGTATTCCTTCTGCGCCTGGTATTCCTTGAAGATGTCGTTCTGGATCGTGCCAGAGAGTTCTTTGCGCTGCGAGCCGCCGCGCTCTGCGGTGACTATGTACATGGCCATGAGGATGTTGGCGGGCCCGTTGATGGTCATCGAGGTGGAGACTTCGCTGAGGTTGATGCCCGCAAAGAGGTCTTCCATGTCGTCGACAGTGTCTATGGCGACGCCCGCCCGCCCGACTTCGCCGAGCGAGAGAGGATGGTCGGAGTCGCGCCCCATGAGCGTGGGCATATCAAAGGCGCAGGAGAGGCCGGTGCCGCCGGCTGCGAGCAGCTTCCTGAAGCGGACGTTGGTGTCGCGGGCTGTACCCATCCCCGCAAAGAGGCGCATCGTCCAGAGCCTGGATCGATACATAGAGGCGTAGATGCCCCTGGTGTAGGGGAACTGCCCTGGGTATGGGGCGCCGCCGTAGACCCCGTCAAGAGGAACGCCCGACATAGTCTCGAACGGAGCGTCGCGCTTGAGCGCTTCCTCGAATTCTCGCTCCCAGCGGGCGCGGGGATCGCTTTGCGGTGTGGAGCGGGGTGCGGGGCCGGGTGATGCGGCGCCGTCGGTGGCGGAGGGTGCGGGGGCGGGTGCGTGCTGGTCGGAGTGGGCGGGTGAGCCCGTGGTGGAGCAGGCGCGGGCGTGAGTGCCCTCGGCGGAAGAGTCTGCTTTGGCTTGGTCTATTACTTGGTCGGGATTAGGGCTGTTCTGAGCGCTCATTCAGGGTGCTTGGACTTTAAAAGCAGTTTCGGAAAGGCTGGCGTCACCTCCCCCTCATAATCTAGCCGAAACGCCAGGAATCAAACGACGGTTTGATTCCCAGCGGGGGATAATTACCGGGGAGGGGGGGAGACGGGGAGATTGCTGGACAGGCTTCGGATGTCCTGATGAAGATCTAGTCGGACAGTCCTAGACCGAACTAGACCGAGCCGGACAACAGATCTCCGAGCAAGATTTTCTCAGATAGTTGATGGGCGTCCTACAAGATGTCGTCTCACAATTGGGCAAGGGACGCGATTGACGCTTGAGTATCGTGAAACGTCTGCGCCTATGAGTGATTACAAGCCAAAGTTGATAGAAGTGGCGTTGCCGCTAGATGCGATCAACAAAGCAGCAGCGCGGGAGAAGTCGATCAGGCATGGTCACCCGTCGACTTTGCATCAGTGGTGGTCGCGGAAGCCGTTGGTGGCTTGTCGGGCTGTGCTGTGGGCTTCGCTGGTGGATGACCCTTCGGCGCACCCGGGCAGGTTCCCGACTGAGGAGGATCGGGCTGTCGAGCGCAAGCGCTTGTTCGGAATCCTGGAGCGACTCGTAATTCGGGAGAACAGCAATAACCTAGATGTGCTGAACGAGGCTAGGAAAGAAATTGAGCATTGTTTTGAGGGCGAGTTGCCAGTAGTGCTTGATCCGTTTGCCGGTGGCGGGTCAATCCCTTTAGAAGCTCAACGTCTTGGGCTCAAGGTTTTGGCCGGTGATCTGAATCCAGTGGCGGTCATGATCAACAAGGCGATGGTGGAGATTCCGCATCGCTTTGCAGATAAACCTCCAGTGCACCCTGATGTAGCGAAAGACCTCTGTACTTGGAGCGGAGCACAAGGACTTGCAGCCGATATTAAAGCTTACGGCACATGGATGCGCGACGAAGCCGAGCGCAGAATCGGACATCTGTACCCGGACGCCACTGATCCGGACGGTGACAAATTGACGCCAATTGCTTGGATCTGGGCGAGAACGGTACGCTCACCCGATCCCGCGTGGGACGGGCATGTACCGCTCGTTACATCCTGGATTCTTAGAAAAGAAAAAATTCGCAAAACAAAAAAGAACAGGTCTGAAGTTTGGGTGGAGCCGGTGATTGATCCTTCTAGTAAGGCTGTCAGTTACAAGGTCAACTATGGATTCGGGGGGGGGGGGGGGGGGGGGGGTGATAGCTATAAACCAACAGTAACGCGAGGCAATGGTATTTGTATTGCCACCGGCGCGACTATTCCAGTGGAATATATCCGATCTGAGGGTCTTGCGGGTCGTATGGGGGCTCACCTACTGGCCGTAGTAGCTGAAGGTAATAGAGGACGCAGGTATTGTGAGCCACTTGCAACCGATCTCAATGCGTGCCAAAAGGCGACTAAAGTTGCGGAGCTAGGGTGGAAACCTTCTGGTAGTATGCCACCAAGAGGTAAAGGTTTGGGCTTCAGTGTGCAAAACTACGGTCTTAGTGAGTGGTGGCAGTTGTTTACCGATCGCCAACTCTTGGCTCTTACCACCTTCTCCGATTTATTGCGAAAAGTACATAATCGGATTTGCGAACACGCCAAAGTCGCCGGTCTAGCAGACGACCAGATACGTCTTCGTAATGGAGGATCCTCTGCAGTTGCATATGCAGATGCCGTTGTTACCTATTTGGCGTTCGCTATAGATAAAATGGCAGGTTTGTGTAACACATTATGCCCCTGGGAACCAGATGCTCAATGCCCAAGACACTTATTTAGTAAGCAGTCAATTGGAATTATGTGGGATTTTGCCGAAGGTAACCCTTTGGGATCGTCGTCTGGATCTTGGAGAGTAACCCTAGATGGAATTGTGCGTACTTTTGATTCTAATGTTTGGCCAACTCCTGCTGGTTCTATAGCTAATGTATCTCAAGTTGATGCTAGAACTTTCTTAAGTAGAGTTTCTTCGGTGGTTGTCTCTACCGATCCTCCATATTATGATAACATAGGTTATGCGGACATCTCTGATTTTTTCTATGTTTGGCTGCGATCTAATCTTGCGGAAATCTGGCCAGTAGAAACTGGCACATTACTTTCCCCCAAAGCTGAAGAGTTGATAGCAGATCCGAAAAGGCAAGGAAGTAAGCA
Organism: Acidimicrobiales bacterium; assembly: GCA_965242895.1. Lineage (GTDB taxonomy): Bacteria > Actinomycetota > Acidimicrobiia > Acidimicrobiales > CATQHL01 > CATQHL01. The sequence goes on from OZ251507.1 coordinate 1,859,417, forward strand.
AGAGGCAAAGGAACATTTTGAAAATGGAATGGCTGAGTTTATGGCAGAGGTCGCTAGAACACAGCGGTCTGATGCTCCAGCTACAGTCTATTATGCATACAAAGCTACGGAATCTTCCGAAGGTGGATTCCGCTCCACGGGTTGGGATACCTTCCTCCAAGCTATTGCAAACGCCGGTTTGCAGATAACGGCAACGTGGCCACTACAAACCGAAGCATCAAACAGAATGCGTGCTAGAGGTTCCAATGTGCTCGCTTCTTCAGTTGTTCTAGCTTGTCGACCTCGTTCGGACCTGGCGCGGTCCACCACTCGTGGGGATTTTGTTTCTGCTCTTCAAGCTGAATTGCCTGACGCAATAAGTCTTTTGCAATCGGGTATCATTGCTCCCGCCGATTTACCGCAATCCACAATCGGGCCAGGGATCAAAGTGTTTTCTCGTTACACCAAGGTCGTGCAGGCGGATGGCTCGTCGATGTCGGTAAGCGATGCCCTGGTAATTATCAACGAAGTGCTCGACGATGTTCTTCACGGAGAAGAATCCGAACTGGATTCCGACACCCGTTTTGCGCTGGCTTGGTACGCGCAGCACGGTTTCGAGTCAGGTCCGTTCGGCGCTGCAGACTCCATCGCCCGCGCCAAGAACACCTCTGTGGAAGGGGTTGCCAGGGCAGGCGTAGGGGAAGCCTCAGGAGGCAAGTTCCGTCTTTACCGCCGTTCCGAACTTGACTACGAATGGGATCCGGACAGCGACGCCAGACTGACTGCCTGGGAAGCGCTCCAGCACTTGGTGGCAAGACTGGAGAAATCAGAGTCGGGAGCAGCAGAGTTGCTGTCGCGCCTCAAAAGTCGCGGGGACTCCGCCCTCCAACTCGCCTACCTCCTCTATAAGACAGCCGACGACAATGGCTGGAATGAAGAAGCTAGTGTCTACAACGGCCTAGCTGCCACTTGGACGCACTTACGGGCAATCGCCCCAAAAATGATAGAAGATGAGTTATTAAAATAATTGAGCTTCTGAACTATTCAGTCTTCAGAGGGAACAAAACTAAATGTTTAAGTATTTGCCACAAACCATCTCTTAAGATTTTTAGTTTTGGGGATGTTTTATTTGGGGTTAGTAGATGTTGTTCTGCTTTCTCTGCTTTGAATGTTCTGTAAGCGTCTCTCAATCTGACGCTTCGTAATAAGTTTCTGAATGCAGCATTTCTTAAATTTTAGATTGCTACCACAGATACAGGGTTCATTGCGGCGAATGTTTTTCAACTGGCTCAAATCATTTTCTAATAACCACTCCTGTAGTCCTCTTGTTCCATGCGAATATTCACCCCAGAGTTCGCGACGAGCGGCCTCTAAACCGTGACGCTCAACATAAGATATTCTGTAGAAAAAAGGTACTACTGCTTCACCTATAAAAAAGGGTAAAGGTTTCTTACCTAGTTTTGGTTGCCCTAGCATAAGGCAACAAGAACGATCTGTGTCAAAAATATGAAGATCTATCATAGGTATTCTCAATGAATCAATTATACTGCTTATACGTTTCGTGTCCGCTGCAATGACCTTAGGATGGCTCACGCCGAGGTTGTCTGGTTCCGCTAGTGATATCTCAATGCTATGCGAATCTTCTATAAAGTTCGCTAAGAGTCTGGAGTCTCCATCTAAAGGTATTTCTCTCTCAATTTGCCATTTGTCTTTATGCCAACAAGCAGAAAAATCTAACTCTCCAGCTAGAATCTTTCTTGAAATATCATATTGCAATCTAGGGTAGATCTCTTGCGCCTCGCTTATCTCGGAAGGTGTTACCATTAGGGTAAATACGGTTTAGGTGGAGTAGAAAAAATTCCATATGATCTATTTGTTTCAGCATATGCTGAGTTGCTTGCAGATGGCCCGAAGTGTTCACCAAAAAGTTTTTTCCATTTGTTTAAGCTTTGCTCATTGTTTGATTCTCTATATGCTTCCTCTATATTGTCTGCTATATTGCAGAATTTTTCTTTGAAGTTTTCATACTTGTTTTGATCCCAATGTCTGTTGAAAGTTTCTGTTGGTAATGTTGGGTTAACAATTTTCGGCATCTGGTTGTGCATTCGCAGATACCCACGCATCTTGGTTGATATAGTCAATAGTGCATCAGGGATAGACAAGCATTGATTAGCTGACACACCTATGGTCTGGTTGCCAGCCAATGTAGTAAGTAGTATAGATTTAGCTGTAAAGTTGTTGCGATGCGATCTAAGGAATTTTAAAAGTCTGACTACACGTTTTAGGTTTCCGTTAGTTGACTGGTTTTGTGCGAGGAACCAGTCACGATAGCCAGTTCCATCTGACATTTCAAATTCTTCTAATTCATAGTTGCATATCCAATATTTTCTATCTTTTTTGATGCAGGGAACTAAATCCATATGAAAGTCTTCTGCGTAATTTAGTTTTACGCATCGGGTGCCTTTTGAGGATTTTTCTTTGTACTTATCTGTTTGTAAAGTGTCGTAGAGAGAATCAATATAGTGGGAAGGAGGCTCTTCAAACTCGTGTTTCATAAACACGAGTATATCAACATCATATTCTTGTTTCTTGTGAACAGGCTTAATGATTGTTTCAAGAGCATACGATCCTTGTTTAGTGGTCTCAATGAAACCATGAAGATTACTTGCGAGGAACTTTCTGATGTTATTGGCCTTTTCGTTTAGGTTATCCAGTCTAGTTTGGTTAAGGTTGACCACTTTGCTTAGGAAGTCTGCGAAGTGTTTGTCAAATTTCATACTAACTCCTGTGATTGTATTATGTCCAATATATCAAATACCTTAACTGGTGTGATATTTTGAATAGGGGCTTGCTTCTTCTGACAGAAACCACTTGTATACTTTCCTGTCATTTGCTTCCATGGCTGAAATGGCGGCATATGGCAATTCTAGCACAGCCCTCTCCCAGTCGTCTAATGCTATAGCCGGCAAGTGGGCACCGAATGGCCTGATGCGAAGTATAGAGTCAGTCCCTAAGAGCAGAGATGCTTGTCCCGTGGCTCCCTCAGATTGGAAAAGCATCATTGTGTCCAATATCTTGCGGAACGCCCAACACCCTCCACCTTCTGCTTGTCGCTTAGAAATGGGATGACTTCCAGTCGAATTGACAATGCTTAGAATTTTAATGCGATTTCGTGGCACATCAAAACTGGTTAAAGCTTCAACCGTTCCTATTAGGATCGGATCATTAGCCCACAATCCGCCGTCCATGAGTTTATAGCCTTGATCTGATTGAATCTGGAAATAGGTCGGTGCGGCAGAAGTTGCCATAGCTACATCAACCATTGGTTTTTTCCAGTCTTCTTTAAAATCTGGATGATGATTGGTTTTGTACACGACAACATCTTTATGCTTCCCTTCGGATGCTGGTATACAGAGCATCGTTTTGGAAGCACCAAGCAGAGAATCCCCAAGCATTGAGATAAGATGTTTTTTTAAGACATCAGAGTTGTAAGTGTTACGAAAAATTCTAACTATCGCAAGGTACTGTCGTTTAATAGCACAAACTGGTGGGAAAATCTCTTTTCCTTTATTGAAATAGAATTCTGATATTTCTTGAGCCGACAGTCCTTTTCCGAGAGCGATAGCAGTAATTCCACCTATTGAAGTTCCAGTTATCAAATCAAAGTATTTTCCAATAGGTTGACCATTAAGGTATCGCTTTTCCAATTGTGCTAAGACTTCTGCTTGGAATATACCTCGAATTCCACCTCCCGCTAGAGAGAGGATCTTAAAATTTCGGTTCTTATTCCAGCTATTAAGAATTCTCGATTTTGTGAGTTTACCTTCTGAACGCGGAGTTTTTTGGGTTCTTCGCATGGAGGAAGAGGCTATTTTGTCATTCATAAGTTACATTTTTCATATTTCGATCGATGATTGGGTAATCAGGAATACGCCCTATTCTGCATTTATTGTGACACTCAAGTCGGCGTCGACTTCTGAACGTTTCAGGATTCGAATCTCGTGAAGAACTTATTGTCGACTTGGGGCATTAGTCGTAGGCCGATCTTTTCGCCTTTCTGGGCTTGTTCGTAGACGATCTGGCACAACTTTTCGCCGTCGATGAGGTTGACCGTGGGGATAGTTGTCTGAGAGGCTTTTCGAGCTTCCTGCGTGAAGCGGCCTAGGGTGACGAGTATGGCTCGTTGCGCCCCTTGGTTCATGGCGTCGTGCTGAAAAAGTGCAACTACATCTCTTCCAATGCTTTTTGACGGGTCGTAGCGTTTAACTTGTACGGCCACTTTTTCGGAGATGACCGACGAAATAGGGGCTAATCCGATTCCGTCGATTCCTTGGTCACCAGGGCCGCCAACGTGTTCGAGCTCTAGTCCAAGAGTGCGCAGCATATAAAGGATGAACTTCTCGAACGCTAACGGCGAAAGTTCGTGTAATCGAGACAGCAGTTCTCGTTCCCATTTATTAGATTCCTCCGTGTCGTCAAGGAGGGAAAGATCGTCCTCTTCATCTGTAGAGACTTCTTCTGTTGTGGGTTCCGAGGAGTCTTGCTCTTTCTCTTTGCGCGTTCTTGCGTAGTCCTTCTTGTAATCTCGCCAGAGTTTCTTAATTGCTTTGTCCGCCTCATCGTCCGACATGGCGAGGATTTCGTACCCGGACTCGGTTAGTAAGGACAAACCGCTATGAGGGCTTTCCAACAGTCCGATGAGCTTGCACCCGGATCGGGCAAACCCTACACGGACGCTGAGTACGGAATTGTTCGGAGGATTTTCATGGGTTATTTCGATAATCTCTTCTGGAAGCGAGAGGTAGCGAGCCACTGCTCTAGGGATTTGATGATGTTGTGCTGATCCCCCCAGTTCTTGAATAGCTTTCAGCACAGGCAGTTTGAGCCGTGAGCTGCTAGGGATGTCGGCCTTCGTAAGAGTTTGCATATGTTTATGCTACTCGCTCGGGGAAAGGTCTGCTGCCTATGCGAGCGAGCATTAGGACTGATCTAGAGAGTAAGGGAGTCTCCCCACGTCTCATCCGCGGCGTCGCTGTTGGTGAGGAGGAGAGTAGAAACTTAAATCGTACCCCTCTAAATCCCCCCTAATAGAGAGAGTTTAAACGCCCCGAACTTCGGATGCTAGGATAAGGAAGAATTGGTTTTCGCTTAGTTTGCTTGGGAGCTTTATGATGTGGCGAAGTAGTCGTTCTCTGGCTTGAATTGGGTCAGAAGCATCAATTGCTACTAAGGCTATGCCCTTTTCCTCAGCCAATTGACGCAGACCAGGCTGTTTCAGTGAGTTACGCCCGAAGAAGATTACTCCTCGAATTCCCTTCTTGGCGGCGTAGTAAACTAAGTCGTTATCTTTCTGATCGCGGGTTTTCTCCCAGCGTTCAAAGTCGATGCCGGGTGGCGCCTCGGTTGCTAAGGAGGCTGGCAGCACGGCATCAATGAGGAAACGCATTTAATTCAAGCGGCGATCAGTTGTTGTCCAATCGAGATCGTGTCCTGGATTTCTACATCCTTAAGTTCAGGATATGTAGATTTGATGGCCTCATCGCCGCCTCGCTCGTTGAGTTGTGCTAGAGCTCGAGCGGGGATGCGGAAGTCTTTCAGGTGTGGAGCGCCGTGGAGGATCGCAGGATGCAGTTCTGTGTTCTTGCTCGCACGTAATAGGTGAGGTGCTTTACATCCCCCTAATTCGAAAGGTTTAAAAGCGTCATCTACATCCGTGATCGGAAGATCTAGTACCCGGTTGTCCGTTTGGAGATTGGTCCATCCGTCGCCTCGGTCGACCAGGACGTCTCCAAAAGAAGTTACCCCGATCCGAACAGCATCCCGGTCACCTGCAAACTGTGCGAGCGCCGGAATGATGTCGGTCTTGATTCGCCCTTTGGGCTGATCCGCATGCAAGTACCGCCAAGTTCGCACGGCAACCAGGTCACTGAAACCCCAGACTGTGCCACCTGCTCTGCGTGGGCGCAAGAGTTCTCTCTTGGCCAGTCTATAGAGCAAGGATTTTGAAGTCGAAGTGAGGAATGCGGTTTCTCCTGTTTTGTAAACGCCGAGTCTGTAAACGTCAGGGTCCCACACCATCGGGAGGTTGCTTCCAGTTGTCTCCAACCGAAGACGGGATCGGCTCGGAAGAGCGGAATCCACCCTTCGCAGTAACTTGGTGTAATCTCTTTCATCTTCCAACTGGGGGTCGACGATGATGCGACGTTCCGTGACCCTGGGTTGCTTGGACAGAATACGGGTTCGGGTTTGTGGCCTACATATCACGACGGTCTGCGGGCCGAACCAGTTGGGAAGCGGGCCGCCATTCGGTAACTGTCGAACGACTGCACCAGCATCCACCAACCTGACAGCTAAGCGTAGGAACGCTTTAGCGGGCAATGCCTTGTCTAACACTGCGACAGGCGCGAGGCGAGGGCGACTATCTGCGGAACGCGCTCCTGGCCATCGTTGCTCATACAAAAGCATTTCTTCCGTATCTTTAGGAACAGGTCTGTCGTAGAGCCGGATCTGTCCACCTCTATCATCCTGTAGTGCTTGCGAAAGATATTGCCTGAGGGAGGTATCAACCCCAGGGTTGCCTGCGAGTGAGGCAGCCGAGAGAAGAAGTTCATGGTCGTTGACATCTAGGGCAAGGCGGGTCAGCGCCTCCGTCGCTTCGAACATGTCGAATCGAACGAGAACCTCGGTGGCGAACCGCAGCCTGTTTAAGTCACTACGTAGTAGAGGAAGTACACTTTGGATGGCGATGGGAAGTTTCTTAGCCTCTTTGTCGTTTAGCGAGTCAATGACATCGGTCATTGCGCCACTCACCGTTGTGTTGCGAGGGTCTGTGCTGCGAAAAGTGTGCAGGACAGCGGCGAATAGTCCCGTGGATGGAGTATCTAAGGTCGCCATTCGATTCTTGTCAATGCGCGTCGCTGGAGTTCATGGTCGATCCTTTCGTCGGGAACGTTTCCAGATCGCCATTGGATCAGCCTGCTTGGTATCGCGTCGATTCCCAGCGGCTCTCTCACTTGCATGTCAGCATCCTTCATCTTGGCGACAGAGAACACCATCATGACATATGGAGGTTGCTGATCGAAGTTCAGACGGGCCTTGGTTAGCGCACCGGTCAAGCCGGCAACTCGATGTACTGGAACTAGCCATGAATGTGTTGCCGGCGCGATTTTATCAGGTCCGAGGTCTCTAGCTAGGCGAGTCGCCGGATTTGGATCCGTTTCGATGAACCGTCGGTAGTCCTCGGGGGACATGAAGTTTGATTTGACGGCTGGGGCGATATTGAATCGCCAGAAGACCTCAATGGAAATAAATCTGGCGTAGTCGGTCGTCAGCGTACCCAAGGACAAGTATGGAGCGGTGGCCTTGTGCAGATCATTGAGTCGTTCGAGCGCAAGATCGGGATTGTAGGTAGCGAGCCTTGTGAGTTTCGCAGCATCTCGACGAACGCAGGAGGGAAGTCTCGCGTCGTTGTGCACGATCCTGATCAGTTCGCGGGCTTGCGTTGTGGCGTCCGTCATTGCCTTAGTCTCACACTCGGCTTGGCATAACACATGCGTTTCTAGCTCTCAATAAGCTTCACGAGGGTGGAGGTCTTGCCGAAGGTTGACCAGTAGATATCCATCCCTATAGTTAATCGCAATTTTGGCGAATCGCTTTCTTGAAATCCCACAAAGTGCGCCACCGCGTCAGGGTTGGGTCGACAACCTCTACTTTACGGACAAGTCTTACTGGTAAGCACAGTAGTCAAAAGTTCTCAGGATCGCCTGGTGGTTAGAAGTGTCGTAGCTCGGCGGAAGTATCGAGGTGGTGGAGGTGGCACCTTGGCAGCTTCCTAGAACACTTTGATGGGGTGTCAGTTCGTTTCGTAGAGATCGCCGAATATCTAGTGCTGTTTTGATAGGGGTGTCAGCACTTCGTCTGCTTTGGCATAAGACCGGTGTTTGTCGGAGTGGATCTGCTCCACAAACTGATTTCTACCAATCTGCAGCTTTGTCCGAAATGTGCTCTGTTTCACGATTCCTGTACAGTCGATCTAGTTTTCTTTGTGAAGATACGGGTGGACAGATTCTCGGCCGGATTTTTCTTTAAGACATTAATTGCAGCTGATGCTAAGTCCGATTCGGTTTTTAATATATTAAAGATTATTTCTTGTCTCTGTGCCTCTACGGCTGCGGTACTTTTTGTTACAGCTTCTCTCATGCTAGACAATTTAGAAGCAAACCCTCTAAATGACTTCATCATGGTTTCTTTGTGACCGTACTCCTCACTTATTCTCTTCTGGTTTGAAATTTGTTTTCCCAAGAACCAGAGCACTCCAGTAAATGCCCCCAAAAGAGCAAAGCGCAAACCCGCATACTGACCTATAGCTGTATACCAAGCGTAACCTCCTGTTTCACCTTGCCACAATGTCATGCTCAAGACTATAAACGCTATGAATATGACGAGAATTGAAAAAAACCCGATATATAGGGGTCGCAACTTTGTTCTCTTACGCGCTTCTTCATACCACATGCCGAGTTCGTAGGACTCATGGCGTGGAAGCAAATCTTCTATTTCGGCAAGCGAGCCTCTTGTTTCAGAGATTGTAGAGGCGAGTCTTGTAAGTGCAAGTCCTAACTCATTTAGTACCGATTTGTTCGAGCTAGATAAGTCAGGTAAGTATTTAACTTTCGCTATTGCATTTGTTACGCTCGCGATATATGCTTCTCTGCTTTCGGCATCCTTGAATCGTTCTTTGTCTATCCAGTCATTCTCTTTTCGTAATGCATCTAGTATTCTATCCCTGATCTTATTGGAGTTGTCACTGGCTGCCTCTAATTTAGGCCAACTTTCTTTTAAAGTGCTGATAATGTTATGTGAACACTCCTCAGCCTCTCGAATTTGGTTTCGCAAATCGGGTATTCGTTGAGTCAGTTTTTCTACATCAGATGCTGAAGCTAGCCCTTGACTATCTGTATTTTCTTTAGAAATTGATTTTCTTCTCAGCAAAATTTGCATAGTTACGCCTCCTTTGAATTTCACTCTTTTGTTACTATTGATTTCTTAGTTATAGTCATGCTACGGCTTCCATGGCAGAAGCTACGGCAGAATTATAAGTTTCGCTTCCAAGCCAAACCTCCACGTTTGGGTCCAAGCCTTGCTGCACATTGGTGACTAGGCGGTGGATCGTGTTGCCACAAGTTCCTTTAGGTAGCACTCCAAGTATTTGTTTGCTCGTTACTTCTAGCAGGAGTGGCTGCCATAAATGACGGTCGATCGCTGTTATGTGAACTTTGGTTGGCCCATGCTTGGAAATGAAGCCTCCTATTCTGAGTGGGCTTGACTTTCTCCGAAACCCGAGATCGATGAATCGCTCAAAAGTTGTTTGCCTTAGAGGTTTGCTAAATTTAATCGTTAACGGTGCACCGCAAATGGTGTAAGCATCATTACCTTGTTCAGTTGCATTCATCCAGAGTAGATTTTCCGCATACTCTGTTAAGTGTCGATAAAACCTGACAATTCGTTTTACAGTCGCACGGTGGCTCGTGAACGATTCGCTCCTATTTGTTATTTGCCCGTTATGATAGAGCAAGTGGCCGCCGCGATCTGCGTCCGGAATCTGAAGTTGCACTAGAGAATGAAGAGGATCGTAGTCCTCAACCAGGGAATCTAATCTCTTACTCAAGAAAGATAGCCGCTCAGTGATAGTTACTATTGAGGGTTGTCGTTCAATCAAACTTTGGTCACTATCTTCATAGACACTTGCATCTTCGGACTCATATTCTTCAATTCTGCCAAGATCTGAAGGCGTTTCATATCTTGCTTCGTGATTAAAACCGAGTCTGATATAGCGTTCAGGTGAAGTGGTTTTCAGGACATAATTCCATAATTGGAACAGAATTGGCGATGAGAGCCAAAGACGGTCTAGCCAAGGGTTACTATCTACTATCTCACGAACCCATTTGCTGCTTTCTTCCGCCTTGAGCGTTGTAAAGAAAACAGGGTGCCTACTATTGAGTTCTTCTAAGAGTCCGACAGTCTTATTTTCATGTTCTTCATCTTCTACACGGTAGAGCGTATCATCTAAACGGTGTATACGGATACGTTCAGGAAATAAGTCTGTCAGCTCAGGTGTGTTGTGGTTGTCGTCGGCTGTTTCGAGCATGTAAGTCTTAAGCAGTTGCCGTGTCGGTCTGCCTGATTCTAGATCTTCCACAGTCCGAAGGGCAAGCCCCTCGAAGTAATCAATAAATTCTTCCCGGGACTTCAAGCGGGGCAGATAGCCTAAGTTGTCTGTCTTGTTCATCATACTGACCAGTATAGACAGGACTTGCTTCGCCCTGCCGAGTTGCTCTGCCATGAGCGCCTGATCGTGTGCGCCGCTAGGTGAATTTGGGTCACACTCAGATGCAGGCGGCGATAACATCTCTTGGAGATGTGTGATAGCTACCGATCGGCCATTCTATCCGATTCGCTTATTTGTCTGGAGATATTTTTGCCGCTCCGCCTCGTTTAACTCTTTTCAACTCCCGTATGAGCGTCTTTATTGGGGTGTGGGTGTGTAGTTTTGTATTTTCCAGGGGGGGTTGTTGTTGGGGTTTATTTCCCAGCAGCGGATGTTTCCGGTGGTGAGTAGGCCGCATTGGTGGGTGTAGCCTGCGCTTACAGCTGTGTAGGGGCCTTTTTGTTGGAAGACGGCTGTTCCGGCGTCGTCCCAGCATTCTATGGCCCCGTCATTGCGGAGGCCGCAGGTGTAGGTGCCTCCTACGCTGAGGTCGGTGTAGGTTTGCGGGTCGCTTGTTCTTAGCTCGTCGGGGTAGACGCCGGCTCTGGTGTAGTCGTAGTTTATGTTTAACCCGTTTCCCCAGCATTCTATTTTCCCGTCTGCGCGCAAGCCGCAGGCGTGCCGGCGTCCTGTTTGCACTTTTAGGAACTCCCGTTTGGGGGGGTCGAGTATTTGCGGGCGGTCGAAACTGCGTATCTCGTTTCTTTCTCCGGAGTCTCCCCAGCATCTAACGGTGCTGTCGGGGCGCAGCCCGCAGGTGTAGCCCCAGTCGTTCGCGACGTTCATGATGGGGTACTCGCCGGCGTAGCCTACTGTGATGAATTGGTATCCGCCCCAGCCTGCGCTGATGGTGGTGAGGGGTTCGGTTGGGGGGAGGATTTTGCTTTGGGGGAAGGCTTCGCTCCAGCATTCCACGTCCCCGCTGGGGCGCAGCCCGCAGGTGAAGTCGACGGAGGCGCTGACCTTAACGAACGCCCCCGGCGGGGGGGTGGCCCTCCCGTAGTATTCGCTGCCCCAGCACTCTACGCTCCAGTCGGGTCGCAGCCCGCAGGCGTAGTCTTGCCCTGAGGAGATGTCCACGAAAACACCCTGAGGGGTTTCCCACACGGGGTGTTCTTCCATCCACGGCGCGCTCCAGCATTCTGTTTCTCCGCTGGGCCGCAGACCGCATTTATGCGAGTCGCTCGTGGAGAGTTTAATGAACACACCTTCGGCGTCCCGGCGGGTCTCGGGGAGTTCCTCAACCGTTTCACCCTTCGTCCAGGTCAGTTGCCAGCATTCCACGCCGCCGTTGCGTAGAGCGCCGCACGCTTCGCTCCAGTAACCGCTGCCCCCTAGCCCGACTGTGAGGAAGTCGCCGTCTGGTACGGGGGAGATTCCTCCGTTCACGCTCCAGCATTCGTGTTTTTCTCCTGGGCGCATTCCGCAGGCGAGCCCGCCGGTCACGTTGATGGTGGTGAATTTTCCTTTTGGGGGGACGAGGTAGGGGTTGTATTCGGGGTAGCGGTTGTCGTATTCTGGGGAGTACCGCGCCCAGCATTCGACAGTGCCGTTTTCTCTGAGTCCGCAAACGTCGTTGCCGCCGGCGTGGATGGTGGTGAACCGCCCGGGGGGGATGATGCCTCGTAAGGGTGGGTCGGAGTTTATGGTGAAGCCTGATCCCCAGCATTCGGCTTCGCCGTTTTCTGCTTTTAGGGCGCAGGCGAAGTAGTCGCCGGTGGCTATGTCAGTGTATTTCCCTTCAGGCGGGGTGGTGGCGCTGCCGCGGACGGTGGAAGTGCCCCAGCATTCGGTGAGCCCGCTGAGTCGGAGCGCGCAGGCGTGTTCGATGCCCGCGCTTACTGCTGCGAAGACCCCTTCAGGGGCCTCGGCGAAGGCTTGGTAGTTTCCCCAGCATTCCACTTGTCCGCTGGGTCGGAGGCCGCAGGCGGCGTCGCGCCCAGCGGACACGGCTACGAATGCCCCCGGTGGGGGTTGGGCGGCTTGGGGGGAGGAATCCCAGTGGCGTCCTGTGTTTCTTACTTCGAGTGCGAAAGTCCAGGGGGTGTGCATGGTTGCTGTGTTCCAGGGGTAAGCGTCTGCTCTGGGTTCAGATCCGTTCCTCCCCCATCGCCAGCATTCCACGCTTCCGTCTCCGCGCAGCCCGCAGGTGTAACCCCATCCAGCGCTCACCGCAGCGAACCCCCCAGCAGCCGCCGCTTGCGGGGGGTCGGGAATAGGCAGAGCAGCAGGCAGAGCAGCAGGCGGCGCAGCGGGCGGAGGGGCGGAGTCCGCTGAGACGTTAAGCCCGGGAGCGGCGCGCAAAACCAGGGCCAAGCGCGCAGATCCCCCTTCCCCCCCGCCGCCGGCGGGGACACTAGGAGCGCAGGCGGCGGCTAACGTGAGCGCCACCACCACCGGAAACAGGCGAGGCTTCAGTCGTTGAGCGGTCATTTTGTGTTTTGATTTCAGGGCGCGATTGTTGTGGAGGGTGAGTGGGTGGGTGTGGTTGTGGAGTCGCAGGGGCGCGTCTTGAGCGGTTCGGATGGTTCCCCGAGGGTCCATTTTTCTGGCACGCCGTCGCCGTCGAGGTCTAGGCTGACTACGGATCGCTCCACGCCTACGGTGAGGGATTCGTCGGCTTCGGGGTCGCCGCGAGTTATTCCCACGATGATGAACTCATGATCGCGCATAGCGTCCGTGTTGAAGTTAGTGTTCAACCTGAAATAACCATGCTGCCGTGATCCCCAGTCGCCCATTTGATCAGTGTCGGTGAGGTTTTCTGCGGTGAGGGCGATGAGCTTTTCGCTGGGTGTTTTACCGTCGTCGTTGGCGTTGGCTGTGAGGGGGGTGTAGGCGCCTTCGTGGCAGTCTTCGTTGGGTTCTCGTTCTGTTTTGGGGGCTCTGTGCATGACTAGCCATCGGTGGGCGTTGTACACGTTTTTGCTTCCTCCGGGTTCTCTGGGGTGGTTGTCTGTGGGCGGGTCGCCGAAGTCGAGGCGCCACACGGCGTTCTTGTCTGTTGTTTCTGATATGAAGCGGTTGTTTGTGAGTTTTCGGGGTCGGTAGATGGCGCGGAAGTCTTCTTTGTCGCGTGTGGTGATGGTAGCAGAGTGGCAGTTAAAGTAGTCCGCGGTGTACAGGTCGGGGCTGGCTACGACTGCCTGCCAGGAGCGTGGCCCGTTGCTGTAGGAGAACAGGGAGGGGTGTTTGCTGGAGATGATTTGGGGGTTAGATGGTAATCCGCTGGGGCGGTCTTCCCAGGCGCATGCGGTGCCGTAGTCGTCTAGACCGAGAAGGTGGCCGATTTCGTGGGCGAACAAGTAAACGTTGCCGACATCGTTGTCGAACATGGACACGATTTGGATGGAGGATCCGATATCTAAAACGGGGTCGTACTCAGAGGACGACCCGGACGATTGAATCACGCGGAACACGCAGGCGCTTGCTGGGGGGCAGTGTGTGCTGGCGCTCGCGCAGTAGCGGGTGTTTGTTCTCGGGTCGGTGCATCTCCTCGAGCGGCAGATGGTTCTGTCGCCGTACGGGCGCCCCGCTCGGTGCAGACAGTTCTGCGGCTGCACCGTAGGCGCAGGCGCAGGCGCAGCGCACTCGGTCGCCGAAGCCGCAGCAGCAGTAGTGGTAGTGGTAGTGGTTGTGGTGGGGGTGCAGCGGTAGTCGGAGATTACGATGTCGAAGTTCGTGTTGGAGAATATTCGGGGGGTGTTGATGCTTGCGTCGAGCCGTTCCCCGCATTCGCTTGGCAGGGAGACGATGCCGTTGAATTCGAATACGGGATGGAAGTCGCTTCCCGTTGGGTTCAAAGCGTTGTTCCAGGCGTTCACGGCGTCGGTGAGATGCGTCGCGAAGTCTAAGGTGCTGGTGCACACCCGCAGGGGTTCACCTTTCCTGATCTTCTCGTTCAGGTAGGCTGTTTTCTCTCTCGGCAGTTGGTAGGGCTGCCAGCCGCCTGCGTCTTCGTCCGCCTGCGGAGTGGCGGGGTTTCCGATGGCGTTGGATAGGCTGCCCCCAGCGGCGGCGACGGCGTTAGTGTTTACTTGTATCGCGACGTCGTATTCCGTCCCGTTAGTCAAGCCTGTGATCGTATGCTGGAAGAACTCAAAACCCGTTCTAGTTGGTGTTGGCGTGAGAGTAACAGGGGACCCGAAAGAACTGTTAGCGGCTTCCTTCCACCGCACCTCATAATCGCGGATCGTGACGCCCGCGGCCGTCGGGTCAGCGGAACTCTGCCAGAACACTCTTATCTGCTCGTTCCCTCCAAGGATGAGGAAGTTCTCCGGCAGCGCCGGGGGAGCGACGCAGCCCGAGGACACTGTCCTGACCGTCCCCATAGGGCAGGGCAGAGTGGTTGTCGTGGTCGTAGTCGCAGAAGCCTGAGGCGCCCCCGCCACAGTCGTAGTAGACGCAGCCGCAACAGTCGTCGTGGTCGCAGCAACAGTCGTGGTCGTCACGGCAGGAGGGGGCGGCGGGGGCGGCGGCGCCGGGGCTGGAGGCGGCGCCGGCGCAGGGGAGACCGCCGCGGTCGCCGTCGTCGTCGTGGTGGGGGTGTAGCAGCGGGCGCCGCGCAGAGTCTTACCCTCCGAGCACGAGTAAGTATAGGTGACGTTGGTGTACAGCGTGCGCGTGCACGTGCTTGAGGAGAGCACCCAACCGCTAAGGCAGGTTCTTATTTTAGCTGGGTATGACCAGCACCGCCCGCCTGAGAGGGTGCCGGTGCCGCACGACTGAGAAGACGACGGCGACACGTAACGCACAGTTGTGGTCGTCCGGGAGCACGCGCTGCCCGACCGTGACCACCCGGGGGGGCAGGAGTAGCTCAGGGTGCCGTATCGGGTGACGGTGCTTGTGACATTCCGGCTGCAGGTGGCCCCGGAGCGTGACCACCCGGGGGGGCAGGTGTAGGTGAGTGTGCCGTATCGGGTGACATTGCTCGTCACGTTGCGGCTGCAGGTGGC
This sequence comes from Acidimicrobiales bacterium, assembly GCA_965242895.1. Lineage (GTDB taxonomy): Bacteria > Actinomycetota > Acidimicrobiia > Acidimicrobiales > CATQHL01 > CATQHL01. The sequence continues at coordinate 1,874,612 of OZ251507.1, forward strand.
CCCGGAGCGTGTCCATCCTGGTGGGCAGGTGTAGGTGAGTGTGCCGTATCGGGTGACATTGCTCGTCACGTACCGGTAGCAGGTGGCCCCCGAGCGCGTCCAACCAGTGGAACAGGAGTAGCGCAGCGAACCGTATTGAGTGACGTAACGGTAACAAGTCGACCCGGAGAGCGTCCACCTAGGGGAGCAGTAGTGGTAGCCGCCCGTTCCGACGATGTAACGGTAACTAGCTGAGCGGGACTGGCGCAGCAAGTAATGACAGGACGCGGGCGTTCCCCTAGGAGTGCAGTAACGAGAAGCCGACTGCGTCTGACGAGACGACACCTGCGCCGTGTAACTGCAAGAATTAGGCGTCCCCCTAGGACTGCAGCTAGCCGACGCGGACTGCGTCCGCAGGGTCGTGACCTGCTCTGTGCGTGGGGAGGTCGGGTCGGTGCTCCATCGCTTCGACGCGGACTGCGTCTGCAGGGTCGTGACCTTCGCTGTATAACTGCAAGAAGTAGGCGTCCCCCTAGGAGTGCAGGAAACCGACGCGGACTGCGTCCGCAGGAAAGTGACCTGCGCCGGGTAACTGCAGGAAGTGGGCGTCCCCCTAGGGGTGCAGGAAGCAGAAGCGTTCCTTGTTTCCTTGCCGCTTGTAGTGATCTTGCACATCCGGGCGAACCCTGAGCCTACTGTTCTCCACACGAGCGCCCCCGAAGCGCATGAATACGACGTCGACGCCGCTCCTAGGTCTTTCCGGCATCCCCAAGCGGGGGCCACTCCCAAGCTGAACTGAGAAGAACCCGATGGGCAACTCAACGAAGCCGCACGAGATTCCACCTTGACGCACGCTAGAACTCCGAGAAGGAGAGTTAAGCTGTAACCGGACGAGCACGAAGCGCTCGACCAAGCCGCCTCCCCGCCGCTGCCCTGCGCCGCCGAAACAGCGAGCCCCGCACCGCCAACGAGCGCAGCAGGAGCAGACTCCAGGGCGCTGATGCTCTCAATCCCTTGACTACTCAACGCCTAGGCTGGTCTGCTGGAGCCGTCTAAGCCCCCTGCGAGAGTCAATATTACTGCGAACAACAGGACCGCTAAACCGGCGTGATGCAGCCTTTCCCGCATCGACCTCTGCCTCCCAACGGGAGGACGGCTCCTAGGAACACCATCGGCGTCAGAACCGCCGGCAGGGGAGATGTCCCCTGAGAAGGACAAAGCCTTCAATGAAATCAAGAAAGCTAGCAGCGCACTCAGCACCCCCAGCCGCACCCGCGCCCGCCTAGAAGCGGCTGCGGGAGCGTCTCCCTCCTCGGGAGCGCCTCCCTTCTCGGGAGCGTCTCCATTCTGTGGGCCGCCTTCGTTCAGGGGTGCGGGCTCATGTGGGCCGGGGGCCGCCTTACTCCCCTGTTCGTGCCTTTTGAACTTCTGTTCTGAATCTGCCATTATCGGGATCCTGACTTTCTGCTTAATTTAATGTTTCACGCCCACCAAAAATCGATGCGATCACGCTGACATTAAACCTAGCACACATTCTCACGACATGTTGCACGACCCCCCGAGCGGTTAGCCTGAGGGCTTATGAGCGATAACAACCGCCGGCGGGAGGTCATTGACGCAGCCGCTCGCGTCTTCGATCAGAAGGGCTATGACGCCACTTCCACGCAGGACATCGCGGACGAGGTCGGAATACTGAAGGGCAGCCTCTATTACTACATTGAGTCTAAGGAGGAGTTGCTGTTCACGATCATCAAAGAAGCCTACGACGCCGCCCTCGCTGCGGTCGCGGAACTCGAAAAAAGGGAGGGGGGCGCACTTGAGATGGTGGGCGCTCTTGTCCGCAAGCACGTGGAGGTGTTTACTTCGACCCGCGTCCAGACCTCCGTCTTCTTCAGGGACTTCCGGTCTCTTTCCCCCGAACGGCAGAGGGTGATCAAGGAGGCCGGCGAGGTTTACAGCAGCTTCCTCAGAGGTCAGATACGTCGAGGCCAGAGCGAGGGCGTCATCCGCCCCGACCTGAACCCTAGGCTCTGCGCCATCGGGATCATCGGGATGCTTAACGCAATGTCGTTCTGGTATCACCCCGAGGGGCCTGCCAGCCCTTCGGAGATCGGCGAGGAGTTCTCCCGCCTCGCGATCGAGGGTCTCAGGTTCCCCGGCGCTGAGCGTCAGCACCCCTGAGGGGGGAGGATGGGGGAAGTATGACCGACGTTACGACCTCCGTCGAACAGCCCCCTACCAAGGCTGACGTCAAGGCGCTTCAGCGCCGCACGCTGCTGCTGTTGATGGCGGCTGTCGCCTTCGGCGGGGCGGGCACGGCGGGCGGTTTCAGCGCCATAGCAGTGCTCGTAGAGGAAATCTCCAACAACGAGAGCCTAGGAGGATACGCAGCCTCCGGGTTTGCAGTCGGGTCGGCGGCAGCGGCCGTTCCGCTGGCGAAACTCATGGACAGCAAAGGACGCCGCATCGGGCTTCGCTCCGGTTACCTGCTGGCGATGCTGGGCGCCCTCTTCGTCTTGCTGTCGAACGTCTCCGGCGTCTGGGGGCTCGCAGCGGCGGGCGTGGTAGGGATAGGAGTGGGCAGCGCCTGCGGGTTGGCGGCTCGTTTCGCCGCCGTAGACCTAGTGAGCCCGTCCCGGCGAGCCCGCAACATAGGGATGCTGATCTGGGCCACCACTTTCGGGGCGGTGGCCGGCCCGGCCTTAGCGCTCGGGCCGGTGGCCGACCTCGCTTCCCTGGTGGGCATAAACGGCCTGTCGGGGACGTATTTGTTCGTCGCCCTGTCTTTCTGCGTCGCCGCCTTGGTTTGCGAGAAGCTGCGGCCCGACCCGCTTTTGGTGGCGCGCCGCATCGACGGGCTCAGCCAAGAGTCGAAGCGTCCCACGCTGCGCCGATCTCTGCGGCTGATCGTGCGAACACCCGACGCCCGGTTGGCTGCCTCCGCCTTGGCGGCGGCGCACGTCGTGATGATTGGGGTGATGGTGATGGCGCCGCTGCATATGCGGGAAGGACAGCACGGGCTCCGCATAATCGGGCTGGCCGTGTCAGTCCACGTGATCGGGATGTACGCCTTCTCTCCGCTGGTGGGCGTGATCAGCGAACGCTTCGGGCCGAAACCGGCCATCGCTGCGGGGGCGTTCATCAGCTTCATAGGGGCCGAAACCGCCGCCCGCAGCCCCTCAGCGAGCACCCTCGGCATTTTCGTCGGGCTAGGTCTGGTGGGTTTAGGGTGGAGTTTCTGCCTCATAGCGGGGTCGAGCATGCTTACCTCAGTTGTCCCCGCATCCGACAGGGTCGCCGTCCAAGGTGCGGCGGACTTGTTGATGAACGGCTCAGGAGTCCTGGCAGGCTTCACAGCCGGCGCCATAGTGGGGTGGCAGGATTTCCAGTTCATGAGCCGCTGCGTGGGTCTCGTCACTGCCGCAGCGGGCGTAGTGGTGACGGCCGACATCCTGCTGAAGCGCTTCGGGGGACGCAAACGTGTGCAAGTCTGAGTTCGAAGCCAGCGAACCGGCGGCCGGCGTGTCGGCGGACGGTGGTGCGGCCGTGGACGTTCGGCTGGTCCCCTTCGGAACTCCCGCTCTGGAGGCTCTGAACGCAGCGATCGGCGCCTGCCGCGCCGCGAGCGGCGGGCACCCCCTGGATCCCGTTGCGGTGGTCGTCCCGAGCAGTTCAGCTTGCATCACCTTGCGACGGGCGCTGGCGCGCAGACGCACCGTGGGCGTGGAGGTTCTCACACCGGTTCGGCTGGCTCGGCGGCTGGCTGGCCACGAGTTGCGGGAAGTCAACACCACGGTGTTGGCAGGAGTGCTGCGCAATGTGCTAGGGAGTTCGTCGGCTGGCGTTTTCGCGGCGGTTGCCGGCCACCCTTCGACCGAGCGGACGCTGCTTGAAGCGCACAGGAACCTCGGCTTCCAGACCGCCGAAATGCTAGCTGTCCACGAGCAGAAGTCCCTGATGCTCCGAGACGTGGTCGGCGTCCATCGAGAGGTGCGCCGGCGCTTAGCGGCGGGGGGCTGGAGCGAAGAGAGGGACGTCATGGAGGCGGCTTCCGAGGCGCTCGACCGGAAGCCCGCATCCGTCCAGTCCCTCCCCCCGGTGTTCGTGTACCTGCCCGGACGCTTGAAGAAGTCGGAGTTGGGTTTCTTGATTGCCTTGGGGAAGACGCTCGAGCGGGCGGGCAGCCCGCTGGTCGTCTTTGCGGGAGTGACAGGGGTGCCGTCTGCCGACGCAGCGACGTCGGAAGTTGTGAGCGGTTTTGCTGGTGTGAGCGGACGCGCCGGACGCGTCGGAGTAGATGGTTTTGTTGGAGAGGGCGGTCGTGTTGGTGTGGATGGTTTTGTTAGTGGGAGCGGTCGTGTTGGTGTGGATGAGGGCGATTTTGCTGGTGTGAGTGGTCGTGTTGGTGTGGGTGGTTTCGCCGGCGTGGGCGGTTGTGTTGGTGAGAGTGGCCGCTCTGATGCGGGTGGGTCTGCCGGTGTGGGCGGCCGTGCCGGCGTGCGCGCCCTCGTCGATGGGAGCGCCTGGCGTCCGCTCCGACCGCCGCTGCCCGCGCAGACCCGCATCATAGAAACCACCGACGCTGACGAGGAGGTGCGAACAGCTATCAGGGGTGTAGCAGAAGGGCTTCGGGACGGCGTCGACCTGAACCGCATGGCTATCGTCTATCCCGTCCGAGTGCCTTACCTGAGGCTGCTTACAGACCAACTCGGGCAGGCTGGCCTTCCCTTTCACGGCTTAGGTGTCGGAACGCTCGCGGAAAGTATCCTGGGGCGCTTCCTACTCGGTTTCCTAGAGTTGACGGAGGGGAGGTTCGGTCGTGAAGACCTCTTTGGCTGGCTGAACTCGGCGCCGGTGCGCGCTATTCTTGGCGGCGGCACGGGCGCCGAGAGCGCCGCTGCGGGGGGAGCAGGGCTGGCCGCTGGAGGTCGGATGCGGCGCCGGCTTGTGCCGGTGGCCGCCTGGGAGAGGCTCAGCCGCATCGCCGGGGTGGGCAGCGGAGGGGAGTGGCGGGAACGTCTCGCTCGGTTCCGTCACGACCGTGAACGCGACCTGGCTCTGCTTGACGAAGAGACCGACTACCGCAGGGCAGTCATCGAGCGGCAAATCACCCACTGCGACGAACTGGAAGGTTTCGTTGACGACCTTCGACGCCGCTCCCGGGCGGCGGGCAAGGAGCGGACTTGGCAAGGGCTGGCGCGCTGGTCGAAGAAGCAGATCGGGGACTTCCTGGGAGACGCCGACTGGCGCAGCCGAGTCGAATGGCCTCAGCACGAGCAAAAAGCTGCGGAAAAGGTGGAGCAACTCATTGAAGGTCTCTCAGGTCTGGACGAAGTTGACCCCAACCCCGACTTGCCCCGTTTCCGCCGCTCGCTGCTTGCCGAGTTGGGTAGCAGCGGTATGTTCACTGGCCGCCTCGGGCACGGTCTGCTCATCAGCACTCCCGAGAAACTGACCGGGGTGGAGCTGCAGCGGGTCTGGATCCTGGGGATGGCGGAGGGCGTGTTCCCGTCTCGAGCCTACGACGACCCGCTGATAGGGGAGTTGGACGAGGCGAGGGGGGCGCAGGCTCGCCTCGCCGACGAGCAGAGGTCGTTCTTGGAGACGCTAGCTTCGGCTTCGGAGGAGCGAACCCTCCTATATCCCCGAGGCGACCTCAGGAACTCCGGTGAGCGTTTTCCTTCACGATGGTTGAGCCTCCTCGTCGCTGCGAGCGCCGCCGATGCGGACGCTGCAGGCGACGCCGCCCCGGCGGTGCCCGCCGACGCCCCGGTGCCGTCCGGCGCCCCGGCGCTGATAGAGCGAATCCCCTCGCAGATCGCAGCGGCGCTTTCTTGCCCATTCCCCGTGACCGAGAGCGAGTACAATTTGCGAGAACTCCTGGCTGCGCCAGGCCGTTTGCTCTCGGGTCGTCATCCGCTGAGCGCTCCCGAGGGCGTTCTGCGACGGCCGCTGGAGATGCTGGCTTGCCGCAGCAGCGATCGTTTCACGCGGTTCGACGGCAACCTCTCCGGCGTCGATGTCCCTCGCCTTTCCGACGCCGAGCATGCGGTGTCGCCTTCCCGGTTGGAGAAATGGGCGGAGTGCCCGCACGCCTACTTCATGCGCTACCTGCTCGGGGTCGAACCCTTGGAGGACGCTGCCCGCGAGCTGCGCATCCCGCCTTTGGAGCGGGGCGATCTGCTGCACAACATCCTCGACCGCTTCTTCAGGGAGCATGTTCTGGTCGGAAAGCCTCTCCGTCGCGGCGAGCGTTGGGGCGAGGAGCGCCGCGGTCAGCTGCGTCGGATAGCCGAAGGGGAACTGGACGCAGCGGAACAGCAGGGGCGCACCGGCCATCAGGTGTTCTGGGAAGCGGAGCGAAGCAGGATACTGCGAGACTTGGAGCGGTTCCTGAGCGCCGACGAGGAGTATCGCGGCGGGGGTTGGATTCCGTTAGCCAGCGAGCAGGGGTTTGCCCGTAGGTATGGCCGAGATCCGGAAGATACGCACCCACCTGTGAGCGTGGAGTTGCCCGACGGACGGACGGTGCTTCTCACTGGCCGAGTCGACCGTATCGACGTTTCCGCCTCGGGTGATTGCTTAGCAGTGATCGACTACAAGACGGGGCGCTTCGACGCTTTCAATGGCCTGGGCGAGGGTGACCTTCTCCTGCACGCCGGCAGCAAGAAGGCCAAGAAAACCGAATACCCAGACAACGTCACTAGCCCCAAGCTGCAGCTGCCGCTTTACGCCAGGGCCGTTCGCAGCATCCCCAAGTCTGAGAGGTTCGATCCGGACGCCGGCGAAGTCGTGTCGGCTTACTGGTTCGTGTCGGGGCGTGAGAACTTCCGGTTCCTGACGCTTGTCATAGACGAAGGGGTGGAGGAGGAATTCGCTCGGCTGCTGGGGTTAATTCTCGACGGCATCGAGGGGGGCGTCTTTCCGCCGCGGCCTGTGGGCGGCGCAAGAGATCACTGCGAGTTTTGCCGGGTCAACCCGGATCACGGCGAGAGCGCCCGCCGCTTCCGTCGAAAGGCGTTCGCTCCCGAACTACAGGCCTGTCAGACTCTCACCCAGGGGGCGGCTCCTTTGAACCCTGCCAGACTGAAGTCCAGGGAGCGGCAGGAATCCATGTTTCCTTTCAGTTCAAGGCGAACGCTTTGACCTCGGAATCTGACGCCGCCTCGATGGAGAGCACCCGTTCGTCCGAGACTCTCGCAGCGGGGGAGCGTCTCACCGATGAGCAGTCCCGCGAGGCGATCTCCCGCGACCTGCGCCGCAGCTTCTTTGTAGAGGCGGGGGCAGGTACCGGCAAGACGACCGCCCTGGTTTCGAGGATCGTGGAACTAGTCCGCAGCGGCGTCTCCCCGAAGGACATTGCCGCCATCACTTTCACCGAAAAAGCCGCCGCCGAACTGCGGGAACGGATTCGAGGCGAACTGACTAGCCATGCCCGCGAGAGCAGGGACTCACCGAGAGCGGGAGAGCAGAGCAAGGAGGGGCAGAGCGGGGACTCACCGAGAGCGGGGGAGCAGAGCGGAGACACACCCGCCCAGAACCTCTTCCAGGCAGCCCTCGAGGAACTAGACGTCGCCGCCATCGGAACTCTCCACTCGTTCGCTCAGCGCATCCTCATCGAGTACGCCATCTCCGCCGGTCTTCCGCCAAGGGTGGAGGTGGTCGATGAGATCAGCTACGACATGGAGTTCGCCGCCGCCTGGGATCACTTTTTTGAGCAACTCCTTGACGACCCCCAGACGGGGAGGGTGCTTGTCTACGCCTTCAGCCTCGGGTTGCGGGAATCCTCTCTGCGTGCGGTGGCGCGCCGAATGGCCGACAACTGGGACTTGGTTGCGGAGAAGGTCATTCGCTCCGCGCCGCCTGCTTCGCCTGTCGAGCTTGCGCCTTCCTCCTCAGTGATCACCTCCCTAGTGGAAAGAATGCACGAACTGACTTACATGGCTCGGTTTTGCAGCGACTCGTCCGACAAACTGGCGGAAAGCCTCGCAGATTTGAAGATCATGGCGGTTTCGCTCGCCGAAGCCGAGGGAGTCGAAATCTTCGAACACCTAAGGAAACTTGCCGAGATTTCCACCCCTAGGGGAAGAGCCTCGAACTGGGCGCTGGAAGAGCCGTCTTCTTCCAGAGCGGACGAATGGTATGACAAACGGGATATCGAATGGCACGAGGACTGGCGCGACGAAGCGCCTGACGAATCCGTAGGGAGAGCGTTCTGGCCGGAGCGTTACGGCAACGATCCTAGGAAACTGCTGCAAGACGAACTCAAGTGCATCAAGGGGGATGCGTGGGAGCTCCTCAGCGCTACCGGTCGTGCGTGCGCTTCGCACCTGCTGGAGCGGCTGGCGGATTTCACGCTGCGCCAAGTCGAGGAACGTCGCAGCGGCGGGAAGTTGGCTTTTCACGATCTCCTGGTGCTGGCTCGTGATCTGCTGCGCGACCCCGACGTCCGTTCCTCCCTGCACGGCAAATACAAGGTGCTCCTGATCGACGAGTTTCAAGACACCGACCCGATTCAGGTCGAAATGGCGCTCTTGATAGCTTCCGGGGACGCCGTTTCCGGAGGCGCCGTTGCCGGCGGCGACAGCCCCGTCCCCGACTTGGCCGTCTCCGACTTGGCCGTCTCCGACTTGGCCGTCTCCGACTTGACCGGCTGGGAGGCTTCCACCTTCGAGGGGCGGCTGTTTTGTGTGGGAGACCCCAAGCAGTCCATTTACCGCTTCAGGCGTGCCGACATAGCCATGTATTTGAGGATGGCTGAGCTGCTAGGAGACCGCAGGCGGTTGACGCTAAGCAAGAATTGGCGTTCCGCCGAGGAAATCCTGGACTGGGTCAACCATGTATTCAGCCGTCTCATGAGTGAGTGGGGCATCTTCCCGTCTCCAACTCCGGAGTGGAACCTCGTCCAGCCTCCCTACGTCGCTCTTGAGGCGGGCCGCGTCGCCCCGCCGAGCGACGGCGGCGTTTCTCGCGTGAACTTGCTCGACCGTAGTTTGCCGGGCGAGGAAGTCTCGGCCGCTGACTTGAGGGATGCCGAGTTCGCCGACGTGGCGGCTTTCGCGAAAAGGGCCGTGGCCGAGCAGTGGCCTGTTTCGCGCCGCGACGCCGGCGGCGCTCGTCCGGCTCGCTACGAAGACATCTGCGTCCTCATCCCGAAGCGGCATGTGCTGCCCCATCTCACCTGGGCGTTCGACTGCGCTGGCGTCCCTTTCAGGCTGGAGTCCTCGGCCCTGGTCTACGGCACGCAGGAAGTGTCAGCGCTGATGTCCGTCCTGCGCGCCGTCAACGACCCGTCCGACCATTTCGCTGTGGTCACAGCCTTGCGGTCGCCGGCGTTCGGTTTTGGCGACGACGAACTCTACGAGTACCGCTGCTCCTGCAGGGGCGCCTATCGAGCTTGGGATTATCTGAGCAGGCAGCCCGAAGGGCCGATCTCCGACGCTCTAGGCTGGATGGCTGAACTCCACTCGCAGATCATGTGGCTCTCCCCAGGGGAGATCCTGGACAGGGTCATCCGGGACAGGCGCATGTTGGAGTTGAGTTTCTTCGGGGGTCGTTACCGGGACGCTCTGCGGCGGCTGCGTTTCGTGGCTGATCAAGCTCGCGCCTACTCCGACGCAACCGGGGGGTCGCTGCGGTCGTATCTCTACTGGGTGGACGCTCAGATGAGCGAGGGACGCCGCACCCCCGAGGCGATAGTCCCCGAAACCGACGACGACGCGGTGCGTGTCATGACCGTCCACGCCGCCAAAGGTCTGGAGTTCCCGATAGCGGTGGTCGCAGGCTTCTCTGGGAAGACAGCCGCCGTGAGCAGTTTGCGCTCGCCCTGGCTTCTCTTCGATCAGCGGCAGGGGCAGGAGGACGATGAGGGGGACGGCGACGATGAGGGGGGCGGCGGGTCGGCGCAGGGCGAGGGCGAGCGCGGCGGGTCGGCGGGCGGCGAGGGGCGCGGCGGGTCGGCGGGCGGCGAGGGGAGCGGCGGGTCGGCGGGCGAGGAGGGGAGCGGCGGCGAGCGCACCCCCGAGAGAGGGTTTGGGTTGGATGGTGTGGACTACAAGTTGTCGGATTTCTTGACTTCAACCAATTCACAAGAAGCCTTGAAGCGCGAGAAGGAGTTCGAGTTTCACCAGTTTTTGCGTTTGCTCTACGTGGCGTGCACGAGAGCGAGGGATTACCTGGCCGTCTCAACCTTTCGCGCCACACGCTCGTCTAGCAGTTGGGCAAAGCTGAACACGTCACAGCGGCTTCGGAAGATGACAGGGGCAGAAATGCTGGCAGAGGCGACGAAAGGGTTCCCGGCGACGGTGTTCAGCGCAGACAGCGCAGACACTGCGGACGCTGACGCTGCGGTTGACGCTGCGCCCACTCCGATGCCGGAATGGGCAAAATCAGGCGATGCTGCCACCGAGGGTGCTCTCCACGGCGCCGCCGAAGCGAACAAACCGGCTGCGGGGGAGGGGGAGGACGGCCGACCTGCAGCGGCGCTCGTGTCGTCAGCACCCGATGGCGAGGGCGCTCTCCGGCGAGAGCGCTGGCGGGAGCAGCGCGAAGTTCTTTGGGCGAAAGCTCGCCGTCCGGCGACGGTGGCGGCGGGCAGCGTGCGTTCGTTCTTGGGTGACGGCGGGGGAGCCGCTGCGGATGCTTCACCCTCGGTTGGAGCGGAACTCCCGGACGCCCCCGACCCGTCCAAAGAAGCGGAGTTTGATGAGAGTCAATTCTTGCACAGAGGCCGCTTCGGAACGTCCTTCGGCAGCGCTGTTCACAACACGTTGGCCGCAATCCCGTTTGTTTCCCCTTCGGGCGTTTCGCAAAGAGGCGGCGGCAGCGCCGCCAACCTGGGAGTAGTCGACGGCGCCCTGGGAGTAGACGACGCTGAGTTGCGGGCGGCGGCCGAACGTCATGCGGAGGAGGAAGGGCTGCCGTCGAATCGGGTGCCTGACGTGATCAGGCGTGTAGGCGACGCTCTGAGAAGTCCCGCGGTCTCAGAGGCTCGCGGCAGCCGCCACTGGCGGGAGATCTACATAGGGGCGGAGGTGGAGGGCGTCCTTTTGGAAGGCTTGATGGATCTCCTCTACGAAACCTCCGACGGCAGTTACGTGGTGGTCGACTACAAGACTGACGATGCGACCGACCCGGCTAGTCTGGATGCGAGGCTCGACTATTACACGCCCCAGTTGGCTGCTTACGCTTTGCTGGTCGCCGAGGCTGCCGGCAGTCCTGTTTCCTCTGCTCTTATTTTGTTCCTAACGCCGGAAGGCGCCGTGGAACGGCAGGTGCCTGACCTGCCGGCGGCAGTGGAAAAAGTCAGGCAATCGCTGAGAAGCCAGATAAGCGGCTGCTAGAACGGCAGACGGCGCTGCGCTGGTTCAGTTGGAGTCGCTGTTGGGGTAGAGGAATGAGTTTGAATGGGGTAAGAGGATGGGGGATTCTTTTAGGTAAATGTCGTTTGTGTCGAGGGGCGGGTCGATGCCGGCTGTCCAGCACACGCGTCCTTCTGTGAGGTGTGGGAAGCATTGGGGGTGCGTGTATTCTTCTAGTCCGTTGGCTGCCCAGTTGAATACTTCTTCTATGAGGTCCCAGCACACGATGCGTCCGTCGGCTAGCAGCCCGCAGGCGAACGGGATGTTTGTGTATGTGTGTCCGACTGTTGTTTCCGTGAACGGCCCGGGGATGCTGCCTAGGAATTCCCCGTTGGGGTTCCAGCATTCAACGCTGCCGTCGGCGCGCAGTCCGCAGATGTGGTTGAGGCCGCCCACGCTCACTTGAGCGAACCTGCTCCCCGACGGGTAGTCTGAGCCGTAGACCTTGTCTTTTCCGCAGTGGATGATTCCGTCTGTTCGCAGGACGCAGACTTGTCCGCTGTGTCCGACGTCGACGCCTGCGAACTCGTTTCCTCGTTCGGAGCCTTCACCAAAGGTTAAAGACTGTTCTCCCCAGCATTCAACCGCTGCGTCGGTTCTTAGTCCGCAGGAGAGGCCGCCGTCGTCTGAGTTGTCCCCTTGGGGTAGGTGGGCGTCTCCGTCCCAGCCTGCGTCTACTGAGACGAACTCGCCTGCAGGCGGGGACGCTTTCGCGCTCGCACGGTCAAGGCTCCAGCACGCTAACCTGCCGGTAACGCGGATAGCGCAAGCATGTTCAATGCCCGCGCTTACTTCCTTGAACTCTCCTGCGGGGGTTTCCACGTCCGCTAACGGCGACCCTAGGCTCCCGCACTCCAACTCTCCAGCGGGATCCGATACATTGCACAAAAGGCTCCCCCCCGCGGCCACCGACCTGGACTTCGAAGCGCTTCCCGGGGTGTAGAGGTCGTTCCGCTCCCCATTGGGGAGTTCCCACCAGTTCCAGCACCACACTATTTCATCCGCCCCGGCTCCGCACATGATATTCAAACCGGCCGAGACTGATACGAAGCCTGATGAGGACACCATGTTCATAAACAGTTCGTTCATAGGGTCACCTTCCTCGGGGTCCTCGGGGCAACCGAAAAGGCAATCAGAGCCAGACGGCAAATACGAGTAGCGGGGTTCGCCGGAAATAGCGCACACCTCGGGGACAGCCTCCGCGGCCCAGGGAGGGCAGATCCGCTCAAATATTTCCTGATTCGTGCGCTGCTCGCACTCACCGTTCAATAATCTTTGAACCTCATCGTTTTCTAAGAGTGCGAACAACTCTACATATTCTTCGTGGTTTTCTCTGCTTAATTCTATCTCCAGAACCTCCGGCCAGACCCGCCGGACATCCTCCCCAGTCATTCCCGCCAGATCCCGATGAGCAGAGACTTCAGCAAGCGTAGGTCTAGCACGATAAACCCCTAATTCGAGCAGCCTGTCGAAATAATCGTAGAACCTTTCCGCTAAAGGCTTCAACAACGGAGGCAGACCTTCAGAGAAAACAACATCCCTAACCCCAGGAGCAGTAGCCTGCAGCAAAAACCGTCTCAGCGAGCCGTTATAATCAGTAAGACCAGTCTCCCACTCCAACTCCAACCCGCGATCAGCAGCCTCTCTCTCGATAATCCACAAACTCAAATTATCAACATACCAATCCAAAGCAAGAGCAGACGCCCCCCAAAACAGCACCACAACCTCAGCAGGCATAACCTCACGCAAACGTAAAACCGCCCAACAAAACGCCCCAATAGGCGTAGAAACATCATTAGCATCAATACCCCAAGGATCATCACCCAAATTAACCCTCCGGACAAACGCCAAAGCCCGCAACTCGTCATCAGACCAATCCTTCAGCTCAGCCCACTCTCCCGCAAAAGCTTCAAACCGCGACCTCGGCTCAGCTCGCGAACCCTCCGCTCCCGCGCTCGCAACCTCAAACGCGCTCCCCCACACAGCGCTCCCCGACCCAAACCACTCCTCCAACTCCTCCCCGCTGAACCGCCCCTCCATGCTCTCCAACTCCTCACCGGTGAACACTTCCCGCAAACCCTCTAACTACTCACCGGTGAAGACGTCCCCCAAAACGCCAGACGGCGCCGACGCACCAGAAGCAGCACCAGGCGACCCGCCGCTGCCCCCCTCTTCGGAAGCGGGTGAACAAGCAGACACCAGCAGGACCGAAACGAGCACTACCACCAGCACACGGCGGCAGCACCCAGCTATTTTTCTGGAAAACATGATCTGACCTTCTTTCTTAATCATAATCTGACCTCTCATACTACTCGACTACCTAGTTTCCGAGCCGCACAGTGGGATCCACGGGGTCGAAACGCCAACGCGAATACTCATAGAAATATCCCGCCCCCGCGGTCGAAGAGGCCGCCGACTTGCTAGGAGAGAAGGCTCGGCCTTCAGCACGTGGAATCACTGCTTCATATTATTTTGCTTGTTCGGCATATGTTCAGCATATGAATGTTATCTTACCCGCAGTACTGATGAACGATCCGCCGCCAGTTGTCGCCGCTTCCGCCTAAGTCGTCAAACTTATTTATATTGAACTGAGTCATTTACGTTCCCCGCATCTCCGGGCGTCAGCCAGGCTTCTAGACAGCGCGGCGCTAGCTCAGTTGGAGCCGCTGCCAGGGTAGAGAGCGGAACCCGAATGCGGCAGGAGGATGGGGGATTCCAGCACGAAGACGTCGTCTACTGGCCGGGGCGGGTCTGCGCCGTCTGTCCAGCACACGTGCCCCTCATTAAAATCGGGGAAGCATTGGGGGTGCTTGTAGTCTTCGAGCCCTTCGGCGGCCCAGTTGAATACTTCCTTCACGAGGTCCCAGCACAAGATGCGCCTGTCTTCTAATAATCCACAGGCGTAGGGGGCTTCTGCGTAGGTGTATCCGACTTCTAGTTCGGTGAAAGGCCCTGGGATGCTGCCTAGGAACTCGCCGCTGGCTTTCCAGCATTCAACCGCGCCGTTTGAGCGTAACCCGCAAACATGGTTGAGGCCGCCCACGTTCACTTGAGTGAACCCGTTCCCCGGGGGGTAGTCGGATCCGTAGACCCGGTCTTCTCCGCAGTGGATGACCCCATCTGTTCGCAAAACGCAGATCCGTCCGCTGTGCCCGACGCTAACATCCGCGAACTCATCGCCCCGCTCGGAGCCCTTCCCGAAGACTAGACTCTGTTCACCCCAGCATTCGACCGCGGCGTCGATCCTTAGTCCGCAGGAGAGACCGCCATCGTCTAGCGGTTTTCCTTTGGGTTTGTGGATGTCCCCGTCCCAGCCCGTGTCCACTGAGACGAACTCCCCAGCAGGCGGGGGGACGGAGGGGGCGTTTGTGTTCTCAGGGTCGATCCTCCAGCATGTTAATCTGCCGGTGACGCGGACGGCGCAAGCGTGCTCAATGCCCACGCTGACCTGCCTGAATTCCCCCACGGGGAGTTTCAAATCCCCCATAGGCTTCCTCGGACGCCAACATTTCAACATTCCCTCGTCGAGGATAATCGCGCACCCGAAACCCGAATCTTCTTCAATCAACAAGAAATCTCGTACGACGCCCCCACGGAATCCGGAATCGCGTTCGGGTGAATCACCGTTGACTTTCTCATCATGAAGCAGGCTCCACCAGTTCCAGCACCACACGATGCCGCTCGGCCTAGCGCCGCACGCGTAATCCAAGCCGGCTGATACTGACAGGAAACCTTCAAACGGTTCAGAAAGAGTTTCCTCCGCAGGAAATCCGAATAACTCAGAAGTTTTTCTTGAATCTTCCTCACGCTCCGCGCCCACTAAGCACCCGCCGAAGATGCAATCCGACTGGGATTCCAAGTACCTAGGAAAGTAGTCTGGAACAGTACATGACAGGGCGAATATAGGATCTGATAGGGCTTCCCTGACCCAAGGCGGGCAGGCCCGCTCAACTCTTTCCCGATACGTGTGCTGCCTGCACTCCGAGTTCAGCAGACCCCGAACCTCGTCCTCTTCTAAGCGTTGGAACAATTCAACATATTCATCATACTCGCCTAGATCCAATTCTAGCTCAAGGATTTCCGGCCAGACTCGCCGGACATCCTCCGCTGTCATCCCAGTTAGATCGGGATGACTGGAAATCTCCTCAATCTTCGGCCGAACACGATAAACCTCCAACCCCAGCAACCTCTCAAAAAAATCGTACAAACTCTCCGCTGCCGGCCGGAGAGCCGCCGGCAAGCCCCCAGAAAAAATAACATCCTTGAGTTTATCAGAAGTTGCTTGCAGCAAGAACCTCCGCAGGGAACGATTATCAGTAGAACCAGTCTCCCACCATAACTCCACTCCACGATTAACTGCCTCCCTTTCCAGTAACCATACCCTCAAATTATCGTACAACCAAAAATTAAAGTCAGGGGAACCCCCAGACAAAACCACGTCCCCTTGAAAAGGCATAACCGAGCGCAAACGCAAAACCACCCAACAAAACGCTCCCGTAGGCGTAGAAACATCATTCACATCAATACCCAAAGAATCACGCCCCAAAATATTCCTATCAAGAAACGCCGAAGCCTGCACCTCATCATCAGAATAACCATCCCAAAAACCCGCGAACAAACCAGCAAACTCCAGAACAGCCGAATTCACAGCACTTCCCGATCCCAACAAGCCCTCCAACTCCTCCCCACTATACTGCCCCGCTAGGCCCTCCAACTCCTCCCCAGTAAACACGTCCCCCAAAACGCTTCCCTCAGAATCAGGTGAAGACGACGGAGGAACCGACGACGCCGGAACCTCCGTGCCAGCACCAGGCGGCGCGGCGCCGCCATCTATCCCTTCTTCTTCAGAAGCGGGTGAACAAGCAGACACCAACAAGACCGAAACGAGCACTACCACCAGCACACGGCGGCAGCACCCAGCTATTCTCCTGGAAAACATAATCTTATCTTCTTTCTCAATACTATTCGACTACCTAGTTCCCTAGCTGCACTCTAGGATCTACGGGCTCGAAACGCCAATGAGAATACTCGCCGCAAGCCGAATTATTCTCGATGAGAACTCCGTTCGCGGCTGTTGCTTCAGGCGACGCTCCAACCACTGGGCGCCAGCACCCGACGCCTAACGAATCTTTGCCTAACAAATCTCTGATCCTGTACTCATCTAGGCCGATCGGGGAAAGGCGGAACACCCGTGACTTATCACGAGCGCCGCCGACCATGCAATCCCCCCGGCGGACTTCCCTGTTAGAAACACCACCCACGTACAAGCACCGCCTGCCCTCGACCTCGTCATCATTCTTATCCAAAGTCAACTTCCAAGAATTCTGATTACCCGAGATGATATTCGCGGGTATAACATAAAAAGAACCCAACGAAGACTTCAAATTAGGGAGAGGCTCAGCCTGCAACACGTGAAACCACTGCCTCTGATCATTAGGCATATGACTGCTGTCATAGCCGCAGCGCTCCTGAACAATCCGCACATCAACCGTAGACCCCGCCGGAACCGTTACACACTTACCCGTCTTCGAATTACGCAGCAAAACCACACCAATCTCAGGAGACGTTTTAGATAGTCCAATTAAATCACGATTTGCTATAATGTCAGTGAGAACGTCGGCAATAATTAATCGGCACAACCAGCTATGAGGGGGTTTCAGTTTCCAGCAATAAGAAATCCACAGCTCCTTCAACACCTGATCGCAACCATTGCCTAGACCTTCCAAAACTGTTTGATGCAATCCGCTGCGAATCAAATCATAGCAATAGTCATGAGACTGACAAGCCGCCAAAGCACCAGACCTTAGTTTGTACTCACCGTCTTTCCACTCGGCAAGTAAATTCATAACATATTCAATCGCTAGCGTTGCACCTACTAGTGTTAGCGCAAAACGCTGTAGCAAATTCTTTGCGGCAGACATGACCTTCGTATAAAATGTTGCACCTGCTGAAGCTCCAAAAAACGTGTTATACGTTTCAATAATGTCGCTGATAAGAGTGCAGTCCGCTGAGCCTCTTACAACAACTCGCTGGTGTTTGTCTTTGAGATCAATTTCGTTAGCCCATTCGGGATAGTAGTAGTCGGTAGTACTATCGTATTCGCGTCTCCTTTCTCCTAGGGCTAGGAAGAGGCCTGTTGGGGGGCACATAGGAGTCTTGTCGACCGTTTTGTCGCGGCCGTCGAGGTCGGTGTTAATGTAGGTGTCAGCGTTGGCCATGGCGCTGAATTCGCTTGCTTCGTCGCATTTGAGGGGGGTGTAGGTGATGTCGTTGGCGGCCGGGGTCGTGGTCTTTTCGAATTTGCAGTAACCTGAGGCGTCGCGGGCTAGTCGGAGGTCTTCGTCGCTTTGGCAGGTCTCGTCGGTTGGGCGGCATCCCCCTCGGCTGGCTTGGTATTCTTCCCCAACCCCGCACATCGGAATGCATCTTCCCCCTTTGACGCGTTGAAAGCCCTCTGGGCACTTCTTCGGCTGGCAACCCTCATAATCATTTATACTGTCGTTGAGGTGATGCTGCCCCTCGGGGCAGGGCATGCCCGTGATGCTGCTAGCCGCGCCGTCGCCGGCTGCGTTGCGGGCTGAGATTGTTATGGTGTATTCAACGTTGTTCTTCAGCGACGACAACGTCGCCACCCATTCGAGGGTAAGGACCGGCGGTATTCCCTGCCGTTTAGCGTTGTAGTGAACGATGAGAGTTGAGGGAACACTGCTGCTAGTGGTTTCTTTCCATGTAACGATGAAATGCGTTATAGACGCTCCCCCGTCGTCTATCAACGCTTCTCCGTTACGTATACGCAATGGGGACGCCCAGGTTACTTCCAGCGCCCCGGGTTGGGAGGCCGCATGCAACGCTGTGGGCTCCCCGGGGAGGTCGCAGTGATGCGCCTTGTTGGAGTTTGCTATCAGGCAGGGAGTGCCGGCGGCGTGCGCGGCGTGTCCTTCCCCTTCTGGGTTCACGGCGGATATTTTGAACTCGTACTGTTTATCGTTAGTGAGGCCCGTCAAGACCGTGTTCCAGCTAAGCGGGAACGGGGGGATGCCTTCAAGGTTGGATGGTGTCGCGTTTGTTACTTCCTTGCTGTTCCATCCGCTTTGGGGACTGTCCGCTAAGCGCCACTTTATGATGTATTTGGTGATGGCCGCTCCCCCGTTGTTCGCGGGTGGCTGCCAAAGGAGCCCCACTTCCCCGGTGGCAGACCCGCTGAGCGTCCAAACCTGTGAAGGCGCCCCCGGGGGATTCACGCTTAGACACGATCCGCGCTCTGCTACATAAGTCAATCCTTGCGGGCATGGGACTAGGCTGGCTGACGCCCAGGGGCTGCTGCCGGTGGTGTTCACCGCTGCTACCCGCACGTCGTAGGGGGCAGTGTTCTCCAAGCCGGTGATGATGTACTGCTGTCCCGCGCGGTAAGGGGATGTGATAACAGAGATAATGCTCCCCAGGGTGGCTGAGGGAACGCGTTCGGTCCGCCACTCATCCGCGGTGGCGGTCTTGCGCCAGTTTATTTCGTATTCTTCCACGGGCGCCCCGCCGGAGGAGGAGGGGGCGAGGGGCGCCCAGATGATGCTAATGCTCCCATCACCGGCGGATGCGGTTAATTGGGGGGCGTTCGGCGGGGCGGCGCAGCGGCGGAGGCTGGGGGAGTACGACTTGCCCGCCTCGCAGCGGGTGACAGCAGCGGAGATGTGTTCGGAGGCGCTGCCGGCGGTTAGAGCGCGGGACTGCTCACCCCATAGGTAGTAGCGGGAACGCTTCTTTATGCTACGGTGATCGTTACCATCATAGTCGCTTACATTAGTGCTGGAATAATCATAAGTAGCGGTGTCAGGGTCGGGGAACAGTGCGGCTACTCTGAACTCGACTTGCTTACCGGCGGCGCTGGCGGCAGCGCTGCGGGTTGCTGTTAACTGATGGACGAAGTCGTGGTTACCAGCTAAGCTCCAGGTGAGTAGGTGTCTGTCCCCGACGGGGGTGATCATCCAGTAAACATGATCTGAACGGCTGTCGTATACGGTGGCTGTGTTCCACCTAGTTGAGCCTTCTGGTCTCCACTGGAACTTGAACCCTATGATCGGATCTGGGGGGAGGCTGGAGGGCAGCCAGTAGGACCATGACACGTACCACGGCCAGTAATGGTCGCGTTCAACGCCAGTGGGCTTGGTGCGCTTCTGCCCGCTGTCGAAAATATTAACAGTAAGACTCCCAGGCGCCCCCCCAGACGCCACACAACTACTGCTGCTGCTTGACTGAGCGGTTTTCCCCTCGGGGCACGGCGTGGCGGAGACTGCCGTGTAGCGGCTGGAGCCGGCGGCGTTGCGGGCGGCTACTTGGAACTCATAGGATCGTCCGTTCACCAAGCCTTCTATCTCCTCAACCCAAGAACGATACAGACGAGCCCACTCATAGTACATCAGACTGGTATGGTCGTAGGCGTATCTTGTTTGAACAGAGTCCTCCCAATCCACCGTCGTTCGCGACCACGCCGCGGTTGATCTTGCTTCCCGCCACCTCAGCGTGAACCCCGAGATGCTGCTAGGAGACTCCAGAGTGTCCTCCCAGACTACAGCCACCCTAGAATCCCCCGCCGCTGCTCTGAGCGCAGCAGGCGCCGGCGGGACACCCACACAACGCCCGAGAAAACCATCGAACTCCTCCCCCGCCGCGGCGCACACCCGCGCAACCACCGCAGAAGTCGTCGAAGTCGTAGTCGTAGTCGTTGTAGAAACAGTCGGCGGCGGCAGAAAAGCAGCCGCAGTCGTCGTGGTAGTAGTGGTCGTAGTGGTGGTGGGGGTGGTGGGGGTGGTGGGTGCGGCGGCGCAGAATAGAAAACCCTTGGGCTGCCGGCCGCGGCGTAATTCCCATTCCCCTGTGTAAGGTGGGATGCCTACTTCAGCGGTGGTTCTTGTCTGCCTCTTCCAGTGATTATAATCGAAGACAGTTCTAGTAGACCGAGCGCACGGGGCGGCTGTAGCGGATATGTAACTGCTCGACCCCGCGGAGTTAGAAGCGGCTATTTCCACTTCGTAGTCAGCGCCGTTGCCCAAATCTGTCAGCAGAGCCCATCTAGGAAGCCAATGCTCCGACCAGCGGAGGTTCCAGTGACTGCCGGAAGAACACTCAGAGACCCTTGGTGAGGAATATGCACAGCTGAACCCGCGCGGACCGCCGGAGATGTCATGGTCAAGAAGCGGTTTAGGGAACGCTTCTGTAGCATCATTCCATTCAACTGACCCCGCGCGCCTCCAGCGCAGCGGATACGCGGTGATTGTTGAACCTCCGTCGGAGGCGGGCTTCCCCCAAAGGGCCAGCAAGTAACCGTTCCCTCGCCAAACCTCCACGTCCGCCGGCGCGTCGGGGGCAGTCACAGCCGCGCAAGCATTCGAGGATGGTGAATATGCTGACCCTGCGGCGCAAGGCGCCCCCAGGGTTGAACTGCTCCACGCGCTTTGCCCAGCCGCGTTCGCCGCAGCTAACTGAACCTCATACACCGACCCGTTAACCAATCCCCCAAGAGTGTGCTCCCATTGGGGGGCAACCAGAATACCAGTAGACTCAATCCTGCTTAGAGCAAGAGAACCATCAGAACGCGGCACCACCACCGGCGAAGACCACGTCCCCGCCCCGGACCCCGCATCGGAGAGCCTCCACCGCAGTTTGTACGATTCCACTAAAGGAGCATGCAAAGGAACATTCAAGAATCCTGACTCCCAGCGCACTTTCAAAACCCCGCTGCCGGAAACCACCCTATCAATACTAGGAACATTAGGCGTAAGCACGCAACGCGCCAACACTGATGAACGAACACTCCCCCCAGGGCACGCCGGCAACGTAGTCGACGTCGTGCTAGTCGAAGACGATGACGGAGAATCCTCTGCACCCGACGCGCCCCCAGCGCCCGACGCTCCCCCCGCCCCCGGCTCTTGAGCAGTAGCCGTAGTCGTAGTCGTGGTAGAAGTGGTGGTGGTCGTGGTGCTGGTGGTGGTGGGGGTTTGACAGCCCGCGGGTGTAGCCCGCAGCCCGGCGGCGCAGGGGAGAGTGGTTATTCGGTTGTCGTAACTACGTCCGGCTTCGTTCTCAGCAGACACGCCCACGCGGTAAAAAGTGCCGTTAGTTAACCCCGTGAGCGTGTAAACATACACTGGCTCTGTGAGCACAGTCACTGGGATTGATTTCACCTGCGCTAGAGGGAGTTCCCGGATCGTCCACCCCTCGGCGCCTTCGGCTCTCCAATGAATATTATAACCAACCAGGGGCGCATCCCCGTCCGAAGTGGGTTCCAACCAGTACAAGGTCACCGCCCCGTCCCCGGACAACGCGGAAACGCTCCGCGGGTACGACGGTTTAGCTATGCAGCGCCCTAACGCCACCGAATAAGTTTTCGTAGGCACACAATATGGCAAGGGCGCGGCAGTCGTCCTCGCAGGCGCCGCAGGCAGAGTTGCTAGCGTGGGGTGTGAGTTGACTGTAATATAGTCAACGAACCCTCTGGGGAAACCAGCCTCGGTGAAACGCTGCCACGCAGCCGAGAAAACACTCGCGAAACCAGCCGTACCTCCTGCTGGAGTGTCGGCGGCGTCGGCGGGCGCCCCGCCGGCGCCGCCTGTGAAACCAGCAGTTGGTGTTCCCGCTGCGGGGAAGAAGAAGCACTGCACCCGCCGCCCCCCGAGAGGGGGGGAGACATCCAGGGTGACCTGGCGGCAACGCGAAACCGCAGAAACCTCAGTCTCGTCCGCCTTGCGGGCAGTGAACTGGAACTGCTTACCTCCGAAAAGCCTCACAGCGTCCGTACACGAACTCACCACCGAGGAGTCCACGTAGAACGATAACTCCACCCAGTGGCCGTGAAGTTCCGAAACGGAAGAAGACGCGCCAGCGGAGTCCAGCCAGGAGCACACAGAAATCCCAGGGTCGCCGGATATATCACTCCTTGTCGCAGAGAACGGCTCCACCACCCCAGACGAATTATAGAATAGATAAGGATCACGCTGCGAACATGGCCCCTGATTGGGGGGCAAGCAGTCTTTCACGAACTCACCGCGGTAATCAACCACGGACACGTAATGCCCCAATAAACCAGAAACACCTGACACCGCGTAACCACCAGGCGCAGTCGTCGTAGTCGTAGTTGTGGTGGTAGATGTTGTCGTAGTCGACGTCGTCGTGGTAGTGGGGATGGGGGTGGCGCATGCTGTTCCGGTGTCGCGCTGCCCCGCTGGGCACGGGCGGGCGGTAGCCGTCACCTCAGCAGAATTGCCGGCCTCATTAATCAGCGAAACACCAAACGTGTACTGAGAACCGTTGGAAAGCCCCCCGAACGTGTACGCGTAAGCGAACCCCCGAACCCCGAAGAGGGGCACCTCACGAACCTCGCTCAAACCCAACGGCACAGACACCCAAGACCCCGAACCGGCGCGGCGGCGCAGCACAACCCCTAGAACAGGGGAACCCCCATCAGAAGCAGGTGGCAGCCAATACAACGTGACCGACCCATCCTCCCCAACAGCGGATATGCCACCAGACGCCCCGGGCCGGCCCACGCACACTCCTAAAGCCCTAGACAATACGAGAGGCGACGCGCAAACCGGGGCCGCGGCAGTCGTAGACGTAGCAGCACCATAAATAAGATCCCACTCAGAAAAAAGAATCATCGAAGACGTCGTCGTAGTCGCAACAGTCGTCGTAGTCACAGCCGCCGCCGTGGTGGTCGTAGTGGCGGGGGCTGCTGTGCAAGCTGACGCGATCCAATACTGGCCCGCCGGGCAAGGCGCCCCAGAAGCAGAAACGAAACTGCTGCGCCCAGCAGCGTTACGCGCCGCCACGCCCACCTCATAAAGCGAACCATTCACCAACCCAGAAATCTTGGAAGAAAAAACCTTGATGCTCACCGAACCCGACTCGAACTCCTCACCTTCACTCCACGCCACAGACGATTCCGTCCACGCCCCGGACGAGCCGCTCAACCGGCGGCGGAGCACGAAACCGGCCACCGGCTCCTCACTCGACGACGGAACAACCTGAAACCAACGAACCACTAAAGCCCCAGGCGACGAAGAAACCAGCACCGAGCCAGGCGAAGCAGGCACCCCCACACACCTCCCAGCAGCCACCGAACGAACCCTCCCCACCGGACACGCAACCGTAGTCGTCGAAGTAGTCGTCGAAGGCACGAGGGCGGCCAGCGGCGGGGCAGCCGACGAAGAAAGCAAGCCACTCCCGCCATCAGCCGAACCCGCAGAAGAACTCATTTCTAGCAAAGAGATACCGTCCCCATCTCCGCCAGCAGCCGCAGCCCCATCAGCACTAAGCGAAGGCAGCGCTACAGAAAGAACAGCCACCGCGACCGAACAAATCAACCACACACGCCAACCAAGCCGCCCAAGCACACCAGCGCCCCCAGAAGCACCAGTGTCACCAGAAACATCAGCATCCTCAGAACGCGGTGAACCCGGATCGCACCAACTCCCAGGCACAACCGAATCATCCCTAGCATCCCCAGCAGCAGCGGACACTCCCGCCGCTGAACCCCGGGCACCGTCAAGCCTTGGGCTCTCACCCACGGGTCCCGCTCCTGCGTTCATGTTTTAATCCTAGCGCCTGCTTCGCCTACTTCCACCGTTTCTTATCCTTTTGTTAACTGCTTATCCTTTGCTAACTGCTTTCATAGACTAAGACTAACCTCACCAGTGTTGATCTTGCCGGGCTAGTTCAGACTCCTCCAGGACGGGCAATGAGGTCGGAAAAGGTGTTTCCGCTTCTCCCGTTGACGCACGCTTGAGCACAGTTTCTCTCAGGCGTCCGCTGCCGCTGAGCGGATATCCGTGCGTCCTCTAGGCTGCGCTCTAGGCGTCCTCTAGGTCTCTCCGGGCGTCACGTCGGGAGTTTGAGTGGAAGAACTCCTCACGGGCGTGCGGCGGCTGGGTGTTTCCTGGCCTGCGGGCGTAGAGGGAGTTTGAGTGGGAGAACTCCTCACGGGGGCTTGACTAATGTTGAGGTGCGACGAGTGATGAGATGTCGGCGGGCGGAAGAGAATGAGAAAACTTGTCATAGGGCTTGACTAATGTTGAAGAGGTTATGACCTCGACTATCGTAACTGAACAACTCAGCGACTTTCTGGCAGATCGTGAACCGCTTACCCCGCGGCGCTTGGATGGCTTTCCTATCGAATTGACCGCCTTGGCGCTGCACACCGGTCATGGATCGAGCGGACTGGAAGTTCTCGTAGCGGCAGCAGCCAGCCGGCCCGCACTCGATTGCGTGCGTCGTGCACATAAGGCGCGGCGCGGGAATCGTGCCAGCCCGGTTTTAATCGTGGCTGGCTATTCCGTCGGCGAAGGCGCTGCTAGGGCGGTGATCTGCGGCCCTGACGGTGCTTCTCCTCTGTGCCGTGAGGTCGAGTTGTCTGCGGCTGAACGCATCTGCGAAGCGGCTCTCGATGAACCGACGCATCAAGCCGCCTCAAGATGGTTGCGAGCCGCGTTAAGTGAACTCGACAGCCCGATACCTGGCATGAACAACCATGGCTTGTTCGCCACCCACGAACTCCGTCAGGGAGTTCCTGCCCGCGACGACTGGCGCCGAGCCACTGCTGATTCCGGGCTGATGCTCACCAGGCGCGGCCGAGACTTAGCTCAGGCGCTTGGCTACAAGATTGAAAGTCTCGCTGTCGGCGTGTCGATGCTCAGCGCCGGCGGACACTTTCATGCAGTAGCGGTGTTCTGCGCCGACACCGACGCTTTCGAGACGCCTTCCAGTTTGTTCTCGGGCAGCTCTCCGGTTGCTCATGCCCTCGCTTTTGCCGACCAGAAGCGTGTTCCTTGGGTGGTTGCCACTCGAGGCCCGCAGATCCGCTTGTATGCGGCCCGCCCAGATGTCGGTGTGGGGCGCAAAGGCCGGGCCGAGACCTACTTCGAACTGGATCTGGCGCTGCTGTCTGCAGACGAGGCGGGTTACCTGCGGTTGATCTTCTCGCCTGCGGCGCTGGCGCGGGACGGCATTGTCGAAGCGATACTCAAGTCTTCGGAACGCTATGCAGCCGATCTCGCCGTGAGTCTGCGCGAGCGTGTTTTTCATCGTGTCGTTCCCACCCTCGTCGACGCCGTCGCCGCTCGGATGGAACCGCAACCGACTAGGGAGGATCTCGATGCTGCTTATGAGCAGGTCATGACCATCCTGTTCCGGTTGCTGTTCGTCGCCTACGCCGAGGACAGGGGTTTGCTGCCGGTAGACACTAACAGCAGTTACGAGACTCATTCGCTGGCGAGGATCACCAAACAGATCATAGACGCCCGCAAATCCGGCCAGTTGCCCGACGCCGACACCCAGTCCCACCATTGGTGGGACGACATTACCCAACTCTGGGAGGTCATTGCCCAGGGCAAGAAGGCGTGGGGTGTTCCCGCCTACAACGGCGGACTCTTCTCGTCGAATCCCGCCGTCAACCCAGTCGGTGCCGCCTTAGAGGACATCAAAATCAGCGACGCCGAACTCGAACCGGCCTTAGAGGCTTTGCTCATCGATGAAACTCCAGAAGTTATCGGCCCAGTGGACTTCAGATCGCTTTCGGTGCGCGAGTTCGGAACCATCTACGAAGGTCTGCTCGAATCGCACATGGTGGCGGCCCAGGTTGACCTTGCGGAAGACGGACAACGCCAGTACCGGCCAATTCGATCAGATGAACCTCCAGTTATCACAGCAGGGGAGGTCAACTTCTCGCAGGAGGTCAACTTCTTGCACCGGTCGGGCATTCGCAAAACCACGGGCAGCTATTTCACTCCCGGCTTCGCAGTGGAGCACCTGCTCGACAAGGCTCTCGAACCTGCTCTCGACGCCCATATTGCTCGGCTCGAAAGACTGCACGCCGAAGCCGACCAGGATAGTCAGGCTAAGGCGTTCTTCGATTTTCGCTGCGCTGATATCGCGATGGGTTCGGGGCATTTCCTCACCGCCGCCCTCGACCGCATCGAAAGACGTCTGTCGGGTTGGCTCACTACCCATCCCGTGCCTGGTGTTAGCGCTGAACTGACCCGGCTGAGACAAGTCGCCGTTAGCGAGCTTGAAGGAACCGGCATCGACGCCGAGTTTTCCGACAGCGCCCTGCTGCGCCGCCAGATCGCTAAGCGCTGCATCTACGGGGTCGACATCAACAACATCGCAGTGGAACTAGCCCGTCTAGCCGTGTGGATACACACTTTCGTTCCTGGCTTGCCGCTGTCGTTCCTCGATCACAACTTGGTGAGGGGTGACAGCCTTGTGGGGGTCGGAACCATCGACGAGGCGGGGGTTGCGCTCAAAGAGGAGATGGACGCTCTTGATAAAGACGAAATCTTGGGTCAAGGGAGCTTTGACCGCCTCCAGATCGAAGAACTCCTTGAGCATAGCCGCAGTGCTCTTGATCGGCTTGCCCGCACGTCAGACGCCACCAAGGCCGAGATCGAGGAAGCGCAAGCAGCCCACGAAGAAGCGCAGCGAAGGGTAAAGCCAGCCCGAGCGATTTTTGATTTCATCACCGCGCGCCGAGATAAGCAGTCAGGCATCCCCACCGACTTCGGGAGGGAAGCCATCATCGACATGGCCAACACCCCTAAGGTGCGTGCCTGTATAACCGAACGCCGACCGGTGCATTTTCCTGCCGTGTTCCCAGAGGTGTTTCTGCGGGAGCGGCCGGGCTTTGATTGTCTGATCGGCAACCCACCCTGGGACAAGGTAGTGGTTTCCGACAAGATATGGTTTGGCCAGCATCTACCCGGAATCCGTAGTCTTGCCATCCAGGATATGAAGGCCGAAATCGCTGAGTTCAGACGGAAACGTCCAGACCTTGACGCTGATTACGAAAAAGCGAAGAAGGAGGCGAAATCGATGCGTAAATTGTTGCGCTCCACTTTCCCTCGCATGGGTTCGGGTGACACCGACTTGTCCAAGGCGTTTGCTTGGCGCAACTGGCAACTCGTCCGTGAACAGGGCTATGTTGGAGTGGTGCTGCCAAGGGCCATAACACGCGGTACAGGGTCGGAGAAATGGCGTCAAGAGATACTAGACCTCGGCACGTTTTCTGACGTTACGACCCTGTCCAATAAAGGAGGCTGGGCGTTCGAGGACTTACACCAAATGTACGGAGTTGCCTTGCTGGGCTTGAAGAAGACTAAGGAGGCGACTCGCATCATCAACCTGGCCGGCCCATACAACACCCAAGAGAAATTCGAGGCTCGTGAGTCGAAACAAATACCGCTCGAAGAGTTTCTTGGTTGGTCGGATGACGCGACCTTCCCTGATATTCCCGACCACGAGGGTGCGCTCAAACTATTCAGAAAACTCAGAGAATCGCAGTCGATAAAATCTCTCTCTCTCTCTCTCTCTCTCTCTCTCTCTCTCTCTCTGCAAGCCTCTCGCTCGGAAGCACCCAACAATCGCCTCGGATCCCCACGGCCGATACGCGAGATCGACGTGTATCACGACAAGAAGTTGCTCATTTTCGACTCCGGCGCATCCGCCCTATTGCCGAAATCCACGTCACCGCCGACCGGGACCTGCTCATCTTCGACTCAGGGGCTACAGGGATGAACTCCCACAACCGCAACTGGCCTGTTTACAGCGGACGCGATATCAATCTCTGGGACCCCGGGATCGCTAAGAAAAAGTTCTTCGCGTCGGTTGACCCCGACATTTATGTTCCGCATCTGTTCACAAAGCGTCACAAGCAGGCAGGTATCAAGTCTTCGGCGTTCTACGGCCTTTCCGAGCAGGTCCTCGACGACCCCGACACGCTGTCGTGCTTCAAACCCAGAATCGTATTCCGGGACCTTACCAACGCGACCAACACCCGCACCATCATAGCGGCGCTGATTCCTCCGAAACACGCTCCCACCCTCACGATTCCTTACTTGGAGTGGCGTGACGCTCCTCCGCGTGCTGAGGCTTACCTGCTCGGCGTACTATCGTCGATGATTTGCGATTGGTATGCGCGCCGAGTAGTGGAGCTGCATATGACTTTTACTGTGTTCGGCAACATCCCGATTCCGGAAGTAAACATAGACACCGACCCGCTGGCTCGACGTGTCGTGGAGATCGCAGGCACGCTCGCCGCAGTGGACGACCGCTTCGCGGACTGGGCCGCAGAGGTGGGAGTGCCCGTAGGTACCGCAACAGACACCAATCCTGACTACAAAAAGGAACTGATCGAAGAACTCGACGCCTGCGTGGCGCTGTTGTACGGGCTTGACGAGGACGACCTGGCCTGTCTGTATGAGACCTTTCATGAAGGTAAGAACTATTCGGAGAGGCACAAAGCCGTGCTCGCCCATTACAGAAAATTGGCAGCGTCCTCTGCCCCGGATCGCTCTACTGAATCTCCCTAATATGTCATGACCAACGCAAAGTACCTCAAAGCAACCTCCCAAGGCTGGCAAAAAACATGAAACGATCCGTTCCAAGTGTTAGTCATAGCCAAGCTTCAACACCCCTCTCCTCAAACAAGAACGACGAAGTCCGACATAAAGAACAATGAAACTCGCCGCGAACAGCAAAACTGCAAACAACAGCCACCCGTCAGACAGCGCTGCGCTGACTTAGCGGGAGTTGCGGTCGGGGTTGAGGATGGAATTCGAATGCGGTAAGAGGATAGGGGATTCCATCACATACTCGTCGTCTATCTCACGCGGTGGTTCAGAAGTGGCGTTCCAACACATGTACCCCTCTGGCAGTTGAGGAACACATATAGGGTGCGTGTATTCGTCTAGCCCATCAGCGGCCCAGTTGAATATTTCCTCTACGAGGTCCCAGCACAGGATACGCCCGTCTGCTAGCAACCCGCAGGCGTAGGGAATTTCTGCGTATGTGTACCCAACTTCCAACTCCGTGAACGGCCCGGGGATGCTGCCTAGGAACACTCCGCTAGGCTCCCAGCATTCAACCGCGCCGCCCGCGCGCAAACCGCAAACATGATTGAGGCCGCCTACGCTCACTTGAGTGAACCTGTTCCCCGGGGGGTAGTCTGAGCCGTAGACCTGGTCTTCCCCGCAGTGGATGACTCCGTCTGTTCGCAGGACGCAGACCCGTCCGCTGCGCCCGACGGCGACGCCTGCGAATTCATTCCCCCTAGCGGAACCCTCACCAAAGGACAGGCGCTGCTCTCCCCAGCATTCAACCACAGCGTCGACCCTCAAGCCGCAGGAGAGACCGCCGTCGTCCAGCGGATCTCCCTCGGGTAGGTGAACGTCCCCGTCCCAGCCCGCGTCCACCGAAACGAACTCGCCCGCAGGCGGGGACACCTTCGCGCTCCCAGAATCAATTCCCCAACAAACCAACCCGCCGGTAAGGCGGAGCGCGCAAGCATGCTCAATACCCGCGCTAACCTCGCTGAATTCCCCCGCGGGGAGCTCTACCTCCCCCAAAGGCGTCCTACCCCCAAAACAATGCAACTCCCCGCCATAGAGGATATCGCAGCTAAATAAGCTCAAACCAGCTTCCACTGACCTCACCCTCCCATCACTTCCAGAAGCGAAAAGGAGACCTTGTTTTCTTTCAGATGAGTTCCACCAGTTCCAGCACCATGACACGTCGCTCGGCCTAACTCCGCACGCGTAATCCAAACCAGCGGAGACCGACAGGAAACCTTCGAACGGTTCATCAAAAACTTCCACATCCTCGGGGCAGACGAAGATACAGTCCGATTCGGATAAATCTGGTAAAGTGTACAGGGGCGCATCGTCCGCAATTGTGCAACCCTCGGGGAGCACCTCCGCTACCCAGGAAGGGCATTGTGGCTCGATCATTTCACGGTTCGTGCGCTGTTTGCATTCAGAGTTCAACAGCCCCAGAACCTCATGTTTTTCTGTGAGCCTGAACATCCTCAAGTACTCCACCCAGTCGTCTCTGCTTAATTCTACTTCCAAGACCTCCGGCCATACCCACCGGATGTCTTCCCCAGTCATCCCCTCTAGAACGGGATGGGAGGAAACTTCAGCGAGCGTGGGTCTAGCGCGGTAAACCGGCAACTTCAACAACTCCTCGAAATAAGCGTAGAACCTTTCCGCTGCCGGCCTCAATACCGCCGGCAGGCTTTCAGAGAGAACAACGCTCTTGAACTCAGGGGCAGTAACTTGCAGCAAGAAACGACGCAGCGAATTATTATGGCCAGTAGGACCAGTCCCCCACTCCAGTTCCAGCCCGCGATCAGCGGCCTCCCTCTCGAACATCCACAAAGTCAAATTATCAATGTGCCAATCTAGAACAAGAGCAGACTCTGGGAAATAAAACATCTGAGTTTTATCAGGCATAATTTCGCGTAAACGCAAAGCAACCCAGCAAAACGCTCCAGTGGGTGTAGAAACGTCATTCGTGTCGAAACCGAAAAGATCACCACCCTCCATCTTGACCCTATTACTGAACACCAAAGCCCGCAACACCTCATCAGACAAGCCCCCCAACTCAGGCCACATCAGCGCCAAAACTTCAAAACTCGACCTTGGAGGAGACGCCTCCGGGCCAAATCTCGAATCCTCCTCCCCCGCGCTCTCAGTGTCAAACACGCTCTCCCACACAGAACCCTCCGAACCCAGCACTCCCACCAGTTCCTCCTCGCTCACAACTCCAAGCACGCTCGCCAACTCCTCACCACTGAACACCTCCCACAAACCATCCAACTCCTCATCAGAGAACACTCCTTCTAGAACACTTAACGCCCGCTGCACGGAAACCGAAGAGGCTGACGAACCAGGAACCTGACCGCCAGCACCAGACTGCCCTCCACTGCCCCCCTCTTCGGAGGCGGGTGAACAAGCAGACACCAACAAGACCGAAACGAGCACTACCACCAGCACCCGGCGGCAGCACCCAGCTAGCCTCCTTGAAAACATGACCTGACCTTCTTTCTTAATCATAATCTGACCTTCTTTCTAAATACTACTCGACTACCTAATTTCCTAGCCGCACAGTGGGATCCACAGGCTCAAAGCGCCAACGACGCAAAAGTAATTTGCAATCCTCAGCGTTCTCAATAAACACCCCGTCCGCGGCAGTCTCCTCAAACGACACGCCCTCTCTATACGCCGGCTGCCAGCACCCGCCGCTGAACGGAGCGATCCTATACTCATCCGGGGGATACGTGACCACTGCCCGGCTCAGCGGGAGTTGCGGTCGGGGTTGAGGATGGAATTCGAATGCGGCAAGAGGATAGGGGATTCCATCACATACTCGTCGTCTATTTCACGAGGCGGTTCAGAATCGGCGTTCCAACACATGTAACCCACCGGAAGTTTAGGAACACATATAGGGTGCGTATATTCTTCCAAGCCATCAGCGGCCCAGTTGAATATTTCCTCCACGAGGTCCCAGCACAGGATACGCCCGTCCGCTAGCAACCCGCAGGCGTAGGGGATTTCCGCGTATGTGTACCCAACTTCCAACTCCGTGAACGGCCCGGGGATGCTGCCTAGGAACACTCCGCTAGGCTCCCAGCATTCAACCGCGCCGCCCGCGCGCAGCCCGCAAACATGATTGAGGCCGCCTACGCTCACTTGAGTGAACCTGCTCCCCGGGGGGTAGTCTGAGCCGTAGACCCGGTCTTCCCCGCAGTGAATAATCCCATCTGCGCGCAACAGGCAGACCCGTCCGCTGCGCCCGACAGCAACACCCGCGAACTCATCTCCCCTCTTGGAGCCCACTCCGTAGGCCAAGGTTTTTTCTCCCCAGCATTCAACCACAGCGTCGACCCTCAAGCCGCAGGAGAGACCGCCGTCGTCCAGCGGATCTCCCTCGGGTAGGTGAACGTCCCCGTCCCAGCCCGCGTCCACCGAAACGAACTCGCCCGCAGGCGGGGACACCTTCGCGCTCCCAGAATCAATTCCCCAACAAACCAACCCGCCGGTAACGCGGAGCGCGCAAGCATGCTCAATACCCGCGCTAACCTCGCTGAATTCCCCCGCGGGGAGCTCTACCTCCCCCAAAGGCGTCCTACCCCCAAAACAATGCAACTCCCCGCCATAGAGGATATCGCAGCTAAATAAGCTCAAACCAGCTTCCACTGACCTCACCCTCCCATCACTTCCAGAAGCGAAAAGGAGACCTTGTTTTCTTTCAGATGGGTTCCACCAGTTCCAGCACCATGACACGTCGCTCGGCCTGACCCCGCACGCGTAATCCAAACCCGCGGAGACCGACAGGAAACCTTCGAACGGTTCATCAAAAACTTCCACGTCCTCGGGGCAGACGAAGATACAGTCAGATTCGGATAGATCGGGTAAAGTGTACAGGGGCGCGTCGTCTGCAATTGTGCAACCCTCGGGGAGCACGTCTTCTACCCAGGAAGGGCATTGTGGCTCGATCATTTCACGGTTCGTGCGCTGTTTGCATTCAGAGTTCAACAGCCCCAGAACCTCATTTTTTTCTGTGAGCCTGAACATCCTCAAGTACTCCACCCAGTCGTCTCTGCTTAATTCTACTTCCAAGACCTCCGGCCATACCCACCGGATGTCTTCTTCAGTCATCTCTGCTGGAACGGGGTGGGAGGAAACTTCAGCGAGCGTGGGTCTAGCGCGGTAAACCGGCAACTTCAACAACTCGTCGAAATAGTTGTAGAACCTTTCCGCTGCCGGCCTCAGCAGCGCCGGCAGGCCTTTAGAGAGAACAACGCTCTTGAACTCAGGGGCAGTAACTTGCAGCAAGAAACGTCGCAGCGAATTATTATGACCAGTAGGACCAGTCTCCCACTCCAGTTCCAACCCGCGATCAGCGGCCTCCCTCTCGAACATCCACAAAGTCAAATTATCAATGTGCCAATCTAGAATAAGAGCAGACTCTGGGAAATAAAACATCTGAGTTTTATCAGGCATAATTTCGCGTAAACGCAAAGCAACCCAGCAAAACGCTCCAGTGGGTGCAGAAACGTCATTCGTGTCGAAACCGAAAAGATCCCCACCCTCCAACTTGACCCTATTACTGAACAACAAAGCCCGCAACACCTCATCAGACAAGCCCCCCAACTCAGGCCACATCAGCGCCAAAACTTCAATACTCGACCTTGGAGGAGACGCCTCCGGGCCAAATCTCGAACCCTCCTCCCCAGCGCTCTCAACCTCAAACACGCTTTCCCACACAGAACCCTCCGAACCCAGCACTCCCACCAGTTCCTCCTCGCTCACACCCCCAACCACGCTCGCCAACTCCTCACCACTGAATACCTCCAGCAAACCATCCAACTCCTCATCAGTGAACACATCCTCTAGAACACTTAAAGCCCGCTGCACGGAAACCGAAGAGGCTGACGAACCAGGAACCTGACCGCCAGCACCAGACTGCCCTCCACTGCCCCCCTCTTCGGAGGCAGGTGAACAAGCAGACACCAACAAGACCAAAACAAGCACCACCACCAGCACCCGGCGGCAGCACCCAGCTAGTTTCCTCAAAAACATGATCTTACCTTCCTTCTTGATCATAACCTGACCTTTCATACTACTCGACTACCTAATTTCCTAGCCGCACAGTGGAATCCACGGGCTCAAAGCGCCAATGCTGCAAATATCCAGGAAGCACGCCGCAACCCGCAGCGTTAACCCGCGGAGACCGATACGGACCCTTCAAACAGTTGATCAAGAAACTTCCACATCCTCGGGGCAGACGAAGATACAGTCCGAATTGGATGAATCGGGTAAAGTGTACAAGGGTTCGTCGTCTGCTACTGTACAATCCTCGGGGAGCACCTCCGCTACCCAAGAAGGGCATTGTCGCTCGATCATTTCACGGCGCGTGTTCTGCTTGCATTCAGAGTTCAACAGCCCCAGAACCTCATCGTCTTCTGTAAGCCTGAACAACTCCACGTACTCTTCCCAGTCGTCTCTGCTTAATTCTACTTCAAGGGCATCCGGCCATACCCACCGGATGTCTTCTTCAGTCATCCCCTCTAGAACGGGGTGGGAGGAAACCTCAGCGAGCGTGGGTCTAGCGCGGTAAACCGGCAACTTCAACAACTCGTCGAAATAGTTGTAGAACCTTTCCGCTGCCGGCCTCAACACCGCCGGAAGACCCTCAGAGAGAACAACACTATTGAACTCAGGGGCAGTAACTTGCAGCAAAAAACTTCTTAGCGAATTATTATAACCAGTAGGACCAGTCTCCCACTCCAGTTCCAACCCGCGATCAGAAGCCTCCCTCTCGAACATCCACAAATTCAAGTTATAGATATACCAATCCAGAACAAGAGCAGACTCTGGGAAATAAGACATCTGAGCTTTATTTGGCATAATCTCGCGTAAACGCAAGGCAACCCAGCAAAACGCTCCAGTGGGTGTAGAAACATCATTCGCGTCGAAACCAAAAGGGTCACCCTCCAAAACGGCTCTACTATTGAACACCAAAGCCCGCAACTCCTTATCAGATAAGCCCCCTAACTCAGGCCACACTAGCACCTCAAAAAATTCAAAACTCGACTTCGGGATAAACCTCTCCGGGTCAAATCTCGAAGCCTCCTCCCCCGTGCTCGCAGTGTCAAACACGCTCTCCCACACAGAACCCTTCGAGCTCAGCACCTCCACCAACTCCTCTTCGCTCAAAACCCCGGCCATGCTATCCAACTCCTCCCCGTTGAACACCTCCCGCAAACCATCCAACTCTTCCCCACTGAACACATCCTCTAAAGCACCTTTGCGGTCGGGGTTGAGGGTGGAATTCGAATGCGGCAAGAGGATGGGAGATTCGTACACATACTCGTCGTCTATTTCGCGAGGTGGTTCAGAAGTGGCGTTCCAACACATGTACCCCTCTGGCAGTTGAGGAACACATATAGGGTGCGTGTATTCGTCTAGCCCATCAGCGGCCCAGTTGAATATTTCCTCTACGAGGTCCCAGCACAGGATACGCCCGTCCGCTAGCAATCCGCAGGCGTAGGGGATTTCTGCGTATGTGTACCCAACTTCCAACTCCGTGAACGGCCCGGGGATGCTGTCTAGGAATACTCCGCTAGGTTCCCAGCATTCAACCGTGCCGCCCGCGCGCAGCCCGCAAACATGATTGAGGCCGCCTACGCTCACTTGAGTGAACCTGTTCCCCGGGGGGTAGTCTGAGCCGTAGACCTGGTCTTCCCCGCAGTGGATGACTCCGTCTGTTCGCAGGACGCAGATCCGTCCGCTGCGCCCGACGGCGACGCCTGCGAATTCATTCCCCCTAGCGGAACCCTCACCAAAGGACAGGCGCTGCTCTCCCCAGCATTCAACCACAGCGTCGACCCTCAAGCCGCAGGAGAGACCGCCGTCGTCCAGCGGATCTCCCTCGGGTAGGTGAACGTCCCCGTCCCAGCCTGCGTCTACTGAAACGAACTCGCCCGCAGGCGGGGACACCTTAGCGCTCGCAGGGTCAATTCCCCAACAAGCCAACCCGCCGGTAAGGCGGAGCGCGCAAGCATGCTCAATACCCACGCTGACCTCGCTGAATTCCCCCGCGGGGGGCTCCAATTCCCCCAACGGTGTTCTTCCGCCCGAACAATGCAACTCCCCGCCTTGGAAAATTTTGCAACTGAAGGAACCCCACCCAGCTTCCACTGACCTTACCCTCCAATCGAGTCTAGAAGCGAAAAGGAGGCCTTGTTTTCTTTCAGATGAGTTCCACCAGTTCCAGCACCATGACACGTCGCTCGGCCTGACCCCGCACGCGTAATCCAAACCCGCGGAGACCGACAGGAAACCTTCGAACGGTTCATCAAAAACTTCCACGTCCTCGGGGCAGACGAAGATACAGTCAGATTCGGATAAGTCGGGTAAAGTGTACAGGGGCGCGTCGTCCGCAATTGTGCAACCCTCGGGGAGCACCTCTTCTACCCAGGAAGGGCATTGTGGCTCGATCATTTCACGGTTCGTGCGCTGTTTGCATTCAGAGTTCAACAGCTCCAGAACCTCATTTTTTTCTGTGAGCCTGAACATCCTCAAGTACTCCACCCAGTCGTCTCTGCTTAATTCTACTTCCAAGACCTCCGGCCATACCCACCGGATGTCTTCTTCAGTCATCCCCTCTAGAACGGGGTGGGAGGAAACTTCAGCGAGCGTGGGTCTAGCGCGGTAAACCGGCAACTTCAACAACTCGTCGAAATAGTTGTAGAACCTTTCCGCTGCCGGCCTCAGCAGCGCCGGCAGGCCTTCAGATAGAACAACGCTCTTGAACTCAGGGGCAGTAACTTGCAGCAAGAAACGTCGCAGCGAATTATTATGACCAGTAGGACCAGTCCCCCACTCCAGTTCCAATCCACGATCAGCGGTCTCCCTCTCGAACATCCACAAAGTCAAATTATCAATGTACCAATCCAGAACAAGAGCAGACTCTAGGAAATAAGACATCTGAGTTTTATTAGGCATAATCTCGCGCAAACGCAAAGCAGCCCAGCAAAACGCTCCGATGGGTGTAGAAACATCATTAGCGTCGAAACCGAAAAGATCCCCACCCTCCAACTTGACCCTACTACTGAATACCGAAGCCCGCAACACCTCATCAGACAAGCCCCCCAACTCAGGCCACACCAGCACCGCAAAATCAAAACTCGACTTAGCGATAAACCTCTCCGGGTCAAACTCCGAACCCTCCTCCCCCGCGCTCGCAACCTCGAACACGCTCTCCCACACAGAACCCTCCGAACCCAGCACCTCCACCAACTCCTCCTCGCTCACAACTCCAAGCACGCTCGCCAACTCCTCCCCACTGAACACCTCCAGCAAACCGTCCAACTCCTCATCAGTGAACACTCCTTCTAGAATATCTAACGCCCGCTGCACGGAAACCGAAGACGTTGACGACCCTGGAACCTGACCTCCAGCACCAGGCGACCCACCCCCCTCTTCAGAGGCGGGTGAACAAGCAGACACCAACAGGACCAAAACGAGCACCACCATCAGCACACGGCGGCAGCACCCGCCAAGCTTACTAGAAATCATAATATGACCTTCTTTCTTAAATTCTACTCGACTACCTAGTTTCCTAGCCGTACAGTGGGATCCACGGGCTCGAAACGCCAACGCCGCAAATACGATTTGCAATCCTCAGCATTCTCAATAAGCACCCCGTCTGCGGCAGTCTCCTCAAACGACGCGTCCTTTCTATACGCCGGCTGCCAGCATCCACCGCTGAACGGAGCGATCCTATACTCATCCGGGTGATACGTGCTTTCTAGACGGAACACGCGCGACACAGAACGAGCGCCCCCCTCCATGCAATCCCCGCTGCGAACCTCCTTATTCGAATTACCGTCCACATACAAGCACTTCTTTCCCGCTACCTCGTACTTAGTGCTGTTCAAAGTCAACTTCCAAGAATTCTGGCTGCCTGCGATGATATTTGCGGGGATAATATAGAAATACCCCGCCCCCGGCGCGCTCGAATCAGGTGCAGACTCGCTAGGAGAGAAAGGCGCGGACTGCAGCACGTGGAACCACTGTTTAGGATTGTTAGGCCTATGACTGCTGTCAAACCCGCAGTTCTGCTGTATAACCCGCCCAGCAGCCGCCCCAGGCGCAGTCGGAACCGTTAAACACTTACCCGTCATCGCATTACGCAGCAACACCACCCCAACCTCAGGAGGCGTAGTAGCAGCAAGCCGCATTATGGTATTAGCAATTATGGGCACAAGAAAGCTGCAGCTCGCATTAGTAAAACTCTGCCCAATTCCAAAAAAGCCTCTAACGATGTTAACCAGATTTAGCTTGACAAGTGCCTTCAAAAATTGTAAGGCAGATTTACCAAGATGCGCCCAGTCTACGTTCTCAAGTGTGTGGCAATAGGATATCCACAACTGTCGTAATACTTCATCGCAGCCGCTACCCCCGCCTTCCGTTACGGTTTGATGCAGCCCGCTGCGAATCAAGTCGTAGCAGTAATCATGAGCCAGGCAACCCGCTAACATACCAGATCTCAGCCGCCAAAGACCTTCACTCC
The DNA here is from genome assembly GCA_965242895.1 of Acidimicrobiales bacterium. Lineage (GTDB taxonomy): Bacteria > Actinomycetota > Acidimicrobiia > Acidimicrobiales > CATQHL01 > CATQHL01. Next base: position 1,912,852 of record OZ251507.1, read on the forward strand.
CCCCATCTGTCCTCTCGGCCATCAACTCAACAACCTTCTCCACAGAAAAAGGCAACAGTTCAAGCAATTCTCTAATAAAACTGCCAAGTTCAGTGTCTTTACCATACTCTTTAATTGCGGGGGCGATGCCGGTGCAGTCTCCTGAGCCTCTTACGACTATTTTTCCGTGCTGGGCTTCAAGGTCGTCTTCGCTGGCCCATTCGGGGTAGTAGTAGTCGGTGGGGCTGTCGTGTTCGCCTCTTCTTTCCCCGAGGGCTAGGAAGAGGCCTGTTGGGGGGCACATAGGGGTCTGGCGGTTGGTGAGGTCTTTGCCGGTGAGGTCGGTGTTAATGTAGGTATCCGCGTTAGCGTCCGCGCCGAACTCCCAAGGATTGGCGCATTCTAGGGGGGCGTAGGTGATGTCGTTGGCGGCCGGGGTCGTGTTCCATTCATAGAGGCAGTAGCCTGAAGCGTCGCGGTCGTCGGTAAGGTAGCCTGAGGTGTAGCGTCCCTTATTTAGTTTTTTGTCTTCGTCACAGAACTTCTCTGTGGGGCGGCAGCCGTACCTCCTCTCATCGTATGCCTCGCCTAAACCGCATTTCGGGGCGCATACGCCCCGCCCGCTCAGGTACGGATGCCCCTCGGGGCATGGCATACTCCTGATGCGGCTGCTCGCGCCCTTGCCCGCAGCGTTGTGCGCTGAGACTGTTATGGTGTATTTAATATTATTCTTAAGCGGTGACAGTGTTTTCGTCGATATCCGAAGCTGCGCGCCTAAGAATCTTTCTATAGATTGTGGGAATAGTGTAAAAACTCTCGATTCGTCGTCGTAGTCGACTCTGCTAGATTCGAAGGCGCTGCTGCTGCCGGTTTCTCTCCATGTAACGATGAAATGCGTTATCGACGCTCCTCCGTTATCTGAGGGGGGCGCCCATTTTACTTCCAACGCCCCGGGTTGGGATGCCGCATGCAATGCGGTGGGCTCCCCGGGGAGGTTGCAGCGATGCGCCTCCGCGGGAAGTGCTCGCAGGCAGGGAGTGCCAGAAGCGTGCCTGGCATGTCCTTCTTTGGCTAGGTTTACAGCGGATATGCTGAACTCGTATTTTTTGTCGTTGATGAGGCCTGTCAGCCGCGTACTCCGACTGCTAGGTGCTAGGAACGGAAGGGTGTGCTCAGCGCTGGATGCTGTCGCGCTTGTTACTTCCTTGCTGTTCCATCCGCTTTGGGGACTGTCCGCCAAACGCCACTTTATGATGTATTTAGTTATGGGCAGCCCCCCGTCGTACGGAGTCTCCCAGTGGAGTTTCACTGCTCCGGCAGCGGAACCGCTCCGCACTCTAACCTTCAAAGGCGCCCCCGGGGGGCGATCGTTCCGGCACGATTCGAGTTCTGCTATATAAGTCAATCCTTGCGGGCATGGGACTAGGCTGGCTGACGCCCAGGGGCTGCCGCCGGTGGTGTTCACCGCTGTTACCCGCACGTCGTAGGGGACAGTGTTCTCCAAGCCGGTGATGATGTACTGCTGTCCCGCGCGGTAAGGGGAGGTGATAACAGAGATAATACTCCCCAGGGAGGCTGAGGGAACGCGTTCAGTCCGCCACTCATCAGCGGTGCCGGTCTTGCGCCAGTTTATTTCGTATTCTTCCACGGGCGCCCCGCCGGAGGAGGAGGGGGCGAGGGGCGCCCAGATGATGCTAATGCTCCCATCACCAGCGGAAACGGTTAAAGAGGGGGCGTTCGGCGGGGAGGCGCAGCGGAGGAGGCTGGGGGAGTAAGACTTGCCCGCCTCGCAGCGGGTGACAGCAGCGGAGACGTGATCGGAGGCGCTGCCGGCGGTTAGAGCGCGGGACTGCTCACCCCATAGGTAGTAACGGGAACGCTTCTTTATGCTACGGTGATCGTTACCATCATAGTCACTTACATTAGTGCTGGAGTAATCATAAGTAGCGGTGTTGGGGTCGGGGAATAGTGCGGCTACTCTGAACTCGACTTGCTTGCCGGAGGCGCTGGCGGGAGCGCTGCGGGTTGCTGTTAACTGACGGAGGAAGTCGTGGTCACCGGCTACGCTCCACGTGAGTAGGTGCCTGTCCCCTACGGGGGTGATCATCCAATAAACATGATCTGAACGGCTGTCGTATACGGTGGCCGTGTTCCACCTAGTTGAGCCTTCTGGTCTCCACTGAAACTTGAATCCTATGATCGGCGCTGGGGGGAGGCTGGAGGGCAGCCAGTAGGACCATGACACGTACCACGGCCAGTAATGGTCGCGTTCAACGACGTCGGGCTTGGTGCGCTTCTGCCCGCTGTCGAAAATATTAACAGTAAGACTCCCAGGCGCCCCCCCAGACGCCACACAACTACTGCTGCTGCTCGACTGAGCGGTTTTCCCCTCTGGGCACGGCGTGGCGGACACTGCTGTGTAGCGGCTGGAGCCTGCGGCGTTGCGGGCGGCTACTTGGAACTCATAGGATCGTCCGTTCACCAAGCCTTCTATCTCCTCAACCCAAGAACGATGCAAACGAGCCCACTCATAGTACATCAGACTAGAATAGTCATAGGCGTATCTTGTTTGAACAGAATCCTCCCAACCCACTGTCGTCCGCGACCACGGCTCGGTTGATCTTGCTTCCCGCCACCTCAGCGTGAACCCCGAAATGCTGCTAGGAGACTCCAAGGTATCCTCCCAGATGACAGCCACCCTAGAGTCCCCCGCTGCCGCTCTAAGCGCAGCAGGCGCCGGCGGGATACCCACACACCTCCCTAGGTAACCGTCGAACTCCTCCCCCTCCGCAGCGCACACCCGCGAAGCCACCGCTGAAGTCGCAGTAGTCGTAGAAACAGTCATCGGCGGCGGCAGAACAGTAGCCGCAGTCGTCGTGGTGGTAGTGGTCGTCGTGGTGGTGGGGGTGGTGGGTGCGGCGGCGCAGAATAGAAAACCCCTGAACTGCCGGCCGCGGCGTAACTCCCATTCCCCTGTGTACGGTGGGATGCCCACTTCAGCGGTGGTTCTTGTCTGCCTCTTCCAGTGATTATAAGCGAAGACAGTTCTAGTAGACCGAGCGCACGGGGAGGCCGTAGCGGATATATAACTGCTAGACCCCGCGGAGTTAGAAGCAGCTATCTCCACTTCGTAGTCAACGCCGTTGACCAAATCTGTCAGCAGAGCCCATCTAGGAAGCCAATGCTCCGACCAGCGGAGGTTCCAGTGACTGCCGGAAGAACACTCAGAGACCCTTGGTGAGGAATATGCACAGCTGAACCCGCGCGGACCGCCGGAGATGTCATGATCAAGAAGCGGTTTAGGGAACGCTTCCGTAGCGTCGTTCCATTCAACTGAGCCCGCGCGCCGCCAGCGCAGCGGATAAGCGGTGACTGTTGAGCCTCCGTCGGAGGCGGGCTCCCCCCAAAGGGCCAGCAAGTAACCGTTCCCCCGCCAAACCTCCACGTCCGCCGGCGCGCCGGGGGGAGTCACAGCCGCGCAAACATTCGAAGGAGAGGATGGTGAATACGCTGACCCTGCGGCGCAAGGCGCCCCCAGGACTGAACTGCTCCACGCGCTTTGCCCAGCCGCGTTCACCGCAGCTAACTGAACCTCATACACCGACCCATTAACCAAACCCCCAAAACTGTGCTCCCACTGGGGGGCAACCAGAATACCAGTAGACTCAGCCCCGCTTAGAACAAGAGAACCATCAGAACGCGGCACCACCACCGGCGAAGACCACGACCCCGCCCCGGACCCCGCATCGGAGACCCTCCACCGCAGCTTATACGACTCCACCAAAGGAGCATGCAAAGGAACATTCAAGAACCCTGACTCCCAGCGCACCTTCAAAACCCCGCTGTCGGAAACCACCCTATCAATACTCGGCACAGCCGGCGTAAGCACGCAACGCGCCAACACTGACGAACGAACACTCCCCCCAGGACACGCCGGAAGCGTAGTCGACGTCGTGCTCGTGCTAGTCGAAGACGATGACGGAGAATCCTCTGCACCCGACGCGCCCCCAGCGCCCGAAGCGCCTGACGCTCCCCCCGCCCCTGGCGCTTGAGCAGTAGTCGTGGTCGTGGTAGAAGTGGTGGTGGTCGTGGTGCTGGTGGTGGTGGGGGTTTGACAGCCCGCGGGTGTAGCCCGCAACCCGGAAGCGCAGGGTAAGGTGGTTACTCGGTTGTCGTAACTGCGGCCGGCTTCGTTCTCAGCAGACACGCCCACGCGGTAAAACTCGCCGTTGGTTAACCCCGTGAGCGTGTAAACATACACCCGCTCCGTAAGCACAGTGACTGGGATGGATTTCACCTGCGCTAAGGGGAGTTCCCGGATCGCCCACCCCTCAGAACCTTCAGCCCTCCAATGAATATTATAACCAACTAGGGGGGCGTTCCCGTCCGAAACGGGTTCCAACCAGTACAAGGTCACCGCACCGTCCCCGGACAACGCGGAAACGCTCCGCGGGTACGACGGTTTAGCGATGCAGCGCCCTAACGCCACCGAATAAGTTTTCGAAGGCACACAATACGGCAACGGCGCGGCAGTAGTCCTCGCAGGCGCCGCAGGCAGCACTGCCGGCGTGGGGTGTGAATTGACTGTAATATAGTCAACGAACCCTCTAGGGAAACCAGCCTCGGTGAAACGCTGCCACGCAGCCGAGAAAACACTCGCGAAACCAGCCGCTCCTCCCGCTGGGGTGTCGGCTGCGTTGGCAGGTGCCCCGCCGGCGCCGCCTGTGAAACCAGCAGTTGGTGTGCCTGCTGCGGGGAAGAAGAAGCACTGCACCCGCCGCCCCCCAAGAGGGGGGGAGACATCCAGGGTGACCTGGCGGCAACGCGAAACCGCAGAAACCGCCGTCTCGTCAGCCTTGCGGGCAGTGAACTGGAACTGCTTACCTCCGAAAAGCCTCACAGCATCCGTACACGACCCCACTACCGAGGAGTCCACGTAAAACGACAACTCTACCCAGTGGCCGTGAAGCTCCGAAACGGAAGAAGACGCTCCAGCGGAATCCAGCCAGGAGCACACAGAAATCCCAGGGTCGCCGGATACATCACTCCGCGTCGCAGAGAACGGCTCCACCACCCCAGAAGAATTATAAAACAAATAAGGATCACGCTGCGAACACGGCCCCTGATTGGGGGGCAAGCAGTCTTTCACGAACTCGCCGCGGTAATCAACCACGGACACATAATGCCCTAACAAACCAGAAACACCTGAAACCGCGTAACCACCAGGCACAGTAGTAGTAGTCGTGGTCGTGGTAGTCGTTGTGGTGGTAGACGACGTAGTCGTGGTGGTGGGGGTGGGGGTGGCGCATGCTGTTCCGGTGTCGCTCTGCCCTGCTGGGCACGGGCGGGCGGTCGCCGTCACCTCAGCAGAACTGCCGGCCTCATTAATCAGCGAAACACCAAACGTGTACTGAGAACCGTTGGAAAGCCCCCTGAACGTGTACGAATAAGCGAAACCCCGAACCCCGAACAGGGGCACCTCACGAACCTCGCCCAAACCCAACGGCACAGACACCCAAGACCCCGAACCGGCGCGGCGGCGCAGCACAACCCCTAAAACCGGGGAACCTCCATCAGAAGCAGGCGGCAGCCAATACAACGTAACCGACCCATCCCCCCCAACCGCGGACACGCCCCCAGACGCCCCAGGCCGTCCCACGCACACTCCTAAAGCCCTAGACAACACGAGAGGAGACGCGCAAACCGGGGCGGCTGCAGTCGTAGACGTAGCAGCACCATAAATAAGATCCCACTCAGAAAAAAGAATCATCGTAGATGTAGTAGTGGTCGCAGCAGTCGTCGTGGTCGCAGCCGCCGTCGTGGTGGTTGTGGCGGAGGCGGCTGTGCAAGCTGACGCGCTCCAACGCTGACCCGCCGGGCAGGGCGCCCCAGAAGCAGAAATAAAACTGCTGCGTCCAGCAGCGTTACGCGCCGCCACGCCCACCTCATAAAGTGAACCGTTCGCCAACCCAGAAATCGTGGAAGAGAAAACCCGGAAACTCAGCGAACCCACCTCGAACTCCTCACCAGCGCTCCACGCCATAGACGATTCCGTCCATGCCCCGGATGAGCCGCTCAATCGGCGGCGGAGCACGAACCCGGCCACCGGCTCCTCACGCGACGAGGGGACGACCTGAAACCAACGAACCACTAACGCCCCAGGCGACGAAGAAACCGCCGCCATGCCAGGCGAAGCAGGCAATCCCACGCACCTCCCAGCCGCCGCCGAATGGACCCTCCCCACCGGACACGCAACCGCAGTCGTCGTTGCCGCAGTAGTCGTAGTCGTCGAGGGCACGAGAGCGGCCAGCGGCGGGGCAGCCGAAGAGAAAAGCAAGCCACTCCCGCCATCAGCCGAACCCGCAGAAGAACTCACATCCAGCGAAGAGACACCGCCCCCCTCTCCGCCAGCAGCCGCAGCCTCATCAGCGCTGAGCGAAGACAATGAAACCAACGCTGTAGATAAAACAGCCACTACGACCGAACAAAGCAACCACACACGGAAACCAAGCCGCCCAAGCACGCCAGCATCTCCAGAAATACTAGTGGCACCAGAACGCGGTGAACCCGGCTCGCACCAACTCCCAGGCACAACCGAATCATCCCTAGTATCCCCAGTGGCAGCGGACGCTCCCGCTGTCGCTGAGCCCCGGCCCCTGTCAAGCCTTGGGCTCTCACCCACGGGGTCCGCTCCTGTGTTCACACTTTAATCCTAACGCATGCTTTGCTTATTTCCACCATTTCTTATCCTTTGCTCACTGCGTTCCTTAGACTAAGGCTAGCCTCGACAGAATCGATCTTACCGGACTAGTTCAGATCCTTCCAGCGGGACGGGCAATGAGGTCAAACAAGGCGTTTCAGCGTTTCCCGATGACGCACGCTTAAGCACAGTTCCTCTCAGGCATTCACCGCCGCTGGCTGCCGCTCTCCGCTCCAACCTGCGTCGTCGCAGCGCTCCCGCTGTTTCTGAAAACCAGCGCCCGTCAAGTCTTGGACTCTCGCTCATGGGTTCCGCTCCTCCTGTTCTGTTCATGGCTCATATGATCCTTTTTCTTGTTGCTCCTACTCTCCTGGTTGCTCTCTCCTGGTTGCCCTCTGGTCTTCGAATCTACCTTATTTTACTTGCACTAGTTAGTATAACTAGCGTACTCGCTGCTCGCCCCCGTGTTGCCGCGCTCTAATCTAAGCGGAAAAGAGGCGAAGCAGAAGCGTGTAGCCTCCCACTCGCAGCGTTTCGGCTAGAATTTCGGTCCTCCCGTCGGCTACTACTATGATCAGCACCCCCTTCCCCCTTTGGGAGAGTGAGCGATTTCCAGGTCGTAGATGTTCACTTCCATCTCCCCGGTGAGAGCGGCCGTCTTCGCTGTTTCGCTCGGGCGGTCGGGGATAGGTACGCGCAGCGTCACAAGAACGACTCGGAAGGGGCGCCCGTCGGCAGGTTCCCCCGAGCCTTGCGGTCTTGTTCAAGCCGGTTCAGTGATGAGTCGCCTGCTGCCACTGAGCGGATGTCCCCTGAGCTGAGATTGAACAGGGTGAGCGTGACAGTAATAGCGTCACGATTGCCTTCGCAAACGTCCAAGCAGATGCCGGAATTGCCTGCAGCGTCTCTGGTCATGTCGCGGAACCCGCTAGTCGCTAGACGATTGAAAAGAAGACGTTTGCTCTGGGATCCACGGGCTCAATACGACCGCTCAGGCCACAAGTCACATCCTTCCGCTCCCTCCGGACGGCTACTTCCATTTCGCTTCTCGTCTGCCTTCGCCGTTCCCTTCGACGGAGGGAGAGCCATCTCCCATCGGGTGACCATCTCTCCCCTGTGAGGTCGCCTTCCTCTAAGCAGTCGAGAGCCGATCCAGGCACCTGTAGCGAGACCGGCTGTCCAGCATCGAGACGAGAGCGCCAGGCTGGCATCGTCCGTTTTCGCCGTCAGGCACCGATCCAGCACCTCCCCGCGGTGCACAGAGGGAGGGGATCGGGACGGAGAGCGTCTTCATACCTCTCTCTAGGCGATGCTCTAGGCGTCACGTCGGGAGTGTTCTGGCGTACGCGGCAGACGTGGAGACAGGCGCGCTGCCCCCTGGTAGCCGCCTTGCGACGAGGACAAACTTGCTGCCTACGTCGAGGGTTCTGCGCCGGCGTGAAGTTGGCGGTAAAGGCTCTGACGACGCTGCTCGGAGCTTTCTCTTTAAACGCAGTTGCTCTGGAAAAGCTAGAGAGGAGAGTAGGATGCTCTAGTGTGCTGCGAGTCAACAGACCGGACGAAGCGCCCAGCGATTTGACAGGAACCGTAGGGCTGACGGCTGGGGCGAGAGAGCGCCGAGATTGATACAGCTCACCCGCTCCGGCAAGTATTTGATTCGGATATCTGCCGTGAGTTTCTTGGCTGCTAGCTGCGTATCTGCTTCGGAAACCCCCAGTCTCGCAGGCTCGGAATTAGCTGATGCTGCTGCAGAGGAAGGGGGCAGCAATTCAGAGCGACGGGCATCAACAACGACCGGGTTTGCTTCTTCTCCCCCCGCTCCACTCGACCTGCCCACGGCAGTCTCCACCCCGCCTTCTGCTCCTGACTCTTCCACAACAGTCAAGAAAAACGAAACGCCTGAAGATAATAGAGCAGTCGCCGTTCCCACCTCCGGGGCCACTCAATCCTGTTCACACCCCATGGTCTATTCGAAAATCAAGGGAATGTGTGTGGGCGTACCTTCGGCTTTAGAAGTGGGAATTGCTGCATGGGATGAGCATTTGGATCTCTATTGGTTACCCCCTGACTCAAACGGTGGCTCACCAATAACAGGATATGAAGTACGTATCAGAATGCTCCCTTCAGGATCCTGGGAAACGAGCAGCCTTCTGCCGAATGAAATTAGAATAGTCCGAACTTGGATGGGACGCACCTTTGCCTACACACATCTACTGACGGGACTGACTAATGACGTTTTGTATGAAGTACGGATCGCCGCTCGAAACAAGGTTGGCAGCGGTCCTGAATTTATCGGCAGCGCACGGCCATGTCCTGCAGGCCTGTATGACACAGGCGACGGCTGCGGAATCCTTACAGAAACAGATGAAACGCCGGAGCACAGCACAACAACATCCACTCCGCTTCCCGTTCCCTACTGTTTGCCCGGCGAGGCCTGGCATGAGGGATTGAGTAACTGCGTCACCAAGCCAATTTCTTTTCCGCGGGACGCCAGAATCGAATCCTCAGATAGAACCCTGACTGTGTTTTGGTCGGTGCCGGGCAACGACGGTGGTGCGCCAATAGTTTCCTACAACCTAAAATGGCGAGCCAATATTGACTACGACGACGACGATGAATGGATCACAGAAAAAATCATCCTACAAGAGATATGGACCTGGTCGCTGGACTCCCCGCCACCTACATACTCATATGAAATAACAGAGCTCAGGAACAATACTTCTTATTTTGTAATTTTATCTGCTGAGAACAGTGCAGGTCGCGGCCCAGAAGACTGGCTTGTCGGCACACCCTGTCCCCCTGATTTGGTTGCGACACCGAGAAGTTGCGAACCCGTTCTACTTCCGCAATGACGACTGCGACCCCATTTGTATTTTATATCGCGCTCAGCACCTTTAGTCCTCATATGTGGTTGAATTGAAAACATTAAACACTAAGAATCTGCTTAACTCGCAGTTGGATGAAAGTCTTTTTGTAGATGCGCCAACTGAGCTTTCGTGTTGCCCACGTAAGAGCAGCTAGATCAATATGTATTTTAGACTCTTGTCTATCCTAGGGTTGTTGATTGTTGGCTGTACGTCTGTGCCTTCCGAAGAAACCAGTTCGACTACAGGGCAAAGCACTCAAATTTTCGAGGAAACCACCTCAGAAACGACGATTTCTCGCTCTACTTCCGTTGATCCTCCCTTACCTCCCTCACCAGGCGAAAACGAGCCTTCTGCAGCAACTGAAAACAACCCTTCCACGATGCTGAAAGATAATTCTGATGACACTCTGAGTGGCGAAGAACTAACGAAAGAAGATACTCAAGAAAGTGAAAAGCCGGATGAGGGGCAGCCCAACTTCGAGGGTTCAGTTCCGTTTGATGGATTCGTCTCTGTGAGTGCAGGCCTGGATTACTCCTGCGGGATCAGGTCTAGTGGCTTGGTGAACTGTTGGAACTGGTGGTACATGTCAAATGGCGAACTCGGTTTAGATTTGGACACTCCAGATGGAATTTTTGAATCTGTTGACGCAGGATGGGAGTATGCATGCGGCATCCGCTTAGGGGGATCTTTGGAGTGTTGGGGGGAGACACCGCTGGCCGGAGCAATGCCTCCGGAAGGCGAGTTCCGAGATGTGAGCGTGGGGATAGAACATGCTTGCGCGGTACGTGTAGACGGGGAATTGAAATGCTGGGGGCGCATGGAGCCCTTCCGCGGCAGCGGCGATCCGCCTGAGGGGATTTTTATCGACATTGTTTCGGGAGCTGATTTTCATTGCGGAATGCGGCCAGGAGGAAGCGTTGATTGTTGGGGCAACAGCTTCACTTTCTTGGAAGCACCCGCTGGTGAATTTGAGATGATCAGCGCGAAAGGTGAGAACGTGTGCGGGATACGTCTTTCTGGCTCGGTTGAATGCTGGGGTAGCTGGGAGTCTAGCAATGAACGCCCCTACCTTGCGCCTCCCGAGGGCGAGTTTGTGTATATCAATGTAGGACGCAGTAAGCAGTCTGAAGACGAAGAATGGAATGGATTTGCTTGCGGTATCCAAACAGATCATACAGCCACTTGCTGGGGCGAAGTGAGTGTGAATTTCCCTCTAGAAGAAAAGCTCAAAACGATCTTTTTGGGGCCTATTAACATCTGTGCAATTCTTTTGGATAAAACTCTGAAGTGCTGGGCAATAGCTGATCTCCAGGCAAGTCAAGAGGGGCAAAATACAGCAACCGTTCCTCTGAAGGGAGAATTTGCGGAGATCAGCGTAGTTAATGAGGAAAACATGCGTTGGTGCGGAATCCGCCCAAACAGAGACCTGAGTTGCTGGGGGGGAGAATTCTATAGTGGACGGGGGTTAAGTGCGTTAGCAGTTCTTTGGAAGTACACATCCCTGAGCAATCATGGAAGCTATACCTGCGCTTTAACACAATCCGCAACGGCATCCTGTTGGGATCCCCCACTCGATCAGAGAGATACTCCGGAAGGCCAGTTTCTCGACATCAGCGTAGCTGATTCTCCCTGTGGGCTGCGCCTTAACGGTAAAGTGGAGTGCTGGGGATATGGTATAACATCTGGTGTGAACACTAGTAAGAACTATCCACCAGAAGGCAAATTTACTTTGGTTGAAGCTGGCTGGGGTGGGGACGATCATCTAGGAGGGAACCCCGAAACTGGAAGGGGAATTTCATGCGCTCTCAAGGAAGATAATTCCATAGAATGCTGGGGAGAGTCAATACTTAGCTACGGAGAAGGATCCACCCGCGGCAACGAATTCGCAGGGATAAGTATAGGAAGTGAGCATTTGCACTGTGCGCTGCGCACTGATGGCGTAATACACTGCGGTCAATTCAGCACTTGGGACCGAATTTTTGGTCTGGACTATCCCGAAGATGAAAGGTTTACTCATGTAAGCATGGGGCCCCGTCGCATCTGCGGTTTACGTGCAACGGGAAGCATTGAGTGCTGGACAAACACAGGCGAACTCTTGGGTCAAATACCCGGAGACTTTACTCAGTTAGACGTCGGCTACTACTACAACTCAGATATTTCGTATGCCTGCGCTCTCCGTCAAAACAAACAAATCATTTGTTGGGAACTCATAGAAGGCGTATTCGATCGACTTAGCGAAGGAGTCGATCATTACCAGGGGATAGAATGCCTCGTAGGGGCTGTTATCGAACACTTCTGCTGGGTATCTGGCTACGCTCCAACAAATCTGGCCCAGATCCTGGACGATAACATTTTACTGGAATCACCTAAACTCCTAAAATAGCAGCATCCTGAGTAAGCTGCGACATCTCTCAGCTTCGTTCCTAGTCAATTCGAGAACTTTCCGGCAAGAATCTCATCGACCTACTGGTGTTGTTTGGACTACTGAAGATGCCACCAGTTAATCCGAGAATTTCCCGGCAAGAACCTCATCGACTCTTTAACAATAGAACTCTTCAGTAGGCAACCGAAGCTCAGATAACCCTCCTGCTCCAGGCAGATTCAGCTATAAGCCAAGCCCTTATTCCTGACTAAATGTTACATCGCCAAGCGGTGTTAACCCTGGCACGTCACATACCCACGGCAACGCCATGGAACATTGAGCAATATCTTCATCTTCCTCCTCTTCGCAAGCAGATCTGGCGCTGGCTGATGCTTCCGTTACCCAAGCAGGACACGCACGCTCTTGGAACTCGACGTATGAACGTCCTTTGCATCCGGCGTCGAGCAAATCGCGAGTCTCTTCTTCCGTCAGCAGACTGACTGCAGCGGCAAATTCCATGTAATCATTTTCAGTCAACACGATCTCGGATTCCTCTCTCCATATCTGACTGATCTGCTCTTCCGTGATCTCTTCTAGCCCACGGTAACCTGAAATTTCGTCAACGGTCGGACGAACGCTTTGAACTGGCCAGTCCAACCACTCCGTAAAATGACCGTACATTTCTTCCGCTACCGGACGCAGCTGGGGAGGTAAATCCGAAGCAAAGACGACATCACGAAACTCAGGAGCAGTAACACTTTGCAGTGTCCGCAAAAGGGACGGTTGGAAATCAGCCGGCCCCGTTACCCACCACAAGTCCAGGCCGCGTCTAGCAGCTTCTTGCTCTATATGCCAAAGCCATAGATGTTGTAAACTCACAAACGGAACGGGACGCTCCGTTGTTGTAACGCCCAGCAAAGAGTTCCCAGCTGCCGTTGCATCCGTTGCAAAAACTGCCGCCCAAAAGACCTGAGACACAGCCCAACAAAACGCACCTAATGGGGTAGAACGGTCATTCAAATCGATACCTAGCGGATCACCATCAAGAAACGCTCTGTCATGATATGCAGTCGCTAATACATACTCATCTGAATACCCCTCATAGTCTTGCCCCTCATAAATGACGGCTATCGCATTTTGCCTCATGTCTTCTAACCCTTCTTCACCTAGTAATTCCTCCCATCTAGCAGCGATCTCCTCCTCGGAAGGCGGTTCTAGTTCTTCGGCGTAAGATGCCAAGAAATTTCTTAGATCGGCTTCCGTAAAAGTTTCAGCCATCTCAACCAAGTCCTCTTCGCTAAATGCTTCCTTGAGATTTTCTAACTCCTCCTCGCTAAAGATCTCTTCCAGAATTGCTTTCCCCGATGAGCCCCCTGCTTCATCAGACTCCTCCCCATTCGAGACCTTGGTAGTGGAAGTATCTCCTACGGAGGGCGAAGAGCCACCTGCTGCCGTGGGTGGCGGAGATTCCTGAACAGCATCTCCGTCTTGATCTCCATCTTGGGGTGGTGTCTCAGTAGGAACAGCTTGCGTCACATCCGGGACTGATTCGCTCCCTACTTCATCTGAAACCGCTGAAGTGCAGCTGGCCGCCAGCACCATCAACACCACCAAGGCTGCTGAGAACACAAGCCTGTCTCCTGGACGCTTATTTGCCCATCTCAGAAGTTTGTTTCTATTTTTCATCATCAAGCCGATCTCTACTCTGCTCTAAAGGGATTATGACCCGGGGAGGGGGGGGAGCGACAGTAGCCGCGGTCGTAGTCGTATTCTGTGCCTCGGAACGCGCCATATTCTATGTCTCGGTGCCGTTCGTCTCAAGCAAAGCTTCTTGAACTTCTTCGTATCCTTCGCCTTGTCAGGCGATTTATGCCCCTGCGCCGTTCGTCTCAAGAGGTGCTGGGGGGTGCATTTTATTTCTGCCCAAAATGGAACACAAACTATTTTGCGTTCCATTTCTGGCGTCAAGTGGGGCACAAACTTTTTTGTGTTTCATTTTGGGTCAGAAAATATCCCTGCCTTCAGCAACGTTCAAGACACTTGGAAAGACGAGTATCGCAGGCTGCCGTCCGCTCCCCTCCCTGATCGTTCGCAGGATCCCACCCTGACTTAGTCTATCCAGGATTCGAAGCGCAGTCGGTCTTGAAATGCCGATGTTGGAAGCTAATTCGCTGCTTGCGAAAATCGGCTTGCTAAAAATCCAATCCTGGGCTTGGATTGCGTAGCGTGAACGGGTGAGTTCTACGAATTTCGGTTTCATGGTCTCGTAAAGGTCAAGGATGCCATTGGCCTTCCGTTCGTTCTCTTCGGCCTGCTCCCGCACCGCCTTCAAGAAGAAACAGCACCAGCCCGTCCAGTCGTCGTCGCGCGAGACTGAGAGTAACCTCTCGCAGTAGTCGCTTCGGCGGGCTGCGAGGTAGGCATTGATGTAGAAAGTGGGGCGTTTTATGAGCCCGTGCATCCATAGGAACAGTGGTACGAGCATGCGCCCTAGGCGGCCGTTGCCGTCCCCGAACGGGTGCAAGGCTTCGAACTCGGCGTGAAGCACCGCAAGTTGCACCAGACGATCCCGAGCGTCTTCGTGGATGTATTTTTCCCATGTGTTCATCGCGTCGGTGAGCTTTTCCGGGGAGATAGGGATGAATTTGGCGTTCTTCTTGGTGTTTCCAGGCTGACCGATCCAGTTTTGTTTCTTGCGGAATTCACCAGGTAATTGGTCTTGCCCTCGCACGCCGGAGAGCAGTATTCGGTGCGCTTCGCGGATGACACGATGACAGAGAGGGAGCTTTTCCATCAGTTCTTCGGCGTGTCGCATCGCCAGTCTGTGGTTGATTATCTCGTGGATGTCGTTTCGGCGGTCGGAGGAGGCCGCTTCTTCGCTGGCTTCGAATTCCAGCACGTCGCTGAGGCTGACCTGAGTCCCTTCGATGCGTGAAGAGAGCACGGCCTCCTGAGTGGTTAGCGACCCCAGCAGCAGGTCGGGGTTAGGAATGGTGGAGAGCAGAATGTCAAACCGCGTCAGAGCGGCCGTGGCCGGGCCGATCAGCGAAACCAGACTTGACCAATCGAGGCGCTCATCCGGCGGAAAGCCTCCTTCGTGGTATTTGACGGGTGGCATTTGATTTGACTCGTTTCCTTATTTCGGTCGGCTGTAATCCCAGAAATCCCAAAAACTCCAGATTGGCGGCGAATTTTGCTCTTAGCCTAGTTGACTTGGCTTATTCTTCCCGATCTGATCAGCACGTAGAACTTCGAAATGTTCAGCAGGATGCTGCGATGGGAGCCCAGTCGCTTCGATGGCTGGGAGCTAGGGCAAGTGCTCTCGTTCACTAAATCCCTCGATTAGCTCCAAGGTTTTAACGGTTTTGCATCGGCCGTAATCATGTGCAGTATTTATGCGACTCTAGGAGTGTTGCATCCAGTCGTCACTTGTACGGTCGAAATGCCGTTTTCTTAGGCCAATCTGAAGATAGGCTTTGGACTGTTCAGAACTTCGGGCATTCTGTGCTTCCGACAGGTAGCGTTTCAAGGTCTTCCATAAAGTGTCGTAAATACTTTGAGTCGGTCGACGACCGACTCCGGAACTGCTTGAGTGATTTGGGGATTGGAAGAGTTGGGTGAGCAATAATTCGCGTATTATTTTCTCAACCGCAGGAGAGACAATCTGAATTTCATATGGTCAATCATTTTGCGTCATCGGGAGAGGCCAGAATAGCGATTGGACGGGCGCAAGGCCACTCTCTCGGATGAGGTTGGTAAGTGGTCAGTAACCCCCTTTTATCCTCGCAGCCACCGACGCAAGTACCCACTTGCTCCATTGGTTGGGCATGAGGTGTGTCGGAAAGCCTATTTTCTTACGGCCACCGACATAGTTGCACATCCCCGTATGGCGCAAACCGGCGGTTAGCGTCTCATTTTTAGTGTTTTGTGAGACGCTGGAGTGTTTAGTGTCTCATTATGTTACGGTAATTGTCTCAGCGTCTCATTTTTAGTGTTTTGTGAGACTCTGGGGTGTCTAGTGACTCACACATGAAGGAAAATGACTCACAAGATCCTGTGTTCCAGGTTATGGAGTTTCGAAAACAGTCTTTCCCTCGGTCACGTTCCAGAGTTCAGGAAAAAAAAGCACGGCAGGTTGGGGCCCAGATCTTTCTTGGAGAGTCTGAAGGACTTCACTATCGCCTAGCCTCTTCAATATTCGGAGAGCGGTTGGTTTCGATATACCTGTACCTTTTATGAAGTCAGTACTACTAAAAATCAGTTTGCTAAAAATCCAATCCAACACTTGAATGGCATAGCGTGAATTCGTTATTTCTGAAATTTGGGATTTCATTCTCTCGTAGAGGACAAGTATACCTTTTACTTTCTTACTGTTTTCTTCTGCTTGAGATTGGATCGCTTCCAGAAAGTAACAACACCAACCAGTCCAGTTGTCATCTTTTGATACAGAGAGCAAACCTTCGTAGTAGGCGTCACGATGTGCTTCGAGGAATGAGCTTATGTAGAACATTGGTTGTTGGATCAGTTTGTATTTCCAAAGAAACAGCGGAATAAGCATGCGGCCTAGGCGTCCGTTGCCGTCTCCGAATGGGTGAAGTGCTTCAAATTCGGCGTGAACTATCGCTAGTTGGACAAGGCGGTTGGGAGAATCTGAGTGTAAGTAGTTTTCCCAGGCAGTCAGAGCTTTGGATAACTTTTCGGGGGCTATTGGCACGAAAGTCGCTGTCTCAATGGAGCTTCCCGGAATTCCAATCCAGTTTTGATGTTTGCGAATTTCACCTGGCGACTTGTCTTGTCCTCTCGCTCCGGAAAGCAGAATTTTGTGTGTCTCGAGAATGACTCTTTGGCAGAGAGGAAACTTTTCTAGCAGTTTTTCGGCGATCAACGTTCCTTTTCGGTAATTGTTAATCTCCTGAATGTCGTCAAGTACGCTTGGGGAACTCGGCTTCCTACCTGCTTCGAACTCAAGGACTTCGCTCAGGCTTGCTTGTGTGCCTTCAATCCGCGAAGACATAACTGCTTCCTGGGCAGTCAGCGGAGAAAGCAGCAGTGCAGGGTTTGGTACAGCAGATAAGAGGCCGTCGTAGCGCGCTAGCGCAGCCTCCGCCGGACCAATCAAAGGGACCAGCCTTTTCCAGTCCAGTCGTTCATCCGGCGGAAAACGCTCATCGTGATATGGGACAGGTGGCATTGGTTTGACTCGTTTCTCTCTTCGGTCGACCTTAACTCCAGAAACTCCAGGTTGGTGATGATTTTATACTCAGTTTAGCGGATTCTTTTTGCTATTTAGCCGCGGCGGAAGAAACTTTGTCATCGAGTCGGACGCCCGACGCGATCAGTTGTTTAAGCAACGTTCTAGCTAGCCGTTCAATCGTTGATGCCTGTTGCTGGTCGCACTGATGGGAAGTGTGCTAGCGGGGTGGGGAGATAAGGCGCAATCAAGCCTAGCGATTGTCGTAAGGTTGATGTATAGTAAGGAGTACCTCATTTGAGGCGAATTCCCCAGTCGCTTCGGTGGTTGGGAGCTAGGGCACGCCGCGGCGTGCCCTAGCTATTTTATTGCTGCTAGTTACGAGGTTTGCGAATTTCAGAGAGAGGATTCATTTAGTGTGTGAGGTTAGCTCAATATGGTTGTCTCGTATCTGGTTATGAAAATGTTTCGGTATTTCATCCCACACGAAGAGTTCGACTCGAAATGGTAGGTTGCTCTCTTCGAATGCTTCCTTTAGGTCTGCAATTTGTTTGTCTTGACTTGTGCTTGCGAAAGCCACCAGGTCCAGATCTGAATACTTGCGAGCTTTACCACTGACACGCGAGCCGTATGCCCAGACCGCTGTGTCTGGGATGTGCGACCCGAGAAGTTCAAGTACGACTTCGAGATAATCGGCGTCTAGATCAAGGTTTGCTGTTTGTTCCATTGTTCACCGCGCAGCGGTTCGCATGGGGTAGCCCCCTCTGACGAGGTCAAGTTTCGCTGCTTACCCATTGTTCACCGCTGATCGTTTCATAGAGAATGATTGAGTCATCAATAAATTCTCTAATTAACTCCAAGACTTTAACGGCCTTACTGTGGTCGTAATCATGTGCAGTATCGATACGACCCTGGGCGTATTTCATCCAGTTGTCGCTCGTGCGGTCGAAAATGCTGTTTTCGTAGGCTAATCTGAAGACAGGCTTCGGACTATTCGGAACTTGGGGTATGCCTAGTGCTTCCGTAAGGTAGCGTTTCAAGGTCTTCCACAAGGTGTCATAACAAACTTCAAATCGATGGATGACCGACTCCGCGACAGCTTCTTGCATGATCTGAGGATTGGAAGGGTCGGGCGAGCAGTAATTCTCATATTGCTCTTTCAAGCGTAAGAGAGACAATCTGAATTTCGTGTGATCAATCATTGGGTCTATTGGGAAGACTAGGGAGTGAATTCAAGGTAGCTTTCTCTTGTGAGTTTGGTAGGTGGTTCGTCACCTCTATTTTAAACCTCGCGGTTGCTGATGCAATCGTTCCTTTGGGAGGGGAGAGGACTCGGAGACAGGCGGACGCTTCTTATCCTAGCGGTCACAGTAGGTGCGCCTTCCGTGTGACGCGAGCTGGAGTTTAGTGTCTCATTTTGCTCGTTTCGTGAGACGCTGAAGTGTTTAGTGTCTCATTGTGTTACACTAATTGTCTCAGCGTCTCATTTTGCTCGTTTCGTGAGACGCTAGTGCGCCTCTCCGTTGGCTCATACTGACGTTTAATGTCTCATTTTAGACGTTTCGTGAGGCGCTAGTTGTTTTTGCGTCTCATTTTGTTCAGCCTGCGCCCGCTATTAGCACTATGTGCTTTCGCGTGATTTCCTCCTGGGAACTTGCTGGCAGAGTTGCCCAGTCGTGAACATCTACTAGGAAGGGAATGGTGGATTCGTACAGAGCTTTCCGTAGTCCGCTCATACAGAGTCCGGGGATTTCCTTTAGGTCGGGGGAGCGCAGCACCAAGTCGAGGTCGCTTCCGTCGTGGCTCTCGCCGGTTACACGGCTGCCGTACGCCCAAACCTCTGCTTCTGGAGCCTGCTGGCGCAGCAGCTTTTCGAGTTGTTCCCGATGTCTCGCTTGCAGATGCAGTTTCCTAGTCATCGTCCGTCTCGTTGATCACATCGAGTAATTCCTTTGCGTCTGTTATAAAAGTTGGCAAGAGCCGGAGCGTGGATTCGGCAAACTGCTCGCCGTAGTCGTGGGCGGTGTTGTTGCGGTTGTCACGGTAATCGAGCCAGCGCTCGCAGGCGTCGGCCGTGATTAGGTCGAATTTGGCAGCTTGTCGGAAAATATCTCGGAACGGGAGCCGGTCGGCTTGGAGGTTGCTAGCGAACCAGGCGCGCAAGCGTCTCCTCAGCAGTTTCCCGCTTTGTTCCAGCACCAATTCGAACTCCTTGACGCAGGCCGCCCTGAAAATTTCGTATAGTACGTCGTCGGCCTCGACTTGCTGAAGACGCTCGTGAGCGGTTTCAAGGGCTTCGATGCACTTCTGCAGGTGTCTTGTGTCGATGGTCATGATGCTATTAATTATGCCAATTATGCCCTGTGGTTTTGGCGTTGCTTGACTGCTCCTTGACCGCCCGCTTGTTCACTTGCTCCAGTCCTGCAAGTCCTGCGGAAAGAGTTCGGCTTGTTCCATGAGTTCGGCTTGCTGCATGACAGCCTTCGTAGCCTTTTCTTGCTTGCCGGACGGGTAGCCGTGCCTGCGGAGGGCTCGCTTCACTCGCCGGCGCAGATCGGCTCGGGCGCTCTCGCGCATCGTCCAGTCGAGAGTGGCATATTGTCGCATAGTCTCTACCAACTCGCGGGCGATTTCCTTCAACTTGTCGTCGTCCAATACTTTCTCGGCGCTGCCGTTGGTTTCCAAGGCGTCGTAGAAGGCTAGTTCCTTCTCCGTCAGTCCTAGCTGATTCTCGCGAGCGGCGGCGTTGTTCATTTCCTTGGCCAACTCGATGAGTTGCTCGATCGCCTGAGCTGCTCCAATCGACTGGTTCTGATAGCGTTCCAGCGTCCGTTCCAGCATCTTCAAGAAGGAGCGCGCCTCCACGAGGTTCTTGCGCCGACGTATGGTTAGTTCCCCTCTGATGAGTCTTTGCAGCAGTTCGACCGCAAGGTTTGGCTGCGGTATGTTTTGGATTTCGGCCAGGAACTCCTCGGAGAGCACGGATATGTCGGGTTTTTCCAACCCAGCGACGGCGAACACGTCCATCACACCCTCGGAAGCCAGAGCACGGGAGACGATTTGACGCACTGCGTGGTCGAGTTCCTCGTCCTGTTGTGTTTCTCCTGGCGTGCGCTTGATCAATTGAGCGCGGATGGTTTGGAAAAAGCTCACCTCGTCCCGAATCCGCCGGGCGTCGCTGCTCGGTGCTGCCAGGGCGAAAGCCTCGGTGAGGCCGCGAACGGCCTGGATTAGACGGTTCTTGCCGTCAGGCAGCGACAGGATGTGTTCCAATGCTCCCGGCAGCAGCGCTAGACGCTCAGCCGAGCCGCCCCCAATCCACGCCGAGTAGTCGAACCCGTGGAGCAGGTCGCAACAAATCTCGTACTTTTCTAGCATGACCGTCACGGCTTCGTCTTGGTTATGAACGGCTTGCCCTTTGCCTCCGCTCTCGGTGTAGAGCTTCAGAGCGTGTCGCAGTTCGTGGGCGAGACCGAGGTAATCCACCACCAAACCGCCAGGTTTGTCCCTGAACACTCTATTGACGCGGGCGATTGCTTGCATCAATCCGTGGCCTCGCATGGGTTTGTCGAGGTACATGGTGTGCAGGCTCGGGGCGTCAAAACCGGTTAGCCACATGTCGCGCACCAGGACGATCTGGAAGGGTTCGTCGGGGTTGGGGTGGTCGGGGTTGGGGGCGTCGGGGAAGGGTTCGTCGGGGTTGCGGAAGCGTCTCGCTAGCGCTTCCCTCCTCTGTTTGTTGCGTATGTGCTCCTGCCAGTCTGCTGGGTCTGATGCCGAACCGGTCATGACCACTTTGATGCGCCCTCGGCTGTCGTCCGTGTGATGCCACTCCGGGCGCAGAGCCGTCAGCTTCTCATAGAGGGTGACGCAGATGCGGCGGCTCATACACACCACCATGGCTTTGCCTTGGATCGCTTCGAGGCGGTCTTCGAAATGCCTCACGATGTCGGAGGCGACGCTGTTCAGGCGGTCGTCTGCTCCGACGATCGCCTCAAGCTGCACCCATTTTGTCTTGAGATTTTCCTTGCGCTCGATCTCCTCACTCTCGGTTACTTCATCGAAGTAGGCGTCGATGAGAGGCCGCTCGGCTTCGTCGATGGCCAGTTTGACCAGCCGGCTTTCGTAGTAGATCGGGACGGTGGCTTTGTCTTCGACGGAGCGTTTAAGGTCGTAGATGCTGATGTAGTCGCCGAAGACAGCCCGTGTATTGGCGTCCTTCAGCTCGATCGGCGTAGCAGTGAATCCCACAAAGGAGGCGTTAGGCAGTGCGTCTCTCATGTGCCGTGCGTATCCGTCTATGAAGTCGTATTGGCTTCGGTGTGCTTCATCGGCGATAACCACGATGTTGTGCCTGCGGGAAAGCGTGGGGTAGGGGTCGTCTTTGTTCTTGGGGAAGAATTTTTGGATGGTCGTAAAGACAACCCCGCCGGATTCGACGGAGAGTTTCCTGCAAAGGTCGGAGCGACTTTCGGCCCGGGTCGGAGTTTGACGCAGCAGGTCGTGACAGCGTGAGAAGGTGGAGAAGAGTTGGTCGTCTAGGTCGTTGCGGTCGGTCAGGACGACGATTGTGGGGTTGTGCATAGTTGGTTCTCGGATGATGGCGCCTGCGTAGAAGGCCATCGTGAGGCTCTTCCCCGATCCTTGTGTGTGCCAGACCACCCCGATGCGCCGATCGCCCGGTTTGCCGCCTGGGGGGTTGGAGTGCGTGCTGCGAGCGTGTTGGGCTTGGATTTCGTCTTGGCGGAGTTTGGAGGCGCGTAAGGTTTCTTTCACTGCGAACTGGACTGCGTGGAACTGGTGGTATCCGGCCATCTTCTTCTGGAGCGACCGGAGGGGCTTGAGTGGTTGGGGCGACTGGGGCGGTTGGAGCGGTTGGGGCGACCTGAGCGACTGGGGCGACCTGAGCGACCGGTTTGGCTTGAGCGGCTTGAGCGACCGGTTTGGGCTCTCGGAGGGTGCGGTTTTGCTTGACGAGGGCGTGTATGTCGGGGCGTCTTCGTAGACGATGAAGTCTCTGATGATCCGCAGCAGCCTTTCGGGCTCGCAGATTCCTTCCAACAAGACCATTAGTTCTGGCTTGCGGAGGTCGTCGAATTCTTCGCCGGAGATGGTGCGCCAGCGTTTGAACCACTCCCATCCCGATGTGAGTGTGCCGGCGAGTGCTTTGCTGCCGTCGGAGATCACAATGAGTTCGTTCATCTCAAACAGAGAGGGAAGTTCGGATTTGTAGGTCTGAATTTGCTGCCACGCCGATCTCAGGGTGGCTTCGGGATTGGCAGGGTTTTTCAATTCGATTACACCGAGCGGCAGGCCATTGACGAAAAGGACGATGTCGGGACGTCGGGTGTTCCTGTTTTCGGTGACCCTGAACTGGCTGACGGCCAACCAGTCGTTGGTAGTGGGATTCTCGAAGTCCAAGATGCGTGCTTGGGCGCTGCGTATCGGATGGTTGCCCGGGGGCCGGTATTCCACGGTCACGCCTTCGATCAGCATGCGGTGAAACTCTCTGTTGCGGTGTTCCAGAGAGGCGCCTTCTGGTCTGGCCAGTTTGCGGGTGGCGTCGTCAAGCGCCTCCTTGGTCAGGAGCGGGTTGAGTTGGCACAGAGTGTCTCTCAGCCTCTCATCCAGAAACACTTGGCTGTAGTCGTCCCGCTCTGGATTAGAGCCATCAACGGAGATGTCTGCGCCGTGAGCTGTCTGCCACCCTAACTGCTCCAGCAGATTCAGGGCGACCTGCTCGACGTCGGCTTCGTTAATCATGTTCAGGGGGTGCTCCTAGTGGTGGTGGGGGGGGGGGGGGACTTGTGGGTGCTTGTGCGAGCTGGGGGATAGGGGATAGGCAGAGAGATGACTCCCATAGATTGAGTGTTGCTGGATTGAGCACTTTGATTCCTTTTGTCTGTAAAGTCCTTTGTTAATCCATTAAAGTCTGGTTTTCAACCAAAAGTAGGGCAAGTTACTTGGTTTTGGGGGTAGAAAAATATTCATTAAGCGTTAGATTTCATGCGGCTATTAGAACGTGTTCAAGTTTATTTATATTAGATAAAGTGATTGGCTTAGATACCGATTGCATGAGCTTATAATCTTCAGGTTTCCAAATATCTTTTCGAATGTCTGTTGTGTCATCAAATAGTGTAATTGGAGATGCACTACCAGTACCTGAAAAGGGTAGGGTCCCATTGCTGCCAAGATCTGCACATCCGGCAAAAACGTGGTGGCGAAGATGTACAGCCTCTTCACGTGTGCTACTGTTAAGATAGAAAATTAGAAGATTAGAACTTGGTTTTACGATTTCATAGTCTATGATCCAATCTATTCCTGATCTCCCAGTATGTTTAACTTCTTCCTTAAAATCAAATGACTTTTCACTCAACCATTTTGTGACTTCAATCTTGGTATTGTCAGGATATGGGACGATAGCTTGCTGCACAGCTCTTGCAGGTTGCGAGAATGTGAAGCAAATATCGGATACGCGTACAATGGCTTGGGCAAGACGATGGACTGCTTCTCCAAGTTCGGCAACATTACTGCAGATAAACTGCAGTTGTCGGTTCTCAATCATGATTCCCAAGGTCATGCAGATGTCATTAATCAAACTAGTTCTTTTAGGGCTTTCTATATTGGATGTAGATTGCAGGCTAAGCCACCCAAGAGCTTCTCCATAGTCTGTGACGGCTAGATGGCCAGCTTGCTCGTATACAAACACATCGACAAGACCGCCGTCCGGGTACAATAGTGGTGTACGAACACGGACGTCATGTTCTGATAGCTGAGCGCACTGGAATAGTTCCGGTAAGTTATGTTTCATTGAATTATAAACTTTGTCTGAATTCATAAGGGTAGCCTCCTTTGCGTTTGCGAGATTGGTTTGATCATTTTTCCTCTATGCTCGATTGATGCTAAGGAACAAAATTGGCCCCAAACCGCTATAGGTTGTTCCCAGCTTTTGATATCGGGAGTAGAATCGGCAATTCTATCTTTGTGTTTTTCGTTCCATCTGTGTATATGCGGTCCTTTTATCGACTGACATGTAGGGTTGTGATGGCCACAGTCTCCTGTGTCGAGACCAAGAATTCTACCAGCATTTTCGAGTATTAGCGAGTACGAAAGTTTGCGGGCCGAAGGATTCCACCAACCTTGCACAAAAAGCAAACATTCTAGCTCGGATAACACATTTTGGCGAAACTTTTGGCCGTGGTCGTACTTAGAGGATACTTTCCATAATATGTTTTCATCTATTCGTTTGCTTGTGTCGGACATTATTATCTCGTATTCATTTTGCGACAAGATCATCAGCGTTACCATCTATTATAATACGTGATTCGCAGTGATAATCTTCCAGTCACTAGTTTAGAAAGTATTCTATCGCGCCAAGCTTTGGGGATTTCGCCTAGTTCGGAAGGGACTAGGCGGTCGGGGAAATGGTTGTTCAGGTGTGATGGTAGGCCGGAGGGGATTCGCTGGATCATGAGTAGCCTTTCATTTTGGCGTGTACGAGATCAAAGTCGATGAACCATGACTTGAATACCATGACTTGAATAATGTGCGTGCCATCTCTTCCAGTGTCTCGTTTTGCTGGCGGTTCAACTCGATCTTGTCGTCTAGGGCTCCTAGGATTCTGGAGATCTCTCGTTGTTCGGGGAGAGGAGGGAGCATGACCTTGATTCGGGAAACGTGATCCCACTTCGCCCTTGGCATTATTGTTCCTTCTGATCCTCTCATGGCGATGTTCGCGAACTCTTGCGAAGCCATGAGGTAGAATAGGAATCCGGTATCAACTCCTTCAGCTGGACGAACAACCCAGATGTCTGTCGAGCAGATGCCGCTAAAACGGGGACGGACCACTTTTCGAGAATCCGGATCCAGTTTCCCGAAAAGTTTGCCGAATAGGATGTCGCCGCTTCGGAATCTTGCTTTAGTGCTACTGACGTCCGTAGCAGTTCCGATACCGATTAGTTGCAATGTTCCTTCACCTATGTGTTCAAGCCCAATATAAGGTTCGTCTCCGAATTGGGAAGGTGGAACCGTGTCTCTTATCAATACTGCACAATCTCCGAAATTCCTGGTTTCCCACTTTGTCTTTGTTGCATTGATTTTTGTTTGAGACGCAGCCTGAGTTGCAGGCAAGGTTCTATCAGTCATCCTCTTGTGTCTCATTTCGGACGGAAAATGGTACACAGACTTTTTTGTGCCTCATTTTGACTCTTCGTCTCCTTGGGTCTCGGTCGCCTCGAGATTCCCCTTTGGTCGGTTCAAGTTCCCATTCCCCCTTCGGTATCGGTCGGTTCCTCTTTGGTCGGTCCGAGTTTCCCATCTCCTTCGGTATCGGTCGGTCCGAGTTCCTCTTCAGTCGGCCCGAACCCCAGGGACTCTAGGTTGGCCGCGATTTCAGCGTCTAGTTTGGCGGACTCGGCTTGTTGTTGTCTCCAGCGGGCGGCGAGTCTCGTCATCTTTTCTTCGAAGGGCTCGCCGTCGTCTTCCTGTGGCGGTATGTCTACGTAGCGCCCGGGCGTCAATATGTGGTCGTGCCTGCGTATCTCATCGAAGTCGACGCTCTTGCAAAAGCCTGGGACATCGGAGTAAGGGCTGATGTCGTCGTCGGGCAGTCTGAATTCTGGATTTGGGGGGGGGGGGGGGGGGGCACTGCCCGCCGCCATGCGTGGTAAGTACCGGAAATGCGGTCGATGTCTTCGACGGTCAGTTCGCGGTGGGTGCGGTCGACCATGCGGCCGAGCTCGCGGGCGTCGATGAACAACACCTCGCCTCGTCGGTCTCTGAACTCCCCGCCAGTGCGGTTGCGCGCCAGAAACCAGAGGCAGACGGGTATCTGGGTGGAGTAGAAGAGTTGCCCAGGCAGGGCGATCATGCAGTCCACCAGGTTGGCTTCTATAAGGTTCTTGCGAATCTCCCCCTCGTCCTTCCGTTTCGAGGACATTGAACCATTGGCCAGCACGATACCGGCGACACCCCTGGGGCAGAGGTGATGCACCATGTGCTGAACCCAGGCGAAGTTGGCGTTTCCGGTCGGCGGTTCGCCGTATTTCCAGCGCTTGTCCCCCCTGAGGCTGCTGCCGCCCCAGTTCTTGATGTTGAAAGGCGGATTGGCGAGGATGAAGTCGGCTTTCAGGCCGGGGTGCTGGTCGTTTGTGAAACTGTCGCCGTGTCGGATCATCTGAGCGTCGATGCCTCTGATGGCGAGGTTCATCTTCGCTAGACGCCAGGTGGTGTGGTTGGATTCCTGGCCGAAAATGGAGATGTCGGCTCTGGCCTTTCCCCCGTTTCCGTTCCCGGTGGCGTGCGCTTCCACGAACCTCACCGACTGCACGAACATGCCAGAAGAACCGCAGCAGGGGTCGTAGACCCGACCTCTGTAGGGCTGCAGCATCTCCACCAGCAGCCTGACCACGCAACTGGGGGTGTAGAACTCCCCGCCCTTCTTGCCTTCGGCGCTGGCGAACTGGGAGAGGAAATACTCATACACCCTGCCCAGGACGTCCTTTGAGCGTGCATGTTCGTCGCTCAGTTGGATGTTGCTGATGAGGTCGACGAGCTCGCCAAGGCGCTTTTTGTCGAGGGCTTCACGGGCGTAGTTCTTTGGCAGCACGTTTTTCAGGGCTGGGTTCTTTTGCTCGATGGCGTCCATGGCGCTGTCGATGATTTGGCCGATTTCGGGCTGTCTGGCTTGCGCTTGAATTTTCGCCCAGCGGGCTTCGGGCGGCACCCAGAGGATGTTGTCGCCCCTGTATTCGTCGGGGTCTTCGGGGTCTGCGCCCTGGCTTCGTTTCGACTCGAGCCGCTCTCGGTGCTCCTCAAATGCGTCGGAGATGTACTTGAAGAAAATGAGGCCAAGCACGACGTGCTTGTATTCGGCTGCGTCTACGTTGCCGCGCAACATGTTTGCTGCTTTCCAGAGTTCGGCTTCGTATCCGGTCGTTGCGTTGTTGGGAGCGAGCATAGGGGGAGGGGTGGCGGTGGGGTGCGGGCTTGGTGGGATGGGGGGCTTAGGGTGCGGGCTTGGTGGGACGGGGGCTTGGCTAGTTGGGGTGCGGGCTTGGTGGTTGAGGGGCTTGGTAGAGCGAGGGTCTGGGCTTGGGAGAAAGAGGTTTGTCCTAGTCGAGGCCGATTAGGAGCTGAGTGGCGGATGTCGTGTCAACCAAGCTTAGTCGTTCTGGGGAGGGAGCAGGTGAACAGGGGCAGAGTATTCCGAAAGGTGGCACTGAGTCAGCTTGTGCGGACTGGAGGGAGTTCAGCGCTGAGTCAACATGTCAGGATGCTTTATTATTCGCCTATGTCGCCTGATGTTGCCTATGTTGCCTGATGTCGCCTCTGTCTGTGGCGGCTACCTGCGACGATGACTGGTACGCAGCTTGATTCCAAGTTACAGCTAGAAGGGATAGCGCTCTCCGTTCACTATCTGCGGCTTACGACCGGTCAGTCGTCCGGTTCCAATAGAAAACGTTTATGGTAGAGTCGTGACTTATTCAACGCTTAAATTGTGTGTCTTGTGGCATGTCGCCGATCTGTATCCCGCCCTCGGCAAGCGTGACTTGTTCAACGCTTAAATCGTGTGTTACAGCATGCGCTAGTTCAGTTCATGTTGGAGATGCGCCAGTTCATGTTGGTTTCATTTTGAAGCCAAATTTCCGCATATTCATTCGAGAATTGATTTAAGTTCGGGACAGTCAACTTGTATCCTGCTTAGAAGTATCCTGTTTAGAATAATCGTCAACTTAACAACCGTTCACTAATGTCTTGATTCGACATGACCACGCAACTATACCAACTGCTAATTGTAGCCTTATTATCGCTAGGTTTGATGGCGGGATGCGGTTCGGAGGAGCCGATGCTCGAGATTGATGGGGACTGCCTTGACAGACAGGAGTCTTTGGGAATGGGTCAGCTAGATCGCTATATGATGTGCAGCAACACCGTGGAAGTATGGGAGCAATGCGCGAGTTCGATGGCCAGCACTTCCTGCCCGGAAATACTCGAGAGAGGAGCCATCGTGCGCCAGGACGGCACGATTTATGAATGTCCGCCTGATGCATTTTCGGGCTCGTATATGCGCTACGACCAATGTTCTATTTCGGGGACGTATTGATCGGATGGGGGGGGGGGGGGAGTGGGGGATAGGGGCAGGGAGGTCAGGGGCGCAGGGGCGCAGGGGTCAGGGGGGTCAGGTTGATCGGATTGCTGCATTGATTGTGGTGACTCGGCTGACTGCGGCGGTGACTCGGTCAACTGCGTTTTGATGGTATTGATCGGAAGGGCGAGAATGCAGTGCGGACACCACTGCATTCGCCGGTAATCCGGTCAACTGCCTTTCGATATTGATCGGAGGGGACAGAGGTGATTAAGCGGTCAGATGTGAATAGCAGACTTTGTCGAAGTCCCGTTTACTTAAGTCTTATTTTCTTAGTCTTGGTGGCCAGCACCTGGCCGGTTGCTAGCAGGTAAGTGTCACCGTGGAATTCACTGAAGCGCTGGTAAAGCGCTCCGAACTAGCACCCGGCCTATTGCTAGCAGGTCAGTGTCACCTTCCGTTGCTTAAGTCCCGTTGCCTAGTCTTGGTGGTCTTATCTTGTGCCTGCTGCTGAGAAAATTCACAGTTAATCCACAGCAATGCTTTGCCGAAGGTCTGTGCCGAGAAGGTTTGTGCCGAAGGGGACGCAGCCCAATTAGTCGGTAGGAGGCACCCTGTAACAATGTTTTCCCTTTCCCCCCGAGCCTTTGCCGACCTCCGTCTCCGCCAGGCACGCTCTCCCGTAGAATAACTGCAACAATGTTTTCCCGTTTCCCCCGAGCTTGTTTGTCGAGCACAACCCGCCGGCCGGCCATCAACTTCTCGCTCCCCTTTATCAGAACTTTCCCGAGCTTATTTGCCGACGACGCGCTCTATTAGCCACAGACTCATAGATTCAGACTCATAGACGCAGACTCATATTGATTCTGTGATAAGTCTTTCCTCCGGACACGCCCTAGTTTCTCTCATCCACGAAAATACCTGTCGCATAGTCGGTCTGTAATAATTCTTTTACCGAGTGGGGGAGGTTGCGGTTGTACGCCTCGGGGTATGGGTTGCATAATTGGTCTGTAATAATTCTTTCCTCGAGTCGTCTGCTTGGCGGACGGTCTCCGTCTGCTGCGTCGTCGCATAGTCGGTCTGTAATAATTCTTTCCCCGAGGTCGGTGCGCTGCGTTCGAAGGTCGCTGTGGTTCTCGTCGCATAATTGATTAGTAATAATTCTTTTGCCGAGGAGGTCTTGTTCTTATGTCCATTGGGCTGTCTCGCCCCTGTCGGTGTCTATGCTCTCGCCCGTCGCCGAGGAGGTCTTGTTCTTCTCATATCCACTGGGCTTCCTCAGCCGCATAATTGATTTCTAACAATTTTCCCCCGAGCATCCGTCCGGTGCGGCCTGGGGGTCACGACGCCGTCGTCGCATAATTGATTTTTAACAATTTTCCCCGAGCTGTTTGCCGAAGATCGAGATCGTCTGTCCGGAAACGGCTCAGCTGTTCTGACGCAATAGGGCGCAATAGATACTTGTTCTTGCTGGAATGTTTTCGAAGGTCGGCGGGGATGCTTCCTCGTAGGTGGTGGGCAAGATGAGATACTTGTTCTTTATGGAATGTGTCCGAAGATCAACGTTCATTCGGACTTCACGAAGCGCCGCAAGATGAGATATTCGTTCTTTTTGGAATGTTGCCGAAGTGGTGCTTGTCATACCCTTGTGCTTTGCTGGGGGCATGGTTTTAGCAGACAAATTACCAGTCGGCGACCTTCGACTGGTCGAAGGCTGTGTAGCCTTGACTATGTTGTTCGCGCGACGACGAATTGCTGGCTCGGCGCCCTTTGCCTGGTCGCGTGCTTGGCTGTCACACTCTGGCGACCCCTCATCTCCTGTCGCACCCGTCGGTCGTCTGAGCGAGCTCGCTGGCGGCCTCACGGGTCACACTCTGGCGACCCCTCATCTCCTGTCGCACCCGTCGGTCGTCTGAGCGAGCTCGCTGGCGGCCTCACGGGTCACACTCTGGCGACCTCTCACCTCCTGTCGCACCCTGCTGTCGCACCCTGTCATATCCTGTCACACCCCTTGTCTAAGGTAGGATCATGAGCGGATCAGCTTGCCGATCGGGCGTCAGCGACAACCTTGTTCGGGTCGAGGATGGGTTGCGGGCCGTCGGGCAACCATTGCGAGAGGTGGCCTTCTATGTCGACGACCTTGTTCAGGTCGACAATCTTGTTCAGGCCAACGACTTTGTTCAGGTCGATGACCTTGCTAGGGCCGAGGATGGGTTCCGGGCTGCGTTCGCTGTTCTGGAGCGGGCGGTGGGCGGAGGCGGTCGGCTTGACGATTTGCGTATGGTTTCCGATTGCGTCCTTCGTTTGCGCCCTGTCAATATCCTTCCTCTGCGCTTTGTCGCAATTCTTTGTCTTCTTTGTCTGTACTCCGTCATACCCTTTTTTTGCGCTTTGTCGGTTTCTTTGTCTGCGCTTTGTCTTACCCCTCGTTACTCTGTCATACCCCTCGTCTAAGGTAGGATCATGAGCGGATTAACCTGCAGATCGGGCGTCAGCGACAATCTTGTTCAGGCCGACAACTTTGTTCAGGTCGATGACTTTGTTCAGGTCGACGACCTTGCTAGGGTCGAGGATGGGTTCCGGGCTGCGTTCGCTGTTCTGGAGCGGGCGGTGGACGGAGGCGGTCGGCTTGACGATTTGCGGGCGGTTTCCGAAATTTTGGGGCGCACGAAGAATAGGGCGTCGGCTTTGCTGTGCGGGGTTGCCCAGAAGATCGCAGAGGCGCACTCTCGGCAAGAGGCCGTGGAGGTGTTGAGTGGCGGAGTGCGGATGTCGGGGCGGGACGCCCGTCAGGCCGTCAAGGTAGGCGAAGCCCTGAAGAAGATGCCGCGAACCTCACGTCGGTTTGCTGATGGATCGATTACTTATGAACAAACGAATTCCCTGGTGTCGGCGGGCAAGCAGACCAGCCTGGAAGCCGTAGACGGCGACGATGACTTGTTGCGGTGCGCTGAGGAACTGCCTTCGGATGTGTTTGCTAAGAAAGCTCGCAAGTTCGCAGCCCAGAACTCTGTGGATCGAGGGGAGAAGCTGCTTGAAAGGCAGAAACGGGATCGTTCGGCAGCGTTGTTTACCGATGAGGAGACAGGCATGGGGGTGCTCAACACGAGGTTGGACCCCATTTCTTTCGCACTGCTTGAACAGGCGGTGGATAACCACACCGATCGTCTATGGCGAGCAGACGGCGGACGAGACGGCCAGCCCGACGAGATTCGCACCAATTCGCAGCGGCGCGCCGACGCAGTTTTCGAGTTGATCACCGGACGCAGAGCCGGCACTCACGAGTTCTTACCAACGAGTGGGTTCTCTGGGGCGAAAGCGTCAACACAATTGATAGTAGTGGCAGAGATCGGCGCCATCGACGGCACGAATCCTGACGGCTCCGTAGAAATTGTCGGTACGGGTCCTGTATCTAGAAGCATCTTGTCGCGTCTGTCTCCCGACACGGAACTAGCTGGAATGATCTTTTCCGGCGATGGTCAGCCTCTTTGGCTGGGGCGGGGAAGGCGACTGGCCAACCTGTCGCAGCAACTTGCCGTGGCCGTCCGTGATGGAGGCTGCGTCTTGTGCACAGAACCCATGCATCGTTGCGAAATACATCACATAGAGGAATGGGAAGCCGACGGCGGCTCAACCGACATCGAGAATCTCGCAGCGCTTTGTGGACACCATCACCGATGGCTGCACAACAACAATCGCAAGTTGATTTCAGTTTCTGGTCGACGAAGAGACGCACCTGCTCGCAAGCTGGTTGTCGGCGGCCGGGGGTCGGCGGGGTGCGGTGGTGGCGGGTCGGTGGGTCGTGGCGGTGGTGGCGGGTCGGGGGGTCGTGGCGGTGGTCGGGCTAGTCCTCTGGCGGCTGTAGGTTTTTCTTCGGTGGTCGTAACACGGCGGCGTTCGGATTGTGGTGGTGGGGAGGGTGGTCGAGGTGGTGGCGGGTCGGTGGGTCGTGGCGGCGGCGGGTCGGGGGGTCGTGGCGGTGGTGGCGGGTCGGTGGGTCGTGGCGGTGGTCGGGCTAGTCCTTTGGCGGCTGTAGGATTTTCTTCGGTGGTCGTAAGACGGCGGCGTTCGGGCTGTGGCGGTGGTGGGGAGGGTGCGGATTGTGATGATGGGGAGAGCCGGGGCGAGTTCGCGGCTTCTGCGGCTCCGGTCGTGGGACGGCGACGTTCGGATTGTGGCGGTGGAGGGAGTTCGGGTAGCGGTGGTGGACGCAATCCCAGATCGCAACGGGCGAAGAGAACTAATTAGCGGCGTTAAGGGTGTAGATTAGGCGTCAGGTCGGGGATGTTGTTTCGTCAGCTTGGAGATCGATGAGCACGACTTCGGCGGACGAGTGTAGATAGGCGTCAGGTCGGGGACGCTGTTTTGTCTGTTGTCGGGGCCGGGGGCCGGCGGGGCGCGGTGGCGGTCGGGGAGTTCTCTAATGGCTGTAGGTTTTTCTTCGGTGGCCGTAACACGGAGGCGTTTGGGTTGTGGCGGCGGGGAGGGTGGTCGAGGTGGTGGTGGGTCGGGGTCGGCGGGGCGCGGCGGTGGGGAGGGTGGGGATCGTGATGATGGCACTAGGGAGGGCGTGGCGTTCGGTGCGGCGTCTTCCGGCGCGGCGGTGGGGAGGGTGGGGATCGTGATGATGGGGGAGAGTCGGGCGAGTTCGCGGCTGCTGCGGCCACGGTCGTGGGACGGCCGCGTTCGGATGGACTTGTTACTGCCCTGACTGCCTTGACTGGCCTGCCTGCCCTGACTGCCCTGCGTTCAGGGCGTTCAGGGCAGATTTCATCTGGCGGCGGTAGTGGTTTAGTATTTTCTCCGTGTAACCGTTGGGCTGGTTCCGACCTTCGAACACCAGAGCCGCTGCCGCCTGAAATGGGATGGAAGTGTCGAAGTCCGGCGACATGGGGTGGTAGGCATCGTCTCCGGCGTTCTGCCGGTCTACTATTTCCGCCATCCGCTCCATAGTACGGCGCACCTGCTCTTCTTCTACTATGCCGTGGTGCAGCCAGTTGGCCACATGCTGGGAAGAAATTCGCAGCGTCGCCCGGTCTTCCATGAGAGCCACGCCTGCTATGTCGGGAACTTTAGAGCACCCCACGCCCATTCCCACCCAGCGAGACACGTACCCTAGGATGCCCTGGAGGTTATTCTCAAGCTCTCGGCTGATCTCCTCGGTGCTCAACTTGCGGTCGGATGGCATCACGGGGACCTCAAGCATGCCCAGTTTGGCAGGCATGGTTAGCTTGGTTAGTCTGGCTAGCTGGGCAGTGTCTTGGGGAGTGGCCGCGGTCAGATTTTGGTGGGGGGCCGCGGTTTGTGCTTGGGGGGCCGCGGTCGGGTTTTGGGAGGGGGCCGCGGTCGGGTCTTGGGGTCCGGCCGCGGTTTGTGCTTGGGGGGGAGTTGCGGTCGGGTCTTGGGAGGGGGCCGCGGTCGGGTCTTGGGCCGCAGACGACTTGTGGGTCTGAGCGGCCGGGGCTGAGGTTCTTGAGCTCAAGGTTGTCGCAGTGCTTTGGTCGGTGGCGGTGTGTGCTGCGGGCTGCGCCTGTGTGCCTGTTGGATCGGTTGGGTGCGCTGTTTGAGGGGTTGGGTCCGCCTGCGTCGAGGCTGCGGGTGTCTCTTTGGGGACTGGATCTGTTTCTGTTTGTCTTATCGTCTGCGCCCCGGCTGAATGTGTGGCTAAGGTGGCTGTTGCGGCTGTTGCGGCTGTTGGGGATATTGTTGGGGATATTTCTGTCTGTGTTCCGGTTGCGTCGGCTGGGTCTTGGCCTTGAATGGTGGATTTCGCGCGGCTCAGGTTCGCGCCCGTGCTTGGGTTCGCGTCTGAGTTCTTGTCCCGTTCTGTGCCCGGGTCCGTGTCTTTGAGATTGGAGGTAGCGATCCCTGTCTCGTCCAATGGGTTCGCGCGGCTGTTCTTGTCTGTGTTTGTATTCCGGTCTGTGCCCGTGTCTGTGTCTGTGCCCGTGTCTGTGTCTGCGCCCGTGTCTGTGCCGGGGTCCGTGTCGCCTGCGCCTGCGCCTGTCATCTGGTCGTGTCCTTCGGCTACCCCCTGAGGGGCGTCCCCGCCTTGGATCGATCTCAAGAGTTCATCGGCTCTTGCGTCCACGTTTATCTCCAAATAGTGCAGGGCATGCAGAGACGCAGCCGTGGGCGAGGGAACCCACGCCGTCGAAGCGCCGGATACGGGGTGGGCGACTTTTTCGGCCAGCATGGCCGCCATGTCATCGGGGCGCGCCCACATGCCCTTTCCGATCTGCCCCCGCCCGCGCAGTCCCGCCCGCAGCCCCACCGCCACGTTCTGCTTTTCGTAGGTGTCGAGCCAAGTCGCGGTCTTCATCTCGCCCTTTGGGATCATCGCTCCAGCTTCCATGTTTGTGTGTATCTCGTCGCCGGTCCGGTCGAGAAATCCCGTATTGATGAACACGACCCGATCCGAAGCCTCGGCCAGACAAGCCGCCAGGTTCAGCGAAGTCCGCCGCTCCTCGTCCATGATCCCCATCTTGAGCGTGAGCGCCTCAAAGCCGAGCGCCTCCTCCACGCGCCCGAGCAACTCGCAGACAAGCGCCACCTCCTCCGGCCCGTGCAGTTTGGGGCAGACCACATACACCGACCCTGTGCGGCTGTTGCTCCGGTTGCCCAGCGCGCACCACGCAGCCACGCTTGCATCGAGGATCGTCTCGGGGATGGGCTCGCCTTTGAAAAGCACGCTGTCGGTTTCAAGCGCCAACCCGACAATTCGCACAAGCATCACGCTGAGGCGGCGCAAGACGGCAGGCCGACCGTCGGGAAGCAGATACTCGGTGTCGGAATTCAGTTTGCGGGTGAGAGTGCTCCCGCCTTTTTCGAAACTGGTTTCAAGGTCGCCGCGCATCAGCCCCAGCCAGTTGCGGTAGGCCAGAACTTTGTCATGGGCGTCCACGGCGGCGACGGAATCCTCCAAGTCCATGATGGTGGTGAGTGCGCCTTCGATGCGGACGTCGTCCACCCCCGCTAGGTCGGAGCGTCCGACCGCTGAAGTAGAGTCAAAGAGAATCTCAAGGTGAATTCCGTGCTTGCGGAGCAGAATTGCCTCGGGTCGTGCAGGGTCGCCGACGTAGCCAGCGAACTGACCAGGATCCTCCAGCGGGACCCAGGCGCCCGCCTGCGAAGACGCCGTGGTGTGTGCGGTGTGTGCGGTGTGTTCTGCCTGTTCTGGTTGTTCTGCCTGTTTTGCCCCTTCTGTGCTGTCTGCCCATTCGGTCGACCTGTGAGTCTTCTCGGGCTCGTCGGCAGCATTGTCCCGCAACGCCATTTGAGTAGTGCCTTCTGACTCTTCTGTGCTGTCTGACTCTTCCAGCTCTTCCAGGAACGCTTCCAGACTGCCGCTGCGGACTCGGTAGGCGGAAGCGTTTGCGTGCGATCCGCCCCCTGCCAAAGGAGCATCTGGGACATGTGGCGCATCCGG
This sequence comes from Acidimicrobiales bacterium, assembly GCA_965242895.1. Classification (GTDB taxonomy): domain Bacteria; phylum Actinomycetota; class Acidimicrobiia; order Acidimicrobiales; family CATQHL01; genus CATQHL01. The sequence goes on from OZ251507.1 coordinate 1,948,466, forward strand.
CGCATGTGGGACGTGTGGGACATGTGGCGCATGTGGGACGTGTGGGACATGTGGCGCATGTGGGACGTGTGGGACATGTGGCGCATCCGGCGCATGTGGGACGTGTGGGACATGTGGCGCATCTGGGACGTGTGGGACGTGTGGCGCATCCGGCGCATGTGGGACGTGTGAGACATGCGGCGCATCTGGGACGTGTGAGACGTGCGGCGCATCTGCGACATGCGGAACATGCAAGGGAAAATGTCTGTCCAGCAGGTTTCTGACGTAGCCGATCACGCGGGCGCCCCGCGCCGGGTTGTAGCCACCGCCCCGTTCGCAGCCGTCGGCTTCGGAAATCACATCTGTTCCGTAAAGAGCGTCGTAAAGACTCCCCCAGCGGGCGTTGGCGGCGTTCAGGGCGTAGCGAGCGTTGTCGACGGGAACGACCAACTGCGGCCCTGCAATACAGGCGATTTCAGGGTCGACGTTGCTTGTGGTCACGAGCACTTGATCGGATTCGTCTGCTTTGTCTGCTTTGTCCGTTATGTCTGCTTCGTCCACTATGTAGCCGATGGAGCGCAGGAAGGCTGCTTGTTCGGTTTGTTGCTCGGCTTTTTCCTTGGTTTTTTCCTTCGTTTCACCGCGACTGACGCCGACGTCGTCGTCGCGACTGTCGCTGTCGCCACTTATGCCACTTATGCCACTGTTGCCGTTGCCGCTGCCGCGACTTACGCTGTCGCTGCTGCCGCTGTCACCGTTGCCGCCGATCTTCACAGAACTCCCGTGAAGCCGTCGCCAGCGTTCATCGATTTGGGATTGCAGCTGACTGCGTCGTTCCAGCGCCTTGCGCACTCGAGGCTCCAAAGACTCCAGAATGCTGGCCAGGGAGTTCCAAAAGCTTTCAGGCGAGATCCCTGTATCCGCAGATAATTCCGCAGCCACGAACTCTGCTAGTGGTTCAGCTATTTCCAGCCTGGGGTCTATCATCGAGGCTCCTCTTGCTCTCTCAGCGGGCATTGCTTGTTCAGTCACGCTATGCCGCGTTCCGCCAAGTTCTGTCCGCGCTGTGCCGGGTTCTGCTAAGTTTTGCCAAGTGCTGTCCCGCGTTTTGCCAAGTGCTGTCCCGCGTTCTGTCAAGTGCTGTCCGCGTTCTGCTGCGCGCTGATTCGGCTAGCTCCGACTTGCTTGTTCGGATTTTCGGACGTTGCTTGCTCTGACTCTAAAGTTCTCTAGAGTTCTCTAGAATTCTCTAAAGCTCTAGAGCGAGGAGAGGGCGAACGACTTTCTTTTGGTCGTAAAACTCTTCTGACCTAAAGTATCCTAAAGCACTCCAGAACTCTAGAGCGGGGGCTTAATTCCAGACTCCGGAGTTGGTCTCTGGAGTTTGATTTCTGGAGTCTTGGATTCCAGAGTGATTTCTGGAGTTGATCTCTGGGAGTTGGTCTTTGGGGGCTGGTCTCTGGAGTTTGATTTCTGGGGTCTGGCCTTGGGGGTCTGGTCTTCGGAGTTGATTTTTGGGGTCTGGTCTTCGGAGTTTGATTTCCGGAGTCTCCTCCTGCCGGTTGGTGGAGCAGCGGTGGCTTGGCGGTGGCTGTCTGGTCGGGGATTCTTTGGCGGTGGAGTAGATGTTCGAGCGTCTTGCTGGGGTCATGTGGCTGGTGGCAGCTTGGCGGTGGCTTGTCTGGTCGGGAACTTTGTTTTTATGTGACGACTCATGTGACGACTCATGTGACTACATATGCTGACGACATATGCTCCGTCACCCTCGATCTCGGGGCGGTGGCTTGGCGGTGGCTGTCTGGTCGGGGATTCTTTGGCGGTGGAGTAGATGTTCGAGCGTCTTGCTGGGGTCATGTGGCTGGCGGCGGCGTGGTGGTGGCTTGTCTGGTCGGGAACTTTGCATTTTGCATTTAGGAAACTTTGCATTTAACTTTGCATTTAACTTTGCATTTAGGAAGAATTCGGCTATTTTTAGACCCTGGCAGGATGGAGTTGTGGTATCTGCGTGATGTCTGCTCCATGTCTGCTCCAAGAACCTAAAAACCCTAAAAGAGAATTCAGTTTGTCTCGTGGCCCGGACGTGACCCAGATCGGGGCCGACTAGTCGTAACATCCTTTCCCAAATCCCCAAGAGCCAACTTCTAAGGGTAGAAAAACCGAAAAACCGAAAAGAAAAACCGAGAGAAAGAGAGAGTCCCCCAAAGGCTGAAAAACCGAGAGCGAGTTTCCCTAAGAGCTGAAGAACAGAAAGCGAGTCTCAAAGGCCGAAAGAGCAAAAGAGCAAGAGCGATCCCCCCAAGGCCGAATAACCAAAGCCGATCCCTAAAAGGCCGAATAACCAGGAGTGAGCCCCCCCAAGAGCCAATCTTTCGAGGGTCAATCCCCCAGAAGAGTGGAATTTGGAGCATTTGAGTTATGCCAGAGTCCCGAGAGCCAATCTTTCCAGGGTCAATCCTCCAGAAGAGTGGAATTTGGAGGATTTGAGTTATGCCAGAGTCCCAAGAGCCAATCCCCCAGAGCCCCCTAGGAGCGAGCCCCCCAAGAGCCAAAAAACCAAGAGTCGACCTCCTGTGAGCGAACTCTCCAAGAGCCGAAGAATCAAGGAGCAATCTCCAGAGCCATCTCCTAAGAGTTCCCAGAGCCCCCAGAGTCCCCATAAAAGCGATCCCCCAAGAGCCGACTCCTCAAGAGTTAACTACCAAGCGCCGACCCCCAGAGAACCAAACAGCAAACAGTCAGAGAACCAAAGGACCAAAGACCCAAACAGCAACCAGCAAACAGCCCAAGAACCAAACAACCAGCCCCCAAAAACCAAAAGGAGAACCCCCAGTTGAACCCGTTTGAAGCCGAAGTGCAGTCCACCCAGAAATGGATGAGTTCCCCCCGCTTCGATGGCCTGATCCGCCTCTATTCGGCTCGTCAGGTCGTCGAACAGCGTGGCAGCATCCCCCAGGACTACAGCGTGGCACGCACCACTGCCGAACGCTTCTACAACAGACTGCGGGAACTCTTCGGCGCACGCCGCTGCATCACTACCTTCGGCCCTTACTCCCCAGGTCAGGCGGTGGCGATCAAGCGGGCGGGAATAGACGCCATCTACCTGGGCGGCTGGGCGACCTCCGCCAAAGGTTCGGCGCAGGAAGACCCCGGCCCAGACTTGGCCAGCTACCCCCTCAACAGCGTCCCCGACGAAGCCGCAGTCCTGGTGCGCGCCCTGCTCACCGCAGACAAGAACCAGCGCTTCATGCGCTCTCGAATGAGCAGGCAAGAGCGTGAAATCACGCCCGAGGTGGACTACTCGCCGTTCATCATCGCAGACGCCGACACCGGCCACGGCGGCGACCCTCACGTCCGTAATCTCATAAGGCGCTTCGTCGAGGTCGGCGTCCCGGGCTATCACATAGAAGACCAGAAACCGGGTCAGAAAAAGTGCGGACATCAGAGCGGAAAGGTGCTGGTGGCGTGCGACGAGCAGATCAAGCGGCTGAACGCTGCCCGCTTCCAGCTTGACGTGATGGGAGTGCCGGGTGTCGTCGTGGCCAGGACTGACGCGGAAGCCGCCAGCCTGCTGCATGGCGGAGAAGACGAGCGTGACCAGCCGTTCATCCTGGGTGCCACCAACACGGCCATCCCCTCCTACAAGACCGCTTACCTAGCGGCGCTGCGTCTGCTCCACGAAGCCGGAGTGGACGGGGTGATGGGTCATCTTCTCTATGCCGCGACCCCTGCTAGTTACAAGAAAGCGCTGACCTGGCTGGAGCGTTCGGGGGTGCACGAAGTCATACGCCAGGCCACGTCCGAGCACTTCGCCGCCTCCCAGCCGAGCACGACGGTCACCGTCGACAAGGTGGCTGACGTGCTGGTGGACGCTTGGGAGACGGCTGCGGTGCTCACCACCTACGCAGAAGCCGTGGCTGATCAGATGGCGTCCCGCATCGAGGAAGGCGAGGAGTTCGTGATCGACGGACGCAGCCTCGACGTGACGGGCTGGCGGGAATTCGCCGCCGCCGTCGGATTGGAGGAGGCTCAGAAGCGCGCCGACGCTCTAGGGCTGGACGTCAAGTGGGATCCGGAACTGGCCAAGACACCGGACGGCTACCACCAAGTGCAGAACGGGATCGACTACGCCGTGGCCAAGTCTCTGGCGGCGGCCCCGTTCTGCGACCTCCTCTGGATGGAGACTAAGACCGCCGACCTGTCCGAAGCAAGCCGGTTTGCCGAGGCCGTCCACGCCGTCTACCCGGACAAGATGCTGGTCTACAACCTGTCGCCGTCTTTCAACTGGGACACCACCGGCATGAGCGACGAGGAGATGCGCCGCTTTCCCGACGAGTTGGGCAAATTGGGGTACGTCTTCAATTTCATCACCTACGGCGGCCATCAGGTGGACGGCATGGCGGCTGAAGAACTGGCGGTCGGCCTCAAGGAGGAAGGGATGCTCTCCCTGGCCAAGATTCAGCGGCGGCTGCGCCTGGTTGACTCTCCCTACCGGACGCCTCAGACGCTCGTCGGCGGCCCCCGCATCGACGCTGCGCTGATGGCTTCCACTGGACGCACCGCTACCACTCGAGCCATGGGCAAGGGTTCCACCCAGTTCCAGCATCTTGTGCACACCGAGGTTCCCACCAAGACCCTGGAGAGGTGGCTGATGATTTGGGCAGAGCATCACGAGACGGCAATCGTCGGGTCGCTTTTTGGCGGGGATGGCGGGGTCGGCGGTGGCGGGGACGGGCACACTCCCACCGTGTCTGCCTCGCCCGCGTTGCCCGCGTTGCCTGTGTCGCCCGCCTACTCCCGACCTCAGCGCTCTCAGCGCTCTCAGCGACTAGAAGTGCGCCTGCGCCCGTATTCGGCGGGTTCCGAAGTCTTAGAACTCAGCGTCCTTCACGGAGCAAGCCACCTGGCGAACGTGATCTTCGCCGTCATCAAGGACCGCCGCAATCGGGCGATCCTGTCCGTGCGGGATCAGAACACCCTCGTCCTCGAACTGCGCCGCAAGCGGCTGATGCTCCTGATGCACCTGTTCCTGGCGGCCCGTTACAAGGCTGCGTCGGTTCACTACCTGACGCCCACTGAGGACAACCGTCTTCAGGCGGGGAGCATGCTCCGACTGGGCTTGTTCGAGTCGGTGTCGGAGGAGGTCGGCGAGATCATCGTGGCCGATGTGAACGAAGAGGTCGTGAGCAACCTGTTGGGGAGCGAAGCCGCCGTGGCGGCGCTGATCAAGGGAAGATCAGGCGTGGGCGGGGGCGCAGGCTCGGGCACGAGCGCGTGAGCAGGTTTGGGCACGAGTTCTGGCGGGGGCGCAACTGCGGGCGGGGGAGCAGGTTCGGGCACGGGTTCGGGCGCGGGAGCAGGCGCAGGCACTGGCATGAGCACAACTTGAGGCGGCTTGAGGCCACTTGAGACAACTTGAGGCGGCTGGGCAGGAAGCCGAAGTGCCGGCCGCACCGGACTGCACGGCGCCGGCACTGGCACGAGCACGACTTGAGGCGGCTTGCTCTGACAACCAAGGGCTCTTTCCCCACGGTTCTCCACGGTTTCCCACGGTCTCCTTCCCCACGATCTAAGATTTACACGTGACCGCCCCAGATACCCCAGAAACTCCAGGCGCCCCAGGCGCCGCAACCGCCGTCAGTTCCACGCCTGCTGCGCCTGCCGTAGACATCGACGAAGCACCCAGCGAAATGCTGCTGCCCGACCCGCCGGCTCAGCGCCTCAGATACACGCTCGTTTCCGTGGACGACCACCTAGTCGAGCCGCCCTGGCTTTTCGAGGGGCGCATGCCTCGTGCTCTCGCCGACCGGGCGCCCAAGGTGGTGCAGAACGACGACGGCACCCAGATGTGGGTCTTCGACGGCAAGTCGTATGAGCAGCTCGGTCTGAACGCCCAGGTGGGACGCGCCGATCGGGACAACATCACCTTCGAGCCGGCGCGCTTTTCCGACATGCGCAGAGGCGCCTGGGACATCCACGAACGGGTCAAGGACATGGACCTAGGCGGAATCTGGGCTTCGGTGTGCTTCCCGTCGGTCATCACGGGGTTCTGCGGCAGGGTCTACTCCGATTGTTCTGATCCCGAGTTGGGCTTGGCGGCCACCCGCGCCTTCAACGACTGGATATGCGAGGAGTGGTGGGGGTCATATCCCGACCGGATCGTCCCGATGGGCATCACTTGGCTGCAGGACGCTGAGATCGGCGCCGCCGAAATCCGCCGAAACGCCGAGCGGGGTTTCGTGGCGGTGACGCTCCCAGAGAATCCCTCTTACATAGGCTTGCCGTCTATCCACGACCGCTGGTGGGACCCGGTGCTCGCGGCCTGCGAGGAAACAGACACGGTCATCTGCCTGCACACAGGCTCTTCCGGCCACTGGATGCCGCAGGACGACGACGGCCCGCACCTCGCCGTGCGAGCCACTCTTTTCCAGATGCACGCCTACGTGGCGGCCGCCGAATGGGTCTGGTCGGGTGTGGCTTTGCGGTTCCCTAGCATCAAGGTCGCCCTTTCCGAAGGCGGATGCGGCTGGGTGCCGGCTATGTACGACCGCATGAAGCATCAGATCGAGGTATCGGGGCACGGCCGCCAGGACTGGCCGAAGGGTGCGCTCGGCCCTCACGAACTTCTGTTGCGGAACATCTGGTACTGCACTATCAGCGACCCTTCGAGCATTGACGCCGTAGTAAACCTCAACGAGAGTCACGTGATGCTTGAGACCGATTATCCTCACGCCGACAGCACGTGGCCGGGCTGCCAGGACAGCCTAGAGGCGATGATCGGGCACCTGCCTCCAGAGACTATTGCGAACGTGTCGCACCTGAACGCGGCTGCGCTGTTCCGCCACCCTCTGCCGGAGGTGACGTTACCTTAGGGGTCCTGACAGGGACCCTGACCTTAGGGCGGACCCTGACCCTATGGCGGATCCTGACCCTAGGGGGGCTGGGTTGGCGCAGCCATCCGCAGCGAGGATAAGCGTCAGAAAGACTGCGAGCAGGCGGTGTTCAGCGGGGGTTTTCGTCTGGCCGTAGGGGTTTCCGTTTGGCCGTAGGGGTTTCCGTCTGCTGGGGGGTGTGTCCGTCTGGCGGAGGGTGGTGTCATTGGGGTGTGGGTGCGTAGGTTTGGGTTTTCCAGTTGGTGGTGTCTAGGTCGCTTTTTGTCCAGCAGCGGATGTTTCCGGTGGTGAGGAGGCCGCATTGGTGGTCGTATCCTGCGCTGACGGCGGTGAAGGGGCCTCTTTCGTGGAGGATGCCTTTGCCTGTGTCTTCCCAGCATTCTATGCCCCCGTCGGGGAGGAGTCCGCAGGTGTGGGTGCCGCCTACGCTGAGGGCTGTGTAAGTTTCGGGGCCGTCTATTCTGATGTTTTCTGGGTAGACGCCTGCCATGGTGTAGTCTCCTTCTAGGATGGTGACGGAGGAAGTGTGGGGGTAATTGCCCCAGCATTCGATTTTCCCGTCGCTGCGGAGCCCGCAGGCGTGCCGGCGGCCTGCCTGCACTTCGGTGAATTCCCCCCTAGGGGGGTTCAGTACTCGCGGCCAGCCGGGGTGTTTTCTGAACCGATCCGCGGGGTCTCCCCAGCATTTGGGGGTGCGGTCGGGGCGCAGTCCGCAGGAGTATCCCCAGTCGTTCTCGATGCTCGCGGGGTACGGTGGAGGGGGTGTGACGTGGCCTGTGTGGTGTGCTCCGTAGAGCCACTGGTATCCCCCCCATCCTGCGCTGACGCTGGTGAGGGGGTCTTGTGGTGGGGTGATTTTGCTGTGGGCGTAGGGGTCGCCCCAGCATTCTATTCCCCCGGTGGGGCGCAGCCCGCAGGTGAAGTCTGCTGAAGCGCTGACTTTGGTGAACGCCCCCTGGGGAGGAGTGGCTCTCCCGTAGAGTTCGCTCCCCCAGCATTCCACCAACCAGTCGGGGCGCAGCCCGCAGGCGTGATCCCGCCCTGAGGTGATGTCCGTGAAAACACTCTCCGGGGGTTCCGTTATAGGATGATCACCCACCCAAGACCAGCACTCCACGCCCCCGCCCGGGCGCAACCCGCACGTGTGCGAATACAACACGTTGGTGAGTTTTATGTATTCTCCTTCGTCCACCCGAGTGGTCTCGGGGAGTTCCTCCCCTACTGTCCAGTTAGACAAGTCCCAGCATTCCACCCCCCCGCCGCGCAGAGCACCGCACCCGTCGACGACCGCAGCCCAATCGCCCCGCGCTACAGGGAGAACCAATCCGTTTACCCCCCAGCACTCGTGTTTTTTGTCAGGGCGCATTCCGCATGGGACTCCTCTGTTGCTGAGGTTGATGGAAGCGAATTCCCTCTCCGGGGTGGGGGTTAGGTAAGGACCGTAGTCGGGGGAGTAGTTGGCCCAGCATTCAACGGAACCGTCAGAGCGCATTCCGCACACGTCGGAATCTCCAGCAGCGATGGTGGTGAATTCCCCGGGTGGTGTGACGCCTAGTTCACCTTCGGGGTGGTAGTTTTCTCGGGTGAAGCCGCTTCCCCAGCATTCGGCGGTTCTGTCGTTTTTTCGGATGGCGCATGTGAATGCGTCTGCGGCGGCGATGTCGGTGTATTCTCCTTCGGGTGGGAGTGTGGCGTTGCCGCGGGGGGTGGAGGATCCCCAGCATTGCGCGCGTCCGGTGGGTTGGAGGGCGCAGGCGTGCTCGATGCCTGCGCTTACTGCTACGAACACTCCGTCTGGGGGGTTTGATAGTGCTTGGTTGTTGCCCCAGCATTCCACCCGCCCGGTGGGTCGCAGTCCGCAGGCGCTCTCCCTTCCTGCGGTCACTGCGACGAACGCTCCCTTGGGGGGTTCAGCGGCTTGGGGGGAGGGGTCCCAGTCGAGGTTCAGCAGATTTTTTTCCCATTCGAAGTCCCAGATTATGTCTTCGCCGGGTTCAGAGCCCGCCTCCCCCCACCGCCAGCATTCCGCTTCTCTGTCGGAGCGGAGCCCGCAGGTGTAACCCCATCCGGCGCTGACAGCGGTGAACCCTCCGGGTGTGCTCGCCGCGGGCGCGTCGGGGAAAGCCAAAGTAGTGGACGTAGTCGGAGGCGGGAGCGGCAGGAGCGTTAGTGTAGCGCCCTCGAGGGGCGTGCGCGAGGGCTCTCCCCCGGTGGTGTCGTCTTGAGCGGCTGGGTTGGCGCAGCCAGCGGCAGCGAGGATAAGTATCAGAAAAGCTGCGGGCAGGCGGCGTTTCCGTTTGGTGGAGGCCATTCTTGCTTATTCAGGGTGTGGTCGTGGTGTGGTGGGTGTCATTGGGGTGTGGGTGTGTAGGTTTGGGTTTTCCAGTTGGTGGTGTCTAGGTCGTTTTTTGTCCAGCAGTGGATGTTTCCGGTGGTGAGGAGGCCGCATTGGTGGTCGTATCCTGCGCTGACGGCGGTGAAGGGGCCTCTTTCGTGGAGGATGCCTTTGCCTGTGTCTTCCCAGCATTCTATGCCCCCGTCGGGGAGGAGTCCGCAGGTGTGGGTGCCGCCTACGCTGAGGGCTGTGTAAGTTTCGGGGCCGTCTATTCTGATGTTTTCTGGGTAGACGCCTGCCATGGTGTAGTCTCCTTCTAGGATAGTGGCGGAGGAGGTGTGGGGGTAATTGCCCCAGCATTCGATTTTCCCGTCTGAGCGCAAGCCGCAGGCGTGCCGGCGGCCCGCCTGCACTTCGGTGAACTCCCCCCCGGGGGGTTCCAGTACTTGCGGCCAGCCGGGGTGTTTTCTGAACCGATCCGCGGGGTCTCCCCAGCATTTGGGGGTGCGGTCGGGGCGCAGTCCGCAGGAGTATCCCCAGTCGTTCTCGATGCTCGCGGGGCTCGGTGGAGGGGGTGTGACGTGGCCTGTGTGGGGCGCTCCGTAGAGCCACTGGTATCCCCCCCATCCTGCGCTGACGCTGGTGAGGGGGTCTTGTGGTGGGGTGATTTTGCTGTGGGCGTAGGGGTCGCCCCAGCATTCTATTCTCCCGGTGGGGCGCAGCCCGCAGGTGAAGTCTGCTGAAGCGCTGACTTTGGTGAACGCCCCCTGCGGGGGGGTGGCTCTCCCGTAGAGTTCGCTTCCCCAGCACTCCACCGACCAGTCTGGGCGCAGCCCGCAGGCGTGATCCCGCCCTGAGGTGATGTCTGTGAAAACACTCTCCGGGGGTTCCGTTATAGGATGATCACCCACCCAAGACCAGCACTCCACGCCTCCGTCCGGGCGCAGCCCGCACGTGTGCGAATACAACACGTTGGTGAGTTTTATGTATTCTCCTTCGTCCACCCGGGTGGTCTCGGGGAGTTCCTCCCCTACTGTCCAGTTAGACAAGTCCCAGCATTCCACGCCCCCGCCGCGCAGAGCACCGCACCCGTCGACGACGTCGGTGAAATCGCCGAGAGCGACTGGGAAGATTCTCCCGTTTCGGCCCCAGCATTCATGTCTTCCGTTCGGGCGCTTTCCGCACGCTGCACTGCTGACGTTGATGGAGGTGAATTCTCCTTGGGGAGGGGTGAAGTATCCATTGTCGAACTCTGGGGAGAAGTTGGTCCAGCATTCAACGGAACCGTCAGAGCGCATGCCGCACACGTCGAAGCCCTGGGAGCCCTCGGAGGCGGCGATGTTGGTGAATTCCCCGGGTGGTATGACGCCTAGTCCACTTTCGGGGTGGTCGCTGTCTCGGGTGAAGCCGCTCCCCCAGCATTCGGCAGTCCTGTCGTCTTTTCGGATGCCGCATGTGAATGTGTATGCGGCGGCGATGTCGGTGTATTCCTCTTCGGGTGGGAGTGTGGCGTTGCCGCGGGGGGTGGAGGACCCCCAGCATTGCGCGTGTCCGGTGGGTCGGAGAGCGCAGGCGTGTTCGATGCCTGCGCTTACTGCTACGAACACTCCGTCTGGGGGGTTTGATAGTGCTTGGTTGTTGCCCCAGCATTCTACCCGCCCGGTGGGTCGCAGTCCGCAGGCGCTCTCCCTTCCTGCGGTCACTGCGACGAACGCTCCCTTGGGGGGTTCAGCGGCTTGGGGGGAGGGGTCCCAGTCGAGGTTCAGCAGATTTTTTTCCCATTCGAAGTCCCAGATTATGTCTTCGCCGGGTTCAGAGCCCGCCTCCCCCCACCGCCAGCATTCCGCTTCTCCGTCGGAGCGGAGCCCGCAGGTGTAACCCCATCCGGCGCTGACAGCGGTGAACCCTCCGGGTGTGCTCGCCGCGGGCGCGTCGGGGAAAGCCAAAGTAGTGGACGTAGTCGGAGGCGGGAGCGGCAGGAGCGTTAGTGTGGCGCCCTCGGAGAGCGTGAGCGAGATCGGGGGCGTACGCTCGGTGTCCCCTCCGGGAGTGTCGTTATGAGCGGCAGGGTTGGCGCAGCCAGCGGCAGCGAGGATAAGTATCAGAAAAGCTGCGGGCAGGCGGCGTTTCCGTTTGGTGGAGGCCATTCTTGCTTATTCAGGGGGTGGTTGTGGTAGTGGTTGAGGGCGATAATGGGGGCAAGGCGGTGGAGTTGCAGGGGCGCGTCCTGAACGGGAGAGAGGGTTCCCCGAGTGTCCAGTCTTCCAGCACACCGTCGCCGTCGAGGTCTAGACTGACTACCGATTTCTCCACTCCTAGGGCCAGGGAGTCGTTTGCCTTAGGGTCGCCTCGGGTGATCCCCACGATGATGAACTTGTGTTGACGCAGGGGGGGCGTGTTGAAATTCGTGTTTAACCTGAAATGACCGTTTTGTATTGTTCCTAACGAGTTACTGGGAGGGTTCTTGAGTTGTCCTAGTGTGAAAACGAGTAGTTCGTCGTCGCTGCTTGTATCCGTTGCCATCTTGTTGGTGTCGGCTGTGAGTGTGGTGTATGCGTTGTCATTGTAGGTGCAGTCGGCGCCGGGCAGCGGTGTTTCATCGTCGGGTGCTTTGTGTAGGATGAGCCATCGGTGGGCGTTGTAGACGGTGTTGAGTCCTGTGTTGGCTCTGCGGTTGACGTCGGTGGGAGGGTCGCCGAATTCTAGGCGCCATATGCCGTTTGGATCTGTTGTTTCTGATATGAAGCGATTGTTTGTGAATCTTTTTGGTCGGTAGATGGATCGGAAGTCTTGTTCGTCGCGTGGTGTGATGTTGGGGGAGCGACAGTTGAAATAGTCCGCGGCGTCGGTGAACAGTCTGGGGTTGGCTATGACCGCCCGCCAGGAGCGGGGCCCGTCGCTGTAGGAGAACAGGGATGGGAGTTTGTCGGAGGTGATTTGGGGGTGGTCTGGTGATCCGCCGGTGACGCGGTCTTCCCAGGCGCATTGGAAGCCATAGTCGGCGAGTCCGAGCAGGTGGCCTAGTTCGTGGGCGAACAATGCAGTGTCGGTGGCGCCTTTGGAGGCTACAATCTGGACGGCGGAGCCTTCCACCAGGCCGGGGTCGTCGCCTGAATGTCTAAAGAATATGGGCCACGCGCAGCCTAGCACTCCGGGGCAACTGGCGGTGGTGGCGGCGCAGTAGAGGGTGTCCGTCCTCGAGTCGGTGCATCTTCTGTATGAGCAGAGGACGGTGCTAGATGGGCGTCCAGCCCGGGGCAGGCATCCTTGTTGCGCTGCGGGTGCTTGGCACGCGGTTGTGGTTGTGGTTGCAGTCGCGGCGGTTGTGGTTGTAGTCGTTGTAGTTGTGGGTGTGCAGCGATAGTCAGAGACTATTATGTCAAAATTATTTCTGGAGAAGATCTGCGTTGCTCTGCCGTGCGTTGGGTGTAATTGTTCTCCGCAGGCTGTTGGGTGGGAAAGGCCGTTGAAGGTGAACACGTTTTGAAAGTCGCTTCCTGTGGGATTGAGTGTGTTGTTCCAGGCGTTCACAGCGTCGGTGATGGCCTGCACAAAGTCGGGTGTGGTAGTGCATACGCTTAAGGGTTCACCTCTCCTTATTTTTTCGTTTAAGGAGACTGTTTGATCTTCGGGCAACTGGTAGGGCTGCCAGCCGCCCGGGCCTCTGGCTGCTCGCGGGACGACGATGAGGGTGGGGGAGAAGTTGGATAGGGAGGTGCCGGAGGAGTCGGTGGCGCTGCTGGTTACTTGTACTGTGACGTGATATGCTATTCCGTTGGTCAGGCCGGTGATCGTGCTTTCGAAGAACTCTAGTCCTTGTCTTGAGGGTGTGACAGTGGCTGAGGTTGTGAAGTTTCCGGTACTGGAGGCTTCTCTCCATTGTACTGCGTAGTTTTCGATGGTGACCCCTGCTCCGCCGGTGTTGTCTGAACTCTGCCAGAACACTCTTATCGAGGCGGGCGCTCTGAGTGCGGAAAAGTTAGGGGGTGGCGACGGAGGGGCGACGCAACCTAAAGCCACGATCCTGATCGACGGGGAAGCGCAGGTCAATGTGGTCGTGGTCGTGGTCGTGGTCGTGCCCGCCTGAGGCGACTCGGACGCAACTGTCGTCGTAGTCGTAGAAGTAGTAGTGGTCACGGCGGGGGGCGGCGGAGGCGGTGGTGGGGCGACCGGCGCAGTAGTAGTGGTGGTGCTAGCCGCCGTCGTGGTGGTGGTGCTCGTGGTTGTGGTGCTCGTGGTGGTTGTTGTTGGTGTGGTGTAGCAGCGGGTGCCGCGGAGGGTGCGTCCCTGCGGGCAGTGGTAGGTGTAGTTGGGGCTTGTGTACAGTATGCGCGTGCAGGAACCGGAGGAGAGTCTCCAACCGTTGGAGCAGGTCTTTATTTTCGCTGGGTATGACCAGCATCGCCCGCCTGAGAGGGTGCCGGTGCCGCACGACTGAGAAGACGACGGCGACACGTAACGCGTGCTCGATGTCGTCCGGGTGCACGTGCTGCCTGAGCGCGTCCACCCGGGCGGGCAGGAGTAGTTCAGAGTGCCGTAGCGGGTGAGCGTGGTCGTCACGTAGCGGGTGCACGTGCTGCCTGACCGCGACCACCCTGGGGGGCAGGAGTAGCTTAAAGTGCCGTATCGAGTGACGGTGCTTGTGACATTCCGGCTGCAGGTGGCCCCGGAGCGTGACCACCCTGGGGGGCAGGTGTAGGTGAGGGTGCCGTATCGGGTGACATTGCTCGTCACGTAGCGGTAGCAGGTGGCCCCTGAGCGCGTCCACCCGGAAGGGCAGGAGTATTGCAGCGAACCGTAGCGGGTGACGTAACGGTAACAAGTGCTGCCGGAGAGCGTCCATCCGGAGGAGCAGTAGTGGTAGCCGCCCGTTCCGACGATGTAACGGTAACTAGCCGAGCGGGACTGCCGCAGCAAGTAACGGCAGGACGCAGGCGTCCCCCTAGGGGTGCAGTAACGAGACGCGGACTGCGTCTGACGAGACGATACTTGCGCTGTGTAACTGCAAGACGTAGGCGCCCCCTTAGGGCTGCAGGAAGCCGACGCGGATTGCGTTCGCAGGGTCGTGATCTGCGCAGAGTAACTGCAAGAAGTGGGCGTCCCCCTGGGGTTGCAGGAAGCCGACGCGGACTGCGTCTGGGGCGTCAGCACGCTGAACGAGTAGCGGCAAGACGTGGGCATACCCCTAGGGGAACAGGAAGCGGAAGCGTTCTTCGTCTCCGTGCTGCTTGTAGTGATTTTGCACATCCGCGCGAACCCTGAGCCTACTGTTCTCCACACGAGCGTCCCTGAAGCGCACGAATACGACGTCGACGCGGCCCCTAGGTCTTTCCGGCACCTCCAAGCGGGGGCCACTCCCAAGCTGAACTTAGAAGAACCCGACGGGCAACTCAACGACGCCGCACGAGACTCCACCTTAGCGCACGCCAAGCCCCCGAGAGTTAAGTAATAACCCGATGGGCACGAAACACTCGACGACGCAAGCGTCCCAGCGTTCCCGCCGTCCCGAGCCGAATCCCCAGCGTTTCCCCACACATTCAACACTCCGACCGCGCCGCCGGAAAGAAAATCTGGAACGCTAGGACTCTCAGGTCCCCAGGAAGTCAACGAGCCGCCCGCGCCGCCGGGAGCAGACTCCAGGGCGCTGATGCTTTCAGTTCCTTGGGGGCTCAATGCCTCGGCCGGTCTGCTGGAGCCGTCTAAGCTTCCTATGAGAGTCAGCACTACAGCGAACAACAGGATTGCTAAACCTGAGTGAGGCAGCCTTTCCCGCGTCGACCTCTGCCTCCCAGCAGGGGGACGGCTCCTAGGAACCCCGTCGGCGTCGGAACCGCCGGCGGGGGACCGGTCACCTGAAGGGGACAAAGCCGCCAAGTAGAGCAGGAAAGCTATAAGCGCACTCAACACCCCCACCCGCACCCGCGCCCGCCTAAGAGCAACTGCGGGAGCGTCTCCCGCCTCGGGAGCGTCTCCATTCTGTGGGCGGCCTTCGTTCAGAGGTGCGGGCTCATGTGGGCCGGGGACCGCCCGACGCCCCCGGTCGTGCCTTTTGAACTTCTGTTCTGAATCTGCCATTATTGGGATTCTCTTTTCTTCCTGCTGATGTTCACGCCCACCAAAATCGATGTAAGAACGCGTACAATAAGTTTAGCACATATTCGCAAAGCATGTTGCACGACATGTTGTGCGGCATGCCTAAGAGCCCTTAATTGCCCTTATTTCAAAGCCCGCCTTCTACAGTTTGGAGCGGATGTGGTTCAGGGCGCTTCCTGCGTGCAGCCAGTCGATCTGGTCTTCGGAGAGGGTGTGGGCGGCTTCGAAGGTGGCCGTGCCGCCGTCCGTGCCGCCGTCCGTGCCGCCGTCCGGGCCGCCCGGGCGGGTCACTTCTACTCGCATCGGCTTTCCGGGCGCTAATTCCGTCAGTCCTTTGATGGTGATGCGGTCATCTTCGCCGATGAGTTCGTAGTCGTCCGGGTTTGTGAAGGTGAGCGGGAGGACGCCTTGTTTCTTGAGGTTTGTTTCGGCGATGCGGGCGAAGGAACGCACGATCACGGCTGCGCATCCCCTGAAGCGGGGTTCCATGGCGGCGTGCTCGCGGGAGGAGCCCTCGCCGTAGTTGAAGTCTCCTATGACTACCCATGACCATCCTGCCTCGTGGTAGCGCCGGGCGATTTCCGGGAACGGCCTGTTCTGCCCGTCGGTTTGGTCTTTTCCTTCGCCGACGCCGCCTGTGAAGGCGTTGACCGCTCCGGCGAACAGGTTGCCGCTTATGTTCTCGAGGTGGCCTCGGTAGCGCAGCCAGGGCCCCGCAGCCGAGATGTGGTCGGTTGTGCATTTCCCCGCCGCTTTCAGCAGAACAGGCATGTCCGCGAAGTCGGCGGCGTCTAGGGGGGCGAACGGCGTCAGTTTCTGCAGGCGCTTACTCGCAGGCGGGATGTGCACGTTGAGCGTCTCGCGGCCTTCCGTCGGCGGGGCGACGAAGCCGTCGTCGCCGGGGTCGAAGCCGTCGGGGGGGAGTTCCGTCCCGATCGGTTCGGCGAGGCGAACCTTCTCTCCGGCGGGGTTCGTCAGGGAGCCGTCTACTGGGTCGAAGTCCAGCCGCCCCGCTAAGGCCAGGGATACTACGACTTCTGGGGAGGTCACGAAGGCCAAGGTGGATGCCAGTCCGTCGTTGCGTTTAGGGAAATTGCGGTTATAGCTAGTGACGATGACGTTCGGCGTGCCTTCGCTCACGTCGGAGCGCGACCACTGACCGATGCACGGCCCGCAGGCGTTGGCCAGCACCACGGCGCCCGCCTCCTCGAAGGTCTCCAGCAGCCCGTCGCGGGCGATGGTGGCGCGTATTTGTTCTGACCCGGGCGTGATCATCAGCGGCGCCCGCACCTTGAGCCCTTTGGCTGCGGCGTCGGAGAGAATGCTCGCTGCTCGGGTTATGTCTTCGTAGGAGGAGTTGGTGCACGATCCGACCAGGGCTGCTGCGATTTCCATCGGCCATCCCTCCGCCGCAGCCTCAGCGCCCAACTCGGCGACCAGACGGGCGCGATCAGGGGTGTGCGGGCCGTTGATGTGAGGCCCCAACTTGGAAAGGTCTATCTCCAGTATCGAGTCGAAGAAGCGCTCGGGGTCGGCGGACACTTCCGGGTCGGGCCGCAGGTGGGCTCGATGTTCCTCGGCTGCGTCAGCTACGGCTTCCCGACTGGTGGACTTCAGGTATCGGGCCATGGCGTCGTCGTAGGCGAACAGCGACGTGGTGGCGCCGATCTCAGCCCCCATGTTGCAGATGGTGGCCTTGCCGGTGCAGGAGATGGTCTCAGCGCCCGGCCCGAAGTACTCCACTATGGCGCCTGTGCCGCCGGAGACCGTGAGACGCTCAGCGACTTTCAGGATCACGTCCTTGGGCGCCGCCCAGCCGGAGAGTTCCCCGGTGAGGTGGACGCCGATCAGCTTCGGCCAGCGCACATTCCAGGGGAAGCCTGTCATCACGTCCACCGCGTCGGCGCCTCCCACCCCTACTGCGACCATGCCCAGACCGCCTGCGTTGGGAGTGTGGCTGTCGGTGCCGATCATGAGTCCGCCGGGGAAGGCGTAGTTCTCCAACACCACTTGGTGGATGATGCCCGAGCCGGGTTTCCAGAACCCCGCTCCGTAGCGGGCGCTGGCCGAGGCAAGGAAATCGTAGACCTCTTCGTGGTTCTCCAGCGCCGCTAGCAGGTCGCGCCGCCCGTCTTCTCGAGCGGAGATGAGGTGATCGCAGTGGACGGTGGTCGGCACGGCCACCTCCGACAGCCCCGCCACCATGAACTGCAGCCAGGCCATCTGAGCTGTGGCGTCCTGCATGGCTACCCTGTCAGGGAGCAGGTCTTCATAGCTGACGCCGCGGGCGAGTTGCGCTTCAGCAGGGTCGTGAAGGTGCCCGAGCAGGATCTTCTCGGCTGCGGCGAGGGGGCGGCCGAGGCGCCTGCGCCCCTCAGCGACGCCTCCTTCTAGACGCTGGTAGACGCCTCGAATGAGTTCAATGGGTGTGCTGGCGTGAACGGTCATTTGATACCTCTCGATTGTTGACTGGGTTTCTTGCGGCTAGTCGGCGGGCGGATCGTTAGGAGGCTAGCATACGCTGCTTCTTCTCCTGTCTTTGACTGTATCTGGCCGCCGACTGATTGATGGGTCGGTTGAGAGGCAGTATGCGCTGTTTCGTCTCCACAGCCGATCTGAGAGTTTCTGTTCGCGCACAGGGCTCGGTGTTTGTTATTTGTCAGTAGGTGTGTAGGTTTGGGTTTCCCATGTGGTAGTGCTGCTGATTGCGCCGGTGGTGTGTACATCCCAACAGCGTATGTCGCCTGTGGTGAGGAGGCCGCATTGGTGGTCGTAGCCTGCGCTTACGGCGGTGAAGGGGTCGCCTTCCTGGAGGATGTATCCCCCCAAGTCGCCCCAGCATTCTATGTTCTTGTCGGAACGGAGACCGCAGGTGTGGGTGCCTCCTACGCTGAAAGCCGTGTATCCTTTGGGATCGGTTCTGATGCTGTCGGGGTAAACGCCTGCTCTGGTGTATCCGGTCGAAGGGTCTTGAAAATATCCCCAGCATATGAGTTTTTTGTCGTCGCGCAGTCCGCAGGCGTGCCGGCGGCCGGTTTGGATTTCGGTGAACTCTCCCGCTGGAGGTTCCAGTACCTTTGGCCGGTGGTCCCACCTGGAGTCAAGGTCATTCCAGAGTCTCACCGCGGGGTCCCCCCAGCAGCGGGCGGTGCGATCGGGGCGCAGCCCGCAGGAGTAACCCCAGTCGTTCTGGATATCATGTGGGTAGCTGTCTTCGGGTGGTGGGTAGCTGTCTTCGGGTGGTGGGTAGCTGTCGTATAGGATTCCAGTGGGAATCCAATTATAGGAGTAGCTTGCGCGTTGTTTGTAGAGAAACTGATGCCCGCCCCACCCTGCGCTGACGCTGCTGAGGGGTTCTAGAGGTGGAACGATTTTGCTGTGGGGGTAGAATTCTCCCCAGCATTCGATCTTGCCGTTGGAGTGCAGGCCGCAGGTGAATCCTGCTGAGGCGCTGACTTTAGTGAACGTGCCTTGCGGCGGGCGCGTCTCGCCGTAGCGGGCGCGTCCCCAGCATTCCACGGAGCCGTTGGAGCGCAGTCCGCAGGCGTGATCTGTGCCGGAGGTGATGTTTGCGAAAATTCCGCTGGGGGGCTGAGACACGGGATGTTCCTTATCGAAACGGATGACGGGAGTAGAGTCAGTTATTTGGCGGACTTTATGCCATGCCCAGCATTCCACGCCCCCGTCCGGACGCAGCCCGCACATGTGTGAATGCGCTTTGCTTAATTTGACGTACTCTCCGTCGCTCAGTCGTTCGGGTTCGGGGAGTTCTTCCCCCGATAAGCTCCAGCATTCCAGACCTCCGCCCCGCAGAGCGCCGCACCCGTCGATAACTGTAGAATAATCGCCCAGCGCTACGGGGACAATCCTCCCCCCTGCTTCCCAGCATTCGTGACTCCCGTCAGGGCGCTTCCCGCAAGCGATTCCGCCACTGATGTTTATGGAGGCGAATTTCCCTCCCTGGGGGGTGATGTAAGGGCGGTAGTCAGGGGAGTGATTCGCCCAGCATTCCACAGAGCCGTCGGCGCGTGTTCCGCACACGTCGTGGCGTCCGGCGGTGATAGAGGTGAACTTCCCAGGGGGTATGGCGTCCTGCCCTACTTCGGGTTCGTCGATGTCAGCGGTGAAGCGGGTGCCCCAGCATTCGACTGTTCTGTCGTTTGCTTGGATGCCGCATGTGAAGAGATCTGCTGCGGCTATGTCGGTATATTTCCCGTCGGGCGGGATCGCGGCGTTGCCGCGGGGAGTGGAGGACCCCCAGCACTCCACACGTCCGCTGTGGCGCAGCCCGCAGGCGTGTTCAATTCCAGCGCTGACAGCAGCGAATATTCCTTCGGGGGGGTCGTTTAGCACACGGTTATTCCCCCAGCATTCGATCCTGCCGGTGGGCCGCAGCCCGCAGGCGGCTTCCCGCCCTGCGGACACCTCTACGAACATCCCCCCTGGGGGTTCAGCAGCCTGCTGGGAGGAGTCCCAGTCGAGGTTCACGTATCTTTTTTCCTGTGCTAAGCTCCAGAACGTTTCGGAGCCTGTTTTCCCCCAGCGCCAGCATTCAGCGACGCCGCTGGCGCGCAGCCCGCACGTGTAACCCCACCCGGCGCTCACCGCCGCGAACCCGCCAGGGTCGCTTGCTGCTGAGGGCTCGGGGAATGCAAGAGTGGTGGACGTTGAATCAGGCGGTGGCGGAGGCTCCGTGTCAGTGGCAGCGTTTTTCACTTCCGCGGTGGCGCAGCTTGCCGCTGCGATCATCAAGAACAACCACACCCCGAGCAAGGAGGAGCGTAAGCGGGGAAAGAAGCCCATGCGCCTCATGGTTGTTTTTAGTTTAGTGTATGTGTATAGGTTTGGGTTTTCCATGTGTAGCTGTTTGTGGTGATGTCTACATTTACGTTCCAGCAGCGGATGTCGCCTGTGGTGAGTAGGCCGCATTGGTGGTCGTAGCCTGCGCTTACAGCGGTGAAGGAGCTTCTTTCTTGGAAGGTGTTGTGTCCTGAGTCGTCCCAGCATTCTATGTTCTCGTCGATGGTCAGCCCGCAGGTATAGGTGCCTCCTACGCTAAAGGCAGTGTATCCTCTTGCGTCGGTTCTGATTCCGTCTGGGTAGAGGCCTGTTATGTCTTTGTACCCGGTCACGGGGGTCCAGGAGTATCCGAAACGCGGGTCTTGGAAATGCCCCCAGCAATAGATCTTCTTGTCGACACGCAGTCCGCAGGCGTGATGGCGGCCGGCTTGAACTTCGGTTAATTCTCCGGACATGTCTCGCAGTATTATCACTGGCCGGTCGCCCCGTCTGTCGGAGGGGATGCCCCAGCATTTAGCTACGCGGTCGGGGCGCAGCCCGCAGGAGTAACCCCAGTCGTTCTGGATTCCAGTGGCAGACCTTGTGGGTGTGTAGACTAGTTTGTGTCCGCCCCAGCCCGCGCTGATGCTGGTGAGGGGTTCTTGAGGTGGTGTGATTTTGCTGTGAGGGTAAGGGGTGTCCCAGCATTCGATCTTGCCGGTGGGGCGCAGTCCGCAGGTAAATCCTTCCGAAGCGCTGATTTTAGTGAACGCTCCTGGCAACGGCTGCGTTGTGACGATGTGGCTGTGTCCCCAGCATTCCACGGAGCCGCCGGGTCGGAGCCCGCAGGCGTGCTCTTTGACGGAGGTGATGTCTGTGAAAATCCCGCTAGGAGGGTGCGCCACGGGGTGTTCCTCGTCGAAATGGGTATAGGGAAGGGGGCCAGTTTCTGGGCGGGATTGATCTCCCGCCCAGCACTCCACGCCCCCGTCAGGGCGCAACCCGCACCAGTGCCAGTGTGGATACCATCTTCCTTCGGTCAATTTGACGTACTCTCCATCAACCCACCGACTGGTCTCGGAGATTTTCTGTCCCGCAAGGGACGGAAGGCTCCAGCATTCCACGCCTCCACTCCTCAGAGCGCCGCACTTGCCGAGGACGTAGGAGAAATCTCCGGGCGGGACCAGGCCGCCCGCTCCGCTTCTCCTCCAGCAATCGTGACTCTCGTCCAGACGCACCCCGCAAACGACTCCTATGTTGACGTTGATGGAGGCGAATTCCCCTTCCGGGGCTGCGAAGTAAGGGAATTCCCCTCCCGGAGCTGAGACGGGTTCAGGGATGGAATTGGGGGACCAATTCCCCCAGCATTCCACAGAGCCGTCGACGCGCGTTCCGCACACGTCGGTGCGTTTGGCGGTGATAGAGGTGAACTTCCCGGGTGGGATGATGCCCCGTCCCCCGGATTGTTCGAAGTTGGTGAAGCCCTGCCCCCAGCATTCGACTGTTCCGTCGTTTTTTCGGATGCCGCATATGAAGAGTCTCCCAGTGGCTATGTCGGTGTATTCTCCGTCGGGTTGGAGTGTGCCATTGCCGCTAGGGGTGGATGACCCCCAGCATTCTGCTCTCCCGCTGGAGCGGAGCGCGCAGGCGTGTTCAATGCCGGTGCTGACCGCTACGAATTTCCCCTCAGGTGGGTCGTTCAGCACTCGGTTGTTCCCCCAGCATTCCACGGAGCCGCCGGGTCGGAGTCCGCAGGCGGCTTCTCGCCCAGCAGACACAGATACGAACTTCCCATCAGGTGCTTCAGCGGCCTGCGGAGAGGGATCCCAGTCGAGGTCTAGTCGCTCCTTTTCCCATTCGAAGTCAAAAGATACGCCCGCACCGGGTTCGGAACCGGTTTCCCCCCAGCGCCAGCATTCCACGCCTCCGTTACCGCGCAGCCCGCAAGTGTAGCCCCATCCGGCGCTCACCGCTGCGAATCCCCTAGGTGTCGGCGCCGCGGGCGCGTCGGGCAAAGGCAAGGGTAAAGCCAAGGTAGTGGCTGTGATCGGGGTCGGTGGAGTAGCACTTCGGGTGGTGGGCGTGGTCCCATTGCGTAGAGTAGTGGCTGTGACCGGTGGCGGGGGCGGCGTTTGTTTGGTGGTCGTCGTCGTTGGTGCGGCGCCCTCGGGAGGACGGCGCGAAACCGGGGGCGTGCGCGCGGGTTCCTCTCCAAAGGTGTCGTCTTGAGCGGCCGGGTTCGCGCAGCCCGCGGCGGCGAGCGTGAGCGTCAGCGTAACTGCGAACAGGCGACGCTTCCGCAGCAGGCGGCGCTTCCGTTGATAACAAAGTTCTGCTATGATGCAGTAATGATACACCGACGCAAAGAAAAAACAGACGAAAATGCATCTATCTTGGGCCAGAGCAAGCCTTCTACATTTACTGAACGAGAGGGGTTCGCACCGCCTTTACCTCAAATGCGTCTCGGAGAGTTAGATCTCCACTTTCGCCAGAAGTTGCTAATGTGTGTTCGCAGTATATTTCCGAGCATTCTTGCTGTGGAAAGCGTAGCTAGGGGTGCTGTCGGTTCTGATAAAATTTGACTCACTTGGGCAAGCTCTTGACGAGCTAGAGAAAACTGGCGTCCTCCCGCACAAGAATTTATACGAGTCTTTTCGTCATATATACAAATACACAAATGATGAAGAAAGGATTAGGCATGCACTGATAAATGCCGACGAAAGCAAGGTTACGCTTGATGAAGCAGTTCTTATGTTCTCTATGTCGGCAGCAATAGCAGCTTATTTGGCGCAAAAAACTGTTCAATAGCAGAGTGTCTTGTGCTGGGCGGCGTGTTTTGGCGGTTATTGGGGTGTGGGTGTGTAGGTTTGGGTTTTCCAGGGGGTCGCGTCGTCGGGGGTTATTTCCCAGCAGTGGATGTTTCCGGTGGTGTGTAGGCCGCATTGGTGGTCGTAGCCTGCGCTTACGGCTGTGAAGGGTCCTGTTTGTTGGAAGAAGGCTGTTCCTTCGTCGTCCCAGCATTCTATGGCCCCGTCGCTGCGGAGCCCGCAGGTGTAGGTGCCTCCTACGCTGAGGGCAGTGTAGGTTTGCGGGCCGCTTGTTCTTAGCTCGTCGGGGTAGACGCCGGCTCTGGTGTAGTCGTAGTTTGTGCTTAACCCGTTCCCCCAGCATTCTATTTTCCCGTCTACGCGCAAGCCGCAGGCGTGCAGGCGTCCTGTTTCTATTTCCAGGAACTCCCGCTTGGGGGGATCTAGTATTTCCGGCCAGTAGGGTTGGTGTCGTACTACTTCTTCTCCGGGGTCTCCCCAGCATCTAACGGTGCGGTCGGGGCGCAGTCCGCAGGTGTACCCCCAGTCGTGGGCGATGTCGGCTAGGTATCTGGTGTTGTTAGGGGGGGTGCTGAGCATGGTCCCGTAGAGGAAGCGGTAACCCCCCCAGCCCGCGCTTACGCTAGTTAGGGGTTCGGTTGGGGGGAGGATTTTGCTTTGGGAGAAGACTTCTCCCCAGCATTGTATTTCCCCGCTGAGGCGCAACCCGCAGGCGTAATAGTCGGAGGCGCTGACCTTGCTGAACGCCCCCGCCGGGGGGGTGGCTCTCCCGTAGTATTCGCTTCCCCAGCAGGTCACTGTCCAGTCAGGGCGCAGCCCGCAGGCGTAGTCTTGCCCTGAGGTGATATCCACGAAAACACCCCCAGGGGTTTCCACCACGGGGTGATCATCCCTCCCTGACCAGCACTCCACTGACCCGCTGGGGCTCAGGCCGCATATGTGGGAATCGCTAACGGCGAGTTTGACGAATAAACTTTCGTTGATTCGGCGAGTCTCGGGGAGTTCATCACCCACTGTCCAGTCCGTCATGTTCCAGCATTCCACGCCTCCCCCGCGCAAAGAGCCGCACCCCGACGCGAACCCGCCCCTTTGGACCGTGAGGTAATCGCCGGGCGGTATGGGGAAGATTCTCCCGTTTATGCCCCAGCATTCGTGCTCACCGCTTGGGCGCATTCCGCAGCCGATTCCGTCGGTCACGTTGAATGTGGTGAATTCCCCCTTTGGGGGGGTGAGGTATGGATGATAATCGGGGATGGCGGGGTAAGGATCGTAGTCGGGGGAGAGGTTAGCCCAGCATTCGATGGAGCCGTTTTCCCGCTGGCCGCAAACGTCTCCACCTCCGGCGTCTATGTTGGCGAACGCCCCTGGGGGGATGACGCCTCGCCCGAAAGAGCCGTAGTCTTCGGTGAACCCTGTTCCCCAGCATTCGGCGGTGCTGTCTTGTTGTCTGAGGCTGCATGCGAAGATATCCCCAGTGGTCAGGTCGATGTATTTCCCCTTCGGTGGGGTGGCTTCGTTGCCTCTGGTGGTGGAGGTGCCCCAGCATTCTGTTTGTCCGTTGGGTCGGAGCGCGCAGGCGTGTTCGATGCCTGCGTTGATTGCTGCGAAGTTTCCTTCGGGTGGGTTGGTGAGGGCTTTGTTGTTTCCCCAGCATTCGATTAGCCCTCCGGGGCGGAGCCCGCAGGCGGAGTCGCGTCCCGCTGAGATGGTTGTGAAGATTCCTTTGGGGGGTTGGGAGGCTTGGGGGGAGTGATCCCAGGTGAGTTCGAGGACTTGTTTTTCGCCTTCGAAGTTGAAGAAGTCGTAGGGTGTTGTGATTGGGGGGTAGTAGTCTTTGCTGTGTTCGGTTCCGTTTTCTCCCCACCGCCAGCATTCGGCGGCCCCGCCGTTGTGCAGTCCGCATGTGTATCCCCATCCTGCGCTCACCGCAGCGAACCCTCTAGGAACTGCGGCTTGCGGGGGGTCGGGGATTTCCAGGATAGCGGGCGGCGTCGTCGGCGGGGGGGCGGGATCCATTGAGACATCCAGCCTGGGCGCGACAAGCGACACCGGGGTGGTGGACGTCGTCGGTGCCGCTGCCGGCGGGGCGGGGGGCGCGGAGCCGCTGCCCCCAAGGGTGGCCTGCGAAGCCGGGGCGGGGGGCGCGGTCGTGGCCGGGCGGGGGAACGAAGCGGAGGACGGGAGAGATGTCTCTTCTTCCCCCCCGCCGGCGGGGGTGTTGGGGGCGCAGGCGGCGAGCGTGAGCGCTAGCAGAACCCCGAGCAAGCGGACTCTCAACCTAGCGGCCATTCCGTGTCTTTCCTTCAAGCCGCGGGCGCGGTTGCAGTAGTGGTTGTGGTGGTCGTAGTGGTCGTTTTGGGCGGCGGATGTTGTGGAGTTGCAGGGGGCGTGTTTTGGCGGTCATTGGGGTGTGGGTGTGTAGGTTTGGGTTTTCCAGGGGGTCGCGTCGTCGGGGGTTATTTCCCAGCAGTGGATGTCTCCGGTGGCGTGTAGGCCGCATTGGTGGTCGTAGCCTGCGCTTACGGCTGTGAATGGGCCTGTTTGTTGGAAGAAGGCTGCCCCGGCGTCGTCCCAGCATTCTATGACCCCGTCGCTGCGGAGCCCGCAGGTGTAGGTGCCTCCTACGCTGAGGGCAGTGTAGGTTTGCGGGCCGCTGGTTCTTAGCTCGTCGGGGTAGACGCCGGCTCTGGTGTAACTGTGCGGGGGATCGGTTTCCCCGCTGCGGAAGTTAGTGTTTCCCCAGCATTCGATTTTCCCGTCTGCGCGGAGGCCGCAGGCGTGCCAGCGGCCTGTTTGCACTTTCAGGAATTCTTTTCTGGGGGGATTCAGTATCGGCGGCCAGACGTCGGCGTCTCTCCAGATTCTTTCTCCGGGGTCTCCCCAGCATCTAACGGTGCTGTCGGGGCGTAGCCCGCATGTGAAGCCCCAGTCGTTCGCGATGCCTCCGAAGTAGGAGTTGTACTGACTGCCTGTGGGGCCTGGCGCTTCGATGAAGCGGTATCCGCCCCAGCCTGCGCTGATGGTGGTGAGGGGTTCGGTTGGGGGGAGGATTTTGCTTTGGGGGAAGGCTTCGCTCCAGCATTCCACGTCCCCGCTGGGGCGCAGCCCGCAGGTGAAGTCGACGGAGGCGCTGACCTTAACGAACGCCCCCGCCGGGGGGGTGGCCCTTCGGTAGTATTCGCTGCCCCAGCACTCTACGCTCCAGTCGGGGCGCAGTCCGCAGGCGTGGTCGTTTCCTATGGAGATGTCCACGAAAACACCTTCAGGGGTTTTCGTTATGGGGTGTTCTTCTCGTTCTGCTATCGGTGTTGAGCATTCCACGTCTCCGTTGGGGTGCAGGCCGCACATGAGGTAGTCTCCCATGGAGAGTTTGATGAATACGCCTTGGGCGTCTCGGCGGGTTTCGGGGAGTTCTTCGCCCTCTGTCCAGGTGGACAGGCCCCAGCATTCCACGCCGCCGTTGCGTAGAGCGCCGCACGCTTCGCTCCAGTAACCTTCCCCTCCCCCGACTGTGAGGAAGTCGCCGTCTGCTACGGGGAATATCCATCCGTTTTTACCCCAGCATTCGTGTTTTCCATCTGGGCGCATTCCGCATCCGATTTCTGCGCTCACGTTGATGGTGGTGAATTCTCCTTTTGGGGGGACGAGGTAGGGGTTGTATTCGGGGTAGCGGTTGTCGTATTCTGGGGAGTACCGCGCCCAGCATTCGACAGTGCCGTTTTCTCTGAGTCCGCAAACGTCGTTGCCGCCGGCGTGGATGGTGGTGAACCGCCCGGGGGGGATGACGCCTCGTAAGGGTGGGTCGGAGTTTATGGTGAAGCCTGATCCCCAGCATTCGGCTTCGCCGTTTCCCGCTTTCAAGGCGCACGCGAAGTAGTCGCCGGTGGCTATGTCAGTGTATTCCCCCTCAGGCGGGGTGGTAGCGCTGCCGCGGACGGTGGAGGCGCCCCAGCATTCAGTGAGCCCGCTGAGGCGGAGCGCGCAGGCGTGTTCGATGCCAGCGCTCACCGCTGCGAAGACCCCTTCAGGGGCATCGGCGAAGGCTTGGTAGTTCCCCCAGCACTCCACTCGCCCGCTAGGGCGGAGGCCGCAGGCGGCGTCGCGCCCAGCGGACACGGCTACGAATGCCCCCGGTGGGGGTTGGGCGGCTTGGGGGGAGGAATCCCAGTCAAGTCCTAGTGTTGTTTTTTCCTGTTCAAAGTCCCAGGGGTTGCCCGCACGGTAGTATCGGGCTGTGCTCCAAGGAAACCCCATATCAGGTTCAGAGCCGTTTCTCCTCCACCGCCAGCATTCGGCGGCCCCGTCGCTGTGCAGCCCGCAGGTGTAACCCCACCCAGCGCTCACCGCAGCGAACCCCCCAGCAGACGCCGCTTGCGGGGGGTCGGGGATGGGCAGAATAGTAGGCGGTGTCGTCGGCGGAGGGGCGGGGTCTGCTGAGATGTTAAGCCCGGGAACGGCGCGCAAGGTTAGAGTAGACGCCGGAGGAGACGTCGTCTGGGCGGTGTCAGCTGAATCGTTGACTGTAGGAGTGGCTTGCGAAATCGGGGCCGGACGCGCGGATCCTCCTTCCCCGATCCCTCCGCCTGAGGAGGGATCGGGGGCGCAAGAAGCGGCGAGCGTGAGCGCTAGCAGCACCCCGAGGGGGCGAGGCATCAGTTTGCTAGCGAGCCTTTGAGTGATCATTTCTTGCAGCTTAGTGTTCATTTTGTAAAGTGCGGCACTCCGGTCTGGTGGTTTTCAGTTTATTAGATAGCGGTTAGTTATTCAAGTCATTCTAACAAGCGCGTTGGCGCGTTCTGATGTTGTTTTCAATGGTTTTTATTGGGGTGTGGGTGTGTAGGTTTGGGTTTTCCAGGGGGTCGCGTCGTCGGGGGTTATTTCCCAGCAGTGGATGTCTCCGGTGGCGTGTAGGCCGCATTGGTGGGTGTAGCCTGCGCTTACGGCGGTGAAGGGGCCTCCTTGTTGGAAGAAGGCTGCTCCTTCGTCGTCCCAGCATTCTATGTTCCCGTCGCTGCGGAGGCCGCAGGTGTAGGTGCCGCCTACGCTGAGAGCGGTGTAGGTTTGCGGGCCGTTTCGCCTTACGCGGTCGGGGTAGACGCCGGCTCTGGTGTAGTTGTAGCTGCGGTCCAGTCCGTTCCCCCAGCATTCTATTTTCCCGTCTGCGCGCAATCCGCAGGCGTGCAGGCGTCCTGTTTGTATTTCTAGGAATTCCCGTTGGGGGGGATCTAGTATTTGAGGCCAACTGGGTTGATATCTTTCTACTTTTTCTCCGGGGTCTCCCCAGCATCTCGCGGTGCCGTTTGGGCGCAGGCCGCAGGTGTATCCCCAGTCGTGCGCGATGTCTGCTAGGTATGTGTCGTCGCCAGGGGGGGTGACGTAGATTTGCCCGTAGAGGAAGCGGTACCCGCCCCAGCCCGCGCTTATGCTAGTGAACGGTTCGGTTGGGGGGAGGATTTTGCTTTGGGAGAGAATTCCGCCCCAGCATTGGATTTCCCCGCTGGGACGCAGCCCGCATGCGTAGTTTTGGGAGGCGCTGATTTTGCTGAACGCCCCCGCCGGGGGGGTGGCTCTCCCGTAGTATTCCTCCCCCCAGCAGGTCACTGTCCAGTCAGGGCGCAGTCCGCAGGCGTAATCCAACCCTGAGGAGATATCCACGAAAACACCCCCGGGGGTTTCCACCACGGGGTGATCATCCCTCCCTGACCAGCATTCCACTTCCCCGTTGGGGCTCAGGCCGCATATGTGGGAGTCACTAACGGCGAGTTTGACGAATAAACTTTCGTTGATTCGGCGAGTTTCGGGAAGTTCCTCGCCTACCGTCCAGTTTGCCATATTCCAGCATTCCACTCCCCCGCCTCTTAGAGAGCCGCATCCCGACGCGAACCCGCCCCTTTGGACTGTGAGGTAATCGCCGGGCGGTATGGGGAAGATTCTCCTGTTTTCGCCCCAGCATTCGTGTTCACCATTCGGGCGCATTCCGCAGGCGGCTCCTCCTCCCACGTTGAAGGTAGCGAATTCTCCCTCTGGGGGGGTGAAGTAAGTGTTGTAGTCGGGGATGGCAGGATGCGGATTGTAATCGGGGGAGTGGTTTGCCCAGCATTCCACGGAGCCGTCTTCCCGTTGGCCGCAGACGTCGAAAACTCCGGCGTCTATGTTGGTGAACGCTCCTGGGGGGATGACGCCTCTTCCATATGGTGCCCCTTGGTCTTCGGTGAAACCCCACCCCCAGCATTGCGCGGTGCCGTCTTCGGCTCTGAGGGCGCACGCGAAGGTCTCCCCTTCGCCGGTGGTCAGGTCTTTGTATTGCCCTTCGGGCGGGGTGGCGGGGTTGCCTCTGGTGGTGGAGGTTCCCCAGCATTCAGTTTGCCCGCTGGGTCGGAGCGCGCAGGCGTGTTCGAGGCCCGCGTTTACTGCTGTGAAGTTTCCTTCGGGCGGGTTGGTGATGGATTTGTTGTTGCCCCAGCATTCGATTTGCCCCTTGGGGCGCAGCCCGCAGGCGGAGTCGCGTCCCGCTGAGATGGCTGTGAACACCCCTCTGGGGGGTTGAGAGGCTTGGGGGGAGTGATCCCAGGTGAGTTCTAGGACTTGTTTTTCGCTTTCGAAATTCCAGCGTTCGGTAAGGGGATAGTAGTCTTTGCTGTGTTCGGAGCCGTTTTGCCCCCACCGCCAGCATTCGGCTGCGCCGCCGCTGTGCAGTCCGCATGTGTATCCCCATCCAGCGCTCACCGCTGTGAATCCCCCCGCAGCGGCGGCTTGCGGGGGGTCGGGGATAGGCAGGGTAGTAGGCGTTGTTGTTGAGGGAACAGAGTCCACCGAGACGTTGACTCCGGGAGCGGAGCGCAAAGCGAGGGTAGAGGACGTTGACGCTAGCGGGGGGTCGGGCGCTGCTGAGCCGCTGAACTCAGGAGCAACGGGCGCCCCCGAAGCTGGGAGAGCGGTGCTTCCTCTCACTCCGTTGACTGATCCCTCGTCTCCGCCGTCGGCGGGGGGTGCGGGGGTGCAGGAGGCGGCGAAGGTGAGTGCTAGCAGCACCCCGAGCGGGCGGACTCTCAGTCTAGCAGGCATTTTTTGTTTTCTCAGGGCGTGGTTGTTGTGGTGGTTGTTGCGGATGGCAAGTAGGTGGGGGAGGTTGTGGAGTTGCAGGGGCGCATCCTGAACGGTAGGGATGGTTCTCCGAGCGTCCATTTTTCTAGCACGCCGTCGCCGTCGAGGTCTATGCTGACTACGGAACTCTCCATGCCTACGGTGAGGGAGGCGTCGGCTAGATGGTCGCCGCGGGTGATCCCCACGACGATGAATTGATGTTCACGAAATTCATCCGTGTTGAAGTTAGTATTTAACCTGAAACGACCGTGCTGCCGAGATCCCAAACTTGTGACTGGCATTTTGCTTATGAGGTTTTCGGCGGTGAGGGCGATGAGTTCGTCGTCGCTGGTCGTGGGTGTTGGCATGTCAAAGCTCGTGTCGGCTGTTAGGATCGTGTAGTCGCCTTCGTAGGTGCAGTCTTCGTTGGGTTGTCGAGGTGGTGTGGTTTTTTTGGGGGCTCTGTGCATGACTATCCATCGGTAGGCGTTGTACACGTTTTTGCTTTTTCTGGTGGCGGTGGGGTTTTTGTCTCTGGGCGGGTGGCCGAAGTCTAAGCGCCACACTTCGTCGCCGTTGGAGGAGTCTTCGTCTCTTATGAAGCGGTTGTTTGTGAAGCGTTTGGGTCGGTAGATGGCGCGGAAGTCTTTTTCGTCGCGTGTGGTGATGGTGCTGGAGCGGCAGTTGAAGTAGCCTGTGCTGTACAGGTTGGGGTCGGTTATGACCGCCTGCCAGGAGCGGGGTCCGTTGCTGTAGGAGAACAGGGATGGGTGTTTACTTTGGGTGGTTTGGGAGTATGGTGATACGCTGGTGGTTTCCCAGGCGCAGGTGTAGCCGTAGTCGGCGAGGCCGAGGAGGTGCCCGAGTTCGTGGGCGAATAAAGCGACGTCGCTGCCGACGCGGTCGTGCACTATTTGGATAGCGGATCCGATTTGCGTGCCGGGGTCGTAATCGGCGGGTGTTTGGGTAATGCTTAATACGCATGCTGCTGCTTCGGCGGGGCAGAGTGTGCTGGTGTTCGCGCAGTAGAGTGTGTTCGCTCTCGGGTCGGTGCAGCGCCGCGGTGAGCATTCGATGGTGCTGGTGGGGTGCCCCGCCCCGGGCTGGCATCCCTGCGGGAGCTGCACCGCCGGCGCGCCGCAGTGGGGTACTGTGGTGGTGGCAGCGGTCGTGGTGGTGGTTGTTGGGGTGCAGCGGTAGTCGGAGACTATTATGTCGTAGTTCGTGTTGGAGATTATCTGAGCGGATTCGCTGTCCGGGTTGGGGTTGTATGCTTGTTCTCCGCATTCTGATGGGTTAGAGACGCCGTTGAAGGTGAACACGTTTTGGAAGTCGCTTCTCGTCGGGTTCGTGTTCAAAGCGTTGTTCCAAGCGTTCACGGCGGAGGTGAGGGTCGTTTCGAAGTCTGGAGCGCTGGTGCATACTCGCAGGGGTTCGCCTCTTCGGATTTTTTCGTTCAGGGCGGCGGTTTTCTCTCTCGGCAGTTCGTAGGGCTGCCAGCCTCCGTCGCCTTCGGGCGGGCGCGGGATGCTGCTGCCTTCGGCGGAAGCGGAGAGCGTATCCCCGGTGGCGGCGTCTACGGCATTGGTGTTCACCTCTATTTTGACTTCGTATTCCGTCCCGTTTGTCAAGCCGGTGATCGTCCGTTCGAAGAACTGAGGGTCTTGTACTATGTTAGAGGGCGGAGGACCTACTTTTGCTGGGGAGACGGTCGCGGCGGTGTTGAACACCGCAGCCGTGGATTCGGCTTCCCTCCACCGTACTTTGTAGTTAGTGATCGTAACGCTCGTGCTCGGAGAATTCTGCCAGAATACTCTGATCTGCTCGTTTCCCCTGAGGAACAGGTAATTAGTAGGCAACGCTGGTGGGGAGACGCAACCTGAGGCCACGGTCCTGACCGTCCCCTGAGCGCAGGGCAGAGTGGTTGTCGTTGTCGTAGTCGCAACAACCTGAGGCGCCCCCGCCACAGTCGTAGTAGACGCAGCCGCAACAGTCGTGGTCGTCACGGCAGGAGGGGGTGGCGGGGGCGGTGGCGTGGCCGGCGGCGGCGGGGGCGGAGGCGCGGCTGGCGCGGGGGCGGGGGAGACTGGAGCGGTCGTCGTCGTGGTGGTTGTGGTGGTGGGGGTGTGGCAGCGGGTGCCGCGCAGTGTTTTACCCTGCGAGCAGGAGTACGTGTAGGTGGGGCTTGTGTAAAGCGTGCGCGTGCACGTGCTTGAGGAGAGGACCCATCCTGTGGAGCAGGTTCTTATTTTAGCTGGGTATGACCAGCACCGTCCGCCTGAGAGGGTGCCGGTGCTGCACGACTGAGAAGACGACGGGGACACGTAACTCGTGCTCGTCGTCGTCCGGGTGCACGTGCTACCTGAGCGCGACCACCCGGGCGGGCAGGAGTAGCTCAGGGTGCCGTAGCGGGTGACGGTGCTTGTGACATTCCGGCTGCAGGCGGCCCCGGAGCGTGTCCATCCTGGTGGGCAGGTGTAGGTGAGTGTGCCGTATCGGGTGACGTTGCTCGTCACGTTGCGGCTGCAGGCGGCCCCGGAGCGTGTCCATCCTGGGGGGCATGTGTAGGTGAGTGTGCCGTATCGGGTGACGTTGCTCGTCACGTACCGGTAGCAGGTGGCCCCCGAGCGCGTCCAACCGGTGGGGCAGGAGTAGCGCAGCGAACCGTATTGAGTGACGTAACGGTAACAAGTACTGCTGGAGAGCGTCCAACCGGGGGAGCAGTAGTAGTAGCCTCCTACGGGGGGGACGTACTGAAAACTCGCCGAGCGGGACTGGCGCAGCAGGTAACGGCAGGAAGCGGGCGTCCCCCTAGGGGTGCAGTAACGAGAAGCCGACTGCGTCTGACGAGACGACACCTGCGCCGTGTAACTGCAAGAATTAGGCGTCCCCCTAGGATTGCAGGAAACCGACGCGGACTGCGTCCGCAGGGTCGTGACCTGCTCTGTGTAACTGCAAGAGTTAGGCGTCCCCCTAGGGTTGCAGGAAACCGACGCGGACTGCGTCCGCAGGAAAGTGACCTGCGCCGGGTAACTGCAGGAAGTGGGCGTCCCCCTAGGGGTGCAGGAAGCAGAAGCGTTCCTTGTTTCCTTGCCGCTTGTAGTGATTTTGCACATCCGGGCGAACCCTGAGCCTACTGTTCTCCACACGAGCGCCCCCGAAGCGCATGAATACGACGTCGACGCCGTTCCTAGGTCTTTCCGGCATCCCCAAGCGGGGGCCACTCCCAGGCTGAACTGAGAAGACCCCGTCGGGCAGCCCCAGCCTGCTGTTTGGGATATTCGCTTAGCGCACAGCAGCCCGCCGATGCTGAAGTAAAAATAGTACCCGGCTGGGCAGGAACTACGCGACGAAGCAGGCGAACCGCTGCTGCCATAAACCGACCCGGCTGCTACTCCAGCGGCGCTCACTCCAGCATCCTCAAGAAGCAGGAGCCAATCAGCCGAACCCCCAGAACCGCTGAAACTGTCAGAGGCGATGGGGCTCAACGCGCCGACCGCGCCGTTGGGGGGAGACCCCAGGGCGCTGATGCTCTCAGTCCCTTGGGGGCTCAACGCCTCGGCCGCTCTGCTGGAGCCGTCTAAACCTCCTATGAGAGTCAATATTACTGCGAACAATAGGACCGCTAAACCGGCGTGATGCAGCCTTTCCCACATCGACCTCTGCCTCCCAACGGGGGGACGGCTCCTAGGAACACCGTCGGCGTCGGAACCGCCGGCGGGAGACCGGTCCCCTGAAGGGGAAAAAGCCGCCAAATAGAGCAGGAAAGCTATGAGCGCACTCAGCAACCCCACCCGGACCCGCGCCCGCCTAGGAGCGGCGCCGGAACCATTCTCAGAACCCTCCCTGGCTTCGGGGCCCTCCTTGGCGTCGGAACCGCCGTCGGCGTCGGAACCGCCGGTGACGCCGGCAGGCGGTCCTCCACGGGAGTTGCCGGAACCGCCGGTGGCGCCGGAACCCTTCCCGATGTCGGAAACACCGGCGGCTTCTGAACCGCCGGCAGGCGGTCCCCCTTGGGAGCTGCCGGAGGCGCCGGAGCCGCTGGGGGCGCAGGCCCGTCCGCTCACGGTGTCAGGGCCTCCCTGTTCCCCGGGAGCGGCGGCGGGGGCGTCTTCTTCCTGCGAACTGTCTTCGTTCAGAGACGCGGGCTCATATGGGCCAGGGGCCGCCCAAGTCCCCCGGTCGTACCATTCGAACTCTCGTTCCGAATCTGTCATGTTGGGATATAACTTTCTTTTTGTTTAGTGTTTAATGCTTAGCAAGCAATCGATGCGAGCACACTTGAAGTAAGACTAGCACACATTCTCACGACATGCTGCACGGCGCGACGCCGCAGCATGCTGAACTGTTGGAGACGACTTCACTCCAAGCCCGCCAACTAAGCCCGCCAACTCCCCTCCAACGGCGGTCGAAACGTCGTCGGAGGTCTCCTTTCCTCTGCTGACTTTCCCCCCGAACGGCGGTCGAAACCCCGAGCAGCCCAAGCCGTTCCAGACAATGATTCTGGCAAAGAAGTCCCTTGGAGGGTTGAAGCGGGCGCAGCGCTGAACGAAAGGTTCACTCGATTTCGGCCGTTAGGACTGGCCGAGGGTGAACTCGGCCAGCGCAATCTTCTGTTGCGGACATCTGGGAATGCACTATCAGCGACCCTTCAATCATTGACGGCTGAGCGGGTTTCAACGAGGTCACGTGATGTTGAGACCAACTTGCCCTCACGCCGACAGCACGTGGCCGGGCTGCTAGGACAGCCAGTCTCGAGGCGATGATCTGCCACCTGCCTCTAGAGGCTATTGCGAACGTGTCGCATCTGAACGCGGCTGCGGGCGGGCGGCGTTTTCTTCTGCTCGTGGTTTTTTTAGTTGGGTGTGGGTGTGTAGGTTTGGGTGTTCCATGTGATGGGGTCTGGTTCGTGTTTTGACCAGCAGTGGATGTCTCCGGTGGCGTGGAGTCCGCATTGGTGGGTGTATCCTGCGCTTAGGGCGGTGTAGGGGCCTGTTTCTTGGAAGTCGAGTGCTGTGTGGACGCCGTCTCCGGCGTCGTCCCAGCATTCTATGTCTCCGGTGGTGAGCAGCCCGCAGGTGTGGGTGCCTCCCACGCTGAGAGCAGTGTAGGTTTCTGGAGTGTTTCTGATGGCGTCTGGGTAGGTGCCTGCTCTGAGGTACACTCCTCCGAGGTCGTGGTCTGGCCACCGCCCCCAGCATTCGATTTTCCCGTTGGGGCGGAGCCCGCAGGCGTGGCGGCGTCCGGCTTGCACGTCGGTGAATTCTCCTGTTGGGGGTTTGAGTATTTCAGGCCAGGTGTCTTGGATGTGCCATCTGTCTACGGGGTCTCCCCAGCATTTGACGGTGCGGTCGGGGCGCAGCCCGCAGGAGTAACCCCAGTCGTTCCCTACGCCGCCGGCGGGACGGCTATGGTCGATGTCGCCTGTGGAGTGGCTGACGAGCAGGGCGTGTCCTCCCCAGCCTGCGTTCACGCTGATGAGGGGTTCTTGCGATGGGATGATCTTGCTTTGAGCGAAGGGGTCCCCCCAGCATTCTATTTCCCCGCTAGAGCGCAGCCCGCAGGTGAATTCCGCTGAGGCGATGACTTTGGTGAACGTTCCTTGCGGGGCGCGTGTTTCACCGTAACGGTCGCGCCCCCAGCACTCCACGGAACCATCCGGGCGGAGACTGCAGGCGTGCTGCCGGCCGGAGGTGATGTCTGCGAAGACCCCGCCGGGGGGTTGCGCTAGGGGGTGATCAGCGTTGAAAGGAGTAGGAGGGGGAGGGTCGGTTACCAGGCGGGCTTCATGGTGGGCCCAGCATTCCACCCTCCCGTCGGGGCGGAGCCCGCACCTGTGTGAACGCGCTTCGGTGAATTTAATGTATTCCTCTTCGATGTCGAACCACCGGTAGGGTTCGGGGAGTTCCTCTCCCTCCGTCCATTCAGACAAGTCCCAGCATTCTATGCCGCCGCCCCGCAGAGCGCCGCACAAGCCGACGAACGAAGCGTAGTCCCCTCGAATTGGGGGAGAGTTCCACCCTCTACCCCAGCATTCGTAGCTTCCGTCTGGGCGCAGCCCGCAAGCGCCTCCTCCGCGGCCGCCGATGTTGATGGAAACGAATTCCCCCTCCGGGGGGGTGAAGTAGAAGGAGTATTGGTCGTAGCCATCGGAGTAACTACCCCAGCATTCCACAGAGTTGTCGGCTCGCATTCCGCACACGTCGGGGCCTCCGGCGGTGATGGAGGTGAACTCCCCGGGAGGGATGACGCCCTGCCCTTCTCCGGAGTCTTCGATGTTTACGTCGTAGCCGGATCCCCAGCATTCGGCTGTTGAGTCGTTCGCTCGGATGCCGCACGCGGAGTGGTATCCTGTGGCTAGGTCGGTGTATTTCCCGTCGGGTGGGATTGTTGCGTTGCCGCGGGGGGTGGAGGTTCCCCAGCATTCCATGCTCCCGTCGGCGCGGAGGGCGCAGGCGTGTTCTATGCCGGCGCTGACCGCGGCGAACGCTCCTTCTGGGGGGTTGTTTAGTGCTTGATTGTTCCCCCAGCATTCTATGCTGCCGTTTGGGCGCAGCCCGCAGGCGGCTTCCCGCCCCGCTGACACGGATGCGAACTCCCCCTCGGGCGCTTCAGCGGCCTGCGGGGAAGGGTCCCATTCTAGGTTCAAGTATTCTTTTTCCCGTTCGAAGTCGAAACCTGCTCTCTCGCCGGGACCTGCTCTCGTGCCGGGTTTGGAGCCGGTTCCCCACCGCCAGCATTCCACTGAGCCGCTGCTGTGCAGCCCGCACGTGTAACCCCATCCGGCGCTGACCGCAGCGAACCCCCCGGGTGTGCTCGCCTCGGGCCGTTCAAGGGCAACAAGCGTAGAAGACGAAACAGGCGCGCTTCCCCGGGGAGAGAAACGCTGAGGCGGCGGCGCGGGCTCCGGTTCAGCGGCGCCACTGCCTGCTCCCGTATCGGCGCACCCTGCCGCTGTGAGCGCGAGCACTACCAGCACCCAGAGTGAGGCGCGTCTGCGTTCACTATCGGTCATACTTTGCGTTCCTTTCAAGGAGAAGAAACAGCAGCCGTCGTCGTGGTCGTGGACAATGACAGCGGAGGTGAGGCTGTGGAGTTGCAGGGGCGCGTCCTGAACGGGAGGTGGGTTTTCAACCTAGCGGTCATTTTTGTTCCTCAAAGCGCGGGCGCGGTTGTAGTAGTAGTTGTGATGGTCGTTGTGGACGGTGAAGAGGGTGGAGTGGTTGTGGAGTTGCGGGGGCGTGTTTTGGCGGTTATTGGGGTGTGGGTGTGTAGGTTTGGGTTTTCCAGGGGGTCGCGTCGTCGGGGGTTATTTCCCAGCAGTGGATGTTTCCGGTGGTGTGTAGGCCGCATTGGTGGTCGTAGCCTGCGCTTACGGCTGTGAAGGGTCCTGTTTGTTGGAAGAAGGCTGCCCCGGCGTCGTCCCAGCATTCTATGGCCCCGTCGCTGCGGAGCCCGCAGGTGTAGGTGCCTCCTACGCTGAGGGCAGTGTAGGTTTGCGGGCCGCTTGTTCTTAGCTCGTCGGGGTAGACGCCGGCTCTGGTGTAGTCGTAGTTTGTGCTTAACCCGTTCCCCCAGCATTCTATTTTCCCGTCTACGCGCAAGCCGCAGGCGTGCAGGCGTCCTGTTTCTATTTCCAGGAACTCCCGCTTGGGGGGATCTAGTATTTCCGGCCAGTAGGGTTGGTGTCGTACTACTTCTTCTCCGGGGTCTCCCCAGCATCTAACGGTGCGGTCGGGGCGCAGTCCGCAGGTGTACCCCCAGTCGTGGGCGATGTCGGCTAGGTATCTGGTGTTGTTAGGGGGGGTGCTGAGCATGGTCCCGTAGAGGAAGCGGTAACCCCCCCAGCCCGCGCTTACGCTAGTTAGGGGTTCGGTTGGGGGGAGGATTTTGCTTTGGGAGAAGACTTCTCCCCAGCATTGTATTTCCCCGCTGAGGCGCAACCCGCAGGCGTAATAGTCGGAGGCGCTGACCTTGCTGAACGCCCCCGCCGGGGGGGTGGCTCTCCCGTAGTATTCGCTTCCCCAGCAGGTCACTGTCCAGTCAGGGCGCAGCCCGCAGGCGTAGTCTTGCCCTGAGGTGATATCCACGAAAACACCCCCAGGGGTTTCCACCACGGGGTGATCATCCCTCCCTGACCAGCACTCCACTGACCCGCTGGGGCTCAGGCCGCATATGTGGGAATCGCTAACGGCGAGTTTGACGAATAAACTTTCGTTGATTCGGCGGCTCTCGGGGAGTTCATCACCCACTGTCCAGTCCGTCATGTTCCAGCATTCCACGCCTCCCCCGCGCAAAGCGCCGCATCCTGCCAAGTACCCGGCCCCCTGGACTGTGAGGAAGTCTCCGAGCGCTACAGAGAAGATTCTCCCATTTTTGCCCCAGCATTCGTGCTCACCGCTTGGGCGCATCCCGCAGCCGACTTCTCCGCTCACGTTGAATGTGGTGAATTCCCCCTTTGGGGGGGTGAGGTATGGATGATAATCGGGGATGGCGGGGTAAGGATCGTAGTCGGGGGAGAGGTTAGCCCAGCATTCGATGGAGCCGTTTTCTCGCTGGCCGCAAACGTCTCCACCTCCGGCGTCTATGTTGGCGAACGCCCCTGGGGGGATGACGCCTCGCCCGAAAGAGCCGTAGTCTTCGGTGAACCCTGTTCCCCAGCATTCGGCGGTGCTGTCTTGTTGTCTGAGGCTGCATGCGAAGATATCCCCAGTGGTCAGGTCGATGTATTTCCCCTTCGGTGGGGTGGCTTCGTTGCCTCTGGTGGTGGAGGTGCCCCAGCATTCTGTTTGTCCGTTGGGTCGGAGCGCGCAGGCGTGTTCGATGCCTGCGTTGATTGCTGCGAAGTTTCCTTCGGGTGGGTTGGTGAGGGCTTTGTTGTTTCCCCAGCATTCGATTAGCCCTCCGGGGCGGAGCCCGCAGGCGGAGTCGCGTCCCGCTGAGATGGTTGTGAAGATTCCTTTGGGGGGTTGGGAGGCTTGGGGGGAGTGATCCCAGGTGAGTTCGAGGACTTGTTTTTCGCCTTCGAAGTTGAAGAAGTCGTAGGGTGTTGTGATTGGGGGGTAGTAGTCTTTGCTGTGTTCGGTTCCGTTTTCTCCCCACCGCCAGCATTCGGCGGCCCCGCCGTTGTGCAGTCCGCATGTGTATCCCCATCCTGCGCTCACCGCAGCGAACCCTCTAGGAACTGCGGCTTGCGGGGGGTCGGGGATTTCCAGGATAGCGGGCGGCGTCGTCGGCGGAGGGGCGGGATCCATTGAAACGTTCAACCTGGGCGCGACAAGCGACACCGTGCTGGTAGACGTCGTCGGTGCCGCTGCCGGCGGGACGGGGGGCGCGGAGCCGCTGCCCCCAAGGGTGACCTGCGAAGCCGGGGCTAGGGGCGCGGTCGTGGCCGGGCGGGGGAACGAAGTGGGGGACGGGAGAGCGGTCCCCTCTTCCCCCCCGCCGGCGGAGGTGTTGGGGGCGCAGGCGGCGAGCGTGAGCGCTAGCAGCACCCCGAGCAAGCGGACTCTCAACCTAGCGGCCATTCCGTGTCTTTCCTTCAAGCCGCGGGGGCGGTAGTCGTAGTGGTTGTGGTGGTCGTAGTGGTCGTTTTGGGCGGCGGATGTTGTGGAGTTGCAGGGGGCGTGTTTTGGCGGTCATTGGGGTGTGGGTGTGTAGGTTTGGGTTTTCCAGGGGGTCGCGTCGTCGGGGGTTGTTTCCCAGCAGTGGATGTTTCCGGTGGCGTGTAGGCCGCATTGGTGGTCGTAGCCTGCGCTTACGGCTGTGAATGGGCCTGTTTGTTGGAAGAAGGCTGCCCCGGCGTCGTCCCAGCATTCTATGACTCCGTCATTGCGGAGCCCGCAGGTGTGGGTGCCTCCTACGCTGAGGGCGGTGTAGGTTTGCGGGCCGCTGGTTCTTAGTTCGTCGGGGTAGACGCCGGCTCTGGTGTAGTCGTAGTTTGTGCTTAACCCGTTTCCCCAGCATTCTATTTTCCCGTCTACGCGCAAGCCGCAGGCGTGCAGGCGTCCTGTTTCTATTTCCAGGAATTCCCGTTGGGGGGGATCTAGTATTTCCGGCCAGTAGGGTTGGTGTCGTACTACTTCTTCTCCGGGGTCTCCCCAGCATCTAACGGTGCGGTCGGGGCGCAGTCCGCAGGTGTACCCCCAGTCGTGGGCGATGTCGGCTAGGTATCTGGTGTTGTTAGGGGGGGTGCTGAGCATGGTCCCGTAGAGGAAGCGGTAACCCCCCCAGCCCGCGCTTAGGCTAGTGAACGGTTCGGTTGGGGGGAGGATTTTGCTTTGGGAGAAGACTTCTCCCCAGCATTGTATGTCTCCGCTGAGGCGCAACCCGCAGGCGTAGTTTTGGGAGGCGCTGATTTTGCTGAACGCCCCCGCCGGGGGGGTGGCTCTCCCGTAGTATTCGCTTCCCCAGCAGGTCACTGTCCAGTCAGGGCGCAGCCCGCAGGCGTAGTCTTGCCCTGAGGTGATATCCACGAAAACACCCCCAGGGGTTTCCACCACGGGGTGATCATCCCTCCCTGACCAACA
Source organism: Acidimicrobiales bacterium (assembly GCA_965242895.1). Classification (GTDB taxonomy): domain Bacteria; phylum Actinomycetota; class Acidimicrobiia; order Acidimicrobiales; family CATQHL01; genus CATQHL01. Next base: position 1,988,982 of record OZ251507.1, read on the forward strand.
TTCCACTGACCCGCTGGGGCTCAGGCCGCATATGTGGGAATCGCTAACGGCGAGTTTGACGAATAAACTTTCGTTGATTCGGCGAGTCTCGGGGAGTTCATCACCCACTGTCCAGTTCGCCATGGTCCAGCATTCCACGCCTCCCCCGCGCAAAGAGCCGCACCCCGACGCGAACCCGCCCCTTTGGACCGTGAGGTAATCGCCGGGCGGTATGGGGAAGATTCTCCCGTTGGTGCCCCAGCATTCGTGTTCACCGCTTGGGCGCATTCCGCAGGCGGCTCCTCCGCCCACGTTGAAGGTAGCGAATTCTCCCTCTGGGGGGATGAAGTAAGGATTGTAGTCGGGGATGGCGGGATGAGGATTGTAATCGGGGGAGTGGTTCGCCCAGCATTCGATGGAGCCGTTTTCCCGCTGGCCACAGACGTCGAAAACTCCGGCGTCTATGTTGGTGAACGCTCCTGGGGGGATGACGCCTCGCCCTCGGGAACCGCGGTCTCGGGTGAAGCCTGGTCCCCAGCATTCGGCTGTGCCGTCTTGCTTTCTGAGGGCGCACGCAAAGGTGTCCCATTCCCCGGTGGTTAGGTCTTTGTATTGTCCGTCTGGGGGGGTGGCGGGGTTGCCTCTGGTGGTGGAGGTGCCCCAGCATTCTGTTTGTCCGTTGGGTCGGAGCGCGCAGGCGTGTTCGATGCCTGCGTTGATTGCTGCGAAGTTTCCTTCGGGTGGGTTGGTGAGGGCTTTGTTGTTTCCCCAGCATTCGATTAGCCCTCCGGGGCGGAGTCCGCAGGCGGAGTCGCGTCCCGCTGAGATGGTTGTGAAGATTCCTTTGGGGGGTTGGGAGGCTTGGGGGGAGTGGTCCCAGGTGAGTTCGAGGACTTGTTTTTCGCCTTCGAAGTTGAAGAAGTCGTAGGGTGTTGTGATTGGGGGGTAGTAGTCTTTGCTGTGTTCGGTTCCGTTTTCTCCCCACCGCCAGCATTCCGCGGTTCCGCCGTTGTGCAGTCCGCATGTGTATCCCCATCCTGCGCTTACCGCAGCGAACCCTCTAGGAACTGCGGCTTGCGGGGGGTCGGGGATTTCCAGGATAGCGGGCGGCGTCGTCGGCGGGGGGGCGGGATCCATTGAGACATCCAGCCTGGGCGCGACAAGCGACACCGGGGTGGTGGACGTCGTCGGTGCTGCTGCCGGCGGGGCGACGGGCGCGGAGCCGCTGCCCCCAAGGGTGGCCTGCGAAGTCGGGGCGGGGGGCGCGGTCGTGGCAGGGCGGGGGAACGAAGTGGGGGACGGGAGAGCGGTCCCCTCTTCCCCCCCGCCGGCGGAGGTGTTGGGGGCGCAGGCGGCGAGCGTGAGCGCTAGCAGAACCCCGAGCAAGCGGACTCTCAACCTAGCGGCCATTCCGTGTCTTTCCTTCAGGGCGCGGGCGCGGTTGTAGTAGTGGTTGTGGTTGTAGTAGTGGTTGTGATGGACGGCGAGTAGGTGGGGGATGCTGTGGAGTTGCAGGGGCGCGTTTTGAATGGGTCTGATGGTTCCCCGAGTGTCCATTTTTCTAGTACGCCGTCGTCGTCTAGGTCTAGGTTGACTACGGATCGCTCCACGCCTACGGTGAGGGAGTCGTCGGCTAGGGGATCGCCGCGGGTGATCCCTACGATAATGAATTGATGGTCGCGAAGTTCGTCCGTGTTAAAGTTAGTGTTCAACCTGAAACGATTGTTTTGCTGTGATCCCCAACCATCGATTCGGCCTTGACTCGTGAGGTTTCCGGCGGTGAGGGCGATGAGTTTGTCGTCGCTGGTTGTTTCGGTTGGCATGTCAAAGCTGGTGTCTGCTGTGAGAGCGGTGTAGGGGCCTGAGTAGGTGCAGTCTTCGCTGCCTGAGCGGTCTGGGTTGTTGGGGGCTCGGTGCATGACTATCCATCGGTAAGCGTTGTATACGTTGTTGCTTCCTCCGTTGCCGGGGTTCTTGTCTGTGGGCGGGTCGCCGAAGTCTAAGCGCCACACTTTTCCGCCGTTGGGATGGTCTTCGTCTCTTATGAAGCGGTTGTTTGTGAGTTTTTGGGGTCGGTAGATGGAGCGGAAGTCTTCTTCGTCGCTTGAGGTGACGGAGGAGGATCGGCAGTTGAAGTAGTCGGCGGTGTATAGGTTGGGGTTTCGTACGATTGCTTGCCAGGAGCGCGGCCCGTTGCCGTAGGAGAACAGGGATGGCTGTTTTTGGGGGATGGTTTGAGGGTTGGATGGTAATCCTGTGGGGCGCGTTTTCCAGGCGCATGTGAAGCCGTAATCGTCGAATCCGAGGAGGTGGCCGATTTCGTGGGCGAATAAAGCTATGTTGCTGCCGCCGCGGGCGTCCACGATTTGGATAGCGGAGCTGTCTATTAAGGGGGGGTCGTGGCCGGTGTGTGGTTGCATTCGGTGCCAAGTGCAGGCTAAATGTTCTGCGTTGCAGTATGTGCTAGTGTTTGCACAGTAGCTGGTGTCCGCGTTCGGGTCGGTGCATCTTCTTGATGAACAGGTGATAATGCCGGCTATGTCCGGCTGGCAGCCTTGCTGCACAGCGGGCGCTTCGCACGCGGGCGCAGCGTCAGCAGCAGCCGCAGTTGTTGTAGTTGTAGTTGTAGTTGTTGTGGTTGTAGTTGTTGTGGGGGTGCAGCGGTAGTCGGAGACTATTATGTCGTAGTCCGCGTTGGAGATTATCCGCGGGACTTGCCATGGGGGGCTGATGTGTAGGTATTCCCCGCATTTCGATGGGTGAGAGACGCTGCCGCTGAAGGTGAACACGGGCTGGAAGTCGCTTCCCGTTGGGTTCAAAGCGTTGTTCCAGGCGTTCACGGCGGCGGTGAGGGTCGCTACGAAGTCTGGAGTGCTGGTGCAGACTCGCAGGGGTTCGCCTCTTCTGATCTTCTCGTTCAGATGGGCGGTTGCCTCTCTCGGTAGCGGGTAGGGCTGCCAGCCGCCGTCTACGGGCGCCTGCGGGATGACGTAGTGTTTCACGGTAGTGGACAAGTGCTCCCCGGTGGAGGGGTCGATGGCGCTGCTTGTTACCTTTATGTGGATTTCGTGCGGTATATTGTTAGTCAAGCCGGTGATCGTGCGTTCGAAGAACTCGCGCCCCTTTCTCGTTGGCGTGACGACAGGGGTGGTGGTGAAAGTCGTAGTCGTAGTCGTTGTTGTTGAAGGCGCGGCCGCAGTCGTAGTTGTTGATGCCGCGGATATAATCGGGACGGGTGCAAGATTGATGGTTCTGCTGAGTTCCCTCCACAGCACTTTGTAACTAGTGATGCTCACCCCGGAACCCCCGGGATTGTCTGAATTATCCCAGAACACTCTGATCTGCTTGTTCTCTCCGAGGTAAAGGATGTTAGCAGGCGGCGACGGCGGCGCGACGCAATTCATAGCCACCATCCTGATCTTCGGGGAGGCGCAAGTCAAAACAGTCGTAGTCGTAACAGTAGACGCCCCCGCAGCAGTCGTAGTAGATGCAGCCGCAACAGTCGTCGTGGTCGTCACGGCAGGAGGGGATGGCGGGGGTGGAGGCGCGGCCGGTGGAGGCGGGGGCGGTGACGTGGCTGGCGGCGGCGGCGCCGGCGCTGGGGAGACTGGAGCGGTCGTAGTCGTGGTGGTTGTGGTGGTGGGGGTGTGGCAGCGGGTGCCGCGCAGTGTTTTACCTTGGGGGCAGGAGTAGGTGTAGGTGGGGCTTGTGTACAGCGTGCGCGTGCACGTGCTTGAGGAGAGGACCCATCCTGTGGAGCAGGTTCTTGTTTTAGCTGGGTATGACCAGCACCGTCCGCCTGAGAGGGTGCCGGTGCTGCACGACTGCGAAGACGACGGCGACACGTAACTCGTGCTCGTCGTCGTCCGGGAGCACGTGCTGCCCGACCGCGACCACCCGGGCGGGCAGGTGTAGCTCAGTGTGCCGTAGCGGGTGACGTTGCTCGTCACGTTCCGGCTGCAGGTGGCCCCTGAGCGTGACCACCCTGGGGGGCAGGTGTAGGTGAGTGTGCCGTAGCGGGTGACGTTGCTCGTCACGTTCCGGCTGCAGGTGGCCCCTGAGCGTGACCACCCTGGGGGGCAGGTGTAGGTGAGTGTGCCGTAGCGGGTGACGGTGCTTGTCACGTAGCGGTAGCAGGTGGCGCCTGAGCGTGTCCAGCCGGTGGGGCAGGAGTAGCGCAGCGAACCGTAGCGGGTGACGTAACGGTAGCAAGTGCTGCCGGAGAGCGTCCACCCTGGGGAGCAGTAGTGGTAGCCGCCCGTTCCGACGATGTAACGGTAACTAGCTGAGCGGGACTGGCGCAGCAGGTAACGACAGGACGCGGGCGTCCCCCTAGGGGTGCAGTAACGAGAAGCCGACTGCGTCTGACGAGACGACACCTGCGCCGTGTAACTGCAAGAATTAGGCGTCCCCCTAGGATTGCAGGAAACCGACGCGGACTGCGTCCGCAGGGTCGTGACCTGCTCTGTGTAACTGCAAGAGTTAGGCGTCCCCCTAGGGTTGCAGGAAACCGACGCGGACTGCGTCCGCAGGAAAGTGACCTGCGCCGGGTAACTGCAGGAAGTGGGCGTCCCCCTAGGGGTGCAGGAAGCAGAAGCGTTCCTTGTTTCCTTGCCGCTTGTAGTGATTTTGCACATCCGGGCGAACCCTGAGCCTACTGTTCTCCACACGAGCGCCCCCGAAGCGCATGAATACGACGTCGACGCCGTTCCTAGGTCTTTCCGGCATCCCCAAGCGGGGGCCACTCCCAGGCTGAACTGAGAAGACCCCGTCGGGCAGCCCCAGCCTGCTGTTTGGGATATTCGCTTAGCGCACAGCAGCCCGCCGATGCTGAAGTAAAAATAGTACCCGGCTGGGCAGGAACTACGCGACGAAGCAGGCGAACCGCTGCTGCCATAAACCGACCCGGCTGCTACTCCAGCGGCGCTCACTCCAGCATCCTCAAGAAGCAGGAGCCAATCAGCCGAACCCCCAGAACCGCTGAAACTGTCAGAGGCGATGGGGCTCAACGCGCCGACCGCGCCGTTGGGGGGAGACCCCAGGGCGCTGATGCTCTCAGTCCCTTGGGGGCTCAACGCCTCGGCCGCTCTGCTGGAGCCGTCTAAACCTCCTATGAGAGTCAATATTACTGCGAACAATAGGACCGCTAAACCGGCGTGATGCAGCCTTTCCCACATCGACCTCTGCCTCCCAACGGGGGGACGGCTCCTAGGAACACCGTCGGCGTCGGAACCGCCGGCGGGAGACCGGTCCCCTGAAGGGGAAAAAGCCGCCAAATAGAGCAGGAAAGCTATGAGCGCACTCAGCAACCCCACCCGGACCCGCGCCCGCCTAGGAGCGGCGCCGGAACCATTCTCAGAACCCTCCCTGGCTTCGGGGCCCTCCTTGGCGTCGGAACCGCCGTCGGCGTCGGAACCGCCGGTGACGCCGGCAGGCGGTCCTCCACGGGAGTTGCCGGAACCGCCGGTGGCGCCGGAACCCTTCCCGATGTCGGAAACACCGGCGGCTTCTGAACCGCCGGCAGGCGGTCCCCCTTGGGAGCTGCCGGAGGCGCCGGAGCCGCTGGGGGCGCAGGCCCGTCCGCTCACGGTGTCAGGGCATCCCTGTTCCCCGGGAGCGGCGGCGGGGGCGTCTTCTTCCTGCGAACTGTCTTCGTTCAGAGACGCGGGCTCATATGGGCCAGGGGCCGCCCAAGTCCCCCGGTCGTACCATTCGAACTCTCGTTCCGAATCTGTCATGTTGGGATATAACTTTCTTTTTGTTTAGTGTTTAATGCTTAGCAAGCAATCGATGCGAGCACACTTGAAGTAAGACTAGCACACATTCTCACGACATGCTGCACGGCGCGACGCCGCAGCATGCTGAACTGTTGGAGACGACTTCACTCCAAGCCCGCCAACTAAGCCCGCCAACTCCCCTCCAACGGCGGTCGAGACCAACGGCGGTCAGGCGTTAGACGCCCGCACCCCTAGGCCATCCCCGACGTTCGGGGGTTGCGTTTCCGCCTAGCGCCCATGACCGGCGCCAGGACGCCGCCTCGGGGCCGTGCAGGGTAGGCGTTGCGCCTTTGTGGGCGCGCCGGCGGGCTTGCCACCAGTCTGTTCTGGCTTCGTCGGCTAGTTCGCTCACGGCTTGTTCTATGCGCTGGTTGAGGCGGCGGATCCTTTCGCCGGGGTCGACTCGGAGGGGCGCCCCGAAGATCACCAGAGTCTTCCCGAATCGCGGCCAACTGCGTCCTTTGGGGAGGACGCTGCTTGTCCCGGCTAAGTACACTGGGACAACGGGTGCGCTGCAGCGGTGCGCTAGATAGGCGGCGCCGCCTCGGAAGGGTTGCCCCCAGCCGTCGGGGCTGCGCCCGCCCTCGGGGTACACCAATAAGTTCCACCCCGAGCGCACTAGGGCGGCTAGTTCGTAGGCGGAATCGCGCCCGGTTTTCTCTCGCTCCACGGGCACCGCTCCTAGGAACAGGGCATAGGCCGAGCCCTTCAGCCGAGTATTGAAGAAATAGTCGGAAGCCGCAGCTATTGCGAGTTTGTGCCGCCAGGGGTGTGGTATGGATGTCATTAGCAGGGGAGTGTCGAGGTGGCTGCGGTGGTTGGCGACGAAGATGACCGCTTCGTCCTCTAGTCCGGCTAGGCGTTCGGCGCCGCGCCGGGTGGGCTGGGCGTAGGCGGAGACCGCCGGACGCCAGATGTACTCCACTGAGGCGGCGCGAATCATGCGCGCTGCCCAGCGCCGCGTCCATTCTGTACGCAGCGGTGGCTTGGGCAGAGAGTGACCCGCCGGGGCGACAGGGGCGCGCCACGGGAAATCCATGGCAGGCTTCAGCAGGCTGAAAGCGCGCCACAGGGAACCCAGGGCAGAACCCAGAACAGGCTTCAGCAGGCTAAGAGCGAGTCGGGAACCCAGAGCCGACCTCACGCTAGCAGCCTTCGCGCCGGCCTTCACGCTAGCAGCCTTCGCGCCGGCCTTCACGCTAGCAGCCTTCGCGCCGCCAGCAGACTTCACGTCACGTCCGCCATCACGAAAGGCGGATGATGCAGGTGCGTGATCGTGGGTTTGGATCCCACGGAATCGGCGGCGATTTCTAGGGCGTCGTCCATGGAACTAGCGGGGGAGAAGCCCATGCGGCGCACACTCCGGCGGTCTCCGCCCACAATGATCACTCGGTCTAGGTGCTCTAGTGCGTGCGCCCCCCAGTACCACATGTAGAAGGGGTGCACGCCGTGGTAGGCGTAGGAGTTGCGGTATAGGTGTCTGTACCACTCATCGGTGGCGTACTGTTTCTCGTAGCGGGCTTCGATCTCAGCGGGGTCGGTCGTCTCGGCTAGCACCTGCTCGAAGAAGTCGATGTAGCTGGGGTGGTGGACGGGATGGAACTCCCAGGGTGTGGGGTGGGTCATGATCACCACCCCGCCCTTACGCACCAACGGACGGCCGCGGTATAGGTTAAAGAAGTAACCCAACCCGAGGCACATGACCAGGATGGGGTTCATTATGGAATTCACGTTGTAGGGGCAGATGTAGGGCAAACCCATCGTGAGGATGTCGGTTTGCCCTGAGACGGGTACGAGTTGTTGGCGGTATACGTGTTCGGTGGTGATTGAGTGGACTGATTCCACGTCGCCGGCGGTGACCGACGTCATCTCGTAGGGCGCCCTCCACGAAGCGAAGGCCTTGCGGCGGGCTTGCCGCGTCATCAGTTTCAAACCGCCCTGCATGGCCAAGAAGGACGCTCTGTCGCGCGGCCCCCATTCCCACTCCCGTTTCTGCAGCATAGACATCGGCCCTTCCGTGCCGAAACTGTTGTTGTTGAGTGTGGTCTCGATCTGGAATATGGGCGGCCCGGCCTTTCGCAGCACCGCCCCCTGACGCCAGTTGGAGTGGTGAAGTTCTGAGGAGTGCTGATCCATGAACGACTGCGACGCAAGCATGGTGGCTACGTTGTGGTGGTGGCGCAGACCCGCATAACCGGACAAACCAGTGGCGGTGCTCTTCCATCCCCCGTCCATGGCCACGAGGTTTATGTTGACGTACACCAAGAGGTCGCTTTCCGCCGCCCGACGGTTCATCTGCACGACCTCGCCGGCTTCGGTTTCACCGAGGACGACCATACCGTCGGGGTCTTCGGCGTCGTGGTTGTAGAGACGGCCGGACGGGGCGAAGGCGTCGTAGACGCGGTCGCCGAGGGCGTGGCGCAACTCAGACGGGGTCATGCGGCGGTGCAGCGCCAGGGCCGCGATGACGTGCACGTCGTCTACCCCCGCTGCGGCTGCGAGGTCGAGCACAGCCTCTATTACTCGCTGGCGCACGTCGGGCTGCCTCATCGGAGGGAGAGGCAGGGAGATGTCGTCGAAGGCTATGGTCAGCTTCATGCCTGGGCGCAGCAGCGCTGGGAGCGGGTCGTTGTCTACGGGGTGCATGAGGGCGCTGCGGATGGCGCCATCGGGGTCGGGAAGACCGTCGAGCGGCCCGGCCGGGTAGACCACCCGCGAGCGTCCCGCCGGTAGACGCTCGAAGCGGAAGCCCTCTCCGTGGTGGAAAAGGATGGGGGGTGTGGATCGCTCAACCTCCAGAACGAAGCCTGGCTGGGGGGTAGAAGTTCTGCGGTTCATCGTCGTCCGTTCGTTATTGGTTCGCTCATGGGGAGGAGCTTTCGGGGGGCGCCGGGCGCTGGGCGGAAGTTCTCTACTAGCCATCCCCTGCGCCTGGCCAGGGTCGCTAGTTTGGTTTCGGGATTGACCGCTACGGGGAAGCCTACGGCCTCCAGCATGGGCAGGTCGCTCGTCGAATCGGCGTAGGCCACCGACTCGGTGAGGGATATGCCCTCGCGCTCAGCGTAGTCCATCAGCGCCTCGGCTCGGCTTTCGCCTGTCGGGGGGACGACAGGGAGTTGTCCGCTGTAGGCGCGGCCGCTGCTTGTGGTCGACATCTTGGCGCACACGATGTCGTCGAAGAGGGGTTCGAATCCGGCGATCACGAAGTCCAGCGCGCCGGTGATGAGGACGGTGCGGTGCCCGAGCGCTCGGTGCAGGCGGACTCGTCGGATGGCTGAGGGGAACGACTGGCGCAGCAGCAGGTCGCTGAACATTTCGATGCTGTCTTCGGCCATTTGCTCTACGGATGCGCCGGCGAAGCGTCGGTAGAACAGGCGCAGGAAGTCGCTGCGGTCACGCCGGTCGAGCGCTAGAAGACTGGGGGCTTCGGCTAGGGCTCCGCTCACCACGCGCACCCGTTCTCGTCTGGACAGCCGGCGAGTGGCCAGCCACCCCCAGGAAGCCACCACGTTCGACGCCATGAGCGTGTTCTCGAGGTCGAAGGCGGCCATGTGTCGGTCGGGGGAGAGCACCTGTGTTCGTCTTCGGGCGTTGCGGTCGGGGCCGGAGCGCTCGGTCGGGGCGGTCTTGAGGCGTCCTTGCTTGACGACCGAAGGCAGGTGTATCTCGCTGAGGTAGGAGTGCCAGTCGAACCCGGAGGGGTCGAAGTCGAAGGCTGATTTGTCGGCGTCGGGCAGGCGGCTGTGCAGCGCCATGAGTGTGTCAACCCCGAAAGTGGCTTGGCACTCCACATACCCGCTGTAGAGGTCGACGTAACTGAGCGCCCGCTCCACCTGCTCTCGCCGCTCTGCTAAGTCAGCGGCCCGCCCGGCGCGAGCGCCTCTTATGGGAAGCGAGGTCAGCACCTTCTCGCCGAGGCGCAGGGCGCGCTGAGCGCGTTCCAGTTGCGTCTGCACCCTCTTGCGGCTCGGATACGACCAGCGGGGCGGAGCCAGGGGCTGGTTCTGTTCGTTGTAGATGGGGTTCTCGCTGAACCAGGTGTGCGACCAGTCGTGGAGGTCTTTGAAGTTCAGGGGGTTGACGGAGCTGGAGGCCACCTGCACGACGGCTGCTTTGCCGTCCCGGGGCGGCCCGTCGGCGGCCACGGCGCAGACGGCGGCTGCTACTAGGTCGACGGGGATCACGTCGAGGGTGCCCTCGGGCGTGCCGGGGAAGTCTGCTAGCAGCCCTCGTGCGTAGGAGATGATGATTGGCTCGGCCATGCGGAATCCTCTGATCCAGCCTGGGAAGGGTTCGCGCAGCGCCGATTCGATGATCGAAGGCCTCACGATGGTGAGTGGGACGCTCCCTCTCGTCTCCACCAGGGCGTTTTCGGCCAGGGCTTTGGTCAGGCCGTAGGCGTCGGGGAAGCCCAGGGAGGCTGCTCTGGCTCGCCCTGCCTCCACCAACTGGTCTTGCACCCAGCGGCGCCGGATCTGCTCGCGCTTGGAACTCAGAGCGGCTGTGCCGGCAGCGCCTAGCTCGTCGGACGCCTCGGCTGCGAAGGTCTTCAGCTGTTCGGGGGTTCGGCTTGCGTCTTCCAGGCTGGCGCGGGTTCGGCTTGCGGCCTCTGCTTCGGCGCGCCAGTCCATCTCGACTGCGAACGGGCTCTCCGAAAGGAGTTTCTCGGGGGCTGACCCTCTCCGGTTGCCGGCTACGTAAGCCGTGGAAATAGATATGAAGTGCGGACTGACGCTGTTCTCTCGCAGCATCTCCATTATCCGGACTGGGCCGAGCAGGTTGGTTTCCACGGCCAGGTCGAAGGGATTGTCGAAGGCAACCGCCGCTGCGCTGTGGATGAAGACGTCGCAGTTCGCCAGCAGTTCCAGGTCTTTGGGGGCTAGATTTAGTCCGTCGCCGGTGATGTCGGCGTCTATCGGCAGGACGCGCTGAGTCTCGGCCTTGAAGCTCTCCTGGCCGAGTTGTGCACGGAGTTTGTCGAAGGCTTCGTTGCGGAGCACCTCGCGGCGCACCCGCTCCGCCGCGCCTCGCCGGCCAGGGCGGACGAGCAGCACCAACTCGCATTCAGGAACCGACCGCAGAAGCCGTTCTGTTAGGGCGGTTCCTAGGAATCCTGTGGCACCGGTCAGGGCGATGCGCTTGCCGGCGAGTTCTTCGGGGATCACTGGATGGCTGGCCGCTTGGGGTGCGCTGACTCTTTTTGGCTTGTCGTCCGGCTTGCGTTGGAGTTCATTGTAGATTGTCTACCATTTGGTAAGTAGATTTCCACCTGCAATGAGCAAAGCTGCAATGATTCAAGCCCTGAATGAAGTCTCAACGGCCGAAGCCGCGATGAATAACGACGTGAACGCTATGAACGCTATGAACTCCATGAACGAAGTGTTGGACGTCCTGAGCGGCGCCAGTGGATATGGATGACGCGCTTTTCTTTCTCTGGGAAGCAGTGGACGCCTTGAAAGACTCAGTGAGCGACGCCTCGCCAGTCCGGTCTCGGTCAACTCGAGCTGATCGGTCAACTCGAGCTGACTCCAAAGGTTCTAAAGATGAAGGCAGAGTCAGATCGCGGCGGGGAGTTTCTACTCGTGAAGAGATACTCGAGGCCGCTCGGAATTCTTTTGCGAAGCGCGGCTACGAAGCCAGTTCGCTCGATTCCATCGCAGCCGACTGCGACGTTCGCAAGCAGACGGTCCTCTACTACTTCGGGTCAAAGGAATCCCTTCTAGGGGCGGTCATAGACAGGACGCTGGAGGAGCTTTCAGCGGCGCTTCTAGCGGTGGTGGAGCGCAGAGCGACGGGAGGTGCGGGGACTCGAGGGACGGACTCGGGGGGCTGGGACGTGATCCGTTCGGTGGTAAAGGAGGTGTTTGCCATCGCCGTCCGCAGGCCGGAGATGCTCGGGTTGTTGAGGGAGGTGACGCGTCTCGGCGAGCCTTGGACGACGCGGGTGCGCCTCGGTTTCGAACCGCTGGCGGACAGGGCAGTGGGTTTTCTGGAGGCGGAGACGTCCGCAGGGCGGATAAGGCGCAGTGATCCCAAGCTGATCCTGGTATCGGCCTATTCCAAGGTCATGGGAGCGGCTACGGAGGTAGAGGTGCAGCGTGCGCTCGGGGTGGAACCGACGCTCAGGGAGACCGCCCGACGACGCCGCGAACTCTTGGATTTCCTTCAGTCTTCCTTGGTGGGTTGAGGGTTGATGAGCGCCCTTAGAAGGGTGTTCAGTAAAGATTTCATCAGAGCGCGGTTAGGGTTTCCTTCAGTCTTCTTTGGTGGGTTGAGGGGTTCCTTGGCGGGTTTAGCGGCGGCGGCAGCGGTTTGCGCGGCGGCGACAGCTCAGCGGTGAAGTCTCCGGTGGGAAGCCCGCCTGCGGTGACGTTCGATGGCCAGCCGCACGAGTTTTGCTACCAACTCCCGCCCGGTAATCCCCGTCGCCTCCCAGAGGCGGGGAAACATTGAGATGGGTGTGAAGCCGGGCATGGTGTTGATTTCGTTCACGAAGATCCTGCGCTCGGGAGCAGAGGCGACCTTTCCGTAGAGGAAGTCCACCCTCGCCAGCCCTTCCACGCGCAGTGCGTCTGCTGCTTCGACCGCCAGCGACCTGACTTCCTCGGTCGTCTGTTGAGGCAACTCCGCTGGTGACAGCAGCATCGCTGCTCCGCACAGGTACTTGTCCTCGTAGTCGTAGAACTCCCTTGAAGGCACTATTTCGCCGGGCAGCGAAGCGCGCAGATCGCCAAGGTTGCCGAGTATCGACACTTCGATCTCCCTGGCGTCGTCGACCGTTTCCTCGAGCAGCGCCAGTTCGTCGAATTCCGCTGCCAGCGCAAGGCTCTTGAGCAGGTCGTCTCGGCTTCGGGCTTTGGAAATCCCGATGGAGGAGCCCATGTTCGCAGGTTTGACGAAGATCGGGCTGCCGAGTTCGTCGAGGAGTTCCGAAGCGGCGGATGCGGAGACGCCGTCGGCTTTCACGACCTTCCATCGGGTCACGGGCAGGCCGCGGGCGTTGAGCATTTCCTTGACGACGGGCTTGTCCATACACATGGCAGAGGAGAGGACGCCCGCCCCTACGTAAGGCACGTTCAGCGACTCGCAGAGACCTTGGATCGTTCCGTCTTCGCCGAAGGGTCCGTGCAGTACGGGGAAGACCACTCTGGGCGTCTCGCCGTCGCCGCTGTCTGGCCATATGGCGCTGGAGTCGCCGCCCTTTACGTCTCGGTCGGCTACGCATAGGTTGCCGCACAGAATGTCGGTGATCTCGACGGGAGGGTCGTCTTCGGTCGGGGAGGGCAGGGGCTCGCTCTCGCGGGCTTCTGGCGTGGTCGGCAGCACCCAGGCGCCGCTGCGGCATATCCCCGCAGTCACTACTTCCATTCCGGCGGCCCGGGCGCAACTGGCTACGTAACCGGCGGAGACGCATGACACGTCGTGCTCGGCTGACCGCCCTCCATAGAGCACTATCAGCCGGACGCTTCCCGTTTGGACGCTCCCCGTCACGCGCACCACGCTAGTTGCGGCGCGTGGCTCGGTCGTCGACCTTGCTGGGCCGGTCGACTGAGCCTCCCCCCAGCAAGAACAAAGACCTGCCGGCGGCGGCTGCTGCGGCGGCGGGCGGAAACAACCGAGGAACGCGTCGCTGCATGGAAACATGTTGCCGTGAAGTTCACCCTCGGAGAAGTGGCAAGCCTAGTCGACGGCAAGGTCGCCCACGGGAACCCCAGCAGCGTCGAAGTGGACGGGGCTGCCACCGATTCCCGCACCCTGCAGGCGGGGCAGTTGTTCGTCCCGCTTGCGGCCAGCAGAGACGGGCACGACTTCATCGCCGCAGCAGCCGCAGCAGGAGCGGCGGCGTGTTTAGTGCGAAGCGACAAGCGGGGAGCCGCTGCGTTTGCGGGTTTGGCGGAGGTGGCAGTCGACGACACCTTCGACGCTCTCTGGAGGTTGGCCGCAGCCGCCCGTCGGCGGATGGGCGACCGGGTGGTGGGGATAACCGGATCGGTGGGCAAGACCTCCACCAAGGACATGCTGGCCGGAGCGATCGGCGCCGGGCGCTCCGTGGTCTACAGCAGGCGGTCGTTCAATAATCACATCGGCGTGCCGCTCACGCTGCTCTCTGCGGAGGGGGGGGAGTGGGCGGCGGTGGTCGAGATGGGTGCGAGCGATTTCGGGGAGATCGCTTCCCTGGCCGGTCTCGCCCGTCCCCTGGTGGGCGTGGTGACGGCGGTCGGGGCCGCCCACACGGAATCCTTCGGAGACATCGACGGGGTGGCGCGGGCCAAGAGCGAACTGGTCGCTGCGCTGCCCTCGGAAGGGACGGCCGTGCTCAACTCCGACGACCCCGTCGTGGCTTCCTTCGGCAGGTTGACCGAGGCTGCGGTTCTGACCTACGGGATGTGCGGGGGCGGTCTCCGAGCCGATGTTCGAGCCGAAGACGTCGTTCTGGGCGACGACCTGCGTCCGAAGTTCCGCCTGAGCTCCCCGTGGGGTTCCGCATCGGTGAGGCTCTCTGCGGCGGGGCGTCATAACGTCTCCAACGCCCTGGCTGCGGCTGCGGCGGCCTTGAGCCTGGGCGCGGACTTGTCCGACGTCGTGTCCGGTCTCAGCAGAGCCGAGTTGTCGGCATGGCGGATGTCGCTGGCACGGACGCCGTCCGGTGCTCTGGTGCTCGACGATTCCTACAACGCCAACCCCGTCTCGATGGCGTCTGCGCTGCGCGCTCTGGCCGACCTCTCGGCGCGTCGGCGTGTAGCCGTGCTGGGCGTGATGGCCGAACTAGGGGAGTGCCGCGACGCCGAGCACGAGGCGGCCGCCGCGCTGGCGGCAGAATTGGGGATCGAGGTGCTGGCTGTGGACGAGCCCGCTTACGGGGTCGGGACGGTGGGCGGGATCGACGGCGCGCTGCGCGAATTGGGAACTCTCGGAGATGGCGACGCCGTGCTGGTCAAGGGCAGCCGGGTGGCCGGTCTAGAGCGCCTGGCCGCAGTCCTTTTGAGAGGCGGCGGCGATGGGGGTGGGGGCAGTGGTGGCAGCAGTGGCGATGGCGGCGGTGTGGGCGGCGGCAGTGGCGGGGGGCAGTAGTGGCGGCAGGGGAGGTGGCGGCGGTGTGGGCGGCGGCAGTGGTGGCGGGCAGTAGTGGCGGCGGTGAGGACAGAGGGGACAGCGGCGGCGACAGGGGAGGCAGCGAAGCCAGCGGTGTTCAGCAGGTGGAGGACGGGCTCATCGGGGGCGCTGCCGCTGCCGTCGACCCCTTTCGTCGTAGTCTGAATGTATGGGGTGGTGTGCGTGAGATCTTCTGCTGAGAGAGCTGACAGAGAAGATCTGCTCAACGGGAAACTTGAAGAACTCCTCCGTGATGCGGGAATACCGGCGGAGGCCGAGGTTCCCTCGGCGCGCCACCGCCTAGACATCAAGGTGGTTTTGGCCAACTTTGTCATCGTGCTGGAAGCCGAGACGGGGTTTTCCGCAGACAAGAAGCGAAGCGCTAGAAGCGACGCCCTGGCGCGCCTAGAGCAGGAACATGCGGACGCGGTGATTGCAGTCTGCTACCCCGCAAACGCCGAGAGGCGAACTTTGAGCTCCGATACCAAGTTGCTGGTGTCGATGCATGGCACCGAGGACTGGGTCGAGACCACGCCGTCGGGTCTGGCGCAGTTGATAAGACGGCTCCCCGAGGAGATCGGCAACCCCGACAGGATGGCCAGAACGCTTTCCGACAGCCTGGACATCGCCGCCGGCAGGCTGACTCCGAATCAAAGCAGGGACTTGGCGGCTGCCCTCGACTATCCCGAAAGCGAGGGAGCCAAACGAGCCATGCTCGTTGTCGCATCAGCGGCAATGTTCCATGCTCGTCTCGACGACCATCTCGGGGATTTGCGCCCGTCCTGGGACGCACGCGCCAGACGGGGTGACGAAGGGCCTGTTCCGTTCATGGGGGCCTGGCCTCCTCTCAAACTCGCCGAATGTCTGGCAAGCGATGACCTCATAGCGTCCCTGGACGAGGCATGGGATCTCATCCTGGCTCTCGACTACAAACCTGTTTTTGAAACGGCTCGGGCTGCGTTGGCGTCTGCGGCGCAGTCCCATGGGTTTAGCGCCGCCGTACGTTCTGCCGCCTCCGCCGGTGCTCGCGTAGTCCGAACCGCAGGGGGCAAGAGGCATGACCTGCTGGGGCGGATTTTTCACCGAGTTCTCAACACGGCGCGCAACGACGGGTCGTATTACACCTCCACCTCTGGGGCGGCGTTGCTAGCAGGAATTGCCCTGAGGCAGGATGACGTACCCGAAGACTTGTCCGACCTGAATGTCTTAGACCCGGCTTGCGGAACCGGAACTCTCTTGATGGCGGTAGCTGAGCGCGTCCGAGACATGAGACCACCCGAGAGTGCCGAAGACGACGGCAAGACGTTGATCGAAAGCGTGCTGACTGGCCTGGATGTGAATCTGACGGCCTGTCATCTTGCGGCTACTACCCTCGGCCTGCTTTCACCGACGGTTACGTTCGACAAGATGGGTGTCCACCGCGTGAGGCTGGGCGTGGAGGACGACGTTGCTCACCTGGGTTCCTTGGAACTGCTTGCGCGAGGCAGCACAAAGGTCGGTCAGATGCGGTTGTTGGGGTGGCCGAAGACGAGAGTGTCGCAAGTTGACACCGGAGCGGAAGCAGACGACGAGGAGGCGCCGCGGATCGAATCGGCAGACCTTGTGATCATGAATCCTCCGTTCACGAGAGACAGTTTGCGCCACGACCAGTTCAGCAAGGCGGAGGAGAAGCAGATCAAGGACCGTGAAAAGATATTGATGGGCGAGACTGCGGCGCACCTTTCTGGGAACAGCGGACCGTTTCTCGTTCTCGGCGAGCACCTGACCGATCCGGAGACTGGAACGCTGGCGGCGATCCTTCCCTTGTCGGCTGCTACGGCTCCGTCCGGCTTGAAAATAAGGAAGATGCTGGCGGAGAAGTTCTGGGTAGAGATGGTTGTGACTTCGCATGATCCTCTGAGAATCAACTTTTCGGAGAATACGAATATCAGCGAGATGATGATCGTATGTCGATGCTGGAATTCCGGCGTCACAACAAAGCCTTCAACGAAGTTTTTCAACCTGGCTATTAACTCTGATCGTCCCACAGACGCGGTCTCTCTGGCCGAGAAGATACGCAGAGGCAATCTAGAGGGAACGGGTGTGGTTGAGTTAGACTGGCCCTTCGAGCGGATGGCCGAGGGAGACTGGGGGCCGGTACGCTTCTACTCGCCTTATTTGGGGGAGACGTTCGAGGCTTTGTTGAGCGGCACTTTGTTCTCCGTCCCGGTCAAGGAACTGAGAGAGTTTGCCGAAGTAGGCCCTGCCGGACGACGGGTTCGTGATGTTTTCAAGAGAAGCGAGGTACCTACAGCGAAGGGTTGGCGTGCTTTGTGGAATCACGACACGGACGTCACGAGGTCGCTGCGAGCCTCTTCCGATCACTACATTGTTCCGAAGCGAGGCGATCGGGAGACGAGGCTTTCCGAGAAGTACTGGGAGAAGCGTTCAAGGCTGTTGATAGCCAATCGCATCAGCACGCCGACGAGCAAGGTAGTTGCGGTGCGACTTGAGGAGAGGTTACTGGGTTCTGCCTGGGTTCCTGTGAATGTGCATGATGACACTGCGAATGATTTAGGAGGGTCGGACAAGTGGGAGAAGTCCGTGACTGTTTGGCTTAACTCCACTTTGGGAATTCTTGGATGGCTTGGTTGCTGCAGTACTAAGAAGTTGGTTTATCCACAAATCTCTTTGGAGGCTCAAAGAACTCTTCCGGTACCCGAATTCGACCGGCGCACGGCGCTTGCGCTGTCTGAGTTGTTCGACGAAGTGGTCGATGCCCCGCTCAAGCGGTGGGCGGAGGCCCCAGCGGATGCGACTAGAAGAAAGCTCGATTCATCCGTCTGCGAGGTGCTGGACTGCGACGAAGAGACGGTCGAGAAGGCGCGCTGGGAGTTATCTCTCGAACCTTCCGTCACGAACCAGCGCAGGATTGGTTGACGGGGGGCGGAGATGAGGAAGGGTGGAACGTGTAGGCGGCGACTGGCAGGCACTCTCTTTAGCGGTAAACTCTTGTTTCTAAGCGGACCGTTAGCTCAGCCTGGTAGAGCGCTCGCTTCACACGCGAGAGGCCACTGGTTCAAGTCCAGTACGGTCCACTGGGTTACGGTCAACTGGCTTTGATATCTTGTATTGAGCGCTTTCAACGTCGCAGAGATGAGCGGTTTCCGTGCTAAAGGATGATTACTAGCGATGTGTTACGGAGTATGTTACAAAGCAACGAATGGATAAAGCAGAAATATGTCTAAAATTCCTACAAATAAGTTGTCAATATATCTGATCAAGAACGAATATTCTGATCCCAAGGATATCTTAAAAGATTGTAGTAATCTTGAGTCGCAAGAAATTGATGGTGTGGGGGTGTTTTATTTTGACGAATCGTATAAGTCCCCACCGTCATGGCTCAAGAAGTTTTTTGGACCGCCTCTGAGTGATACAGAGGAATTATTCAATTCTGTTTCAAAAGGAGTTTTGCTTTCATCTGTTAATTTTGAGTCTGATCAAGAAAGAATTTTTGCTATTCCATTTGGTTACGGCTGGACAATGATTAACCAGGATGCTTATGAGCAAAGATTTGGTCTAAAAGTTGTGCTTAATGTTGTGGATTCTAGTCGTCTGCGGAGTATAGATAAGAAAAGTATGACCTCTGTTCTCAAAGACACGAGAGAACATTTGAGTCAGGTTGGAGAAGTTGCTAATTTCGAATTTAATTTTGATCAGGACTTAATTAACTCAATTACAGGAAAAGTGAGAACAGAATGTGTGGAACTATTTGGGGTGACTATAACTGGAAGAGATTCTCTATCAGTTTCTAGTAAAATTGACATTTCTAATATAAAATATTTTTTGGAAGAATGTTACGATAAATTCACGAGTGATAACTATAAGAAAGATTTTGGATGGATTGACCAGATAGCTGAAATCCGAGATCAAAAAGTGATTAGAGAACTCAATGAAAAACTAGTTGCTGAAATCAAAAAGCTGATTCAAGACGATGAAAGTAAGGATTGGACAGGAACTTGGATGGCTGTTCCTGAAATCATCGAATGGTCAGATGTAAAGGAGTTCGCATATAGGAAAGTGGGAAAGAACTATAGTGGGTATAGTGATATATTCTTAGGAGACTTTCTTAAAAGCTTGTCGGAACAAGAAAAAACTGAATTAAGTTTTGATACACTTAAGAAAAGGGAAATTAAATGCTACAGTGCAAGCAATGATGATATAAAGTATAAATGGACAGCATATAAGTGCCTTAACTGCGAGATTGGTGATGATGAGAGAAAGAAAAGATACTTATTGAATAGCGGAAACTGGTATGAGATTGA
Source organism: Acidimicrobiales bacterium (assembly GCA_965242895.1). Taxonomy (GTDB): domain Bacteria; phylum Actinomycetota; class Acidimicrobiia; order Acidimicrobiales; family CATQHL01; genus CATQHL01. Next base: position 2,008,135 of record OZ251507.1, read on the forward strand.
AGCCGATTTTGTGCGAGAGATTGATAATGCATATAGAAAAATACGCGACTTGGAACCGGTAATGAATTTACCAGCGTATAGGCACAATAATGAAAATAATTATAATGAAGATACTGCTAAACAAGATATCAATTACTGTTGCATGGACAACAAATTAATCAGCTATGGCGGCGGTTATAGTAGAGTGGAGTTTTGTGATTTGTTCACAAGTGGTAAGAAGATAATACATGTTAAGCACTACGGAGGCTCAGCTGTTTTAAACCACTTATTTTCGCAAGGGGTGGTGTCCGGAGAATTATTCTTAGCTGATATAGAATTTAGAAAGAAAGTAAATCAAAAACTTCCCCAATCACACAAAATGATAGATGTGTTGGATAGCCCTCGAGCAGCTGAATATCAGATAATTTTTGCTATAATAAGTTCTTCAAAAAAGGAGTTAGAGATTCCATTTTTCAGTAAGTTAAGCTTGAAAAATGCAAAGCAACGCTTAGAAACCTTTGGTTATCAAGTTGCGTTACAGAAGATAAATGTCCAAAATTAAATGTGGCCTAATGGCTTGAGCCTCTAGTGGGACTGCGTGCTTGGGTAGTGGCGGGGGGTGACCCCCCGAGCATCGAGCGGGTGGAAGTGCTGAAGAGGGCTTCTCCGCCCGATTTTCTGGTGGCGGCGGATTCAGGGGCTGACGCGGCGCTTGCCTTGGGTTTGCGGGTGGACGTGATCGTGGGAGATTTTGATTCGGTCTCGCCGCAGGCTCTGGGCGCTGCGGGCAGGCAGCGCCGCCACCCTGTGGACAAGGACGCCACCGACCTGGAACTGGCGTTGAGGGAAGCCCGAGATCTCGGCGCAGACCGGATCACGCTCATCGGCGGGGGCGGCGGCAGGCTCGACCACTTTCTGGCTAATGTGGCTGTGCTGGGGGGCGAAGGTCTCGCCGGTGTTGCGGTAGACGCATTGATGGGTATGGCTCGGCTCTGGGTGGTTCGCAGCCGACAGGAGATCACCGGCCGAGCGGGGCAGGTGGTGAGCCTGCTTCCTCTCGGCGGTCCGGCCCGCGGCGTGCACACCTCTGGGCTGCGATGGGCGCTGCGAGGCGAGACGCTCACGGCAGGCTCTACCCGCGGTGTCAGTAACGAGATGACTGGTTCCCTGGCGACAGTCTCGCTCGAGGGGGGAGTGCTGCTGGCGATTCAGCCGGAGAGTTGAGGCGGTCGGCGGCTTTAGTGCTCGGGGGGAGGGGGGGCCTGCCTACTTGGCAAACCGCCCATCAGCGTCCGTTGCTTGAGAATTCTTTCCGCCTGTTGGTTGTTTTTCTTGTGTCTGCTTTTTTGGTGAATGTCCGCCAGCGCCCGCACCTCGAGAATTCTTCCCGTTTGTTTGGCGGATTCCGAGGGTCTATTTGGCGAACGCCCACCAGCGCCCGCGGCGGTGTTCTAGTTCCAGCGCTAGGTCGAAGCATCGGCTGAGGTTCTCGCTGGTTAGCACCTCGTCCGCACCCCCGGCGGCTATCACCTTGCCCTCCCGCAGCAGCAGGACGTGCTCGAACCCTGAAGGGATTTCCTCGGTGTGGTGGGTCACTAGCACGGTCGGCGGCGTGGACGGGTCTTTGCTCAGATCGTCGAGAGTGCGGATCAGGCTCTCCCTGCCCGCCAGATCGAGGGCGGCTGTGGGCTCGTCTAGGAGCAGAAGCGCCGGGTCGGTCATCAGCGTCCGGGCGATCTGAACCCGCTGACGCTCTCCCGAAGACAGCGACCCGAAAGGCTGATCCGCCAAGTGCCCCACCCCCAGCCGCTCGAGCAGGGTGTAGGCCTTTTCGCGTTCGTCGCTGCTGTAGTCGTGCCACCAGGGCTCGAGGGCGCCGTGGAGAGCCGTAACCACCACGTCGACGGCTGAGATGCTCGGGCGCAGCCCATCCGACAGGAAAGCCGCCGCATAACCCACTAGGTGGCGCATGCGCCGGACGTCGACTCGCCCTAGACGCCTGCCGAGCACCTCCACGTCGCCCTCCGAAGGGTGCAGATAGAGCGCCGCCACCCGCATGAGGGTGGACTTCCCGGCCCCGTTGGGGCCCAGCACGACCCAGCGCTGCCCTCCCTCTACGTTCCAGTCGACGCTGTCGAGAAGACGGCGGCCGTCGCGCACCACGCTGACCCCCCTGAGGCGCAGCGCAGAGGCGACGTCGTCCATTGCGTCTCGGACGGGTTCGGGGTTGCTCGGGCTCAAGAGCGCCCGCTTCCTGCGTCGCTCCCGTCGTCCCCGTCGCTGTCCTCCCCGCCATCCCCGCCCCCATCGCTCTTGGTGAGGCTCTTGGTGGGGACAGCGTGGTTGTGCCCGTCCCCGTCGCCCCCGCTGCCGTCCTCCCTGTCGCCTCCGCTGCCCCTGTCGCCCCTGCCCCCGTCGCCGCCGCTCCCCCCGCCGGCGTGCGCTTGCCAGGCGTCGTGCATCCGTTTGTAGCGCCCGCCCGCGGCTAGGAGTTCGGCGTGGCTGCCGATTTCGACGATGCGTCCGCTGTCTACTACGGCGATTCGTTCTGCTCGCATGGCTGTGGCGAGTCTGTGAGCGATGATGATGGCGGTACGTCCTTTCAGCAGCACGTCGAGAGCGCGCTCTATCAGCGTTTCGGAGCGCAGGTCAAGGTTAGACGTGGCTTCGTCGAGGATGAGCACCCTGGGTTGAGCTAGAAGAGCGCGGCTCAGCGCTAAGAGTTGACGCTCCCCGGCGGACAGAGACGCCCCCCGCTCGTGGCAGAACGTGTCGAGACCGTCGGGCAGGCTTTCGATCAACTCGTCAAGGCCGACCTTGCGGCACGCATCTAGGACTTCTTCTTCGGACGTGTCTGCTCGTGCGAAGGTGATGTTGGAACGGATGCTGTCGGCGAACAGAAACGGCTCCTGCGGCACCACTCCGAGTTGCCGGCGCAGAGAGTCCAGTTTCACGCCCCTCAAGTCCATGCCGTCGATCAGCACGCGGCCTTCGTCGGGGTCGTAGAAGCGCATGGTCAGCTTTGCGATTGTGGACTTTCCGGCGCCCGTCTCTCCCACGATGGAGAGGCTGCTGCCTGCCGGAACCTCCAGGCTCACTCCCTTCAGCACGGGCTCCTCGGGTGTATATCCGAACCGCACGTTCTCGAAAGTGATCCGCCCGCTCACCGGAGGCAGCTCAACCGCTCCGGGGGCTTCCGGGACGTCGACGGGGGTGTTCAGCAACTCCCGAAGTTTGATGACCGAAGCCTGTCCCTGCTGATAGGCGTTGTAGAGATTGACGAGTTGCTGTATGGGGGCGAAGAACGCAGTCAGGTAGAGGGCGAAGGCGGTCAACTCCCCCAGGCTGAGGCGCCCGTCCGCAGCGAACCATCCTCCTACCCCCAGGACGGCGGCCTGGGCGAGTATCCCCACTCCTTCGGTGGCGGAGCCGTAGATGGTGGAGACGCGGGAGGTCTCGACGTTGGCCAGTTCGTGGTGACCGATCCGGTTTCGGTGTGCTACGACGTTGTGCCTGCGCCTGCCGGTGGCGGTGATGACGCGGATGCCGGCGAGGTTCTCTGACAAGTCAGAGAGCAAATCGGCTATCCGGTCGCGCACACGCCCGTAACTCACCTCGGAGACTCTGCGGAACCACAAGGAGGCGGCCAGGGTAGCGGGCCCTACCGCAACGATGGCCAGCGCAGCGAGCGGGGCGTTCAGGTAAAAGAGGACGCCGGTGATGGTCAGCAGGGTGAGGGCTTGGACGATCATCACCATCAAGCCTTCCTGCAGCAGCATCGTGAGAGCTTCGATGTCGCTGGTCATTCGCGTCATCACCACTCCGGCGCGCTCCCGCGTGTAGTAGTCCAGGGAGAGGCGCTGCAGGTGGGAGAAGACCTTCACTCGAAGCCCGTGCATGAGGTGCTCGCCCAGGCGTCCTCCCAGCATCGTGCGCAGGCGTCCTGCCGCTACGTGGCCGAGCACCGTGAGTAGGTAGACGCCCGCTGTGATGCTCAGCATGTCGAAGCGCCCTGCGACGACGCCCGAGTCGATTCCGATCTGGGTGAGCAGGGGGCCGGCCTGCAGTGCGAGGGTCTCCGCAATCACTAAGGAGAGCACCACGAGCACGCGTCGGCGGTGCGGGGCGAGCAGCGAAAACAGACCCAGGGGCCGCTCGGAGGGCGGAGCGTGCTCGAAGTCCACCTCCTCGGGGGAGTGCTCCGGTTCTTCTGAGAGGATGGTCTCGGCCCTCTCCGCCATTTCTGAGGGGATGCCGGAGAACGGAAGACCGGAGGCGGTGTTGATCTGCGTCGACGACTGCATCGGGCCGAAGAACCCTCCGCCGCCCGGGCCGAAACCCATCAGCCCTCCTTGGTTTGACTTTCGGCCAGCACCCGGGCATAACGCGGCTCGGCGGCGAGGAGTTCGCCGTGGCCGCCGACCGCGACCACCCGTCCGCCTTCGGTGAAGACCACCCTGTCTGCCTGAGAGATGGTGGAGAGGCGATGCGAGATCACCAGCATGGAGCGCTTCCCGCCCTTGCGCAGTCCGGCAAAGATGGCTTCCTCGACCTCCGAATCCACTGCGCTGGTGGCGTCGTCGAGCAGCAGGACGGCAGGGTCGGCGAGCAGGGCTCGAGCTATAGCCACCCGCTGGCGCTGGCCGCCCGAGAGGGTGTAGCCGCGTTCGCCCACCATTGCGTCGTAGCCAGCGGGGAGGTCGTCGATGAACTCGTGAATCTGCGCTGCGTCTGCAGCCGCCTCGATTTCTTTGAGGGCGGCGGTGGGGCGTCCGTAGGCGATGTTGTCGCGCAGGGAGGTGGAAAAGAGGAAGGCTTCGTCGAAGACGACCCCCACCTGGCGGCGAAGCCAGGCAAGGTTTAGAGTCCTGACGTCGCTGCCGTCCACTCGGACGGCGCCACCCAATGTGTCGTAGAAGCGGGCTGCTAGACGCACGGCGGTGGACTTGCCGCAGCCGGTGGGCCCCACCAGCGCCACCACTTCGCCAGGCTCGATTCGGAAGGAGAAGCCGTTCAGGATCTCTCGCTCGACGCGTCCTGATGCGTCTGCGTAACCGAAGTTCACGCCGTCGAATTCCAACCTCCCTCGGGCGTGTTCGGGAATCAGCGCGCCCGCTGGTTCGGTGATTTTGGGCTCGGTGTCTAGAACCTGATACACACGGCCGGCGGCGGCGGCAGCCCTCTGGGTCTGCATCAGCAGGAAGCCGAACATCCGGAAGGGGATTTGAAGCATGATCACGTATGCGTTGAAGGCGAAGAGCGTGCCGATGGAGACCTCCCCGCGGATCGCCAGCCACCCGCCGTAGAGCAGTACCAACCCCATGGCGATGCGCGGCAGGGCCTCGAGGATGGGGTTGTAGTGCGCTCTCACCTCCACGCTGCGGACGGCTGCCCACTGCAGCCGGCGGGACGCCTTGGAGAGCTTGGCGATTTGGGAGCGCTCGGCTGCGAACGACTTGACGACCCTCGCTCCTCCCACGTTCTCGTCCACGATGGCGGCTACTTCGGCCATGCGCCCCTGGGTGATCCAGGACAGCGGCAGCACCAGGTTGCGGAAGCGGGTTCCGAGCACCCCAAGCACAGGAAGGGTTGCGAGGGCGACGAACGTCAGCGGAACGTGGATCGTAAGCATGAAGGCGAAGGCCAGGAAGAAGGTGAGAAACGACATGATTCCCAGCGGGGCGAACGCCAGCAGGATTTGTATGGAGCGTATGTCGCTGTTGGCGCGGGAGATCACGTCGCCGGAGGACGTGTGGTCGTAGAAGGAGAAGGAGAGGTTGCTGAGGTGGCGGTGGAGCAGCGCCCGCAGCGCAGAGTCGATTCGAAAGGCCAGCTTAAAAAGAGAATGGCGGTAGGCGCCTCCGAAGATCGCTCTGGCCAGCGCAAGCCCAGCCAAGATGAGCGCCAGGCCGAACAGGTCGCTGCGCCTGCCGTCAGCGGCGGCGTCGATCATTGCCCGGGCGCCGGCCGGCACCCCCACTGCGGCTGTGAGGGCGGCGATTCCGGAAACGACTCCTACTGCTAGCAACCCGCGGTGTACGGCTATGAGGGGCCAAAGCCTGCGGAACCAGCCTCGGTCGGAATCTGGGTGGATGTCGGCTGCCGGCGGGGGGAACTCCTCTTCGATGGCCAGAGGCTCGAGTGGTTCCCGCTGCGTTGCGTCGGCGTCGCTTGCCGCAGTGTCAGTGTTGTGCGGCGCCTCGTTTTGCGGCGTCGTGCCCCCTGCCGCTCCTGCCGGTTTGTCCCCTGCCGCTTGCGGCGCTTCGCCTCTTGCCGCTTTGTCTTCTGCCGTCCCTGCCGCTCCCGCCGCTTGCGGCGTTTCGTCTCTTGCCGCTCCTGCCGTCTCGCCGCTCTTCTGAGCGGGAGGGCTGCCGCTCTTTGCCTTCGCTCCGCCTCGAACTGACCTCATCCGCGGGCGCACGGGTTTCAACTTGAGTCTGCGAATGTCTTGATTTGAGATGTGGGGGTAGGCATCAGGGTCCTGAGCGTGAGGGAACTGCACCTGCAGGCTAGTCGAGCAGCGGGCAGGCAGCCGCTGCCCCTGCCTCCTTTCTGCCCTCGCCTCCGTGCTCCCTGCCCGCCATTGCGCGTTCCCTCCCCGTCCCCTCGTTGCCCGTCCCGCCCACTCGTTGCCCGTCCCGCCCCCCGCCCAGCCCCCGACCCCCCTCCTGCGCCCACATCCCCAGAAGCTAGGCTGTGAGGCGATCGGAACCGCTCTAGGACTGCTGGCAGTCTTCGCACTAATCGGCGTCAACGCCTGTTTCGTGGCTGCCGAATTCTCCCTGGTATCGGTGGAGCGTTGGCGGGTGGCTAATGCTGCTGCGGCGGGCAGACGCTCCGCTCGGATTGCGATGAAGCACTTCGAGCGCATGACCTTCTACATTTCGGGCACTCAACTCGGTGTGACCGTCGTGTCCTTGTTGCTGGGCTGGCTTGCGGAGCCCCTGATCGCAGACCTTCTAGAGCGGGCCTTTGCTCCCGGCCTCAGCTCTTCGGCGGCTCGGGCCGTTTCCGTGGCTGCCGCGTTCGCTATCGCCACCTCGGCGCAGATCGTCTTAGGCGAACAGGTGCCCAAGATGCTGGCGATATCCCGATCCCTCAAAACGTGCCTCTTTTTCGCACGCCCTATGCGCGTCTACGGTTATCTGAGCCTTCCGTTCGTCACGGTCATCGGTCGGACAACAAGCCGCCTGGTGCGTTTGTTGGGTCTTGAGCCCACCCCCGAACTCCGGTCGGTCTTGACTCTGACGGAACTCGAGCACGTGATCCGGTCTTCGGGGCGCAGCGGGGGACTGAATTCCGAGGACGTGCAGCTGCTCACCCGTTCGTTGCGTTTCGTGAACAAGACGGCTTCCGAGGCTCTAGTTCCAAGGGTTGAGGTGGTCACTGTGCATCCGACCGACACGCTGGAGGAGTTGGTGTCGACGTCGGTGGAGAGCGGGTTTTCCCGTTTTCCTGTCGTCGAGGAGGACCTGGACTTTGTGGTGGGTGTAGTGGGTGTCAAGGCGGTGCACAAGGTGCCGCGCGATGAGCGTTCTAGGTTGACCGTGGCCGAACTGATGAGCGAAGCGCTGGCCGTTCCTGACAGTGCGGAACTGGGGCGGCTGCTGGGGGAGATGAGCCGCCGCCGCCAGTCGCTGGCGATCGTGGTGGACGAACACGGCGGAACTGTCGGCATCATCACCACCGAAGACATTGTGGAGGAGATCGTCGGAGAGATCGACGACGAGCATGACCCTGTGGCGCACTTTACGCAGCCGACAGAGCCGGGGGTGCGGCTCATGGAGGGGGATCTGAGCATCGATCAGGTGGAGGAGCAGTCCGGCTTGCGGCTGCCGGGAGGTCCTTACGAAACCTTGGCGGGCTTTGTCCTTTTCAAGCTAGGAAGGATTCCCCAGCAGGGGGACTCCTTCGACTTGGGTAGGTGGAACTTTGAGGTTGCGGAGATGTCCTCTAGGAGGATCGTCTCGGTGTGGATGTCTGAGCGGTCAGGCGGGGACTACAAAGCCGAAGAACGTTGGGGCTCTGAGGGCTCGAGCCTCAAGGTCTTCGAGAAAGACGAGATAGACGAAGACGAGAAAGACGAGATAGACGAGAGCGGGGAGAGCTCGTGACTGCAGTCTCAGGTCTTCTGGCGATCTTGCTGCTGGCTGCTAACGCCTTCTTCGTTGCGGCGGAGTTTGCGCTGGTGGCTTCGTCTAAAGCTCGTCTGGAGGTGCTGGCCGAAGGCGGCAACCGGCGTGCTAGGGCGGCGCTGGGCGCCAAGCGGGACATGCGCATGCATCTGGCCGGCGTCCAGTTAGGGAACACGATGGCTTCCTTGGGTCTGGGGTTCCTTGTAGAGCCGGCGGTGGCAGAACTTCTGGACCCGCTCCTGGGCGGGATCGGCAGGGGATTCTCCGTTGCGGTCTCCATCGCCATCGTCGTCGTTATGCACGTGCTCTTCGGAGAACTGGTTCCCAAGAATGCCGCCCTCAGCCGCCCAGACGCTCTGATGATGCGGCTCGCTCCGGCTCTGCGGTTGTTCGTCGGGACGTTCCGCCCCTTCATCTGGGGGCTCGACAAACTAGCGGTCGCAGGGGCTCGGCTTTGCGGCGTCAGGCCGTCCGAAATGGTCGAGGCATCGCACAGCACGGAAGACATTTTCGGGCTGCTGTCGGCCTCGCGCGGGGAAGGTCTGATAGACGAGTTCGAACATTCGCTGCTGGTGACGGCTCTGGATCTCGGCAAGCGCCCCGTTTCTTCCGTGATGGTGCCCCGTTCCGAGATCGTGGGAATCCCCCGTTCCGCTTCTGCGGCGGAGGCGGAACGGATGGTAGTGAGCAGCGGGCACTCCCGTCTGCTCGTCGGAGATTTGGACTGGCCAGACGGCTTCGTTCACGCCAAGGATCTCCTCGCCGTCGAGCCGAGGATGATGAACTCTCCCGTGCCTTCTTCATGCATTCGACCCGCCCTGGTGTTCCCTGCGAATGCGACGCTAGAAGGACTGCTCCTTCAGATGCGCCGGATGCGGATTCATCTGGCAGTCATACGCGAAGGGTCGGAGACCGTCGGACTCTTGACGCTGGAGGACGCGCTGGAGTTGCTGGTGGGCGAGATTCGGGATGAAAGCGATGTTGGATAACCTGTGGATAATGCTCTTTCGAGTTCTGGGTCTAATCGTTCTGTGTCTGTTGGTGATCCCTGCTGTGCCGACGGCCGCCCAAGGTGAACTCGAGCGCGCCAGGGAAAGGGTGTCTGAACTTCAAGGCGAGGTAGACGTTCTGTTAGAAAGACTGCTCGAGATGCAGGATCGGGTGGACGCGGCGGGTGCGGCCTACTGGGACGCCGACCACGACCTCTACGAACTGCAGATCGAGATTGACTCGGCGTCTCAACAGGAAGCGGAGCTGCTGAGGAGCGTAGAAGAAATGCGTGGGCGGATAACAGAGATCGCCATCGAGCGGTACGTCAATTCCGGCAAGCCGTCGCCCATCCTGGCCGGAGAGGACATAAGCCGCCAGGCTGTGATAGATGCTTTGGCCAGGTTTGTGAGTGAGGGGGCGCTGGACATTCTTGACGACTACCGTCTCGCCCTCGACGACTTGGCCGCGGTTCAGGAGCGGCTCGCTGCTCAGACGGCGCTGCAGCAGGAACTCATCGCTCAGGCTGACGCTGCCTGGCAGTCAGTTCAGCAGGAACTTGCGGCGATCGGCGACACGTACCTGGAGGTCGCAGCGAAGCTCTACGAGCAGGATCGGGTGCTGGACGGCCTTGAGGAGGAGGAGCGTCTGCGCTTGGCTGAAGAGCTGAGGCGCAGGCAGGCCGAGCAGGCTCGCCGCATCGAGGCAGCGCGAGCGGCCGCAGAGCGCAAGGCCGCTGCGGAAGCGGCGGCGGAAGAGGCTGCCCGTCAACAGGCTCAATCCGACGCTGGCGCAGGCTCGACGAACTCCTCACCGCCGCCCCCCCCCTCAGGTTCGTTGCTGCGGGCGCCGTCGGGGTGGGTGTGTCCGCTGGCCGGCCCCTTCAGTCATGTGAACGATTGGAGAGCGCCGCGGCACCACGGGGGCTGGCACAAAGGCAACGATCTGATGGCTCCTACCGGTACTCCGGTGCTGGCTGTGGAGAGCGGGCGGCTGGAGCATCGCTTCAACAGGATTGGCGGCAACTCTGCCTACATCTACGCCGACTCGGGGAACTACTACTACAACACGCACCTGTCGGCCTATGAGAACGTGGGCGTCGGGTGGGTGCCTGCGGGGACGGTCATCGGCTACGTAGGCGCGACGGGCAACGCTGGGATTCCGCACCTCCACTTTGAATACCACAAAGGCGGGAGGGGGAACTACATAAACCCCTATCCGATCGTGCGCGAAGCCTGTTTCTGAGCCAGAGTGCGTCGGGGGGCGCGGGGCGTGGGAGAGGGGCGGATTGTCGGGGAGGGGCGAGAAGTTAGGCGGGAGGGGGAGTTAAGCAGGTAGGGCAGGAGTTGAGCAGGCGAGAAGTTAGGGATCCAGATTCTCGTTCAGCAGCGCTTCGAATGAACTCCTCGCCGATTTGGTGAGCGGCCCGGGGCAGGACGGCAAGTCGGTCCCGTCCACGCTGCGTATGGGGTGCACCCCTCGTGTGGCCGAGGAGAGGAAAGCCTCTTCGGCTTCGCTCAAAGCCGACAGCGGCAGCGGAGTTTCCTCGGCGTCGGTGATTTCTAACAGGAGCCCCCTGGTGACGCCCGCTAGACAGCCCGAAGACAGCGGGGGAGTGTGCAGCCTTCCTTTGCTCGCCGCGAAAACGTTGGTTCCGGTCCCCTCGCAGAGTTCTCCGCGAGTGTTAGCGAAGATGGCTTCACCCGCCCCCGATTCTCTTGCCCACATGAGGGCGCGCACGTTCTCGGCGTATGAAACCGACTTGACACCCACCAGGGCTCCCCGGTCGTTGCGCACCCAGGGAGCGGTCCGCACCGCTTCGTCGGGCGGCCAGCCTTCATGTTCCTCAGCGATGATGATCAGACTGGCAGGGCCGCTTCCCCTCGTCGAGCTGAGTTTCCCTGAGCCGCTGCTGAGCGTGATCCGCAACCTGCCTAGGGGGAGTTCGCTGATCGCAAGCAACTCGGCCACCGCTGCTCGAACCTGCTCAGGGTCGGGTTGCTCCAGTCCCATCGCCGCGGCTGACCTGCCCAGGCGGTCGACATGCCGACCCAGGGCGAAGGCCTGTCCGGAGATCACGCGCATCGTTTCGAAGACGCCGTCGCCGACGATCAGTCCGTGATCACGCGGCGAGACTTTCGCTTGGGCCTCTTTGCGGATTTCCCCGTTGATCCACACCAGACTTTCGTTCATAGGGCGAGATTAGTGTTCAAACTCTGCCCGCGCCGGTTTGCGCCGGAGGTTTGCGCCGGAGGTGTTTCGTGTCTGGTTCTGCGCATGTCTGCCCCAGATGGCATTGAGCGGATCCCCGAGCGGCAAGGACGGGCGTCGTTGGCGGCAGGGGGGCTGTCAGAGTGCTGTTATATGGAAATGCGCCCTGTGCGCGCTACCGTTTTTTAAGTATGGCTAGAGGTGACAAGAGCCGCAGAGATCAGCTTCCGGCAGTTCCGCGTTCGGGGAAAGGGAGCGGTAAATCCGCATCCAGATTTTCCCGCGGCGGGCGTGAGGAGGGCGCCGGGAGGAACTTCGCCGATTTCGCGCAGCGTTCCACGCGTCGCCCCGACGTCATGCGCGACGTACGACGGGCGGCTAGCAAGGATGCAGGCGAGAACAAGCTGTCCAAACTGATGCGTCCCAGCTTTGGGATGCTCGTGGTGGTCTTGATCCTGGCTGGAACGGCTTTCGTAGCCGTCGCCTACAACCTGCGGGACGTCCAGGCTCGCCCGGTGCAGAACGAAGACCACTGGCACTCCCCCTACGCGGTATGGGACTGCGCCCAGGGGGGAGAAGGCGGTTTCCTGCCGCCCTTCCAGAGCGACAACGATCCGTCGGGTATCCACTCTCACGGAGACGGGCTCATACACGTCCATCCGTTTTTTGAGCGCTCTTCCGGTCACGAAGCCAAGTTGAAGCACTTCATAGAGGCCATGGGGATTTCGGTCACCCCCGAGAACATCACCCTCGACGACGGCAGGGTGCTGGTTGCGGGCGAGGACTGCGGCGGGGAACCCTCCATCATCGTGGTGGCGCGCTGGGAGTTTGCCTCTTCCGTGGATGAGGCGCCGCAGGTGTTCACCGAGGAGTTCGGCGAACTTCGTTTTCTCAATAACGGAGAAGCTTGGACGATTGCACGGGCTCCGGAGGGTGCCGAAATCCCGCCCCCGCCCCCTGATAGAATTTCCTTCCTGGAGTTGGTCGACCCCAACGCCTTGAGCAGGGGGGACGAAGAGGCCGGTCAGGGAGAAGAGGGAAATCTGGAGGACGCCGAGGAGTGACTTCGCTTCCGGGGGGGAAGCAGGCCGCTGAGGGCCGAAAGAGATTTCCAAGGTTCAACCCTCCCGACTTTCCGCGCCAAGAATCGACGCCTTGCCTTAGAAGGTCGGAGCTCGACGCATGACGGCTGGCGGTCGGAGGGTGAGGAGTGCGGTAGTCCTTGCGGGCGGGTTGGGCACGCGTCTGCGCCCGCTCACCCTGAAGAGGCCGAAGCAGATGCTCCCCATCGTGGATCGGCCCATGATCGAGCACGTAGTAGGAAAGCTGGCAAGTGAAGGAGTCGAGGACGTCGTGCTCTCTCTCGGCTACCGCCCCGACGAGTTTCTGTTGAACTACCCGGATGGACGCTGCGCCGGAGCCGGAATCACCTACGCCACGGAGCCGCACAGGCTGGGGACGGCGGGCGGATTGCTTTGGGCGGTTCGTCACGCTAAAGAGACGAGTCGGAGGGGTGACTGCTTTTCGGAGACGTTCATGGTGGTCAACGGCGACATCCTGACCGAAGCCTCCTTCGACGCTCTGGTTACTTTGCATCGTCGTGCTCGAGGCGCCGAGGCCACCATCCTGACCATTCCCGTCAATGACGTCTCGCGCTTCGGGAGCGTCCTCGCCCTCGATGACGGCAAGGTCTTGGATTTCGTGGAGAAGCCGTCGGACTCCGCTTCTGCCGGAGGGTGGATAAATGCTGGGATATACGTCTTGGAGCCTTCGGTGTTGAATCTGATCGAAGACGGCCGATTGGTTTCCATGGAGAGGGACATTTTCCCGGCGCTGGCCGAAGCGGGAAAGCTGTACGCCATGCGCAGCGAGGATTACTGGATAGACGCAGGCACGCCGCTGTCCTACCTGCAGTCGCAGTTGGACTTGATCTCAGGGAGGCGCAGCGAAGTGCTCTTGGGGGTGGACAGCACGGCCAAGGTGTCGCCGGACGCAAGTGTTTCGGAGAGCGTGATCATGGGGCGAGTCGAGGTGGAGGAAGGTGCTGTGGTGCACGGGTCGGTGATTTTGCCTGGCGGGAAGGTGTGCAGGGGGGCTCGCGTCACCGACGCTGTGGTGGGCTTCGACGCTGTGGTGTCGGAGGGGGCGGTGGTAGACGACCTGAGACTGCTCGCCGACGGCGAGAGGGTTCTGTCTTGATCCGTCCCGGCACCCCGTCTCGCATCCTCTCGGCACCCGTCTCGGTACCCCTAGGGGGGATGCCTAGGGAGAGGGCAGCCTCAGCGGAAGAGGTCTTCTCCAGCGGGACGCAAGAGATCGCTCTTCACGCTTCCGCTTCCTAGCCACGCCTCAGGGAGTCCCCGTACCACGGCCGCGGGGATGCCGCGGTTCTTGCCCATCACCATTTCGGCGGCGGCCGCGATCTCGTCGACGAGGGCAATCTCAGTGACTTGCAGGCTCCTGCCGACTGCGTCGGTGCAGCCCCTGAGGTCAAGGACGGGCTTGACCCCGGCGCACCCGATAGCGACGTCCACCAGACCTCGGCGCCAGGGCCGCCCAAAAGTGTCGGTGATTACGACCCCCACCGCCTTGCCGAATCGGGCGAGGATTCTGTCTCTGATGCGCCGCGCCGATCGGTCGGAATCCAGCGGCAAGAGGGCGGCCTGACCCTCAGGAACGTTGGAGTAGTCCACGCCGGCGTTGGCGCAGACGAAGCCGTGAGGCGTCTCGCAGATCAGAAGTTCGCCCCGCCGCCGGAGCACGCGGACGGATTCCGACTCCACCAGCCGAAGGCGTTCGGCGGGGTCTGCTGCGTTCACCGGCCGTAGACGCCCTTCGGCCTTGGAAACGATCTTTTGAGTGACCACCAACACGTCTCCGTCGAGGAGCGAAGCGGCGGCGGCTAGCTCGGCGGCCAGATCGCATTCAGGGGTGATCTCTCCCAGCCCCTCTACTGCGATTATTTCCAGTCTGTTCAAGGTGTCGTCGAAAGCACGAATTCGGCCAGTTCAGCAGCCAACTGCGGAGTGCGCATGACCGCAGGGGCAACCGCGCAGCGCATTCCTTCGGCCTCCACGTCCCCGCTTCGATGCCGATCGGCTTCGTCCACCACCAGGACAGACGCCAGCGGCGAATAAAGCCGGGCGACCCCAGCCACGGAAGGTTCGTACCCCAACTCGGCCATCAGCCGGGCAGCGGGGCCCCTCAGGGCTTGGCCGGCAACGATGGGAGAGATTGCCGCCGTTGTCTCACGGCGTTCTTCCAACGCCGCTCGGATGCCGCCGATAGCCAGGATCGGCCAGATGGAGAGGATCGGATTGGAGGGGGCGATGACCGCCGCGGCGGACTGACTGACCGCCTCAATCACGCCCGGGCCGGGGCGTGCTGCCTCGGCCCCAGCGAACCGGATTGAGCGAACCGGAACGGAGTGCCTGCGAGCCACGAAGTATTCCTGAAAACCGATCTCCTCTGCCTCCTCTGGGCGCCCCACCGCCAGAGTCAGCCGGGTCTCGATGCGGTCGTCGGTGGCAGGCAGAAGACGAATGTGCAGTCCCCATCCGGAGGCTATCTCAGAGGTCACCTGTGAGAGGGGCGCGCCTTCTGCCAGACGCCGAGTGCGGTAGATGTGGGTTCCCAGGTCGCGGTCTCCCAGGGTGAACCAGGTCTCGCCACCCAGCCGCCGCAGGGTCTCCAGAGCCTGATGGGTTTCCCCGCGCAGCCCCCAGCCGGTCGCGGGGTTGAGTTCTCCGGCTAGGCAGTAGGTCACGGTGTCGAGGTCGGGGCTGATGTGCAGTCCGTTCAGCACCACGTCGTCGCCGCAGTTCACCACGGCGGCTATCTTCGATGGCTCGGTCACCTGCACCAGTCCTCGCAGGAATCGGGCCGCTCCGTAGCCGCCGGCCAGGACGGTCGTCTCGAGTTTGTGAGAGGGGTCGCCCGAATCGCTCACGGTTGAGTATGCCCTCTGGAATTAAAGTTAGATTCGATGTCGACCCTCGGCTTGAAGCTGCTGATTGCGTCCGTTTTCGCTCATTTCAGGGGCTTGACGGAGTTACGGAGTTGCTGTGCGGGCTCGCCTGCGAAGCGAAGCGCCTAGTCTCTTGTGCTGTCCGGATTACTCTCGATTTGATGATGGAATGGCCGAGGATCCCGTAATCAACACCTTGGTTTCACATCTGAGATGAGTTTGGGCGACGTCGATCCTCTGCCGCGAATCGGCCCGCTCGTCCACGCCGTGGTCGTGGCCCACTCGCCCGGAGAATGGTTCGAGGAAACCCTGAGATCCCTGCGCGACCAGGAGCATTCTAACCTTCACGTCACGGTCGTGGAAACGTCGGAGGCTTCCGACCCTTCTCCTGAGGAGGGAGGTGTTTCCGAGGTTGCGGAGCGCGTGGCCGAGGTGCTCCCCGAAGCTTCCGTGCTGGCTGTGGAAGGCAATCCCGGGTTCGCGGCGGCTGCGAACGCCGTCCTAGATGTGCATGAACCCTGGCTTGCTTCCTCTGGTGAGGAGCGTCTCTATTTCTTGATTTGCCACGACGACGTTTCGCTGGCGCCGAACGCCGTTACGCAGCTACTCGAAGAGTCGATGAGGTCAGGAGCCGAGGTCGTCGGCCCCAAGTTGGTGGATTGGGACAACACTAAGTCGCTGCAGTCGATGGGATACACGGTCGATCGGCTCGGCACTCCCATACCTCTCGTCACCCCGGGTGAGCACGATCAGGGGCAGCACGACGATCCGATCACGGCTTTGGCTGCCTCTAGCGCCTGCATGCTGGTTCGCTGCGACCTCTTCAAAAGTCTGGGCGGCTTCGACGGGGCAATGTCTTTCCACGGCGAAGACACCGACTTCGGACGACGCGCCGTGATTGCCGGAGCGTCGGTGCGTGTGGCGCCCGACGCGGTTGTCCGCCATCGGGGGAGGTTGCCGGAACGCAACCCCGCCTTAACTCGAGACCGGATGATCTGGCAGCACAACCTGCGCTCCGCCTTGGTATGCGCTCCTCCTCACGAGTTTGCGCTGCTCCCCCTGGCCTTGCTCATGATGTTCCTTGAGGGCTTGGCCTCTTTGCTGACCGGGCACTTCCGCCGCTTCCTCTCCCTGGCGGTTGCTTGGCCTTGGAATCTGCTCGGCCTGCCCGAAGTTCTGAGCAGGCGTCGTCAGTTGGCTCAGTTGAGTTCGGAGGATTCGCTGGAGCGGGCTGCCCGACTGCAGTCCCAGAACGTGGTTTCGCTGCGAAGGTTTCTCAGAGCACTGTTCTTGGGCACGGAGGAAACGGATGGATTCCTAGGGCGCCCTGGCCGCTACTGGGCGGCCTTCCGCAGCGGATCGGCGCGCATTTCGCTGGCGGTTTGGTTGGCGGCGGGCGCTGTGTTCGTCTTCGGGAGCAGGCACCTCCTGACCCGTGGGGTGCCCGCGGTCGGAGAGATCGCCCCCTTCGGCGATTCCCCTGGCGAACTCTTCTGGGAATGGCTCAGTTCCTGGCGACCCGAGGGATTGGGGGGGGAGGGTTTCGCCCCGACGGCCTTGCCGATCCTGGGGGTGGCCGCTTCCGTGCTGTTCGGTTCAGCATCCCTGGCTCGGACCGCCCTGCTGATCGGACTCATACCGTTCGGAGCGCTGGGTCTCTGGCGGTTCATGGCCAAGTTCGATTCGAAGCCCGGTCAGGTGGCGGGTCTGGCCGCATTCTTGATGATGCCTCTGCCTTACAACGCCCTGGCCAACGGAAACTGGAGCGCCCTGGGCGTCTACGGGGTTCTGCCCTGGGTCTTGCTGTGGCTTTCCCGAGGAGTTGCCGCCGACGGAGACGGGGGAAAACGCTCAGGCTTCCTCTTTGGCTGGGCGGCTCCCATTCTGATGTTGGGCATCCTGATCGGTCTCTTGGGGGCGTTCGTCCCCCTCGCCTTGATTGGCTTCGCCATGCTGGCTCTGGCCATCGCATTGGGCGGTCTGCTAGCCGGGGAGGTGAAGCGTCTGCCCAAGCTGGCGGTACTGACGCTGGGAGGAGCCGCCGTCGGCTGGGTGCTCAACTGGCCGTCCGCTCCCCGCTCCTGGCGCGAACTGGTGGACTTCGGCGGGGCGCGTCCCCCTTCTGGGGATGGGCATTCCTTTACCGAGATGCTCTTGTTCGACACCGGAGCGGTCGGCGTGCAGGGTCTGTCATGGGGCCTGGCGGCGCTCGGCGCGTTGGGGTTGGTCCTGGCCCGAGGCGGAAGATTCGTTTGGTTGCTTCGTGCCTGGTGCCTGATCCTGTTCTCCATGCTGGCGGCTCTGGCCAGCGAGCACGGCTGGTTGGTAAGTGGACTTCCACGCGTGGAGGTATTGCTGGCGCCTGCCGCGGTCGCTCTGGCGGCAGCGGTGGCTCTAGGCGTGGCGAGCATCGACCGCGACGCCCGCAACCTGAACAGGTCTCTTCTCACCGCTGCGGCTTGGACAGCCTTGTTGATCGGCAGTATCCCCGTCCTCATAACGACCCTCGACGGGCGCTGGGGGATGCCCGAGGGGGACTATTCCACGACGCTGGCGGGGGTGGAGGCCGAATCCGAGTCGGAAGCCTTTCGCGTTCTCTGGGTGGGTCACCCCGACGTGATGCCTCTGGCAGGTTGGCCGCTGGAAGGAGACCTGGTCTATGCAACGACCCTCTCAGGCGTCCCCAAGGTCGGCTCGCAGTGGCTTACCGCTCCGGCAGGGGAGGCGGATCGTCTCGCCAGAGTCTGGGATGAGGCCGTGAACGGCGGCAGCAACCGACTTGGGGAACTCCTAGCCCCCCTAGGGGTCAGGTATCTGATGGTCGTGGAACGGCTGGCGCCGGAGCCTTTCGGGGAGGTGGAGCGTTTAGTGCCCGATCGGGTGTCCCGGCGTCTCGAATCCCAATTCGACATGCACCTCCTAGATACCCGCCCGGGTTTGAGGGTGTTTCGCAACACGATTTCTCCCTCGACCCACTCCGTGCTGGTGGGGACGGGCTCCGTCGAGGCGGTAGTCCTGAGCGAGGAGAAGGTCGCACTTCCCGTCTACGACCGCCCCACCCTGGGGCGAGGCAAGATCATTGACCCGGTACGGGTCTACGTGGCCGACGCTGCGGACGGATGGACTCTTTCCTTGGACGGGAGCCAGGTCGACGCCGAGAGTGTCTCGGGGTGGGCTCGAAGTTTTGATGCGGCGCCTCTCGAAGGGGTGGAGGGCAGTGATATAGAACTCCGTTACGCCTCAGAGCGAAGCCGTTCTGTGCAGGTCGGTCAGATGCTCTCTTGGGGTTTCGTCCTGCTGTCGGCGGCCTTGTTGGGGCTGAGCCGCCGTCGAGTGACCTGAGTTACCTGAGGTGAGGCAAACGATGCGCTGGCTTTCGGTTCTGGCGCTGGCAGCAGCTTTCGCCTTTCTGGGGGCGGCGGATCTGACCTCCTCCAGACAGCAGGAGGCAGCTTCTCCGATCTCCTCCGAAGTGCTGGTGCCTGCCGGTTTCTCCGCCGAGGGGGGGGTGACTTGGTTTTGTATGGGAGGTCTATTGGGTAAGTCGGGGAATGAAACCAGGCTGGTCGTGACGAACGTCGGTGAACAGGTCTTGACAGGGAGGGTCTTGGTGTTTCCTGCGGTGCCCCTCGGCGGCGCTTCTCGGATGTGGAATACCGTCGAGACGGAGGTCAGGATCGAACCGCATTCCCAGGCAACTCTCGTCCTCAGCGAGGTGTTCGCTACGGAGGGCAACGAGCAGTTGGCGGATTTTGAGGAAGTGTTCGTCTCGGCCTTGGTACGGCTCGAAGGGCCTGACGGCGTCGCTGCCCAGAGTGTGACCTGGCAGGGCTACACCGACTCGGTCAACTGCCTCACCACTACCTCTTCCTCATGGCATTTCGCCGCCCTCAGCACGCGGCGAGACGCCCGGGCGAATCTGTACTTGCTGAATCCGTACCCAGACGACGCAGTGGTCGACCTGTCGGTCGTCGCCGACGACCGACGCAGAAATCCCGTGGCCTACACGGGCGTCGTGGTTCCGCCCGGCACTCTGAAAGTCTTAGATCTAAGTTCGGAGGTGACGCGTCGACACCAGATCTCGCTGAGCGTAAACGTGCGCCGCGGCAGCGTGGCGGCGGGCAGATTGCTGATATTCGACGGGAGACTGGGCCTCTCCGGAGTTTCCCTCATCAACGGGTCTCCGATCTCCGAACTCCAGTGGATGTTTCCTCTCGGCGTGGTTTCCGCTGAGCCCTCCTCGTCGAGTTCCTTCGTTCTGTACAACCCCAATCCCGCAGAGGCTGAGGTGGAACTCACCGTCGAGACAGACGCCAACCTGCGGGCGCGTCCGGTGGCGCCGTTCGAGATCAGGGTTCCGCCCAGGCAGCGAATCCAGATCGCGTTCCGCCTCGGTGAAGAGCACCCCGTCTCGGTTGATGGGGAGAGCCCTGGCACGGTTTCGGATGCCTACTTGTTGGATGCCGCTGAGAGGGTCGTTCCCAGCGAGTCCTATTGGGTGAAGGTGCGTTCCTTCAACGGAATCCCGATCGTTGCGGAGCGTCTGATGACATCGGGCGCTTCTTCGGACTCGAATCTGTCCTTCGTCGAGATCATGAACGGGGCGGCTGCCACCCAGGGGCGCACGGCAGGTTCCAAGACGCACGTGCTGGTTCGCCTGCCGCACGAGTCGGGGAAAACGATGCGACTGGCGCTGGTTAATCCTTCCGTGGAGACGATCAGTCGAGCGAAAGTGGAGATTCTCGGGGCGTCCGGATGGCGCCCTGCCGAAGGACTGGCCGAAGGGAGGATCGAGATACGGCCTCTCCAGCGTGTCCTGGTTGACTTGGAGGATCCCTCAGCGGGCGCTGCGGGACAACCCGAAAGCGTGCTGGCTTACCGGGTCGAAGCTTCGGATCCGCTGATCGCTTCCATGGGCGAGGTAGGCAGTTTAGGTGTCCGCGGTTCTGTGCCGGAATCAGCGGAGCTCTCGGAGTTCGGGCTGCTGTTGTATTGAGGCGGCTGGGGCTGCTGGGGCCTGCGCTGGGGCGGCTGAGCGTCCCGGTCTCGCCTAGTTGGACGGAGAGGGGGGGAGAGGGGAAAGAGTGCGGGAAACCTCGGACGTCACCAAGTTTCGTAGCAATTTAACATCCCCGGGGGAAAGAGGCCCTCGAAACCAGAGTTCCACCTCTCCGCTGGGGTTGACCGCCAGGGTAAGCGGAACGGCGTCCACCCGATGTCGGTCGTGCAGCTCCGGCTGCGCGGACTTCTCCACTTCCTTCCAGCGAATTTCTGCGGCAGCCAGAGAGGCCAGAGACTCGATGCTCCGGACGACCGAGGCGCAACTCCGGCAGGACTTGGCCGTGAATACGACCAGCAGCCAACCGCCTTCCGGCATCCCGAAGTCTGCCCTGTCAAGGTACGCGGGCACCTCGCTTACGCTCAGCGCTCCCCGCCAGCGGTGACGCAGCCGAGACGCCAGATAAGCCCCTAGGCAGGCGGCTGCCCCCAGGGAAAGAGCCAGGGCGGTGGTGCTCACTCCGCCCCGCCGACGCCCGCGCTGCCTTGCTGTCAGACCGGGCGGACGGAGGATGCCAAGTCGGATGCGGCGGCGATCTCGACTTGCTCAGAAGCGGCCGCTGAGGCGCCTGTTCCGTTGCCTTGGGCCAGGTTCAGCAGCCTCGTGACCTCGCCGCCCGAGATGCTTTCTTTCTCCAGCAGGGCGTTCGCTACGAGGTCGAGCGCCAGACGGCGCTTGGTCAGAAGGTCGCGGCAGCGGTTTTCCTGTTTCCGGAGGATGCGTTCGACCTCCTCGTCGATGAGCCGGGCGGTTTCGTCGCTGTAGTCACGGGTACTCATGATCTCCTCGCCTAGGAAGACCTCTCCGTGCGACCCCCAGGCCATCGGGCCTAGACGTTCGCTCATTCCCCACTCCCGCACCATTTTCTTGGCCATCTGTGTGGCCCCCACGAGATCGTCGTTGGCGCCGGTCGAGACGACGCCGAAAACCAATTCTTCAGCGACCCGTCCACCCATTCGAACCACGAGGGTGTCCTCTATGTAGTTTTGGCGGTAGATGTGGCGTTCCTGCTCCGGCAACTGCATCGTCACCCCGAGCGCCATTCCGCTGGGGATCACCGACACCTTATGAAGCGGGTCGGTGTTAGGGAGGCTCGCGGCGCAGACGGCGTGCCCGGCTTCGTGGTAGGCCACAGCCTTTTTCTCTTCTTCCGAGAGAGCCATCGACTCCCTCTGCTGCCCTAAGAGCACGCGATCTCGGGCTTCTTCGAAGTGGGAGGCGGAGATGGATTCGCAGCCTGACCGCACAGCCGTGAGGGCTGCTTCGTTGACTAGGTTGGAGAGGTCGGCGCCGCTCATTCCGGGCGTACCTCGCGCTACGAGGGAAAGGTCGGTGTCTTCGTTGATCGACTTGCCCTTCACGTGAACCCTGAGTATCTCTAGGCGGTCTTCCATCTCGGGCAGAGGCACGACCACCTGACGATCGAATCGACCTGGGCGCAGCAGAGCGGGGTCGAGGATATCCGGCCGGTTGGTGGCCGCAATCATGACTATCCCCTCCGTG
This sequence comes from Acidimicrobiales bacterium, assembly GCA_965242895.1. Lineage (GTDB taxonomy): Bacteria > Actinomycetota > Acidimicrobiia > Acidimicrobiales > CATQHL01 > CATQHL01. The sequence goes on from OZ251507.1 coordinate 2,029,976, forward strand.
GCCTCGAATCCGTCCATCTCCGAGAGCATCTGGTTGAGTGTCTGTTCCCGTTCGTCGTGCCCGCCGCCCAATCCGGCGCCTCGCTTGCGTCCGATGGAATCGATCTCGTCAATAAAGATGATCGCCCTGCCCATCTTGCGGGCGGACTGGAACAGGTCGCGCACGCGGCTGGCGCCCACCCCCACGAACATCTCCATGAAGTCCGACCCTGTGACCGACAGGAACGGAACTCCGGCCTCGCCGGCCACGGCTCGGGCTATGAGCGTCTTGCCAGTACCCGGTGGGCCGACGAGCAGGATGCCCTTGGGGATGCGCGCCCCGATCCTGGCGAACTTCTCGGGTTCCTTCAGGAAATTCACCACCTCGGTGATTTCCTGCTTGGTATTTTCATAGCCAGCCACGTCATCGAAAGTGGTGGCCGGTCTTTCGGTGGAATAGGTCTTGGCGCGGGAGCGTCCGATAGACATTATTCCGCTCATCTGGCCCTGCGCCCGCCGCTGCATCCACCAGAAGAAGAGAATGAGAAGACCCACGGGCAGCAGCAGCGGCAACAGCGTTGACCAAATGCTGGAGGTAGGTCTGGTGAACTCCACTCCTCCCCCGATGGACCGGCTGATCAAGTCGTAGTCTTCGGTCGGCAACTCGGTCGGGCCGATAGAACGGAAGGTGGTTCCGTTTTCCCTCGTGCCGAAAATGTCACCGGTTGTATTGTTGATTTCCAGCTTCGCAACGGCGTCGGAGGGCGCGGCGTAGGCTGCTCCTGCTTCCTCCTTGAGGCGGTTCTGCTCTTCGAGTTCCTCAATCAGTCCTCTGTAAGGGATTTCTTCGCTGCTGTCGCGGGAGAGGAGGTTGGGGAGGATGAGCACCGCAAAAATGGCTAGAAGGGCCGCCCAGACCATCCAGCGAGTCCAGCGCGGGCTGACCTCGGGACGAGGTACACCTTCGGGAGGCTGGTTGGGCTGCGGCGAATCCGCCATTGCTTGATGCTACGGGATTACGGGCAGTATCAGGACATCGCCTTGAGCGCCATGAGCGCCATGTGGCAGGAGTCCTTGCCTGACTAGCTGCGGTCAGCGGAGACTAGGCTTCGTCCATATGCTGTTGGCCCGAAACCGAGCCGATTCGGAGAGGGGCGGCTCGAGAGGGCCAATTTCCGTGCCTGCTTCGGTCTGGAGCCCGACTCCCGTCTTGCTCGGATGGATCGGAGCTTTGTTTGCGAGCGCCCTCCTGCGGCTGGCGCTGGACCCCCTCTGGAATCCAGCCCCGGGGGTGGGTTCCGCAGCCGCTGTCACCTCCGTTCAGGCGGCTGGGGGCGTGGAACCTCAGTTGGCGGGTTTGAAGATATGGCAGACCTTCGTGCTGCAGCTGCCCATGTGGGTGACGTTGGCGGCGGTCGTCTGGATGCTGTTGAAGCGTCACTCCCTCGGCTTCCGAGACGGCGTCCTGTTCGAGCACAGATGGTTCGACATACCGTTGGGAATTGCCGTCGGATTCCTCACTCAGTTCCTGTTGGTTCGCCTTGTCTACTGGCCGCTGTGGCGCTTCATCGACTCCGATGAGGTCTCCGAGCCGGCTCGGCAACTCGTGGAGGCATCGAGGGGGGCAGGCGGAAGGACTCTGCTGATCGCAGCGGTCGTGGTGGCCGCTCCTTTCGTGGAGGAGGTCTATTTCAGAGGTCTGCTCCTGAGGTCGATGTGGGGGCGGGTCGGCTCGGTTTCCACGGTGCTGATCACCGGTACGTTGTTCGGGCTAGCGCACGTCCAACTCCTGCAACTACCCGCCTTGATTGTGTTCGGATGGGTGGCAGGGACTCTTGTGGTCAAGTTCCGGCGTCTGGGGCCGGCCATATGGGCGCACGCAGCGTTCAACGGCTACACAGTCGTGCTCCTTCTGCGCTAATTCGTGTCCCTCCTCACCTTCGGCGCGGCACGCAATCTGCTGTCGAAGCAGAAATGGGCTCGACTTCAGCGTTGGACAGGCCCTGTCTGCATTCTGGGGTCCTGTCTCTTCATCTTTTGGCAGTTGCGGCCAGATCTGCTGTTCTCTCCCACGACTCCGGCGGGGGGCGACATGGGCGCCCACGTCTGGGGTCCGGCCTACCTGCGGGAGCACCTTCTTCCGTCGGGACGGCTGAGCGGATGGGCTCCGGATTGGTACGGAGGCTTCCCAGCGTTCCGCTTCTACATGGTTCTCCCGGCGCTGTTGATAGCGCTGGCGTCGTACGTGGTGCCCTACGGGGTCGCCTTCAAACTCGTGAGCGTGCTCGGCCTGGTCTTCCTTCCGCTGGCTGCCGCCGCATTCGTTCGCTTGGCGGGCCTTCGCTTCCCTAGCCCCGCCCTGGCGGCTCTCTTCACGCTCCCCTTCGTATTCGACTGGTCCTACTCCACCTGGGGAGGGAACATCTCCTCCACGCTGGCGGGCGAATTCAGCTACTCAATCAGCCTGGCGCTGGCGCTCGTCTACCTGGGGGTTCTTGTCAGGGGCATGCATACCGGACGCCATCGTGTGCTGGCGGGCGTTCTGCTGGCACTGGTGGGGCTGTCGCACCTGATACCCGCCATGTTTGCGACGGTCGCTACGATCGTCGCCTTCTTGATGCGCCCTCGACGCGGAAACTTCCGCTGGTTGACCGTGGTCGGAGCGCTGGCGGCTATCTTGCCCGCCTTCTGGCTGCTGCCGTTCTGGGTGCAGCGGAAGTACTACTTCAACATCGACTGGTTCAACGAGAGCGTCTACTGGGACTACCTCGTCCGTTCCGACTGGAACGCCGTCTATGTTCTGGTGTGGGTGGGTCTCCTCGTGGGGATCATGAGGAAGGACCGCCTGGTGTTCTTCCTGTCCATCCTGGCCGTCATCAGCGCGGCGGCCTACCGCTGGCTTCCTCAGAACGAACTCTGGAACTCACGCGTGATCCCCTTCTACTACATCAGTTTGATGCTCCTCGCTGCGTTGGGTCTCTCGCTGCTCTTCCGCGGCCTCTTCGGCAAGATGCCGCTGACTTCGCCTCCTCCCAGCGAGCAGCCAGGGGGTCATCTCACCTTCTGGGAAAACCTGGGGCTGAGGTTCTCGCGTCGGGTGCTGGTTCCGATCGCAGCGTTTATCCCTGCACTGGCTTTGGCCGTGGAACTCGACGACATTCTGCCCACCTCCGTCCTGAAGTATGTGATCAGAGAGGCGATGAACGTCTCCGACGGCGAGGCTTTGCGGCTGGCAGGCCAAGTGTCGCACCTGGCCATCCTGATCCTGGTGGCCAGCACGCTGGTGATGCTGGTGGAGTTGATCAGAACTCTGCGAATGCGCGGCCTGCCCCGCTGGCACCCGGTCGTGCTGGGCGCCTCCTCGCTGGGAAGACCTCAGGGCGCAGTCTCGAGCACCTCGAGCACAAGGATCTCGAGCGCAAGAAAAAGGCGGTCAAGATCAGAGACCGATAACGCTGGAAACAGAAGGCTGGGGCTCTCGGCGGCGGTGTTCACCACGGCGATGCTGATGATTGCCATAGTCGGCTACCCGCTGCGGGCTCTGGGGTTCGCCGGCCATACCGATTCCAAAGGGAACTACGGTATACACCTGGGGAAAGACTGGGTGGTGGTGGGCAGCGACTGGGTGCCTTTCGGACGACCCCGCTTAGAGAAGAAGGCTCCCGACGAACAGGTGGGAGTCGAATGCGACGGCGACCGACGCATCAGGGATCAGTTCAACCGCACCAGAGACGCGTTTACCAGTACGGAGTGCGGGCGCAATATCGTGAGCCATGTTCCCGGCTGGGTGCACTGGAACTTCAGCGGTTATGAGAGCAAGCCCCCCAAGGATTTAGTAATCGGCGGCGAGTCCACCACCAGCGACGGCTATGAGGAGTACTACAGGGTGGTCACCGCTGTGGACGAGGTAGGTCAGTCTCGGGGATGCGGACGGGTCATGTGGGAGTATGAACTGGAGCGCCTCAACTCCTACGGCACCCCCATGTCTCTCATGCTGCTCCCGCACTGGACGAACGGCTGCATGGGTTCCATGGAAGGCTTGTTCTTTGAAGGCACCCTGAGCGTGCCTTTCCACTTCATGAATCAGTCTGAACTGTCGATGTTTCCGTCGCGGGCAGTGCGCCGCGTCAACTACTCGGGAACCGACATAGACAGGGGAGTGCAGCACCTGCAGCTCTATGGCGTGCGTTATTACATGGCGTTTTCTCCGTCCCTGATCACCGCCGCCCGCGGCCATCCCGACTTGACAGAGATCGCCAGCGGAGAGCCGTGGGTCATCTTCGAGGTCGCCGATTCGGAACTGGTAGAACCATTTCAGGCAGAACCCGTGGTGGTGGAAGGGGCGGGCGAAAGCGCCGACAGTTGGCTGGACTTTGCCCTGCCTTTCTATTCCTCCTACCAGAGCCCCTCTACCGGAGCCGTCATGGCGTTTCCGGCCGACGACGGACCGCCGTCCTGGGAACGCGTCGAGCCTAAAATCCGCGAATCCGACGTGGAAGGGGGGGAGCCCCTGCCGCCGCTGCTGCCTACGCTGCCGGTAAAGCGCCTGGAGGAGGTGAAAGTGTCAAACATCATGAGCAGCGAGGACACGATCAGTTTCACAGTGAGTCAACCTGGGGTGCCGGTGCTTGTGAAGACCTCCTACTTTCCGAATTGGAGGGCGGTCAACGCCAAAGGTCCCTACCGCGTGGCCCCCAATCTGATGGCCGTGGTGCCGGAAGGATCGAATGTGGAACTCCGTTATTCCTGGACATTCCTGGAGATCATCTCGTACACCATCACAGGTATAGGCATCGTGCTGGCGTTCGTACTCTGGCGCAGCCCAGGGTTTTGGTCGCCTGAACGCAGAAGGCCGTTTAGGTGAATCCCGACGAAACAGAACGAGTTCAGGGGCTGCTTTCCGTAGTGGTCCCGGCCTACGAAGAGCAGGAGAACATCGCTGTCACGCTGGGGGGACTGCGCTCCGGTCTGGAGGAAGGTTTTCCGTCTCGACCGATCGAACTCATTGTGGTGGACGACGGCTCGCAGGACGAAACGGTGCGGTGCGCCCGCGAGGGCGGAGCCGACGACGTGATTTCCCTGGGGCGTAATCGAGGTAAGGGTGCTGCGGTGAGAACCGGGATGCTGTCAGCTAAGGGTTCAGTGCTCCTCTACACCGACGCCGACATGCCGTACCCCCCAGAGGTCATGGTCGATCTGGTGCAGCGCGTGGACGCCGGGGCGCTGGCGGTCATAGGGGTAAGGCGCACGAACACGGCTTCCCTGAAGCGTCGGCTTGGAAGTCGGTTGATTAACGTCCTGGCGGGTTTGCTCGTCCTGGGCAGGAGGCATCCCGACACCCAGTGCGGCTTGAAGGTCTTCGAGGGCGGAACGGCCAAGGACGTCTTCGGGCGCTGTCGTGTGGACCGTTTCGGCTTCGACGCTGAGGTGCTCTTGTTGTTGGATCGGCTGGGAGTCTCAGTGGTAGAAGTGCCGGTGGACGTCCTGCCTCCGCTGCGCGAATCCAAGGTGAGGGTGTTCCAGGACGGCTTGAGGATGCTACGCGACCTCCTGAGCACCCGACGCCGAGCGCGCCGAGGCGAATACGACTCCCCTGTCGCCGCTGTCGCAGGCGGTTCGGATTGACCTTGGCTCTTTCGTCTTCGCCCGCTTCCTCGCCCGTTTCTGGCCACGCTTCTTCTTGTGTTGACGCCGCTGCCCTCGACGCCGTCATGCACGCCAACGACATAAGGGGCAGGGTTCCGGATCAGTTCAACGAGGAGACGGCAGCGCAGCTGGGCAGAGCCTTTGCGGCCTACTTCAAGGAAGTTGCGCCGCAGCCCGGTCGGGTTCTGGTCGGCCGGGACATGCGCTCCGGCGGGCGCACCCTGGCCGAGGCGTTCTCCGATGCAGTGCTCTCGGCCGGCTTGGACGTGGTCGACCTTGGGCTGACGTCTACTGACATGCTCTACTTCGCCTCCGGGCGGTTCGCTTCGCCCGGCGTGGTCTTCACCGCCTCGCACAATCCACCGGATTACAACGGCATCAAGGCCTGTTTGCCTGGGGCCGCCCCGATCAGTCCAGGAGGCGGACTGGCGCGGGTTCGCGATCTTGCGCTGCAAGGCGGGGGCAAGCCGTCCGGCGCTCTGCGCACCGGCAGGGTGCGCGGGCGCTGCAGGCAGGCGAACGTTCTAGAGGAATTCGCAGCCCACGTCCGTTCTTTCGTGGACGCCGAGCGCCTCGTCGGGCTGCGCGTGGTGGCCGACGTCGCCAACGGCATGGGCGCTCTGGTAATGCCCGCCGTGTTCGACTCTCTGGGAGTAGAACTGGAAGTTCTCTACGGAGAGTTGGACGGGAGCTTCCCCAATCACCCCGCCGACCCCCTAGTCGAGGCCAACCTTGCGCCTCTCCGAAGCCGCATGCGGGAAACCAGCGCTGATGTGGGGCTCGCCTTCGACGGGGACGCAGACCGTGTCTTCTTCGTGGACGAGCAGGCATCACCCCTTTCGGGGTCGGTCGTCGGAGCGTTGCTGGCGGTCTCAGTGCTGCAGCGCAAGCCAGGTTCCTTGGTGCTCTGCAACGCTGTCTGTTCGCGGGCCGTGGGGGAGATCGTCCGCGAACACGGAGGGAGAGTGATGCCCACTCGCGTGGGCCACACCCTCATCAAGGAGGTGATGGCGTCTACGGGAGCGGCCTTTGCGTGCGAGCACTCCGGGCACTACTACTTCAGCGACAACTACCGCTCGGATTCGGGCGTGCTGGCGGCGCTTGTGCTCCTAGAGGTGGTGGGTTCGGAGCGCCTAGCGCTGAGTCGTCTGCGCCAGCCCTGCGAGCGATACGCCGCTTCGGGTGAGATCAATTTTGCGGCAGCCGATCCCGCGGCGGCGGTAGCGGCTCTCTCCGAGTTCTATTCAGGGTGTCCTCAAAGCCGCCTAGACGGGCTCAGCGTGGACTGCGGCGACTGGTGGTTCAATATCCGAATGTCCAACACTGAGCCCCTCCTGAGGCTTAACCTGGAGGCGAGAGACCCGCAGGAATGTTCGAAGCGCACCGAGGAGTTAAGCGCCCTTATCAAGAGGGCTCAGTCCGGTCTTCCGCTCGGCTCCGAGAGCGATGCCGCTGGGGTCTCCTAGGTTGGATCTCCCTGGAACCCCCCCCGGTTCGCCCTCCCCTTCCCCCGTTCTCCTGGGAATCCTCACGGTTCCCCAGGGTTCTTTCCCGACCTCTCTGGAGTTTTCCCGTTTCCTTCCTGGAAATCCCCCGCCCTCCCCTCCCCCGGTTCCCCTCGAAATCCTCACGAATCCGTCTGGAGTATCCCCGGGCGTGGATACTCCAGGGTTGAAAATGTCCTACGCTAGATGATTAATGGTGCTTGACTCCCGACTGCTCGACATCCTCGCCTGCCCGCAGGACAAAGGCCCCTTGCTGTACTTTTCTGAGGAGGGTTACCTCTACAACCCACGCCTTCGCTGTCGTTACGAGGTGGTCGACGACATCCCCGTAATGCTCATCGAAGAGGCCTCCTACTGCGACGAGAAGACTCACGAGGAGACCATGGCCGAAGCGGAAGTTCGGGGAATGACGGAGAACTCTTCGACATGACCCTTCCGATCGATTCGCTTGGAATGCTCGAAGTGACGGCGTCTACAGCCGATCAAGTCGCAGAAGGGGTGAAGGCTGCCGCGGGTGCAGGACGGATACCCAACCCCGAAGCGGTCAGCAGCGTGCTCGTGCTGGGCATGGGGGGCAGCGGTTTGGTCGGCGACTTCCTCGCCGTCACGGCAGGGCCGTTCATGCCTCTGCCTGTAGTGGTCGTCAAGAACTACGACCCTCCTTTCTACGTGAGCGAGAAGACGCTGGTCTTCGCGGTCTCCTTCTCGGGCGAGACGGAGGAGACCCTGCAGTCGGCGGCGGCGGCGGCGAGGCTGGGCGGACAGATGGTCGCTGTCACCACCGGCGGCTCCCTAGCGGGGATGGCCAAGGAGTGGGGCGCACCCTGCCTGCTGGTGGATTCGGATCTGCCTATGCCGCGGGCGGCGTTTGCGGCCATGGCCGTTCCTGTTCTCGCTTACCTTGAGGAACTCGGTTTCTTCCGCGGCGCCAGCGAGTGGCTCTCTCTTTCTGCCGCACAACTTAGGAGCCGGGCGGATTGCCTAGTGAAACTGCCCAACAGGGCGCAACGGATGGCTGAGGAACTGACCGGCGCTATCCCCATTGTCTACGGCCCTGGAGGTCTGGGAGAGGTAGCTGCCCGCCGCTGGAAGAATCAAATAAACGAGAACGCAAAGTCTCCCGCCTTCAGTGCGGGATTGCCCGAGATGCTCCACAACGAACTGGTGGGTTGGGAGGACACGTCCAGCGAGTGGCCCTACTTCTGCCCGGTCATCCTGCGCCACGACTTTGAAAATCCGCAGGTGCAGCTGGCCATCGAGTCGCTAGAAGAGACGTTTCGTGATCTGGTGGGGGATTCGGTGAAGGAGACGTTCGAGGTGCGCGCCGGCGGGGAGGGTCCCATCGCTCAGATATTCGACCTGATGCTCTTCGGCGACTTCGTCTCCCTCTACCTAGCGGCAGAGTTGAACATAGACCCAGGCCCGGTCGCATCCATCGACCGTATGAAGGCGCGTCTTTCTGGCGGAGGATCAGGTTGATCGCGTCGGGTTCCTCCGGAGGCGAGGTGCTCTCCGAGGGAGATTTCAAGGTAGCTGACCTGTCGTTGGCGGAGTTCGGCAGGCGGGAGATCCGCCTAGCGGAACACGAGATGCCGGGGCTGATGGCTCTCAGAGCCGAGTACTGCGATGACCAACCGCTGGCCGGCGCCCGCATCACAGGTTCGCTTCATATGACTGTTCAGACGGCGGTTCTGATCGAGACCCTCACGGCTCTGGGGGCTTCGGTGCGCTGGGCTTCCTGCAACGTCTTCTCAACTCAAGACCATGCCGCCGCAGCAGTGGCGGTTGGCCCCTGCGGCACGCCGACATCCCCTAGAGGGGCGCCCGTGTTCGCCTGGAAGGGGGAGACGCTGCAGGAGTACTGGTGGTGCACCGAGATGGCTCTGCGCTGGCCTCCGCCGCATGACGGCCCCACTCTGATCCTCGACGACGGCGGGGACGCCACACTTCTGGTGCACCAGGGTGTGAGCTGCGAGCAGGACGGTTTCGTGCCCGACCCCGATCCCGCCGCCAGCGAGGAGCAGAAGGTCGTTCTGTCCACTTTGCGCCGCATCTTCGCCGAAGACCCGCACCTCTGGGGGCGCCTGTCCGCAGGAGTTCGGGGGGTGAGCGAAGAGACCACCACCGGCGTTCAGCGCCTCTACCGGATGCAGCGTGAGGGTTCCCTGCTGTTTCCCGCCATAAACGTGAACGATTCGGTTACCAAGTCCAAGTTCGACAACATCTACGGCTGCCGCCATTCCCTTATTGACGGACTCAAGCGCGCCACCGACGTGATGCTGGGGGGGAAGTTGGCGGTGGTCTGCGGCTACGGGGACGTGGGCAAGGGCTGCGCCGCCGCGCTGCGCGGCCAGGGTGCCAGGGTGTTCGTGACCGAAGTGGATCCGATCTGCGCTCTGCAGGCGGTGATGGAGGGTTATCAGGTCGGCAGGCTGGAGGACGTGGTCTCGGAGGCGGACTTTTTCGTGACCGCCACCGGCTGCCGCGACGTGATTACCGCCGAGCACATGGGGCGCATGAAGCATCAGGCCATAGTCGGAAACATCGGCCACTTCGACAATGAAGTCGACGCGGCCGGGCTTGGCCGCCTCTCTGACGTGCGTCGAATAGCAGTCAAGCCGCAGGTCGACGAGTACGTCTTCCCCGACGGGCACTCGGTGATCCTGCTTTCAGAGGGGCGGCTCCTGAACCTGGGAAACGCCACCGGACACCCCAGTTTCGTGATGTCCTGCAGCTTCACAAACCAGGTGTTCGCTCAGATGGAGCTGCACAGCAGGGCTGAGGAGTTTGGGCGGGAGGTCGTGAGGCTGTCTAGGAAACTGGACGAGCATGTCGCTCGGCTTCACTGCGAGGCGCTAGGCGTGCGCTTGACGCGTCTGAGCGAGGATCAGTCCGACTATCTGGGGGTGGACGCCGACGGACCTTTCAAGTCCGAGCACTACAGGTACTAGCCTTCGCTAGTCCGGCCCGGGGGCTGCTGGGCTTGGCCGCCCTGAAGAGATTCTCAGGCAGGGGTTCCTCCGGCGGGAGTTCTGTTGGGGGAGCCCACTCGTTCTGTTGGCGGAGCCCCCCAGCCCCCCTCCAGCGTCTGGCCTTCAGAAGCGTCCGATGAAACCCTGATCAGAGCGTCGGAGAAACCTGAGCTGCAGCCCCTCTGCGAGCAGCAGTCCGTCGGGCGACCAGACGCGTGAGGTCTCGTCCACGTGTCCTCCTATCGAGGCGGAGGTGTGGAGTTCTACTAGCAGGGGCTTTCCTGAACTTTCGGGGACCGGCAGAGGGGCGCGCAGGTGGGTAGTCAGTCCAATTGTGCCTGCTATGTGCGGGTCGGTTACCTGTCCGATGGCCACTGGCGGAATTACGTCGCTGGCCATGAGCACGTCCGGCAGGTCGACCGGGGCGGGCTGCTTAGGGCGGACCCAGACGAACACAGAGTCCCGGGTCCGTGAGATTTCCCATCGATCGAAGAGTTCGAACACCGGCAGGGCGGCGATAGGAGGAGAGGGCGAGCGTCCGATCTCGTCGAACGGCGGCACCTCGGGCATGGAGATGTTGACGAACTCCTGTCCGTCCTGATCTTCGCTGGAGGCGGCCAGAAACAGTCCGTAGGGGATTTCTTCTACTAGCAGGCGTCCAGAGATGAAGGACACAGCCCGGCCTGAGCGTTCGACCTTCAGTTCCAATCGAATCAGTTTGGCGGGCACGGGTCGGAGAAACTGCATAGTGATACTGCGCAGTTGGCGCCCGGTTCCTTCCAGTTCCCTCTGGCACGCCAGAGCGGCCAGGCTGATGGTGTAGCCGCCAAAGAGTCCGTTGAAGCCCCACCAACGTTTGTCGCCTTCGTGTTCGTAGACGCCTTCGCCTACCCGACCGAGCGGCAGACGTCTGAGCTCGATTTCTTCTTTGGCCGATTGTGTTTCCTGCACGGCGAGCAAGGGTATGAGGCGTCCGGACGTTTGCACTGCAGCGTCTGTGCAGCAGCGTCGGGAGATCCCCTTCCTATTCGGCGGGTTCGGCGGGTTCGGCGGGCTAGTTCTTACCCGATTATCATTTTACATTAAAATACATTTTAATTCACTGTAAATAACTGATATAATTAAAAGAATGTTTTTCGAGCTTAAGTGCGTGGTCTGCGAAACCGCAGGACGGATTCTGTGCGGGTCATGCACAGAGAGGTTGGTGCCCGCACCGAAGCTTCCCCCCTTGCAGGGAATCGATTACCTAAGGGCGCTTTTTGTCTACGACGAGGTCGGCAGCCGTACGATTCTTGCCCTCAAATTCCGCAATGCACACATGCTCGGAAAGAGGTTGGCGCAGCCGATGGCCATACTGGCGCCAAAGGATGTAAACCAAGTCACCTGGGCGCCCTCCACCCGTCCGAACAGCGTTCGACGCGGCTACGACCAGGGGGAGGTTCTGGCTCGGGCAGTAGCCCGTCGGCTGGGCGTCCCCTGCAGCAGGCTGCTGGCGCGCGGTCGAGACAAACCTCAGGGTCACCGCAGCCGCCTAGAGCGCCTAGAAGGGCCGAATCTGCGTCTGCGGAGCGCCCCTCTCCGCAGAGTCCTGATAGTCGACGACGTGCTGACCACGGGATCCACTCTGTCGACCTCAGCCCACTGTCTAAGAAGAGGAGGCGCAGTCTGGGTAGGCGGCTTGACGGCGGCCTGGACTCCTCCCTCACGAGCAAAAGGGTGACCCCCCCTCCCCCCGTTCAGCCCCAGATGCCCCAGATCACCAACCCGATGCAGACCGCCAGACCAAGGCCGACGTACACGTAGTCGCTCACGCCTCGCCTCTGCCATCTTCTCCGGGGATCGAACCCCATTTCATGCTCCTGTTCGTGGGCCGCTTCCGTCGGCAATCTACTCCGATGCTCCGTTTTCGGGTGCTGAGTCGTGCTGGTCGTCGTGCTGGTTGTCTCTGTCGTCAACTCGAAAGCTCTTCAGAGAACGCAACAGATTCGGGATTTAAGAGTGTCATATAATGAAATATAATGTAATATCATGATATAGCGAATGATCTCCTAGGATTCCCCTGGGGGATCGGAATGGTTGCTCCGCCTGGTTTCGAACTTTGCGATCGGAGGCAACGACCACTTGCGCTGCGCTTCTGACGTCTGCGCCCCCAACTTGGTCGCCGCGCCCTCAAACCATCAGAGAATCCCAAGAGAAAAGGATCAACTAATGCTTGCAACCGTCGCTTCGTCCGTCGTGCAGGGCGTTATCGGATACCCGGTCGACGTGGAGGTTCACGTCTCGACAGGCCTGCCTGGTTTCAACATCGTCGGACTGCCGGACGTCTGCTGTCGCGAATCCCGAGATCGCGTGCGGGCAGCCCTCCTTTCCAGCGGATTCGAATGGCCGATGCGCCGAGTCACCGTGAATTTGGCGCCCACCGGGATGCGCAAGGAGGGCGCCAGCCTCGACCTAGCGATCGCCGTAGGACTGCTGGTGGCGGGCGGGGTGATTTCGCAGGCCGAAATCGAGAAGTACGCCTTCGTCGCTGAGCTCGGTCTTGACGGCTCCCTGCGGCGCGTCCCAGGCACTCTCAGCATGGTCGACGCCGCGGAGCGCCCCCGGGTGGTGGTGTCACCTCAGGCGCATGGCGAGGCCAAATTGGTGGAGGAAAAGGAGGTCGTCTGCGCCGAGACGCTCGGGATGCTGGTTCCCTGCTTGGTCGGCAATCGTGAGTTCCGCTTGCCCCAGTCTCCCCCTGCCTCCGACGCCGTGCCCGCAGAGGAAGACCTGTGCGACATTCGCGGTCAAGCGATGGGGCGTAAGGCGCTCGAGATCGCCGCCGCTGGCGGGCATCACATGCTGATGGTGGGTCCGCCCGGCGCCGGCAAGACGATGCTCGCACGCCGACTGGTCGGGCTTCTTCCGACCCTCGACTCCGATACCGCACGCGTCGTCACGCGCATCTACTCCGCCGGCGACTTCAGGATTCCTCAGGGTGGCTTGATCAGTGACCCGCCTTTCCGTTCTCCGCATCACAGCGCAACAATGCCGGCGCTGGTGGGAGGCGGGTCGCGCACCCTGCGCCCTGGAGAGATCAGCGCTGCACACGGCGGGGTGCTGTTCCTAGACGAGTTGGGGGAGTTTTCTCCGAGCGTCCTCGACGCCCTGCGTCAGCCTCTCGAGGAAGGTGTGATTCGGGTCAGCCGTGCTGCAGGGTCGGTTACTTTTCCCGCTGAGTTCGTCTTTGTCGGTTCGATGAACCCCTGTCCTTGCGGTCAGGGTGATGGGCCGGGCGGATGCCGATGCAGCGACGCCGCCCGTATGCGTTACGCCCGACGCCTCTCCGGCCCCCTGCTGGATCGCTTCGACATTCGGCTTTTCTTGCAGCGCCCCACCGCAGAGGAACTCTTTCGCGGGAAGGTGGGGGAGTCCTCAGAGTTGGTTCGCGAGCGTGTCCTGGCTGCCCGGGAGCGGGCTGCCCGAAGAGGAGTCAAGAGCAACAGCGTCCTGGGTGCTAAGCGTATAGAGGAGGAAGCTCCTCTGGATGTCGACGCCTCCAAACTTGTCGAGACCGCGGTCGCCTCGGGTCGGCTTTCGGCGCGAGGGCTGCATCGGGTGCGCTGCGTGGCCTTGACTATCTGCGATTTGGAGGGGCGGTCGGCCCCCTTAGAAATCCCTGAGGTGGCGCTTGCCCTTCAGATGCGCCAGAACCCGGTGACGCTCGACCGCTCCTATGCGGGCGTAGGTGCGTCGTGAGCGAGATGGTCGGCCGGGGAGGTCAGCACCAGAATCCGAGCCGGGTAGCCCTGAGACTGAGAGGGGAAGCGTGAAGAACTCGACAGATCCGCTTGAGAAACTGCCCGAGGAGGCATTCCTGGTCTCCCTGCTGAGTTTGTCGGGGATGGGGCCTGCGCGTCTCGAAAGGCTCCTGGAAGAACGATCCCCGTCCGAGGTCTGGGAGACCTTGCGCGCCAAAAACTGCCGAGAAACCGCCGAGGTTGCCAAGGTGAAGGCCGACCTAGCCCAACGCTGGATCACCGAAGCGGGGCGAGCCGACGTCGCCGAGTGCTGGAGGAGTCATTGCGAAGGCGGGGTTCGGGTGATACGGCGCGGCGGCGAGCGCTATCCCTGGCGTCTCAGTCAGGATTCCGAAGCGCCCTCAGCGCTCTTCGCAAAGGGCAGCCTGGAGTTCCTGAGACGACCTGCCGTGACCATCGTGGGCACTCGAACCTGCACGCGCTACGGAGCAGAGGTGGCCTTCGAATTAGGAAAGGCAGCGGCCGAGCGCGGCATCGTCGTCATCTCCGGTCTCGCTGCTGGGATAGATGCTGCCGCTCACTCCGGCGCCCTGGAAGTCGAAGAGGCGCCGGTGGTGGGCGTGGTGGGCAGCGGTCTGGACAGGGTCTATCCCAAGTCCAACCGAGCTCTCTGGAAGAGAGTGGGGGAGCGCGGCCTGATGCTTTCCGAAGCACCCCTAGGGTCGGCTCCAGAGCGGTGGAGGTTCCCTGCCCGTAACCGGATAATGGCCGCCCTGGCCGATGTCTGTGTGGTCGTGGAATCTCACTCCGAAGGAGGTTCGCTTACTACTGCTGTGGAAGCCGCAAAACGAGGGAGGGTGGTGATGGCCGTGCCCGGGCACATACGCAGCCCCTCCTCTGCTGGCACCAATCGGCTCATCGCCGACGGCTGCGGGGTCATCTGCGAGATCGATGACCTCTTCACGGCGATGGACATCGCCACAGAAGCGCTTCCCGCCGCCGCCCGCAGCGACAGCGCAACCGCCGCTGATACAGCAACGGAAACGGAAGCCGACGACCCGGCCGTCAAATTGCTGGACGCCTTCGAATGGATGCCCGCAACCCTGGACACTCTCGCTGAGCGCACGTCATCTACGCTGGGGGAGGTGGCGGGGCTGCTCGAGCGTCTCATTGCCGAAGGGAGGATCGTGCAGCGGGGGCTCTGGTACGAAAGGCGCAGCTTGTACTGAGGTCAGGTTTAATCTAGAAATATGGCTAGGAGTGCCGAAAGCGCAGGGGGACAGGTTTCCAAGAAGGCGGTGTCAGAGGCGGTCTCCGAGGGATTGGCCGAGGGAGCCGAGGGATGGGAGTTGGATGCGTTCTTGGAGTCGCTGCTGAGACTGGCGGATTCCAGCATCAAGAGCTACGAGCGAGATCTCCTGGCGTTCATGGACTGGGCTGCTCTGAACGTAGCGTCCCCCCCTGCCGGACGGCTAGGGCCGGATGCGGTGTCGCGGCGAGATATTCGCAGATACCTCGCCGGGTTGTCGCGTGAAGGGAAAGCCCCTCGGACGGTGGCGCGTCGGGCGTCCGCCCTGCGCCGGTATTTTGACTGGGCGGTTCGCACTAGACGATGCGAGAGCGATCCGAGCGTGGGCATCTACACCCCGAAACTCGCTGAGCGCCTGCCGCGTGTACTGCCTTCTGAAACGCTGAACTCCCTGTTGGAATCCCGCAGCCCGCGCACCGTCGAAGATTCACCTCTGCGCAGGCTCAGGGAAAACGCCGTGGTGGAACTGCTCTACGGATCCGGTTTGCGTGTATCGGAACTATGCGCCCTCAGACCGGCCGACGTCGATCTGGACTCCCGCCGCGTGACTGTCACTGGCAAAGGCGGCAAGCAGCGTCTCTTGCCGTTGTCCGCTCCGGCGGCTGAGGCCGTCCGGCTCTACTGCGAGGAGCGAGCCCGTTCCGAAGGAAGCGTCCCTCCAGAGCAGGGGCTGAAGGCTCTGCCACCCTTAGACCCTCTTTTTTTCAACATGCGGGCACGCCCGCTCTCCCCCTCCAACGTCCGCTTCATTCTGGAGAGGCGGCTCAGCGCTCGAAGCCAGCACGCCCACCCGCACGCCCTGCGTCATACCTTTGCGACCCATCTGCTCGACGGCGGGGCGGATTTGCGGGCGGTGCAGGAACTCCTCGGGCATGAGAGTCTTTCCAGCACTCAGATTTACACGCACGTGAGCCAGAAGAGGCTGCGTTCGGTCATCACCTCGGCGCATCCAAGGGGCTGAAGGGCTGAACCATGAGCGACGACGTCGGAATCCGTCACCGACGCCGTGGACTGAAGGGGCTGAAGGGGCGGGAAGGGGCTGAGGGACGGAACCCGTTGCGCTGTCCGACCCTCGGGCGCTCCAGACGGAGAGTCGGGCGGATTAGGCGGTAGCCTGAGTGTCTGCCTGAGCGCTCTGCGCCAGGAAGTTTGAGCTTGTGCAGTTTCCTCGGCAGGTCAGGCTCAATCCGAAACATCCGATGAGTTCCGTCCGCGTCCTCCCACGGTCGCCCAAGGGTGCCGGGCGCGGATATCTCGCAACAACCGATGGGAGCAAGAATGGCAACGGACGACCCCAACGCTGAGATCGAGAATATCCCCGAGCAGTCCCCGACCGCGGCAACAGCTGCAGCCACTGCAGCCGTGACAAAGGAGACTGCGGAACCCCCGGCACCCTCAGCAGGGGATTCCTTGGCAGGGGATGCAGCCCCGGTGGTGGCCATGAGCGAATTGATCCAAGCTGGCGTCCATTTCGGCCATCAGACGCGCCGCTGGAATCCCAAGATGAAAAGGTTCATCCATGGCGACGTCGGCGGGATATACATCATCGACCTGAAGCAGACCTTGGCTCAGATCGAAGCCGCCTACGTGTTCGTGCGCAACATGGTGGCCGACGGCGGGACGCTGCTCTTCGTGGGCACCAAGAAGCAGTCGCAGGAAAGCACCGCCCTGCACGCCAAGCGCTGCGGAATGCCGTACGTGAACGAGCGCTGGCTCGGCGGGATGCTCACCAACATCGAGACCATCTTCAAACGCGTGCACAAGATGCAGGAGTATCAGCGCATGCAGAAATCAGGGGAGTTCGACGCAATGCCCAAGAAGGAAGCGCTCAGCCTGAGGCGGGAATTGGCCAAGCTGGAGCGCAACCTAGGTGGGATCGGGCAGATGGACACACCCCCTGAGGCCGTGTTCGTGCTCGACACCAAGACCGATCACATAGCCGTCAGCGAGGCCAACAAACTCAGGATTCCGCTTATTGCCGTGGTCGACACCAATTGCGATCCAGATGTTGCGGATTACTTGATACCTGGCAACGACGATTCGATTCGCTCGGGAGACTTGATGTGCCGCATTATGGCCGACGCCGTGATTGCCGGAAAGCGGTTCGGCAGGTTGGAGGAAGTGCCGCATCCCGTGAGTGTCCCTGCGGACGTCTCGGTTCCTCCAGCGCCGACGGCGGAAGAGGTTTCGCCGCCCCCCGCCGCTGCCGCCTCGGAGCCTGTCTCTTCTGAAGAGCCTGGAGAGCCGTCTGTTCACGAGCAGGGGGATACCCCTGCTCCTGTACCCGCTCCTGAAACCCCTCCCGAGGCGGTGATTCCTTCGACGCCTACGCCCGCGGCGCCTGCGGTTGAGGAAGAAACCGCTCCTTCCCTCGCGGTCGGTGAGGCGTCCATTGAAGAGAGTGCGGTCGACGGCGAGTCGCAGCCTCAGGAGGCGCCTGCGGCCACCGAAGAGGCGGGAGAGGCGGGAGAAGCCGTTGATGAGACCGCTAGGGCTGAAGCGTCAGAGGAGGCTGCGCCGCCCGAGGAGCCCAGGAAGCCCGAGGAGCCGGAGTCCTCTAAGAAGCCCGAGGAGCCGGAGGAGCCCAGGAAGCCAGGGGAGCCGGAGTCCCCCAAGGCGCCCGAGGAGCCCGAGTCCTCAGAGGGGCCGAAGAAACCTGCACCCGAAGAAGCGGGGGAGACACCAGCGGGCGAAGCCGCGCAGGAGACGCTCGAAGCGACCCATGAGCGAGCGCCCGAGGATGCGCCCGCCGCTGAAGTCGAAACCGATGCGCCCGAAGCAGAATCTGAGGCGCCGGCCGACGAAGAGGCGGCTGCGGTTCCCGAGGAGGATGGCGCTCACGAGCCTGAAGAAGACAAAGAAGAAAAAATGGAGAAAAAGTCCATGCGCTGGTTCCGCAAACGACGCAGCGCCGACAATCTCTAGAGGTTAGGTTGAAGCAATGACGCAAGGATCAGCTAGGAGCATTTCAGCCAAGGATGTAAAGGCCCTACGCGACGTCACCGGAGCAGGGATGATGGACGCCAAACGCGCCTTGTCCGAAGCCCAAGGAGATTTCGAAGAGGCGGCCGAGATACTCAAGCGGCGCGGCCTCGCTAGAGCAGCGGAGCGCTCCGGCAGGGAAGCGAACGAAGGAGCTGTGGCCATCGCCTCTGCCGAGGGTTCCGCCGCCCTGGTGCACCTTCGTTCGGAAACCGACTTCTCAGCCAAGTCAGAGGACTTCCTTTCCTGCTTGCAGTCAATCGCCGATGCAGTCCTAGCCAACGGCCCCCAAGCGGCGGACAGCTTTGCGGAACGCATCGACAGTCTGCGTCTTTCCAAGAAGGAGAACATAGGACTGGGGTCGGTCAAGCGTCTAGAAGCAACCGAAGGCAACCTCTTAGACACCTACCTTCACCTTCAGGACGGCAGAGGGGTGAACGGGGTGATCGTGGAAGGCGCCGGCGTGCCAGCCGACGTCCTGCATCAGGTATCGTTGCACGTGGCCTTCGCCAAGCCTAGATACCTGCATCGCAGCGAGGTGGACGAAGAAGAGGTGGGGCGCCAGCGGGCTTCGGCAGAGGTCATGGCGTCCGATCGCCCGCCTCAGGCTCGTGAGAAGATTGTCGAAGGGCGGCTGAAGGCCTGGTACGCAGAGAGAGTCCTGCTTGAGCAAGGTCTGCACGGAGACAAATCGAGCGTGCAAGAAACCCTCAAGGGCGGCAAGATCGTTCGCTTCGAACAGTCCTACCTGGGCTGAAGGGGCAGCCGTGGGGGAGACGAGGAGCCCCGCCCCCGATCAATGGAGTCGTGTTCTGTTGAAAGTCTCAGGGCAGGTCTTCGGGGGAGAGCCCGCCCTGGGGGTGGCCCCCGAGGTCGTCGACCGCATCGCTTCGGAGATCGTCTTGGCGCGTTCCCGCACAGGAGTGGAAATTGCCGTGGTGGTCGGGGGCGGCAACATCTGGCGTGGAAGGAGCGGTGCGGGCGAGGTGATGGACCGGGCGCAGTCCGACTACATGGGCATGCTCGCCACTCTCCTCAACTCCCTGGCTCTCCAGGACGCTCTCGAGCGTCAAGACCAGCCCACGCGTGTGCTGACAGCCATTCACATGGCTCAGATTGCCGAGCCTTACATCCGCCGCCGCGCCATTCGCCACCTCGAGAAAGGCCGTGTGGTCATCTTCGGAGCAGGTACCGGCAACCCGTTCTTTACCACCGACACCGCAGCTGCTCTCAGAGCGGTGGAGGTGGAAGCTCAGGCGCTTCTCAAGGGGACGCACTCCGGTACAGACGGCATCTACAGCGACGATCCGCGCACCAACCCCGATGCGGTCAGGCTGGAGAAAGTGGCGTACCTCGATCTGATCAACAAGGGTTTGCGTGCGATGGACGCCACTGCAGCCACCATGTGTATGGAGAACAATCTCCCGATCGTGATGTTCGACATCATGGAGAGCGGAAACATCCTTTCGATACTCCAGGGTGATCGGGTAGGTACCATTGTCTCCTAGCTTGCGGCGGGCGAAGACCGGCCAAGAGAAAGAAGACACACAGGGCAGTTCAAGACGGCTAGGGAGCAAGGATCAGAGTAGGAACGGCCAATAATGGAAAGCGAACTAGTCGAAATTGTCCTCTCAGAGGCTCGTGACAAGATGAAAAAGGCGGCCGCTCACACTCGGACGGAGTTCAGCGGGGTGCGGACAGGTCGAGCCAGTCCGTCGATTGTGGAGCGGGTGATGGTGAACTACCACGGCGCTGAGGTACCGCTTCAGCAGTTGGCTTCGTTCAGCATTCCCGACGCCCAGCAACTCGTCATCTCCCCATACGACAAGAGCGCCATCGAGTCGATTCGCAAAGCCATTCAAGCCGCTGACCTCGGTTTCAACCCCAGCGCCGATGGAACGATAATCCGGCTCGTATTTCCGCCTCTCACGGAGGAGCGGCGCAAAGATCTCGTGCGTCTGGTGCGGTCGATGGCGGAATCCGGGCGGGTCTCAGTTCGAAATACCAGAAGATCTGCCCGTAACCAACTTGAATCATTGGGAAAGGACGGAGAGTTGTCCGAAGACGAGGTGCACAGAGGCACGAAGTTGCTGAATGACCTCATCCATGAGATGGAAGAGGACATCTCAGTGGCTCTCCGCACCAAAGAACACGAACTGATGCAGGTCTGAGCTAGGAGGCAAGATGTCGCAAGAAGACCACTCCCACGGAGATCCCCAAGGTCAGTCGTGGGCGGATCATCAGGTTTCCGGAGGAGGATTCGCACCTGATGAGACCGCCGGAGACGAGCAGCCTTGGGACACGTTTGCGGGAGGCTCCCTGGCTTGGAGCCAAAGGCAGCCGGAGTCCAATCTTGACCTGGGATACCTGACCGATCAACACCCTCAAGCTTCCGGCGTGGGAATCACCGATACCGAAGCGGGCGCCCAGTTCTTCGGCGGCGACGAGGACGGTTCATGGCACGCCCGCGAGAACCACGGCGACATGCTCCTAGGCGGCGGTGGTTTGGATCGAGGTCTGACCAAGGCCGTGCTTTCCGCTCTGGGATTCGGCGGGGTGGCGGCCGTCTGTTTCCTGCTCGGCCGTTGGGCCACGCTGATCTTGTTGATCCTGCTTTTGGTGCTGGCCGCAGGGGAATTGTTCGGCGCATTGCGCAAGGTCGGCTACCAACCGGCCGTTCTCGTGGGCATCGCCAGCGTGGTCGGTTTGCCGATTGCGGTTTATTGGCGGGGGGCGCAGGCTTATCCACTGGCCATAGGGTTGGCTCTGATCGCCACCTTCTGCTGGTATCTCTTCGGCGTAACCGGTGAGCGCCCCATTCCCAACATTGCGGCGACGCTCTTCGGCATCGGTTACATAGGTGTTCTGGGTTCTTTCGGAGTTCTACTGCTGCGCGAGAGCCAGGGCGTGGGCTTGTTGCTAGGCGCTGTGGTTGCGACTGTCGCATACGACACTTGTGCTTGGGGTTTCGGGAGGATCTTTGGTCGTACGCGCCTGTCTAAGGCCAGTCCCAAGAAGACCGTGGAAGGTCTAATCGGCGGGATCCTGGGTTCTGTCCTGGCGTGTTGGCTCATCCTGGGGTTGCTTCGAATCGACCCTTGGGGGGAAAACCCAGGCTCGATCTCTCACGTGCTCGCTCTCGGCGTTGCTGCTGCGGTCGCCGCCACCCTCGGAGACCTCTGCGAGTCGATGATCAAACGGGACTTGGGTATCAAGGACATGGGCAAGATGATCCCTGGGCACGGAGGCATTCTGGACCGCTTCGACGGACTTCTTTTCGTCCTGCCGGTGACCTGGGGTCTGGCCTTGATCACCAACGTCATAGAAGCCGTCCCGTCCTGATCCCACTCGCTCCGGCGTCTTATGCGGGCAGAGTAAGCATCCCCGCTTGCTGCGCCCGTGCCTGCGTCTGTCGCCCGCAGCAGCTGCATAGGCTGTATAAGGACTCACTGAGGAGATTTGATGACGGACACTTTGGCGGTTTTGGGCTCTACCGGCTCTATAGGAACACAGGCTCTAGACGTGGCGCAGTCCGGGGAGTTCGAAGTCACTGTTCTGGGGTCGGGTTCTTCGGTAGAACTCTTGGCCGAGCAGGCTCGAAAGTTCCGTCCTCAGGTAGTAGCGCTGGCAGACGAGACCAAGGCGTCGGAACTCTCCAAGCTGCTGCCCGCAGGCACCGAACTCGCTGCTGGCGGCGAGGCGCTGGCTTCCGCCGCAGCCCTCGCCGACGTCGTCCTCAACGGGGTGGTGGGTTTTGCGGGACTGCCGGTGACGCTGGCCGCACTGCGAGCTGGCAAGCGTCTCGCCCTGGCCAACAAAGAGTCCCTCATAGCCGCAGGTTCGCTCGTGGCGCGTGCCTTGCAGACGCCGGGCGCTGAACTCCTGCCTGTAGACAGCGAGCACTGCGCCGTGCATCAGTGCTTGCGTGCCAATGAAACCCTGGGGGAGCCCGACAGGCTCCGGCAAGTCTCCCGCATAGTTCTTACGGCCAGCGGCGGGCCGTTCCGCGGGTACCCGGAGAGCGCCTTGAACAAGGTGAGGGCGGCAGACGCCCTACAGCATCCGACTTGGAACATGGGGCCGAAGATCACGGTCGACTCTTCCACTCTCATGAACAAGGGGCTGGAGGTGATCGAGGCGCAAGAACTCTTTGGGGTGGGCTACGACCGCATAGACGTGGTGGTGCACCCGCAGTCGGTAGTCCACTCTATGGTCGAATACACTGACGGCGCCTTGCTGGCGCAACTCTCCCTGCCCGACATGCGTTCCTGCATCGCCTACGCCCTCTCCTACCCTGACCGCTGGAGCCGTCCCTACGGGCGCATCGACTTCGAAACGATGAACCGATTGGATTTCGAGCCTCCGGACACCGAGAAATTTCGATGCTTGTCTCTGGCTTATGAGGCCGGGCGGATGGGGGCTGCGGCGCCGGCGGTTCTGAACGCCGCCAACGAGGTTGCCGTGGAAGCCTTTCTTGGCGGAGCGATCGGTTGGAGGGAAATAGCGGACGTGGTCGAGGCGACCCTGCATCTAGCCCCTCTGCCTAAGGTCGACTCTCTCGAAACCGTGCTGGAGGCAGACGCATATGCACGAGCCTCCGCCATCGACCTAGTTTCCCGACGGGCTGCGGCATGAGCAAAGGGATAGGGGACGAAGCGGCGTCCTCCGCGGAGCCGGCAGAGCCGGCAGCCGCAGAGCCGGAAACCGCCGAGCCGGCAGCCGCAGAGTCGCCCGCCGCCGAGGTGTCCCGCCGAGCGGAGACAGCGGAGACAGTGGAAACCGCGGAGTCCGCGGAGTCGCCCGCCGCCGAGCCGGCAGCCGCCGAGAAGGAATCCCGTCCTCGTCGGATCAGCCCTCTCCTCTCGCGGGTGCGAGAGAAGCCGCTGAAGCACGATCTCGAACCGCTCACCCTTATGTCATCGTCGATCCGCGTTGCTCTGCTAGCGGTCGGCTTGGGTATCTTGGGCTGGTTGGCGGGCGTCTACATCCTGCTGACGGTCCTGTGCCTCGTGGGGATGCTCTTCCTGCACGAACTCGGTCACTACCTCACGGCCAAGTGGTCGGGTATGAAGGTCAGCCAGTTCTTCTTGGGGTTTGGCCCCCGGATTTGGTCGTTCAAGCGCGGGGAAACCACCTACGGGATCAAGCCCATCCTCCTAGGCGCCTACGTACGCATCCTGGGGATGAACAATCTAGAGAAGGTAGATCCTTCCGAGGAGCATCGGACATACCGGTCTAAGCCCTATTCGAGACGGCTGCTTGTGGCGACGGCGGGGTCGGGAATGCATTTTCTGATCGCCATCGTTATTTTCTGGATACTGCACTCGGGGCTAGGTTTCTACGGCGTCAATCCCGAGAGCGTCGTCGAGACGGCTGACTGGCAGATCCATTCCGTGCAGGAGGACAGCTCCGCCGACGAGATCGGTCTGCGACCCGGCGATCGCATAGCAGCGATCGGGGACACGCCGATCAGGACGTTCAACAACCTGCGCGACGAAATCATCCTGATGGCAGGCCAGACCGCAGAGATGAGCGTTGTGAGAGACGGCGAACTTATCCAACTTCAGGGACAGATAGGGGGGAGGGCGGAGAACCCTGAACTGGGCTTCCTGGGGGTCACCCCCTCCCGACCTAACCCTCAACGCCAGAACGTCGTGTTCGGACTAGGGAACGCCTTCTCTGACTTCGGGGAGGTTACCAAGGAGTCGGTCAAGGGGATAATCGCCCTGTTTAGCCTGGAAGGTCTCGACGGGTTGCTGGGGCCCCTTGCCGACTTCGGTGGAGATTCCACATCCACAGCGGTGGCCACCGAGGGCGGAGAGAGCATCGATCCCAACAGGGCCATCTCCATCGTCGGCATACTCGATCTGGGGGGAGTGTTTGCCCAGGAGAACGTCGTCACCTACTTGGTTTTCCTCGCCAGCCTGAACATTTTCTTCGGCATCTTGAACCTCCTGCCCATGCTTCCGCTGGACGGCGGGCACGTGGTGATAGCCACCTACGAGCGGCTGCGCTCTCGGCGAGGCCGCCGCTATCAGGCCGACGTGGCCAAGATGCTTCCGGTCGTCTACGTGTTTTTGCTCTTCCTCCTTACGATCAGCGTGGTGGCGCTCTCCAGGGACATTCTCGACCCGATAGACCTGTCGGTGCGCTGATGCTTGGAATTCCCCTTGGGGAGGGTTGGGGTTTTGGGAAGGGTTGCGGGACCCGCCGCTGGACACCCGGCGCAAGGTATCGGGACTCCCACTGGACGGGGCCCCGCCGGAAATGGAAGTAGCCGCAAACTTCAAGCGCCGCTCCACTAGGCAAATAATGGTGGGTGACGTGGCGGTCGGCGGCGACGCCCCGATCTCCGTCCAGTCCATGACGACTACTAAGACGGCGGACGTCGAAGGCACCCTGGCGCAGATATACGCTCTAGCCGCCGCTGGAGCGGACATCGTTCGCTGCACGTGCAACGAGACGGCAGCCGCCGAAGGGCTTGCCGCTATTGTGCCTCGTTCGCCCGTGCCCATAGTCGCCGACATCCACAATCAATACCGGATGGCGCTGGCGGCGCTGGCGTCCGGAGTGCAGTGTCTGCGGCTGAACCCAGGCAACATCCGCCGCCCGGAGCACATCAAAGCGGTCGCCTCGGAGTGCCGAGACCGAGGCGTCCCCATCCGC
Source organism: Acidimicrobiales bacterium (assembly GCA_965242895.1). Taxonomy (GTDB): domain Bacteria; phylum Actinomycetota; class Acidimicrobiia; order Acidimicrobiales; family CATQHL01; genus CATQHL01. The sequence goes on from OZ251507.1 coordinate 2,054,774, forward strand.
ATAGGCGTCAACGGCGGTTCCTTGGACCCCGACATCTACGACTCCTACGGCGGGAAGGTCACGCCAGGCGCCATGGTGGATTCCGCTCTGCGTGAGCTCGACTACTTCACGGCCGTCGACTTCGACCTCGTGAAAATCTCGGTTAAGGCCTCCAGCGTCCCCCTTATGGTGGAGGCCTACCGCCGACTCTCAGAGGTGACCGATCACCCTCTGCATCTAGGAGTCACCGAAGCCGGGCCTCCTCCAGTTGGAGTGGTCAAATCCACTGCAGGCATAGCCGCTCTCCTGACCGAAGGCATCGGAGACACGATTCGGTACTCGCTCACCGCCGACCCGGTGGAGGAGGTGCGCATGGGACGGGCTTTGCTGGAGTCCCTGGGGCTGCGCGAGCGCAAGACCGTGGACCTGATCGCCTGCCCGAGTTGCGGCCGGGCGGAGGTGGACGTCTTCGGCATCGCTCAGCAGGCCCTAGAGGCCTTCGGGGAAGAGGAACTCCCCCTGCAGGTGGCCGTGATGGGCTGCGTTGTGAACGGACCGGGCGAGGCCAGGGACGCCGACCTGGGCATCGCAGCAGGTCGAGGAAGGGGTCATCTCTTCGTCAAGGGGGTGAACGTGGCAGTGGTGCCCGAGGATGAAATGGTGGACTCCCTGGTGTCCTGGGCTAGGACGATCTGCGAGGAGGGAACGGAGGCGGCGCTTGCCAGGGCCGACACGGAACGTGCCGCTAGGGAGGCGGAGCGGGATCGATCTATGCTCCTGACCGCACAAGGCGCCGACGCCAACGACACCGGCACCAAGGTGAAACTGGTGAGGAATGCCGCTAGGGGTGAAGCCTCAGGTTAGGGGTCGCCCCCGGCCTGCACTTGTAATATCCTAGTTATACTGATCCTACTGAGGGTCAGTCGGAGACTTCGGAGACTGAGGCGTGGGCGGGTCCCACGCCTCATTTGCTGTTGACGGTGTTGCCGGCTTCCTCAAAACGGAGTTGATCTTCGGCACCAGCGAAGCCCGAAGGTCGACGATCTGCGAAAGAGAAGGCGATGTCGGTGAGGCACCCGGGAGAACTAAAAGTCGAAGAGACAGTCAAAGAGGCAGGGGCGCCATTGCTCGACGACCTAGGGCTGGAACTATGGGACGTTCACTGGGGAGGCGGTCGTCTGCGTCTCACAGTCGATCGTAAGGGCGGAGTGGACAGCCAAGCGCTGGTCCTGGCAAGCAGGACGATTTCTGCCGAACTAGACGTGCTGGATCCGATACCGGGCAGATACACGCTGGAGGTCAGCAGCCCTGGCATCGAGCGCAAACTCCGCCGCCCCGAGCACTTCAAGAAGTCGGTCGGATTGGAGGTTTCGGTGAAGTTGGCCCCAGGTAGGGAGGGCGCCCGCCGCGTACGCGGCTGTTTGACGGAGGCAGCGGATTCGCAGATAACCCTGACGCTTCCGGACGGAGAACGCCAGGTCATTCCGATGGATTCGGTGAAGGCCGCCAAGACAGTGTTCGACTGGGATGAAGCCGGGAAGCTTGCCGATAAGCGAGCGTCGGGTTCGGCAAAAGGCAAAAAGGCAGGGTGAGACAGTGAGACCGGAGATGCTGGAAGCCATGGAGGCGCTGGCTGCCGAGCGGGGCATCTCAGTGGAGAAACTCTACGAAGCCCTGGCCGACGCCCTCGAGATGGCCTACAAGAGGATGCCCGGCTCGCATGAATACGCCTGGGTGGCGATCGATCCTGAAACCGCCGAGATACGCGTGCTCATGCAGGAACTGGACGAAGACGGAGAACCTTACGGTGATGAATACGACGTGACGCCTGAGGACTTCGGCCGCATAGCCGCCCAGACGGCTCGCCAGGTCATGACCCACCGCATTCGCGAAGCGGAGCGTGATCGCAAGTACGAGGAGTACACCGGGCGAGAGGGCCACATCGTGACGGGAATCATTCAGCAGAGCGATTCCCGCTACACCTTGCTCGATTTAGGGAGGGTGGAAGCGCTCCTGCCTCAGTCCGAGCAGGTGCCCTTTGAGCGTCCCGACCCATCCAGCCGCCTCAAGGCCTTCATCGTGGAGGTGCGGCGTACGGCCAGAGGGCCGCAAATCGTCGTGAGCCGGACTCACCCTGGATTGGTGAAGTGCCTGTTCGAGCTAGAGGTGCCAGAGATCGCCGACGGAACGGTCGAGATCAAGGCGTGCGCTCGTGAACCGGGGCATCGCACCAAGATCGCCGTGGCCTCCAACGTGGAGAACGTGGATCCGGTCGGGGCGTGCGTAGGGGCTCGCGGCGCCCGGGTGCGCAACATAGTGAACGAACTTCGAGGCGAGAAGATTGACATCGTCACATACACCGAAGACTTGGCCGACTTCATCATGAAAGCTCTGGCGCCGGCCGTTACAGAGGAAGTCCACCTGAACGAGACCGACCGCAGCGCCGAGGTGATCGTGCGGGATCATCAACTTTCCCTGGCCATCGGCAAGGAAGGCCAGAACGCTCGACTAGCGGCGCGTCTGACAGGCTGGCGCATCCAGATCAAGAGCAGGTCTCAGGTGGCTGCCGAAGCCGCCTACGGCGAGGTGGACTGGGCTGAAGGGGAGTGGACGCTCGACCCCGACACGGGCCAGCAGGTGTGGCAGCCCGCAGACGGCGGCGCCCCAATCTCTCTCGACGAGTACGAGAGTTCGGACGATTCGACGCTCGACTCCCAGAAAGCGGACTCCCAGAAAGCGGAAGCTAAGAAAGCGGAATCTCTAGAGGGTGAGACTGCGGAGGGTGAGACTGCGGAAGGTTCCGAGGGAGCCGCCTCAGAGAGAATCTCCGAAGGGGAACCTCTAGGAGAGGGAACTCCGGGGGGGGAACCCGAGCAGGGCGAGGACACCGAGGACACCGAGAACACCAAGAACAGCGAGGACGCCGCCCCCGAACCGGAGGCTCTTGCGAACGTCTCGCGGCCTCAGGGCGGTTCCCTAGACGCAGCAGACACAACCCGCGACGCGATCGAGGAGCAGGTGTCATAGGTCAGCTTCACTCAGGGTCTCACCGCACATGCATCGGTTGTCGATGCGTGCACAGCACCGATGAACTGCTGAGAGTGGCGTTTGTCGGCGACGTACTTCATCTAGGTCGGACGTTGCCTGGCAGGGGGGCGTGGGTGTGCATCGCTTCGGAAGAATGCCAGCGGAAGGCTTGCGAACTGCCCAGGCTCAGTCGCGCTTTCCGGCGCAGCATTCCTGCCGAGGCCGTGGAGGAGTTACGGAGCGATTTTCGCCAACTGACGCATTCGCCGCTTTCCGCAGCGTGATCTGCAGTTCGTCGAGGTAGCCGCTGTGGCCAAGAAGATCAGGGTTTATGAGTTAGCCCGAGAACTGGGCATCAGCACCGCTGAGTGTCTCAAGCTGTGCAAGTCGATGGGAATCAGGGTCACGGCTTCGTCCTCCAGCATGGAGGAGCCGCATGCGTACCGTGTAAAGCTCAAAGCGGAGAAGGAAAATCTGCTCCCGGCGGCCTCCGAAGAGCCGCCTGAGCCTGAGCCTGCGCCACCCCAGCCTGAAAAGCCGCCTCTTGCGAAGTCGGGCCCCGAGCAGCCCGAGAAACTCCAGCCGACCCAGAAGCCCCAGCCTGCGAAGCCCGTTCCTTCCAAGGAGGATCTGGCGGAGGAGGCGGCCGACGCCGACGTTTCCGAAGCAGGCCCGTCTCCGAAAGAGCCCGTAGAGGCTCAAGCAACCCCGCCGCAGGATCGTCCAATCACTCAGAAAACCGCAGAGGATCTGGCGGAATCGGCGGATCCCTCTACAAAGGATTCGCCTGCTCCCTCCGGAGCGTCTCCTTCCGCCTCGAAAGAGCCCACGTCGAGCGCGGCCTCTCCGACTTCCGTATCCGCTCCGAAGCCCTCCGAGAAGCCCGCCTCCCAGCGTGCCCCCCGTGCTCAGCGTGCCCCCCGTGCCTCCAGAGACGCACCGCCGCCTCCCCCTAAGCCTCCGACCCCCACCAAGGAAGCGCCGCCCCCGCCCCCCAGGGAGATGCCGCCGCCGGGCGCTCGACGGGTTGTCACCTCCAGCGGGAGCGCTCCGCCCCGACCAGCACGTTCCGCCAGACCCTTAGCTGCCAAAGCTCCCGCCCCGGAAGAAGGCACGGCTGCGTCGTCCGGTCCGGCTGTTTCCCCACCCCTCCGTGATCTGCCTCATAGTCCGACGTCTCCGGCCATCCCTCCCGTTTCGAGGTCTACCCCCCCTCTCAGATCTGCTTCAGGCAAACCCATCCCGCCACCTCCGCCGTTGAGGAGGTCTCCCGCTCGTTCGCGCAGGCATCAGGGCGCTGGCGCTGGGTCGGGGCCGCCTCCGCAGCGTGAAGCGCCAGGAATCAGGCAAGGACCCGTTTCCCGCCCCGACGGAGGCAAATCCTCGTTGCGTCCGTCTGGGCCGCCCGCCCCGGGCAGAGGGCACGCACGCGCTCCTGGCCGAGGTGCCCCTGTCAGACCCCAGAGGCGAAAGAGGAGTAGGCGGCGCCGCCGTTCCGTCGAAGAGCTTCGCCCGGTGGACGTCCCCGTCTACACCCCCGAGGACGCGCCAGTGCCCAAGGGTGAAGTCGTGGTCGAGCGGCTTTGCACGGCGCAAGATATCGCTTTCAAGTTGAACCGCACCGTGGCTGACGTAGTCCGTTTCATGCTGCAGAACGGCGAGATGGTGACGGCTTCTCAGTCTTTGTCGGATGAGATGATCGAACTCTTCGCCGATGAACTAGGGGTGCAGATCAGGATGGTCGACCCCGGCCAGGAGCAGGAAGCCGAACTTCAGTCCATGCTTGCGGTGGATCGGAGCGGCAACGGCGAGCCCGAGCCGCGCCCTCCGGTGGTGACGATGATGGGGCATGTCGACCACGGCAAGACGAAACTGCTGGATCGAATCCGAAACTCCAACGTGGTCGAGGGTGAAGCAGGCGGCATAACCCAGCACATAGGCGCCTATCAGGTGCACAGGAACGGTAAAACCATCACGTTCATCGATACGCCCGGTCACGAAGCGTTCACGGCCATGCGCGCTCGCGGCGCAGACGTCACCGACATCGTCGTGTTGGTGGTGGCTGTCGACGACGGGGTAATGCCGCAGACGGTGGAAGCCATCGCCCATGCCCGCGCTGCCGAAGTCCCCATCGTGGTGGCTCTGAACAAGATCGACAGACCCAACGGGGACCCCGAGCGGGTGATGCAGCAACTCGCCGAGCAAAATCTCGTGCCAGAGGTCTGGGGCGGAGACACCATATGTGTGCAGGTCTCCGCTTTGGAGAATGTCGGCATGGACGATCTGCTGGAGAACATTCTGCTAGTCGCGGAACTGGCAGAGTTGAGTGCCCACCTAGATGGCTTAGCCGAGGGGGTGGTCTTGGAATCTCACCTGGACGTCGGGCGCGGGCCGGTTTCGACGCTCCTGGTGCAGGAGGGGATGCTGAAAGTGGGCGACCCGATCGTCGCCGGTTCGTCCTGGGGTCGCGGCCGCGCCTTGGTAAACGACCTTGGCAAGTCGGTCAAGACGGCCGCCCCGGGCGCTCCCGTGCAAGTGCTGGGGCTTTCCGATGTGGCGGAGGCAGGCACGTCGTTCACGGTCGCATCCAGCGACAAGGTGGCCTCCAAAGTGGCGGAAGCCCGCGGCTACTGGCAGCGCTTAGCGAGCTTGGGCAAGGACGTGGCCACCCATTCGAGCGGCGGACGTCTAGAGGACATCTTCGAGGAAATCTCCGCAGGCGCAGAGGCCACCCTCAAGCTCATCCTCAAGGCCGACACGAACGGTTCACTGGAGGCAATCCGCGACGGCCTTCAGAAGATCGAGCGCGACGACGTGAAGATGCAGTTTGTTCACAGCGGAGTGGGAGCTATCTCCGAGAACGACATCGCACTGGCCAAGACCACCGGCTCAACGATCATCGGGTTCAACATCCGACCAGACCGACCCGCCCGCATTCTCGCGGAAAACGAACAAGTAGAAATTCGCGTCTACGAAGTCATCTATCAGATCATCGAGGATGTTAAGGATGCGCTCCTAGGGCTGCTGAAGCCGACGATCGAAGAGGAGGTAACCGGCGAGGCCGAGGTGAGGGAAATCTTCCGCATAAGAGGTGTGGGAGCGGTGGCCGGATGCTACGTGCGCGAGGGAGTCATACGACGGGGCGCCAAAGTGCGTTTTCTGCGCGAAGGCAGCGTGATCTGGAATGGTGAGATCGGTTCCCTGAAGCGTTTCAAGGAGGACGTGTCCGAGGTGCGTTCGGGTTTCGAGTGCGGGATCGGTCTCTCCGGTTTCAGCGACCTCAAGAACGGAGACGTCATCGAGACCTACACTGAGCGCGAGACCCGGCCTGCCTGAAATCTGAACAAAGAGCATGGCTCGCTACGAGAGGGGTTACGCAAGGGGCGAGCGGCTTGCCGAGTTGCTCCGCCGAATCCTGGCCGACGAACTGATTCGAATAGGCGACGAGACACTCGAGTTGGTGGCGATCACGGGCGTCAAGACCGACCGCGACCTCAACTTCGCAACCGTCTACTTTTCGACTCTGAACCTAGACCCTGGCGAAGAGTCCGAGATTGCCGAAACTCTGGCCGCCTACAGGCGCCGCTTCGGGGAAGCCATCGGATCGGAAAGCCGTCTGCGCCGTGTGCCGAAACTGAGTTTCCTGCCCGATCCGGCCATGCACTCGGGCGCAAGGGTTGAGGCAGTCCTGCGCGGCATGGGCGAGGGCGGCATCCCCCGGCCGCTCGACGGGGGCGATCCGGCGACCCATCCGCAGCAGGGGCCTGATCAAGTCGAAGCTGTGGAGGCTCCCCCTGCGGCTGGGGAGATCGTGCGCGAAGTGCCGAAGGACGGCTTTGCCGTGGTCGACAAAGAGGCGGGCTGCACTTCCCACGACGTGGTGGTAGAGGCGCGGCAGTTGCTCGGGACGCGTCGGGTGGGGCATTCCGGGACATTAGATCCCGACGCCACCGGCGTGCTCGTTCTTGGTTTCGGCAGAGCCACGCGCCTGCTGAGATTCCTCACCGACCTGGGCAAAGAGTACGAAGCCTCGGTGGTCTTCGGCGTGCAGACCACCACAGGGGACGCTTCCGGGGAAATCTGCGGGCAATGGGACATGAGCGCTCTGGGGCGGGAGGAGGCTTCCGAGTCTGCCGGAAAATTCATAGGGCAGATTTCGCAGGTGCCGCCGATGGTCTCAGCCCTGAAGGTGGATGGCAAGCGTCTTCATGAGTTGGCGAGGGAGGGACGGACGGTGGAGCGTAAAGCGCGAACGGTCAGCGTGAGCAGGTTTGAGGTGCTGGATTTCGAGCCAGGGGAGCGCCCTCGGGCTCGGATACAGGTCGCCTGCAGTTCCGGTACCTACATTCGCACTCTGGCGGAAGACTGGGGCAAGTCGTTGGGCGGTGGTGCTCATCTTCTCTCGCTTCGCCGAACCGCTGTCGGGTCTTTCTCCATCGCCGAGGGGCGCCCGCTGGACTCTCTGGAACTATTGCCGCCCGCAGAGGGTTTGAGGGACTATCCGGCGATTCGCGTCGACGAAGAGACGGCGCGCAAAGTGAGTCATGGTCGCCACCTTCCTGCGGAGTTGGCTCCCGTCCGGTCGAAAGGCCCTTTAGCCGTCCTGAGTTCCGACGGAGAACTGCTGGCTGTCTACGAACTCATCGAAGGTCGGCTGAAGCCATCGGTTGTCCTGGCAGCCTCGAACTAATTCACTCGGCAGCCTCGGTTGGCCGCAGTAAGTGTGGTGAACAAGTCTCGAGCCTGTACAGTTAGTGGAGACTAGGAAAGAACGGAGAATCAACCAAAAGGTAGAAAGGCCGACAAATTCGGTCGTTCAAGGAGTCAGGGCAGAAGGAATGGTCCGTAGAGAATCTGTCCGAGGTAATTTCTGGCGTCAGACGCAGGCGGAACAACAAGACCGCTGGGGATGATTTCAGTGCTCGAGGGACCGGTCAGGAAGCAAAACGGTGGAGCATCTACCCCCCAAAGCAGGCACAATCGCTAAGTACAGACGGCACGACGACGACGTCGGGTCGACAGAAGTGCAGGTTGCTCTGCTTACAGACAGGATCGCCCATCTCACTGAGCACCTAAAGCTGCACAAAAAAGACCATCACAGTCGACGCGGCTTGCTGATGCTAGTGGGTAAACGCCGTCGGCTTCTTGACTACCTCCGTGACAACGACATCGAGCGCTATCGCGCGCTGGTTTCCGATCTAGGTCTACGTCGCTGACATCTGAAGACGACTTCGCGTATGCGCCGCTAGGCGGTGCAGTTCGGGAACTTTCCGGGCGAGAAAGACGGCGCATCGGCGCTCTCATCCTCAATACGGGATTCCTCCCGCGGGCGCCGCGGGCGGGATACGCCCGCCCTGCTGATCGCGACGCCGTCAATAATTGAGAAAGGGCATGACATGTCTGAACAAATAAACGTTTCGAATGCTATTAGCGGGACAAGCACTGACAGAAAAATGGGGCTGGAGACGGGACGCTTGGCGCCTTCGGCAGGCGGATCGGTAGTGGGACGCCTAGGAAAGACGGAAGTGCTGGTTACAGCCACAGCTTCTGAGAACCTGCGGCCTGTCGTGGATTTTTTCCCCCTCACGGTCGACATCGAAGAGAGGATGTACGCAGCGGGGAAAATCCCAGGCTCCTTCTTCCGCAGGGAGGGACGGGCGAGCGAGTCCGCCATCCTGGTCTGCCGACTCATTGACAGGCCTTTGCGTCCGTGCTTCCCCGACGGTTTCCGCAACGACGTCCACGTCGTCGGGATCGTCATGGGGGTTGACCAGGAGAACCCATACGACGTTCTGGCCATCAACGCCGCCTCGGCGGCTCTGTGCATCTCAGGGATTCCGTTCAACGGGCCTGTTGGTGCTGTGAGGCTCGCCTACACCACTGAGGGCGAGTGGATACCGCACCCCACTTGGCAGGAATGCGAGGAAGCCACGTTCGAGATGGTCGTGGCCGGTCGCGCTCTGGAGGACGGCGACGTTGCCGTGATGATGGTCGAAGCGGCCGGCGCCGAGGGTGCCTGGTCTCGCTACGCCGACGGCGCTCCGAAGGTCGACGAGACGGTGCTGGCGAATGGTCTGGAAGCTTCGAAGCAGTGGATCACCGAGGCGGTGGGGCTTCAGCGAAGGCTCATAGCCATGGCTGGCGTCAGCCCCAGAATGCATTACGAACTTCAGTCCGACTACAGCGAGGAGATCATGGAGGCGGCCTCCGAAGTCGGCAAGGATCTGCTTGTCCAAGCTCTGTCCATCACCGACCGGACGGCGCGCCAGGCAGCCGAGAGGTCGGCGTCTGAGCAGATTATCGAGGCGCTTGCGGACAGGTTCGAGGACGAACCGAACGCTCCCGCCCGCATCTCTTCGGCCATACGCTCGCTCTCCAAGAGCATCGTGCGCAGCCGAATACTCGAGGAAGGTTTACGAATCGACGGCCGAGGCCCGAGCGACCTGAGGCCGCTCTCGGCCGACATCGGCGTGGTGGCGATGGCGCACGGGTCAGGTCTCTTCCAGCGCGGGGAAACCCAGGTGCTCAACGTGGCCACGCTGGGCACGCAGAGGATGGATCAGATCGTCGACGGCATAAGTCCGCAGGATCGGAAGCGCTACCTCCACCACTACAACTTTCCGCCTTTCAGCACGGGAGAGGCGGGTTTCATGCGCGGTCCGAAGCGGCGCGAGATCGGTCACGGAGCCTTGGCCGAGCGCGCCCTGTTTCCGGTCGTTCCGAGCATCGAGGAGTTCCCCTACGCAATCAGGCTGGTTTCCGACGTTCTCTCTTCCAACGGTTCCACGTCCATGGCTTCGGTCTGCGCTTCGACTCTTTCCCTCATGGATGCCGGAGTGCCCATCAAAGAGCCAGTGGGTGGCATCGCCATGGGGCTTGTGAACGAAGGAGACCGCTACGTCACCCTCACCGACATCCAAGGATCTGAAGACGCCTTCGGCGACATGGACTTCAAAGTGGCGGGCACGGAGAGCTTCGTGACGGCTCTCCAGCTTGACACCAAGATCCAAGGCATCCCGGCAGGAGTGCTAGCGGATGCGCTAGACCAGGCCCGCGAGGCTCGCCAGAAGATTCTGGCGGTCATGCACTCCTCAATCGATGAGCCTCGTTCAGACGTGAGCGCTCATGCCCCGAAGATTTCCGTTACGGAGATACCCCTCGACAAGATCGGGGAAGTGATCGGGCCCAAGGGCAAGGTCATCAACGCCCTGCAGGACGAGTTCGGCGTGGAGATAACAGTGGACGAAGACCCTACGCACGGCAGGGTTACGATTTCCGCCCCTAACCGTGTCGCAGTGGATGCCGCTCTGAAGGCCGTCAGTCAAATCGTCGATCCCCCCACGGCCAGAGTGGGAGCCGTCTACACGGGCAGCGTCGTGAACATCACCGGTTTCGGAGCCTTCGTGAACATTCTTCCCGGGCGGGACGGCCTGCTGCACATCTCCAAGATCGGCCGAGGCAAGCGCCTTGAACGGGTAGAAGAAGTGCTGTCGATCGGTGACGTGTTGACGGTCCAGGTCGATCAGATCGACGACAACGACCGCATCAGCCTTCGGCTCGCCAGCGAGGACGACCCTCCGGACGGGGCATCCGGAGCGCCCGCATCCGGAGCGCCTGCGCCCGGCGGCGGCGAGAAGACCCCTCCCAGCGCCCCTCCCCGGAGACGTTCGGGCGACGACAGCAGGAAGCCTCGACGCTCGAACGCTGAGCGCGAGCGCTCAGGGGGCAGACGCTCGAAAGTGCGGCAGGTGTCCTTCGCCGAGGAGTTCGACCGCCAGGTCGCATCCGAGTTTGGATATCTAGGCCCGTCCGCTCCGACCCCGGGCGACACCCAGAATCCCCGCGGGCGGTAGCACAGACCGCTGCGGCTCGCCGTATTGCCTTCAAGCCGCCTGGGGAGTTCAGCCCCAGCGTGATCGCAGTAGGGGTGCTGGGCGCAGCCGGACGCATGGGCAGGACGGTCTGCCAGGCGGTGGCCGCAGACCCCGGCCTATCCCTTGTGGCCGCCGTCGATACCGCAGCCGCCGTCTCCGAATTGGAATCCGCCCTAGAACTCGGCGGCGCAGCGGTCTCCGAATCGCCAGAGGCCCTGCGAGAGGCCGGAGCCGAGGTTGCGGTCGATTTCACGGTCGTAGAGGCCGCCCGCAGCAACTTGCGCTTCTTGGCTTCCGAAGGCATTCACGCAGTGGTAGGCACCACCGGCTTTGACTCGGGTGACCTGGAACGGATCGAGCGGGACTTCAGCCGCAGCAACTGCATAATCGCACCCAACTTCGCCGTCTCCGCCGTGCTGATGATGCGCTTCGCCGAGATGGCAGCGCCGTTCTTCGACTCCGCAGAGATCGTCGAATTGCATCACGACGGCAAGGTGGACGCCCCTTCAGGGACTGCCCTGATGACCGGAGAGCGCATGTCAGCCGCTTCTGAGGCGTGGAACCCCGATCCCACCCAGAACGAAGTCTTAGCTGGCGCCCGAGGCGGAAAAGGGCCCGGGGGGATACGAATCCACTCCGTTCGTCTCTCCGGGTTGACGGCGCACCAGGAGGTGATCCTGGGGGCTCAGGGCCAGTCCCTGACCATCCGGGGGGATTCCTACGACCGCTCCTGCTTCATGCCTGGGGTGCTCCTGGCCGTCAAAGCCGTCAGCGGGCGCCCGGGCCTAACACTGGGTCTGGAACCGCTGCTAGACCTTTAACCCAGGGCGGGCAAGCCGCTAACCCAGGGCGGGCAAGCCGTCTCGTCCGCCTGTCCCCCTCTTCGTCCCCCCGTCCCCCTCTCTCGTCCCTCCCTTCACTCCTCTTCGTCCCCCCTCTCTCGTCATTCCCTCCCCCCGTCCCCTCTCTCTCGTCCCCCCTCCACCCCTCTCCTCTCCCGTCCCCCCGTTTCCTACCTAGAGCGGCGCTCCCTCATACGCTCCACGATCTTCTGAACGTCGCGCAGGTATGGCCGCTCGCCGCTCACCATGATGGTGAGGTAGCGAGTGGAGCGGGTCATGGCCACATAAAGGAAGCGCCTTATCGTGGTGTCGTCATCCCCTTGCTCGTGGATTACCACGTCTTCTAAACCGGTCAGGAAGACGTGGGGAAACTCCAAACCCTTGAGGTGTTTCAGGGAAGCGATCAGCACGTGGTTGTCGGTCGCAGCGGCTTTGTCCCTCTGCTCCCTCACGGCGAGGTTCAGGCAGGGAGTTCCTCGCCGCTTCAGTTGGTGTTCGAATTTGCCTTGAATTTTCCAGTTGCCGCAGAGCACCGCTATCTCGTCCCAGCGGACGCCCTCTCTGCCCAACCTCTGTACCCGGTCGCATACTTCGCCGACTTCGGCGTCTCGCCCCACGTGGAGGGTCTGCGGCAGCGGTCCCTGTCTCAGCGCCGCATCCGGCTCGATGATCACATCGTCTATCTCAGGGTCGCCTGACCTAGCCAGTTTGTCGCTTTCCCCCATCATCAGGAGCTCGAACGCCAGATGGAGCACCTCTCTGGTGTTGCGGTAGTTAGTGCTCAGGATCTTGGTGCGTCCCCGCCCTGAAGTGTCGGAGGGGAGCCACGCCGGGCGTCTGTAGACGTTCTGAGCGGCGTCGCGCGCCACCACGAAGTCTCTCCGCCCAGGTTTCAGCAGGCGGTAGGCGAACTCCAGGCGCTTGGGGTCGAAGTCCTGCGTCTCATCCACCAGCACGAAGTCGAACATTCCTGTCTGCGGGTGTTCCTCCAGATAGTCGACGCAGAGTTCTATGCGCGCCTCAAAATCATCATCGTCTCGGTCGAACTGAAAAGGTTTGTTCCGCTGCTTCGTCTCCCTTGCCAGATCGAACGGCAGGCGGTCGATGTTCTTGACGGTCACGTTGCCCACCTCTGCGACCTGCTTCGCCAGTTCGTCAGCGAGCACCCGGTTGTAGCACGTGAGCAGTACTCGCCAGTTCGGCAGGCTGCCTCCGATGAGCTTGGCGCGACTCACCAGCACCAGGGTCTTGCCGCTGCCTGCCACCCCCTTGATCACCCGGTAGCCGCCGCCCAGCCAGCGCGCCAGCATCTCCTGCCTCCTGTCCAACACCTTGATGATCCCTTCGTCGCTTTCGTCAAGTTCCTGGCGCAACGCCAGCCTGCCCTGCTCCGGAGGGCTGTCTCCGCTCCGGATCACCACTTCTGGGTGAAATGCAGCGCTGACGACCTCTCGCTCTCTTTCGCCTTGATCCGCCCCGACCTGCCTGCGCTCGTCAAAGAGTTCGGAGACAGCCTCTCTCAAGCGCACGAAATCCTCGGCGAACAAGACCGACCTTGCGGGCGTTTTCCGCAGTTTCGCCGCGGCGCTCCTGCTCACCTGCGGGGCGGCGCACGCCATTGCGACCGGAATGTCCAGTCTCGCCTTCTGTGAGGTCTCCCTCAGCCGCTCAAGTCCAGGGCGGCTGTGTTCTCGGAGTTTCTCCAGCGCCCTCTCGAGCGGGTCTTCGCCAAGGCTCAGGCTTCCGACCTTTCCCAAGGCGCGCCGTCCGCCTTCCAGCACATAAACCAGCAGCAGTCCGCGCCCAGGCAGGGCGGCGGCCAGAAAAGGCTCCTGCGAGCCCTGCTCGTCCTCGTCTTCATCCGCATCCTTATCTGCGAGATCTGCGAGCGGCAAGTTGAGCTGAGCTTCCAGGGCAAGGTTCTCCAACCAGAGCGTGACCTCGGCGGGCAGGCTGTCGCGCAATGCGGCAGCCACCTCACGGATGCGCGCCGGAACGTCGTTTCGCGAAGCCAGGTTTTCGGGTATCAGGAATGCCATCTGCAGGCGTCAGTCTCTCAAGGGTTAGTCGCTCAGGCCAGATTTTCTGGTATCAGGAACGCAATCCGCAGCGCTCCTCAGTCTCTCAAGTGCAGCGAAACATACTCCACCTTCTCGCCGTCGGTTAGGAAGGAGACAGGGACCTCCTCGACTGCGCCGCCTGCGATCATCTTCTCAATGGCCGCTTCCACCTGATGGCGCTCGCAGTGCGACAGAACCTCGCAGAGCCGATGCTCCTTCAGGCGCTCAGGGGCTTCGCTGTCTAGGCCCCCTAGGAGCGTTCGAATGATGTTCTTCTTTGAGTAGTTCGCGCCCTGCACGTCGGAGATCAGGGCTCGTATCACAGGCTTCAGCGGGACGGCTTCGGCTAGCTGCTCCGAGTCGATCTGGTGTTCCTGCCATGGCCGCGGCAGGTCGGGTCGGCACACGTCGCAGGCGTCGCATTCACTTGGGGCGGCGTCGCCTAGATACTTCAGCACCCGTGCGCGTCGGCAGCCTTTGTCGCTGCGCGCAAACGCTTTGGCTTGATTAGATCTTTCCAAGAAGTGCTCGCTTTGTTCGCTTATCGAGGCTTGAATTGCGATCCAGTCCGGTTCTTCGCTCGCCATCTCAGCGACTTCGACCGAGTATTCCCAGGCGCGCAGCGACACGACCTCGGCGAGGTCGGCTCTCAGCAGCAGATCCTCTGTTCGGTCGACATCCCAGCGATTCTTTTCGCACTCCTCCGTGAGGTTGAAGGGCTCGCCGGCGAATCTCCCCAGGGCTTGAACGATTTCGGCTAGCCCGCCAAGTTCCGCTGGTTCCCCCTGGCTGTCCGCCAATTTCGCCTCGCTGCCCGCAAACTCCCCCTCGTCTTTCGGCATTTTCGGCATCCGCTTGCGCCAATCCTCTGGCACGTGCAGGGCGCACCGCCAGATCCGATCCGGGGTGCGCCTCAGACCCCCGTGGTCTTCGAGCAGAAGCAGTGAAGCCCCCACGACTTCCTTGGTGAGCGACGCGTTGCGCTTAATCAACTCAGCGTAAGTCGTGCGCTTCTTGCGCTTGAACTCCTCCCAGAGCGACTGAACCTCTTCGATCTCCGGGGCGGCGCTCCTTGCGAAGTAGCGGTGTATCCCGCAGTCACGCGGCGTCCGCAGCAGCAGGCACGTTCCCCAATCAGGGCCTTCGCCAGAGACTGCGCCTCTAGCCGCTCGACCGGTTTCCTGGATGTAGTCCTCGACCGACTGAGGCATCTCAAGGTGCAGAACCAGCTCGACGTCTGGCTTGTCTATGCCCATGCCGAAGGCGCTCGTGCTCACGATCACGTCCACGTCTCCGTGCCGGAAAGCTTCCTCCGTCTGTCGGCGGAATTGGGGGTCCAAGCCCGCGTGGTAAGCCAGGACAGCGTGCCCGTCGGCGCGCAGAAGCCCCGCAAAACCGACCGCATCCTTCCGTCTGGGCACATAGAAGATGGCCGACTTCCCTCGGAATGCCCTGAACACTTCCAGCACCTTCAGTCTTCGAGCATCTTTCGTGTCGCAGTCCTCGACGTAGTAGCGCAACTCAGGCCGGTCTGCTGGCAGCGCCGCCGCTCCGCCGCTCAGCCTCAGTCCAAGGCGTTCGATGATGTCTTGCTGCGCCCGCTCGGTGGTCGTGGCTGTGAAAGCGGCGATCGGCGGGCGGCGGGCCTGCCCAGCGATAATTCTCGAGACTGCCCGTTCGATGAGGGAGTATTCCGGCCTGAAGTCCCGACCCCAAGTAGAGATGCAGTGGGCTTCGTCCACAACCACCAGGCTGACGTTCACCCCTTCGAGGCTTTGTTGGAACGGCCGCATCCATAAGCGCTCCGGCGACACATACAAGAGCCGGTATCGACCCGAGCGTACGCCTTTGAGCACTTCGATCTGCTCGGTCTGCGACTGTCCAGAGTAGACGCCCGCCACCCAGCGCTGCCCTCGCTGCCGCAGGGTTTCCACCTGGTCACGCATCAAGGCGATGAGAGGAGAAGTCACCAGCGTGACGCCCGGCAGCAGCGCAGCCGGAAGCTGGAAGATGAGCGACTTGCCGCTTCCCGTCGGCAGCACCGCCAGGACGTCCCTGCCCGTGCCCGCCAGGATCCCCAGCATCAGTTCGCGCTGCATGGGCCGCCACTGATCTATGCCCATTCGCCCGCGGGCGGCTTCGAGGCGTTTCCCTACGAGGTCGCTGTCGAAGCGGTCAGCGTCGCTCAGCCTAAGGTCGTCGAAACTCACTGAGCGACCCGCGGGCGCTAACTTCGCCAACTCGTCCTGACGCTGTGCATCCCAGCGCACTCCGAGGTGTTCGGCGATGGCCTCATAACCCTCGTGCGGACTGGCCGGCCGCTGCCGATCTGAGCCGTCCGGCAGGGCTGCTAGGAAGTCCTCGCTGTACGACATCGCCAGGCGCAGCCGCTTGTCGAGCACGACCAGGGCGCCTCGGTCGGTCTCCGTGCGGATTAGCCGCCCCGACCCCTGGGCAAAGGCCAGCACCGCCAGCGGCACCAGGTATTCCTTGAAGCCGTTCTTGCCCTGCATCTCCAGACGCTCCATGCGGGCTGCGATCAGCGGGTCGGCGAATCTGGGGAAAGGCAGTTTCTCGATGACCAGCAGGCGCAGAGCCTCCCCAGGCACGTCCACTCCCTCCCAGAACGACCTGTTGCCCAGCAGGCAGGCGTCGTTGCGCGTGCGCATGCGCTCAACCAATTTCATAGAGGCCTGATCGCCTTGGCAGAGCACTTCGATCCCGCGAGGGTCCATCAGCCGGCGCAGGTGGTCGCGGGCGACCATCATCCGACTGCGGGCCGTGAACAAACCCATGCCGCCGCCATCGGTTAGGACGAACAGACGTCCCAGCTCCTCAGCGGCGGCTTCCCCGAATTCGTCCAACAGCGATCCCCTCGGCAGAGGCAGGTGGCCGGGCATCACCACGAGCAGGTTCTCCGCCGTGTGCCTGAAGGGGCTCGGGAGCGGCAGGGTATTGTCGACCGTCAAGCCCAGCCGCTCGATGACGTGACTGAAACTCCCTCTCACCTGCAGGGTGGCCGAGGTGAGCACCGCTGCCTGCAGGTTCGCCCAGAACTCGCGCAGTTGCGCCGAGACGTCTATCGGAGTGCGGTTCAGCGTCCACGTGCTGTCGGACACGGCCATCTTGAAGAGGTCTGCGTCGGTCGACTCCAGGGCGGCTGATCGTCTGTTCTGCTTCTGTCCGTCTGCGGAGATGGGCTCCAGCGTCGCCGCGCTGACGATCTCATCGTCGTTCGCCCAGACGGCAGCGTTCAGAACTTTGGCCGCCTCTTTGAGTTCGGATCCTGCTCTGGCGATCTGATACTCCAGGCGCCGCCTCCGGAAGGCTTCCCGTTCGGTCGACTGTCCCTCCCGATGCGGGACGGTCAGCCTGTTCAGGTGCTCGGTGACCTCCCTCAAGGCGTCGCCCAGGGAGCGTCCCGCCCGAAGCACCGGCTGATACTCGCCGCTTCGAGTGTCGAACCCCGGTTTGATCCGATGCTCCACCCCGTAGATCACCGCAGCCCTGCCGCTCACTGCCGCCCTCGTCAGCAGGTACCTCTTGAGTTCTTCGCCGAACGTTTTGGAGCGCTCTCGGGCGTTCGTCAGGGCTTCGCCGATTCCCGAGAGTTTTTCCCTAGGCGTCAGGAGGTCTTCGGACTGGCCGCCCGGCTGGTCTGGCTGGTCGGACTGGCCGCCGTTTTCCGGCTCTTCGCCCGGCTGGTCTGGCTGGTCGGGCTCGCCGCCAGGCTGACCGGACTCGCCGCCTGGTCCGTCTGGCTCGCTGCCCGTCTCCCTCCTCAGGAAATACCCGATGCTTTGGAGATATTCCCTCCAGCGCCGCAGCAGACCACGCCTGCGGCCTTCGCCGACCACGTCGAAGAGACGCTCTAAGGAGTGCTCGGAGACCGACTGCGTGAACGCTCCGGATGCGCTGTCTTCGAGGGTGTGAGCCTCATCGCAGATCAGGTGCGTTATCTCCTCGGCTACGGAGCGCTTGCTGAGCAGCACGGCGTGATTGACCACGGCAATGTCCGCTTCGGAGATCGCTTGCAGGGCTCGGCGGTGAAAGCAGCGCTGCTCCAGCCTGCTCACGGGCGTCCTAGGGGATTCCCCGCAGGAAATCCGCCACCTCAGGGCCGCAAAATTTTGCGCCCGCTCTTTCAGCAGCCAGCAGCTCAGGTCATCCCAGTCTCCCGTGGGTGTCTGAACGACCCAGCCGACTATCGCCGCCAGCGCCCAGGCGTCGGGGAAGGCGTGGTCGGCTTTGGCGAGTTCGGCCAGTTCGTCGTCGAGGTCGGGCAGCGACAGATAGTTGTTCGCCCCTTTCACGACCGTCCAAGTGAAATGCCCCAGTGTTTCCTCCAACTCCATGAGCACCCCCACGACCTGATCCTGCAGCACCTTGGAGTGCATGCTCACAGCCACGGTGGCCTGCTCGCCCTCCCCAGAGCGTGAGAAAGCCAAGGCCGGCACGACATACGCCAGCGTCTTTCCCGTGCCAGTGGGCGCCTCGATGAGCGAAGTCCTGCTTTCCGCTAGCGCTTCGGCCACCTTCCGCGCCATCCGCTCCTGTTCGGGTCGGTGCTTCGTTCTGCCCCGCAGGAGCGCTCCGCCAATGGCTAGGGGAGCAGCCGCCTCCGTCTGGTCAAAGGGCGACCTCGAGTTTTCGTCTTCCGCCTCCGGTGCTCCAAGTCCTGGCGGCGGCGTCTCCACCGGCGGCAGCACCGACACCAGCGATGTGCGGTCGCCCTCTGTGCGGTCGTCCTCCCAGGGGGCGCTTCTGCCCCCCGGGGCCAGGAATGCTGCCCACGGATGCCCGCAGCCGTGCAGCAGCCTGCGCTGCAGGTTGCGGACAGGTTCATTTTTGTTCATAATCCCCAGCAGACCGATCACCACTCGTCCGGCGGCTTCGGCGTCGGGCAGGGCGCGGTGGCGGGGGTTCGGACGCGGCGCCTCCAGCCAGTCGCAGAGGTCAGGCAGGGCAAGCCCGCTTGGGGCCTTGCTTCCGTCCACGTTCGGAGGGATACGTTCTCCGGAGCGAGGCGCCGCCAGCACGGCCAACTCCAGGCTGTCCAGCAGCGCTTCAGCGAAGGGGCGCGTCCTGCAGCGCGTTACGACCCGGTCGAGTATCGGAAAGTCGTAGTCCTTTCCGTTATGGGCAATAACTGGCAGCCCTTCGCAGAACTCAGCCAGAGACTCCACGGCGTTCATGGGCGGAACTGCTAGTTGGAGTTCTTCTTCTGTTAGCCCTTCGAGCCTTTCACGCAGTTGCGTCTCGGCAGCACCCGTGATCAGCCTCTGGAACTTCTTAGTTGGGTGTCCGTTTTCGAAGCGGCAGGCTCCGATCTCAAGAAGACGGAATTCCGCAGACTCGAATTCGTGTCCAGAGGTCTCTACGTCGAGTGTTATGAAATCAGGCGTCCGCGGGTGGCCGCTCATCGCAGGATTTTATATGAAACCTTCTAAGCATAATGAGGAGAATGAGTTCCAAGCATGTTATGCTGTGAGCATGTCTGATTTCAACTAGGTGGCCTTCGGCTGCCTTCGAAACGCCGCATCTACCGCGGCGAGCAAGCATGTTGTATTGTGCGAATGTTTTGACTTCGACTGGGAACCTTTAGTTAGGATTTCTGGTAGACGACTAGAGTCAAAATAGAAGATAAATGGCGGAACGCAAGGAGCCAGAAAGTAGCGTAGGGAACCAGAGAGTTCAGCATTGAGGGATGACTTCCATGGACAGGCTTGAATTTGAAAGTGAGTGGTGCGATCTGGATGGCTGGGCCGCGCCCGGCCCGTGGAGGTGTTCGGCTCCGCTGGAAAGTTCAGATGTTTCTGCTGCTCGTTCTCCCGCTCGAGGGTCTTCTAGAGGTCCGAGCCGGGGACGCGTCCGGGGTCGCGGCCGCAGCCGGGGCCGGGGTCATGTCCGGAGCCGCGGCCACTTTCTGAGCCGGGGTCGTGTCCCCGTTCCGGGGAAGTCCCCTACTTCGGTCCTGGCGGTCTTGTTGCTCGCTTCGGTGTTGTTTTTTGCTGGCAATTTGGATGGTTCTGAGGGTTCTGCTTGGGCTATGAGCCCGGTTTCGGAGAACGTCAAGCTTTTGGACTTGCCTTTGGTTATGGATCTGTCCCTTGTTTTGGATGAACTCTGGGCGTCGTCTCAGTCTGGCGGGACGGCTGCGTCGTCTACCGTTTCGTGCCAGTCTGGTTATTCGCTCACGTCTGACAGTTTGGCGTGCGAGAAGAGGGAGTCTCGTGCGGCGTCTTTGAGTTGTCCGGCTGGTTCTTCGCAGTTCAGTCTGGGGGTGGCCCCTGCGTGGGGCTGCCGGAGAGACTTAGGGGCGGCGACGACGACGTATTCTTGCTCCCAGGGGGTCTTAGTCACAGTGACCAACGGTTTCCAGGGAGGCAAGGCGTGCAAGGTCACTTCGAGCAGCACGGAGTCGAAGAACGCATCAGCTAACTGTAATCCTAAGGGCGTTCCGAACTCTTGTCGTTATTCAGCGACGGTGCTGGTGCGTCAGTCTCAGTCGGCGTCGTCTAGTTGCAGCCCGTCGGGGGCCCCTCCGAATTGTAGTTACACTGCGCCAGTGTTGGTGCGTCAGTCGAAGGGGGCGTCGTCTAATTGCAGCCCGTCGGGGTCTCCTCCGTCTTGTAGTTATACGGCGTTGGTGTCGACGCGTGAGTCGAAGTCTGCTAGTCGTTACTGCAGCCCGTCGGGTGTTCCGCCGTCTTGTCGTCATTCGGTGAAGCAGTCCGTTTCCGCGAGTTACCGTTACATCACGGGAGCAGGAGGTTATTTTTACTGCTCTTCGGGGTGGACGCTTTCAGGGAGCACGTGTTACCGTTACGTGACAAGTTACGGTTCGTTGAGATACTCCTGCCCGTCCGGTTGGACGCTGTCGGGGGGCACGTGTTATCGTTACTCGTCAAGCAGAGTGACAAGATACGGGACATTGAGCTACTCCTGTTCGTCCGGTTGGACGCTCTCTGGGAGCACGTGTTACCGTTACTTGTCGAGCACGGTGACAAGATACGGATCGTTGAGTTACTCCTGTTCGTCCGGTTGGACGCTGTCGGGGGGCACGTGTTATCGTTACTCGTCAAGCACGGTGACAAGATACGGGACACTGAGTTATGAGTGTTCCTCTGGTTGGACGCTGTCTGGGAGCACGTGCTCCCGGACGACGACGAGTGTTCGTTACGTGTCGCCGTCGTCTTCGCTGTCGTGCAGTTCGGGGACTCTGGTGGGGGGTAAGTGTTGGTCGTATCCGGCGAAGGTGAAGTCCTGTCCTGATGGTTGGACGCTGTCTTCTGGTTCGTGCACGCGCACGCTCACGGCTAGTCCTATTTACACTTATTCCTGCCCGCAGGGGCGCACCCTCCGAGGCACCCGCTGCTACGTCACACCAACAACAACGACGACCACGACCACGAGTACAACAACTACGACTACGGCCGCTACGACAACCACAACGACTACTACTACGACGACTGTTGCGCCTCCGCCGGCCGCCGCGACGAGCAGCACTACGACTACGACAACGACGACGACTGCTGCGACTACGACGACGAGCAGTACGACGACTACGACGTTGGTTGCGTGTCCTGCGGGGAAGTTTCGTTTGGGTTCTTCTGCGGTGTGTGTGAGTGTGCCTGCGGCTGCTTTGGATGCGTCTGCTGGTTCTTCTGCGGGGGGCGTGGATTCTTATCCTGGGGTGGGTTCGCTGATTTTGGTGTGGCGCCTCTCTGACAATTTTCCGGCTAATTACAGGGTGCGTTGGAAAGAAGCTTCGGTTGCTTCTTACCCTTCACCGGGGCCGGATGATGAGCCGTTGAAGGCTTCTTCGCTGGAGGTGGAGGTTCCTGCTCCGTATCTTTTGTCGCGGGGGCGTTTGTATGCTCATAAGATTACTGGTTTGAAGACGTGCACTGTCTATGACGTGGAGTTGAAGGGTTATTCAGCGGCGAACGCTTTGTTGTTGACCCGCGAGTTTGAGGGCACTCCGAGGGGGACTCCAGCATCGGTGCGGGACGCTGAATTGCTAGTGATGTCCGCGTCGGAGGATGCGGTGAGGGTGTTTTGGCGGAAGCCTGCCTGCGACGGTGGTTCCCCGTTGCGGGAGTATAAGGTGCGGTGGAAGTACGAGGACGAGGGTGAGGATGACTGGGATGAGACTATAGTAGGAGTAGACAGCGACAGTGACGGCAGCGCGGAAGAATACTACGGTTACAGGATAGAAGCCACCGCGACAACGTTTATCGCCCCGCCGCCTTCTGGTCCGCCTCCTATCATCCCGGGCGAAGGTGCTCTCCCCCCACCATCGGGAAGTTGGAAGTGGAAGTCGAGGGACGTGGAAGTATTTGCCCGCAACGTTCACGGGGATTCCCCCGCCGCTGCGTTCTCCGGAGCGCCCGCGAAGTTCACACCTGAGTTGGAGCCCCCTGCTCATGAGGCTCGGAAGGGGAGCGAGGATCTTGTGGATTATAATGAGAGGACGCCGTGGCGTCCTTACGCTTTGCCGAACGGTGAGAATGTCAAGGCTTTGTTGTCTGAGAAGTTGCAGAGAGGGGAAACGGTTACTATTTGTACTAAGGTGGGGGATTTCGCTCAGGGGCTGGAGGCGGCGGAGAGTAGGTGGAATTCGGTTATTTCCGGGGCGTTGAGGGTGGAAGTCCTAGGGTCTTCGTCTACGAAGTCTTGTGGTGAGAAGAATGTTACTGAAGCCAAGGCGTCTAGGGAGAAGTCTGATTCTACTACTTTCGACGTTGTTGTCATGGATTACAGGCCCAATTGTGATACTTCGGATGTTGAGAAGCCTGAGTGCTGTCCGCCGACTTCGGAGGTATCGGGGGATTGTGATGATTCGAGTTGCGCTTTCCTCACTGCTGCTGCTGCGGCCGCGTCTGCTTCCTGCGGGTTCAATAAAAGCACAGATCGTTGCGCTGAGAACTACGGGTGTGCCCACGTCAAGGGTACGCTGGTAGGGGTGTCTAAGCCTGATTTGCTTGCGGGTTCGGTGATTCACATTACTAGGAACTCACCCCCGGGAGAGTTGGTTAGGTTTATTGTTCATGAGGTGGGGCATTTCCTTGGTCTGGGGGATTACGGCTGGGGATGTCACCGTATCACGAGCAACACCGCTGTGAAGTCGGCCATGTCTTATGGGTGGCGGGTGATGGATTGGCGGGATTGGCAGAGGAGGGTGATCTCCCAGGATGCTGGTGCCGTGGAATGTCAGACTTCTATTCCTTCCTCGAAGGATAAAGCGGATTTGCAGTCTATTTATGTTCCCGCTGCGTTTCAGAATCCTTCTTTTGTTCGGAAAGGCTCTTCCGGTGATGAGTGGCAACTCAAGTTCGGGCTCCCTCCCACGGACACTCTCGGTTCTAAATCCTATAACGCCTACGCTTACGTGGTCTTTTACCGCACAGGCAGCACAGGGGCGCTGCAGTTGCTCAAGGACAATCAAGGGAAAGCCAGCCTCACCACCGGAAATCCAATACACGTAACACCACATCTGATCCAAAATCCAACAAAGGACGCTACTCCTGGCAATAAACATGATGATGTGGGCGCTCGGGTGGATCATGTGTTGCCTGATGGTTCTACTCAGAAGGTTTACCAGCTGAATCTCACATTCGACGCTGAGGAGGTCAGCGGTTTGCGGGACAAGCAGTTCGTGATAGCCGGCGTGACAAGGACACAATTCGCGGGGTCGGCTAGCACGCGAGCGAGTGTTAGCCTGAACTTGCTAACCGACAATCCCGCCTCTGAGACATGGTGGGTAGGGGAACTAGCCGTAGCGAGCATCCCCGCCCTCCCCTCCACTTCACCCTAGGACGCTGCGCGTGTCCTCAGGGAAACTGTTTGCGGTGAAACACTTTGCTTTCGCCTTAGCCGGGGTAGTTATTCTTATCGCAGCGTGCTCGCCGGCGGAGGTGCCGCAGACGGAGGCGCCTCTGCCGGTAACGGGTCTCCCCACACGGAGCCCTGCTTCCACTACTTCTTTGCCTACTAGCACTTCCCTAGCGATTACTGCTACGACCACTACCACTATCACTACTACCACTTCTCTAGCTACTACTACCACTTCTCTAGCTACTACTACCACTTCTCTAGCTACTACTACCACTTTGGCTGCTACCACTACCACTACTTTGGCGGATGAGGGGGGTTCGACTTCTGCGTCTGAACCCGATCCCAGTCGGGGAGGTTTGATCAGTGGGTACCCGACTGTTTTGGTTCCTCGGGGGGCTGGGTCTGGAGTGGTGGATCGTTTCGTGTCGGTGAGCGCTGGTTGGGGGTATGCTTGCGGTTTGCGGGAATCGAATAAGGTGAAGTGTTGGAGGCATGGGAAGTTTCAGGAGCCGTACGCTGATCTTGATTGGGGTTATGAATCAGAGGATTTGGTGGCTGCTGGGGGGGAGTTTTCTTCGGTGAGTGTTGGGCATGGTTATGCGTGCGGGATACGCTTGGGCGGGGAGGTGGAGTGTTGGGGGGTTAATCCTGTTGCTTTGATTGAGCCTCCCGGTGGGGTGTTCGTTTCGGTGAGCGCTGGTGTGGAGCATGTCTGCGGGATACGCCCTGGCGGCGCTCCGGAGTGTTGGGGGACGTCGCAGCGCTGGCGCGAAGCCGGCGTGCCGCCGGCGGGGCCTTTCATTGATGTGGCTGCGGGTACGTATTTCACCTGCGGGTTGCGTCCTGGGGGTGAGGCGGAGTGTTGGGGGGGTGGGTTCAATGAGGGGGATGAGCCCCCCGGGGGGGTGTTTGAGAGTCTGATAGGCGCTGGCTGGGTATGCGGGTTGCGCCCTGGGGGTGAGGTGGAGTGTTGGAGCGATTCTGTTCCTAGCAGGAACGGCGGGGACGGGGCTAGGGAGCCTCGGTATCCTAACGCTGCTCCTCCGCCTGGTATGCGTTTCAGGATGTTCTCAGGGGCGGGGCAGTGCGGAGTGGATTACGATTACAAAGCATGGTGCTGGAGAAACCCGGTTAACGGTGAGATTCTCCCTACTCCGGAGATTCTTCCCACCCCGGAGGGGGAGTTCATTTGGGTCGACCACGGTTATCACGTGTGCGCTGTCCGCCGGGCGGATTCTGGGGTGGAGTGCTGGGACTGGCTGAGCGGGGAGCCCCTTCCGGCGCCGGAGGGTGCTTTTAAGGAAGTCTGGCGGGGTAGTGAGAGGGACTGCGGGCTGCTGCTCAGCGGGGATGTGCACTGTTGGAAACAGCCGGAGGGGTCACCTCCCCCTCCCGAAGGGAAGTTCAAAACCCTGGATTCAGTACATGAGATGTATTGTGGCGTGCGCTCAGACGGTGCTGTGGAGTGCTGGGGTGAGAGCAGTCCTCGCTCGCGGCCTCCGCAAGGGGAGTTCGCAAAAGTTAGTATCTCATCTGATCATGCTTGTGGTTTGCTTACTTCTGGGGAGATTGAGTGTTGGGGGTACTGGTTGTTGCGTCCGAAGATTCAACCCCCCGAGGGGGAGTTTTCTATGATCAGCGCAGGTTGGGGAGGCTATCCTACAGGTTGGTACGCCCCGATAGCAACGGACTTGGGTTATTCATGCGGGGTGCGTTTGGACGGGTCGCTGGAATGCTGGGGGGCTAATCATACTATCGGGAAGTTTCCTAGCGGTCAAGGTGCTGTGCTTTTCCCTCCTGAGGGTGAGTACACGCAAGTAGGTGTGGGTTTGGATTTCGCGTGCGCCCTGCGAGTGGACGGGAAAGTGGATTGCTGGGGCAGCGCTGCTAGTCGGCGGTTCGCTTCGGAAAGCGAACCAGACGAACCGAGAGGGGGGGAGTTGTCTTACACTTACGGCGACCCTCTCCCCGAGGGAGTGCCTCCTATAAATTGGCGCGAACGTGACATGTATGGGTTCCAAGTTTATTCTTATGGGGAGGAAGGGGAGCCGGAAGTGCTGCCGTTCACGTCTATCAGCGTGGGCGCTGATCACGCTTGCGGGCTGCACACGGACTTCTCCATTGAATGCTGGAGAGCCGACGCCCTCGGCTTCTACAATAACTACCCCCCAGACTCTTTCAGTTACATAGACGCCGGTTACCATAATCACGCTTGTTTAGTGATAAAAGCAAGCGGCGGTGTGGCCTGCTTTAACGACGAAGGCTTGTACATGAGCTACATCCCCCCAACAACCCCCGACGCCTGCCTTCAAGAAAGCTGTCACTGGGCAAACGATGATGAGCTTGAACAATGAATGCACGCACATCAGCCACATCTCTCAACAATCCCTAGGATAGTGCACATGTTTTCGGGGAAGCCGGTTGCGGTGAAACGCTTAGCTTCTGCCTTGGCGGTGGCCGCTGTTCTTACCGCCGCGTGCTCGCCCGCGGAAACGTCACAGGCGGAGGAGGCGCCTCTGCCTCCGCAGGAAACGGGCACTCCAGCGCGGAGTCCTGTTTCCACTATTTCTTCGCCTACTAGTACTTCCCTAGCGGCTACTACCACCACTACTTTAGCAATTACTAGTATTGCTGCTACCACCACTACTGCTGCTGTTACTACTAGCACTGCCACTGCTCTAGCGGCTACTACTTCTACTGCTCTAGTTATAGATGCTCAGATCTATTCTAATCCTCCTATTACTACTACTACTACTACTACTACTACTTTGGCGGCTACTACTACCACTCTGGGGGGTGAGGGGAGTTCAACTTCTACGTCTGAACCCGATCCCAGTCGGGGGGGTTTTATCAGTGGATTTCCGACTGTTTTGGTTCCTAGGGGGGCTTTGTCTGGGGTGGTGGATCGTTTCGTGTCGGTGAGTGTTGGTTGGGGGTATGCTTGTGGTTTGCGGGAGTCGAATAAGGTGAAGTGTTGGGGGCACGGTGGGGGTCGGGAGCCGTACGCTGATTATGATTGGTTTGATGAACCGGAGGATTTGGTGGCTCCTGGGGGGGAGTTTTCTTCGGTGAGCGTTGGGCATGTTTTCGCGTGCGGGATACGCCTGGGCGGGGAGGTGGAGTGTTGGGGGGCTAAGGCTGTTGCTTCGATTGAGCCTCCTGGTGGGGTGTTCGTTTCGGTGAGCGCGGGTGTGGAGCATGTCTGCGGGATACGCCCTGGTGGCGCTCCGGAGTGTTGGGGGACGTCGCAGCGCTGGCGTGACGCTGGCGTGCCCCCGCGGGGGCCGTTCATTGATGTGGCTGCGGGTTCGCATTTCACTTGCGGTTTGCGCTCTGGGGGGGAGGTGGAGTGTTGGGGGGGTGGGTTCAATGAGGGGGATGAGCCCCCCGGGGGGGTGTTTGAGAGTTTGATGAGCGCTCCTTGGGTGTGCGGTTTGCGCTCTGGGGGTGAGGTTGTTTGTTGGGGGGATTCTGTTCCCAGCGAGGACGGCGAGGGCAGGGTGGAGAGGTATCCTCACGCGAATCCGTTGCCTGATGCGCGTTTCAGGATGCTGTCAGGGACGGGGGAGTGCGGGGTGGATTATGATTATAAAGTGTGGTGTTGGCATAACTCGGACGGCGTTTACAGGAGTTACCCTCTTCCGGAGGGGGTTCTCCCCACCCCGGATGGGGAGTTCACTTGGGTTGACTACAGTGTGGAGGTGTGTGCTGTCCGCCGGGCGGATTCTGGGGTGGAGTGCTGGGACAGACGAAGCGGGGAGGCTCGCCCTGCGCCTGAGGGTGCTTTTAAGGAAGTCTGGGTTAATCGTGAGAGAGACTGCGGGTTGCTGACTAGTGGGGAGGTGCGCTGTTGGAGGCAGCCGGAGGGGTCTCCTCCTCCCCCCGAGGGGAAGTTCAAGACCCTGGACTCCTATCACGGCTTGTTCTGCGGTGTGCGCTTAGAAGGCGCCCTGGAGTGCTGGGGCGACACCAACACCCTCCGGATGCCTCCCCCTCTCACGCCTCCCCCGGGGGAATACACAAAAGTCAGCCTCGCCCACTACCATGCTTGCGGTTTGCTCACTTCGGGGGAGATCGAGTGTTGGGGGGCTTGGGGGAGACGCCCGAAGATTCAACCCCCCGAGGGGGAGTTCACCATGATCAGCCCAGGCTGGGGAGGCTGGAAGATGGGGGGCCCGTCCTCAATTCAGGATTTTGGTTATTCCTGCGGGGTGCGTTTGGACAGGTCGCTGGAATGCTGGGGGCATAGTCACACTCTCAGGGATCGGACTAGTGGCGGTCAAAGTCCTCTGCTTTCCCCCCCTGAAGGAGAATACACACAAGTCGGTGTAGGCCTGGAGTTCGCGTGCGCCCTACGAGTAGACGGGAAAGTGGATTGCTGGGGCAGCGCTGCTAGTCTCTGGTTCGCTTCGGAGAGCGGCCCGGAGGTACGGACATGGTACACTTACGGCGACCCTCTCCCCGAGGGAGTGCCTCCTATAGATTGGCGCGAACGTGAGATGCTTGGGTTTTTTGTTTACTCTTATGGGGGGGAAGGGGAGCCGGAAGTGCTGCCGTTCACGTCTATCAGCGTAGGCGCTGATCACGCTTGCGGGTTGCACACGGACTTCTCCATTGAATGCTGGAGAGCCGACGCTCTCGGCTTCTACAATAACTACCCTCCAGACTCTTTCAGTTACATAGACGCCGGCTTCCACAATCACGCTTGTTTAGTGATAAAAGCAAGCGGCGGGGTGGCATGCTTTAACGACGAAGGCTTGTACATGAGCTACATTCCCCCAACAACCCCCGACGCCTGCCTTCAAGAAAGCTGTTATTGGGCCAACGATGATGAGCTTGAACAATGAAGGCACGCACAACAGCCACATTCTCTCAACAATCCCTAGGATGGTGAGCGTGTTTTCAGGGAAAATGTTTGCGGTGAGACGCTCAGCATTCGTCCTAGCGGTGTTAGCTGTCTTTACCGCAGCGTGCTCGCCCGCGGGAGCTCCGCAGGCGGAGGAGCCTCCGCCGACAACGAGTCTTCCCACACGGAGTCCTGCTTCCACTACTTCTTCGACTACTAGTACTTCCCTAGCGACTACTACTACGACCACCACCACTATCACTACTACCACTTCTCTAGCGACTACTACTACGACCACCACCACTATCACTGCTACCACCACTACTACTTTGGCTGCTGCTACTACCACTACGGCGGGTGAGGGGAGTTCGACTTCTGCTCCTGAAATCGAGCCTGATTTCCGGATTGTGAGTGGGGTTCCGACTATTTTGGTTCCTAGGGGGGCTGAGTCTGGGGTGGTGGATCGTTTCGTGTCGGTGAGCGCTGGTTGGGGGTATGCTTGCGGTTTGCGGGAATCGAATAAGGTAAAGTGTTGGAGCCACGGTGGGGGCCGGGAGCCGTACTCGGATAGAGATTGGTTTGACGAACCGGAGGATTTGGTGGCTCCTGGGGGGGAGTTTTCTTCGGTGAGCGTTGGGCATGTTTTCGCGTGCGGGATACGCCTCAGCGGGGAGGTGGAGTGTTGGGGGGCTAAGGCTGTTGCTTCGATTGAGCCTCCCGGTGGGGTGTTCGCTTCGGTGAGCGCGGGTGTGGAGCATGTCTGCGGGATACGCCCTGGTGGCGCGCCGGAGTGTTGGGGGACGTCGCAGCGCTGGCGCGAAGCCGGCGTGCCCCCGCGGGGGCCGTTCATTGATGTGGCTGCGGGTACGCATTTCACTTGCGGTTTGCGCCCTGGGGGGGAGGCGGAGTGCTGGGGGGGAGGGTTCAACGAGGGGGATGAGCCCCCCGGGGGGGTGTTTGAGAATCTGATAGGCGCTGGCTGGATATGCGGACTGCGTGCTGGGGGGGAGGCGGAGTGTTGGAGCGATTCTGTTCCCAGCAGGAACGGCGAGGCTAGGGAGCCTCGGTATCCTAACGCTGCTCCTCCGCCTGGTATGCGTTTTAGGATGTTCTCAGGGACGGGGCAGTGCGGAGTGGATTACGATTATAAAGTATGGTGTTGGAGAAACCCTGTTAACGGTGAGATTCTTCCTACTCCGGAGATTCTCCCCACCCCGGAGGGGGAGTTCACCTGGGTTAACCACGGTTATAATGCGTGCGCTGTCCGCCGGGCGGACTCTGGGGTGGAGTGCTGGGACTGGCTGACCGGGGAGCTCCTTCCGGCGCCGGAGGGTGCTTTTAAGGCAGTCTGGCTGGGCCGTGAGAAGGACTGCGGGCTGCTGACTAGCGGGGAAGTGCGCTGCTGGAAACAGCCGGAGGGGTCACCTCCTCCCCCCGAGGGGGAGTTCAAAACCCTGGATTCGATACATGGGGTGTACTGCGGCGTACGCTCAGACGGTGCTGTGGAGTGCTGGGGTGAGGCTAGCGACCTCCTGGAGCCCCCGCCTCTCACGCCGGTTCCTCGGGGGGAGTTCGCAAAAGTTAGTATCTCATCTAATCATGCTTGTGGTTTGCTTACTTCTGGGGAGATTGAGTGTTGGGGGTACTGGTTGTTGCGTCCGAAGATTCAACCCCCCGAGGGAGCGTTCTCCATGATCAGCGCAGGTTGGGGAGGCTATCATATGGGTATTGACTACCCATACGCGACTACGGATTTTGGTTATTCATGCGGGGTGCGTTCGGACGGGTCGCTGGAATGCTGGGGGGCTGATCACACTATAGGGAAGTGGCCTAGCAGTCCAGATACTGTGCTTTTCCCTCCTGAGGGGGAGTACACGCAAGTAGGTGTGGGCTTGGATTTCGCGTGCGCTCTACGGGTGGACGGGAAAGTGGATTGCTGGGGCAGCGCTTTTAGCCTCCGGTTCGCTTCGGAAAGCGAACCGGACAAACCGAGAAGGGGGGTGCTGTCTTACACTTACGGCGACGCTCTCCCCGAGGGAGTGCCTCCTATAAATTGGCTCAAACGTGACATGTATGGGTTTCATGTTTACTTTTATGGGGAGGAAGGGGAGCCGGAAGTGCTGCCGTTCGCGTCTATCAGCGTGGGCGCTGATCACGCTTGCGGGCTGCACACTGACTTCTCCATTGAATGCTGGAGAGCCGACGCTCTCGGCTTCTACAGTTTTCCCCCAGATTCTTTCAGTTACATAGACGCCGGCTTCCACAATCACGCTTGTGCAGTACTGCAAGCAAGCGGCGGGGTGGCCTGCTTGAACGACGAAGGCCAGTACATCATCGTCATCCCTTCAACAACTCCCGACGCGTGTTTTCAGGAAAGCTCTCAGGAAAGCTGTTCTTGGGAAACGATTAGTATTGAACAATGAAGGTATGCTAAATCAACTATATTCCCCCAACAATCCCCTAAGACGCTGCGCGTGTCCTCAGGGAAACTGTTTGCGGTGAAACACTTTGCTTTCGCCTTAGCGGTGGCCGCTGTTTTTACCGTCGCGTGCTCGCCAGCGGAAGCGCCGCAGGCGGAGGCGCCTCCGCCTCTGCCGACAGCGGGTCTCCCAGCGCGGAATCTTGCTTCCACTTCTTCTTCGTCTACTAGTACTTCCCTAGCAACTATTACCACTGCTCTAGCAACTACTAGTATTGCTGCTACTACCACTACTGCTGCTGTTACTACTAGTACTGCCACTGCTCTAGCGGTTACGACTTCTACTATAGATGCTCAGATCTATTCTAATCCTCCTATCACTACGACTACTTTAGCGGCTACTACTACCACTATGGCGGATGCGGGGGGTTCGTCTTCTGCGTCTGAACCCGATCCCGGTCGGGGGGGATTGGTCAGTGGGGTTCCGACTATTTTGGTTCCTAGGGGGGCTGAGTCTGGGGTGGTGGATCGTTTCGTGTCGGTGAGCGCTGGTTGGGGGTATGCTTGCGGTTTGCGGGAATCGAATAAGGTAAAGTGTTGGGGGCACGGTGGGGGCCGGGAGCCGTACTCGGATAGAGATTGGTTTGACGAACCGGAGGATTTGGTGGCTCCTGGGGGGGAGTTTTCTTCGGTGAGCGTTGGGCATGTTTTCGCGTGCGGGATACGCCTCAGCGGGGAGGTGGAGTGTTGGGGGGCTAAGGCTGTTGCTTCGATTGAGCCTCCCGGTGGGGTGTTCGCTTCGGTGAGCGCGGGTGTGGAGCATGTCTGCGGCATACGCCCTGGCGGCACGCCGGAGTGTTGGGGGACGTCGCAGCGCTGGCGCGAAGCCGGCGTGCCCCCACGGGGGCCGTTCATTGATGTGGCTGCGGGTACGCATTTCACCTGCGGGTTGCGCCCTGGGGGGGAGGCGGAGTGCTGGGGGGGTGGGTTCAATGAGGGGGATGAGCCCCCCGGGGGGGTGTTTGAGAGTCTGATAGGCGCTGGCTGGGTATGCGGGCTGCGCCCTGGGGGTGAGGTGGAGTGTTGGAGCGATTCTGTTTCCAGCAGGAACGGCGGGGATGGGGTTAGGGAGCCTAGGTATCCTAACGCTGCTCCTCCGCCTGGTATGCGTTTCAGGATGTTCTCAGGGGCGGGGCAGTGCGGAGTGGATTACGATTACAAAGCATGGTGCTGGAGAAACCCGGTTAACGGTGAGATTCTCCCTACTCCGGAGATTCTTCCCACCCCGGAGGGGGAGTTCATTTGGGTCGACCACGGTTATCACGCGTGCGCTGTCCGCCGGGCGGACTCTGGGGTGGAGTGTTGGGACTGGCTGAGCGGGGAGCCCCTCCCGGCGCCGGAGGGTGCTTTTAAGGAAGTCTGGCGGGGTAGTGAGAGGGACTGCGGGCTGCTGCTCAGCGGGGAGGTGCACTGTTGGAAACAGCCGGAGGGGTCATCTCCTCCTCCCGAGGGGGAGTTCAAAACCCTGGATTCAGTACATGAGATGTACTGCGGCGTGCGCGCGGACGGTGCTGTGGAGTGCTGGGGTGAGAGCAGTCCTCGCTCGCGGCCTCCGCAAGGGGAGTTTACCAAAGTTAGTATCTCATCTGATCACGCTTGTGGTTTGCTTACTTCTGGGGAGATTGAGTGTTGGGGGGCTTGGGGGAAGCGCCCGAAGATTCAACCCCCCGAGGGGGAGTTCACCATGATCAGCCCAGGCTGGGGAGGCTATGATGCGGGTCCTGATTACCCCTTCACAATTACGGATTTTGGTTATTCTTGTGGGGTGCGTTTGGACAGGTCTCTGGAATGCTGGGGGGCTAGTCATACTCTCGGGATGTTTCCTAGCGGTCAAGGTCCTCTGCTTTCCCCTCCTGAGGGGGAGTACACGCAAGTCGGTGTAGGCCTGGATTTCGCGTGCGCCTTACGGGTGGACGGGAAAGTGGATTGCTGGGGGAGCGCTCCGACACGGGGGGAGTTGTCTTATACTTACGGCGACGCTCTCCCCGAGGGGGTATGGGTACCTCCTCCCAATTGGCGCCTTCGTTACATGCTCGGGTTCCGAGTTTACTCTTATGGGGAGGAAGGGGCACCGGAAGTGCGCCCGTTCACGTCTATCAGTGTGGGCGCTGATCACGCTTGCGGGCTGCACGCGGACTCCTCTTTTGAATGCTGGAGAGCCGACGCTCGCGGCTATTACAGTTTTCTCCCAGATTCTTCCACTTACGTGGACGCCGGCTTCCACAATCATGCTTGTGTAGTGATAAAATCAAACGGCGGGGTGGACTGCTTTAACGACGAAGGCGTGCGCATGATCTACATCCCCCCAACAACCCCCGACGCCTGCCTTCAAGAAAGCTGTCACTGGGCAAACGATGATGAGCTTGAACAATGAAGGCACGTCCAACAGACACATTCTCTCAACAATCCCTATGGTGGTGCGCGTGTTTTCAGGGAAACCGTTTGCGGTGAAACACTTTGCTTTCGCCTTAGCGGTGGTAGCTGTCTTTACCGCAGCGTGCTCGCCCGCGGGAGCGCCGCAGGCGGAGGCGCCTCCGGCTCCGGCGACAACGGGTCTCCTAGCGCGGCGCCCTGTTTCCACTACTTCTTCGACTACTACTACTTCCCTAGAAACTACTACTACTGCTCTAGAAACTACTACCACTGCTTTAGAAACTATTAGTATTGCTACTCCCACCACTCTAGTGGCTACGACTTCTACTATATATGCTCGGATCTATTCTAATCCTCCTATTACTACTACTACTACTACTTTGGCGGCTACTACTACCACTCTGGAGGGTGAGGGTAGTTCAACCTCTACGTCTGAACCCGATCCCAGTCGGGGGGGTCTTATCAGTGGGTTTCCGACTATTTTGGTTCCTAGGGGGGCTTTGTCTGGGGTGGTGGATCGTTTCGTGTCGGTGAGTGTTGGTTGGGGGTATGCTTGTGGTTTGCGGGAGTCGAATAAGGTGAAGTGTTGGGGGCACGGTGGGGGCCGGGAGCCGTACTCGGATGGTGATTGGTTTGATGAGCCGGAGGATTTGGTGGCTCCTGGGGGGGGAGTTTTCTTCGGTGAGTGTTGGGCATGTTTTCGCGTGCGGGATACGCTTGGGCGGGGAGGTGGAGTGTTGGGGGGCTAAGGCTGTTGCCTCGATTGAGCCTCCCGGGGGGGTGTTCGTTTCGGTGAGCGCTGGGGTGGAGCATGTCTGCGGGATACGCCCTGATGGCGCGCCGGAGTGTTGGGGGACGTCGCAGCGCTGGCGCGACGCCGGCGTGCCCCCGCGGGGGCCGTTCATTGATGTGGCCGCGGGTTCGCATTTCACCTGCGGGCTGCGCCCTGGGGGTGAGGCGGAGTGTTGGGGGGGTGGGTTCAATGAGGGGGATGAGCCCCCCGGGGGGGTGTTTGAGAGTTTGATGAGCGCTCCTTGGGTGTGCGGTTTGCGCCCTGGGGGTGAGGTTGTTTGTTGGGGGGATTCTGTTCCCAGCGAGGACGGCGAGGGCAGGGTGGAGAGGTATCCTCACGCGAATCCGTTGCCTGATGCGCGTTTCAGGATGCTGTCAGGGACGGGGGAGTGCGGCGTGGATTATGATCATAAAGTGTGGTGTTGGCATAACTCGGACGGCGTTTACAGGAGTTACCCTCTTCCGGAGGGGGTTCTCCCCACCCCGGATGGGGAGTTCACTTGGGTTGACTACAGTGTGGAGGTGTGTGCTGTCCGCCGGGCGGACTCTGGGGTGGAGTGCTGGGACAGACGAAGCGGGGAGGCTCGCCCTGCGCCTGAGGGTGCTTTTAAGGAAGTCTGGGTTAATCGTGAGAGAGACTGCGGGTTGCTGACTAGTGGGGAGGTGCGCTGTTGGAGGCAGCCGGAGGGGTCTCCTCCTCCCCCCGAGGGGAAGTTCAAGACCCTGGACTCCTACCACGGCTTGTTCTGCGGTGTGCGCTTAGAAGGCGCCCTGGAGTGCTGGGGCGACACCAACACCCTCCGGATGCCTCCCCCTCTCACGCCTCCCCCGGGGGAATACACAAAAGTCAGCCTCGCCCACTACCATGCTTGCGGCCTGCTCACCACGGGGGAGATCGAGTGTTGGGGGGCTTGGGGGAAACGCCCGAAGATTCAACCCCCCGAGGGGAAGTTCACCATGATCAGCCCAGGCTGGGGAGGCTGGAAGATGGGGGGCCCGTCCTCAATTCAGGATTTTGGTTATTCATGCGGGGTGCGTTTGGACAGGTCGCTGGAATGCTGGGGGCATAGTCACACTCTCAGGGATCGGACTAGTGGCGGTCAAA
Source organism: Acidimicrobiales bacterium (assembly GCA_965242895.1). GTDB lineage: Bacteria > Actinomycetota > Acidimicrobiia > Acidimicrobiales > CATQHL01 > CATQHL01. The sequence continues at coordinate 2,089,991 of OZ251507.1, forward strand.
GTCCTCTGCTTTCCCCCCCTGAAGGAGAATACACACAAGTCGGTGTAGGCCTGGAGTTCGCGTGCGCCCTACGAGTAGACGGGAAAGTGGATTGCTGGGGCAGCGCTGCTAGTCTCTGGTTCGCTTCGGAGAGCGGCCCGGAGGTACGGACATGGTACACTTACGGCGACCCTCTCCCCGAGGGAGTGCCTCCTATAGATTGGCGCGAACGTGAGATGCTTGGGTTTTTTGTTTACTCTTATGGGGGGGAAGGGGAGCCGGAAGTGCTGCCGTTCACGTCTATCAGCGTAGGCGCTGATCACGCTTGCGGGTTGCACACGGACTTCTCCATTGAATGCTGGAGAGCCGACGCTCTCGGCTTCTACAATAACTACCCTCCAGACTCTTTCAGTTACATAGACGCCGGCTTCCACAATCACGCTTGTTTAGTGATAAAAGCAAACGGCGGGGTGGCATGCTTTAACGACGAAGGCTTGTACATGAGCTACATTCCCCCAACAATCCCCGACGCCTGCCTTCAAGAAAGCTGTTATTGGGAAAACGATTAGGGGGGAATTTGAATGCTGAGGGCTTGGAGACTCGCAGAGAAGGATCGTCTACACCGTCATAAGTGCAGGTTACGGGCACCAGTGCGGCGCCCGCTGCGTGCTGGCGACAGGAAACATCCACTGCTGGGGAAGCCGCGGCACAGACCCTGAAAACTGGGAAGAAATCACCATCCCCGCCTCAGGGAACCTGACAGCGGTGGCATAATGAGAGAGATGCGCCGTTTCCTGCGTCCAGCTTGGCTGCTCTCCCACTTACTTGTCCTGGCTTTGCTGGTGACCATGATCAACCTGGGGCTCTGGCAACTGAGGCGCCTGGATCAGCGCCTGGAGCGAAACGACCTCCTCGAGCAGCGGAGTGCGGAGTCGTCGCTGCCCGTGGCAGAACTGGCGGCTTCGCTCGGCATAGCGGTCGGTTCCGACGGAGTTGAGGGATCGGCTTCGGTTGGGCAGGCTGAATACAGGCCGACGAGCGCTGTCGGTCGATACCTGGCCTCCGAGGAAGTCGTGGTGAGGAACCGCTCTCTCGCCGGCAGCCCGGGCGTCTGGGTGCTCACGCCCCTCTTGCTAGAGGACGGGCTAGATGGCGGCTCTGGGGACGGCTCTTTAGAGGACGGCTCTGGGGGCGGCTCTGCCTCTGTCCTGATCGTGAATCGGGGCTGGGTGCGCCAGACCTCGGCGGACGCCTCTTCACGTCCGCCGGCGCCCGCAGCAGACGGCCGAGTAGAGGTGAGCGGAATCGTTCGGTTGAGTGAGACTCGCAGAGGACTGGGGGTGGCCGATCCTCCCGAAGGCAGGCTGGAGTCCCTTGCCCGAGTCGACATCCGGCGCTACGCCGAGCAGCTTGAGTTTGACGTCTACCCTTTTTACCTGCAGCTGGAGAGCCAAGAACCCCCGCCGGACGAGTTCCCTGTGCCTTTGCAGCGTCCTTCCCTCGACTCCGGCCCCCACCTCAGCTATGCGCTGCAGTGGTTCGTGTTCTCGACTATCGCCGTCGTCGGCTATCCCCTCGTGCTCTGGAGGCTGCATAGGCGCCGCTTCGTCCCGGCTGTCGAGCCGAGTTCCCAGTCTGATACGTAAGCAGTCTGATACATGATGAAGACTGCCAGGAAGAACGACCAGGCTGCGTCGCCGCCGCCTCGTCCCGGCTGTCGAGCAGTCTCCCGGTTGCTGAGCAGGTCGGCAGTCCACCGGAGCACTTGATGCCCCTGCAGCGAGCGCCCGTCAACTATCCTCGCGGCATGCGCCCCTCCGCACCTTCCGCACGCCCCGCACCTTCCGCACGCCCCCCTGCCCGCAGCCCCCGCTTCGGGCGCATCATCACCGCCATGGTCACCCCGTTCGACTCCAGCGGCGTGCTGGACCTCTCCGCCGCCGCCGACCTTGCCCGCTGGCTGGTCAGTCAGGGCAACGAGGGTCTGGTCGTGGCTGGCACCACCGGCGAAGCCCCCACCCTCACCCATGACGAGCAGATCGACCTGATAGCCGCCGTGGCTGAAGCCGTCGACGTTCCCGTACTGGCAGGCGCCGGCAGCAACGACACCGCCGCCGCCGTGGAACTCACCGGGCGGGCCGCCGCTGCGGGCGCTGACGGCGTTCTCTCCGTCACCCCCTACTACAACAGACCTTCCCAGGAGGGGCTGAAGCTGCACTTCACCGAAGTGGCCAGGGCGACGGACTTGCCTGTGTGCATCTACGACATTCCCGTCCGCACCGGCAGGAAGGCGGCAACCGAGACGCTCCTAGAGCTCGCGCACGACAACTCCAATATTCGCGGCCTCAAGGACGCCGCGGGCGACCCTGCCGAGACCGCCCGCCTCATCGCCGCAGCCCCCCCGGACTTCGAGGTCTACAGCGGCGACGACAGCTTGACGCTGCCGCTGCTCGCAGTCGGTGCGGTCGGAGTGATCGGCGTGGCCACGCACTGGACGGCAGCCGAGCACGCAGCGATGTTCGACGCCTGGGAGGCGGGAGACCATGAACTGGCTCAGAGCATCAACGCCTCTCTCGCAGCCTCTTTCGCCTACGAGAGCAGCGTGGACGCTCCCAATCCCACGCCCACCAAGGCGCTGCTGAGGCTGGCCGGCCAAGAGGTGGGGCGCTGCCGTCTGCCCCTCGACGCCGAACCGCCCGACCTCGCCGAACGGGCGCTCGGCGTGCTTGCGGGCACCCGTCTAGGAATCGAACTGGGTTTTGGCTGAAACTGTACGGGTCACTTTTCTGGGCGGCCTAGGAGACATCGGACGCAACTGCGCTGCCATCGAAACACGCGAGGCGATGCTGCTGCTGGACTGCGGGCAGATGTTCCCCGACGAGTTTCATCCGGGCGTCGAATCCATCCTTCCCGACCTCTCCTATGTCCAGCAGAGAGCCGACAAACTGGTGGGCTGCATCGCCACGCACGGCCACGAAGACCACATAGGCGCCCTGGGCTACCTGTTCAGGGAGGTCAGCTGCCCTGTTTACGGCACTCGGTTTACGCTCGCCCTGGCTTCTAGGCGCGTAACGGAGTTCGGCGTGGCTGAGCGGACGGAACTCGTCTCCGTCGATGACGGGGAGCGCCGCCGCATAGGTCCATTCGAGTGCGAGTTCGTGCCTGTCACCCACTCCGTCCCGGGCGGTGTCATAACGGCGGTGGGGACGCCGCAGGGGATAATCATGCACTCCTGCGACTTCAAGCTCGACCTGTTCCCTGTGGACGGGCGCCGCACCGACCTGGCGCGCATCGGCGCCCTCTCAGAGGATCCGGGCGTCAGGCTCTTCCTTGCCGACTCCACCAACGCCGAGTTGCCCGGCAGTTCGCGTTCGGAGAGCGACATCGGAGCCGAACTTCGCAAGGTCTTCGCAGCCCAGCAGGGGCGCAGGATCATCACCGCCTGCTTCGCCAGCCACCTCCACCGCGTACGGCAGATCACAGAAGCGGCCATCGACTGCGGCCGCAAGGTGGCCACCCTGGGTCTCTCGATGAGGAACAACGTTGCGCTGGGGCGCCAGCTCGGGATGCTGAAGATACCGGAGCGGTCGTTCCTGGAAATTGAAGAGTGCGAGGACATGCCCCCAGGTGAGGTGTGCGTCATCTCTACGGGGTCGCAGGCCGAGCCCCGCTCTACCCTGGCCAACGCATCGTCGGGCAGTTCACGCTGGATTCGGATCGACGAGAATGACACGGTGGTATTGAGCTCCAGCCCCATACCTGGCAACGAGGTGCGAATCAGCCGCATGATCAACGACCTCCTGCTGCTCGGAGCCAGGGTCGTCGGCCCGGGCGAGTTAGACATCCACACCTCCGGCCACGGACGCCAGAACGAACTGGCCACGCTCCACCACGCAGTCGCCCCGGCGTGGTTTGCGCCGGTGCACGGAGAAATCAGACACCTTCACGCCCACGCCGAGTTGGCCAGACGCCTGGGCATGCCCGACGAGAGGATCATCCGGGCACGCGACGGCGATCAGATCGTCATGGAAGACGACGCTCTGCGGCTAAGCGAACGAGTCACTAGCGGTGACCATCTTCTGGTGCACGGCCCCTTCATCGGAGCCGACAGGGGGGTGCTCGCCGAGCGGTCCGTCCTGGGCGAGCAGGGCGTGGTGGTGCTCAGCGCGGCGGTCGACCTCTCCCGATGCCTGCTGGCCGGAGAGCCGCAGGTCGTCACGCGAGGTTGGCTTGACCGCCCCGTATCCGACGACTTGGCCGAGGAAATTGTCTGCGAACTCTCCGACGAACTCTCCGAGATGCTGGCCGACGGCTGCACAGAACCAGAGGAACTCCGCCGGGCCATGCGCAAAGCCGCAGGCAGGTTAGTGAACTCCAGGTCGTCTCGCCGCCCGGTCATCCTCCCCATCCTCACTGCGACCTACGAGCAGTGAGGTGAACGTCGGTGGCTTCTAAGAAACCCGCCTCGGGGAAAAACTCCAAGAGTTCAAAGTCCTCCAAGCAGGGAGCTTCCGTCTGGAGGAAGTTCTACCGTTCCCGCAAGAGAGACATCTGGGGATTGGTGGCGTTGATCGCTGCCCTGCTGAGCGCCATGGGTATCTGGGTGGACGCCGCAGGGCCGGTCGGGGTGGGCATCGACAGGGCAGTCGGTTTCTGCATCGGCCTGGTCAAATACGTTGTGCCTCTGCTGCTGGCCGCCGCAGGCTGGCTGTTCTTCTACCTTCAGCGCGCCAAAGTCGACAAGGAGCACGTCGGGATGCCGGTGAGGATCGCCGGAGCAGGGCTGATTGGTCTGTCCGTCGTGGGGCTCTTTCATTTCATGGGGGGTCAGCCCGCCTGGGGGGACGCCGTGGCCGACTTCGAAGGGGCTGGCGGCTATCTGGGTTTCTTTCTAGGGGCGTTGTTCCGTCGACTTCTGAGCACCCCAGGGGCGATCGTCCTGCTGGTGGCCCTGGGTCTGTTTGGATGGATGGCCGCCAGCGGAACTTCCCTGAAGGCCGTTGGCAGGGGGATACTCGCAGCCTTACGCAAACTCTGGGCGCTGGCTGCGACTTTCGTCAGGTTCCTCGTCTCTGAGCGCCGCCCGCTGTCGGAGAGTTCCGAGTCCGCATCCGAGAAGACCCCCGCATCCGCCCCGTCCGCTGCTGCTGCCGCTGCTGCTGCCGCCGAGGGGGACTTCTCCGGCGCAACGGACTATTCCTACGTGGCGGATGACCCCCACCTCCGAACGCCGCTGTTCGTCCCTACCGAGGAGGAACTCGCCCCCCCCCAGGGACCTCAGGAAGCGCCCGAGCCGGCATCCCCGTCAGCATCCCCAGCCTCCCTCTCCTCCCCCTCCTCCGATTTATCCCCGACGCCTGCCGCTGCCGCGTCCGCCGCCCCTGGCGCGAACGGCTGGCGTCTCCCCTCCCTCGACCTCCTAGACCGATCCGCGGCGCAGTCCCTGGACTCCGATTTCATCGCTCGCCGAGGGAAGGCTCTGGAGGAGTCCCTAGCGGCCCACGGCGTGGACGCCCGTCTGGTGGGCATGGTCACCGGCCCCACCGTCACGCGTTACGAACTATCCCTGGCCGAAGGGGTGAAGGTGGCTCGCTTCACCGCCCTTTCCAAGGACATGGCCTACGCCATGGCTTCCCCGGACGTCCGCATCCTCGCCCCCATTCCAGGTCGGCAGGCGGTCGGCGTGGAAGTCCCCAACATGAAGCGTCAGACGGTCACGCTAGGCGACATTCTTTCCTCGTCGGAGGCGGCCGCCTGCTCGCATCCCCTAGACGTGGCGCTAGGCCAGGACATCACGGGCCGGGCGGTCCTGGCGAACCTGGGGCACATGCCCCATCTGCTCATCGCCGGAGCCACCGGCTCGGGCAAGTCCTCGTGCGTGAACTCGATGATCACATCCATCCTCATGCGCTGCACTCCCGATCAGGTTCGGATGATTCTCGTGGATCCCAAGATGGTGGAGATGCGCCAGTACGCAGGCGTTCCGCACCTGCTCACTCAGCCGGTCATCGACCCCAAGAAGGCGGCCAACGCCCTGGCCTGGGCAGTGAAGGAGATGGAGCGCCGCTACTCCCTGCTCTCCGCAGCCGGCTGCCGCGACATCGGCGGCTACAACGAACTCTACGAGGCGTCCAAGTCGTCTCCGGAGGGTTTGTCATACTCCGATTACGACGACGAAGAGGAGCTGCAGCAGCTGCCGTTCATCGTGGTGGTGGTTGACGAGCTCTCCGACCTGATGATGGTGGCGCCCCGGGACGTGGAGGACTGCATCTGGCGTCTGGCTCAGATGGCCCGGGCGGTTGGCATCCACTTGGTGATTGCCACGCAGCGCCCTTCCACGAACGTCATCACCGGCGTCATCAAGGCGAACGTTCCGTCCCGGCTGGCTTTTTCGGTTTCCAGCCTCACCGACAGCCGTGTGATACTCGACCAGGCCGGCGCTGAGCGGCTGGTGGGTTCGGGCGACATGCTGATGCTCGACGCCAGTTCCAGCACCCCGCAGCGCATCCAGGGCGCCTGGGTGGGGGAGTCGGAGATACGCAAGGTCACGGCGGTCTGGCGCCGCCAGAGTTCCGGCGAGGAATCCTCCGGCAGCGAGATCACAGGCGAAGACCTCGTCCCCTCCGTCGGGGGCGCAGCCGGGTCGAACGGCGATGGAGACGACGACCTCCTCGATCAGGCCAAGGAACTGGTCGTGAACAGTCAGCTGGGTTCCACCTCGATGCTGCAGCGGAAACTCAGGGTGGGCTTCGCACGCGCCGGACGGCTCATGGATCTGCTGGAGGAACGGGGTGTGGTAGGCCCCTCGGAGGGATCCAAGGCGCGTGAGGTGCTGATGACCCCCGACGAACTGCAGGCGGAGCGTGAAGCCGCCGCCGGGGGTCTGGCGTGAAGTTGGGTAGAATCCCGCCTAGTCATGTCGATCGTCGGCAAACTTCTTCGTAGCGGCGAAGGCCGCAAACTCAAGGCCCTGCGGGGTCTGGTTCCGCACATCAACGCCCTGGAACCGAGCGTGCAGGCGCTCTCCGACGGCGAACTGGCGGCCAAGACGCCGGAGTTCCGCGCCCGCATCGCTAACGGAGAAGACCTCGACGACCTGCTCATAGAGGCTTTCGCAGTGGTGCGCGAGGCCGCCAAGCGAACCATCGGTCAGCGCCACTACGACGTACAGCTCATGGGCGGCGCCGCCCTGCATCTGGGCTGGGTGGCCGAGATGAAAACCGGCGAGGGCAAGACCCTGGTCTCCACCCTCCCCGCTTACCTGAACGGGCTTGCCGGCAAGGGAGTCCACATCGTGACGGTCAACGACTACTTGGCGTCCCGCGACTCGGAGTGGATGGGTCAGATCCACCGCCGGCTGGGTCTGAGCGTGGGTCTAGTGGTGCCAGGAGAGTGGGATCAGCAGGTCAAGAAGGATCAGTACGCCTGCGACGTGACATACGGAACCAACAACGAGATGGGTTTCGACTACCTGCGCGACAACATGTCGCTGTCGCTGGACAATCAGGTTCAGCGCGGCCACAACTACTGCATCGTGGATGAGATCGACTCCATCCTCGTCGACGAGGCGCGCACGCCCCTGATCATCAGCGGTCGAGTGGCCGACGCCGCCAACACCTACTACAAGTTCGCTTCGGTGGCGAGACGGCTCGAGCGAGATACTCACTACGAGGTCGACGAAGAGAAAAGGACGGTGGCTCCCACCGAAGAGGGCGTGAGGGTCGTGGAGCAGACGCTGGGGGTCGAAAACCTCTACGACGTGACCCACGTCGCCCTCGTTCACCACCTCGGTGCGGCGCTACGAGCAAAGGAGCTCTACCACCGCGACAAGGAGTACATCCTCGACAGCGGCGAGGTGAAGATCGTCGACGAGTTCACTGGCCGCATCCTTGCCGGACGCCGCTGGTCGGACGGACTGCACCAGGCGATCGAAGCCAAAGAGGGGGTGAAGATCAAGGAGGAGAGTCAGACCCTCGCCACGGTCACCCTCCAGAACTACTTCCGCCTCTACGAGAAACTCGCCGGCATGACCGGCACCGCCCAGACCGAGGCCAGCGAGCTCTACGGCACCTACGAGATGCACGTGGTGCCGATTCCTACGCACCTGCCCATGGTTCGCGATGACCGGCCCGACCTGGTCTTCGGAACTGAAGAGGGCAAGTTCAATGCGATCACCGAAGACATCGCCGAGCGCTGCGAGAAAGGCCAGCCGGTGCTGGTCGGCACGATCTCCGTGGAGAAGTCGGAGAAGCTCTCCAAGTTCCTGAATCGGCGCGGGGTCGCCCACGAGGTGCTCAACGCCAAACAGCACTTCCGCGAGGCGGAGATCATCGCCCAGGCCGGGCGCCTGCACAAGGTGACGGTCGCCACGAATATGGCCGGACGAGGGGTCGACATAATCCTGGGCGGAAACCCCGAGAGCCTGGCCCGACAGGATCTCCTAGCCGACGGACGCGACCCCAACAGCGAGGAGTTCGCCAAGCTCTACGAGAAGCTGCTCGAGCGCTACTCCGAGGAGTGCGAGGCCGAGGGCGAGGTGATCAAGGAACTCGGCGGCCTCTGCGTGGTGGGTACGGAGCGCCACGAGAGCCGCCGGATCGACAACCAGCTGCGTGGGCGCTCCGGGCGCCAGGGCGATCCAGGCGAGAGCCGCTTCTATCTCTCCCTAGAGGACGAGATGATGCGCATCTTCGCCACAGGGGCCGTGAAATGGGCGATGTCCAGGTCGCTGCCCGAAGGGGTGCACATCGAGTCGAAGATGATCAGCAAGTCGGTGGAGCGGGCGCAGAACACCGTCGAGCAGCGCAACGCCGAAACCCGCAAGAACGTGCTGCGCTACGACGAGGTGCTGAACAAGCAGCGCCAGGTCATTTACAAGCGCCGCTCTCAGATACTCGCCGGCGAGACGCTGCGGGAAGACGCCCTCGACTACCTGGAATCCTTTACGCATTCGGCCGTGTCCGACCACTGCTCAGAGGGGGAGGAGTGGGACATCCCTGGTCTGCACGCCGCCGCCCTGAATCTCTGGCCGACCTCCTTGAGCGAGGACGACCTGAAGTCCGTCCAGAGCGCCGAAGAGATGAGAGAGATGCTCTGCGCCGAGGCTGTCTCCTACTACGAGAACCGTGAAAAGGAGTTCACTCCCGAGTTGATGCGCGAAGTCGAGCGCCGCCTGATGCTTCAGGTGATCGACTTTCAATGGCGCTCCCACCTCTACGACATGGACTACCTCAAGGAGGGCATCCACCTGCGGGCGATGGGGCAGAAGAACCCGCTAATCGAATGGCAGAGCGAGGGCTTCGAACTCTTCGGCAAGATGATGGATCGCATCAAAGAGGACTTCGTGCGGATGATCAACCACTCTCGGATCGACGTGACGCCCGCTGAAGGAGAAGGTTCAGAGGGCGTCCGCAACGTGCAGTATTCGGGTAACGCCGCTTCCCCCAACTCGACGCCGCAGCCAGCCGGCGGGCGTGGGGCGGGCGGCGTGGGCGCCGACGGCAGAGGGAACGGAGCCGGGGGCGGGGCTGACGGCAGAGGGGCCGGCGGCAGGGGCGCCGGCGGCAGGGGCGGAGCCAGGCCGCAGCCGGCGTCGGTGGGCGCCCGAACCGCTGCGGTCGGCGGGAAGACGCCTCGGAACGCTCTGTGTCCGTGCAATTCGGGGCGCAAGTTCAAGTACTGCCACGGACGCTGACCCCGTCGTCTTGACCGGCATGACCGGCATGCCCGGCATCGGGGTTTGCGAACTTCGCTGAGCGTTTCAATCGTCCCAATGAACGAGACCTACGACGACGAACTGGCCGATCTGCGCCTCCGACTAGAGCAGTCGCAGCGCTACCTGAAGGTCGAGACCTTGAGAGCACGCCGCGCCGAACTGGAGTCCCAGACGGGCGATCCGGCGCTCTGGGACGATCCGGAGCGCGCCCGCCGCCTCACCGGCGAACTCGCCTCGGTGAACGACGACCTGAACGCCTTCGAGAGGCTCAGCCGAGACCTTGAAGACGCCGAGACGCTCAGGACGCTGGCTCAGGAGGAGGAGGACGCCTCGGCTCTGGCGGAGACGGGGGAGGCCGTAGAGGCGCTGACCGAGCGATTTGAGGCCATGGAACTCAGGACGCTCCTGTCCGGCGAGTACGACGAGCGCGACGCCGTGTGTCAGATCCAGTCGGGGGAGGGCGGCACCGATTCCATGGACTGGGCTTCGATGCTGCTGCGGATGTACAGCCGCTGGGCGGAGCGCCGCGGCTTCCGGTTCGAGGTGGAGTCCGTCCAGGAAGGAAGCGAGGCCGGGATCACCTCAGCAGAGTTCATCGTCCGCGGGCGTCTCGCCTACGGCCTCATGCGCAGCGAGCACGGCATTCACCGCCTGGTTCGCATCTCGCCGTTCAACAAGGAGGGGAAGCGCCACACCGCCTTCAGTTCGCTCAAGGTCGTGCCCATCTTCCCCGAGGTCGACTCCCAAGTCCAGATCGACGAGAGCGACCTCCGCATCGACACCTACCGCTCCTCCGGCGCTGGCGGCCAGCACGTCAACGTGACCGATTCAGCGGTGCGCATCACCCACCTGCCGACCGGCATCGTCACTTCTAGCCAGGCGCAGCGCAGCCAGCATCAGAACCGCGAGCGCGCCATGCAGATGCTGGCGGCCAAGCTGGTAGACCTCGAACGCCGCAAACGCTCCGAGGAGATGGCCGAGATCGCAGGCTCGGCGCAGCGGATCGGCTTCGGAAGCCAGATCCGCTCCTACGTGCTGCAGCCTTTCCAACTGGTCAAGGATCTGCGCAGCGACTACTCCACGAGCAACGTCGACGCCGTCCTCGACGGAGACATCGAAGGCTTCATGACCGCATATCTCCAATGGCAGCGGTCGTTGGTGTAATCTAGGGCTCGTCGAGCGAGCTGAAAAGCTAAGGGCTCCGTTCGGCGCCTGATTCTTATGATCGAACTTGACGGCGTTACCAAGATATATAAGGGCGAAGTTCTCGCCCTTTACAACATCTCCTTTGCAGTCGCAAAAGGTGACTTCGTCTTCCTCGTCGGCCCTTCCGGTTCGGGGAAGTCCACGATGCTGAAGCTCCTGCATCGACAGGAAAAAGCCGACCACGGCAAGATCTGGGTGGCAGGGCGCGAGATCGGCTCGCTCCCCAAGTCGAAAGTCCCCAGGCTGCGCCGCATCGTGGGCTGCATCTTCCAGGACTACAAACTGCTGCCCAACAAGACCGTCCTCGAGAACGTGGCCTTCGCCCTGGAGGTGACCGGCAGCCATCGAAGCGAGGTGGCCGAGAAAGTCCATCCCCTGTTGGAACTGGTGGGGCTCTCCAGGAAAACTCACAGCTATCCCAACGAACTCTCCGGGGGCGAGCAGCAGCGGGTCTCGATCGCACGGGCGTTCGTGAACCGCCCCCCCATCCTCCTAGCCGACGAGCCCACCGGCAACCTCGACCCCGAAACCTCGCTCGGGATCATGCGCATCCTCAGCCAGATCAACAAGCGCGGCACCACCATCGTCATGGCCACCCACGACAGAGGCTTGGTCGACAACGCTCGTCGGAGGGTTCTCAGGCTGGACAAGGGAAAGATGGTGCAGGACCAAGCCCAGGGGCAGTATCACTGACCGCTCATGGTGTTTTCGCCCGGGTACTTATTCCGAGAGACGCGTAACAACCTCCGCTGGAACATCACACTGGTGCTGGCCACGGTCGTGGCGGTGTGGGTCTCGCTCACGCTTTTCGGCGCCTCTCTCATCATCCGCCAGGGGGTTCAGCAGGCGACGCAGCGCTGGCAGGGGGGCATCGAGTTCATCGTCTTCATGAACGCCGACGCCACGCCCGACCAGATGACGTCCTTGGAGACGTCCCTGCGGGACAATCCCGAGGTGGAGGGCTGGGACTTTTTCGACAAGGAGGCGGCGTTCAACGAGTTTGTGGAAGCCTTCTCCGACCAGCCGGAGCTGATCGATTCGGTGACCAAGGAGGATCTGCCCCCCTCCTTCCGTGTGCGGCCCGCCATCGGGGACGCCGACGCAATCCAGAGCCTGGCGGAATCGTTCGAGAATTATCCAGGCGTCCGCCAGATCACCCTGCCGCTTGGGGTCATCCGCACTCTTCAGGAGAGCACTCAGCAGATCAGCGTTTTTGTGCTGATCCTGTCGGTCGTGGTGTTGGTGGCTGCCCTGATGCTGATCGCCAACACGATCCGTACCGCCATCTTCGCCCGCCGCCAGGACATCGAGGTGATGAAGCTGGTGGGCGCCTCCAACTGGTACATCCGGCTGCCGTTCATGACCGAGGGCGTCGTGCAGGGACTGCTAGGCGGTCTGCTGGCCGTTCCCATGCTGTTCCTGATGAACAGGCTGCTGGCCGGTTTCGTGCAGGAGGACTTCCTTCAGCTGCTTCGTTCCCTGGTGCTGGAGTCCTCGTCGGTCTGGGGGATTTCGTTCCTGGTGATGGGGATAGGCGCAGGGATGGGGGCTCTGGCGTCGCTCTTCGCAGCAGGACGCTTCCTCGACGTCTAGGGGAGGAGGGCCGGGGGGCGGCGAGCCGGCGGGGGGTGGCGGGGCGCCATCCGTTGTTTCCCGAATGTCTCCCGACCTCCGTATAAGTCCGGTGGTGACTCAGTTAGCTTCCTCGACGTCTAAGGAGGCGGCGGGGGGCGGGAGATCGGCCGCCCGGTCGCCCCCCGGGTTATTCTGTTTTTAAGTAGATCGTTCGATTGACGGGAGGACTTCCCATGGGTCAAGTAGTACAAGGCGTGATTGCCAGAAGCAAAGGCGCTCCGGTCGAAGTCGTGTCGGTGCACGTGCCCGACCCCGGGCCGGGGGAGGTTCTGGTGAAAATCCAGGCGTGCGGGGTCTGCCACACCGACCTCCACTATCGAGAGGGAGCTATCAGCCCCGATTTCCCCTTCCTGCTAGGACACGAGGCTGCCGGCGTCGTCGACGCCGTGGGTCCCGACGTGGACTCGGTCGCCCTCGGCGATTTCGTCATCCTGAACTGGCGGGCGGTCTGTGGGCGCTGCCGAGCCTGCGACCGCGGCCAGCCCCAGATCTGTTTCGACACGCACAACGCATCCGGCAAGATGACTCTCGAGGACGGCGCCGAGCTTTCCCCCGCCCTAGGCATCGGAGCCTTCATGGAGAAGACCTTGGTGGCGGCCGGTCAAGCCACCAAAGTTTCGCCTGAGGCTCGCCCCGAGGCGGCTGGGCTGTTGGGCTGCGGCGTAATGGCTGGCCTGGGTGCGGCCATGAACACCGGAGGCGTAGGCCGCGGCGATTCCGTGGCCGTGATCGGCTGCGGAGGAGTGGGCGACGCCGCCATAGAGGGCTCTCGTCTGGCAGGGGCCACCACGATCATCGCCGTGGACATCGACGACCGGAAGCTGAACTGGGCAAAGCAGTTCGGCGCCACCCACACCGTGAACGCCCTAGAAGAAGACCCCATAGAACGCATCCGCGAGTTCACGGGCGGTCACGGCGCCAACGTGGTGGTGGACGCCGTGGGTCTGCAGGAAACCTACCGACAGGCCTTCTTCGCCCGTGACCTGGCCGGCACGGTCGTGCTGGTAGGCGTCCCGCCCCTCGACGTGAACCTGGAGCTGCCCTTCATAGAAGTTTTCGGGCGCGGCGGCGCGCTCAAGACCTCCTGGTACGGCGACTGCCTGCCCAGCCGTGATTTCCCCATGCTCATCGACCTTTACCTGCAGGGTCGGCTGAACCTAGACGGCTTCGTGAGCGAGACCATCTCCATAGAAGAGGTAGAGGAGGCGTTCGCCAAAATGGAGCGAGGCGAAGTCCTCCGCTCCGTAGTGGTAATGGACTAAGTCTGAGGGGGGCACCGCCTAGGCGGTGCCCGTTCACCTCTAGGTCGGACCCGGAGCGGCCAACTCCGGCCGGGTGACGCGTTCTGGCAGCCCCAACGGGAATCGCAGTTCGTGCTATGAGCAAGGCCAATGCCGCAAGACGACAGAAGACAGCGAGCAGGAACACGACAGGAAGATTGTTGACAATTGTTGGCAGCAGTTCCGTTCGCAGGCTATGACAACACAACTCATGGATGTCTTAGGCAGGGACTATGTTCTGAGGCTGTCAATGGTGTTATTGACAGAATGAAGGCAATCCTTAGAAAGTCCCAAACCCCCTTTACATAATGCTGAAACGATAAACAAACTGCAGAAAACAACCTAATGAAAACAACCGGAATACTCATCCTAATCTTAATCTTAATGCTTGCTTCAAGTTGTAGTTGGTTAACTGAACAGCAAGCATCCGAAACCTCAACGGAAGATTATTCAACAACTGAACCAACAGTAGCAGTAGCAGCAGCAACAACAACAACTACTGAACCAACTACTACTGAACCAACAACAACTATTTTTATTCCTACTACCCAAAGGCGATCGTTTCTTTGCGAAGAATTGCTTTCACTAGATTATGTTTATTCGGTATTTCACGAAACAGGGGAATGGCCTGAAGAAAACGCTTATATATCCGAATGTTTAGGAAGTGATGGGAATACTTATCACGGAGGATTTCCTAAAAGTCTGTTACCGGCTTGTAGTTCTAATTCGGAAATGCCTACGCCTAATGTTGGTAGTTGGTATATAAAATGCCGCAAGGATTACGATTGGTTGATATTCGCTTCCGGTACGATAACCGCTAATCTTCCCCCTTACAGTTTGATAGATTTACCCTATAATGCTCGTTGTTATATCAACAAAGCAGGGGTTGCGAATGATTGGGAGGAAGTTGCTTGCACAAGGTTGGGGGATGAAATCCGTCATTTACAATATGCTAATTGATTATTCGCCAATTCTAATAGAAAGGAAACAACTAATGGTATTCAACAGCGACCCCCAGCAACATATTCCGAAACCCCCCAGGAAGCCGAAAGCTTCAGCCGTCGGTAAATCCTTGCGCTCCTTAGAGGCCGAACTCAAGCTAGCACGTTCGCAGTTCCGCTCAGCCATCTCCACCAAGAAGTTCGAGTTCTCTAAGACGGAAAAAGGGTTTTAAATGGTTGCATCAACAGGTGGTTCAACCGCAAATATGACTGGCAGATCCTTAGAGGATTTTGTTCAGCGTTTTATTGAAAATCAGGGATATGAAGAGAACAAGTCAAAGGATTTCTTAAGCGAACTGCCGAATTTGACCAATAAAGCTTACGCAAAGCAAGTTCTCATTGGGAAGAACATCTACAATAGAGATCGGAAAGTTGATTTCATTCTGTACCACCCAGAGATTTGGAAAAGTGGTCTGGTAATAGAATGTAAATGGCAGGCCAGTCCCGGTTCTGTAGAGGAAAAATATCCGTTCCTAGTAGCCAACATTAAGTTATCCAAACTACCAACCATAATAGTGTTAGACGGTGAGGGCTATACAAAAGGCGCCAAGGACTGGATCCAAAACCAGGCAACAAGCAGCTATCTCCAACATGTCTTCACCCTAGGAGAATTCCAAAGATTTGCAGCCAGAGGCGGAATATAATCCAATATTCAGTTAGTTCCTTCGCTCAGCTTTTTGGCTAGCACTAATCCACAGATTGTTGACGGATATTATGAATTCAGCTATTCTGATGTCAGTGTATTTTGTCAGCCCAGCGTGTTCCCATATAGTCGTAATACTGGGCATACTGGACTCATTCTGTAGAACTATTGCTTTGTCAGTAATTATTCCAGCGATCACCCATCCAAAGAGAGTGGGAAAAGTTATTGCTCCCCCCGAAAAACCAACATTAACATAACCTCCAACGTAATGCATACTCCGCATTTCTTTGTTTTCTGAGCTAGAATAAGCCGAAATTGGGATTGGTATTGCAATGGGCAGTCCTTCAATTTCTGAAAACATCAAGTTACTTTCATCTCTGACTAGAGGGAAACCTAAAGCACGACCAAGTGAACCATGAATAAATGTCTCCACACCGTACTTTGGGGACTTGTGAGTGGACGTTAGTAGATCAGCTGAGCGACATTGCAATACTGCGATATCCTTATCTTCATTATAGCCGACTGTCTCCCACTCAAAAGATTGCCAAGAATTGTGTTGCCTAATTTGTGGTTTATAGTCACAGGCAACAGCAACATGATTGGCTGTTATGAGACAGTTCTCGCCGTTAGGACTATAAACTACTCCACTCCCTATAGGGATAGGACTTGCTGTTTTGTCTTCAGTTTTTTTAGCAAGCCAGCGGACAACGCTAATAATTTGCCTTGGAGGTGCCACTGTGTTGATCATATTTTCAGAATAGTCGTTCATACTTGCACCATTTGCGTAGCCCATTTCGTATGCACAATATGGACATTTGTGGCGACCTTCTCCAGATTGGTTTTCGGGAAATTCTTTAAGTATTGGATCCAGCTGTTTTCTATTAGCAATGTTATGTTGTCCGTGGTGTTTTTGGCAGTCTTTATTATCTGCTAGCATTTGTTACCTATTCAATCTATACTCGGGATTAGTGAAATTCTTGCAGGTGCAAGTACTATGCCACAATTAGTAGTTCTTGTGTTTTACCTCGGCCGTTACCGTTGCAGTTTATGTGACGTGACGCCGCTACTTCATAAATTGTGAAATCTTTGTAGAGTGCACGAATTAGCTCTGTGTCGCTATTCGAGACAATTACGTTTACTCCAGCATTACGCCAGTGGTCGCAGGAGTCTCTTAATGCTTCTTGATCTTCCTTGCCGAAACCGTTATCGGTGTAATTTGCGAAGGTCCCATCATAAGGGGGGTCGCAGTAGACGAGATCGTTTTTGTGAGGTGTAATCTTTTCGAAAGATTTTACTGACAAATCTGCTTTTTTTAAGATTTTCGCAACGGCTTCGATGTTTGTCTCGTCGCAGATTGTTGGATTGGAGTGGCTTCCGACTGGGACGTTAAATTCTCCTTGTCTGTTGACGCGGTAGAGGCCGTTGTAGCAAGTCTTGTTAAGGTAGATAAAACGTGCCGCTGCTTCAGCGTCTTTTTGTTTATCGTGCCGACTTCTGACACGCTGATAGTAAGCGCGGTTGTGTTTTGCCTCGTGAACTCTTAGTAATTCAATCACTTTTCTATGGCTGCGCCTGATGGCTTTGTAAGTGGTAATCAATTCTCGGTTGTAATCTGAAAGATGTGCAGTATCAATGAGACCATTGAGGGCAAAGAAAACAGCGCCTCCACCGAGGAAGGGTTCCCAGTAGTGGTTGAATGAGTCCGGAATGTGTTTGAGTATTTCCGGAACTAGCGACCGCTTGCCACCTGCCCACTTGACAAATGGCTGTGCCTTGGCTTCACTCATCGTCTTGCTCCTTTTTCACTGATTCGGCAGAGTAGCAGTGTGGTGTGACAGGGGTAGGGATTTTCTCTGTTGACCTTCACTGCTGCTCGGTGCCGTTGCCGACTTCGCTTGTGCGTTTAGACATCGACGAGACCTCCGCCTGCCTGCCAATTTCATTCTTTGGCGCGCAAGTTGTTCGAGCACTTGCCTGACATTGAGAAGAGCCTGTTTGGCAACCTCGGCGGATGTATGCAGTTAGACCGCTTGGGCAACCGTCAGTCTGAGAGGCGAGCCCAGATGGCGCCGTCGGTTTCCTGGCATTCGTAGACGGCTATGTCGCCCTTGCGGTCTCGTCTGCCTGCCATGTTTTCCTTCCAGCCTTTGCCGTCTTGGGTGAAGCGCCAGAAGTGCGCTAGGCACACGATCTCATCTCCTGCTACGGCGCCTTCTACTCCCAGGTGCGACCACTGATGCGGGCAGCGCGCCTCCATCACGCACGGCTTGCCGCTAGCACCTCTCCAGACCACCAGGTCGATCCCGTCAAGAGTGACCTCGATTACCCCCCCAGGCTTCAGCGTTTCGCTTTCCGCAACCTTTTCCCAAGTTCCTTGGAATTCCATGTCTCTAGTCTTGTCGCAGGGCTGTTGGCTCCTCCGGCTTTGGCTGCGCCGAGCTCAGCAACTACTTTGAGCGGCAAGCCGCACGATGCCGCAAGATTCTGTCAAGCTAGTCCGCAAGGGAGAACTAGCAAAGGAGAAACGATGAAGCCATCAGAGGTAACTGTCACCTGTTCAAGCGCCAAAGAAGCTGATGCCATCATGCGAGCGGCCGTGGAGCGGCGCCTGGTGGCGTGCTGTCAGACTTGGCCGATCCGCAGCTGCTATCGCTGGGAGGGCAAAGTCGAACACGACGAGGAGCATCTGCTGCTGATGAAAACGGCGGAAGAGCACTTCGAGCCCATCTGCGAACTGATCCGCTCCCTCCACAGCTACGACCTCCCCTCAATCGTGATGATCCCCCTAGCCGCCACCGGCCCCGGCTACCTAGAGTGGCTGGAGGCGTCGGTAAAGTAGGGCTGTGTACAAGGCTTCTCAGCGCATAGAGGAGTTTCTGGTCGCCAACCCGTCTGGCAAACTCACCTTGGCAGTTGGTTTCGCCAGCACCGGCGGCCTGGCCTGGCTGCAGGAGCGGACTAGAGGTCGCCCAGTCGACCTGTTGATTGGCGACACGAGAGCCACCCGCTTCAGCGAAGGCTCCGAGGAGGGCAGGCGCAAAGCCATTGATCTTCTGCTCCGCGATGACGTGCAGGTATACGCATGGTTTGCCAACCGACCAGTCCGAAGAGAAGCGCACCTGAAGGTATGGAAGGTAGATGGACATCGGAGGAGGGGGCGTACGGCGTTGTTAATCGGCTCGGCCAACCTGACCGAAGCCGGACTGCACTACAACTATGAAGCCATGTGCGAAGCCGGGCCAGCCGACATCAAACAAATCTCCGCACAGCTCGACGAACTATTCCGGCAGGCGTGGAAAGCCAACAAAGAGGGAGTAACTGTAAAGGAGCGCCTGCTGCAGTACATCCGAGCTGCGGGCGACCAGTCAGAAGAGTTGGAAGCAAGAAGTGGGTGCTTTTCAGCAGTGTTTCAATTGCTGGGTGTGGTCGGCTGCATAGTGGTTGCCGCCTATCTTGAGCGGCTCATCAAGTCAATGCGTACTTCTATTAACTAATTAAAAAGCTTGTTCTCGAGGTTCGCTTTATATATAGATTTGCAGTGAGTCAAGAAGGTTTTGATGTCAGTGCACTTGATTTCTAGTTGCGAACAAGCATTAACAATCGATTGAAACTTGTGATTAACTTTATCCTCTGTAACAACGCAAGGTATTTCATCTTGAGCCTTTAGTTGGTGGGCTAGTGCTACGACGTATGGATCAGCGTCTTCGTTTTCTTTAGTATAATCTGTCAATTTAGGACATTTTGATTGAACAGTTGCTACAGATTCATAATTAACGTCAACTGAAAATTTAAGATTCTTTCTTATTCCAGTTGCCCAGGCCCCTGGAATGTCAGGATGTTTAAATTCGCTCAACTCGTTGATCACTTGTTTGGGCATTGCGATTTTCCCACTATTGACCATGTCTTCAAGTAATTTGAATGTTTCCCATTGCTCTGCCAAAGTAACGACTGATTTTGTTTCCACAAGTGAAGAAGTATCCAGAATCCAGACGGTTATTTCGTCGAGAGAAAACATTTTATTTGCTAGACAACAAGACTACGAAGTTCAGCAATATTTTCGGTATCTAAGCGTAAGTAATCGGTTAGATCACGTTCGTTCAGACGACCGGTTGTTCTGGCTGATAGTAAAGTTGATGTTACACGCTTTCCGTATTCTTTTAATCTTTTCTCAGGTGCTCTCTGGCCTGCTCCTCCACCTCCTTTTTGATTCCAATCGTGATTTGCGAATTTTTTTACTAAGTTTGAATATAAGTTATCGCTGGCCAAGTTAAGTTCTTGAAGACGAAGAGCCATTGCTCTTGTGCTTACACCGAATTGTTTACCCAAAGACCGGGCAATCTCTGGATCTGATGTGGGAGTGGAATGTGTTATCCCTTTTTCGCGAGCTAGTGAAATCAAAGGGTTGCTTGGAATTAGAAAAGCCGCTGCAAAGTGTTCGCACCAGCGCTCGACATGTGGACTTTGCGATTTTGGAGTGACGAAATCTTGACATGCTGCACTCGATCTCGTCAATAGGTGGGCAAATTCATGAAAAAGTGTGAAGATGCGAGCAGTCGGATGGTAGGCAGTATTGACTGCTGCAACTGGAGCATAGTCATCCCAAATCCCGAAACCTCTCACGCTTTTCTGCCCCATGGCTAATGAAAATACCAAAATTCCATAGGATTCAAGGAGTTCTCGCCATTTTGAAAAATATTTAGATTCGCTTGATCGAAATTCTTTTCGCCACCCCAGTTGTTCTTCAACTGAAATTCCTGACAAAGATCGTTCTTCTTCTCCACTCACGTAAGGATCGTCGGTTAATGCATATTGTCTTAGAGACACTGGTGGTGAGCTCTTGTCTTGCAGAATCCATGAAGTGATGTCCTGCAAGCGGCTAGCCCGACGAATGGGCAGGATCTCTTCCGGCGTCAATTGACTGCTATTTGAGCCGGGAGTGTTTCGCAGTTTGATGGGTATTTCTGCATTCGCAGGAGGTTCTGGCAAGAAAAACAATGCGGAAGGTCGCTTGAGGGTCTGCCAAAGCAGGGTGAATTGCCCCTGCGTCGGCTGGTCGCTGCCCCCTTCCCAGGCGGCAATAGTTTCAGAGTCAACCTTCAGCTTTGCCAGCTTTGCGGCCAGCATTTCACGCGAATAGCCACCCTCTTCACGCGCCCAGGCGAGCACCGACCCTGTTATTGGAACTTTTTTTGTTGGCATTTTTTACCTATATGCCCCAGTTTTCGTGTCTCAGGACCCTTAGGTACAGGTCCTGTGGTCGTCCACAATGGTGCATAAACGCACGTTCGGCAAAGTGTATAGCGGGTAGTTTTCCGCTAATCTAATGTATCTTTGCTAGCGACGCGTATCTAGTGCTTAGTCAGCCGCCCCACAAAAGTCGCCCCCCGTCGCCCCGCCCGCCCGCCGGCGGCCGCAGCTAGCCCTGCTCGGCGTCCTCGATCATGTCCAGAACCCGCTCTGGTGTGGCGGGCAGGCGGCGGATGCGGATACCCACGGCGTCGTCGATGGCGGCGCAGATAGCGGACGGCGCCATCATGCGCCCCGCCTCGCCGCCGCCTTTGATGCCGTAGGGCGTGTAGGGCGAGGGTGTCTCTTGGTGGCCGACCTTCAGGGTGGGGGAGTCCATCGCCGACGGCAGCAAGTACTCGGCGAACGACGGCGTCTTCAACACGCCGTCGCTGTCGTAGACGAACTCCTCGAAGAGCGTGCTTCCCAGGCCCTGAACCGTTCCTCCTATCACCTGGCCGCCCACTGAGCGGGGGTTCACGCACGTGCCGCAGTCGTGAACGGCCGTGTAGTCGAGGAACTCCACCTTGCCGGTCTCTGGGTCTACTTCCACCACCGCAACGTGGGAGGCGTGCCCCACGAACGGGTAGAAGACACCCAGGTTGGTCCGATCGGCGTTGGGCAGCGTCGTGTAGGGGTGGTCGTAGACGAAACTCGCATCCAGGCCGCTGTCGATCTCCTCCGGCAGGGAATGCTTGAAGAGGTGAGCCTGCAGGGCGATCTCTCCCAGCTCCTTGCGTCGGTCGGGGCTGCCGCGCACAGCGAAACCGCCGTCGACCCACTCCAAGTCTTCGGGGTTGGCCTCCAGAAGGTGGGCGGCGATCTTGGCGGCCTTGGCCTTGACTTGGTTGGCTGCGCCCTCCACCGCCCCCGAAACCATGATCGTGAAACGGCTGCCCCCTGGCCCAGTGGCGGGCATCCCCTGGTTGCTGCCGGCGTAGACGATGTTCACGCTCTCAGGGTCGACCCCCAGCTCTTCGGCAGCGAACTGCGCCACCATCGTTTCGGGGCTGTTGCCCCAGGATGCGTTGGAGTAGAGGGTGGCGGTCACGGCGCCCGTGGCGTCGATGTCGAGCGTGACGCTCTCGGGGCAACTGGTGACGCCCACAGGCTGGTCGAACCAGAACCAGAACTCTGTGGCGCTGAACACGCTGCGCTCCTGACAGGTGCAGATGCCGATCCCGACGTGGCGCCCCTCCGCCCGCATCTCGGCTTGACGGCGGCGCCAGCCGTGGTAGTCGGACAACTCCAAGACCTTCTCCAGCACCCCCTCGTAGTTGCCGCTGTCGTAGCAGTTACCCGTGGGGATGAAATACGGGAACTCATCCGGCTGAATGAAGTTCTTGCGGCGGAGCTCCACCGGGTCCATCTTCAGTTCGGCGGCCAGCAGGTCGACCATGCGTTCCAGCGTCCAGTTGCCCACCTCAGAGCCGAACCCTCTGTAGGCGCCCTGCTGACACTTGTTGGTGAGCACGGCAGTCACGTCGTAGCCCAGGCTCTTCATGCGGTAAGGGCCGATCGCCTGGGCTAGAGAGTTGCCGTGGTGACCCACCCCGAACTGGATGTAGGCCCCGTAGTTGTCGACCACCTTCACTTTCATGCTCAGCATCGTCCCGTCGCGCAGCGCCGCTAGGGAGATCTCGTAACGCCGGTCGGAGCCGTGATGGTCGCCGTTGGCGATGTTGTCCTGGCGGTCTTGCATGAACTTCACGGGTCTGCCGGTCACCTTCGACATCATCCCGGCGATGGCGGCCGTCTTGACCTCCCAGAACTTGGCTCCGAAACTGCCTCCCGCAGGGTGAGGGTGCATGTCCAGCTTGTTGCTGGGCACTTTCAGGGTGGCGGCCAGCGTGAACAGGAAACTCGTCAGAGTCAGCGAGTTGACGTGGATAGTCATCATCCCCGTGCCTAGGTCGTAGTCGGCGACGGCGCCGACGGTCTCCAGCGGCTGACCGCCGGAACGCCCCCAGTAGAGGACGTCGCTCACCACCACGTCGGCTTCGGCGAAGTCGTCCTCCACGTCGCCGAAGATGAACGAGCGGTGGAACGGGATGTTGGAGCCGAGTTCGTCGTGCAGCAGCGGCGCCCCTTCGGCCATGGCCTTTTGGGCGTCCACGACGGGAGTGAGCGGCTCGTATTCCACGTGAACCAGCTCGGCGGCGTCCTCGGCGACGGCGCGGGACTCCGCTGCCACGGCTGCCACGCCCTCCCCCACGTAACGCACCTTGTCGACCGCTAGGCAGCGCCAGACGTGCTTGTCGGGGCTGGGGCCGAAGTCGGGCATCGGGTCGGTCACTTCAGCCGCCTGAGCGCCGGTGACCACGGCAGCCACGCCCGGGAGCGCTTCGGCGGCGGAGGTGTCGATGCTCAGGATGCGGGCGTGCGGCTCGGTGCTTCTGACGATCGCCACCTCCAGCATGTTGGAGGTCTCGTAGTCGTCGATGTAGTTGCCCCGTCCGCGCAGAAACTTGGGGTCTTCGATGCGCCGGATCGACTTTCCGACCCAGTTGAGTGTTTCGGGGTGTTCACGAACGGTTGGCATGTTGCTTCTCCTCTGCTGTGGGTGCTGTCGGGTCTGTTCGGCGAAAGAGACTTTGGGTTTGGTTCTGTCTCTCGGGAGGGGGAGAGGGAGGGGGTGTCCTTGTCGGCTACCTCAGGCTTGACGCAAGGCGCAAGGCGGGCGGCGCCGGCTCGACGCCGGCTCTGTGTCCTCTGTGTTCATTCCCGCATCGCCCCAGCCGCCTCTAGGACGGCGTCCACGATGTACTGGTAGCCGGTGCAGCGGCAGGCGTTGCTGGAGATGCCTTCGCGGGCTTCGTCTGCGGTCAGTTCGGGGTTCTCTTCTATGAGTTCTAGGCAGCGCATGAGCATTCCTGGGGTGCAGAATCCGCACTGCAGGGCTTGGTGGTTGCGGAAGGCTTCCTGCAGCGGGTGCAGTTCGGCGCCCGGCGCAAGGCTTTCGACAGTACGCACCTCGCATCCGTCGGCCTGAACGGCCAGCATCAGGCAGGAGCGCATGCTTTGCCCGTTGACGAGCACGGTGCAAGCGCCGCAGGCTCCCTGCTCGCACCCTAGGTGAATGCCGACTAGACCGAGGTCGCGGCGCAGGAAGTCGGCTAAGGAAAGGCGGGACTCCACTTCGGCGGAGGCCGTCTTCCCGTTCACTTCGAACGAAATTTCGTGTTTGCTAAGGTTCATTGCTTACCTCCTGCGCGGCTGCTGCGCGGCTGACGGCGTCGGCGAGCGCTCGTCGAGTAAGCACTCGCGCTATTTTTCGGCGGTAGTTGCCCGACCCGAAAGTGTCTGAAGGCGGGTCGAGCCCTGCGGCGGCTGCTGCCGCCGCTTCGGCGATGGTTTCCGTGGTCGGTTCGGCCCCCAGCATTATCGACTCGGCCTCGGGGCGGCGAAGCGGTGTGCTCCCTACTCCTCCGAGCACCACCGATACCCGATCTGCTACGCCGTCGGTGAGGTGGATCAGGGCGGAAGCGGTGGCTACTGGCCAGCTCTCGGCTGTGACGCTGAGTTCTCGGAAGCCGTGCCCGCTGCCTGAGGGCCATTCGTCCACTCTGATTGCTGAAACGAACTCCCCTTCTTGCAGCGCCGTCGTGAACACACCTTCGAAGAAATCCTCGGACGAGATTTGACGATTACCTTCCGCGCTCAACACTTCCACTGATCCGCCTTGGGCCAGGAAAGCGGCGGGTATCTCGGCGCTCGGGTCGGCGTGAGCGACGCTCCCCACCACGGTTCCTCGGTGCCTCACCGGGATTACCCCAGATTGGGAGATGGCCTCCGCTAGCACTGGGGCGACTCGGAGGGCTTCGGCGTGAAGCTCCACGTCGCGTTGGGTGGCGGCTGCTCCGATGCTCAGCGCTGGGGCGCTCGAGTTGCCGTTCCCGAGGCGGATGTAGTCAAGTTCGTCTACGCGGGAAATGTCCACTAGGCAGGCGGGAGAGGCTAGCCGCAGGTTCATCAGGGGTATGAGGCTTTGACCCCCGGCCAGTATCCGGGCGTCGGCTCCGAGTTCTTTCAGCAGCGAAGCGGCTTCGGAGGCCGAGTCGACTCTCTTGTATTCGAAAGGGGGAGGCTTCATTGGGTTCTCCTTAACGATTACGGCTCAGGTTACTACATAAGAAGTGAGCGTGTTGGTGCGAATCTGCAGACGGAGCGTCTTGACCCCAGATTAACTCGCCAGATTAACTG
This sequence comes from Acidimicrobiales bacterium, assembly GCA_965242895.1. Classification (GTDB taxonomy): domain Bacteria; phylum Actinomycetota; class Acidimicrobiia; order Acidimicrobiales; family CATQHL01; genus CATQHL01. The sequence goes on from OZ251507.1 coordinate 2,114,939, forward strand.
GGGCATTCGGCTTGAATAGGCGCTGGACGCCGGCGATGGTGAGGTCGCCAGATTAACTGGGGCATTCGGCGCTGTCCCCCTGAAAGCGCTCCGGCGCTATCCCTGGAAGCGTTCTAGCACTGCCTGGGCGGTGTTGGATGGCACCGCCCATCCGATTCCCTCCAAGGGAGGGATGTTCCCGTCGCCTTCCCGGGCGACGGCCTTGGCCACGATCACTCCGATCACGTCGCCGCACTCGTTGATGAGCGGTCCTCCGCTGTTGCCTGGGTTGACGGCGGCGTCGGTTTCCAGGAACAGACCCTTGCCTAGGTCTGGGACTTCGTGAACGCGCGAAAGCAGGCCGCTCGTTGCGGAAGCTCGACTCGCTTCGTAGAGCGGGAAGCCGATGGCCGCAAGCGACTGTCCAGGGGTCAACTCCGAGGAATCTGCGAACGTCAGAGCGGGTATGCCTGTCACGCTTCCCTCGAGAACGGCGATGTCGTAGTCGGGTTCCGACCAGACCTTTCTGGCGATCACCTCGACCTCGGAGTTCGAAAGCGTAACGTAGCCGACCTGGTCGACGACGTGGTGAGCAGTAATGAAATGGTTGTTTCCGATGTAAAAGGCTGTTCCGATGCCGGCGTTGCTCTGAAGGAAAAGCACGGAGGGCAGCACCATGGGCACTGAACTCGAGAACCTGCACGGAGGAGTCGTGGTGGTGGTCGTCTTTATTGCCTCCGAGATGGATTCCACAGCGTTGGCTTGCGTGTCGGCTATGGCGTTTGCTGCGGTTTCTATGACTGAGGAGATGTTTTCGTTGGCGCTGGCCTCGGCGTTGGCAATCCTTGTGGCGGCGTCGGCTTCGGTTTCGGCGATGGCCGCGTCCGCCCTGGCGTTGGCGCTGGCGATGCTCCTCTCCGCTTGGGTTTGCGTTTCGGTTAGGGCTTGGTTGGCTGTCTGTAGCTGGGCTTGCGTCTGGGCAAGGGCTTGGTTGGCGGCTTCCATAGCTGCTAGGGCGGCGGCTTCCGCCTGGCGTGCTTCTTCGCTCCTTGTGCTGGCCAGTTCCATGGCCTCGTCGAAGTCATTCTTGAGTTTTTCGGACTCTGCGACGGCCTGTTCGGCTCGGGCGACTGCTTTCTCGGATCGGTCTCCTGCCGCCTCGGCGTCCTCTACGGCTCCTTGCGCTCTGGCCTGGGCGGCTTCTACGGCTTCTTGGGCTCTGGCATCGGCATCCCTTACGGCTTCTTGGGCTCTGGCCTGGGCGGCTTCGTAGGCGGCGCGCAGAGTTTCCGCCGCCTCCAGCGCTTCGGACGCGCTCTTAGCGGCGTCGGCGGCACGTGTTTCCGCAGCGGTGTACTCTTCCGTGAGCGTTTCCACCCGCTGTCGGAGCGTCTCTATTTCGGAGTTCTGCACGGACGAACACGCCGTTGCCAGCAGGATGGTCAAGGCCGCTGCCGCAGTAAACAACAGGGCCGTTCTTGTGGTCTTTCGTGGTTTTTTCAAGGCCGCCTCTGGCAGTGACTCTCGACTAGGTCGTCCGTTTGTTAGCTTTTAAAGTATACCCAAACATGCTTTTCGAAGCCGTCAGACGAAGACTCGATAACTCTTAATGGTTGACATATCGCGGCGCCTGAGAGCGGCGCGTGAAGCGAGCGAGGCGCCGACCGAGCGCGGAGCAAAAAAGCTTCTCGAGCAGAACAAGCTTTATGTAAGGGACAGGCTCTACCTTCTCTTCGACGAGGGCACTTTCGTCGAGGACGCTCAACTGGCCAACGCCAAGTCGCCGGGGCTGCCCGCCGACGGGGTAGTCACTGGGCAGGGCCTGGTGGAGGGGCGGCCGGCAATCGTCGTGGCTAACGATTCGACTGTGAAAGCCGGTTCGTGGGGGGCGCGCACGGTGGAGAAGATAGTTCGAGCCACAGAGTCGGCGCTTGTTCACGAGCTGCCAGTCTTCTGGTTCGTGGACTCGGCCGGGGCGCGCATCACCGATCAGGTCGAACTTTTCCCTGGGCGCCGAGGGGCGGGTCGAATCTTTCACAACCAAGTCAGGCTCTCTGGCAAGGTGCCGCAGATCTGCTGCCTTTTCGGTCCTTCGGCTGCGGGCGGGGCATACATACCGGCCTTCTGCGACGTGGTCTTCATGGTCGAGGCCAACGCCTCCATGTACTTGGGTTCGCCTCGGATGGCTGAAATGGTTATCGGGGAAGTCGTGACCCTCGAGGAAATGGGCAGCGCCAGGATGCATGCCTCGGTTTCTGGCTGCGGCGACAACCTCTACTACGACGACGCCGGGGCTATAAAGGCGGCCAAGGAGTGGTTTTCTTTTCTGCCGACCTGCTGGCGTGAGCCGCCTCCCGCCGCCGCTTCCAAGCCCCCTGCTCACTCGCTCACTGCCGACTTAATCCCTATCGAGACCACCCGCGGCTACGACATGATGGAGGTCATCCGCGGCATCGTGGACGAGGACAGCTTCTTCGAACTGAAGCCAGATTTCGCCCCTGAGTTGATCGTCGGTTTGGCGCGCCTGGGCGGAAACTCGCTGGGCGTCCTGGCCAACAACCCAGCGAAAAAGGGAGGGGTGCTCTTCAGCGACTCCGCCGACAAGGCGGCTCGCTTCATCTGGTTCTGCGACGCCTTCAACATCGCTCTGCTGTATCTGGCCGACGTTCCAGGGTTCATGATCGGGACGCAGGTGGAGCGGGAGGGCATCATCCGCCACGGAGCGAAGATGATCACGGCCGTGTCGGAAGCCACCGTGCCTCAGGTTTCGGTCGTGGTGCGGAAGGCTTACGGGGCGGGGCTCTACGCCATGTGCGGCCCTGCGTTCGACCCCGACGCCTGCCTGGCTCTGCCGAGCGCCTCCATAGCGGTGATGGGGCCGGAGGCGGCGGTGAACGCCGTGTTCGCACGGAAGATCGCCGAGATCGACGACCCAGCCGAGCGGGAGGAATTTATACGGGAGCAGCGGGAGCTCTACGAAGCAGACGTGGATCTGCTCCGGCTGGCCTCCGACTTAGTGATCGACGCTGTGGTCGCCCCCGAAGCCCTGCGCGAGGAGGTGATCCGCCGCCTGGCCATGGCTGCGGGGAAGTCGCGGCGCTTCTCCGAACGCCGCCACGGCGTGCCGCCGGTGTAGATCGCCTCACTGCTCTAGGGGGAGGGGGAAAGTGAACTTGGGGAATTCTGCACAGAACCCCCTTAGGGGAACTCCTTAGGCCTGCGCCCGCAGGTGGCTAGAGGGGGGGGAAGTGGACTTGGGATGTTTGGACAAGAAGTGGAGCTGGGGGGAATCGAACCCCCGTCCGTTGAGTGGCTGCCGGCTGCGATACGACCATTCCCGGTGTCAGTATTGCGGCTGCTGGCCGCCGGGTCGGGTGTCTCTCCGAAGCGCCGCTTAGAGCGTTGCCTTGGTTATGACGACCGCCGGGTCTTTCCCCGGGTCAGCAGTCTTTCCTGCCGTCAGCGGTCTTTCCCGGCTGTCTTCCTCTGCTTCTGTTGCCAGGCTGCAGCGGACAGGCCCCGCGTGCCCCCCGCAGGGAGTCGCAGTTTTCTCGCAACTTAACTAGCTAGTCAGCTAGTCAGGCTGCGAGAGGCAAGGTTTCACGTTCGCCGTGTCCTTGATGCCCCGTTTAAGGAGTCTGAGCAACTCCGGTCGCGTAGTTCGGCTCCTAGTCTCAACGTCGAAACCAGTCAGCCCCTTGTCAATGTGCGTGCCGACGACGGGCTTTGGCCGAGGCTTCAAGCGTCGTCCAAGCGTCGTCCGGCTCTACATATATTCTAGACGCACCCTGTGACGATTTCCGACAGCGCTGTCTGCCAGGTGGCCTCAGCGCTTGTTTCGGTCGCGCTCCCGCATCGTGTGCGACAGCGCCCTCTGCGCCTCCCTCTCGGCCTCTCGTCGGGCTAGCTCGGCGCGTTTGTCGGTCTTGTGGCGGCGGCGCGCCACGGCCAACTCCACCTTGGCTATTCCGTCCTTGAAGTAGACCGACAGCGGGACGAGCGCGCAGCTGTCCTGCTCCACCTTGGAGCGGATCCGGTTGATCTCGGAGCGATGCAGCAGGAGTTTCCTGGGGCGCTCAGGGTCGGGCGAATAAGCTGGGCCGGTGTGCGAGTAGGGGGGGACGTGCATGGAATGAAGCCAGACCTCCCCGTTGACGACGCGCCCGTAAGCCTCGGCCACCTGCCCTTTGCCTTCCCTCAGCGATTTCACCTCGCTGCCTTGCAGCGCCAGTCCGCACTCGTAGGTGGTGAGTATCTCGAAGTCGCGCCTCGCTCGGCGGTTCTTGGCTACGACTTGCGTGCGGGGTGCGGATGATGGCGGCGAGGACATTGAGACTTTCTAGCGGTCGGATGGTTCGTGGTTAGAAGGGTAAGCCAAGCCTACGATTGAAGCCATGCTGACGCTCAGACGAAGCGTTTACGAAGAGATGCTGGCGCACGCTGTGGCGGAGTTGCCGAACGAGGCCTGCGGCCTTTTCGCCGTCCCGCTGAACGGCGAGGAAGTGTCGGTCTTCTTCCCGATGAGAAACGCCGCTGCCTCCGAGAAGGTCTACGAATTCGACCCCAAGGAGTTCATGGAGGTCGAAGACCGAGCGGAGCGCTCCGGGCTTAGCGTGATCGGCGTCATGCACTCTCACACCCAGACGACCGCCTACCCTTCGCCAACTGACGTCCGTGAGGCTGGCAGATTCGACGTCTTCGGCGTCTGGCATCACGTGATCGTCTCCCTGAAGTTCCCCGAGCCGGTGCTGAGGAGCTACCGCATCTCCGAGGATGTGATCTCTGAAGAACGCGTGAGCGTTCTAGACAGGGAAAGCGCAGAGACTGGCCGCCGGTGACCGACCAGAGTTCCGCCAGCGAGAGCAGCGAGAGGGGCGAAAGCAGCGAGAGCAGCGAGAGGGATGAGAGGGACGCAGCCTCGGTTCGCAAGGGGGAACTGAACCTAGCTGCAGCCAAGTCCGTCCTCGACTGCGTCGGCAACACCCCGCTGGTGGACGTGAGCAGGCTCAGTCCTAATCCCAAGGTGAGCATCCTGGCGAAACTGGAGGGGCAGAATCCGACTGGCTCCGTCAAAGACCGCATAGCGCTGCGGATGATCACGGCAGCCGAGGACGACGGGCGGCTGCGGCCAGGAGGGAAAATCCTCGAACCCTCCTCGGGCAACACAGGCATTTCGCTGGCTTTCATGTCCAGGATGCGCGGCTACCGCCTACGCATCCTCATGCCGGAGAACGTCTCCCTTGAGCGCCGCAACATGCTGGCGGTCTACGGAGCGGAGGTCGTCCTCACCCCAGGGGAGGAGGGATCCAACGGCGCGGTGCGGCGGGCGGACGAAGCCGCTGCGGACGACCCGAGCTGGGTCTATCTCTGTCAGTACGCGAATGATTCCAATCCACGCGCCCATTACGAAGGAACCGGGCCGGAGATATTCAAGGAGTGCCCTGAGATCACGCACTTCGTGGCGGGGCTGGGCACTTCCGGGACGCTCCTTGGCTGCGGGAGGTATCTGAAGGAGGTCTCGCCGGAGGTGTCGGTGCTGGCCGTAGAGCCGCCCGTGGGGGAGAAGGTCGAAGGGCTGCGCAGCCTGGATGACGGCTACATCCCGCCCGTCTACGACGCCTGGGGCGGGCCGGAGTTGCTCGACGGGCGCCGTATCGTGCGAACGCGCGAGTCCCTGGATTACACGCGGCGCCTCACGTGGGAGACGGGGATTTTTGCAGGTGTCTCCACCGGCGCTGCGCTGGCCGGCGCCTGCCGCGTGGCGGAGCGGATATCCGAGGGGGTGATCGTCTTCGTGGCCGCCGACGGGGGTTGGAAATACCTCTCCACCAAAGCCTGGACCGACCCGCTTGACGAGGTCGCTCGTCGGGTGGGCGAGATCATCTACTTCTGAGTTCTGTTTGGGTTTTTCCCGTTGGGTCTGTTGGCGTGGCCGTCAGCGGGGGAGGGGGGTAGTGCCCCAGCAGGGCGTGGCTGTCAGAGGGGATAACTGAGCGTCAGTCAGGCGGTGGGAACTGCCTTAAGGGGGCCCGCCGCCGCCTGGCCGTTGATGTTGATTCTCCCCGATCCCCCTTCGGGGTAGTCGCGTGCGGTGACTTGTCCGTTGAGTTCGTTCGTGAGGAATTCTGCGAGCGCTTTTTGGTCGGTGATTCCGAGGGAGACGAATTCCAGGTCTCCTAGGGGGTAGCAGTCGCCGCCTCTGGCGAGGAACCCGATAGTGGCGAGGCGGATCGGGTCGCCTGGTATCACCCTCCCGTTCCTGACTAGGGGCGTCCCGTCGTTGAGGGTGACTTCTCGTATGCGTGATCCTTCGTTGCCGACGAGGGCGCAGTCGTCGCTGCCGCGGTCTATTTCACGAGCAGGACGGGAGGGGTCGACGCTCATTGTGAATCCGGCTATCTGCGGGAATTGTCCGAGCGCTTCAGGGAGGGAGTCGACGGCCTGTTCCAGCATCGTCTTGAAGGTCTGGCGGGGCACCTCCATTACTCCTAGGAAGTTGGAGAACGGGGAGATGTCGAAGGTGTCAGCTTCGCTGAGCGGGCCTGGGGGGATCACGGAGTCGTTGCGGATGCCTCCGCTGTTCATCAAAGCCACCTGCGGGGCGTCGACGCGGTAGGCATCCGCCCGCCCCTTCGCCGCAGTCAACAGAGCATCGGCCGCCAGAGAGCCTTCGTTCGTCTCCTGCGTCCGAACGTTCGTCCTGCGTCCGTCGAGCGCCACCTCCGAGGTGGCCAGCACGTTGCTGCTCATGGCCTCCAGGGCTTCGGCCAGAGGCCTCTCCACGCTGTCCACCACGTGCTGGTCAGCAGGGCCGTCGAGTTCCACGCCGATTGAGTGCCCCACGTAGTTCATCAGCCATCCCTCGGAGTCGAAGTCTGCCACTAACGAGCCTATGCATCGGTAACCGCCCGGTACTGTGACGATCGGCACCGTCACTCCGTCGGAATCCTGGGTTTCCAGCGGGTAGGTGCCGTAGACGTCCTCCCCCGGCAGGCACGTGCTGGCGTCGTTGCTGAGCAGTTCGCCACCGCCCGAGATGACGATGTCCACCCCGGAGAGTTTGGGTACCAGCTTGAGGTCTTCGGAGACGCTCTCTAGGTGGCTTACGAGGATGATCTTGTTCACACTCCGAGCCGTCAGGGAGTCCACCTCGGCGTTGACAGCGTCAGCCACGTCGCTTACCACGGCGTGGCGCGGGCTGGAGATGTTCGGGAGTTGCGGCGTCACGGCGCCAATCACGCCTATACGACCCACCGCGCCGGCGGTGCTTATGATCGTGCTCTTGGCCAGCCTGCCGCTTCTCGTCAGGGCGTCCAACTTCGGTTCGTTGCTCACGTCTAGGTTGGCGGACAGGAACACCGCCTCAGGGTCAAATCCGTTTATGAACTCTGCGGCTATGTCGGGGCCGAACTCCATGTCTTGGTTGCCCACCGCTAGGGCGTCGTAGAGGCCGCTCAGGGCGATCGAGTCGTAGTAGGGGGCGCCCTTCTGCAAACTCATGTTGAACTCTTTCGAGGCGAGGAAGTTGTCGCCGGAACTCAAGGTGATTACGCCGTCGCGGCCGCCGGTGTTTGCGCGCAGCTGCAGTTTCTGCATTTCATTTACGAACCGGGCTATGCCCGGATACCCAGAATCCTCGTCGGGGAGCAGTTTGGACTCGCCGTTGCTGTTGTGCAGAATGGTGAGCGTGAATGTGGGTGGGTACTCCAGTACATCTACATCTCTTGGAATTGTGTCCCAATCCTGTGCGCCCAGGGCAGTCGGCGTCAGCGCCGCTGCGACAGACGTCAGAGCAAGAACCCCTAAGAGGAGGACGGATTTCTTGGTTGCAGAGATTCTGGCTTTGTTCATGCGCTGTACTGTAAACGCCTGATCTGCGTCCCGTCCGCCGGTTTCCCTCCGCAGGGTTCCTTCGGCGCGAGCCTGTGCGATGAGTTGTTAGCTGCGAGTCAACTAGTCGTTGCCGGCAGGCACGCTGGATGTCCCCACCACCCGTCAGCGCTGAGGGCGGGAGCACCCTTCTTTCGTATCCTGCAGTCTTCCCCGAACTCGCTGGGCACGGCGGGGCAGGAACTCAGGGCGGGATCACCCTTCTTCCGTATCCTGCTGTCTTCCGTATCCTGCAGTCGTGGAGTTGACCATCCTGGGTTCGTCAGGGACTTACGCGGCCAGAGGAAGCGCATGCACCGGCTATCTGATCGACGCCGGAGGGGTCAAGGTGTGGCTGGACTGCGGCCCGGGAACTCTGGGCCGTCTCGCCGACTTCCTGCAGCTTGAAGAACTCGCCGCAGTGGTGGTTTCTCACGAGCATCCCGACCATTGCCTGGAACTGCCGATCCTCTACAACGCCCTGCGCTACCACCGCAGTCGGTCGCCTCTGAGGGTGTTCGGAACCGTAGGCACGAAGCAGTTGATTGCCCGGATAGTGAAGCGTCCGCTGGAGCCTGTGTTCGACTGGCGTGTCGTCAGCTCCGGCGACGAAGTAGGGATCGGCGGCGGGCGATGGAGTTTCGACCGCACAGATCATCCCCCCGAGACCTTGGCCGTGAAGGCAGAGGCGGACGGCCGCTCGCTCGTGTTTTCTTCCGACACGGGTCCTGGCTGGACGGGGAAATCCTTCGCCGAGGAGGTGGACGTGCTGCTGTGCGAGTCGACGTTCGCCCGCGACGGAGACTCAACCCGCGACCTAGCTAGCGCAGACCCAGGCGAGCCCGAGCGCTCCCGCAGGCCGTTCCCCGGAGAGCGTCCAGCCGGCACGAAGCACCTGGTGGCTGCGGAGGCGGGGAGCATCGCTCGGAACTGCGGCGCAGGGCGCCTGATGCTCACCCACTTAGCGCCGGGCTCCGACCGTGACGCTCACCTCGAAGGGGCGCGGTCTTGCTTCGACGGCGCCGTCGAAGTCGTGAGAGACCGCGTCACCTACAAGGTCTGAGGTGGACGTGTCTGAGGTGGAAGTGTCCGAGGCATCCCGGAAGAGGACGGACGGACGCTCAGCCGACGAGTTGCGTCCGCTCAGCTTCAGCCGCAACTACACGAAGTCGGCGGACGGCTCCTGCCTGGTGCAGATGGGGGATACGTGGGTGCTTTGCACTGCGTCGGTCGAGTCCAAGGTGCCGCCGTGGCTGCGGGACAGCGGCAAGGGATGGGTGACTGCCGAATACTCGATGCTGCCCGGCAGTTCGTCGGAGCGCGTCCCCCGAGAAGCCAGCAGAGGGCGGCAAGGCGGACGCACCCAGGAGATTCAGCGTCTGATCGGACGCTCCCTGCGTTCGGTCTGCGACCTCACCCTGCTGGGTGAGAGGTCGGTGATTGTGGACTGCGACGCACTCCAGGCCGACGGAGGCACGAGGGTGGCGTCCATATGCGGAGGTTACGTCGCTCTCTTCGACGCCCTCAGCGGGCTGTTGGACGCCGGCGAGCTGAGTCGCCATCCGCTCCTGGAGGCTTGCGCCGGAGTTTCCGTGGTGATCCTCGACGGCTGTCCGCTGTTGGATCCCTCGTATTACGAGGACGCCGCCGCCGAGGTGGACTTGAACGTCGTGATGACCGGATCAGGCAAGCTGATCGAAGTCCAAGGCACGGCGGAAGGCGCCCCGTTCGACCGCAGCCTGCTCGACCGCAGTCTGGACTTAGCGAGTCGGGGGATCGAGGAAATCCTGCGTCTTCAGCGCCAGACGCTAACTGAGCCGCTGTCTTCCCTGCCGCCGCAGTCGTCGTCCTTGTCTCTGTCTGAGCAGTCGTCCTTCCAGTTTTCCCTGCAGTCGTCCCCGTCGCCGACCTCGCCGCCCGGGCCGCCGTCTAGGTAGCAGCCCGGGTGGGACGCGCCAAGCTCGTCTTCCTGTCAGCCTCCGCAAATCCGGGCAAGCTGACCGAGATGAGGGCGGCCCTGCTAGGCGTCGCAGAGGTGCTGCCCAGACCCGAGTTGATGGGCGATGTGGCCGAGACGGGTACGACCTTGACCGCCAACGCCCGCATCAAGGCGAAGGCCGTGCTGGCCGCCGCCCGAGTGCTGGACGCCCCCTCTCTGCCGGCGCTCGCCGACGACACCGGCCTGGAAGTGGACGTGCTCGACGGCGCGCCGGGCGTGCGCTCGGCTCGCTACGCCGGGGAAGACTGCGACGATCAGGCCAACGTGGCCAAGTTGCTCGCAGACCTGCACGGAACTCCCTCGCACCTGCGCACCGCCCGCTTCCGCAGCGTCGTGCTGGCTCTCTGGCCGGACGGACGTGAGGTGCTCGCCGAGGGCGTGGCGGAGGGATGCATAGGGGAGCGCCCTAGAGGGTCGGGGGGGTTCGGCTACGACCCAGTGTTCTTGCCGGCGCCGTACGAGAGGAGTTTCGCCGAGATGACCCTGAAGGAGAAGGACGCCGTCAGTCATCGCGGACGAGCCCTGCGGGAGTTGGTCCGGTTGCTGGGCGGCGAGGGCGTCTAGTCGGCCGCCTCGTCGAGCGTCTCTCGTGAGCCGTCTCTAGGAAGCGCCTCTAGGAAGGGGGAATAGCCATCGTCAACCTTGAGTGTGCGCCAGGTGGGATTCGAACCCACACGAGCCGAGGCTCACAGGGACCTAAACCCTGCGCGTCTTCCTGATTCCGCCACTGGCGCAGGTATTGGGTGACTTGAGGCTTTGCAGCCGATTAGCCGATTAAAAGAATAATCTGTAGGTTCACGCTCGACGCAGTGGAGGATAAATGGCCGCACCAAAACATGGAAAGACTCGTCCGCCCGCCGGGGCGCTGCCGGCTGCCGTGACGTCGGCGGCGTCTGCCCCGTCTGCCTTGGAAAAACCGCGTGACCCTGCCGAACACGTCTATCAGCAACTCCTGCAGCAGAGGATCGTGTTCCTGGGCAAAGTGGTGAACGACGACCTTGCCAACTACGTCACCGCCCAGCTCCTCTACCTCGAAGGTCAAGACCCGGAGCGCGACATCTGGCTCTACATCAACTCGCCAGGGGGCTCCGTGACCGCCGGCATGGCCATCTACGACACCATCCAGTTCGTATCACCCGACGTGGGCACGATCTGCATGGGGCTAGGCGCCTCCATGGGGCAGTTCCTGCTGTGCGCTGGTGCGCCGGGCAAGCGCTACGCCCTCCCGCATTCCCGCATCCTCATGCATCAGCCGCACGGAGGAGTGGAAGGTCACGCCACCGACATCGCCATCCAGGCTGAGCAGATGACCTACATCAAGAAAGTCCTGGCCGAGCGCATCTCGCATCACACCGGTCAGTCGGTCAGCCAAGTGGAGGAAGACTTCGACCGAGACCGTTGGTTCACGGCCGAGGAAGCCAAGGAATACGGCATCATCGACCACGTGATCATGGGACGGGGGGAGATGCGCTAAGCCCGACGGGCTTTACCCCCCGTGGGGGGGGGCAACTTTCTCCCTGGCCGCTTTCCGCCGCTTTGCGAAGCGCTGGCGGCGGGTCTAGCGGCGGGTCTTGGCCGCTTCCTCGGCTAGTTTGCGCAGGGTAGCTACCCCGTTGGTGAGCCCCTCGGGGTCGGAGAAGAGGCTGCTGCCGGAGACGAACAGGTTGGCGCCCGACTCCGACGCCCCGCCGATGCTCGCAGGGGTTATTCCGCCGTCCACTTCCAGGTCGACGCCGTCTCCGTGAGCGTCGATGATGCGTCGGACTTCGGCGATCTTGGGCTCCACGACCTTCAGGTACTTCTGCCCGCCGAAGCCCGGGTTCACGGTCATCACCAGGACGAGGTCGAGCATGTCCAGCACGCCGGGAATCGCCTCTGGGCTGGTGGAGGGGTTCAGCGCAGCGCCCGTCTGCGCCCCCAGCTCGCGGATCAGCCCGAGCGTGCGGTGAATGTGCTCGCAAGCTTCCACGTGGACGATGAGACGCTCGCACCCCGCCTCCACGTAGCGGTGCGCCAGGGCTTCCGGGGCGTTCACCATCAGGTGCGCTTCGAAGGGAAGAGACGTGAGGGGACGCACCGAGGCGATGACGTCCGGGCCGAAGGTCAGGTTGGGCACGAAGGCTCCGTCCATCACGTCCCACTGGATGCGGTCGGCTCCTGCCTGCTCCAGGGCAACCACCTCCTCGCCCAGTCTGCTCAGGTCGGCGGCCAGGGTGGACGGCACGATCTCGATAGGTCGAAGGCTGCCCGTCATGGGGTTGAAAGGCTAGCCGCCCGCAGATCGGCTAGCCGCGCCCGGCTGCGCCCGGATCGGACTCTCCGGGGCGCTTAACCCCAGGGAGCAGCGGGACGAAGGCGACCGGAAAGAGGGTCTGGCTGCGTTGCGGGGGCGCGCCCTCGCCCTCGCCCTCGCCGCCCCTGGTCTCAGCGGCGGCGCTCTCAGCTTGGGCGCCCTCCGCCGGCTGCTCTTTCGGCTTTAGGTAGAAGGCGAGTTCCTGATGCTCGCCCGACGAACCCACGGGTGCCACCAAGCGCCCACCCTCGGCGAGCTGTTCGAACAAGGCGGCAGGGACGTTCGATGCTGCGGCCGAAACGAAGATGGCGTCGTATGGGGAGCGTTCTGGGTGTCCGCAGGTTCCGTCCGCCCAGATGACCTTAACGTTCAAGTATCCGAGGTCGGCGAGTCGCACTCTGGCGCTCTCGGCCAGGTCTCCGATGCGTTCCAGCGTCACGACTTCCTTCGCCAACAGAGCGGCGACGGCGGCTGCATAACCCGACCCGGCGCCGACCTCCAGGACGCGGCAGTCCGGCGTCAGTTTCAGAGCCTGCAGGGTGGCCGCCACCACATAGGGCTGCGAAACGGTCTGTCCGTGCGAGAGGAGGAGGGCTCTGTCTGCGTACGCCCAGCGGCGTTGAGCGGGGGGAAGGAACTTTTCCCTAGGCACGCTCCCCATCGCTTCCAGGACGCGTTGATCGTGGATTCCGCGCTCGGCAAGTTGCTGGCTGATCATGCGAGAGCGCTCCGCGGAGAATTTGCTGTCGGAGCGGGGCGGCTTTTGGCGATTTTTCAGAGGCGTCATGGTTTTTTGTCGTGGCAGAGCGGACTGCTGAGCGGACTGCTGTGTCGTCAGACTGCTGCGCCTGCGGGTCGCAGTGCGAGGCCGCGGTCGGTCGGGTGGCCGTGCGGCGTCGCGGTCGGTCGGGTGGCCGTGCGGCGGGTCGCCGTCCGTTTCCGAACTCTCGAGCGCAATCCTGTCGTCGGTACCCCCCCTGGGACTCGAACCCAGAACCTGCGGATTAAGAGTCCGTTGCTCTGCCAATTGAGCTAGAGGGGCCGGTTGAAGCAAACCTAGTCGAGCTGTCGCGCGACTGATGCTTCCAAGGTATGAATCGGTTGACCGAGGGGATTTGAACCCCCGACCTCCGGGACCACAACCCGGCGCTCTTACCAGACTGAGCTACGGCCAACAGGGGACTCAATCTTAACGCCAGGAACGACTCTCTTGCACGTCACTCGTCCCGTCACCGGTCTCTGAGGTCGTCAAAGTTTCGAGGAAGTCCCCTTTCGTGCTGGCGTCGAGATCGCTCAGAACGCCCACGCACGTATCACGCCTGTCCGTTTCATCCTCATTTTCATCCTCACTCGGGATGCTGCCGCGGGCGTCGAGATCGCTTAGAACTCCAGGGGGCAAATCGGCGTGTCTACCCGCCAGCCTCTCGAGGTGAGCGACGCCAGCGCTTCATCCAGAGCCGTCAAGGTTTTGTTTCCGGAGTGTTCGTGGAGCAGCAGGATCGTCCCGCCTTCCTGGATTTGCGCGAGGAGCCCTTTCCTTAAACTTTCGATGTCGTTCTCAGGGCGCCAGTCCTGGATGTCGGCGCTCCAGAGAACCACCTCGTAGCCCTCCTCACCGCTCCAGGCGTGTATTTGCTCGTTGATTTTACCGTAGGGAGGGCGCAGGCAATTCGTGATGCCTTCTCCCAGTGCCGCAGCGGTGTTTCTGACTTCTCGCCGAAAGAGTTCTTCGTCATCGAAAGGGTCGTGGGTGTGGCTCCACAGGTGGTTCCCGAGGGTGTGGCCGCGTTCTACGATCTCCCTGACGACCTCCGGATATGCGGCCGCCCACTCCCCGACAAGGAAGAAGGTGGCGCGTGCGCCGTAGCGGTCGAGCAGGTCCAGAAATCTCGGCGTCCAAGTGGGATGAGGCCCGTCGTCGAAGGTGAGGTAGAGGCGCGGTTGCTCCTTGGTACCGGGAAGGCCTTTGTAGATGATTTGAGCAGGTTGGCTCAGAGGTTCCCATGTGCGCGGCGGCATGTCCGCCTGCTTGAGCAAGTCGTCGGCCAACCCGAACGGGTCGGACGTCCGAGTCTCAGAGTCTGTCGTCCCGTCGCTCCTTGCGCCGTCGCTTCCGGGCGGCGTTCCGCCTCCGTTGTCGTCTGCCGCCCCTGTTCCGTGGCCGTTTGCTCCCCGTCCTCCGAGGTCGCCCTCGGGCGCTTTGCCGTTTGCTGCCCCGTCGCCCTCGCCCTCGGGCGCCTTTCCGTTTGCCGTCCCTGTTCCGTGGCCGTTTGCCGCCCCGCCGCCTTCGCCTTCGGGCGTTCCGTGGCCGTTTGCTCCCCGTCCTCCGAGGTCGCCCTCGGGCGCTTTGCCGTTTGCCGCTCCGTTGCTGTCGGTTGCCGTCATGGCACCGCCTGCGCCTTCTTCCCCCACTCTCCCGGTCGCGCTTGTGTTGTTGAAGCGCGATCCTTCCCCTCGAGGGTTTGCGGCGGGTGAGATGGCTGCGCTGCCGGCGGTCGGGTCGGCGTTCCGGGGAAGATTTGTAGCGCCGGCTGCTTGAAGTCCGGCAGGGGCCGTCAAGAGTGTCGAACCATTCGCTCCCTCGGTCCCCTCGGTCGTGTCTAGGGTCTGCGTAGGCGTAGAAGAGGTGACGGAGGCCAGGACTGCGATGGAGATGAGGAGCAGAAGACCCGTCGTGTACCTAAAGCGCTGCTTGTCGGGGGACTGCATCCGAAGGAACTTCGCCGCGAAGATCCTCTTAGAACGCCAAGACCGCCAAGAGGAACGCCAAGACCGCCAAGAGGCGAGCGAGAACCCCCAAAAGGTGTGCGAAGGGGCATTCCCCCCACTGTTGAAGGGTTCGGGTTTTTCCGGTTCGAGCAGGAGTTCGGTGGTGCTAGGACGTGAGTCCCCGTCGGCGGGCGGGAGACAGTTCTCGGCTAGCGAACGGAGGAGTTCCCCAACTTTGGAAAATCTGTTTTGCATGCTCTGGTCGAGGTCTCAAGGTTGGCAGGTAGGGGAGACTTACCAATCGTAGTCGGACAGCGGTCGCCGAACCGGTAACTCTTCGCTACGTAGAATTCTCCAACATCCCCCCGCCCTCCATCCCCCAACGAAGAGTGAGCAACGCCGTCGAGAAGAAACGAGGAGTGTTTTGACCGCAGCCGAAGAATCCAATCAGGTGAAGAGGACGCAATTGCCGCACAAGGTGCTGGCGGAGGGCTTGGTGTTTCCCGAGGGTCCGGTGGCGATGAGCGACGGATCGGTTCTTGTAGTCGAGGTGCGAGGCCCGAGGGTCACGAGGGTCTCCCCCGATGGTGGCCTAGAGACGCTCGCGGAGTGGCGCAGCGCCGCTTCCGCAGGCCCCAACGGGCTCGCCGTAGGCCCCGACGGAGCAGCGTACGTCTGCAACAACGGAGGCTTTGCCTGGTACAAGCGCGGCGACTACTGGCTGCCCTCAGCTCCGGGCACGGGCGCAGGTCAGAGCCCCGAATACAAGACGGGCAGCATCGACCGACTCGACCTGTCCACGGGCGAGCTTTCGGTTCTCTACACGGCCTGCGACGGCCACCGACTCTGCGGCCCCAACGATCTGGTGTTCGACGCTGACGGAGGGATGTGGTTCACGGATTTCGGCAAGGCCCGGGCTCACGACGCCGACAGGGTGGGCGTCTTCTACGCAACCATCGACGGCTCCTTCTCCAGGCGTGCGATCTTCCCTCTGCTCGGCCCCAACGGGATCGGCCTCTCCCCCGACGGCGGCACCTTGTACGTGTCGGAGACGCTCACGGGCAGGCTCTGGGCCTGGGATGTGACCGCCCCTGGCAGGGTAGATCACCGCAGCCTGCGCTGTCTGGTGAACACTCTGGGGCACTTCGACTCCCTCGCCGTGGAGGCCGACGGGACCGTCGTGGTAGCCGCCCTCAGCGAAGGGCTCTGCCTGGTCAGGCCCGACGGGGAGGTCTGCTACGTGGACGTTCCCGACGGGGAGGTTGGGTCGCTCTCCACCAACGTCTGCTGGGGAGGCGAAGGGCTCAATAAGGCGTACGTGACCGACGCCGGCGGGGGGAGGCTGCTCGCATTCGACTGGCCTCGCCCGGGATTGCGGCTCAACTTCAACGCCTGAGGGGTCACGGCATCCCTGGTATCCGCCTGAGGGTCTCCGGCTGCCCTGGTATCCGCCTGACGGGGTCACGGCCGCTCTGGTGTAGCCAGCGGGTCTCCGGCTGTCCTGGTATCCGCCTGAGGGGTCACGGCTGCTCTGCAGCCCTGACCCAGCCCTGACCCGTAGTTCCAGGGCGGTTCTCAGATCGCTGTGGGGCCTTCCTCGCCAGTGCGGATGCGTATGATCTGCTCCACATCAGTCACCCAGATCTTGCCGTCTCCTATCCTGCCCGTCCGCGCCGCCTCGATGATGGCGTGGATGGTCGTCTCGAGCATCGAGTCGTCCACGACCACTTCGAGTTGTGACTTGGGAGTGAAGGAGATCTGATACTCCGTCCCTCGGTAGGTCTCGGTGTGTCCGCCCTGACGCCCATACCCCTGGGCCTCCGAGACAGTCAACCCCGTGACGTTCACTGCGCTCAAGGCTTCTTTGACTTCGTCGAGCCGATGCGGTTTGATTACCGCCGTGACGAGCTTCATAAACGACCCTTTCTTGAGTTGTGAGACCGCTCCGCTGCGGTCTGTCCTTAATTGTCAATCATACTTACCGCAATCGGGATGCGGATGTCATTCGTTGCGGGAACTTTGCTGCGGAACTATGGCAGTCACCCTGCGCTCTTCCAGCGCTCCTCTACTAGTAATACTCCGGCGGTCACGCTCCGGCAGGCTCACGCTCCAGCAACTGGCCTCGATCAGGGCGTTCTGCCTGCGAGGGCGACGGCTATGGATGCGGCGCAGCGGGCGTTGTTCACGACTACTTCCACGTTGGCGTCCACTGAGCGTCCTCCCGTAGCTGCCGCGATCCGATCTAGCACGTAAGGGGTGACTGCTCCAGCCGAGATGCCCTGACGCTCCGCCTCCGCTAGGGCGACCTCGACGGCCGGACTCATCTCCTGCCAGGGCACCTCTGCGTCGACGGGCGCAGGGACGACGAAGAGCACGCCGGTGTGCATCAGGTTCGCTGTCACGGCCGCTGCTTCGGCTGGGTCGTCCACTCGATGAGCCAGCGAGCATCCGCTGCGGCGGCTCCAAAAGGCGGGCAGTTCGTCGCAGCCGTAGCCCACTACGGGCACGCCCAAGCTTTCCAGCCGTTCCAGAGTGAGAGGGAGGTCCAGGAACGCCTTTGCGCCGGAACACACGGTGGCCAGCGGGTAGCGAGCCAGGGCTTCGAGGTCGGCGCTCACGTCGCCTGTCAAGGCGCTGTTGCGATGGACTCCGCCTATCCCGCCCGTGGCGAATACTTTGATCCCTGCGGCGTAGGCGAGCGCTAGAGAGGCCGAGACGGTCGTCGCCCCGACAGGGGACTTCTTTGCGACGGCCAGCGGAAGGTCTCGCTCGGCGGTCTTGCAGTCGGTTTCCAGTATCCGCTCGAGTTCTTCTGCCGATAGACCCACGCGCAGCTCGCCGTCTAGCACAGCCAGCACGGCCGGGGTCGCCCCCTCGGACTCGACTGCCGCCAGGCTGCGGCGCAGGGCTTCATCGTTTCTTCCCTTCGGCAGCCCCCCGAGGGAGAAGACCGTGGACTCCAGCGCCGTCACCGCCCGCCCTGAGGTCAGTGCCTCAGCCACTTCCGCTGAGACCTTCAGCGGCGGGAAGTCCTGCGGCGGTTGCGGCTGCGGCGGTTGTGGCTGCTGCGGCTGCTGAGGCTGCGGCGTCAAGGACGTCAAACCGCCGCCTCCGGTGGGCTTGTTCCGGTCGTTTCCGGTGGACGGGCACCCGTTGTTTCCAGGGATTCCGCGCCCATGGACTTGAGGTGGGCGTTCGCTGAGCGATGACCCGCTCTGACTGCTTCGCACCAGTCCGCGCCTAGCAGACGGGCGGCCAGCAACCCTCCAGCAAAGGCGTCGCCCGCCCCGGTCGTGTCGACCGCCCGCAGTGTTTCAGGAGGTTCGATCAGCACGTCCTTCCGCCCTTTTCGGCTCAGCACCGCCGCCCGCGGGCCGTCCTTCGTGACTCGGACTGCTGTGTCTAGCCATCCCACCGCCGCTGCGGCGTCTTCCAGAAGGTCGGCTTCGCTTCGGTTGCAGATCAGTAAGTCGGGGGCTGCCTCCGAGAGGGCGCGGCAGAAGGTCTCTACACCGACGTCGGAAATGGAGCCCACCGAGTTGGCGTCCACGCTCACCGTCCCGCCGCCCGCCCGCACCACGGAGATCACGGCCGTCGCCGTCTCCGCCAGCGCTCCCCCCATCAGCGAATACCCCGGCACGTGCAGCATCTTTACATCCTCCAGCCACCCTTCTTCGCATTCGTCGAAGGCGAGGCTGTCGCCCCTGTCGGTGAGCATGGTGCGCTCACCCCCCTCGCCCACCAGCACGACCACGCTGCCGGTTCGCCCGCCGCGCTGGACGCACGCCCTCACGCCGGCTTCCTCCACCTCGGTCAGCAGGCGGCTGCCCAGGGGGTCGTCGCCCACCCGACCCAGGAAGCGCACCCGTCCCGCACCCAGCAGAGCCGCAGCCGCCGTTGCGACGTTGGCGGCGCTCCCTCCGCGTCGGCGCCTGATCGCACAGGGCGTGTCGGTGGCTTCCCTGATCGCCGTTTTTGGGTGGACGGCGACGTCTTCGAGGAGGTCGCCCAGCGTTGCAAGCACGCTGACGGCTGGTGCGGGCTGGCCGGCTGGGGCGGGCACGGCGGCTGGGGCGGGCACGCCGCGCCTACTTGCGGTCGCCGCCTCACCTGTGGCTTCCATGCCGGTGGCGCTGGTGATGGCCGGTGATGGTCAGCCGACCGGACGGCGCACCGCCGACTTCAGGGCTTCCTGGAAGTCCTCAGGGTCGATGCGGCGCACCACCGAGGCGTTCGGTTCTCTGCCGTGCCTACGCATGACGTCCAGCACGGTCTGTCCCCTGGCCGGGCCTTCGCCGGTGATGACTTCGACGTAGTAGTCCTCCACTTCAGCGATGGCAGGGTCGAGCGCCACGGCCATCGCCAGCGGGTCGGGGAGGTCGAAGCCCTGTTTGCCCGACAGGCGTGAGATGAACTCAGAGACGTGTGTCTGGATGTCGCAGACGAAGCGAGCCAGCGGGGTGTCAATGGCTCGTATCTCGGCTTCCACCTCTGGGGGGATGAAGCCGAAAGCCATGCTGGCGTCCCAGCCCACCATGGTGATCGGCATGCCCGATTCGAAGACGATGCGGGCGGCTTCAGGGTCTACGTAGATGTTGAACTCGGCAGTGGGGGTGACGTTGCCGGGCAGCGCTCCGGTGCCGCCCATCACGTAGCAGTGCTTCACGGCCTGCGCCATGGCCGGTTCGCGCAGCAGGGCGGTGCCGACGTTGCTGAGCGGCCCCAGCGTGACGAGGGTCACTTCGCCCGGACTGCCGCAGATGGTACTGATCAGCACGTCGACGGCGTGGCCGTCGGCAGGTGTGCGACCGGTCAGGTTCAGGCCGATATCACCTAGGCCGTCGGTTCCGTGGACTTCTTCTGCGGTGGTGAGCGGGCAGATCAGGGGCTTGTGCAGACCCGCGTACACGGGCGTGCTCTTCCCGCAGAGTTCCACTGTGTAGAGGGCGGCTTGCAGGGCGCGCTCGAGGGGCACGTTCCCAGCCACCGCAGTGACAGCCTCTACGTGCACGTCGGGCGCCTGAAGCGCCATGACAAGCGCCACGGCGTCGTCGGAAGCGGTGTCGGTGTCTATCACGAAGCGTCTCATCTGTCTCATCTGGGGGAGTCTTTCAGTCATTGTTTCGTTTCTTGGCTTAACGGACATTGCCACTCAACGGAGCCACTCAACAGAGGAGCCACTCAACAGACTTTATGCTAACATGCATATTATGCCAAGGTCTTCAGAGCGCCTAGCTGTCAGTAGAGGTGTCAGAGGCGCAAAAGGCGAGAGGAGGCTGTAATGCTGTCTTTAAATCAGGTCGTTCCGTTTTCAGACAAGACCGTACGATTTTCAAAGTTGGCCGTGAGGTCGGCTCTGGTTGCTGTGCTGCTGGCCGCCTCGTTGGCGGCGCCTGCTGCCCTGCCCACGGAGAGCGTTTCCGCGTTAGGCGGAGAGCGAAGGGGGGGGGGTGGGGTGTCACTGCCCTAATTGAGGCTGAGGAGCCGCTAGCGCAATCCGGTGGGCTAGTGGAGCCGACCGCGCTGGACGCGCTGGACAGCGACGTGAAGACGCCCGCCGCAGCTTCTCCCCTCCAGTCGGGCTCTTCCTCGTCAGGGTCTGGCTTGTTTCCGTCTTCTGGCTTGTCGTCTGGAGCATCGTCGGAGTCGTCTTCTTCTGGCTCGTCGGGTGCGCCTTCGGCGTCGAGTGTTCTTGTGTGTCCGTCGGGTTTCGTGTTGTCGGGTGATGGTTCGGCGTGTGTTGGGGTGGAGTCTGGTGCTTCGTTCTTAACGTGCCCGGCCGGTTTTGAGCGTTTCAGTGTGGGGTTGGGTTCGTCTGCTTGGGGCTGTCGCCGTGTGTTGAGTGAGGCGTCGGTGTCGTATTCGTGTCTGGAGGGTGTTTTGAGGGTTTCTGGGGATTCCCGCGTGTGCGTGTGGGAGGTGGAGGAGGTGGAGTCGGCTGCGGCGTCTGTGTCGTGTTCTCCGGCTGGTGTGCCTTTGTCGTGTCGTTACGTGGACGCTGGTGGGGTGTCGCGTTTCGGTAGTTTGCGTTACGGGTGCCCGCCGGGTTGGGTGCTGTCTGGGAGTTCGTGTTCGCGTACAGTGCAGTTGGAGCGTTCGGCGCCGCCTGCTGCGGCCTATTCCTGTGAGCGGGGCGTCCTGGTGGGTTCTAGCTGCGTCGAGTACGCGCAGCCTGTGCGTGCTTGTTCACCCGGTTGGGTGCTGCGTGCGTCCGGTTCGTGCGAGCGGACGGTGCGGGCGGTCGCGGCGCAGTCATCGACGTCGACTTCGACGACTGCAACTTCGACGTCTTCGACATCGACTTCGACGTCTTCGACGTCGACTTCTACGACTGTTCTTGATAGGTCAGCGGGTAAGCCTAGGGATGTGAGTGTGGTTGAGGGGGTGCGGTCTTTGTCGGTGAGTTGGAAGGCTCCGGCTAGTTTTGGGGGTCGGACGTTGTTGGGTTATAATGTGGAGTGGAGTTCGTCTTGGCGTTTCGGGCCGTCCCCTCGGGTGGCTGTGGTGGGGGCGTCGAAGCTTTCTCATGTGATCCCCGGTTTGACTGGGGGTACTCTTTACTGGGTTCGGGTGCGCGCTATGTACTTTGATAGAATTAGGGTGAGCACGAATTACGCTCGGGGGATTCCCACGGATCCTACGGCTACGACTACGACTACTGCTGTTCCGATTGGGCGGCCTTCGATGCCTCAGGGTTTGAAGGTCGCGCCGGGGGCGGTGGCGGGGACTATGGTGGCGTCTTGGAAGCCTCCGTTGGATGATGGGGGTTCGCCTGTCACGCATTATACTATTAGGTGGAAGCGTGTTTATCGTGGTCTCACGACTACCACGTTCGGGCCTTGGAGCGCCCTCTTGCAGACCACTAGGCGGACTTTTACTGCGTATACGGGCATTAGCGGCGTTTCTTATTTTGTGAGTGTGCAGGCGCACAATGCTGAACAGAAGAGTTGGCTTGCGGGGGTTAGCGGCGTGACCGCCTGCCCGTTTGGTACTGAGTACAGGCTGAGGTACCTTCAGGCGTCTTTGAGGTTGGGGATATCTGAGGGGTGTGAGCCTCCCTGCGGGGTGGGTGAGGTTTACGATTTGATTCACCGGGGGTGCCGTCCGTCTGCGTGTCCGAATGTTCTGTCTGTTCCGAACATGGGGAGGAGGGACGCTTCTGGTTACTGCCAACTGGCTTGGCCGTCGAGCGTTGTCTTACATCCGAATCCTCCTCCTGATTACAGCAGGTTGACTTGTTCTGATTATAAGCCGGGGAGCACCGCTGAGGATTACTTAGATTTCGATGAGGGGGATGCTTCCCCGACTTGCCCCCCGATGGGGTTGTTCCTAGCGTTGGGGGAGCGCCGCAGAGTCGTTGACAAGGAAGCCGACTACTATTACCCTGCTTGGGCGGACAGCCCTTACCACAACGAAGACTACAACAACCAGAACAGAGACTTCGGCGACCGCAACCACGGCAAAATCATCGTCAGATCAGGGGGCGACTGCACCGTTATAAGCGATACTTTTGTACACTATGATTTCCAGGTGCCGTGTAAGGCGCATGACTATTGCTATGACCTCACCCGCGCGGGGTTGCATAGAACAGTAGGTACCGGGAACTGCGACAGAACCTTCAGTACCTTGCAGAGCGCCCACTGCAGCAACCGTAACGATATGTGGGTAGACCGGTGCCATGAAACTGCTTTAGGGACTGATTGGGGGGTTCGGCTTGCGGGTGTTTCGCCTGGGCCTGGTCGGGTGCTTGTTCGTAATGTTTCTACGGGTAAGTGTTTGGCGTTGTCTGTTCCGTGGTCTCGGCCGCCTCGGTGGTCTTCTGCGGGTAGGGTTCCTGTGGTTCAGAAGAGTTGCGCTGCGGGTGATGCTGATCAGCAGTTCTATGTGGTGCAGGCAGGTGACGCGGGTTCTGGTAATTATGTGATTAAGCCGGTTTCTTCTAGTGTAGCGGATGCTGGGTTGGGGGCGGGGAATGCTTGTTTGACGGCCAGCGTCGGGAGAGATACGCCTAGTCGTGGTAGAGCTTGGTCTCTGGTCTTGGTTTTGGAGCGGGCGTCTGATTGTTCGACGTCGCGGGAGTGCCCGGTGGGAGACCTGTATTTAATTACTTGGCCGCCTGGGGTCCCATCGGTTAACTATTGTGAGTATACGGTGAGGCATTATGGCAGTTTGAATCAGGAGGGGACTTCTTGTTCGCCGCGTGGGAGGCCTCCTTTTTGTGGTTACAGTGAGAGTTTCGACATTCCGGCTACTGATGAGTTGTTTGTCTCTGATGTTCAGGCGGTGGGCGTTTCGCCGGCTGGTTTCCCAGCGCATGAGTATGAGTTGCGCCTAGCGCCTTCTGGCGTTCGTGGAGTTAGTTCTCCGTTTTGTTGGGCGCCGGATCCCCGGGGGGAGGTTGTTACAGAGTCTGGGGGGAGGGCTTCTCTGGGCCGGAGGGGGGTGGTCGTTCAGGCTGATGGGGTGGGGATACGCGGTCTCCCGTGCAGCACGGGAGCGCTGACGGTCGGGGACCGGTTGACTCGGTGGCGGTTCGAGCCTGTGGAGTGGCATTTGCCTGCCCCGGTGAGCATGGAGGCTGTGGCTGGTTCGGAGGCTAGGTCGATTCTGGTTTTTTGGGAGCCTCCGCCTGCTACGGGGGGTTTCCCGATCAGGTATTACACCGTCAGGTGGGCGTACTCGCCTCTGGCTTCTTTGAGGGTGGTTCCTACGAATGCGCCGAGGGAGGTGTTGTCTGTTTCGAGTTTGCGTTTGAGCAGTTCTTCGGTGCCTGCTGTGTTTAACCCTGGGGGTGTCGCTTATTATGCTTTCACGATAAAGGATCTTCCAAGGTTTCCATCGTTAGGGCCTTATCTGGTTTCTGTGGAGGCGACTAACAGCGCGGGGTACAGCAGCCTGGTGAAGGATGTGAGTACGGCTTTCGCCTACGCCCGCTTTGCTGACTAAGATGTTGAAGCACATGAGGTTGATGGGTGTGAGGTTCAGCGTTCCCCAGTTGCGGGCGTCGGCTGTCGCAGTAGTATTAGCTGTGGTCGTGGTGTCTTGCGGTGGGCAGCCTCAGGCTGTGCCGCCGGAGGAGCCTAGGGCTGCGCCTCCTGCCTCGGCGGCTGCGCCTCCTAGTGCAGCGTTTGAGCCTTCCCCTCCGCAGCCCTCCCCGCCGTCTGGGTCCTCAACGCGGCCTGCGTCAACTTCGTCGACTGGGTCTTCGGCGCCTGGGCGGGGGGAGTCGTCTGCGTCGACTGTTCCTAGTGTGGCGTCGACTGTCCCTGGCGGGGTTGAGTCGTCGTCGACGCCGCCTTCTGTGTCTTCAACTACGTTGCCTGCGTTTTCTGGAGGTGGGGTGTCTGTTTGGTCTACAGGGGAGTTGGCGGGATTTTTTGAGGCGAGGGTTCAATCGTTCAGGTTATTGGGTGGCCCTGAGTATGATGTTTCTACTCCTCTTGGGGCGTTTTGTTGGGCGCGGTGGGAGGTCGCTCGTGCTTATGCGTTTGAGGCGATTTTGGGCGGGAAGCCGCCTTATGATGAACTGCCTTTCGACGAGGAGGGAGAAGGTGGGACAGCTTTTAAGGTCTTGAGGGAGGAGTTAGTGCACCGCGCTAGGAGGGGGGACGACGAAGCGGTTCGCGTTCTCCTGGACGCTGCTGATGTGAGAACACCGGGGGAGGACCACTCGGTGGCTTCAACCGTTGAAGGGGTCGACGCCCCGGGGGTGAGGGCGACGGCTCTGAGCGCGGGGGATCCTGAGTTGCGTTCGGCTGCTGAGGCGTTGTTCGCTTGGGTGGATGAGTATAAGCGGGCCTCTGTTTCGGAGGCGTCTGCTTTGGAGGAGGATTTTATTTATTCCGTTGGGCTGACGCGTTCCTGTGAGCATCCCACCCCTCCCGGAATGGAAAACACGCTCACCATCGAAGACCTCAGAGCGCTCACCCTAGAGGAGGTGGAGAACCTCACCCCCGAGCAACTACGGGATATAGATATAGAAACTGTTACCGACGAAGGGCTCCTGCTCAGAGACTTCCCCCTCGATCTGCGATTCGCTTGGGGTGAGAAGTCTAGCATGCAATTAACTGAGTATTTTAGGGCTAGGTGTTGTTTTAGTTTGACTACGGAGGAACTAGTGGGGCACCTGACTGTTTCCGAAGACCTGGACTATGGGGAGGGCATTTCTTCGTCTCTTGACGTTCTAGAGGTCTATAGTTGGAATGAGAATGATCCTTCTACTCCTGTAGGCGCTTTTTGCTGGGCGTTCAGGGAAACATCCCGTAGTTTTTCCTTGTACCGGTTTGGTTATATGCATGAGACTTTGGTTGATTTGTTTCGAGGGGAACTTCTCCTCCGAGCGGAGATGGGTGATGTTGCGGCAGCGGACGCTGTTCGGGGGTTGCCGTCGGAGACGCCTCCGGGGGAGTATCCTTTTGTTGATGCTTTGGAGGCGGTGGACGATCCTAGGGTGAGGGGGACTGCTTTCGGGGCTGAGGATCCTGTGCTTCTTGAGGCGGTGGAGGTGTTCTACGATCTGGTGGATGAAGCCAGGCAGGACGAGTCGCCTAGTCCGCATGCTTTCATGGCGGAGTTCTTGCCTTATCTAAGCCCAGGTTCATTTCAGCAGCCCGGTTCTGAGAATCAACCCCTGGAACCCGAAAATCAAGCTAGAGAATCTCTTTTGGAGGAGTGTAAACACTCGAGCGAGGGTTGGTGAAGCCCCTGCTGACGCTCACTCGAAGCAGAGCACAGCAGGTCTATTCGCCGTCGCCAGTCGCCGAGTCGTCCAACTAGTCTCCCTCGGGGGTAGATGCTCCAGGGCGCAGCAGGTCTATTCGCCTCCGCCCGCTGCTGGCTAGATTGTTGGGCGTGAAGAGCACTGTCCCCCGGTTGCGGGCGTCCCATCAAGCGCGCTGTTCTGGAACACTGGTGATAAGAGCGTGATGAGTACTGTCACCGGGTTGCGGTCGTCGGCGGTCGCGGTTGCGTTCCTCGTGGTGGTGGCGTCTTGTGGGGGTGCGTCTCAGGTTTCACCGCCGGAGACCCCTGAGGAGGCGCCGCCCGCCGAGGCGCCTCCACCTGCTTCTGCGGATGCGCCTCCTAGGGTGGCTTTTGAGCCTTCCCCTCCGCCTGGGTCTTCGACGGGGCCTGCGTCAACTTCGATGACTGCTCCTCAGGGGACTGGGGTTCCCGACGGGGGGTCGCCCTCGACTGTTTCTAGTGTGGGGGGTTCGTCGACGACGCTGCCTGTCGTGTCTTCGACTACGCTGCTTGCCTCTGGTGCGTCTGTTTGTTGTGTTTCTTGGTCTACGGAGGAGTTGGCGGGCGTCTTTGAGGAGAGACTGCGGGCGTTTAAGGATCTGAATGAGCCTAAGTATGATGTTTCTACTCCTCTCGGGGCGTTTTGTTGGGCGTGGTGGGAGGTCAAGCACGCCGCCGCGTACGAAACAGCGTTGGAGGGGAGGTTCTCAGATGAGGGGAGGGCGGATAATGGGATCGCTTTTACGGCTCTGAGGGAGGCGTTGGCGGATCGAGCCCGGAGGGGGGACACCGAAGCCACACAAGTTCTCTTAGACGCGGCGGACGTGAGAAAACCGGGGGAGGGTTACTCGTTGGCCTCAGTCGTTGAGTCGGTCAACGCCGCAGGGGTGAGGGCGGCGGCTCTGAGAGCGGATGATGTCGAGTTGCGTTCGGCCGCTGAGGCTTTGTTCGCTTGGGTGGACGAGTACGAGCAAAATACGGTTGCGGGGAACACCGCATTGGAGGGGGGACTTGTTGACGCTGATCTCTGTCCGCTCCCCCCAGTCCCCGAACTCACGGCCGCTGAGGAAACGCTCACTATTGAAGAGATCAGAGCGCTCACCCGCGAGGAAGTGGAAAGTTTAACTCCGGAGCAATTACGGGATATGGATATATATGCTGCTACAGACGACGGGCGCTTGCTCAGAGACTTTCCTTTGGATCTGCAGTTGGCTTGGGTTGAGACGAGTTTTATAAAGATGGCTGATGATCTGAAAGCCCGGTGTTGTTTTAGTTTTACTGTGGAAGAATTGAGAGAGCGCCTGTCTCGCACTCTCGAGACTTGGGAACCGTTTATCGGTAATAAGAATGATGCTTCTACTCCTTTGGGGGCTTACTGTTGGAGTCTATGGGAAGTGGATCGTAGTGATTTCTTACACACTACTGGGTATTTTAGGGCGACTATTTTCGATTTGGCTGTGGCTGAACTTCGCGCCCGAGTTGAGATGGGCGTAGCCGGAGCCGCGGACGCTCTTCGGGGAGTACCAGCGGAGGCGCCTCCGTCTGAGTATCTTTTCATGGCTGCTTTGGAGGCTGTCGACGATTTTCGTGTGAGGGAAACTGCTTTCGGCGCTGAGGATCCTGTGCTTCTTGAGGCGGTGAAGTTTTTCTATGGTCTGGTGGATGAGTACAGGCGGGAGGAGAATCCGAGCCCGTATGCTTTCATGGTAGAATTTCTACCGTACATAAAGCCTGAAATGGCGCCTGAGGCGTCTTCGCAGTCTCAGGCTGATGGCCAGGCTTTGGAGGCTTTGCTGGGTGAGTGTAACCCTCCGGGCGGTGTAGGTTGACGCGCCGGGTTATGCAGTATGCGGTGCTGCTTTGTTGGGAGTCACCGCTGACTATGGGGGTCTCTATGGGGGCCTCCCGGTCAGTGGTCATACCACCGAGTGGGCTTTGATTATGATTGTTTTGTGGGAAATGAGCGAAGCGTGATGAGATTGCCGGACGTGAAGAATACTGTGCCCCGGTTGCGGGTGTCGGCGGTCGCTGCGGTGTTCCTCGTCGCGGCGGCGTCCTGTGGAGGGTCTCTTCAGGTTTCACCCTCGGAACCCCCTGGGGAGGCGCCTCCTGCTGGTGCCGCGTCCGCGTCGCCTGCTCCGCCGGTTTCTTCGACGCGGCCTGCGTCAACTTCGACGACTGCCCCTCAGGGGACTGGGGTCCCCGACGGGGGGTCGCCCTCGACTGTTCCTAGTGTGGTGGGGTCGTCGACGACGCTGCCTGTCGTGTCTTCAACTACGCTGCTTGCCCCCGGTGCCTCTGTTTGTTGTGTTTCTTGGTCTACAGGGGAGTTGGCGGGGTTTTTTGAGGCGATGGTTGATTCGTTCAGGTTTTTAGGTGGCCCTGAGTATGATACCTCTACTCCTCTTGGGGCGTTTTGTTGGGCGCGGTGGGAGATCGCGCGTGCTTATGCGTTTGAGGCGATTTTGGGCGGGAAGCCGCCTTATGATGAACTGCCTTTCGACGAGGAGGGGAATGGTGGGACAGCTTTTAAGGTCTTGAGGGAGGAGTTAGTGCGCCGCGCTAGGAGGGGGGACGACGAAGCGGTTCGCGTTCTCTTGGACGCGGCTGATGTGAGAACACCGGGGGAGTACCACTCGGTGGCTTCAACCGTTGAAGGGGTCGACGCCCCGGGGGTGAGGGAGACGGCTCTCAGCGCGGGGGATCCTGAGTTGCGTTGGGCTGCTGAGGCGTTGTTCGCTTGGGTGGATGAGTATAAGCGGGCCCCTGTTTCGGAGGCGTCCGCTTTGGAGGAGGATTTTATTTATTCCGTTGGGCTGACGCGTTCCTGTGAGCATCCCACCCCTCCCGGAATGGCGGACACGTTCACTATCGAAGAACTCAGAGCGCTCACCCTAGAGGAGGTGGAGAATCTCACCTCTGAGCAACTGCGGGAGATAGACATAGAAACCGCCTTCAACGAAGGGCTCCTGCTCAGAGACTATCCCCTCGATCTGCAACTCGCTTGGGGTGAGAAGAGTCTCATACAAGTGGCTGATCATATAAGGGATCGGTGTTGTTACAATTATACCGTGGAGGAATTAGTTGAAAGATTCGCTAGGCTTCTTGAAAAATTATCTTTTGTAGGCAATGAAAATGATCCTTCTACTCCCTTGGGGGCTTACTGTTGGAGTATATGGGAGGTATATCGCAGTGAGGTCTTACACAGTTATAGATATTTTGATGCCGCTATTTTCGATTTGCTTGTGGCCGAACTCCGCGTCCGAGTTGAGATGGGCGTAGCTGGAGCCGCGGACGCTCTTCGAGAAGTGCTCGCGGAGGCGGCTCCGACGGAGTATCCTTTCGCTGAGGCTCTAGCGTCCGTGGATGATCCCAGGGTGAGGGGAACTGCTCTCAGTGCTGAAGATCCTGTGCTTCTTGAGGCGGTGAGGGTGTTTTACGACTTAGTGGATAAGTACAGGCAAGAGGAGACACCGAGCCCGTACGCGTTCATGGGCGAGTTTCTTCCTCGAATTATGCCTGAACTTGCGCCGAGCGCGTCTTCTCGGCCCCAAGCCGATGTCCAGGCTTTGGATGCTTTTTTGAAAGAGTGCAAACCCCCCGGCAACTTCGCAAGCTGATTTGGCGACTCCGTTGGATGGGGGAAACGGTATTAGCAATAAAGGTGTTGTGCTGTTGAGGGGAAGTAGGAGATGCGAGTATTGTTCTCAGCTGAACTCGTCCCCGCAACTGACGCGCCGAGGCAGGCGAGAGAGGTCGTTGAGCATAATGTCTACTGTTCCAGGTTTGCGTATGTTGGCGGTCGCGGCGGCGTTCCTCGTGTTGGCGGTGTCTTGCGGTGGACAGCCTCAGGCTGTACCCCCGGAGGAGCCTAGGGCTGCGCCTACTGCCTCGGCGGCTGCGCCTCCTAGTGTCGCGTTTGAGCCTTCCCCGCCTCCGGTTTCCTCGATGCGGCCTTCGGTTGCTTCATCGACTGGGTCTTCGGCGCCTGGGCTGGGAGAGTTGCCTGCGTCGACTGTTCCTAGTGTGGAGACGACTGTTCCTGGCGGGGTTGAGTCGTCGTCGACGCTGCCTTTTGGGTCTTCGACTACGCTGCTTGCCCCCGGTGCGCCTGGTGTTTCTGGGGTGTCTGTTTGTTGTGTTTCTTGGTCTACGGAGGAGTTGGTGAGGGATTTCACGAGGCGTGTGGATGTGTTTGATCTTTTGGGTGAGCCGAAGTATGATGTTTCTACGCCTATTGGTGCTTATTGTTGGGCGTTGTTCGAGCTTGAGTTGGCTGACGCGGCGGGAAGGGCTGCGGACGGGAGGGCTTGGGGAGTTGAGGGGGACGGCGGGGGTGTCCCTTTTGGCAGGTTAAAGGAGGCGTTGGCGGACCGAGCCCGCCGGGGGGATGAGGAAGCTTCTAGGGCTCTTCTCGACGCGGCGGGCGTGAGGGTTCCGGAGGTTGTTGTTTCGTTGGGTGAGGCTGTTGACGTTGTCGACACCTCTGGGGTGAGGGGGGTGGCTTTGAGCGCTGAGGACGACGAGTTGCGTTCCCGCGCTGAGGCGTTGTTCGCTTGGGTGGATGAGTATAAGCGGTCTCCTTTTCCGGACACTTCCTCTTTAATTTCTGCGCTGTTAGATGTGAGCTACGACATCATATGCACGTTACCCCCTCCCGAAGATCTAGCAGTCCCTGAGGACACACTCACCATCGAAGAAATCAGAGCGCTCACCCTAGAGGAAGTAGAAGCCCTAACGCTTGAGCAACTACGAAAAATGGACTTGGATGCCGCCTTAGACGAGTTGTTCATACTCGATAAACTTCCTCTGGAGTTAGAGTTCGCTTGGGCCGAGAAGTCTATCATCAAATTAAGGGATTACATAATCAGCCGGTGTTGTTACAGTTTAACTGTGGAAGAGTTGGTGGAACGCCTGACAACTGAGAATGTTGAAGAGGGTAGTGAAGAGTACGATTATTTTGTCACTAATGAGAATGATCCTTCTTTTCCGTTGGGGGCTTATTGTTGGGCTATAAGGGAAGTATCCCGTAGTTTTTCTTCAGTTTACTTGGGGCGTTCTAGTGAGACTTTTGTTGATTTGTATAGGGTTAGGCGTGAGGAACTTGTTGTCCGTGCTGAGATGGGTGATGCTGCTGCAGTGGATGCTCTTCGTGGGATACCTTCAGAGGCGCCTTTGGCGTATCCTTTTGCTGAGGCTATAGAGGCCGTCGATGATCCTCGTATAAGAGGTGCAGCGTTCGGTGCGGAGGATTCTGTGCTTCTTGATGCTGTGGGCGTGTTCTACGGTTTGGTGGATGAGTACAGGCAGGCGGAGATTCCGAGCCTGTATGTTTTTATGGTTGATCTTTGGGATTACATAGCGCCAAACCTTTTTTGGGATCCTTGGAGAGATGAAGATCAGGATAAGAAACCTGAGAATCAAACTTTGAACGCTCTTTTGGAGGAGTGTGAGCCTCCAGGCGGCGGTTGGTCAGATTAAAAGACCGGCGCAGGCGAATCAGCGTTACGCTTACGCAAGAATGTTGCATTTATTAGGTGGAATGCTCGGAGTTAGGGGAGAATGAAACAGCTGATGTCTCGGTCGTGGTCATTGAGTCGGGTCTCAAGGAGGAATGAGAGGAATGATTGGAGTAAAGAGAGAATGAAACAGCGGCGGGCGCGACCGGCGGCGGTCGCGGCGGCGTTCCTCGTCGCGGCGGCGTCCTGCGGAGGGTCGCCTCAGGTTTCACCCCCAGTGCCCCCCGAGGAGGAGGCGCCTCCTACTAGTGTCGAGCTCGTGCCGCCTGCTCCGCCGGTTTCTTCGACGGGGCCTGCGTCAACTTCGACGACTGCGTCGTCGGGAACTGGGGTCCCCTACGGAGAGTTGCCTGCGTCGACTGTTCCTAGTGTGGAGACGACTGCTCCCGGCGTGGTGGGGTCTACGTCGACGACGCTGCCTTCCGTGTCTTCGACTACGCTGCATGCGTTTTCTGGGGATGGAGTGTCTTCTTGGTCTACGGAAGAGTTGGCGGGTTCTTTTGAGGCGAGGGTTGATTCGTTCAGGTTTTTGGATAGGCCTGAGTATGATGTTTCTACTCCTCTCGGAGCGTTTTGTTGGGCATGGTGGGAGGTCGCGCGTGCTTTTGCGTTTGAGGCGATTTTGGGCGGGAAGCCGCCTCATGATGAGCCGCCTTTTGATGAGGAGGGGGATGGTGGGACAACTTTTAAGATCTTGAGGGAGGAGTTGGTGCACCGCGCCCGCAGGGGGGAAGACGAAGCGGTTCGCGTTCTCCTAAACGCTGCTGACGTGAGGATACCGGGGGATGGTTACTCGTTGGCTTCGGCTGTTGAAGCGGTTGACGTCCCGGGGGTGAGGGCGGTGGCTCTGAGCGCGGAGGAGATTGAGTTGCGTTCGGTCGCTGAGGCGTTGTTCGCTTGGGTGGATGAGTATAAGCGGGATCCGGTTTCGGATACGTCGGTTTTGGAGGAGAAACTTATCCGTTCCGTCAGTCCAGCGCGTTTCTGCGAGTATACTCCCCCTCCCGGTTTGCAGGCTGGCGAAACACCTGAAGAGGTCGTTGAAGCGATGAGAGCGCTTACCCTCGAAGAAGTGGATGCCCTAACGCTTGAACAAATACGGTATATGAACATAGATGCCGCTTTCAACAACGGGTACCTGCTTGGAGACTTCCCCCTCGATCTGCAATTTGCTTGGAGTGAGAAGAGTCTCATGGAATCAACTGAATATATAAAGGCTATGTGTTGTTATGGTATGACTACGGAAGAAGTAGTGGAAGAACTGACTGTTTCAGAAGATCCAGATGGGGACTATGGAGAAGGCTTTCCTTCGTTCCTTGAAACTCTTGAAGGGTACAGCAGGAATGAGAATGATCCTTCTAGTCCGGTAGGCGCTTTTTGTTGGGCATACATGGAAACGTACCGTAGTTTTTTATTGCACTGGTTTGGTAACAGGTTTGAGACTTTTGCTGATTTGTATCGGGGTGAACTTATCGCCCGAGCGGAGATGGGTGATGCAGCGGCCGCTGAAGCTGTTCGGGGGATGCCGGAGTTACCTCCGACGGAGTATCCTTTCGCCGATGCTCTAGCGGCGGTCGACGACCCCCGGGTGAGGGGGTTAGCGTTCAGCGCCGCAGATCCTGTGCTTCTAGAAGTGGTGGGGGTGTTCTACGGTTTGGTGGACAAGTACAGGCAGGACGAGACGCTTAGCCTGTATACTTTCACCGCCGAACTTTGGTCGTACGTGTCGCCGGGTGAGTATCAACAATCCGGATCTGAGGAGCCAGACAACGAGAACATGCAGGCGCTTTTTCAAGCTAGGCAGTCTCTTTTGGAGGAGTGCAAATTTCCGGGCGAAGATTGGTGGAGCTAAGCTCCTGCTGGTGTGTACTTGAAGCAGGGCATTGTGGGTTCATGCGCCTCCGCCCGTCCCGTCTGCCCCCGTCCTGTCCGTCCGTCCTGTTCCCCTCGTCCGTTCCCGTCCCGTCCACCCCCCGTCCGTCCGTCTCGTCCTGTTCCCCCCCGTCCGTCTCGTCCCGCTTCCCGCTCTCCGTCCTGCTCTCCCCGTCCTCTTCTACCTGTCCGTTTCTTCCTCTAGCTCGGCTTCTAGGATTTTGCCTGGGCTGACGGCGGCTGGGTGGACGCGCAGGTCGAGCACTGCCGGCAGTCCCGAACGTTGAGCAGCCTGAAATGCTTCTGCGAAGTCGGTTGTGCGCTCCACGACTGCGCCGAAAGCGCCGAACGACCTGGCGTAGGCGGCGAAGTCGGGGTTGGTTAGGTGTGTGCCGCTCACACGCCCCGGGTAGAGGCGTTCCTGATGCGCTCTGATCGTCCCGTACATCCCGTTGTTGAAGACGAGCACTATTACGGGCAGGTCGTAGCGCACGGCGGTGGCCAGTTCCTGCCCGCTCATCAGGAAGTCGCCGTCGCCGGTGAAGGCGACCACGGGCGCTTGCGGGTTCAATGCTTTGGCGCCTATAGCGGCGGGGAGAGCGTAACCCATCGCCCCGCTTGGGGGGCCGAGCTGGGTGCGGTAGCGCCGGAAGACGTAGAAACGCTGCGGCCAGAGCGTGAAATTTCCTGCTCCGTTGGTGAGAACGGCGTGGGGCGGAAGACGTTCCCGCAGGTATGACATCACTTCCCAGAGGTCGAGGTCGCCTGGCACGTCCACTCTCTTCAGGGTGGCTTCGTAGTCGGAGCGCGCCTCGATGCTCCAGTCCGTCCAGGGGAAGTCCGGGCTTGACGCTGAGGACGGTGAGGCTACTGAGGACGGTGAGGGCGCTGTTGAGGCGGAGGAAGCTGACGCTGACGCCGCTGTTGACGCTGAGGGTGCTGTGGGCGCTGATGCTGTGGGCGCTGTTGACGCTGACGCTGACGCCGCTGTTGACGCTGTTGACGCTGTGGGCGCTGTTGACGCTGAGGACGCTAGGAGCGTCCCTGCGGCGCTGAGGGCGTCGACGAACTCCGAGGCGCCGGAGCAGACGGCCAAAGTGGGTGTGTAGACGCTGCCTAGTTCGTCTGCGTCGGGGTGTGCGTGGACGAGCGTCTGGCTGGGGACGGGCGGCCGCAGCAGCGTGTAGCCGGCGGTTGCGGTTTCCCCTAGCCGAGTTCCGATGGCCAGTATCAAGTCGGCTTGTCTGATGCGTTCTGCCAGGGAGGGCGCCATCCCTACTCCTGCGTAGCCGACGTAAGCGGGGGAGTGGTTGTCGATGTAGTCCTGCCGCCTGAAGGTGACGGCGACGGGTAGGCGGTTGCGTTCCGCCCACGACGCCAGCTTTTGTCCGGCGTCCTCCGACCACGTCCCGCCTCCCACCATCACCAGCGGACGAGAGCACCGCCTCAGGAGGCCGATCACGCTCTTGACTTCTTCGCTAGTCGGTCGGGCGGGGGGAGAGGGCGGACAGAGGGGTGCGTCCTCGGCGGCGGTCTCGGCTTTGAGCAGGTCGGCTGGGAAGGCTGCCGCCACCGGCCCGGGGGTGGGAGAGGTGGCCGCTTCCACAGCCCGCGCCAGGGTGGACGGGATTTCGTCTGTGCTTCGGATTTCCACAGACCACTTGGCGAGGGGAGCAAAGAATGCCTCGTGGTCTACTTCTTGGAACGCTCGCCGTCCTCTGTAGTCGCTGCGAACCTGCCCGATCAGCAGCAGCAGCGGGGCGTTGCTGGCGGCGGCGTTGTGCACGGCGATGGAGGCATGCGTTGCCCCGGGGCCGCGGGTGACGAAGCAGGCAGCGGGGCGACCGGTGAGGCGGGCCTGCGCTTCGGCCATGTTGGCGGCGGCGGCTTCGTGGCGGCACACGACTAGGCGCATGCGGCTCTCGTCCTTGAGGGCGTCGAGGACGGGCAGGAAACTCTCACCTGGCACCGTGAAAAGCGTGTTGACGCCCTGGATAAGAAGTTGATCTACTAGCGCCTTGCCGCCTTCACGCAGTTTCATTGGGGGTTCTCCGGTGGAGGTGGATTGTTATTGTCATTTCTTGCTTAGTTTAGGTTCGGTGGGGGAGAGTTGGCTTCGGCGGCGGCGCAGTCGAGCGGCGCAATCGAACTGCAGGTCGCCCGCTTGCTTAGTTTAGGTTCGGTGGGGGAGGAGTTGGATGCTGACGGATAGGTGACCCGAATGTCACTCTTTGTTTCATTGTCACTCTTTGCTTCATTCTTGTTGATCTTGTTGATTGGTCGTAGGTGGCAGTCAGAGTCGGAGGAGGTCTGAGTCGGAGGGTATCCAACAGTTCTTCCCCCAGGATGGTTGTGCTCTGTGGCTTTTTAGAGTGTCCTCCACGGAAGCAAGTTTCAATGGTTCTTCTCCCAGGAGGTGGCTGGTGGCTCGAGGCATGACTGCGTTACGTCCTAATCGGGGTGTTCAGGGGTGTTCAGGGGTGTTCAGGGGTGTTCAGGGGTGTTCAGGGGCGTTCAGGGGCGTTCAGGGGCGTTCAGGGGCGTTCAGGGGCGTTCAGGGGTGTTCAATAGTTCTTCTCCCAGGATAGTTGCCCGTTGTTTTCCTGTAGAGATGCCTGCAGCGATAGCCGTGTCTACATAGCGGATGGTGCGCTTGCCTGCCCATTCGGAGGGGAGAAGCATGACCCGCACAAAGGCAGTTTCTTCGGTGGGGGAAGCTTCGGCGTAGACGACATCCGGGCCGCTCTCAAACCAGACCCCTCCAGCTCGGTGGGTGGAGGTTACCCCGGCGGTGGTCACGGTCAGTTCCCCGAAGAGAAGACGACGGATGCCCGGGCCGGGATGCGTGTGCGGATGCGCCGCCGCAGCAGGGCTGAAGTCCACACGGTCGCAGCGCATCACCCAGCGGTCGGCTGAGTCGAGGCTTACCTTACGGATCAACGCGGTTCCGACTGGCTCGACTTCGTAGGGTGAGCCGCTGTCGTAGGGTGGACTGTCGCCATAGGGTGACCCGTGGTCGGTTGAGTCGAGGTTCACCGCGTTGTCGGGTGCGGTCTGGTCGAGATGTCTTACGTTCCCGATCCCGTGGTCGGTTGAGTCGAGGTTTACCGAGTTGGTGAGTGCGGTCTGGTTGAGATGTCTTTTGTTCCCGATCCCGTGGTCGGTTGAGTCGAGGTTTACCGAGTTGGTGAGTGCAGTATTCGGATCGTTGTCGAGTGCGGAGTTCGGATCTATATGGCGCCCGCCCCCACTGGCGTTGGCCTTTGGTGTGCTGGCGTTGGTGTCGGTGTCGAGTGCTCTCCCGTCGAGCAGCGTCCACCTAAGCGCCGGGCCGTCAATCTTCGCAGACCCGAAGTGCGCTGTGTTTTGTTCAATGTCGTATATGAATTGGGCAAGTATGAACTGATCAAGGCATTGGATTTTGGCAGTGGTGTCTGGTTGGCTGGCAGCGTCGTCTGACTGGCGGGCAGTGGTGTCTGACTGGTGAGATGCAGTGGTGTCTGACTGGCGAGAGACCTCAATAGTGGTTTCTAGCCCCTCAGGGTGCTCGTAGAGGGCTAGCAGCAGCCAGCCTTTAGCAGTCATTGGGGTCTTGCTTGTTGCAGCGGTGCCGTCGAATTTCCCCCTGTTATAGGCGAATTGTTTTTTGCAGCTGTGGGGGTCTTGTGTGTCGTAGCGGTGTTTGTTGAGTTCGCTACTATCGCTGGTTGGCGTGAGCGCCCGTCGACCCCATGATCATCCCCGTAGCGGTGTTCGTTGAGTTCGCTACTATCGCTGGGGAACCGTTTTGCAGCCCGCTCTGCAGGAGCGTATTTACCCAGAAAATCGTCGTTCACCATTATCGCTGGGGAACCCGTTTTTCGCAGCCGCTGGGCGTCTGCCTTCTCGCAATGAGAGGTTTGATGTTGTGTCACGATTCGTTGCTGGCTGTTGGTATCGACCCGATGTCTGGTTTCTGCCCTATGGTCTGTTGGTGGGGGTTCTGTCTGTGGCTTGTTAGTGGAGGTTCTGCCCATACGCGTCTCGGTGGTGGTGCTCGTCCCGCAGAGGAAGTCTGTCTATGTGCTTTAGTGGAAGTACTGGCCGCCGTCGATGACGATGGTCTGTCCGGTCACGAATTCCGACCCTGGGCTGCATAGGAACACGGCAGCCGACACCACGTCTTCGGGGAGTTGGTCTCGCTTCAGCGTGCGGGCGGCTATTGATGCTTTGCTGACTTGTTCGAAGTCCACGCCTGCCGGATTTTCCTTCACGCCGTCGCTGATCGTGAAGCCTGGCGCGACGCTGTTCACCAGGATGTTGTCGTTGCCTAGTTCGCGGGCCAACGCTCGGGTGAACGCAACTGCCGCCCCCTTGCTGGAGACGTAGTGCAGCAGCAGGGGCACGCCCCTGAACACCGTGCCAGAGGAGATGTTGAGGATGCGTCCTCCGCCTTGGCGCCTCATGTGGGGCAGCACGGCTCGGCTCATCAGGAACATGCTGTCGATGTTGACTCGTATGACTTCCCTCCACTCCTCGAGAGGTATCTCTTCGAAGGAGCGCATCGGCAGGGAGGTGTAGATGCCGGCGTTGTTGACGAGGATGTCGATGCTCCCGCAGGCGTCCGCGGTTGTCGCTACGATGCGGGCGGCGTCGGCTTCGTCGGCGGCGTCAGCAGTGATCCCCACTCCCTCGGGGTAGACGGCTGCTGCTTCGGCTGCTCCGGTGAGGTCGGCGATGACTAGTCTCGCACCGGCTCGGGCGAGCCCGTCTGCGATGGCTTTGCCGATGCCTTTGGCTCCGCCTGTCACGATGGCCGTCTTGCCAGTCAGCGGCGCCGCTGGCGGGTCGGGTGAGGCGTGCGTGGCCGGCGAAGCGGGTGAGGTGCGCGAGGGGAATTCGTCTGCCTGCCCGCCCTGCGGCCGAGAAGCGTGCGGGGTCGGCGAAGCGGGTGAGGTGCGCGAGGGGTCGGCGTCGTCTACGGTGCTGGGGGAGCCGTGCGAGGCGGGTGAGGTGAGCGTGGCCGTGGTGGAGTTTGTTGGCTGTTGGCTTGCGGGATGTCGTTCGGTTTGCATGGCTATTGGATGGGGGAATAGGCGGTGGGAATCATGATGCGGTTCTGCTGAGTGTGGATGAGTGGGTGAAGTTTGGCTAAGAAAACCGGCCAGCGGGGGTCAGCTGCCAAGGACGCCCGCCTCTGCTGCCGATCGGCGAAGTCTTCGTATCCCCACATGGCTACCACTGTGGAGAGCGCCCCGATTTCTACAGTGAACCAGCCGATCAGGTTTCCCAAAATCTCTTTTTGTATGACTATGCCTTCTGTCTCATAGAGGCGGAGCACCTCTTTGAGTTTTCCGGTGTATACGTGGTAGTCGCGTTGTTCGACGATCATTGTCGTGCTCCTTGTAGTTGTGTTTCTGTATGCTTCTAGTTGTGCTTCTGTAGTCGTGATCCTGTATCTACTTACTTCTTTACTAGGTTATTCGTGACGCTGCCGGATCTATTGTCGCCTGCTTCAGTTAGTTCTAATCACGCTGCGGGCGTACTAGGTTATTCGTGGCGCTGCCGGATCTATTGTCGTGCTCTGACGCCGATTCCTAATACCTCCTCAACGACGCAGTGTTTATTCGTGGCGGCGCAGGGTCTTCCAGGTCTCATTGTTGTGCTCTCTCGGGCGCCGCTATTAGCGCCTCTTAGCCCGTCTCGCTTCTGCTGCGCTCCTGTCAACACAACACGAATTTCCCGTCGCCCGATGTTCGCGTCTGTCTCGCCTGTCTTTCCCCCGCTGGCGCCGTGTTTGCTTGCGGCGTCCCCGTCCTCGCTTGTGGCGTCCCTGTCCTCGCTTGCGGCGTCCCTGTGTTTGCTCCCGCTGGCGACGTGTTTGCTTGCGGCGTCCCCCGCACCCTTGTCGGCTCACCGGCCTTCCGGTCGCACACCTTCCACCCGCTCTCGTGAAGGTATTCGAGCGTCTTGCCATGGTTGTGCAGCCATCGGTGGTGGCTTCCGCAAAGGGTGGCGAGGTTATCTAGGTCGGTCTTCCCCCCTTCGGTGTTCCACTCCCTGATGTGGTGTATCTGACAACGGTGCATCGGCTCGTCGCAAAGCACGCAACCGCCGTCTCGTGCTGCGAGCGCCAACCTCTGAGCGGCGTTCGCCAACCGCTGACTTCTGCCTAGCCAGAGCGGTCGAGACTTGCCGTCGAAAATTAGTCCGGCCAACTCCGTGTCCGGCGATAGCGAATTAAGGATGTCTGTGGGCACACGCCCCGTTCCTAGAACTTCGCAGCGGCCGAGCGGGTTAGTCCCGTCCAACACTCCTATGTCGGCCAAGATGATTAGTTGAGCTGATGCTTTCGCCCGCCCGAGGGTCGCGCCGCCGTCGTCGACCGGAAGGGGGTCGTGTGTTGCGGCGTCCCTTCCGGTGATCAACTCAAAGACGGCGTCGCAAAGACGCTGCTTGTGCGACCGGACTGTGTTCGGCTTTCCGTCCAAACCGCCGTCGCGTTTCCAGAGTGCTCCGGCGTGGTTATCAATGGTCTGCTGCATCAGGTTGAAGGCGACAGGGTCAAACTCTCCAGAGAGGATTCCCATGCCCGTTTCTTCGTTGGTGAACACTGAGACACGCCTCTGCCTGCGCTGCCTGTCGAGAGTTGATGCGCCGCGGTCTCTCGAGTGCGTCGATGCGAACTCTCTCGCTAGGCGGGCGAAGCGGTCGACTTCCGCGTTGGCGGCTTGCTTGAGGAGGTCGTCGTCGCTGTCCACTATTTCGGCGCCGCATTCCTCGGCTGCTGAGGCCAGAGAGGCCGCGTGATTAAGCGTTATCTCGCCTTCGGCTAGACCACGGGCGGCGTTGGGCATATCCGGCAGCGCCTTGCCCACCCTTGATAGTTGCTTCGCCTCCTTTCCCGACAGGCGCACGGATTTCTTGAGCATGTCGACCGCATCGAGATCAGTCTTGGCCTCGCCCACGACCCGAGTTGTCTCACACAACAGCCACGAGACCAGACTCTTCACACGTCCGAGCGCTGCCGCAAGTTCCTCCAAGCACGACGGATGGAGACCGCTGGGCTTGATCGTTCTCAGCAGATCGGCTGCTGCTTTGACGGTTGCGGTCTCGGCTGCCGCCCTGACGGTTGCGGTCTCGTTGCCCTCAATGCCTCTCGTCTCGTTCAGATTGTTCGCCCGACCCTTTTCTTCCGTTCTCGGCGTGTCCGCCTTTTCAGAGGTGTAGCGTGAGAGACGAGAATGGGTGGCCTTCTCTCCCGCTTGCAGCGTGTCCGCCTTTCCCGCTTCCAGCGTGTCCGCTTTTCCCGCTTCCAGCGTGTTTGCCTTTCCGGGGGTGTGGCGTGAGCGTGAGAGACGAGAACGGGTGGCTTTCTCTCCCGCTTGCGGCGTGTCCGCTTTTCCCGCTCCCAGGGTGGCCGCACGGAGCGTCTCTGCCTGGTGTGTTGTGTTCTGCATTTTTCTGCTTATGACCTCGTAATGTTGTCTTTTTCCTTTATGCCCCCACCCTAGCAGGGGGGTGTGACATTGATTGATTTGTAGGTTTTTTGAATATTAATGAGACTATTATGCTAATCATGAATTTTCACTATTTAGACTATAATATGGGTGTGACAATGTTCTATGCCTATTTCGAGGGTTCTGGACTGAATAGCGGATACTCAGAGTACAAGAGGGGTGTGACAATAGTTCGGCGTGATGGCTAGGGCGCGTCGCCGAGAGCTATCCAATCTCCGACGACCAAGTGTGGCAATAGTTCGGCGTGACGCAGCTCTAGGTTGCTGCGACGTAGCCATGCGGCCATTTACCCCAAGGTTGTGACAGTGTCGGCCTGACGTAGTTGAGTCCTGGAGGCGGCGGGTTCTGCCTGTTCTCGTTGGACGCCCGAGCGAATCTGTCGGTTGGGTTGTCTGACGGCGTGTCCTGCTGTGGGGATGCTGCCCATTCTCCGTTGGAGGCTTGAGCGAACCTGTCGGCTCGGCCTGATGTAGTTGAGTCCTGGAGGCGGCGGATGCTGTCCGTTCTCGTTGGACGCCCTAGCGAACCTGTCGGCTCGGCCTGACGTAGCTGCGTCCTGCTGTGGGGGCTGTGGGGGATGCTGTCCATTCTCCTGGACGCCGATTGTGACAGGGTTCGGCGTGACGCAGTTTGAGGCTGCTGCGACGTTCTCGCACCACTTCTCCCGCGGTCAATGTCTCGATGTGTTCGGCGTGACATAGTTTGAGGATGCTTTGACGTAGCCCTTGGGCGTGTCGAGGGGAGCGTCCCGGGCGACATGCAGTGCCTCTGAGGGGGAGGGGGGTGCTGTTGCAGTCCTCCTATAGATCCCCCTGTAGTCCTCCAGCGGAGTTGCGCGTGGGTATGTCGTGTGAGAGGAAGGTCTCGCAGCGTGGCTGAGCGTGGCTAAGTACGTGGGGGGGGGGGGGGGGATTGCTGAATTCGCAGGACGGGGAGACGATGGGGGATGAGCAGTTCGTCGTCTCCGCCTTAGTCGAGGGTGGAGTTTCCATAGGTCGGGTGGACGGGGACGATGGGGATGAGTAACCCATCGTCTCCGCTCCCCGAAGTTGTCCAGTGGGCGCACAGCCTCTACAGGGACGATGGGGATGAGTAGCCCGTCGTCTCCGCGCGCCCTATGCCGCTGCTCGTGCTCGCTGTGCCGACACGGGGACGATGGGGATGAGCAGCCCGTCGTCTCCGTGGCTAAGTAAGTGGGTTGCTTGCTGAATTTGCAGAGGTGATGCACAGGAGCGCTGCTTGTGTTTCGCTAGACGCGTAGACGTCATTGACGTGCTTGCTCAAGATGGATGACTGGCGGGAATCTGGGGGGAATCGGGAATCTGGACTGGAGGGAATCTGAAGGGAATCGGGAATCTGGACTGGCGGGAATCTGGGGGGAATCGGGAATCTGGAATCTGGCGGGAATCGGGAATAAGGACTGGAGGAGACATGAGCCGGACTTCACACCTGAGCAAGACGCAATCTCGGAACGTGCGCCAGAATTTCTATCACGAACGTGTCCCGCACGCCCTACTGCGAACGTGCGCCGGCGGTTTGAACCAGGTAAAGTCCTATTTTTCGGTATCCGTCTGCGAACACGTCCTACTACGAACGCAGGTCGGAGGTTCTAACGGCAGTTCCGCCCTGCCCAGCAGCATTAACCTGCCGTGGCGTGCCACTCGAACGCAGGTAGGAGGTTCTAACGGAAGTTCCGCCGGACGAAGCCCCCGGTCGTGGACTCGTCTGCGTTCACATCTGACGATTACGAATGTGCGCCGAAGATCTCAACGGAAGTAAAGACGAGAACGCACGGAAGCGTGGCAGCCATTCTTCTAGGAGTGTTGCGGGTTCGTGTCTCAACGGAGGTAAGACGAGAACGCACGGAAGCCCTAAGACGCATGACGAGAAAGAGCGCACAGACCAGACGCAGACGGAGACCTCTAGTTAAGCGCAGGACGGCTTGCCTTGTATGCAGTAGCCTTCAGGCAGACCACAAGGAGTAGAAGACATGACAGAAAGACCGAATTCCTTCACCACCGCCGGTTCCGGTTCTGCCACCGGTCCCGTCCTCGCTGCCCCCGGCGCTCATAGTTTGGCCTCTGCCTCCCCCT
This sequence comes from Acidimicrobiales bacterium, assembly GCA_965242895.1. Taxonomy (GTDB): domain Bacteria; phylum Actinomycetota; class Acidimicrobiia; order Acidimicrobiales; family CATQHL01; genus CATQHL01. The sequence continues at coordinate 2,157,514 of OZ251507.1, forward strand.
CCTCCCATTCTCAGAGTGAGCCTGTCCAGTCCCATTCCCGCAGCGAGCCCGCCTCTCCCCGTGTGCAGAGCGAGCCCGCCTCCCCCCCTGCCCGCAGCGAGCCCGCCCAGCGTCTCTCCCGCAGCGAGCTAATCGACCTGCGCTTCCAGATCGGCGCTTCGCTCATCTCCGACGTCATGGACGCCGCTGGCTTGCGCGGCTGCGTGCTCGGCAGAGGCTATGCGCCCTTGTCACCTGGAACGTCGCTGGTGGGATACGCCTTCCCCGTCCAGTGGGCGCCCGTGACCGCCGCCAACGCCCACGCAGACCCCTACAGCGGCCTCCTAGCCGCCCTCGACGACATCGGCGAAGGGGAGGTGTGGGTGAGCGCCGGAGCGGACTTCGGTCACGTCGCTTCCTGGGGAGAATTGATGACCACGGCTGTGCTCAAGAGGGGCTCGACAGGGGCGGTGCTGGAAGGATTAGCCCGCGACGTAGCTGAGATACTGGAGATGGATTATCCGCTGATTTGCAAGGGGATGGCTCCAACCGACGTGAGCGGGCGGGCGCTGGCCGTGGCGCACAGGGTGCCGGTGAGCATCGACGGCGTGAGGATCACCCCTGGTGACTTGGTGGTGGGCGACGACGACGGCGTGGTGATTGTGCCTGCGGAGCGGTCGAGGGAGATAATCGACGCCGCCCTAACCAAGAGCGCCTCCGAGGGCGACTTCCGTCGAGCTGTCCGCGAAGGAGTATCCCCGAGCGAAGCCTACGCACGCTTCGGCGTTCTGTAGACACGGGTCAGGTTCACTAGGGGAAATCCGGTCAGGTTGACTAGGGGATGCTGACGACATTGGGCAGCAGCGAGCAACCCAACCAACCCCAGCACCCCAATCCCTGGCATCCCAGCTCCCCATCCACCCACCATCCATCCAACCACCAAACCAACCACCATCCACCCACCCACCAAACCAAACCAACCATCAGCCAAACCCATGGAGGAGTAAATGTCTGAACAACGAACAGCTATGGTCACCGGGGCTGCCAGCGGCATCGGGCTCGGCTGCGCCCGCCGCTTGATGGCCGACGGCTTGCGCGTGGCAGCGGTAGACCTCAACGCCGAACAACTAGCTGACGTCGCCGAGGATGTGACCAGCACACACGTCTGCGACGTGAGCGACGCAGCCTCCGTGGAGGCGGCAGTGGCCGAAATCTCCGCCGCCGTAGGCGACATCGACGTGTTAGTGAACTGCGCTGGCGTGGTCGGCCCCAACGTGCCGGTCTGGGAGGTGCCGCCCGAGGAGTGGGAGCGCACGCTGTCCGTCAACCTCAGCGGCATCTTCCTCACCACCCGTGCCGTCATCGACGGGATGCGCCAGCGGGGATGGGGCCGCATTGTGAACATAGCCAGCATCGCAGGCAAGGAAGGCAACCCGAACATGGCCGCTTACTCGGCGAGCAAGGCGGGCGTGATCGGACTCACGAAGTCGGTGGGAAAGGAGGTGGCGGCCGACGGCGTGATAGTGAACGCCATAGCCCCGGCGGTGGTCTCCACCCCGATGAACGCCGACACGGCGCCGGAAGTGCTCGACTACATGATTTCACGCATCCCGATGGGGCGCCTAGGCCAGATAGACGAGGTGGCCGAGATGGTCTCCTGGCTGAGTTCAGACAGGTGCAGTTTCTCCACCGCCGCCGTCTACGACCTATCCGGCGGCAGGGCGACCTACTAGCGGGGGAGGAGGGGCAGGGGAGAATTGCCAGGGACGACGCGCCTGCGAAGGCGTTTAGAGAGCGCACCCACGAGAGGTTGGTAGTAGGTGTTCGCTAACTGTGAGAGTGACATCGAGCCTATTAAGACGGCAAGGCAAGATGTGGGAGGTAGCCAAGTAGCAACCATCTGCATGGGTGGAGACAGAAATTCAGTAGTCTGGTGGATGATATGAAAAAGATAAATAGAGGAGCGGAGTTCTACAAGTGCGCCCTTCAGGTAAACCCGTACGGCTACAAGAGTCAGTTTCGAGGGCAGCCAGAAGAGGGTGACGCCTATTCACATGCTGTCGCAATCGTGAATAAGGCAGTCGAACTTGACATTTCTGTCTTAGCGATAACAAACCACAATGACGTCAGTGCGATTCCCGCGTTTCAAGAAGCGGCGAGGAGTAAAAAGACCGCCTCCGGCAAAGACATTATCATATTTCCTGGTTTCGAACTAGCGTCGAGTGAGGGCATTGATGTACTATGTATTTATCCTTTAGAAGTGGGGCAGGAAGAACTCGGACGACACTTGGGAGGATTTGGAATCAAATCAGCGGCCCCTTCTACTGAGGTTTCATGCAAGAATTTTACAGCAATTCTTCAGTCTGTGAAAGAAAACGGAGGGGTTGCGATAGCGGCACATTCCACTACTAGTAGTGGATTGTTACGGGGACTGTCAGGGCAAGGGATTTCAGGGCAACCTCTAATAAAAGCGTGGAGAGATAAAAACCTTCTTGCGATCCAAATTCCAGGTTCGGTTAAAGGATTGGATCAAAAGTATCGACAGATTATTCAAAATAAGAATTCAGATTACAGAAGAGATAATCCCGTAGCACAAGACCTTGCGCTAGCGGTCATAAACTCAAGGGATGTCACTGATCCGAGCACATTGGAAGATGATTCAGCTTATTGCAAGATCAGGATGTCCAAAGTTTCGATTGAGGGGTTGCGACAAGCTTTCTTAGATCCGGAGTCGAGAATTAGATTAAATTCAGATCCAGATCCGGTGAAACATTCGGAGCTGACTAGAATAAGTTGGGAAGGGGGATTTCTAAACGGTATTACTGTCGATTTTAATTCTAATCTGAATGTTCTTATTGGCGGTCGAGGGGCAGGAAAGTCAGCTGTTTTGGAAAGCATAAGGTATGCTTTAGGGCTTGTGCCGATCAGTAAAGATGCTGAGAAATTGCATGAGAGCTTTGTAAAGGAGGTTTTTGGTGGCAGTGGCAGCAGGGTCTCGCTCGAGATAAGTATTCATGCCCCAACTTTGCGAAAATACAGAATTCAACGAACAATACCCAATCCTCCTATTGTATATGATGAAGATGAGAGTATCATTGATATGCAACCAGTCGAATTAATTTCTGGTATTTCTATTTATGGTCAGCACGAATTATTGGAAATATCTAAAAACCAAGAAACTCAAATTCACTTACTTGACAGATTCTCCAAGCCAAATATATTGCGTGCTGAAAGTAAGGCCATCCTTTTCCATTCTTTGGAAGAAAACAGGTTTGCTATAGTGAAGTGCCAAGATAATTTAGACAGAATTGATGAAGAACTAGTTCGATTACCTGGAATCGAGGAGAAGCTGAAGAGTTATAAAAAAACTGGCATACAGGAACGCCTAAGTGTGCGAACTCAATTTGACCAAGAAAAAGAAAAAATCGAAACAGTTACTGAACTTTTTAAAATGTTTAATGATTGGTTATCGGATATTCAAGGGCAACTCCCAATTGATACCACATTTATATCAGAGAGACGTATTGAAGGATTTCCGAATGTTGATATATTGAGAGAGTATAGTCAAGCCTTAGCAAATTTTGGCAGACAACTAGAGCGCTTGGTTGATGAATGGGATCAACTTAAGCAGATAAGTGATAGGGAGCTAGCTAGCTTAAAATCTCGATGGGATGAGCGTAAGGAAAAAATAGATGAAGACTATAATAGGATTTTACGAGAACTAAAAGATCATCAAATTTATGGCGCTGGATCCCCCCAAATTGATGGGGCTGAGTTTATAAAGTTGAACGAGCAGGTCAAGAGACTTTCCAAAAGGAAAACAGATAGAGTTGCTTTAGAGAAGTTGATGGAAGCTTATAAAAAACAGCGTAAAAGCTTGTTGTATGAGCTGGAAACCTATAGATCGAATAAGTATGAAGTATTAGATATGGCAAGAAAAGAGATTAATAGACAATTGCGAGGCGTTGTAGAAGTTAATATAATAAGAGACGGGAATCGTGAACCATTGTGTAAATTGATTAAGTCAATTGGTGAACGATTGAATCAAGCTATCAATGCTATTGCTAGTGAGAAATCTTTTTCGCTAGCTGAATTTGTTGAGCACTGCAAGCAAGGTGCAGAGAAACTTCGACAAACTTATGGCTTTACTCTTCGGCAAGCTGAAATTATAGCAAAGATGTCGAGTGATACTTTGATGAGAATGGAGGAAGTGCAATTGCTACCGACTTTGGAATTTAAATTGAACATTTCAGGGTCGAAGAATAAACTTGAATGGCGTCAGTTTGAAAATCTTTCAACGGGACAAAGAGCAACTGTAGTCTTGCTTTTGTTGCTGTTAGAATCGGAGTTTCCGCTGATTATCGATCAACCTGAAGATGATCTCGATAACAGATTTATTTCCGAAACAATAATACCTCTAATCAGATCGCAAAAAAGTCATCGCCAGTTTATTTTTGCCACTCACAACGCTAATATTCCAGTTTTAGGCGATGCTGAACAGATTTTAGGTCTCACCGATGCAGATAGTTCTGGAAAGGACTTACACAATCATGCTCACATTTCTAGCGAACATGTAGGGGCAATTGATTCATCTTCTGTTCGTGAGTTGGTTGAAGAAATTCTCGAAGGTGGTAAAGAGGCATTTGAGCGTCGTCGCTTGAAATACGGCTTCTGATTTGTAATGAACGAAAGAATTCTACGTGAACTTATCTTAAACGGCGAAAGTTCCTCGCTTGAATTCAAGCGAGATTGTGTTCGGCCTGAAGAATTAGCGAAAGAAATGTGTGCTTTGCTAAATCGTAGTGGTGGAAAAATACTATTAGGTGTAGAAGATGGCGGGACTATTTCAGGGTTAATGCGCTCGAAGCAAGATGCCGAAACTTGGGTAATGAACATAGCCCTAAATAATTTGCGTCCATCGGTAATCCCTGATTGGAGTAGTGTTGTTCTGAGTGATGGAAAAATAGTTGCTGTAATTGGTCTGGAAATGTATTCGTTTGAGAAACCTTATGAGGCTAGGAGTGGTAGTTCCTGGAAAATATATATTAGGTCTGGAACTACATCACGAGTTGCGAGCCGCGAGCAAATAGGACGTCTATATCAGGATGCTCAGATCGTTCGGTATGATGTCAAGCCTGTACATGGCACAAGTATTGACGGCTTGGATATGCACAGAATAGAAAACTACTTCAAAGTCATATTGAACCGTGATGTCCCAGCCCCTGACGATTATAGCAGCTGGATTCGAATATTACTAAACCTCGACATTCTGACAGAGTTTGAAGATGAATTGCTTGTAACAGCGGCTGGGATATTGTTGTTTGGCAAAAATCCAAACCGCAGGTTCCCGCAAGCGGGAATAACTGCTACAGCATTTCCTGGAAGCGACAAAGACTATAATTTTATTGACGATGAAATCATCAGAGGTCCGTTGGTCTCAAGTCTGTCGAAGGTGTCGACTAGAATGGAAGACAGGCAAATTATCGAAAAAGGCGTCATTGACCGTGCGGTAGATTTTGTGCTGCGTAACGTTGGTTCAGAAGCGTGGTTGAACAGCGCTATGCGTGTTACTCGAAAGAAACTACCTGAGGCTGCTGTTAGAGAAGCAATAGTAAACGCAGTCGTTCATCGTGACTACACCTTGACTGGGACAGACATCGAAATATCTTTATACAGCGATCGGCTTGAAGTTATTTCACCCGGCAGGCTGCCCAATGGTGCGACAGTAGAAAAAATCAAAGAAGGGATTAGGGTAACCCGCAACGAAATGCTAAAAAACATCCTGCGTGACTATCACTACATTGAGCATCAAGGAATGGGTATTCGGAACAAAATAATTGCTTCAATGCGTGAGCACAATGGGACTGAGCCTGGCCTAATTGAAGAAGAAGACCGGTTCATTGTCCGGTTGCGAAAAAGCTAATCAGAGGTTCAGACACTCTAAAATCCCTGCCAGTCTGTTGGAGATCCGCTGACGACCACTCTCTCGCGACCCGCTCTCGTGGTCAACCTTTGATGGTTGATGGTGGCCTTCAAATAGAGGATGGTGCTGCGCTCACCGCCGCTGGCGACTCTTTCGGCGACTTCTCAGCCTTCTGTCGGAACCTTTGGCTCTAATTCCATTATCTACCGACCCCTCTTCAAGCATCATTCACTAGGGGCTGCGTTTGAAGTTGGAACTGGACTAACCTCATTGCCTGTCCACCCCTCTCCTAGCATCATTAGCGCATGACACAAGACTTCCTGCCCGACCGAGACCCCGTTCGCTGGACGCCCCCTGAGGGTTTTCCCACATACATGAAGCCTGCGGGCATGTTCCCGCAGCTCACAGCCGACGGAGGTCACGTTCCCAACGGCTTGGAGGTGGTGCTTGTCCGCTCTAGCCGCCGTCGCCCCACCGCCGCCGACCTCCGCGCCGCCTGGCGCAAACGTAGAGCCGGCCGGGCCTCCCCGGTGCTGATGGTCGTTACTTACTACGAGAGCGGCAGCGGTCACGGGCCAGGCTACGAACACGCGGGCGGTCACGGGGAGAGCGCGAGAGGCGGTCGCGTGCAAAGCGCGAGGGGCGGCCACGGGCAGGACTACGCACGCGGCGGAATGCGAGTGCCGGAACGCGGCGGGGAGCGAGCGCCGGTGCATGGCGGGATGCGTGCGTCGGTGTGCGGCCCGGTGGGCGAGCAGCCAGCGGTGCATCGCTCCCTCGAGGTCGAGCGGGTGGAACGGATAGCCGACTGCGCCCTGTCTGAGCCCAACCGCCACTCCGCCGTCCGCTTCCTGGTCTCGGCGCTGCCCGAGGCGGACTCGCCGTTCCCTGGTCTGCGTAACGTCGGGCTGCTGTCCACGCAGGAGTTGCGTTACGGCGTCCCTGAACGCAACGACTGGAGCGAAGCCGTCGGGCGAGCGGCGCCATTGTGCACCCTCAGCGGCATGAAGCTGGTGGAAGCCCTCGGTTTTGAGGTGGAGATGCTGGACGGCAAGGCTTGGATGCTCACGGACGCAACTGAGAAGCGAGCAGTCGCAGTGTTCTGCCGAGACGAAGAGCAGTTTGAGGCTCCGTCCGATCGTTTCGCAGGAACTTCGCCGGTGTCTCGGGGGCTGGCGGTGGCCGACCGGGAGAAGGTCAACTGGGTGATCCTCACGAGGGCGTCGGAAATCCGTCTTTACGCAGCCCGCCGCGACACGGGCGTGGGGCGCAAGGGCAGGGCCGAGTCGTTTGTTGAGGCCAACCTTTCTCTGCTGCCTAAGGCGCAGGCCGGCTATCTGCCGCTGCTGTTCTCGGCGGACGCCCTTTCCCCCGAGGGGACGTTTGAGGACATCCTGGAACACTCGCACCGATACGCAGCCGAGTTGGCTAAGCGCTTGCGTGAACGCGTCTACCGAGAGACGGTCCCCGCCCTCTCGCAGGCGGTGGCCGACCGGATGCCGCCCAACCCCAGCAGGGAAGACCTGGCCGACGCCTACGAGCAGGTGATGGTGATCCTCTTCCGGCTGCTGTTCGTGGCCTACGCCGAAGACAAAGACCTGTTGCCGTACCGCACCAACGGCGAGTTCGCCGAGCATTCGCTTTCACGACTGGCGCAAGGGCTGACCGAAGCCCGTCTCACAGGGCGTCTGCTCGCAACCTCAGAGGCTCAGTCGGTTGCCGCCTCCGGTGAGGGTCGTCCGCTCGCAGGTCGCGCAACCTCAGGGACTCCATCGGTCGCCGCCCTCAGCGAGGGGCGCCTGCTCGCAGACTCAGAGGATGAACCGGCTGACCCCAGAGAAGGACGCCTGAGCAGCGATGGCCGCACGACGTCCCACGACGTCAACTCCACAGCCCTATGGGACAATGTCGTCCAGCTCTGGGATGCGGTAAACAACGGCAAACCGGACTGGGGGGTGCCTGCCTACAACGGGGGGATGTTCTCCTCCGAGCGCTCGGTCAGCCCGGCGGGGGCGGCTGTTGCCAAGATGCGCCTGACCGACGCCGAGTTCACCCCGGCGCTCGAAGCCCTGTTGATCGATAAGGGCAGAGAAGGCCTAGGCCCGATCGACTTCAGGGAGCTCTCGGCAAGGGATTTCGGGACAATCTACGAGGGCTTGCTGGAGTCGTCGCTGTCGCTGGCAACCGAGGACTTGACGCTCGACGCGAAAGGAACCTATGTGCCTGCCAAGCGGGGCGACGAGGTGGAGGTGCCGGCTGGGAAGGTGTATTTGCACAACCGCTCAGGCGTCCGCAAGGAGACAGGCACCTACTTCACCAAGCCGTTCGCTGTGGAGCACCTGCTGGATCACGCTCTGGAACCCGCCCTCGACGAGCACTTGAAGCGGCTAGACGAATTGCGGGAAGCGGACGACGAAGCTGCGCTTGCGGAGGCGTTCTTCGACTTCCGCTGCGCCGACATATCAATGGGCTCCGGTCACTTCTTGGTGGCGGCGCTCGACCGCATAGAGGCAAGGCTTTCGGCGTGGCTGACGCTGAACCCATTAAGAGCAGTAACAGCCGAACTCGAAAGGCTGCACCGCAACGCTTATAAGGCCTTGGGCGACTTGGGGTCGGGGGTGGAGATCGAGTTCGGTTCACTGCTGCGCCGACAGGTCGCCCGCCACTGCATCTACGGAGTGGACAGCAACCGGATAGCCGTGGAGCTAGCTCGGCTAGCGGTTTGGATACACACCTTCGTGCCTGGGCTGCCGCTGTCGTTCCTCGACCACAACCTGGTCTGCGGTGACAGCCTCACGGGGGTGGGGGGCATTGACGAGATAGTTTCTGCGCTCGACCGCGATTCCGATCCGGAGGCGCCAAGCCTCTTCCGAGAGCAGATCGAAGGCTTGCTGCACAGGGCCGACCATGCGTTGCGGCGGCTGGCGCGCACCTCCGATGCCGACAAGAAGGAGATAGAAGAGGCCAGGATTGCACACCGCAACGCATTGGCGGCCGTGAGCGGAGCTCGAGCAGTCTGCGACGTGATCACGGCGCACCGAGCGGGGGTTTGCGGTCTGCCGGAGAAGTTTGATGAGGGGGTCTTCGTGGGGTGGCGCTCCTCACCCGAGGTCGAGGAGGCAATTCAGCAGTTCCGGCCATTACATTTCCCGGTGGTGTTCCCCGAGGTGTTCCTGCGGGACAGGCCAGGGTTTGACTGTTTGTTAGGGAACCCTCCCTGGGAGCAGGTGGTTGCTAACGAGAAGGTGTGGTGGGGACACCATTTGCCAGGAATACGAGGTTTATCAATCAAGGAAAAGGCACAAGCAATTGCAAGATTTCGTATTAAAAGAGCAGATCTAGATGCTTTGTATTGTGAAGCAGTTATTGCGACAGATATAATGAGGTATTTGCTTAGAGAGACTTATAAGTTCATGGGATCTGGACATACAGATTTTCACAAGGCGTTTTGCTGGCGTAATTGGCAACTTTTGAATCTAAGCGCAAACTTAGGTTTAGTAATGCCAAGATCAGTTATACAGACCAAAGGGTCAGAGAAGTGGAGAAAACAAGTCTTGAAGTCGGGAATATTCCTGAATGTTACTACTCTGGTCAATAATAGAAAGTGGATTTTTGATGAAGTACATGCACAATACTTGGTGGTACTAATAGCATTAACAAGAAGTAAATCGTCCAATCAAAAAATAAGACTTTGCGGCCCCTTTTACAATTTTGAAGCTTTCCGCAATAGAAGTTCTAATCAAGGTCAACTTGTTCCAGTTGCTGATTTTATTACTTGGTCAGATGACGCTAGTTTTCCTCAATTTCCGGATCACCCTGAAGCAATAAAAGTATTTCAAAAAATGCGTAAACATCCGCGGTTCGACTTGCGGCCAGCGGCCAGCGGCCAGCGGCCAGCGGCCAGCGGCCAGCGGCCAGCGGCCAGCGGCCAGCGGCCAGCGGCCAGCTCAAGGGTCGGATTCTACCACAATTGGAGGTTCCGTTCGGTTCAAGGGGACTTCAAAGCCGCGAGCTCGAAATATCGCTTATCCGTCACCTCTGGCTCTTTCGCCCGGTGGCGGAGTTTCACTCCACGGCAGACAAGAACAAATTCATTCTCGATTCTGGAGACTCCGCTCAGTTCGGGAATTCGACTCCGCGAACGACAAATGCAAATTCGTTCAGGACAGAGGAAAAATCAGCCTTGAAAAGCAAAAATTGGCCAGTATACAAAGGAGAATCCTTTAATCTATGGACTCCTGATACAGGGATATACTATGCTTCGGCAGAATCTGAGAAAATTTCTACTCTACTTTATGATAAACGAAAGCGTCAACATCGAAATTCGAAATCTGCTTTCTCGGAAATTTCTGAAGAAGTAATACAAGATATTACTTCACTTCCTTGTTACAGTCCACGCATTGTTTTCAGGGATGTTACAAACAGCATAGATAATCGTACTGTGGTTGCCTCGCTGGCCCCTGGCAATATTGTAATTACGGACCAAGCCCCTTATCTATTACGAATTCAAGGAAACAAGAGACATGAAGCTTATCTATTAGGTGTACTCTCATCAATGATCTTGGATTGGTACGCCCGTAGAGTAGTTACTCTGCACCTTAAGTTCCACCTCCTAAACAATTTTCCAATCCCTAGACCTGACGTTGATAACGACCCTGTGGCAGACCGCGTCGTCGAAATTTCCGGACGTCTTGCCGCCGTTGATGACCGCTTCGCCGACTGGGCAGCCGAAGTTGGTGTGGAGGTCGGGACTGCTAACGATCCTGAGATCAAGCAAGACCTCATTCATGAACTCGACGCCTGCGTCGCCCACCTTTACGACCTCGATGAGGGCGAACTTGCCGTCGTCTACGAGACCTTTCACGCCAAGACCGACTACTCAGAGCGTCATGCAGCCGTGCTCGAGCACTTCCGCCGCTGGGCGCCTATCAAGAAGGAATACGACCAGTTACTCGAAACCGAACAACCCCAACACTTCACCCAATCCACCCTTCCGCAATAATCAACCTCACCGCTAAACCTGGACTTGTAGCAGTGGCTGGTCGAGCGCCGAGCGGGAGTCGCTTAGCTCTGCTGTCTTAGGGGGGACCGGGCAATATTAAGATGTTGAGAATTCTGTTTTCAGGTCGTCCGCTATCGTCCGACTCCTGATGTCGCAAGTCTCCTCTAGCTTCCCAGTTGTCCATTGCCTCCCCCTGTTGTCGTAGCCTCCCTCTAGCTTCCTAGTCGTTCGTCGCCTACGCTGTCGCAGCCCCCAACTGTCGCAGCCGTCTCTCCTTTTCTGTCGCAAGCCTCCTATAGCAGTCGTTCGTCGCCTACGCTGTCGTAGCCTCCCTCTAGCATTCCCAGTGAGATGACACAAGACTTCCTGCCCGACCGCGACCCTGTTCGCTGGACGCCTCCCGAAGGTTTCCCCAAGCACATGAAACCCCTGGGCATGTTCCCGCAGCTCACAGCCGACGGAGGCCACGTCTCCAACGGCCTGGAGGTGGTGTTCTCCCGCTCAAGCCGCCGCCCCACTGCCGCCGACCTCCGCACCGCCTGGCGCAAACGCAAAGGTCGCAGGGCGTCCCCAGTGCTGATGGTCGTTACTTACTACGAACGAGCGGTCGGTTACGGGGAACGCGCAAGGGGCGGTCACGGCCAAGGATACGAACGCGGCGGGGAGCATTACGAGGTCGGCGGGATGCGTGCGTCGGTGTGCGGCCCCGTGGGTGAGCAGCCAGCGGTTCATCACTCCCTCGATATCGAGCGGGTTGAGCGGATAGCCGACTGCGCCCTCGCCGAACCTAACCGGCACTCCGCCGTCCGTTTCTTGACCGCGGCGCTGCCCGAGGCTGACTCGCCGTTCCCTGGTCTGCGTAACGTCGGGCTGCTGTCTACGCAGGAGTTGCGCTACGGCGTCCCTGATCGCAACGACTGGCGCAGCGCCGTCAAGCAGGCAGCGCCGTTGCGCGCTCTCCGCGGCAGGCAGCTTGTGGAAGCTCTCGGCTTCGAAGTTGAGATGCTGGACGTCAACTCCTGGATGCTCACCGTCCCCTATGAGGTCTACGGGGGGCGTGCCGCGGAAGTCGCCGCAGGGGAGGAGGCGACCCCAACCTCAGACGCCGCGACCTCCGCCCCCGTCCCAGCGACCTCCGTTGCCTCCACTGAGAAGCGGGCAGTTGCCGTGTTCTGCCGAGACGACGAGCAGTTCGAGGTTTCGTCCGCTCGTTTCGACGGCGCCTCGCCGGTGTCGAGGGCGCTGGCAGTGGCTGACCGTGAGAAGGTCAACTGGGTAATACTTACGCGGCGCGCGGAGATACGCCTCTACGCAGCCCGCCGTGACACGGGCGTGGGGCGCAAAGGCCGAGCTGAATCGTTCGTCGAAGCCAACCTCTCCCTGCTGCCTAAGGAGAAGGCAGGTTATTTGCCCCTGCTGTTCTCGGCGGACGCCCTCTCCCCCCAGGGGACGTTCGAGGACATCCTGGAACGCTCTCGCGACTACGCCGCGGAACTGGCGAAGCGCTTGCGTGAGCGCGTCTACCGAGAGACGGTCCCTGTCCTCTCGCAGGCAGTGGCCGACCGAATGCCGCCCAACCCCAGCAGGGAAGACCTCGACGACGCCTACGAGCAGGTGATGGTGATTCTCTTCCGCCTGCTGTTCGTGGCCTACGCCGAAGACAAAGACCTGCTGCCGTACCGCACCAACAGCGAATTCGCCGAGCATTCGCTTTCCCGTCTGGCAAGACGACTGGCCGAAGCCCGTCTCACAGGGAGTCCGCTCGCAGGTTCAGAGGCTGAATCGGCTATCGCCTCCAGCGAGGGGCGCCTGCTCGCAGGCTCAGAGGATGAATCGGTCGCTGTCTCCGGCGAGGGGCGCCTGCTCGCAGGCTCAGAAGATGAACCGGCCGATCCCCGAGAAGGGCGCCTGAGCAGCGGTGAGCGCACGACGTTCCATGGCGTCGACTCCACAACGCTTTGGGACAGTGTTGTCCAACTCTGGGATGCGGTTAACAACGGCAAACCGGACTGGGGGGTGCCTCCCTACAACGGGGGGATGTTCGCCTCTGAGCTCTCGGTCAGCTCATCGGAGGCGGGTGTTGTCAAGCTGCGCCTGACCGACGCCGAGTTCGCCCCGGCGCTTACCGCCCTGCTGATCGATGAGGGGGCCGAAGGCTTAGGCCCAATTGACTTCAGAGAACTCTCGGCGAGGGATTTCGGGACAATCTATGAGGGCTTGTTGGAGTCGTCGCTATCGCTGGCGGAGGAGAATTTGACGCTCGACGCTAAAGGCGCCTACGTGCCGGCGAAGCCGGACGATGAGGTGGCGGTTGCGGCTGGGAAGGTGTATTTGCATAACCACTTGGGAGTGCGCAAGGAGACCGGTAGCTACTACACGAAATCGTTTGCCGTGGAGCACTTGTTGGATCACGCCCTCGAACCCGCTCTCGACGAGCACCTGAGGAGGCTCGACGAACTAAGGAAGGCGAGCGACGAGGCGGCGTTGGCGGAGGCGTTCTTCGACTTTCGCTGCGCTGATATAGCAATGGGCTCCGGCCATTTCCTAGTAGCGGCGCTCGACCGAATTGAGGCGGGGCTCTCGGCGTGGCTTGCCCTGAATCCGGTTGCAGCGATCACCGAAGAGTTGAAGAGGCTGCGTAGCAACGCTTTTAAAGCGCTAGGCGATCTGGGATCTGGGGTGGAGATCGAGTCGAGTTCTTTGTTGCGCCGACAGGTGGCCCGCCACTGCATCTACGGAGTGGACAGCAACCGGATATCTGTGGAGTTGGCCCGGCTGGCGGTTTGGGTGCACACGTTTGTGCCGGGGCTGCCGCTGTCGTTCCTCGACCACAACCTGGTGTGCGGCGACAGTCTCACGGGGGTGGGTGGCCTAGATGAGATAGTTTCTGCGCTCGACCACGATTCCGGCCCGGATGCACCCACTCTATTCCGCGAGCAGATAGAAGACCTGCTGCATCGAGCCGATGGTGCTCTGCGACGGCTGGCACACACTTCTGATGCCGACAAGAAGGAGATAGAAGAGGCCAGGATTGCTCACGACGACGCATTAGAGGCCGTGAGCGGAGCCCGGGCAGTCTGCGACGTGATCACGGCGCACCGTGCGGGGGCTTGCGATCTGCCAGTCAATTTTGATGAGGCGGGTTTCGTGGATTTGTGCTCTTTGCCCGAGGTCAAGAAGGCAATCCAGAAGTTCCAACCTTTACACTTCCCTGTGGTGTTTCCCGAAGTGTTCCTGCGGGACAGACCAGGGTTTGACTGTTTGTTGGGGAACCCTCCGTGGGAACAGGTGGTTGTTCAAAAGCATGTTTGGTGGGGCTTGCATTTACCCGGTATACGCGGACTTCCTGACAAAGAAATGGGGAAAGAAATAGAAAGATTTCAGAATGAACGACCTGATTTGGAGGAAGCTTTCCAGCAAGCTAAACTTGAAGTTGATGAGTTAAGAGAATTATTACAAGCAACGTTTTCTGATCTTGGAAGTGGGAGAACAGATTTATATAAGGCGTTCTGTTGGCGTAATTGGAACTTGATGAGAGTGCAATCCACAACTGGTATAGTGTTACCTAGAACAGTATTACAGACTAAAGGATCAGAATTTTGGCGAAACACCGTTTTATCTAATGGTTCTTTCCTTAATGTCACAATTTTGCAGAATTCTAAGGGTTGGGTTTTTGATGAAGTTCATCGGCAATATTTCGTGTCATTAGTAATGCTTCAGAAGAGTGAAAAACCCGGTTTATGTGTCAGTTTGCTTGGCCCATTTTCGAGTCTCCAATCATTTGAGGTTGGAATTCGACATGATAAAGAAGCTATCCCGATTGATGAGTTCAATTCCTGGTCGAACGATTCGAGTTTCCCACAATTTCCAGAGCACTCTGATGCGGTGAAACTTTTTAGAAAAATGCGCGCACATCCACGATTTGACTTAGGCCAGCGGCCAGCGGCCAGCGGCCAGCGGCCAGCGGCCAGCGGCCAGCGGCCAGCGGCCAGCGGCCAGCGGCCAGCGGCCAGCCAGCGGCCAGCGGCCAGCGGCCAGCGGCCAGCGGCCAGCGAAAAAAGCTTGGAGTCTACCAGAAGGTGGAGGTTCCGTCCGGTGCAAGGGGACTTCAATGCAACGACAGACAAGCACAGATTCGAAAGAGATTCTGGCGCTTCCGCCCTGTCGCAGAATTCCATGCGACTGCAGACAAGCACAGATTTATAAGAGATTCTGGCGCTTCCGCCCTGTTAGGGAATTCGATGCCACAAATGACAAAAGAAAATTCAATCGAGACAATGGGAGAATTGGCAGTTAGTGGAGAACGGTGGCCGGTTTATTCTGGAAAATCTTTTCACATTTGGGAGCCGGATATAAAAGAGTATTGGGATTCAGCGGATCCTGCAGTAGTGACAAATGTATTGATTGAGAAGAGGAAAAGACAACACAATAATAAGAGATCTGCTTTTTCCGAACTCGAGTCACATGTTATTCAAGATCCAACGACATTGCCGTGTCGCAAACCGCGTATTGCGTTTCGTGATATTACGAACAGTGTAGATGCAAGAACATTTATTGCAGCTCTCGTGCCAGGTAATTTGGTTATTACAAACAAGGCTCCTTATTTGCTGCACATATCTGGGAATAAGCTTGACGAAGCCTACTTGCTTGGAGTGCTCTCGTCAATGATTTTAGACTGGTACGCGCGTCGATTAGTTGATAAGAGTCTCAACTTCCACCTCCTAAACAATTTTCCAATCCCGAGACCTGACGTTGATAATGACCCCGTCGCCTGTCGTGTCGCCAACATCTCCGGTCGCCTCGCCGCCGTTGATGACCGCTTCGCTGACTGGGCAGCCGAAGTTGGTGTGGAGGTCGGGACTGCCAACGATCCCGACGTCAAGCAAGACCTCATCTGCGAGCTCGACGCCTGCGTCGCCCACCTTTACGACCTCGACGAGGCCGACCTTGCTGTCGTCTATGAGACCTTTCACGCCAAGACCGACTACTCTGAGCGTCACGCCGCCGTGCTCGAACACTTCCGCCGCTGGGCGCCTATCAAGCAGGAATACGACCAGTCCCTCGAATCAGAATCAACTCCGCAATGACCACCCCCACCGCTCAGTCTGAACCCAATTGGCTGCCGCCGCAGCGCCGAGCGGGGGACGCTTAGCTCCGCAATGAGTATCACCGCAGGCAGCAGCACCGTCGGCAAGCCTGAACTTGCCACCAACCGCGCTGGGCAGACCGTCGCCGGGGTCGTCTCGGAGTTTGTCCGCAACGCTGCCGACGTCTATGTGGGGGGAGCGCACCTCGACATCGCCACCGCCTATTTCAACCTTGAGGGTTACGCTCTGCTCGCTGACGCCCTCGACCAACTCAACGGCGTCCGCATGCTGTTGGGCGCTGAACCCACACCCCCCGAAAACCGCAAGCGCCGCCTCGGCGTCGAGTCGTCTGCGGTCAGCCGCGCCGCCCGCAAGCGGTTGAGAGAAGCCCTGGAAAAACATGACCAGGTCATCCTCGACGACTGGCAGCTGCTCGGTTTCTCGCAAGAAACCGACGCATCGGCCAAGCGGCTGGTGGACTGGCTGCGCTCCGGCAAGGTGGAGGTGCGCCGTCTGCACGACCGCTTCCTGCACGGCAAGGCGTTCATCATCGGGACGCAAACGCACGGCCTGCTGGCGGGGTCGTCAAACTTTACACGCGCCGGCCTAACCACCAACCTGGAACTGAACATCGGCAACTACACACCCCACACCGTCACGCAGGTGCAGGAGTGGTTCGACGAACTCTGGGGGGCAGCCGAGCCGTACGACCTCGCCCGCTGCTTCGAAGAGCGCTACGAACCGCACCACCCATACCTCGTCTACCTGAAGATGCTCTGGGAGCGATACGGCAACGAACTCTCCGAGGAAGCTGAAGCCGAGGGCGTCCCCCAAATCCACCTAACCGACTTCCAAACCGACGGGGTGTGGCGCGCCAAACGTTTCCTGAAGCAGCACAACGGAGTGCTCATCGCCGACGAGGTTGGGTTGGGCAAGACCTATATAGCTGGCGAACTCATCCGCGAGGCTGCCCTCGAACGCCGCCAGCGTGTGCTGGTCGTGGCGCCCGCCACCCTGCGGGACGGCCCCTGGAAGGCGTTCCGCAGCTTCTACAACCTGCCGTTCGAACTGGTGTCGTTCGATGATCTCGCATCCGACGGGCGTCTCAACCCCCGACGTGGGCGCACTAACAAGCTCGAGGTCCAAAATGTCAACCAGTACGCGATGGTGGTGGTGGACGAAGCCCACAACCTACGCAACCCGTCTACCCAGCGAGCCGAGGCGCTGCGCCGCTTGCTGGCCAAGACCCCGCCCAAGCAACTCGTGCTGGTCACGGCCACCCCCGTGAACAACAGCCTCTGGGACCTCTACCACCTGCTGGGTTACTTTCTTCGCAACGACGCAGTCTTTGCCGGCTCGGGCATCAAATCGCTGCGAGACCACTTCCACAAGGCGATGCAGATGAGCGTCGACGATCTCTCGCCCGAACACCTCTTCGACGTGCTCGACGCCACCGCCGTGCGCCGTACACGGTCATTCGTGAAGCGTTACTACCAGGGGGCGACCATCAAGGTGGACGGGCGGGAACAGGCGATCACCTTCCCGACGCCGAGGGTTCGCAAGGTCAGCTACAACCTTGACGAGGTGCTGCCAGGCTTCTTCGAGCGCTTCGCAGCGGCGCTCGATCCCGACTACACGCTTGAGAGTGGCGGCACTGGCGGCACGATCGACTCCGGCGGCTCTGGCGCTACCCGCGGCGCATCCGTCTCCAGCGCGTCTGTCTCCGGCGCAAGCCGCCGCCGCTTCGCCGACAGCGGCGCCTCCGGCGCCCGAACTCATCCGCCCGCTCCCGGCGTCCTCACGCTCGCCCGCTACATGCCGTCGCTCTACCGCCTAGACGAGGAAGTGGAAAGCTACGAGCTGCAGCTAGTCGGCCTGATGCGCTCTTGGCTGCTCAAGCGCTTCGAATCTTCCCCGTACGCCTTCGCCTGCACCTGTCGGCGGATGGCTGAAAACCACGACGCTTTCCTGTCGCTGCTTGAGCACGGGCGGGTGGCTACAGGGGAAGCCCTAGCTGACTGGATTGCCACCGACTCCGACGACATAGACGCCGTCGAGGATTACATGGAGGCAAAGCTGAGCCTCACCGAGGACGCCTCCGAATACGACGTCGAATCCTTAACCGCCGACGTCTCTCGAGACAGGGACATGCTGCTTGGCTTCGCCGTCGAAGCCTCCTCGGTGGAGCGGGCCGATGACCCCAACCTGACCGTCCTTGTGGAAAAGTTGGCCGAAATCGCAGACGAGGCCGAGCGCGAAGGCATAGGAGACTCGGACACTCGCAACAAGCGCAAGGTGCTGATCTTCAGTTACTACGCCGACACCGTGGAGTGGATTTACGACCACCTCCTCGAAGTAGTGGGCAGCGACCCCCGTCTTTCGTGCTATGAGGGGCGCGTAGCTTGGCTGTCGGGGTCGTCAGGGGGCAGCGGCGGCGGCGACGCAGGCGGCTCCGACGGACGCGGCGGGCGTGCTGGCGGCGAGGCCGCGGGCGGCGGCAAGAAGTCGATCCTCTACGGGTTCGCCCCCCTTACCACTGACGCCCCGGGAGGAAGCGACGACGACCTCTACGACATCGTCGTGACCACCGACGTGCTCTCAGAAGGGGTGAACCTGCAGCAGGCGCGCCACATCATCAACTACGACCTGCCCTGGAACCCGATGCGCCTAGTGCAGCGCCACGGACGCATAGACCGCATCGGCTCCCTGCACAGAGAGGTGTTCATCCGCTGCGTATTCCCCGACGCCCTGTTGGACAAGTTGCTGGGGCTAGAGGAAAGGCTTCGGTTGAAGATTGCACAGGCGGCGGCGTCCGTTGGGGTGGGGGAAGTGCTGCCTGGGCAGGCCCCGGTCTACCGCAACTACAGCGAGACCCGCGAAGAGATTGAGCGGCTGCGCCGGGAGGACGCAGGCATCTTCGAGCGGGGCGGCACCGGCAGGGGAGTGCTTTCCGGCGAGGAGTACCGCCAGGAGTTGCGTAAAGCGCTGGAAGACTCGCACCTAGCAGAACAGATCAAGGGTTTGCAGTGGGGGTCGGGTTCGGGGATGGCGGTGAGCGGCCATCCCTCGGCAGCGAGGCCGGTTTCGGGGATGGCGGCGCAGGGGTCGGGGTCGGGGTCGGGGGCGCAAGGATTGGCGGCGCAGGGTTCGGGGTCGGGTTACGTCTTTTGCATAAGAGTGGGGGATCGGTCTGAGCCGCTGTTCCGGTATGTGCACTATCCCGGTGCGTCTTCCTCCGATGCTTCCTCCCCAGGTGCGTCTTCTGCCGATGATCCCTCTGCCGGTGCGTCCTATCCCGGAGAGGGCATGGACTTCGGCGGCAGTTCGGGGGCTGCTAGTCAAGACCTCCCGACGAGGTTAGACGCTGCCCTCGAGCGTAGAGGCCGCTCTTCCGAGTTGGTGGCCGAAACCTCATCTGCCTTGACTACGCTCGCCCGCCGGAGGGTTTCAGCACTCCTCGTGTGCTGCCCGACCAGGTTGCCGCTGGCGTGTTCGCTGCCTGGGAGGCCGCTCGTGCGGATGTGGTGGAGAAGTGGAACTTCCTCGCCGATAAAGCCAACCTAGAGCCGAAACTGCCCCTGGAACTGCAGCGAGCCGCTGAGATCCTCCGTAATCACGCCCCGTCCAACCTCACTCAAGAGGGGCTGGACCGCGCCATAGACACGATCTGCGCTCCCTACCCGGAGCGCACCGTCCGCACTTTTCGGGCGGCTAGGAAGTCATCGGACAATCCCAGAGAGCAGGCGGAGAAGATACTCGGGGTGATCGATGAACTCGGCCTAGAGCCTTACGCAGCCCCCGAACCCCTGCACGAAATCACCTCCGACGACGTCTACCTGGTCTGCTGGCTGGCCCTCAGCTAGGCAGCACTGAGCTGCCTGCCTTGGCAGATTCTGCGCTTGAAGGAACGGGGTTGCTGGGCTGAGGCGCCTCTTGGTCGGGGGCGAGGAACCTGAATAACAACTCCCGCACCTCCGCAAAACCCTTGTCCATTCTGGCGTTGGTGTTGTCGAATTTCTTGTCGACTTTGTCGAGTCGGTCGTCTATCTTGTCGAGTCGGTCGTCTATTTTGTCGAGTCGGTCGTCGACTTTGTCGAGTCGGTCGTCGACTTTTCGGAAGCGGTTGTTGACTTCGGCGAATCCTGCGTTCATTTTGGCGTCGACTCTTGTGAAGCGGTTGTTGACTTCAGTGAACCCTGCGTTCATTTTGGCGTCGACTCTTGTGAAGCGGTTGTTGACTTCGGCGAACCCTGCGCTCATTTTTTCGTCGACTTTTTGGATGCGGTCGTCCATTTTGTCGAAACGGTCGTCGACTTTGTCGAGTCGGTGTTTGACATCTTTGCGAAGCAGCTGAATCTGTTCGCCGTGTTGTTCGACCTTTGTGTCCATGACTGCTAACCGTTCTACGTGTTTGCCTTGCGTGGAAGCGAATTCTTCCTGCTTGCTCGTCAGGCTATCGACTGAGCGGTCGGTCTTGAGAACAAGGTGGCGAAACATCCAGGCAAGGGATGCAAGAGCTACGCCTCCGAGAATGATGTCGGTGATAGATAGTCCAGTCATCTTCTTCCTTTCTTGCTGTGGGGGTCGTCGAGTCGGCTCAGCGACGCTCGCGGCGGGGGAGGAGTCTTGTTTTCTGCCGTGCGCAGCAAGGCGGCCTTCTCGAAGACCTCCAGAGATGCGCGGCGAGAGAGTCTCTTCCCGTAGCGGCTTTCGGTTTTGCGGCCGTGTTCGGCAATGGGGGGCGCCTGCGCCCAGTGCGGCTCTGTAGCGCATTGCTATGGAAGCGATGCTAATTCTAGCCATGTAGCTAGTTTAGCGCTTTAAAACTGCTTTGCATCATTATTAAGTCAAATTCTATCAATCTCTGAAATAATGTAAATGACTAATATTAATTTAAATATTATATTATATCTGAAAAAGTGAAATTTCTGAAAGAGGACTGGAAGGCAGTATCATGCCCGTTGCGGGATCGCGAATGACGCTCGAGTTATCCAGGTCGTCGCCGGAGTCTGCGGAAGGCTGTGTCACACCCTTCCGCAAGGATGAAGAGGCTGCCGGTCATTTCTGGGAGTGCGAGCGATTTATGCTAAAGGTGGCAGTCTCAGCCTTCGGATGCCGGTCGGTCGGATGCCGGTCGGCGCCGCTGCAGGTCACTGCTGTGCAGCGGCCGCCGCAGCGCCGCAGGCCAGAGCTATAGGAGAAAGGAGCATCGTGCAGTCAGAAGAGTTGGCGGTTCTCGACATCGAGAGCACTGGTTTTTCACGTGATGACCGTGTGTGCGAGATAGCCATCATCAACCTCGACAGCGACACACTCACCCCGATCGACGAGTTCTCCTCGCTCGTCAATCCGAGGCAGGACACCGGGCCGGTGTGGGTCCACGGCATCTCTAATGAGATGGTCGACGCCGCCCCGACGTTCCCTCAGCTGCAGGAGGAAATCGCCTCCCGCCTCGACGGCAGAGTGCTGGTCGGTCACAATCTGCCGTTCGACGGCAGATTCCTCAAGCAGGAATGGGTTCGCTGCGGGGCTCATTTTTATCCGGGCGACGGGTTCTGCACCTTGTCGATGACCAAGGAGAAGTTGGTTCACGCCGCCAAGCGGCACGGCCTAGCGACCAACAACATGCACTCCGCCCTCGGCGACGCACGGGTGACTGCAGAACTCTTCGCCTTGCTCGACGGGCGCAGGGATTGGACGCAGCCCGCTGTCGTGAAGCTAGGTCTGCCGCCGACGCAGCGCCCTCCGTGTCCTCGCCCCGACTCTTCTGACGTTGAAGTCTCTACCCTTGCGGGGTTGATCTCCGACGCCGTTTTCCCGTCGGTGGGCGAAGATGTCCTCGCCTACCTGGACAAACTCGACGAGGTGCTGGAGGACTTGGTGCTGACCGACCAAGAGGCGAGAGAGCTTGAACATCTGCGCCGGACGCTGGAGCTTTCTGATGCCGAGGCGCGCTTTGCTCACCAGGAATACCTGCAAGCCGTTATTCAGGCCGCCGAGGCCGACCACATCATCACTCCGGCGGAGCACAGGGTTCTGACGGCGGTGGCGGAATTGTTGGATTGCGAAGCCGCAGACGTTCCCGAAGCCTCCTCAGCGGAGCATCTAGTCGTTCGAGAGACTCGCGTGTGCGCCACCGGCGACGCATCGGACGCCGACGGGAAGCCGATGTCACGAGAGGAGTTCCGCCTCCGCTGCCACGCCAAGGGCATCGTCCACGTGTCTTCGGTGAGCAAGAGGTGCGACATCCTCGTGGCCGAATACCTGCACATCAAGACCTCCAAGGCTGAGAAGGCCAGGGAGTTGGGGATTCCTGTGATGTCCTACGAGGACTTCGTCGGACAGTATGGGATATAGGCGTTTCGTCTTGGGTTGAGGGTGAGAGTTGCCTGAGCGCATGGCAGAGTCCGTCAGTCGCACGGCGAACAGATGGCAGCGCCGTCTTCTTCACGGTGAGCGCATGGCAGCGCCCGTCAGACTCTCGGCGAACAGATGGCAGAGTCGCCGTCCGACTCTCTGCGAACAGGTTAGATTCAGGCGAACAGACGATCGGGCACGACGATTCGATATTTCGATATAAGGAGGTAAAAATGGCAGGGATGCAGAAAGTGGATCACATTGCCAACTCTCGCAAGGCGCGAACACGCAAGGCGCAACCCGCACTGTCTCAAGTTGCGCGTTCTCAGAACTCAACTGCAGATGCGACTGCTCGTGGGAGCAAACTCCGTGCTAGCAGCCCAAAATTCCGGGTTAGGTTGCTCGCACTATCCGTTTTAGCGATTCTCGCCCTGTTCGCAGGGGCGTGCGGAAGCAGCGACGAGAGGACCGCGTCCACTGCGTCTGCTGCGGACATCACGGAGGTAACTGAGCCTGCTGCACCTCCTTCTCCGGCGTCGGCCACTGCGGCGTCGGCCACTGCGTCGGAGCCTTCTGCGCCCACTAGTGTTGAGCCTCCGCTTTCTGCGCTGCCGTACTCGTCGAGTCCGATTCCGACTACCACAAGCATCATTGAGTTGCCGTCTTCCGCAAGCATTGTTGAGCTTGCACCTTCCGAAGCCCCTGAGCAAGCGCAGTCCTCCATCGCCGCCGGTTCTCGTCACAACTGCTTGGTGCATGGAAGCGGAGCCGTCTCCTGCTGGGGAATGAACGACAATGGACAACTTGGCAACGGTGAAAGCGGGATGGGGGTTTACTCAGATTCGCCCGTCAGGGTCGTCGGCATAGACGACGCAGTCTCGGCCGCTGCAGGTCAGGAGCATTCCTGCGCCCTCCACCGGAGCGGTGAGGTGTCCTGCTGGGGGGACAACAGCCGCGGCGAACTCGGCGACGGCCAAAAGGAAACCGCCTCGCCGACGCCAGTTCGGGTGATGGGCATAGACGATGCGGTGGCCGTGTCTGCAGGCGACTGGCACACTTGTGCACTGCGTTCAGGTGGGAGCATCTCCTGCTGGGGGCACAACGCAGACGGACAGTTGGGGAACGGCGAGATGGGCGGCGACGCCGACAGCGCAATTCCGGTCGAAGTGGTTGGCATCGACAACGCCTCCGCCGTTTCGCTGGGCGGCGAACATTCATGCGCCCTGAATCGGGATGGCATGGTTTTCTGCTGGGGCGACAACTGGTTCGGGGAGATTGGTCAGGAGCGGTACGGCACCGGCTCGGATGTGCCTCTGCCGATGGTGGTGGACGGCCTCACTGGCGTTGTAAATATTGATACTGCGTTTGAGCACTCGTGCGCCGTTCACGAGTCGGGGAAGGTTTCTTGTTGGGGACATAACTTCTTCGGGCAGTTGGGCGAGGACGGCATAACAGGTGTCGTGCCGACTCCTCAGCAGATTCAAGGAATAGACGACGCAGTGGACGTCTCGGTAGGTACGGCGTTTTCCTGCGCCCTCCTCAACGACGGAAGCGTTAGTTGTTGGGGAAGTAACTGGCAAGGGACGCTCGGCATCGGAGCGGAGGCGTCGGCAGAGGCGGCCGTTTTCTTGTCAACGACTCCTCTGAAGGTTGCTGGGCTTTCCGACGTCGTCGACATCTCTTCCGGCACTTCTCATACTTGCGCTCTCACAAAAACCTCGGAGGCTCACTGTTGGGGGACGAACTTCAACGGGGAACTCGGGGCCGGATGGCGTAACGCTGTGGTGTCGGGTTCTGTGAAGGCTGCAGGCATCGACGACGCAAAGGTGGTGTCTTCGGGCGTTGAACACTCGTGCGCCGTTCGCTCGGGCGGTAAGGTTTCCTGCTGGGGTTCGAACTGGAGAGGCGTACAAGGCGAAGCCGAGGCGATGACTCAGGCGTCTCCTGCTGCTCCGGTGGAGATTTCAGGTATTAGCGGCGCCGTCGACGTGGTCGCCACTCTGGGCATGTCCTGCGCGCTAATAGCTGACGCGGCCGATTCGGTTCTGTGCTGGGGTCTCTACCTAGGCAACGACTTCGAGTTAACAGAGGACGGGAAGGTATCGCCGTTGCCAATTCCCATGGGCCTTCCCACAGGTCAGGAGGTCGACGTGGTCAAGTTAGCTGGGGGAACTGCACACGTTTGCTTTCTGCATGCCGACGGTGGGGTCTCCTGCGCCGGTTCGAACGCCGAAGGCGGCCTGGGCCAAAGCTCTCCCCCGTTTTTTTCATACGACCGTGTAGTGGTAGACGGGATAAGCGGAGCTACAGACATCGCTGCGGGTTTCGATCATACTTGCGCCCTGATTGAGGGTGGGGAAGTCTTCTGTTGGGGAAGGAACTCATACGGGCAACTCGGTTCCGGAGACGAAGGGCCGGATTCTGCTAGGTCGGAGCCGCGCAAAGTCGTAGGAATAGACGATGCATCGATGATCGCAGCGGGAGGCGAGAACACCTGCGCCGTTCATGAGAGCGGAGGGTTCTCTTGCTGGGGGATCAGCATAATGGGAGAGCTCGGCCTCGATGCGCCCGTAGGTTCCGACCACTCGTCGCTGCCGGTAATGAACTCTGGCCTCGATGATGTTGCCGCCTTGTCGGTTGGTCAAAGCTTCTTGTGCGCTCTTAACTCGGAGGGCGAGGTCTACTGCTGGGGTTTGAACTTCGTCGGCCAACTCGGTTTGAGTAGCCTGCTGGCGGATGACCACAGCCGGACGCCGCTGAAGGTCGACGGGATAGGCGATGTAGTCTCCCTCTCGGCAGGTGGAGTGCACACTTGCGTCGTTCACTCTGACGGTTCAATTTCCTGTTGGGGCTGGAACAAGGAGGGTCAGCTAGGAACTGGCTCGGTTGTTGCCGAGGCTTCTTCCTACGAGCCGGTGGCTGTCGTTGGCCTGGGCTTGGGCGATATGGCTACCGGTTAACCCACTCCGCAACTCCGGCAACTCCAGAAAGGATTTGCGAGCCGGTGGCTGTCGTTGGCCTGGGCGTGGGCAACTGAGGGAGGGAGGATCGCCCCTCCGCAGGCGCTAGCTACATAGTCCTACTTAGTCTCAACTGGTTCCTCAGACGGATTGGTGTTCCTCAGACGGATTGGTCGGAGACTTTTCTGGAGGTGCCGGCAATGTTGATGGCAGTGCCGACTGTTCTAGCGATGCTGAGGAGTCGAGCGATGCTGAGGAGTCGAGCGATGCTGAGGAGTCGAAAGCTTTCGCTGGGTCGGGCTCTAAAGCTTCACCGGATTGCCTGCCCAAAAGAGCAAGATTGCTATTCTGCTGAGGCTTAGGTTGGCTTGGTGCTAGGAATCTGAAAAACAATTCCCGCATCTCTTTGAAGCCTTTATCCATTTTGGCGTCAGTCTTAGCGAATCCCGCCTCCATTTTTTCGTCGACTTTGTCGAAGCGTTCGTCAACTCTCGTGAAGCGTTTGTCGACCTCTGTGAAGCGTTCGTCAACTCTTGTGAATCGTTCGTCGATTTTGTCGAAGCGTTTGTCGACCTCCGTGAATCGTTTGTCGACCTCCGTGAATCGTTGACCGACGTCGAGGCGGAATTGCCGAATCTCAGCGTGGCAAGCTTTGACGTCTGCTTCGACAACTGCGAGCCGTTCGCTGTGTTCACTTTGTTTGATGATCATTTCGTCCTGCTTGGTTCCTAGCATTTCAACCTTGCGGTCGGTGTTCTTTACTAGGTGGCGGAACATCCAGATAAGGCATGCAACGGCCATGCCTCCGACGATGATGTCGGCAATCGTAGTTCCCGTCATTGCCGGTCCTTTCTAGCCGATCAGTTTGGGTGGCTGTCTGTGCAGGTGGACGAGTGAGGCGGAAACACCTCACTAGCTTTTCCATTTGGTTTTGCGGCCGTGGTCGGCAATGAAAGGCGTCTTCGCCTATTGTGGCTTTGTCCCGCATTGATACGGAAGCGGTGTTTAAGCTAGCCATACAGCTAGTATAGCACTTTTAAAACACTTTGCATCACAACACTTATAGATTAATTTATCATTAAAAATAAGATAAAATACTAATATACTATAAATATTAGTAGATTGTCTGAACAGTAGGCTTCCGAGAGTCATGTCACACGACTCCGCAAAGTGCGTTCCGGACGACCTGCCCGCTCCCCGGGGGAACGACGGAATTCCGCAAGAGAGTCATGTCGCATCCAGGTGGGGAGCATCAGCACCGCCGCCAGAGACAAAGGAACGGCGGAATTCGCCAGAGAGTCAGTGTCATCCCCCGCTGCAAGGATGAAGCAGGCTCTTGGTCGTTCCTTAATAGGGCGAGCGAGAGGGCGAGCGATTTATGCTGAAGGCGGTAGGCCCGGCCTTCAAATGCCGGGTGGCGGCGCCGGCCGGCATCTCCGGCCGGCAGCGTCGGAGACCACAGGCGAAAGGAGCATCGTGCAGTCAGAAGAGTTGGCTGTTCTCGACATCGAGAGCACGGGTTTTTCCCGTGATGACCGTGTGTGCGAGATCGGCATTGTCACCGTAGACGCAGACACGTTCACGCCCATCGACGAATTCGCGTCGGTGGTGAACCCAGAGCGTGACACCGGCCCGGTGTGGATTCACGGCATCACCACGGAGATGGCCAGCGAGGCTCCTAGGTTCTCCCAACTTCAGGTGGAAATAGCCAAGCGGCTCAACGGGCGTGTGCTCGTAGCCCACAACCTTCCGTTTGACCAGCGCTTCCTCAAACAGGAGTGGGCGCGCTGCGGAGGTCGGTTCTATCCGGGGGAAGGCATCTGCACTCTGTCGCTCACCAAAGAGAAGCTTGCGCACGCTGCTCAGCGTTTCGGCATTGCGACCAACAACATGTACTCCGCCCTCGGTGACGCGAGAGTGACCGCAGAGTTGCTCCCGATGCTAGACGGCTGCCGCGACTGGTGCCAGCCGGCCATCGTGGAGACCGAACTGCCGCCGAAGCAGTTAACAGCGCACGCCCGTCCCATCCCGCCGCGTATTGAAGTTTCCACGCTTTCAGCGTTGATTGCCGAGGCTCGCTTCCCTTCCGACGACGAGAACATCCTGGCCTACTTCGACAAGCTTGACGAGGCGATGGAGGACCTGGTGTTGACCGAGACGGAGTCGCAGGAGTTGGCGCAGTTGCGTTGGACGATGGACATTTCCCCCGAAGACGCAATCGAGGCGCACGAAGCTTTCCTGCGGGCGGTAATCGCTGCCGCCGAGGCTGATCACGTAATCACTCCGGCGGAGTACCGCGTGCTGACGGCGATTGCCCACGTGCTGGACTGTGATACGTCGGAGATACCGGAAGTCTCAGGCTTTTCGCCTGAGAGCGGTCAATTTTTGCGTGAAACCCGAGTCGTTGCCTCAGGCGAGCCGTTCGATGTCGACGGCAAACCGATCAGCCTGGGCGAGTTCCGCGCACGTTGTCACGCAAAGGGCATAGTTCATATTTCCGCGATAGGCCCGCAGTGCGACGTGCTGGTAATAGACAGTCCCCACCGCCGCGCCGAGGATGTAGCTGAGGCCAAGCGTTTAGGCATCCCAGTCTTGACCTACGCCGACTTCGTCGGGAATTACGAGGTGTAGCGGGTCGAGGCGCAGCGGGGGGGGGGAGGAGGATGTGGCGCTGAGATCGAGGCGCATCGGGGGGAGGTGGCGCTGAGATCGAGGCGCGGCGGGGGGAGGTGGCGCTGAGATCGAGGCGCGGCGGGGAACTAGACGCCCGAGGTGCAGCAGCGCGGCTGCGGGAGGACGCAGTGGGGATGTGACGCTGACGGACTAGTGCATAGGGGACTAGGCAAGCAATGCTAGATTCAAAATCATGCTCAATAAACATGATTCAATACCACGCTTCATGAGAGTCTTAGCGACCCGTCTTGGGGTTGCTCTCACAGCTTTAGTTCTGCTTGCCGCTGCCTGCAGCAACGGGAGCGAAAGTGCCGCGCCTGAGCCTGCGCCTCCCGCGCCTGCCGTGCCTGTGCCTGAGCCGGCGCCTGAGCCTGCGCCTCCCGCGCCTGAGCCTGCGCCTCCCGCGCCGACGACCGCCGGCGAGAGCGCTCCCGCGCCCCCACCTGCGGATCCACCCCCCGATACTGCTGCCACTACTACCACCAAGGCAGTCCCAGCGGTCGAAACTACAACAACGACCACAGAGGAGCCTTACGCAGCAAGGGCTGCTATTTCCGCGAACGGGCACCACAGCTGTGTAGTAGTCTCTGAGGTCGGAGAGGTTTATTGTTGGGGCAGCAATGACTCAGGGCAATTAGGCGTCGGAGGAATAGGGGCAGAGCAGTACTCTTCGAAGCCGTTGAAGGCAGCGGGTGTCAGCGACGCTGTTTCCGTTGCGACGGGCTGGGAGCACTCTTGCGCTGTTCACCGGAACGGGACTGTGAGTTGCTGGGGAGACAACAACCGGGGTGAGTTAGGTGACGGGGTTGTGGAGAGTGTTGCGTTGGATCCGGTGAGCGTTATAGGTATTGATGACGCTCTCGACGCCGACGCTGGGCACTGGCACACGTGTGCTTTACACAGGTCTGGACAGGTTTCCTGCTGGGGTTGGAACGCCGACGGTCAGTTGGGCAACGGGGGGGACGGGGTTGTTTCCCCGACGCCTGTGAGAGTCGATGGTATCTCCGACGCCGTTGCTGTTGCGTTGGGCAGCGAGCATTCATGTGCGCTGCACGCAACTGGCGAAATTTCTTGTTGGGGGGACAACTTCTTCGGAGAACTCGGCACGGGTACCGCCGGCCCTAATGAGCGGTCGCCCACACCACAGAAGGTGGTCGGCATTAGCGACGCCGTTGTTATTGATACCACCATCGAGCATTCTTGCGCTGTTCATGAGACGGGGAAGATTTCGTGTTGGGGGGCCAACGGCAATGGGCAGCTAGGCAATAACTCCCTCGAATCCGTGTCTGTCCCGCAGCAGGTAATTGGCATAGATGACGCGGTCGACATCTCGGTTGGAGCAGGATTTTCCTGCGCCGTTCGCAGAGGCGGCACCGTCTACTGTTGGGGCAGCAACACATTAGGGTCGTTGGGCAACGGGGAGCAAGACCCCTTCGACCCAGATTCTTCCTTTTGGGGCTCGATGAGCCCGCTTCAGGTGTTGGGGATTTCCGACGTAGTCGACATATCTTCGGGCCGCTGGTTCACTTGTGCTCTCACAAAGGGCGATGATGCCTACTGCTGGGGTTCCAACCTCTACGGGGAACTGGGTGCGGGAATAGTTAGCAGCACCGAGTCCGCTCCTATACAGGTTGCGGGAATTGATGACGCCGTTGCGGTTACTTCAGCCTTCACTCACTCGTGCACTCTCCACGCGACCGGCAAAGTCACTTGCTGGGGAGATTACTGGAGAGGCGACCTAGGTGACGTTAAAGCCGCCGAGACATCTGAGGTCCGCCCCGTGCAGATCGTGGACTTGGACGACGCCGTCGCCGTGAACGCCGACGAAGGACTGTCTTGCGCGATTAGGGAATCTGGCATAGTCGTTTGTTGGGGCGCCATGATAAGTGGATCAACGTACGTGCTTGCGGAAGACGGCGGCGTATCGCCGACGCTGACCGCAAGCACGTCTAGGACAGACGTGACTAAAGTTGCTGTGGGCGGGTGGTCGCACGTGTGCTTTCTGCATGAGAACGGCGAAGTGACATGCGCTGGGTCCAATGATCTAGGTCAGATCGGCAACAAGAGCGTCGCAAACTTTACTTTATTTGCTCAGCCGGCAACCGGCATCACCGACGCAATCGATGTGGCGGTAGGGGAATCTCACACGTGTGTCGTGCTTGAGGGCGGGAAGGTCTCCTGTTGGGGGTCAAACTTCTTCGGGCAACTAGGCAACGGAGGAGAGGGAGCAGGCTCAGAGCAGTTCGAGCCGGTGGCAGTTCCAGGCATAGAGGACGCCGAAGCGGTCGCAGCCAGCCGCTTCAACACGTGTGTCTTGCATGAAGGCGGGGAGGTTTCCTGTTGGGGAGGAAACTGGGCAGACCAACTCGGAGCGTCCGCCCCTGCCGGCGACGATCATTCATCTGTCCCGGTTCGGATATCGGGCATCGTCGATGCGGTTGAAGTGTCGGCGGGTGTGTCGTCAATGTGCGTTCTCGACTCGGATGGGGAGGTTTCATGTTGGGGTTCGAATCACACCAGCGAACTAGGCACGATGAGCCCTATACCGGATGACCAGACCAGCACTCCAATGAAAGTGGAAGGCGTTGAGAACGTCGCATCCATCTCTGTTGGAACATGGCACGTCTGCGTTGTCCACACCGACGGGTCGGTCACCTGCTGGGGCTCGAACGTTTCAGGTCAACTCGGCAGCGGATCAATTCCGGAAAACGTGTCGTCCTACGAACCGGTGAAGGTGGACCTGGTCTTGAGCAGTTGATGCTTCGGGATAGGACGAGCGATGCCCAGGCGGGCGGCGAGGCGCCCCGCAGGAGCGAGACACCCTTTCACCTAGTCACTCACTCAGAGTCACTCAGAGTCTGAGGCGGAGTCTGAGGCGGATCCCTACTAAATCCGCAGGAGTGTCACACCCCTTTATTAGTTTTGCTGTATCGCTTCTGTCGTTCTTAGAAAGCCGCGTCTTCGGCCTGAACTGCTGATCAGTTACAGGCGCCCGCACCACCGCGACCTTCCGCACGTGGTGAAGTTTTCGGGTGGACGGTCATCGGCTGCGGCGGCCATTGGTCTGGCCGAAGCCGGCGTCTTGAACCCCGACCGCGGCGACGTCGTGCTCTTCGCCAACACCTCCGCTGAACATCCGGGCACCTACGACTTCGCCGCCGCGGTGTCGCGTCTCTTGGAGACCGAATACTCCCTGCCCACCTTATGGTTCGAGTTCTGCACCGTGGAGGACGCCCGACGAGGGGAATACCGCCGCTGCCCCTCCTATCGGTTGGTGAGCCGAGTGCCCGCCGCATCCGACTCTTGCGGCGCGCCCGAGGTCGGCGAATGCGTAGCGGATGAGGCTGCGAGCCGAGTGCCCGCCGCCCCCGACTCTTGCGGCAGCGGCTACCGGTGGCGCGGCGAGGTCTTTGAAGAGGCGCTGTCTTTTCAGCAGATGCTGCCCAACCCGCATCAGCGGTCATGTACGGCCAAGATGAAGCTCCACCCCTCCCATCAGCTCCTGGAGGAGTGGTTTTCCGGCGCCGACGGACCGGCGCACGCCGGCCACTACAAGTCTGAGTCTTACCTGACAGCGGAGGAGATGTCGAGAGTCTACCGATCCAACGGCGGCAACGTTCCCGAAGAAAAGTTTCGGGGCTGGGTGTCGTACATGCTCGCGCAGCCGCCGAGCCGCCCTGAGCAGAAGTGGGTGGATTTCACGTCGGTTCCGGCCGCCGCTTCTCCGCTCGCAGTGGCAGGGGAGGGGCTCTGGGGCCGCCCGCCCACGGAGCACCTGACGCTCCTGGGTTTGCGGGCGGACGAGGGAAGGCGCATCAATCGCGTGATGACCCGTACACTCTTTGCGGAAGGAGCCGGAGGAAGTCGATGCAGAGTAAAGAACCAACCCCCTGGAGAGCACCCGTATTTTCCGCTGGCGGATTCGAACATGGATAAAAACGATGTGAAGGAGTTTTGGGAATCCCGGCGCTATGAGTTTGATTTGGACATTCCCGAGGGGGCGGGCAACTGCGTGTTCTGTTTCATGAAAGGCACCCGTGAGTTGGTGGCGGCTGCCAAATCGGATGACCCCGGTCGGGTGCCCGATACGCCTTCCGACTTCGCTTGGTGGGCGAACGTCGAAGTCAAATACCGCAGGGAAGCACCTTCCCGTATCGGATCAGGCACGACCAGGTTCGGGTTCCTAGGCGCGCGTGGGGCTTCCTACTCTGAACTTATAAAATCCCCCCCCCCCCCCCCCTAATGGCAGCCGTTATGCGACGGGCACTCCGGCCTGCGACTGTACAGATTGACAGGGGGAAGAGTGGGCGCGTTCGATTCTTCCGCCGGCGGCGCTGCCGGAGCCGGAACTGGAGCCGGGAGCGCCGCCGGCGCCACTGGAGCCGCCGCGTCGGAGGCGCCCCGTCTGATCTTCCTGCCGGGTGATTCCAACGACGGCTTTGCTACTCGAGACAGCGACAAAGGAAACCCCGAGCACGTCATCAGGGAGTTGCTCCAGAATTGCCTTGACGCCCGTGTCGAGCCTAGACCTGTCGAGGTGGTAATCACTATCAGAGAAGTGCCCGTATCTGACCTCCCCGCGCTCAGTGATTACCGCGAAGCGTTTGAGAAAGCCCGTCGCCAGCGTGAAGAAGCAGACGCCCTTTCAATCATGGAGGAGCAGATCGTGGAGAGGATCGGCGGCGTGCTCTCCTCGGAGAGGATGCGCGTGTTGTTCTGTCGTGACAACGGCCTAGGTCTCGATCTTGATCGGATGAACAGGCTTCTCAGCGAAAGCAATAGTTCGAAAGGGCGCGGCAAGGGAGGGGCAGGTTCCGTGGGACTAGGGCACTTGACGGCGTTCTCCGCTTCAGATATCCGCTACGTCTGCTATGCCGGGCGGTATGCGGAAGGACGGAATTATCCGGAGACGATCGTCTCCGGGCGGGCTGTTCTTGCTGCCCATATGCACCGCAAGAGTGAAGGCAAAGCAACGCTGCGCTCGCCCAACGGGACACTTGCCTACGCTGAACGTCAACGATTGGAACTCTTTTCCCCTGGTTTTGAGATGCTGACTGAGCCGCCACCGCTGCTTGACTCCGAAGTCCGCCAGATGGAGGACTCCACGGGCGCCGTGGTGGCTATATGCGGGTTCGACAACTTCGCCGAAGAGACTGGGGAGAAGAACGTCGACTCCATCACCAAGGTTGTGGTGGCCCACTTTCTGTCTGCTCTGGTGGATGAGCGGATGAGCGTCACCATCAACGACGAGACCACGGGGGAAATCCAGAAGATCAATGCTGTCAACGTCGAGGAGAAGTTGGACCCCGACGGGGGCATCCGGGCGATGAAAGGATCTTCGTTTCCCTCCAAGCTCGTCTACAGGGCTTATCAAACACTTATGAGCGGAGAAGAACTAGAAAACGTGGGCGGCGCCAAACTGCTCATCCGTCGACTAGATGCAGGTCAGTTCACGCAGATCAACGTCTTCAGAGACGGAATGTGGATCACTAAGAACGCTCCTGAACTGGGGCGTTCAGTTTTCAACGGCTTCCAGCCATTCGACGCCGTGCTCCTGCCGGACAACTCCGACGACCCCAACGAACTCTACGATCTCATCCGTTCCTCAGAGGGTCCGGATCATATGGAGATCAACCTCAAAGCGCTCTGTCCGCCTAAGAGGAAAAAACTAAGAGAAATGTTGCGCGAAGTCGTCAAGAGCTTGAAAGAGGCGGCGGGGGAGGTTGCAGAAGACACCTATGTCCCTGAGGGTTTCGCCGTATTTCTCAAGGATCAGATGCGGGACGCCGACGTCCTTCCCCCGAGGACGTCTAGGCGACCTACGCAAGACGATTCCGAGCCTCGTCCTCCTCCAGAACCAAAATCTCCCGAAGACACCCAGACGCCCTCGAAGCCCAGACCTCAGAAACCCGCGCCGAAAACCGGAACCGAGGCTCGCGTGGCGCGCTCACTGCGCCCCCGGCTAGATGCATCTGGTCGAGTTTGCGGAGTCGACGTCTGGATAGCCGAGCACACCCACGATCACCTAGGCATTCGGGTGTTTGTCGACCCTGGTTCGGATCAAACCTGCGAGAGGCTTTTGTCTAGTAGATTTCTGAAGATAAACAGCGGAGACAGTCCTTACGAAGTGCTCTTGGATCGATCCTCTCGGCATATGTCGCTCGATTTCATTGAAGAAACTTTGCCCGATTCGGTGGGGTTATCTGTCGAATTCGTCCGTAGAAAAAAGTAGGCCGTGTATCCGCAGTTGCGGGCAGACCAAACCAGCGCCGACTTCCTCGGGGCTCGATACTTGAACAAGGTTCGCGCCTCAAACAACGCCGCCGAAGTCACTAACCGTTTAGTCAATGCACAGGGTCTAGCTTCTCTGATTGAGGCAGGCCGAGCGAAGTGGAGTATTGAAGTTCGTTCTCCGGCTGCGCTCTATTCGCGGACGTTCCTGACGAATCAGCCGGTCAAGACGATCAAGTGGGAGCCCCAGGAGACCGGACCGGAGGTGTTCATCATCTCTGGTTTAGTTGCGGTGGAAGGTCTAGTTCTATTCACCGATCAGTTGCATCCGGCGTGGCGCGCAGAGCGCTTTTTAAACATTCCGGTTGGCGCTTTGTTGGCGCGTGGGTTGATAGCCCGTACAAAACCGGTCGTCTCTTCCATGCTTAGATTCACCAAAAAAGAGAATCTCGCCCGCGGGCGGATGGAGATCAGCGACCACGACGATCAATTTCAGTTCAATGTCAACGTCTCGCCCGAGTTGTTCGCTCGCTGCACGAAGCGGGACGTGCAGATAGCCGCACTGATCGGAGTTATGGGCAAGTTGCCCAAGACCACTGAGAGTTTTGACGAAGGAGTAGAACCTCCGGTTCTGCGGGCCATACGAGAAAAGTTGGAGGAGGGAGACATCCCTACTTGGGAAACCCCTGAAGACTACGACGCCGCTCTCGCAGCCACGGCGCTAGAGCCGTTCATTGTGGAAGACAAAATAGAGGGGGAGGAAGAAGATTGATACCGCAAGAAGTGGCGGCGGCTTTTGTCCGTTGGCAAAAGAGGGTGGTGCTTCCCAAGAAGCACAGGACGGAGATCACAGAGGTTGCCCAGGCTCGGCTAGCCGAAGTGGTAAGAGGCGGGTCGAAGTCGCTGATGGAGTATCTGATAACGGAATTGGGCCTCGATGAGTCTTCGTCGTATGGCGTGCCGATGCTGCCAAGACGCCTGACTGCCGGTGAGGCCGGCGACCCGCCGCCTGCACTAGAGAGGGAACTTTTCGACGCGTTTTCGGATGCGAATCCTTCTGACGGCATCCATCCGGTGACCCCGGAACTAGCCATCCGCCCGGTGTTCTGGACGATCGCCCACGTTCAGTGGCTGAGAAATGATTTGATCGAAGAAGATTGGGTGCGGAAACTCGAAGGTAAGGACGACGACGCTACCGCCCGAAACGTATGCAGGCGGCTTGGGGGTCTGCCTCACATCAGAGGGAGGCTTTCAGTCTTGAACGACTGCCCGATTTCCAGAGCGTGGTGGAGGGTCAGGATTGCGAAGCAATCCGCCGATGCGGTGAAAGACGACTGTTTGTCACTTGAGATGGCTTACCGAGCGCTGAAACACAATGCGTTGTGGGCGGAACTGATAGGCGGTTGCGTACGCAACGTTGCGGTAGTCAACGAGCCGCGAGTCCTAGCGGCGATTTGCGTGAATATCAGCAGAAACTTTAAATACGGCTCAAACCCGCCCAAGTATTACGCTCGAGATATCGCCCGAACACTAGCCCGTCACAGCAACTCAGTAAGCCTGCACGTTGTGCCGTTCGAGGAACTGCTCTGCATCTGCGAAAAGGCGGCCGCCGCGTTTGACGCAGAGGCTGTGTTCGACGAGAACGATCAGGACGAAGATGGTGATGCTTCGGGGTCCGATGAGAACCGTCAGACGGACGAGGCTAAGCAGGGCTAGAAAGCCCGATTTAGCGGTAACGACCCCGATCCCAGCCAAATCCTCTCTAGTAGTACGGACTGGGGGGAGCCTAATTAGCAGGGAATGGGGCGAGGATGGGGTATCTAGTTGTCAGCTGATTCAGCAGAAAAGCCGTTGCTAAATTAACGAGAAGTATTCACAATTCCGATACCGGGTAAGCCGGATAGAAGGTTGGCGATTTCAGGTTGCGAAACTAGCGAGAATTATTCACAATTCCGCTAAAGGTTTAAGGGTAGAACATCTCGCGTCGGGTGATGATTAGTTCAATGTTGTGGGCGTGGTGGGTGGTTTTCATCTTGACTTGGACGGCATAGAAGTGGTGCTTGTGAATGAGGTCGACGATTTCTTCGGAAGCGTCGTAGGTCATCAGGAAGTCGGTATTAGAGTCGGCGAGAATCTTAAACAGCCTGGCATGGTCAATGTCGTTGTGTGCGTAGAGCCTCTTTCCCGCCTGCTTGCCTCCCTTGGCAGTGTAGGGAGGGTCTGCGAACACCGCCAGGCCTGCGGTTTCTGCATGTTTTTCTAGGAGCGCAAGGCCGTCGGTCTCGACGAAGGTGATCCGATCTGAGATTGTGGCGATGTCGTCTAGACGCGTTTTGAGTGTTTCGGGATACCAGCGCGATGCGATTCCTTTGCCATTTTCGCCTCTTCGAATTGGGGCCGCGCCAGGAGCGATAATTCCACCTCGACGTGTTCGGTTCAGTACTAGTGTTCTGAAACCTTTATCAATGATGCTGCCGTCTGTTTGTTCTTCTATTTCAGATATGGAATCCGTTGTTAGTTCGAATGCTAAAAGACTTTCGACTAGTTCCTTGCTGTGCTCAAGGGCGGTTTCCCAGAATGCCGCAATATCTTTGTCTATATCAGCCATTAAGGATTTTTCTACCCAACCCTCGGCAACTGCGGTTAGCGAGACGATTGCGCCGCCACAGAACGGTTCAAGAAGCATTTTTGGCTTCTCGGGCAGTGACTCTAACCATTTACGGATGTGGGATATCAACCAAGTTTTTCCGCCTGGATAGCGCAGAGGACTGAGTTTAGGTACCGATGCTATATGGTCAGCGAGAATGCTCGACTCTGGGAAAGGGAGGGCATTACCGCTGTCAATTGGTGAGATAGGTTGGGAACTTGCCAAAGTGGTTTTAATTTAGTTAAGAGTAGAAGATAATTCTTCTTCAGTGGCAGCCCTTGACCAAGTTTCTATTTCAAGAAGCACATCGTTGCTGATATTATGGCCGTAGTCGATTATTCGGCAACGATCTAACAGTAGTCCTGCGTCTAATGCTCTCTTATTCCAGGTTGCGATGGACAAAGATTCTGCAACAAAAAACATGCGTACAGGCGCGATAGTGGGTTGTATACTCATCCATTTTTTGCAGAATGCGTCAGGCTGGAGCTCGCTAATTGAATCAGGATAACTTGTCTCGGTTTTGCACTGACCAAAGCCGATTAGTTTGCTTGGTAGGTCGTCGGCAAAAGACTTCCACACCACAATATCCAGTTTGTCGTCTTTCGCTTTTGGTTGGGCAGCGTCACGATTTCGAAACTCTCCCCCCTCCTTCAAGAGCCCACAGAGTATATTGACTCTTTGTTCGAAATTCTGTCCGCCTTTCTGAGCACTAAACAGCATGCTTTCAGATCGTTCTCCAAAATAATTTCTTGCGACCTGCTCAGAAAGTTTTTCGAAGAGATGTGTAGCATCAATGTTTGAAAACGAGCGGCGCTCTTTCATATTCAGTCTAGTTGTTAGGAGTAAGTATATGTATATTTTCTGTTTAGCATTCTTTTTATCTCTGCAGAGAGTGAGAGTTGCTTTTTGTTCGTCCAAGTGAAATGGATAACCGCCTTGGCATACTGACTGACGGCGTCCAATTTCCATATATGTTTTATCTACTATATTAGTATCAATTTGATTTTCTTCCGGTACTCCTTCAGAGTTTTCA
Source organism: Acidimicrobiales bacterium (assembly GCA_965242895.1). Taxonomy (GTDB): domain Bacteria; phylum Actinomycetota; class Acidimicrobiia; order Acidimicrobiales; family CATQHL01; genus CATQHL01. Next base: position 2,195,406 of record OZ251507.1, read on the forward strand.
TTCTCCTCCAATCTACCCAACAATTGAGATAGTTCAGTTTTCGCTACACTCTTGTTGGCTAGGCAGTTCAACTCAACCCAATCAGCAAGCTCATTATCTCCATGCCAAGATACTGGAGGGTTTGGCCATTTGAACATCAGGCTGCTTCGGAGATTCGTTGACGCTTTTTGGGGTTTTGTTTGCGTAGCATTGCTTCATATAAATCATCGGCAATGTCAGCTATCACGCTGGCTGTAGATAGTAGTTCGCTTGAATACTTGTCGTAGCCGGTCGATAGTTTGCTTTGAGCCTTTTCAAGTGCTCTCTTGGCATCGTGAAGAGATTTTTCAAATATATAAAAAGGTGTGTCACATTGCTCGTGGGCAAGATCAAGGTTATTGTGAGAACGCAGAGCGCTTAGTGCTTCTTTATTTCCTAGAACTCTGTCAAGTTTTCTTAAGTCGGGGTTTTGGGATCTTATTAACGGTTGTGTTTCCTTTTTCTTGCTGCCATACAGCCATAGAAAAAGCTCTTCCAGTTCTGTTCGTTTCTCGGTTGGTACGGGTTCTTTTGCTTCTTCGCCTGCCGATTTTATACCGATAAACTCAGACATGCCTGGATAGTCAATGCCTGTGTAAAGATGGGAAATGGAGAAATGTCTGTTCCACCTGTCTTCCCGATCGAAGACTTTCATACTCTCGGCTTGCTCGATTATCATCAGACCGCGATACAGTCTTTGGGCGGTCCTGTGAGTATCCCCGATCTGTTTTGCGATTTCTTCCAAAGGGACGTCGAAATCGCGGTGCACTTTGGCGATGTACTGAGACTTTGCGTAACTGGTCCATTTTGCCGGACCGTTGACATGTTTGAAACCGAGGTACTGCCAAGCATCTTCGCGGGTTGAAAAAACCACTGGCAACTTGTCAAGTTCTCGTCTCCTGTTTTCAGGGAGTCTCGGAATGTCGGCTGACAGCTTTTCGAATTTGTCAGGTTCTCTTAAGATCCTGACAGCGGCAAGCCGACGGTTGCCTTCAATGACAACGATTTTGTCATCTTCCCGTATGGCGATGACGGGTTCGTGCTGAAAATATCCACTAGCCGATATCGACATTAGAACTTCTCTAACGTCCATAGTCTCCCAGAGCAATTTGATCATGTCTTCCTCGGTCGAGTGGCCGCCCAATTTGAACTCCACCATGCGCGGGTTCTCGAAGTCGAAACTCAAATCGTTGGTATCGATCAGTTTGATTGAATTTTCCATCGTCCTCCTTTGTTTTGACTGCCTCATCCGGCGCACATCATCTGCGCGCGAGCCTCATGTTTAGCGCTGAATTAGCCTTCAACGCTCCACGTGCTGGGCGTCGCCCTGCTCGCCTAGCACTAGGTCGCGCTCTGAGTCGGGGACGTGGTCACGGGGGACGGGGGAGAGCGCCTCCATGAACGTGCAGCCACCCTCAGAGTGAAGCTCGTGGTAGACGCCTCGGTTAGCCACCGACACGTCGCCGGGGCGCAGGCGGCGGGTCTCCTCGCCGATCGTCATCGTCATCTCGCCTTGGAGCACTGCGATTATCTGCTCGGAGTGTTCGTGGTTGTGACGCTCGACGGTCGTGCCAGGATCGTAGGTGACCCGACACATCATCACCTGCTCACCGCCGATGGCGTGGATGTTCACGCCCTCCCGCAGTTCGTAAGACTCGACGCCGTTCCAGGTTCGGAAAGCGCTCATCACGCTGTCCACGCAAGTCCGGCGCCCACGGTGTTGATGGAAATCTCCTCGTCGAAGATCACGTGCTTGCCTTCACGCCGCGGCTCGCCTCCGCCGGAGCGCTTCTCGTCTAGCGCCCGCAGCACCCTCTCCGGCGTTATAGGCAACTCCGTCACCCATACACCCACGGCGTCGTGCACAGCTGTGGCTATGGCCGCTGGCTGAGGGTTGTTGGCCATCTCGCCGATCCCCTTGGCTCCGTACGGCCCGTCGACGGAGGGGTTCTCGATGATCACGTTCCGCATCTCGGGCAAATCGGCGCTGCTAGGGGCGAAGTAGCTGCCGAAGTCGCCTGCTCTGTTGTCCACGGAGGGGTAGTAGGGGTAGCTGTCCTCCAGCACGCCCAGGCCAAGCCCCATCATGGCGCCGCCCTCTATCTGGCCCTCCAGCAAAGCAGGGTTGATGGCGCGCCCCACGTCGTAAGCCTGGATGAGGCGCACGACGCGAACCTCCCCAGTCTCGTCGTCCACTTCCACGTCCGCAGCGCATGCGGCATAGGAGATGGCGGCGTGGGGTGGGCTGTCCACAGCACCGGTGGAGGAGTCCACGATGGCGGCGTAAGGGTTCAGGTGCGCCCCCGTGCCGGTGATCAGCTCGCCGTGGCTCCAGGTGGCGGCGGCGGCCACGTCTCCCACTCCCAGGCGCTTAGACGGGGCGTCCTTGGCGAAAACTTCGCCGTCGGTGAGCTCGAGGTCGTCCGGGCTGATCTCCATCTCCTGGCTGGCCACCTCCAGAATCCGCTCACGCACCTTCAGCGCCGCCTTCAGCACCGCCTTGCCCGCTACGAAGGTGGCGCGGGAGGCGAACGTGCCGGTGCACACCGGCGAGGAGTCGGTGTTGGAGTTGTCGAAGGTGACCCAGTCGTACGGGACGCCGATGGTGTCGGCCACGATCTGCGACTGGATCGTCTTTGAGCCGTTGCCGATGTCTGTGGTGCCGGAGAAGACGTCGATCCTCCCGTCGGGCTTCACCTTTATCCAAGCCTGCGAGGGATCCCCGTTCTGGTTCATCCCCGTCGGGTACTCGATAGATGCAATGCCGTGACCTTTGTGTATAGCCATTAGTGGTCCTCCGAATCGCTTTGTTGGGCAACTAGATGATCGGGCAGCCATTCCCCTGAGCGCCGCTCACGGGAGGCGCCCGCATACGCCGGGGCGAGGTCCGCTTCGGTGGCCTCGGAGATGGCGTGCAGCACGTCGACCGTGGAGGGGTCGGTGTAGGAGATGCCGTTGGGTGAGGTGTCGCCGATGCGGTTAGCGTTCTTTAGCCGCAGCTCGAACGGGTCAATTCCTAGTTCGTCGGCGATCCGGCTCATGTGGGTTTCGACGGCGAACGACACCGAAGTCACCCCGTAGCCTCGCATGGCCGTGGTGGGCACCCTGTTAGTGAACACTACGTAGCCGTCGAAGTGCAGGTTAGGGATGGTGTAGGCGCCGGTGTGATGAAAACTGTGCTTCGTGACCCCGTAGGGGGAAAAGCGGGCGTAAGCGCCGGCGTCGTGCAGGGTGAGCATCTTGCGTCCGAGTATCCAGCCGTCGCTGGTCACGGCGTCGATGATCTCCATGTGCCAGGGCGCTCGAGTGGATGAGCACAGGAATTCCTCCGCACGCGTCCAGCGCCACTTGACGGGACGGCCAGACTTCCGAGCCAGCAGGGTGCAGATGGTCTCCGTGGCCGTGTCGACCTTCCCGCCGAAGCCTCCGCCCACTGTGCCTCCTATGAACTTCAGACGGTTCAGCGGAATCTGCAGGTGGGCAGCCACCACCCCCATGGAGAAGTAGAGGGCTTGCGTGCACGAATAGATGGTGAAGCGCCCGTCGGCCTCGGGCACGCTCAGACCCACCTGCGTCTCAATGGGCATCTGCTCGATGGCGGCAGGGCGGTATACGCCGCTGATGATCTTGTCGGCCCGCTCGAAGGCCGCCTCGATGTCGCCCTTGCGGATCTGCCGGCGATCCATGTCGTCCTCGAAGTGGGGATAGACGGTGCCCCAGTGGTGAGGCTTGACGGCGTCGGCGTCGAACGCCTTGCGCACGTCGAAGAGGGCTGGCTTCGGTTCGTAGCCGATGTCGATGGCGGCGACAGCGGCTTCAGCGGCGTCTGGGGTCTCGGCAGCCACTACCGCTATGGGCTGACCTTTGTAGCGGACGTCGTCACGCGCCAAGAGGGGTTCGTCGGCAGGTATGCCGAGAGCGGACAGGTGTCCGTACTCCAGCAGCGGCACGTCAGCGTGGGTGATGACGGCCGCCACGCCAGGTGAGCGTTCCGCTTTGGAGGTGTCGAGGTGCGTGATAGCGGCGTGGTCGTGGCAGGAACGCAGGGCCTTGGCCCAGAGGGTTCCCTGAGCGCGGACGTCGTCGACAAAGGTGGTGCGTCCGGTTGCGTGACCGACTCCGTCGTAGCGGGGAAGTCGTGCTCCTACGGCTTTCATTTCGGTCTCCTCCTTGGGTTCTTAGGTTGTGGTTCTTAGGTTGTGGGTCTTTTAGTTGTCGGTTTTCGACGGCATCTGGCAGCTTTAGCTATGCGTGAGCTATGCGTGCCGGATGGTGTGCGGGCTCTCAGCGACAGCAGAGAGGTCGAAGTCTCCGTCGCGGCTAGCAGCGGCCGCCGCCACAGCGTCTACGATCTTGAGGTATCCGGTGCAGCGGCAGACGTGGCCTGCCAGCGCCTCGGTGATTTCCTCTCGGCTGGGGCTTCCGCCCCCGTCGATGTATGCAGTGGCGGCGACGATCATTCCAGGGGTGCAGAAGCCGCACTGCGCCGCGCTGTGATGGACGAAGGCCTGCTGGACAGGGGAGAGGTTCTCCGGCGTCCCTAGTCCCTCCACGGTGGTGACGGAGGAGCCGCTCACCGCTGCGACCGCTGTCAGACAAGAACGCCGCGGCGATCCGTCCACGAGCACGGTGCAGGCTCCGCAGCCGCCGTTCTCGCACCCTGCCTTCGGGCTGAGGACGCCTAGTTCCTCTCGCAGCACGGCCAGCAACGGGGTGAGGGGCGGGCTGTCAATCTGGGTATCTACGCCGTTGAGGTCGATCATCATTGTCTCGCCTACTTTCACGTTTGAACCTCCAGTTCGGATAGTACTCGCTTGACTAGGGCGGGAAGGCTGCGGCGCCGATACCAGCCCGAGGCCATGGGGTCGTCGTCGGGATCCACCTCAGATGCTGCCGCTGCTCCAGCGGCGTCGGGGTCGTCCGCAACCGCCTCAGCGGCCCGCAGCCGAATCCCTACAGGGGCGACGCCCACAGCGGCTAGCCTCACCTCTCCGTCCGCCGTGCGGACACCGGCGACTGACATGACCGTGAAGTGGTGAGCATGCGGGCGTCCGAGGCTGGCAAACGCTCCCGCAACTGCTCTTCCCTTGTCGGACTCGTCGCGGACTAGACGTCCGTCAGTGGTGCGCCGCAGAGGCTGGCCTCCGCCCATTTCTAGAGGCTTATTGAAGCAGACCTCGAGCAGCAGTCTGCCCTCGCGTGCTGCTAAGAAGTCTTCTAGCGGCTCGCTTCGCTTTCCGCCTGAGCCCACCGAGTCCGCTGATGCGTCGAGCGCCAGCAGCGGCGCCTGCAGGTCGCCGAAACCAGCGGGGGCGCACAGGTTTCCCCCGAGCGTGGCAGCCGAGCGAATCTCCGTGTCGCCAATCCCGGCTGCGCAAGGGCCGAGCGGGGCAGGCATGGAGCAAAGGGCGTCCACCGAGGTCATTGCGCCCACTCGCAGAAAGCTGTCTGACTCTTCGACGAAGTCCAGCCCTGCGTCGCAGAGCATCAACACCCGCTCCGGCGAACTAGCGCCAAGGTGAAGCTCCGGTACCAGCAGGGTTCCTCCCGCCAGCACGCGCACCCCGTCGCCGTCCCCGAAAACCTCAGCGGCTTCTTCGGGCGCTCCGGGTCGGAGCAACAAGCTACTCATTGCCATACGTTCTCCTCTCCCTTCTTCAGATTATTACTCAGAATAGTAGACAATTTTTACTTGGAGTGAAGGCGGGTGCGTCGGCGGGCGGTTTTCAGCTCTGGTGAGTCTGGTGGGCGATGAGGGTTTGCGCCGTCGACTTGGTGAGTGATGGAGGGCTTTAATCCTGCTTTTTGCGCCTTGCTAGTTTTCAGCTAGTTTTCAATTAGTTGTTTGACGAAGGCTGCGCCTCGGCGCTAGGGGAGATAGCGCTCCGCCTGCGAGCCGCGAAAATTTTAGATAGATTCAGTGAAGCCTTCTCTCAGCCTTCTCTCAACAGTGAAGCTTTCTTACAGTTAAAGTCTTCTCAAAGTGATGATCGGCTAAGGGCAACCATCCAAAACAAGACAACAAGAAACCGAGGGGATTTCAATGTCGGACGTTAAAGCACATTCGGACGCTATCCGTGAGTTAATAGACCCTGAGGAGGAGGTGAAGCAACTCGCTTCGGGGTTCACTTTTACTGAGGGACCTATTTGGCACCCCAAAGATCATTATCTGCTGTTTTCAGACATGCCCGGAGACGTTCGGCGCCGCTACACCCCAGGCAGCGGAGTCGAAGAGGTCATGCGCCCGTCCAACAAGTGCAACGGCATGACTTACGACTCCGAGCTCAACCTCATCGTCTGCGAGCACGTCACTTCCAGCCTGATACGCGAAAACGCCGACGGCACCCGAGAGGTTCTAGCCTCGCACTTCGACGGCAAGGAACTGAACAGCCCTAACGACGTGGTGGCCGCTTCTGACGGCTCCATCTACTTCTCCGACCCCTGGTACGGACGCATGCCGGTCTTTGGAGAGGAGCGTGAAAGGGAATTGGGCTGGCAAGGGGTCTTCCGTTTGCCCCCTGACGGGGACGATCTTCAGTTGGTCGTTGACCGCGACGAATTCGAGCAACCCAACGGGCTCTGTTTCTCTCCCGACGAGTCCCTCCTTTACATCAACGACACGCCCAGGGCGCTCATCCGCGTCTACGACGTCAATTCGGACGGAAGCCTGAGCGGGGGACGCCTGTTCTTCGAAGGCATCGGCAGCGGCGTGATCGAAGAAGGCATCCCAGACGGGATGAAGTGCGACGAACTGGGCAACATCTGGGTGACCGGCCCTGGCGGGGTGTGGGTTATCAGCGTCGATGCTGAGCACATCGGCACTATTTCGATACCTGAGAACGTCGGAAACCTCACCTGGGGCGGAACCGACTGGCACACGCTTTTCATGCCGTCGAGTACTTCCTTGTACTCGATCGACACGAAGGTCGGCCCGCGGCGGGAGCCTTACATGGGCTAAGTTGCCACAAAACTGGGTGAACCTGCGACGAACAATCAGAAGAGGCGAACCCGGAGCCGTATCCAAAAATTAAAGCAAGGAGAAACAGCATGAGCGATTTGAAACTTGAAGCGAGCCGCTGCGCCTTAATTATCCAGGACTTGCAGAACGACGTCATCACCGAAGGAGGAGCGTTCGGGGAGTCAGGCTCGCCGACGCACGCCGCGGAGCAGAACGTGGTGGCCAACGTCGTCAGTCTGGCGGACGTCTGTCGCAGCCTGGGCGTCCCTGTCATACACGTCTGGTACATCGTGGAGCCAGGCGCCCCCGGCCTTAAGCTCAACGCTCCGCTCTTTGAGGCGGTGAAGGAAACCGACGGCCTGGTGCGCGGCAGTTGGGGAGCGGCGCCAGTGGATGGGCTGGAAGCTCAGGACGGCGACTTCATCGTGGAGAAAATGCGGATGAGCGCTTGGCAGGGCACCAAGTTGGAGAGCATCCTGGCGGGCACCGGCCGTGACACTGTGATTGTTACCGGCGCTTGGACGAACATGTCGGTTGAGCACACCGCCCGCACCGGAGCGGACAAGGGTTATCACATGGTCGTGCCAGAGGACGGGTGTTCCACGATGAGCGCCGACTGGCACAACGCCTCGGTGAACTACGCCCTGCAGAACGTCTCGGTGGTCACTGACGTCGACTCGGTAATAGGGGCGCTTGGCTAATAGTGGCGTTTGGCGGTTGAAATTGTCTTTGGCTGACCCCCGAGAGTGAGCGGCTGTGAGAGTGAGCGGAGTCCCGAGTGAGCGGAGTCCCGCTGCATAGGGATGTATAGGGATTGGAAGTTTGATGACGGTCGACATCGACACTGACATCGATTCAACGCACACCGACTCAGCCGACTCAGCCGCCTCAGGTGACAGCCGCTCGTCGGTCTACTCCCGTTTAGCCGACCGAGTTCAGTCCCATTGCCGCCGCATTCGGTCGATGGGCTGGCGGCAGTTGGTGCCGCGTCTGTTGCTGGCAGCGGTCCTGATTTTTGTAGCTGTCTGGATACTCTTCGTTACCGAGATCAGTTCGGCTCAAGCGGCGATCGTCGAACCCGGCAGATTCCTGCGCACCATCCTCGACTCGATCACGAACGCCAGCCTTTACTTCATAGTGGCGTCCGGTTTTACTCTCATCTTCGGGCTGATGCGCACCGTGCAGATGGCCCACGGGTCGATGTTCCTGCTAGCCGGATACATTGCCTTGGAATTTCAGCGCAATTTCATCGGAACTAACCAAGGGCTCTCCCCCGACGATGTAAGCGCTTCCAACTGGCTGCTTCCTTTGGTGCTGGCGGTCTTAATCGTGAGCGGCTTTGGCTTAGTAATTCAGCAGGTTTTCCTTAGATGGAACGCTGGCCAGGATTTGCGGCAGGCCATCATCACAATCGCCATCTCGGTGATCATGGCCGATCAAATGACCGAGCACTTCGGCGGAATAGCGAAAGATATTGCCTGGACGCACTGGATTCACGGTTTCGTTGAGACGGAGAATTTCCGCTATGCGATACACCGTTTCTTCATAATCGGCGTAGCCCTCGGGGTGGGGGGGCTGTTGTGGCTGCTGCTGAAGAAAACCCGCACTGGCCTGGTCATACGAGCCGGAGTGGACGACACTGGGATGGTTCAAGCTCTGGGAATAAACGTGCAGTGGGTCTTTGCTTTTGCTTTTGTGCTTGGGTCGGCCCTAGCGGCGTTAGGCGGCGTGATCGGCGGCTCTCAGGCCAGCCTGGCTCCTGGGGTTGACGCACAGTGGCTGCTTCACTCCCTGGTAGTGGTGATCATCGGCGGGATGGGTTCGCTACTGGGCGCAGCGGCGGGTTCCCTTCTCTACGGCCTAGTCACGGGTCTGGCCCCTGCCTACCTGCCTTCCGGCCTCACCAATTACTCGATTATCGCCACTTTCGCGGTGCTGGCCATCGTCTTGGCGCTGCGACCCTACGGAATGTTTGGTAGAGCTGAATGAACCTGGGGAAGCTGGCGGAGATCTTTACGGGGAAAGCTCGTCCGGCTGTCCCGACGGGCAGCTTTTCGCAGCGCACGAAACGGATTGCGGTCGTCTTGTTGGCTGTTCTCCTTGTGCTGGGACTGCTTCAGGCGTTCACTCCAGGGCCTTTCCGCCACTTTTTTGTGGACTTCGTGCTTACGCACTCCTTAATTCTTGGAATTGCCGCCTCCAGCCTCATCTTTCTTTCCGCATACGGGGGCATGATTTCCCTAGCCCAAGTGCTCATGTACGGATTGTGCGGGTTTGTAGTAGGCAACTCGGTCACGGCGGGTGGAAGCAAAGGATTGAACCTCGGGCTGAATCCGTGGGTGGGCGTCTTAATAGGCGTAGCGGTCACGACGTTGGTGGGCTTCGTGCTAGGCGTGATCTCCAGCCGTTCGAGCGGTCTCTATTACCTGATGATCACCTTGACTTACGGCGTGATTGGCACCTACTTCTTTGGACAGGTCACCCAGCTCTCGGGGTTTGGGGGCATCAATCAGGTCAGGGTGCCCGGATTCATTGGAGAGCCGGACTCTCCCACCAATCCTGAGCGCATGTTCTACACGACCCTGGTGGTGGCCGTGTTTGTGTACCTGCTGCTGCGTTACGTGTCAAGAACGCCGTTCGGACTGACTCTTCAGGGTGTTCGCGACGATCCGGTGCGCATGAACTCACTTGGCTACAACGTGGTCATGCACCGGGTTTGGGCTTTCACGCTCTCAGCGTTCGCGGCCTCGCTCGCCGGAGTGCTTTACGTATGGGAATGGCGCTCGATCAGCCCCACGACCATCAACCTGTTCGGGATCATCGACTTGCTCGTCATTGCCGTGATCGGTGGGATTCTTGTGTTGGAAGGAGCATGGCTGGGAGCGTTCGTTTTTGTTGTCCTCGAGAACTACGTGCGAGACGTCCTATTGTTGAACAACTGGATTCCCGAAGACCGCTTCCGCACGCTAGTCGGTGCAGTCGTTCTTGTACTCGTGCTGGCGTGTCCGGAGGGGTTGGCGGGATTGCGGCGAGTCCGCTTCGCTGTTCCCACGGCGGTAGTCGGCGGCGTAATTTGGGGGACTGTGGGAGGGGTTAAGTTGGGAAGCGGAGGGGCTGTTTCGGGGATAATCGTAGGAGCAGTGGCCGGGATCGGATTTGCGGGTTTGGTTAGCTTTGTGCGGAAACTCAATTGGAAAGCTTTGCTGCCCAAAAAGTTGGGAAAAGCCGCTTTGCAGATGTCGGGATCTAACGCAGACCGATGAGGGGAGGGGAGGGATGAAAAGCTAGACAACGTAACGGTTCGCAAACCTGCGGATTAACTATGCGCAAACCTGCGGATTATCCTTACCAAAATTCGTAAAGACACGACCGGTTCATTCCAACTAGGTTGGCAAGCAATCGGTCAGATATACGAGTTGTAATTAGAGAGAAATGGAGGAGTTTTGAAACTTTTTAGAAAAAAGACGATTTGGCTGAAAGTGCTGACCGCTTCGCTGGCGCTTTCGCTCGTTGCCGCCGCATGTGCTTCCAACGCTGAAGAGGGCGCGCTGCAAACGGCCCAAGACGCAACCGCCGCAGCTACGGCTGCACAAAGAACCGCGGATGCGGCTCAAACAGCAGCGAATGCGGCCAAAACATCAGCGGATGCTGCTCAAGCGAGCGCCGATGCACTGGAGGCGGGTATAAATGCTGCTCAAGCGGAAGCAAGAGCGGCTACTGCAGCTGCGGAAGGCAACATGGCTGCACTCGAAGCGGCGCTCGAAGATGTTGAGGCCGCCAATGCGGCGCTCGAAGAAGCCCAAGCGACAGCAGCCGAAGCTCAGGATAGGGCCGATGCTGCTGCTGCTGCGGCAGCAGCAGCCGAAGCCGAAGCCGCTGACGCTGCCGCTCGAGCGGAAGCCGCAGAAGCTGCCGCGGCAGCTTCAGGAGCCCAGGCGATTAAGTTGGCGATCCTTTCCGACTGTGAAGGCGCCTTCGGGGCGTTCCACGAGCAGGACGTCGCAGGCGTTGCCACGGCATTCGCCGAATACGCAGGCGCCAAGATCACCAACCGCAACGTACCCACTGAGGGGTTCACTGGCGCTTCGGTAGCGGGCGTACCCGTGAACTTGGTAGGCATAGGCTGCGCTGACGACACGGCGGAGGCGGCCATTCGCGAGACTCGCCGGCTCATGGAAGATCTAGGAGCCGACATTATGATCGGACCGCTTTCCGGAGACGAGAGCATTGCGGTGGCTAACTACGCAAAAGACCACCTGCAGCAGACCTTCATCAACGGAACGGCAGGAGCGCAAGACACCACCCTTTCGGTGCGCGCCCCCAACTTCTTCCGCTTCAACGGGGACGGCGCTCAGTGGAACGCCGGTCTAGGCGACATCGCCAAGAACACCCTTGGATGGGACACAGCCGCTGTGATCGGCGACGACTACAGCTTTGCCTGGACGTCGATGGCCGGCTTCATAGCCGAGTTCTGCGCCGCCGGCGGTAGGATCGTAGAGCGTGTGTTCCCGCCGCTGAACGAGACCAACTACGCAGGGCACATCGAGCAACTTCCCGACCCCGACGAGGTGGACGGCTATTTCTGGGCGGTCGGCGGCGCTGGTCTTATCCCGGCGCTGAAGGCATTCGAGGACGCCAAAGGCCCGGTTGAGGGCTCTCAGCACATCGGCAACCTCTTCTGGGGCACCCCAGGCCAGTTTGAGCAACTCGGCGGCAGGGTCGACGGTGCTTACGTGGGAGGCTTCGGTATCGCAGGCGACCTCAAGACCGAGAACGCCAACAGGCACATGGAGATAATCACGCGTCACTTCGACGAGATACCGTTCGGGGGCGACCCCGCTCCGGCCTCATCCGCTCACCCCAGCGGGTTCTTCCTCAACTACTTCAACGCTGCCTGGGCTCTCATCCAGGCGCTTGAGGCGGTGGAAGGTGATCTTTCCAACGACCACGCTGCTTTGCGCAGCGCTCTTTCGGACGTGGTGCTTGACGGAGCGTTCGGGCGGATCAGCCTCGACGAGAACCGCCAGGCTATCCAAGACCAGTTTGCCCAGCAGATTTACACGGACGCCGAGGGCAACCTTGCTGTCCGGACGGTTGCCTACATCCCCGAGGTCGACCAGACCTTCGGCGGAACTTTCGACGGCGACCCCACGCCGGGCAGGGATTACCCGCCCTGCGAGGAGCGTGAGATTTCCTGGATAGGCAACGCCCGTTCGGTTGTGGACGGAATCATCGAGTAACCGAATTCGAACCTAAAGGCAAGTAGACACCGCCGAGTGATGCCGACCGCAGCAGACGTTCAACCCGTTCTGCGCCTAGCCGGCGTGAGCATGAACTTCGGCGGTGTCCGCGCTCTGAGCGGCGTCGATTTAGACGTCGCTCAGGGCGAGCGCCTTGTAATTCTGGGGCCGAACGGGGCGGGCAAGACCACCCTGTTCAACGTGATTGCGGGCGACCTCCAGCCCACCGAGGGCACAGTGGAGGTCGAAGGGTTGCGGGTGGAGAAGCTTTCAGCGCGCCGCCGTCCCGAGATGGGGATGTCGCGCACCTATCAGCGTTCTCGCCTTTTTGGGGGGCTTACCGTAGAGGAAAACCTCTACCTGGCAATCCTCGGGAAAGAGGGAAGCCATTTTCGCTTCGCCATGACTTCCCGCGACGCCCGCTACCGGCAGCGGGCACGCGCCGCTGCCGAGAGGGTGTGGCTCGGGGAGCGTCTAGACGTGCTCACGTCCGATCTTTCTCACGGAGAGCAGCGCCAACTCGAGCTGGGGATCGCCAGCGTGACTAACCCAAGCCTGATGCTGCTCGATGAGCCCGCTTCGGGACTCTCGCGGGGCGAACGCGAGCAACTCACGGAACTGCTGCTCGCTCTGCCTCGCGACATCACCTTGCTGCTCATCGATCACGACATGGAAGTAGCGCTGAAGGTAGCTGAGCGTGTCGTGGTCATGTTCGACGGCGCAAAAATCGTGGAAGGAACCCCCGACGAAATTCGCGCCAACCCCCACGTGCACGACATCTACCTCGGAAAGGTGTCCGCACATGCCTGAGGCCATCTTGGAAATCCGCGGCCTAGATGCGGGTTACGGCTCAGCGCAAGTCCTCCACGGGATCAACTTGACGGTTGGGGAAGCCGAGGCGGTGTCTCTAGTGGGGCGCAACGGCATGGGCAAGACGACGCTTTGCAACTCAATTCTTGGATTGCTGCCAAGCAAGGGCGGATCCATTCGCTTCAAAGGGAAGGAACTCACTGGCACGCCCCCTTACCGCATAGCCGCAGCGGGGATTGGCTACGTGCCCCAGGGCAGGAGGTTGTTCAAGTCGCTCAAGGTGCACGAGCACCTAGCGATGCTTGCGCGCAGCGCTCGGAAACGGCGCTGGACGCTTGAGGCGGTCTACGAACTCTTTCCGCGTCTAGCCGAGCGCAAAAATTTAGGGGCAACCAACCTCTCCGGCGGGGAACAGCAGATGCTGGCCATCGGTAGGGCGTTGCTGCTGAACGCCGATTTGCTGATCATGGACGAACCCTCAGAGGGGCTTGCTCCGCGCATCGTGGAGCAACTAGTTGAGACCTGCCGCCGTCTGACGGAGGAGGGCATTTCCGTGTTGTTGGTGGAGCAGAACCTCGGCGTGGCCACCGCCGTCTCTGAGCGTCAGCTCATCATGGTCTCGGGGAGCATTGAAACGGAAATGACCGCAGCGGAACTGCTCAGCGACACCGCCGCTCAACGCCGCTACCTGGGTGTGGAATCGCTGGAGTCAGCCGGAGCGGCTTCCAACTGACGGCTCATACCTGGCAGGTACCTGGCAGGCTTCTAACTGACCTAAGCCAAGCCGGTCTTAACCAGATGCCGCAGGAAGGCCGGCTGTCCGAGGTCGGCTGCCTGCCGGCTTCCCGAGGCCGGCTCGCCAGTGTGCTTAACCAGTTGCCGCCGACCGGGGAGGCCGCCCGTCGGCGGCCGTGACGTCACGCCGCCATTCGCCGATGTTCCAGAGCGAACTGTCCCAGGAGTTCTCCCGCACACCCTTGAGGCTCCCTAGGCGGGCGGAGATCGCTCCCCGCCTCACGAGCGGGATGAGGTAGGAGTTGCTGACGATGATGTCGTTGAGCTGCTTGATGAGCTGGATCCGCTGAGACTCCTCTGTGGTCTCCTCTAACTGAGCGAACGCAGCGTCGAAGCTCTCATCGCAAAAGCGGGCGTAATTTCGTTCCGACCAGCCGTTCTCTCGAGTAGGGATGCTCTTGCAGAGACCTTCGGAGAGGGCCTGCTGCGGGTCAACGCCGGTGATGTCGGTGAACATCAGCACGTCGCCGAAGAACCGTGCGAACGACGTCTCGCTTGAACGCTCCCCGCCGAAAAGGATGCCGGCGGGATAGTCCTGAATCTCAGTTTCGACGCCGATTTGGCTCCACCAGTTCTTGATCATCCGCTGAGTTTCTTGGCGGACTTCGTTGGTTGAGGTCTGATAGGTGACACGCAGAGGGACGCCGTTGTATTCCCTGACGCCGTCGCCGTCGCTGTCGATCACGCCGCTGCTGTCCAACAGGAGGTTGGCGCCGGCTATGTCTTGCGTGAGGCAGTCATCGTTGGCCGCAGACACGAAGCGCTCCGGGGCGGTTACCAGGTTGCAGGTCGGCTGCCCAGCAGAGCCGTAGAGTTGCTCAGCTAAGAGTTTGCGGTCGATCGCCATCGACATCGCCTCGCGGATGGGTTTGAAACTCAAGAACGGATGCGGGTTCGCTCCGTTCAGATATTCGGAGCGGTCATCGCCCAGAGAAGGGTCGGGGTTGGTCTGATTGAGGTAGAGGCGCTCCACGAAACCAGCGAAGGCGGTTTCAATGACGCCGTCCGAATCCGCTGAGAACTCGCTCAGCACATCCGGCGGAACTTGCAGGTTCCAGGCGTAGTCAGCCGTGCCGTCCACCAGCACTGCGCGGGCGGCCTCTTGCGCACTTCCCCCGCCGGTTAGGACTATCCGATCGAAGTAAGGCTGCTCGCCGCGGTAGTGAGGGTTGGGCTCGTAGACGACCCCCTCATACGGCGTAAGTTTCACTATTCGATAAGGCCCTGTGCCCAGCGGAGCGTTGTTCTGCTCTTCGCAGGCCGCCGCTGCGGCGCCCACGCAGTCCGCGAACTGCGCCCGGCTGAGGATAGAGAGGGCGGAGGCCGCGAACGGGGTGTACGGGAACGGCTCGGGTGCGGCAAAGTCGATCCGAACAGTGCGGTCGTCGAGGGCAGTGACCTCAGAGACGTTGGCGAACCGCACGCGGTTGACGCACTCGGTCTCCGGGTGGACGCAGTAACTCCAGGTGAAGACGACGTCGTCTGCGGTCATTGCGCTGCCGTCAGCGAAGCGGAGGTTCTCCTTCAGCTTCCAGGTGATGGATGTGAAATCCTCCGCGACGCCGCCGTTGGCGATCGTCGGGATTTCCTCAGCCAGGTTAGGCACGAGGTTTCCGTCAGGGTCGTAGTTGGCTAGCGGCTCCAGCGTCGGCGCCCCTGCGTCGATCTCTTTGAAACCATCGCTGAGGTACGGGTTAGCGTGTGAGGCCGACTGCCAGTAGAGGATGTTGAGAACCTTTTCGTAGCCGTCCGCTTCCTCGCTGCTGGGGGTGCTTTCCTCGCTGCTGGCGCTGGCAGTGCTGCTGACTTCGAGTTGCGAAGCGCCTTGTCTCTCGGCGCCCGCGCAGGCGGATGCCAGCAGGGCGGCGGTGAGCAGCAGTGAAGCAACTAGTCGCTTGTTCCTGTTCATAGCGATACTCCTTACAGACCTTGCTAGTGCTTTGCGAATCTTCAGGCTGCTTTGCGAATCCACGGGCGCTCTAGCTGTTCTCCCTGGGCGCGCTAGCTGCTCACAGCGATGCGCTCGCCGTCGTCAGACGCTGCGGTGAGCGTGCCTTGAAAATCTGCGAGCCGTCTCGACAACTCAGCACGAAACTCTCCGGCTCTACGAATTTTCAAATGCTCATAGCCGCGAATATGTTCAGGCAGTCGGGCAATTTCCACGGCTGCTGAGTGATTGGCGGAATTCAACGAGGCGAAGACCGCTCTCATCGCCTCGCGGTATTCTCCGGGCAGTTCCCGCTCGAGTTTGCGCAGGGCGCTGTAGCCGAAGACGTCGAAGGCGCTGCCTCGCAGCCTCTTGCCGGCTCGAAGCATCAACAGCAGCGGACGCGCCCAGCGTCCCATCTTCAGCTTGCGCGAGACGCCCATCGCCCTCAGCAGCGGAGGGTGCAGATGCCAGACGACTCGAGCGCCCGGGCCGGCCGCGGCCTCTGCCGCTTCGGTGGCTGCAGGGTCGAGCAGCAGCCGCGCCACCTCGTATTCATCCTTGTAGGCGTAGAGCTTGTGCAGGCTGCGCGCCACGGCTTCGGTGAGTTCCCAGCCGTGATGCTCCAGAGAGGCTTGATGCTCCAGAGAGGCTTGGTGCCCCAGAGAGGCTTCGGCGTCCGCCGTCTCAGAGACGAACTCCAAGTATTCGACGGCCAACCGCTCCGACTGGTAGTCGACGAGGTCTTCCGACAAAGTCCGAAGGAGGTCTCCGAGCCCTGTCCGTTCCGTCCCCCCTGTCTGTTCTGTCCGCCCCGTTTCCCCCGTCCGTTCCGTCCCTCTCGTCCGTTCCGTCCCCCTCGTCCGCTCCGCCAGCGTCTCCGCCAGACGCTCAAGGTCGGACGAAAGCGGCGAGCTTTGCCGTCCAGCCGCTTCCCAGGAACTCTGGGCGGTCTGGGCGGCGGCTTCCACCGATTCTGCGTCCAGCGCCCACTGACGCCCCCAGCGGAATGCCTCGACGTTCTGCTGGACGGCTACGCCGTTGAGGTCTATGGCAGTCTCCAGCGACGAAGCCGACATCGGCAGCGCCCCCGCCTGGAAAGCCGCCCCCAGCAGGAAGACGTTGGCGCTGGCGGTGTTTCCGAAGAGCCCGCGGGTGATGGCGCCGGCGTCTACCCAGAGGTTTTCGGCGGCTCGTGTGCGGGTGTTCACGGCGCTCCTAAGCTCTTCGACGTCGGGGTAGTCCTGTTCCGGGTCGCTCACCATGGCTCCGGTGCTGGTGGGGGTGGTCGAGGCGACCACCAGGGTTCGCTCCGCCGAAGCGCCCGAGAGGGGGGACGGATCAGCGGCGGTGAGCAGATCAAAGACCAGGTAGAGGTCGACCGTCCCCTCCGCAGCTTTGTTGGAGACGAGCTTGTCTTTGCCGAAGATGCGCATGTCGCTGACCACCGGTCCGGCCTTCTGAGACAGACCGGTCTGGTCTAGACCGAGCACCGACTTTCCGCTGAGCATGGCGGCGGTGCCGAGTATGTGAGAGACCGTCACCACTCCGGTGCCGCCGATGCCAGGCATCCGGACGCTGGTGTCGTCGGCCGCCACCACTAGGAGCGGCTCCGGCAGGTCGCTCGGCGGCTGCGGACGGGCCCGCCCAGCGGACGGAGCAGCGGCGGCTGCGGCGGAACCGGCACCGGAACCAGAACCGGCTGCTGCGGACGAGGCAGCAGCGGCGGCGCCGGAACCGCTCCGCTTGCCTGCGCTCCGCTGCTTGTCTGCGGCCTTGCCGTCCGACCGCCCCCGCCCCCCGAGCCAGGGGAATTTCCCGTAGAGCCTGCCCGCCGGCTTCACGCCAGCGAAGGAGGGGCAGTCCCCCCTCAGGCAGGAGTAGTCGAAGTTGCAGGAGGTCTGGTCGACCTTGGT
Source organism: Acidimicrobiales bacterium (assembly GCA_965242895.1). Lineage (GTDB taxonomy): Bacteria > Actinomycetota > Acidimicrobiia > Acidimicrobiales > CATQHL01 > CATQHL01. The sequence goes on from OZ251507.1 coordinate 2,213,070, forward strand.
CTTGCGTCCGAACTCAGTGTCGACGGGCTGAAGCGACAGGCAGTTGCTCACGTCCCCGCAGTCTCCGCATCCTTCGCAGACCCGCTCGTTGATGAGGATGCGCGTGGCGGGGGTGGGGTGCTGCCCGCGCTTGCGCTTGCGTCGAAGTTCGGCGGCGCAGTACTGCTCGTGTATGAGGACGGTCACGCCCGAAATGGACTTGAGGTGTTCCTGGGCATCGATCATCCGCTTCCTGTCCCAGACCTTGACGCCCCGCGGCAGTTTCACCCTCCTGTAGCGGCTGCGGTCGTCGGTCGTGATGATCACCTTGCTCACGCCCTGAAGCAGCAGTATCCGAGCCATTTCGGCCACGCCCGCCAGCCCTGTGGGGTCCTGTCCGCCGGTCATGGCGACCGTCCCGTTGTACAGGATCTTGAAGGTCACGTTCACCCCTGCCGCCACAGCGAACTGCACGCTCAGCTGGCCGGAGTGGGTGTAGGTGCCGTCGCCCAGATTCTGGATGGCGTGGTCGCGCTGCAGGAAAGGGGAGGCTCCTACCCAGATCGCCCCTTCCATCCCCATGGCCCCGATGCCGAACAACTCGCCGATCCGCTCCGGTTCCATAAGGGCGACCATCCCGTGGCAGCCGATGCCCATGCCCACCAGTGAGTCTTCCGGCACTCGTGTGCTGGTGTTGTGCGGACAGCCAGAGCAGAAGTAGGGCGTCCGTTTAGCGGAAACCTGTATCTTGCCGCGTTCGACGACGGGCGGCGGCGCAAGCCGGTCTTCGCCGATCAGGTCGGAGAGCCGCGAGCGGAGCGGGGCGATGATTGCGTCGGCGTCGAGCAGGCCGGCGTTGGGGAACAGAGGTCGTCCAGCCTGGTCGCGCTTGCCCAGCACCCTCGGCCTGTCGGCCAGCGGATACAAAGCGTCCTTCACGAAGAGTTCGATGAAAGGGTCCTTGTCTTCCACCACGATGAGCTCCTCCACGCCTCTGCCGACCTCCCGCACGAACTCAGCGTTCATCGGGTAGGGCATGGAAACCTTGGCGATCCGTATCCCCGCCGCGGCGATCTTTTCGTGACTGGGGAAACCCAGAATCCCCAGGGTCTCCAGCATTTCCAGATAGCAGTTTCCAGCCGCCACTATGGCCAGACGCGCCCCGGGCGGGTCGAGGGTGATGTGGTTCAGGCGGTTCAGCCTGTTGTAGTCGCTGGCCAGCGCCAGGCGGTTCTCGAGCAGTTCGACCTCTATGTCGCTGCACGTCGGGGGCATGAGGTCTGCGTTCGGGCGGTGCGCGTAGGGGCCGGGCAGGATAGGGGGCACCTCCGGCGGCGACAGATTCACCGCCTCCGTTCCGTCGGCTACCGCATTCACGATTCTCAGCGCCGTCCAGGTTCCGGTGGAGCGTGAGAGTGCGATAGCGTGCCGTCCCAACTCCAGCACCTCTCCGACGTTGCCCGGCGTGAGGAAGGGCACGTGCAGGTCGATCAGTCCCCCCACGGACGAACTGGGGATCGTGGAGGATTTCGCCTGGGGGTCGTCTCCGACTAGCAGAACTGCTCCGCCGAGGGGGGAGGAGCCTGTCATGACGCCGTGTCGCAGCGAATCCTTGGCTCGATCCAGCCCTGGCGCCTTTCCATACCAGAAGCCCAGTATCCCCTCGTGCAGGCACCCCTGCAGGTTGACCGCCACCTGGGTGCCGGCGACGGCTGCGGCTGCGAGTTCCTCGTTCTGGCCTGGTTGATGGACGAATTTCAACTCAGAGGCTTGCGCTAGTTTGACGACTCGGGCGAATTCCTTGTCGAGGGTGGCGAGGGGTGATCCGGGGTAGCCGCTGGCAAAGGCTGCAGTGCGCCGCCCCTGCTCGCGGTCTGCGCGCAGCTGATCTAGTGGAAGTCGTCCCAGCGCCTGCAGCCCAGAGAGGAAGACCGTGCCGCGGCTGCTCTCGTAGCGGTCGCTGAGGCGGTAGGGGCGGGAAGCGGTATCGACGGCGGTGCTGGTCATCGTTTCTCCATCACTGGCACACTGGCAATCATAACTTTGTAGAGCCGCGGGAAAGGCGCGCTTGCGGGCATCCATTCACCGAAGTAGGTAGTATCGCCCCATCGCTGCCGAGCCCGGTTCATCATTCGAAAGCACGCAGGTGCTCTTTCGGCGCTTCCTCCGCGCCGTGGAGACCGCCGACGTGCAGGCCGTCTTGGACTGCATGTCGCCGGACGCCTCCTGGCGGAACGTGCCCCATCCGCCGTCGAAGGGACACGCCGACATCGCCAAGCTCTTCGGCGCCATCCTGCCTAGTTGCGAGAAAGTCCGCTGGGACGTCGAGAGCATCTCCTACGGGCCTGAGCAGGATGGGCGGGCCTTGGTCTGGGCGGAGCGGATCGACCGCTTCTGGATAGGCGGCGCGGAGTATGCGGTGCGCTGCAACGGCGTGTTCGAGTTCGACCTCGCCAGCGGTCTCATAGTCGAGGTTCGGGACTACGTCGACCTAGGCGAGTGGCGCAGCCGCCTAGCCGCCGCCGACCTGGGGGCCAGCTCCGCCGGTGCGGGGGCCGGCTCTGCCGGTCAGTCCGCCGTCGCCGGTGCGGGCTCCGCCGTCGCGGCGTCGTCCCCCTCCGCCCCCCGGTCGTCCCGCCCGAGCAATCAGTAGAAGGGAGTTGCCGGCATGCCCATAGACGCTGAAATCGCCGACGAACTCGTAGCAGCCGTGGCCGCTTGGGTGGACAGGGATGTGCTGGCGCAGTCTCGCGAGCTGGAACTTGCCGACGAGTTCCCGCAGGGCATGTTCGATCAGATGTGCGAGTTCGGCTTGTTCGGCGCCACCGTCCCCACCGAGTACGGAGGTCTGGGGCTCGACGCCGTGACCTACGCCCGCATCGTGGAGGAGCTCTCCCGCGGTTGGATGTCGCTGGCAGGAATACTCAATTCGCACAAACTGGCCGTGGCTATGATCAGCCGGTTCGGCACCCCAGAGCAGCGCCAGCGGTTCCTGCCAAGGATGCTGGACGGTTCCTTCCGGGCGGCCTTCTCCCTCTCTGAGCCCGACGCCGGGAGCGACACGAAGAACATACGCTGCCGGGCCGTCCCCGACGGGGGGGAGTGGGTGATCAACGGGACAAAGATGTGGGTGACGAACGGGATGCGGGCTTCTCTGGTGATGCTGCTGGCGCGCACCCCAGACGATCGTGTCACCTGCTTCGCCGTAGAGAAGACGCCCGGGGAGCGTTCGGGCGGGCTGTCCATCAGCCGGCAGATCGACAAGTTGGGCTACAAAGGGCTTGAGACAGTGGAGATGTCGTATGTGGATCACAGAGTGCCAGACGCCAACCTGCTGGGTGGCGAAGCAGGCATGGGACGAGGGCTGCGCTACGCCCTCTCCGCCCTGGAACTCGGTCGGGTGAACATCGCCGCTCGGGCGGTGGGAGTGGCGCAGGCAGCCCTCGACGCCTCCATGGTCTACTCACAGGAGCGTGAGACTTTCGGCAAACCGATCTTCGAGCACCAGGCGGTGGGGTTCATGCTGGCAGGGATGGCCACCAAGCTGCACGCAGCCCGGCTCATGACTTACGACGCCGCCCGTCGTTACGACGCCGGGGAGCGCATCGATCTAGAGGCTGGCATGGCCAAGCTGTTCGCCTCCGAGGCGGCGTATGAGATAGCCACCGACGCTATGCGCATCCACGGCGGCTACGGCTACACCACCGAGCATTCCGTGGAGCGCTATTACAGGGATGCTCCGCTGATGATCATCGGCGAGGGGACGAATGAGATTCAGAAGCTAGTGATAGCCCGCCGCCTCCTAGCGCGCATGCGCGAGAAAGGCTGAGAGGGCGCCGGCCCGCTCGGGCTAGTGCTGCCTCTGTGGTGGGCGTCGTTGTCCGTCTTTTTGGGTCGTATCTTGTCGTTGTCGCTACGTGTTGAGCGTCGTTTCGTGGTAGAGTAGACAGAATGTTGGACTCTCGGGATCGGCGTTTGAAGGTCTTGAACAAGCACGAAGGAGATGCCATGTCGCTTATCGGCTCGCTTTCTGTAAGAATTATCTCGCGGTCATCTTTGGTGGCCGTGCTGCTGGCCGCGTCCGTGGTGGCGCCTGCTGCCCTTCCTTTGGAGAGCGTTTCCGCGTTGGGCGGGAACGAAACTGAGGGGGGGGGGGGGGGTCACTGCCCTAGTTGAGGCTGAGGAGCCGCTAGCGCAATCCGGTGGGCTAGTGGAGCCGACCGCGCTGGACGCGCTGGACAGCGGCGTGAAGACACTCGCCGCAGCTTCTCCCCTCCAGTCGGGCTCTTCCTTCTCGGGCCCCGACTCGTCTTTTTCTTTAGGCTCGTTGTCCGGTTCGTCGGGCTCGTTGTTTTCCGCGGAGGCATCTTCGTCTAGTTCGTCTTCCCCTTCCGGTTCGTCGGGATCTTCGTCTGAGGCGTCGTCGTCGGAGTCTTCATCGTCTGGTTCGTCGGGTGCGCCTTCGGCGTCTAGTGTTCTTGTGTGTCCGTCGGGTTTCGTGTTGTTGGGTGATGGTTCGGCGTGTGTTGGGGTGGAGTCGGGTGCTTCGTTCTTAACCTGCCCGGCCGGTTTTGAGCGTTTCAGTGTGGGGTTGGGGTCTTCTGCTTGGGGCTGCCGCCGTGTGTTGAGTGAGGCATCGGTGTCGTATTCGTGTCTGGAGGGTGTTTTGAGGGTTTCTGGGGATTCCCGCGTGTGCGTGTGGGAGGTGGAGGAGGTGGAGTCGGCTGCGGCGTCTGCTAGCTGCTCTCCGGCTGGTGTGCCTTTGTCGTGTCGTTACGTGGACGCTGGTGGGGTGTCGCGTTTCGGTAGTTTGCGTTACGGGTGTCAGTCTGGTTGGGTGCTGTCTGGGAGTTCGTGTTCGCGTACAGTGCAGTTGGAGCGTTCGGCGTCGCCTGCTGCGGCCTATTCCTGTGAGCGGGGCGTCCTGGTGGGTTCTAGCTGCGTCGAGTACGCGCAGCCTGTGCGTGCTTGTTCACCCGGTTGGGTGCTGCTGGCGTCTGCTTCGTGCGAGCGGGCGGTGCGGGCGGCCGCGGCGCAGTCGTCAACGTCGACTTCGACGACTACAACTTCCACGTCTTCGACATCGACTTCGACGTCTTCGACGTCGACTTCTACAACTGTTCTTGATAGGTCAGCGGGTAAGCCTAGGGATGTGAGTGTGGTTGCGGGGGTGCGGTCTTTGTCGGTGAGTTGGAAGGCTCCTGCTAGTTTTGGGGGTCGGACGTTGTTGGGTTATAATGTGGAGTGGAGTTCGTCTTGGCGTTTCGGGCCGTCCCCTCGGGTGGCTGTGGTGGGGGCGTCGAAGCTTTCTCATGTGATCACCGGTTTGACTGGGGGTACTCTTTACTGGGTTCGGGTGCGCGCTATTTACTTTGATAGAATTAGGGTGAGCACGAATTACGCTCAGGGGACTCCCACGGATCCTACGGCTACGACTACGACTACTGCTGTTCCGATTGGGCGGCCTTCGATGCCTCAGGGTTTGAAGGTCGCGCCGGGGTCGGTGACGGGGACTATGGTGGTGTCTTGGGATGCTCCGTTGGATGATGGGGGTTCGCCTGTCACGCATTATACTATTAGGTGGAAGCGTGTTTATCGTGGTCTCACGACTACCACGTTCGGGCCTTGGAGCGCCCTTTTGCAGACCACGAGGCGGACTTTTACTGCGTATACGGGCATTAGCGGCGTTTCTTATTTTGTGAGTGTGTGGGCGCACAATGCTGAACAGAAGAGTTGGCTTGCGGGGGTTAGCGGCGTGACCGCTTGCCCGTTTGGTACTGAGTACAGGAAGACGCCTGAGGGGTGTGAGCCTCCCTGCGGGGCGGGTGAGGTTTACAATTCGATTCACCGGGGGTGCCGTCCGTCTGCGTGTCCGAATGTTTTGCCTGTTCCGAACACGGGGAGGAGGGACGCTTCTGGTTACTGCCAGTTAAACTGGCCGTCGAGCGTTGTTTTACACCCGGAACCTCCCCCGGATTACAGCAGGTTGACTTGTTCTGATTACAAACCTGGGAGCACAGCTGAGGATTACTTAGATTTCGATGAGGGGGATGCTTCCCCGACTTGCCCGCCGATGGGGTTGTTCCTAGCGTTGGGGGAGCGCCGCAGAGTCGTCCACAGGGAAGCCGACTACTATTTTCCCGTCTGGGCGGACAGCCACTATCACAACGAAGATCACAACAACCAGAACAAAGACTTCGGCGACCGCAATCACGGCAAAATCATCGTCAGATCAGGAGGCGACTGCAGCGGTCTAAGGGATACTGATACGGAGTATGATTTCCAGGTGCCGTGTAAGGCGCATGACTACTGCTACGACCTGACCCGTGTGGGGTTGCATAGAACAGTAGGAACCGGGAACTGTGACAGAACCTTCAGGGAATTACTGAGCGCCCACTGCTACAACCGTGCCGACGTATGGATACTCCAGTGTCATAGTGTTGCTATGCGGCCTAAGATAGGGACTCAGCTTGCGGGTGTTTCGCCTGAGCCTGGTCGGGTGCGTATTCGTAATGTTTCTACGGGTAAGTGTTTGGCGTTGTCTGTTCCGTGGTCTCGGCCGCCTCGGTGGTCTTCTCGGTGGTCTTCTGCGGGTAGGGTTCCTGTGGTTCAGAAGAGTTGCGCTGCGGGTGATGTTGATCAGCAGTTCTATGTGGTGCAGGCAGGCGACGCGGGTTCTGGTAATTATGTGATAAAGCCGGTTTCTTCTAGCGTAGCGGATGCTGGGTTGGGGGCGGGGAATACTTGCTTGACGACTAGCGTCGGGAGAGATAGGCCTAGTCGTGGTATAGCTTGGTCTCTGACCTTGGTTTTGGAGCGGGAGTCTGATTGTTCGACGTCGCGGGAGTGCCCGTTGGGGTACCCGTATCCATTTATTCTTTCGTCGCCTGGGTTACCATCGGTTGCGTATTGTGAATATAAGGTGATGCGTTACGGTAGCTTGAATCAGGAGGGGACTTCTTGTTCGCCGAGTGGGAGGCCTCCTTCTTGTGTTTACAGTGAGAGTTTCGTCATTCCGGCTACTGATGAGTTGTTTGTCTCTGATGTTCAGGCGCCTGTTCAGGCGGCGCTCGTTTCGCTTGTTCAGGCGGCGCTCGTTTCGCCGGTTGGTTTCCCAGCGCATGAGTATGAGTTGCGCCTAGCGCCTTCTGGCGTTCGTGGAGTTAGATCTCCGTTTTGTTGGGCGCCGGATCCCCGGGGGGAGGTTGTTACAGAGTCTGGGGGGAGGGCTTCTCTGAGCCGGATGAGAGCGTTGGTTCAGGCTGATGGGGTGGGGATACGCGGTCTCCCGTGCAGCACGGGAGCGCTGACGATCGGTGACCGGTTGACTCGGTGGCGGTTCGAGCCTGTGGCGTGGACGCCGCCTTCCCTGGTGAGAGCGAATGCTACGGTGGGGCCGGTGGCTGCTTCGATTCTTGTGTATTGGAAGCCCCCGGTTTCTGATGGGGGTTACCCGATTGAGAGTTACACGATTACGTGGGGGTTGGCTCCTGCTGGGGGGAGAAGGGACTTTCCTCAGTATGTTGAAAGTGTGACAGTGCCTGTTTCGAGTTTGTCGTTGACTACGAATTTGCCTGGTTTGGACAATCCAAGGGGCGTATCCTATTATACGTATGTGATTAGGGATCTTGCGATATTGAGACCGTATGTAGTTGGTGTAACGGCCACTAATAGCGCTGGTTTCAGCGGCGACTTGAAGGATATTAAGGGTGAAGATATTGGCCACAGTCCTAGTCGTAGATACGGTGACGCACCGCGTTAGGGCGGGGGAACAGCTAGAGTGTTGGGTATGAGGTTTGCTGTTCCCAGGTTGCGGGCGCCGGCGGTCGCGGTTGCGTTCCTTGTGGTGGCGGCGTCTTGCGGGGGGGCGTCTCAGGTTTCACCCCCGGCGTCCCCTGGGGAGGCGCCGCCTAGTAGTGTTGCGCTCGTGCCGCCCGCTCCGCGGGTTTCCTCGACACGGCCTGCGTCAACTTCGTCGACTGGGTCTTCGGCGCCTGGGAGCCCCGATGGGGGGTCGTCTGCGTCGACTGTTTCTAGTGCGGCGTCGACTGTCCCTGGCGGGGTTGAGTCGTCGTCGACGCTGCCTTTCGTGTCTTCGACTGCTCTGCTTGCCCCCGGTGCGTCTGTTTGTTGTGTTTCTTGGTCTACGGAGGAGTTGGTGAGGGATTTCACGATGCGTGTGGATGTGTTTGATCTTCTGAGTGAGCCGAAGTATGATGTTTCTACTTCTCATGGTGCTTATTGTTGGGCGGTGTTCGAGCTTGAGTTGGCTGACGCGGCGGGAAGGGCTGCGGACGGGAGGGCTTGGGGGGTTGAGGGGGACGGCGGGGGTGTCTCTTTTGGCAGGTTAAAAGAGGCGTTGGTGGATCGGGCCCGCCGGGGGGATGAGGAAGCGTCTAGGGCTCTTCTCGACGCGGCGGATGTGAGGGTGCCGGAGGTTGTTGTTTCGTTGGGTGAGGCTGTTGACGTTGTCGACGCTTCTGGGGTGAGGGGGGTGGCTTTGAGCGCTGAGGACGACGAGTTGCGTTCCCGCGCTGAGGCGTTGTTCGCTTGGGTGGATGAGTATAAGCGGTCTCCTTTTCCGGATACTTTCTCTTTAATTTCTGCGCTGTTAGATGTGAGCTACGACGTCGTATGCACGTTACCCCCTCCCGAAGATCTAGCAGTCCCTGAGGACACGCTAACCATCGAAGACCTCAGAGCGCTTACCTTAGAGGAGGTGGAGAACCTCACCCCTGAGCAACTGCGGGATATAGACATAGAAACTGTTACCAACGATGGGCTCCTGCTCAGAGAGTTCCCTCTTGATCTGCAATTCGCTTGGGGTGAGAAGTCTAGTATGCAGTCGGCTGAGTATTTTAGGGCTAGGTGTTGTTTTAGTTTGACTACGGAGGAACTAGCGGAGCACCTGACTGTTTCAGACGATCTGGGTTATTCGGGAGGTGTTTCGTTGCTTGAAGTTTTGGAGGATCTTAGTAGGAATGAGAATGATCCTTCTACTCCGGTAGGCGCTTTTTGCTGGGCGTACGTGGAAACGTTTCGTAGTTTTTCCTTGTACCGGCATGGTTATTTCAATAAGACTATGGTTGATTTGTTTCGGGGGGAACTCCTCGCTCGGGCGGAGATGGGTGATGCAGCGGCGGCGGGTGCTGTTCGGGGGTTGCCGGCGGAGATGCCTTCGGGGGAGTATCTTTTTGCTGACGCTTTGGAGGCGGTGGACGATCCTAGGGTGAGGGAGACTGCTTTCGGGGCTGAGGGTCCTGTGCTTCTTGAGGCGGTGGGGGTGTTCTATGATCTGGTGGATGAAGCCAGGCAGGCTGAGGCGCCTAGTTCGCATGCTTTCATGGCGGAGTTCCTGCCTTATATGAGCCCAAGTTCGTTCCAGCAACCCGGATCTGATGAGCAACCCCTGGACCCCGGAGGTCAAGCTAGAGAATCTCTTTTAGAGGAGTGCAAACACCCGGGCGAAGATTGGTGAAACCCCTGCTGACGCTCACTCGAAGCAAGGCGCAGCAGGTCTATTCGCCTACGCCCGCTGCAGAGTCAGCCAACTTGTCCCCCTGGGGGTAGATTCTCCAGGGCACATGCGGGTCTCTTTGCTTCTGCCCGTTGCAGGCTAGATTGTTGGGGGTGAAGAGCACTGTTCCCCGGTTGCGAGGGTCTCATCAAACGCTCTGTTCTGGAACACTGGCGACAAGGACGTGATGCGTACTGTCACCGGGTTGCGGGTGTCGGCGGTAGCCGCGGCGTTCCTCGTCGCTGCGGCGTCCTGCGGAGGGTCTCCCCAGGTTTCACCCCCGGAGTCCCCCGAGGGGGCGTCGCCTGCTGGCGTCGCGCTCGCGTCGCCCCCTCCGCCGGTTTCCTCGACGCGGCCTGCGTCAACTTCGACGACTGCCTCTCAGGGAACTCAGGTCCCCGACGGGGGGTCGCCCTCGACTGTGCCTAGTGTGGTGGGGTCGTCGACGACGCTGCCTTTCGTGTCTTCAACTGCGCTGCTCGCCCCCGGGGCCTCTGTTTGTTGTGTTTCTTGGTCTACGGAGGAGTTGGCGGGCGTCTTTGAGGAGAGACTGCGAGCGTTCAAGGATCTGAGTGAGCCGAAGTATGATACCTCTACTCCTCTCGGAGAGTTTTGTTGGGCGTGGTGGGAGGTCAAGCACGCCGCCGCGTACGAAGCAGCGTTGGAGGGGAGGTTCTCAGATGAGGGGAGGGCGGATAATGGGACCGTTTTTACGGCTCTGAGGGAGGCGTTGGCGGATCGAGCCCGGAGGGGGGACACCGAAGCCACACAAGTTCTCTGGGACGCGGCGGATGTGAGGAAACCGGGGGAGGGTTACTCTTTGGCCTCGGTTGTTGAGTCGGTCAACGCTCCAGGGGTGAGGGCGGCGGCTCTGAGCGTGGATGATGTCGAGTTGCGTTCGGCCGCTGAGGCTTTGTTCGCTTGGGTGGACGAGTACGAGCAAAATACGGTTGCGGGGAACACCGCATTGGAGGGGGGACTTGTTGACGCTGATCTCTGTCCGCTCCCCCCAGTTCCCGAACTCACGGCCGCTGAGGAAACGCTCACTATTGAAGAGATCAGGGCGCTCACCCGCGAGGAGGTGGAAAGTTTAACTCCGGAGCAATTGAAGGATATAGATGTAAACGCCGCCTTCGATGGCGGGCTCTTGCTCAGAGACTTTCCCCGGGACCTGCAATTAGCATGGGAGGAGAAGTCTTTCATGAAGTCAGCTGAGTATATAAGAGCTAGGTGTTGTTATAGTTTGACTACAGAAGAACTAGTGGCAAACCTGACTGTTTCCGAGGAATCGCACGGGGATTATGGGGAAAGCCTTCCTTCTCCTCTTGAAGCTTTGGAGGAGTATAGTAGGAATGAGAATGATCCTTCTACTCCTATAGGTGCTTTTTGCTGGGCGTTTTTAGAAACGTATCGGAGCTTTTTCTTGCACTGGTTAGGTTACACGTATGAGACTATGGTTGATTTGTATCGGGAGGAACTTCTCGCCCGAGCGGAGATGGGTGATGCAGCGGCCGCGGACGCTGTTCGGGAGATGCCGTTGGAGACGCCTTCGGGGGAGTATCCTTTTGCTGACGCTTTGGAGGCGGTCGGCGATTCTCGGGTGAGAGGGACTGCTTTTAAGGCTGAGGATCCTGTGCTTCTTGATGTGGTGGGAGTGTTCTATGGTCTGGTGGATGAAGTCAGGCAGGCTGGGGCGTCTAGCCCGTATGTTTTCATGGCGGAGTTCCTGCCTTATATAAGCCCAGGGTTTTTTCTACAATCCGGATCTGAGGATCAACCCTTGGAACCTGAAGGTCAAGCTAGGGAGTCTCTCTTGGAGGAGTGCAGGATCCCGGGTGAGGATTGGTGAAACCCCTGCTGATGCTCACTCGAAGCAGGGTATTGCGGGTCCATGCGTCCCTCTGTTGCAGGCTAGATTGTTGGAAGTGAAGAGTACTGTTCCCCGGTTGTGGGCGTCCCATCAGACGTGCTGTTCTGAAACACTGGCGACAAGGGCGTGAAGGGTACTGTTCCCGTGTTGCGGGCGTCGACGGTCGCGTTCCTTGTGTTGGCGGTGTCTTGTGGTGGGCAGCCTCAGGCTGTGCCGCCGGAGGAGACTAGGGCTGCGCCTCCTGCCTCGGCGGCTGCGCCTAGTGTCGCGTTTGAGCCTTCCCCTCCGCAGGTTTCTCCGTCGTCTGGGTCTTCGACGCTGCCTGCGTCAACTTTGTCGACTGCGTCTTCGGCATCTGGGCGGGGGGAGTCGCCTGCGTCGACTGTTCCTAGTGTGGCGTCGACTGTGCCTAGTGTGGTGGGGTCGTCGACGACGCTGCCTTTCGTGTCTTCGACTACGCTGCTTGCCCCTGGTGCGTCTGTTTGTTGTGTTTCTTGGTCTACGGAGGAGTTGGCGGGCGTCTTTGAGGAGAGATTGCGGGCGTTTAAGGATCTGAATGAGCCTAAGTATGATATTTCTATTCCTCTCGGAGCGTTTTGTTGGGCGTGGTGGGAGGTCAAGCACGCCGTCGCGTACGAAACAGCGTTGGAGGGGAGGGTGGATAATGGGATCGCTTTTACGGCTCTGAGGGAGGCGTTGGTGGATCGAGCCCGGAGGGGGGACACCGAAGCCACACAAGTTCTCTGGGACGCGGCGGATGTGAGGAAACCGGGGGAGGGTTACTCTTTGGCCTCGGTTGTTGAGTCGGTCAACGCTCCAGGGGTGAGGGCGGCGGCTCTGAGCGTGGATGATGTCGAGTTGCGTTCAGCCGCTGAGGCGTTGTTTGCTTGGATGGATGAGTATGAGCGGGATCCGGTTTCGGGGGAGGCCGTTTTAGCGGAGGAATCATTCGATTACGCTGGCTTCTGCCCGCTCCCCCCAGTTTCCGAACTCGCCGCTGTTGAGGAAACGCTCACTATTGAAGAAATTAGGGCGCTTACTCGTGAGGAGGTGGAGAGTTTAACCTCGGAGCAATTACAGGGTATAGATATAAAGGTCGCCTTCGATGACGGGCTCCTGCTCAGGGATTTCCCTCTGGCTATACAGTATGCTTGGGGTGAGAAGTCTTTCGTAAAACTAGCTATGTATATGAAAGACCGGTGCTGTTACAATTTGACTGTGGAAGAATTGGGGGAAAGCCTATCTAGATTGTTCGAGACTTCTAGCCCGTTTGCTGGTAATGAGAATGATCCTTCTACTCCATTGGGGGCTTATTGTTGGAGTATATGGGAGGTGCAGCGTAGTCATTTCTTACGCAGTATTGGGTATTATTATGCGGCTATTTTTGATTTTTATGTGGCTGAACTTCGCGCCCGAGTTGAGATGGGCATGGCCGGGGCAGCGGATGCTCTTCGGGGAGTACCCGCAGGGGCGCCTCCGAAGGAGTATCCTTTTGTGAATGCTTTGGAGGCTGTCGACGATCCTCGTGTGAGGGGGACTGCGTTTGGTGCTGAGGATCCTGTGCTTCTTGAGGCGGTGGGGGTGTTCTATGATCTGGTGGATGAGTACAGGCGGAAGGAAAATCCGAGCCCGCATGCTTTCATGGGTGAATTTCTTTCGTACATGGTGCCTGAATTGGCGTCTGAGGCGTCTTCGCGGCCTGAACCCGATCATCAGGCTCTGGAGGTTTTTTTGAGGGAGTGCAAGCCTTCCGGCGAATTCGCCTAGAGTTAGGTTTGGTGCTTTCGTTGGGGGGAGAGGGTATTACACTATTGAAGGAAAGTGTAGGAGATGCGAGTGTTGTTCTCTCCACGCTCGTCCCCCGCAACTGACGCGCCGAGGCGGGCGGGAGAGGTAGTTGAACATGATGCCTACTATTAACAGGTTATGGGTGTTGGCGGTAGCGGTTGCGTTCCTCGTCGCGGCGGCGTCTTGTGGAGGGGCGTCTCAGGTTTCACCCCCGGCGCCCCCTGGGGAGGCGCCTCCTACTAGTGCCGCGCCCGCGTCGCCCCCTCCGTCTGGGTCTTCGACGCTGCCTGCGTCAACTTCGTCGACTGGGTCTTCGGCGCCTGGGCTGGGAGAGTTGCCTGCGTCGACTGTTCCTGGTGTGGCGTCGACTGTCTCTGGCGGGGTTGAGTCGTCGTCGACGCTGCCTGTCGTGTCTTCGACTACGTTGCCTGCGTTTTCTGGAGGTGGGGTGTCTGTTTGGTCTACAGGGGAGTTGGCGGGGTTCTTTGAGGCGAGGGTTGATTCGTTCAGGTTTTTGGGTGGCCCTGAGTATGATGTTTCTATTCCTCTTGGGGCGTTTTGTTGGGCGCGGTGGGAGGTCGCTCGTGCTTATGCGTTTGAGGCGATTTTGGGCGGGGAGCCGCCTTATGATGAGTTGCCTTTCGACGAGGAGGGGGATGGTGGGACAGCTTTTAAGGTCTTGAGGGAGGAGTTAGTGCACCGCGCTAGGAGGGGGGACGACGAAGCGGTTCGCGTTCTCCTGGACGCTGCTGATGTGAGGACACCGGGGGAGGACCACTCGGTGGCTTCAACCGTTGAAGGGGTCGACGCCCCGGGGGTGAGGGAGACGGCTCTGAGCGCGGGGGAGGTTGAGTTGCGTTCGGCTGCTGAGGCGTTGTTTGCTTGGGTGGATGAGTATAAGCGGGCCTCTGTTTCGGAGGCGTCTGCTTTGGAGGAGGATTTTATTGATTCCGTCGGGCTGACGCGTTCCTGTGAGCATCCCACCCCTCCCGGAATGGAGGACACGCTAACCATCGAAGACCTCAGGGCGCTCACCCTAGAGGAGGTGGAGAACCTCACTCCCGAGCAACTACGGGATATAGATATAGAAACTGTTACCGACGAAGGGCTCCTGCTCAGGGACTTCCCCCTCGATCTGCAATTCGCTTGGAGCGAGAAGTCTAGCATGCAGTCGGCTGAGTATTTTAGGGCTAGGTGTTGTTTTAGTTTGACTACGGAGGAACTAGTGGAGCACCTGACTGTTTCCGAAGACCTGGGTTATTCGGGAGGTGTTTCGTTGCTTGAAGTTTTGGAGGATCTTAGTAGGAATGAGAATGATCCTTCTACTTCGGTAGGAGCTTTTTGCTGGGCGCACGTGGAAACGTTTCGTAGTTTTTCCTTGTATCGGCATGGTTATTTTAATAAGACTATGGTTGATTTGTTTCGGGGGGAACTTCTCGCCCGAGCGGAGATGGGTGATGCGGTGGCCGCGGGTGCTGTTCGGGGGTTGCCGTTGGAGACGCCTTCGGGGAAGTACCCTTTCGCTGACGCTTTGGCGGCGGTGGACGATCCTCAGGTGAGGGGGACTGCTTTTGAGGCTGAGGATCCTGTGCTTCTTGAGGCGGTGGGGGTGTTCTATGATCTGGTGGATGAAGCCAGGCAGGACGAGTCGCCTAGTCCGCATGCTTTCACGGCGGAGTTCCTGCCTTATGTGAGCCCAAGTTCGTTCCAGCAACCCGGTTCTGATGTTCAACCCCTGGAACCCGGGGGCCAAGCTAGGGAGTCTCTCTTAGAGGAGTGCAAATTCCCGGGCGAAGATTGGTGAAGCCCCTGCTGACGCTCACTCGAAGCAAGGCGCAGCAGGTCTATTCGCCTCCGCCCGCTCCCTCCATTTCCCGTCCGCTTTAAGCGAATTGCAGGGAAGTCTCCGGGAAGTCTTGGAGTCATGACTCCTGGCTGCTAGCGGATGAGTGAGCGCGGCGGGCAGCCTAAGTGTCGCGCCTGTCGTGCCTTCTGCTTGCCACCCAGACCTTGACAGCGAATACGGTGGATTGATGTCGGACGGCTGATATATTCAGCGGGATGAACGAACTGAAATGGGAATTCCCGCCGGCCCCTCCCAAAGCTAGAGGCTTCAAGAATGCTGGCTTGTCTATTTTCAGCGCTGACAGAGACGCCGCCCTCTTCAGGGAATGCCTGCAGAATTCCCTGGACGCGGACGATGAAGAAAACCCTGTCTGTGTCGAAATTCGCATGATTTCGCTCTCGACCGAGGAAATCGGGGGGTCAAGCTTGGCGGAAGCTCTCCGCAGTTGCGTTGATTCGAAATACAACTCCCCCGACGGAAGGCAGCAATTCAAGAAAGCTCTCGAGATGCTGGAATCCGGCGATGAAATCAAGGCCTTATCGATTACCGATCTCGAGACCACAGGAACTCGGGACATCGAGCCTGCTGAGGGGGCGGTGAGCCCCTGGGAGGCTTTGACGAATTCAGAAGGACACTCTGTGAAACCTTCGGGAGCGAACCTAGGTTCGTTCGGGCTGGGCAAGCATGCCCCGTTCGCTTCCACCCCTTTGCGTACAGTGCTCTACTCAACTTGTTATGAAACCGGGGGGGGGGGGGGGGGGGGGCACACTCTAGGCGCTTTATCGGTCGTGCGATATTAGTTACTCACGAAGATTTAGTTACTCACGAAGATTCGAATTCGACAGAAACGAACTCCGGCAAACTCTCAGAAGACGGCTACCTCGGCGGGAATAAATTTGCTCCTCTAGCAGACGAGGAGATTCCTGAGAGATTCTACTTGCCGTATCCAGGCACAATGGTTGTGATACCTGGATACATTTCAGGAGAGGCTGAAGGAGAAAATGAGGAAGACCTAGGGTGGGAACACAGAGCTCTTAATTCAGCAGCAGACAGTTTCTTCTTTGCGCTTATACACGAGCGCTTAGAGTTGACGATCGGGGAAAACACTGTCCTGAATGCTGAAGAACTCGCTGCGGGCGAGAGAGTGTTAACAGAAATTACTAGCGAGAAAACCCGTCAATACATTAAAGTATCAGCCCAAAAACCGGTGGCCAAAGTCTACATCGAGGGCATTGGCAATTTGCAGCTAAGGATCGACGTGGGTGAAGGGAATGGGCGGAGGGATCTAGCGCTGGTGAGGCACCCCGGGTTGATGTTGACAGATGTAGCCAAGAACCTGGGTCCAGCCAATCCTTCAATCCCAAACCACTGGGAGAACTTTACTGCGGTTCTTTCGTGCAAACCTCGTGATGACGACTTGATTCTGAAGCAATGTGAGCCCCCGTCGCATGACGCTTTGTCAGTAGATGAAATCCCCCAGACGGACAAGGAGAGCCGCCGTAAAGCCAGGAAAGCTTTGAAGGAACTAAAAGTCTGGCTCTATGAGACGATCTCCAAGCACGCTTCTCGGGATTCTGAACGTTTTTCGGATGCACACGAGTTGAAGCGGTATGGGTTGGTGATCGAAGATGCTGACAGCGGAGAGAAGATCAAGATCGAGCCTCTGCGGGAATTGAATCGAGCTCCGCGTCCGGAGAGTTGGCCGTCCGAAGGTGAACAGGCGGATGCGGAAGAGGATGACGAGTCAGGTACTGAGCAGTCAACACCAGATGGAGGAGAGGGAACAGGTGGCAGTAAGCGCGGTTCTCTTGTAAAGGAAGGTCGTGCTGCGAGAACGAGCAGAACTCAGGTTGAGTTAGCACCAATTTTTCGTCCGATCAAAGGGGAGACCCACAGGCTGGTTGCTTCGATTGTGCTGCCAGATTCCGTCAAGACACAAAAAGAGGTGCGCCTAGCGCTTAAGGCTGTCCGTGAAGACGAGTCCTCGCAAGTGGTCGGCCTTATGGCAGCAAGCATGGGCGGTCGTGAATTGAGTTT
The DNA here is from genome assembly GCA_965242895.1 of Acidimicrobiales bacterium. Classification (GTDB taxonomy): domain Bacteria; phylum Actinomycetota; class Acidimicrobiia; order Acidimicrobiales; family CATQHL01; genus CATQHL01. The sequence continues at coordinate 2,230,107 of OZ251507.1, forward strand.
GGTAGAGAAGAATATATTTGTTGTTCCGCTGACGGAGTTGGATGAGACAGCTAAGGATGAGCGAATTGAGATTGAATTATCAATGAACGAGCCGGTTGGGGTCTCCTCTTTCAATCTCGCTTACAGTGTCGGGTAGATTTTTTAGGAGGTCATATGAGATTCGCCCCTAATCGAGGTTTTCTGCATCCTGTGCTCGGGCAGCGAGAATACAATTATCCTGGAAAAAATATTAAAGTTGCTACAAGTTGCGAGGTCGAGAATGACAAACTTAGATTTCAAGCTGAGTTCGACCTTGACGTCGATTACATCAATTCACTGATAGACGACAGCCAGGCAAAGAGCATTGTATGGGTGTATTGCGGCGCCACTTCATACAGGAAAATATTTGAAGCCGAGCAAGATCAACCCCTTAAAGTCACAGGAGAACTCAGGGTTAAAGATCTCCGTGCTCAGCTGGAACTGCATCCACAGGTCACCGCAGTAGAAAAGTTGGCTCTTCCCTACGATGATGCTCATCCAGCATTCGGGGAGGGTCCCGCCAGTTTGAGCCCAGGCAGCCCCATCGCAGTTCATAAACCAAGCTTTACTGAAATCCAGAAACTAGAAGAACGAAGTTCCAAGTCAATTTTTCGACTGGAACGCAATTCTGAAGTAAAACAGCCTGGCTGGAATGCTGAGATTGATCCCAGCAAACCTTTTGTTTCTCTAGTTGCCGACGAAGCAACTCATGATAAGTTCGAAGAAATACGAAAGTCCGATCAAGATCGTGACCAAAAGCGCGCAGTAGAAACGCTGTATCTGTCTGCCCTAGTTGAAACTTTGCAGGCCTTCCTTTATTACAGCTCCGAAGAATTCGAAGATGCTGATTCCTCTACTTGGCTAGGAGTGATTTCCTCTAAGCTCAAAGAATACAAGATTTCGGTGAATGAAGATCAGTCTAGTTTCATGCTTGAGACTGATGGAAGCCGCCCTAAGTCCGTGCTCTGGGTTGCCCAGAGACTACTTGAATTTCCGTTATTTTTCCAGCCAGTAACTTCGGAGGAAGCAGATGTCTAAGGCAGTCCGAGCACTTTCATCTACCGGATATTCATCATTGGTAGAATTAGCAGTTGAAAGGCCAGATATATTCGCAAAACCTGATGAACTCAAGCAGGCACTAGATCACCGAATGAAGCAAAATGCCGACGAAGAGTCAAATCTTTTCGTGGGCAGTTCGTGGCAGCCAAAAGAGCCCTTGGAGCAGCTCACTGCCGACGCTGTCAAAGGGCCTAGGCGTGATGCTGAGCATGCCAGGCGGCTTCGCCAGATTTTTCCGACGTTCACCGCTTTCGAGATGTCCGACCCGCGCGTGCTGGCTTCAATCAATTGTTTTCATATCCCCAGCTATGTGCGAACACGTTGGGGCATGAGCATCTTAACCAAGAGCACTGAGCGCCAAAAGCAGACCAAGTTTGTCAGGTCTCACTACCTTCGTAACAGCAAAGAATCCAATACGATCGCCAGATTGTGGTGGCTCTATGAGTTCGCGCTTCGAACTTCCCAGCACTCAAAATACGACCCCGACACTTTGCTCGAGAAGATGGCTGGCAACGTCAACTTCTACCATCAGATTTTGAGGCGAAGCTACTTGATGGCGTCAGACCGCATTCGTGCGGCCATTCTAGATGTGGGGATATCGTCCGGCTTGGCCGACGAAAACAAGACCAGCAGCGTGAACAAGGTCATGCAGTCGCTCAACAGGAAGGCTGGAGGCGTCAGCTTCGACGTCTTGAGCGACGAAGAACTGCGTCACCACGTCGAGGAGTCCTTGCCCCCAAAAGAAGACGCCGCCCCCAGATCCCAGCCTTAAAGGTTCTGTCGCTGGGCGGCGGCACGCAGTCAACCGTTTTAGCTTTGCTGGCCGAGAGGGGCTGTCTCGACAGCAAACCCGATGTTGCGATTTTCGCTGACACCGGGTGGGAGCCCCCAGCCGTGTATGAGAATTTGGAGTGGTTGGAGTCTGAGCTGTCGTCGTTCCGTGTGCTGCGGGTTGGCGCTGCTCGTCCCCTTAAGGACGACGTGAAGGCGGGTGTCAACGCTAGGGGGAGGCCTTGGCTGTCGATTCCGGTTTTTCTTGCTGCTCCTGACGGGACTCCCGCTGGGATGAATTGGCGGCAGTGCACGACCGACTATAAGATCAATCCGATTCGTTCGGAGGTTCGCAGGCTTCTCGGGCTTCGAGTTCGTTCACCTGTTGCTCTGGCTACTTCAGTCGAGATGTGGCTCGGGATCACTACCGATGAGGCGGAAAGGATGAGGGTTTCGCCTGATCAATGGATAGTGAATCGCTATCCGCTCATTGACTTGGGCATGTCGAGGGAAGACTGCCTAGATTGGTTTGCTGACGAATTCCCCGGTCGCGGCCTGCCGAGGTCTGCGTGCGTGGGATGCCCGTATAGGTCAGCTGAAGGATGGCTCCACATGCGGGATCAGGACAAAATTTCGTTCGAGGAGGCGGTGAGGATTGACGAGGAATTGCGGGCGCCCGGCCACAACGCGTCGACGATGTTCCGCAACAAGGTGTTCTTGCACGCTCGCCGTGTTCCGCTCCGTGAAGCCGTTGAAGCCGACGCTGCGGAGGCGGAGGTAGACAGCGGTGAGCACTGGGGTAACGAGTGCGCCGGCGTCTGCGGGGTCTGATCCCTGGGCGCGACGGCGGCGGTGCGGCGGGCGGAGCGGCGGCGGCGGGGAGGCGACCTGCTGTCGGGCTGCATTGCGATTGAGCGTCGAGGTCAGCACATGCGAGTGAGCATCTGCAGCGCGTTACGCGTTGTTTCGTGCTATACTAAGAAAATTATTCGAAGCCTTGGGATCGGCTTTTAAAGATTCCCCCGAACATGAAAGGAGTTGGCATGCCGTTAGTCGGTCTGCTTTCCATAAGAATCGCATCGAGGTCCGCTTTGGCGGGCGTGTTGTTGGCTGCGTCGTTGGTGGCGCCTGTGGCTCTGTCCTCTGAGGATGTTTCCGCGCTAGGCGGGGATGAAGTTGAGGGGGGGGGGGGGGGGCATTCGTAGCCAGCTTCGGAAGTGATGGATCCCTCGCGCATCCCGTGGGGCTAGGGCCGCCCGCGGCGCTCGACGCCGTGAAGTCGTCCGCCGATTTTCAGCCTTCTCAGTCTGATTCGTCGTCGAGTTCGTCTGGCTCGTCGGGATCGGACTCTTCTTCGTCTAGTCCATCGGGGTCGTCTTCGTCTAGTTCATCGGACTCGTCTTCATCCTCCTCATCGGACTCGTCTTCGTCTAGTTCGTCGGGGTCGTCTTCGTCCTCCTCGTCGGGGTCGGGCTCGTCTGGTGCGTCGGGCTCGTCGTCTGGTGTTGTGTGTGCGTCGGGTTTCGTGTTGTCGGGTGATGCTGTGTGCGTGGGGGTGGAGTCTGTTGCTTCGTTTTTGGCGTGTCCTGTTGGGTTTGAGCGTTTCAGCGTGGGATTGGGGTCGTCTAGTTGGGGTTGCCGCCGTGTCTTAGGTGAGGCGTCGGTGGCTTATTCCTGCTTGGAGGGTGTTTTGAGGGTTTCTGGGGATCGTGTGTGCGTGTGGGAGGAGGAGGTGGTGGAGTCCGCTGCGGCGTCTGCTAGCTGCAGTCCGGCTGGTGTGCCTTTGTCGTGTCGTTATGTGGACGCTGGCGGGGTGTCGCGTTTCGGGAGTCTGCGCTACGGATGCCCGCCGGATTGGGCACTCTCGGGGAGTTCGTGCTCGCGGTCGGAGTCGGTGGAGCGTTCGGCGCCGCCGGCTGTGGCTTATTCGTGCGGGCGGGGCGTCTTGGTGGGGTCTAGTTGTGTGGAGTATGCTGAGGCGGTGCGTTCCTGCTTGCCGGGGTGGGTGTTGCGTGCGTCGGGTTCGTGTGAGCGGGTGGTGCGGGAGGCGGCGCGTTCGGGGTCGGTTTCCCCCACGCTCACCTCTACGTCTACTTCCACGACGACAACGACGACGTCGACGACTGTTGTTTCGTCGGCGTCGAGGCCGGTTTCGGCGTCGTCGTCGCCGGTTGTGGTGGTGGGTCCTCCGGGGTTTCCTCGGGGTGTGAGGGTGTCGTTGGGTGTGGGGTCGGCTTCGTTGCGGTGGGAGCCTCCTGTTTCGGATGGGGGTTCGCCGATCAGTGGTTACAAGTTGGAGTTCCGAGAGGGTATAAATGGGGCGAAGTCGGTGGAGAAGTTGCCTGCTTCGGCGCGGGGGCGGGCGTTTTCTGGTTTGAAGGGTGGCGTGTCTTATTATGTGAAGTTGTGGGCGGTCAACAAAGCGGGGAAGAAGAGTGCTAAGGTGCTCAGGGGGGTGCGTCCCTGTTCTGCGGGGGAGAAGGTTGTGGTTCTTGCTCGTTACGATCGTTGCGAGCCGGTTGATCCGCCGCGTCCGCCTGCCCCTGGGGGGTTGGTTTTGACTCCGGGGGTGGGGTCGTTGAGGGTGAGGTGGGGGGCTCCGGCGTCTTCTACGGGTGATGCTGCGGTGGCGGGGTTTTCGGTGGGGTGGCGTCGTGAGCGCGGGGGGGAGTGGAGTTGGGCGGCGCCTGTGTTGGGTGTGGTGGCTTTTCCGGTGCTGGGTGTGGGGTCTTCGTCTTATGTGATTAGTGGTTTAACGGGAGGGGTGTCGTATCAGGTGAAGGTGGTGTCTTACAGTGTGAGGGGGGTGAACAGTTTTCCGGTGTTTGGGGATGGTGTGCCGTTGGTGGATCATTCGTGTCCTTCGGGTTCGGAGCCGGGTTTCTGGCGTCAGGTGTTCGACCCTGCGGTGGGGGTGTGCGTGGGTGCGCCTGGTGGGTTCACCATGGAGGTTGATGAAGGCGGCGCCGGCGGGGAGTTGGCGGTGTCGGCGAAGTGGAGTGGTAGTGATTCTAGTCTTCGCGGGGGGCGCGGGTTTTCTGTTTTGAATCCTGTGTCGGAGTATGTGGTGCGGTGGCGCCGGTCGGGGTCTTCTGGGGATTGGGTGAGCGTGACGCGCCGCTGGGATGCAACACGTTTCCACCGGGGGTCTGTTTATTCTTCGAGTTTCTGGGAGGATGTTTACGTGATTGGGGGTTTGACGAATGGGGTGTCTTATGAGGTGGAGGTGGAGGCGCGCAACGTTGCTGGGTCGTCCTCGGCCGCGGCGTCGGGCGTGCCCTGTCCTGCTGGGATGAAGTACGACACGGGCAGGAGCCGGTGCGTGGGTCGCCCCCCTGAGCCGTTGCGGGTTGAGGTGACCCCGGGGGACCAGTCTTTGAGTGTGGAGTGGTGGCAGCAGGATCCCCTGCCCGATACCACTCCGGTGGACAGCTACCGTGTCGTGCTGCATTCGCTGTCGCGTTTCTCGGTGAACGAGATTTTGAATGGTCGCTATGCCTACGGGTTGGCTAGGACTAGACGGTCTTGGGGTGGGGGTTTCCCTACTCCCAGTCCCCTGCCTCCCAATCTCCCGCCGTTTCTGGAGGGGGTAGGGAGTTTCCGAGAGTTTATTGTACCTTTACGGTACCATTACTCAAGTTTTGCGCCGCGTAAAGGGCGGTTGCGGAATGGTCATCATTATGTGGTGGTGGTGTATTCTGAGAACGCCGCTGGGGAGAGCAGGAAGTTCGCAGCGTCGGGCGTGCCTTGCGGGGACGATGACGAGGACTGCGCGGCCTGGCCTCCGCGTGGCCGTAGACCTGAACCTCTCGTATGCGCGGAGGGGACTCTCGTGGTCCGGGGGATGGAGCGGTGTGTTGTTGCGCCTGCGTGCGCGCAGGGCCTGGTGCGCCCCCCGGGTGGCGGGGATTGCGTGACCCCTGGGGCGCCGAGTGTCGTGTCGAGTGAGTTCACGTCGCCTGTTTTGGATGTTTCCGCGGGGCCGAGGGCGGGGACGATAGACGTGAAGTGGGAGGACGGGGATTTCAACAATGGTGGTTTGGAGTTGGCGCGTTTCCTGCTGCGGTGGCGGCGCCTAGGGGGGCCGATCACGGCTTGGAACTTTGCTTCGGTGGCGCCTACTCTGCCTTCTGAGGGGGGGCGGACGTTCAGGATCTCCGGTTTGGCTGTGGGTTCTCGTTACTTAGTGGAGTTGGCTGCTTGGAACGCTGAAGGCGTGAGCGGCTACATCCGCGGGACGGCCGAACCCGGATGCGGGGTCGCTTATATCTTCACTCTGCAGCGTACTTACGTACCCCGCAGGCTTACTCATATAGAGGGCAAAGGGTTGTGCATTTACCCCCCGAAAGCGCCCGCAGGGCTCACCGTGCTGCCCTCCGCTAGTGCGCTGAACGTGTCCTGGCGGCAGGAGGCGTGGGATAATCACTATCCTGTTACTGGGTACAAACTGCGCTGGCGGGAGGGCTCCACTGGGGCGTGGACGGAAGCAACCATCCCCTGGACGTCCGGCGTGGTTTCGGCTATGCCCGGGCCGCCGCGCAAGGATTTCACTCACACGATCGGTAACCTCCCCCCCGGCGGCACTTTCTACGAAGTCCAAGTAGCAGCAGACAACCAAATCCCTGGGAGTCAGAGTCCTTGGGTCTCAGCGGATGTTACCAACTGCTTGAGGGGGCGTGTGCGTTTTACTGTTTCTTCTGGGTGTTCGGATTTCCCTGCTTTGCCTTCAAGCAGTTCGCGTGTTCCTGTTTTGTTCCTTTACCCGGGTTCGAGGGACGGGTCTCTCATAGCGGTCTGGTGGCAGAACGTCAACGATTACACTCCTTCGAGTTACAGGGTGCAGTGGAAACCCGACGGGGCGGCCGGGTGGTCGTCGACGGACTTGCTTGCCTCAGCGACTAACGTCCCGCTGCCGGCGGTTCGCTCCTCCGCCGGGTGGAGGCTGAACTCCCGCGAACTGACCGGCCTGGACATGTGCACCCACGACGTCAGAATATTCGCCCTAAGAGGGATAGTGAGGGAAGGCAGCGCCGTTTCCTCGGCCGCCCCCCGTGGGACAGTAACCGACCCCGGGAGGTTGGAGCGTTCAGGGGTTTACGGGACGGGCGGGGGTCTCAGCGTGTTCTGGCAGCGCCCCGAGTGCGACGGGGGGTCTCCGCTGAGTTACCAACTTCGCTGGGGGACCCTGTCAGGGACAACCTACACGCCGATCAGTTCAGCAACAGTAATCGACGACGGGAACCGGTTCTACCGCCACAACATCACCGGCCTGACCGACGGGCAGAGGTACCGGGTGACCGTGATCCCGGAGAACACGCCCCCAGGAGGTGGGACCAACTCAGGACCTCCTCGCGTAGTGGAACCCGTTCCGGATGCTGTCGCTGCTCCGCAGCCGATGTCTTGCGAGGCTAGAAACCTCGATTATTGTTGGGATCCGTACGCCCTGCCGCCTGAGAAGTGGGCTATTTTGAACGAACTGGTGCGGGAGGGGGAGTCGCTGAGGGTTTGCACGAGTTCGCAGGATCTCGTAGACGAGGTGGATGACGCTGTGGACGCGTGGAATAACGTGTTCCCCAATTTGTTCCACTTCGGGGGTTCCGTTTCCACCCCCGCCGAATGCGGGGAAGCCCCTAACCGTGTGATGGACAGGCCGGTGATCAACAACCCTAGGGCGGGGGCTGCGGGTTTCGACATAGCGGTCATGGACTACAGGTGCGTGGAAAGCAGCACGGCTAACTCCTACGGTCAGTACTGCTCCGGGCCGGCGTCGAGTTGCCGAGCGGCCGCCTCCACTACCGACGTGTGGCAGAACTGCCTGCTAGGCGCCGCTTCCGAACACGACTTTTGCGAACTAGGCGCCGCCGCCGGGTGCGCGTACCTGTGGGAACACTACCCGAGAGCAGTGGACGCGACTTATTTCCACCCGCACCTAGTCAGAGGTTCGGTGACCAGAATCAACACCGCGGAAACCTGGGTGGTGGCCCACGAAATAGGACACTTCCTAAGCCTAGCAGACTACGGCTTCGAGTGCAGCAGAGTCCCCGGTTTGGCGTCCTCCCTGTACTCCTACGGAGTGACCCTCAGGGACTGGGAAACAGCGGTCGCCGACCAGCCCGCAACCCCGGACGTCGACTGCCGATCCACGACCATAACCCCCCAAGACCGCGAAAACCTCCACTCCATCTACCACCCCCAAGCATTCACAAACCTAGAACTCGCCGCGGATCCTAACGATAGCGCTATGTTACGCTTGCGGTTCGGCGAACCTCCGGAGGATTTGAACGGTGCGGAGCACCACGTGGCTTACAGGTACGTGATACTTCATCGCCCACCTAAAGCCAGCTCGAGCGCAGCCCCTAACAGGTTCATCCAACTGATGAACAACGGAACCCCCATCGTACTCACCCCAGAACAAACTAAAGGCTCAGATGTGGATGTGGGCGAGTTGGATCGTGGTCGTTTCTTGTTGACCTCGGTAGATTTGAATGATCCGGCTTTTGCGCCGTTGAGGGTGACGGGTCACGAGTTCGTGGTGGTGGGGGTGAGTAAGGGTGACCATAAGAGGGAGCCTGATAGGACTGTGAAGCCTCTTAACCCGGTTTCGGCTGCTGGTTTGGAGCACGCTGTCATGAGCTTAAACTTGGGTTCGGTGGGCGTAGATGACTGGACGTTGGGGACGCCTGTCTCCGTTGTTTACCCTTAGTCACAGTCCGAGTGGTCTAGGATACCCGAGTTAAAGGAAGGAGTGTCTCCCGTGAAACGTGGAATCAGTTTGCCGTTGTGTTTGTTGGTGGTCGTGGTGGCGGCGGCGTGCGGGGGGCAGAGCGCCTCGCCCGTTCCTCCTGGGGAGGGTGCTTCGCCGCCGCCGGGAGTGGCCGAGGTTCCGGTTGGCGCCGGCCCCACGGTTTCGGCGACTGTTCCGGTCGGCTCTGGTGTTTCCTCTGTTACGGGCATTACTTTGGTGAGGTTGCCTGTGCCGGTCATGGAAAATGTCGTCCCTGTGGTGGAGGAGGTTGCTGGTGGGGGGTTCATTTCGGTGACCGCCGGTCGGGGTTACTCGTGCGGGTTGCGCGTGAATCGTTCGGTGGAGTGCTGGGAGTGGAGGACTGATTGGTTCGGGCGTACGAGGAGCAGGCTGGATAGGTCGAGCAGTGATCCCTGGGCGCCCCCCGGGGGGGAGTTCGCGATGGTGGGCGCTGGTGGTTGGGGCTACGCGTGCGGGATCCGCCCTACCGGAGGGGTTGAGTGCTGGAGAATGGGCCCTGTCGTCTTGGAGCAGCCCCCTGGGGGGGAGTTCACCACGGTCAGCGCTGGGTTAGAACACGCTTGCGCTCTCCGCCCCGGGGGGGAAGTGGAGTGCTGGGGTCACTCCTCCCGCCGGGAGGGCGTGCTGGTGCTCCCCGACGGGCCGTTCGCTTCTGTCGTAGCGGGTTCGGGTTTTTTGTGCGGGTTACGTCCCTCTGGTGAGGTGAAGTGTTGGGGGAGAGGTTACGGTGAGGGGGAGGCGTCGCCTCCTTCGGGTGAGTTCAAGTCGATCAGCGGAGGGGGTGGAAGTAATGTGTGCGGTTTCCGTCCGGACGGTTCTGTGGAATGCTGGAGGCCGTATTTTTTGCTGCCGGATTTCGCGGATGAGAAGGTATGGGAAGTTTCTTATTTCGAGCCAGATGGCGTGTTCGAATCGGTCACACCAGGTTTGGGGAGGTACGCGTGCGGGCTGCGTCCCTCTGGTGAAGTGGAGTGCTGGGATCACAATGATGGCGGGCGGGCGGTCCCAGCCGCGGAAGGGAAGTTCACCCGGGTGAGCGTGAGGAATTTGGTTGCTTGCGGTCTCCCCGCCGGCGGTGGGGTGTTGTGTTGGAATGTTCAAACTGAAGGGAGAAGCCCTTGGTGGGTGCGGGAGGGGGAGTTCAAGTCGCTCAGCATCGGGGAGAGTCATATGTGCGGTTTAAGGGTTGACGGCGGGGTGGAGTGCTGGTCATCATGGTGGGAGAAAGAGTTCGAGGGGATTCCCTCACCGGATGGGCGGTTCGAGTCCGTGAGCGCTGGAGACGACTATTCCTGCGGCCTGCGCCCTTCTGGTGGGGTGGAGTGTTGGGGGTCGGACGAGTTCGGGAAGTCAGCACCCCCCGGTGGGGTGTTCACCCAGATCATCACTTCTAAGGAGTTCGCTTGCGGATTGCGCCCCAATGGTGGGGTGGAGTGCTGGGGGGGCAGTGGTTTCCTGAAGCGGCAGAGCAAAGTGATGCCCCCTCGGGAGCGTTTAGTGTCAGTAGACGCAGGCTGGGGGGGCTGGTATAATCCCAGTTTCTCGACTTCGAGTGTGGGCCAAGGTGGCTTTACGGATTGGGGTTACTCGTGCGGGTTGCGGGGAGACGGCACGGCGTTGTGCTGGGGGGATGGCGGGTCCATAGGTGGGAGTTATTCCATCTTGTCTCCCCTCGGTGGGGTGTTCGAGGAGATAGAGGTCGGCATGTGGCGGGCGTGCGGGCTGCGCCCCGGAGGGTCGGTGGAGTGCTGGGGGAATATCGACGTCGCGGACGAGGAGACCGGGTGGACGTACGCGGATGGTTACGTCGTCTACGAAGCCGATCCATCTAGTGGGGGAGGTTTCGTGGACGTGGAGTTAGGGGCTTGGCACGCCTGCGGGCTGCGCCCCGACGGTGGGGTGTATTGCTGGAACTGGCGGAGGGATGTCATGCACACTAATTACACCTTAGAGGGCCCTTACGTGTCGATCAGCGCGGGCTTCAGCCACACCTGCGGGCTGCGCCCCGACGGGGGCATAGACTGCTGGTGGCTCACCAGCAAAGACTTAGTCTCTAACCGAGTCGGAGGCTTCACAGCAACATCAGAGGTGACAAAGGAATGACCACAAGAGGGAGCCGGATAAGACTTTGAAACCCCTTAACCCGGTTTCGGCTGCTGGTTTGGACCACGCTGTCATGAGCTTGTACCTAGGTTCGGCGGGCGTAGATGACTGGACGTTGGGGACGCCCGTCTCCGTCGTTTACCCTTAGTACAGTCCTAGTGATCTAGGGTCCCCGAGTTAAGGAAGGAGTGTTTCCCGTGAAACGTGGAATCAGTTTGCCGTTGTGTTTGGCGGTGGTCGTGTTGGCGGCGGCGTGCGGGGGGCAGGGCGCCCCGCACGTTCCCCCTGGGGAGGGTGTTTCGCCGCCGTCGGGGACGGGCGAGGTTCCGATTGTCGGCGGTTCCACGGTTTCGGCGACTGTTCCGGTCGGTTCTGGTGTTTCCTCTGTTACGGGTACTACTTTGGTGAGGTTGCCTGTGCCGGTTATGGAAAGCGTCACCCCTGTGGTGGAGGAGATCTCCGGTGGGGGGTTCATTTCGGTGAGCGCCGGATGGCGTTACTCGTGCGGATTGCGCGTGGACCGTTCGGTGGAGTGCTGGGAGTTTAGGACTGATTGGCTCGGGCGCACGAGGAGCATGCTGGATAGGTCGAGCAGTGATCTTTCGGGCGGGACGCCTCCCGGGGGGGAGTTGGCGATGGTGGACGCTGGTTGGGGGTACGCGTGCGGGATCCGCCCTACCGGAGGGGTGGAGTGCTGGAGAGGGGACCCTGTCGCCTTGGATCCCCCTGTGGGAGAGTTCACTTCGGTCAGCGCTGGATTAGAACACGCTTGCGCTCTCCGCCCCGGGGGGGAAGTGGAGTGCTGGGGTTACTCCTCCCCCCGGAAGGGCGTGCTGGTGCTCCCCGACGGGCCGTTCACTTCCATTGCTGCGGGTTCTGGTTTTTTGTGCGGGTTGCGTCCCTCTGGTGAGGTGGAGTGTTGGGGGCGCGGTTACGGTGAGGGGGAGGCGTCGCCTCCCCCGGGGGAGTTCAAGTCGATCAGCGGCGGGGGCGGAAGTGATATGTGCGGTTTACGTCGGGACGGTTCCGTGGAGTGCTGGATGCACTATTCCCTGCCGGGGGAGCAAGAGGAATGGGATGTCGCTTACCTGCGGGCACCCGGGGGTGTGTTCGAACAAGTCGAGTTGGGGGTGGCGGGGTCGTACACGTGCGGTTTGCGCCCCGGCGGGGAGGCGGAGTGTTGGAACAGGTACGACAGCGTGGAAGTGGACGGTCCTCCGAAAGGGGAGAAGTACATCGATCTGGCGGTATGGAGAGATCGTGCGTGTGGTGTGCGCCTCGATCACACGCGGATGTGCTGGGACCAAGACGCGGTCAGTAATGATAATTTCATACCAGGAGATGATAAGTTTATTAATTATGAGAGTGGGATTTCTTCATTTAGTTGCGGGGTGCGTATTGATGGCACTATTGAGTGCTTAGGGGGAAGACGCGTGCTTGAAGAAACGGGTTGGACAGAATGGGAGCGGCTATCTGCCCCTCCCGGGGTGTTCACCTCGGTCAGCGTAGGTTCTGATTATGCCTGTGGGCTGCACCCCGATGGTGGGGTGGAGTGTTGGGGGTCGGACTGGGGGTCGGATGAGTTCGGTAAGTTGACACCCCCCGGTGGGGTGTTCACCCAGATCACTACTTCTAGGGATTTCGCCTGCGGTTTGCGCCCCTCCGGTGGGGTGGAGTGCTGGGGGGGCAGTGGTTTCCTGAGGCGGCAGAGCAAAGTGGTGCCCCCTCGGGAGCGTTTAATGTCAGTAGACGCAGGTTGGGGGGGCTGGTATAACCCCAGTTCCCCGACTTCGAGTGTGCGCCACGGTGGCTTTATGGATTGGGGTTACTCGTGCGGCCTGCGGGAAGACGGCACGGCATTATGCTGGGGGGATGGCGGGTCCATAGGTGGAAGTTATTCCATCTTGTCTCCCCCCGGTGGAGTGTTCGAGGAAATAGAGGTCGGCATGTGGCGGGCGTGCGGGTTGCGCCCCGGGGGGTCGGTGGAGTGCTGGGGGAATATCGACGTCGCGGACGAGGAAACCGGGTGGACGTACGCGGACGGTTACGTCGTCTACGAAGCCGATCCCTCCGGTGGGGGAGGCTTCGTGGACGTGGAGTTAGGGGCTTGGCACGCCTGCGGGCTGCGCCCCGACGGTGGGGTGTATTGCTGGAACTGGCGGCGGGATGTCATGCACACTGATTATGTCTTAGAGGGCCCTTACGTGTCGATCAGCGCGGGCTTCAGCCACACCTGCGGGCTGCACCCCGACGGGGGCATAGACTGCTGGTGGCTCACTAGCAAAGACTTAGTCTCTAACCGAGTCGGAGGCTTCACAGCAACATCGGAGGTGACAAAGGAATGACCACAAGTAGGGAGCCGGCGTCTGCGGAGTTGAACCCTGCTCTGGCTATCTAACCTACGAGTCTGTCAGAGCGGGCTATTGCCAACCAGCGGCGCCCTCTGCTTAGGCTGCTTAGGCGACACGGGTTGTGTGAGACATAGAAGACACAGTCCCAACAGCAGAATTCTCGAAATGTTAAGAGAGTGAGAAAAGTCCACATCACGAGGTTGTGAGGCATTTAGTGTAATAATTACACTAGAATCAATAACATAGAAATTCCTGTTCGTAGGCTCATCCATGATTTAGGCCTTACTATAGGCGAGCTTCGATTTTTTGTAGAGTTTTTACTTTGCTGTTAAGGTAGTATGCTGCGTCCGCTAAAGTGATTTGATCTTTGTGTAAGGCGTCGAGCACTATCTTGGGGTATTTTTTGCCAAGATCACGTATATGAGTATTGCCTCCTCTAAAAGTTTTTTCCTGGTTTTTGAGTTTTTCTTCTTCAAGGTGCTTGCGAATACTATTTCTTATTTTAGCTAGTTCACTTTTCGATATATGGCCAACACTGGAGTTAGGGAACTTAGCTTGTTCTTCGATGCTTATCCCCAGAAGTGTTCGTGTTTTTTGTATTGACTTCTTGAATTCTTTCTCTGGGTTAGGTAGTGCCTCTATTGCGCTTCTTCCGATGGGTCCTAATTTCGAGATTATTTTTCGTCTTTCGTCCACCTTGCGAATCTCGCTGATCAGCTTCGGGCTTAGGGAGGAATCTGGGCGGTTGCGAAAATCGGTGGGGATGTCCAGCCTTTCGCTGGGAGGCTCTTGAGGAGGAGGCTCTTGAGGGGGAGGGAGGAGGCTTTTGGGGGGGAAGAGGCGGACAGGGAGGGGGTTCTTGGGGGGGGGGGGGGAAAGAGGTAGGAGGTTCTTGAGTGGGGGGAGGGGGGATAGGAGGCTCTTGGGGGGAGGGGGTTCTTGAGGAGGAGGCTCTTGGGAGGGGGGGCGGAGACCCTAGGAGACCTCTAGGATCAAGTTGGCGAATTCGTCTACACGGGCGGTGAAACCTGGCTCTACCACGGTGGTTGCGTCTGGTTGTTCGAGGATCGCAGGGCCGGGGAGGGATGCGCCTGCGGGAAGCTCCAGCCGCGAATAGACGGGCACCTTTCTCCACCTCCCGTCGATATATACGCTGCGCTCGCCCCGTCGGGCGTCGGCAGCGGAGGCGCTGCGGGGGGTGAAGAGGGCGAAGTCGAACCTCGGGCGGCGGCCTGTCGCTGTGGTGCGCACCGACTCCAGTCGGACTGGGAGATTTTCCAGCACCCGCCCGTAGGCGGCGGCGTAGGCGCTCTTGAAGGCCTCTTCGATGCTGGCGGAGTCAAGATTGGAGAGGTCGGCGTCGACTTTTACTGTGTGGGGGTGGGGGGGTTCTGGTCGTGGTATGGCGGAGTCAAGGTCGGGGAGGTCGGCGTCGACTTTTACTGTGTGGGGGTGGGGGGGTTCTGGTCGTGGTATGGCGGAGTCAAGGTCGGGGAGGTCGGCGTCGACTTTTACTGTGTGGGTCTGTCCTTCGTAAGCCATGTGGAACTCGTGCCTTACTGTTACGTCCTCGAGCGCCAAGCCCGCTTCGGAAACGAACTCTTTGGTGCGCCTTGCGGCTGACACTAGGAGCTCGCTCAACTCAGCGGGGTTGACGTCTGACGTGTTCAGATTCACGGTCTGAAGCAGGTCGTGGCAGACGTCGGCGGTGACGCACCCGAACGCGCTGGCGATCCCTGGGTGGGGCGGTATCAGAGCGGAGCGCAGTCCGGTCGCCTTCACCAACTTGCAGGCGTGCAGTGCTCCCGCCCCCCCGAAGGACACCATCGTGAAACGAGCCGGATCCAGCCCGCGCTCGATGGACACCAAACGGATGGCGCCCGCCATTGCGCTGGTGGCTACTTCGATGACGGCCTCGGCGGCTGCTTCGGCGTCTAGCCCCAGCCGATCGCCGACCTTTGAGCGAAGAGCGCGACGCGCCGCTTCGGTGTCTAGCGGGTCGAGTCCTCCGATGGGGGCGCTGCCGTTTATGCGGCCTAGGGCGAGGTGAGCGTCGGTGACCGTCGGGTGCTCTCCGCTGCCGTAGCAGGCCGGGCCGGGCACCGATCCTGCGGACTCAGGGCCTACTCGGAGCAGTCCGCCGGCGTCCACCCGAGCTATCGACCCGCCGCCCGCTCCTATGGTGGAGATTTCGATCATCGGCGTTCGGATCACCAGCCCGAAGTCGATGCTGGCCTCCACGCTGGTGATCGTGCGCCCTCGGGTTATGACGGCGACGTCGAAGCTGGTTCCCCCCATGTCGCACGTGATCACGTCTTCTATTCCGGCTGCCTCCGCTAGATGCGAGCAGGCCGTCACGCCCGCAGCGGGGCCGCTGAGCGCAGTCCGCACCGGCAGGGAGCGCGCCGCCTCTGCCGTGAACATCCCCCCGTTGGACTGGACTAGGAAGAAGCGCCCGGCGAAGCCTTGCTCGGCCAAAACCGCTTCTAGGTCTGCCAAGTAGCCGCCCACCACGGGCTGCAGGCAGGCGTTGAGAACTGCCGTGGAGGTGCGTTCGAACTCGCGTATTTCAGGGAGGATGTCGACGGACGCCGTTACGTGTTCGTTTGGCCAGACTTCTCTTACGGCGGAGAGGGCTGTGTGTTCGTTGACGGGGTTGGCGTAGGAATGCAGAAACGCCACGCAGCACGCCTCGGCCCCGCTCCTCAGGAGAGTGAGCACCCGATCCTTCACCTCGGCAGGGTCGACCGCCCGCCGGACGCTGCCGTCCGCTAGGACGCGCTCGCTCACTTCGAGGCGGCGGTTGCGGGGGATCATCGGCTCGAAGTTCCCCCACAGCCCCCAGGTGGCGGGGCGGTCGCGCCGGCGCATTTCCAGCACGTCGCGGAAGCCGCGAGTCGTGATCAGACCGGTGGGGGCGGCCCGGCGCTCTAGCAGGGCGTTGGTTCCGACCGTGGTGCCGTGCACTAGGGCGGCTGCCTCGGCGACCTCGCCGCCGACCTCGCTGAGTGCTCGCATGAACCCCTCGGACTCTCGAAACCGGCTAGACGGCACCTTGGCGGTGCGGAACTCGCCGCTGCGCTCGTCTAGGGCGAAGACGTCGGTGAAGGTTCCGCCCACGTCCACGCCGACGACTACGCCCGGTTCGGGCAAGACGCTCATCGGGCGGCCCCGGCCTCGGCCTCCTGGTCGGTTTCCGGTCCGGCCTCTGGGGTGTTCTTCGGGGCGTTTCCGGGGTTGTTCTCTGGGCTGGCTTCTGGGTCGGCCTCCCCCTCGGCGGCCCCCTCTGCCGCGATTCCGTAGGCGTCTCTGATGTGTTCGAGTGTTGCGTAGCCGAGCTGCAGGTCGCGCTCGGTGGCGCTGCGTTCTCGTGCGGCGGGGTCTCCGTAGCCGCCCCCGCCCGGGCTGGAGATCCTCACACGATCCCCCCTCTGCAGCTTCACGCCGGTGATCTTGGAGGTCAGGGGCGGGACGATCCGCCCTTCGCGCGTGCTGAAAAGGATTTCGTTGAGCGAAGCGCTCCCGCCTCCGCACACACCAGCAGGGGCGAAGACGCCCCGATCTGCGAAAGCGAACGCTTCCGCCTGCTCGTCGAGGAGCTCGATCTCGTATTCGGCCCCCAGCCCGCCGCGGTGGCGGCCGGCCCCTGCCGAATCAGGGCGCAGCGACCACTGCGTGTAAAGAACCGGGTAGGTCGCCTCCAGAATCTCCAAGGGGGGGATGGTGGCGGTGGAGAGAGGGGCGTTTCCGTGGTTGAGGCCGTCGCCGGCAGGGTTTCCGCCCAGCCCTCCGCCGTAGAAGGTGAACATCACCCAGCGCCGTCCGTCGGGTCGGTGCCCGGCGATGGAAAGGGCGTTGATGGTGCCGTAGGAGCAGCCGTTCGAACGGCCCGGGTCGGCGAGGGCGGCAGAGCGAAAGACGACGTCTATCACCCTCAGGATGGTCTCCGTGTAGCCCCCGACCGGTCGCGGCCAGGTTGCGTCGAGGAGCGAACCGGCAGGGATGATCGTCTCTACCGGTTCGAGGCAGCCGGCGTTGGCGGGCACCTCGGTGAATAGGTGCTTCAGCGCCACGTAGCACGCAGCCCGTGCAGTGACAGAGGAGATGTTCACTGGGCCGGCTACCGCCTCGCTGGTTCGCGAGAAGTCCAGCACCATCCGTTCGCCTCTTATGTGCATATCCAGGCACACCGCAATGGGGTCTCTGCTGGAGCCGTCGTTGTCGAGAAAGTCGTCGGCGCTGAAGGTGCCGTCGGGCAGGGAAGCGACGTTGGCTCTCATGAGACGTGCGGCGCGTTTGGTGAGATCACTGAAGGCGGCGGCGAGGACGGCGGCGCCGTACTCCCCGATCAACTCTTCGAGCCGCCGCTTACCTAGGTCGAGGGCGTTGAGCTGGGCGTTCAGGTCTCCGTAGGCGTTGACGGGCATCCTCCCTATGGCGCAGATGAGGTCGACTACGTCGCTGCGAAGCCGTCCGCCTTGGCGCAGCTTCATAGGGGGAATGAGCACGCCCTCCTGCGGGCTTTCGGTGGCTGAGGGGTTGTAGTTGCCGGGGACGGCGCCGCCGACGTCGGTGAAATGACCCACGGACGCCAGCCAGCAAAGCAGCTCCCCGTCGTGGAAGTAGGGGCTGACCAGCTTCATGTCGTTCAGGTGGGTGCCGCCGCGGTAAGGGTCGTTGAAAATCCAGACGTCACCCTCCGCCGGCCCTCCGTCTCGGGCTGCGGAATCTATGGCCAGGGATGCGGCGCCCGCCATGGAGCCTGCGAAGATCGGCAGACCTGAACTGCCCTGGGCCAGGGTGCTGCCCGCGGTTGCGTGGTATATCCCGCACGAGGCGTCGTGAGCCTCGGCGATGATCGGGTTGAAGGCCGAGCGGAAAAGGGCGGCGTCCATCTCGTCTACCAACTGCTCTAGCCGCCCTCCGATGACCGCCAGGGTGACTGGGTCGAGGGTGCGGCCTTCGCCGCCTGCGTTCAGGTTCACGCTCCCCTCAAGAGTGCTAAGAGGCTCATCATCTTGCCCAGGTTTCCGATCGAGGCGGGCGAGCTCAGACGCTCGGTTATCTCTTCGGCTGCCGCCGATTTCAGAAGTCCGTCCACGTTGTCCTGGAACTTGCGGGCGAGTTCGTCAGCGCTCAGGGGCATCCCGGGGCCGCCCCGGTTGACGAGCTGCTTTTCTGTGAGCGTGCGGCCGTCGCCGGTGGTGACTGCTAGGACTGCCGGAAGTTGATAGGGGTAAATGTCGAGCAGTGCCGGATCTGCGGTCACGTCGATGCGCTCCATCAGCTCCCGCCGCTGCGGCGACTTGGCCAAGGCGTCCGTGAAGTCATCCAGCCCTAGTCCGAGCCCCGCTCCGCCGCAAAGCGCCGCCGCCACCGTGTAAGGGCCGCTGAACTGCGCCTGATAACCCGTCTCGGGCGAGCGCTTGACCCCCAGGGGCTCGCCGATCGTGCGCAGCACGGGCGGAGGCACTGAGAGGGTGGCGGACGCCACGTCTTCCGGACGCAGACCGCTCCGGCGCAGCGTCAGCGCAGCGTCGATTCCTGCGTGCGTGAAATGGTTGGCTGGGTAAGGCTTGAAGAACACGTCCTCGCTGAACCAGCGCTCGCCGATTTCCGAGGTGACGACCTCCAGGCTGGCGGAATTTCCCAGGAAAGCCGGCAAGAGCCCGAATCTGCCCTCCACTGCGGTTTCAGAACCGGTGATGCCGCGCAGCGCCAGTTCGGTCGCCGTGACGCCGGCCCTGGCCGCCCAGCCGCAGTGCAGCCGCTTCACGTTTCCGCCCGTCCGGTTCGACTCCAGTATCCCGCTGGCCATGGAGCAGGCGACGGCCATGGCGTGCAGGGTGGTCTCGGCGTCGAGGGAGAGCGCCCGGCAGGCGCCAGCCGCGCTCCCCACCGCACCGCAAATCGAAGTGGCGTGCTGGCCTCGCTCGAAGAACACCGACTGGCGGCTCACCGGGTCGAAGCCGCCCATGCCCAGCCGCACGCACACCTCCGTTCCAGCGGCGATGGCGGAAGATATGTCGGCGCCGCTGACGTTTGCGCTCTCAGCGGCGGCGATCACCGCAGGGACTACGGAGGCGCTGGGGTGAAGGATGGAGGGCAGGTGCGTGTCGTCGTAGTCCAGGGAGTGGGCCAGCACGCCGTTCACGAAAGCGGCTTCGGCGGCTGGGAGACGACCGGAGACGCCGATGGCGGTGGCCTGCGGCGCACCCCCCGTTTCCTGGGAATACCGAGACACGGCGCGGCTGGTGTCCAGGGTTGAGGCGCGCACGCAAATTCCGATTATGTCCAGGGCTCGTGCGGGCATTTGGGCTAGGAGTTGGCCGGGCATCGGCCCGGCGGCCATGACGCTGAGCGATCGCAGGATGCTCACGAGTTGGCCGGGCGCTCCTCGGTCGAGCGTTCCTCGGCGGGGCGTTCCTCGCCAGAGCGCTCTTCGCCCGAGCGTTCCTCGAGGGCGATCGCCAGCGGTCTGGCGGGAGCGCCCGTGGCCCCAAAGACGTTGAGGTGCGCCAGCACGAACACGAACTCGTGGACGCCCGATCCGCTGACCCCTTCGAGATCCAGCGTCTCGATGATGTTGACGCCGGACTCCACGAGCAGCACTCGATGCACGGGCAGGAGGGAGTGGCCGCTGCCTGGTGGGAGAACTTCGAAGGCGAGCGTGTCGCTTCCGACCAGGCGGACCCCCTGAGAGACCAGCCAGCGGGCTCCGTCCTCGCCTACGCCGGGCACGCCCGTGCGGATGCCTACGAAACGTTCGGGCTCAGCGAAGTGGGTTCCCCAGCCGGTGCGTATCAGGGCGGCGCAGCCCTCGCTCAGGGGAGTCCCCTGCTTGGAGGCGGCCGCCTGCAAGTCGGCGACGGAGATTTCGTAGCCGGCGGGACAGCAGTCCACCTCGAGCAGGGAAGGGATGTCCAGCAGCACGCCCCGCCCCAGAAAAGGGGGCAGTTCGTGAATCCCGAGCGCCTCGAAGCGCCCGCCCGACTGCGCTTTGCCGGCGTCGAGGTCGGAATACAGGCGTCCGTCTTGACTGACGTGAGCCAGGGCGTCCACGTGAGTTCCGACGTGGCAGCCCAGGGTGATCAGGTCGGAGGCGGCCGACCCTCCGTCGGAGCGGATTCGGTCTCCGTGGCGGCGGTCTAGGCAGTGTCTGAACGCTGGGTGGTTGGGCGACTGAGACATTCCGTTCCGAAGAGGTCTGCCCAGGTCAAAGACGTGTGCGGACGCTATCAGGTCGAATAGGCGCTCCTGAGCCGGCACGGGTGCGTCCGATTTCATGCGGCGTTCATGCGACGGCCTTGCGAGCGCGCATCTCGGCGATGGATTCGGGGCTCAGCCCCAGTTCGTCTCTGAGGATTTCGTCGGTGTCGGCGCCGAGTTTCCTGCCCGTGTGCCTGATGCGCCCTGGAGTCTCCGAAAGGCGGAACAAGACGTTCTGCATGCTCAGGGCTCCTAGGTCTTCGTCGGGCACCGAAACCACGGAACCGCGATGGATGACCTGCGGGTCAGACACGTAGTCGGCCACGCTGTAGACGAGCGACAGAGCCACTTCGGCCTCCTCGAAGGCGGCAGTCACCTCTTCGGTCGTGCGCTCTCCTATCCAGGACGACATCATCTCGTCGAGTTCGTCGGCGTGGGCTGCGCGTCCTGCGCCCGTTGCGAACCAGGGCTCTTCGACGACTTCAGGGTGTCCGACGAGACGGAGCGCCCGTTCCGCCACCGGTTCGGAACTGGTCGACACCGCCACCCAGTCCCCGTCCTGTGTCGCATAGATGTTGCGTGGGGCGTTGTTGCTGGAGCGGTTGCCGGAGCGGCGGGCGATCTGCCCGATCTGGTCGAACACCGCAATGTGAGGCCCCAGAGCAGCAGTGATGGGCTCCAGGATGCTCAGGTCGACGACCTGACCGCCTCCGCCTGCGTCTCGGTGCCGCAGCGCCATGAGAACCGCCCCTACAGCGGTGATGCCTGCGATGCTGTCGGCCAGCCCGAAAGGGGGAAGGGTGGGGGGGCCTTCGGCGGCGCCGGTCATGTAGGCGAATCCGCTCATGGCTTCCATGAGCGTGCCGAAAGCTGGGCGGTCGGAGTAGGGGCCGTCCTGCCCGAAGCCGGTCACTCTGCACAAGACCAGGTCGGGGTTTATCTGCCTGAGTCGCTCCCAGCCCAAGCCCCAGCGCTCCAAGGTGCCTGGTCGGAAGTTCTCCAGCACGACGTCGGCGGAGGCGGCTAGGCGCTCGAAGACTGCGGCCGCTTCGGGGTCGCTGAGATTCAGCCCGATGCAGCGCTTGTTGCGGGAGACGATCTTCCACCACAGCCCTTGTCCGTTCACCTGATGGCCGTGGCCGCGCATGCTGTCGCCGCGCGCGGGGTGCTCGATTTTGATTACGTCGGCGCCGAAGTCGGCCAGCACTTGGCAGGCGAGCGGCCCTGCCAAGACGGTGGAGCAGTCGAGGACGCGAAGGTCGCTGAGCGGTCCTTCCCTGTCGTGCGAATCCACGGCATAATTGTAAAACGCTGTTCCCGTGAGCGGAACAATCGGTTAACGATGTCCGCAACCGGGCATGTGATAAGGAGGAACTCCTATGGATGCATCGGGGGCGGCGCCGGAGTCGGCGGCATCGGAGTCGGCTGAGACAGCAAAATCCGCCCCCGGGCGGGGTGTCGGTTCGATCGAGCGGGCGGTCGACGTGATGTTCACCCTGGCTCGCTCGGGCGTCCCGCGGGGGGTGACCGACATCGCCTCGCACTTAGGCCTGTCCAAGGCCGCCGTCCATCGCATCCTCACTTCCCTGAGAAAGAGCGGCCTCGTCGTTCTAGACGCTCGGAGCAAGCATTACTCCCTCGGGCCGTCCGTGCTGGAACTGGCCGCCGCCTACCGTTCCGGTCTAGACGTTCGATCTCTGGCTGCCGACACCATGCGCGAGTTGGTGGAGGCCACTCAGGAGACGGCCACGCTGTCCATCCTGGTCGACGGGCGGCGCATCTATGTGGAGCAGTTCACGCCCAATCGTGAAGTGCGGATGACGGTGCAGGTCGGCTCGTCTTTTCCGCTGCACGCCGGGGCTTCGTCCAAGGCTTTCTTGGCCTGGCTGCCCGAGGATGAACGACGCCGAATCCTCGCTTCGCCGCTAGAGAGGCTCACCGAGGCGACCATCGTGGACGCCGAAGAACTCGACAGGGAACTGACTCAGGTCAGGGAGCGGGGTTTTGCGGTGTCGGAGGAGGAGCGTCAGCCCGGAGCCGCATCCGTGGCTGCCCCACTGCTAGACGAGTCGCTGCAGCCGGTGGCTGTTCTGAGTGTGTGCGGGCCGCTTCAGCGCTTCAAGGCGGAAACGGACGCAGCGGCGTCCGAACTGGTTTCGGCTACTCGGGCGCTCTCTCGCAAACTGGGCGCCGCACTGGAGTGAACGTGCCTGATCCCGTCCGAGCCGGCATGAGGCGGCTGAAGGTCGCCGCCGCCCAGTTCGCTGCGACGGATGACGTCGAGGAAAACTTGGCGGTCTGCCTAGAGATGATCGGGGAGGGCGCCGAGACGGGCGCTGAACTCCTGGTGCTGCCGGAGTTCTGTAACCACCTGTCCGTCTACGACAGCGCCGAGCACTGCTGGGAAGCCGCCGCAGCCATCGACGGAAGGTTCGTGACGGCTTGCGGAGATCGGGCGCGTGAGCACGGCATACACGTGGTCTTGACGGTCACGCTGCGCCGCAGCGACGGAGTCACGGTCACCAACCTGCTCCTCGACCCGAGCGGCGGGGTCGCAGCGGAGTCTGACAAGCAGATGCTCATGGGCAACGAACGCGCCTACTTGAGGGCGGGTCGGCGGGCGGGCGCCGCGGTGGATACGCCGTTTGGCCGGATGGGCATGTACTCCTGCATGGACGGGGTGACTTGCGAGGTGCCGCGCGCTCTCGCCCTCGACGGGGCGAGGCTTCTGACCAACAGCCTCAACTCCTTCGCCAGCGACGAGGCTTCGCTCCACGTCCCCGTGAGGGCTGCAGAGAACCAGGTTTTCGTGGTGGCCGCCAACAAGGTGGGCTCTTTGGTGCCCGCCCACCGATTGGAGGGCATCAGCGCTGCCCTGGGAGTCCCCCCCGAAGCCCTGCACGGAGCAGGGGAGAGTCAGATCGTGTGCCCGGACGGCGGCGTCATCGCAAAAGCCCCCCGAACCGAACGCTGCGTGGTGAGCGCCGAGATCGACCTCGAAGACATCGAGAGGGTGCGCTCGGCCAATCCGCCCCCGGTGCGTAGACCCCCTCTCTATGCGCCTCTGGCGTCACCCGCCGGCAAAGAACCGCCCGAGGGGTTCGACGAATGCCTAGCGGCTTGTCTGCCCGACGCCGCTGCGGTCGAAGCGGCTCTTGCCAGAGGCCCGGTTCTGGTTGTAGCCCCGGAGCTCTCCCAGATTCCTTCCACCCTGCCTTCCGGCGTGATCTTCGTAACCACTAGGCGCGACGGCGACGCTCACCTCGGCTTGGCGGTCGACGCCGAGGGCGTGAAGCTGACGCAGCCTCAGCTGCACGACGCTGCCAGGTTGCCCTGGGCCAGGGGCGCCGGCGGCGGAGTGTCGACGCTGGATCTTCCCTGGGGGCGGCTCGCTCTGGCGGTGGGCGACGACATCCGCCTGCCTGAGGTTGCTCGGCTGGCGGCGGTTGAGGGGGTGTCGGTTCTAGCGGTGTGTCATCGTCCGGCGCAGCCTGCCGACGTGTCGCTGATGCTGGCGGAACGGGCGGCCGAGAACCGGATGTGCATCGTCGCTGCGTCGCCGCCCGGGCGGGTGCAGGGGTGTGCCTTGATCAACCCGCCCGCCGATTCCTTGTGGTCGCCTATACGCACGAAGCCTTTCGACGGCACGATCAACGAGCCTGAGGTCAGGCTGCTGGCCGACGGCGAGGGATACCTGCTGGACACGATCCATCCGCGGCGGGCAACCCGGCGGGAAGTCTCGAAGGGCACGCACTTGGTGCAGGGGCGCTCCCTGGCGGCCGCCTCTCTGTTGACCGCCTAGCCCTGCGGGCGGGGCGGAGGGAGCTGATGCCCAGCGTGCGTTCAAAGGCGGCCGAGCAGCCAGTCGGCCACGCTTGTTGGGTCAGTCACGGGGGCGTCGTGGGCGGCTTGCAGGAGCGAGTAAGGCTTTCCAGCTTTTTCGAGCGCCCGTCGGGTCAACTCGCAAGGAAACCCTGGAGGCGTCAGAGAGAAGAAGACGCAGCGTTCCGGCAGCGCCAGCGCGTCAGGGTCGTCCAGCACTACTTTCTCCAGGGAGATCGCCGCGGCCTGCCGAACAAGCCGCCTGTTGATCCACTCAGCGTCTTCGGCTGAAATTCCCTTTCCGACGGACAACTGCGGGGGATCGACGAGATCCCCGCGGCGCAGCGGAGGTTCCGGCGATCCTTCTGGTCTGAAGTCGAAAGCCCGCTGCCCGTGTGAGGGAATGGGAGCGTCGAGGTAGATGAGCTCCTCGATACTGCTGGCCAGGAATTGACTGGCGGCGCGGGCGATGAAGCCTCCCTGGCTGTGGCCGGCGAGCCTGACCCTGCTTAGGCCGTTGACGGAGAACACGTCTTCTACCACTCGTATGCAGGACGTCAAGGTGGCGTCGGGGCTGCTCAGGTCGGGAGTGAAGACGTCGTGACCTGCTTCTTCCAGCAGTGGACGCACCCTATCCCACGCCCATGGCCCCCGAAAAGCGCCGTGAAGCAGCACGTAGGGAGGGTTTGACTTAGCGCTCACGCCTCTGGGTGCGTCTGCTGCGGTGGGTGCGCCTCTGGGTGGGTCGGGTGCTCCGGTGGGTGCGCCTGGTGCGCCTCTGGGTGCACCTGCTGCGCCGCCGAGGTGAAGTGAACGATCCTCCCATACTCCCTGGGAGGGACGCCTGCAGGGTATGCCTCTTCGTCCACGTGCCTGCTCAGAGCCGTTATATGGGCCTGGTAGACGGGGTCGGCAGTCATGCGCTCATAGGCTTCGACGGAGCTGAAGACACGCAGATGCAGGAAGTGACGAGGGTCGTCTAGCGAGCGGACCAGTTCACGCCTCACGAAGCCGGAGCGAGTCTTGAGATAGTCGTCCATTTCCGCTGAAAGCCGCAAGTAGCCCTGGGCATGTTCCTCGCCCGTCTTCAGCCAAGTTTGGCTGAAGACTAAGCAGTATCCGGTGCTGGAGGTCATCCTGTTATGGTCGGTTAACATGTTTGGACGCCGTCAGTTCGGCGGGGTGAGGGATCACCCGCCCTGCCCGTCCAGCACCCGTTGAGCTTTGCGGACGACGGCTGGGTCGACGAAGCGGCCATCTAGCAGTGCGGCGCCGCCGCCTGCCTCTTCGTGCGCCCTTATTACCCTGCGGGCGAATTCGACCTCTTCTGCGCTGGGGGTGAACGCCTTATGGACAGCGTCCACCTGGCGGGGGTGGATGAGGGTTCGAGCGCCGAACCCCTGTCTGCGGAGTTGCTGGCTCGTGCGGAGCAGGCCGGCCTCGTCGGAAAGGTTGGTGAACACCGCCCCGACGGGCGGGGGAAGCCCAGCCGCTGCCGAGGCGAGCACCACGCTGCTGCGGATGGGCCAGAGTTCCTGGGCGTCGGGGGACGGGATGATGTCTAGTTCGGCGCAAAGGTCGACTTCGCCTAGGCAGAGGCGCTCCACGACAGGGGCGCCTGCCATCTCTGAGGCTGCGGCCACCCCCTCTGCGGTCTCGATGAGAGCCAGTACCGCTACTGGGCAGGCCGCGCACGCCTCGAGGGTGGCCTTGGGTATGACGGCGCCTGCGGCGTTGGACTGCAGCACCATCTCGAGATCCGCCTCAAAGAGTTCGGGGGTGTTGTTGACCCGCACCCAGACGGGCGTATCCGGCGGTTTGCTTAGATAATCAGCTGCAGCGGTGCGGGCAAACTCTTTGGCGTCGGGGCGCACGGCGTCTTCGAGGTCGACGATTACGGCTTCCGCGCCGCTCGAGGCGGCTTTCTCGAATCGGTCAGGGCGGTCGCCAGGGACGTATAGGTAGCTGCGCGTCGTCATCCCGTAGGATGCACTCTAATTGTGGAACGCTGTTCCGCTGAGCAGACCGCACGCCCGAGAAGGATGTTACATGAGCGAGACGCTTGAAGGAGTCGAAGAGATATTCGACCGCAGGGCTGTCACGGACTCCTCAGACACGTTCAAGCAGCTCTGGGCGGTGAGCGAAGAACTCATGGCCAAGCTGACGAACCGGTTCGAACTGACCCGAGACCCGAGCACCCAAGACCTGGAGTCCTACCGCGGTGACGCCGAGTACCCGGCCGGCCGTCTCGCCGCCTACGCCGGGGAGGAGATCGACTGGCTAGTACATAGTTGGATCGGCAACCCGCCTCTGGGGTTCACGAACATGCACGTCACCGTCTGGTTGGGGCCTCACATCGACGTCCCCCACTTCGGGTTCGCCTGCGGCACCCTCCCCGACATGTGGTTCTACGTTGATTACAACCCTCGCTCCGACCTCATGCTGGACACGGACGCCCTAGACAAATACTTCGCCCCCCTCAACGAGCAGTTCCTGGCCGCCCGAGCCGACGAAGGGCTGATCACGTTCACCTCCAAGGCGCTCTATGTGCGCCAAGCCCTCTCCGACGTAGCGCTTTGCTTCACCACCGAAGCAACCCCTGAGAGGATCCGCCAGATCAGCGGTTTCGCTCACGAACGCCTCGACCGCTGGCTGCGTTTTGTGGAGACGGCCGAGCCGGTTCCTGCGGAGCTGCGTGAAAAGCTGGCGTCCGACGACCTGACGAGGAGACGCAACATCGCCGAGCGCGACCCAGCCAACGTGATGGCCGTCCGTTTTTTCGGCGAGGAGATGACGGAGCGGCTGGTGAGGGCGCTCTGGGGCGGGGACAGGGTTCTGCGGCGTCCGAGCCCTCCGGCGTCCGGCGCTCGGTCGCAGGGTGGATGAGCAGAGAGTGGCGGCGCACACGGCCATGAGGTCTGCGGCGTCCGAGCCCTCCGGCGTCCGGCGCTCGAGCCCGCTCGATCCCGTCCGAGCGTCCGGCGGTCGCCCGCTCAGGGGTCTGGACGCCCTGGGCTAGGGACGATTTCGCTGGATTAGGATTAGTTCCGTGCTGATCAAGAACCAGTGGTACGCCGTGGAATTCGGTAGCGCCGTGGGCGCCCAACCCGTGAAAGTCCCAGTGCACGGCCACGACCTCGCCCTGTTCAGAACTTCCGACGGAGCGGTTCACGCTCATTCCGACCTGTGCGTTCACCGCGGCGGTTCGCTCTCTGGCGGTCGGGTTGTGGATGACTGCCTGGAGTGCCCCTACCACGGTTGGCGCTACGACAAGGAGGGGATTTGCGTGAGGATCCCTGCCAACCGACCCGGTGCTGCCATCCCCCGCAAGGCCCGAGTCGACACCTACCCTTGCCTGGAGCGCTACGGCTTTGTTTGGGTGTTCCTCGGCGACGCCGGAGAGGCTGAGCGTCCGCCGATACCTGAGCTCTACGACCTGAACGACACCCCAGAGGTCAAGAAGGAGGGCTTCCGGTCGGTTCTAGGGACTTTCGAGTGGCAGGCCAACTACGACCGCGTGTTGGAGAATGCTGTGGACATCGCCCACACCCCATTCGTGCACTCGGGTTCGTTCGGGAACCCCGACAAGCCGGAGATCGCCGACTACGAGCTGGAGCGCTCCGTCCAGGGCAGTCATCTGGTCTCGGTAACGGCGACCGTCGACCTTGACCCGCCGCCGCCCAAGGGAACCTGGGCGAGGATCTATCGAAGCAAGGAGACGCGCCCGCCGGTTCGTACGACCACCGGTTTCTATCCCCCCAACGTGTCGATGCTCGTCGTCCGCCCTCCGCTGGGCGAGATGCGAATTTACGCAGCGGTCGTCCCGATCGACGAACACCGCACCATCTCCAAGTTCTACATGATGCGCAACTTCTTCACGGGGGGCTGGGCTGACGGCAACTCCGTCCAGCGAACGCTGAAGATTTTTCGGGAAGACCAGGCCACCGTGGAGTCTCAGCGTCCCGAGCTTCTGCCCTTCGATCTGTCGGCGGAACTTCACGTGCGCTCCGACGCCGTGCAGCTGGCCTACCGCCGGTGGCGTCAGGAGTGCCTGGACGCAGGGCTGGGGCTGGAGGTGCCGACCGATGCGGAATCGGCTCGGAGGGCCGCAGTGATACCCTCCCCCGCACGTTCAGCCGAGCCGGAGATGGCAAACGCCTGGGTGTTCTCGGCGGTGAACGCAGCGAGCGCCGCCCCAGCGCCCGCCCCCGGAAGCGGAGACGCACTTGAGCCTCACTAGGGCGCTGGCCGAGGAGACCCTCGGCGGGATCGTCCAGGCCCTTGACCTAAGCGAGACGCACTGCTCCGAGTTGCTGAGCGCCGCGGACGCCTCGGTGGTGGGTTTCCACCGGGTGCTGGCGGGCGACGCCGTCGAACTGGTGAACGTGGGAATGACCGTGGAGGCGTTCGGGCTGGACAGCCACATGATCTTTGCCTTCACACGGCCAGAGAGCGCCGTACCTCACTTCACGCTGGATTCGGTTCTGGCCGGCGACCACTACGCCTTCCACCTAGACCTCATCCCCAGGGTCGACCCTGGCGCAAACCTCGCCTACCTGAACCACTCCTACCTTCCACTGACCGAAGCGCACGCAGCCGCCGCCCAGATCGAAGGGCTCACCCCGGCGCACCTTGCGCCTAGGCAGTGGCAGTTGATGTCCGCCTGGATGCTGGCGCACAGAGCCGACGAGGACGGCTTTGCCGCCATCGGCCCTACGGTGTCTGCTTACCGAGACCACTGGATCGGATTGGTGAGGGCAGGGATTCCGGCTGACGTTCTGGACGGGATCAGCCCCGAAGACCTGGACGCACGGGATCGACGCAACCGGGCCGCCATCTTCAGCCCAGAGGTCGACCCAGTCTGGGGTCAGGTCGACAGGCTGCTGGGCTCTGCGGTGAGCGAGGGACTACGCCAAAGTCTCCGCACGGCAGCCAGGGCGTCCCAGGGGCGGCCTGAGTGATGCCAAAAATCGCAATGCCGGACAGCCCCCAGCGTCCCTCGAGGAGGCTTGATTGAGCGCCTCGAAAGTCCCCAAAGCCCCCAGCGCCCCCAGCGAGTGGCAGCAGCGCATCGAGGGCGAGTGGTTCGGCCTGCCGTCGGTATTCGACGCCGACGGCAGCCACACCGGGTTCAACAAGGTGAACCGCTCCAGCGTCTACGAAGACGGCCAGACCACCTACTACATGCACTGCGACTTCAGGAACACCGGCCCGCTCCGCAATCGGTTTGAGATCAAGGACTTTGCGTTCGGCGTGCGGGACGACGACCGGAATCGCATCTACCTGGGGCCGGATTTCTACGGCGCCGGACACCCCTACGGAGCGCTGGTGGACTCCCACTACTACTCGCCGGCTTGGCGGGCTGACCTCAACACCGTCAACCACATCCTCGAAGACGGGGTGACTCAGGTCTACTCCTCCTTGCTGTACGAAGGCCCCAGCCTCTTCGCAGTGTTCAACGGCGTTTACCGGCTAGCCGCCGACTACGAGTCCAATCCTGAGACGCAGGCAGAGATCGACGCTTTCCTGGCCCAGGAGCGGGAACTGGCGGCGTGGCCGCACACTCTCCCAGATCGCCGCAGCGGTACGTGGAGCGGCGAATGCGAAGTGTTCGGAGCAGATCAGCGCCGGCGGGGGAGCGTCGCCGTCGAACTGCGGCATTCTCCCGAGAACTTGGTTCGTGCGACGCAGACCTGGACTTTCGAGGGAGAGTTCGACCGCTCCTTCACCTATTCCCGAACGAGGATCGGCAACCGGCACACCTACGACGGCCCGGACTTGCACGGGAACGCCATCGCCTACGGGCGCGCCCTCTACACCACGCAGCACCACCGCTCGGAAGCTTTCAAGGTGCGCGGCCGAGAGTTCCTGCTCGACCGCGACTACTCCATGGCCGTGGTCTGGAAACTCTATGAGGGCGACGTCATGAGCAGGGTGGTGTTCGGTTCTCTGACCTGGCGCCCAGAAGGGGGAACTGGCGGCAGAGGGCGTATTCCGGCTACGGCTCGCGGCTGACCGTCACGCTGCGACCTGACGGCGTCAGGCGGTCGACGATCGTGACCGTCTCGGCGCCCCCCCTGATGCCCAGGAAGCGCACCTTCTCGGTGGGCGACGGCCAGGATTCTGCGACGGCCATCGGGCCTATCCGGCGCTGCACGAAAGGGTGCTCTGCGGGCAGCGGCAGCGTCGGCGGGTCGGCCTGGATGTCCAACTCCGGCCAGTCCTCTGCCGATTCGACCGCCGCCCCCACGATGTCGGCCACGGATCTCCCCGACAGGGAGAAGAAGCCTCCCGTCAGTTGCCGCTGTCCTGCGACCACCACGGCGTAGGACTCGAAGGTGTGCCCGAAACGCGGCCAGATGCCCTGCCCTGTCATGGCTCCAGGGCTCCACTCCGTTCCGTAGCCGACCACGTCCGGCCCCAGGTAACGCCTAAGCGCCCCTTCTGTTTCCAGCTCGAATTCCCACCTCCCTGAGAACGCCCCCATGGGGTGGTCGGAAAGGCTTCCCTCCGGCTCGCATATCTGTGTAACGCTGATGCGCCCGCCAGGGCTGCTCTCCAGCATGCGGCGCTGTCGGATGATCCCTGCGAAGCTGCCGTCAGGGTTAAAGACGTACTCGCTGACCAGCCAACTGCCAGTGAACCCCCCGCTCACGGGCGAGGATCGTCCGAGGTCAATCTCCCAGGCTGGGGCTTTCGCCAACTGCCAGTGAACCCCCCGCTCACGGGCGAGGATCGTCCGAGGTCAATCTCCCAGGCTGGGGCTTTCGCCAACTGCCAGTGAACCCCCCGCTCACGGGCGAGGATCGTCCGACGGCGTGAACTCCAGGGCGCCGTAGGTGATCCCGATGCGGGCTCCGCCCCGGTACCAGATGTGTACTACGCCCTTGAGGTTGCCGCAGCGTGTCACGACCTCTCGCCTCCACAGCCGCAACCCATCCTTCACGTAGAGGAATTGCCCGGCCAGGGCTCGCCCGCCCCAGATGCTGGCGCTTCCGGTGATGTCACCTGGGGCGCTCCAGAGACCCTGCTCGTCGCAGGAAAGGACGACCTCAGGGCCGGATGCGAAATCTGTGCTCGGCATCGAGACGATGAGACGGCCCTGGTCGTCTCTGGCCGTGTGCTCTGAGTAGTTGGTCTGACCGGCTGACCCGAGATAGACGTCTAGCAGCTGCAGCCTCCCCGACCACGTTCCCGGGCGCAGGAGGGGCGCAGCATCGGCGTCAGTTTTCGAGTCGACGCCCCCCTCGGCGTCCGCATGGCTCGCTTGGGGGGCTGCCTCGGCGTCCGCATGCCGCACGTGGGCGGCTTCCTCTGCGTGTGGGGCTTCCGCTGCCTGGGAGGCTTCCTCCACGTGGGGGGCTGCCTCCGCCTGGTCCTCCGCATCCCCTTGAGCGTCCCCGTCATCCCCTTCGCCCTCCCCGTCGGGGGAGCGGTGATATTCGCCCACGACGGTGTACGCAGCCTGCTCGCCCCGGCTCAGCAGTGCCAGCGACAGCTGCGTCGTTCCGTCCGGCATGACCATCAGCCAGAAGCGCTGAGAAAGCCCGAGGTCTGGCCAGTAGTTGTTGGCGTCTACGAGGTCTTCCCCCAGGACTTCTGCGTAGCCGTAGTTCAGAGGCCCCTCGTAGCGCCTGTGGTTTTCCAGATTGGAGATTCGATAGGTGCCGGACAGGCTGAAAGGGCCTTCGAAGGAAACGTCCACCTCGACTGCGCCGTCCACCCCGCCCGCGCCGCCCGCGCCGCTTTCGAGGTCGCGCCGCACGACCCTGGTTTCGTGCCCCGGCCCTGCGTAGCGCCCTTGCGAGTCGTAGACCTCGGCAACCCCTTGCCACCGCCCCTCCCCGCGCTGGAAAGAGTCCGTCACGCCGCTAGAAGCTTGACGGTCTGCCTAGAGACAGGGGTGGAAGCCAGGACGCCGGCGAGATGGGCGCCCGGGCTGGCGGGCTTGAGATAGCGCCCCTCCGTTGCGGCCGTGAATCCGTCGACGTCGAACGGGAAGGGATCCAGGATGTATGACCCCCCAGGCCGTTCGGCGACCTCGACGGTCACGTGCCGCCCGTTCCTGGTCGGGACGTGCGGGAAGCTGGCCTCGCCGCGCATGCCTTCCGGCTGGCAGTGGCAGTAGAGGGAGAACGTGTCGAAGAACTGCAGCTGCTTGTAGGCGGTCAGGACGACTTCCTCGCTCGCCCACTCGGCGCTCTCCTGCTCGGCCAGCTCAGACCTGAGGCGGTCTTGACGGAGAATCTCCCCCTCGAGCATGGCGTCGACCGCTGGCCGCATCGCCTCCGGCACCTTGTCGATGAAGGGCTTATCGGGGGACAGGCCGTAACGCCCGTGATAGAGCCCGTAGCTGTGCATGGACGAGATGAGCCCGCTAAGAGGGTGGTGCTTTTCGTTGTAGTCGGGCGAGCCGCTGCTGGTTGTGACGATGTCGGAGAGGGGGGTCGATCCCAGGTTGTAGGGGAGGCCGGTGGCAGGGTCTTGGGGGGCTCGTGCGTCTAGCTCGTCCCAGCCCCTGTCGTGGTTGGCGACCACGTAGTGCAGCGGCTCGTAGGGGTTGAGCGGCTCGAAGTCGTCGTTGCCGAAGTGCTGCGCTAGCTGTCCGGCGAAGGCGGTGTGCTCTGCCATGGGGATGACGAAATGGGGCTGCCCCTCCGGTGCGTTCTGGACGATCACGGCCGCAGCACCCTGGCGAAGTCCTGTATCTGGAAGACGTGGGTTTTGCCGTCTCTCACCTTGTGGGTGATGATGCGGCGCGTGTCACGATCCAGGAAGTAGTGGTTGTTGTAGACGGTGCTGGCGGAGACGCGGCTCTCGATCGTGAACACGTAGTTGTAAGGGGTGAGCTCCGCCCCTTCGAGGTCGATCATCTCGCTGTTCGCCCAGCAGTATTTGCCCCTCACGCTTATCGGCGTTTCGTAGATCGTCTCGCCCACTCCGTAGAGGTTCTCGAAGTGTTCGTGGAGATGCCACGTGGACTCGTCCAGCCAGTAGACGTCCATGTGGACTGCGCTGGATTCGAGGAACTCTCCCTCCGGCGTGAAGGTCTTGCAGAGCCCCTCCCACTTCCCCATGAAACACTGGTAGGGGCGCTCGGTGGGCGGGCCGTAGTTCCGGTCGGTTGACTTCACAGGCTTGAGCCTAGTGTTCTGGCGGGATGGCTGTAGCAGCGTGCGAAGGAACGGACGGACGGAAGAAGACGGAAGGAGGGCGAAAGATGCCTGGAGCCGCCGCCGAGTATGTGGAGTCAAGACTTAGGTCGAGAAGAAGACGAAGGAGGGCGCAAGATGCCTGAGGTGGGGATGCCTGAGGTGATGGTGCGTTCCCTGCACAGAGCAGGGGCGGACGGGCTGCGCTTGTCGATCTTCTACCTGGCTGACCGATCCGCTCTCCCTCAAGCACGGCTGACAGGACTGGTTCCTCCCGCTGAGGGCGGGCGTCGCCCAGTAGTGGTGGTGATGCCCGGCATCAACGTAGCGGCCGACTCCTACCGCTGGCTGGCGCAGGAACTCACCCTCGCTGGGTGCGTAGTGGCCGCCTATTCGCTCATTGGCGACTTAGGCCCGGCGGGGGAGGGGATCACGCCAGGCATCGACCTGGAAGCGCTCACGCCCGACGCTCTGGGCAAGCGTCCGTCTGCGGTTGCGCTGGCCGAAGTCCTGGACTTGGTCGGCGCAGACCCGATCTTGAGCGGCGTCGTGGACATGACCCGCATCGTGCTGGGAGGCCACTCCGCTGGAGGGACGCTTGCCCTGCACAACGCACGGCCAGCCTGGTTTCCGGGTGTTTGCGCCGCTTTTTCCTACGCCGGGCACACCATGACAGCAGCCAGCCTGGGGCACGGCGAATCCCCCGTTGCGCCGGTTCCTTCCGAGACCCCTCTGCTGCTGCTGTCGGGAGCACGGGACGGCGTGATCGCAGCCAGCAGAGACCGCTACATCACAGATCCCGGCGCCCCCCATGACCCGATGCGCCGCACCTTCGAAGAGGCGGTCATCTCCGACCGCGGCGACTGCTGGTGGGTGGAGCTCGCCCAAGGCACGCACTTCACGCCCTGCCATCCGGTAGATCACACTTCGGCAAGGTCGTTCCTCGAGCCGCCCGCTCCCCCCGGGACCTCCGGGCGCTCCGAGTCCCCCGTGCCGCCCGCTCCCCCCGGGCGCTCCGGAATGACCGAGACACGCGAGCTTCTAGTCCGGCTGCTCTCCGCATTCCTGCACGAGTACGTTCTGGACGAAAGCGATAGCGGGCTTTCGCTGAGCGGTCTCGTGGAACTCCCAGGCGTCTCCAACTGGGCGCGCCGCTGAGTTACTTATCCCTAACAGAATCCACCAGGGAAGTTCCACCAGAAAGTTCCACCAGGAAAAAATGGCCAAGGAGGTCGAAATGTCCAAGACCGTTGTAATCACGGGCAGCACACGCGGCATAGGGCGCGGGCTCGCCCGGGAGATGCTGAATAGAGGGTGCCGTGTGGTTGTGAACGGGCGCTCATCCGACGCTGTCGCCCAGGCCGTCTCTGAACTGAGCTCCGATCATCCCGACCGGGTGGCCGGAGCCGCCTGCGACGTCACTCAGCCCGAGGAGTTGGGGGAGCTGCTGAATGCGGGAGTTGAAGCCTTCGGCGGCGTCGACGTCTGGATCAACAACGCCGGCATAGACGTCCCGAACGTCCCCCTATGGGAGCAGTCCGATGAAGACCTGCGGCGGATCGTGGACGTGAACCTCACAGGGTGTCTCTACGGCTTGAAGGTGCCGATCAGGGCGATGCTGGAGCAGGGCCGCGGGCAGGTCTGGCTAATGGAAGGCTTCGGAAGCGCCGGAAACATCAGGACGGGGATGACGCCCTACGGCGCCACCAAGCGGGCCGTCCGCTACCTGTGCCGCGCCATGCAGGTGGAGACGGCAGGGACGGACGTGCAGGTCTGCAGCGTGTCGCCCGGCATCGTGGTCACCGACCTCCTGATTGGCGACTACGACTACGCCTCCGAAGACTGGGAGAGCGCCAAGCGCATCTTCAACATCCTGGGGGACACCGAGGAGACGGTCACCCCCTGGCTGGCCGAGCAGATACTGGCCGCCGACAAGCCTGGCAGCCGTGTGGCTTGGCTGACTAGGCGAAAGGCGTTAGCTCGCTTCGCCCTCTCGCCTTTCCGCAAGCGAGACCTCTTTTCGGCGCTGGACTTGGCCTAGGCCGCTCTCCGGTTAGACCGCTCCCCGCTCCCCTCCGGGGGAGTGCTAGGCCGCTCAGCCGGCGTCGAGCTGGCCGCCGATGTAGGAGCGGATCACCTCCGGGTGCGACTGCACTTCGCTCGGAGTGCCTTCAGCGATAAGGCGCCCCACCTCCAGGGCAGCCATCCTGCCGCAGATGCGGCTGAGCAGCCCTATGTCGTGTTCGATGATCACGAAGGTGGTTCCGTGCGTGCGTCCGATCCAGTCCAGGACGTTGGTGAGGTGCTCCGTCTCCGCTCCTGCGACCCCCGCCGAAGGTTCGTCTAGGAGCAGCAGACGGGGTGACAGCGCAGCGCAGGCGGCCAGCTGCACTATGCGTCGAGTTCCCGTAGGGACGGCGCTGAGCGGCATCAAGGCCAGAGATTCCAGGCTGAAGGAGTAAAGGAGTTCTTCCGGATCCGGGTTTTCCTGGTTAGAGGAGGCGGCCAGCGAGACGGTTTCCAGCACCGTCATGGACGGGAACATCCGTGAGTTCTGGAACGAACGCACCAGCCCGAGCCTGCTTCGCTTCTCAGGGGGGTAGGAGGAGATGTCCACGCCGTCGAAACTCACGGCGCCCGCATCTGGACGGGTGGAGCCGCCTATGAGATCGAACAGGGTCGTTTTGCCCGCCCCGTTCGGGCCGATGATGCCGAGCCGCTCCCCCGCAGATACGGAAAAACTCACGTCGTCGAGCGCCGTGACCCCCCCGAAGCGCTTGCAGAGCCCGTCGACCACCAGCAATTCCCCTCCCGTGGCCGAGGCGGGGGAGACGTCCGATGCGGGTGAGGTGGGGGAGGGGGAGACGTTGGGCGAGACGGGGGAGGAGGGGGAGACGGGTGAGGTGGGGGTGGGTGAGACGTTGGGCGAGACGGGTGAGGTGGGGGAGGCGTCTGGCGAGGCGGGGGAGGTGGGGGAGGCGTCCGAGACGGGGGAGGGGGAGGCGGGGGTGGGGGAGACGGTGGCAGAGGTGTCGGGCGCTCTGGGCGGGGGCGAGGAGACGCCGGTCTGCGACCTGGGCGGCAGCGCAACTGCGGAGCGCTCCCTGGCCGGATCTAACCCCGAGATGCGGGCGGCTGCGTCGCAGAATCCGTCCCGCAGCCGAGACCCCAGCCCGGCAAGTCCGCGCGGCTGCTCCAGGATGAGTATCAGCCAGGCTGCGTTCAAGGCGGCCAGGGCGGTCAGGTTCATCTCAAACAGGCGGGGGATGCCGACGAGGTAGAGAGCTCCCAGCAGCGGGCCGACGAAACTCCCCAGGCCGCCGATGACCGATACGGCCACCACTTCGATGCTCCCGCGAGGGCCGAACTGCGCCGTGGAGATGTGCGAGCCTGCGAACGCCATGACTGCGCCCCCCAACCCGGCGAGCGTCCCAGCAAAGGCGTAGGAGGCGAGCTTGACCCTGGGGGCGGGAGCGCGCAAGACACGGGCGGCCTCTTCGTTGTCGCGCACGGCGCGCAGCTGCTGTCCGAACTTGGAGCGCCGCAGCCAGACCGCCGCCCCCAGCGCAATCAGAAGCGAGACCAGACCTACGTAGTAGTAGGAGCGCGACGTGCTCAACTCCACGCCCGCTATCACCCGATCTGGGGCGCTGCGCCCAGTGCGCCCGAACGCCCAGTCCTGCCGAAGCAGCCAGCCCGAAGTCATGAGGGCGAAAGCCAGCGTCGCAACGCCGAGCAGCTGCCCGCGCACGCGCAAGGCCGGAACCCCGACAACTGCTGCGATGACGCCGCCCAGCGCTGCAGCGGCCAGAAGCGCCAGGAGAAGGCTTCCGGTCTGTTCCAGCACGGCGACCGCCGTCACCGCTCCGATGGCGCCGTAGGCCAGCTGCCCCAGCGAGAGCTGCCCCCCGACCCCCGTCAGAAAACTCACCGAGATGCCCACTATCGCAAACCCGAAGACCGTGGTCAGGATGAAGGCGTTCTGGTTGCTGATCCAGGCGGGAACGGCTGCGGCCACCGCCAGAACGAAGGCGGCAGAGGCGGCGGCTGTCCAGCGAATGCGCCCCAGCTTTCGGTAGGAGGCCGGCAGCCGCTTCGCCTGCGTGAGCTCCGCCCAGCGCTCGGTTTCCCCCTCTCTGGGGGAGCGAGACTGCAGCGCAACCCCAGCGAGAACCAGCAGCAGAACGGCCACCTCGAAATAGCCGGCGGCGCTGACGTCTGTAGCCAGCACCGCCTCCAGGATGCCCAGCCCCACGCCGGCCACCAGCGCCAGGCTGAGGCTGGAGAAGCGGGCCAGAGCAGCCGCCGCCAGCCCTCTCAGCAGGAAGTCAGGGCCGAGAGAGTCGGGTGTCACCCCCCCCTTCGTGGGCAGGATCAGCAAGGCGGCAAAGGCCGACACGCAGCCTGCCAGCCCCCAGGAGAGCATGGCCATGTTCCCAGGGTCGGCCCCAGCCAAGGTGGCGGCGTCGGGGTTGGAGGCTGCCCCGCGAATGGCGATCCCGTACCGCGACCTCTGCAGGAACGACACCAGCAGCACCAAGACCACTGGCGTGAGAATCAGCAGCGCAGAGAGGGCTTCGTTGACGTAGAGCGGGCCGACTTCGAAGGCGGGGAAGACGGGGGGGAGCGGGAAGGTGCGCCCGCCCAGCCCCCCTGAGTTGAGTGAGAGCGAAAAAAGGATCAGGGCTTCGGCGATCCCCAGTGTCACGATCATCGCCAGCACGCGCGGGGCGCGGGCCAGCCTCCGAACTATGAGGGCTTCGACGGCGATCCCCAGGAGGGCGCCGACGCCCAGGGCGGCCGGAAAGCCGACCACGTAGGGGACTCCGTAGCGGGTTCCGAAAGCGAACAGGGCGGCAGCGAAGAGTCCGATGGCGGCGTGGGCGAAGTTGATGAAGCGGCTGGACCGGTAGGTGAGAACCAGCCCCACCCCCAGCAGTGCGTAGCCGAGCCCAGTGAGGGTGCCCAGGAGGACGATGGGGAGGGTGAAGTCGATGCCGTTCACTGGGTCGCCTGGGCAGCCCCCGCCCCAGCGAGCGAACCCCCGCCGCTCAGGTAGGTGGAGGTGAGGATTTCGGGGTGCGCCAGCAGTTCGGAGGCGGACGCTTCATGGCGGATCGAGCCCTTCTCCATCACATAGACGTGCTCAGCCAGGCTGCATGCTGTCCTCACCGACTGCTCCACGATGAGCATTGCGGTTCCGCGGGCTGCTATCTCTCGCACGACGGGGAGAAGCTGAGTGACGACCGCCGGCGCCAGCCCGAGCGAGAACTCGTCGATGATGAGAAGGCGCGGCGAGACGATCAGAGCCTTGGCCAGAGCGAGCATCTGCTTCTCTCCCCCCGAGAGCGTCGCCGCGGACTGCTCTAGGCGCTCGCCGAGGCGCTCGAAGTGCGCCAGGGCTTCCTCGATGCGTCCAGGCGCCTCCCCCCGCGGCAGGCCGTGGCAGAAGAGCTGCAGATTTTCCGCCACGGTGAGGTCGCCCGCGACGGCCTGCCCTCCCACGATCTGCTGCAGTCCCATGCCTACGCGCCACGCCGGCGGAGTTCGTGTGACGTCAAGCCCTCGGAACAGCAAGCGCCCGGAGCGGGCCGGCTCCAGGCCGGAAATGCAGCGCAGCGTCGTGGTCTTGCCGGCGCCGTTCGTCCCCAGCAGGGCGACTATCTGCCCTTCAGCGACGCTCAGGTTGACGTCGAAGAGCACCTGCATCTCCTCATACGACACGTTGATGTTCTCGAGCTGCAGCAGCCCGGCGCCCTCGGTTGCCGGCCGCGCGCCGGTGGAGCGGGCGGGAGTGGGGGGTCGGTCGGCAGGCGGCAGGGGGGCGCCCTCGGCTGCCGGCTGCACGCGTTTCGGCGGTCGTCTGTTCCAGGCCTGGTGCGGGGAATCCCCCTGCTGAGCAGCCGGACTGCGGCGCGCAACCCCCAGTCCGACGCATACGCAGCCCAGAGACGCCAGAGCGATCTTGAGCTGGTCGTGGCGGCCGCTCAGCGCCAGCCCCAGCAAGACCGACGAAACCACGGCGCCCGCGCTGAAGGCTGCGATCTGCCGAGCAGAGATCACCCGTCGGGTGTCTCGGCGCAGGGCTGTCCAGGTCGCTGCGTCCAGACCTGCCGCAGCCATGGCCAGCGACCCGCTCGCAATCACCCAGGAGGTGATCAGTCCGACGTAGGTGAACGAGAAGGCGCCCAGCAGAGACGTTCCGCCTCCGACGAAGAGAGCGAGCCCTATCCCTCCGGCCCGCTCCGCCCCCTTCCGGTCGGCCAGCCGGTGATACCACCGACCGAAGAGGAGGGTTGTCGCCCCTCCCGCCGCGATGGTGGACAGGACGCCGAACGCCCCCCTCGAACTCCTCTGCCACTCCTCGAAGAGGAGACCGAGCGCGCTGTCGGACGCCCCAACGATCAGCGCCCCCAGTCCGAATGCTGCGGCAAGGCTCCGCTTAGCCCAGGGAACGTCGGGCATGGATATCCCGTCGGAGGCTGGAGCGGGGAGCTCTCGGCGCACCCCCCAAAGGCTCAGAAGCCCGCCGGCGACTGCCGCCGCCGCAGCGCCTGTGAGCGTCGCCGCCGGCGAGACGAGACGAAACGACAGAGGCAGAACCGCCCCCAGCGCCCCGAGGAGCACCGTCGCCCAGTATCCGCTGAAGGCGGCGTACTGAGATGCGTGACCGCTCCGGTCTCGCTCAGCCCAACCGCTCCTCCGGTTCCCCCCGCTCCCCTCGGCAGCCGCTTCGGCTTCTTCGGCGAGCAGGGGTCGGTGCAGGGCCAAGGCCGGGGCGAATCCGACGGCCGCCGCCGCTGCCCACGCCGTCCAAGCCCCAGGGCTCTCGGCGGCTGCGGCAAGCAGGAGCGCAACTCCCCCCAGCACCGCTCCGACCCCCGCCGCCACCCACTCTCGCCTGCCCGACCGGTCGCCCCCCACCCCCGACTGGGTGGAAATACAGCGCCTCCGGCGGGCCGCCATCCACTCTCGCCTGCTCGACCGGTCGCCGCCCCCAGGTCGCCTTGCTGCCCGGTCGCGCCCCCCAGGCCGCCTCGCCCCCCCAGCGGCCACCCCCCGCCTCGCCCCCCGAGCAGCCGCCCACGCCGCTGCCGCCCCCGCTGCGGCGGCTAGCCCCCCAACGACAGCCGCCTGCGGAAGCAAACTCCCGCCCGCCCCCAGAGCCGAGGCGACGTCCGCCCGCCTCAGCAGCAGGACGGCTCCGACGCAGCCGACGGCGGCTGCTGTCAGCCCTGTGCCTGCCAAGCGCGCCGAAGATGCCTTCATTTCGGTTTTCGAGAGGGGTCAGGAGGGTCAGTTCTCGAAGGGGACGGTGTCACGCGCTTCGGGCGTCTCTGGGGCGGGTCGGAGGAGCTCGCGAGGAGGGTCAGGAGGGTCAGTTCTCGAAGGGGACGGTGTCACCTCGCAGGAGCATGCAAGAGCAGGATTCGTCGAAGGCGAAAACCCGATAACCTGCGCCGCCGGCGTAAGCGTTCTCGTTCAGTTCGACCGAGTAGACGCTGGCCGCTTCGAAGCTGTCGCCAATCTCCCAGAGGGCTGCTCTGACGTCTTCGGTGCTCGGAGAGGCAGCCAGCGAGCCGGCGTGATACAGGAGCATGATCGCATCGCAGTAGAGCAGAGCGGTGCGGGAGTTGTTCCGGCTCTCATAGGTGAGACCGTTGCCAGAGAGAATGTCCAGGCAGAGTTCCTCGGCGGCGTTGGCAGGAGACGGATACTGGTCGTCGGCTACGTCCCAGCCGGGCAGTATGGAAATCCCGAGCGCACCCACGAGGAGTTCAGGGTTGTTGCGGATGTTGAACTCAGGGCTGTCGTAACTGGTCATGGCGTAGGCGGGTGCGTAGTTCTGGGTTCCTGCTATGTCCATCATGTAGGAGGCCATCCGAGAACCGCCCAGGACGATCACCTTGTCGACGTTCTCCTGTTTGAATCTGAGGATGGCCTGAGAGAGGCCGTTCTCGATGGATGTAGACGTGGCAGGGTCTATCCAGTTGACCGACAGCACCTCCTGGCCGGCGGACTCAATGCGGGGCAGCAGAGAGTTTTCGTAGATTCGACGGTTCATCTCGCTCTCTATTCCCAGCACCCCGAGGGAGGCGTCGGTGAGCCAGTCGTTGGCGGTCAGGGCGTCGGCCAGTCCTTCGATCAGCGTGTCGTAGCTCGGGAAGAGCGGCGACCACAGGTAAGGGGCGAGTTCGTCGTAGCCGACCTGGTCGATGGGGAAGAGCGTGACGTCGAGCATCGTCGTGCCGGCGTCTGCGTAGCAAGGCCGTGCGTTTTCCTGGAACTGGCCGGTGAGCACCACGAAGTCAGCCTTGTCGTCCTGCGTGATGGCAGTGCATAGCTCGCCTTCTGTGATGGGGTCGTCGGTTATGGCGTTGAAGACCCGAATCTTGGGTTCGATGAGGCGGCCTGCTACGCCGCCGCCGCCGTTGATCATGGACGTCAGGGCCACAATGGCGGTTTCTAGGTCGCCCTGGTCAGGCACTTCCCAGCCCAGGGCGGCCGAAACCATGGAGACGTCGGTGATTATGAACGAGACGATCATCGGCGTGTCGTACCACATCTCCGAGGGGGGAGGGGTGACCTTCGGCGCCTCCGGCGCGGTCGTCCCGCCTTGGGGGGCTGTGGTGGCTGTGCTGTCGGTGTCCGTGCTGTCGGTGCCGGCCGCGCCGTCGGTATCCGTGCTGTCGGTGCCGGTCTGGGCGGTGCCGACAGAGGCCGTGCCGTCGGTGCTCTCAGGGGCGGCGGTGCTGGTCGTGCCCGCCGTGCCCGCGGCGCCCGTGCTGCTTTCGCCGTCCCCCGTTCCGCAGGCTGCGGCGATCAGCAGCAGAGCAGCGAGGACGACAAACAAACTGGGTAAGCCCCTTCTGGTCTTCACGTGAGGCTCCTTTCTTGTGAGGGGAACGGCCATAACTGAGGGTTTGTGTAAGCCCCTTCTGGTCTTCACGTGACGCTCCTTTCTTGTGGGATTTGCGGGATTTCTTGCGGAACTCCGTCTACAGCCCGCAACGCTGCGGCGTGCGCGCCTCGGCGGGCTCGCAGCAATCGAACTCCGATGAGCAGCGCCAGCACCGCAAGAGCCGACACCAAGCCCACCTGCAGGCCGCTGGGCAGGGTCAGCCACCAATCCCCTATGCGGCTGAAAGCCTCGTCGTTCATGCCGGTCAAGTACAACAGCGCACCGGTCAGCCCCCAGAACCATCTTTGCAGCTTCATTTCACCCTTTGCAGCTTCATTTCACCGCCCCGAACAGAACCATCTTTGCAGCTTCATTTCACCGCCCCGAACTGAGGCTTTTCCTTCCCAAAAACAAGATATTCCGCAGCCTCCAGCCGTCCCCGCTCCGGCGGGAAGCCTTGCACCAGTGCCATGGCCAGGTCGCGCAGCCCTCGGGAAACGGGAGAGCCGAATCCCGTGCTCCCCGTCCCGCAGGCTTTCAGCGCCGAGACAGCCACCTCAAAGCAGTTCTCGGCGATTGCCCCTTTGGCGATGCGCCAGTGAGCGACCTCCTCCTCCTTGGACATCATGGGGGGCTGAGAGGTCTCGATCCGGAGCTGCCGCCGAGCGCAGTTCAAGGCGACGTCGAGAGCCGCCCTCATCCCACCGATGAGCTGCTTGTGGAGTGCGCTCCCTCCGATGGGTTCGTCGCTGTCGTGGTAGGTCGTCTTGCGAAGGTGCTCGAGCGCAAAGTCGAAGACGGCTTGAGCCGCCCCCAGGTAGACGGAAGACAGAGCCACCTGGTTGCCCACGAAACTGCCTCGGCTCACCCGAGTCATCTTCACGAAAGCCCCAGGCACGGCCAGCGCATCCTCGTCGGGCACGAACACGTCCTTCAGGATGATGCCGTGCGTAGCGGAGGCGCGCATCCCCAGGGAGTCCCATTTGGTGCGGTTAGACACTCCTGGGGTGTCCCGCGGTATGAGGAAGACCGCCAAGTGCTCAGCCGTCGACCCCGAGTCCATCCGTGCGGTGACCAGGTAGTCGTCCGCTATTCCGGTGGCGCAGCCGAACGCCTTGACGCCGTTCAGAATCCAGCCGCCCTCCACCGCAGACGCCGTGGTGGCGATGCTGATGGCGGCGTCCTTGCTGCGCACCGACTCGCTGGCGAAGTTGGCCACCCAGCGCCCTTCCTCCCCCATTCTTCTCAGCACTTTTTCGCCGAAGGACTGGGCGGAGGCCGCCTCCTCCCCGCTGAAGAGCCCAGCCTTGACCGCCTCTAGCGGCAGCAGCCCTCTAGACGATCCGC
Source organism: Acidimicrobiales bacterium (assembly GCA_965242895.1). GTDB lineage: Bacteria > Actinomycetota > Acidimicrobiia > Acidimicrobiales > CATQHL01 > CATQHL01. The sequence continues at coordinate 2,273,607 of OZ251507.1, forward strand.
TGCACTGAAAAAAGAAGGAGATGGAGGTGGAGGCGCAGGCGGTGGCCATGGCGAACGTGGCCGCCGCCAGGTCGCGCAGCCCTCCGCCGAGCCCTCCGTAGGCGGTCGGCACGTTCAGCCCCAACAGACCGGCGTCCGAGAGCGTTCGGACGTGCTCCAGTGGGAACTCTCCGCTCCGGTCGGCTTCGACGGCGACCTCAGCGAGAGCGGGCAGCACCCGATCGACGCGGGCAGCGCGTTCGCGCTCCGCATCGGTCATGTCGTCCACCAAGATTTCCCCCACGCACCTCTGCGGCGGAAGCGGAAGCGGATGACCCTCGACGCCCCTACTACCCGGCAAGACCCCTCCCGCTGACCCGTCCCTCCGCCACCTCAGCAGACTCCTGCCGCCTTCAAGCCGTCCACTTCCTCGGCGCTCAGACCAAGCACGCCCTCCAGCACCTCCTCGTTGTGCTCGCCCAGCCTCGGCCCCACCCAGCGCACCTCGCCAGGCGTCTCCGAAAGTTTGGGCGCCACGTTCTGCATAGGAAACTCCCCCAGGTCGGGGTGAAGGAGCTTCACGATGGCCTGCCTAGCCGCAAAATGCGGGTCTTCCAGCATTTCAGGGGCTCGGAAAATGCGCCCGTTCGGGATGCCGTGCTCCACCAGCACAGCGCCGAGCCGCTCTGCGTCGAGTGTGCCCGTCCACTCCGAAATGATCTCGTCAAGCTCAGCCTGCCTCTGGCCTCGTGCGGTGTGAGTGGCGAACCGAGAGTCACCGGCCAACTCCGGCCTGCCCATGGCTTCGGCCAGACGCCCCCACACAGTGTCCTGGTTAGCGGCGATGATCAGCATCTGTCCGTCCGAGGTGGGGTAGACGTTCGACGGCGCCACGTTCGGCAGGATCGCACCCGTCCTTTCCCGTATGTAGCCGGTTATGGCGTATTCCGGAATGAGCGACTCCATCACGGCCAGAACAGCCTCATAGATGGCCGAATCCACCACCTGCCCTCTTCCCGTGCGCTCGCGGCTGTGCAAGGCTGCTAGCGCCCCTACGCAGGCGAAAGTGGCGGCGAGGGTGTCGCCAATGCTTATCCCCATCCTGCTCGGCGGCGTGGACGGGTCGCCCACTACATAGCGAAGACCGCCCATCGCTTCTCCGACCGAGCCGTAGCCAGGCTGCGAGGCGTAAGGCCCGTCCTGGCCGAATCCCGTCACCCTCACCAGGATCGTGCGCGGATTGACCGACCTGATCTCCTCATAGGAGAGCCCCCATCTCTCCAGCGTGCCTGGCCGAAAGTTCTCCACGACTATGTCGGTGGACTCGATGAGGCGGCGGACGAGATCCTGCCCCTCCTTCTTGCGCAGGTTGAGCGTGACAGATTTCTTGTTGCGGGCCACGACCGGCCACCACAGAGACCGCCCGCCCGAGCGTTCCCGCCCCCACTCCCTCATCGGGTCTCCCACGCCCGGCTGTTCGATCTTGATGACTTCCGCACCGAAGTCGGCCAGGAGTTGCCCGCAGAACGGCCCTGCCAGCAGGACGCCCATCTCCAAGACGCGCAGGTCGCCCAGCGGGGGGGCTGCCCGCCGGCTGTCTGGACTGCCTTCAGCCGTGCCGCCGCCCGAGGGAGGGTTCCCAGTCACTGCTCAAACCTATTAGCCGACGGGAAGGCGAGACGGCGGCTAGCCGCGGCTATTTGCCTTTTCTTCGCACGACCAAGCCGCCGCCGACGAACACCGCAACAGCCGCAATGACGATCAGAATGATCAGACTCGCGGACAGACCCCCTCCGCCGCTTTCAGAGGCGGCGGGCGCTGCGGGCTGGGCCGCAGGAGGTTCAGCGGGTGTTTCGGCAGTCGTCGCGGGCGCTTCCGTTGTGGTCGTGGGCGCTTCCGTCGTAGCCGGCGCTTCGGTAGTCGTCGCGGCGGGCGCCTCGGTAGTCGTGACAGCGGGCGCCTCGGTGGTGGTCGTCGGCGCTTCGGTGGTCGTGGGCGCTTCCGTCGTAGCGGGCGCCTCGGTAGTCGTCGGCATCTCCGTTGTGGTCGTGGGCGCTTCGGTCGTCGTCGTAGCGGGCATCTCCGTGGTCGTCGTGACGGGTTCGGCAGCCGCAGCAAAGGTGACCGGGACGGCGGCGGAATTCGAAGACGGCCCAATCCCGTCGGAGGCGACTATGTAGCACGGAGTCGCTGCGTCAGTATCGGCGTCGCATCTGCCCGGCAGTATCTTCACCGGATACTCCACCGTCGCCGTTCCGTCGTCAGCGACACCTGCAGCGTGCATCCCATAGTTGGCGAGCGAGCAGTCTCCCGGCCCAGCTACCGGAAAGTTGAAGCACGTAACGACCGTAATTCTGCTGCCCGGATTCCAATTCGAAAGTTCCACCGTAATCACGTCGCCGTCGTTGATGTCGGTGTCGTTGGAGACAGTCATCTCTCCTTCGATGTGCTCGTCTGGATTGCCGTGATCAGCCGCCGCAGGAGAGGACGCAGCGAAGAGGATCGCCGCCATTGCGACTGCGGCTGCGCCCGCAGCCGCCGCCAAGTTACGCAACGTCCGAAATCTTGCTGTATACATGCTTGAGTCTCCTCCCTCCGCTGTTGGTGCTGCTTCAGTCTAGACGGTGCACGTGTTCCGGTCAACGGAACATCGTTCCGCATCGCGGCCCAGGCGATCCCGGCCGTTCAGATCCCGGCCGTTCAGATCCCGGCCGTTCAGTTCCCGGCCGTTCAGATCTCAGTCGTTCAGATCTTGGAGCCCCGTCCGGAGCTCCAATGCGTGGAATGTCCGCGGAGCCCCAGGAGGACGCTCAAAATCGTATACCCGTGAAAGGAGGAAGCCGATCGCATGCTCTTCGTCGTAGACGTCGGCGTACTTTGCGTCTAGGTCGAAGAGGTTCGCCTTATGGACGGCGTCGCTGCGATCTCCCACAGCCTGCTCAACGACGACGGTTATGAATCCGTGTTGGCAGGCGTCGAGCGCCGTAGCCCTTACGCATCCGCTCGTCGAAAGGCCGGTCACGACCACGGTGTCTACCCCCATTGAAGTGAGCGTAGAAGCAAGGGACGTGCCGAAAAATGCGCTCGGATACTGCTTGGTCACGACGATGTCTTCAGGTCTCACTTCCAGCGAAGGCGCCAGTTTCGCCAGAGGGTTGCCCCGGTCGAAACACTTCAGTGCGGGCACCTTGCGGTAGAAGACGCCGCCGTCAGCGCCGCCAGGCTGATACTCCACTCGGGTGAAGACCACTGGCGTTCTGGCATCCCGCGCCGCCATCAGGACGCGCTCGCAGGCGGCAAGCGTTTCCTCCACGCCGGCGTAGAGCGGCGAGGATTCCTCCAGGTAGGCCATGGCAAAATCCACGATCAGCAGGGCAGGGTACTCTCCTAGTTCCTGGCGCCTGCTAAATCCTGCCTGCAGGTAGTCCTCCGCTAGCCCTGCTGGCCCAGATTCCTTGAGCCTGCCGAATCCTGCTTGTCGGTAGTCTCGGTAGTCCTCTGCTAGTCCTCTTAGTCCGATGTTCGTCATCTCATCTCCTTCTGTCTTGTCTTGTCTTATCTGTCTGTATCAATCGTCCTGTCCTGTCCTGTCCTGTCAACCCCCCGACCGCCGAGCGCTGCGCCCGCCCCCTGCGCCCCGCCCCCCGACCGCCCGCACCCATTTCCGCCAGCAGTTCGGTCAGACGCCACTTGGCCTTGAGCATCGATGCCCCCAGCACATACTCACGAGCCGAGGAAGGGTCGGCTGCTACGGCGGCCATCTTCTCCAGGGCTCTCTTGCGCACGGCGCCGTCGTCCGCAGCGAGGTTGACTGCGTTCTGGTGCGTGTATTTCTGCACGTATTCAATCGCCAACTTACGGCGCTGTGCAGCCATCCTGCCTATGCACTCCTCGGGCAGATCGCCGGAGCAGACCCCCGCCGCAGCGTTCCCGAACCCGACAGCGTCGTGGATGCCCCCGTTCATCCCCATCCCCCCGAGTGGGTTGTTGATGTGGGCGGCGTCGCCAGCGAGAAGCACCCGACCGCACTGGAACGTCTCAGCGACCCGCTGATGCACCCTGTAGATGGTGCGATGCACCACCTCGAAGTCGCCCCGCAAGTCCACTATGCCGTGGAGCCTGCCTTGAACGCTGGCAGCAGAGAGAGCCTCTTCGTCGCTCACGCTCTTGGGGATGGGGAAGAGCGCACGCCACGCCGAGGGCGTTCGCAGCAGAACCAGCCACTCCTCAGGGTCGCTTATGTAGTTCACATAGGTCAGGTCGTCGAAGTCGTCCGCAAACTCATGAGTCGTGGAGATGACCAGGTAGCGGTCTTCATAGGTCATGCCCTCAAAAGCCAGCCCCAGGGATTTGCGCACCAGGCTGCCCGCTCCGTCGGTGGCTATGACGAAGTCCGCACAGCGTACAGAGCCGTCGGCGAGTGTCACAGAGGCGCCGCCGCCCTGGTCGGTCGCTGCGGTCACCCGCCGCCCGAACTCCAGCGTGATGAGCGGCTCCTGCCTGAAGCGGTCTACGAGCATCTCGCAAAACTTATACTGCTCGCACTGAAGCCGGTAGGGGTGGCTGGTGAACTCAGCCACAAGGTCAAGATCAAAAGTCGCCGCAGCGCCGCCCTGACGATCCCGATACGAAAACCGCCTAGCTATGAGCCCCTGCGCTATCAGCTCTTCTGTCGCCCCGAGTGATCCGAGTTCGTCCAGCAAGTCCAGGGTGGCGGGATGGAACGTAGAGGCGCGGCGCTCCTGCGGCAGCGCCGGCTGCGCCTCGAAGAGGGTCGTCCGTATCCCTCTGTGCGCCAGCACCGCCGCCGCCGCGCACCCGACCGGCCCCGCACCGACCACGATCACCGCCGGCGCCTCCCTGCCCCCGCTGCCCCCGCTCATCTAGTGCTCGCGCAGCAGAGTTCCGTAGCCGCCGAAGCGGTCATTGATTCCCAGTTCACGAAGGGCGTGCCAGAGGCAGACCGCATTGATGGCCAGCACCGGCTTTCCCAGCCTCCCCTCGGCGCGCTCAGCGGTCGCCACCATGGAGAGGTTGGTGCCGCACTGCACTATTGCGTCTATGTCGGATCCGTCCAGGACGTCCAGTGCTTCGTCGAGACGCTGAGGCGTGACGTCCGCAATCGAAGTGGCTGTCGAGCAGCGCAGTCCGCTGACCCGCTTCACGTCGTAGCCGCATTCGGTGAAGTAGTTGTAGACCTGCTCGTCAGCCACCGGCTGATAAGGCGTCAGGCAGGCGATAGAGGAGATGCCGAGCCGCTCAAGCGCTGCGTTGCAGGCCGACGCCCCTGAGGTGATTTTCAGGTCACCGGAAATTGCCCTCACCCTGTCGGCAAAGGCAGAGTTCCCCTCCTTCCCGCCCCAGAAGGTCTCCGCCGACATCCCCATCAGTATGTGGTCGGGCTCGCAGGTCATGACGTCGCGCACGGCGGTGGGGATGGTCTCCCGAATCCTGTCGAGGAAGTAGAGGAATGCGTCGTCGCTGCTGAGGTCGGGCGCCTCCACATAGAACCTGGAAGCATGAAAAGTCACGCCCGGCAGCGGAAGAGAGTTGCAGTCGTATTCAACGACAGTGTTGGTGGATGGGACTATGACTCCGATTTTGGCTCTGTAGCCGACCACATCTGGCATCATTTCTCCTTGACAGGGTTTCACGGGGAATTATGGAACGCTGTTCCGCAGCAGAGAAATTCTAGCTTTACACGGCGCGGGGGAGTGCGCCCTCTAGAGTGTGCATTCGTGGAAGCAGGGCGTATTCTTGGAAGCCCGGCGAGAATGACTGAGTCAATCACGGCAGCAGCGGCGTCAGCACCGGACGACCATCCGGTCGTCCCCTAATTGAAGCCCTTATGCTGGGGATAGCAATAGCGTGCAATTGCTGACGCAAGGTGCTATAGTAAGATTGCTTAACAAGCTTATACTAAGACTGATTATTAATCAGTCTTAAAACCGATTGGCCTTAACAGGTTGCAAATAGAAAGGAAAAATTAGGTGAGAGTTAAAGAAAATACCTCCCCCCCCCCCCTAAGCGCAGTCGCAAGTCATTGTGGAGGCGCGTCGCCAATGATGAGCGGGGACTGTCCACCCTAGAGTGGATTCTGCTCGTCGCTGCGGTCGGCGGCCTGGCCACGGCGGGCGTCATCATCGTCCGGAACGCCGTCGGCGGAGCAGGCGACCAAGTCGACGACACCGCCCGCAACGAACGAATGGCGCAGATCGACGTCAACGATGCACTTCGCAGGCTCGATACTGGAAATCGCGTAGGCGGGACAACGCAGGCAATCGAAGATTCAAGAATTGAATGGGATGACGTTCAGGATCGTTGCAGCTACGACCGGCAATACGATGACGGAACTTACCCGTTGCGCAGATGGAGGGGGAGTTTCACGCTTAGAGTCGTGCGAGAAGAAAAAACAAACCCAGGTACTGTCGCCGTCGGCACTGGAGCCACTCAGATGTTAACCACAACAGCTGCCAATATGTGGTGCGACGCTGTTCCGACCAACAACCTGGACAACAATCCGGCTGACTTCGCAGAACCTATCCGTTTGAACTATGGAAGAGAGGTTTGCGTCAGATGGCCAGATGACCCCCTAGGAACCAATCAAAAGGAAGCCCCTAATAAGGCCGCCACTAAATGCTGATGGACGCTCTCGCTTATCTCGTCGGAACGCTCGTCCTGCTCAGTGGCCTCGGCGTCGGTCTCAACCGAGCCGTCGCCGACCAGCCGGCAGCGAATGAGTACTGTGCACGCACGCACAATCTCGACGCCTGGGAAGTCTGTGCTCATCGCCCCGAGTTCGTGCTGATTGACCGAGGCCTAGGGAAGGACGCTGACGCCGCCCCACCCGGATACGAGTAACCGACTAGTGCTAGGGTGATCCCCAGCCGCAAGCGGCGAGGGGGTCACCTAGCCCGTTCTTACGTCTGAGCGCTGGGGGCGCTCGCAAGCGTCTGTGCAATCCCTCGATTGAGCAGATAGGAGTATCACCAATGATCATTCCATCGTTCGAGGAGTCTCGCCGGTTGGCGGCTGCCGGTTGGCGGTGCGGGACGCTGATGGGGCACAGCGACCACCTGCGGGTCAATACGAACGACTGCAAGGAGTGCGCCGCCGAGTTGCGCCGCTTGCGGAAGCAGGTCGGGGTGCTGCGTGCGTCACCGGCGGAGCGGGCGGACGCCCGCAGCCGGTGCGAAGACCACTGCAGCGCTTGCGGCTACTACATCCCTCACGGGCAGGAGCACCTGACCGCAGACGGCCTGATAGCCCATCCGTGGTGTCACCTGACCGGCCTAGGAGTGCCGCACGAGCAGATCAGCGTCCACCTCACCCGCACTGAGCACGCCTACCTGCATCTACAGGCGGCGGCGCAAGCGGGCGGGGCGGAGGTGAAAGTCGAGTTCGCTGACGACAACTGGGTGATGCTCACAGCGGAATGCCCCGAGTGCGACTGGCGAGTCGACGGGGAGACAGAGGACGGCGAGTCAACGATCACGACCAACTACGACGACGACCCCGAGGAGGGTGAACTTACCCGACGGGAGCTGACGGACGCAATGACCCGCCTAGTTGCCGGTCACACCGCCGGCCACGAGAAACATCGTGCGGGGAAACCTGCCGTGTCGCTGCCGGAGCCCGTCGGCCCGCCCCCCAGGTGGGCGACCGGCGACGGAACAGTCACCGTCACAGTGCGGCTCGCTGACGATTAGGCATCTGCGCCGACTAGATCTGAGCACCTAGGGGTACAGACGCCACGCAAAGCACGAGCAGGTCTCCTGCGGCGGGAATTCCGAAGCCGACGCCCGCCCGTAAGCGAACAGGAACTCATCACCGGCGGCGAGTGGAATATCTTCACCTAGTGTCCAGATCGGCTGTCCGGCCGAGCTATGGGTGACCTTCCGTCGCTCCCTAAATTAAAGCCCCTATACTGGGGATTGCAATAGCGTGCAAATGCTGAAGCAAGATGCTATAGTAAGATTGCTTAACAAGTCTATACTAAGACTGATGAATGATCGGTTTTAGAATCGATCGGCCTTAACAGGTTGCTAATAGAAAGGAAAAATTAGGTGAGAGACAAAGAAAACACCCCCCCCCCCCCTAAGAGCACTCGCAAGTCATTGTGGAGGCGCGTCGCCAATGACGAGCGGGGACTGTCCACCCTAGAGTGGATCCTGCTCGTCGCCGCTGTCGGTGGCCTAGCCACAGCAGGCGTCATCATCGTTAGGAACGCCGTCGGCGGAGCAGGCGACCAAGTCGACGACGAAGCCAGAACTGAACGGCTGGCGCAAGACGATACCAACAAAGCGATACGCACATCCCCATCTGGAGCAATCGTAAGTGATGGGGACATCACTTACCATATGCTGAATGGCACCAACAATCAAAAAAATCGTTGCGACATCAATTACCAACTCGATGATGGAACTTATCCGATGAGAAAATGGCGGGGCAGTTTCACTTTACGAATGGTGCAAGAAGTAGAAACGACCCCAGGATCTCCTAGTGATGCACAAAAAGGTGGAAGCGGTAAAGCGAAAATGGTGCACTGGTGCGACGCCGTGCCTACCAACAATCTGGCGAACAATTCCGCAGACATTGCGGGGCCGATCCGCACCAACTACACAGACGCTGTTACGTGCGTTAGATGGCCAGATGGCGTAGGAATCAACCCAAACACCAACAAACGAGCCACTAGCTGCGATTGACACTGGACGCTGCGGCGACGATGATCGGTGCCGCTGTGCTCATCGTCGGCATCGGGATCGGAGTCGACTGACTAGCCAACCATCCGCCGGAGTTTGAGTATTGCACTCAGCCCTCCGCAGAGATAGGTATCTACGCTGAGGGCGTCTGGATGGCCTGCACGAACCTCACCGGTTCGAGCTCGTGCTGCGCCCTAACGGGCGGTATTACGCCGTCCCCCGAATATCCGAATAACCGATTAGGCTAGGATGATCCTCATCTGTGAGCGGTGAGGGTCACCTAGCCCGTTCTGACGCCTGAGTGCAGGAGCCGGCCGCAAGCGCCTGCACACCCCATCAACAAACAACCGAATACCGGCGATTGAGATCCCCGCCGGAGACCCCGAAGGGGCTAAATGGGAACGACCGCTAACTGGACTAATCAAACCATTTTCACCGGCGACAACTTGGACATCCTCCGAGGGATGAACTCAGAGTGCGTCGACCTCATTTACCTAGATCCCCCGTTCAATTCCAACGCTAACTACGCCGCACCCATAGGCAGCACCGCCGCAGGAGCAGAATTCAAAGACACCTGGGGACTAAACGACATCAACCTCGCCTGGCACGGGCTAATCAAGCACGAACATCCAGGTCTCTACGATCTCCTCCTCGCCGTCCGCCAAATCCACGGCGATTCAATGATGAGCTACCTCATCTATATGACCCCCAGGCTGATGGAAATGAGGCGGGTGCTCAAACCCACGGGGAGTATCTACCTGCACTGCGACCCCACAGCGTCTCACTATCTGAAACTCATAATGGACGCCATTTACGGGCGCAACAATTTCCGCAACGAAGTGGTCTGGTGTTATACCGGCCCTAGCAACGCCAAAAAATATTTCCCTCGGAAACACGACATCATCCTGTTTTACGCCCAACAAGGTTACGATTTTCACCCCGACGCAGTGAGAGTTCCTTATTCGGACAGCAGCCTAAAGCGGATATCCGCCGGTTATAACGCTCCCGACCAAGGCGGGGCAAAATGGGGAGAGTACGGGCACAGCACCGAGCGAATGAAAGAATTAGCGCAGCGGGGGAAAGTGGTAGAAGACTATTGGAACATTCCCACAGTCAGTCGCAACCGCAAGGAACGCACCGGCTATCCGACGCAGAAGCCGCTAGCCCTCCTCGAGCGCATTATCAAAGCGTCAAGCAGCAAGGGCGACATCGTGCTAGATCCGTTCTGCGGATGCGCCACCACCTGCGTAGCGGCACACAAGCTCGACCGGCAGTGGGTGGGGATCGACATCAGTCCGCTAGCGGCGACGCTCGTAGTGTCCCGACTGGACGCTGAACTCGGGATGCTGCACGAAGGCACTCACCGGACGGACATCCCCCGGCGAACTGACCTAGGCGACATCCCCCGATACGACTCGCCGACCAACAAGAAATTCCTATATGGGGAACAATCGGGCTACTGCCTAGGCTGCGGGGAACATTTCCACTCCCGCAATCTCACCATCGACCACATTATCCCTCAGTCGAAGGGCGGAACAGACCATCTCAGCAACCTCCAGTTACTCTGCGGAGCGTGCAACAGTACTAAGGGCGCAGAAACGCAAGAAGTGCTTTTAATTCGCCTACTCCACAAGGGATACAGACTCCCGAAGCGCACGAGCAGGTCGCCTGACATTGCTGCGGTCATTCCGATTCCCCCCCCCCCCCCCCCCCGAGAACAAGAGTTCATCATCCGAGGACTAGAGCGCATCAGTGCAGACCTACGCAGCATCATCGACTGGTTAGATGCCATAGAACGAAACACGACCGCCAACAAACAGGAGCAAGAGCAATATGTTGAATGGGTCGGCGGGGACACGGACGACCGGCAGGGCAGACTGAAGCGCTGCGCCCCTGACCGCAAGGGTATTGATTTAGCTGCCGCAAGTCCACTCCATCCTGCTGGTGGCGCAGGCCAGACTCCCCTGCGTTCGAACGCTGCCTCGGCGTCCAGGTGCGCCGGCGGGGGCGCTCCGCACCCTGGGGGATCTCTAGTTCCCAGGTCGTGTGCAGCGGTCTACTGCACTAATGCGCCTTGCCGACCTCTCGGTTATCACAGACGAAATCTGGGGCGTCTAGCAGCACCTCGCGGAGGAGGGGGGCGATCACATCGTCGAGCACCCATGAGCGCAGCCGAAGGGTACCTGTCGCAGCACCTCCTCCGGTGCTATCGTGCGATCAGAACGACGGAAAGGAAACAACCTCAAAGTCGTTAAGTGGAGACCGCCAATGTCGGTAGACGCATAAAGTGGGCATTGACGGTCCCCACTGGACATTGAAGCCCAGCCGGCGTCCTCCGCTACTCGATCTACGATTTCTTCTGAGGCAGTCCCGCAAACTTAGTCCGTAAGACAGAGTCGATGCAATTTGAGGCAAAAATGCCTCTGGCAAACTGCTGCGACGAGGATGACTGGAACGCCCCGATGCCTCTCGGAGGGTGGAGATTGTGGAAGTGTCTCCTCGCGACGGACTGCAAGCGAACCTTCCGAGTTGTTCACTTCGACCAAGGTTGAATTCATTGGGTGGCTGACCAGACCGACTGGCCGAGCTATGTCGACCTTCTGGTCGTCTCCTTATTGAAGCCCTTATATTGGGGATAGCAATAGCGTGCAAATGCTGAAGCAAGATGCTATAGTAAGATTGCTTAACAAGCCTATACTAAGACTGATGAATGATCGGTCTTAGAATCGATCGGCCTTAACAGGTTGCAAACAGAAAGGAAAAATTAGGTGAGAGATAAAGAAAACATCACCCCCCCCCCCCCCTAAGCGCAGTCGTAAGTCATTGTGGAGGCGCGCTGCTAATGACGAGCGGGGGCTATCCACCCTAGAGTGGATCCTGCTCGTAGCCGCAGTAGGTGGCCTGGCCACAGCAGGCGTCATCATCGTCCGCAACGCCGTCGGCGGAGCCGGCGACCAAGTCAATGACGAAGCCCGCAACGAGCGCCTGGCGCAACGAGATGTAAATGAGTTTGTAGGATTCTACGACGATAGAAATGAGCCTGAAGTAGACAATAGCCTGACTAAAACTACGAGTTCCGATGTTCGCAAGCGGTGCTCATTTAGCCACGAGAAGACAGCTGCCGCCGTTCAGCTTAAATCGCTGCGGAAATGGCGAGGCGCTTTCTCGCTGGTCGTCGTCAAACCTAAATCTAACGGAGCAAAAGTCGGAACTGCCACCAACGCCGACGACCTCTGGTGCGACGCTGTCCCTACCAACAACTTGGAAAATCACTGCGTGGACGCTTTCGGCTCCAACCCTAGAGACAACTTGCAGAATGTCGTATGGACTAATGCCGCAGCGGACCCAGGACAGGACTGCGTCCAGTAATTGATGCGCTCGCCTACGGCGTAGGCGTGCTCATCCTGATCATCGGGATGGCCGTCGGCGCACGCCCCGCCATTAACGCAATCTGGCCGCCCGAAGAGCCGAGAGAGTTCTGCTACCGGATTGACGACAACGGGGACTGCACAATCTACCCCAGCGACCTCGTCGACGGGCGAGTGCCGCCCCATCTGTCAGAATAACCGGACGGCTAGGTGATCCTTGCCGCGAACGGCGAGGATCACCTAGCCCATTCTTACGCCCGAGCGCAGTGTCCGCCCGCAAGCGCCAGCGCAACCTCTTGATTGAGCAGGTAGGAGTACTACCAATGACCATTCCATCGTTTGAGAGGTCTCGCCGGTTGGCGGGCGCTGGTTTGCGGTGCGGGACGCTGATGGGGCACAGAGACCATCTGCGGGGTAACACGAACGACTGTAAGGAGTGCGCCACTGAGCTGCGTCGCCTGCGGAAGCAGGTCGGGGTGCTGCGTGCGTCACCGGCGGAGCGGGCGGACGCCCGCAGCCGGTGCGAAGACCACTGCAGCGCCTGCGGCTACTACATCCCCCACGGGCAGGAGCACCTGACCGCAGGCGGCCTGATAGCTCATCCGTGGTGTCACCTGACCGGCCTAGGAGTGCCGCACGAGCAGATCAGCATCCACCTCACCCGCACAGAACACGCCCACCTGCACCTACAGGCGTCGGCGCAGGCGGGCGGGCCGGAGGTGAAGGTCGAGTTCGCTTACGACGACTGGGTGATGCTCACAGCGGAATGCCCCGAGTGCGGCTGGCGAGTCGACGGGAAAACAGCGGACGGCGAGTCAACGATCAGGACCACGGAGACCATCGACGACGACCCCGAGGAGGGTGAACTCACCCGGCGGGAGCTGATGGACGCAATGACCCGCCTGGCCTCCGGCCACACCGCCGGTCACGAGAAGCATCGTGCGGGGAAACCTGCCGTGCCGCTGCCGGAGCCCGTTGGCCCGCCCCCCAGGTGGGCGACCGGCGACGGAACAGTCACCGTCACAGTGAGGCTCGCTGACGATTAGGCATCTGCGCCGACTGGATCGAAGCACCTAGGGGTACAGACGCCGCGCAAAGCACGAGCAGGTCGCCTGCGGCGGGCTTCCAACGCCGACAACGACTAGTCCTATCTGCCACCGGCGGGCGGCATTCGCTGGAACGTCGCGACGCCGCCTGACTCCTCGTCATCATCGTCCGACCAGGCAGGGAGACCTTAAGTGGCGACAAGTATTACCGCACATGCCCGGGGAGGCACGACAACTCGGCCATCACAGACGAAATCTGGGTGTCCGGTAGCACCGGACGACCGATAGGGCGGGTCTGGGGAAACTATCGACGACGGCGAGTGGAATATCTTCGCCTAGTGTCCAGATCGGCTATCTGGCGAGCTATGGGCGACCTTCCGTCGCTCTCTAAATTGAAGCTTCTATACTGGGGATAGCAATAGCGTGCAAATGCTGAAGTAAGATGCTATAGTAAGATTGCTTAACAAGCCTATACTAAGACTGGTAATGATCGGTCTTAGAATCGATCGGCCTTAACAGGTTGCAAATAGAAAGGAAAAATTAGGTGAGAGTTAAAGAAAATACCTCCCCCCCCCCCCTAAGCGCAGTCGCAAGTCATTGTGGAGGCGCGTCGCCAATGATGAGCGGGGGCTATCCACCCTAGAGTGGATCCTGCTCGTCGCTGCAGTCGGTGGCCTCGCCACAGCGGGCGTCATAATCGTCCGCAACGCCGTCGGAGGAGCAGGCGACCAGGTGGACGACGAGGCACGCACCGAACGACTGGCGCAGCGAGCTGTCAACCAAGCACTAGCCACCAACGATGACGGAACCACCGTCGGCGGCAACCCTGGCCCCGGGATGAACATGAATTACGGCACTGTTCAGACGCGCTGCAGTTTCGACCGCCAACTTGACGACGGGACTTACCCTCTGCGACAATGGCGGGGATCGTTCACGTTAGAGTTCGTGGCTGAAACAACGAACCCATCGACGATCACTGTAGCGCTTAACGGCGGCACGGGCGGAGTTGGGGGCACATCGCGCACTCATTGGTGCGACGCCGTGCCTACCAACAACCTGCCAAACAACCCCGTCAACTTCGCCGGCCCCATCCGCAGGAATTACACCGACAACATCTGCATCCGCTGGCCAGACCACGACAATGCCTTTCCTAAAGGTAAAGGCGTTCGTGCTCAAACTAACGAATCCTGCGATATGTAGTAATGGACGCAATTGCTGTGGCGGTCGGCGTGATCGTGTTCATATTCGGTCTGCTGCTGGAGCGCAGCCGGCGGTGGCCGCCATCTGGCCGCCAGAGCCGGAGAGCCAATACTGCGCCCAGCCCCACACCTTAGCGTGGGGCCGGGCAGAGGGCGTCTGGGCGGCCTGCGCCGAACCCCACAGGTATGAGCTCGTGCTGCGCCCCAACGGGCGGTATTACGCCGTCCCCCGAATATCCGAATAACCGACTAGTGCTAGGGTGATCCCCAGACGCAAGCGGCGAGGGGGTCCCTAGCCCGTTCTTAGGCCCGAGCGCAGGGGGCGGCCGCAAGCGCCTGCACACCCCTAGAAGGATTATGAAGAAATACACAATTACCACCGACGGACTACCAAAGCTCACCCTAGAAATCCTCTCCCTCGGAGGGTCGGATACAGGGTGCGTTGTGGACGGGGACGACTTCTCAGCGGAGCATTATGTCTCGTCGAGAGGGAATATCTCTATCCCCTCACCGGAGCTCCTCGCAATACTCCGCCCGCGCACGACCGACCCGTCCTCGAGAGTGAGCATCGTCGACGGCGACTCCACGAGCGACATCAACCTAGACGCACTAATGAAGGAGCTAGACCTACCGACGCTCGAGCACGCTAGGAAGCTAGTAAAGCATCCGACCCTAGGTGAGGCCGCAGCCCGCGTTATAGCGGCTAAATGCTCTGACTTCGAGTCGGCGCAGAAGGCCATCGAGAGCGTTTACAGAAGCGTGAGTGGTCTCGCGCCTAGTGACATTGACCGAGTCGCCATAGCCGCCCTTCTCTACACGCACCACCAGTTAGGCATTAGTAGAGAGACGATTATCCGACGAGTCCACGCCCGCCGCCTAGAAGAGGAGCATAAGGCGTCATAAGCGTCTAATGGCCACGATCATCCCTAGAGGCGTGGGCGAAGCAACCCGTGAAACGTTCCCCTAGCCGTCGGACTAGACGTCGGGGGACGCTCATCCGGTGGAGCATTATAGCGTTCTGATGCTAGCACTGGGCGCTGGCGTCGCAGTCGGCGTCATCCTGGAAGGCGACTCCGACACCCCCCAGCGAGCCGACCCCCACCGGCGCGGCGGCGAACGACCCCAGCGTCGTGGAATTCTCAGTTTCCGCAACCGAGCACAATGATCACTCCTAGCGGTGAAGGCACCCACTTCTTGGAGCACTCTGTGCAAGAGCAGCCGTAATCGCCTGCACAACCCACCAGGGGAATAGCAAGTATACTGAATACCCCGCGAACGGCAGGGGGGCGTCGCACTGACCGCCATCACTGCCAGCGTCGCAGCGCAAGCCACAGCCCACATCCGAGGGCGACGGGACGCTGACCAATGACCCGACTAGGCGCAACTGAAAGGAGACCAAATTGAGTGATTTAGGCAAAAAAGCTCAATACAGATTCAAAGTATTCGGCGAATACTCTGCTGAGACGATTAACGGCGAGAACGTTCAATTCTCAGTGATAGACCTCTCCCCTGATTATAGGGAAGACGGAGCAATCGCTGTTTGTCGCAACGGGGAGCGTGAGTGCGACGCTGACGCTGACGGAGTTCTCAGCGGGGGAGTGACGGAACTCCTGGACAGCCTCGACAAACCGAGCGAACTGGCCGAAACGATTTACCGGTGGTCAGCTAGGAAGTGGTGCATCATTGACATTCACGGGCGCAACTGGAACATTTACACCTATCCCCCTGAGATCACCGAGCGGAATGATCGGCTGGTCGTCTGTTTGCTGTTTGAACCCGACGGCGAAGACCATTGGGCTTACTCGAACGAGAATATTCACTATCTCACTGCGCCGCCTTGTCCGGAAGCGGACATAAGCGAGTGGGTCAGCCCGCCGCTGCGCCGGTGGGTGCTCTCACTCCCACCGCGGGAACTTCTCAGAGTGGACGCATATCTGCGGTCGCAGGCCGCCGTGCTCACTCGTTCGGTGTGATGTCTAGGACGAAGTTCCGCCTCCTCACCGCCCTGATGGTGCTGTCAATGGCCGGAGGGTTCGGGGGTGCGTCGCAGTCCTGCACACCCCAGGCGCTAATTCCCCAGGGTGGGCGAACGCCCTAATGGTCATCTGCCTAATCGGGATAGTCGGTTCGCTCATCGCAATAATGGCCGACCGCCGGTCGGGGATCCAATACAGGACGGCGACGAATGACACGACTAGCTGTATCCGAAAGGGTCATCCTGACGCTCGCCGGCATCGTCTGCGACCGACTAGACAGGAGCAAAGATGACTGACGATATGACCCCTGACGACCTCCTCAAAGACATTGCAGGGAATCTCGAGCGACTAGTCAGCGAAGACGGGTACCTGGCCAACATCAGCATCAGCCTCAGACGCATAGCGGACGCGCTCGGAGCGGAGGGCGGCGATCCCGAAATAGACCACGACAGCGGCCACATCAAACAACTCACGCAGGTCGCCGAAGAACTCGTCAAGCAACTAAACAGCGTCATCCAACCCGCTCAAGGTAAGAGTTTCGTATCCCCCTCAATGCCCGCAGCTATCCGAACCACGCACATAAAAAAGCAACAATGAGATCGACTAATGACTCGACTAGCCCTAGTCGCAATACTCATCCTGGCTCACAGCGTGCGACTGGTTCAGTATGGAAGACCAAGCATTTGTAGAGACAGCAGGGCCACCCTCAGAGGCTGTTCATGCCCCCAGCGGGCGTTACAGCAACGACTAGCACCAGAACCGCGGGGGCGGATTATTCGGAACCCCTAGAAGCGTTCGGGCTCGCTGTTAAATACCGCCTGTTTTCTGGGGCGGCTATCGGGCGGAAGCGAAACTAGTTAGGGTAAGATTTCTTGTCGGTCGGCGGGGTCTTCTAACTCTTCGAGTCGTTCGACAGCTTTTCGTGCCTTCCAGTAGGGATCGTGAATTTTGTTGAATTCTTCTTCTGCTTTGGGGCAATTTTCAACGCGGGCGTAGGCTTTAGCGTCGATCAGGGCTTGGCGAGCGGCGTCGTAGTGCTTGCGGGCGTCGCGGTAGGCATCACGGCCAGGCGTTGAGTGAGGCGGCCGTTCGTCTAGCGGGTTGTCGACGTACGGCACTAATTTGTTGTGCAGTTCTTGAAGTTGGGGATCGATGTCTTTGATCTTCTGTTTAATCTCGTCTAAGAACATTTGCTTTCCATTCTGTCGCTGTCCGGTTGTCCCTATCGGATATTAGCGGCTCGGTGATGAGGGTGGAGCGCACTCTGGGGTGGGCTTCTCTAGGGCGCGGTGAATTCCGGCGTCGGCGGGGATGAGTTGGTGGAGTGACCTTCTGCAGCGGCCCTGTGTTCTCGGCGTCGTGCGTCGGCGTCATCCTGGAAGGCACCTGGACATTCCCAGCGAGCCGATTCCCGCCGGGGCGGCGATGAACGCCCCCAGCGTCGTGGATTACTCAGTCCCTGCAACCGATCACAACAATCTCCCCTAGCCAGAAAATAACAAGTAGGCTGAATCTTCCGCGAACGGCGGGGGGGCTCACCGATTCCCCTCTTTCCGTCTGAGTGCAGGGGGCGGCCGCAAACGCCTGTGTAACCCATTAACAACAACCGAACACCGGCGATTTCGTACCCCGCCGGCGACCCCAAAGGGACTAAATGGGAACGACCGCCAACTGGACGAACCAAACAATCTTCACCGGCGACAACCTAGACATCCTTCGAGGGATGAACTCAGAGTGCGTCGACCTCATTTATCTCGATCCCCCGTTCAATTCCAACGCCAACTACGCCACACCAATAGGGTCGCAGGCCGCCATCGCAGCGTTCAAAGACACCTGGGGGCTCTCGGATTTAGACAGCGCGTGGTGCATCCTCATCCGCAAACAGCACCCAGGTCTCTACGACCTGCTAATGGCCGTCCGCACCATTCACGGCGACTCAATGATGAGCTATCTCATCTATATGACCCCCAGACTGATGGAAATGAGGCGGGTGCTCAAACCTGCAGGGAGCATCTATCTGCACTGCGACCCCACAGCGTCTCACTATTTGAAACTCATTATGGACGCTGTTTACGGAAGGGTGAACTACCGGAACGAGATCGTCTGGTGCTACTCGGGCGGTGGCATTCCCCGCAAAGATTTCCCCCGCAAACACGATGTCATACTGCGCTACGGCGGCGCCGCCCGCACATTCAATGTGGAGCGTAAACCCTACAAAGAGAACACGCAGCAGGTCGGCAAACACAGCACCTTAAGCGGCGGTGCTGATATTGACCTAAAAAGAGGAACGCCGGTAACCGACTGGTGGATCGATATCAAGACCGTCACCGGGTGGAGTTCGGAAAAAGTCGGCTACCCGACGCAGAAGCCGCTAGCACTCCTCGAGCGCATCATCAAAGCGTCAAGCAACAAGGGCGACATCGTGCTAGATCCGTTCTGCGGATGCGCCACCACCTGCGTCGCCGCTGAGCGTTCAGAGCGCCAGTGGGTGGGGATAGATATCTCATCGTTAGCCGCTGACCTCGTCCGGTCACGTCTCAGAGATGAACTCGGGATGTTCTACCAAGGAGCGCACCGCAGCGACATCCCCCGGCGAACCGACCTAGGCGACATCCCCAGATACGACTCACCGGCCAACAAGAAACTCCTATACGGGGAGCAGGCGGGGGACTGCCTAGGGTGCGGGGAGCATTTCCCTCTCCGCAATTTCACCATCGACCACATCATTCCCCAGTCGAAAGGCGGAACAGACCATCTCAACAATCTCCAACTACTCTGCGGAGCGTGCAACAGTACTAAGGGCACAGAAACGCAAGAAGTGCTGTTAATCCGCCTACTCGACAAGGGATACAGGCCCCCGCAGCGCACGAGCAGGTCGCCTGACATTGTGTTGGGGATTCCGACTCCCCCCCCCCCCCCCCCCCCCCCCCCCCCACCACCACCAACAGGAGCGAACGAGAACTTGTCATCCGAGGACTAGAGCGCATCAGTGCATATCTTCGCAGCATCATCGACTGGCTAGATGCCATCGAACGAAACACGACGGCCAACAAACAAGAGCAAGAGCAATATGTTGAAGGGGTCGGCGGGGACACGGACGCCCGGCAGGAAAGGCTGAAGCGCTGCGCCCCCGACAGCAAGGGTATTGATTTAGCTGCCGCAAGTTTACTCCACCCTGCTGGCGGCGCAGGCCATACTCCCTGCGTTCGGACACCGCTCCAGCGCCCAGGTGCGTCGGCGGGGGGCGCTCCGCACCTGGGGGATCTCTAGTGCCCAGGTCGTGTGCAGCGGCCTACTGCACTAATGCGCCTTGCCGACCTCTCGGCTATCACAGACGAAATCTAGGGCGTCTGGCAGCACCTAACGGAGGAGGACTAGGATGCCGGCCACATAGTCGACCACCTAATGAGCGCCGCCGAAGAATGCCTGTCGCCACGCTCCCCGCAGGGTTACCGTGAGATCTGAGCTGAACCCGATGGTGTAGGCTGGCGGGCGGACGATTGTTTGGATGGCATAGTCGACGGCCCCCACTGGCCATTTCTACGGGAGTGCAGAGGCATTCCCAGCGGTTACTCGTCCGGTGGCGGACATTAGGAGCATTCCAACTTTGCTCCGCGCTCGTAGAGCCCACAATGTGCACGGCCTGACTAGCAGGCACAGACCACACAGGAGACTTATATGACCGAAACCACAGACCTTTACACGATCATCGACTTCCGAGGCCAGAAGGTCGCCGTCGAGGTAGAAGATAATTCCGACGGCAGCACGACCATAACAGGAGCAGACAAGCCGCTCGTAGGCGATTATTCCATGTCCTCAGACGGAGTGCCCACTCTCGACCTGCAGGTGCTACTAGACACCTGCCGAGACCGCAGAGGATTAGACCATCGGCTGGGAGTTCTGCCGTGTCTTGATTTCACTGATCACATCGGCGTGAGTTGGCGGGTGAGCGCCTACCGGATGAATGACGCCCGTCTAGCGGTCAATCGCAACGCCCGAGACTTTCTGGAGCGTTCTTGGTCTTACATCAATCCCGGCTGGTATTGGATTGAATACTCAGACACGCAGCTATTGGTGAGCGACGCCATCCTCCGGTGGGTGCATTCTCTATCCCCCCGCTGCCTAGCATCGGTCGAGGATTACCTGCGAGAAATAGCGACACCACGGGTGGCGTAGTCGTGATCGCCCCGCTGGTGATCACGACCGGGGGAGTCGAGTGGACTATCACCACCGCCCCCCAACACAAATAGGCAGCGCACCACACGACCGCACGGCCGGAAGCACGGACGACCGGAAGTCCGTCGTCGCACTAGCGCACTCGAACGCACGCACTAGTGCACTGTGCAAGATCGCACGGCCGGAAGGCCGGAAGGCCGCAGAGGAATTAGAGAATTACTAAAAGCACAAGAACACGCTCGAATGCTGCAACAGCATCACTAAGAGAAGCTGCCAATGGTGCAGCACCGACGTCAGTCCACTAGCTGCCAAACTCATAGCCTCTCGCCTAGACGCCGAGCTCGAGATGCCCCATGAGGGAGCGCACCGCCCCAAAATTCTGCAGAGCACCGTCTCGGCGACATCCCCCGGTACGACTTTCCCACCAACAAGACTCGCCTCTACGGGAACAGAGTGGCGACTGCCTAGGCTGTGGCGAGCATTTCCCTTCCGCAACATCTTCAACCGGCTAGACGCCATCGAACGCAACACCAACAAACAGGAACCCGACCAATGATCCGACTAGCCGCCCTAGCCGCAATACTCGCACTAACGCTGATGGCGTGCTCCCCCGCCCCTGCGCCTCAGATCACCCAGACTGCGCCTACGCCTCAGTTTGACTACTACAACGACTGGGAGGAATTCCTCGCTGAGGCCAGGGAGGGCACCGTGAACTGGTGCTTGCTCACCTACGACAGCTACAACATAGAACCCAGGGACAACGAAGCCTTCACTGAGTGCGTGAATACGGCCTTGCGCATAGAGGACTGCGGGCTCATTACCGGAGCTATAGAGGGCAGAAAGTTCGACGAGTGCCTAGCCTGGCCTCGATCGCAGCGCACCAGAGCCTACGACGCTTACGAGCGCCGCAGGTGGGCGGAGATAACGGGCGAGAGTGCGCCGTAACACATTCCGCCGTGACCACACTGAGCGTCGAATGAGCGAAGCCGTGGACGACGCCGTGGTGGACGAACTAATGGCCGCCGCCGAAGAATGCCTATCGCAACACTCGCCGCAGGTGCTAGTATGAGAACAGAGCGCCGCGCAAAGAGCAAACGCCCGCCGGACAAAGGCAGAAGGAAACTCCGGCGGGCGCTTACCACCCGATATTCTACAGGTCGATCGACCCCGAATTAAGGCGAAAATGTCACCCTCCACAACGGCCACGATCATCCTTAGCGGCGATGGCTAAGCACCCCGTGACACATTCCCCTAAGCGTCGGGCTAGACGTCGGGCGAGGATCATCCGGTGGAGCATTATCGGCTTTCTGATGCTCGCACTGGGCGCCGGCGTCGCCGTCGGCGTCATCTTGGAAGGCACCCCCGACACCCCCAGCGGGCCGAGACCCACTGGTGCGGCGACGAACGACCCCAGCGTCGTGGAATACTCAGTCCCCGCAACCGTGCACTACAACCTCCCCAGCGGCGAGGGCGACCCCGGCGACCCCGTCCCCGTGGAGCGCTAAGCGCAAGGACAGCTGCAAGCGCCCTGTGCGCTTCAGCCCTCAGCAGGGGCAGGGGAATACAAGTAGGCTCTGAAGCCCCGCGAGTTGCTAGGGGGGTCACCAGCCCCCCCTTTCCGTCCGAGCGCAGAGGTCGGCGCCAAGTGTCTGCCCCCCCCCCCCCATTAAATGCCCCGACTAGCTGTAACCCTGATGCTTACCCTGACGCTCACGCTCGCATCGTGCGGGCAACTGCGGGAAACATTCGGAGGCGTGGACGTGGATGCACGAATGAGAGCCGCAGTCTCAGCGTGCGAAGGCAACCTCCACTGCATCGAAGCCGCAGAATACGCGGGCAGAGCGTGCCGGCAGCATCAGAACTCAGAGCGCAGGTTCTTGGACTGCATCGCGCTGAAAATAACAGACCACCTAATCCTAAACCTGCACCCGTGAACGGCAACGCGCCCGCCGGCGTGCTGGGGGAGGGGGGAATGCCGGCGGCGGGGTGGAATCGCTAGGAAGAATATTGTCCGCAGGATGTTTGAGGGTGGCAGTCGGCGCCACCGAATTGCAGGCCGCTGCGTCGGCTACCACTCCTCTGGAACTCTTTACGAGCTCCGATACTCATATTAGAACTTGCGGGGAGTGTTGCGTTGCGATATTAGGAGGTGTTCTTTTGCGGGGGCTGCGACGGACGCCTCCAGCGTCACGGATCTTCGCAACATCATCGACTGGCTAGATGCCATCGAACGAAACACGACCAGCAACAAACAAGCAAGAGCAATATGTTGAAGGGGTTGGCGGGGACACGGACGACCCGCAGGAAATACTGAAGCGCTGCGCCCCCGACAGCACGTGTGTTGATTTAGCTGCCGCAAGTCCGTTTCACCCTGCTGGCGGCGCAGGCCAGACTTCCTGCGTTCGAACACCGCCTCAGCGTCCAGGTGCGTCGGCGGGGCGCTCCGCATCCTGGGGGATCTCAAATCCCAGGTCGTGTGCAGCGGTCTACTGCACTAATGCGCCCCGCCGACCTCTCGACTATAACAGACGAAATCTGGAGCGATGCAGCACCTCACGGAGGAGGGCTAGGACTGCGGCCACATCGTCGAGCACCCAATGAGCGCAGCCGAAGGGTACCTGTCGCAGCACCTCCTTCGGTGCTATCGTGAGATCAGAACGACGGAAAGGAAACAACCTCAAAGTCGTTAGGTGGAGACCGCCAGTGTCGGTAGACGCATAAAGCGGGCATTGACGGCCCCCACTGGCCATTTCTTCGTGGGCGCAGAGGCATTCCCAGCGGTTGCTCGTCCGGCGGTGGGCATTAGAAGTATCTCGTGCGCGGATTTAAGCGAGTGGGTCAGCCCGCCGGTTCTGCGGTGGGTGCTCTCACTCCCGCCGCCGGAACTCCTCAGAGTGGACGCATACCTGCGGTCGCATCCTACGCAGCGTGCGACGCCGTGGTGGATGAACTAATGGCTGCCGCCGAAGAACACCTGCCGAAAATCGCAACGCAACACTCCCCGCAGGTGCTAATATGAGTAACAAGACCCTAAACCACCAGATATGGAGGAAGAGGAGTTCAGATGGTGGACGACGACGGGCGGACGATTCCTATTGGGATGCCCGCCGCCCACCATCGCAATATTCTACAGGTCGCTAAATTTTGTGCTAGCGATTTGAGCCCGCCGCCGGGGCGACGATCCTAGAACCCCCGCACACCCTGCTAGCCCACATCCTGCCCCTGTCGCTCGTTCCCTCTGAGGCAATCCCGCAAACTCCTGCTAGGACAGCGTCGAGGCAGTAATGACTCTGGCAAGAACTGCTGATCGGCTGGGAGTTCTGCCGTGTCTTGATTTCACTGATCACATCGGTGTGAGTTGGCGGGTGAGCGCCTACCGGATGAATGACGCCTGTCTTGCGGTCAATCGCAACGCCCGAGACGCTCTGGGGAATTCTTGGTCTTACATCAATCCCGACTGGTATTGGATTGAATACTCAGACACGCAGCTATTGGTGAGCGACGCCATAGAACGAAACACAAGTTCGTGCTGCAACGAGGGGCGGCGGTGTCCCCAGCCCGAGCGACCCTGGGAACAGAGTGGGGCGGTCGGGCGTCTGGTGGTGCTAGCGGTCTTCGGTCTTTGATTACTCTGTATAATTCTGTTTGTTTATTGCTGGTTTACGCTATAGTTGGTGTTAGCTCAGACCGTCCGGCTAACCTTAATGGTGCCCATTATAAGTGTGTTCGTTTCGGTAGTGGTAACAATCGGGGGTATCGGGGCGTCACTATCGCTGATTCTCCGCAGGTCGAACTAACGAATCGTGCTGCGACGGCGGCTTTTTGTGTTTTTGTGTGGCAGCGGCGGCCTGGCTTTGCGGGTCTGCTTAATTTATGGGTGTACGGGCTCTTCGTATTTAAGTAGGAATTGTCGGCATTCGTCGCTGTAGGGCGGGGTCTCCGTTACTGGGCACTTTGTGTGGAATTCTTCTACGGCGTCTGCTGGGATCGGTAAGAATCTGGTGCGTCTCGGGTGCGTGGAGTCGCTAAATACTCTGCTAATGTAATCTAGGGTAATTCCTTCCGACCAAGGGGTGCATCGAGCGGCGAATCTGTAGGTCTCGGCGATCTGCTGGCCGACTTCTTGGGGCGATCCTGCGACTCCTATTGTGAAGGGTCGATAGTAGCGCAAAAATAAGTAGGTGCTTGCGGATTTCTGGATTCACGCTGCGGTGGGGGGAGGGTGGTGCGCTTGCAGGTTTCTGTTTTTGCTTATTTAGGCCAAATTGGTTGGGGGTCAGAGTTGACGAGCTTCCATCTGGGCGGTCCGACTATTGTGACGTCGTTATTTGCTACATTGTTTGTCGGTACGGCGTCACACCAGGCGGCGTACTCGCGTTCGCTCGGTGGTGTTAGCAAATTTTTATTAGTGGGTTCGACGTATCTGAATGTAAATTGTCCTCTCCAGCGCAATAGTGGTTTGATTTTGGTGCTGTCGGTTCTGGAAATTTGATGTTCGTAATTAAGATTGCATCTGATTCGGACTGTATCCTCATGGGGAACTCCTTCTCGGCCTCCGTTGGGCCTCTGTGTCATTACTCTGTTGACGTCGGTTTGGGCAATTCTTTCGAGTCGAGCGGTGTCGTCTACTTGGTCTCCTGCGCCGCCGACGGCGTTGCGGACTATGATGACTCCTGCGGTGGCTAGGCCTCCGACGGCGGCGACTAGTAGAATCCACTCGAGTGTGCTGAGTCCTCGTTCGTCGGCGCTGGTGCGGCGGATTAGCGGGAGTCGCAGTCTGCGCTTTTTCTCTTGGTCTTCTATGCCTGTGGGCTGTTGGGTTTCACTTAATTTTCCTTTTGCGGTCATCGGGGGGGGGGGGTTGATCCTGTAGTCGCCGCGTGCCTGTGGGCTGTTGGGTTTCATTTATTTTCTTTCCGTCGCTAATGGGCTTTTTCTTTGGTTTCTTTGGCAGCAGAGGCTTCTATTGTTGCGGTCTTCCGTGCCTATCGGTCTTCCGGTCTTCTCGGTCGTCTGTGGGGGGGATCGTCCGGTCGTCTGGTCTTCCGTGCGCTGCGTGTGCAGGATCGTGCCTAGTGGTCTTCGGTGCGGTCGTTCGGTCGTGCGGTGGCGGTCGTTGTTGGTGAGGGGTTGAGTCATAACTACTTGTTGGGACTCTACCATGGGCAGTTCTCTGTTGTGTCATCGCTTCTGCTGCGGCTAGCAGATAGGTTGTTTCGCTGCGGTTTCGAGGTCGGGTCGCTGTGCTTTACTAACACTGAGTTGGAGTTGGCTAGGGCGCTGCTGGTGTGGAGTCCGTCGTGCGTTAAATTCTCTGAGACTTGCCGTCGGCGGCGGTAGATCGGGGGGTCGCTGCGGGGCTTCCTGCGGCGTTCGTCTCTGCGTGGCTTTGGGCTTTCCTGCATGCGACTTCTGGTGCGTGTGCGGCGATCCAGTTATTGCACAAGCGACTTGATCTGGAATTTCCTAATGTCTAGGGTCTTAGAGTCGGTCTCGGGCGCTGGTGGGGGCGGCGACGCTGGGGTGGGGCGGTCGTTACGAGTTCGTGCTGGCTACGCTGCGGTCTGAGTTCTCGTCGGTGGATTCTCAGTTCGTCGAGCGGGTGGCTAGGGAATTCGTCGATTCCGGCGGCGGCGTGGATGCTCTCACTTGGGGGGAATCCGAGTTTGCTCTTGCGCTGGAGTTAATGATCTGGAGGCCTCCTGCGGTGCGGCGCTGGTGGTTGGATTGCGGGAATCGTGCCTATCGTGCTTTCCGTGCAGGCGTGCGGTATCGCTTCGTCCGTGCGTGGTTTGCGGCGGTATTCGGTAGGTGTTCTTCTGCGGCGGCCATTGGTTCGTTCACTACGGCGTCGTACTCGGCGCTGGCGTCGCCGTCGGCGACATCCTGGAGGGCGCCCCCGACACCCCTAGCGGGCCGAGCCCTACTGGTTCTGCGACGGACGACCTCCACCGGAGCGGCGACGGACGACCCCATCGTCGTGGAAAACTCAGTCCCCGCAACCGAGCACATCAATCTCCCTTAGTCAAGAAATAACAGGTATGCTGTATCTCCCGCGAAGGGCAGGGGGGTTCACCTAGTCCCTCTTTTCCGTCTGAGCGCAGGGAGTGGCCCGCAAGCGCCTGCACACCCCTCCAACAAACAACCGAATACCGGCGATTGCGATCCCCGCCGGAGGTCCCGAAGGGGCTAAATGGGAACGACCGCCAACTGGACTAACCAAACAATATTCACCGCCCCGTCCGATCTGATGCCCGCCTTGAAATTTCACACCTGCGAGTGTGTCCCATACCACCTGATCTACGAATATTCGACGCTAAGAGACAGATGACGCCGCCGAAGCCGACCTACGAGATGAGCCGGATCGGGCGCATCCTGGACAGCATCGCAGGGGCGGTGCTGCTCGTCGTCGGCGACTGGACAGGGTGGGGCGAATGACCGCAGCCGGCAAATTCTGGGCGGCTGTAGGGCTGATCGTCCTGGTGGCGGGCGTCGGCGCAGCGTTCGTGCTCATCATCCGACTGACCGACAACTCGACCGCCGAGGCCGAGCACAGGCAGGAGCTCTCGGATCAGCGTGCGGCGATCACCACCGCACGGGATCGAGCTGACGCCGAGCGCCGCCAATACGAAGACTCCTGCCTACACGGGCAGACGCCGATGAGCATCATCACCGCCCGCACCGAGTTAGACGAGTGCGCCGAACGCCACCAAGCACGAGCCGACTCGACCACCACCACCGAACCGCAGGACGACCGAACCGAGTGGTGGAACGAAAACTGCACAGGTGATATCCCCGACGATCTCGTAGTCCCCTGCGAGGTGCTGTCGCAATGAGCGAGAACGCAGCACAGCGCACGCTGGGGCGGGAGAGCCCCACAGCGAAATCAGCGCACCCCCTGGGGCTATACCCCCGCCGCCGGCGGCGGCCGCATAGCCGACCATCTAATGGCGTCCGCTGAGGAATACCGGTCGCGACACCCCTCCGCAGGTGTTATAGTGGAGGCAGGCGACGAAGGAAACGCAATACCGGAGTCGTTGGGTGGAGACGCCGGTCTCAGAGGTCAACTGGGTTCGACCGGCGGCCTCCACTACTCAATCTACGTTTTTTCTGAGGCAATTCCGCAAACTCAATCCTTAAGACAGCGTTGAGGCAATTTGAGGCAATTCGAGCAAATATGACTCTGGCGAGAACTGCTGCGGCTGCGGCGGCGGTGAGGATGAGGGAACGAGCGGACGAGAGGATGACTGGATGACCGCAACGCCCACGCTGGCCACGCTGGCTTCTCGGAGGGTGGAGATTGTGGACGTGTCTCCTCGCGACGGCTTGCAGAGCGAGCCTGGAGAGTTGTCTACCTCGACCAAGGTTGAACTGATTGAGCGGCTGATTTCGGCGGGCGTGAGGAGGCTGGAGGCGGCTAGTTTTGTGAACCCTAAGCGGGTGCCGAAAATGGCGGACGCAGAGGAGGTCATGGCCAGACTGCCGCGTTCGGATGAGGTGAAGTACATCGGTCTTGTGATGAACAGGCGCGGCCTGGATCGCGCCCTGGAAGCCGGCGTGGATGAAGTGAACGTGGTGGTTGTGTGCTCGGACACGTTTTGCCGGCGCAATCAGGGGACGACGACTGCTGAGGCGGTTGCGGTCTACTCCGAAATCGCCGAGGCATCTGCCGCTGGCGGGGTTTCTGCGGGAGTGACCTTGGCGGCTGCTTTCGGTTGTCCGTATGAGGGCGAGGTTCCGGTTGGGAGGCTGACGGACGTGGCGTCGGAAGTCGCCGCAAGCGGGCCGGTCGAGATAGCGCTGGCGGACAGCATCGGGGTGGCAGTCCCAGCCGATGTGGAGGAGCGGGTGGCTGCGGTGCGGAAGGTCGCAGGAGACGTCCGCCTGAGAGCGCACTTTCACAATACGCGCAACACTGGGTACGCCAACGCTGCGGCGGCGCTGGATGCGGGCGTTTCGGTGCTCGACGCCAGCCTTGGCGGGATAGGGGGGTGCCCTTTTGCTCCTGGGGCGACGGGGAACATTGCTACGGAGGACTTGGTGTATCTGCTCGACCGGATGGGGGTTTCCAGCGGACTCTCCCTGGAGGCGCTGTGTTCGGAGGCGAGGTGGCTGGCAGAGGCTCTGGGGCATCCGGTGCCGGGCTACCTGTCCAAGGCGGGAGGATTTCCCGCTTAGTATCGGTAAGGGGGGAATCGAAACGGGGCGGCGGGAGGCTCTTCCTCGCCGCTCCGTTTCACGGAGGTCGCCTCTCCGGTGCTGACGAGCTAGGGGCTCGGCTTGGAGGGCAGCCGGTTCGCTGGTCTTTTGATTCGGCGGTATTTGACGCCCGCGGCGTTGCGTAAACTGGCTCAGACGCCCTCGTAGCTCAGGGGACAGAGCAGGGGACTTCTAATCCCAAGGTCGCAGGTTCGAATCCTGCCGAGGGCGCTGGGGGAGGGGGGGGCTGCCTGGAGACGGCGCTCTGGCTGGAGCTGCTGTCTGGAGACGCTGGCTGGGGGCGGCGTGCTGGCTGCTGGCTGGGGCTGCTGTCTGGCGGCTAGGAATGGGGCGGCAGCGGCCAGAGACGACGGGCTATCCGCCCTACCAAGAAGCCTGCTGCGGCGCCGCCCAGCACGTCGGAGGCGTGGTGGATACGCACGTGAATGCGGCTGAGGGCTGTGATCAGAGCGGCGATCCTCAGCAGCCTCCGCCCGCAGGGCGACCTCGTGTCGCTCAGCAGGATTGCCGCCACGGTCGCACTCGATGCGTGGCCGCTGGGGAAGGAACTTGTGAGGGGCTGGCGCAGGTAGTGGGGGCGAGGTTCATCGCTTAGAGGGCGGGTGCGCGAGATCAGGTGCTTCAGCAGCCCGTTGACCAGCGCCGACTCCAGCCCCAGCACCAGCGAGACGCGGAGCAGGTTGCGCCCGTCGCGCTTGCTGCCCAGCAGCGCTCCGACGGCGGCGATGAGGTGCCAGATGAGGCTGTAGTCGCCGACCTGAGAGGCGGTGTAGAAAAGCCTGTCCGCCCAGGGGCGTCCGCGCAGTCTGTCGAAGAGCTTGTCGACTCTGGCGTCGAAGTTTTCTGTCAACTCTTCAAGCTTCACGGCAATTCCGATTTCTTGGCTGCGGCGGCTGCTGGCATGGACTCATGGACAGCGTTCTGGGAGCGGGCGAGGGGAATCGAACCCCCATCATCAGCTTGGAAGGCTGAGGTTCTGCCTTTGAACTACGCCCGCAGGGAGAGTTCAGGCTACCCCCGCCGGGGGCGTCGGGAATCCGATGCCGTCCGCCTGTCCGTAGACTGAGGAGGGTGGAAAGCAGCCTGGCGCCCGTAGAAGAGGGGAAGGTCAAGATTTCGGTCGTGATAGACGAGGCCGAAGTCGAGAAGGCTGCGGAGTCCGCCTTTCGCGAGATCGCAAGCCAAGCGCACATCAAGGGCTTCCGCCCAGGGAAAGCGCCCCGAAAAGTGCTGGAGGCTAGGCTCGGGCCGGGTTACGCCCGGAGGAGGGCGCTCGTGGAACTGGTGGAGGATTCCTACCGGAAGGCTCTGGTGTGTCACGACGTGGACGTCATTGCGACGGCCCGGTTAGACATCATCTCTGGCGAGGAGGAAGGCCCGATCTCCTACGAGGCGGTGGTCGAGGTGAGGCCGAGCGTGAACGTGGCCGGTTACGACGCCATACGGGTGGAGATCGACCCCCCTGAAGCCACTGAGGAGGAGATCGTCTCGGAGGTGGACGCACTCAGGGAGCAGTTTGGCGAGCTTGAGGAGGTGGCTCGTCCTGCCGTCGACGGCGACCACGTCAAGATCGACGTCAACACCAGGCACGAGGGCGAGGAAGTCGACGGCCTCTGCGTCCAGGATTACCTCTACAAACTGGGGTCGGGCGGCGTGACGGCGGAGGTGGATGAGAACCTTAGGGGAGCTTCGGTGGGCGACATACTGAAGTTCAATTCGCCGCACCCCAACTCTGAGGTGTCGGGGCATCTGAGTTTCAGCATCCTTGTGAAAGCTGTCAACGCCCGCCGCCTGCCGCCTCTCGACGACGACTTTGCGGAGCGGAGCAGCGAGTTTGACACGGTGGAGGAACTGCGGACGGACATAGCTGGGCGCATCGCAGCCTCCAAGCGGGTGATGGCCGCTCGCCAACTTCAGCAGGAGACCCTGAAGGCGCTGGCCAGGCTGGTGACTGAGGAGCCCCCTGAGACGCTGGTGGAAGACGAAATCCGCCGCCACATTGAGGGGCTGGAAGGGTTCTTTGAACAGCAGGGAAAGGACTTTGAGGAGTACCTCCAAGCGTCGGGGCGCAGCAGGAAAGAGTTGGAGGAGGAGACGCGGCCGAGTGCGCTGGAATCGGTGCGGATTGACCTGGGGCTGCGGGCGGTTGCGGCGGCGGAAGGCATCGAGTCTGATCAGGGTGAACTCTGGGCGGAGGCGCGGCGGGCGGCGGAGGGGTCGGGAGTCTCCCCGGAGGAGGTCAGGCGGCGGATGGACGAATCGGGAGGGTGGCGGGGAGTGCGGGCCGAACTGGGCAAGAGGAAGGCGCTGCAGTGGCTCTTGGAGCACGTGGAAGCGACCGACAGCAGCGGCAACGCTGTCGATACGCAGAGCCTGCTGCCGCAGGGCGGCTCGGGCGGGGAGGAGCAGGCGGGAGATGCTGGTGATGAGACGCCAGGTGCTTTAGCATCTTCGGATGCGGTGGCGAAGCCCGCAGCGGCGAAGCCGTCAGCGTCCTGAGGAGTTAGGAGTTAGGAGTTATATGACGTTTCCGAGAAGCCATCTCGTCCCTACCATCATCGAGCAGACGGCGCGCGGCGAACGCGCCTTCGACCTCTTCTCGCACCTGCTCAAAGAGCACATCGTGTTTCTGGGCACGCCCATCGACGACATAGTGGCCAACCTCACGTGCGCCCAGCTTCTGCACCTGGAGTCGGAAAATCCCGACAAGGACATCAGCCTCTACATCAATTCGCCGGGGGGTGACATCAACGCCCTGTTCGCTGTCTACGACACGCTCCAGTACATCCGCCCAGACGTGAACACGATCTGTTTCGGGCAGGCGGCGTCGGCGGCTGCGGTCTTGCTGGCGGCGGGCACCCCAGGCAAGCGTCTCGCCCTGCCGCATTCCAGAATCCTCATTCATCAGCCGTACGCAGGCGCTCACGGGCAGGTCTCCGACATAGAGATAGCCAGCAGGGAGATTCAGCGTCTGAAGTCGCAACTCGAGGAGGTGCTGGCCCGCCACACTGGGCAGGACATCGAGAAGGTTCGCAAGGACACTGACCGCGATTTCGTGATGACCGCCGCTGAGGCTCTGGAGTATGGGATAATCGACGAGGTAATCGAATCAAGGGAAATCGAGTCTCCGCAGCGTAAAATTAGTGCAGTGAGTTGACGCTGTCTTTCTTGTAGGCAGAAGCTCAGGCGTAGGCAGAAGCTCAGGGCAACTCTTCCCGACACCCCTTTATCGATAATCGGCAAATAGTTCCCCGAGGGGACCGGAGGTGACAACAAAGTGGCCAGACTTGGCGAAGGCGAACTGCTTAAGTGCTCTTTCTGCGGAAAGACGCAGAAGCAGGTAAAGAAGCTCATAGCAGGCCCGGGCGTCTACATCTGCGACGAATGCATCGATCTCTGTAACGAGATAATACGGGAAGAGCTGAAATCCCCTGAGATAGTAGTCACCGATCTCCCCAAGCCTTCGGAGATACACGACTTCATGAACGACTACATCGTCGGTCAGGAGCGCGCCAAGAAACTGCTTTCGGTGGCTGTCTACAACCACTACAAGAGGCTTCATCTAGGCGACTCTGTGGGCGACGAGGACGTGGAGCTGGCCAAGTCGAACGTCCTTCTGATTGGGCCTACGGGCTGCGGGAAGACCTTGATGGCGCAGACGCTCGCACGCATCCTGAACGTGCCTTTTGCCATAGCCGACGCCACCGTCCTCACCGAGGCGGGATACGTAGGCGAGGACGTGGAGAACATCCTTCTGAAGCTCATTCAGTCGGCGGACTGCGACGTCAAGCGGGCGGAGACGGGGATCATCTACATAGACGAGATCGACAAGATCGCACGCAAGAGCGAGAACCCTTCGATCACCAGGGACGTCTCGGGCGAGGGCGTTCAGCAGGCCTTGCTGAAGATTCTGGAAGGGACGACCGCTTCGGTGCCGCCCCAGGGCGGGCGCAAGCACCCGCACCAGGAATACATCCAGATCGACACGACGAACATCCTGTTCATCTGCGGCGGATCGTTCGCTGGGCTCGACAAGATCATTGAGAATCGGATCGGCAGCAAGGGCGTCGGCTTCGGCGCTGACGTGCGCGGCATCGGCGAGAAAGACCTGGGCGAGCTCTTCAGCATGGTTCAGCCCGAGGACATGCTGAAGTACGGCCTGATCCCTGAGTTGGTGGGGCGCCTGCCGGTGGTGGGGGCGGTGTCTAACCTGTCCAAGGACGCCCTGGTGCGCATCCTGCAGGAGCCCAAGAACGCTCTCCTGAAGCAGTACAAGGTGTTCTTTGCGTATGAGGATGTGGACTTGGAGTTCACGGACGACGCCATCGAGTCGGTGGCGGAGCTGGCTATGGCCAGGGGGACGGGCGCTCGCGGCCTGCGCGCCATACTCGAGGAGGTTCTGCTGAACCTGATGTATGAGCTGCCTAGCCGGCGCGACGTGGAGAGCTGCCAGATAACCGCCGAAGTGGTGCGCTCCAAGGCCAACCCCACCCTGGTGCGGAGGAGTCTCGTTCCGATGGATCACTTGGGGCGCTCTGGGCAGATGGGCGTGGCTTCCTGAGCGAAGCGGCTGCGGGGGTGCTGAGCAGCGGGGGGCTGGCGGCCCGGGGTTTGGATTGGCGCTCAGGGGGGCGGTGGAGCGGGGCAGCGGAGGGGCTGCGGGCGAAAGGGGAGTGCGGGGGCAGCGGGGCAGCGGAGGGGCTGCGGGCGGTGAGGAGTTGACGCCGCCGTGAAATTCGACGCCCTGAGGTGGCTGGACGGCCACGTCAATCGGGAGGCGACAGCAGGTCAGGTGAAGGGGGTCGACCTGGAGCGGATGCGCCGCCTGATCAAGTTCCTGGGGGAACCGCAGCGGGACTATCCGGTCATCCACATCACCGGCACCAACGGCAAGGGCTCCACCGCCTACCTCCTGAGCAGGCTGCTAGAGGCGTTAGGGCTGCGGGTAGGGACGTATACGAGCCCTCACGTGAGCAGCTTGTATGAGCGGATTCAACTCGACTCTGAGCCGCTCGACGGCGAGCAGTTCGCCGACCTGCTGGGCGACGTTCGACTGGCCTGCGAGGAAATCTCCTCGGAGCCCTCCTGGTTCGAGATCGTCACGGCGGCAGGGCTGCGCTGCTTTTCCGACGAGGCCGTGGACGTTGCCGTCTTGGAGGTGGGGAAGCTGGGACGCTTCGACGCCACCAACGTGGCGGACGCAGAGGTGGCCGTGGTGACCAACGTCGGGGAGGATCACACCGACGGGCGTTCGCAGTGGCGTCAGGCGGTCGCCTGGGAGAAGAGCGGCATAGTGAAGCGGGGCTGCAAGCTGGTGCTGGGCGAGGTCGAGAGCGACCTCGAGTCGGTCTTTGCCGCAGGCGGGCCGCGTGAGCTCCGCCGCTGGGGCGAGCACTTCGACTGCAGCCGCAACGACCTGGCGGTGGGCGGGCGGTTGCTGGAGATGAGCGGGGAGGGGCGCTACGAGGACGTGTTCCTGTCCCTTCATGGGGCTCATCAGGGGCGCAACGCCGTCCTGGCCGCGGCTGCGGTCGAGGCTTTTCTGGAAGGCCCGCTGCCCGCCGAGGTGGTTGAGGCGGCGTTCGGGAGCGTGGGCTTCCCTGGTCGCTTCGAGGTGCTGGGGCGATCCCCGCTCGTCCTGGCCGACGGGGCTCACAATCCCGACGGGGCGAAGGCGGCTCGGGAGGTGCTCGACGAAGACTTCTCCGAGGTCGGGCAGGTCTATCTGGTCTTGGGGATGATGAAGGACAAGGACCCCAGGAAGATGCTGTCCGCCCTCGGTGCTGAGCGCTGCGAGCGGGTGATAACCACCACGGCGCCTTCGCCGCGGGCGATTCCGGCTCGGGATCTGGCGGAGGTGGGAGCGTCGGCGGGCTTGCGGTGCGAGGCCGTGGAAGACACCGCTTCCGCCGTGGGCAGAGCCGCGGCGATGGCCGAGGAGAGCCAGGAGCGCCAGGGGCGCTCGCTGGTGTTCGTGACCGGCTCGCTCTACGTGGCCGGAGCCGCACGAGACAGCTATGAGGCGCCCCCCTAGGAGGCCGCCGGGGGAGGGGGCGGGCGCCCGGGGCAGGGTGCGGCCGCCCGAGCGCTGAAGGGGGCGGGGTCTAGGTGGCCGGGGGAGCGGGGTCTAGGTCGCTGGGGGAGCGGGCGCTGAGGGTGGGGGAGCGGGGGTTTTCAGGTGTTCGAACGGCCCTAGGCGGCGGCCGGGGGCAACGTCTGCGCCTTCGCAGACGCTCATCTCGATCACGGCGCCGGCGCCCACCTGGCAGTCCAGGAGTTTGCTGTAGGGGCCGATCACCGCACCCTCCCCCACGCTCGTGCGTCCTTCCAGGATGACGCCCGCTAGGAGTGTCACGCCCCGAGCGATGTCCACCGACGTGTCTATGGACACGGACGAGGGGTCTCTGATCTCGACGCCGGCCCTCATCCAGCGGGCGTTCACCCGCCGCCGCATCTCGGCGCGGGCGTAGGCCAGATGTTCCTGCGTGTTGACTCCCTGTGCCTCCACAGGGTCTTCCAGCACCGCGGCGGCGACCGGATGGCCGCTCTGCGTGAACACTTCCACGATGTCCGTCAGGTAAATCTCGCCGGCGGCGTTGTCTGGGCGGAGTCGCCCCAGGGCAGGCTTGAGGAGGCTGCGGTCGACCACATAGACCGAGGTGGCCACCTCGCAGATGTGCAGCTCCTCGGGCGAGGCGTCCGCCTGCTCCACTATCTTCCGCACGGAGGCGTCCTGGTTGCGGACTACGCGTCCGTAGCCGGTGGGGTCGGGCACCACGGCGGTGAGCATCGTGCAGACGGCCGAGTTCCTGAGGTGCTCCTCCAACAGGGTGTCCAGCGACTTCGGGCGCAGCAGCGGGGCGTCCCCAGGCAGGATGATCACCTCGCCGGCTTCTGGATCGGCGGAGGGTTCCGGCAAGGCGTGGAGACCCACCGCTGCGGCGTCTCCAGTGCCCCGGGCGTTCGGCTGTTCGGGGGTCAGCCAGGGCAGGTGGGAGGCGCGTTCTCGCAGTTCCTGACCGATGCGCTCGCCGTCGGCAGGGCTGACAACCACAGCGATGCGGCTGGGTTCGCAGAGAGACAGGGAGTCCAGCACGTGTGCCAGCATCGGAGCGCCGCAGAGGGTCTGCAGGGGCTTGGGCAGGGAGGAGTTCATGCGGGTTCCGCCGCCGCCGGCCAGCACGACAGCAGAAATCTCCGGCCTGCTGCGGTCGGGGGACGGGTTCATAGCGGCATCCTGAGAGACACCCCTGTCACCCCTGTTCTCCTCTTTTGGGGCAGGAACCGGTCGGGGATGGTCATGCTGGCCGGGCAGGGATCGAACCTGCAACCTCCTGATCCAAAGTCAGGCGTTCTGCCATTGAACTACCGGCCACTCCTAGCAGTCGAACTGCCTGAATTAACGCTAGCGGTGAAGGGGTGCCTCAGTGCGTCGCTTCCCGGAGGGCAGCGGCGGCGGCAAAGTCTGCTAGGCTTGGCCTCGACATGGGTTCGCTTATCAAGAAGCGCCGCAAGCGGATGAGAAAGAAGAAATACCGCAAGATGCGGCGTCGCACACGCTTCCAGCGCCGCAGAGGGCGCTGAGCTTTCCTTCACCCCTGCGTTCACCTCGGGGGGGGGGGGGGAATCCTCGCCGGCGGTCTCCTCGCCGCAGAGGGCGCTGAGTTTTCGCCTTTACCGCTGCAGGACGGGCGGGGTGGTGCGAGTCACGATGCGCCCGTCGCCTGGGTAGGCGCCCTCCACGAACCAGGTAGAGCCGCTGCCCGCTAGTCGCGGCTGCTGGGCGGTTGCGGACTTGAGTTCGTCTCGGACGCGGGCAAGCCGGGGTTCTACCAGGAGGGCGGCCGGCTCCAGGTCGTTTCCGGATCGGACGCTCGGGCCGTCCAGTTCGTCCCAGGCGGCGTAGACGTCAGCGGTCGAGCAGGAGAACGGGGGGATGCTGAGCGTGTAGGTGCGGGGCTGATACTCGAGGGGGACGACCACCTCTCCGGCGCCAGAGACCCTGGCCCGTCCGCACAGAAGGCAGAAAGGCACGTCGGCGCCCAGCGAGGCGGCGGCGTCGAGGTCGTGGAAGCCCGCCCAGCGCAGGATGGCGGCGGCGTCGGAGGATCCGCCCCCTAGACCGGAGCCGGCCGGGACTGCTTTCTTGGCCAGCACGTGGGCCGTCCTTCCGGTCAACTCCAGAGCCCTGCTGATCAGGTTCTCTTCGGGGTCTGGCATCTCTCCGGCCCCCTCAAAGAGCACTCCGTGGCCGGGTGTGACTATCAGCGTGTCGCTCAAGTCGAGGGAGACCATCTCGGCGTCGATCAGGTGGTATCCGTCGTCTCTGACCCCGATAATCCGCAGCGACAGCGTCAGTTTGGCCGGGGCGGTCAGCACCTCTTCGTCCTGCCCGAGTGCGGTCGGAGCACTCATCGGAGAGGTCGGGGCGGGAGGCTGCGGGCGTCCTCGGCGCATTCGAGCAGCCTGACCCAGTCGGAGAGGCTTAGTTCCTCAGGGCGGGCAGTGGGGTTCACGCCCGCACTCCTGAACGCCTCGGCCGGGACGACTCCACGCAAGGAGCGGCGGAGCATTTGCCGCCTGCGGACGTACGCCTTCTTGGCTAGTGCGTAGGGGGCGGTGATGGGGGCAGCCGAGGCGCTGCTGTGTCTGCGCTTCAGGCGCAGGAGCGCCGAAGTGACCCGCGGCCTGGGGTGGAAGGCTGCGGGGGGGATGCGTCCTAGCAGTTCGGCGTCCGCCCAGTGGGAGACCTTCAGGGCGGGCAGCCCGAACGCAGGTTCTCCAGGGCGGGACGCCAGCCGCTCTGCCGCCTCGCGCTGGAGCATGACCAGCATCTCGTCTACCTCGGGGACGTCGTCGAGCAGGTCGAGCAGCAGCGGCGCTGCGATGTTGTAGGGCAGGTTGGCGACCAGCTTCCAGCCCCCGTCTGGCGGGTCTGGGGGTGTGCTGGGCGGGTCTGGGGGCGTGGGGGGTTGCGCCTTGGGGGGGGTGTCGAGGGGCGCTTCCGGCGTGCTGGGCGGCTTGGAGAGCAGGTGCGTCCAGGTGTCTAGGCGGGCGGCGTCTGCGTGCAGGATTTTCACGGGCAGGCCGGCGGTTGCCTCTGCCAGCGGAGCGAGCAGGCGTTCGTCCGTCTCGATCGCCAGCACCTTGCAGCCTGCAGAGGCCAGAGCTCTGGTGAGGCTGCCGCACCCGGCTCCGATCTCTACCACGTTATGGCCGGGCGAGAGTTCGGCTAGGCGGACGATGCGCCTGATGGTGTTGGGATCGATCACGAAATGCTGGCCGAGGGACTTCTTGGGTCGTATTCCGTGCCGGCGCAGCAGGGAGAGGGTTTCTGAAGCGCCCATCAGCGCCTTCGTCTGCGTAGGGGGAGGCGAGTTCTCGTCGAGGTTCAGTTGAGGTGCCTGCCGCAGACAGGCCAGGGCTGAGCGCCGCGGGTCTCCCAGAGTTTGTAGGCCATCCGATCCTGATCTTGGGGCGTGGCGTGGGACGGGAGCACGTCGAGGAGCCTCGGGTAGTACTTGCGGGCGACGCTGTTCCAGGTGTCGGGCCAGAACTGGTAGGCCCCGTAGTAGAGGCCGTTGCTGCTGACGATCTGGTAGTTGTTCCGTGATTCGCAGTGGCGCAGCTCCGCCCACTGCTCCGGGGTCGGGAAGCCAGCCACGTTGGGGATGACCGCTGGGAGGGTGGAAGGGTCGGGCGCGGGCGCGGCGGAGCCAGCGGAGCCCGTGCCGCCGTCAGCGGCGCCGGAGCCCGTGCCAGCGGAGCCCGTGCCGTCGCCGCCCGAGGAGCCCGTGCCGTCGCCAGCGGAGCCCGTGCCGTTGCCGTCGTTGCCGCCGTCGCTGGGCGGGGAAGCGGGGCTGGAGGAGCCTGCGTCCGACGAAGCGGTTGTGGTTGTTGAGGTGGGGGAGGGGTCTTCGGAAGCCCCAGAGGAGGGAGCGTTATCCCCAGAGGAGGGGGCGTTCGCAGCGGTGGCGGCGGTGGTGCTGGTGGTTGCGGGCGCCGCCTCGCTTGGGGTCTGGGCGGATCGCTGCAGAGACGCCAAGTATTCCTCGGCGGCTTCCCTGCCGAAGACGTGAGCGCACGCCGGCCACCTGCTCGAGCGGGACTCGATCCACAGCCTGGCCGCCATCTTGTCCTGATCCGCCGCCGAGGCTGCGGAGGGCAGCACGCCGACGAGGTCGTCGTCGAAGCCGGCCGCTAGTCTGTCCCAGGTTCGGGTGGTGAACTGGTATGCGCCGTAGTAGGTGCCCGTGGGGTCGACGAACGTGTAGCTCCCCCTCGATTCGCACTGGCGCAGGGCTTCCCACTCCACCGACACGGGCAGGTAAATCTTCTGGGGGGCGGCTGCTCGTCCGCCCCCTGAGGAGGGCGACGGCAGTTGAGTCACGGAAGCTGGCGGGGGCGTCCTGGGGCGCTCAGGCACGGGGTCGGGATTCGAGGAAGTAGTCCTGACCTGGGAGGCCCCGCCGCCACTGGAGGCGTCGGCAGAGGAGGACGACGGGGGGGATGCGGACTGCGGGCTCTGGGGCGAAGCGGCCTGAGCGCCTTCCTCCCTCGTGTCTTCCGGCGAGGTGTTCACTTCCACGCTCGCTAGGTCGGAGTTCCCCCCGCTGCAGGCTGCCGCTGCAAGGCAGACGACCGCCGCCGTCAGCGCTGCGGCTGGCGCTGCGCTCAGGAGGCGCGGGAGTCTGCGCCGCTCTTTGGGCTCTTTGCGGCGCTCTTTGCGGCGCTCTCGGCGCTCTTTGGGCTTGCTCTGCGAATTCATGCGGTCGTCTTCAGTCCGAAGACCAGGGCGGCGTTGGCCGTGGTGGTCTCGGCGGTTCGGTGGATGTCTGTTCCCTGGGCGCGGGCGACTTCCGCTCCTACGAACGGAATGTTTGCGGGTGTGTTGGGTTTTCCGCGCATCGGCACCGGTGAGAGGTAGGGAGAATCCGTCTCTACGAGGATTCTGTCGGGGGGACAGGAGGCGGCTGCCTCACGAACATCCAAAGCGTTGGGAAAAGTTATTATACCACTAAATGACAGGAAACAACCCATAGACAGAGCTTTTTCGGCTTCGGACACCCCGCCCGTGAAGCAGTGGAAGACGGTGTGGGTGGGGATGCCTTCGGACGTCAGGACGGCGAACGTGTCGTTCCAGGCGGATCGGGAGTGGACGACCAGGGAGAGCTTCCTTTCGTGAGCGAGGGCGATCTGGGCGGAGAACGCCCGCCTCTGCTGCGGACGGGGGGAGTGGTCGTAGTGATAGTCCAGTCCGCACTCTCCCACCGCCGCCGGAGGGGATTCGTCTAGGAGCTCGGCCAGGCCGTCCAGCCCCTTGGACGCTTCGTGAGGGTGGACGCCCGCCGTGGCCCAGACGTTGTCGTGGCGTTCGGCCACCTGCCGCGCTTCGCGGGAGTTCTCCACGTCGGTGCCGACGACGACCAGCGAATCCACTCCTGCGGCCCGCGCTGCAGCTATCTGTTCGGCGGCGTCGTTCAAGGTGAGATGGCAGTGGCTGTCCACCCAGGAGGGTCGGGGCGGATTTTCTTGGGGGCTCTGGGGGTTCTGGGGGGTCTGGGGGCTCATTGCGGGCTCTGGGGTCTGGGGGTTCATTGCGTTCATTGTTCGGAGAGGCGGGGGAACAGCGGGCTGCCTAGTTCGACGGCGAACCCGTCCGAGTGGCCGCCCCAGATCGCCGCTTCGGGCAGCCGCGCTTCAGCGAGGGTGGAGCGCATCCCGATCCTTCTCCAGACTTCTTCGCAGGAGTCGGGCATAGCGGGATAGGCAAGGAGGGCGACGATCCGCAAGGCTTCCAGGGCGTTTCCGAGCACCTCTTCGAGGTCGGGGCCTGGGTCCATCTTCCAGGGCTGTCGGGACTGCAGATACTCGTTCGTCTCTCTGACGATTCGCCACGTGGCTTCTAGCGCCACTGAGGGCTGCACGCGGCTCCACGCAGCGGCTGCGGCTTCGTAGGAGGCTGCGGCGACTTCGGCTAGGCGGCTGTCGGCTGCGGGCGCCGGCCCAGCCTCCCCGCAGGAACTCGACACGATGGTTGACACGCGCTGGAGCAGGTTGCCCAGGCCGTTGGCTAGGTCGCTGTTGCAGCGGCGCACGAGTCCTTCGTAGCTGAAGTCGCTGTCTGGGCCGAAGGGGTTGTCTCGCAGTACGGAGTAGCGCAGTGCGTCCACCCCGAGACTCTCGGCCAGGTCGGCGGGTGTGATCTGGTTCAGGCTGGACTTGGCCATCTTGGTTCCGCTCAGCAGCAGCCAGCCGTGCACGTGCAGCTTCGGCAGGGGGGAGACGTCGGCCGCCAGCAGCATGGCCGGCCAGTAGACGCAGTGGAAGCGGATGATGTCCTTGCCGATGAGGTGGCGGGTGGCGGGCCACCAGGCGTCGAAGCGTTCCGGGTCGCTCCCGTAGCCCAGCGCCGTGGCGTAGTTGATGAGGGCGTCGTACCAGACGTAGAAGACGTGATCGGAGTCCCAGGGAACTTGTATTCCCCAGTCGATGGACGTGCGGGTGACGGAGAGGTCTTCGAGTCCGCCCCGTATCAGGGCTTCGGCTTCGTTGCGGTATCCCTCCGGTGAGATGTTCTCGGGCTCGGCGTCGAACCACTCTAGGAGTCTGTCCTCGAAGTCGGAGAGGCGGAAGAAGTAGTTCTCCTCAGACATCTGCTCTGCCGGTCGTTCGTGGATCGGGCAGTCGCCGTCCAGCAGGTCGGAGGGGTTGTAGTAGGCCTCGCAGGAGACGCAGTAGCGGCCGTCGTAGGTGTCCTTGTAGATGTAGCCGTTTTCGTAGCAGCGGCTCATCAGGGTCTGGACAGACAGGTGGTGGCGCTCTTCGGTCGTGCGGATGAAGTCGTCGTAGGCGATGTTGAGCAGGTCCCAGGCTTCTCGGAACCTCTTGCTCGTGCGGTCGGCCTGCTCGGTCGGGGTCAGGTCGTTTTGCTCGGCTGCGCGTTTGACCTTCAGGCCGTGCTCGTCCGTTCCGGTGAGGTAGAAGACGTCGTCGCCGCACAGTCGCCTCCAGCGGCAGACGGCGTCGCCGTTCAGCGTGGTGTAGGCGTGTCCCATGTGAGGGGCGTCGTTCACGTAGTAGATGGGGGTTGTCATGTAAAAACGACCCATGATGAAATCAGCCTTGGTTCTCTGAGGGCGGCCCGCTTACTGCTCTGGGGTTTATTTTTCCACAGATGATGTGCAGGTTATCCCCAAGTTGACGTTTAGAGGGGGTCGGCTGCTCCGATTTTTCCGATTTTTCTGGCCAGGTGGTAGACGCGCCCCTTCGACACGCCGAGTCTGGCGGCCACGGCTTCTGCGGCGTTGCGCATGCCGACGCTGCTTCCGGGGTGTTCGAGTTCGGCGGAGAGTTCCGTCAGGATGTCTTCGTCCTTCACTGCGGGCTTCTCTGCCCCCTCGATTACCAGCACCAGCTCTCCGCGCAGGTTCTCCTGGTTCTCTTGCTCCTCTTGCGCTCGGTCGGCCAGTTCGCCCAGAGTCCCGCGGAAGACCTCCTCGTGCAGCTTGGTGAGCTCTCGCACTGCCGCCACCCTGCGCTGAGCGCCGAAGGCGGCGGCCAGGTCGCGGGCGGTGCGGTCGCAGCGCTGAGGTGATTCCAGCAGCACTACGGCCCTCGGAGAGAGCGCTAGTTCGCTCAGGCGTTCCTGCCTGGCCGACCCGCGGCGAGGCAGGAATCCTTCGTAGAGGTAGCGGCCTTCCGCCAGCCCGCTCAGCGCCGCCGCAGCCGCGGGCGCTGAAGGCCCGGGGACGATCGTCACCGCTCCGCCTGCGGCGGCCACCGCCGCTACCAGCCGCTGCCCAGGGTCGGCGATGCCGGGGGTGCCTGCGTCGCACACCAGGGCGACCCGCTTGCCTTCTTTCAGCATCGCTGTCACTTCGGGGGCGCGGCGCTCCTCGGAGTGTTCGTTGATGAGCAGTAGGACGGGGGGGCTCAGATCGAGGTGGGTCAGCAGCTTGCGTGTGCGCCGGGTGTCTTCGCAGGCGATCACGTCTGCCTTGGCCAGTTCTTGGACGGCTCTGCGGGAAATGTCCCCCAGGTTGCCGATGGGGGTGGCCACCAGAACCAGCGCTCCGGTCGTCTCTCCAGGACTTGAGTTCACCGCCCTGACGCCTTATCCTCCGACGACCTCCCGGCGGAGGAGTCCTGGATTTCCAGGCGTGTGCCGACTTTTACCCCCCAGACCTCCATCATTCCGGCTTCGGACTCCACCACCGAACGAGCACGCAGCCGAGGCCTGCTAAACCTCCAGGGTTTCATTGTTAGCACGGCAACGACTTCCCCTTCAGCGTCGCAGAAGGCGGCGTCGATGGGGAAGCGCATGCCGCAAGTGTGGATGGATCGGGTGCGGGGAATCCAGAGGGCTCCCCTTACGCCGTCTCGACCGAGCAGCCCGCGAGCCCGCGCTCGCATCCCGTCAGCCACTTCCAAACTGGCAAGAACTCGGTCGCCGGACACCAGCCAAGGCACGTCTCAGTCTGCCTCAGCCTGCTCCCGTCTTGGCCTGCCGCCTTACGCACATCGCTTTTGTCGCAGCGCAGCGCTTGAGCCGTTTCACCACTTGACTGGCCCACTAAATGAACGGAGCGTGGGCAGAACTTCGCCGCATCTACTAGTCAAAGAGAACCAATGGGGCGGGGGAAGGAACCTGCGAAGCGAAGGGGCTTGCGGGTCGCAGTGGCTAGCCAAGAGGAGAACCAATGGGGGCTGAAAGGCGGGATGGGGGATCGTGGGATGACCTCGGAGCGCTTCGGTGCGAATTACCCGTTCGCAGCCGACCGACCTGCTACAAATGACTGCGTGCTCGGCAACGGTTCAAACGGCAACGGTTCTGCCTCACGGGGGGTCGCCGGAAATGGGAACTCCTCTCCTCCCAAGCGTCCTAAGCATCTTTCTCCCACGAGCGCTTCCATGTTCAGGCAGTGCCCTAGGCGCTGGAGGTTCCGCTACGTCGACCGCCTGCCTGACCCGCCCGGCCAAGAGGCGCTGGCAGGCACTTTCGCCCACGGCGTTCTAGAGGATCTGCTGCAGAAGGATAAGAAGCAGCGCACGCAGGATTCCGTCCGTGAGATAGCTGTCGAAGCGTGGCCGCTCATGGAGAAGCGTTCTGATTTTCGGGCACTGAAACTAGACGCTGACGCCGTCAGAGCGTTCAAGTGGCAGAGCTGGAACGCGATAATGGGACTCTGGGATCTCGAAGACCCTCAGGAGGTCGAGGTCGAGGAGACCGAGCTGAAGGTGCAGGTGGAAGTGGGCGGCGTGCCGTTTCTTGGTTTCATTGACCGGGTCGAGCGCGACGGGGATGACATCGTCATCAGCGACTACAAGTCGGGGCGACCGCCTCCTGCTCGTTTCGAGTCTCGCTACTTGGAGCAGGTGCTGTTATATGCGGCAGCGGTTGCTGAGATGGAGTATCAGACTCCCGCACGCGTCCGTCTCATGTACTTGGGAAGCAAGATCATCGAAGAAGAGGTCACGCCCGAGAAGATCGACGAGGTGGTCGAGCGGCTTGTCGAGACTTGGGACGACATTCTGGAGAGCGTCAGAGCGGACGACTTCCCTGCGAAGGTGGGCAAGCTTTGCGGCTGGTG
Source organism: Acidimicrobiales bacterium (assembly GCA_965242895.1). GTDB lineage: Bacteria > Actinomycetota > Acidimicrobiia > Acidimicrobiales > CATQHL01 > CATQHL01. The sequence goes on from OZ251507.1 coordinate 2,317,866, forward strand.
CGTGTTTGCGGAGCACTGCCCGGAAGGCAGCGATTACCTGCGTGAGTCGCGTGCTTACAGCGTGCAGCCTGCGCCGAGAGTCTCCGAGCCCGCAGCGGGGGCATACGCAGGGGCACGCTGAGCGGAGGCTGACGGGGTCTGGCCGGCTCCGGATCTCTGCTTTCGCTGCTTGGGCTGCTTGGGGTTATTTCTGCTTTGGGGTTTTGGGGTAATTTCCCCCGTGCATGCCTGAATTGCCGGAAGTCGAGACCATCATGCGCGAGGTGAGGCCGATGGTGCTTCACCGGTCGGTGGTCGCAGCCGGAAGCCACCCGTCGGAGCGTTTTCGATCTGCTGAGCTGGCGGTCGGGTCGTCTTTTGTTGAGGTCGGCCGGCGGGGGAAGTACTTGATCTTCGAGTTGAGCGACGGGTGCGACCTCGTCGTCCACCTGGGCATGACTGGGCGGCTGCGTCTGACGCAGGAGGCCGCCGCCGGCGGAGGCTCCGCATCCGCATCCGGCGCCGCGGCGGGCGCCACCGTTAGAGGCGCTGCTGCCGCCGGAGGTGAGGAGGCCGCCGGCGCCGCAGCCGGAGGTGAGGGTGCCGGCGGCGCAGGCTACGTGCGGGCTTGGTGGGGGTTCGAGGACGGGTGCGTGCTGGAGCTGCACGACGTGCGCCGCTTCGGGCGGGTGCGGGTCACGCCGAGGGGATGCCACGAAGCGATACCCAATCTGGCCTCGCTGGGGCCTGAACCTCTAGGCGGCGACTTCACCCCTTCGGATTTCTGGCGGGCGCTGCGCCGCAGTCGGAGCCCAGTCAAGACGCAGCTGCTGAGCGGGCGGCCAGTAGCAGGTTTGGGGAACATCTACGCAGACGAGGCGCTCTGGTCGGCGGGCGTGCATCCCGGGCGCCGCCGCATTACCAAAGCCGAGGCCGAACGTCTTCACACCGCCATCCGGGAGGTGCTCGAGCAGGCCATCGAGAACCGCGGCACAACGTTTCGGGACTACCGGACGCTTTCGGGGAGCGGCGGAGACAACGCAGCGCACCTGAACTGCTACGGGTTGGCCGGCACTCCTTGCCGGCGGTGCGGGGAAGAACTGCGCTCCTACACCCTCAGCGCCCGCACCACCACGTTTTGCAGGCGCTGTCAGCGATGACCGCTGGAGGTTTGTCGGTGGTCGTCTCCTCCCGCTCGGTGAGTCCTGTCGGGGCGCTGTCAGCGGTGACCGCCGCTGGAGGTTTGTCGGTGGTCGTCTCCCCCCGCTCGGGGAGTCCGGTTGGGGCGCTGTCAGCGATGACCGCCGCCGGAGGGTCGCTCGGTCTTCCGGCGGGGTCGCGGGGTCGCCGATTCTGTAAGAATCAAACCTCTGTCCGGCTTCGGGCGGCTGTCACTCCTCCTTGAAGCCCTCGTCCTCGAAAGACACGAAAGAGAATCCCCCCGATCATGAAGCAATCCACGCACCGTCTTACCCACTACAGCAGCGGCGCTGGTTGAGCCTGCAAGCTCGGTCCTGGCGACCTGGCGCAGGTTCTGCGCCCTTTGCTAGCTTCCCGTTCGGCAGCCCCTGCCGCAGGGGAGAAGTATGGAAACCTGCTGGTGGGCTTTTCCACAGGCGACGACGCCGCCGTGTGGAGGCGCCCGGACGGCGGCTGTGCAGTCGCAAGCGTCGACTTCTTCCCGCCGGTCGTGGACGACCCCCGCCTCTGGGGGCGGATCGCCGCCGCAAATGCGGCCAGCGACGTGTTCGCCATGGGGGGCCGCCCCGTTTTCGCCTTGAACCTCGTCGTCTGGCCGTCCGACGTTCTGCCGCTTGAGGTGCTGAGCGAAGTGCTGGCGGGCGGCGAAGAGACGGCGTCCGAGGGCGGCTGGGCGCTGGTCGGAGGGCACACCACGACCGGGTCTGAGCCCCTTTACGGGCAGGCCGTGACGGGGGAGGTCGCCGAGGAGCGCCTGCTCACCAACGCCGGCGCCCGAGACGGGCAGACGCTCGTCTTGACGAAGCCCCTGGGCACGGGCGTGATCACCACGGCGCTGAGGCAGCTCACGCCCGCCGAAGGGGCGGAAGAGCCCGCGGCGGGGGCGTTTCGCGCCGCCGCGGCGGAGATGTGCCGTCTCAACGCTGACGCAGCGGCTGCGGCGTCGGCGGCCGGGGTCACGGCGGCCACGGACGTCACCGGCTTCGGGCTGCTGGGACACCTGCAGAAGCTCTGCGAGGCCAGTGACGCCGGCGCTGCGCTCGACCCGGGCGCCGTCCCCCTCTTCGAGGGCGCATCCGAACTCGCTGCACTGGGGTTCGTGCCGGGCGGCACAGAGCGCAACCTGGCGCACTTCCGGCGCTTCGTGGACGGCGAATGCGATTCGTTTGATCTTCTTGCCGACCCGCAGACTTCCGGCGGTCTGTTGTTGACCTGCCCTGCGTCTAGCACCGACGATCTGCTCGCCGACCTAGCGTCAACGGGTCACACCGCTGCGGTGGTGGGGGAGATTTCCTCGCTCGTGGGGGCGGGACGAATCCGACTGACCTCCGCCGCCCGTCCCTAAGCCGCAGGCCAGTGGGCGACCCGCAGCGCTCTGGCGCTGCCGAGTTACGCCGGAGCCTCAAGATGCTGGCGGCGGCAGTCTCGGCGGCGTCGGCGGCGTCGCTGCTGACCGCCCAGGACTTTCTTCCGTGGCGGGGGGCGCGTGTAGTGGTCGCCTCCTTTGCGGTAGGGGCGATCCCCTTCTCCTATCTATTCGCCCGTTCGCTGAAGGGGGTGGATCTGCGCGACGTGGGCACGGGGACGGTCTCCGGCACGGGGCTGTATCGGGTGGGAGGATTCGCCGCCCTGGTGGCTGGAGGGGGTATGGACGTGCTCAAGGGGCTCGCGGGCGTGCTGGCGGCTGGCGACGACCCTCCGGTGGCCGCCCTTGCCGCCGCAGCCGCCGTGGCCGGCCACAACTGGTCGCCCTTCATCGGCGCTGCGGGCGGGCGGGGTATCTCCACCGCAATGGGGGCGATGGCTGCGGTGGCCTGGCCGGCCACTGCGCTGCTGGCCGGCTCTCTGCTGGCGGGGCGGCTGCTACGCCGCTCGGCGCCGGCGGCCTTGCTAGCCCTGCTGCTGATGCCCTTCCTGGTGCAGTGGACGCACGGAGGGTGGGACTCAGCTGCGGCCTGGTTAGTAGCATCACTTATTCTGATTAAGAGGCTGGCAGGGAATCGGCGGCCGCCTGCAGGACAGCCGCTCAGGGGCGTCCTCTGGAACCGCCTGCTCCACGACAACGACGGGGCGGCGTGAAAGTCGCACGCCAAGTTCTGGCGGTCAAGGACTTTCGGCGCCTGCTCGTGGGTCAGGCCGTGTCCGGCCTGGGCGACTGGATGCTCACTTTCACCCTCATGGCGCTCATCTGGGAGGAGTATTCCTCGGCCAGCGCCGTGGCGGTCATCCTGGCTTTGCGCCTGCTGCCGGCTGCCCTGGGGGGCGGGATCGCAGCCCGCATCGCCAAGCACTGGGATCGCCGCAAGACGATGCTGGTGATGGACTACGTGAGGGTCGTCCTGGTGGCCATCATTCCGCTCACCCTGGAACTCTGGTGGCTCTACCTGTGGGCGTTCGTCCTGGAAGCCTGCGGGATCGTGTTTCTGTCGGCGCGTGACGCCTCTATACCGGATCTTTCGGCGCCCGAGAACCTCACTACCGCCAACGGGATGATGCTGGGGTCGTCGTTCGGCAGCATCCCCATAGGAGCAGGGCTGTTTGCTCTTCTGTCGCGTCTGCCGTTTGCCGAGGGAAGCTGGTTTGCGGAGAACTTTGCAGTCATTTTCTGGATCGACGCCCTCACCTACCTGGTTTCGGCTCTGATGATCGCCCGCATGCCGCCGCTGGGCCGCCCTGTGGGACACGACCCTGACGCCCCGGCAGGCCGCATGCGCGACGCACTGCGTATCCCTCTGGTGCGCTCCGTGATCTGGGTGACCTGCGCCGTGGCGCTCGGGTTGGGTGCGCTCTTCCCGTTGGGCATCGCCTTGGTGCGAGAGGAACTCGAGGCCAACACTCAGCAGTTCGGCCTGCTGGTGATGATGTTCGGGATCGGTGCGGGGTTGGGGCTCTTTGCCGTGACAAAGCTGAAGCTGTCCCTGCTGACGATGACGAGGGCGGGCGTGCTGCTGATGGGTGCTCTGGTGGCTGGAATGAGCCTGAGTTCGCATCTGTGGCTGACTCTGATAGGAGCGGTCGGCTTCGGGGCGGGCGCCACGACTGCGCTCTCGGCAGGGATGAGCGCCCTGCAGACCTCCACAGCGGAACACGAGAGGCAGATGGCCTTTGCGGTCTTCCATATGCTCATCCGCTCGGGGCTGGGGTTGGCCGCAGTGCTGGCGGGCATCGTGGGGGACTTGCTGGAGGAGGTCGCCATGGGCTCGTGGAGGCTCTCGGGTACGAGGTTCGTCTTGCTGGTGTCGGGGATATTGGTGGTGGGCAGCGCTGCGACCGTGAAGACCCAGAAGGTGGCGCCCAACCTCCGCCCCGTGCCGAAGCGGGAGGACGAGGCGGGGGGCGCCGCCGAGGGGGGCGCCGAGGGGGGCGACGCCGAGGGGGGCGGCGCTGGAGGGGGCGCCGAGGAAGGCGCCGGCGGGGACGCCGGCGCGGAGGCAGGCGGGGGTGGAGGGCCGGAGGGCGCTGGCGGCGGGGACGCCGAGGGGAGCGCCTCCTCATCGGGCGGCTCTGGGGGGTGAGGGGGGATGGGCGTAGCGGTCATCACCGACGGCGCTGCTGCTCTCCCGGCGGCCCTTCTGGAGGAATTCGGCATAGCAGTGGTGCCGATCCGAACCATTCTCGACGGGGAGGACGTGACCGGCGAAGACATCCCGCAGTCCGACCTGCTGGCGGGCAAGGTCTCTACCGCCGCTCCTAGCACGGGCGACTTCGCCCGGGCCGCTTCGGAGTTCGCAGGCGGCGAGGGTGCGGTCATCTGCACTGTGTCGAGCGAGCTTTCCGGCAGCTATCAGGCCGCCTCGACCGCCGCCCTAGAGTGCGGCGGGTCGGTGAAGGTGGTCGATACGGCTTCTGCCGCCGGAGGACAGGCCCTCGTCGCTCTGGCGGCTGCGGCTGCGGCTGCTGCCGGGGGCGATCTGCGCTCTGTGCTCGAGGCGGCGTCGGTCGCCGCCCGGCGGGTGCGCCTGGTGGGGATGCTGGAGAGCCTGGAGCAGTTGGCGCGCAGCGGACGCATCCCGCGGGCGGCTGGTTGGGCGGGCGATCATCTGGGCGTGCGTCCGATCTTCGAAATCCGCGGCGGGTCGATACGCCGTCTCGCTCCCGCTCTCAGCCCGCAGAGCGCTCGCAGGCGCATTCTGGCCAACTGGCGGAGCACGCGCCGAGCAGGGGCGGGTGCGGATATCCGGCTGCACGCTGCGACCTCCCACGCAGGGGCGGAGTCCGCCGCCGTCGAACTGCTGGCGGCCGTTTCCGCAGAAGTTGGCCCCGCAGAAGTTGGCCCCGCAGAAGTTGGCCCAGCAACGTCTTTCGTTGCGGAATTCCCTGTTCCGCTCCTGGTCTCCGCCGGAGCGGGCGCCCTGGGTCTGGCCTGGTGGTGGGAGGGGGGGGACTTGGGCTGAGCCCTGAGTCAGTGGACGATCTTGGTGAGCGGCAACTCCAGGATGTCAGTGGCGCCGGCGCTCAGAAGGTCTGGAATGAGCGTGTTGATCACCAACTTGGGGACGACGGCCTCCACGGCGAACCCCCCCTTTTCGTAGAGTTCGTTCACGGTCGGAGACTTCAGGCACGGGAGCAGGTCGATGACCGTCGAAAGCGCCTCGGGGGTGGCGTTCATCTTGACGAGCACGTTGTCGCGGGCTTCCAGGGTTCCGAGCAGCAGCACTGATATCTGTTTCATCGCACGGCGTTTTTCCTCGTCTGCGTAGGCGGCCGGGTTCGCCAGCAGTTCAGTGTGAGAGACCATGACCGTGTCGACGATTCGCAGTCTCGCCGCCCGTAGAGCGCCGCCAGTCTCTGTCAACTCCACTACGCAGTCCACGATTTCAGGAATCTTGGCCTCGGTGGCGCCGTAGGAGAGCGCGATGTTGGCGTCCACGCCGAGCTCGTCGAAGTACCTCTTCGCAATGTTCAGATATTCCGTGGAGACCCGCACCCCTGAGGAGAAATCCGAGGGGTCTCGGATGTCGGAATCCTCGGCTACTGCGACGATCAGGCGCACGGGGCGTCCGGTCACCTTGGAGTACTTGAGGCGTGCTATGGAGACCACGTCAGCCGAGTTTTCCTCTACCCAGTCGCGCCCGCTGATCCCCAGGTCGAAAATGCCTTGTTCCAGGTAGGTGGGGATTTCCTGAGGCCGCAGGATGCGAACGTCGGAGACGCGGGGGTCGTCGATCCTGGCTCGGTAGTCCGCTCTAGAGGCTCGCAGCACGGGCAGGTCGGCGCTAGCGAAGATTTCCATGGTGACCTTTTCCAGGGATCCCTTTGGAAGGACGAGTCTTAGCACGCTTTCACGCTAGCCGGAGTTGGAAGTTCGGTCGGTGAATGGCTGGCGGCGGGGTTCTGAGGTCGCCCAGCGAGCTGCCAGAGGGGAGGCGTTGGAACGTCGGTCGGTGAGCTTCGGTCGTTGGAACGTTGGTTGGTGAATGGCTGGGGACGGGGTCGGCGGCGAGTGGCGGGGCGCACTCAGGCGGGCAGCAGGGTTACCCGCAGGTCTCCTCCCAGCTCGAGCACCTCGGTGATCTTTCCGCTCCAGAAGTCGGAGACGCTCGGCGGGCACTCGCCGCTGAGGGGGGGAGCGCCGCCGCCCCCGCCGGCCAGTTTCGGCGCTAGATAGAACACGTAGCGGTCCACCAGCCCTGCCCTGTGGAAAGCCCCCGCCACCTCGGCGCCTCCCTCCACCAGGAGCTGCTGTATGCCCTGCTTCCCCAGGTCGGAGAGCACTTCGGGCAGGTCGCCGGAGACCTCCAGGGCGGGCTGCATGCGAGCGGTCGGGGGAGCCGACCCCAGCACCACCCTGATCGGCTGGACGTCTCCCAGAGACACTCCGTCGGGCGGCGAGAAGTCCCGCACACTGAGAGAAGGATCGTCGATGCGGGCTGTCCCTGCCCCTACCAGCACTGCGTCGCTGTATGCCCTCAGGCGGTGGACGTCCGCACGAGCTTCGGCTCCGGTGATCCATCTGCTGCTCCCGTCCGGGGCTGCGATGCGCCCGTCCAGGGTGGCGGCCAGCTTGAGGATCACGAACGGGCGTCCGCTTCGTCGGTGGGTCAGGTAGGCGGCAAGGTCTTCGGCTACGCCGGCGGCGCACACACCCAGCGTGATGTCTACGCCCGCTTCGCTCAGGGCAGCCATGCCCGCTCCGCTCACGCCTGGGTCGGGGTCTTCGATTCCCACCACCACTCGGCGCACTTCGCTGCGCAGGATCGCCTCCACGCACGGAGGCGTGCGACCCCACCCTGGGCAGGGTTCCAGCGTGGTGTAGAGGGTCGACCCGCGGGCTGCGCCGCCTGCCGCTTCCAGCGCCGACCGCTCTGCGTGCGGGCCGCCCGGGGGGCTCGTGCGACCCTCAAAGACTCCTTGCTCGGTGACCACGACCGCTCCCACGGCAGGGTTGGGCGAAGCCCACAGGAGCGCCTTTCGCCCTGCCCGCCGTGCCTGGGTCATGTAGTGCTCGTCCAGTTTTTCGGGGGAGGTTTCCGAGGATGCGTCCCTGCCGTCGCACCCGGCCTGGGTCATGTGGTGCTCGTCCAGTTTTTCGGGGGAGGTTTCCGAGGATGCGTTCCTGCCGTCGCACCCGGCCTGGGTCATGTGGTGCTCGTCCAGTTTTTCGAGGGTCGTCCGAGGTCGCCGCAGTCGCCCGTGGTCGCCGGGGTCGCCCGGCAGCGGCGAGCTTCCCCTCACTTCAGTGGGGCGTGGGCGTTCCGATGAGCAGGCGCAGAGCGTGGGGGACCACGTCGAGCACCGCTTCGGCGCACTCCACCGCCCCGCGCGGCGAACCCGGGAGGTTCAGGACGAGCGTCTTCTCCAGCGTGCCGGCGATCCCGCGCGAAAGACGACCGAGGGGGTTGACCAGCCGCATGGCTTCCGCCAGCCCCGGAGCCTGGCGGTCGATGACGGCGGAGGTGCCTTCCGGCGTGTTGTCGCGGGGGGCGAAGCCGGTGCCGCCTGTGGTGAGGATCAGCCCGGCGAAGCCCTCGGCCATTTCCGTCAGCGCCCTGGCCACCGATTCTTCGCCGTCCCCCACGATGCGCCGCTCGACGACCCGGTAAGAGGATTCGCTGAGCAGGTCTTCTAGGGCTTGCCCTGAGGTGTCGATGCGTTCTCCGGCGAACACGCCGTCGGAGACCGTGAGTATCTTGGCGGCGAGCCCGGCAGCGTTCAGATCGGGCATGTCCAGACTTTAGCCGCGGCGCCTAGCAGCCCGCCCCGGATCGGCCAGCGTGGAGTCGTCACGGCGGGGGAGTTGCCTCAGGGAAGGTTGGAAGGTCAGCTTCTGAGGATGTGGCCGCCTTCGACACGGGCGCCCCGCAGCCAGTCGGCGGCTGTCATTGTTCTGCGTCCTTCGGGCTTTACCTCTAGCAGGCGCAACCCTCCGGCGCCCGTGCCTATGAGCGTCCCGGACATCTCGCCGGGCTCGAGCCCCTCGGCAGAGCCAGGCGCTGCGCTGAGTATCAGCAGCCGCCTCCCGCGGAACGTCGTCCAGGCTCTTTCCAGGCGGACTCTGCGGAGCAGGTGCTGGGCTGGCAGCGTCCAGTCGAGGCGCAGGTCTTCGGGGGTGATTTTCTTGGCCCAGGAAACCTCGCCCTGCTGGGGGGTGGGAGTTCCCAGTCCTTCGGTGAGGGCGCCGATGAGCAGCGAAGAGCCGACGTCGGTCAGCTTGCTGCGAAGTTCCGAAAGCGAGGCGTCCCCGATTGGGACTTCGGCGGAAGCGTAAATGCCACCCGTGTCGAGGGTTTCCTCGAGCTCCATGAGGCACACTCCGGTCGTCTCGTCGCCCGCCAGGATGGCTCGCTCCAGCGGCGCCGCCCCCCTCCAGCGGGGGAGGAGGGAGAAGTGGAGGTTCACCATGGGCACCTTCGCCAGGATGTGGGAGCGGATGAGCTGGCCGTACGCCACCACTACCCCCAGGTCGGCTTTGACGTCGAGGGTCGATTCTGGGTTGTGCCTTACTGGGACGCCCAGGGCGCGGGCGGCCTCTTCCACCGGCGTGGGCGAGGGTGAGCCGCGGCGCCCTCTGCGCTTTGGGGGGGCGGTGACGACCATGGCCGCATCGAATCCGGCTTCGCAGAGCGCCCGGAGCGGCGCAACCGACGCCTCCGGCGTGCCGAAGTAGACCAGCCGGTTGATTGTCTCTGGCGGTTTCATCACGCCCCGGGAACCCGGCGAGCTCTGGCAGACCGGCGGGCGGGAGAGGAAGACCTGTTCGGCAACGTTGGGAGAACCTCGGGACGGAGTCCCCTGCCTCGCTCCGATCCTTTGCGGGGGCTGCCGCTGGACGCTGCCGCCGCTAGAGAGGGTGTCGGGACGTTCCGTTGCGCGACACGCCCTCGAGCCGCAGAGAGCGCATGGCGTCTTTGCGCTGGTCGCTGTCGAGGCGTTCGATCAGCAGGATGCCGTCGAGGTGATCGATTTCGTGCTGGATGAGCCGCGCAAAGAGATCGTCGGCCTCTAGGCACACCTCGTTGCCGTCGATGTCGTAACCCGAGAGCGCGACCCGCCTCGGGCGCTCAATCTCCCAGGAGTAGCCCGGCACGGACAGGCAGCCCTCTTCGTATGTCCAGGTTCCGTCATCTTCCGTGATGGTGGGGTTGACGATCACGCCCCGTCCGCAGTGCTCTTCCTCTGAGTAGACGAACAGCCGTTTGCCCACCCCTACCTGGGGAGCGGCCAGTCCGATCCCTCCGGCGATTGCCATGGTCTCGAACATGTTCCGGCAAAGCCTGGCGACGTTTCCGTCGATCTGGGTGATCTCCTCGGCCCGCTTCCTCAGCACAGGATCGCCGTAAGTGCGGATTTCCACGGCGGCAGGTTATCGCGCTGCCGTTGCGAATGTCAATAGGCAAGTTGGGGGGGGGGGGGGGGGGGGATGTGCGCTGGAGGGTGGACGAAGGGGAGAGGCGGTGGTAGAGGAGGGGAGTGCGCTGGGTAGTGGACGAGGGAGAGGGGGTGGTAGAGGGAGGGGAGTGCGTTAGGTGGTAGACGAGGGGGAGGGAGTGGTGGAGGAGGGATGTGCGCTGGGGGTGGACTGGGCGTCACGCCTGGAGTGGTGGAGGAGGGTGGTCGGGCATCTTTGCGGAAGCTAGTTTTTTGGTGTGAGCGGGCCTGCTGATCCGCAGCACTACTACTCGTCCGATCCGGCGGTTCAGAGCCGCAGGCGGCTGGTGAAACTGCGGCTGAAAGACCTGTCGGCCGACCTTCTCACCGACCGCGGCGTCTTTTCCTATCGGCGCATCGACCCGGGCACCAAACTCCTCTTGGAGCGAGGCCCCCGACCTCCCGTCGAGGGGGGCTCGGGGGGCTCGGGGGGCTCTCTGACGTTGCTGGATCTGGGCTGCGGATACGGCCCCATCGCTCTGGTGCTTGCGCGCAGGTCTCCTGCTGCCGAAGTCTGGGCGGTGGATGTGAACGGACGCGCCCGCGAGCTGACCGAGATCAACACCAGGGCGTACGCAGAGAGGGTGCGCGTCGCCGCTCCTGAGGAAGTTCCGGATGCGGTGCGCTTCGACGCCGTCTACTGCAACCCACCTGTGCGCATCGGGAAGGAGGCCCTAGCGGCGCTGCTGATGAAGTGGTTGAGGAGGCTGAAGGAAGGGGGCTTCGGAGCGCTCTCGGTTCACAAGAACCTAGGAGGCGCCAGCTTGGAGCGCTGGCTTACGGAGCAGGGCTGGAACGTCCGCACTCACGCTCGGCAGGCGGGCTATCGAGTGCTGCAGGTGAAGGCCTCTCAGCCCAGTTGTTAGAGGCGGGTCGAATCTACGGGCGTCTGTCTTTGTCCCGCTGGCGAAGGTGAAGGCCTCTCAGCGCCGGTGTTCCCAGTTGCTAGAGTCGGGTGGAATCTACGGCAACCCGCAGACGTCCTTTAGGGCGCTCGACCTCGTTCAGTGCGTCGATCAGCGCCTCGGCGTCGGGGGAGCGCACGATCCACCTGCCGCCTTCCGACGCAGAGACGGTGATTCCCTCCGGCGAGCCCAGACGCCGGATGAACTCGGGCGCAGAGGCGCCGGATATCTCCGCCAGCGAGCCGAAGGGGGGGAACCGCAGCCGCTGCCGCAGGGAACGGTCGTATTCGGACAGGATTTCCGGCGATGTCTCTCGCATCGATCGAATCACCACGTGATCGACCAGACGCGTTCCGATCATCAGCAGCCCGTCTGCGGTGCTCCGTCTCAGCAGGCGGGCTGCCCGCGCTAACTGGGCCATGGCCTGTTCGTTGGCGCGGAACCTAGGGGCGGTGAGTTCCCTGTCGAAGTCGAGGAAAGCTACCAAGTCGGCGTCGGCGGCCTGATAGAGAGCGGCCTCTGTGCCCATCAGAACCCTGGCGTCGGACGGCGTCCAGCGCTGCTCTCGGCTGACTTCTGCCACTTCCGTGCCTAGCAGCGCCTGAAGGTCTTCCGCTAGGCGGGAGATACCTGGGCGGATCGCCTTGAGCCTCATCGACCCGCAGAATGAGCAGAGACGCGGACGTTCCTCGCCGCAGCGCCCGCACGTGAGGCGTCCGGCGGTCAGCTCGCTCACTGAGGCAGAGCACTCGTCGCAGCGCACCAGTTCGCCGCACGCCCCGCAGGCCAGCAGACGAGCTCTGCCCTTGCGGTTGAGCACGCACACGGCGCGTCGGCTGCGCCGCAGCCGTTTGACGAGCGGCTCAGTGAGCAGCCCCATCCGACGATGCTCAGGATCTCGCAGGTCGACGATCTCCAGTTCTGGCCAGCCAGCCTTTTCCTCTGCGGGGGTCGGTGCGAAGATTGCGCCGGGCGACGCCGTCAGCAGGGCTTCGAGGGTGGGGACGGGAGAGGTCAGCACGCAGGGGACGCCGCTGCGTCGGGCGCGCTCTGCCGCCACCTCACGGGCGTGCCAGGTGGGCGAAGATTCGGAGGAAAGACTCTCGTCGTGTTCGTCGAAGACCACCACGGCGCCGAGAGCGGGGGAGGGGCCGAAGACGGCGGAGCGCGTGCCTACGACGGCGGCGCCCCCGGCTGCGGCAGCCCGCCAGTCGTCCGGGAGGTGGGCGGCCATATGACCGCTCCGCCGCAGCCTCTCGGCGAGACGGGCGGCTTCGGAGAGGGTGGGCACAACCAGCAGAGGGTCTGCTCGGCGCAAGGCGGCCTCGACCAGCGGCCACTTGTCTGCGGCAGGAGGTATGCGCACGACCGAGACCGGATGCTCAAAGCAGGTGTCGTATTTCCCCTCGGGCGGAGCGCCCCCCTCGGGCGGAGCGCCCCCCTCGGGCGATTTGATTCCTCCCGCAGTCTTGACCGCCGTCGCCTCTGCTGCGCTCCCCCCCGGCGGGGCGCCTCCCTCGGGCGGCTTGTCCGGCCCGCCCCTGCGACCGCTTAGCGGAACTACGCGGGGCGCAGTGGCTGTGTCGGCGAAGAAGCACCACGCTCCGACCCAGCGGCGGGCCGCCCATCGGGCCAGCTCCAGCACGTCCTCCGAAGGTCCAGCCCCTACCAGTTTCGTGAGCAGTGAGAGTTCGCCGTCCGTGTAGGGGTCGGGGGGGTCGCACTCCGTTACCCAGCCGCGCACCCTGCGTCCGTGGAAAGGCATTCGCACGAGCGTCCCTACGACGAGGTGGCTCGAGCGTCTGTCGGCGTGCCAGGCGTCAGGCACGCGGTAGTCGAAGGTCTCGTGCACGCCTGCGATGTCCGGAAGCACGCGGACGATCCGCGGCCCCTCGGGGGAGGCGTCAGTCAATCCAGTCCGAAGGCCGACTTGAGAGCCTGGTAGCGCTCCGAGCTTTCGTCCACCCGTTCCCATGGGAAGCTCACGTCGTCTCGACCGAAGTGTCCGTAGGCGGCGGTTTTCCTGTAGACGGGGCGCACGGCAGGGTCGGGGTCGGCCAGCCGCAGGCTGCTGATGATGCCGCCCGGGGTCAGGGGGAAGATGTCGCGGACGGCTTCCTCGATGCGTTCGGGCTCGACGCTGTGCGTTCCGAAGGTGTCGACCCAGAAAGACATCGGATCTTCGTGTCCGATTACGTAGGCCGCCTGCAGTTCGCAGCGCTCAGCGGCTCCAACCGCCACCACGTGCTTGGCGGCCCAGCGCAGCATGTAGGCGGCAGAGCGGTCGACCTTTGTGGGGTCTTTGCCGCTCAGGGCGCCTCCCCCGTGGCGGGCATGCCCTCCGTAGGTGTCGACGATGATCTTGCGCCCGGTCACTCCGGTGTCTGCCGCGGGCCCGCCCTTCACGAAACGTCCGGTGGGGTTCACGATGACTGCGGGAGCGCACTTCCCCTCGATTTCGAGCCCGTCCCGTTCGGCCGCCTCCTCGAGCACGGGCGCTATGACGTGCTCGGCGATGTCGGGTTTGATGGCGCGGTTGAGGTCGTCTCGGTCGGCGTGCTGGGTGGAGATCAGCACGGTGTGGACTCGGAAGGGGCGCCCGTTCCGATACTCCACGTTCACCTGTGTCTTGCCGTCTGGCCGCAGGTAGGGGATCGTCCCGCGGCGCCGCATGAGGGTGAGCCGCTGAGCTAGCCGGTGCGCTAGGTGGATCGGCATGGGCATGTACTCGCTGGTGTCGGAACAGGCGTAGCCGAACATGAGTCCCTGATCGCCCGCCCCCGTCTTCTGGGAATTCTGGGAATCGTCTGTCGCTGTTCTGGCGGAATCGACTGGGCGGTCCACGCTCTTGCCGAAGTCGGTTGACTGCTCGCCGATGGTGAGCATCACGCCGCAGGCGTTTCCGTCGAAGCCGTACTCCCCGTTGTCGTAGCCGATGTCGACGATCGTCTGGCGGGCGATGGCGGGGATGTCGACCCAGGCCTCGGTGCGTATCTCGCCCGCAACGATGCAGAGCCCGGTAGTGAGCATGGTTTCGCAGGCCACTCGTGCGTATGGGAGATTCTCCGGTGTTTCCGCCCCTAGCACGGCGTCGAGGACGGCGTCGGAAATCTGATCGCACATTTTGTCGGGGTGGCCTTCGGTGACCGACTCTGACGTGAAAATACGGTGGGTCATGTCGCCTCCGTCTTGACGGGCTCTGGTGGGGTGCTGGGAGGGTCTCCGCGGCGGGAAGACCCGCCGGCAGAGCCGTGGGATGAGGTTGCGCCGCCCGCGGGCGCAGCCCTTGCACGCAAACTTAGGATTCGATCTAGGACGGCCTCGGCCACCCTCGTCTTGGTAGTGAGAGGAACGGATGTTTGCTCGCCTAGGCGGTCGATCATCAGGACTGCGTTGGTGTCGTGGCCGAAACCGACGCCGGGGGAGGAGACGTCGTTCACGACCAGCAGGTCTACTCCCTTGGAGCGCAGCTTGGCCTCGGCGTTCGTGAGCACGTCGCTGGTTTCGGCGGCGAAGCCGACGAGCGTCTGCCCATCCATTCGTGTGTTCCCCAACTCCGCAAGGATGTCTGGCGAAGGCTCGAAGGTCATCGACTTCGGCCAGTCGGCTTTCTTGATCTTCTTAGCGGCCACCATGCTCGGACGATAGTCCGACACCGCCGCGGCCATTATCACTACGTCTGCGGTCTGCTGAGAAAGAACGGAGCGGCGCATCTCCTCGGCCGTTTCGACCAGGGTGAGTTTCACTCCAGGAGGCACGGAACGCTCCGAAGCGGCCACCAGGGAGACCTCAGCGCCGCGGCACCAGGCCGCCTCGGCCAGGGCGTATCCCTGCTTTCCTGACGACCTGTTGCCCAGGAATCTCACAGGGTCGAGGGGTTCTCGTGTTCCGCCGGCCGTCACGAGCACCACCAGTCCGGCCATCGACTCCCCCGACAGCGCTCGAGAGGCGCCGCCGCCGGCGAGGGCGGCGGCTGAGCCGGAAGCCAGGGCGTCGATGGCGTCCGCAGCCGCAGCGACGATGGTCTCGGGGTCGGCTAGGCGTCCCGCCCCGAAGTCTCCGCCCGCTAGGCGTCCCTGTTCGGGCCATACGATGGCCACTCCTCGGCGCCGGAGCAGGTTCAGGTTGTCCGTCACGGCGGGGTGTTCCCACATCTCTGTGTGCATTGCCGGGCACACCACGACGGGGGCGCGGGTGGCCAGCAGGGAAGCGCAGAGCAGATCGTCGGCTATTCCGCCTGCGTAGGCGCCGATGAATCGCGCCGTGGCGGGGCAGACGAGGAATAAGTCGGCCTGTCTTCCCAGCGTGACGTGAGGGATCGGGTCTTCGTCCTCGAAGAGAGAGGTTCGCGCCTTTTCCGTTGCCAGGGCGGAAAAGGTGACTTCTCCGACGAAGCGGAGGGCGGAGTCGGTGAGCACTGGCGTCACCTGCGCTCCGGCGTCCTCTAGCCGTCTGCAGACCTCCACCGCCTTGTATGCGGCTATTCCGCCGGTGACGCCGAGGACGACTCTGCGACCCTGCAAAGACCGCTCCGCCGCTCCGTCGAGGTCTTGCGAACTGCTCATTCCTGGTCTCTCCGTGTTGGGAGGGACTAGGCGGTGCGGCCTTCGAGTTGGTGCTCTCCGAGGGCGCCTTCGTCCGAACGTTCACCTTTTAGGGCGCGCAGGACGAACGTCTCTTCCGTCTCTTCCTCGACGGGGACTTGGTTGTCTTCGGCTGCCACGATCTTGCCTGCGGAGATTTCCTCGAAAGAGATGGAGAGAGCTTTGCGAGAATTCGAACTCACCTGCGGAGGCACCATGCTCCCGATGCCCTGGCCGAGTTGGCCGTGGTAGTCGTTTATCTGCCTGGCACGGGTGGCTGCGAGGGTCACTAGTTGGAAGTTGGACCCGCCTGTTTTTTCTAGGAGGTCTTCGATTGGGGGCTTGATCAGGGAATCGCTTTGGTTGTTCATTTTTCTCCGGGTGTGGGGGTCGTGCTCTTGGTTGCTTTGAGATTCGTCGGGCGAAAGGAGGGTTTCGCAGAGGCTTTGCGTTGGCTTTGCGTTCGGACTCAGTCTTCTAGGGCATGCATTGATCCGAGATGGATTGCCCTATCGCCTACGGGCTAGGCAGTCTACGCTTCGAAGTCGGTTACGAAGCAGCTCGGCGGAGCTCCTGGCGACTTTCCTTGATGATTGAGGTGATGGCGTCGAGCGTCGAATCGATGTCCTCGTTTACGACCGTTATGGCGCCGAGGGCGAGAGCGGTCGACCTTTCCTCTGGGCCTAGCGCCACCCTCTTTCGGACTTGATCTTCGCTGTCGCCCCTCGTGCGAAGGCGCTGGGACTGATCGCCTTCTGAAGGGGCGTCGAGGAAGAGCAGGAGAGCCTCGGGCAGACGGGCGCGCACCTGTTTTGCCCCTTCCACGTCGATTTCCAGCAGGATGTCTTGCCCTGCCGGCGGGTCAGGCCAGGGAGTGCCGTAGAGGTGCCCGGCGAAGCTAGTCCACTCCAGGAACCCCTCGTCGTGGATGGCCGAGGTAAAAGCGTCCTTTTCGACGAAGCGGTAGGCGCTTTCCGGCTCGCCTGGGCGCTGGGGGCGCGTAGTCCAGGACGTGCTGAGCCAGAGGCGGGGATCCCGCTCCACCAATAGGTTTGCCAGAGTGCTCTTTCCGGATCCCCCCGGCCCGGAAAGAACGATGGTGAGGGAGGGGGTGCTCAGTCTGAGAAGTGTTCGAGCAACTTAGCGCGCTGCTTGGAGCCGAGTCCGGCGACCTTGCGGCCTTCGGCGATGCCAAGGCTCTCCATGGCCTTGCGCGCTTTCACCTTGCCGGTTCCGGGCAGGGACTCCAAGACGGCGAGCACTTTCGTGCCCCCTACGATGGGGTCGCTGTCGGCTTCGTTGATCACGTCTCCGAGGGTTTTGTTGCCCAGGCGGATCTCCTGTTTGAACTCGGCGCGTGCGCGCCTTGCGGCGGCAGCCTTTGCCAGAGCAGCTTTTCTTTGTTCGTCTGTAAGTTTTGGTGGTGTAGCCATACGCAGCAGGCTAGTTGTTCTGAAATCGTGAAATGCGGAAATGTTTAAGAATGGGGAAGGAAAGGCAGCCCGTTCGGGCTGCGAGATGCGAATCCGTCACTCGCTGCCTAGAAGCGGGTCGCGAAGCGGGTCTAGAAACGGGTCTGGTCTGGGCTCGGCGGGCGGATATCTCTAGGTGGTACTCCTGCAGGGTGCGAACCTCGAGAGGGCTGTGCTTGAGCTCGGCGATGGCGTCGACTGCTAAAGAAGCAGCGGCGATCGTGGTGAACTGAGGGATTCCTTGCTCGGCGGCGGTTCGGCGGACTTCGAATCCTTCCAGCGGGTGCGTCGTTCCGGAGGGGGTGTTGATTAGCAGGTCGACTTCTCCGGTCTCGAAGAGGTCGAGCGCCGGGCGCTCGCTGCTGCTGGTTTCCCCGACCTTGGCGACGACCTCGTCTGTCTCGACGCCCGCTGCGGCTAGGTGGGCGGCCGTTCCCGCTGTGGCTAGGAGGCGGAACCCCAGTTCCCGCAGGCGCTCAGCCACGGACACCCCGCCGTCTTTGTCGGCGTCGGCCAGCGAAAGGAGCACGCAGCCCTGCAGGGGCAGGGGTGCGCCTGCCGCTATCTGGCTCTTGGCGTAGGCCAGCCTGGGGCTGCGGTCGATCCCTATTACTTCGCCGGTGCAGCGCATCTCCGGGCCGAGCACCACGTCTACGCCTGGGAATCGGTCGAACGGCAGCACCGCCTCTTTCACCGAGAAGTGTGCCGGCGGCTGCCAGCGCCCGTCCGTCGTCGTCGTCTGCTGCTGCTCCGTCTCCGCCGCCCCCGTCGTCTTCCCCTCCGTCTCCGCCGCCGTCGCTTCCGCAAGAGTTTTGCCCAGCATCACGGCGGCTGCCAGCTTCACTAGCGGGACTCCGGTCGCCTTGGAGACGAACGGCACCGTGCGGGAGGCACGCGGGTTGGCTTCGATTACGTATACGCGGCTGTCTCCTCCGTCGGCGGGGCGGGTCACGGCGAACTGGACGTTCAGAAGTCCCACCACTTCGAGGGCGTCGGCGATCCGGCGCGTGTAGTTCTCGATCAACTCCAAGGAATCCGCCGAGAGGCTCATGGGCGGCAGCACGCAGGCGCTGTCGCCTGAGTGCACGCCCGCCTCTTCCACGTGCTCCATGATCCCTCCGATGAGCACCGCCCCTGTGCGGTCGCGCACGGCGTCCACGTCCACCTCAGCGGCGCTTTTGATGAAGCGGTCGAGCAGCGCAGGACGCTCTGCCGACAGCCCGCCTTCCTTGCCCAGGGATCCCTCGCGTTCCATTTCTCGCATGGCGGCGTTCAGAGCGTCGGCGTCGTTGACGACGACCATGGCCCGCCCGCCCAGCACGTAGGAGGGGCGCAGGAGCAAGGGGTATCCGATTCGGCTCGCCACCCGCCTTGCTTCTTCGAGGTTCGAAGCGGTGCCACCCGCCGGCTGCGGTATTTCCAGCCTTTCGCAGAGTTCTGCCCACCGCTCGCGGTCTTCGGCCAGGTCGATGGAGGATGGGGGAGTCCCCAGGACAGCCTCAGGCGGCAGGTGGGCGGCCAGTTTCAGGGGCGTCTGTCCCCCTAGTCCCACGATCACTCCCGCCACGCCCCGCCCGCCGGCGGCGGAGCGAGCCTCCGCCTCCAGCACCTCCAGCACGTCTTCGACGGTGACGGGTTCAAAGTAGAGGCGGTCGCTGGTGTCGTAGTCGGTGGAGACGGTCTCGGGGTTGCAGTTCACCATGACCGACTCGTAGCCGGACTTCTTCAGGGCCATGGAGGCATGCACGCAGCAGTAGTCGAACTCGATGCCCTGGCCGATGCGGTTGGGGCCTGAACCCAGGATGACCACTTTGGGGCGAGACGACGGGGCGATCTCGTCGCTGTCCTCGTAGGTGGAGTAGTGGTACGGGGTCTCGGCGCTGAACTCGGCGGCGCACGTGTCGACGGTCTTGAAGGTGGGGCTGACCCCGACCTCCCTCCGCTGCTGCCGGACGTCTTCTTCGGGAACGCCCCAGAGCCAACCCAGTTGGGCGTCGCTGAATCCCAGACGCTTCAACCGCAGCCAGTCTGAGCGCTTCAGTTCGCCAGGGGTGCGGTTCTCGGCGTCGCGCCTAGCGGCAGAGATCAAGCCCAGCTGTTCCAGGAACCACTCGTCGACGCCGCTGAGGGCGTTCAGTTCGTCGAGGGGCGTTCCCCGCCGGACAGCGGTTTCGAGTTGAAACACCCTTTCTGGGGTGGGTGTAGCGCACGCCCGCGAGAGTTCGGTCTTGGTGAGCTTTTCGTATGCAGCTTCGGCGGGGTCGCAGTTGAGACCCGCCCGCCCCGTCTCTAGGGAGCGCAGCGCCTTCTGGAGCGACTCGGGGAACGTGCGCCCGATAGCCATCACTTCGCCCACCGACTGCATCGACGTGCCCAGAGTTGGTTCAGCCCCTGGGAACTTCTCGAAGGCCCAGCGCGGCACTTTGGTGACCACGTAGTCGATAGACGGCTCGAAGCTGGCCGGCGTTTTCAGCGTGATGTCGTTGGCGATCTCGTCCAGCGTGCAGCCGACGGCTAGGCGCGCTGCGATCTTGGCGATGGGGAAGCCGGTGGCTTTCGAAGCCAGCGCAGAGGAACGGCTCACCCTGGGGTTCATCTCGATCACTACCTGCGAGCCGTCCTGCGGATTCAGGGCGAACTGGATGTTGGATCCCCCCGTCTCCACCCCGATCCGGCGGATGCAGGCGAAGGCCGAGTTGCGCATCTGCTGATACTCGGTGTCGGAGAGCGTCTGTGCGGGCGCCACGGTGATGCTGTCGCCGGTGTGGACGCCCATGGCGTCGAAGTTCTCGATGGAGCAGACCACCACGCAGTTGTCTGCCCGGTCGCGCATCACCTCGAGTTCGAACTCTTTCCATCCGGCGATGGACTGCTCGATGAGAATTTCCGAGATCGGGCTGGCTGCCAGACCGGCAGCAGCGACGGCGCGCAGTTCTTCTGGGGTGGACGCCATGCCGGTTCCGCGCCCGCCCAGGATGTAGGCCGGACGCACGATTACGGGCAGGCCCACCTTTTCGGGGGCGGTCATGGCCTCTTCTAGGGAGCGCGCCACCAGAGAGCGGGGGACGCGCAGCCCGATCTCCAGCATGGCCTTCTTGAAGCGCTCCCTGTCTTCGGCGCAGGCTATGGCTGCGGGGGAGGCGCCTATCATCTCCACGCCGAAGCGTTCTAGATCGCCGCGTTCCATGAGTTCCATGCCCAGATTCAGGGCAGTCTGGCCGCCGAGGGTGGGCAGCAGAGCGTCCGGACGCTCACGCTCGAGGATGCGGCTCAGCACTTCTGCGGAGAGAGGTTCGACGTAGGTGGCGTCGGCGAACTCAGGGTCGGTCATGATCGTGGCGGGGTTGGAGTTGGCAAGCACCACCCGGTAGCCCTCCTCTCTCAGCACGCGGCAGGCTTGAGTGCCGGAGTAGTCGAACTCGCAGGCTTGGCCGATGATGATCGGCCCGGAGCCGATGACCAGGATGGATTCCAGGTCGCTTCTAGCCGGCATCGGGGGGGGCGGATGGAGGGGGGGGACTGGCGGGGGTGGGGGGATCTGGGGGACTGGCGGGGGCGAGGGGATCGGGGGGCGTGGATGGCGTGGCGGGACTGGGGAGAGTGGTGGGCGTGGGGGGCGTGGATGGAGTGGGTGGAGTGGGGGGACTGGGAGGGGTGGCGGGACTGAGCCCCCGAGCAGGGCCGTGGAAGCCGCTGATCATCTCATCTAGCCGATCGAACAGGTGGCGGCTGTCGTGAGGGCCGGGGCCTGCTTCGGGGTGATACTGCACTCCGAACGCAGGGACTTCGGTGCTTTGCAGGCCTTCGATCGTCCCGTCGTTCAGGTTCACGTGGGTCACCTCCACCTGAGACATGGAGCCCTCTGTAGCGCTGAAGTTGTGGTTCTGACTGGTGATCTCCACCTCTCCGGTGCTCAAACAGCGAACCGGATGGTTTGCCCCGTGATGGCCGAAGGGGAGTTTGAAGGTCTCGCCGCCCAGGGCTGTCGCCAGCAGTTGGTGACCCAGGCAGATTCCGAAGACGGGCACGACGCCCAGCAGGTCTCCGATCGTCTGGGGCGCTCCGGCGACCGCCGCTGGGTCGCCCGGGCCGTTGGAAAGCAGCACTCCGTGGGGTCTGCGGGCAAGTATCTCCTCCGCAGAGGTGTGAGACGGGACTACCTCTATTTCGGCGATCCTGGCGAGTTGGCGCAGGATCGAGTTCTTAACCCCGTAGTCGATCACGATCACACGCCAGGGCGTTCGTCCGTCGCTGCGGCGGCTGGGGCGGAAGTAAGGCTCCGGGCAGGTGACAGCCGCTGCGAGGTCTACGCCGCTGGTGCCCACTTCGGCGGCGGCCGCCGCAGCAAGCTCGCTTTCGGAAAGCGCGCCGAAGGCGCCCACCATCGCACCCGCCGAACGAATGTGGCGCGTCAGTCTGCGGGTGTCCACTCCGGACAGGCACGGAACGCCCCTGAGTGCGGCGAACCTGGCCAGGGAGGCTTCGGAGCGCCAGTTACCGGTCGTGTGGACGAGGTCTCTGACGATGAAACCCCGGCAGAAGGCGGCCCTGCTTTCGGAATCGTCTCTGGTCGTTCCGTAGTTGCCGACGTGCGGATAGGTGAAGGTGATGATCTGGCCTGCATAGGAGGGGTCGGTGAGTATCTCCTGGTATCCGGTCATGGCCGTGTTGAAAACGACTTCTCCGGTCACCACCCCCCCCTGGGGTTCGAACCCCAGGAGTTCGCCTTCGAAGACCTCCCCGTCGAGGAGAACCAGGGCTGCGGGTCTCCGACGCAGCAGTTCCCGGTGGATGTCTGCGTCCGCCGCCCCGCTGTCCGCCCCGCCGCTTGCGCCGCCGCTCGCTTCGCTCGCCGCCCCGCCGGCCGTCTCGCTGCTTGCGCCGCCGCTCGCTTCGCTCGCCGCCCCGCTGCCCGTCCCGCCGGCCGTTCCGCTGCTTGCCCCGCCGCTTGGAGGTGGGCTGTTTGGAGGTGGGGTGCTCGGCGGCGGGGGTTGTCGGAGCTGCGCCGCTGCTGAGGCCAGCACCCCGTTCACGAACCTGCCGGAGGTGGACGTTGAGTAGGTCTGCGCCAACTCCACGGCCTCGTTCAGGATGACTGCGGTGGGCACGTCGCTGCGGTGTCCCAGTTCGTATACGGCCAAGCGCAGTATGGCGCGGTCGATCGAATTCATCCGCTTCACCGTCCAGCCGACTGCGGCGGCGGCGAGCAGGTCGTCAATTTCTTTGATGCGGCTCGCCACGCCGCTGGCAAGCACCGACTCGAGATCGTCGAGCGGAATGACCTGCTGTCCGAGGCAAGCGTCTAGAGGCTGCTCTTTGGCGTCGGCTTCATACAGAAGGGAGACGACGCGTTCACGAGCCGGCCTTGAAGCCGAGCGTTCGCCCGCTGAAGGCTTGCTCACGCTCGAGCTATGTAGTTACCCGAACGCGTGTCCACCTTGATGCGCTCCCCGGACGAGATGAAGAGGGGGACCGCAACCACCAGTCCGGTCTCCGTGGCGGCGGGTTTCGTGGCGCCTGAGACTCGGTCGCCCTTAACCCCGGGTTCGGTCTCTGTGACCAGCAACTCCACGGCGGCCGGCACCTCGCTGCCCACCACCTCAGAGCCGTACAAGAACAGGAGTGCGGTGTTTCCTTCGACCAGAAAGTTGACCGTGCTGCCCAGCACCGAATCCTCCACGACGATCTGCTCGTACGTCTCGCCGTCCATGAACACCCGGCCCGCAGGCTCGGCGTAGAGGTAATGCATCTCCCGCTTGTCGATGATCGCCCGATCCACCTTCTCTCCGGCCCGGAAGGTGCGCTCCAGCACTGCGGCTGTGCGGACGTTCCGAAGCGTGGTACGGACGAAGGCGTGGCCTTTGCCGGGTTTGACGTGCTGATGTTCGATGACCGAGAACAGCGTGCCTTCCAAGTTCAAGGTCATTCCGCTCTTGAGATCGTTGGTGCTGACCGCGACCATGCCGCCTCCTTAGCTCGGTTCGGCGCGTTTGGGTGACCTGGTAAGGCGCAGGCAGCCTTCTTCGGTCACCAGGACGGTGTCTTCTAGGCGCACTCCGCCCCTGCCTTGGATGTAGACGCCCGGCTCCACCGTCACCACTTCGCCTGCGGCGAGCACGTCTTTTGAAAGGCTGCTCAGGGTGGGGCGTTCGTGGATGTCGAGCCCCACGCCGTGGCCGGTGCTGTGCAGGAAGGCGTCGCCCAGACCCGCCTTGTTGATGATCCCGCGTGCGGCGGCGTCCACATCCGCGCACGACACGCCCGACGCAACGGCGTCGAGGCCGGCGGACTGAGCGGCGTGGACGACCTCGTACATGCTGCGGTCTTCGGGCGCGAGCCCTCCCGAGCAGATGGTGCGGGTCATGTCGGATCGGTAGCCGTCCACCAGAGCGCCGAAGTCCAGGACGAGGAGTTCGCCGCAGCGGATTCGTCTCTGGGAGGGGCGGGCGTGCGGAAGGGCGCTGTTGGGGCCTCCCGCTGCGATCGTCTCAAAGGCCGAGGCTGAGGCTCCCTTCTTGCGCATGCGGTAGTCCAGTTCGCACGCCAGGTCGATCTCGCTGGGTTCGCCGCCTAGCAGCGGCAGGACGTCGGCTAGGGCTTCGTCGGCTATGGCGGCGGCGGCGGTTATTCGGGCGACCTCCGCCTGCGTCTTGCGCCGTCTCAGAGTTTCCACCAGACCGCTGGTGGGCACGAGTTCAGCGTCGGGAAACCAATCCTTTTCGAAGGCCGTCATCTGCGACCAGGTGAGTGAGTCGGCTTCCAGACCGATGCGCTGTCGGCCAACGGCGGCGGTCATGGCCTTTCGCTGCTCCGTGCCGCTGCGCCCGATCACCACGCGTCCTGGCGTCCCGGCCGCCTCCAGTTCGGCGGGAGCCTGTGAGGCGTAGCGGCCGTCCGTGACCAGCAGAAGGTCGTCGTCGGTCAGCAGCACCAGAGCGGCCGAGCCAGAGAATCCGGTCAGCCAGCGGATGTTGGCCAGGTTGGTGAGCAGCAGAGCCTGCGGCGGCTTCGCCCCTTCCTGCTCGCCGCTTCCTTTCGACTCGCTCAGAGGCCGTTCTGTCATCGCCGAGCGCAACTGCTCGGCGCGCTCAGCGGTGCGGATAGGCGGCAGGTTCTCCAGCAGGTCGGCGGAGTTTCCGAACACGCTTCAGTCCGTCCCTTCGAGGAGGTGTGCTGCTGCTAGGGCGGCCAGTCGGTAGCCCATCTGCCCGAATCCGCAAATGACGCCGTCGGCCACCGGGGAAATCACCGAATCTGAGCGCCAAGGCTCGCGAGCGAAGGGGTTAGAGAGGTGGAGCTCTACTACAGGGCCGTCGAAAGCCGCAAGGGCGTCGGCTATCGAGCGTGAGTAGTGCGTGAGTGCTCCGGCGTTGACGATGATGGCCGAGACGCGCCCTCGCGCCGCACTGACGGCGTCCACAAGATCGCCTTCATGGTTGGACTGAAGGTGCTCGAGCTGCAGACCAAGCTCCGACGCTGCGTCCGAAGCGGTCTTGACATGCTGGCCTAGGGTCTCCCGTCCGTAGATCTCCGGCTGCCTGCTGCCCAGGATGTCCAGGTTGGGGCCGGAGAGCAGGAGAACGACTCGCCGCTCCGAGCGGGTGGAGGGTTGGTTCATTTTATTGCCTCGAGGGACTCGGTAAGAATTTCATGGGGTATAGACGTCACCACCTCCAACCCGCTCGGTCCGTCTAGCACAAAGGTCAGATCTTCCACCGCCTTCTTGTCGCGCCTGAAGAGCGTCAGCAGTTCTGCGGCGTCCGCGCCGTCGGGCAGGCGATTGGGAAGAGCGTAGGAATTCACCACCCGGTAGTGCTCTTCGACTCTAGCGCGATCTATGCGGCCTAGGCGCAGTGCCACATTTGCTGCGTAGAGCAGACCGATCGCCACTGCTTCGCCGTGGCGGAGCTCGAAACCGCCTGCTATCTCAAGGGCGTGCGCCAGGGTGTGGCCGTAGTTGAGCAGCGCCCTGCGGCCAGACTCCCGTTCGTCTGCGGTTACCACCTCCGACTTGATCTCCACGCACCGGGCGATGCGCTCCTCAAGGGGGAGTTCGTCTAGCCTGCCGCCTCCCAGGAAGTGATACTTGGCTATCTCCCCCAGCCCTGAGCGGTAGTCGCGCTCGGGCAGGCTTTCCAGCGTCTCTGTGTCGCAGAGCACAGCGGTCGGCTGCCAGAAAGCCCCGACTAGGTTCTTCCCCTCCGGCAGGTTCACTCCGGTCTTGCCTCCGATTGCGGCGTCTACCTGGGCAAGAAGCGACGTAGGCACGAACACGAGGCGAACGCCTCGGTGATAGACGGCGGCGGCGAACCCCGCTGTGTCGGTGATCAGCCCCCCTCCCACGGCCACCACAGCGTCCGCCCTAGTCAGGCCGAAGCGGGCAAAGCTGCGGCACAGCTTTTCGATGGTTGCGAGGTTCTTGTGCTGCTCGCCCGGGGGGAGGTGGATGGTTTCCGCTGGCACCCCTGGGTCGATTTCTACCCCGATCTCCTCGGCTGTCACGACGACGGCTCGGCGCGCCCCTGCCGGCAGGACTTCGGCTAGTCGGCGGCGGACGCCCGCCCCTACCAGCACGTCGTAGGAGCGCTCGCCTAGGGGCACCTTGACGGTGATCATCGAGGATCAGCTTCTGGGCTGGCGGGTTGGGCGGGCTCAGACTGGGCGGGCTCAGACTGGGCGGGCTCATTCGGCCAGGCGGGCAGAGTTGAGCGGATGAGACCTTTGAGGGCGTCTGCGGCTGCGGCGGGGGAGAGGCCGTCGGTCGACAGAGACAGGTCGGCGGCCTCTTCGTAGAAGCGCCGGCGTTCGGCCTCGAGATCAGCCAGCCTCTTCTCTATGCGCTGCGGACGCTGCGGGTCTTCGGCGGAGAGTCCGCCTTCTAGCAGCGGACGCCCGCGACCCGCCCCTACTCGGGCGGCCAGGCTGGACGGCTTGGCAGCCAGCCAGCAGACGACCGCCCGCGAGCGCAGCAGGGATCGATTCTGCTCGGCCAGGACGACGCCGCCGCCGGTTGCGATCACTGTCGGCGCATTCTCGGCCAGCAGGGCGGACAGCATCTCGCTTTCCAGGCGTCTGAAGCCTGCCTCCCCGACATCCCCGAAGATTTCCGGGATGCTTCTGCCCTCCGCTGCGGAAATCCTGGAGTCGCAGTCCACGAAGGGCAGGTCTAGTAGTGCGGCCAGGGCTCTTCCGACGGCGGTCTTGCCTGCGCCCATCATCCCCACGAGGGCGGCGTGGCGCACGGGGGGGTTCAACCCGCCGTCCCCTCTGCGCCCGTCGCCCCCTCTAGTTGGTTCAGCGCCGCTGTGCGCATCACGTCGAGCGGAGCGGCTCTCCCCGTCCAGAGTTCGAAGGAGACGCCCGCTTGGCGCACGAGCATCTCCAGTCCGTTGCGGGTGCGAACCCCCTTTTGGGCGCCGGCTCGCAGTATTGCGGTCTGCGAGGGTTCGTAGATGAGGTCGACGAAGAGCTGCCCCTCCCTGAGGCGGTCAGGGTGGATCGGCGCTGCCTCGGCGTCGGGCTGCTCTGGGGTTCGCATGCCCACCGACGTTGCGTTCACGACGATGTCCATCCCGGCTGCTTCCTGCGGGTCGCCCACGCGTCCTCGGTTACCGGCCAGAGCCGCCGCCTCCAGCGCCTTGCCCCTCGTGCGGTTGACGATCACCACTTCGGCGGCCCCAGCGTCCGCCAGCGCCGCTGTCACTGCACGGGCAGCCCCGCCCGCCCCCAGCACCAGACAGCGCGCCCCGTCGGGGGTAAAGCCCGCTTCGGAGTCGAGGGCGGCCAGGAATCCGGCGCCGTCGGTGTTGTGACCCACCAGCCGCCCCCCTTCGGACACCACGCAGTTCACCGCCCGCAGGACGTCGGCAGGGTGCGCCAGAGCGTCCACAGCCTCGGCTGCGGCCGACTTGTGGGGCATCGTCACCGAGAGCCCCTTCAGGGAGAGAGCCCGTACTCCCTCTAGGGCGGCCGCTGCGCGCCCGGGCGGCACTTCGAAAGCTAGGTAGACCCAGTCCATTCCCAGTGCAGTAAACGCCGAGTTGTAGATGGCAGGGGAGAGCGAGTGGCGAATCGGCGATCCGATTACCCCCAGCGCTTCGGTGCTGGCCAGAGGCCAGAGCGACCCCGCAGCCCTGCCGCCCGGGGCGTTCCGGCTCTTGTCCGTCAAAAGACCCCCTCGCGCCGAGCTTCGTCGGCCACCCTGAGGAACTCTTCGTAGTCGTCGGTGAAAAAGAGCGTCCCGTCTCTTGCCGACAGCACGAAGTAGAGCCAGTCGCCGTCAGCCGGATAGAGCGCCGCCTCCAGGGATTTCCGACCTGGGGAACTGATGGGGCCGGGGGGGATGCCCCGGAATTTGCGGGTGTTGTAGGGGGAGTCGACGTTGAGCTCGCTGCGGGTGATTCCGGTCTTGCGTTCGCCGATGGCGTAGAGCACCGTGGCGTCGATACCCAGCGGCATGCCCAGGTTGATCCTGTTGTAGATGACCCGGGCCACCTTGGGCCGGTCCTCGTCACGGAACGCCTCTTCTTCGACCATGGACGCAACCGTGATCACCTCGTAGGGACTGAGACCGATGGTCGTCTCTGCGAGGGTGTCATAGCCCAGTTCGGCGGCGACCAGGTCGAACTGCTGCACCATCCGCTCTACCAGCGCCGCTTCGTCGTCTGCCGACGCCTCGTCTACGTGGTAGGTCTCGCCGAAGAGCAGACCCTCGAGGCTGTTCACGTCCTCGGGCTGGAACGCTGACCGGATGGCGCCGCCGGAGATCGCCGTCTCCAGTTCTGTCGGGTCGAAAGCATCCAGCCCGTCGAGCAGGCGTTCGGTGATTTCGCTGAGCCAGAGCCCTTCGGGGATGGTGATCTTTATGAAAGGGGCGGGCGCCGGGCCGGCGTTCAGAACCTCGAGGGCTTGATCCACCGACATGTTCTGTGAGAGGACGTACTCGCCGGCCTGAATCTCGCTGTTGCGCCAAGCCAGTCGAGCGACCACGGCGTTCTCCACCACGCCGCGCTCGGCCAGCAACCGGGCGATGTCGCTCACCCCCGACCCTGACGGGATCTCCACAGATATCTCCCCTACCGGCTCGCCAGGGGGGTCTAGCTGACGTTGGACCCAGTCGTAGCAGAACCACGCCACTGCGCCTGCTCCGGCGCCTAAGACGAGGAGCAGCACCAGGATGCGCTGCCAGGAACTCCAGGGGCGCCGGAATCGGATCCACTCCTCGTCGCCGCCCCCTCCGCTGTAGAAGAGCTCTTTGTCTTCTTCCTGCAGTTCGGGGTGCAGCTCCGGATGCAGCTCGGGGTGCAGCTCCGGGTTTCCGAGCGGGTCGGCTTCTGAACTCCGAGGCGGCGGCGGGTTTCGGGTTTGCACTCGACTCGCCAGGGACGGAACGTCAGGCTGTCAGGGCGTCAAGCCGTCAAGCCGTCAGGCCTGAGGAAGCAGCCTGCTGCTGCGGTTGCTGCGGGAGTCCAGCCAGGTCTGTAAGAGGATCGTGGCTGCCACCATGTCCACCACCTCGCGCCTGCGCCGCCCGCTGAGGTCGCCGGAGCGCAGGCTGCGTTCGGCGGCGGCGGTGCTGAGCCGCTCGTCCTGCGTGTGGACAGGCACGTCTAGAGCGTCCTTCATGCGATCCACCTCCGCTGCGACAGCGGCGGCGGCGGGACCGGTCGAGCCGTCGAGGGAGATAGGCATCCCCACTACCACGTGCTCGACTCCCCGTTCGGCTGCGACCTCGGCTATGGCTGCGTGGTCGCCGGCTTCCGAACCGCACCTTTCCAGCACCTTCAGCGGGAGGGCGAGCAGGCCGCGCGAGTCGCATATGGCGAGTCCGATTCGGCGCGACCCCAGATCCACGCCCAGCGCTCTCACTTCCGACCCTCCCTGGGGGACGACCGCTGGCGCTCCGCCAAGGTTCGAATCAGCGCTAGGGCGTCATCCAGTTTTTCGACGTGCTTGCCCCCCGCCGCGGCGAGTTCTGCGTTGCGTCCGCCGCCCCCGCCGACTAAGCGTGCGGCTTCTGCCAGCAGGTCGGAGGCGTGCAGACCGCTCCTGGGGTTCACCGCTGCCACGAACCCGACTCCGCCCCCCGCCGGCGCCCCCCCCAGGACGGCAGCGTCCACGCCCGCCTGATCTCTCACCGCCAAGGCCAGGTCGCGCAGTTCGTCGCGAGAGAGGTCGTCCACGCGTTCTATCACTACGCCGTCGTCTGCGGCTGCGGCCAAATCTGAAGCCCTGCCACCCGCCAGCCGCCGCTGCAGCGTCCTGAGTTCCTCGCGCAGCGCCTTTACGTCCTGCGCCCAGCGCTGCGCCCCCTCCACGACGTCGGTCACCGGCACGCCCAGCACGGACGCCGTGGTCGAAAGCTTGGACTCGGCAGTCCTCAGGAGCTGAATGGGGCCGTGGCCGCACACGGCCTCCAGCCGCCGGATGTTGGAGCCGATGGATCCCTCAGAGACGATCTTGAGCGGCCCTATGTCGCCGAGGGCGCGCACGTGTGTGCCCCCGCAGAGTTCCGTGGAGTTCGAGCCGGCCTCCAGCACCCTCACCACGTCCCCGTACTTGTCGCCGAAGAAGGCTATGGCGCCCAGGCTTTTGGCCTCCTCCATGGTGGTTTCGAAGTGCCTGCAGGGAGCGTTGGTGAGTATCTCTCGATTGCTGAGGTCTTCGATCTCGGTGACCTCGGCGGCGCTGAGCGGCCCGTAGTGGCTGAAGTCGAAGCGCAGGCGGTCAGCAGCCACGAGCGAGCCCTGCTGCTTGACGTGGCTTCCCAGCACCTCCCGCAGCGCCCAGTGCAGAATGTGTGTGCCGGTGTGGTTGCGGCGGATGGCGTCCCGTCTTTCGGAGTCGATGACCGCAGTCACGATCTGACCTGTACGCAGCCGCTCGGCGGCGTCAGGGGCGTGATGCAGGTGCAGCCCCGCCAGGACGTAGGTCGTGTCGACGACCTTGATGACGTCGCCCGAAGCCGTGTGGACTGCCCCCGTGTCGCCTACTTGTCCTCCCGCCTCGGCGTAGAAGGGGGTGCGGTCCAAGACGAATCCCTCTTCTGTCACCGCCAGCACCCTGCCCTCGGCCTCGCTGCGGTCTCGCCCGCAGAATTCCGTCTCCCCGAACTGCTCTAGCAGCTCGGCGTAGGCGCTCGTGTCGGCGCCGCCGGGGGAGCGGATTGCGAAGTCCTCACGGGCGCGCCGGCGCTGCTCCTCCAGTTCCGCCCTGAAGCCCTCTGCGTCTATTCCCACGCCCTTTTCGCGGGCTATCTCCTCGGTGACTTCGTAGGGGAAGCCGTAGGTGTCGTGCAGGGTGAAGACCACCTTGCCGGAAAGCTCTCCCCCCTCTTCTAGGGCGTCGAGTTCGGCGTCGAGCATTTCGGTGCCTACTTCCAGCGTCTGACGGAAACGCACCTCCTCCCGCTCCACCACGTCCCGGACGAAGTCGCAGCTGCTGAGAAGGTCGGGGTTGCCGCCGCCCATCACCTTCACGACCTCCTCGATGAGCGAGGGCGTCACGACCTTCCTGCTGCCCAGCAGCCAGGCGTGCCGCACCGCCCGTCGGATGATGCGCCTCAGCACAAAACCACGCTCCGTGTTAGACGGGAACACCCCGTCGCTGGTCAGGAAGGCCATCGTCCGGGCGTGTTCGGCCAGGATTCGCAGCGACACGTCGCTCTCGGTCGACGCACCGACAGCCACTCCGGTCTCCTCCGAGGCCGCAGCCAGCAGGTGGGCCATCTCGTCGATCTCGAACACCGAGTCGACTCCCTGGAGCAGGCATGAGACCCGTTCCAGCCCCGCTCCCGTGTCGATGCTCGGACGGGGCAGCGGCGTGAGCGAGCCGTCTAGGTGCTGCTCGAACTGCATGAAGACCAGGTTCCAGAACTCCACGTAGCGGTCTTCGCTGCCGTATGCGGGCCCGCCGGGTTCGCCCGTCCCCTTGTCGTAAAAAATCTCTGAGCAGGGTCCGCAGGGGCCGCTTTCGCCCATGCGCCAGTAGTTGTCTTCGCCCAGGCGCTGGATGCGGCCAGGCTCGACGCCTACGGCCTCCTGCCAGATGCGTGCGGCTTCGTCGTCGCTGTGGTGGACGGTGATCCAGAGCCGGTCAGGGTCGAACCCCAGGTGTTCGGTGACGAACTCCCAGGCCCAGGCGATGGCGTCCTCCTTGAAGTAGTCGCCGAAACTGAAGTTGCCGAGCATCTCGAAGAAGCTGAGATGACGGTCGGTGCGCCCCACCTCGTCGAGGTCGTTCTGCTTGCCGCCCGCACGGACGCAGCGCTGAACTGTCGTGGCCCGCGGCCAGGGCGGCGTCTCCGAGCCGGTGAAGTAGGACTTGAACGGAACCATTCCTGCCACTGTGAAGAGCAGAGAGGGGTCGTGCGGGATGAGGCTGGCGGACGGCACGACGGTGTGGCCGCGCTCAGCAAAAAAGCCCGTAAATAGGCTGCGCAGCGCCCCGGTGGTGATTTCCCTCATTGCGCGGAAGCCGCCTCGCCGTTCGCCGCAGCGCTGCTTCGGGAGCGGCGCCAGCGGTCGTGTATTTCTTGTTCGACCCCGTGGGGCGAGGGTTCGTAGTACACGTTCGAGTTCACCTTTTCTGGGCGATACGACTGAGGCCGCCAACCTCGCGGGTCGTCATGAGGATACTCGTAGCCCTCCCCGTGGCCGATGTTTGCCGCCCCTGAGTAGTGGGAGTCGCGCAGGTGGGCGGGCACCTCCCCGCTGCGCCCGAAGCGGAGAGCGTCGGAGCGGGCGCGCCCCAGCGCCGCAGTGACCCGGTTCGACTTGGGGGCAGAGGCCAGATAGACGACAGCGTGCGCTAGGTTGAGCGCCGCCTCAGGCAGCCCCACGAACTCCACGGCGCGGGCTGCAGCGTCGGCCACGAGCAGTGCTTGCGGATCGGCCATTCCCACGTCTTCAGAGGCCAGAATGACGAGCCGCCGTGCCACGAATCTGGCGTCCTCTCCTGCGGCCAGCATCCGGGCGAGCCAGTACAGCCCGGCGTCTGGGTCGGAGCCGCGGATGCTCTTGATGAAAGCGCTCACGGTGTCGTAGTGGGCGTCCCGTCCGTATCCGACAGCGCTCACGTCGAGGGCGGCTTCGGCGTCCGCCAAAGAGACGGGCGAAGACGGCCCGCGGCGCTGCGCCAGGGTGGCTGCGACCTCCAGAGCCCCCAGGGCCGCCCGCCCGTCGCCTGCGGCGCGCTCGGTCAGGTGCTCCAGCGCAGCCTCTTCCGCAGCGGCGTCCAGCGCCTCCAGCCCTCTCCGCAGCAGGGTGCGAAGGGCGTCGTCGTCGAGAGGGAGCAGCCTGAAGAGGGAGGATCGGGAGAGCAGGGGAGGGTTGACCTCGAAGTAGGGGTTCTCCGTGGTGGCTCCCACCAGGACGATCAGACCGGATTCGGTCGCCGGCAGCAGCGTGTCCTGCTGCGCCTTGTTGAAGCGGTGCACCTCGTCGAGAAAGAGGATGGTCCCCTTGCCGTGCTCTCCCAGCCGCTTCTCTGCGGCTGCCAGTTCGGTGCGGACCACCGACGTGGTGGCTGTCACGGCGCTGAGCGAGATGAACTCCTTGGCGGTGCTCCGGGCGATGACCTCCGCAATCGTGGTCTTGCCGGTGCCGGGCGGCCCCCAGAGGATCACCGAGGAGAGCCTGTCGGCGCGTATCAGGCTGCTCAGCGGCGCTCCGTCGGCCAGCAGATGGTCCTGGCCGAGGATCTCCTCCAGCGTCGCTGGGCGCAGCCGGCTAGCGAGGGGTTGCTGAGCCGCCAAGCGTCGACGAATCTCACCCGCGAACAGGTTCTCCGTCATTTGCTGGCCGCTTCGGGTTTCTTTGGGTTTCAGTGCGGGCGGCGCGCTTCGGGTGATGTCGAGTTGGGGCGCAGCCCCAGTTCGGACAGGTGCCGGGCGGGTATCGGGCCGGGGGCGCCCGTGAGGGGGTCGGCTCCCGACTGCGTTTTAGGGAAAGCGATCACCTCCCTGATGTTCTCCTCTCCGGCCAGCAGCGCCGCTAGGCGGTCGATGCCGAAGGCGAAGCCTGCGTGAGGGGGCGCTCCGTATCGGAAGGCATCCAGTAAGAAGCCGAACCGACGCTCGGCTTCATCGGGTTCTATGCCGAGGGTGGAGAACACCCGCTTCTGGATGTCGGCGTCGTGGATTCTGACGCTGCCCGACCCCAGTTCCCATCCGTTGATGACGAGGTCGTAAGCCTGCGAGCGCACCCGCAGGAGGGATTCTCCGCCGCCGCGCACCATGTAGTCCAGGTCGTCTGGGTGCGGCATCGTGAAGGGGTGGTGAGCGGCCAGCGGGTTGCCGTCGGCGTCTAGGTCGTCGAAGAGCGGGAAGTCGGTCACCCATACGGGCGCCAGCCCGCCTTCGTTCAGGGGCGGACGCCCTAGTTCCAGACGCAGGTTGCCCAGCACCCGGTTGACTACCCGTGTCTCGTCCGCTATCAGCAGGAGCAGGTCGCCCGCCGACGCCCCCAGCCTCTCGGGCAGGCTGCGTTTTTCGCTCTCCGACATGAACTTGACGAGGGCGCCGTCGAGTTCCAGCCCGCTGTTTCCGTCGCTGTTCCCGTTGCTGTTGCTGTTGCTGTCGCTGTCGCCGTTTCTGTTTCCGTCGCTGTCCCTGACCCTGTCGCTGTCGCCGTCCCCCGCTTCCACCCGGAACCATGCCAACCCCTTGGCGCCCCAGCGCCGGCACATCGAAGTGAGTTCGTCTATCCGGTTCCGCCCCAGTTCGAGTGCGCCCCCCGCCGCTCGTATGCCTTTTACGCACTCCACAGCGAACACCCGCGCCTGCGTTCCGGCGAACACGTCGGTGAGGTCGACGAGTTCCATGCCGAAGCGGAGGTCTGGCTTGTCGCTGCCGTAGCGCCCCAGGGCTTCGCTCCAGGTCATCGTCCTTACTTCGCCTAGGGGTTCGCCCGTCACGGATTTGACGACGTGGCCGACAGCGTTCGTTATGAACTCCATGACCTCTTCCGCTCCCACGAAACTGGCCTCGGCGTCGAGCTGCATGAACTCGAACTGCCGGTCGGCTCGGAGGTCTTCGTCGCGCAGGCAGCGGGCTATCTGGTAGTAGCGGTCGATCCCGCCCACCATGCAGAGCTGCTTGAAGAGTTGAGGGCTTTGGGGCAGGGCGTAAAAGTTCCCGGGATGCAGCCTCGACGGCACGACGAAGTCACGCGCCCCCTCCGGCGTGGAGGAGACGAGCATCGGCGTCTCCACCTCCACGAACCCCTGAGCTTCCATAGATTCCCGTATGGCGGCGTTCACCTTGGCGCGAATCCTGAGATTGTTTTGCATGCGGTCTCGGCGCAGGTCGATGTAGCGGTGGCGCAGTCTCAGATTTTCGTCCACCTCCGTGTGCGGAGAGACGGGAGGGGGTTCGGAGCGGGCAAGCGTCTCCACCTCGCAGTCGGCGAGTTCCACCTCGCCGGTGGAGAGGGAGGGGTTGGCTGTCCCTTCTGGGCGCATCCGCACTCTGCCGGTTATTCTCAGCACGTATTCGCTGCGAACAGCCAGCCTGCGGTCGGCTACGCACTGAATCACGCCCGTGTGGTCGCGCAGGTCGAGGAACACGAGGCGCTCGCCGTGCTCGCGTCGCCTGTCCAGCCAGCCGCAGACGCTCACCCGCTCGCCGACGCTGCCGGCGCCGATCTCTCCGCAGTAGTGGGTTCGCATACCTCTGGGATTGCTCATTTGGGTCACTCCCTATTTTGACGTCTTTGGCGCCTTCAGCCGCCGCTGGAGTTCCTCTAGGACTTGGCTGCGGTCGATGCTTGTCTGAGGCGGAGGTTGGCTTCCTGTCTGGCCCGTCTGGCCTGCTTGGGTTTTTGACTGCTCCGACGTCTCGCCCGCTTGCGGGGGGCGCTCCTTCGGTTCCGCCTCTCGGCGCAGATCTCTTAGGCTCACTGCGCCTCTTTCTAGTTCTGCGGGGCCTATGAGGAGGGCGTAGCGGGCGCCGGAGCGGTCTGCGGTTTTCATCTGCGCTTTCATTGAACGTCCGTCGAAGGCTCGCTGGGTGCTTATTCCTGCTTGGCGCAGCTCTTCGGCTAGGTGTGTGGCTTCCCCGCCGCCGGTGAGGTCGATTACGAACACTTCAGGGGGTCGCTCCGGCGGGGGGAACGCCCCTTCTGCGTCGCAGGCGAGGAGCAGGCGTTCTGTTCCTAGGGCGAAGCCTATTCCTGGGGTGGGCGGACCTCCCAGATCGGCGATGAGGCCGTCGTAGCGTCCTCCTCCTCCGATTGCGTCCTGGGCTGCGTTGAGCGTTGCGGATCGGAGTTCGAAGGTCGTGTGCTGGTAGTAGTCGAGGCCGCGCACCAATTTAGGTTCGCTCACGAAAGGGATGTTCAAGCTCTCCAGCCCTGCGCGGACGGCCTCGAAGTGGGCGGACGCTTCCTCGCTGAGGTATGCGCTGGGGTCGGGGGCTTGCGCGGCGGCGGCTTGGTCTTGGGGGCGTTTGGAGTCCAAGAGTCGCAGAGGGTCTCGGGCGAGGGTGTCTCTGCCTTGTTGGGAGAGTTCGTCTGTTCTGTCGGCGAAGTAGTCCGCTAGAGCTTTCTGGTAGGCGCGGCGGTCTTCGGGTGCGCCGAGGGAGTTGAGGAGGAGGCTGATCTGTCGGAGCCCGAGGGCTGTGCAGAAACTCCAGGCCAGGGAGATCGTTTCTATGTCGGCTTGAGGGTCGGCGGTGCCGATGAGTTCTGTCCCTACTTGGTTGAACTGCCGGTAGCGGCCGGCTTGGGGTTTTTCGTAGCGGAACTGAGGCCCTTCGTACCAGACCTTCCACGGGGTGGGAGGGCGATGCTCGACGAAGGCGCGGGCGAGCGAGGCCGTGAGTTCGGGGCGCAGCGCCATGAGGCGGTCGTCTTTGTCGCGGAATTCGTACATCTCCTTGGAGATGACTTCGGTGGTCTCGCCGACGCGGCGGAAGACCTCGGCGTTCTCGAAGAGGGGCGAGATCACCTGCCGGTAGCCGCGCAGGCTGGCCTGCTCGGCAAAGGCGGCTGTGAGCGCCCTCACCCGTTCGGAGGCGGGCGGGAGGACGTCACGGGTGCCTCTGGGCGCGGCGAATGTTTCGGCGGTCATCTGCGTTGTGCTAGTGCGGTGGTCGGGTTTCCTGTTCTCGATGTGTCTAGATGCGCATTTTCAAGGCTGCTATGCACAGAGTCGAGGCTTGTCGAGGCTTGTCTAGGCCGCGGCTTGTAGAGGCTTGTCAGGCTTGTCACGGCTTCTAAAATAGCCTATTCAGCCGCTGAACTCTAGCCCATTCCGGCGTTCTAGAGCGGCGTTCACCGGTCACTTGAGAGGGGGCGCTTCCCTCGAGTGCGCCGTGAATTGTAAGTGCGTCGCGCCTTGTCGTTTTCGGCGCGCTGGGGGAGGAGGGGATCGTCTGTCTTGTTGGATTGTTTGTTGGGTGTTTCGCGCCCTCAGGGGGTTCTGGGGGTTGCCGGCGCCGGCTAGGGTTTTGTTGTTTGTGTGTGGTGGTGGTTTGCGGTCTGGTTGTGTGTTTCGGGTTGGGGTTGGGTTTGTTCCTGACATAGGAGTTCCGGGGACGTCTGCTGAGGGTTAGGGGGGAATTCGGTGTTTTCCGCATCTTCGGGTGGTGTGGTGTCCTGAGGATCTTGTGTTTGGGGGTGGGGAGGGGGAGAGTGTTCCAAGGTTTCGTGTTGTCGGGGAGGGGGGGGTGAGGGGGTGTAGTGTCCTGAGGTTTCGTGTTGCCGGGGCGGGGCGGGGCGGGGTGGCTTGCGCTCCGCGCCGCTGACGGGGAGCGCCCTATGAAGTCGGGCAGTGCGGGGTAGAACTCGGGCAGTGCGGGCTAGGGGTTTCACGGAGCAGGCCGCTAGTCTTGCCGCCGATGAAGAGACTTCACCGCGCACCGGACTAAGTCGTGGCCGCCGAGTACGACGTAGCCGTGATCGGCGCAGGCATCCTCGGTCTAGCGGTGGCTCGGGCTCTCACCGAACGCCTCCGAAACGTCGACTTGTGCGTCATCGAGAAGGAAGACAGGGTCGGCTTCCATCAGACCGGCCACAACAGCGGCGTGCTGCACAGCGGTCTCTATTACGCTCCTGGGTCGCTCAAGGCGGAGTTGTGCGTTCGAGGACGTCGAGCGATGACAGAGTTCTGCGAAGCCGAGGGGCTGCCCCTCAGGCGCTGCGGCAAGGTGGTGGCGGCCGTCAAAGAGGAGGAACTGCCTCGGTTAGAGGAACTCCGCCGGCGCGCCCAGGCCAACGGATTGATCGGGGTGCGTTTGCTGAAGGGGGAAGAACTCAGAGAGGTCGAACCGCACGCGGCAGGTCTGGAGGGGCTTCACGTGCCTGAGACCTCTGTGGTCGACTTCAAGGCGGTGGCGGAGCGCTTGGCCGCGGCGCTGGCCGGAGATATTCTCCTCGGCAGCCCGCTGGAGAACGTGAAGGCGTCGGGGGACGCCTCGAAGGTGTGCCTGACGGCGGGCGGCAGATCTGTCAGCGCCCGGCTTCTCGTGAACTGCGCGGGCCTGCACTCCGACAGGGTGGCTAGGCTGGCCGGTCTTGAGCCGTCGGTGCGGATCCTTCCTTTCCGCGGCGAGTACTACCGGCTCAGCGAACGGGCGTCCTCGCTGGTCAGAGGTTTGATATACCCTGTGCCCGATCCGGCGTTCCCGTTCCTGGGCGTCCACTTCACCCGGCGGATTGACGACGTCGTGGAGGTCGGCCCCAACGCCGTCGCAGCCTTGGGGCGTGAGTATTACAGGGGCAGCCGCCCCGTCCTAGCGGACGTGCGCGAAATGCTGAGCTACGGAGGTTTCTGGAGGCTGGCGGGCAGGCACTGGAGAGCTGGGGCGGCGGAGGTCTTGCGGTCTTGTTCCAGGCGGCTGTACGCCCGCTCCGCTCGGGTGCTGCTGCCAGAGGTGAAGCGCGATGACCTGCTGCCCGCCGGCGCAGGCGTGAGAGCGCAGGCGGTCCGCCCCGACGGCAGGCTCGTCGACGACTTTCTGATAGAACACTCGCCCGGATGCATCCACGTCCTGAACGCGCCTTCGCCTGCCGCCACGGCTTCACTGGCCATCGGCAAGCACATAGCTGCTCTGGCGGCGTCCCGCCTCTGAGCATGGGCGGTTGCTGCGCCTCGGCGGGTGCGTGGCTGGAGGTCGCCCAGAGACCCAGAGGAGTAGTTTAGGAGCCGTGAAGTTGTCGCGGCAGCGCTTCGAGGAACTAGTGGCGGAGGCCATCGATCTCATCCCGGACGAGATCTGGAGTTGTGTGGATAACCTCGCCGTCTTCGTCGAAGAGGAATCCGCCGACGACCCTGACCTGCTCGGTCTCTACAACGGCATCCCCCTGACCGAAAGGGAGGGCTATTTCGGGATGGTCATGCCGGATCGCATATTCATCTACCGCAAACCCATCTGCGCTCTCTCCAAGAAGGAGTCGGAGGTGATCCGGCAGATAAACGTGACGGTGGTTCACGAGGTCGCCCACCACTTCGGAATATCCGACGAGCGGCTGGAAGAGCTGGGATACGACTGAGAGGCGCTGAGCAGGGAGGAGGGGGGGGGCAGGCACGAGCCTCATCGTCGGGCGAGTTACTATTTCCCTGTGTCTTTCCCTCTCGAGATGTTCTCCGAAGGCGAGGAAGCGGCGGTCGAGATCAGACCTCACTGGACTTACCTGAGCGGGCTGGCACTCGTCTTCCTGCCGTCTCTTGCGGTGATGCTTGCGACGGTGCTGCTGCTGCCGGAGGGATGGGCAGCTCCCGTCAGGGCAGTGATCTTGACGCTGGCGATCGTCCAGTTCGCTGCGGCCGCCGTGATCAGCGGACTGAGGTTCTTGAAGTGGATGCGGACGCGCCTGATTTTCACCAATCTTCGGGTCGTTTATTGGAGCGGCTCGCTGCGTCCGAGCGGCATCCAGCTTGACTTGCGGAAGGTCGCTAGGCTGCGGACGTTTCAGTCCCCCTGGGGGAGGATGCTGGGGGTAGGAGACCTCTACATCCACTCTGTCGTGGGCGGGCATGTCCGCAGGTTTTCCTACATTCCACGGCCACTGAAGATTCAGCAGGAGGTGCGGCAACTCCAGCGGCGGGGCGGTCGGCCTATCGGCGCTGCGGGAGCCCCTTGATTGACCCTTTCGGGGTCGAGTGACTCATTGGGGGGAGGGGGGGGCTGAGCGGGCGAGTGGCTCATTGGAGGGGTTGAGCGGGCTGAGTGGCTCTTTGGAGAGGCTGAGCGGGTGAGTGGCTCTTTGGAGGGGCTGAGCGGGTGAGTGGCCCATGAGGGGGCTGGAGAGGCTGAGCGGGCGAGAGGATGCTCGGGCGGATGGGATGCGATGACGGAGCATCCCTAAGCGACTGCAATAGCCTGATTTCGATGGCCACACTGGTCTGCTTTCACGCTCACCCCGATGACGAGTCGATTGCCACGGGAGGGACGATGGCCGCCGCAGCGGCGGCCGGTCACAGGGTGGTGCTGGTGCTGGCGACGCGTGGGGAGCTGGGGGAGCGGCGCCCCGGAGTGGTCAGTCCCGACTTCGAGTTGGGGCTCTGGCGGGAGAGGGAGACCTGGCGGGCGGCGGAAGTGCTCGGCTGCCGTCGAGTGGTGTTCCTGGGTTACCGTGATTCGGGAATGGCCGGCACCCCGAGCACGGAACACCCCGAGGCGTTTTGCCGTGTGGATGTCGAATCCGCAGCGAAGCGCCTGGCCGCCGTCCTGATGAGCGAGGAGGCGGACGTCCTCACCACCTACGATCCGCACGGCGTGTATGGACACCCCGACCACGTCGCCGTGCACAAAGTCGGGGGGCGGGCAGCCGAGTTGGCCGGCACGCCCAAGGTCTTTTGGGCAACCGCCGACCGGGACTTTCTGCGGGAACGCGCTCAGATCGACAGGGAGTTGGCTGAGAAGATCGGAGGCGAAGGCATCGAAGCGGTCACCGACGTCGCCTTCGGCCTGCCGGCGAAAGAGATAACCCATCGTCTCGACGTTCGCCGGTTCGCATCCGCCAAGCGGGCGGCCATGCAGGCGCACGCCAGCCAGATCGATCCGGAATCCTTCTTCCTGTCGCTTTCAGAGGAGTCCTTTGAGGAGACCTTCGGCTGGGAGTGGTTCGTGCTCGCCGGGTGCTCCCGCAGCGGAGCGTTCAAGACGGACCTCTTCGACTAGGTAGCGTTGAGGTTTGGGCGGTGATGGGAAGGATTTGCCTGGCCGCCGTCCGAGCGGTCGTCGCCGACCTGGGGCGTGG
Source organism: Acidimicrobiales bacterium (assembly GCA_965242895.1). Classification (GTDB taxonomy): domain Bacteria; phylum Actinomycetota; class Acidimicrobiia; order Acidimicrobiales; family CATQHL01; genus CATQHL01. The sequence continues at coordinate 2,358,074 of OZ251507.1, forward strand.
TTGAGGTTTCGGCGGTGAGGGGAAGGATTTGCCAGGGAAAGGATGAGAGCCAGCCGTGCTGAGGGAGATTCACACCCACTTTGCCGGGTTGGTGATAATCGGCAACGGAATGGCAGGTCTCTGGGCTCTGGCGGCGCACTGGGTAGAGGCTCTGCGTATGCGTTCTCTCTGGTGGTTCGCAGCGCTGGCGCAAACCTTGCTGTTCGTCCAGGCCGGGTTAGGGGTGGGACTAGTGACTGCCGGCGGGTCTAGTGTGGATGACTTCCACATGTTCTATGGGTTCTTGACCTTGGCGTGTGTCGCCATCTTCTTCGGATACCGGTCGCAGATGAAGCGGTGGCGTTACCTCCTCTACGGGTGGGGCGGCCTTTTCCTGATGGGATTGTCCATAAGAGCGATGCTCGTGGGTTAAGGCGTGGATTGAGCGCCGGAGGCGGCTGCGCCCACTGCGATCTTGCGGGGCTTGACCTCCTCGGCTAGGGGGAGCTTCACCTTGAGCACTCCGTCAGCGCTCTCGGCGGTTACCCGGTTCGGGTCCAACTCGCTGCTTAGCTGCAGGTGGTACTTGAACTCTCCGTGGGAGCGTCCGGCCTTGATCGTCTCGCCTTCTGCGGCGCTCCGCTCGCGGCGACCGGAAATCTCCAAGCTGCGTCCCGACACCGTGAGGTCGATGTCTTCGGGGTTCATCCCTGGGAGGTCGATCCAGACTTCCACCCTGTCCTCTAGGCGGTAGACGTCGTATGCGGCGGGGAAAGCCAGGTCGAATCCTGGCCAATTCCGGCGGGGGGAGCCCACCGGCAGGAGAGAGTTCTCCCAGTTAAAGCTGGGGGTTAATGGTCTGAAGAACATATGAGGCTCCTTGTCTTGTGTTGCTTGATTGATGTTCAATTGAGTCAACGAAGAAAGCTGCCGGATTATTCCGAAATTCGGAGCCTGCGCCGGACGGCGCCGGCTGCGGGGGGGCGGAGGTGTGCGGGGGGCGGCGGCGGTGTGGGGAGTGGCGGTGTGCTGGGCGCTGCCGCGGGCGGGCGGCAGGGCTGCCGGTCAGCCGGACAGCAGCCGTTCCAGCCGCTCTAGTTCCTCCCAGAGGCGCTCCGGAATTCGGTCGCCGAAAGCCTCGTAGTGAGAACGGATGAGTTTCGTCTCTTCCTTCCAGGTCTCGGCGTTCACCCGCAGGAGTTCGTGGAGGTCGTCGGCCGGCAGGGAAAGGCCCGATATGTCGAGCGAATCGGGGGCAGGCAGGTAGCCCAGCGGCGTCTCGACGGCGTTCGCTGCGCCTTCCACTCGTTCGATGATCCAACGCAGCACGCGGGAGTTCTCGCCGAAGCCTGGCCAGAGGAAGCGTCCGTCGCTGCCTCTGCGGAACCAGTTCACCCAGAAGATCTGAGGGAGCAGCGCCGGGTCGCTCCGCTCGCCCATCTGCAGCCAGTGGTTCATGTAGTCGCCCATGTGGTAGCCGCAGAAGGGGCGCATGGCGAAGGGGTCGAAGCGCACCCGCCCGACTTCGCCTGCGGCTGCGGCGGTGGTCTCCGAACTGAGGATCGAACCCATGAACACCCCGTGCGCCCAGTCGCGGGCGGCGGTCACCAAGGGCCCCACGTTCGCGCGTCTGCCTCCGAGGACGATGGCCGAGAGCGGCACGCCCTCGGGGTCGTCCCACTCCGACGCAATCGACGGGCACTGGGCGGCAGGGGCAGTGAACCGGGCGTTGGGGTGAGCGGGCGGACCCTCCTCCTCTGAGACCCAGGGCTCACCCTTCCAGGACGTGAGTCCTCCAGGCGGATCGTCGCTGAGACCTTGCCACCAGACGTCGCCTTGGTCTGTCAGAGCCACGTTGGTGAAGACGCAGTTTTCGTTGAGAGATCGCAGGGCGTTCGGATTCGTTTCCTCAGAGGTGCCCGGGGCTATGCCGAAGAAACCGTTTTCGGGGTTTATTGCCCGGAGCCGGCCGTCTTCGCCGAAGCGAAGCCAGGCTATGTCGTCTCCCAGAGTCTCTACCTTCCAGCCGGGCAGCGTAGGGATCATCATCGCCATGTTGGTTTTGCCGCAGCCCGACGGGAAGGCCGCCGCCACGTAGTGCTTGCGTCCGCTCGGCGCCTGTGCGCTCAGGATGAGCATGTGCTCGGCCAGCCACCCTTCTTCTCTGGCTATCACGGAGGCGATTCTCAGCGCCAGGCACTTCTTGCCTAGCAGGGCGTTGCCGCCGTAGCCGGAGCCGAACGACCAGATCTCGCGGGTCTCGGGGAAGTGGGAGATGTAGCGGTTGTCGGGGTTGCACGGCCATGCAACGTCCCGCTCTCCGTTGGAGAGAGGCGCCCCCACCGAATGAACGCAGGGCACGAACGTGTCGTCTTCATTCAGGTCGGCCAGAGTGCCGCCGCCCATGCGGGTCATGATCCTGGAGTTGACCACGACGTAGGCGGAGTCGGTGAGCTGCACCCCGATTCGGGAGAAGGAGGAGCCCAGGGGTCCCATGCTGAACGGCACCACGTACATGGTGCGCCCGCGCATGGCGCCTAGGTAGAACTTGAGCATCTCTGGCTTCAGTTCGTCAGGGTCGCGCCAGTTGTTGGTCGGGCCGGCTTCGTCAGGCGAGCGGGAGGAGATGAACGTCCGGTGTTCCACCCTGGCGACGTCTGCAGGGTGGGAGAGCGCCAGGAAGCTCCTCGGGCGGAGGTCAGGGTTGAGCCTTCGGAACGTGCCCTGGGTTGACAGGAGGCTGCACAGGCGCTCGTTCTCGGCTTCGCTTCCGTCGCAGAAGTGCACGTCGTCGGGCTGCAGGATGGCTTGCCACTCCGACACCCAGCGGTGCAGGTCGCGCACGGGTATTCCGCCCTTCAGGCTCAAGGTTTCAGCGGGGATCGACATGGACCTTTGACAGCGCTCGGCGCTGGATATGGATGAAGTTCATGGTTTCGGATTCTTTCGGTAGAGCTCTCGGTAGAGGGCTGCGGTTAAGTGCTGCGGTGCTGCGGTTAAGTCAGGAGTCGGGGATGTCCGGGGTATCGGGGATTTCGGGGGTATCCGGGATATCGGGGGTATAGGAAAACGCTTCAACCTAGTGTGCGAGACGACGTAAATCGACTTGGACGACCTAGCAGACGACCTACAGCAGGTGGGGAGGAGTGCCCATGTCGCTCTCGCTTCCTAGGCGCAGTGCGACGGCCATTCCCTCCTCGTCGAGGTCGAAGATGACACGCTGGCCTTGACGCAAAAATCTGAACATCGAGTCGGCTAGGGCGCCCTCAGCGAGTTCTATTTCCACGAAGTCCGTGTCGCGCATTATCACCCCGTCGCCTGAGATTGGGTCGAAGGATTTGACGACTCCTTGCATAATCTTACTATTCTAGGATTTTCTGGTTCGGCTTCGGCGGGGAATTGTCGGCTGGGCGGCGCGGCCGCAGCCTTTCCGACGCTGCACGCGGCCGCCGGCAGCCTTTCCGTCGCCGCCTGCGGCTGCTGGGAGCCTTTCCGACACCGCCGGACGCTGCTGGGAGCCTTTCCGTCGCCGCCTGCGGCTGCTGGGAGCCTTTCCGACACCGCCGCCGGCCGCCGGGCGGGTTGCCGTCTCCCTCCGCCGAGCAGGTCTGTTGGGCCTTCGTGCTCTATAATCTGCGCGAATGCCGGTCATCGACCAACTGGACGTCCACCACCTGGATCTGGCCATGCGCCGCTATCACGAGGCGTTGACGGAGCATAGGGACTACCTGAACTCCCTCAACGTGTACCCGGTGCCGGACGGCGACACCGGCACCAACATGCGGCTCACCCTCAAGGAGGTGACCGAGGCGCTAGACGGCATGACAGACGGCGTGACGGAGCAGCAGCAGGAGCAGGAGGAGCAGGGGGCGCCTCCTCTTCCACTAGCCGAGGTCTGCGAGGTCATCGGCAGGGCGTCGCTGAACGGGGCGAGGGGCAACTCGGGGGTCATTCTCTCGCAGATACTCAGGGTTCTCACCAGCAAGCTGGCTGCTGCGGGCGTCGCTGATTCTGAAAGCTTTGCTGCGGCGCTGCTCGCGGCGTCGGAGGCTGCCTACTCAGCAGTCCTGCGGCCTGTCGAAGGGACGATTCTGACGGTGATGCGCCATGTCGCAGCCGCCGCCGAACAGTCCTCGGCGGACGGGGCGTCCCTGATAGAGATGCTCGAAGACGCCCTGGAGGCGGGGCGGGAGAGCCTGGAGCGGACACCCGACCTGCTCGAGGTGCTGAAGTTGGCTGGAGTGGTGGACGCGGGAGGAGCGGGGCTTCTGCTGATGCTCGAGGCGTTCCTGAGCGCGGCGGACGGACGGGCGCTGCCGGAGGCTCCGGTCGCAGCCGAGGCGAAATCAGCGGGCGCTCATACGCACGAAGCGCCCCAAGCGCCCCCCCACGGCCAACTCCCCAGCGACGAGGCCTCGGTGGCAGAACTTCGTTACGAGGTCATGTTTCTGCTCGAGAGCGACGACGAACGCGTCGAGGTCTTCAAACGGCGCTGGGGGGAAGTGGGCGACTCCATAGTGGTGGTGGGCGGCGACGGCCTCTGGAACTGCCACATCCACACGGACGAGATCGGATCGGCCATTGAGGCTGGCGTCGAGGCTGGCCGACCGCGCCGCATCGAAGTCACCGACCTGCACGAGCAGGTGGCTCACATCGAGCACGTGGCCGTTCCGGAGCGGACGATGAGCGGGGTGGTGGCGGTGGCGGCGGGCGACGGAGTGAGGCGGATGTTCGAGGCGCTCGGCGCAGGGGAAGTCGTTCTGGGGGGGCAGACGATGAACCCGTCCGCTGCTGCCTTGAAGGAGGCGGCGGAGCGTCTCCTGGCTGAAGAGGTGATCGTCCTTCCCAACAACAAGAACATCATCGCCGTGGCTGAGCAGGTCAAGGAACTGACCGACAAGAAGGTGGAGGTCGTGCCCGCTGCGAGCATTCCGGAAGGGCTGTCGGCGATGCTGTTTTTCGACCCCGACGACGGAGCAGACGCTAACAGGGGGGCGATGAGCGCCGCGGCGGAGACGGTCGTCTACGGGGAAGTCACCCGTGCGGTGAGAGACGCCAAGACGCCTGCGGGCGACATCCGCGAGGGCGACTTCATGGGCATAGGGGCCGAGGGCGTTCAGGTGGTGGCTTCCGCAGCAGGGGAGGCGGTGCGGGGGCTGCTGGAAAAGCTCGTAGGACCTCAGCACGAACTGGTGACCCTGGTGGCGGGCGCCGAGGCCTCTGAGTCGGACACGGCTGAGGTGCGGAGTTGGCTGGAGGCGAATCGCACCGGAGTGGAACTGGACGTTCACGCCGGCGGTCAGCCGCTCTACCACTACTACATAGGCGTCGAATAGCTGACACCTTCCGACCCCCCTCTGACTTGCCGCGACCTCACGGAGCTACCGCTGTGGAGGCTGAAGAGCGTGAAGCGCCGACGTCTGGGGGAGGGCCTGCAGTCGTTGGGGTTGAGGAACGTCTGGGACTTGCTGACCTACTACCCGCGACGGCATATAGACCGCACGCGCGAGGCTACGATCGCCGAGTTGTCCCCGGGGGAGGAAGGCACGCTTCTGGTGGAGGTTACGAAGGTTCACCTGGTGCCCCCGAAGCGGAAAGGCCGTCTGAGAGTGGAGGTCGTGGTGAAGGACGGAGAAGGCACGCACATGCTGTGCGTCTTCTTCAACCAGTCCTGGCGGGAGCGTCAACTGAAGCCGGGAATGGAACTGACCATCTTCGGGAAGATGGCTCTCTACTCTCGACGCAGGCAAATGGTGAACCCCGTCGTCGACCTTCTGGGCGACCGCACCCTGCGGATCATCCCCGTCTACCCGCAGTCGGAGAAGGCGGGCGTGTCTTCCTGGGACGTCGGCGTGGCGGTTGCCGAGGCGCTGCGCCGCTGCGACCCGCGGGGGATCGCCGACCCCGTGGATGGCCGGACGCTTCGGCGGTACGGCCTTTGCAGCCGGGAAGAGGCGTTTAGCTTCTATCACGTTCCTGAGGATTTCAGGGAAATACAGGCAGGGCGCAGGCGTTTGGTCTTCGACGAGTTGCTGAGAATGCAGCTCTTCCTGGCTCAGCGCAGGCAGGAGTACAGCTCTGGTAGGGGCGTTCGTCACCGCTTCGAGAGGGAGGTTCTGGAGCGCTTCTGGGAGGGTCTTCCTTTTGCGCTGACCGGTGCTCAGAGTCGCGCTATCGAGGAGATTCTCAGCGACATGAGAGCGGAGGCGCCCATGCAGCGCCTGCTGCACGGGGAAGTGGGGTCAGGCAAGACGGTCGTGGCTCTCAGCGCCATGCTGGCGGCTGTGCACGGGGGGCGGCAGGCCGCGCTCATGTCGCCCACTGAGGTGCTTGCAGAGCAGCACTTCGCCAACCTCACGCGGCTGCTGGGAGACGGGGCGGGCGCTTCGGAGGAGATGGGGCGTTGGGTGATGCGGACAGGCGGCGGCGCCGCCGCCGGCGGCGGTGGCGGGACAGGCAGCGGCAACGGTGGCAGCAGCAACGGCGGCGGCGGCGGCTGCGGCAGCGCAGGCGGCGGCGGCAAGGAGGGAAAGGAGGGCAAGGTGTTCTTGGAATTGTTGACCGGTCGGAGCCGCCCGATCGACCGACGAGAGACGCTCGCCGGTCTGGCTTCCGGTGAGGTGGGCATGGTGGTAGGCACCCACGCTCTCATCTCCGAAGGAATCGAGTTCGGCGCTCTCGGACTTGCAGTGATCGACGAGCAGCACCGCTTCGGGGTGGAGCAGAGGGCGTCGCTGCGCGCCAAGGGCGCCTCGGGCGCCACTCCCGACGTGCTGGTGATGACCGCAACGCCCATCCCTCGCACGGCGGCCTTGACGGTCTACGGCGACTTGGACGTCTCCAAGCTCGACGAGATGCCGACGGGTAGGGCGGGCGTGCGAACCGAGGCGGTGCCGTCGCTGCTCGAGGCGGGGAGGGTCTGGAAGCGTCTGAAGTCGGAGGTCGCTGCCGGACGCCAGGCTTACGTAGTGTGTCCGGTCATAGATTTCTCGGAGCAGTTGGAGACCGCTGCGGCCACGAGGGTCCGCTCCGAACTGGAAAAGGGTGAGCTCTCCGGTTTGAGGCTGGGGCTGCTGCACGGTCGCGTGCCGGTCGCCCAGCGGGAGCGGGTGATGGAAGGCTTCCGTGAGGGGAGGATCGACGTGATGGTGGCTACGACCATGATCGAAGTGGGGGTGGACGTCCCCAACGCCTCGGTGATGGTGATTCTCGGCGCCGAGCGTTTCGGCATCGCCCAGCTCCACCAACTGCGGGGGCGTGTAGGACGCGGCAGCCATCTGGGTTGGTGTTTTCTGGTGGGGGGAGATCCGACGGGGACTTTGGACCTGGGCATGGATGACTACGAGACTGCTGCGGAGAATCCCCGCATCAGGGCTCTGGTGGAGACCACGGACGGGTTCGAGCTGGCCGAGACCGACCTGGAGATACGCGGCGAGGGGACGCTCATGGCCAAGCACCAGACGGGACGGAGTGATCTGAAACTGGCTTCTCTGAGGCGGGACAAGGATTGGGTTGACAGAGCCAGAGAGGAGGCCCGGAGGCTCGTAGAGGGCGGACTGCTGACGCCCGAGTTGAGTGACGAACTGGCTGTCTGCGCGGCGGAGGTCGACGCCGAATTCTTGGAGAAGACCTAAGGGGCAGAGCGAAGGCGGAGAAAGAAACGAGGGAGAGAATGAACGATTTGAAGGACAGCGAACTGGCTCGCCTAGGTGAGATTCGGCGCGTAGGAACGGAGCGCTGCGAAGAGATGAGCCTAACGCTTGCGGCAGCGTTCGCCGAGGATCCTTTCACCATTTGGTTCTTCGGCAGCCAGCCGCCCGAGAGCGAAGATGCGGAGGAGTGGTGGAGTTTCCTCTTGAACAACTCGCCGGAGGGCAGCGAATTCCACGTGAGCGGCGATCTGTCTGGGGTGGCCGTCTGGCATCCTCCCGGGCGCAGCGCCGCCGAAGCGGACACCTCCAAGGAGTTCAAGAAGCTGATCGAGAGGCTGATGGGGGAGCGGGCGCCTCGGATACTGAACGTCTTCAGAGCCATTTCAAGCCGCAAACCCGACAAGGATCACTGGCATCTGGCCGTGCTGGGGGTCGCCCCAGGGCGGCGGAATGAGGGGATGGGGGCGAGGCTGGTGGCGCCGATGCTGGCCCGCTGCGACCGGAAGGGAGTTCCCGCCTACCTGGAGTCGAGCAATCCGCGCAACGTAGGGTTCTACGAGCGGCAGGGTTTCGGTTCCGCAGGGAAGCTGATCTACGACAAGGATTCGCCTCCCCTCACGCTCATGTGGAGAGAGCCCCGAACAGCGGAGCCCGGAGCGGTGGAATAGGCGGAGCGGCGGAATCTGGAGCGGCGGAATAGGCGGAGCGGCGGAACTCGGAGCGGCGGAATAGGACGGAATGACGAGGATCATTGCAGGTTCGGCCAAGGGCCGCAGGCTGAGAGTGCCGCGGGGGGCGCTCGTCCGTCCGACCACCGACCGAATGAGAGAATCCGTGTTCTCCGCTATCTCAAGCAGGATGCGGTTGGAGGGCGCCAGGGTGCTAGACGCCTTCGCCGGCAGCGGCGCTCTGGGTTTGGAGGCGCTCTCGCGCGGCGCCGAAAGCGCCACGTTCGTGGAGTGCAGAGGTCGTGTGCTCGAGGTGCTGAGGGCCAACGTTGCGTCGCTGGGCTTCGAGGATCGTGCGGAGTTGGTGCGCGCCGACGTGCTGGTTTGGCTTAAAGGGCTTAGACACCTAGGCGGCACCGATAGCGGGCAAAAGTCGGAGATGAGAGATGCAGGCGTTTACGATGTGGCATTCTGCGATCCGCCCTACGACTTCGACTCCTGGGAAAGACTGCTGCAGCTTTTACCCGCCCGTTTGCTGGTAGCCGAATCCGACAGGCCGGTGGCAGGCGCGGCAGGCAGGGCAGGCGGGGAAGGCGAAGCAGCCTGGAGAGTGCTCTATGAAAAGCGACTCGGCGCTACCGTTACCCAATTGGCAGTTCGCAACTCGGATTCCCCCGAAACTCAGGTTCCCCCGAGGCTCGGATTCTCCCAGAAGCTGACCAAGCGAAGGTAGTCAGAGCATGATCAGAGTCCTCTATCCAGGGTCTTTCGACCCGGTGCACAACGGCCACGTGGAGGTGGCCGAACTCGCTTGCCAGCTCTTTGACGAGGTGGTCGTGGCGGCCATGCGCAATCCCGAGAAGGGCGAGCCGTTGTTCTCTGCCGAAGAGCGGGAAGCTATGTTGGGGGAATCCTTCTCTCACCTCTCCAACCTCCGCGTCACGATGTTTGCCGAACTGGTTGTCACCTTGGCGAAACGCGAACAGGCTAATTTCATAGTGAAAGGCCTAAGGGCTGTCAGCGATTTCGAAAGCGAGCTGCAGATGGCTCAGACAAACAAAGCCCTAGCTGGGGTCGACACGGTGTTCTTACCTTCAACGTCGTCGAGTTCCTTCATAGCGTCCAAGTTCATCCGCCAGATCGCCCGTCTGGGCGGCGACGTTACGAGCATGGTCCCCCCTCCCGTGGCTCGAGCGCTCGAGCGGCGCTGGAAGTCGTCATGAGCGTCGTCGGGCAGTCGGGCGAACTCGGGGAGGAGCAGGAGTACTACGGGGATGATCCTCGGCAGGAATCTCCTGAGGGGATCGGCTCCGAGCCGATCGGGGGCGGATCGTCCGGCGGGGAAACGCCAGGCTCGATCGCTGACGTGGAGAAGATCCTGGCGGATCTTTACGTCTACATAAGCGGGGCAAGGGTGGCTTCCATGTCTTCTGCCCTGCGAATAGACAGGGAATATGTTCTCGGTCTGATCCAAAACGCTCGCACCTTGCTTCCGGTGGCGCTGCGGAGCGCTCGCTGGCTCATCAAAGAGCGGGAGGAATACCTGGCCAGGGCTCAGCGTGACGCCGACGCTGTGATTGAGCAGGCTTCGGCGGAGGCTGCCCGCATGGTTGACCGCACTCAGGTCGTCCTGCAGGCGAAGCGCCGTTCCCAGGAAATTCTGGACGACGCTGCGGGTGCTGTCAGGAAGCAGCGGCACGAGGCGGACGACTACTGCGATCGGCTGTTTGAGCGCTGCGAGGACGTGACTAGGAGGGCGTTGGAGGGGCTGGTCGAGAGCAGGAGGCTGCTCCAGGGAGAGACGGAGCGAACCCTTCAAGACGATGCCGGTGAGGATTCCGAAGCCGATGTCAAGACTCAAGGCTTCTTCGACCAGGATCAGTCATAAGCCAAGTGGCGGTTGAGCAGCAGAGCCCGCTCGTTCAGGCTGTCGGCGACCTCCTGTCGTCGCCAGGGCGTCGTCGTCGGTTGAGCGGGGTTCATGAGTTGGATGGTCTGACAGCCGGGGAGCTCCATCTTGAGGGCGGCGGAGTCGATCTGGATTTGAGCCTGGAGTGTCGCGCTGGCCGGATCGTCGTGTCGGGCGGGTTGCGAGCGAGGTGGGTTCTGATCTGCAGGCGGTGTCTTGGTCCTGTGTTTCACCGAGTTGAGGTGAGACTGCTGGAAACCTTCGAAGAGGCGCCCGAGGAGGGAGAGACGTTCTTGCTGAAGGTCGACAGGATCGACCTTTTGCCGATGCTTCGCCAGGCGGTCTTGTTGGAGTTGCCGCTGGCGCCTCTCTGCGATGAGTCCTGCTCGGGGCCTGCGGGCGGGGCGTTCTGGGGGGGCGTTCAGGGAGATACGCCCGACGGAGCCGGAGAGGTGGAAAGGGACGAGCGCTGGGCCGCTCTGGACGCTTTGGCTGTCGATTCCCCCTCGACCGCCCCTTCGACCGCCTGTTAGGGGTTAAGGGGCTCTCCGGGCTCTCCGGACAGAGAATTGTGGGCTGGAAGAAGAGCACCGGAGCGACGCGTAGGAGACTTGTCCGCCCCAATTCACTTCTCAGGCGTTAGCGTCATGGTGTGGCCGTTCCTAAGAAGAAGACCTCCAAGTCCAAGACGAGAAGCAGGCGCGCTTCGGCCTGGGCGCACAAGCCTGCGGCGCGTTCGACCTGCCCGCGCTGCGGCGTCGTCAAGCTTCCGCACAGGGTTTGCGGAGATTGCGGCTGGTACAAGGAACGCCAGGCCGCGGAGCTGGACTAGAACGGCGAAGCCGACCGAAAACATTCGAGGGGGAATGTGTTAAGTCCAGACCGGTCCCCGATGGATGGACTTCCCGTTGTGGTGGACGCCATGGGGGGCGACGACGCTCCCGATTCGATTGTGGAGGGGGCCAGGCTGGCTGTTGAAGCCGGACGCAGCGTGCTGCTGGCGGGGCCTCCGGAGATTCTGGCATCCAGCGGGCTGGAAGTCCTGCCGGCCAGTGAGGTGATCTCCATGGACGCCGAGCCCGGCTTCAGCGTGCGCCAGAAAAAGGACTCTTCGCTTATCAGGGCGGCCGAAGCCGTGCGCGACGGACGCGCCTGCGCCCTCCTTTCTGCGGGCAACACCGGCGCCGTGATGGCCAGCGCCCTCCTTCGCATGGGGAGGATCAAGAAGGTGGCCCGTCCTGCCGTGGCGGTGCTCTTTCCGGTGCCTGGGCGCGCTTCGCCGACCGTGGTGCTCGACTGCGGCGCCAACACCGAATGCACGGCGGCTTGGCTGCTTCAGTTCGCCCGGATGGGGGCTGTGTATTCCCGGGTCGGTTTTGGCGTGAGCGAGCCGCGGGTGGCCCTGCTCTCCATCGGCGAAGAGGCGGGCAAGGGGACGGGGGTGGTCAAGGAGACCTACGAACTGATGGCAGCCGAAGACTGGAGAACCTGCGGCGGAGCACGCTTTGCGGGCAACGTGGAAGGCCGCGATCTGCTCTTGGACGGAGCCGACGTGATCGTGACGGACGGTTTCACGGGGAACGTGATGCTCAAGACCGCCGAGGGCGTTGCAGGGGTGATAAAAGAACAGATACTGGCGGCTGCGGAGAGTTCGGAGGATGCCCGAGCCGGCGCCAAACTGCTTTTTCCGGCCTTGGTCGATTTCTACAGGATGTTCGACCCGGACAACACGGGCGGCGCTGTATTGCTGGGGATAAAAGGGGTGTGCACCATCTCGCACGGCGCTTCGAGCCCTCGCGCCATAGCAAGCGCAATCGGCGTAGCCCACGATCTGGCCAGGGCGGGGATAGTCGAGCAACTCGCTTCCGCTGTAGCGGGGTAGAATCCCTGCCGGTTGGTTCTGCGGATGTCTGGAGCGGCCGTCTGTCTGCATCCGCTTCGGCGTCAGTCTCGGCGGTTTTTGCCGAAGCGCTCCGTCAAGCCAGCCAAAGCCAGTCAGCCAGCCAAAGCCAGTCAAGCCACAGGAGGAAAGGCGAGTGCCAGCAGAGACACACGTTTCTCAAACTCCGATGTCGCGCTCGGAAATTCTCGAACTCATAAGAGAGCACCTCGCAGACATTTTGGAAATCGACCCGTCGTCGATAGCCGAGGGTCATTCTTTCGTAGACGACCTAGACGCCGATTCTTTAGCCCTGATAGAACTGGTCGAGGTGCTTGAGGAAGAGTTCGGTGAACGCACGGTGGGCTTTCGCATCAAAGACGAGGACCTGCAGGACCTCCGCACGGTGCGTGACACCGTGGAATACGTAGAGGCGCGATTGTCAGAGTGAGCCGATCCGCCGCTGCCGCCCTCTCCGGCAGCATCGGCTATGAGTTCGACGATCTGGAACTGCTGGAACTGGCGCTTCGGCATCGTTCGTGGGTCTCAGAGCGTGAGCGCCCAGAGGCTCTGGCTTTCCTGTCCAACGAGCGGCTGGAACTGCTGGGGGACGCCGTTCTGGGGTTGGTCGTTTCAGAGCACGTCTACAGGCACTACGAGTCCCTGCCGGTCGGACAGCTCGCCAAGCTCAAGGCTTCGGCGATCTCTTCAGATTCCCTGGCCGATTGGGCTCGGCGGATCAACTTGGGGGACGCCCTTCAAGTTGGGAGGAGCGAAGAGCGCAGCGGCGGGAGGCTGAAGAAGTCGATCCTGGCCGACGCTGCAGAAGCCTTGATCGCCTCCGTCTACCTCGACGGAGGTCTGGAAGAGGTTCGCAGGGTGATAATGGACGGACTAGGAGATCGTCTCGCCTTTCTAAGCAAGAACCCGGGCGGGGACGACTACAAGACACTGCTGCAGGAAATGGCGGCCCGAGACTTCGGCGCCGAGCCTGTTTACAGGGTGTCCTACTCAGGCCCCGATCACGACAGGGTCTACTTTGCGAAGGTGCGCGTCCGGAGGCGCGTCCGCGGCGTCGGGGAGGGGGGAAGCAAGAAGCAGGCGGAACAGCAGGCGGCGCGGGCCGCTATCGAAGCCTGGGAATCTTCTGCGGAATCCCCTGCCGGCAGGAGAGGCTTCCTGTAGGCGGAGTCCTCGAGTCCGGTTGATCTGGGCTGCGGGAATCCGCCGAAGGGACGTCGCCGTGCGCGACAATATGGTTCTTGGAGAGCGTCGGAGGAGTCGATGATTCATCTGCCTGAAGTCGAGGTGTTGAAGCGGGAATTAGAGCGCGACGCAGTCGGACGCGTGACCGTCAAGTCAGTCGATGTGCTGAGCCCGGGCGTGATCATGCCTTCCGATGAGACCTTTGAGCAGCGCCTTGCAGACGCCAAGGTTAAAGCGGTCGACCGCTCCGAGTTGAGGCTCTTGGTGAGTTTCGACAACGAGGAGATCCTGTCGATTTTCCTAGGGTCGGGAGGGCAGCTTCGGCGGCAGCCCAACAGGGAGAAACTCCACCCCAAAACCAAGGTCGTCCTGCAGTTCGCTAAGTACGGGCAGCTGCGTCTGCTGGATTTCAAGAAGGGTGCTCGAATGCGGCTAGTCACCCAAAAGCAGGCCTCTTCGACCAAGGCGGGCAGGTTGGATCCGCTGCGGAGCCACATGTCCTGGAGGGATTTCGCCAATTGGGTGCGGGCAGCCAAGCCGACGGTTTTGAAGGACTTCCTCAGCAGCGGCAAGTATGTCATCGGTCTGGGTCAGTTGTATTCCGACGAGGTTCTCTTCGAAGCAGGGCTTCGCTACGACCGCGTGACGCGCTCCTTGAACCCGCAGGAGTGCCGTCGGTTGTGGCGCGCCATCGTGGAAGTCCTGAACGAGGCGCTCAAGTACCGGGGCACCACGCTGGAGAAGGACTACTTCTACTCTCTGGAGGGAATCCCAGGGCAGTACCAGGAGCATCTCAACGTGTTTCGCAAGCACGGAGAGTTGAGTCCGCGCTCCCGCCGTCCACTTGTGCGGACCAAACACCGAAACCGCTGGACTTACTATTGCGAGCAGTCGCAGGTATGAACTGGCTCTCTTCGTGAGTCAGGTTGCGTTGTGTTTCTGAAGTCGGTCACTCTGAAGGGGTTCAAGTCGTTTGCTGAGACGACGGTCGTCGACTTTGACCCTGGCCTCACCGTCGTGGTCGGCCCCAACGGCACAGGGAAGTCCAACATCGTGGAGTCCATCGCCTGGGTTCTGGGTTCGCAGTCGCCCACCAGCATGCGTTCGGATCAGATGCAGGACGTCATCTTTGCTGGCAGCGGGGGCAGGTCGCCCCTGGGGCGTGCAGAGGTCACGTTGGCGTTGGGGAACGAAGACGGACGTCTGCCCGTCGACTTTCCGGAGGTGGCGATCTCCCGCTCGCTTTTCCGCAGCGGCGAAAGCAGTTACGCCATCAACGGAACCCCCGCTCGGCTAGTCGACATCGTCGAACTCCTGGCGGCGGGGGGCGTGGGCAGGCATCGGCACGTGATCGTCTCGCAGGGCCGCATCGACGCCATGCTCGTGGCCAAACCCACCGAACGCCGAGCCGTCCTGGAGGAGGCGGCGGGGGTCTCGGCTTTCAGGCTGAGGAAGGATAAGGCCTTACGCAGGCTGGCCGCCGCCGAGGACAACCTGGTGCGTCTGGGCGATCAGTTGCGGGAGGTACGCAGGCAGCTGAAGCCTCTGGAGGAGCAGGCGGAGGCGGCGCAGCGGCACGGCGATCTGGCCGCTGAGCTGGAGCGAATCAGGCTCTACGTCCTGGCCGAGGAGTTTCGGATCTTGAACGACCGCCGTCGGAAGGCCGCCGCCGACCGACGCGACCTCGCCGACCTTCGTTCCGCTCATATAAGGGAGTCGGAGGTTCTGGAGAAAGGGATCGCTTCTGCCGAGCGGAGGTTGGCGGAGTCCACCGGGGTGGAGTTGACCCATTCCCTGGAGCGCTCAGGTTGCCTGCTGGGTCTGCTGGGCGACGTGGAGCGGTCGTTGACGGGGAAACTGGCCGTCCTGGAGCAACGTCGGCAGGCGTCGCTGTCTGAGGACGTCCTCTCGGTTCTGACAGCTGAAGCGGGAAAGCTGCGCGACGCCCTAGAGGGCGAAGACGCTGCGGTGGAAAAGCTGCGCCTTGAGATCGGCCGAGTGGAGGAGGAGGCTGCTGCGCTGAAGAGACGGCGCTCAGACTTTGAGAAGAGCCGAAGCGACCGACTCTTCGGCGATTCCGCCGGTTCCGACGTGGGGGCGTTGGAGGGGAAGTTGACGACCCTTGCGGAGGTCTTGCGCTCGGCCGAAGCGGAGGAAGCCGCCCTGCAGGGTCGCTGCGAGAGGCTGCAGAGTCAGTGCCATGCCGCCTCTGAGGAGCAAGAACTTCTGGCTGCCCGCTCTGTGGAGGTGCGAAACAAGTTGAGTGAAGCCTCGGCTGTTAGGGAAGCGGCCGCCGCTGGCCGCCGCTCGGCCGAAGTCGCCGAGTCTGAAGCTCTGCGGCAGGTGAACGAAGCCAGGATCGAGCTAGCCCTCTGGCGTTCCCGAGCTGAAGCCCTGCCCGATGGACGCTCGACGACCGCCGCAGGCTCCCCCGAGTTCCTTGCTTCCTTGAACGGCCTGTTAGGGATCTTGGAAGACCTGCTGTCTCCGGAACCCGGCTGGGAAGAAGCGCTCAGGGCGGCCGTCGGGGAATTGATGTCGGCTTTGGTGGTCGAGGGTGCGGATGCGGCGCAGTCGGTCTTCGACGCCCTGAAACAGGAAGACCTGGGGGGGATCGTCCTTCCTGTGATTCCTGCTGCTTCCGTGAGTTGTCCCTCGGTGGGGGAGCCTCTGGCGGCGCACGTGCGAGTCAGGGAGGATCGGGCGGGCGCTCTGGCGGCATCTCTGATCGGGGACGTTGCGGTGGTGGACGACTGGCGGACGGCTGCAGAAGCTCTAGCCGTCCACCCCGAAGGGGTGTTCGTGACGCGTCAAGGCGACTCTCTGTCTGCCGGGGGGTGGCGCCTTAGCTCCTCGACAGACCGGACGCCAGCGGGCGGCTGGGCGAAGTCTGACATACGTCAATCCTTGGCCTCGGCCGAGTCCGACTTGGCCGAGAGAGAGCGGGAGCACCAGCGGGCGGCGGCAGAAGCCGTTCGCTGCTCAGAGGCCTTTTCTGTGGCCGAGGCTGACTTCGCAAAGGCCAGCAAGCAGGAGGCGGAGGTCAGGGAGAGAACTAGTGCGGTAGAGGGGAGGGCGGCTGCCCTGCGGCCCGAACTCGAAGAGATAACTGGGCGTCTGAACTCGACGCGCACAGGCGCAGCAAAACTGCGAAGGGAAGTTAGCAGCGTGTCGGAACGACTAGAGGAGCGCCGGGGTCTGGAAAGCTCCGCCCGTCAGGCCCGTCAGAAGGACGATGCACAGATGCGGGAGTTCGAGGACGAACACGCCGAGGTGTTGGACAAGCAAAGGGCGCTGGCCATACGTCTTGCGGAGGGGGAGACTCGCAAGAGCCTCTTCAGCAAGCGTCTCGAGGAGATCGAATCCCGTTTAGAGGAACACACTCGAAGCGTCGAATCTGCGGGGGCCGTCACCGACGAGGATCGAATCGCTGCTTTGGGTGTGCTGCGTGAACGAATCATGCGAAGAGAGCGCGCACTGCGCCTGAGCAGCGAGCGCATGCGTGCGCTGCAGAGCCGTCTAGCGGAACTCTCTCGGGAGCGTTTGCGTTCGCTCGAAACGGAGCGTCTCCGCCGCAACCGCCTGCTTCAGGAGGCTGCCGACCTAGTCGAGAAACTGCTGATTGCGGAGCGAACCGAATCGGAGTTGAGCGTGCGCTGCGAATCCCTAGCGGAAACGCTGCACGCCCAGCACAACTGCGACCCTGCGTCTGCGGCGGCTCTGCCTCCTCCTGAACTGCCGGAGGGAGTGAACGCCCAGCGGAGGATTCGGGAGATTGAGCGGCTGCTGCGCCGCATCGGAGAGATCAACCCCCTAGCCGAGAGGGAGTATGCGTCCCTGAAGGGGCATCACGACTTCCTGAGTTCGCAGGTGGAGGACGTCCGCAACGGCAAGAGGGAACTGAAGAAGGTGATAAAGGCGATCGACGCCGACATAGTCAAGGTCTTTTCTGATTTCTACGAGAAGGTGGCGGGTGCGTTCGAGCAGTGCTTCTCCACCCTGTTCGAAGGCGGCACGGGAAGGCTTCGTCTCACCGACCCCGACGACCCTCTGGAATCTGGGGTAGAGATCGAAGCCTCCCCCCGCGGCAAGTACATGCGCAGGCTTGCTCTCCTCTCGGGCGGAGAACGCTCGCTGACCGCGATGGCCCTGGTGTTCGCCCTGCTCCGCTCGCAGAACTCCCCGTTCTTCGTGCTCGACGAGGTCGATGCAGCCCTCGACGACGCCAACCTCTACCGCTTCCTGCGCCTTACCGAGGAGTTCCGCAGCGAAGTGCAGCTGCTGCTGATTTCGCATCAAAAACGCACGATGGAGGTGGCCGACTGCCTTTTGGGGGTGTCGATGAAGCCGGGCGGAGGCTCCAGGGTGGTGTCGGAGCGTTCGAGCGGGCGGCTGAGCCGGGCCGTGCCGGCCTCGTTGTCGAGAGTCGGCTGATTCGCTTGGCTGATTTCTACCTTCTTGGCTGATTTCGACTTATACGGTTGGCTTTATGCGGGTGGTTCCTGAAGGTGGTTCGTGAGGGTGGGCTCTACAGGCGGGCTCGTGAGGGTGCGAAACCCTCTCAGGACGCTCAGACTCGCTCAGGCTGTCGTATGTTTCGGATAGCATGGGGGCGTGGAGACAGGTCAGAATCGAGATCGTCGGCAGGAAGGCTCCTACTTTCCAAGTCCTGAAGACGGCGCATCGTTTCGCCCGTCTGAGCCGATCAAAGCGTCCGAATCCTGGCTGCCCCCCCAGCAGACGCGGTATCCGGAGGCGCCCGGTTTCTTGGACGAAGCCGCGGGCGGCGACCTGCAGGCGGGCGCAGATCCAAGGTCTTCTAGACCGGCCTTGCTGAGGCGCCGCGGTCAGGCTTCCCCCAACAAACCTAAGAGGCCTAGGCGCCAAGTTGGCTTTGGGGGCAGTCTTCTCAAGCAGGTACTCATCGGACTAGGCGTGCTGTCGTTGATGCTCATGGCCGTGGCCGCCTTCCTCTCTGTCATCAATGACCGCTCTAGCGATCCTCCACCTCTCGCATCGGATGCAGTCACTGAACCGCTCGCGCAGCCAGCCGTCGTCAACCCCAGTCAGGTCACAGAGGTGACGACCGCTCCAGTGGTGGCCGCCGGGGAGCAAGGCGGCGGGGGTGACGGAAGCGGTCAGACAGCGCCGCCCGTGACTTCGCCCCCCGACCCCTTGGTTGCCGTGGCGCAACGAGTTCTTCCTGCGGTTGTGACTATCGAAACTCCTACCGGGCAAGGTTCCGGCATCATCTACGATCCCGAGGGGTACATCTACACGGCGGCCCACGTCCTCGACGAAGCGGATTCCGTGGTGGTCAGGCTTCACAGCGGTTTCAAAGTGGAAGGGGAAATCATCGGAGCCAATGCCGAATACGACGTGGCGGTTGTCAAGATCGACACAGATCAGCCTTTCGGGATTGCGGAGTTTGCGGGTCTTTCCACGGTCGAGGTCGGTCAGGTCGCAGTGGCGGCGGGAAGCCCTTACGGGTTCGAGAACGGAGTTAGCAGCGGCATCGTCAGCGCCGTGGGCCGCGTCCCGAGTTTGCCCAGCGATTCTGCTGTGAGGGACATCCCGTCCGTCGGGATGATCCAGACGAGTTCGGCGATCAACTTTGGCGACAGCGGGGGGGCGTTAGCCGATTCTCAGGGGCGGGTCATCGGAATGAACGTGGCCATCGTCTCCGCAGGCGGCGGGAACGACGGCCTAGGGTTCGCAATACCCATCGAGGTGGTTGAGAAGATTGGCGACCTCATTATCGCAGGGGATGATCTGCAGCCTGGCTTCGTAGGGATCACCGGAATGACGCCCCAGTTGGGGCATCCCGGAGCCGAGATCGTGACAGTGGTAGAGGGAGCGCCGGCCGACATCGCCGGGCTGCGTGCGGGCGACCTGATAGTCGCTGTGGACGATCTGCCCGTCAAATCCATAGAAGACCTCGTAGCAATCCTCAGACTGCTGCAGGTTGGTACCGAGGTCGACCTTGAAATCGAGCGGGACGGAGATCGCAGAAACTTCGAAGTCACGCTGAGTTCGCGTGATCTCTTCGACGAAGAGTAGGAGGCGTAGGGCGCCGACTTCGGAGGTCGAGGAGCGTAAAGGCGCCTTGGCTCCGAACTGGCGGGGGCGGTTAAGCACCGCTCGAGGTGCTTTCACTGGGCGGCTTTCCGCCATTCTGGCGCGCAGCGTCCTCGACGACGAAACCTGGGACTTGCTGGAACGCTCCCTGATTTTGAGCGACGTCGGAGTCGACGCCGCCGAGCACCTCTTGTCGGCCTTGCGGGAAGAAGCCTCAATTCGGAAGGTCCGCGATCCGGCCGCTCTGGAACTCATGCTGCATGCAGCCATCGTCGACCTGCTGGAGTCGGGAGACAGAACGCTGGATCGTTCCGGTTCGCCCTCAGTCTGGATGTTCGTGGGAGTGAACGGCTCGGGGAAGACCACCACGATCGGCAAACTCGCCCACGCCGAGGTCGAAGCAGGGCGGAAGGTGGTCCTGGCCGCCGGCGACACGTTCAGGGCCGCAGCGGTCGAGCAGCTGCAGGCCTGGGCGGAGCGCACAGGGGCGGGAATCGTGGCCGGACAGCAGGGAGGCGATCCGGCGTCCGTCGTGTACGACGCCATCGAACACGCCCGATCGACGGGCGCCGACCTCGTGCTGGCCGACACTGCGGGGCGGCTGCATTCCAATCACAATCTCATGGCCGAGCTCGCCAAGATCCGGCGTGTGGCAGCCAAGGCGTCCGGGCTTCTGTGCGAGGTCATGCTCGTTCTGGATGCGGCGGGGGGGCAGAACTCTCTCGCTCAGGCGCGAGAGTTCGGCGCTGCAGTGGGCGTGACCGGTGCGGTGCTCACCAAGTTGGACGGATCGGCGCGGGGCGGGGTGGTGCTTGGGGTGGAGAGCAGTCTGGGTCTGCGCGTCAAGTTGGTTGGACTTGGAGAGGGGCCGAAGGACTTGGCGCCGTTCGACGCCAAGGAGTTCGCCGACGCTCTGCTCGGAGTGGGCGGCTGAGCATGTTCGAGTCGCTTTCCGCCCGTTTTGTAGAGGTATTCGCCGCCCTGAGGCGGCGCGGCAGGCTGCGCCCAGCCGACGTAGACGAGGCTCTAGATCAGATACGCCGCGCCCTGCTAGAAGCAGACGTGGCGGTTGACGTGGTGTCTTCGTTCAGAGAGCGGGTGCGCCGACGCTCGCTCGAAGCCGACCTGCATAAGGCGCTCGACCCGGCGCAGCAAGTGCTGAAGATCGTTTATGTGGAACTAGGGCACATTCTGGGCGGGGAAGCGCCGGCGATCACTTACGCGTCCCGTCCCCCTACTGTCGTCTTGTTGGCGGGGCTGCAGGGTTCCGGCAAGACGACGGCTGCAGTCAAGTTGGCCCGCTGGTTCCGAACGCAGGGACGCTTCCCGCTGCTGGTGGGCGCCGACCTGACTCGTCCGGCGGCCGTGGATCAGTTGCGGGTGCTAGCCCGGGAGGTTGGTGTCCCCGTTTTCAGCGGTCTCGGTGATCCCGCCGAGGTCGCCCGCGAGGGGCTGAGTGAGGCTCGGCGGCTAGGCAAGGACATCCTGATCTGCGACACCGCCGGGCGCCAAGTCGTCGACGACGCCTTGATGTCGGAGATCGGAAGGATCTCCGAAGAGATTAAGCCTCACCACAAGTTCCTGGTGTTGGACGCAATGACCGGTCAGGAGGCTGTGAGGGTGGGGGAGGCGTTCCACGCCGTCCTAGGTATCGACGGGCTGATACTCACGAAACTCGACGGCGACGCCAGAGGCGGTGCTGCGCTTTCCTTGAAGAGCGTTCTGGGCGTCGGGGTGATGTTTGTCTCGGAGGGAGAGCGCCCGACGGACCTGGACCGCTTCCATCCGGAGCGCATGGCCGGACGGATACTCGGAATGGGGGACATATTGACCCTCATGGAGCGGGCCGAGCAGGCCTACGGCGCCGAGCAGGTGAAAGAGACGGTCGAGCAGATTAGGCAAGGGCAGTTCACCTTTAATGATTTCCTAGATCAGTTGCGCCAGTTGAAGAAGATAGGTGGAGTGGAGGGGTTTCTTTCCCACATGCCTGGCGCTCCTGTGAACAGGGCAGGCTTCGCCAACGACAAAACGATGGCTCAAGCCGAGGCGATGATCTGCTCCATGACGCCCCAGGAACGGATGCAGCCCTCCATCATCGACGCTTCGCGGCGGCGGCGGATCGCCAAGGGCAGCGGTACTTCCGTCGCTGAGGTTTCCGGCTTGCTGGAGAAGCTCTCCGAGGCGCGTCGGATGATACAGCGCCTCGGGAAGTCGGGCGCCCCCCGCCGGAGCAAGACAAAATCCAAGAAGTCCTCGAAAGGCCGCAGGCCGCCCGCTCGGACATCGCACTCGCCGAAGTCGCCGAATTTCGAAGAGCAACTCAAGCTTCTAAGGAACTCCGAGAGTTTTCCTCTAGAGTGGCCTTGATGCCTAGAGGCGTCGCTTGTTTGGATTGCCGTTCGGCCAACTGGTTTCGGCGGGCAGGCTTGAGCAAGCCAATGGATACGGAAGGAAATTGAGGTGGCTGTACGTCTTCGCTTGATGCGCCGAGGAAAAAAGAAACAACCCACATATCGAGTGGTGGCAGCCGACTCCCGGACGGCTAGGGACGGGCGCTTCATCGAAGCTATAGGTTTCTACGACCCTCGAGAGGATCCGTCGGTGGTGGAGATCGACGAGGAGAAAGCGTTGAAGTGGCTCCGAAACGGGGCACAGCCCAGCGAGAGGGTGGAGAAACTCCTGAAGATTTCGGGCGTCTGGAGCGAGTTCACCGGCGAGAAGCCCACCGTTTCAGACCTAGCCGACTTGGTCGCTTCGGAAGGTGAATCCCGATGAGCGACGGACACGAAAATGGGGATTGGGACGTGGAAGACAACCCTCTTCCCGGAAACGCCGAGGCAGTCGCTCCGACTGCTTGCGAAGTCCTAGAGCACGTCGTTCGTTGGGTCGTGGAGAACCCCAACGAGGTCGTCGTGGAGGCTTTCGACGACGGCGACACTATCCGCCTGGAGGTGGCCGTGTCGCCCGAGGACGTGGGGCGTGTGATCGGGCGGCGAGGGCGTGTAGCGAACGCCATTCGCACTATCGTGCGCTCCGCCGCGGTGAACGACGGCTGCAGCGTGGACGTCACCTTCCTCGAACCCTGATGCCCCCAGCGGAGGCGCCGTCTGCGCGTCCGCTCCTTCTCGAGGTGGGACGCATCGTGCGTCCGCACGGACTGCTCGGCGAGGTGGTGGTGGAGCTTTCTACCAACAGAACGGAACGTCTCGCCCCTGGAGCCGAACTCTGCGCCCAAGGGTCAGTGCTGAGAGTCCGCCGCTCCCGCTCGGCTGGTTCGGAGGGTCGTTTCGTGGCGGCGTTCGAAGGCGTGACTGACCGAAGCGCCGCCGAAGAACTGCGGTCTGCCGTTCTCTGCGCCTACTCCTTGGATGACCCTGACGAACTCTGGGTGCATGAACTCATCGGCTCGAGGGTGTTCGAGGTGGACGGCACCTGCCGCGGGCGCGTCGAGGCCGTTCAGGCAAACCCTGCCAGCGACATACTTCTGCTGGATTCCGGAGCGCTCGTGCCTCTCACTTTCGTGATCTCTGCGTCCGAGGGGAGGATCGAGGTGGACGTTCCTTCGGGCTTGTTTGACTTGGCCTGATCCCTCCGAATTCTCCGAGAGGTCGAGCGCGATGCCAAGGCTGGGCGCAAGGAAGGCGAAGCCGTGAGAATCGAAGTCATTTCCATCTTCCCTGAGATGATCAGGGAGTTCGCTCGGCACAGCCTCCTGGGCAGGGCTCTGGCTAGGGGCCTCTTCGAACTCAGGGTGCACGACCTGCGTTCTGTTGCGGTCGACCCGCACCGATCTGTGGACGACACCCCCTACGGCGGCGGACCTGGCATGGTGCTGGCCGCTCCCCCCATTTTTGAGACGGTAGAGAAGGTCGAGGCGGTGCGACCTTTGCTGTTGCTCAGTCCGGCCGGACGCAAGCTAGACCAGCGCCTTCTAGAGGAGTTGGCTGCTTGCGAAGGTTTTTCTCTGCTTTGCGGGCGTTATGAGGGCGTGGACGAACGTGTGCGGAGCGCACTCATCGACGATGAGATCTCTGTAGGTGACTACGTGCTAGGGGGAGGGGAGGTTGCCGCAATGCTCGTTCTGGAGGCGGTGGTGCGTCTGCTGCGGGGAGCGATGGGAAACGAGGAATCGGGCGCAGGGGAGTCGTTTCGGGGAGGGCTGCTGGGGCATCCTCATTACACCCGACCCGAGACCTATCGGGGCATGTCCGTCCCCGACGTGTTGAGGTCGGGAGATCATGGACGCATCAGCAGGTGGCGCAGGGCTCAAGCTCTTTCTCTGACCATGCAAAGGAGATCTGACTTGATGGAAGCTAGGGGAGGTCTCAGTTCGCAGGAGCGGTTGCTGCTAGAGGAGTTCGGGCTGGAGGCCGCCGAGGCCGCCGATTCCGCAGCAGCCGATTCCGCAGCAGCCTCAACTCCCCCCGCCGGCGATGCCACTCTCACTCCCCCCGCCGGCGATGCCACTCTCACTCTCCCCGCCGGCGATGCCACTCTCACTCCCCCCGCCGCCGGCGCCAGAGAAGCTGGGGCGGTCTCCTAGCCGCAGGGAACCGGATATAGGTTTCCGTTCGATAGGCGGCTCAATAGGTGCTTGAGTGCGCTCCTGGGCGCGTATCCTTGAGTGGTCAAGGCCGTTCGCCTGCTTGGACTTCCAACGTCCTCCATTTCGCTCTTCGAGCCTTGATGTGTTTCCTCGCGACCCCCTGACAGGAGTACCGAAAATGCAGCCGACAGACTTGGTTGACGCAGAAAACCTACGTGACGACATCCCGCAGTTTCGCGCCGGCGACACCCTGAAAGTTCACGTCAGGGTGACCGAAGGAGGGCGTGAGCGGGTGCAGGTTTTTCAGGGAATCGTCATCGCCCGCAGGGGTTCAGGGCCGCGCGCCACGTTCACTGTCCGAAAGGTCAGCTTTGACGTGGGGGTGGAGCGCGTTTTCCCTTTGCACGCTCCGAGCATCAAACAGATCGAGGTGGTAGCGAGGGGCGACGTCAGACGTGCCAAGTTGTACTACCTGAGGGACAGAGTCGGCAAAGCCGCCAAGGTCAAAGAACTTCGCTAGCGCCAGCCTCTGTGCCATTGTCTTCGCAGACGCAGACGTGACCTCCGCTAGGCAGCACCTCGGCCGTTGGGGGGAGGACAAGGCTGCCGCCTGGTACGAGGAGCGGGGTTGGGATGTCCTGGAGAGGAACTGGCGCTGCGCCTCCGGGGAGATCGACTTGATTCTCAGACGAGGCGGCGTAATCGTTTTTTGCGAGGTCAAGACGCGTTCTTCGTCGGCTCTGGGAACCGCCGCCGAAGCCGTAGGGCGGCGTAAACAGATCAAACTTCGCTCCCTTGCGACGCAATGGCTGGCACAAAGCCCTCGAAGGGTCCCGGAAATCCGATTCGACGTGGCCTGTATCGAGGGCGGACGAATTGAGGTGCTGGAGGATGCCTTCTGAGGGGGTCGGGTGGGGATCGGTTAGGTCGCCGAGAGTGCTACATTGATATCCACGCGGTCTTCTGTTGGAGGAGGACGGCAATCCGACGGGCTGTGGCGCAGCTTGGTTAGCGCGTTGGTCTGGGGGACCAAAGGTCCCGGGTTCAAATCCCGGCAGCCCGACAATCCGAATTCGTCGGTTCACTCCGCAATCCGACCCGCCGAGCCGCGTCGAGAATTCGAACCCTTTCGGAATCAATTGCGATGGTTGGTGGCTAGCCTGTAGTGGCTGAGTTGCGATCGGTCAGATGAGGGTGGTCGGTTGTGATTGCCTGTCTGTGCAGCATCATCGGCAAGCAAAGTTCAAAAGTTCAGGAAAGGTAGGAAAAACATGGCCACACCGCAGCCCGCAATCTTCAACGAGATGGGTCAACACCAGTGGTACGTTCATCTGAGTCGCGTCGAAGGGGCCGACCTAGGCCGCATCAAACAGGTGCTGTCTCAGACGAGGGCGGACGCCGACGCCAAGGACATCAACCTGGTCATCGGTTTCGGTCCGACGCTGCTGGCAGACTTGACCGACGACGTCCCGTCTGACTTCCAGTCGTTCGAGACGATCCGCTCCGACGACGGAAGCGGACGGGAAGCCAAGGGCACACAGGAGGAACTCCTGCTGTGGTTGAACAGCCCTGCCAAGGATGAAGTCTGGAAGACTCAATACGACGCCCGGACGGCCTTGAAAGGACACATGGCCGTGGCACGCGAGACCATCACGTTCATCTACGGCGATTCTCTGGACATGACCGGCTTCATCGACGGCACCGGCAACCCTGAGCCTGAGCGCGAGCCGGAAGTGGCCATCGTGCCTGAAGGCTCCCCCGGCGCAGGAGGCAGCTTCATCCTCGCACAGCGCTGGGTTCACGACCTCGACGGCTGGAACGAAATGTCCGTGGCCGAGCAGGAGAAAGTTTTCGGGCGGACGAAGCCCGACAGCGTCCGACTCGACCCCCAGGAGGACTACTCTCACCTCAGCCACGTGGAATTGCGCGAAGGCGCAACAGCCGACGCTCTCAAGCCCAAGCGCAACGAGATCGCTCGGCGTTCCACTCCGTACGCCTTGCACGACGGCACGGTCGGGCTCTACTTCATGGCGTTTTGCCGTGAGCAGGCCCCCTTCCGTGAGAGGCTTCAGGACATGTACGGCCTAGGCGACTCTCCTGTGAGGGATCGTCTTACCGACTTTTCCAACCCTGCTTCCGGTTCCTTCTACTTCGCCCCTTCGGTCGAGACGCTGGACGCAACTCTGTCGTAGAACTCCGGCGGTGTTCTGCTTCAGTTCCCCCGGCGGTGTGCGGTAGGTACGTCTCGGCGCACACCGCCGAGGAATTGGCCGACTACTTCACCGCCGAGCCCGCAGCGGGCGCCTCTCTTGCGCCTAGTTACAACGTGGCGCCCACCAATTCCGTCTACTCGGTATTAGTGGGGGAGGGGATCCGCCGCCTTGACGTCATGCGATGGGGGCTCATTCCCTCCTGGGCGAAGGACGCCAAGGTGGGAGGGCGAATGATCAACGCCCGATCCGAAACTCTCACGGAGCGCAACGCCTACCGAGGGCCTTTCAAGAAGCGTCGCTGCATCATTCCTGCCGACGGCTTCTACGAATGGGTGAGCGTCCTAGGGCAGAAGGGCAAGCAGCCAATGCACATCTCCCGAAGCGACGGAGAGCCGATGGCTTTCGCTGGGCTCTGGGAACGCTGGCGTCCGCCTGCTGGGGCTGCTTTGTCTGCTGGGACTGCTCAGGCTGCTGGGACTGCTCAGGCTGCCGGGGCTGCTGGCCTAACCGCAGGCCCGCCAGCGACTCCCGACGGCGAGCCTGCGGAGGAAGTCCGTTCCGTCTCGATCATCACGGGCAAAGCGAACGAGCGCATCGCAAAGGTTCACGACCGAATGCCTGTGATTCTCCCCCCCGCCGCCTGGGAAGAATGGTTGGATCCCACCCAACAGGACACAGGGTCGCTCAGCCGTCTTCTGGTACCTGCTCCGTCCGAACTCTTTCAGATACATCGGGTCAGCACCGAAGTCAACAACCCGCGCAACAAGAGCGAGCACCTGATCCGGCCGATCTGAGTGCAATGTCTCAGTGGCGGGCGTCCGCATATGTCCGTCCTGTCGCTCGATGCAGGTTGCCTAGGCTTGCGGATTGAGTATGGCTATGAGCCCTAAAGGTTGGAAATACAGGTTCGAACGGGCTTCACTGCGCTGGCAGGCGCGTATCGATACGCGCGGCTTCGACAACGTCTTTCCGTGGATGGCGGCCCTGCTGCTCTTCGCAATACTGGCGAGCTTGGCCTCAGCGCGCGCCTACATGCTGCGGGCGGGGGCGGACTTGGCGCTTTTTAAGCAGAGCGTCTGGCACGTGAGCCGAGGCTTCAGACCAGAGTCGACCTTGCTGGGAGGCGACTACTTGGCAGAAAGCGGGGCGTTCATTATCTACCCCATATCCCTGCTGGTTCGCTGGCTGCCGATCACCCCCACTCTCCTGCTGCTTCAGTCGGCTGCTCTGGCTCTCGGCTTGGTTCCTCTTTGGCTGCTGGCCCGCAGGCGGGCAGAACTCAAGGCTGGGGCGGCCACGGCCTTGGTCTTCGCCTATTCCGTGTACACAGCCGTCCACAACACCAACCTGTCCGGCTTCAATCCCGAAACCCTGGCTCTGCCGGCGCTCCTAGGCGCCGTCTATTTCGGTCTGGAGCAGAAGTGGATTCCTTTCGGAATGCTGATTCTTCTGGCCCTTTCCTGCCGCTCCGACCTGGGATGGGTCGTCTTGCTGCTGGGGCTGACCCTGGCGGGGGCAGTGCGCAGGCGTACGGAGAGATCGGACTGGAAGGCCGGGCCAGTCCCCTTGCCCGATCGGGTAAGGAGATCGTTGCTGGAGGTCTCCTCGAATCGCGGGGTCGCTCCGCTCCTCTGGGCTCTGTTCGGAGTCGTCTGGGCGGTGCTCTCGCCTGAACTAATCCAGCGGGGTCTTGCCGGCGGCGAAGCGGTCTACATGGAGCACTACCAGCGATTCGGCGACTCCAGCCTGGGTGATCTGATCTGGGGCATTCTGCGTCAGCCGCACATCTTTGTCGGGGAACTCATCACCGAAGAGAACTTCAGGATCGGGGTGCTCTTGCTGGCGCCAGTCTTGTTCCTGCCTCTTCTGGCCCCCCGATACCTGCTGCCTGCGATTCCTTACATGTTCGTCCATCTGGCTTCCGACGCCCCGGCCGACCAGGCGGCTCAGTCGGTGGTTTTTACTGCGTTCGTATTCGCTTCCGCCGTCTTCGCCTTGCAGCGCTCCGGCTCGGTTCTGGTGCGCAGGGTCTGGGTGAACCGACGTTTGGTGCTGGCTCTGGTTCTTACAGCAGCCATCTTCTTCGTCCGCGACGCCGAGAGTTCGCCGTATCGGATTCCTTGGGACTGGACTCGCGGCAGTCACGAGCAGGACGTCATCGCCGCTGTGGAACAGATACCGGAGACGGACGCAGTCAGGGCGTCGCCGCCCATGCTGCCGCTGCTAGCGGAGAGGAACGTGCTGTTCGAACTGGATACGGAGGGCGGCTCGGCCCGCATCGACGCTCAGCGCGCCTCGGAAGGGGTGGCCTGGATCGCCCTTGACCTGAAGACGACGCAGTCCTGGGGGGAAAACGCCCTGGAAGTGGAAAGATTCGACACGACGCTCCGTCAGCAGGGCTGGGAGAGAGCCTTTGAGGCCGATCAGGTGAGGTTGTATCGGCACGGGTCGCTGAGCGATCCCGGCTCAAGAGGCTGAAGCTGCGGCTTCGCTGAGATCCCCCCGAGGACGGCTATCTAGTCGATGTTTTCGTCTTCCAAGGCTGCCAAGGCGGAGCGCAGCAGATCGGCGTTCTTCTTCAGCTCCCCGGGCGGAATGTCTGCCCGCGCTTTTTCCCAGCTCATGTCTTCGATAGAGTTCACGCCCAGCACGTGCAGGTGGACGTGGGGCACCTCGAAGCCTGCAATCATGAGAGCAACCCTCGATGGACGGAAAGCTCGGTGGATGGCCTTGCCGATTTGCCGAGAGACCTCGTAAAGGTGCTCGCCCAGGGTCTGTTCGAGGTCGAGCCAGTGGTCGACCTCCGTCTTCGGCACCACCAGGGTGTGCCCTTCGCTGAGCGGGTTGATCGACAGGAAGGCCGCACAATGTTCGTCGCTCCAGACGACTTGGCCAGGTAGTTCGCCTCGCATGATTTTTGTGAATACGGTGGACATTATGTTTGCCTCCTTGCTGTGCGGTGGAGCAGCTGACCGAGCAGTACTGCCGTGACAGAACAATCTGGGGAATCCCTCTCCGGCTCACTCCGCAGTGAACTGCTGACGATACCTAATCTGGTCACGACGCTGCGCCTGGGCTGTCTGCCCGTATTCTGCTGGCTGCTGGCCGAAGCGGACTTGCTGGCGGCTGGGCTGCTCTTAGGTGCGCTCGGCGCCACGGACTGGATAGATGGTTTCCTCGCTCGGAGGCTGAATCAGGCCACCAAGTTCGGCGCAGTCTTCGATCCGGTGGCTGACAGGCTGCTGTTCTTTGTTTCGGTGACGGCTTCGGCGGTGGGCGGCTACATTCCGATCTGGTTCTGCGTGTTGGTGCTCCTGCGGGAGTGTCTAGTCTCGGCAGGAACTCTCTACTTGATCGCACGTAAGGTGACTTGGCTGGGGGTGAACAAGTACGGTAAGGCGGGTAGTTTCGGTCTGATGTTCGCCGTGCCGCTGCTGCTGCTGGGGGAATCCGACATTGCCGGAGCAGGGTGGATTGAACTGGCGGGCTGGGTGATCGGATTACCTTTCCTGGCGGTGGCGTGGTACGGGGCTTACCTATATTGGGCTCCGGCGCGTGCAGCCTTGAAGTCGCAGGGTTCTGATTAGGTTCGGGTCAGGGCCGATTGAACCGCCTAGGCACCGCTGGGGGATTCCCAACCGGAGCGTTCTTCCGGTAGCGTTGATTTCGTGGGTGAGCGTGCTCGTGGCAGACATGTCGCAGACATGTCTTTTCTCGTTTCCCCGGGCGTTGCCCGCATTCACGTGTCTTGCAGTGCTCCCTGAACGCCGTCCGCCCGCAGGCTCTCACGCATGAACATTCCTGAAGGACTGTTGTACTCCACTTACCATGAATGGGTTAAGCGGGAAGGCTCGCTGTACCGTCTGGGTATCACGGACTACGCCCAGGATCTCCTAGGAGAAGCGTCTTTCGTGGAGTTGCCGGCTGTCGGAGGGGAAGTGGCGGAGGGTGAACTACTCGCAGAGATCGAAGCCCGCAAGGCCACCAATGAGATATATGCCCCCATTTCCGGCCGAATCGTCGAGGTCAACGACGATCTCGGCGAAATCCCAGGGCTCGTCAACGACGACCCCTACGGCGACGGTTGGATTTGTCTCGTGTCCTCCCCTGAAAGCGAGAAGAACGAACTCATGAACAGCGCCGAATACTTGAGGTTCATAGATGGCTGAGGAGAACCTGCTCACGATCGGGCAGGTCGTGTCGGAGCTGCAGGGAGACTTCCCTGAGGTCTCTGTTTCCAAGATTCGCTTTCTGGAAAGTCAAGGTCTGATTACTCCCCACCGCACTCAGTCGGGGTATAGGAAATTCGGCGAGGAGGACGTGGGCCGCCTCCGCTGGGTGCTGGAACAGCAGAGGGCCAACTTCTTGCCTCTGCGGATCATACGCGAGCGCATGGAGGCGGGGGACTGGCGCAATTCCGACGACGCTTGGCTGCACGAGATACAGCCCGACTCGGATTCGGCGGAGCAGGCGCGCAGCCTCACCCAGAGTTCGGGTGAGGCCGTGAGCCTCACTTTTAATCAGCTCTCCAAGGCCAGCGGCGTGGGGATGAAGAACCTGCAAGAAATGCAGCGCTACAAACTAGTAGAGGCGAGAGTCACAGCAGACATGGAACTCTACGACGAGTGTGATCTGCAAATTGCAAAGGCAGCCAAGAGTTTGTTGGACTTGGGGTTAGAACCAAGACACCTTCGCAGCATCAAACAGGCCGTCGAACGAGAGCTAGACCTTCTGTCACCTAGAGTGCAAAGCATTATGCAGCAGGGAGGCTTGGACGCCTCGACTCAAGCACGGAAACTAGTGAGCCTCTTAGCCGCAGTCACTGCGAGACTGCGTGAGGGGCTTGTACGTCGGAAACTGCAAGACTTATTCTGAGGAGTTCAGCCGCAGCGTCTTCTGAGGAGTCAGCCGCTGCGTCGCAGCCGGCGATTTCCTGAGCAGTTTTCTGAACAGTTATTTGCCGAGGTCAGCATCCTCACGTTCGCTTTAACCGACGATCTCAGCCGATCTCGGCGCCGACGGCTGCTTTCCTTTTGCGCCCTTTTCGCCGCCTGCAGCCTCCATTCTGGCCTTGGGTTCCTGGCATACGGACGACTTCGCCCGTTCTAGCGGCTATTCTCAGTTTCGTGATTGAGATGGAGTTATTAGGCGTGCGGATAGAGATGCCCGCCAACGCGCCCGTCCTTCTGCTCGCAGAGCAGGTTCCTGAGCCTCGCCTGCTTCCCATCTTTATAGGAGCCTCCGAAGCCACGGCCATTGCCCTTGCCCTAGAGCGCATCGAAGTGCCGCGCCCTATGACGCACGATTTGATCCTTCTCTTGCTCGACGACGCAGGCATTTCCATACAAAGGGTGCTAGTGACAGAACTTCGGGATAAAACTTTTATTGCGGAGTTGGAACTAGCGGAGGGCGACGAGGTGCGCAGCGTGTCTTGCCGCCCCTCTGATGCGGTCGCCCTAGCCGTCCGGTGCGGAGCCCCTATCTTTGCCTCGGAAAAGGTCTTGGACGAGGCCGGTTATCGAGATACCTCAGGCGACGATTCGGATTCCGGCGAAGAGGCCGATCCTAACCAGGTAGTCGAACAGTTCCGGGAGTTCATAGACAGCGTTGACCCGGAGGATTTCAAGTCGTAGCTCCGTGCCGAACATCGGCGTTTGGAGCCTGTGGATAACTCAATTGAGGCTTCTGGGGAAAAGTCCCGCAGAGATCCTGTAATTACGCTAGAGTAATTCCTTGTGTGCCATTAGGCACTAGGAAGAACGGCTCCTCGATGCGAGTCGAAGCGACCTCCAAACTCCAAGGGAGCGCCACAGACGATGACTCAAAACGACAACAGAGAAATAGTGGGAAGTTTCAGTTCGCATCAAGCAGCGGACATAGTGGACATCTCCTACCGAATGCTCGATCACTGGGTGTCCAAGGTTGGCATTCTTCGGCCTTCACTGGAAAATGGGGCGGGCAGCGGGCGGCGCAGACGGTTTAACTACCAGGATCTTCTGAAACTAAGGATCATCAAGTCTCTGAGAGACAAGGGAATCACCCTCCAGAAAATTCACGAGGCTTTCGAGGCCGCGGGCCGGCTCGGGATAGACGTTACGAAGTCCTCGGTAGCGGTCGAGAAGAGGCGCATTTTTGCCCATTCTGGCAATGAGGTTTTTGAATTGAAAGGGCATGCGGCCCAGCCGCTTCTGAGCCTCGCGTTCAGCCCTCTAGATGAAGTCACCGCCCATGTGGATAACTCCATCCTTGAACGTCATAGCGAGCATGCGCCGATTCTGAGGAGCGCTTTTATCGAACCCGGTGCCATCCAGTTGAGTTTCGGCTGGGAATCGGATTCAGCAGTTTCTTCTTGAGGTCGCTTACTTCTTCCTGAGGTCGCCTGTTTCTTCTTGAGGACGCTTGCGGGGGAGTCGACAGCAACCCCCTGGCCAGCAACCCCTTGATGGCGATCAGAGTGGACGGCGATCTGAGCTTCAGATCGCCGAGAGCAGTTCTAGGATTCTTTCCTCGGGGATTGCCCCGAAGGCCCCTTCAACGGTCTCTCCCCCTGAGGTGAGAACAGCCCAGGCAGGCTGACTGGAAACTCCAAACGCCTGCCAAGCGTCGATTCCCACTGTCCAGAGCATGCGTGCGGTGGACAGACCTCCAGTGGATACGAATTCTTTGGCTAGTTCCAGGTCGTCAAAGGCTCCGATGCCAACCACCGTCACCTCATCTTGATGTTCTTGAGCAAACTGCTCAACGCCGGGTGCCTCCCGGCGGCAGGTGGGTCAATGAGGTGCCCAGAACCAGAGCAGGAACGGCTTGTCGGAAGGCGCTAGGGAGGAAAGCAGCACTTCCTGCTCCGTTGCAACCTCTATGAGGGTCACATTGGGAAGATCGTTTCTGTCTGGTGGGGGCGGTGGTTCGGTGGGCGGTGGTTCAGCAGGCGGGGGCGCCGGGGGCGCTTCGGGTTGCTGGGGTTGAGGTGGGGGAGGTGGGGGAGCCGGAGGATCTTCAGGGGGAGAAGACCCGGAGTCGGTCGGCGGCGGAGCAGCGGGAGGGTTTGTATCCGATGCTGTGGTCGTGGAGGCAGGCTCAGCAGGCTGCGTCTCCGAGCCGTCATCCGCTGAAGCGGGCGTAGCTGGCGTAGCTAGGGTTGTGTCTGGCTCGGGGGGAGGTTGCGTGACGAACTGAGATTCGTTCCTAGTAAGCCCGCAAGCGGAGAGGATCAGAGAGGTGATGAGGATTCCCGCAATGACCCCCGGGGAGAGCAGCCGCTTGTTCATACTTGCCAGGATAATCCATTTCTGAGTCGCTCCCACTGCATTCCCACTGCGGAGCGAACTCCACTGCGGAGCGAACTCTTACTGGAGCGAACTCCAGACAGCCTCCACTCCGTATATCTTGGGCGAGTCCGATCTGAGGAAGTCGAACATTACGCTGATTCTGGCTCTGTGGCTGGGCTTAGGCTTTGGCAGTTCGATCGGGGGAGGCAGGTTGAATCCCGTTTCGTCGTCTTCGCTCGGATCAGGTGTTCCGACAGGGCCGGTGATCGGGTCGGGCAGCACCTGTTCCAGAACGTTCGGGTGGTAGATCGATATGTAGTAGAGGCCGTTGAACTGCTCGTGAGGTTTGCCTAGTCCCCCAGGGGTGTTGAAGGACGTCACAGCCAGTTCGTCTTTGCCTCCTATCCAGAGCAGGCTTCCCAGCGATCCCGACATGAGTGAGGAGGGGCGCGGCCTTCCCAAGTCGTCGCGGATCAGGTTCCAGAATTCGACTGAGCCGCCTTCGGGGGGGATCACGACCATGTCTTCGGAGTCCGACCCCCAACGGACCACCAGTCCGCCGCTGGCAAGTTCGGAAACATTCACGCCAGGAGCCGAGGTGATCCCGCGTGCTAACGATTCCAGCTCAGCGAAGAGTTCTGGCGTCATCTCCAGTGGTTGGGCGGTGAGACCTCGGGTGTTGACCCAGCCGAACATCCCGTCGGGCGTCACGACCTCCGCCCAGTCGCCTTCAGAGTTGCTAGCGCGGCGGGGGGTCAATCGGGAGTTCTCAGGGAGAGCGCCGAGGGACTCCGAATCTGCGGTCGCCAGCGTGTAGACGCTTGGGGACTCGTTGGCGCCTATCGGGTGGGGCACCAGCGTGGAGGCGAAGGCTCTGTCACTGGTGCGCATTTCGCAACTGCGTCCTAGGAGGGCGAAAAAGTCGGCGCAGCTTTCCTCGATTCGGTACTCCAGCACGAAGTCGTCGGAGAACTCGAACAAAGTAGCGTTGAGCTGTTTCATCAGCAGATTTAGGTTGACATCTTCGAGGTCGGGGCCGGATTGGAAGTCGACGGTCACCCGGCGGTTGGTCTGCGATACCTGTGCACGTAGCAGGGAGGTCAGGTCTTCTCCAGGGCCGCTGAAGCCGGCTTCTGCCTCTTCCAAGGTCGGGCCGGCCAAGTAGGCGTCCACGGCCGTTTGCAGGCTCGGGCTCGGAGTCGGCGTCTGACGTTCAAGGGAGACTGTTCGGGAGTCGCAGCTGAAGTAGAGGGTCAGAGTGCTCTCGTCTTCGGCGTCTTCGGCAACACCTGAGCCTTCGCAAGAAGGCCGTTCTGGGACGGGCGGCAAGTCGGCGAGGACTGTATTTCCCTGGCTGGCTCTGTCATCTTCCTGGCTGGCTCTGCCGCTTCCCGAGGTCGTGAGACCTGCGGTTTGAGGCAGATTGGGAGGTATGAACACCCTCGACGTGTCGATCGCCGTGGTCGAGGTTGGCGGGTCGTCGGCAGGGGGGGCAGCGGTGGTAGCGGTGGAGATCTCTTGTGGGATTGCCGTGGCGGGCGGTGCGGCTGGCATCGTGGTTGGCGTTTCGGTGGGAGGTTCAGTCTCCTCCCCGGCTGGGCCTTCGTTCTCCTCCGGCTCGTCCGGCGAGAGGTCGTCGGTTTCGGGCACTCGGGACTCTGCTGCGCTCTCTTCTCTCGCGGGCTGCTCTCTCTCTAGCGGCGAAGCAGACGCTTCGGGCTCGGTGCTTGATGTTGGCGGAGCCACTAGCGTCGTGTCGCTGGGCTGCCGTCCGGTGGTCACGACAAGGAGGGTGACTGCCAGGATGGCAAAGGCCACCCCGGCCATTACGAAGGCGGGGCGCAGGAGAACCGGCTTGGGAGGAGGTTCGTTCTGAAGTCGGCGCTGGATTTCGAATAAGGCGCCCGGGGTGGGTTCGACTTCAGACGCCTTCTGTTCAAGGGCGTCGCGCAGACGCTGCTCGATGCTCAAGACCGATCCCCGCTGACGCTGGAAGACAGCGCCTTCTCCAAGGCGGCCAAAGCCCGACTGGCGTGCGTCTTGATCGATCCGGAGGAAATCCCCAAGGTCTCAGCTATTTCGGCTTCGCTGAGGTCGCCGAAATAGCGCAGGACGATCACCTCGGCTTGGCGCTTGGGCAGCCGCCGAACGGCTTCGACGACCTCTTCGTTGGCGATGCGCTGCATCGTGCTGGTTTCGGCGGAGACCGTCGGTTCCGGTCGATCCAGCAGGGCGCGCCGGCGCACCATCCGGCGGCGCATTTGGGAACGCGCACCGTTGAGCACGACGCTTCGGAGGTAGGGAGCTTCTTTACCAGGCTTAGGAGGGTTTCGGAGGGTTCGCATCTTCACAAAAGCGTCTTGCACCACCTCTTCGCAGTTTTGCACGTCATCGAGAAGCAGGGACGCCAGCCGTACAAGCGATGCGTAGTGTTCGGTGAACAACCGCACCAGCAGGTCATCCTCGGTGTCTCCTTTACTCGATTCTGGATTTGATCCGGCGCGCACCTTCTCCACCGAGAATCTCCCGGGGCCTTCTTAGAGCCGGTTTTGGCATTGCACTAGTGCAGACGCACTAGTTGGCCGATTGGTTGACTCGAAATCGGCAGACAAACGAATCGGGCAGTGAGGCGGCGAGTGAGGCGGCGGCCAACGACGGACTTCGCTCCTTCACTCATCAGCACGCATCAGCAGGGATTTGGTTCATCGGCAGGGGCGTCTCATCAAGCGGGGTCGGATCACTAAGAGATCAGCGTAGGCAAACCGACGATCAACCTAGGGGAATGTCGGAACAGACGGAATTGTCGGAGCAGAACGAATGGTCGGAACGGACGGAATGGTCGGAACGGACGGAATGGTCGGAGCAGAACGAACGATACGAAAGATGTGAAAGATGTGGACGGCGCGGGGGGCGTGGGGACTGTGGACGGCGCGGAGGGCGTGAAGAGCGTGGGGACTTGTCGTGGAGCTAACGGGACTCGAACCCGTGACCTCCGCCATGCCATGGCGGCGCTCTAGCCAACTGAGCTATAGCCCCCACCCTGCAGGCTACCAAGAGAACGAAGGGCTTTAGCATCTCGCAAGCCCGTCACTCGCAAGCCGAGCCAGGTCGGAGCGGAGGAACCCACGGCGCGGCAGCGGGGCGCAGCGTAGGCACGAATACCGCCTCTGCGAATACCGCCTCTGTTCGTCCTCAACCTGCTGGCCGGCAGCGACCGACGAAGACTACGGGGCGCAGCCGTAAGCACGAATACCGTCTCTGTCCGTCGTAACCTTTGGGGCGTGGATCATCACTACGACGCAGTCCAAATCGAGCGCAAGTGGCAGAGTTTCTGGCGCAGAGAAGGCACCTACGAGATCGACAACGACGATCCGCGTCCTCCTTGTTACGTGCTGTCGATGTACCCGTATCCGAGCGGCGCAGCCCACATGGGGCACGTCCGCAATTACACGTTCGGCGACCTGCTAGTCCGCTACCGCACGATGCGCGGCGACGGGGTTCTCTCGCCCATAGGTTTTGACAGTTTCGGTCTGCCTGCGGAGAACGCCGCCATTCGCACCGGAGAGCATCCTCGGAAGTTCACCGAGGCGCGCATAGCCGAGTTGTCTTCTTCGCTTGAGCGCATTGGCGCCGTCTACGACCTGCGCCGTGTGTTCCGCAGCCACGACAGCGAGTACATGCGCTGGACGCAATGGATCTTCCTGAAGTTCTACGAGGCCGGGCTGGCCTACAAGGATGAGGCGCCCGTGAACTGGTGCCCTGGCTGCCAGACCGTGTTGGCCAACGAGCAGGTGCTGGCGGACGGGACGTGCGAGCGTTCCAGCGACTTGGTGGAGGAGCGCAGGCTGTCTCAGTGGTTCTTTCGAATCACCGACTACGCCCAGCGCCTGCTCGACGACGCCGAAGGCATCGAATGGCCGGAGCGCGTCAAGATTATGCAGCGCAACTGGATAGGCCGATCGGAGGGCGCCGAATTCAGTTTTCCGCTAGCAGATCGCAGCGGGCGGCCTCGCAGCGACGTGGAGGGAATTTCCGTCTTCACGACCCGCCCCGACACCACCTTCGGCGTGACCTACATAGTGCTGTCGCCCGAGCACCCCCGCGTAGAGGAGGTCACCGCAGTCTCGGCTGCGCCGGCGGTGGAGGAGTTCAGAAGTTCTGTCAAAGGCCGCAGCGAGATGCAGCGCCTTTCAACGGAGGGGGGTTTAGGCAAGCGGGGGGTGGCCTGCGGGACGTTCGCAGTCAACCCGTTTAATGGGGAATTGGTTCCCATCTTTCTGGCCGACTACGTGTTGACGACCTACGGCACGGGGGCGATCATGGGCGTACCGGGCGAGGATCAGCGGGACTGGGAGTTTGCGAAGGCGCACGATCTCCCCATCATCAGGACTGTGCAGCCCCCTGAGGGTTGGAGTGGAGAGGCTTACACGGGCAGTGGCGTCTCCATCAACAGCGGCTGGCTGGACGGACTTGAGGTGCCCGAAGCCATAGCGAAGGCCATTACCTGGCTGGAGGACACGGGTCGAGGACGCCGTCGGATCAACTATCGCCTGCGGGACTGGCTGGTCTCTCGGCAGCGATTCTGGGGTTGCCCGATTCCGATCGTCTACTGCGCTGACTGCGGCATCAAGCCCCTCAGGGAGGAAGACCTGCCGGTGCGTCTGCCGGACGACGTGGACTTTCTGCCCACCGGTCGCTCCCCGCTGAGCACGCACGCCGAGTTCCTGGCGGCGTCCTGCCCCGTCTGCGGTGGGGAGGCCACTCGGGAGACCGACACCATGGACACCTTCGTTGACTCTTCCTGGTACTTCCTGCGCTTCGCTGATCCGTCCAATTCCGAGGCTCCGTTTTCGGTCGACGCCGCCGGCAGGTGGCTGCCCGTCAACCAGTACATAGGCGGAATAGAGCACGCCATCCTCCACCTTATGTACGCCCGCTTCTTCACCAAGGCCCTGGTTGATTTGGGGGTGGCGCCCAGAGAGTTGAGCGAGCCCTTCGCCCGTCTCTTTACTCAGGGGATGATCCGCCTAGGCGGGCAGAAGATGTCCAAGAACAAGGGCAACCTGGTGGCTCCAGAGGAGATTCTGGACATACAGGGGGCCGACGCACTGCGGCTCGCCCACCTGCAGGTCAAACCGCCGGGAGACGACGTCGACTGGGAGGACTTCGGCGTGGACGGATGCGCCAAGTTCCTGGGGCGAATCTGGCGGTTGGGGCTTGCGGCCGGCGTCGCCGAGGTCGAGGGCATCGCCGCACGTTTGGGAGACCTGAGCGACGAGGACATGGAGATCGGAAGGGGCGCACACAGACTGGTGGACAAGGTGACCAGGGACTTCGAGCGGTGGTCGTATAACACGGCGGTGGCGGCGTGCATGGAGTTCACCAACCGTCTTCACCGATACGCGCGGTCTCCGCAAGGCCCCCACGGAGAAGTCTTGAACGAGGCGATCGACCGTCTTCTGCTGGTCATGGCGCCCATGGCGCCTCACCTCACTGCGGAACTCTGGGAGATTCGGAAGGGCGGGCATATCCACGAGCAGCCCTGGCCGGAAGTGGATCCCGAGATGCTGGTTGAGCAGAAGGTCACCCTGGTAGTGCAGGTGAACGGCAGGGTGCGCGACCGTCTAGAGGTAGAAGCGACGGCAGAGGAATCCGAGGTCGCGGCGCTTGCCCTGGCGTCGGAGCGAGTCGCTAGGCACCTCGGAGGGCGAACCCCTAGGCGGGTCGTGACGCGCCCGCCCAAGCTGGTGAACATCGTAGTTTGAGCCTTGGGCGCTC
This sequence comes from Acidimicrobiales bacterium, assembly GCA_965242895.1. GTDB lineage: Bacteria > Actinomycetota > Acidimicrobiia > Acidimicrobiales > CATQHL01 > CATQHL01. Next base: position 2,397,250 of record OZ251507.1, read on the forward strand.
GCTGGGCGCTCGCTTGAGGCGCTGGCTTTCAGGCTCGCGGGCGGCTGTCGGGAAATTTATTCATAAGTCTGTATAATCTTCTGGATGTTGGAAGTAGGAATCCTTGGGGCTTCCGGTTACACCGGAGCAGAGTTGCTGCGTCTGCTTGCCGGGCACCCGAACTTCGAGGTGAGCGTAGTCACGGGAAAAACAGCGGCTCACGCTGCGGTTGAGGAGCGTCTCCGCGGGCTCGCTTCGGTCTATCCCGGCCTGGAGATGGCTCCCTACGCCCCGGGCATTTTCGAGGGCTGCGACCTGGTGTTCAGCGGGCTTCCCCACGGGGTCTCTCAGACGATGGCGACCGAACTGCTCGAAGGCGGCTTCTTTTTTGTAGACCTGGCCGCAGACTTTCGCCTGAAAGACCCCTCCCAATACGAACGCTGGTACGGGCAGCCTCATGCGGCGCCCGATGAGGTCGACAAGTTCGTCTACGGCCTGCCCGAACTGGAACGAGCCGCCCTAGCGTCTGCTCGGGCGGCTGCGGTTCCTGGCTGCTACCCGACCGCCGCCGTGCTGGCGCTTGCTCCGCTCGTGCGAGCAGGGGCTGTCCAGACCGACGGGATAGTCATCGACGCTGCCAGCGGAGTGACTGGGGCTGGCCGAGCGCCCCAGGCCAACACCACTTTCGGCGCCGTGAACGAAAACTTCTGCGCCTACGGCTTGCTCAATCACCGCCACACGCCGGAAATCCAGCAGGCGCTTGGCGCTTCGGTGCTCTTCACGCCGCATCTCGCTCCGATGAGCAGGGGCATCCTGGCCACTTGTTACGCCCGTCCCCTCGACGGCGTCTCTCAAGGAGATCTTCGCTCCGTATATGCAGATGCCTATGCAGACGAGCCGTTCGTGAGCGTGTTCCCCGAGCCGCCGTCCACCAAGGACACCCTCGGCTCCAACAATGCCCACCTCAGCGTTCACCTCGATTCTCGTACGGGTTGGGTGCTGGCGCTTTGCGCCCTCGACAATCTGGGCAAGGGCGCAGCGGGTCAGGCCATTCAATGCGCAAACGTCATTTGCGGTCTACCGGAGACGACGGGGCTGCCTCTGGCCGGAGTGTTCTCGTGAGCGTTACTGCGGTAGAGGGTTTCACGGCGTCGGGCGTAGCGGCCGGCCTCAAGCCGTCCGGCGCTCTCGACCTAGCGATGGTCGCTGCGCACGACGCCGCTGCGGTGCCTGCCGCAGGGGTCTTCACCTCTAATCAGATGACCGCCGCTCCAGTGGTGGTGAGCCGCCGTCATCTTCAGGCGTCGGCAGGCTGGGCGTCAGCCGTCGTCTGTAACAGCGGCAACGCAAACGCCGCCACGGGTGAGACGGGTCTAGCCGACGCCGAAAGAATGTGCTCGCTGACGGCCGCAGCCCTCGGCTGCGAGACTCGTCATGTCCTGGTCTGTTCCACCGGTCTAATAGGCTTCCCGATGCCCATGGACGTCGTAGCGGCGGGCATTCCGAAAGCGGCGGCGCTGCTCAGTCCCGATGGTGGAGAGCGGGCAGCCGAAGCGCTGATGACCACCGACACCGTGCCCAAGACCGCCGTGGTGGATGGGGAGGGATTCCGAGTCGGCGGCATTGCCAAAGGGGCTGCAATGCTTGAGCCGAACATGGCCACCATGCTGGCCGTCCTGACCACCGACGCCTGCGCGTCCCCCTCCGTCCTGCAGTCCGTTCTGCGCTCAGGGGTCGCCGAGAGTTTCAACCGTCTGACAGTGGACGGCGCCGAATCCACGAACGACACGGTTCTGCTGCTGGCCAGCGGAGCGTCGCAGAGCGCCTCGGCAGACGCCTTGGCGTCGGCCGTGGCTGAAATCTGCCTGGATCTGGCGCTGCAGATGGCCGACGACGCCGAAGGTTCCACCAAGACCGTGCTGCTGCGGGTGACAGGGGCGTCTAGCAGCGAAGAAGCTGCCAAGGCCGCTAGGGACTGCGCCAACTGCCAGCTGGTCAAGTGCTCCTGGTTCGGCGAGGATCCCTACTGGGGGCGCATAGCCAGCGAGATGGGGGCTGCGGGAGTGGCCTTCGACCCTGCCCGCTTGAGCATCGCCTATGGAGAGCACGTGTTATATGCCCGCGGCGCCCCGCAGTCCCCCGATGCTGCGGCTGTCGCCGATTACATGCGCCGGCGCCGCCTCGAACTGAACGTGGACTTGGGCATGGGCGAGGGTGAGGCGGAGATCATCACGGTCGATCTCTCCCACGCATACATCGACGAAAACTCGGCGACGAGCTGACGGCTAGCGGCAAGATGCAAGCTTTCCAGTCGCCTAGTTCGCCCGCCGCAGAGATCGGCTCGCAGGTGGTTGCCGCAGAGATCCTGATCGGGGCTCTGTCTTATGTGCAGCGCTTTCGAGGGCGGAAGGTCGTGATCAAGTTCGGGGGGGCTGCCATGGGCGATCCGGAACTTGCGAAGTCGTTCGCTTCCGACGTCGTGGCGCTGGCTTCCGTCGGCGTCCTTCCGGTGGTTGTGCATGGAGGAGGCAAGCAGATAGACGAGGTCATGGGGCAACTCGGGAAATCCCCAAAGTTCGTAGAAGGGCGTCGCGTGACCGATTCTGAGACGCTCGAGATCGCCCGCATGGTTCTCGTAGGAAAGGTGAACAGCGGCATCGTCGCCGACATCAATCGGTACGGCCCTCTGGCGGTGGGGATTTCAGGGGAAGACGCCAGCCTCATCCGCGCCGTGGGGCGCGACCCTTCGCTGGGTTTCGTGGGAGAAGTGGCGGAGGTCAACACCAGTCTGGTGGAGCGTCTGTTGTCCATGCAGCTCATCCCGGTGGTTTCCAGCATCGGCAGCGACGCCGAAGGGCAGACCTACAACATCAACGCCGACACAGTCGCAGGTGCTCTGGCGGTTGCGCTCTCAGCCGAACGCCTGATGATTCTGAGCAATGTGCCTGGTCTGCTGGCCGAGGTGGACGACCCCTCTAGCTTGATTTCGGAAATTTCCTCTTCCGAGCTTGCGGAATCCCTGGCCTCAGGGAGGCTCGGGGGCGGGATGCTCCCCAAGGCGGAGGCGTGCCTGCGGGCGCTGGAGGGCGGCGTCGGGTCGACGCACCTCCTAGATGGGACGCGGCCTCACTCCTTGCTGCTAGAGCTCTTTACCGACCAAGGCTCCGGCACGATGATCCGTCCGAAGGTCAAGTCATGAGCCCTGCTTCCGCCCACGCCGCTGCAGTGGGAGCGCCCGAAGGAATGTCGCAGTGTCCGCTCATGCCCACCTACTCGGCGCCCGAGGTGATGTTCGTGCGCGGCGCAGGCACCCGTCTCTGGGACCGTTCCGGCAAGGAGTATCTGGACTTCCTCAGCGGTTTGGCGGTAACCAGTCTGGGTCACAGCCATCCCAGGATTACCGAGGCCATCGCCGCCCAGGCCGGGCGGCTTCTGCACGTCTCCAACCTCTTCGCAACCGAGCACGGCGCAGCGCTGGCGCAGAAGCTGGATCGCCTCTTGGGCGGGGGAGGGCAGGTCTTCTTCGCCAATTCCGGAGCCGAGGCCAACGAAGCCGCCGTCAAGCTTGCCCGCCGCTGGGCAGGTCGCGGCCGCCACACAGTCATCTCCGCTCTTCGCTCTTTCCACGGGAGAACCCTGGCCACGCTTCACGCCACCGGCCAACCCGAGAAACACGAGATATTCCAGCCCTTGCCCGAAGGGTTCCGACACGTGCCGTTCGGCGACGCTTCAGCCGTTGCGAAGGTGGTCGACCCCACGGCGGCCGCCGTACTGGTGGAGCCGATACAAGCCGAAGGGGGTGTGAACGTCCCTCCCCCCGGCTACTTGGAAGAGCTGGCGGAAATCTGCAAGGCGCACGACCTGCTGCTCATGTTCGACGAAGTGCAGACCGGTATGTCCCGCACCGGTTACTGGTTCGCTCATCAGCAGTCCGGAGTGCGCCCCGACGTGGTCACGACGGCCAAGGCGCTGGGCAACGGGGTGCCGATCGGCGCCTGCTGGGCGCGCTCCGATATCTCCGCCTCGTTCAGACCGGGGGAGCACGGAAGCACGTTCGGGGGGCAGCCCCTGGCCGCAGCGGCCGCATGCGCCACCCTCGAGGTGATGGAGGAGATAGACGCCCCCGCACGCGCCGCCGAAGCCGGCAGCCGCCTCCGTTCGGCGCTGGAGTCCACCGAAGGGGTGACCTCAGTGCGAGGTCGAGGGCTGCTTCTGGCCGCCGAGTTAGACCTCGACGCTCTCCCCGACGGGCGCTATGCCCCCGGCGCAGCGGCAGACTGCCTGCGAGGTGGCTTGGTGGTCAACGCCGTCACTTCCTCGGCGCTGCGTTTTACGCCCCCCTTGACGGTCACGGCAGATGAAATCGACGAGGCCGTTCGGCGTCTGGAGACTTGTCTAGCCAGATGACGCCCACGAAGCCTCCGTCTCCGTCGTCGTCTTCGTCCTCTCCGTCGTCGTTCTCCTCGTCTCCGTCCTCTTCGTCGTCTCCACCCTCGTCGTCCTCGTCCTCGTCGTCGTCGGGGGCGCCTCTCCGTCACTTTCTGGAAGTGGACGACCTGTCCGTCTCCGAAATTGAACAGGTTCTGGCGATGTCGAAGGAGCAGTCTCCGCCCCCGGTCCTGGCCGGCAGGGGAGTGGCGCTGCTGTTCGAGAAACCCTCCTTGCGCACCCGCAGTTCAGCCGAGATGGCCGTGGTTGCACTGGGCGGGCACCCAGTCGCCGTCACGAAAGGGGAGGTCGACCTGGGCGTGCGCGAATCTCCGGAGGACGCAGCCCGCACCCTGAGCCTTTACCACGCCGTCATAGGCGCACGCGTCCACGAACACGAAACCCTGCATCGCCTGGCTTCCACAGCGAAAGTACCGGTCGTCAACTTGCTTTCCGACCGCTCTCACCCTTTTCAAGCCCTGGCAGACGTGCTGACTTTGCGGGAGACGTTGGGCGGTTTGGCAGGACGCAAACTGGCTTACGTAGGAGACGCCAACAACGTGGCGCGCTCTCTGGCCTTAGCGGCTGGCCGCTTGGGGGTGGAGGTGGCTGTGGCGTCGCCTCCTGGTTACACCTTTTCCCAAGACGATCTGGACTGCTTTCAGCGTCAGGGGGCGGCCGTTTCGCAGAGCAGCGACCCATACGACGCCGTTGCGGGCGCCGACGCCGTCTATACGGACGTCTGGGCTTCCATGGGTCAGGAAGCTGAACGGGATCGCCGCGAAGCAGATTTCGCTGATTTCACGGTGGACGACGTCCTCATGAAATCCGCAAGCCCCGAAGCGGTCTTCATGCATTGCCTGCCCGCCCACCGCGGCCAGGAAGTCACAGCAGAGGTCATTGACGGCCAGCAGTCGTGCGTATGGCGGCAGGCGGAAAACCGGATGCACGCGGCCAGAGGCCTGTTCTGGTGGCTGGCGCAAACTGCCAACCCCAAGGCGGGCTAGAAATGCGCCCCGAGGAGATGGCTTGCGACGACGTCAATGACATGCAAGTGGGCAAGCGCCGCCGCCAATATCTGATAGAGCGCATTCTTACCGAGCAAGCCGTCGGCAGGCAGGATCAGATCGTGGAAAGGCTGGCGGAGTTGGGGGTTCGCTCCACCCAGGCCACCGTCTCACGCGACCTCGAAGAGCTAGGGGCGATCAAGGTGAGAGCGGCCGGAGCAGGCAGCGTCTACGCCATCCCCAACCTTCCCGAGTTGCGGGTGAGCAGCGAAGATCATCTGTGCCGCCTTCTGGGGGAATGGGTGGTGGAAGTAGGACGCTCAGGCAACCTGGTCTGCCTGAAGACCCCCCCTGGTACGGCGCACGTGGTGGCTTCCGCCCTCGACCGCGCCGCCCTTTCGGGAATCCTGGCCACGCTTGCGGGCGACGACACCGTCCTGGTGGTGACGGCGGAGAGTCACGACCCCCTAGACGTGGCAAACCGACTTCTGGGCTTAGCAGGGCTGCCCGAGATTTCGCCCGCGCACGACGCGCACGACCGGCACGACCAGCACAACCCGCACGACGCGCACGACCCGCACAACGCTCACAACGCTCACAACCAGCACAATCCGCACGACCGGCACGACGAGCACAAAGAGGAGCACTAAGACGATGACCCAAGGCGCCGCAAACTCGACCGCCAATCCTCAAGCCGCCAACCCTGCCAACCCTGCCAACCCTCAAAAGGTGGTTCTCGCCTATTCCGGCGGGTTGGACACCTCCGTTATCCTGCGCTGGCTGCAGATTACCTACGACTGCGAAGTCGTGGCCTTCACCGCGGACTTGGGGCAGGGAGAGGAACTGGAAAGAGCGCGAGCGAAGGCAGCGGACATGGGTGTGAGCGACATCAGGGTGGAGGACTTGCGCGAGACGTTCGTCCGTGACTATGTCTTTCCCATGTTCCGCGCCAACGCCCTCTACGAGGGCGAGTACCTTCTCGGTACGTCGATTGCCCGACCGCTGATCTCCAAGCGGCTGGTAGAGATTGCCGAAGAGACCGGCGCCGACGCGATCTCCCACGGAGCCACCGGCAAGGGAAACGACCAGGTCCGTTTCGAACTGGGCGCTTACGCTCTCGCCCCCGACATCAGGGTGATCGCCCCGTGGCGGCTCTGGGATCTGACCTCTCGCGAGAGGCTGCTTGCGTTTGCGGAGGGGGAGGGCATCCCCATCGAAGGGGCGTCCGAGGGTGCTTCCCCGTACTCCGTCGACGCCAACCTTCTGCATATCTCCTATGAGGGGGGCCGCTTGGAGGATCCCTGGCTGGAGCCGGAGCGCGGCATGTGGCGTTGGACGGTCGACCCCACCGAAGCCCCTGAAGAGCCCCTTTACCTGGAGCTTGCTTTTGAGGGGGGCGACGTCTCGGCCATCGACGGTGAGACGATGACGCCGGCGGAGGTCTTGGCCAGCCTGAACGAACTGGGGGGGCGCCACGGCGTAGGTCGGGTCGACCTGGTGGAGAACCGCTACGTGGGCATGAAGTCCCGGGGCGCCTACGAAACGCCAGGAGGCACGATCATCGCCCGGGCGCACAGGGCGATGGAGTCGCTCACCCTCGACCGTGAGGTGTCCCGCCTCAAAGACGACCTCATGCCTCGCTACGCAAGCCTGGTCTACAACGGTTACTGGTGGAGTCCGGAGCGCCGGATGCTCCAGGAGGCGGTCGACTGGAGCCAATGTCGCGTCAACGGCGTGGTGCGTGTGAAGCTCTACAAAGGGTCGGTGAGCATCGTGGGGCGCCGGTCGGAGGATTCCCTGTTCGACCGGGCGACCGCTACTTTCGAAGAAGACGAGGGCGCCTACGACCAGAGCGACGCCGACGGTTTCATAAAGCTGAACGCCCTTCGTCTACGTACCGCAGCCCTGCGGGGAGACACCCTCTAGGGGCGCTTGGTGGGCACTCAGTGAGCACGGAAAGCATGGAATCGGACGAACCGCCGGAAGCCGTGAGAGCAGAACGACCCGAGGGCAGAGAAGTTTCTCCCGCCTCTTCACCCGCAAGGCTCTGGTCTGCCCGCACCGCTTCGGAACCGGCGGCAGAGCTCACGTCGTTCTGCGACAGCCTGGAATACGACCGCTTGCTGGCCCCTCACGACATCGCCGGCTCGCGGGCGCATGTTCGCAGCCTGATGAGATCGGAACTGCTCACCCAAACCGAAGGCGAAGAGATACTGAACGCCCTCGACGCGACCGAAACCGAACTGCTCTCAGGGGCGTTCGAGTTTCTCCCCAGCGACGAGGACATCCACACGGCCGTGGAACGCCGAGTCACCGAACTCGCCCCTGCTGTAGGGGGGAAACTCCACACCGCCAGAAGCCGCAACGACCAGGTGGCGTGCGACCTGCGCCTCTACCTGAAGGAGGCGCTGCTGGATGTGGCAGGGGCGCTGCTGGATATGCAGAAGGTGCTCTTGGATCGCGCAGCCGGAGCGCCCGACGCACGACTGCCCGCCTACACCCATCTTCAGCGCGCCCAGCCCGTGCCGCTGGCGCATCACCTGCTGGCTCACTGCTGGGCTCTGGCGCGTGACTTCGAACGTCTCCTTCAGACATTTGGGCGCGTCGACGTCTCGCCGTTGGGGGCGGGAGCAGCCGCCGGTACATCCCTCGGCATCGACCCCGACTTCACGGCGGCTGAACTCGGTTTTTCCGCCAGATTCGAGAACTCTCTCGACGCTGTGAGCGACCGGGACTTCGTTGCGGAGGCGCTCTTCGTGTTGACCCTCATCGGGGTGCACCTTTCTCGTCTTGGTGAGGAGGTCGTCTTCTGGTGCAGCGAGGAAGTAGGTTTCTTGCGACTTCACGACTCCTTCTCTACGGGCAGTTCGATGCTCCCGCAGAAGAAGAATCCCGACGCGGCCGAGTTGGTGAGAGCGCGCTCCGGTCGGCTCATTGGCAACCTGACCGGCCTTCTCGTCGTCCTAAAAGGTTTGCCTCTCTCCTACAACAGAGACCTCCAGGAGGACAAAGAGCCGCTGTTCGATTCTGTGCGGCAGGTGCTGGGGGGGCTGAAAGTCATGACCGGGCTGCTGAGAAGTGCGGAGTTCGACGTCGAGCGCATGCAGTCCGCCGCAGACGATCCCTACTTGGCGGCTGTCGACCTAGCCGAGGCGCTGGTGAAAAGAGGCGTACCCTTCCGCGACGCCCACAAGCGCGTCGCCGAGTTGGTGCGAGGGTCTACGGAGGGCGGCGGCGACTTCGTCGAGGTGGTTGCCGCAGCCCTGGGGCGGGATGCGGCAGACCTGCTCAGGGCCGGGTCAGCCCTGGAGAGCCGCAGCAGCCCGGGCGGCGGAGGCACCGCGTCGGTGAAGGCTCAATTCGTCCGCTTGGGCGAGCGGATGGCGGCCGACGCCGAGAGGCTGGATTCTCTTCTGCGAAGAGGTTGAACAGGGGCTTCCTCGAGCGCCCAGTTACTGAAGCGGCGCCCAACTCACGCCAACAATGACGTCAATAGCGTCCGTCAGCAACTCTCGTTGGTTCTAGGGTTCACGTTGGCGTATGGCGTTCCTGCGCCATCCGGCCATGTAACGCAAGTATCAGCTAAGAAGTTAGTGCGTATCGGTTCAGCAAAGTTAGCGGGATTGTTGGTTAAGTTGTTAGTAGGCACTGCGTCGCACCAATGATCTTTATTGTCGCCGCTGCCACCCTGTTGGGCAGTTGTCAGAGTCTTATCTTGTTTCACATACCGGAGAGTGAAACTCCCACGCCATTTCCGTAGTGGATACGTACCGTCGTTCAGTTTGTAGTCGAAGCTGCAGCGATTTCGAATGACGTGGGCTTGGAGGTTTATATCGGTGTCGGTGCCTCCGCCCCTTGTGGTGCGTAGTGTGGTATTGACATCTCGCTGGGCTAGTCGTTCAGTTCTGGCGTCGTCGTCTACTTGGTCGCCGGCTCCGCCGACGGCGTTCCTAACGATGATGACACCCGCTGTGGCGAGCCCTCCGACGGCGGCAACGAGCAGAATCCACTCCAGGGTGGATAGTCCACGTTCGTCTCTGGCGGTGCGTCGCCATAGCGACCGAAGGGGTGAGGGATGAGGGGGGGGGGGGTGGTGCGTTTGTTTTTCTTTCGTTTTCATTCTCTTAGTTTTTTCTTTTCTGTTGGTGGCCAGTTACTGCTGAGTATCTGCCTCAGCGTCGGCCTGTTGATGAACTCTTCGTAGGCGACAGCGGTGTCGGTACCTAGTGTTGTCTCATGTGTCTTTATCAATTAGGTATATATATATATATATATATATGAATATTATATTTAGTTGAATATAGTTGATTTTTCCTAGTGTTTTCTCTTCTTCTGTTCAAGTGTCCCAGGCGGTGCAGCGAGGACAATATAGGATGTGCACATTCCGTTTGTCGGAGAGTTGGGAGTCGCAAGCGATTTCGCTCATATCCAGTGAGGCTGGATTCTCTCCTGAGAAGAGATTGAACAGGAACTTCCTCGAGCGCCCAGTTACCGAAGTGGCGCCTGAACTTCTCGGGATGGTGCTGCGCTGCGGAGGGTGCTCAGGACGCGTGGTGGAGGTGGAGGCGTACGCCGGAGCGGACGATCCGGCCAGCCACGGCTTCGGCGGAAAAACACGCCGCAACAAAGTCATGTTTGCCCGCCCCGGGCTTTTGTACGTCTACTTCACCTACGGCATGCACTGGTGCGCCAACGTGGTCTGCGAACCCGAGGGAGCATGTGCGGCCGTCTTGATCAGGGCGCTCTCGCCGTTGAGCGCCGTCGAGCAAATGTGGGAGAGAAGGCCGGCGGCCCGTCGGCTGCGGGATCTCTGCAGCGGCCCGGCGAAGCTGACAGCGGCGCTCGGGATCGACGGCAGCCACGACGGTGTAGATCTTCTGAGCCCGGAGTCCCCTGTGAGGCTGACGTCTGAGGGGATCGCTCCGCCTAAGGCCGTCGGGCAGAGTTCCCGCATCGGGGTGCGAAATGGGGCGGAGTTGCCATGGCGCTGGTACGTCTCAGGCGACCCCAACGTCTCCCGTGCGCCCAGGGCGCTCCGTCCGCCCCGTCCGCCAAGCTGAGCGCCCCGTCCGCCCCGTCCGCCAAGCTGATTTCGGGTTCCGATTAGCGCCCTGGTGGGCGCCTGGCTCCTGTGCCTGGCTCCTGCGCCGGAGGTCTGCCTACACGTCGTCAGGCGTGGCGCAACTCGGCATCCCGTTTGCCTCGGCAAAGGCGCTGATGTACTCAGTTACTCCTCTTCCTCTCCGGGTAGAAATCAGAAAAGGCGGGTCTTCTCCTTCGGCCAGCGTCTTTGAGTAACCTCTCCGATCCTCCAGATACACCCGCCAGTCCTTCAGCCAGGCCGAGATCAGGTCGTAGTCGCCCGCTCCCGCTTCCGCAGCGATGGCCTCGAGTTCGCCCGTCAGTTCTTCCCAGACGTCGGTCGAGTCCGTTACTTGAGCCGATCTGTCCTCAGGGTCGTCTGCCTGGGCCGCGCCGGGGAGTTCGGCAATTCGTTTCTCGGCCCTGGCGCAAAGCACCTCGGCCTTCCTCCCGAATGCTGCGTCCGACAGCAGATCAGGGTTTTCGGGATTTGAGATCGGCAGAAAGACGTATAGCCAGTAGCCAACAAAAATCAGAACGGCGACGGTCGCAGCGTACTTCCAGCTGCGTTTTCCCTGTTTCTGGTCTGCGCCCGAATCAGCGCCCGTCCCCTCTGCTCCTTCCGTCCCCTCAGCGCCCTCGCCCTCTGTTCCCTCCGTCTCTTCCGTTCCTTCAGCCCCCTCTGTCACCTCAGCCCTCTCAGCGCCCGCCCCGGCCGCCCCCTCCGCCCCCGCCCCCTCTGCCTTGTCGACGTCCGACCTGTCGGCGTCCTCAGTCTCTTGCGCTGACACGTTTTCCAATGACGCAGGCTCAGCCAGGGTTTTCGGCTTCTTCTGCTTCTTCGGCTTCTTCCGGAGGCGCCGGAACAGCCACCTCCAGCGTGATCGTGCTGCCGCCTGAGACCCTGTCGCCCGGCGCCGGCGACTGCTCGACGACGATCCTCTCGGAGGCGTCCTGCCGTGCGACCTCGTTCAGCCTCACAAAAAGGTAGACGGCGTCGACCCGACCGGATGCTTGTTCCGGCGTCAGGCCTCTGAGGTCGGGAACTTCCACGACTTGAGGAAACTGCGTCGTGGTCGTAGTAGGAATGCTCACAGGAAAAGTTTCGGAGTCGAGGTCGTTGTGAATGGCCGACATGACAGCCTGCCAGATCTGAGCAGGGTAGGTGCCTCCATAGACCTTGATGTCCGTCGTCGGGGGTTCCATCGGAATTTGCCCCGTGGGGAAACCGACCCACACCGATGTAGTGAACTGAGGTGTGTAGCCGGTGAATCCAGCGTCTCCGAAGTTCTCGGCGGTACCTGTCTTGCCTGCGGCCGGTCGGCCGATCTGGGCTCGCCTGCCGGTGCCCAATTCGATGACCTCGCTCATGACGTCGGTCATTTCGATGGCAATGCGGGCGTCGAGCACTCGATTTGTATTGATCGAGTGCTCGTACAGGAGAGTGCCGTCGGCGCGTGAGATGCGGGTGACCATCGTCGGGCGGATGTACACGCCCTGTCTCTCCAGCGTGGAGTATGCGGTGGCCATGTCCAGGACAGAGACGTCCTCTGTCCCCAAGACCGCTGCAAGCACGGGCTTGAGCGGTGATGCCACCCCTAGCCTCCGGGCCATCTCTATGCCGACTTCCGGGGTGACGTCTTCCATGAGTTGAGCGAAGACCGTGTTGTAGGAGCGCGTTATTGCTTCCCTCAGAGTCACGAGGCCGCCCCCCGCCCCGCCCTTCACATCCCACTCTTCGGTCACGCCAGGTATTGGAAGCGCGATCGTGTTAGGCGCCGGGTAAAGGGCGCTCATCTGAATTCCTTGCTCCAGCGCAGCCGCCAGCACAAAAGGTTTGAAGGCCGAACCTGCCTGTCGACCCCCTTGGGTGGCCAAATTAAAGCGGGCGGTTGCCTCCTCTCCAAAGAAGTCCCTCCCGCCCACGACGGCGCGGATGTATCCCGTGTCATTCTCGATAACCACGATTGCTGCGGTTGGCCCCTGCTCCCAGGGCAGAACGGTTTCCATGGCGGCTTCAGCCGCCTTCTGGATGTCCATGTTCAACGTGGTCTCGATGCTCAGGCCGCCTTCGAAGAGCAGGCGCGCCCTGTCGGCTGCTGTCTCTCCGAAAATGGGGTCGGAGAGCATCCACTGACGAACGTCTTCCACGAAATAGGCGGCTTCGTAGGTCTCGTCGAGCGTCTCCACACGCGGGGCAAGGTGCAGCGGTTCCGTTCGCGCCAAGTCGTAGTCCCTCTGGGTTATCCACTCGTTGGCGAGCATTCTCTTCAGCACTTCAGTTCGGCGGCTGAGGGCGGCTTTTCTGTCGTTGTAGGGGTTGGAACTCGAAGGCGCTCGGATGAGACCCGCCAGCAGGGCAGCCTCGGCCAGCGTTAGATCGCTGAGCTCCTTGGAGAAGTATTCTTTGGCAGCGGCGATGATCCCATAGGCGCCTTCGCCGAAGTTCACGGCGTTCATGTACTGCAGGAGGATGAACTCCTTGCTGTAGGAGCGTTCAAACTGCAGGGCCAAGGCGATCTCTTCCAGCTTGCGGCTGACCGAGCGGTCGGTGCGGTTCAGGAAGGATTGCCCCACATACTGCTGGGTGATGGTGGAGCCGCCTTGCAGTTCGCCTCCGACTATCACGTTCGCCCTTGCAGCCCGCATGATGGCGCGCAGGTCGACCCCCTGGTGCTGCCAGAAGCGCTCGTCCTCGATAGCCACTATGGCGTCGATCAGTATCCGGGGCACTTCGTTCAGGGTCTTGGCGTTAAGCCGGTTCTGTTCGCCGCGGAAGGTCGTGATGAGATTGCCGGCGCTGTCGTAGATGAAAGACGACTGGGCGGTAGGAGGAGGGCCGATTTCCAGGTTGCGGGTCGTCCAGGAGCAAGCGGACGCGAAGACAGCCGGCAGCAACACTAGCAATGCGATGCGCTTGACGGCGCGGCGGCGGGTGAGGAGGGCAGTCACGGGCTGCATCTAGCCTATGGTCGTGGCCCATCCATCTAGAGATTCCAGCGCTGACCGCCCCTCCGAGCGGGTTCAGAAAGTGCTGGCCGCCGCCGGAGTGGCGTCTCGCCGCAAGGTAGAGGAGATGGTGCGGGAAGGCCGTGTGCTCATAAACGGAAAGCCGGCGCGCATAGGCCAGAGGCTGCGTCCCGACAGCGACGAGGTGGAGGTGGACGGAACGCGGATCGGGCTGTGCAGCCACTTCGTCTACTACCTGCTCAACAAGCCCAGGGGAGTTGTGAGTACGGCTGCCGATCCGCAGGGCCGCCCCACCGTGCTAGACGGCCTTCCCGCCCTCCCCAGGGTCTATCCGGTCGGACGTCTAGACATCAACACAGAAGGCTTGATACTGCTCACCAACGACGGGTATCTGACTCATAGGATTTCCCACCCCTCCTCGAGATGTGAGAAGGATTACCTCGTTGCAGTGGACGGCAGCCCTTCCCCCGGGGCGCTGCGGGCTCTGCGCGAGGGAGTGGAACTAGACGACGGGATGAGTGCTCCGGCAAAGGTCTCCGTTCAGGGCAGCGGCTTGTTGAGGATGGTCTTGACCGAGGGGCGCAACCGTCAGGTGAGGCGCATGTGCGAAGCGGTCGGACATCCGGTGAAGCGATTGGTGCGAACCCGAATAGGCCCAATCTCGGTAGGTCGGCTGCGCCCGGGCGAGTGGCGTGAACTTTCCACGGAGGAGGTCAGGAAGTTGGAACGCAGCGCAGGCGCACTCCGTCGGATTTAGGCTTCTTTCAATGCAGGGACCGCAGTTACTCAAAGACCTAGCAGATCGCGGCCTACTCCACGATTCCACCGACCAGAGCGCCCTTTCGGAGTTGCTGAACAGCCGGTCTGTCACTCTGTATCTTGGCTTCGACCCCTCCGCTGGCAGCCTGCATCTAGGGAACCTGATCGGCGTCCTCATGCTCCGACGCTTCGCCGAGGCCGGCCACCGACCTCTCGCTCTCGTCGGCGGCGCCACCGGCATGGTGGGCGACCCCAGCGGGCGTTCCAGCGAGCGCAATCTGCTCACTCCGGAGGTCTTGGCCGCCAACCTGGAATCCCTGCGCTCTCAGTTGGCCAAACTTCTAGAAGGATGCGATGTAGAGGTCGTCAACAACGCCGACTGGACCGCCCCAGTGAGCTTCATCGATTTCCTGCGACACGTGGGCAAGCACGTGAACGTTGGGCAGATGCTTGCCAAGGATTCCGTGCGAAGCCGCCTCGAAAGCGAGCATGGGATTTCCTACACGGAGTTCAGCTACATGCTCATGCAGGCTTTCGACTTCTGCTGGCTCTACGAGCACCGAGATTGCCGACTCCAGGTCGGAGGCTCAGATCAGTGGGGCAACATCACCGTCGGCGTCGACCTCATACGCCGACGCTTGGGAGGTGCTGCCCACGGAATCACTTGGCCGCTGCTGACGCGCTCTGACGGACAGAAGTTCGGCAAGACGGCCGAAGGAACGATCTGGCTAGACGCCGCTAAAACGCTTCCCTACGACCTGCACCAGTACATGCTGCGCACCGACGACCGCGACGTCTCCCGCCTGCTCTTTCAGTTGACGATGATGCCCGTAGCGGAGGTCGCCGAAGTGATGACAACCCACGCCAATTCGCCGGAGCGGCGTTTGGCGCAGCGGCGCCTAGCGGACGAGGTGACAAAGATTGTCCACGGAGCCGCTGCGGCAACGCAAGCCAATCTCGCAGCGGAAGCTCTGTTCGGTTCCGACCCGCTGAGCGGAGCGATGCTGAAGTCGCTCACGGGAATCGTCCCTTCCGTGTTCGTTGACTCGGAGGTTCTAGACGCTGAAGAGCCTCTGCTGGAACTGCTCGTAACTTCGGGCCTGTGCGCTTCCCGCAGCGACGCCCGCCGGCAACTGCGCCAGGATGCAGTCTCATTGAATCGCTCCCGGGTCTCCGATCCGGCCTCGACGGCGCTCCAGTGGATCGACGGGCGTTTCCTTCTCCTTCAGCGGGGAAAGAAGGAGCGTCGCATAGTGGTTCTCAAGTCCTAGGCAGGCATCGGACTTCTTCGTTCCCTAGGTATCCGTTCCCTAGGTATCCGCCGCATGATCCGCTCGAAAAATCCGTAATCACCTCATCGGCGGCTAGCGGAAGCGCACCGGAAAGGTGCGTCCGGTTGTAGTGCCTGATGGCTGTTAGCATCAGGGATTAGTGCCTCTAACAGGTTGTCTTGAGTCCGCAAACTGCCTTTAGTATTGGCAGTATTGACTAGCGCTGATCGTCGCAATTGTCGCGCTGATCGCCGCACCGGGCGCAGAAAGAAGATATGAGAGTCGCAGTTGACATAGGCGGGACATTCACCGACGCCGTCTCCATCGATGCGGAGGGCAAGATACGGGCAGCCAAGACGCTGACCACGCCAGGACGCCTGCACGACGGCGTGCTGGAGGCGCTTGACGACCTCCAAATCGACTGGAATTCCCTCGAATCAATCACCCACGGTACAACGGCCGGTCTTAACGCCTTTCTTGAAGGGCGGGGGGCAAAGGTCGCCCTGCTGACCACCGAAGGCTTCCGGGACGTCTACGAACTAGGCCGCGCCAATCGGCCAGACATGTACAACGTCCGTTACCGCCCGCCCAAGCCCATCGTTCCGCGCCGCTGGATTTTCGAGGTCAAAGAACGGATCGCTGCAGACGGTTCGGTTCTCACGCCGATGGACGCCGACGCTCTCAGAGCGCTGGGGGGACGTCTGGGGGGA
This sequence comes from Acidimicrobiales bacterium, assembly GCA_965242895.1. GTDB lineage: Bacteria > Actinomycetota > Acidimicrobiia > Acidimicrobiales > CATQHL01 > CATQHL01. The sequence goes on from OZ251507.1 coordinate 2,413,456, forward strand.
GAGTTCGATTCGGTGGCGATTTGTTTCCTGCACGCCTACGCCAACCCCATACACGAACAGATGGCTGCCGAGGTCATTAACGCCGAATGCCCGGGTCTCTCCGTGACCTGTTCAAACGTCATAGCACCCGAGTGGCGCGAGTACGAGCGCACGAGTACCACTGTGATTAGCGCATACATAGCTCCCATCGTGGAGGATTATCTTGCCGAGCTTTCCAGCGAAGTCTCCAACCGCGGCCTGCGGGGGCCCCTGCGGGTTATGCAGTCCAACGGGGGGGTGATGTCGGCGCTGACGGCACGGCAACGGCCGATCCAAACACTTTTCTCCGGGCCAGTGGGCGGGACAATCGCAGGGGTGGCTGTGGCGGACGACCTGAGAGCGGGACTCGGCGCAGACCGTTTGATCTGCGTGGATATGGGAGGGACGTCCTTCGACATGAGTTTGGTGGTGGACGGAAAGGCGAAGATCGACTTGGAGTCCCAATTAAAAGGCCATCCGGTGCTAGCCCCTGCCGTGGCCATCCACACGATCGGAGCCGGAGGGGGCAGCATCGGATACGCCAGTGGAGGAGGCTTGAGGGTGGGGCCGCGCTCGGCAGGCGCAGACCCAGGTCCTGCCTGTTACGGCATCGGAGGAACGGAGCCGACGATCACCGACGCCAACCTCAGGCTGGGTCGGCTGCCTTCCTTCGCCCGGCTTGCTAGCGGCATGGCTCTGGACATGGCGGCTGCCGAGGATGCTTTGGCGGGCGTGGGGGCTGAACTCGGTTTGGACAGCGTCGAACTGGCAGCAGGGATGGTCTCTGTGGCCGACGCCGCTATGGCGAATGCGATCCGTGAGATCACCGTGCTGCAGGGCATCGATCCGCGTGATTTTGTCCTGGTGGCGTTCGGAGGGGCAGGGCCGCTTCATGCCGTTTCACTTGCCGAAGAACTTTCAGTGAGCAAGGTCGTCGTTCCCACCGACCCAGGAGTCCTATCCGCCTACGGAATGCTGCACTCCGACATTCGTCACGACGTCGTCAGGAGTTTCTATGTGAGGGTTGCCGACCTAGACCCGCAGGACTTGCTTAAAGTTCTAAATGAAATGGAATCCCAAGCTTCGCGGATTCTGCTTGAAGACGGAGCGGACACGTCCGAAACCAGGCTGGAGCCTTCAGCAGATCTCCGCTACATGGGTCAGGAGTACACCGTGACGCTTCCACTTGAAATGAGCGGCGGACCAGAAAGGTTGCTCAAGGAGATCTCCGGCGAATTTGCTCGTGTGTATGAACTCAGGTACGGACACAGCAACCCGGACGAAGCCGTCGAGTTCGTGAACCTTCGCATGACCGGATACGGCCTGAGCCGACCGCCTGTTCGAAAGTCGCTGGCGGAAGGGGACGCCCCCGCTCCGGAGGCGGTAGAAAAAGTCTGGTTTGCCGGAGAGTGGAAAGACACGGATATCTATATGAGGAAGTCGCTGCCTAGCGGATCGCATGTGAACGGACCGGTTATTGTCTTGGAGGAAGCCTGCACCACGCTAGTTCCCCCCCTCTGGGAGGCGCAAGTTTCGCAGCACGGCCACATAATTCTGTCGAAGATGTAAAGCTCAAGTTGACGGGTTGTGAAAGTTAAGCGGTGTACAAAGAAGGCAAAGTAGGCAAAGTCTGCACTAGGTAATTTTAAAGAGGGACAGTTAATGAGAATTCAGATAATTAATCCATTAGGTATTGACAAACACAACGAAACGACTCTAGATGTCGTGCGTCCGACTGTGTCTCTAGACACGCAGATTTCGGCACGCTCCCTTGCTGGCACTGGTGTGCCGGCGACGGCTTTCCTGCCAGCGGCGTCGCTTTTTATGAATCAGTTGCTGGCTGCTGTGATCGAGGCCGAAAAGGACGGGTTTGACGCAGTAGTGATTGCCTGTTGCTCCGACCCTGGACTAGAAGATGCCAAGGATTTGGTTTCTATCCCTGTCACGGCCCCTATGGAAGCAGCCGCGGCGACTGGGCTGGCTTTCGGCCGGCTTGGAGTAATTGCTCCTAGGATTGAGAGTGGAGAGGGAGAGAATTTGCCGCAGACTGCCAACTGGGTCCGTCGACTCATTCACCGGTACGGAGGAGAGGCGTCGTTCGCCGGTGTGATCTCAGCGCCGTGCGGTCATCCCTCCGAGGAAGAAGTGGCTCAGTACCTAGCGAATGACGATGCGAGTGGACTAGGAGCCGCCGTGCGGCGAGAGATGTCCGCGTCCATTGCTGGTCCTGCCGGAGAAGCGGCTGAGTTTGCTTGGCGAGAAAATGAGGCGACGGCCTTGTTCTTTGCCTGCACGCTGTGGGGAGGCCTCTTAGACCCGATCCGTGATCGGGTGCCCATTCCTGTATTGGATCCGTTGCTCACCCCCGTTCATTACGCTGAGTTGCTTGCTCGCGCCGGGCGCAAAAGCTAAGTCCCAATTAAACTTCCTAAGTTTAAAATCAAGGATCTCGATTAAATCAAGAATTCCGATTAACAGGAAACCAAACCAGCAATATCAAAGGAGTATTGATGAAATTTAAAAAGTTGACATGGACAGTTTGTTTGATTGCTGTCCTGTCGTTGATTGCCGTTTCTTGCGGCGGCAGTGATTCGTCTTCGGAGACTGGCGGCGGGGGTACCACGGCTACTACTGCGGCTGCTCCGGCTACTACTGCGGCGTCTGGCGGCGGTGAGGAGGCTACGACGACTACTGCGGCTGCTCCGGCTACTACTGCGGCGTCTGGCAGTGGTGAGGACACCACGGACACGACTGAGATGGCTACTACTACCACTGTGGCCACGACCACCACGGCGGCTACTACTGCGCGGTCTGGTGAGGAACTCGTATTGACCATTGGTGTTCCGGGCGAGATCCAGACTTTGGACCCGTGCTGCGCCAATTTCATACGTTCCCACGAAGCGCTTTCCATGATCTACGAAATGCCGGTCATCCACCCGGCCATAGAGAAGAACGGCCAGATGGTGGCTGACAACTCCGGTCTCAACCCTCGTTACTTCGAATCCTGGGAGGCCCATGACGACGGTCTTACCTACACGATCAAGATACGTGAAGGCTTAACCTTCGATGACGGCACCCCGATCAACGCTGAAGTCGCCCGCTTCATGGTCGAACGTAACCTTGAGACTCCTGGCGGCGGCGCCTGGCTGCTTAACAACATTGCCAAAGTCACCAAGCCTCCGGAAGTGATCGACGAATACACAATCCGCCTCACCGCAGACGAGCCAAGCGCACTGGTCATGCAGTCCTTCTACATGACTTCTTCGTCGGCAATCGACCCGAAACTAGTCGAGAAGTACGCTACTGCGGAAGACCCGTGGGCCACGGAACACTTCAAAGATAATGTGGAGAACCCCAGCGGTCCCTATCGGTTAGTTAGCGAAACCCCAGAAGAAATTGTTTTCGAAGCCAGGTCTAACTTCTATCTAGGACCTCCGGCCTACGACCGCGTAATTTGGAGGGTCATCCCCGACGCGGCCACTCGGGCTCAATTGCTCAGAGCGGGCCAGATCGACGTAGCGATCGGTCTCGGCAATGAAGAGTTCGCCGCCCTTGCAGGTGCTCCGGGCGTTCAGGTGCTCCGGGCTCCTTCAACCAACACCGCCTACCTCGGTATGAACAACATAACCGAGCCGTTCAGCGACAAGAGACTACGTCAAGCCGTTTCGCATGCAGTGAATTACGACGACATCATCGAGAACGTCTACAACGGTGAGGCTCGCCGCCTTTACGGCCCGATCCCAGACGGTATGCCCACTTCGCTCGGCAACACCATCGGGTACCTACAAGATTTGGATGCAGCCAGAGCCCTGATAGCGCAGAGCAGCTATGACGGGAGCACGATTCCTCTGTATTTTGACGCCGCCAAGTCGGGGCACGAACAGATTGCCGTGCGCGTCCAGGCAGCTTTGCGCGAAGTCGAGATACCCGTTGACATCCAGCCTCTCACCGCGTCGGCGTTTGCTGAGCGCAGGGTCACAGAAGACGCAGACAATGAGATGACGTTCTTCGTGGACGAGTCCCTGGCCTGGATCGCCGATCCTAACTATGCCTTGTCGCTGACTCTCGAGAGCGGTGTTTTCGGCAACTACGTCGACTACAGCAACGATCGAGTGGATGAGATCATTAAAGAAGGCTGGAGGACGTTCGACCCAGACGCTCGTCGAGCCCTTTTCGAGGAGGCTCAGAGACTCATCGTGGACGATGCCCCCTGGGTGTTCCTAGCACAGCCCGACTACAAGATCGCAATGAGGGAATCGGTTACCGGTTTTGTCCTTTACCCGAACGAGATACCGCGCCTAGCTGACCTGCGCCCTGCCCAGTGATCTGATTCGGGGGTTACCCGCGTGATCTGAAGGATCAAAATGCCCCTTTTGATTTACGTTGCCCGAAGGTTCTCTTACCTTCTGATAGCGTTATTCGGGGTCTCTTTGATTACCTTCGTGGTCACGCGGGTGCTGCCAGGCGATCCGGCTTCTCTGATTGTCGGAAATCAGGCTGATGAGTCGACTCTTGAGGCTGTAACCGAAAGGCTCGGCCTCAACGAGTCGATTCCGGAACAGTATTTCAAGTACCTAGGGCAGCTTTTCACTGGTGATCTGGGTGACAACTGGCTGAACGGAACTCCGGTAACATCCGACTTGTCCTCCCGTTGGCCAGCCACTGTGGAGTTAGCAACCTTCGCTTTTCTGCTGGCCGTCGTCTGGGCGGTTGGGCTGGGGATAGTTTCGGCTTTGAAAAGGCGTTCTTTCTCTGATCGTCTAGCCGACGCTCTTTCAGGGGTCGGGGTGTCTTTTCCGGAGTTCTGGCTGGGCCTCGTCCTGATCTTCGTCTTTTTTCAGACCTGGCAAATAGCGCCAGCACCTCTAGGGCGTACGATGGGGAGCGCCCCAGATCGAGTCACAGGCTTTTACACCCTCGACGCGATCATCGCCGGGGACTGGGCGACTTTCCGCTCCTCCGCAGGGCAACTCATCCTGCCCGTATTGACTCTGGCAATCGTCATCGGTGCGCCTCTGCTGCGGATCACTCGCGGCTTTATGCGAGAGGTCATGGATTCCGGCTACATACGCTTTGCAAGGGCGCTGGGCGTCAAGAGGCGGTCGATCGTAATGCGTCACGCGCTGCCCAACGTGCTGCTGCCTGTTTCCACGATGGGGGCGATGATGTACGGCTATCTGCTCGGAGGTACGGTCCTGGTAGAGACCGTCTTTAGTTGGCCGGGCATCGGAAAATACGCCGTAGACGCCATTGCCCAATCCAACTATCCGCCGGTCTTGGCTGTGGTGCTCTTGAGCGCACTGAGCTACCTCGTTATTTACATGGTCATGGACGTTCTGCACTTCGTCATCGACCCGCGTACGCGCACCCGCTCATGATCTCCTCTGTTACTTCTAGGAGTTTGGCTTCTAAAGCCGGTCGAGTTGCTCTGCGCATCGTGAGCACCCCATCCTTCCTTTCGCTTGCTCTGATAATTCTTATCGCCCTAATAGTTCCCGAATTTACGAGGGACCCGATCGAGCTGAACGCTGGCCCTAGGCGGTCGCCGCCCGGCAGAGATTTCTGGTTCGGTACCGACGAATTCGGCTACGACGTCTTTGCGCGAGTGGTGCACGCTGCCCGCCTCGACCTGGCAGTAGGTTTTGGCGCCGCACTCATAGCGGTAGCGATCGGAGTACCCCTAGGAGCTTTGGCGGCGATGAAGGGGGGAAAGTTTGATGGTTTCTTGCTGCGTATCTCCGAGTCTTTTCAGGCGTTCCCCACCCTCCTGCTCGCAATGGGGATAGTGGCCGCTTTTGACGCCAGCATTCCCAATCTCATCTTCATCATTGCGCTCGTCAACATCCCGGTTTACATACGACTGACGCGTAGCGCCGTGCTGCCGATCGTCGATTCCGATTTCATACTGGCCTCCCGCTGCGCGGGAAAGCGCAACTTCACCATCCTGCGTCGCCGTGTTATCCCGAACGTGTCTCAGGTGATTTTTGCTCAATTCTCCGTGAACGTAGCCTGGGCGGTCCTAATTCTGGCCGCTCTCAGCTACATAGGTTTAGGCGTGTCCCTGCCCACCCCCGAGTGGGGTGCAATGGTGCGGGCCGGAGCCCGTTACATAACCCTTTCAGGGGAGTGGTGGATGTCTGTATTTCCGGGTCTGGCAATTTTTGCGACAGTACTGAGCCTGAACCTCGTGGCCGACCGGGTGAGGTACGGAAAATGAGCATAAATTCCGCAGCCGTCACTAATCGGCAGGAGGGCATGGCGGACAGCCCACTCGCTCCCTTATTGGAGATCAGTGACCTCGCTGTCTGTTTTGCTGGGAAGAGGAAGAGGGCGGCGCAAATGCCTCTTCAAGGCGTGAGCTTAGAAGTCGGGCGCGCTAGCACCATGGCGCTGGTAGGAGAGTCCGGTTCGGGCAAGAGCCTCACTGCTTCCGCTGTTTTGGGGATGCTGCCTTCCAGCGCCAAAGTGATGAGAGGCTCGATCCGTTTCGAAGGGGAGGAGATCCTAGGCGCTGCCGAGAAGCGGCTCCGTCTCCTGCGCGGAAGCCGCATGGCCATCATGTTTCAAAATCCACGCGCCTCCCTCAATCCTGTGCTCACGATCGGCGGACAGATAGCAGAGGTGATCAGAGTCCACGAGAAGGTCGGGCGAAAGGAGAGTCGAGAACGCGCCGTCGAGTTGTTGGAGCAGATGGGTATTCCCAATGCCCTTCGTCGCTCAAAAGACTACGTCCACCAGTATTCCGGGGGTATGGCTCAGAGGGCGGCTCTTGCCCTGGCGCTGTCTTGCCGTCCCCGGCTGCTGATAGCCGACGAGCCTACTACCGGCCTCGACGCCACCCTGCAAAGGCAGGTCCTCGAGTTGGTCGTGGAGCAGGTTTCAGAACGCCATTCAACGCTTCTGCTAATCACGCATGACATCGGTATCGTAGGGCGAACCTGTGAGAAGATGGCAGTTATGTATGCAGGTCGGATAATGGAAAGCGGCCCCACCGCCGAGGTGTTGAACAGCCCATACAATCCTTACACTGCTGAGTTGGTTAAGTCGTACTCCACGATACGGCAGGGGCGCATGAACTTCATCTCTGGAGTTGTTCCTACGCTCGTAGGGGAGCTCACGGAGTGCGCTTTTGCGGATCGTTGCGAGAGGGTCGGAACGGAATGTCGGGAGGGTGTTCCCGAACTTCGGGGGATGGGCGAAAGGAGGGTGGCGTGCGTGAAAGCCTGAGCACTCCGATCTTTGAGGTGCACGACCTTCTGAAGGACTACGTAACCCGCGACGCCAAATTGCGAAAGCGCACCGCACGCGCCGTGGACGGCGTGAGTTTCGACGTCCACCCCCAGGAGACCTTCGCCATTGTCGGAGAGTCGGGATCTGGCAAGTCCACCATCGGGCGGGTGCTTCTGAAGCTGACGGAAGCGACGAGCGGGGAAGTGCTTCTGTTCGGCGAAAACATCGTAGGGCTCCCGGAGCGCCAGTTTCGGGATCATCGCCGCACCGTGCAGATGGTCTTCCAAGACCCGCAGGCGGCCTTCGACCCCATGGCCTCTATACGTTCCAGCCTTCGGGAGTACGCAGAACTCAAGGGGCTTCGACGCCGAGCCGATCAGAACGTTCAGATCGACCGAAGCGTCGAAAGCGTCGGACTGCCTCCTGATATAGCCGACAGGAGGCCGTCGGAGGTCAGCGGGGGACAGCTGCAGCGTCTGAGCATCGCCCGATCCCTGCTGGTGGAACCCACCCTTCTGTTCCTCGACGAGCCCACGGCTTCGTTAGATGTCTCCATCCGAGGTCAGATCGTCAATCTTCTGCTGGACCTTCAAAAGAGCAAGGGGCTTTCCTTTCTGCTGGTAGCGCACGACCTGAGGGTGGTCTACGCAATGGCGCATCGCGTGGCGGTCATGTACTTGGGGCAGTTCGTGGAGGTCGGTTCCAGCGGTCAGATTTACGAAAATGCACGTCACCCTTATACGCGCGGCCTGCTCGACGCCGCCGAGTTAGATGAAACGCCTGTTCTGGGTGAAAGCGTCCGCCTCTCCGGTGAACTCAGCGACGAAGTGCTGGCAAAACCCGGCTGCCGGTTGATGCCGCGCTGCCCTTTTGCCGAAGACCGCTGCAGCGAGCCTCAAGACCTGCGGGAAACCGCCGCCGGTCACTTAGTCCGGTGTTGGAAGGCAGTCGAGCGCCCGCAGTCAGTCGGCTTGCCGATCTTGCTTACTGAAAAGCCTTGATTTTCTTTAGTATTGGCTGCAGGCGCTTAAGTGCCAATTCGACCGCCGTGCCGCTGGCTGGCCGCCTCTTCGTCTAAGGCCGGCTCTCGGTTCCGCGGCACTCCTACATAAGTCGACATAAGCACGGGAGCAGAAATTGTCAAAACCAGATCCTGTAACCACCGAGGTGATCCGCAACGCCTTCGGATCTATTGCTTGTCAGATGAATAACAACTTGGCACGTTCCGCCTATACCCCGATCATCTACGAGATGAAGGACTGCTCGGTGGCCTTGCTGAATGCTGAAGGTCAATTGTTGGGGCAGGCGCCTGGTCTGCCCATCTTCTTGGGCGCTTTGGAGGTGGTCGTTCAGAAAACGACTGAGTATTTCGGCGGCTCCAGCGTTTACCAGCCGGGTGACGTCTTTGCCCTAAACGACAGTTACATGGCAGGCAGCCATCTGAACGACATGAACGTTTTCTCCCCCATCTTTCATAATGAGGAGTTGGTCGGTTTCGGCGCTACCAAGGCTCACTGGCTGGACATTGGCGCCAAGGATCCGGGTCAGGCTATGGACTCCACTTCCATCTATCACGAGGGCTACCGCATAGGCCCCACTCATCTCTACCGAGCGGGTCAGCCAGAGAACGGGGTCTTGGATTTTCTTTGCCGCAACAGTCGCCTGCCGCGCTCCATATGGGGCGACATGCACGCCCAAATTGCGGCCTGCCGCACCGGCGAGCGGCAGTTTGCCGAGTTGCTTGACCGCTTCGGACGGGAGACCGTGGAGGGGGCGAGCAAGGAGATTTTCGCCCAGTGTGAACGCATGGACCGCGAAATCGTTGCGGGCATTCCCGACGGGGTGTACGAGGCTGATGGCTTCCTAGACAGTTGGGGGCCGGGAGGCGACCCTGTCTATGTGCGAGTCAGGGTGACCGTGGACGGAGAGGAGATGACGCTTGATCTTGACGGCTCCTCTCCGCAGACGCCTGGCTGTTTGAACTGCGGTTTCGCTCAGACGATCTCGGCTGCTCGCCTAGCCTTCAAGATGCTCATCAACCCGGAGCTGCACGTAACTGGCGGGACGTTCAGAAACTTGACCATTAAAGCACCGGAGGCGTCTGTATTCGACGCCCGAGAGCCGGCCGCATGCCAGTACTACTTCCCGCACCTCGGTCTGATGATCGATCTCTTCTTCAAGGCGCTCGCACCCGCCCTGCCTCACAGAGCTGTTGCTGGTCAAGCCGCAGATCCGATGAACGTGCTTTTCAGCGGAGTCGACTCTCATACGAGGGAGCCGTTTGTGCTAGGGGAAGCCACGGCCATCGGCTGGGGCGCCTACCATGGCGGAGACGGTTCTAACGGCCTGATCAACTATGGCGGAGGTGACCTGAAGAACATCCCCGTAGAGGTGCTGGAAGCGCGTTACCCGCTCAGGGTTCACAAGTATTCTTTGCGTCCCGATTCCGGCGGTGAGGGGCGCTGGCGGGGCGGACTTGGAGTAGAGCGCGAGTACGAAATGCTCACAGACTTGATGCTCTCGACCTGGTTCGAACGCACCATCACTCCAGGTTGGGGGCTTTTTGGGGGCGGCGCTGGAGCTGTCAGCGAGACCACTCTGCAAGTCAACGGCGAGAAGGTGCCGGTCATGAAGGTAAATCAGCGGTTTGCGCCCAAGGGCTCGAGAGTCCATGTCGCCACGAGCGGGGGCGGCGGTTTCGGTGATCCTGCCGAGCGCGACCCGGAACAGCATCGCAACGATCTCCTAGACGGCTACGTGAGTTCCTGATGCCCGCCCAGAACAGCCCAAACAGCCCAATCAGCCCAATGCTGATTGGCGCCCGCTATCCCAACGCAGGGGCGCTGCCCGCCTCGCTGGGGCTTTCCAAGGCAGCTCGACGGCTGGAAGAGGCGGGCTTCGATTCGCTCTGGACGAGCGACCACCTGGCCATGCCCGAACAACTGCCAAGCAACTATCCCTTCAGCGTGGACGGACGTGTGCCCTGGCAGCCCGATCTGGGCTGGTCCGATGCACTCGTCTCTTTGGGGATAGCCGCTGCGGTGACTTCACGCATCCGTCTGGGTACTGCCGTGCTTGTGGCCTTGCTGCGTTCCCCGCTTGTGGTCGCCCGCCAGGCGGCTTCGATCGCTCTGGAAGCCGGCGGGCGTTTCACATTGGGGGTGGGAGTTGGCTGGCTGTCCGAGGAGTTCGACGCCGCGGGCGTCCCGTTCTCCGACAGGGGTGCCCGCCTAGACGCCTGGATCGCAGTAGTCCAGGAAGTCTGGTCAGGGTCAATGTCTCCCCGCAGCGGCGAACACCCCTACCCCAATCCGCACCGGATGATCTGCCGCCCCACTCCGCCTGAGCCGATCCCCGTCCTGGTCGGAGGTCTCAGCCCTGCGGCTCTGCGCCGCGCCGGAAGTTTGACCGACGGCTGGTTGGGTCTTCAAGCTGCCGACGAACTGGATACCCAGGCTCTTGCCGCAGCAGTCAAGACAGTGCACGCTCACGCCAGAGAATCGGGACGCGAACCTTCCGAACTGCATCTGATGATCCAGATAACCGGCTCCGTCGGCAAAGCAGACGACATTGCAGCAAGGGTGAAGGAACTCTCAGCAGTCGGCCTCCACGAGATTATTGTGGATGTCGACTGGAGCGACGCCGCCGACGCCAAGCGCACTTATGAGACGCTGGCATCTGCAGCCGCCGCTTGAACCACGTGCGGCCTCGGCCTAGAGAGGCGAAAGGCGAAACGGCGAGAAAGGCTTAAGGAAGGAAAAGGAAGGAAAGGTGCACACCCCCCACCGCCCGCTGCGAGTAAAAGGGGCTTCCTGGCTGGATACATCCACAGGCGACTCGGCTCGCCGCGACCTCTTTTTCGCTGAAGGCGTTGCTGCTCTTGACGACGGCAGCGACGCCGAAACCCTGGACGCCTCCGGCCTAACGGCGCTCTTCGGCCTCTGGGACTGTCACGCCCACGTAGGCAGCCTCATGTATGACCCCGGCGCATCAGGATATTTTGAAAACTCCTCCCAGCGGACAATTCGAGCTGGTGAGAACATGCGCCAAGCAGCGGTGATGGGAGTCACCGGCATCCGCTGTCTTGACGAGGCTGATGAGCTGGATCTTTCCTGGGCCAGGGCATACGAGTCCGGCAGCACGCCAGGGCCGCGGGTGCGCGGAGCGGGGCGGGCGCTGAGGGTCACCGGAGGGCACGGAACCGCCTTCCCGCGCACCTACACCCGACTCGACGTGATGACGGTCTGCGACGGCCCCGACGCCATGGCCAGAGCCGTCCGCACCCAAATCGAGCGGGGCGCTCACTGGATCAAGATCATGCTCACCGGGGGCCTCTACAGCCCGCACGAGACCGCCGACGGCGCTCAACTCACTCGTTCTGAACTTGCCTCGGCTATGGATGTGGCCAACATGCGGGGGATTCCCGTGGCTGCACACTGCGGCGGCACTCAGCCGGCCATCGACTTTTCCTCTCTGGGGGGACGCTCCGTGGAGCACGGCTACATGCTGGGCGAAGAGGCTGCTGCTGTGATGGCGCGCAACGGCACCTGGTTAGTCCCCACCATTGGGGTTACCCACGATCAGGAATACATAGCAGCCGAAGGTTGGCCTGCTCACGCAGCCAACCGCTCTAGAGAACTGATGCCTCTCCACGCTGCCGCCCTTCACGCATGCATTGAGGCCGGTGTGCCGATAGCTCTGGGGGCTGACTTGAATCCCATAGGCCCCCGCCTCCACCGCGAGATGGTGATGCTGGAGTCGCTGGGACTGGAAAGGCGATGGATTCTGCACGCCGCCACAGTGGGGGGCCGTCAACTGAACGGCTTCGGCGGGAGCGCCCTGCCAGAGCCTGGAGCAGCCGCTGACGTCATTCTTGTAGAAGGTGATCCCATCGAGCGGCTTGAAGTCTTGCGGTATCCACGGTTCGTGATAACCCACGGACGCCTTGTAGCAGCCGACGGACGAATCTGCTGGTCGGAAAGGTGAGGAAATGACCACTGACGTTCATACGCACGTTGAATTTGATTACGCCGCCCGTCGCCGAGCCTTCGCTTCGCTGATGGAGTCGGAAGGCGTCGACGCCTCCTGGCTTCCCATAAGCGCCGACCTGGAGTACCTGACCGGCATTGAGCGACGCGTGCCCACGTTCGGCGATGTCAACTACGCCCACGGCTGGGTGGCTGGAGCATTCCTGCGGCCTGGACGCGACCCCGTCTTCATCCTTCCTAGGAATTATGTTGAGTTCGATCTGCCTGAAGGCGTGCCTGGAGAAGTGGTTAGCGTGAGCGAGCTTGACGACGGAGAGAGCATGTTCGCCCGCGTCGCCGCTGGGATTAAGCCCGTCGGCACTCTGGCGGTGGGAGCCCGCACCTGGAGTTCGGCTCTCATTCGGCTGATGAGGTTTTTCTCGGGGGCTCAAATCGTCGACGCCACCCCCTTAGTGAACAGGCTTCGTCGAATCAAAAGCGAGGGTGAACTCGCCCTGATGAAGAGCGCCTGCCTCATAGCGGATGAGGCGATGGCGGAGACCACCCGGCGCATCGGCGTGGGGGTGACCGAACTCGAACTTTCCGAAGTGGTCAATTACCATCTTCTGCGAAACGGGGCTCGTACTTGGTCGTTCGACACGGCGGTCTGGTCGATGGGGCCTCACGACGCCCGCGACGCAAACGTGCGCATTTCCGCACAGTCTCTGCGCTCGGGCATGGGCGTTTCGTTCGATTTCGGCGGCGTCGTAAACGGATACTGCTCCGACTTCGGACGGACAGTGCACCTAGGCGATCCGGGTTCCGAATACGAGAATGTCTACGAGGTGGTCATGGCTGCTCAGGCGGCAGGAATTCGAGCCGCCCGCCCCGGTGTCACCGCAGCCGAGGTTCACGGGGCGACCAGGGCAGTGATCGTGGAGGCGGGTTACGGTGACTGGTTCCGGCATCGCACCGGTCACTGCATCGGTCTAGACGTTCACGAGCAGCCGTTTATTTCCGAAGAAGACAACACGCCCCTCGAAGAGAATATGACGTTTACCATTGAGCCTTCCGTTTTCTGGCCCGGGCGCGTGGGGGTGCGCGTGGAGGACATAGTCGTGTGCACACCGGAGGGAGGAGTGAAACTGAACGAGTATCACACCGACCTCGTGGCGGTTGAGTAGCCCCCGGACGCCCTGGGACAGCCCTGGGACAAACGAGAACAACGAGAGTGAAGAGGCGGTTCAGATGGAGAAACGAAGGTGAACGCAGATGAAGAGAACGACGCTTCCGGTCCTTTACAGCCTTAACACGGAGGCGCGGACGCCCACTTGACAGGAGTGTTGCCGGGTGCGGGACTTTCTCCGCAGCCACTCCATCGAGTTCGATGAGCGCAACATAAGAGAGAGCCCCGACGCACGCGCCGAGTTGCTGGCGCTGACCGGAGAACTCGTTGTCCCCGCGTTCGTTGCGAGCGGCCGCTTCGTGGTGGGTTTTGAGCCGGATCAACTCGCCGAAGCCATCCGCGCCGTCCCCCCTGAGGCGGCAGGCATTGAGGATTCTGCCGCTGCGGGCACCTCGGCTGCGGATGCCTCGGCTGCGGATGCCTCGGCTGCGGATGCCTCGGCTGCGGGCCTCGCCGCTGCGGATATCGCCGCTGCGGATACCTCCAACGTCTGTTCGCCGGCTGTTGCCAGGAAAAAACCGTCAGAAGACTCGGATCAACTGACAGGCGATCCTCGCGAGGATGGTGTCTCTCCGTCTAGCCGCCCTCCCGGCAATTCCCTCTGGAGCGATCAGGGACGCCGGGTCATCGCTCCGTCCGGGGAAACTCTCGCCGACGGGCTGGCCTGCCTGCTGGATCGGATAGCGCAGGAACTCCACTACAACTCGGCTAAGGGTGAGAGCCAGTTCCGTCTGGGCATGCACGACGGACTGCGCTTTGCGGAGGACGCCCTGGTAGATCTGCTGCGCCGCCACGACCATCCTGCAGAAGCAAAGGGGTTCCCGCAGGATGCCTGACAGGGTTGGGGGAGCACTGGTTACCGGCGGCGCACAGGGCATCGGGCGAGCCATCGCTCGCTGCTTGGCCGCTAGGGGATACGTCGTGTTCGTTGGCGACTTAGATGGCGCCGCGGCTGCTAAGACGGCTGCTGAACTGCGGATTGAGGGAGGCGAGGTGCACGCTCTCCAACTAGATGTAGGCGACGTGGATTCCCTGCGGCGGGCAGTAGCCGAGGTAGAGGGTGAGGCGTTGCTGGAGGTGATGGTCAATAACGCTGGGCGGGCGTTTTCCACCCCGCTGCTGGAGGTCACGCCCGAGCAGTTCGACTCTCTGATGGCGGTCAACCTGCGAGGGGTCTTCTTCGGCGTGCAGGCCGCCGCCCGGGTCATGTGTCAGCGCCGTCGGGGGAGCATCGTCAACCTGGCCTCGACGTCTGCTTTCACGGCCTCCACCTCGCCCATGGTCCCATATGACACCTCTAAGGGCGCCGTGCGGATGCTCACTCTCGCAGCCGCCCGTGAACTGGCCCCTTTCGGGGTGCGGGTGAACGCCGTGGCGCCAGGCACTATCGATACTGATCTCACGCGTTCTCTGCTCACCGAACCCGGCGCGTTGGAAGAGCAGGCAGCGGAACTTATTCCGCTTGGACGTCTAGGCGTTCCCGACGACGCGGCAGCCGCCGTGGACTACTTAACGTCCGAGGCTGCTTCCTATGTGACTGGTCACGTCCTGGTGGTAGACGGCGGATGGTTGACTTAGCGCGCCGGGGAGAACACACGTCCGCAAATGAACACACGACCAAGGGAGGAAAGGAAGATGCTGGACAACGAGAATGCGCTAACGACCGAGCAGGCGCCTGAACCTCGCGGCCCTTACCCGCACGTCCGCATCGACGGCGAACACGTGTGGGTGACCGGTCAGATCGGCAGGGATCCCGTGACGGGAGATTTTGTGTCTGGAGGTTTTGCCGCCGAATTCCATCAGGCAATTACCAACCTCGAGAACATCCTGGGGGAAGTGGGGTCGTCCCTCAAGCAAGTAGTTCGAACATGCGTGCAGTTCATCAACGAAGACGACCTTGATGCGATGAATCGCATTTACGGTGAACGCTTCCCCGTTCCCTACCCTGCGCGCACAAGTTTCGGAGTGGCTTTTCTCTGGAAAGGCGCAAAAGTGCAAATCGACGCTTTTGCGCGGATCGGCTGAAACGTCTAGGCGTCAGCCCCAGGCGGGGGGGGGGGCTACGGCTCCTCAGGCCCGTGCCTCAGGCCCGTGCTTCCGCCGCCCTCTCCGGCGGGGGAGTGACAACGCCGCTCACCCCCGGTACCCGTTTCAGAAGCAGGGCCTCGATGCCAGCTGTCAGCGTGACGACCGACAACGGGCAGGTCTCGCAGGCTCCGGTCAGCTTCACCGTCACCACCCCCTCTTCGCTTACGCCTAGAAACTCCAAGTCGCCGCCGTCCGCCTCAATGGCAGGGCGGAGCATGTCCAGCGCTTCGTGCAGGAGTTCGGTGTCGACCGGAACGTTGCGGGCTTCCACCTCAGCAGCCGCGCTCGTGTCGCTCCCAGCCATCAGAAAACCTTGATCCGCCGCCCCGCTCCCGCAGCGGCGGCTAGGTCGTAGACCAAAGAGGCAACTCCCGCGTCGAGGGCTGCCATGCCCATGTGTGTCATTATGGTGCGCTCCTCCCCGCTTTCGCGTCCAGGTCGGAGGCCAGGAATGACCTCGCTCACGAGGTCTGCGTGGATGTCGCTCTTCGAGAGCTGGCCAGGTTGCAGACCTCCGATCCGCCCTACCTCATCGCCTTCGATCCAGGCCAGGTCGCGCCCGTAGAAACCCACCACCCACTTGTCGAATTCCGTGGCGCAGGTGCTTTCGACGTCACGGAAGCCGGTGGCGGCGCATACATGGGTGCCGGCAGGAATCCACTGCTCAAAAATGACCGGTTCAGAGGCTGTGGTGACTACGCAGATGACGTCTGCGTCGGCCGCTGCGCTCTCCGTGCTTTCAGCTTCCAGGGCGGAGGCCCCCGTCGTCGCCTCGGCAAAAGCAGCGAAACTCTCGCGCTGAAGAGGGTCGATGTCGAACACCTTCACGTTGTCGAGGTCAAAGATCTCGTTTAGGCACATCAAGTGGGTGCGCCCTTCGTTGCCGCAGCCGATGATTGCAGCGGTGCTCGAGTCGGGGCGCGCCAGGAACTTGGCTCCCACCGCTGCGTGTCCGCCGGTGCGCATGTTGGTGACCGAGGTTCCGTCCATCAAGGCGAGCGGCATGCCTGTGTTGGTGTCGGTCAGCAGGTTAAGGGCCGATATGGCGGGTAGGCCGCGCAGAGGATTCTTTCGGAAACTGCTCAGCCATTTGACCGCCGCCCGGTCTATCGGTCTAAGCAGGGCAGGGAAAGCCTGCACTGCTCCGTGGCCGTAGGGAGGTTCTGGTGCGCTGCGGTCATGCACGTAGAGGTTTGCCGGGTTGACTTGGTCTACCAGACCTTTCCCCACCCATTCAAAAACCTCAAGGCAGCGTTCGAAACAGGCCGCCGGAGTCAGGAGATCCTCTACTTCCTCGCGAGAAATTACGAGCACCTCGCCCGCCGTCTCGAGGAAAGGCTTGGCAGCGCCTGAAGTCACCACTCCCCCTCGAGTCCTCCCGCGGATTTTTCGGCCCCGTCCGCAGTAGGTAACTCGCCCTCGAGCGCTTTCAGCTGTCCGGCGGCTTGTCGAAGCCTGTCCAGCGCCTGGGGAGGAAGCGGACGGTAGGGTTTGCGAGGGGCTCCCGCCCGCGCTCCCCCTAACTCGGCTAGAGCGTTGAGGTAGCCGTGCTCGTGGCTGAGCATCAGCGGCATGTCGGGCTGCCGGATGGCGTCGGAAAGCGTTTGAAGGGCAGCAAAAGCGCTCCGCACCCAGCCGTCTTTGTGGCGGCCTCGCCGGCACTCTTGGATGTAACGGTTGCCTGTCTTGAGCCCCGCCCAGCTGAATATGCCCGTTGCCCCAACCGCCCCTAGCAGTGAAGCGTGAAAGAAGGACGGGTCGTTGCCGCTGAAGACGTTGACTCGTTCGGCAATCGTCAAGAGCACCTGGTCGAAGTGGGGAAGGAAAGTGTTGGACTCCTTGATGGCCTTTATGTTCGGCACCTCCAGCAGACGATCCCACATCTTCGCCGTGATGTTCACTCCGTTCAGCGGGGAGTAGTTGTAGAGCATCAGGGCCATCTCTCCATCGAGGGATTCGGCTGTTTCCAGAAAAAACGAAAGCGCCCATTCCGGCGTTACTGGCAGGGCGAACGGGGCTGCCAGCATAGAGCCGTCGGCGCCCGCCGCCTCTGCGTAGCGCGCCCGTCTGATCGCCTCCTTCTGGTAGGCGGCGGTACTCCCCACCACCACGGCGATCTGCTCCTCGAGCCCGCCCTGGACAGCCGTTTCGCACACGGAGTCGAACTCTCGCTCGGAGACGTTCGTCATTTGCCCCATCGACCCGAAGACGATGCAGCCGGGCGCTCCCGACTCCGCCACTAGACGGATGCTCAGGCGGATGGCTGCGTGGTCGATCTCCTCGTCGTTGTCGAGACTCAGCGGGATGAGCGGGAAATGGCCTTCAAGCGGTCTGCGAACGAATTCTGGCATTGGTTTCTCTTCCCGAAATCAGGTTGACAAAAAGTTGCTTGAGCTCTCGGCAGCGCTCTGGCAGTTCCTCGAACACCACGGCTTCACAATCGTAGCCGAGGTCTAGCATGGCGCTCCGGGCGCTGGGAGTGTAGATCACGCTTCCTTCTTCGGTTATGCGCTCGATTCCGTCGAATCGAGCCGCTGATTCGTTGACGGCGACGGCGTCTTCTTCGGCAAGCCCTTCGGGGAGGTCTAGTTGAATACCGTCTGAGCCAATCACCGCGGGGTAGCCGCCTGGGAGCCCTCCAGGGGCGGTCACGTGGGTTCTTGTGCTCGTTGCTCCCGCAAGGGCCAGTGCGTTTTTTACCGCCGAGGCCGCGAACAGGGAGAAGACGTCGGTCCTGCCCCAATCGATGCGCTCTGGCCAGGTCGTGAGAGCCTCCGAAAGGTCGCACTCCCCGGCGGCCTCCTCGCCTGCGACTTTCAGATGGAAGTGGTGCGGCACCTTCTGAGGGCCGTAGGCCATGAGGGCGTGCGAGCCGACCAGCCGGACGTCGATTTCTTCGGCCGGTTTGCCGGTGCGGGCCATCACGTAGCGGAGTACGCGAGTGGCGCAGACCTCTACGTTGCCAGCGCCTGCCGCCGGTCCGTCTCCGAAGTGCCGCCAGAGAGCAGGGTTCACAACGTCAGGGAAGGCTGCATTGACCACTTTCGTGTCTACGCCCGCCCGTCGAATCGCCCGCATGAGTTGAGCCGCCGGGAGGAGATGCCAGGGCAGCCAGAGGCCGAAGGTAGCGGTTCGTATCTTCGCCCGCAGTTCCGGGCTCATTTCAGCCTGCATGAACCGACGGGGCGACTGAATCGTAGCGGAGTGGATTATCACGTCTGGCCGGACGTCTTCAAGCAGGCGGGCAGTCGCCTCCTCGTCGGCCAAGTCCACCTGGTGATGTGTGAAGTGTTTGACGTGCCCCTGAAATACCGACCCCAGCATGGCCAAGGTGGTGAGCGAGGGTCCGCTCCAAGCGCTGCGCTTGAGTGTGACTATCCGATCTACCTGCGGAGAACGAGCCAGAAATTCCAGTGCCCAGCCCCCAAGGTTTCCCACGCCGCTCAGCAAGGCTGTAGTCATGGAAGCGTCACGCAGGGATTTCCCAATTCGTCCTTGCCTAAGCTTGCCTGAGCTTGCCTAGGACAGCGAACCTTCGTCTGCGCCCCGCGGCGTGCGGCGTCGGCCGATCGGGTGCATCTCCTCGCGGTGAAAGTCCTTGATGCCTGCCGTCCTGAGGGTGAGACTGGATATCAGCCAGCCTGTTCCGCTGCAGCCGCTGCGGCTGAAGGTGCAGTGGTAGCGCCCCCAGAGGTATCCGTCGGGGGCACCGGAGTGATACCTGTGCCAGGCGTAGACGTAGGCGTCGCAGACGGCGCGAGAGTCGTCCTCAAAGCTCACGCTCACGTTGCTGATGTGGTGCGAAGTAGCGGCAAAGACCTCGTCGAGCCCGAATTTGATGACCTTCAAGATGTCTTTCCGCCCTCTGATCATCTCCATCTCCGGCCCATAGTCGATCACGACGTCCTCAGTAAAGAGTTCGACCAATTGCTCCGGCTCGTTGAGGTCAAAGTGCCACGCGTAGCTGTAGAGCAGTTCCTTAATGGCCGTGCGGTCGTCGTTTTCGTGGTGCATGTCTTGGTTCTCTTCTCGTGGCTCTCTTGGCTCTCTTGCTTCTCTTGGCTCTCTGCTTCGAAAATGATACGTTACGGCTTTCACTACCGGAGTCTCGGCGGGTGGAAACTACAATCATCTAGCCGCCTGAAAATCAGAAGAGCCAAGAGATCAGAAGAGTCAAGAGAATCGAGGTTAAGCAATGTCAGAGGAATCGGGGATCAAATCGGAAATCAGGAAAGACCTCTGGTCGCGCACATACCAGGTAGGGGTGGTGGTTCGAGACCTTGACCGTGCGGCGGCTTTCTACGAGAAATTGGGCATCGGCCCGTTCGTGGAAGGCCCCTCGGCGCACACGATCGAGCGGAAGATCTACGGGAAGGACGCTCCCGACGCTCGGGTGCGCGGCAAGATCGCCCAGATGGGCTCCATCGAGTTCGAACTCCTTCAGCCGGTGAGCAATGACACCATCCAAGCCGAATTCCTGGAAAAACACGGTGAGGGTATCCTCCACATCTGCGCTTACACCGACGATCTCGACACCGACCGGGAAGCCCTTGAGAACCTCGGCTTTGAGGTGATCTCCTACGGTCGTCTTGAGGACGGAGGGCAATTCGCCTACTTCGATACCCGCGAGGTAGGGGGAGTGGTGCTGGAACTCTTCGAGGTTGGAGAATCCTGGAAGTAGTTGGTTCTCAGCAGCCGCCTCCGGTTAGGCTGAAGCATCGAAAGCATCGAAAGCATCGTTGGCCGAAGCCGCTGCTTGGCTTCGCTGACGCCCCGATGAGTGCGCGGCACTAAAGTGAAGAAGGTGGATGAGAAAGACAGTCACCGGCCACTGCACGAACCCCTAGAGGAGAAGAAATGACTGAAAACGTCAAAGAGGAAATTGCACATCCCGAACTCAAAGAGTTGGCCGAAGCCATAGACGACGCTCCCGGCGACCGCTACTCGCGCACGAAGATCGGCAACGATCAGGAAGGCCAAGCGAGGTATATGGAGAAGTACCGCGAGGTTTCTGCTTCCGACCCGATTCAGCAGGGATGGGACGCCAACGAGCCCGAGTTCCACGCCAAGACCAGGATTTTTTCTGTCCTCGCCGACGCTCTAGAGGAGGAACTAGGAACGGAGGCCGGGCGGGCGGCCGTCTCCCGTGCGCGGCAGAAGCAAGGCAAGCAGATGGGCTCCGCCATGGCGGAGAAAACCAGGGCGAAAGGGGAAAGGCTCAATCTCAACAACTTTTTTAAGGAGTTCTGGTCGTATTTTCAGTGGTCTCCCAAACTCGACACGGAGCGTTACTACGACGAAGAGGGGAACATGACGAAATACGTGCTGAGGTTGAACTGTCCGATCGGCGACTACCTACGCGACAACGCCCCCGACGTGGAGTACTCCTCGAACTTCTGCGACCTCGACGAGTACATCGCTCATGCCTACAATCCGAACATCCGTTACTCGCGCAAGCGCTGGGTGCCGGCGGGCGACCAGTTCTCCGAACTCATCTGGGAGCTAGCTTCAGACGACATCATCGACTGAGCCGAACGACCTCCGCCGGCCTCTCGACAACTAGGTGAAACTGGCATGAGGGCATTGCAGCTCATGGGGCGGGGAAACTTCAAACTGGCGGACGTTCAGAAGCCCGAACGTCCGCAGAATTGGGCGCTCATCCGAAACGTCGCTTCAGCGGCGGGTCTTTTTCATGCTCAGATGGCAGACGGGATGCTGGACACGAAGGGTTTCCCGAGGGTTCTGGGGCACGAAATCGTCGGAGAAGTCGTAGAGGCGCCTTCGGCGGCCAGCCCTCCGTCCGGTGCGCTGGTGGTGGCCGACGCCGTGGTGGGATGCGGGGTGTGCGAGTGGTGCATAAGGGGTGAGGAAAGCATCTGCCCTTGGATGCGCCACCTCGGGATAGACCTCGACGGAGGTTTCGCCGACTACTCGGTGGTTCCCGAATCTAACATTTTCCCCCTGCCGGAGGACGCTCCGATCACCGAGGCGCCGATGCTGGGCTCGGCGCTTCCATGCGCGGTGCATGCCGTCGCAAGATCGGGGATAGAGGGCGGCTCGCGGGTAGTGGTCAGCGGCGCAGGCAGCATCGGTTTCACCATCTGTCAGGTGGCGCGCGCCTTCGGCGCCGCTCGTCTAGTAGTCGCCGACGTGGTAGAGGAGCACCTTCAGGCGGTGCAGCCCTGGGCAGACTCAGTGGTCAACGTTTCCTCGCTGAGCCCCTCGGAGGCAGCCGAGTCCCTGCGCGACGCTCTGGGCTCGCCGCACGGAGCGGACGTGGCCATCGAAGCAGCCGGGCAGGTGCCCAGCGTGGAGACGGCGGTGAAGATCGTGCGTCCGGGCGGCTTGGTGTTGTTGATGGGTATCTGCGACGGCGCCGCAGGCCTCCAATTCGAAAGCTATTTAGCCGACTTCCTCCGGCGCGAGGTGAAGTTGGTCACGACCTTCGGTTTCACCCGCAAGGACTTTCTGGTGGGGAACGCCCTCTACGCCGCCGGACGTCTGGATCTGAGCCGCCTAGTGGGGGAGACGCTGAAGTTGGAGGAGGTGCCGCAGAAGCTGGAGAGCATCGCGAGTCACGGCACCGGAGGTAAGCGCTACCTCGTTGACATCGCCCTAGAACGAGTTTCTCGAACGCCTACTTGAACAAGGCCTGCTAGATAAGGCCTACTTGAACAAGGCTGACCGGCCTCCGCCTCTTCGCCCTGTTCCTTCGCACTCGCCCTGCTCCTTCGCCCTGCTCCTTCGCTGTCAAAGCGTCGGCGCCGCTGCGGTGCCTGCCGCCGCCAAGTCGTTCAGCCCGCTAGCCAGCCGCCGTCAACCGGCACGAAAGCCCCAGTCATGAAACTCGACGCCTCAGATGTCAGAAATTCAGCCACCTCCGCGATCTCCGCAGGATCGGCAGGGCGGTCGAGAGGGGTGCGTCGCATCAACACGGCGCGGCGCTCCGGGTCAGCGAGGCTGTTAGCGCTCATAGGCGTCTGGACAACGCCCGGCCCGATGACGTTGACACGTATCCCGTAGGCGGACAGGTCTAGGGCAAGCGCTCGACCGAGCATCAGCACGCCTCCCTTGGATGCGGCGTAGGAAGTAGACCCAGACAGCGCCACCTGAGAGATAATCGATCCGATCAGAACGATCGCTCCGCCCCCATTCTTGCTCATAGCCCTTGCTGCCCTCTGAGCTGTGAGGAACGAACCGGTCAGGTTTACCTCCACCACTCGCCTGAAGTCTTCTAGGTTGATCTCGAGAGGGTCGCCAAAGTTCTCGATGCCAGCGCAGGCGACCGCCGCGTCGAGTCCGCCCCACCGCTCAAGGGCGGCGGCAACCATGGCGTCGCAGTCTTCTTCGGAAGTTACGTCGGCGGTAAAGTGGACTGCCCTGGGAATTTCCGCCGCGACAGCCGCCGCCCTTTCGGTGTCGAGGTCTACGCAAAGCACGCTGTCGCCCCGTCTTCCTAACCGCCGCGCCGTTGCCGCGCCGATTCCCGATCCTGCTCCCGTGACTATGCTTACGCTCATGCGGATACTCTAGAGGCCGCCATTCATGAATCTGTTCGGAAAATCCGTTAACTGAGCAAGCATTCCGCTAAACTCCTAGATTCCGTGTGCCGGCAGGTTGTTATTCGGTTAACGATCCGCTAGATTACTTGTCAACTTCGGAAAGGACTTCCCGCGAAGCGCTTGTTTCGCAAGCGGAGTCCAAAAACCGAAGAGGTGCTAATGGCGCGTAGGCAGTTCTGAGACGGACTGTCGCAGCGCCGCGTAATGCAGCGCTCCTTGAAAACGGAAGAGAAGACGCAAATGCCAGTGTGGGCGGATGCATCGGAATCCTTGTTCCGACGCGTCCGACCCGTAATTTTTGGATTGTTGGATCGGGTTCAGGCCCGAATCCGGCTCTCTACCGAGACCGTCAAGGATTATGCGGGATCGGTGCGCTTCGAAAGGCGGCGGCTACGGTACTCGTACCTGACCGTTGCCCGTAGATGTTGATGGAGAGTTTGATCCTGGCTCAGGACGAACGCTGGCGGCGGGCTTAACACATGCAAGTCGAACGAGGCTTTTGGTGTTCGCACTAAAAGTCGAGTGGCGAACGGGTGAGTAACACGTGAGGAACCTGCCCCAAAGACGGGAATAACCACGGGAAACTGTGGCTAATACCCGATGCCCTCGCAGTGTCGCATGACGCAGCGAGGAAACGCTCAGGTGCTTTGGGAGGGTCTCGCGTCCTATCAGCTTGTTGGTGAGGTAACGGCTCACCAAGGCTAAGACGGGTAGCTGGTCTGAGAGGACGTACAGCCACACTGGGACTGAGACACGGCCCAGACTCCTACGGGAGGCAGCAGTGAGGAATCTTGCGCAATGGGCGAAAGCCTGACGCAGCCACGCCGCGTGGGGGACGACGGCCTTCGGGTTGTAAACCCCTTTCAGGAGGGACGAAATTGACGGTACCTCCAGAAGAAGCCCCGGCCAACTACGTGCCAGCAGCCGCGGTAACACGTAGGGGGCGAGCGTTGTCCGGAATTATTGGGCGTAAAGGGCTCGTAGGCGGTTTGGTAAGTCAAGTGTGAAATCTCAGGGCTCAACCCTGAGAAGCCATTTGATACTGCCATGACTAGAGTTCGGCAGAGGAGCGTGGAATTCCCGGTGTAGCGGTGAAATGCTCAGATATCGGGAGGAACACCAGCAGCGAAGGCGGCGCTCTGGGTCGAAACTGACGCTGAGGAGCGAAAGCGTGGGTAGCAAACAGGATTAGATACCCTGGTAGTCCACGCCGTAAACGGTGGGCACTAGGTGTGGGGCCTAATCAAGGGGCTTCGCGCCGTAGCTAACGCATTAAGTGCCCCGCCTGGGGAGTACGGCCGCAAGGCTAAAACTCAAAGGAATTGACGGGGGCCCGCACAAGCGGCGGAGCATGTTGCTTAATTCGAGGCAACGCGAAGAACCTTACCTGGGTTTGACATGTAGGGAAAAACCATAGAGATATGGTGTGTTTCGACGTCCTACACAGGTGGTGCATGGCTGTCGTCAGCTCGTGTCGTGAGATGTTGGGTTAAGTCCCGCAACGAGCGCAACCCTCGTCCTATGTTGCCAGCGGATAACGCCGGGGACTCGTAGGATACTGCCGGGGTTAACTCGGAGGAAGGTGGGGACGACGTCAAGTCATCATGCCCCTTACGCCCAGGGCTGCAAACATGCTACAATGGCCGGTACAACGGGCAGCGACATCGCGAGGTGGAGCGAATCCCTTAAAGCCGGTCTCAGTTCGGATTGGAGTCTGCAACTCGACTCCATGAAGTCGGAGTCGCTAGTAATCCCGGATCAGCAACGCCGGGGTGAATACGTTCCCGGGCCTTGTACACACCGCCCATCACACCACGGGAGTCGGCAACACTCGAAGTCAGTGATCCAACCCGTCAGGGAGGAAACTGCCTAAGGTGGGGTTGGCGACTGGGGTGAAGTTGTAACAAGGTAGCCGTACCGGAAGGTGCGGCTGGATCACCTCCTTTCTAAGGAGTTCTCGAGTTTCTTCGATCGGCAACGGTCGAGATGAGAAACTCCCACTTGATGCACCGGTAGGCGCTTGATTTCGGTTCTATCCGTTTTCAGGCGCAGTGTCTTCTCTTTCGTTTTGAGGGAGTGCTGTTCTTGTTGAGAAGTCGTTCTCAACTAGGAGCAATGCTCTCTACTAGAGGCAACGGCAAGCCGATCGCCCTCTTTCGTCCCTTGAGAACTGCATTGCAAGCACAAGCATTTTTTCTCAGTATTTTGCTTTGGTCCTCAGACGACAGGAATCTTTGAAACCTTCGTCCGAGAACCCAGGCAAAATCGCTGAGTAGTATTCCCAAGCTACTAAGGGCCAACGGTGGATGCCTTGGCGCCTACTACCTATGAAGGACGTGACTGGCTGCGATAAGCCTCGGAGAGCTGTCGAGTGAGCTTCGACCCGGGGATGTCCGAATGGGGAAACCTGGCACCATTAATATGGTGTCACTCCGGCCTGAATACATAGGGTCGGCAGAGGGAACCGGGTGAAGTGAAACATCTCAGTAACCCGAGGAAAAGAAAGCAACAGCGACTCCCTGAGTAGCGGCGAGCGAAACGGGAAGAGCCTAAACTGTATCGGTGGTATAGCCCGGCGGCGATGTCGGTACAGGGTCGTGGGAGTTCAAGTGTCGACGCGCCGGTGTCGACACGGAGTTACAAAATCGGCGGTTAGCAGAAGCGCACTGGAAAGGCGCGCCACAGAAGGTAATAGCCCTGTACGCGAAAGCCGACCGATCTCCGATTGAACCACCCGAGTAGCGTCGTACCCGAGAAATTCGGCGTGAATCTGCGAGGACCACCTCGTAAGGCTAAGTATACGTAGGCGACCGATAGCGAACTAGTACCGTGAGGGAAAGGTGAAAAGTACCCCGGGAGGGGAGTGAAATAGTACCTGAAACCGCTGGTCTACAAGCAGTCAGAGCAAGGTTCCATATTTGATTTCAAATATGGAACAGCGATGGCGTGCCTTTTGAAGAATGAGCCAACGAGTTACGGTATGTGGCAAGGTTAACCCGTGAGGGGGAGCCGGAGCGAAAGCGAGTCTGAATAGGGCGTATAGTCGCGTGCCGTAGACCCGAAGCCGGGTGATCTATCCATGGGCAGTGTGAAGCGGGGGTAAGACTCCGTGAAGGCGCGAACCGACCTAGGATGAAAACTGGGCGGATGACCTGTGGATAGGGGTGAAAGGCCAATCAAACCCGGTGATAGCTGGTTCTCCGCGAAATGCATTTAGGTGCAGCGTCGCGTGTTTAGCCGTGGAGGTAGAGCACTGGATGGACTAGGGGGCCCACAAGTTTACCGAATCCAGCCAAACTCCGAATGCCATGGCTCCACAGCGCGGCAGTGAGACCCCGGGGGATGAGCTTCGGGGTCGAAAGGGAAACAGCCCAGACCGTCGGCTAAGGCCCCTAATTTCGGGCTAAGTGGTAAACGAGGTGGGATCGCCCAGACAGCCAAGAGGTTGGCTTAGAAGCAGCCATCCTTGAAAGAGTGCGTAATAGCTCACTGGTCGAGTGATCCTGCGCGGACAATTTAACGGGGCTCAAGCCCGGAGCCGAAGCCACGGGTTTCCGTCGTTAAGACGGGAGCGGTAGCGGAGCGTCGATCTCAGCAGTGAAGCGGTCGTGTGAACGGACGTGGAGCGTGGTCGAGTGCGAATGTTGGTATAAGTAGCGAGAGAGGGGTGAGAAACCCCTCCGCCGAAAGCCCAAGGTTTCCTGGGGAAGGCTAATCCCCCCAGGGTAAGTCGGGGCCTAAGACGAGGCCGAGAGGCGTAGTCGATGGATAACCGGTTCATATTCCGGTACCACCGTGAGCGCGTCAAGGCTGAAGTGAATCTGCAATAGGGATGGTCAGCCTCCCAAAGGCTGTCAGGAACTGGCGCAGATCATGGAAGCCAGCGATGTGGGGACGCAGGAGGATAGGTGATCCCGGGTGATGGTTTCCCGGGGTAAGCGTGTAGGGCGGGGAGTAGGCAAATCCGCTCCCCTTAAACGCCTGAGACGCGATGCCGAGCCGCATTAAGGTGAAGTCATTGATTCCATGCTGTCGAGAAAAGCCACTAGCGAGTTCTCATGGTGCCCGTACCCCAAACCGACACAGGTGGGCAGGTAGAGAATACCAAGGCGATTGGGAGAACTATGGTTAAGGAACTAGGCAAATTGCATCCGTAACTTCGGGAGAAGGATGGCCTTCTAGGTGAAAGGTGTACACCTGTAAGCCTGAGGAGGTGGCACAAACTAGGGGAAAGCGACTGTTTACTAAAAACACAGCAGCGTGCGAAGTCGTAAGACCATGTATACGCTGTGACGCCTGCCCGGTGCCGGAAGGTTACGGGGAAGGGTTAGTCCTTTTTGGACGAAGCTCTGAACCTAAGCCCCGGTAAACGGCGGCCGTAACTATGACGGTCCTAAGGTAGCGAAATTCCTTGTCGGGTAAGTTCCGACCTGCACGAATGGCGTAACGACTTTCCCACTGTCTCAACCATAGACCCAGCGAAATTGTAGTACGAGTAAAGATGCTCGTTAGTTGCAGAAGGACGAGAAGACCCCGTGGACCTTTACTGCAGCTTGGCATTGATGTTTGATATGCATTGTGTAGGATAGGTGGGAGACTATGAAGCGTCGGCGCTAGCCGTCGTGGAGTCATTCTTGAAATACCACCCTTTACATGTTGAACACCTAATCCAGGTCCGTTATCCGGATCGGAGACAGTGTCAGGTGGGTAGTTTGACTGGGGCGGTCGCCTCCTAAAGAGTAACGGAGGCGCCCAAAGGTTCCCTCAGCCTGGTCGGCAATCAGGCTACGAGTGTAATGGCACAAGGGAGCTTGACTGTGAGACTTACAAGTCGAACAGGAGCGAAAGCTGGGCATAGTGATCCGGCGGTTGCGTGTGGAAGCGCCGTCGCTCAACGGATAAAAGGTACCCCGGGGATAACAGGCTAATCTTGCCCAAGAGTCCATATCGACGGCAAGGTTTGGCACCTCGATGTCGGCTCATCGCATCCTGGGGCGGTAGCACGTCCCAAGGGTTGGGCTGTTCGCCCATTAAAGCGGTACGCGAGCTGGGTTTAGAACGTCGTGAGACAGTTCGGTCTCTATCCTCTGCAACCGTAGGAGATTTGAGGAAGGCTGTCCCCAGTACGAGAGGACCGGGATGGACGCAGCTCTCGTGTGCCAGTTGTCCTGCCAAGGGCATGGCTGGTTGGCGACCTGCGGAAGGGATAACCGCTGAAAGCATCTAAGCGGGAAGCCTGTTCCAAGATGAGATCTCCCACCGGGTCAACCGGGTAAGACCCGTGGTAGAACACCACGTTGATAGGCCGGAAGTGTAAGCACGGTAACGTGTTCAGCTGACCGGTACTAATCGGTCGAGGGCTTGGGAAATCACACAATTTGTTTGTGCTTGCAATGGAGTTCTCAAGGGAGACACCTTAGGAACCCCTTGCGGATTATTGAGGCGAATCGGTAAGCCAGTTTTTCCGGTGGTAATAGCGGTGGGGCCACACCCGTTCCCATTCCGAACACGGAAGTTAAGCCCACCAGCGCCGATGGTACTTGGATGGAGACGTCCTGGGAGAGTAGGTCGCCGCCGGATTCTTTTCCAGGGGTCTTTGAGTTTCGGGTAGTGAGCTCAGAGACCCCTGACCTTCCGGCGTCTGCTTCCCCCTTGCTCCCCCTGGTTCTGGCTTCCCCTGCTTCCTGTTCCTGTTTCCGGCTTCCTGCTTCCTCGGCTTCTGCTGCTCCTGGCTTCCCCTGCTCTCGGCTTCCCTCTTCCCTTGCTCCTGGCTTCCCCTGCTTCTGCTTCTGCAGTGCCTCAGTTCATCGGAATTTGCCCGACTAGCATGATTGCCTAGGTGAGCAAATCCAAGGGAGACCACGTCGAGAAAGCCAAAGCCGGAGGAGATGAGGCTGACTCCGAACTTCGGGCCGTGCTGGTCAAGAAGTTGGGCCAGCGCAAGGGTAACTGGGCGGCAGATAGGGTTTCGAGCGCCGCCGATGCATTTGACGAAGATCGTCACTTCGAAGCCTTGAGCCTGCTCAAGCCCGTGATGGACACGTCGGCGCGCGAATGTGCCGAGATTCGGGAACTCTTCGGGCTGATCCGCTACAGACTCGGACACTGGAGGTCGGCTGTTCGGGAACTCGAGGCGTTCGAGGCGCAGACGAAAACCTTTGAGCAGCACCCCGTCTTGGCCGACTGCCACCGAGCGATGCAGCACTGGCGCAAGGTAGACGACCTCTGGCGGGAAATGTGCGGAGTTCCTCTGCCCGACGGCCTCCTCACGGAGGGGCGCATCGTAGCGGCAGGCGCCTTGGCCGACCAGGGAAGGCTGGCAGAGGCGGCGTCGCTTCTCAAGGACGGATGGAAGCCGCCCAAGCATCCCGAGGAGCATCATCTGCGCCGCGCCTACGTCTTGGCCGACCTCTACGAGCAGGCAGGCAACTTTGTTGCGGCGCGTCGTCTGTTCGTCTGGATCGAGGAGTGTTCCCCGGGCTTCGTGGACGCCGCCCAGCGCGCCGAGGTTGTCGACGGGTGACCCTGCAGGAGTTCTCCGCTAGGTAGTGTCATGTATGAACAGCGCCTGCCGCAGGCCGCCCAGGGACGTGTCGGCCAGGACGCAATGCCGAAGACGGAGACGATCCCGTAGGTTGAGCAACGCCGACGAACGGCCAGGCAGGGTTCGAGATGAGACAGGGTTCGCAACAAGAATCATCAGGAGGAGACGACAGTGGATACAGCCGGAGTACTAGGCGAAGACGAAGCTAGATATTTACTGGGGCACGACTGCAAAGGAGTCCGCAAGGGCGACCTGCATCTCCCTGGCGCCGATTTCGTGGATCGCGTCTACGCGTCAAGCCATCGACGCCCGCAGGTTCTGCGGAATTTGCAGTCTCTCTTCGACCACGGGCGCTTAGCCGGCACCGGGTACGTGTCAATCCTGCCTGTCGATCAGGGCGTGGAGCACTCGGCAGCGGCATCCTTTGCGCCCAATCCGGCCTACCTCGACCCTGAAAACATCGTCCGCCTGGCGGTCGAGGGCGGATGCAACGCAGTGGCCTCCACGTTCGGAGTGCTCGGCTCCGTCTCTCGGCGTTGGGCGCACCGAATTCCTTTCATCGTGAAGTTCAACCACAACGAACTCATGAGCTATCCCAACTCGTTCGATCAGACTTTCTTCGGCGGTGTCGAGGAAGCCTATGAGCTGGGTGCCGCCGGGGTAGGGGCCACCATCTACTTCGGCTCGCCCGAGTCGCGCCGTCAGATCACGGAGGTCGCCGAGGCCTTCGAGCGCGCTCACCAGCTAGGGATGTTCTGCGTGCTCTGGTGCTACCTCCGCAACAGCGCATTCAAGACGCCCGAAGCCGACTATCACGCAGCCGCCGACCTGACCGCTCAAGCCAACCATCTTGGGGTAACCATCTCGCCCGACATCGTGAAGCAGAAACTGCCCGAGAACAACGGCGGCTTCGGAGCCGTCGGGTTCGGCAAGACCAGCCCTCTGCTCTACGACGGATTGATCAGCGATCATCCCGTCGACCTGACCCGCTGGCAGGTGGCCAATTGCTACATGGGGCGTGTCGGGTTGATCAATTCGGGCGGAGCTAGTTCAGGCGCAAGCGACCTGCGCGACGCCGTTCGCACCGCCGTGATCAACAAGCGGGCGGGCGGGGTCGGACTAATCAGCGGGCGCAAGGCCTTCCAGCGCCCCATGGCGGAGGGCGTGGAGCTGCTCACCGCCATACAGGACGTCTATCTCGACGAGGAGATCACGGTGGCCTGAGCGCCTAAGTGTCTGACGCCGCCTGCCCCCGGCCCCCGGCCCGCGGAGTGCGGCCCCCGGCCCGCGGCCAGCGAAGTGCGAAGGGGAGACCGATAGGCGGAAAGATCGGTGAATAATCGCGGTATTCTGTGCGTTGGCTATTAGATTAGAGGGTGGTGCAACACCACTTCGTCAGAGCAGAAGTCGCCGCGGGCGTGCAGCAGTTTCTGTTTCGTTTCGGTTTTGCCGCTCGGCGCGGCGCAGAATGAGAGTTTGAGTGACTGATACTGCTACTAAACAGGGCGCCTCTCCCGAAATTCGGGAAGTGGATCGCTTGGTCGTCCGGTTCGCCGGCGACTCCGGCGACGGCATGCAGCTCACGGGCGACAGGTTCACCAACGCCAGCGCCGTACTGGGAAATGACCTGGCCACGCTGCCCGATTTCCCTGCGGAGATACGCGCCCCCGCCGGCACTCTGCACGGAGTTTCCGCGTTCCAGGTGCAGGTGAGCAGCGAAGACATCAGCACCCCGGGCGACGCCCCCAACGTGCTGGTGGTGATGAATCCTGCCGCTCTCCGCAGCGAGTTGGGCCGCCTGGAGATTGGCGGCACGGTCATCATCAACTCCGACTCCTTCGACGAACGCCACCTCGATAAGGCAGGATATGAGTCCAACCCTCTGGAAGACGGCACTCTGAGCAGGTACACCGCTTACCAGGTGCCTATGACCTCTCTTACCAAGGAAGTCTGCAAAGAACTGGGCGTGAAGCCGCGTGACGCCGCCCGCAGCAAGAACTTCTTCGCCCTCGGCGTGGTGAGTTGGATGTTCGGACGCCCTGTCGAGCCGACCCTGCAGTGGATTAAGGTCAAGTTCGGTCGTCAAGAGAAGGTGGCTGCCGCCAACACGGCAGCCTTCAACGCTGGCCACGCCTTCGGCGAGACGACGGAGATGTTTCACTCCACCTACCGGGTGCCCCCAGCCAAACTGCCTCAGGGTACCTACACGAGCATCAACGGCAACACCGCCCTTTCCTGGGGTCTGCTGGCCGCCGCGCAGTCTGCCAAGCTTCCCCTCTTCCTGGCCTCATACCCCATTACCCCCGCAACCGACATTCTGCACGAACTCTCCGGGCGCAAGAACTTCGGCGTCCGCACATTCCAGGCGGAAGACGAGATTGCCGCAGTCTGCACCGCCATAGGCGCCTCTTTCGGAGGTCACATAGGAGTCACGACGACCAGCGGCCCTGGCCTGGCGCTCAAGGGAGAGGCCATCGGTCTGGCCTTGAACATCGAACTGCCTCTCGTAGTAATAGACATTCAGAGGGGAGGCCCCTCCACTGGTCTGCCCACCAAGACGGAAGCCTCCGACCTCAACATCGCTCTCTACGGGCGGCACGGAGAGGCGCCGCTGCCTATCGTCGCCTCCTACACCCCCTCCCAGTGCTTCTTCGCCGCCATCGAAGCTGTCCGCATCGCTCTGAAGTACCGCACCCCCGTGATACTTCTCTCCGACGGCTACCTGGGCAACGGATCGGAGCCCTGGAAGATCCCCAGCAGCGACGACCTCCCCGACATAAGCGTGGAGTTCGCAACAGAGGAGGGAATGTTGAACGGGTCAGGCCCAGAGGATTCCTCTTCCAACATTCGCCCGTACAGGCGCGACCCCGAGACCTTGGCGCGCCCCTGGATCGTCCCTGGCACTCCTGGGCTGATGCATCGCGTCGGCGGTCTGGAGAAGGAGGACGTGACCGGGAACATCTCCTACGACCCCGAAAACCACGAACGCATGACGCATCTGCGTTCGGAAAAGGTGGCGCGCATAGCCAACGACATCCCGCCCACTCTTCTCGACGTTGGAGACGGCCAAGCCGACCTGCTCATGCTCACCTGGGGCTCCACCTGGGGCGCAGTCACCAGTGCCGTCAAGCGTGTGCGGGCCGCCGGACGCAAGGTAGATCACGCCCACGTCATCCATCTCAATCCTCTCCCTGCCGACCTTGAGTCCATTCTGAAGCGTTACGACAAGGTGCTGCTCCCCGAAATGAATCTGGGACAGATGGCAATGCTCGTCAGGGGCAAGTTTCTGGTCGACGTCCAGTCTCTCACCAAGGTTCAGGGCGTGCCGTTCACGGCTTCCGACATCACCGAAGCAATCAATGGAGCATTAGATGACTGACACATCGGTTACCGTCACCACCAAAGCAGATTGGACCAGCGACCAGGAACCTCGCTGGTGCCCTGGCTGCGGCGACTACTCCATCCTCTCTGCTCTGCAGCTGCTCATGCCCAGCCTGGGGGTGCGCCGGGAGAACACGGTCTTCATTTCGGGGATCGGGTGCGCCGCACGCTTCCCCTACTACATGAACACCTACGGCATGCACGGCATCCACGGGCGCTCTCCCGCCCTAGCTACCGGTCTGGCCGTGTGCCGCCCCGACCTAGACGTCTGGGTGATAGGCGGCGACGGCGACATGCTCTCGATCGGCGGCAACCACCTGATCCACGCTCTGCGCCGCAACGTCAAGCTCAAGATACTGCTGTTCAACAACCAGATATACGGCCTTACCAAGGGTCAGTGCTCGCCCACCAGCGAGATCGGAAAGATCACCAAGTCGACCCCCATGGGCTCCGTGGACGAGCCTCTGAACCCCATGAGCATGGCGCTGGGCGCTGAGGCGACTTTCGCGGCGCGCACGCACGACATGGACAGGGCGCACATGCAGGAGATGTTCCGCCGCGCCTGGGAGCACGACGGGGCAGCCTTCGTGGAGGTCTACCAGAACTGCAACGTCTTCAACGACGGAGCGTTCGCCGCCATAACCAAGAAGGACAAGAGGAAGTCCATGCTCATCGACCTGGAACACGGCAAGCCCATCCGGTTCGGCGAGGAGGGGGAGCGCGGCTTGATGATGACCTCAGCAGGGGAACTCAAGATCGTAGAGGTGGCCGACGTGGGCGAGAAGAACATCGTCGTTCATGACGAGCGCTCTGACACTCCGTCTCTGGCGTTCGCCCTCTCGCGCCTGGCTACCGGTCCGTTCATGCCCACTCCTATCGGGGTGTACCGGGCGGTGGAGAGCCCAGAGTACTCCGAGCAGGTGAGCCGGCAGTTGGCCTGGTCGCAGGAACTCAGCGGGCCGGGCGATCTGGAGGCCCTGCTCCACTCCCGCACTACTTGGGAAGTCGGCTGAGCGAGCTTTCCGCCGCCGCTGCGGTTATTTGACGACCTGGGGCGGTCGGGGGGGGGGGGGGGTTCGGGGGCGCTCGAGGCGGGGATCGAAGGGCTCGAGGCGGGGATCGAAGGGCAGGCGTAAGGCAGGAAAATCGGCAGGGACAGGGCAGGAAAATCCGCAGGGATGGAGCAGACCAACTGGGTCATTGACCTAGACGGGGTCATGTGGCTGGGAGACACACCAATCGACGGCTCAGCCGCTGCCGTCGACAGACTCCTCGAGAGCGGGCGCAACGTGCTTTTCGTGACGAACATGTCCCGCTTGACGCTGCGCGATCAAACGGCCAAGCTCGCCCGATGCGGGTTGAGCCAACCTGTGAGGGTCATCACTTCGGCGGTGGCAGCCGCTTCTCTACTCGAGACGGGCGGGCGCGTCTTGGTATGCGGCGGCGAAGGGATCGTAGAGGCGGTGTCGGCAAGGGGCGCCGAAGCCGTGAGCGTCTTCAGTCCTGAATGCGAGGAGGCAGGCGAGCCCTACGACGCCGTAGTGGTGGGCATGGATTCGCGCTTCGACTACGCCGCCTGCGGGCGGGCGATGAGGGCGGTGCGGGCAGGGGCTCGCCTCATCGGCACCAACCACGACCCCACGTTCCCCACCCCAGGAGGTTTGGAGGCCGGAGGCGGCGCAGTCCTAGCGGCCGTCGCTGCCGCAGCCGAGACGGAGGCGGTCATGGCAGGCAAACCGCACGCTCCCATGCGGGACTGCGTAATTGCCGAACTCTCGGGCGCATCCGGCGTCTCGGGCTCAGCGGGCTCATCTGAGGCATCCGGCGCGGCTGGCGCGGCGGGCGCGGCTGCTTTGGCTGCGGAAGGCGCTCTCCGCGACGGAATCCTGGTGGG
This sequence comes from Acidimicrobiales bacterium, assembly GCA_965242895.1. Taxonomy (GTDB): domain Bacteria; phylum Actinomycetota; class Acidimicrobiia; order Acidimicrobiales; family CATQHL01; genus CATQHL01. Next base: position 2,448,326 of record OZ251507.1, read on the forward strand.
AGACCGCCCCGACAGCGACGGGCTTTTCGCCAAGGCTCTGGGTCTGCCGTTCGCCCTTGTGCTCAGCGGCGTCACGCCTGAGGGGGATGCCTCTGCCTCCGAGGCCGCCTTCGTGTCGCTGGATTTGGCGTCTCTGGTCGAGAAACTTCTGGGCTAATCTGCGGTCGGACAGCCATGGCCAAGCGGCGCAAGCTAGAAGATGAACTCGTTCGCAGAGGTCTCGCCGACAGCCCAGAGGATGCGAGAGAGTTGGTGAACTCCGGCTTAGTGCTGGTGAGCGGGGCGGTGGCCCTCAAGCCCGCCCGCATGGTGCGCCCAGGCGAGTCTGTGAGGGTAGCCGGCCAGACGTCTCGTTTCGTGAGCAGGGGCGGCCAGAAACTCGACGCTGCCTTGTCGCACTTCGGGATTGAAGTGACCGGGATGCGATGCATAGACGTGGGTGCTTCCACAGGGGGTTTCAGCGACTGCCTTCTGCAGCGCGGGTCTGCGAAAGTGACGGCGATCGACGTGGGGAAGGCTCTTCTCCACGAGCGCATAGCCTCTTCGCCGAACGTCGAGGTGTTCGAAGGCGTCAACGCCCGATATCTGAACCCCGAAGACGTGGGAGGTCCTGCCGACCTGGTCTGCGCCGACGTGTCGTTTATCAGCCTGAAGACGCTGATGAGGGTGCTTGCTGGCCTCACGCAGCCAGGAGGAGAATTGATCCTGCTCATTAAACCCCAGTTCGAGGCCAGCCGCCTCGAAGCCGATCGAGGCGGGGGCGTGATTAGGTCTCCGAGCACGTGGGAGAGCGTGATCACCGAGGTGGCGCTGTCGGCCGTCTCAGAAGGCCTGCACCCGAGCGGGGTCATGGCCAGTCCGATTAAAGGAGCGCAAGGCAACGTGGAGTTCTTTTTGCATGCTCTACGGGGTTTCGCCAAAGAAACGCCTTACGACCTCCTCGTTGTATCGCCGGAAGGCGAGAGCAGCGAGACCGGCAAGACTGGCGAGAGCGGCGAGACCGCTCCAGCGCAGCCGCCGCAGCCTTCTCTGTCTCCAGCGCTGCTCAAAGCCATACGACTAGCGGCGTATTCGGCTGCCGAAGAGACGTAGCCTGAAGCCATGGCCTCGTTCGCTCTCGTCGTTCATCCTCGGCGGCAGTCGGCGATGCGCGGCGCCCGCGATCTGGCGTCTTGGCTTCTTGACGAAGGCCACGAGGTCTGCCTAGCCGTAGCCGACGCCCGAGCCGCCGGGCTCGAGCACCTCGCAAGGCCGGAGAGCGAAGTCCACTGCGGCGTGGATTTGATGGTCAGCCTCGGCGGCGACGGCAGCATCCTCCACGCCGTAGAGCTCGTGTCCGAGCACGACATCCCCGTCCTGGGCGTCAACTACGGCAATCTGGCCTACTTGGCCGAGGTCGAGCCCACCAACGTTCGCTCATCCATAGGACGCTGGCTCGAGGGCGATTTTTCCCTGAACGAGCGGATGCGCTTAGACGTCCGCGTCGAGCAGCCCGACGTCTCCGTCGCCGTCGAAGACATCCCCCCCGCCTCTTCGCCCGGAAACTCGATCGGGATGGGTGCGCTCAACGAGGTGGCTGTCGAAAAGTTAGACCGCGGTCGCAGCATCAGCCTCCTTTTGCGGATCAACGGCAAACCATTCACCGGTTACACCGCCGACGGCTTGGTCGTGTCATCTCCGACGGGCTCGACGGCGTATTCCTTCAGCCTGCAGGGGCCCGTCCTGTCGCCGGAACTTGAATCCTTGCTGGTCACGCCGGTCGCCACGCATTCCCTCTTCGATCGTTCTCTGGTGCTCCCCCCCAATGCGAAGGTGCGCGTGGAGGTGTTCGACGAACGCCCCGCGGTCGTGGCCATCGACGGGCGCATGTTGGGGTCGCTTCATCCTGGTGGTTATATGGAGTGCACGGCTTCGCCTCATCCGGCGCAGCTGATCACCTTCAAGGAGAGAGTTTTTCACGACATCCTGAAGGCCAAGTTCGGCCTAGGCGACGAGGGCTAGACGCAGTCCTCTTGCTAGGCGCACTAGCGCGCAAGGCGGGCGCGCCGCAGACCGCAAAAGACGACGAGGGGGAGAAATGCTGACCGACTTGGTGGTGAGGAATTTGGCGCTGATCAAAGACCTTGACCTGGAGATAGGGGGCGGCTTCACGGTGCTCACCGGAGAGACGGGGGCAGGCAAGACAATGCTCACCGGAGCCGTGTCATTGTTGGCGGGCGGCAGGGCCGATCCTCTGCTCATCCGCCCAGGTTCAGAAAAAGCCACCGTCGAGGGGCGCTTCGAGCTGCCGAACGGCAAGGAGCTTCTGATAACGCGGGAATTGTCGCACACCGGGCGCTCACGGATATTCATCGACGGGCGTCTCTCAGGACTAGGGATGCTGTCCGAGACCGCAGGAGCACTCGTGGATATCTGCGGTCAGCGCCGGCACCAGTCCCTCTTCAAGCGTTCCGCCCGCCGCAAGGCGCTCGATACCTTCGGCGGCGTCGACCTATCTGGGTTGGCGGAGCTGCGCGCCCGTCGGGCGGGGATCGAGAAACGGCTAGAGGAAATCGGCGGCGACGCCCGGACTCGCGCCCGAGAGATGGAAGTGCTCGAGTATCAACTTCGCGAACTCGACGGAGCCTCCCTCGACGACCCGCAAGAGGAGAAGTCGCTTGAAGAACTCGAGCAGACTCTGGCTAACGCCGCCGACATCCGCGAAGCGGCGGAGCGAGGAGCGCACGTTCTCGGAGGGGACGGCCCGGTCCTAGAGGTTCTCGCTGAAGTCCATTCTGCCACCGACGACGCCGTGCGCTTTCCCTCCCTGCTCGAGTGCGCCCGCCGCGTCGCAGACCTGCAGGCCGAGGTCTCCGACCTCGCAGCAGAACTCCGCAGCAAGGCCGAAGAAGTGACCGACGATCCGCAGCGCCTAGCTGAAGTTGTGGAGCGCCGCGCCGCCCTGGCCGGTCTGCGCCGCAAGTACGGGGAGACGCTGGAGGACGTCATCGCCTACCGCACCGAAGCCCGTTCTCGGTTGGAAACCCTTCGAGGGGCGGACGAACTCTGCGCCGAACTGACCGCCCAGCTCTCCGAGGCTGTCAGCGAGGAGCGGGCGGAAGCCGCCCGCGTGGGCGCTCAGCGCCGGGAGTCTGCCCCCGCCTTGGCTGAGCGGGTGAGCGAGGAGTTGCGTCTGCTGGCCATGCCCAAAGCCAGCCTGTTGCTGAGGGTCGGAGACGAAGACCCTGGCGACGACGTGGAGTTTCTGCTGGCCGTCAACTCCGGTTCGTCTCCGATACCGCTCTCCAAGACGGCCTCCGGCGGCGAACTCTCCCGCACCATGCTCGCCCTCTACGTCGTGCTCCTGGAATCTCCTCCCACGGTCGTCCTCGACGAAGTAGACGCCGGAATAGGCGGCGAGGCCGGCGTCTGGGTAGGCCGAGCCCTGGCGAGGCTGTCGACGTTCCGCCAGATACTGGTCGTCACGCACCTCCCGCAGGTGGCGGCCTACGCGGACGCCCACATCAGCATCTCCAAGGTCGACGACGGGAGCACCAGCTGGGTAGAAGCGAGGAGGCTCTCCGAGGAAGAACGCAAGGTCGAATTGGCGCGCATGCTCTCGGGCTCACCCGAGAGCGAATCGGCGCGCCGCCACGCTGGAGAACTCCTGAAGCGTGCCGCCGCCGACCGTAATTCTTCCCCCCTGAGACCGCAGAGGGTATGATGACATCCCGTGACGAAATACGCGTTTGTCACGGGAGGGGTGTCCAGTTCCCTAGGCAAGGGCCTCACTGCCGCCACCCTGGGGGCGCTGCTGAAGGCCAGGGGCCTGAGCGTCACGATGCAGAAACTCGACCCCTACATCAACGTGGATCCCGGCACGCTCAACCCTTACGAGCACGGAGAGGTATTCGTAACTGAGGACGGCGGAGAGACCGACCTCGACCTCGGCCACTACGAGAGGTTCATCGACGAAAGCCTCACCAAGTTGTCCAACGCCACCACCGGATCCATCTATTCTGCGGTGCTCGAAGCCGAACGCCGAGGCGACTACTTAGGCGGGACCGTCCAGGTGATTCCCCACGTAACCGACGAGATCAAGAAGCGCATCCGTTCTTTGGCCGCCCCCGGCACCGACGTCGCCATCGTGGAGGTGGGGGGGACGGTGGGCGACATCGAGATCCTCCCCTTTCTGGAAGCCATCCGGCAGTTTCGACTTGACGTGGGCCGTACGAACGTCTGCTACCTGCACGTCACGCTTGTTCCTTTCATAGGGCCGAGCGGCGAGCAGAAGACCAAGCCCACGCAGCACTCCGTGACGGAACTGCGAAGCAGGGGCCTCCAACCCGACGTGATCGTGTGTCGCAGCGACCGCCCCATTCCTCAGAGGCTCAAGGACAAAATCTCCAGCCTCTGCGACGTCCCTCAGCGCGCCGTGGTGAACGCTCCCGACGTCGAAAACATCTACGAACTTCCGCTCGTCCTCCACGAGGAAGGTCTCGACGACGTCGTCCACGAACACCTAGGAGGAGAACTCTCCCCAGACCTAGGCGAGTGGGAATCTCTCCGACGCAAGGCTTTGAACGCAAGAGGCGGGGCGCGCATCGGCGTAGTAGGCAAGTACGTGAGTCTGGCCGACGCCTACCTCTCCGTGGCCGAGGCGCTGCGCCACGCCGCCCTCCAGCGGAATTCCTGCGTGCAGATCGACTGGATACAGGCTGAAGACCTCGAAGACGGCGGCTTCGACGGCCGCTTGTCCGAGTTGGACGGGGTCGTCATCCCTGGCGGTTTCGGCGGTCGCGGAATCGAGGGCAAGATCAAGGCCGCCGCATACACACGCTCTCAGGGCATTCCCTGCCTGGGGTTATGCCTGGGCATGCAGGCGATGATCATAGACTTCGCCCGCTCTCGGCTAGGTCTGGAGGGCGCCCATTCCACGGAGTTTGACCCTCACAGCGCCCATCCGGTGGTTTGCCTGATGGAGGAGCAGCAGAGCGTCGTCTACAAGGGGGGCACCATGCGGCTGGGTGCGTTCACGGCGCACCTCCGAGCGGGAACCCGCGTAGAGGACATCTATGGGGCGGACGTCATCTCCGAACGCCACCGGCACCGCTACGAGGTCAACCCGGAATATCGGGAGCGGCTGGAGGAGGCCGGGCTGATCTGTTCCGGGCTCTCGCCCGACGGTCTGCTCGTGGAGTTCGCAGAGCTCGAGGATCACCCGTTTTGGCTAGGCACTCAGTCGCATCCCGAGTTCAAGAGCCGGCCAGGTCGTCCTGCCCCTCTCTTCAGCGCCTTCTTCGGCGCCGCGCTCGACAGAGCCGAAGGCCGCAACCCGCAACTCCTAGACGTATTCTCGGCGGTCGGGTGACGTTCGATCACACCAGCTCCCACCCCGGCGTACAGAACTATCTGGACTGGCTGGCGCTAGAAAGAGGCAGGTCGCCCAGAACCCTGGAGGCCTACGGGCGTGACCTCGACAACTACCTGGGTTTCGTCGAAGAGCGAGGCTGGAGCTTGGAGGAGATGGATGCGTCCAGGGTTCAGGAGTGGGTGCATCACCGCCGCTCGCAGGGCGTCTCCGACGCAACGCTGGCGCGCGGCCTCAGCACGGTGCGCAACCTGCACCGCTACCTGGTGCTCGAGGAAATGCGCCAAGACGATCCCACTTCCAAGGTGGAGATGCCCAGGGTTCCGGCCGGGATACCCAAGTCTCTGAGCGAAGAGGAGGCCTTCAGGCTGGTCACCGCTCCGGCTCTGGAACTCTCAAAGTTTTCCGAGGAGGAAGGCGGCGGTTCCGCCGACAGACATCGAGCCCGCCTGCTCAGGGATCAGGCTGTCCTGGAGACCCTCTACGGCACGGGCGTGCGCATCTCAGAGTTGACCGGACTTTCCCTGGGGCGGCTGGAGATGACTTCGGAGTCCTCCGCCTCCGTCCTCGTTCTGGGGAAGGGAGGCAAGGAGAGGCTGCTGCCCGTGGGGCGCGCTGCATACGCCTCCCTCCTGGGTTGGCTCTCCCCGTCCGGCAGGGCGGTGCTAGAGCCGGAGCGCTGGAAGTCCCGCAGCGATTCCGAGGCTCTCTTTCTGAACCACCGCGGTTCTCGTCTGACTCGTCAGGGGGCTTGGCTGCTCGTCAAGAAATACCAGGCGGCTGGGGGGATCAGGGGCACTCTCTCGCCGCACGTTCTGCGCCACAGCTTCGCCACCCATCTCCTCGACGGGGGCGCTGATATCCGCACAGTGCAGGAACTGCTGGGGCACGCCAACATCAGAACCACCCAGACCTATACCAAGGTGTCACGCAAGCGCCTCTTCGAGGTCTACGAACAAGCCCATCCGAGGGCGATGGCCGCGCCCCTGGAGTGCGCCGACCTAGCGTCGACCTAGCGCCCTCTCAGGGTTAGGAGCATCAGGAAGGCAGAAAGCCGACCGCCTCCCGAACTCGCGCCATGGTGAGCGAGGCGGTTTCTCTGGCGCGCTCAGCCCCCTCTGCGAGCAGCCGGAGGGTCTCTCCGCTGTCTGACTGCAGCTCGGCAAACCTTCGCTGGATCGGTTCGAGCAGGGCTACCACGGCCTCAGCGCAGTCGTTCTTGAGGGCTCCGTAGCTGCCGTACTCCTCGGCCAGCACGTCCGCCGATCTGCTCGTCGAGGCTCCCAGAATGTCGAGCAGATTCGAGACCCCGGGCTGCGTCGAGATGTCGTACCGGACTTCGCCGACGCTGTCCGTCACTGCCCGACGTATCTTGCGTCGGATCACGTCTGCGTCGTCCAGCAGCCAGATTGTCCCAGGCGCTTCCCCCGAGGACTTAGACATTTTCTCCTCCGGATTCTGAAGGTCCATCACCCTGGCGCCCGTTGCCGCAATGCGGTGTCTGGGCACCACGAACGTGTCTCCGTAGCGAGAGTTGAAGCGCATGGCGGCGTCTCTGGTGAGTTCTAAGTGTTGGCGCTGGTCATCGCCCACCGGCACCTCGTCGGTGTCGTACAGCAGGATGTCGGCGGCCTGAAGCGCAGGGTAAGTGAACAGGCCGGCCGACACGAAATCAGCGTCTGCGGACTTCTCCTTGAACTGGTTCATGCGGCGGAGTTCCCCGAAACTGATCGTGCACTGCAGCAGCCAGGCCAACTCCGTGTGCTCCCGGACGTGGCTCTGGACGAAGATCACGCACTTCTCCGGGTCGAGACCTACCGCAACGAGCAACTGCGTGAGGCGCAGGGCGGCGTTCCGCAGTTCTGCGGGATCCTGCGGAAGGGTGATGGCGTGGAGGTCGACGATGCAGTGGATGGCGTCGCTTTCGTGCTGGCCGTCCACCCAGTGCCGAAGCGCTCCCAGCAGGTTGCCGAGGTGCACCGCTCCGGTGGGTTGGATTCCCGAAAAAACACGAGCCACGCGGCGAGACTACCTCGGCGGACACCCTTTCCGCGCCTCAGCGCCTCCGCCGCAGTTCCGCAGAGCCGTCGAAAATCACGCTCATCCGCCCTTCAGTTTTCTAGGCTTTTTACGTGGCCACGAAGGTTCGCACGCCGGTGTTCGAAGGGCCTTTCGACCTGCTCCTGCACCTCATTCTGCGTTCGGAGGTCGACATCTACGAGGTGTCGCTTTCGGACGTCGTCATCGCCTACCTCGAAGAGTTGGAGCGGATGGAGGTCTTCGAACTCGAATCCGCCTCGGAGTTCCTGCTCATCGCCGCCACGCTTATCGAGCTGAAGAGCCGCCAACTCCTGCCCGCCTCCGAAGACCCCGACGACGAAGAGACCGACATCTGGGCGAGCCGAGACCGCCGCCTGGCTCGGCTGCTGGAATGCCGCACTTACCGGAACGCCTCTTCAGTCTTCGAAGAGATGATGCAGTCCGCCGCCCTTTCCCGACCCCGAGCCGCAGGGCCGGAGGTCTCGCTGCTGGAAATACTGCCCGACCCCTTAGCGGGCGTATCCCCCGGGGACATAGCAGAGGCGTATCTGAGGGCGGCAGCCCCAGAGCCCAAGCCCACCCTGGATCTCTCCTTCCTGTCTCCGATCACCTACCAGGTTCCCGATGCTGTGGCCGATCTCAGGGAGCGCCTCCCCGGGCGCGGTCGGATAGGTTTCGGCGAAATCACGGAATCGCTGAACAGCCGCATGGAGGTCGTCACTCATTTCCTGGCGCTGCTCGAGATGTTCAGGCTGGACCTAGTAGAGATATATCAGACGGAGACTTTCGGACAGATAACGGTGGAATGGAAAGAGGCCGCCCCCACGTCCGCTTCTGCCGCTGCCGCCGCTCCTGCGCCGGAACTCTGGGCGCAGCAGCAGTGGCAGCCGCGGCAGCAGTGAAAGTGGCAGCAGTGGCAGCAGTGAAGGAGGCAGCCTTGGACAGCCATCGCAAACGCGCCCTAGAGGCCATCCTGATGGTCTGCGAAGAACCCGCCCAGCCCAAGATCCTGGCGCAGTTGCTGGAGACTTCCGTGGCGTCGGTGGAGGCTGCCGCCGCGGAGTTGGCCGAAGATTACGCCTCCCGAGGGTTCGTGCTGGTGCGGGTGGCCGGCGGTTACCGGCTGCAGAGCCACCCAGAATTCTCCGATTACGTGGAGAGCTATCTCAGCGCCTCAAATTCTGTCCGCCTCTCAGCCGCCGCCATGGAGACGCTCAGCATCGTGGCCTACAACCAGCCGGTCTCCCGAGCCCAGATAGCCGACGTCCGCGGCGTCAAAGTGGACGCTGTGATTCGCACTCTCCAGAGGCGCGGGCTCGTGGAGCCCGTAGGCATCGACCCAGGCCCGGGCAACGCAGTGCTCTTCGGAACCACGCAACTCTTCCTGGAGAGTTTGGGGATCGACTCCATCCGCGATCTGCCCCCCCTCGGGCAGTTCGTGCCTGAGGTGGAAGTGACCGAGGCGCTGGAATCCGTCCTCCGCGGCGACCCCGTCCCCAAGAGTTGGTAGACCCCCCGACCCCTGGGCGGGAAGATTCTTCCGCCGCGCCCGGCTTCGTCCGCGCCATGCGAGGAGCCGTCGTCGTGCGGGAGGACACTCCGGAGGAAATCTGCAAGCAGGTGGAGGTTCTTCTCCGCCAAGCCTTCGAGGTCAACCGCATCTCTCCCGAAGACCTGATAAGCCTGATCTTCACTGCCACCTCCGACCTCCGCTCCTCCTTTCCCGCCGCCGAAGCGCGCAAGAGTTTCGATCTCGGCGACGTGCCGCTGCTCTGCGCTAGGGAACTCGAAGTTGAAGGTTCGGTGAAGGGAGTGATCCGTGTGTTGATCCACTTCTACACCGACCTCTCCCGCAAGGACGTCCGCCACGTCTACCCAGGCGCCGCCGCCCAGCTGCGCCCCGACCTGTCTGGCCGAGGATGACCGTGGCCGCCCGCCGCGCTCAAGTCCACGGTCTGGGTCTCATAGGCGGTTCCGTGGGGCTCGCCCTGCGCTCCGCCGGCTGGAGAGTGTCCGGCTGCGACGCAAGCCCCGAGCGGGAGCGGGAGGCACGCCAGATAGGGGCGGTGGACGACGTCGGCGCGGACGCTTCCGCCGAGGTCGTCTTCGTCGCCGTTCCCGTCTCCGAACTGACGGCGGTGGTTCGCAGCGCCCTGGATCAGGCTGAAGGGTTCGTCACCGACGTGGGCAGCGTGAAGGCGCAGGTCTGCTCCGCCGTGGATGACCCCCGCTTCGTGGGCGGGCATCCTATGGCCGGCAGCGAGCAGGTGGGGCTGAGCGGCGCATCTGCCGACATGTTTACCGATTCGACGTGGGTGCTAACCCCTGGAGAGCGCACCGACGACGAGGCCTACGCTCGCATCCGCTCCGTGGTGGGCGAGCTAGGAGCAGAGATCGTGACGATGCCCGCTGAAGTCCACGACTCTCTCGTGGCCGTGGTCTCCCACGTTCCGCACCTGGCCGCTGCGACGCTCATGCGCCTAGCCGACGAGCGGGGCGCCGAACGCTCCGTCTTGAAGCGCCTAGCTGCAGGAGGGTTTAGGGACATGACCCGCATCGCAGCGGGAAGTTCCGACATCTGGCTAGACATCTGTGAAGCCAACCGAAGCGCCATAGTGGGCTCCCTCGACGGGTTCATGAAGGCGCTGGAAGACATGCGCTCCGCCGTCGATAAGGGTGACCGTCAAAAACTCGGGCGTCTGCTCGAGCAAGCCCGCAGGGCGAGGGTCAACCTTCCCGTGGGGGCTCCGTCGGAAGCTGAACTGGCGGTCATGCGCGTGCCGATTCCCGACCGCCCAGGGGAGGTCGCTCGGATCGCTACTTTGGCGGGGGAACTGGACGTGAACATCTACGACCTGGAGATTGCCCATTCACCCGAGGGCGGCAAGGGCGTGATGATCATGGTGGTGGCTTCCGGGGAAGTGGAGTTGTTTCGGGAGGCGCTTCTTCAGGGCGGCTACGCCCCGGCGCTCCGAAGCCTGGCTTAGCTAGCTGCTTCTGTCAGGCGGTCAGGCAGTCAGGGGGGCAGAACGGCCATGATCGGGTTTCTCGACAGCGCCTCCGACACCTACATCCCCCCGCCTTCCGGCGGGAGGCTGCAGGGTGAACTGCTAGCGCCCGGGGACAAGTCGATTTCGCACAGGGCTCTCCTGATCGCAGCCCTGGCCGACGGCGTCTCTCACATTTCCGGTCTTTCGGAGGGTGATGACGTGAAGGCGACCGCTTCCGCCGTCGCTTCCCTGGGTGCTTCCGTCTACGCTCCCGACGGGCTGAGCGGCGAGGTGGAGGTGCAGGGCGGCGCGCTTCGGGCGGCAGAGGATGAAGTCGACGTAGGCAACTCAGGCACTTCGATACGGCTGCTGGCGGGAGTTGCCGCCGGTCAGCCGTTCACCACCACCCTCACCGGCGACGCTTCGGTGAGGCGGCGCCCTATGGATCGGGTGACGCACCCTCTGCGTCTCATGGGCGCTCGAGTGGACGGCCCCTCGGACGGCAGCCTCGCACCTTTGGTGATCACCGGAGGTTCTCTCGAGGGCGTGGAATACGAGCCGCCTGCGGCCAGCGCTCAGGTGAAGGGCGCTTTGCTGCTGGCCGGCCTTTTTGCGTCGGGCGAGACGGTCGTAGTCGAGCCGGCGCCCACCCGTCCGCATACTGAAGAGATGCTGGCCGCTTTCGGCGCCGACGTGCGAATGGAGCCCGGACGGGTGTCGGTGAGCGCTTCGGCGCCCGATCCGTTCGAGTATCGAGTGCCGGGCGACCCCTCCTCTGCCGCGTTCTGGGCAGCGGCGGCGGCGATCCTTCCCGGCAGTGAGATCGTCCTGCCCAGCCTCTACTTGGGGAGCACCCGCGACGGCTTCCGGCGGGTGCTCGAACGCATGGGAGCCCCTCTAGAGGTCTCCTCTTCGGGGGTTCTGCGCTGCCGCCACGGCGGGCTGCGGAGCACCACGGTCGCCGCCGAGGAGATACCCTGCCTCATCGACGAGATCCCCGTTTTGGCAGTGGCGGCCGCCGTTGCCGATGGGGTCACCCGCTTCGAGGGCGCCGGCGAGTTAAGACACAAGGAGAGCGACCGCTTGGATGCTCTGAAGCGCCTCCTCTCTGCGTTGGGTGCGGACGTCGACCTAGATGGAGACACCTTGTCTGTGAGGGGTCCGGCAAGGCTGCGTCGTGCGTCCGTCTCCTCGGGCGGCGACCATCGGATCGCCATGGCATCCTGCGTGGCGCTGCTGGCTGCGGAAGGCGAAGGCGGCGAGGTCAAGGGGTGGGGGTCGGTGAGCGTCAGTTATCCGAGTTTCTTAGAGGATTTAGGCAGGCTCTGGCGGAGATGATTCACTCGGCGGTCGTTTTCATGTCTGTCCTGCGGCTTGCCGGCCGCGCCGCCCCCAGCGTACTAGGCGCTGCGGAAGGGAGGCCGGTAGTGGCGATAGACGGCCCGGCCGGGGTGGGCAAGACCTCGGTGGCGCGCTCCGTCGCTGCTTCGCTCTCGGTGCCCTACCTCGACACGGGGGCCATGTTCAGGGCGGTGGCCTGGGCCGTGCTGAACGCGGGCGGTTCCCCGGGTGACGCCAAGGCGGCGGCGAGGGCGGCGAAAAACTCCGTAATCTTGGTAGAGGAGAGTTCCGTGAGGGTAGACGGAGTGGACGTGACTGAGGCGATCCGGAGCCCGGAGGTGACCGAGGCTGTAAGTTTAGTGGCGGCCAACCCCGAGGTTCGCTCCGAGCTCTTAGCTCGTCAGCGGGATTGGGCTAGACAGCAGAAGGGTTGCGTGATGGAGGGCAGGGATATTTCCACAGTGGTGCTTCCCAACGCCGATCTCAAGGTATATCTAGACGCCAGTCCAGAGGTCAGGGCTCAGAGGAGGGCAGGGGAGTCGGGCGCCGATCCGGTGAGCGTCGGGGTTTCCATAGAGCGCAGGGACACTCTGGATTCCGGTCGGGAGCACGCTCCCCTGCGCCAAGGGGCGGACGCATTGGTGATAGACACCGGCGGTTTGAGTGTGGCGGAGGTCGTCTCGCAGATCCTGGCGGAACTGAGAAAGCGGTAGATGGAAGTGCCTTCCGAACCCACCCAACACGCAGAGGCAGCCGCCCCCTCAGGAGATCAGAGGTACGGGCGTTCGAGGTTCGGAGATCGCCGCAGTCGGAGCGAATTAGTCGTGCACGACGCGGCGCGTTCGATCGTTCGGATTGTCGGCTTTCCCTACTTCTGCATCCGTCGCAGGAACTTTCGGCGTGTGCCTCAGAAGGGCGCTCTGATAGTCGCTCCAGCAGGTCATCGTTCCAACCTTGATACGCCGTTGGTGGGCGCCGCACTGCCGCGCAGGATGCACTACATGGCCAAGGACAGCCTTTTCAAGAGCCCGTTCTGGTCGAGGTTTCTCTCGGCTCTGGGCGGTTTCCCTACCTTAAGGGACAGCGTCGACCGCAGGGCTTTGCGCTACGCCCGCGGCGTCCTGGATCGGGGGGAGGCGTTGGTGGTCTTCCCTGAGGGTGAGCGAAAGTCCGGCCCCCGCGTCCAGCCGCTGCTCAGCGGGCCGGTCTGGCTTTCCGAGGTGACCGGAGCCCCCATCCTGCCCGTCGGGATAGGCGGCGCCGAGGCGGCCATGCCCAAAGGGGCGCTGATCCCGCGCCCGCGCCGCATCCGATTTGTGTTCGGCGAACTAATACCTGCGCCCGAGAAGGCTTCCTCTAGGGGGTCTTCCGCCCGCCGACGCCGGGCCGCTTCCGAAGAGCTACGCGAGGTTCTTCAGAGGCTGTTCGACGAGGCTCAAGACTGGGCGGGCACCCCGAACGATCCCTGAGACCACCGGAGGAACGCCCGTGTTTAGTATGGGTTTGTTTGGTTTGGTGCTGCGGGTAGGGTTAGGGTTTTGTTCCTAGCATAGGGTTACGGGTCGTCCGCTGGGGGTAGAGGCAGGGTGGTATACCCCGCCGGCGGACGGCAATCCCCGCCTCCTCCGGGGGAAGCGCCTGTATTGAGGAACGCTCCCTTTGCGCCGCTCACGCCCAAGTGGACGATTCAACAGCAGCAGGCAGTCCAGACTCTTCTTGCCGCAGAGGCTTGCCAAAGCTTTTCAGAACCTGGCTGGCCGCCACCCGCCGGTCGGCGCTTAGGTCGTCGGATGGTTCCGCCCCTAGGGTGACGGAGGCGAATCCGGTTACCACCTTGAGCAGTTCCCGCAGATGGCGCGGCGGGGGGAAGTATTCCTTTTCGTCGGTCACGTGTATTTCTTCGCTGCCTTTGCCAGGGGCCAGCTTGGCCAGGACTTCTGTCACCAGCTCCTCGGGCGCCGATGCGCCTGCGGTCAGACCCACTGTGCCTCCAAGGTCGTCGGGCAGTTCGTCCGCTCCGTTGACGCGCACGACCCTGGGGCATCCCATCTTCCGCGCCAGCTTTTCCAGGGCCACCGTGTTGGAAGAGTTCTCCGACCCCACGATCACGAAAGCGTCGCAGTCTTCGGCGATCCTCTCCAGGGCGGCTTGGCGGTTGGTAGTGGCGAAGCACAAGTCGCTGCGCCCCGGCGTCCACATGTCCGGGAAGCGCCTGCGGGCTGCGTCTGCCACGTCCGACCAGTCTCGGTGACCCAGCGTGGTCTGCGCCAGCAGCGCCACGGGTTCGGAGAAGTCCTCCAGCGCATCGATGTCTTCGGGCGTTTCCACCCTGTGGATGGCTTCGGGCGACACGGCCATAGTTCCTATGGCCTCCTCGTGTCCCTCGTGTCCCACATACACGATGCGGTAGCCTTTGCCGGCGCGCACCTTGACTTCGTGGTGCACCTTCGTCACGAGAGGGCAGACGGAATCCACCACGTAACTGCTCACTTCCTTGGCCGCAGTCTGTACCTGAGGGGCCGAGCCGTGGGCGCTCAGCATGACCGGCGCTCCCACCGGTACATCGGCGATGTCGTCCACGAACACCACGCCCAGTTCTTCGAAGCGCCGTACTACCTGCTTGTTATGGACGATCTCGTGATAGCAGTAAACCGGCGGCTCGAACGCCCCCAGCAGCGCAGCCAGCGCCTTGATAGCCATCTCCACACCGGCGCAGAAGCCGCGTGGATAAGCCAAGAGAACCTTTTCGACTCCCATGTCCTTCAGGATAATTCGCCGCCGAGCCGCCTGGGCGTCCGCGGCGCCAAAGCCGGCAGCCGAATCGCTGTTTACTAGCATTTCCCCATGAACCGCCCCCCCTCCGGCAGAGCACAGCCGAGGGTTCCCCCGCCCCTCGAGCTCTCTCGCAGACTGCCTTCCGTGGCTGTCGTGGGCAGACCCAACGTGGGCAAATCAACCCTAGTCAACCGCATCATCGGCAGGCGTGAAGCCATTGTCGAACATCAGCCAGGCGTCACGCGTGACCGCAAAGAGTGGACGACAGAGCATAAAGGCAGGCCGTTCTGCCTGATCGACACCGGCGGCTGGCTGCCAGACAACTCGGGCGGCGATTCAGAGAGGGCCCTGAGCCGGAAGGTCTCAGCTCAGAGCCGGAAGGCCATTCTGGACTCCGACGTGGCGGTGCTCGTCGTAGACGTCACAACGGGAGTCACAGAGACGGACGCCGAAGTATCGGCCCTGCTTCAAAAACGTACCGGTCCGGTGCTCTTGGCGGCCAACAAGGTCGACGACGAAGCACGGCTGCTTCTCATCTGGGAGTTCCTCAAGTTGGGGTTGGGCGACCCCCATCCGATCAGTTCCTTGCACGGGAGAGGCACAGCCGACCTGCTCGACTCCGTCGTGGACTGCCTCGACGCCGCAATCCCCCCCGCCGCCTCGACAGCCGCCTCTTCCGCCCCGACCGATGTCCCGGCCGACGCCCCCCCCGCCCCCCCCGATGCCTCCCCTGCCCCTGTCCCGCCCGATGTCCCGCCCGATGCCCTCCCTGTCCCCGCCCCCCCTGCCCCTGCCCACGCCCCCTCCGGAGTGGAGGACTTTTCCACGGTGTCGGTCGCCATCGTCGGCCGACCGAACGTGGGGAAGTCGACCCTCTTCAACCGCCTCGTCGGCTCAGAGCGTTCAGTCACGCACGAAGAAGCCGGCACCACGAGGGATTCCATCGACACTCTCATCCGCAGCGCCGACGGAATCATCCGGCTCGTGGACACCGCCGGTCTGAGGCGCCGCTCCAAGGTGAGCGGCGGCACCGAGCACTACGCGGCGCTGCGGGCGCTCAGGTCGGTGGATCGCGCCGACGTAGTGCTCTTCGTGATCGCCGCCCCTGAGGGCGTCACTCATCAGGATCAGCGGCTCGCCGAGCGGGTCGACGCTGCGGGCTGTCCAGTCGTCGTCCTGCTCAACAAGTGGGACGAACTCTCCGCCTCCTCCGCCGCAGCCGAGGAAGACCCCGCCGAAGAGGCGGTCAGGAGGCTGCATTTTCTGAGCGGGTCGCCCGTCTTGCGCATCAGCGCCCTGACCGGCAGAGGAGTCCACCGCATCCTGCCGGCCCTCTCAGAAGCGGTCGCCCGTTACCAGCGCCGCATCCCCACGCAGGCAGTAAACAAGGTCATCCGACAGGCACAAGCCTCCCATCCCGCCCCGGCGGGTGGGCGCGTGCTCTACGCCACCCAGGGAGCCACCGACCCGCCTACTTTCACGCTGTTCGTGAACCGTGACCTCCCGCGGACATACCTGCGTTTTCTCGAACGCAGGCTGCGCGAGGAGTTCGACCTCGGCGGCTCGCCAGTGAAGCTGCATGTACGCAGGCGCTAGGTTTCGCCGTCCCCCGCCCGCTGCGTCCCCCCCGCCGCCCCTGTCCGTTGCGCCAGCGCTCGCTGCGCCCCTGCCCGCTGCGCCCCTGCCCGCTGCGTCCCCCCGCCGCCCCCGCCCCCAGAGCCTTCCGCCGGCAGCGTTCCGCCCTCACCGCGTTAACTTTGAATCGTGGAACGGATAATCCTCTCGATAACGGGCGTCCTGTGTCTGGCGGCCGCTCTGAGTTGGGGAAGAAAGGTTCGCTACCGCTGGCGCTTCTACCGGGAGGTGCGTTCGTCTGGGAAGGAGAGCGTCGAGAGCGGAGGCAGTCTGCAGGAGCGCAAGGCCATCTACGCAGCAGAGAGGATCGTGCGCTCTAATCTTCAGAGCGACCTGCACTCCGTCGTCCTGTACCTGGCGGTTGCGGCCTCCTCCCTTCTAATCGTCTTCACCAGCAACTACTCCTGGGTGGCGCTCCTGCTGGCCGTGGGCGTGCTGGCCTCCCTCTCCGTCCTGTGGGGCAGGAAGTCCGGTTCAGAGTTCAGGCTGGGCAGGGAGCGCTTCGAGATCGAACGCCGAGCGGCCGAGACCCTTGCCCAGAAGGAGCTCGCCCCCCGAGCCTGGGCAGGCCGCCTGGTCTCCGAAGAGACGACAGGAATAGACGGCTTTTCCATAGGGCACGTCTACAAGGCAGGTTCCGGCCTGATGGCGGGTGACTTCTTCGACGTCTTCCGCATCTCCCCGTCGAGGGTCGCAGCGCTAGTAGGCGACGTTTCTGGCAAGGGCATCGAATCATCCATAACGGCCTTTCAAGCCAAGTACCTGATGCGCGTCTTTCTTCGACAGTACCGAGACCCCGCCCAGGCGCTAGAGGAGCTCAACCGGCAGATGCACAGCCCCGACCGCTTCGAAGAGTTCGTCACCCTCTTCGTGGTGGTGTTCGACGTCGAAGCCGAGACGCTGCGCTACGCCTCGGCTGGTCACCCCACGATGTGGCTCTGGCACCAGCGGGAAGTCCTGCCTCTGCGCTCCACCGGCCCTGTGGTCATGCTAGGGCCGGAGAACTCCTACTTCAGCCGAGAACTGCAGCTCAACTCGGGGGACATGATCGTGCTCTATACGGACGGGCTAATCGAAGCCCGCCGCGGCGAAGACCTGTTCGGCGAGGAAGGCGTGGCTCTGCTGGTGCGCCGCGACCCGCTCATGCAGCCGCAGGATCTCTGCAAGGCGCTTCTCGACGCCGCGGGCGACTTCAGCGACGGCCCGCTCGGCGACGACGTGGCCGTCCTGGCTGTCCGCCGCATCTGACCTCTCGACCTCGGCGGCTGCGGCATGCCCTGGTGTTCTCCCTGCGAACGTTTCTTCAACCCCAACAGCCTGCAGGCCGACGGAAGATGCCCCGCCTGCGGAGAATCGGTAGGCGGCGCCTCCCACGCCTCCCACGCCAAGGCGGTGAAGGAAGGCGCATCAGGCGCATCAGTCGAAGCGCCTGCCGCCGGCCTAGCTCCCGCTGAGAAGGCGAGCGCCGAACTCGAGAAGAAAGGCGCCGCGGTCGAAGCGCCTAGCACCGAGGAGCCCGCCCGACAAAGCATCCCCTGGCACTTCTGGCTGCTGCTCGCCGCCACCGCCGGCTACCTGATCTGGCGCTTCGTGCAGCTCATAGCCCGTCTGTTCGGAGCGTGAGCGAGGGCAACCCTGAGCACGGCTAGGCTGAATATTCGTGCTCTTAGTGGATCGTCTGCCCACAGATTCCCCGCCTTCCCCGCCTTCCTCGGTGGTGGTAGGGGTGTTCGACGGCGTCCACGCAGGCCACGCACAGATCATCGGCCGCCTAGTGAAGATCGCAGCCGAGAAGGAACTCGTCTCCACCGTGGTCACCTTCGCCCACCATCCGCTTCTCACGCTGCGGCCCGACGAAGCGCCGAAACTTCTCACCGACCTTCCTGCCAAGGCGTCGCTGCTAAAGGCGCTGGGCGTGCAGCGCACGGTCGTGCTGGAATTCGATGAGAGCATGGCTTCGAAGACCCACACCGAGTTCGTGCGAGACATCCTGTGCGAAGGCTTGAACGCAAAGGTCGTGCTGGCCGGCCCAGATTTTCGCTTCGGACGAGATCGTCAAGGCTCGGTGGAGACGCTCCGAAGCACCGGAAGCGAATGCGGGTTCGACGTCGAGGTCATTGAGCTGTTCAGCCCCCCCAACTCTTCCGAAGCGGTTTCCTCTTCCGCCATTCGACGGATGCTCGCCGCCAACAGGGTCGCCGAGGCGGCCGAGATGCTGGGGAGGCCGTACTCCATCGAAGGCGTGGTAGTGGTGGGCGACCGCAGAGGAGCCAAGATCGGCTTTCCCACGGCCAACATTCCAGTGGCCCGGACACAGGCCTGGCCCGCTGACGGTGTCTACGTCGGCAGGTTCACCGACAGCGACGGGTGCAGGTACGACTGCGCCATAAACGTAGGACGCCGCCCCACCTTCTACCAGAACGCCGAACACTCCACTCTGGAAGCCCATCTCCTGGACTTCGACGGAGACCTCTACGGACACCAGGTAAAGGTGGAGTTCGAGGAGTTCCTCCGCAAAGAGCAGCGTTTCAGCGGTATCGACGCCTTGGCGGCGCAACTGAGAGTGGACGTGGCCAATGCCCGAAGAGTCCTCGCAGCAAGCGGCTGAAGCCCTCAGCGCGGGCGCTCCCCGGGGTCCGTACGTCCCCCAATCCGTCCTGGTGCTGCTGCGCCACGGTCGGACGGAATTCAACCGCAAGCGGCTGCTCCAGGGGGTCAGCGACTACCCCCTAGACGAGTTCGGGCGCGCCCAGTCGCGAATCGCCGGCGAGTTCATACGACGCCGCTACCAGATCGACAAGGTGGTTTCCAGCCCTCGGCGCCGAGCGCTAGAGACTCTGGAGGCGGCCGGATTTGGCGGCCCAGACGTGGTCGTGGAGGAGCGCTTTCGGGAGATCGACTACGGACGTTTCGAGGGTGAACCCGTCGAAGCCGTCTCGCCCTATCTGATGGAAGCTTGGGACTCCGATCCCGACTTCACCCCCCCCGGCGGCGAATCCTTGGCGTCCCTCTACAAGCGGGTAGACAGCGCCTGCCGTGAACTGCTCGAGCATTCGACCGGACAAAGCGTGCTGGTGAGTACGCACGCCACTTCCATCAAGGCTGCCGTGGTCTCAGCGATGGGCGGGCAGATCTCCATGATTATGCGGATGTTCCTGCGCCCCGCTTCTCTCTCTGTAGTGGCGTCTGTGCCTTCCGGAATGGTGGTGCTGGCGGTAAACGAGTGCTCCGATTCCCTGCCGGTCTAGCCCTGCGGTCTGCTCCTGCGCCTGTCGCCGGTCTGCCACCCCAGCCCGGCCCCTGCCCCTGCGGCCCAGCCTGGCAGGTCTAGAGCCCTACAAACCCTCCGCTTCCTAGCCTGACGTCATTGTTGCCGCCCCAGCAGGTGACGGCACCCCCCGCCCGCAGAGCGCAGGTGTGATTAACCCCCGCGTCGATGGCTGTGGCGTCGTTGACGCCCGCTACCTCGATCGGCCTCGCCGAGCTCTCGCTCCCTCCGTTTCCTAGCTGGCCGTAGTCGTTGCTGCCCCAGCAGGTGACGGCGCCCCCCGCCCGCAAGGCGCAGGTGTGGTTTTCTCCAGCAGTCAGCGCCGCTGCGTCGTCGATGCCCGCGACTTCCAGCGGAGTGTTCGACTCGCTGACGACTATGTTCCCTAGCTGGCCGTAGTCGTTGCTGCCCCAGCAGGTGACGGCTCCTCCCGCCCGCAAGGCGCAGGCGTGTTTGAAACCCGCGGCCACGCTCACGGCGTCGGTTACGCCTACGACCTCTACCGGGGAGCGGGAGGCCTCATAGCTTCCGTCGCCGAGTTGCCCATCCCCGTTGTATCCCCAGCAGGAGACTTGTCCTGTCCTACGCACCACACAGGTCTGGTAGCTGTGAGCCGAGGCAGCCACCGCGTCGGTGACGCCCTCTACATAGACCGGAACCTCCGAATCCTCTTCCAGGTTGCCGAGTTGTCCGTTTCCGTTGTATCCCCAGCAGGAGACAGCACCCGCAGCGTGCACCGCACAAGTGTGGAAACTGCCTACAGCTAAGCTCGCAGCGTCGGTTATGCCTACGACCCCGACCGGAGCGCCCGAGTCTTCGTCGGTATTGTTGCCGAGTTGCCCGTCTCCGTTATACCCCCAGCAGGAGATTCTGCCCGTTGCGTGCACAGCGCAGGTGTGTCCGCCGTTGACAGAGAGAGTTACGGCGTCGTTGACGCCCGCCACCACTATCGGAACGACCGCATTGCCGCTGTCGTTCCCGTCGCCGATCTGCCCCCAACTGTTAAAGCCCCAGCAGGAGATTCTGCCCGCGGCGTGCAGGGCGCACGTGTGAATTCCTGCGGAGACGGCCGTGTATCTAGGAACTCCCACGACTTCGACCGGAGTGTCCGAATCCTCGATGGTGCCGCTGCCGAGTTGGCCGTACTCGTTGTATCCCCAGCAGGAGATGCCCCCGCTTCTGCCCAGAGCGCAAGAGTGCCAACTCCCTCCCGCCACCGCCGCTGCGTCGGATACGCCGGCGACCTTTACCGGCACGGCCGAGTCGTCCACGCTTCTGCCGAGCTGTCCGTCTCCGTTGTAGCCCCAGCAGGATGCACGCCCCGTGGTGTGCGCCGCACAGGTGTGGAAACTGCCGGCGCTCACGGCTTCGGCGTCGGTGATTCCGAGGACTTGCACAGGCGCTTCGGAGTCGGACTTGGTGCCGCTGCCGAGTTGCCCGTCCCCGTTGCGCCCCCAGCAGGAGATCGTGCCGTCGGCGTGCAGGGCGCACGTGTGGTTTGAGCTCGTGGTGATGGCCGTAGCGCCGCTGACGTTCCTGACTTCGACTGGGGTCGTCGAGCCGCTTCTGTCGCCGCCGCCGATCTGATTCCAGGTGTTGTCCCCCCAGCAGGAGACCGCTCCGTCGGCGTGCAGGGCGCACGTGTGATCGCTCCCGGCGGTGACGGCTGCGGCGTTGTTGACGCCCGTGACTTTTACGGGCGCCGTCGAGTCTTGGTTGCTGCCGTTTCCGAGTTGGCCGTCCCCGTTGCGCCCCCAGCAGGAGATTGTGCTGTCGGCGTGCAGGGCGCACGTGTGGCTTGCGCCTGCGGTGACGGCTGTTGCGTTGTTGATGTTCTGGACGAGTGCTGGGGTGGTGGAGTAGAGGCCGGAGGTGCCGTTGCCGAGTTGCCCGTCTCTGTTGCTGCCCCAGCAGGAGATCGCTCCGTCTGCGTGCAGGGCGCACGTGTGGTCTGCGCCTGCGGTGACGGCTGTTGCGTTGTTGATGTTCTGGACGAGTGCTGGGGTGGTGGAGTAGAGGCCGGAGATGCCGTTTCCGAGTTGCCCGCTGTTGTTGCTGCCCCAGCAGGAGACCGCTCCATCGGCGTGCAGGGCGCAAGAATGACCGCTGGGCTCGGCTCCTCCTGCGGCGACGGCTGCAGCAGCCAGCGAACCCGCCGCGCTCACCTGCCCATAGGCTGCGGCGCTCGCTTCGCCGCCGGCGTCCTTACCGGCGTCCCTAGAGGGTCGGTAGTCGTCATCCGAAGTGGCGATCGAGTTCCCGCCGCACGCCGCAGCGGTAAAAAATGCGAAAACAGCCGCGACGCTGACTGCGATACGAAGGAACATGGACGGGTCTACTCCTTTTCGAACTGGGTGAACTGGGAAGCATTTGGACTTGGAAGCGGGCCGAAGCGGGCCGGTGCAACGGGCCGGTGAAGCTGGCCGGTTTCCAGCACTCTAGCCCAGGCGATGTAGCATTCACCGAGTGAATTTCCGCCGCACCTGGAATGAAATTTGAATGGACACTCGATGAGGAATTTCTGGTTAGCCGCAGCGTCGATTGCGGCCGTCGCTGGGATGCTGGCCGCAGGTTGCTCAGGGGATGGAGACGAAGAGGAACCCCCTGACAGCAGCACCGCAGGCGGTACAGGACAGACGACGCCGCGGCCTGTGCCCGCGACCCCCTCCGACCTGCTGCTCGACACGAACGGAGACGGCAAGGTGATCGTCGGGGTGGCGACCCCAGGGTCGCGCAGCGACGGCGGCTATTACCAGGCGCTCGTCGACGCCGCCAGAAAGTTTGCGGGCGCCAATCCGAAATTCGGCATCCCAATCATCGTCGACGAGATCAAGTCCGCCGACGCCAAGACGGAACTGATCAACCTGGCCGAGCAGGGCGTGGACATGATCGCCGTGGGCGGCACCGACATAGCAGAACCCCTAGCCGAAGTCATCGAGCAGTACCCAGACATCTTTTGGTACTGCAACTGCGGCTCTGACTACCCGCAGCTAGAGGGGCTGGCCCAGGCTCAGGACGACAGTTCTCAGATCAGCTATAGCGCAGGGTTCGCGACCGGAATCCTGATGCGCGACAGCGGCGGAGACAGCGCCTATTTTCTGGGTTGCTGCGACCTCAATTTCGAGAAGGAAGCCCGCGAAGCGTTCGAGATGGGGCTGAAGGCCGTGGACGAAAGTTTCACGATGACATACGTTCCCACCGGCGTCACCCCGTTCGACTTCGCCAACATCGCCGGCGCCGCCGAAGCCTTCAACAACGCAGTCGCCGCTGGAGCCGACGCCGTATACCCCTACCTCAGCGGGGCGCACGAAGCTGTAGTGAAGTTGGCGAACGACAACGACGTCATAGTCATGTCGGCGGGCCGCTCCGACGCTTGTGAACGCGTAGACCTCAACTACCAGATAGCCGTGCAGTACGACGCAGGCGACTACGTCGAGACCTTGCTAGAGATGTTTGCCGACGGCGAGTTCGCTGAGGGCGACATCTTTACTTTTAACGTGGGGGAGTTCCCGTTCGTGGGCGCCAAGTTATGCGACCCCACCGCTGCCCAGGCGTCCGAGTTGGAAGCCGAGATGGAGCGCATCGCAGCAGGCGAATACTCCCTCCCGTTCCACTGCATAAAGGCTCGGGCATACGGGTTTTCCGACGAGCGCTGCGATTCCGGATCGGATTCCGAGTAACGCCCGCACTCGGCACCCCCTGCCTGAGCAGGCCGCTGCCAATGGGCCTAGCGCCAATTCCACTGCGGAACGCCCGCCTTCCCCGCCTTGCCCGCCTCTGCGCCCTTCGGCTGGGCTTGAGAAAGCCTCGGTGAGATAGTGGAAACGTCTGGGGAGCGCCGCCCGCCGGCTGTGCAGATGCGGGGTATCACCAAGCGCTTCGGGGGTGTGACGGCCTGCAAGGACGTGGACTTGTCGCTGCAGGAGGGTGAAATCCACGGAATTCTCGGCGAGAACGGAGCAGGCAAATCGACCCTGATGAGGATGCTCATGGGGATGCTGCAGCCCGACGCCGGCAGCATCGCCATCGACGGCGAGGTGCGCCGGTTTAAAGCCCCCGCCGAGGCCGCCAAGTGGGGGATCGGAATGGTGCACCAGCACTTCAGCCTGGTCGAACCCCTCACGGTCTGGGAAAACGTCGTCCTGGGGGAGCGTTCCCGCCTCAGTCCCGCCGCAGCTAGACGCTGGATCAAGGAGATCGCCGATACCTACGGGCTCGACGTCAACCCCGACGAGCGGGTCTCCGACCTCAGCGCCGGTCTGCGGCAGCGGGTGGAGATCATCAAATGCCTCAGAAGCGATCCCCGAATCGTGATCCTGGACGAGCCCACCGCCGTTCTGACCCCGCAGGAGTCCGAACAACTCTTCGCCGTGCTGCGCCGCGTGGTGGAACAGCAGAACAAAGTGCTGGCGCTGGTCAGCCACAGACTCGACGAGGTGCTGGCCGCCGCAGATCAGATAACGATCATGCGCGCCGGCGAGGCGGTCGAGCGGTTCGCCGCAGCCGACGCCGACGCCTCCGGCTTGGCGCGGGCGATGCTAGGTCGAGACGTCCCGCTGCGTTCAGCGGCGGCCGCCGCCCGAGGCCGCCTCGAGACCTCCGAGGGGTCGTTCTCGGCGGCGGGTTCAGGCGGGACGGGGCAGTCTGGCCAGGCTGGGCAGTCTGGTCAGGCTGGGCGGGCTGGTCAGGCTGGGCGGTCTGCGTCCCCCAAAGCTGACAGCCGTAAAACCCGGGATGCGGAGCCTCAGCCCGAACTCCAGCCCGTGCTGAGCATAAACGGGGCGAGCGCCTCAGGTCGAAACGGGCGCATCCTCCTCGACGCTCTCTCTCTAGAAGTCCGACCCGGCGAGATCGTGGGCGTCGCCGGCGAGGAGGGCAACGGCCAGAGCGCCCTCGAAGACCTCCTTTCCGGCTTCCTCAAGCTGGATTCCGGGGACGTTCTTGTGCAGGGCAGGCGGGTGTCCGTCGGCAAGCCCGGCTCCATGGCACGCGCCGGCGTGGCCGTCGTCCCATCCGACCGCAGTGAGTCCGGCTGCGTGCTGAACATGAGCGTAGCCGAGAACCTCACGCTGCTCTTTCCGCCCATATCCCCCCTAGGCTTCGGAATCCTCGACCTCAAGGCGAGGTTAAGGGAGGCCGAGAAACTCATGGAGCAGTTCGGCGTGCAGGCTCCCCGTCCCGACGCTCCGATGCGGTCGTTGTCCGGCGGCAATCAGCAGCGGGTGATCCTGGCCAGAGAGCTCAGCGGAAACCCGAAAGTCCTAGTGGCCTCCCAGCCCACCAGCGGTCTCGACGTGGGAGGCGTCGAGTACGTATACGAGCGCATCCGCCGAGTCGCCGAAGACGGAGCGGGCGTTCTGCTGATCTCCACAGAACTCGTGGAGGTGCTCGACTTCGCCGAGCGGATTCTGGTCATCTCCAAGGGGCGCATCGTCGCAGAGATGCCGCGCAGCGAAGCGGACGTGGAGCGGCTGGGGATGCTGATGGGCGGCGCAGCCTCTCCGTCCGGCGCAGTCCCTCCGTCGGGCGCATCCTCCCCGTCCGGCGCAGCCGGAGAGTCGAACGCCCCATGAGCTTCGCTCTGCCCTCCGCCTCCGGCGCTGCGGATCGCTCGCGTCTGAAGAGCGCCTCCCGCGTCCTGGCCGTCTACGCAGTCTGCATCGCATCCGCCCTAGCGATTTCCGCTCTGGTGGTCTGGGCCGCCGGAGGGTCGTGGACTGCGGTGCTCTCCTCCCTTCTCGACGGCAGCCTGCGCCGCCCCGGCCGCTGGGGTCGTACCATCGGGGAGGCCATTCCGCTGCTCCTCGTAGCGCTCGGTATGATCGTCAACCTGAAGGCCGGGCTGGTGAACATCGGCCAGGAAGGGCAGCTCTACGTAGGGGCGGCGTTCGCCGCCTACGTCGGGACGTTCATGGGCGGGCCCGGCCCTCTTGTGCTGATCATGCTGCTGCTGGCGGGCGTCCTAGGGGGCGCCGTCTGGGCCGGGCTGTGTTCCGTCCTGCGCTACTGGCGGGGTGTTCCCGAAGTCTTAAGTTCGCTCTTGCTGGTCTTCGCCGCGGCGCAGTTGGTGGGTTACGGACTCAAGAACACGCGGCTCCTGCTAGACCCCACGCCCGACACCGGTAACCGCAACTTCGTGAGCGAGCAACTCTCCGAGTCGGAGCGCCTAGGCCGTATCGGGTTTCTAGGGAACGAGTTTCCGGTGAGCGTCTTCGCCGCCCTCGCCCTAGCGGCGCTGCTAGCGCTCATCTTGAGGCGGAGCATCGTCGGCTTTCGTCTGCAGATGCTGGGGAGCGCACCCCGGGCGGCTCACCGAGCGGGCGTGTCGGAGCGTCTCTACGGCGGCCTCTCTCTGGTGGTTTCGGGCGCCTTCTGCGGCCTGGCCGGGGCTTTCATGCTCTCCGGCGGGGACTTCGGGAACTACCGCCTCACCCCAGGGTTCCCCGTGAACATCGGCTGGGAGGGCCTGCTGGTGGCGCTGGTGGCGCGCTCCCATCCCATCCTGGCCGTTCCAGCCGCTTTCGTTTTCGCCGCTCTACGTACGGGTTCGGGTTTTCTCGCCGCCACGGGAGTGGATCGCGGGATCACCCGCATAGTGCAGGCACTGCTCGTGCTGGCGCTGCTGATCCCCCCAGCAATCCTCCACGTTCGAAGCAGGCGCAGGAAGTTGGCGGGTGTGGTGGATGATGGGCGCTAGGAGCGGCAGGAGCGGCAGGGGCGCTAGGAGCGCTAGGACGTGATAGCCGACTTCTTCACTGCGGTCGGGGAGGTGCTCTCCGATGAGGTCACCTACCTCAGCGGTTGGCGCTTCGCAGCCGCTCTAGGGTTCGTAGCCGTGGGGGAGTGGGTGGCGGAACGCTCCGGCGCCATCAACATCTCCGTCGAGGGGGCCATGCTGGCCGGCGCTTTCGTGTCTGTGCTAGGCAGCAGCCTCCCCGGTTCCGCGCCCGTCGGTCTGCTTTTCGCCGCCCTAGCCGGCTTGATGGTAGCGATGGTTCAGGCGCATCTCAGCCACAACCTCACGGTCAACCAGTTCGTGGTAGGCTTGACTTTGAACATTCTCGTGCTGGGCGCAGCCGGTTTCCTCCACGGCAGCCTGAGCCTCCCGCAGCCTCAGACCGCCAGCGTCCTAGAAGTGCCAGGCTTGGTTGAGATCCCGCTGCTAGGTCGTGCGCTCTTCGGGCAGCCATGGCCTCTGTATCTGCTCTACCCGCTCATACCCCTCACGTGGTGGCTCGTCTACCGCACCCGCTGGGGGCTGGAGGTGCGAGCGTCGGGCGAGAACCCAACTGCGGCAGACGTCTCTTCGGTGAACGTGAACGCCCGCCGCCGACAGGCCGTTTACTTGGCAGGTCTCACCTCCGGCCTGGGCGGCGCTTTCCTGGTGCTAGGCCAGGTTGGCGCCTATGAGGATTCCATCGTCGGCGGGCAGGGCTTCATAGCCATAGCAGCCGTCTATTTCGGGGGCTGGACCCTTCGTGGGGCGATGTTGGGATGCCTGCTGTTCGGGGTCGTAAATTCCTTCCGAATCAGCCTCCCAGTGATCGGCTATCAGGTGAACTCAGAGTTGCTGGCGTCGCTGCCCTTCGTGCTGACCATCCTCGCGGCGGCGGTATTCGCCAAGCGCACTCGTGAGCCGCAGGCGCTGGCGCAGCAGTTCGCACGCGGCCTGCGCTGACGCTCCCCGGGGGGCGCGCTGGCGCTCCCCGGAGGCGCGCTGACGCTTCCCGGAGGGCGCGCTGGCACTCGTTGCGCGTTGCTTCGTGCTATGATAAGAAAATTATTCGAAGCCTTAGGATCGGCTTTTATAAGGTCCTCAGAACATGAAAGGAGTTGGCATGCCGTTAGTCGGTCTGCTTTCCATGAGAATCGCATCGAGGTCCGCTCTGGCGGGCGTGTTGTTGGCTGCGTCGTTGGTGGCGCCTGTGGCCCTGTCTTCGGAGGATGTTTCCGCGCTGGGCGGGAGTGAAGTTGAGGGGGGGGGGGGGGGCATTCGTAGCCAACTTCGGAAGTGATGGATCGCTCGCGCACCCCGTGGGGCTAGGGCCGCCCGCGACGCTCGAGGGCGTGAAGGCGTCCGCCGATTTTCAGCCTTCGCAGTCTGACTCGTCTGGGTCTGGCTCGTCGTCTCAGTCGGATTCGTCTGGCTCGTCGGGATCGGACTCCTCTGATGCGTCGGGCTCGTCTGGTGGTGTTGTGTGTGCGTCGGGTTTCGTGTTGTCTGGTGATGCTGAGTGCGTGAGAGTGGAATCTGTTGCTTCGTTCTTGGCGTGCCCTGCTGGGTTTGAGCGTTTCAGCGTAGGCTTGGGGTCGTCTAGTTGGGGTTGCCGCCGGGTCTTAGGTGAGGCGGTGGCTTATTCCTGCTTGGAGGGTGTTTTGAGGGTTTCTGGGGATCGTGTGTGCGTGTGGGAGGAGGAGGTGATGGAGTCCGCTGCGGCGTCTGCTAGCTGCAGTCCGGCTGGTGTGCCTTTGTCGTGTCGTTATGTGGACGCTGGCGGGGTGTCGCGTTTCGGGAGTTTGCGCTACGGATGCCCGTCAGGTTGGGTGCTGTCAGGGAGTTCGTGTTCGCGGTCGGCGTCGGTGGAGCGCACAGCGCCGCCTGCTGTGGCTTATTCCTGCGGGCAAGGTGTCCTGGTGGGTTCTAGTTGTGTGGAGTATGCTGAGGCGGTGCGTTCCTGCCTGCCGGGTTGGGTGTTGCGCGCGTCGGGTTCGTGCGAGCGGGTGCTGCGAGAGCCGGCGCGTTCGGAGTCGGTTTCCCCTACGCCCACGTCTACTTCCACGTCCACGACGACTACGTCGACGACGGTTGTTTCGACGACGTCGACGACTGTTGCGGCGGTGGGCCCTCCGGGGGCTCCTCAGAATGTGAGGGTGTCGTTGGGTGTGGGGTCGGCTTCGTTACGGTGGGAGCCTCCTGTTTCGGATGGGGGTTCGCCGATTGCTGGTTACAGGTTGGAGTTCCGGGAGGGTATAAGTGGGGCTAGGTCGGTGGAGGAGTTGCCTGCTTCGGCGCGTCGGCGGGCGTTTTCTAATTTGAAGGGTGGAGTGTCTTATTATGTGAGGTTGTGGGCGGTCAACGAGGCGGAGAAGAAGAGTGCTAAGGTGCTGAAGGGGATGAGTCCTTGTTCTGCGGGGGAGGAGGTTGTGGTGCTTGCTCGTTACGATCTTTGCAAGCCGATTCCTTCGGCGGCGCCTCCTTCGCCTGGGGAGCTGGTTTTGACGCCGGGGGTGGGGTCGTTGACGGCGAGTTGGGGTGCTCCGGCGTCTTCCGCGGGTGGTGCTGCGGTGGCGGGGTTTTCGGTGGAGTGGCGCCGTGAGCGGGGGGTCTTGGTGGTGGGGGATGGGTGGAGTTCTCCGGTGAAGTTGGAGGGGGCGGACAAGTTTTCGCATGTGATCAAGGATTTGACGGGTGGTGTGACTTATCAGGTGAGGGTGAAGTCTTTTAGCGCTAAGGGGGTGAACAGTCCTCCGGTGATGGAGGATGGTGCGCCGTTGGTGGATCATTCGTGTTCTACGGGTTCGGAGCCAGGTTTCTGGCGTCAGGTGTTCGACCCTGCGTTGGGGGTGTGCGTGGGGCCGCCCGGGGGGTTCACCGTGGTGATTGATAAGGGGGTCGGGGAGTTGCGAGTGAGTGCGCGTAGGGATGCTGTCCCTTTTTTTGGTACAGTTCCCCAGAGTTTTGTTTTGGATTCTGATCCGGTGGGGGAGTATGTGGTGAGGTGGCGGAGGTCGGGGTCGTCGGGGGAGTGGTCGAGTGTTGTGGTGGATCCTGGTCCGGTGCGTGCGAAGAGGTATGTGTCGAGACCTTATCATGGCAGGGGCTCTTATCTCGAGTATAGTTTCGAGACTCGTTATCGTTACGGCGCGTTTGTGGATGATCTTCATGTGATCCGCGGGTTAGTGAATAGGGTGCTGTATGAGGTGGAGGTGGAGGCGAGGAACGCGGCGGGGTCGTCGACTGATAGTGTGGTGGTGAGTACTTGTCCGCCCGAGTCATTTGATTCCCGCGATGGGATGTGTTTAGCTCCCGGGGTCATCTCCCCGATTCCTGTTATGCGTGCTCCCTGTCCCGCTGGGCAGGTCAGGCCGTTCGATCCGGCTAACTCGAGGTGCGCCGCGCCGTGCCCGGCGGGGCGTGTGCATCGTACGCCTGGGGATTCGACTTGCATCAACCCTAGCGTGCCTGCCGCCCCTGTTGGTGTATCGGTGGATCCTGCGCCGATGGCGGGGACTCTGGACGTGTATTGGAAGCAGTCGCTTTTCGACGTGGGAGGGTTGGCGTTAACTGGTTACGTGGTGCGGTGGAGGCGCGTCGGCGGCGGCGGGGATTGGTCTTCAGCGGATGCCCCCGCCTTCCCGGTGCCTCCGGCGGTTGCGAGGTCTACGTTCGACAGGCAGTTCAGGATCACTGGGTTGACGGTCGGCGCCCGTTATGAGGTGGCTGTGGCGGCCCGCAACTCTCTAGGCTTAGGGTCTTACACTTCCCCAAGGTACACCGTGCGCGTGAACTGCGGGCGGACTAATTACATGAACAGCGGCCTCACTCACATAGAGGGCAAAGGGTTATGCATCTTCCCCCCGAAGCAGCCCGCAGGGCTGACTGTCCTGGCTGGTGCCACGGCGTTGAGGGTGTTCTGGTGGCAGGAGGCTTGGGATAACGACTATCCTGTTACTGGGTATAAACTGCGTTGGCGGCCGCTGGGCACAGGGGCGTGGACGGAAATAGACGTCCCCTGGACGTCCGGCGTGATTTCGGCTATGCAAGGCCCGCCGCGCAAGGACTTCACTCACACGATCAGTAACCTCCCCGCCGGCACTTTCTACGAAGTCCAAGTAGCAGCAGATAACACCATCCCCGGCGCCCTCAGCCCGTGGGTCACCGCAGAGGCTTCCAACTGCCCTACAGGGCGTGTGCGCTTCACCGCTTCATCTGGGTGCGAGGATATCCCGCGCCTGCCGTTTGATGTGAATTCGCCGTTGCCGGCGGCTTCCATTCACGCGAGGACAGGGAGTTTGAGAGTGAATTGGTGGCAGAACATTAACCTCTTCACGCCGGATACCTACAAAGTGGAGTGGAAGAAAAGAGGGTCGGTGCATTGGTTGTCCGTGGAGGATCCCGCTTCTAGGACAGAAATTCTTCTGCCGTCTTCGCACGCTGGAAGAAGTTACGTTAACTGGAGGCTGCACTCCCGTGAGTTGACGCTGTTGGATGTTTGTTCCTACGACGTGAGAGTCACCGCCATAAAAGGAACCCAGGAGCTCTCCTGGCCTGTCCTGAAGGGAATCCCCCTAGGGACGGCGACCACCCCGACGGCGCTGCAGAAACTGACGCTGGCGGAGCATTCGACGGGTGGCGATGAGTTGTACGCATACTGGATGAGGCCGTTCTGCGACGGCGGCAATCTCACAGGTTACACGGTTTCGTATAGGGCGCAGATTCCAACCGCGGGGGGAGGGGGAGGGTTGCTCTGGGGGGCGTGGACGGACGCAGTGACGGTCACCGACGCAGCGAAACTGGGCAGGCTGCACAACGGGGAAGCCGTCGGGGGCCTGACCGCGGGGACGCTGCATGAAGTTAAAGTCACCGTGCGGAACTCTGGCGGTCTTTCTGTCTCACGCACGAGGGAGGGGACGCCCGAGGCGGTGGTGTATCCTGTTCCGGGAGGGAGCGGCGTTTGGCGGCCTTATAGGATGCGTCCAGACAAGTTCGCGTCTGTCAGTGAGCGGATTCAGATGGGATTGGCGATCAGGGTGTGCACCAGCGCACCTGATTTCCTGGGAGCCCTCCGCCGAGCGATCTACGATCTGAATGGGGGTTGGAACGACGCCCTAGACGGGGCGCTTCCCCGTTCCGAGACGGCCCCCGCCGGAGCGTTCGTGTTCGGGGGAGTTGTCTCCGACCCCGACGACTGCGGAGAGGAGGGGAACAGTGATGAGCAAGTCAAAGACAACCCGGATGTCGATGCGGTGTTCATGGACTACAGGACGGACTGCACGGCGTCTGGGGCGACCGCTGATGTCCCCGTCACCAACTGCCGGAACACTAGTTGCGTTTTCGCCGCGTCTACGTCAGAAGCGGGAAGAAACTGCGCTGCGAGGACTACTCAATGCTCTTCCAGAGCGGCGGCTTGTGTGAAAACATTCTTTGCTGGAGATTTTCGCCCGCGGCAAACGCCAGGAGCGTCTGTGCAGATGGTGAGCGGCTTGGACGACAGAGTGTTTCTTCACGAACTGGGCCATTTCGTGAGATTTCCGGATTACGGAAATGGGTGTCACTGGATAAGCGACAACATCGGGGACAAGTCCCTGATGTCTTACGGCAGCGACCCCGACGACAGGCGGGATTGGGAAAGATTGGTCAACACCCAAAATGACGAAGCCGACGACTGCAGATCAGACACCATCACCGAAATCGACAAACGAAACCTGCACACACTCTACCACCCAGCAGCATTCCAAAGCCTAGACATCGTTGCCGACCCTAGGAATGCTGCAAGAATGTACTTGCGGGTTGGGGCGCCTCCCCGGGATTTGAACGGCAATAGTTACTATAATGCCTACAGGTACGTGGTGTTGCACCGCGCCCCCCAAGGCACGAGGTCGACCCCCAACGTGTTCACCCAATTGATGAACGGCGGCGAACCGGTCGTGTTTACCCCGGAACAACTTATCGATAGTGTGAATCAAGATACTGCTGATGATGTTGGTTACTTGGATGCGAATGGTCGTTTCGTAGTGGAGACAATAGATTTGAACGATCCAGTTTTTTCTGCTTTGCGGGTGGCTGGGTATGAGTTCGTGTTTGTAGGGGTGACGAGGGGGGATCCTCTAAGGGACCCAAGTAAGCCTTTGAACCCGGTTCGGGCTTCCGGGTTGGAGCATGCTGTCATGGGTTTGAACTTGGACTTGAATGCTTCCACGGGTTTGAACGGCGTGCGGAACTGGACGTTGGGGACGCCGGTTTCTTTCACGAACCCGTGAGTTCAAAACATTGCCGGAAGTATTAACTAAAAAGAAGCCTTAAGTCGGAAGAGGAGTATAATCATGAATTTCAGGAATTGTTTTCCTGTGTGCTTGCTGGCGGTCGTATTGTTGGCGGCTGCGTGTAGTGGAGAGGAGGCTCCTCCCTCCGGGAGTGGGGAGCCTGCCAGGGTTTTGCCTCCAGCGGTGCGCGTGGAGAACCCGGAGTCTGATGCTCCGGATGGGTTCGTGTCGGTGAGCGCTGGGTGGAATTATTCGTGTGGGTTGCGCGTCCAGGGCGAAGTGGAGTGCTGGTTCTGGGGTGAACCGTTCCGTCGCAGCGGCGAGTACTTCCATGATCAGGTCGGTGAGTTTTACAGGATCGATTGGACTGGTCCTCCGTCGACGGAGGCTCCTGGTGGTGAGTTTGTGGCGGTGGACGCGGGCCGTGAGGTGGCGTGTGGTTTGCGCCCTGGTGGGAGGGTGGAGTGTTGGGGTCCGAACCCGTTGGCGTCTGTGCCTCCCCCTGGCGGTGAGTTCGTGTCTGTGAGCGTGGGGTTGGAGCACGCCTGCGGTGTGCGCCCAGACGCCGATGTGGAGTGCTGGGGCCTCTCGGAGAAGCGCATGGGGGCGGGTGTGCCTTCCGATGGGGAGTTTACTATGATAGCCGCGGGCAGGGATTACGTGTGCGGGTTGCGCTCGGGTGGTGAGGTGACGTGTTGGGGGTTGGATTACAGTGAGGGTGCGGAGCCTCCTAAGGGGGTTTTTGAATCCATCAGCGGGGATGGAGGAGTGGTGTGCGGTTTACGTTCAGGTGGTGAGTTAGAGTGTTGGAGGGATCTCCCAGCGGATTACGATCCGGTCTCTTCCCCTCGAGAGGCTTTACGTATGGTCAGCCCTGGGAAGGGGCTTTACGCTTGCGGTTTGAGGCTTGAAGGGGAGACGGTGTGTTGGCATCATTATTATACCGGCGAACAGGTGCCTTATCCCCAGGATGTGGAGTTTGTGTCAGTCTCTGTAGGGGCATATGTTGCATGCGGTCTCTCCTCCGAAAGGGAAGAATTGTGTTGGAGCATGCAGTCGGGTTCGAGCTTGCCGCGAGAAGGTAAAGGGAAGTTTAAGGTGCTCTCCCTCGGTTATCACCACGATTGCGGGTTGCGGGTCGACGGAGAGGTGGAGTGCTGGGGGAGCGACGAATTCGGTGAGGCTTCCCCGCCGGGAGGGCGTTTCGAGGCGATAAGTTCCGGGTTCCATTTTTCTTGTGGTCTGCGTTCAGGCGGAGAAGTGCAGTGTTGGGGAAGAGACGAACTTGGCGAATCTTCCCCTCCAGAAGGGGTGTTCGAACAAGTAGCCACGTCGGAAGGTTTCGCCTGCGGACTGCGCCCTTCAGGTTCAGTGGAATGCTGGGGCGGTGACCATCAGGTGCTGCAGAGCAAAGCGGCGGACCCCCAGGAAAGTCTAGTGTCCGTGGACGCCGGCTGGGGAGGGCACAGCAGTTCCAGGCGTGAGTTAGATTGGCGTTCTGACCCTGATGTTCTGCCTCCTTCCCGTGATTGGGGTTATTCGTGCGGCCTGCGGGACAATGGGACCCTGTTCTGCTGGGGGGACAACGGACGCTTATCCTATAGGGGTGGTGGTCTGAACTTTGACGGGGGGAATCACCCCGTTTTGTCATCCCCAGAGGGTGTGTTTATGGAAGTGGGGGTGGGAGCGCGTCAGGGGTGCGCTTTGCGCTCAACAGGGGAAGTTGAGTGCTGGGGGGAGTACGGTTCTTACGTGCACGAACCTGTCTCCGAATCAGAAACGGATCGTTCGTTCGCATCCCTAGCGGTGGGGGCCTGGCACGCCTGCGCCCTAGACACTAGCGGTGGTGTGGAATGCTGGACTCTGGAGGACGGAGCCCCGCTTGCGGCTGGAAAGGGGTTCCTGGAGTCAGGGGTCTATGAGTCGATCAGCGCGGGCTATTATCACACGTGCGGCGTTCGCGCCGACGGGGGCGTGGACTGCTGGGGCGCTTTCGGCGGCAGGGTATTGAGAAAACAATGACGCCGTCGGTTTCTTTCACGAACTCGTAAGTTGCAAAGCACCGCGGAAGTGTTAACTGGCGTAGAAGCCTTAATTAGGGGAAGGAGTATGAGCATGAATCTCAGGAATTGTTTCCCTGCGTGCTTGCTGGCGGTCGTGTTGTTGGCGGCCGCGTGTGGCGGTGAGGAGGCTCCTCCCTCCGGGAGTGGGGAGCCTACCCGGGTTTTGCCTCCAGCGGTGCGCGTGGAGAACCCGGAGTCTGATGCTCCGGATGGGTTCGTGTCGGTGAGCGCTGGGTGGAATTATTCGTGCGGGTTGCGCGTCCAGGGCGAGGTGGAGTGCTGGTTTTGGGGTGAACCGTTCCGTCCTAGCGGCGAGTACTTCCATGATCAGGTCGGTGAGTTTTACAGGATCGATTGGACTGGTCCGCCGTCGACGGAGGCTCCTGGCGGGGAGTTTGTGGCAGTGGACGCGGGCCGTGAGGTGGCGTGCGGTTTGCGCCCTGGTGGGATGGTGGAGTGTTGGGGGCCGAATCCGTTGGCGTCGGTGCCTGCCCCTGGTGGTGAGTTCGTGTCTGTGAGCGTAGGCTTACAGCACGCCTGCGGTGTGCGCCCAAACGCCGGGGTGGAGTGCTGGGGTCTCTCGGGGAAGCGCATGGGGGCGCTTTTTCTCCCCGGAGGGGAGTTCACCGCGATGGCCGTTGGCAGTAGTTCGATGTGTGGTTTGCGCCCAGGTGGTGAGGTGGAGTGTTGGGGGGATGGTTATAACAGTGGTTACAGGTGGTCAAGCAGTGGATGGGTTTCGCCTGAGCTTACTCCTCCTGAGGGCGAGTTCAAGGCGCTCAGCACCGGAGGAGGCGGGGACGTGTGCGGGCTGCGGCCCGGCGGTGAGGTGGAGTGTTGGGGTAACTACGATTACACCGGACATAAAGAGTATTGGTCTTATCTTCAACCTCCTGAGGGGGTTTTCGAATCGGTCACCGAAGCCGCATTCTACGCGTGCGGTTTGCGCCCCGGCGGGAAGGCGGAGTGCTGGACCAAGGAACACTTTGATCAGGTCGACGGCCCTCCGCAAGGAGAAAAATACATCCACATAGGGGTTCATCCGGAGTCGGCGTGCGGGGTGCGTGTTGATAATACGATTAGATGCTGGCACAAGGATTCGGCGAACAACGATCGGTTCATCCCAATTGAGGGCAGATACACCAAGTACGTAACCGGATCTAACGTGTTTAGTTGTGGATTGCGTGTTGATGGGACGGTTAAGTGTTTCGGGGTGAACGTAGACGGGGAACGGTTGCCCGATCCTTCAGGGGTGTTCGAATCTCTCAGTGTGGGATATGATCACGCTTGCGGTTTGCGTCCTGGGGGTGAGGTCGCTTGTTGGGGTTCGGACGAGTTCGGGAAGTCGACACCGCCGGGGGACGTATTCGCTAAGGTGTTCGCCTCCGCTTATTATTCCTGCGGTCTCCGCCCTGGGGGGGAGTTGGAGTGCTGGGGGGGCAACCGCGGCTTCCTGCAGAGCAAGGGGGCGTCGCCAAGGGAACGTTTGGTATTCCTAGACGCCGGTTGGGGAGGGCACAGCAGTTCCAGGGATGAGCTGCATCGGCTTTCCGACCTCGAGTTTCGGATGCCTTCCCCTCTTGATTGGGGTTATTCGTGCGGCCTGCGGGCGGAGGGTACCCTGTTCTGCTGGGGTGACGAAGGACGCTTCACCAATACGACTAGCTCTCGCCCTGTCGGCGAAGATTTCCCTGTCTTGGCCCCACTAGGAGGGGTGTTCGCGGACGTGGGAGTGGGTAGGCGGCAGGCGTGCGCCCTGCGCCCGACCGGAGAGGTCGAGTGTTGGGGGGAGTACGGTTCTTACGTGTACGAACCTGTCTCCGAATCGGAAACGGGTCGTTCGTTCGCTTCTCTAGTGGTGGGGGGATGGCACGCCTGCGCCCTGGATACCAGCGGGGGTGTGGAATGCTGGGCTTTGGAGGACGGAGCCCCGCTTGCGGCTGGAAAGGGATTCCTGGAGTCGGCGGTCTATGAGTCGATCAGCGCGGGCTATTACCACACGTGCGGTGTCCGCTCTGACGGTGGTGTGGACTGCTGGGGCGCTTTCGGGGGCAGGGTATTGAAGAAACAATGAAATCGCCGATTTCTTCACTAACTCGTGAGTTTCAAAGCGCCGCCGGAAGTGTGAATAGGGGAAGGAGTATGAACATGAATCTCAGGAATTGTTTTCCTGTGTGCTTGCTAGTGGTCGTATTGTTGACGGCTGCGTGTAGTGGAGAGGAGGCTCCTTCCTCCGGGAGTGGGGAGCCCGCCCGGGTTTTGCCCCCCGCGGTGCGCGTGGAGAACCCGGAGTCTGATGCTCCGGATGGGTTCGTGTCGGTGAGCGCTGGGTGGAATTATTCGTGCGGGTTGCGCGTCCAGGGCGAGGTGGAGTGCTGGTTTTGGGGTGAACCGTTCCGTCCTAGCGGCGAGTACTTCCATGATCAGGTCGGTGAGTTTTACAGGATCGATTGGACTGGTCCGCCGTCGACGGAGGCTCCTGG
This sequence comes from Acidimicrobiales bacterium, assembly GCA_965242895.1. Lineage (GTDB taxonomy): Bacteria > Actinomycetota > Acidimicrobiia > Acidimicrobiales > CATQHL01 > CATQHL01. The sequence goes on from OZ251507.1 coordinate 2,485,255, forward strand.
CGGGGAGTTCGTGGCAGTGGACGCGGGCCGTGAGGCGGCGTGCGGTTTGCGCCCTGGTGGGATGGTGGAGTGTTGGGGTCCGAACCCGTTGGCGGAAGTGTCTCCTCCTGGCGGTGAGTTCGTGTCTGTGAGCGTGGGTTTGGAGCACGCCTGCGGGGTGCGCCCGGACGCCGGGGTGGAGTGCTGGGGCCTCTCGGAGAAGCGCATGGGGGCGGGTGTGCCTTCCGGTGGGGAGTTTGCTATGATAGCCGCGGGCAGGGATTATGTGTGCGGTTTGCGCTCGGGTGGTGAGGTAGAGTGCTGGGGGTTGGATTACAGTGAGGGGGCGGAGCCTCCTGGGGGGATTTTTGAATCTATCAGCGGGGATGGGGGAGTGGTGTGCGGTTTACGTTCAGGTGGTGAATTAGAGTGTTGGAGAGATCTCCCAGCGGATTACGACCCGGTTTCTTCCCCTCGAGAAGCTCTACGTATGGTCAGCCCTGGGAAGGGGCTTTACGCTTGCGGTTTGCGGCTTGAAGGGGAGACGGTGTGTTGGCATCATTATTATAACGGCGAACAGGTGCCTTATCCCCAAGACGTGGAGTTCGTATCAGTCGCTGCAGGGGCGTACGTTGCATGCGGCCTCTCCTCCGAAGGGGAAGAATTGTGTTGGAGCATGCAGTCGGGTTCGAGCTTGCCGAGAGAAGGTAACGGAAAGTTTAAGGTGCTCTCCCTCGGGTATCACCACTATTGCGGGCTGCGGGTTGACGGAGAGGTGGAGTGCTGGGGGAGCGACGAATTCGGTGAAGCTTCCCCGCCGGGAGGGCGTTTCGAGGCGATAAGTTCCGGGTTCCATTTTTCTTGTGGTCTGCGTTCAGGCGGAGAAGTGCAGTGTTGGGGAAGAGACGAACTTGGCGAATCTTCCCCCCCAGAAGGGGTGTTCGAACAAGTAGCCACGTCGGAAGGTTTCGCCTGCGGACTGCGCCCTTCAGGTTCAGTGGAATGCTGGGGCGGTGACCATCAGGTGCTGCAGAGCAAGGCGGCGGACCCCCAGGAAATTCTAGTGTTCGTGGACGCCGGCTGGGGAGGGCACAGCGGCGTCAAGAGTTGGGTGAATCGGCCTTACGACCCTGATCGCCCGCTTTCTCGTGCTGATTTTCTGCCGTTTTCTCGTGATTGGGGTTATTCGTGCGGCCTGCGGGACAATGGGACCCTGTTCTGCTGGGGGGACAACGGCCGCTTATCCTATAGGGGTGGTGGTCTGAACTTTGACGGGGAGGATCACCCCGTTTTGTCGCCCCCAGGGGGCGTGTTCGCGGATGTGGGGGTGGGTAGGCATCAGGCGTGCGCTTTGCGCTCAACAGGGGAAGTTGAGTGCTGGGGGGCACTCCCCGTTCGGGAGGCGGATGGCAACTACTATAGTTCCAGGTATGAGCCCGGTTCCTACTCTTACGGGGAGGATTCCCCTCGGGATAGCCGGTTTGCATCCCTAGCGGTGGGGGGATGGCACGCCTGCGCCCTAGACACTAGCGGGGTTGTGGAATGCTGGGCTCTGGAGGACGGCGCTCCGCTTGCGGCTGGTGAAGGGTTCGACAAGTCGGCGGTCTATGAGTCGATCAGCGCGGGCTATTACCACACGTGCGGCGTCCGCTCCGACGGTGGCGTGGACTGCTGGGGAGCTTTTGATGATCTATATTGAGGAAACAATGAAGTCGCCGGTTTCTTTCACGAACTCGTAGTTGCAAAGCACCGCCGGAAGTGTAACCAAAAAGGAGTATGAACATGAATCTCAGGAATTGTTTCCCTGTGTGCTTGCTGGCGGTCGTGTTGTTTGCGGCGGCATGTGGTGCTGAGGATCCCGCTCCCTCCGGGAGTGGGGAGCCCGCCCGGGTTTTGCCCCCCGCGGTGCGCGTGGAGAACCCAGGATCTGCGGTTTCGGATGGGTTCGATGGGTTCGTGTCGGTGAGCGCTGGGTTGAATTATTCGTGCGGGTTGCGCGCCCAGGGTGAGGCGGAATGCTGGTTTTGGAGTGAACCATTCCCCCGCGGAAGTATCTTCCGGGATCGGGCACGTGAGATTTACCGCATCGAGTGGACTGGTCCTCCTTCGACGGAGGCGCCTGGCGGGGAGTTCGTGGCGGTGGAGGCAGCCCATGAAGTGGCCTGCGGGCTGCGCCCGGGTGGGATGGTGGAGTGTTGGGGGCCGAACCCGTTGGCGTCGGTGCCTCCCCCTGGTGGGGAGTTCGTGTCTGTGAGCGTGGGGTTGGAGCACGTCTGCGGTGTGCGCCCGGACGCTGGCGTGGAGTGCTGGGGTCTCTCGAGGAAGCGCATGGGGGCGCTTTTCCTCCCAGGGGGGAAGTTCACCGCGATGGCAGTTGGCAGTAATTCGATGTGCGGTTTACGCCCAGGTGGTGCGGTGGAGTGCTGGGGAAATGGTTACAACAGTGGTTACAGGTGGACAAGCAGTGGATGGGTTACTCCTGAGCTTACTCCCCCCGAGGGCAAGTTCAAGGCGCTCAGCACTGGAGGAGGCGGGGACGTGTGCGGGCTGCGCCCTGGCGGGGAGGTGGAGTGCTGGGGTAACTACGACTACACCGGATATAGAGAGGGTTGGTCTTATCTTCAACCTCCTGAGGGGGTTTTCGAATCGGTCGCCGAAGCCGCATTCTACGCGTGCGGTTTGCGCCCCGGCGGGGAGGCGGAGTGCTGGACCAAGGAACACTTGGATCAGGTCGACGGCCCCCCGCAAGGAGAAAAATACATCCACATAGGGGTTCATCCGGAGTCGGCGTGCGGGGTGCGTGTTGATAATACGATTAGATGCTGGCACAAGGATTCGGCGAATAACGATCGGTTCATCCCTATTGGGGGCAGGTACGCCAAGTACGTAACCGGACCTAACGTGTTTAGTTGCGGACTGCGTATTGATGGGACGGTTAAGTGTTTCGGGGTGAACGTAGACGGGGAACGGTTGCCCGATCCTTCCGGGGTGTTCGAATCTCTCAGCGTGGGATATGATCACGCTTGCGGTTTGCGTCCTGGGGGTGAGGTCGCTTGTTGGGGCTCGGACGAGTTCGGGAAGTCGACACCGCCGGCGGGCGTGTTCGCTAAGGTGTTCGCCTCCGGTGATTATTCCTGCGGTTTGCGCCCTGGGGGTGAGTTGGAGTGCTGGGGAGGCAACAACGGCTTCCTGCAGAGCAAGGCGGCGTCGCCGAGAGAGCGTTTGGTGTTTGTGGACGCCGGTTGGGGAGGGCACTACAGTCTCAAGGGTGAGTGGGAGTGGTATTCCGACTATGCGCTTAAGATTTCGCCGGTTTCCCTCGTTAGGATTCCGACACCTTCCTATGATTGGGGTTATTCGTGCGGCCTGCGGGAGGACGGGACCCTGTTCTGCTGGGGTGACGAAGGACGCTTCACCAATACGACTAGCTCTCGCCCTGTCGGCGAAGATTTCCCTGTCTTAGCCCCCCCAGGGGGTGTGTTCGCGGACGTAGGAGTGGGAGCGCGTCAGGCGTGCGCTCTGCGCCCGACCGGAGAGGTGGAGTGTTGGGGGTTACTCCTCGTCCGGGAGGAGGATGCCAACAGGTACAGGTATGAGCCCGGTTCCTACGTTTACGGGGAGGGTTCCCCTCAGGGGAGCCGGTTCGTCTCCTTAACGGTGGGAGGATGGCACGCCTGCGCCATAGACGCCAGCGGTGGCGTGGAGTGCTGGGCTCTGGAAGACGGAGCCTCGCTTGCGGCTGGTGAAGGGTTCGCCAAGTCGGCGGTCTATGAGTCGATCAGCGCGGGCTATTACCACACGTGCGGCGTCCGCTCCGACGGGGGCGTGGACTGCTGGGGCGCTTTTGACGACTTATATTGAGGAAACAATGACGGTGGCGGAGCATTCGACAGAGGCCGTCGGGGACTGGCCGTAGAGGCCGCCGCGGGCTGAGGCCTGCGGGGGTCTTAGTACATGCTTCGCCGGGAACGCCGCCTGCGGTGGGCGAAGGCCGTTTCCATTCCGGAACCTGCGAAGTCGTCGGGTACTTGACCTGTGGTCGTGTACTGGTAGAGAGCGGTCTGGTAGATGCCGCTCATCGCTCCTACGAACGTGGTACCTGCTAGTCCTAGGATGATTCCTACTGTTATCCCGAGGGGCAGGAAGACGAACCCGAGGAGTGTCCCAAGAAGGATGCCGGGCAGGGCGGCTAGAAATCCGACTATGGCTAGACCTGCCTGGGCCATTAGATTTTCACCCCAGGTGGACTTTAGGAGGTCTTTGGAGCGTTTGACTGCCTTGAAGCTCCCCAGGCCTTCCACGATTACGACCGGCATCACCAGGAAAGTCAGCACTCTCCAGGCCAGACCCAGGATAGAGCCGATGATGTCCCCCAAGAAACCGACGCGGTCGCGGATGGCGTGTTCGATTGCGTCGATGATCGTTCCGACGATGAGAGTCAGGATTGCCCAGGAAGCGATTTTGCCCAGTCGTGAGCGCGCACCGGCTAGGGAACTTCGCACCGTGGGGTCGCCCCCGGTGAGCCTCTCATAGGCGCCGTGCACCAGCGCCCCTTTGAAGAAGTAGATGGCGATGGAGCCCAGGATTGCCCCCAGAACGGTCAGAGCAATAGAGGGGCCGCTGATTTGAAACCCTTCCCAACCCACATTGGGGTCGAAGTCTATGAGATAGATAAGCCCAAAAAGGATGCCTCCGATGGCAAACGGAGCCAAGACCCCCAAGAGCGGCAGAAGTAGGAGTTCTTGGTCCTTGCGAAGCACGTTCCAGGAGCGTTTGGCGAGTTCAAAAGATCGCGAAAAGTAGCCCATCCAGTTTCCTCCTTGGCGTTTCGGGTTGCTTTCCCTGACAGATGTTGCGACTGTCAGCCTAGTTCAAAGTCGACTCAATCGGGGTCATTGCCCAAGGAGCGCCGTGTCAGCCCTAGCAGTGTTGCGCGACTTAGCGGAAGCGTCTACCACCAGACCGGCTAGCCGACGCCGGCAAGGGACGCCGCTGCCTCAGGCGTTGACGTCGACCACGAGGCGTCCGCGTACCTTGCCGTCCAGAATGTCGGAGGCGGCCTGCGGAACCTCTTCGAGGGAAATCTCGCGGGTCATAAGCGACAGCTTGTCCCGATCAAGTTCGCTGGTGAGGCGGCTCCAGGCTTCGTCCCGCACCTCGGGCGGTTCGTAGACGCAGTTGACGCCCAGCAGCGACACCCTCCTAAGAATGAAGGGCATCACCGTCGTGGAGAGCTTTGACCCTCCGGCCAGGCCGCAGGCCGCGACAGCGCCGCGGATCTTGGTGGCGGCCAGGAGGTTGGCCAGGGTGTCGCCGCCGACGGTGTCTACCCCTGCTGCCCAGAGAGGCTTTGCCAGCGGTCTCCGTTCGGCTTCGCTCAACCGCTCCCGCTCGATGACGTCAGCCGCCCCTAATTGCCGCAGGTAGACGCCTTCGCTGTCGGCTCTTCCGGTCGAGGCGGTCACCTCGTAGCCGAGCTCGGCCAGGACAGACACCGCCACGCTTCCCACGCCTCCCGCGGCCCCGGTGACCACCACAGGGCCGCTGGAGGAGGTGACGCCGTGACGCTCCAGCGCCATGACGCAGAGCATGGCCGTGTATCCGGCTGTGCCTATCGCCGCCGCCCAGCGGGCGTCCACGCCTGCGGGCAGGCGGGTGAGCCATTCGGGGCGCAGACGCGCCTTCTGGGCCATCCCCCCCCAGTGCTGCTCGCCGATCCCCCAGCCGTTCACGGTCACCAGGTCTCCGGGCGACCAGTCCGGGTGGGAGGAGGTCTCCACGCTCCCGGCCAGGTCGATCCCTGGCACCATCGGCCATTCCCGCACGATCGGCGCTCCGTCGCGAATGGCCATGCCGTCCTTGTAGTTGAGCGTGGAATAGTCCACACTCACTGTCACCTCGCCTTCTGGCAGTTCGTCTTCGGATAGATCGACGACCGTCGCGGAAGGGCGGTCGGGGCCTTTGTTCAGCAGCAGTGCGCGAAACATTCGAACCTCCTCTGGGGTGGATTGGGGTGCGGAGTCGGCATCATCCTAGGCTGAGGTTACGTTGAGGCTCGCCGGCGCTCTACTAGTGGGCAGGCTGGCCGGCTAGTGGGCAACCCTCTGCCTAGTGTGGCTAGCGGTCTGGCTAGTACCCCTGCTCGTCAGCCGCCTGCCCGACCAGCGGCAACCCCCCCTCTGCTTAGGACACGACCAGTCCCTGGATTTCGGCGACTTTCGCGTATATCGAAGAGGTTCGGGTGACGATGCCGAGCGGCCCGGTCGAGTTCACGAGTCCGGTGGAGATGAAAGTGCCGACGAACGTGACCGTGGCGCTGATCTTGTAACGGCCTCCCGGCTTGCGGGCGGAGGAATGCCTGTAGGTGTAGGAGCAGGTGCTGCCGAACTCCCCGGAACCGCCCAGCCAGGGATTCCCTGGCCCTAGGCAGGTGATCCTTTCGCCGTTGCCCATATTCCACGTGACGTGGGTGGGCGTGGCGTTCATGGTCACCGTCAGTCCTGGCAGGGAGACCATGCGGGTGTAGGTGCGCCAGTAGGAGGGCGACAGCCAGAGCCAGGTCGGGGTGTGCACCAGCAGACCGGAGGAAGCCCGCGGGGATGTGTGGATTCTCGGAGGGGGCGGGTTCAGCAGTCCGCGGGCGATGGAGGTGATCTCCTGCGTCGTCGGTAGTGTGTAAGGGACGATGTCGTCCGGCCCGTAGGTAATCGTGTACCTATTGCCGAGGAGGTCGCAGTAGTCCTGGTAGTAGAGGCCGTTCCGGAACGTCATGGGTCCGCAGGTGTGCAGCGTTCCGGGCGGGTCGGAGCTGGGCTGCGAGGGTTTCTTTTGCCGGACGGTCAGTTCGGTGCAGAGCTTTTCGTCGGTGCAGACCTCGACGCCGCCCTCCATCGCCGCCACCCTCTCCACGGAAAACAGGACGCTGCCCGCAAAGACAGAGAGAGCGGTCAGGGCCGCCATAGTCATGGTCTTGGAGGAGAGTTTCCCGGAGCGCCCGGATCGTCCGGAGCGCCGCGGCGCTCCAGATGCTCGCCTCCGGCCCGACGTCCTCCGCTTTACCTGGAGGTGGTGGCCGAATCGGTCGACTCGGTGTCGGTCTGTCGGACGTTTGTTCTCCCTGTGCGCTGATTGCCGCGCGGACTTGTTTACGGGTCTGCCTGGCCTGTCTGGCCTGTCGGGTCTGCCTGTTGATCCGCCTGATCCGCCTGATCCGCCGGAGGCGCTGCCCCGTCGCTGATTTGTAGTACGCATCCTTCTTCCTTTCCTTTGTAGATTGCCTGTTGAAACACTTCAGAGACCTGCCATCCCGCGTCCGTCAAATACATGAGACCTCTGTTGACCACGGTTGCTGTCTCGTCGTTCAGGACAACTCCGGTGTTCACGTCGTAGACGGAGGCGTTGTCGACAATGCAGTCCACGATCTCGGCGTAGCCGCCCGCCCACTTGTCGATGAAGACCAGGCGCCCTTCTCCGTGGGAGTCTTCGAAGTGCAGAGCCAGTCCTCGAGCGGCGCGTTCGCTCAGCACGTTCTTGGCGCGGCTCAGGATGGGTTCGCCGGCGTAGAGGTGAAGCCTTGCTCCTTGGGGGTCGACCGGGTGCGTGCTGGCGCTCCAGTAGTTCTCCCAGAAACTCAGGTAGACGCCGAGAACGGCGGCCTTCACCGCCGGGGCGGGGTCGTCGTCCAAGCCTGCGGCGTAGAGGACGACAGGGCCTTCCCTAGGCGGAGGTTGGCCGGAGGATTCGACTTCGACTGGAGTCCAGGGGGTGCCGGACGTTCCTCCTGTCCAGGGGGTGCCCTTGGCGGACGGACTCCAGGGCTGCACTAGTGGTTCGGAGTCTGCCCCTCGGGCGTCTGCCTCGACGTCAGCGGCGTCTAGAGAATCCGTCGGGGAGGAGACGGTCGGGGAGGGGTCAGCCGGGGCGGAACTCTCGGGGGAGGATTTTGTTGATTGGGGCTCGGCCGGCTCGGCCGGCTCGCCGTAGCCGCCGGAGGCTTCAGGCGTGAGCGGCTGTCGAGTTTCCGCAGACGCCCCCCGACCTGACTCCGCCTCCTGCCGACCTCCTGCGGCGGAGGATGCGCTGTCGCCCACGGCAGAGAACGCCGAAGGGTGGTCGACTGGGGAGGGATCGGATCCCGCCGCGCCCACCAGCGCACAGCCCGACACGGCGGCCAGGGCTGCTGTCGCACAGATTGCCAGCAGCCGCCTGCAGATATCCAGCAGCCACCTGCGTCGTCGCCGCGGCTTCGTCTTTGACAGGCGCTTCCGCTGTTTGGTAGCGCAGGCAGCCAGCAGCGCCCTGCGTCGTGGCAATGCCGTCTTTGAGTGAGGGATAGTAATTTTTCGGATATTTCATGTTATCTCATTAATTTTTAAGTGACAACCTGTTTCAAAGGGAATTTCAAGATTCGATTTCGGGAATTTCAGGATTAGCGGGGTGCTTCAGTTCAGGATTAGCGGGGTGCTCAGTTCGGGCTCAGGGGTGATCCAGTTCGGGCTCCACGTGCTTCAGTTCGGGCTCCACATAGGACACCGTTTCATACGGCACCGCTTCTTGGAGCTGAGCTTGGATGTCGTCCACCACTTCTGCGGTCTCGACCATGGAGAGGTCGGGTTCGAAAAGCACCTTCAGACCCACGAGCAGCTTGTCGGGGCCTATGTGCTGAGTGCGCATGTGTATCACTTCCCGCACCCCAGGCACGGCTTTCGCCGTCTCCAGAAGTTTCTTGCGATGCTCCGGCAGCGCCCCTTCCCCTATCAGCAGGCTTTGCATTTCGATGGCGAGCACGATGGCTATCAGCCCCAGCAGAATTCCGATGGAGAGCGTGCCGATCCCGTCCCAGACGGGATTGCCGGTCAACTTCGCAAGCAGCACAGCCGCTAGAGCCAGGATCAGTCCGAGCAGAGCACCGAGGTCTTCCAGCACCACCACGGGGAGTTCAGGGCTGCGGCTGCGACGGATGAACGACCACCACCCCTGCTTTCCTCGCACCTTGTTGGATTCCTTGATCGCCAGCCTGAAAGAGAAGCCCTCCAGCACGATGCCGAACAGCAGGATGCCCACCGCCCACCAGAGGTTCTTGATCTCGTGGGGGTGGCGTATCTTGTTGATGCCCTCAAAGGTGGCGTAGCCGGCGCCTAGGGCAAACAGCACCACCGAGACTACGAACGCCCAGAAATAGCGCTCTCTTCCGTATCCGAACGGATGTTCTTGGGTGGGCGGCTTGCGGGCTCGCCGCATACCCAGCAGCAGCAGAGCCTGGTTGCCGCTGTCGGCCAGTGAGTGGATTCCTTCGGCGAGAAGGGAGGACGAGCGCGTCACCACGAACCCTGCGATCTTGGCCACGGCGATGCCCAGGTTGGCCAAGAGAGCGGCGATTACTGATTTCAATCCTCCCTGTGCAGCCATGTAGGTGTCCTCCTTAAATCCTTAAAGTTGTCCGAATTTTGTCCGATGCCACCCCAGCCACTTGACTAGTCGAGAGCGTGACACCTTATATCTTTAAAGTTGTCCGAATTTTGTCCGGTGCTGTCCGATGCTCACTCTTTTGTCCGGTGCTGTCCGATGCTCCCTTTGGCCTGATGCCCGCCTGCTCAACCGCTGTGCGGCATTAGGCTAATCGTGTGGAATCGCCGCTGAGCGCACCGAGCGCGCCGCTGAGCACGTCGCTGAGCGCGCCGCCGGAGGTGTCAGGAGCACTCGTCCGTGAGGAGAGGGGCGGCCACGGAGCCGCCTGGGTGTTTCTCGACAATCCGAAGCGACGCAACCCCTTGAGTCTGGAGGTGCTGCGTACGCTCACGGCCAAGCTGAAGTCCCTGGCCGTAGACGAGGAGGTGAGGGTGATCGTGCTGGCGGGCGCTCACCCGGCTTTCAGCGCCGGACACGACTTAGCAGAGATGATCGACCGGCCGGATCCTTTTTACGAGGAGCTCTTCGGCGCCTGCTGCGAGTTGATGTCCGCCATTCGGGGGACTCCTCAGCCTGTGATCGCCTGCGTGGACGGAGCGGCTACGGCGGCTGGATGCCAGCTGGCGGCGGCCTGTGACCTGGCCGTGGCCAGCGACCGCAGCATCTTCTCCACCCCGGGCGTGCGTATCGGTCTTTTCTGCTCCACTCCCATGGTGCCGGTCACCCGTGCGGTCGGACGCAAGCGTTCCATGGAGATGCTGCTGCTGGGGGAGCCCATTGACGCGGCCACGGCGCTGCGCTGGGGGCTCATCAACAGGGTGGTGCCTGCTGAGGATCTGCGTTCTTGCGTGGAGGAGCTTGCCGCCAAGCTCGCCCGCTTCTGTCCGGAGACCTTGGCGATCGGGAAGCAGGCTTTCTACTCCCAGGTGGACATGACGGAAACTCAGGCCTATGAGCGCACCCTGGAGGTCATGTCGGCGAACGCTGCCGCCCCCTTTGCCCAGGAGGGGATGCGGGCGTTCCTAGACAAGCGGCTGAGCGCTCAGCCCGCCCCCGCTGTGCCGCCCGCCCCCGCTGTGCCGCCAGCCGCCCCTGCCGCCCAGCCCTCGGCGCCCCCGAACCGCCGAGCCTCACCCGCTTGATGGCCAAGAGAAAACGGCGAGCGTCTCGCTCTTCGGCTGTGCGCCCGGGCATTGTCGCAGCCGCCTTGCCGGTGCCTGCACGCATCGTCCGCCCTCCCTACGTCCTCTCGCCGGGCGGCGAGCCGGGTCTTCCCAGGATGAGTCTGGTGCGCACCGACAAAGAGATCGAGGCCATGCGCCGAGCCGGCTCGATCGCCGCTGAAGTCCTGATGGCCGTGGGCGGCCTCGTGGCGCCGGGCGTCACCACCGACGCTCTGGATCAGGCAGCTCACGAGGAGGCAATTGCTCGGGGGGCCTATCCCAGTCCGCTTGGCTACAGGGGGTTTCCGAAGTCGATCTGCACGTCGGTGAACGAGGTCATCTGCCACGGCATACCCGACAGCCGACCGCTGGCGGAAGGCGACATTCTGAACATCGACGTGACCGTCTACGTAGACGGCGTGCACGGAGACACGTCTTCGATGTTCTATGCGGGCGAACCCGACGGAGACAGCCGCCGGCTGGTGCAGGGAACGAGAGACGCCCTCTTTGCGGCCATCGAGGCGGTGCGCCCCGGCGCTGAGGTGTGCTCTATCGGAAAGGCCGTGGATTCGGTGGCCAGACCCCTAGGACTAGGCGTGGTGCGGGAGTTCGTGGGCCACTCAGTGGGCACGGACTTTCACGGCAGGCTGCAGATTCCCCACTACTACGACTCTCGCAACGACGAGCGGCTTCCGGAGGGTGCGACCTTCACGATAGAGCCCATGCTCACCCTGGGCAGGCCGAGCGTAGATCTCTGGGACGACAACTGGACGGCCGTCACGCTCGACGGATCGCGCTCCGCCCAGTTCGAGCACACCCTCCTGGTCACGGCGGAGGGTGTGGAAATCCTGACGCTAGACCCCCAGGGCCGTTCCGCTCACGACGCTCACTCGGCCTGGGAACCAGCGAGCCTTACGTAGAGCATCTGCAGGTTCGAACGGGCGTCCCGCAGGGCGGGCTCGTTGTCTCCCAGACGTCCTTGGAGGGCGTCGAGCACCGCCCCCAATGCGTCGATTGCCAGACGCGCCTGCGCCAGCCTGGGTTCCTGGGCGGTCAGGTGTATGGCGGCCAACTCGTAGAAGCCGAACAGATGGTTGGCGACCACCGCCTCGGCGGGCGCCGACGCCAGCTGTTCTCGTGCGGCGGCCAGTTCTTTGGCGAGCGCTTCGGCCTGCTCGCGCTCCTCGGGCGACATCTCTTCGAGCTGAGCCCTGGTGGCCGAATCCATGTCTTCAAAGGAAGAGTCGGGGTCGGACTCGGCTTGCTGGGCGTCGGCCGGTTTTCTTATCTCGTGCTCGCCTTGCGGCGTCCAAAGCGTCATGTCTTGCCGAAATACCTCCGGGGGAGCGGACTAGCTTTTTCAGGGAGCGGACTTGCCTGCAGGAAGACGAGTCCGCAGATGCGGCTTCAGTTTCGAATGAATTGGTTCTAGAATGGTGTCTTGTCAGCTATGAGGGGCAGACGCACACTACTCTATTGTTGCATGCTTGTCGTCAGGACGCCGCTTTCCGCTGCACCCGTAGGCGCATAGTCGTCTTGGAAAACCGACCCTGCCGGATGATTCTTTGTTTCATCCTGAGAGGCATCTCCCCACACCGAAAGAGAGGAATTCACTATTGCTGAGTGATAGGTCATAGCAAACGCGACCGGCTCCGGGCCGATCATGAACGAGGAAATCTTGTCAGAACGAGTCAGGTTGGTGGATGCTTCCGGCAAGCAGGTGGGCATTCGCACGCGGAACGAGGCGCTCTCAATCGCACAGTCTTTGGGTTTAGACCTTGTGGTCGTGGCAGAGACGGCCACTCCTCCCGTATGTCGAATCATGGACTACGGGAAGTACAAGTACGAAGCCGTCCAGCGTGCTCGGGAGTCCCGCAAGAAGAGCACCAACACGGTGGTCAAGGAGATGAAGTACCGACCCAAGATCGGTCAAGGCGACTTCGACACTAAGACGCGCAAGGTGCGGAACTTCCTTTCGCAGGGGAACAGGGTGAAGGTGACCGTCATGTTCCGAGGGCGAGAGTCGCTTCACCCGGAGTTGGGGAAGCGGATATTGGACAGACTGGTAGAGGCCACTGTGGACGTAGCTCGTGTTGAGGTGGAGGCTCGCCTAGACGGACGCAACATGGTGATGCTGCTGAGCCCGTTGAAGCACAGGCAGGAAGTCGTCGAGGAAGCCGCCGAAGGCTGAGCGCCGGCGGACGGGTTCCGACCCTTTCGGCGCCGCCCGACGCTTCCACTATCCGTCGCTCCGTCGCCCTCTCCTTTTGTCCATCGGCGTCGTCCCCGCGTCGTCCCCGAAACCCTGTTAGTCGTGTATCCTTTTGGGAGCAGCATTTGGGAGCAGCAGCCGCCTTTCCCTACTGGCGGTCGCATCTCATGTCCGAATGTCCGAAGTGGAATGCCGAGCAGGATCCTCCAAGACAGCCGAGCAGGATCCCCTAACACCCCCAAACACCGGAGTAGTACAGAATGCCCAAGATGAAGACGCGCAGCGGCGCGGCCAAGAGGTTCAAAGTGACAGGTTCAGGCAAGGTCGTCCGCCGACACGCCTTCAAGAACCACATCCTGGAAAAGAAGTCCCCCAAGCGCAAACGCCAACTGCGCCGCGTCGGCTCGGTCAGCCCAGCTGACCTGCCTTCGGTGCGCCGTCAGATCGGCCGATAGGCGTTCCGGCGATAGGTGCGGCAGCCACTCTCAGGCAGAGGATTCAGATTTAGCCGAGGATTCAAGAGAAGCAGCAAAAGCAGCAAAAGCAGGATTCAGCAGGGATTCAGAGAAGGATTCAAGAGAAGGATCAAAATGTCAAGAGCCAAGAACTCCTCCCAGCGGCGTAAGAGACGCAAGGTCACGCTGGCTCGCGCTCGCGGATACTACGGCAACAAATCCCGGACCTGGCGGGGCGCCAATGAACAACTGCTTCACTCCTTCCAGTACGCCTACCGAGACCGCCGCGCCCGCAAAGGCGACTTCCGCCGCCTCTGGATTCAGCGCATCAACGCGGCGTGCCGGCTCAACGGCAGTAATTACAGCCGGTTCATGGCAGGTCTGAAGGCGGCCGGGGTGGAACTCGACCGCAAATCCTTAGCTGAGATGGCGGTGTCCGACCCCGAGTCTTTCTCCTCCCTCGTGAAGCGCTCGCAGACGGCGTCGGAAACTTCCGTCCGGGAAGGCTCCTGATTAACGACGCCGCGCCAACGGCACGCCCGGCGGCGCGCCGCAGGTCGGAGGTAAACGGAAAGATCCGCAGGTTGCGGAAGTTGGCTGCTTCGGCTTCCGTCCGCAAGTCCGAAGGGGTCGTTCTGGTGGAGGGCGCCACGCTCTGCGGCGAAGCGCTCGAATCCGGTCTGCAGATGCGGGAGGTTTTCCTCGAAACCTCCAGGCTGGACGACGGAGGGCGCTGCCTGGCAGCCCTGGCCGACGAGGAAGGTGCGGAGATTTGGAATCTATGGGAGGGTGCGCTGAGCCCGGTGAGGTCTTCGAGCACTCCGCAGCCGCTGCTGGCGGTATTCGACCGACCCGACCGCGTCCTCCCAGCTGACGTCCGCTTCGTGCTGGCCGCTGCGGAGGTGTCCGATCCCGGGAACGCCGGAACGCTGATCCGCTGCGCCGAGGGTGCTGGCGCCGACGCTGTGATCTTCGCCGGAGAATGCGCCGACCCGTTCGGCCCCAAGGCCGTGCGCGCCTCTGCCGGTTCGGTCTTTCGTATTCCCGTTCGCTGGCAGTCCGACCCCGACGCCGCCCTCGAGGAAATGGATTCCCTCTGCCTCAGAAGGGTGGGTACGGCGGTCGGAAAGGGTCTCCCGTACGAGTTGGCCGACCTCTCCCCGCCGCTCGCTCTGGTAGTAGGCAACGAGTCGCATGGCGTCCCTCCCGCCTGGGAGCAGGGCATTTCAGAATGGGTGCACATTCTTCTCGACGGACAGACGGAATCCCTGAACGTGGGCGCTGCGGCGGCTGTGCTCTGTTTCGAGGTGCGGCGGCGGATGCAGTCCGCCAGCGGCGATTCCGCCCGGTCGCATTCGGGTCGATCCTCCTAAGCGGTCTTCCGATGATCTCCAACCCTCAGGATGCGGCTAACCCCCGGGGTGCGGCTGCCCCTCAGGAGGCCAACTTCCCCCAGGATGCGCCTGCCCCTCAGGAGACGCCCACTCCCCAAAACCTGGCTTCGCAGGCGGAGGCTCTGGCCGCCGACGCCGTCGAAGCCGTCTCGAGCGCCGGCGCCGCCGATCTTCCTCGCCTTCGCTCTGCGCTGCTCGGAAAGTCATCGCCGCTCTCCGGTCTGCGCCGCCGTCTGGGCGAACTCCCCCCGTCGGAGCGTCCCGCAGCCGGGCGCGCCGTGAGCAGCGCTCTGGCCGAGGTGTCGGAGCGTCTCGACGCTCGCGAGGAGGAAATCGCTCAACAGCAGATGCACCTGCGCCTGGAGTCCGAGCGCATGGACCTAACCGAGGTGCTCGAACTCCCCGCCGTCGGGAGTCTTCACGTAGTCACGCAGACGCAGCAGCGCCTTGAGGACGTCTTCTGCGGGATGGGTTTCGAAGTGGCCGAGGGGCCGGAAGTGGAGACGGAGTGGCACAACTTCACCGCCTTGAACTTCCCTCACGGCCATCCTGCCCGTGACATGTACGACACCCTCTACGTCGACTTCGGCGAGCCCGGCAGCACCCTCCTGCGCACCCACACCTCCCCAGTGCAGATAAGGGTTATGCAGTCAGCCGAGCCGCCCCTGTACGTGGTTGCGCCTGGGCGCTGCTTCCGCCGCGACACGGCCGACGCCACCCACATGCCCGTCTTCCACCAGATAGAAGGGTTGGTCGTCGACAAGGACATCTCCCTCGGCGACCTGGCGGGCACCATCGAATCCTTCACCTCCTCCTACTTCGGGCCGGGTTTCACCTCCCGCCTGCGTCCGTCCTATTTTCCGTTCACTGAGCCCTCCGCCGAGTTCGACGTCCAGCGCCCCGATGGGGCCTGGCTGGAACTGGGCGGCTGCGGAATGGTGCACCCCGCCGTGCTGGAGATCTGCGGCATCGACCCCGAAGTCTGGAGCGGCTTCGCTTTCGGCTTCGGCATCGACCGGCTGGCCATGATCCGCCATGAAATCGACGACCTGCGCGACTTCTGGAGCAACGACGTCCGCTTCCTGGAGCAGTTCTGAGACGGCGGCGGTTTGAGACGAGGCGTCAGACGGGGGATCAGCTGAGATGAAAGTCCTGCTTTCTTGGCTGAGAGAGTTCGCCCCCCTGGAGGGGTCGCCTGCCGACCTGGCCCACGACCTTTCCGACCTGGGTCTCACAGTGGAGGAGATGGCCGACTTCGGCGCTGACCTCCACGGCGTCGTGGTGGCTCGGGTGGCGGCTCTGCGTCCTCACCCCTCCGCCGACCGGATCGGCCTGGTGGACGTGGAGCAGGCCGACGGGAAGGTCGTCCAGGTCTGCTGCGGAGCCTTCAACATGGCCGTGGGCGACCTGGTGCCTCTGGCCGTGGTCGGCTCGACGCTGCCAGGGGGCAGGAGGATCGGACGCCGCAAGATGCGCGGGGAGTGGTCGGAGGGGATGCTCTGTTCGCCCGCCGAGTTGGGCATGGGCACCGACCAGTCGGGCATCCTTATCCTGCCGGAGGGCCTGACACTGGGCGAAGATCTCTCCTCGGCGCTGGGATTGTCCGAAGACGTGCTCTTCGACCTCGAGGTGAACCCGAACCGGCCCGACGCCCTCTCCGTGGCGGGGGTGGCTCGCGACCTGGCTGCCAGGCGCAGGGTTCCGTTCGCCCTGCCCGAACCTCGGGTGAGCACTTCAGGGGAATCGGTGGAGGCTTCGGTGGAGATACTCGACCCCGACCTCTGCGGGCGCTTCAGCGTGACGCTCCTGCGGGGGGTGGACGCCGCCTCTTCCCCCTCTCCTCTGCTCACGCACCGGCTGCTAGCCGCCGGCATGCGGCCGGTGAATCCGGTAGTGGACGTCTCCAACTATGTGATGCTGGAGCTGGGGCAGCCCAGCCACGCCTTCGACGCCGACCTCGTGCCTGGACACCACTTCAGGGTCAGACGAGCCGCCGCAGGCGAAACCATCGTGACCCTCGACGCTCTGGAGCGCACGCTCGAGAGTGCCGACGGCGTCATCGCCAACAGCGCCGACGAGCCCATCGGCATCGCCGGGGTGATGGGCGGGGCGAGCACCGAGGTCTCGACCTCCACCAAGTCGATCCTTCTCGAGGCGGCCTGGTGGCAGCCCAGCGCCATCGCCGCCACCTCAAGACGTCTGGGTTTGCGAAGCGAAGCCTCGGCGCGTTTCGAAGCGGGGGTGGATCCCGAAATCGCCGAGCGCGCCCTGATGCGCTTCGCCGAACTGTCCGCCTCCTTCGGCGTAGCGGCTGCGCCCGGTCTGGTGGAAGCGGAAGGAAACTTGCCGCCGCCCGCCCGCGTGCGCCTTCGCACCGCCCGGGTCAACTCCATCCTGGGCACACGGCTCGCCCGCTCGGAGGTGCGCGAGTGCCTGGAGTCGATCGGTTTCGTTCTCAGCGGGGCGGGGGCTGGAGAGGGGGCTGGAGCCGACGGGGACGCGAGGGCCGGGGACGCCCTGGCTGGGGCCGACGGCGGGGAGGCCGGTGCCGGGGAGGCCGGTGCCGGAGTCGACTGGGACGTCGACGTCCCCTCCTGGCGCCCCGACACTTCCAGCGAGATCGATCTCATCGAGGAAGTAGGCCGGCTCTGGGGGTTCGGACGCATTCCGCGCACCGTCCCGCCATCGCCGCGCACGGGAGGTCTTTCCCTTCACCAGCGCCGCCGCAGACAGGTGCTGGAACTGCTCGCCGGTATGGGTCTCATGCAGGCCATGCCGCTGCCCTTCCTGGCGCCCGGCGACCTGGAGCGCTGCGGTCTTGCCCCCGACGGGATCGAGTTGTCCAACCCGCTGGTGGCCGAGGAATCTGTGCTGCGGACTTCCCTGCGTCCGGGCTTGCTGGCCGCCGTGTCCTACAACGCCGCCCGTCGCCGCCCCGGGGTGCGCCTGTTCGAAGTCGGCAGCGTCTGGAGCGCCGAAGGGGGCGAAGACGGTCTGCCGAACGAGTCCGATCATCTGGGGGTCGCCTTGGCGGGGGAGGAGGCGCCCGCTGCGGTGGGCGTCTGGCGCAGTTTTCAGTCGTCGCTGCCTTTGGCGGAAGCGGAACTGGTGAACGCTCCGGTAGCCGGCTTGCATGGTTCTCGCTCGGCGGTCATACGGATCGGCAGTGAACGAGTCGGGGTCGTGGGAGAGGTTGCTCTCGACGTGTTGGGGGAGCTTGGCATCCCCGAGCGTGTGGCTTGGCTGGAGTGCGACCTAGGTGCGCTGCTCCGCCGGCACGTAAAGAGCCGGTCGTATTCGTCTCCTAGCCGCTTCCCTTCCAGCGATTTCGACTTGTCCTTCGTGCTGGCGGACTCCGTTCCGGCGTCCTCCCTGGAGTCGGCGTTGCGGGAGGCGGGCGCCGACCTGCTAGCTCAGATGCAGCTCTTCGACGTTTTCCGCAGCGAGAGGCTGGGGGAGGGTTGTCGCAGCCTGACTTGGCGGCTGAGGCTTCAGGCGAGCGACCGCACTCTTACCGACGCCGAGGTTTCCGAGGTTCGCAGCGCCTGCATTGCGGCTGCGCTGCGTACAGGGGCGGAACTCAGGGCTTGAGCGCGTCTTGAGCGCACCGGATGCGCGCCGCGGGAGCGCGCCGCGGATGCACACCGCGGACGGCTGTGGAAATCTTTGCTAAATGGCAGTTCTTGCTGTTAGCCTGAAGGCGGCGGATGGCCGTTCGTATGGCCGTTTCACGACTTTCTGCGGACTTTCTGCGGAATTTTCGATCCGCTTTCCAAAATCCGATCAAGCGAGTTTCATTTGTCCGACCTAAAAATCCAATCAAAATCGACCGAAGCATCGGTCGCCCACCCTGGCGTATCGGTTGCCCCTCCCGATGAGGCATCGGTCGCCCCCTCCGGCGCAATGCCAGACGCCCCATCCTCCGATGCGAAGGCAACGGATCACGGCAGCAACTCGGAGGACGGCTCCGCTGTCGAAGGCCGACAGCCCAAGGCTGCCGCCCTCGCCCCCGCCGCCCCCGAAAGGCTGGTAGCGGTCAACGACCTGACCGACGAGCAGCTGCAGGCCGCCTATTCCGCCTCAGTCGTCGCCATCGAAGAGGGCACGATCATCTCCGGCAAGGTGGTGAGGATCGACACCGAGGAAGTGATGCTGGACGTGGGCTTCAAGTCGGAAGGAGTCATCCCTGTGCGGGAGCTCTCCATCCGTCACGACGCCGTTCCGTCGGACATCGTGGAGATGGGGGAGGAGGTCGAGGCGCTCGTCCAGAAGAAGGAAGACTCCGAAGGCCGGCTCATCCTGTCCAAAAAGCGGGCGCAATACGAAAGGGCCTGGGGGAACGTCGAGCAGATACGGACGGAGGGAGGAAGCGTCAGCGGCACCGTCATCGAAGTGGTCAAGGGCGGACTGATCGTGGACATCGGCCTGAGAGGCTTCCTTCCTGCATCCCTCGTGGACTTGCGGCGGGTGCGCGACCTGAGTTCCTTCGTCGGCAGCAAGATCAAGGCACGCGTCCTGGAACTAGACAAGAACCGGAACAACGTTGTCCTCTCTCGTCGAGCTTGGCTAGAGGACGAGCAGAAGGAGCAGAGGGGAGTGTTCCTCGACCAGCTCAAGTCGGGCGAGGTGCGAGATGGCGTCGTGTCTTCGGTGGTTCCGTTCGGAGCGTTCGTGGACATCGGCGGAATGGACGGGCTCGTGCACGTGTCCGAACTTTCCTGGCGGCACCTTGACGACCCCAGTTCGCTGTTCGCTCCGGGCGACGAGGTGAAGGTGAAAGTGCTGGAGGTGGACGTCGAGCGGGAACGCATCAGCCTCTCCATCAAGGGCACTCAGCCGGATCCCTGGGAAGAGTTCGTTTCCACGCACAGAGTCGGGGAGTTGGTCTACGGGCGCATCACTAAACTCGTGCCGTTCGGGGCGTTCGTGCAGGTCGGAGAGAACATCGAAGGGCTAGTCCACATCTCCGAAGTCTCTCCTCACCACGTGGAGGTGCTCGAGCAGGTGGTCACCCCCGGCGAGGAGATGTGGGTGAAGATCATCAACATCGACGTAGAGCGGCGTCGTATGAGCCTTTCGGTGAAGCAGGCCGCCGAGGGGGGAGTGGTGTCGGCGGAGTATCAGGAGCACTTCGGCGATCACGCCTTCGACGAGGAGGGGAACTATCTGGGTGAAGTGACGGACGAGACGATTGAGCCCGGCGGCGGCGGCCACGTGGCCGGCGGTCAGCCTGCGTCCGATGAGGGCTCTGCGCCCGGCGGTCAGTCCGCTGAGGCAGCGCACTCCGAGGAGTCCGGGGCAGAGGCCGCCTATGCGGAGGTTGCCGAAGTCGAGACTGCCGAAGCCGAGGTTGCTGGCGGCGGTGAGCATCCCGTCGGCGCTGAGCCCGCCGGCGAGCGGCGGGATTCCACGGGCTCTAGCCAGGACGAGGTGAAGGGCGAGGCTTAGACCGCCAAGCGGCGCGGGGGCGCGGGGGGTGCGCTGGCCGCTGGGACGTGGCCGCTGATGCAAACCGCAGTTTCCGTTTCTTAGATGATTGAACTGGCGCTGACCGGAGGAATCGGAGCAGGCAAGAGCACCGTCGGGCACGGGTTGGTGGTACGCGGCGCCCACCTAGTGGACGCAGACGCAATCGTGCGTGAACTGCAGCAGCCCGGACGGCGCGTTTTCGAGGCCGTGCTCGAGTCCTTCGGAGAGAAGGTGTTGACCTCAGGCGGAGAACTCGACAGGGCTGCCTTGGCGAAGATCGTCTTCGCCGACCCAGAGCAACTGGAGCGTCTGAACTCAATTGTCCATCCAGCGGTCAGGCTGGAGATGTCTGCCCGCCGCAGCGCCTTGGCCGACGCCCTGGACAGCGATGGGGACGCCGTCGTGATCCTGGACATTCCTCTCTTGGCCGAAACGGCGTCCGGCAGCCGGAAAACCGAAGGGCTGCCCGGGATTGCCGGCGTGATCGTGGTGGAGGCTTCGCCCGCGACGGTCGTAAGGCGTCTGAGGGAGCGGCGCGGAATGAGCGAAGACGACGCAAGGGTACGCATGGAGGCCCAGGCGGGCAGCGAGGATCGCCTGGCGCTGGCTGACTTCGTCGTGTCCAACGACGGCACGCTCGATGACCTAGAACGCGGGATAGACCGCTGCTGGAGTTGGATCCAGTCCCTGCCCAGATAGGCCGGGCTGGGTCGGCCGGGCCGGTCCGGCGGTCATGGCGGGCGCCGGGTGAACCGGCCGGGGCTGGCAGGCGGCCCGAACCGGCCAGGGCTGGCAAGCGCCGGCCAAAGCCGGGTTCACGCTCCCCGCCCCCGCTCTCCACTACGATTCGCTTGTGCTCGACCGCCGCTCCGCTCCGTTCCGCGTGGTCGCCGATTTCGAGCCTGCCGGCGATCAGCCGTCCGCAATCGCCAACCTCAGCGAGGGTCTAAGGCGGGGAGACCGCTTCCAGACGCTGCTCGGCATCACCGGCTCCGGCAAGAGCGCAACGATGGCGTGGACGATCGAACAGGTGCAGCGCCCCACGCTGGTCCTGGCCCCCAACAAGTCGCTGGCGGCGCAGTTAGCGAACGAGTTCAGGGAGTTCTTCCCTCACAACCGGGTGGAGTATTTCGTCTCCTACTACGACTACTACCAACCCGAGGCGTACATGCCGTCGAGCGACACCTACATCGAGAAGGACGCCTCCCTAAACGACGAGATCGAGCGGCTGCGCCACTCCACCACGTCAGCTCTCCTGACCCGTCGGGACGTGGTGGTGGTGGCGTCGGTTTCGTGTATTTACGGGTTGGGTAAGCCGTCCGAATACGAGGATCAGTTGCTCGTGGTACGCGTGGGGGAGGAGTGGGATTTGCGCTCCATTCTGCGAAAACTCATCGACATGCACTACGACCGGAACGACACCAACCTCGCACGCGGTTGTTTCAGGGTGCGGGGGGACACGCTGGAGGTCAAGCCCGCCTACGAGGAAAACGTGGTGCGGGTGGAGTTTTTCGGCGACGAAGTAGAGCGCGTCACAATCCTGGATCCTCTGACCGGCGAGCGCCTAGAGACCCTGGATGAGCTAGTCATCTTTCCGGCCAGCCACTACGTGACCACAGAGGAGAACCTGCGGCGCGCCGTCGTCGGAATCGAAGAGGAACTCGCCGAGCGGTTGAGCTGGTTTGAGTCCCAGGGCAAGCTGCTGGAGTCGCAGCGGCTGCGGATGCGCGCCACCTACGACCTGGAGATGCTCACGGAGGTGGGTTACTGCAACGGGGTGGAGAATTACTCGGCGCACCTCGACGGACGCTCCCCTGGAGAGGCCCCGTTCACCTTGCTGGATTATTTCCCAGACGACTTCCTGACCGTGATCGACGAGTCGCACGTGGCCGTGCCGCAGCTGAGAGGTCAGTTCAGGGGCGACAGAAGCCGCAAGGAGACCCTGATCGAACACGGCTTCCGCCTGCCGTCGGCAGCCGACAACCGCCCGCTCCGCTTCGAAGAAGTCCTGGAGCGGCTGGGGCCGGTGTTTTTTCTGTCAGCCACCCCTGGGCAGTTCGAACTGGAGGAGTCGTCTCAGGTGGTCGAACAGATCGTGCGCCCGACAGGTCTGGTGGATCCCGAGGTAATCGTCAAGCCCACCAAAGGTCAGATCGACGATCTGCTGGAGTTGATCAAGGGTCGCGTGGATGTCGGGGCTCGCGTGCTGGTCACGACGCTCACCAAGAAGATGGCTGAGGATCTAACCGAGTATCTGCTGGAGTTGGGAGTGCGGGTGCGTTACCTGCACAGCGAGGTCGACACCCTAGAGCGCATCGAGATCCTGCGCGATCTGCGGCTCGGACATTTCGACGTCCTAGTGGGCATCAACCTGCTGCGGGAGGGGCTGGACTTGCCGGAGGTGTCGCTGGTGGCCATCCTCGACGCCGACAAGGAGGGTTTCCTGCGGAGCGAGACCTCCCTGATCCAGACGATCGGCCGTGCCGCCCGGAACGTGGACGGTCAAGTGGTGATGTACGCCGACGTAGTGACCGATTCCATGCGCCGCGCCATCGGAGAGACCAACCGCCGCCGCCGCCGCCAGCAGGAGTTCAACGCAGCCAACGGCATCCAGCCGCAGACTATCCGCAAGGCGGTCACGGACATCCTGGAGCTGATCCGCCCAGGCGAGCAGACAGCCCCAGCTCCCAAGCGGAAGCGCCAGCACCGCGCCTGGGAGTCCGGCTCCGAAGGGGACGACGCCCCGCTCACAGCCGAAGATCTGCCGCGCCTAATAGCCGCCCTCCAGGAGGAGATGAGCGAGGCGGCCGCCTCCCTGCGATTCGAATACGCCGCCCGCCTGCGAGACGAAATCAAAGAACTGAAACGAGAACTGCGGGACATGACAGGCTCGCAATCCGTGACAGTCTGAAGAGGAGGCAAAGGGTGGAAGCGAAGAGAAGGCGAGCGAGGCGGAAACCAATGGAATGCAGTTCTAGCTGCGAAGTTGGGGAAGGGGTGTTGACGGTGAGACGTCAAGTGTCCTAAGGAGGTCCTTTTTAATGTGTCGAGGTCTGATTATGACTCCTTTGGATTTCAGCTAGGAGCCTTGAAGGTTGATTGGGTGAAATCGATTATTCAGGGACATTGAGTGGAATCTGAAGTTCGGAGAAGGCTGACTGTCGGCTGCTTGTTCAGCGGTATGGGAGGACTTGCTTCAGGTTTAGCAAAGGCGGGTTTCGAGATCGCCTGGGCAAGTGATATCGATCGTTACGCCTGCGAGGTGTTCAGACACCGGTTTCCAGGAGTAAAGGTGATTCAAAAAGACGTCAGAGAACTTTCTAAGCAGTCGGATGATTTAGAGACTGTTGATGTGTTAGCGGCGGGTTTTCCTTGCCAAAGTTTTTCACTTGCGGGAAACCGAAAGGGATTTGCGGATTCTCGCGGTGAAACATTTTTTGAGATATATCGGCTGCTTGAAGAGTACGCTATGGAACAGCGGCCGAAGTTGCTGGTTCTGGAGAATGTGCCAAACTTGCTATACGGGGGTGAACGGGAATGGTTTGACGAGGTGCGTCGCAGATTGAGAAGTGTCGGTTACTGGTTTCGACAGGAATCATGTTGGATTGCGAATGTCAAAGAGGCAACTAGCATACCTCAGGACAGAGAGCGCCTGTTTATGGTTGCCGCGTTACGCAGTCGTTTTTCATATAACCCATTTATCCCCCCCGATGAGAGCAGCCCCCGAAATAATGTCAGAAGACTTGACAAGATTATCGATCGCAGCAAGCAGGGTGCAAGCGAGGCGTATCTGTCTCCGGAGAATCGATACTACAAGATGATTGATGAAAAAATTTCCAAGGGGGAATCGGATCAAAACATTTTTCAACTGCGACGCTCATATGTGCGTGAAAAAAGAAACGGTCTGTGTCCGACCTTGACTGCCAACATGGGAGGAGGCGGGCATAATGTTCCATTCGTCAAAGATGAGTGGGGCATCCGTAAATTGAGCGTTAAGGAAGTGGCCAAGCTGCAGGGTTTTGATCTTCGAAAGAAGCTGTTTCCAGAAATTCCAGAAAAAGACCAGTACAGGCTGTTAGGAAATGCTGTTTGTGTCGAATTGGCTTATCTTGTTGGGGAGATTTGTGCATCCATTTTAGAAGGAGAAAGTTAAATGACAGATGCTGAAATTAGTTGGGAATTCCCGAGCAATAATGGCGGGAGAATAGACGGCTTCAATGATCCTGGAATTGCCCACTTCAGTGGACAGCGAGTGTCGAGATTGGCGCGGGAAGTCATTCAAAACGCTCTCGACGCGAGAAAAGATAAGAATGAACCTGTGCATGTATCGTTTGAATTGGTCACCTTGAAGTCGCGCGATTTTGGGCGAGATGAACTGATGAAGGCTGTCCTTTCTTGCCAAGAAGAAAACGATGACCCTGTTTTCGAGGATCAGCTTAAGGAAGCTGAGAATTCTCTAAGTGGTGATTACATTTCTTGTCTGCGAATTTCCGACCGCAATACTACCGGTCTAGTGGGAAACAATTGGAAGAGCCTCATTAAAATGCAGGGAGTGAGCCACAAGACCGATCAAGGCGCAGGGGGCTCTCATGGTATAGGTAAATACGCCCCATTTGCGATCTCATCTGCCAGAACAGTTTTCTATTGGACTTGCTACGAAGAAAACGAAGGTTTGGTTGAGCGTTGTCAAGGCAAGTCTGTTCTTATGTCACATAAGGATAAATCAACTCAAGGTACAGGCTTTTACGGCGTAAAAGATGGTTGCCAAGAGATTCCACGAGAGAAAATTCCAGATTCGTTACGGCTGCTCCAAAATGGGAAACCAATTTGTGGCACAAGTATTTTAATATTAGGTCCTCAAATAAAGGAAAGTGAGTGGCGTAGTGCAGTTGCTGCAAGTGTACTTGAAAACTTCTTTTACGCTATAGAAAAGAATATGTTGAATGTAATGATAGAACCGAAAGATAACGACGAAGTGTTCGAAGTTAATTCTGGAAATCTTCAGTACTGGTTTGAAAAGTTTATTAAAGATGAGGGTGATTCTGAGGAAGGGGATCCCAATGCTATATCTCAAGCTAAAATGTTTTGGCAAATATCTTCTGGAAAATTGACTGCAGGAGTCGAACAATTCGATACTCAGGATAAAGACTTAGGGCATTGCAGACTCTGGGTTAAAGTAGATAAAGGTTTAACTAGTAGAGTTGGCCTAGTTCGTCGCACAGGTATGCTTATTACCGACCAGCAGAAGAAACTTACCCACTTCCCTAGTTATCAGGATTTTGCAGCGCTATGTTTCTTTGAGGATCCTAACGGTAATGAGCTGCTCCGTCGTATGGAGAATCCTTCTCATGACCAGTTTGAACCGGAACGACTATCTGGTGTTCAGGTGAAGGAAGGGGAGAGAGCTTTGAAAAATATCGCGAAGTGGATACGCGATAGGATACGTGAACTGGCATATACCTCTTCTACGGGTCAAACTACTCTTTTACCTGAACTCGCTAAGTTGCTTCCTGACTACTACCCTGATGAAGAATTCGAAGATTCCCCAGAACTATCTGAAACAGAGGGCGAACCTGGATTTGCTGAACGGATTAAAGTGAAGCTTAAACCAATACGGCGCTCAGTTATGGCCCCTTTGCCCATTTTTGATGATGAACAAGAAGATTTTGACGGCGACGGGGAAGATACAGGTAATTTTGGAGGTGAAAGACAGGATGAGAATGGCGGTGATGATGGTAATGGGAGTGGGATTGGCCCTAATGAAGGAGATGGAAGCGGGGGCGTTGGCAGTCGCGGTGGAATGAAGGGAAAGCGTCTGATTCAGGTTTCACGAGTACGTGTATTGCCGATACCGGATCGTTCTAATTGTCGACGGATCAGCTTTATTCCCGGAAAAAGTGGTTTGGCAATGATTCGTGTTGATGAGGCAGGAGATTCCGCCCTCATTCCTAGGGATGATATACGTTCTGCTGACGGAACTCCTTTTGAGCTTGTGAGACTGAAGGAGGGTGAAAGATGCACGATAGACATAATGGCGGATGACCCGTTAGAGGGCTGTGCTTTGTGGGTGGCTGCTTATGAGAGCGAGACGCAGTGAAATTCGGTCCTGGTAAAGCGTGGCAGTATCCGGTATTGCGCCCTAGGCATTACGGTGACGACTATCCTCAAGCAGAATTTGAGGTAGACATAGAACTGACTAGAACAGAAAATAGCACTGCTTCAAGTTTGCGCGCCGAGTTTTTCCTTAGCGATCTCAATCTTAGTGCTCTTGTCGAAAATGGTTCTGCTAAATATGTTCTGCTTGTCAGTTCCTCGAAGACACGCTTTCGGAAGGCGCTCGAATCGGCTGAGACGAAGATTGAAGAGAATTTCACTGCCGGCGAACTTTCAGGCAGGGTGGATTTTTCAGCCTTCCTAATAGCTACATGCCCAACGAAAGCTGCTGACTGGAACGGCTGGCATAATGATTTCAATGGCTTCAAATTTGAGATTGAAACAGGATCAGTTTTAGCAGTCGAAGAACCTAAGTCCTATTGGATCGATAGAGCGGATGAAAGACCTTTGGGATCTATCTTTGTGCATAAACCAAGCTCTGATCTACAGAATGAGCGATGGACGGTCAACCTGGAAGCAGAGAGAGTAGAAATTCTTATGTCCCAAGAAGTTTCAGACTTGTATAAATCAGTCAGAGAGCGAATAAAAGATGAGATGGATGTTCAGTATCTGATGAACAGCCTTTACTTACCGGCACTTATTAAGGTTCTTTATGAAGCAGATCGTAACGCAGAAGATTATGAAGAATATAGATGGTTTTCTGCGCTAGATAATCTATTGGACAATCAAGAGTGCCATAAATTAGGTTCACAAAAGGCTGACCGTTCTTCGGACGCGCAAAAACTTCTTCAGCTGCCCTTTGCAAAAATACTTCGTCTCCTCAACCAGGAAAACAATGAATAAGCTGAAGTATTATACATTGGAGACTGTAGACAATCTGCAGCAGGAGGCACATCTCCACCTTGAGTGGTATTATGAAAAAGAAGGCGCTTCCCCTAATCTGTGCCCACTAGGAGGTAGTCGTGAAACACGTTTAGAATTACCTCAATTTAATTCAGAGTTGGTTGTTGATTCTTCTAAACCTTCATCAAATGACCCTGAGAATGCTCTTATCGTTTATAATGCCTTGTGCTCATTGACTCCGCATCAGGCTTCCCTTGAATGTCTTTGGGTTTATCTGTCTCACTGTGTTTGTGACGACTACGTTCGCAGGAGGTGGTTGGCAAAGAGGCTGTCAGATGATGAGAAGGCAGCGAAAAAGGTTAGGAACCATTTTTTCGCGAGAGGAACCAGAGCTCTGATTCGTGATAATGGGGTGTCTCGCTTGTGGTGGCTAGGTAAAACCGCGCATGATGTTGCCCCTAAAGACCCTGGCCAATTCCTGCGAATATTGCTATTTAGGCAGGATGTGCGTTCAGCGCTTCTCGAGCGTCCTTCCTTGTCAATGAATGTCCGCGTATTGCGAGGGGTATATAAGATTTTATTAGAAGATTGGCAGGCTGAGAAAAAGTTGTTCCAGCGATTCACGTTCCGCAATTGGATGATGGCGCTCAACCGCCGAGGGGGAGTCATATTGTTGGATTCGCTGCCTGACAAGGAACTCGAAGAATTGCTGCGCTCGGAAGCAGAGAAAGCATTACTAGAGAATCAAAGTGGATAATCTAGATCCTGAAGCGCGCTCACGATGCATGTCGCGCATACGTTCCCGCGATACAAAGCCGGAGTTTGTTGTTCGCTCTGCTGTTCATCGTCTTGGATATAGGTTCCGACTTCATCGGAAAGACTTGCCAGGGAGACCTGACTTGGTTTTCCCCCGCTTAAAGGCGGTGATTTTCGTTCACGGCTGTTTTTGGCACTGGCACCCTGACCCGGATTGTCCGATAGCGGTCTTGCCCAAGTCGAACGTGGAGTACTGGGGTCCTAAGTTTCTGCGTACCCGTATACGCGACAGAGAGAATACGGAGTCGCTGCAGGAGGCGGGATGGCAGGTTATGGAGATTTGGGAATGCGAACTGCGGGATCGGGAAAAGCTCGTTGGCCGCATGAGAGAATTCCTAGAGGCGCAAGAAGGCGCCCTCCAAGCCAAAGAGGTGTCTAGCAGTTCTTAAGTCTGATCTACTCGTCTGGTTTGTTTCTTTGAGTGGCTAAGGCTTTGAGCTGAAAGGAGGGCACGCTTGTTCGCTCGTCGCTCATCCTGTTCTTGCCGAAGCGAACTCAATTGTTGCAAGAAGGAGATGCAGCCAAGAGGCGGTAATCAGCCGCTTTGAAGTCTTTGTACCGCTTGTCGCGTTCTGCTCTGGGGAGGAGCCAGCGTTGACGGAACCATTCGAAGATTGCGTCGGTGTCTGGGTTGTTTCGGTCGAGTTTCTGGTCTTGACCGCTCAGGAAACTTCTGGTGTTGGCGCCTAAGGGTGCGACGAAGATTTCACGTTTGATTCCGTGCATCAAAAGGGTTGGCGGCAGTCCCAGAAGCGGGAGAGATTTGCGGACTACCTCTCGCCTGTTGCGAAATCCTTCTCCCCACGCCGAGTGTTTGGCAGTGGCAATACAATGCCTGTTGGCAAATCGTTTCAGATCTTCGTAGAAACCGTCGCTGAACTGGAAATCGCCGGAACCTCTTGTGAAGCCCACGCTTTGGAACACCTTTCGTTCGGCGTAGCGGAGTCGATTGTAGAGAGACGACCTTCCGAGCGCCGACGTGGTGGTCAACAAGGCTAGGCGTGCGTCCAAAGGCTGCTGGTTTATGTAAGAACTGCGTCCTTCGTATTTTTCCTGAAATCGTTCTTGGACATATCGGCTGGTAGTCAGCAGGGCTACGAGTTTCCCGCAGAGAAGTTGGGAGTATGGGGGCACGGCGCCCAGCACGAAGAGATCCATTACGCACTGCAATCGTTTCTTTTTGTTTTGATGATCCCAGCCGATCCATCGATCTCGGGGGCCTAGGCTGAATATGGGGTCGTGCAGTCCGAAGATGCCGATCAACTTTCCGTTGGATTCGTCACTGACCAGAAAACGCATCCGCCTGCCGTAACCGGCCGACACGGGGATGCTCCAGTGCAGGCGGACGTACCTGAACAGCAGTTCGTCCTCTGACCCCGATTCCACCAAGTGGAGGCGCGGGATAATCCGTTCAGGGACGACATCTTGTCCGTCGGCAATTCGCTTGAGCAGCCGCTTTTCGTGCCGCTCGAGTCCCGGTCGGCTTCGCTCCTGATTGTGCCTGACCGCTTCTCGATGAAGGGAGCGAAGTAGTTCCTTGTTGCGGAGATCAGGCGGAACGATGCAGTCGTTCTTGAGAGTGAAACCTTGTTCGTCTAGGGAATCGAGGATGCGTTGTCGCAGTTGCTGCGCCTCTTGATGCGCATCGAGTGCGGGGTCGGCAGCACTTGAAGTCATACCATGCCTAATGGTGTGAAGCGAGGTGGAGATTTGTCGTTTCTTTGGTCTGTATAAAACTCAGATTAGCGGTCGTTGCCCGACAAAGCCTTGTTCCGTCAGGGGGCATTGCCTGACTAGCCCCGGTTCCCGTCCGGTTGCCCTATATCCGTATTCGCCCGCCTGTCCGCTCTACGCTTAGCGCCGTGAGCGACGATTTGCTGATACAGGGAGCGCGGGAGCACAACCTCCGAGACGTTTCCCTCAAGCTGCCCCGCGACAAACTGATCGTCTTTACGGGCATCTCCGGTTCGGGGAAGTCTTCCCTGGCGTTCGACACCATCTACGCCGAGGGTCAGCGCCGCTACGTGGAGTCGCTGTCGTCTTACGCTCGGCAGTTCCTCGGGCAGATGGACAAGCCCGACGTGGACTTTATAGAGGGACTCTCGCCGGCCATATCTATCGACCAGAAAAGCGCCTCCCGCAACCCCCGCTCCACGGTCGGGACGATCACGGAAGTCTATGACTACCTGCGGCTTCTCTTCGCCAGGGTGGGCGTGCCGCACGACCCAGAGACGGGCGAGCCGCTGGCGCGCCAGACTCCCCAGCAGATCGTGGATCGCGTCCTCGAGTTGCCTGAAGGTACCCGTTTCCAGATACTCGCGCCGGTCGTGCGCGGGCGCAAGGGAACCTACGAGACCCTGCTGCGTGAACTAGCCGACGACGGCTACGTGAGAGTTCGGGTAGACGGCGAACTCTACGAATTGGCCGACATCGTGGGGCCGGACGCAGGCAAGAAACAATTGGAGCTCGCACGCTATGAGATGCACGACATCGGCGTTGTGGTCGATCGGCTGGTGCGCCGGGACGGAATCGAAAGGCGAGTCACCGACTCGGTGGAAGCGGCCCTCAAGCTCACGGACGGGGTCGTGCAAATCGAGTTGGTGCCTCGTCGACCTCGTCGAGAGGAAGCGTCGGGCGAGGCTGCGGCGGGCGGAGCGTCGGGCGCAACGTCCGCAGGCGGAGGGGCGTCTGGGCGAGCGGCGACCGGAGCGGAAGGCCAAGCGGAAGCGCAACTCCTCACTTTCTCGCAGCATCTCGCCCGTCCCAGCGACGGCAAGTCGTTCGAAGAACTGGCCCCCCGCAACTTCTCCTTCAACTCCCCCTACGGAGCCTGTCCTTCCTGCGACGGGCTAGGAACCAGTTTCGAGGTCGACCCCGAACTCGTCGTCCCCGACCCAGACCTCAGCCTCTCCGAAGGGGCGATAGCACCCTGGGCGAGCGGACACAGCCAGTTCCATGAGCGGATCATCGAAGCCACCGCCGACTACTTAGAGGTCAGCTGCTACGAATCCTGGTCGAACCTCCCCAAAGAGGTGCAGGATGTGTTCCTGTACGGAAAACGGGGCAAGCGAATCCCTGTCACGTACCGCAACCGCTACGGGCGCCCACGCCATTACAGCGCTCGGCTGGAGGGCGTCATCCCCAACCTCAAGCGGCTTCACTCAGAGACCAATTCCGAGAACCGCCGCCGCCAGATCGAGGGATACATGCGGGAGGTCGACTGCACGTCCTGCGGCGGCGCCCGCCTGCGCCCGCTGCCGCTAGCGGTGACCATCGGCGGACGCAACATTGCGAACTTCTGCTCGCTGTCGATACGGGATGCCGCTGACGCTCTCGACCGGCTAGAGCTCAGCGAGCGCAACCGGCTCATCGCCGACCAGGTGCTGAAAGAACTCAAGGCCAGAATGCGTTTCCTGCTCGACGTGGGGCTGGACTACCTCACCCTGGCGCGCACCGCCGGCACGCTCTCCGGCGGCGAGGCGCAGCGCATCCGTCTGGCCTCCCAGATAGGCAGCGGACTAGTGGGGGTGCTGTATGTGCTGGACGAACCCTCCATCGGTCTGCACCAGCGCGACAACGCCCGCCTGCTCGACACCCTCAAGCGGCTGCGTGACCTGGGCAACACCGTCATCGTCGTCGAGCACGACGAGGAGACGATCCGCAGCGCCGACCACGTGGTGGACATAGGCCCGGGCGCAGGCGAGCACGGCGGAGAGATCGTCTGCGACGGGCCGCCGGACGCTGTCGCTGCATCGCCGGCTTCCCTGACAGGCCAGTATCTCAGCGGGTTGCGCCGCATCCCCTCACCGGCGCTTCGCCGCCCGCCAGGCAAAGACTGGCTAGTGGTAAGGGGAGCGCGTGAGCACAACTTGCAAGCTCTCGACGTGGAGATACCGCTGGGCTGCTTCGTGACGGTAACAGGCGTCTCAGGGTCGGGCAAGAGCACGCTGGTGAACGAGATCCTCTACCCGGCGCTGATGCAGAAGATATACCGCTCCCGACGCGTGCCTGGCCGCCACAGCAAGCTAGAAGGCAGCGAGCACATAGACAAGGTCATCAACATCGACCAGCAACCCATCGGGCGCACACCCCGATCCAATCCGGCCACTTACACGAAAGTGTTCGACCACATACGCAAGCTCTTTTCCCAGACCGGCGAATCTCGGCTGCGCGGCTACGAGCCAGGGCGGTTTTCTTTCAACGTCCCGGGCGGGCGGTGCGAAGCCTGCTCGGGCGACGGCAACATTCGCATCGAGATGCATTTCCTGCCGGACGTTTACGTGCCTTGCGAAGTCTGTAGGGGCGCCCGCTACAACCGCGACACCCTAGACATAACGTTCAAGGGGCGGAACATCGCTGAGGTGCTGGGTCTCTCCTGCGAGCAAGGTCTAGAGTTTTTTTCCAACCAGCCTCCCATCGCTAGGCACCTTCAGACGCTGGTCGACGTGGGGTTGGGCTACATCAAGCTCGGGCAGCCCGCCCCCACTCTCTCCGGCGGAGAGGCGCAAAGGGTGAAACTGGCCAGCGAGTTGGCCAAGCGCTCCACCGGCCACACCATCTACCTGCTGGACGAACCCACAACAGGTCTGCACTTCGAAGACATCCGCAAGTTGCTGACGGTTCTGGGGCGGCTCGTGGACGCGGGCAACACCGTGCTGATCATCGAGCACAACCTCGATGTAATAAAGACTGCGGACTGGATTATCGACCTGGGGCCTGAAGGGGGAGACGCCGGCGGGTGCATCGTGGCGGAAGGCACCCCGGAACTAGTTTCCAAGCACGAAGAGAGTCACACGGGACGCTTCCTGCGCCCGATGCTCCTGTGACGGCCGGTCGTGGCGGCCGGTGCTTGCGGCTTCGGAATTGCTGTTAGACTTCGGCGAAAACAGGGTGCTTCACCCGTCGCACCGAATTCAGGTGTTGCCACCTGTCGCACCGAGTTAAGACTCAAGTAATTGATAGGGAGACCCAATTATGAGCAAAACCAAAATCAGGAGCAAGTATGTGGCTGTTGCGCTGTTGTCGCTTGTAGCGATCGTCGGCGCGTCCTGTGGCAGCTCATCGGATGATGTTGAGACGCAGCAAGCGCTTTTACAGGCTCAGGAGGAAGCAGCAGCCGCTAAAGCAGAGGCAGAGGAGGCGCAAGAAGAACTGCTCGCTGCCCAGAATCAGCTTCGTGATGCTCAGGAGCAAGCAGAAAGCGGCGGCGGCCTTCCTTACACGCACACCCTTGCAGACGGAAGCGAGTTTACGCTCAACGAGCGTGTAGCCGAAAAAGTGCGGACAGGGCAGCCGATTAACTACGTGTTTTCTTACCAGTCCACCGGCATCGCCTTGTTCTCCGATCAGTACGCAGCCGGATTTCAGGAAACGCAGCAGGCCGCTCAGCGGATATACCCGATGGAGTTCACCTCGGTTGCGCCCGTGGACGCCATCAACATTCAGGAGCAGATAGCGCAGATTGAAGCTCTCTACAACACCAATCAGATTGACTGCTTGTCCATCCAGCCTGCCGATTCGGACGCTTACACCGCTATCACCAACAGGCTTGTAGCTGATGGAATACCCGTATTCACGGTTGGTGTTACTTCTAACGGAAACGAGTTCTCAAACTTCACGCAAGTTCCGATGAAAGAAGGCCGCTACGCCGCAGAACTCGCCTTGGAATTCATGGAAGAAAACGGTTACGAATGGGATACTTTCGCTGTCTCCGGCGGTGACCCCTCCGCTTTCTGGGCGCAGGGACGCATGCGCGGGTTCCAGGAGAAAATCCTTGAGGAACTCCCGGACGCAAACTTCATCAGCACCTACGACGACGCCTTGCAGGTAGGCGGAGGAACCTACGACCCCGCCGTTACCTACGACAATTACGCAGCGCTTCTCAATGGCAACCCGGAACTGGACTTCATTGAGAACGTGGACATCGGCGCTGAGCACGCCAACCGCGCAATTATCGACGGCGGTCGCGAAGGCAGCGTGTTCACCCTCGGCTGGAACGTCAGCTACGCGCAACTCGACGGTATCGAAGCCGGCATTCAGGTTGTCGCTCTTGACCAGCGCTGGTCGGAGCAGGCAGGATTCGGTGCCTTGGCTTGCGCGGAGTTGCTTGCCAACGGGCGCATCTTGCCGAACACTCAAACCCTGCTGGCTATCCAGGTCGATCAGGTGGAAGCCGCACGCGCCGACCTAGACAGGATCCTCGGCACCAGTTAAATTGCTCCTGTCTTAGGAAGTCCTGTTATTAGGCGCATTGGCAACATCGAGTAAGCGGGCGGAGAGGCATTGAGTTTCTCCGCCCGCTCACTCGAGTACTCGTGCTGTTGGCGCAAAAGCCGCAAGCAATTTGCGTGCAGTCTTGAGCAGCACACAAGTCTTGAGCAAGAGCAGCAAGAGCACAGCCTGATTCCCGTGCAATAGGCGCAATAGGTCGAATATTCAGAGGCTAGATCAGAGGTTAAAAGTGAAACAGAGCATTTCCGAGTCCTTGAGCCCGCACCTGCAAAAGCTGGGTTCGCAGTTGGAGCGCCTGGGTTTCAAGCGTTTAGGTGGGTTGGTTGGCGCAATTCTCATAATGGGCGGCGTGTTCGCCATCTGGTCGGGCGGGAAATTTCTTATAGGGGCAAACCTTCTGGGGATGCTTCGTTCCATGGGTACATTGGGGATGGCAGGGCTGGGTCTCACTGTGGTACTGGTTGTGGGGGAGATCGACCTTTCTTTTGCCAACCTGGCCACCTTTTCCTCGATGTTCACGGCAGTGTCCTGGATTATCTGGGGCTGGCCAGTGTGGCTGAGCCTCCTGCTTTCCCTGGCCCTCGCTGCGGGATGGGGGTTGTTCAACGCCTTCTTCGTCGCTGTCGTGCGAGTTCCCTCGTTCATCGCGACGCTAGGCTCAAGCACACTCATTTTGGGTTTCACCCTGCTCGTGAGCAAGTCCAAAACGTACAACCCTCACTCCCCCGACAGCGGAGTCAGCGAAAGGGAACTGGCGTTTTTCACAGGTCTCAGCAACCAGCCCATTTCAGTGCCGATGCAGGTGATTTGGTTGTTGGGGTTTGCAATCCTTTTCGGCGTACTCATGTCGAGAGGCGTCTTCGGGTTTCGCTTGAAAGCCATCGGGGGGAACGAACCGGCTGCCGTTCTGGCCAAACTCCCCGTCCGCCGCTACAAGACGCTTGCGTTTGTGATCGGCGGGCTCATGGCTGCTGTGGCTGGACTTCTCGATTTCGCCTTTATCGGTTCTGTTCAACCCAATCCTGGCCAGAGCCTGCTCTTCCCCGTGTTCGCCGCTGTGATCATCGGCGGGGCGAGCCTCACCGGCGGGCGCGGCACCGTATCCGGCACTCTCTTGGGCGCTCTGCTGCTAGCCATCATTTGGAACGGCTTGGCGTTGACCGCCACAGGCCCGTTCGCCCGCCAGATGCTCCTGGGCATAGTCACGATCGGCGCCGTCGTGCTCGACCAGTTCAGCAGAAGACGGGACTCGTGACTCGTGAGAGGCTGGAAGACTTCCCCCAGTGAGTGAGGCTGATGCGGGCACGGGTTCTGTCGTGCTCGAGAACGTCCAGAAACGCTTCGGCGACACAATCGCTCTTGATGGTTTGAGTCTCACGGCCGCTGCAGGCGAGATATTTGGCATAGCAGGCCCCAACGGCTCCGGCAAGAGCACGATGATCAAAATCCTGGCGGGTGAGGTGGAGGCTGACGCCGGAAGGATTCTCTTCGACGGCGAAGAGCGTTCCGACGAAGACCCCGCCCGAACGGTGGCAATCGTTCACCAGGAGCCGCAGGTGTTTCCGAACCTGACGGTCGCCGAGAATATCCTCGTCGGCAGAGAGCGGCGCCGCACTCTAATGCGGAAGGTCGACGATCTCGAAACCGAGTTGCTGGAAGAAATGGGGCTCGCACCCCAGGCCAATCGCATTCTCGGCGGTCTGCCGCTGGCATCTCAGCAACGCACGGAAATCGCACGCTCGCTAGCCCAAAACGCTCGCGTCTTCCTGTTTGACGAACCCAACTCAGCGCTTACCGACGAGGAATCCGAGGACCTTTTTCGCCGCATGCATGCCTTGGCCGACGAGGGGCGCGTTGTGATTTTGGTGTCTCACCGCCTCAACGAGTTGGTGGAGCACGCAGACCGCGTAGCGATGCTTATCGACGGACGCAGCGAGGCAGAGTTCTCTGGCGATGATCTAACCCAGGATCGCCTGGCTCGGGAGTTGGTGGTGGGCACCGCTCGGTCGGAACAGGCTGAAGCGGCCCAGGTTTCGTCGCACGCCGAAGGTGCAGTGATGGAAGTCAACGGCTGGACGCACCCCGAGGGCAGGTTCACGGATGTGAGTATGCAAGTCGGAAGCGGTGAGATAGTTGCGGTAACCGGGGTGGAAGGCTCGGGTGCGCGTGAACTTATTCGATCGCTCGCCGGGTTTGCCCCCTCGGACGGCGCAATATGGCTGAAGAGCGACGTCGCCGGCCCCCCCGACGACGCCGGTGCCGGCGAGAGCGCTTCCTCAAGTGCGGCTAAGCAGGCGGGAGTGGCGGGAGTCGATTCTCTCAAGAAACCTCTGGGGCAGCTCCAGAAATTCGGCAAATTCAGCAGGCTCGACAAACTCAGCAGAAGAGGATCCCAGCAGGCTCTGGGTCGGAAGGGCGTCGCTTTTGTTGGCGCCGACCGCGCCAAGAACTTGTTCAGGAACCTCTCGGTGGGGGAGAACTTAGTTGCCCGCCTCACTACAGAGCTCGGCGAATCCGGGATTCTGCGACCCAAGACAATCCGGCGGCATTCAGAGGAATTAGCGGAAAAGTTCATGGTGAAAACACCGTCGGTCGCCGCGCCCATCACATCCCTCAGCGGCGGTAACCAGCAAAAGGTCGTAATCGCCTCGGCGCTCGCCACCAACCCCATGCTGCTGATCCTCGAAGAGCCGACACGCGGTGTGGACGTCCCCAGCAAGCGGGAGATCTATCGGCTCTTGCGTCAGTTCGTCGAAAGCGGGGAAGGCGTTCTGCTTTACTGCACTGAAGACTCCGAGATTTTCGAAGTCGCCGATCGCACCGTCGTGATTGCCAAGGGTCGAATTTCCGGCGAACTCACCCGAGACGACTACGACGACGTGGAGTCTTGTGCAGCCGCCCGCGCCCGGCTGGAGTCTGTCTAAAGAACTCGGTAATACGCTGAACAGCGTGCTGGAGCGACCTTCCTCGGCGAGCATCCCCAACGCCCCAGGCGCATACCTGTTCAAAGATGCCGCCGACCGTGTGCTGTACGTCGGCAAGGCCAAATCCCTTCGCAGCCGGATAGGCAGTTACTTCCAGAACACGCGCCAGCACACCCCCCGCACGGAGCAGATGCTGGCTTCTGCCAGCAACGTGGAATGGACGCAGGTCGACAACGAGGTGGAAGCTCTCATGCTGGAGTACACCCTCATCCAGCGCCACCAACCCCGCTTTAACGTCCGCTACCGCGACGACAAGAGCTACCCCTTCCTCGCCCTCACGCTGCGCGACGCCTGGCCGCGGGCGATGGTCGTGCGCGGTCGCAAACTGGCGGGCAACCGCTACTTCGGCCCCTACGCCCACGCCTACGCAATCCGAGAGACGCTCGACCTTCTGCTGCGGACGTTCCCTATCCGAACCTGCTCCGACAACAAGTTCCGCCACCACAAACTGCTGGGGCGCCCCTGCCTGCTCTTCCACATCGAGAAGTGCGCCGGTCCGTGTGTGGGGGAGGTCGGCGCAGAGGACTACGCCCGCATGGTGAGCGAACTGGGGAACTTCCTGGGGGGCGAGACCGCAGAGATAATCCAGCGGCTCGAGGATGAAATGGCAGCCGCAGCCGAAGCCCAGGAGTTCGAGCGGGCTGCCCGCCAGAGAGACCGCCTAGCCAGCGTCCGCAAGGCCGTCGAATCCCAGGAGATGGTGAGCAGCCGTCGCGAGGACTTCGACGTCATCGGCGTGGAGGGCGACGAACTGGAGGCGGCCGTGTCTGTTTTCTACGTCAGGAAAGGGCGCGTGATGGGCCGTCAGGGTTTCATCGTGGATAAAGCCGAAGATCTCAGCAGCGCCGAACTCATGGGGCGCATCCTGGAGCGCATCTACTTCGCCGACAACCCGCTGGGCACCCCGAAGGCGGTGCTGGTTCCCGAACTTCCGTCCCGTTTCGAGCTCTACGCGACCTGGCTGTCCGACCTGCGGGGTTCGCTGGTTCAGATACGCGTGCCTCAGCGGGGCGCCAAGCGCCGCCTGGCCGCCACGTCCCGCCGTAACGCCGCTGAGAGTTTCGCCGCACACAAACTCAAGCGTGCGGGCGACCACAACAGCCGGGCGCGCGCTCTCAACGAACTCCAAGATCACCTGGGATTGCCGCACGCCCCCCTGCGCATCGAGTGCTACGACATGAGCCACCTCTCGGGTCAGGATTACGTGGGTTCGATGGTGGTCACCGAGGACGCTCTGCCGCGCCGTTCGGAGTACAGGCGCTTCCGCCTGCGGAACGTTGCCGGCAACAACGACATAGCGGCCATGGAGGAAGTGCTGGAACGCCGCCTGCAGAACTACCTCAAGGAACGGGAACTCCCCGTCTCTGAGCGAGGCAAGTTCGGCTACCCCCCGCAGTTGTTGTTGGTGGACGGGGGGAGAGGCCAGCTGGCCGCTGCCATGCGCGTGGTGATGCGGCTGGATCTGGCCAAGGAGATTCCCGTGGCGGCCCTGGCCAAGCAGTTCGAGGAGGTCTACGTGCCGGATCAGTCCGAAGCCGTGCGGATCGGGCGTCAGTCTGAAGCCTTGTACCTCCTTCAGCGCATACGCGACGAGAGCCACCGCTTCGCCCTGGCCTACCAGAAGCAACTCCGAGGCAGACGCATGAAGCGCTCGGCCCTGGACGACATTCCTGGTCTGGGGCAGGCTCGCAAGCGCCGCCTAGTCGCCGAAGCCGGCGGGGTGCGTGCGGTGCAGAACTCCTCCCTCGAGCAGCTTCGGGCGTATTCCTGGCTGCCGGATCGGGTGGCGGAGGCGGTGTACGCCAAGTTCCACCCAGAGGCGGGGGCGGAGGCAGACAGGGAGGCGGCGTCGGGATCAGACAGGGACGGGGGGTCGGCGCCGGGGTCGGACATGGTGGCTGGGGCGAGTCCAGACACCGAGACAGAGTCACGCTCTGGGGCTGCGCGGTCGTGAGCAGAAAGGCGGGTGACTAGACGTGCTAGTGGTGATAGCCGGACTCTCAGGGTCGGGCCGATCCGAGGCCGCCAATTGTCTCGAGGACTTAGGGTTCTTCGTGGTGGACAACCTGCCGCCGACGCTCATCCCCAAGGTGACTGAACTGGCCGGTCCTACCACCGAACGCCTCTGTCTGGCGATGGGCACCGAGCGCTACTCCGCCGAGATCGGCCCAGCCGTGGCGGAACTGCGCAACTCGATGCTGACCGAGGGCGGCGTCTACCGAGACGTGCGCCTCTGGTTCTTGGAGGCCTCGCCCCAGGTCTTAATGCAGCGCTACGGAACCACCCGCAGGCGTCACCCTTTCGCCTCCACCGGTTCGGTGCAGGAGGCCATCGAATCCGAGCGTGATGCCCTTGCCGTTCTGCGCGCCGAAGCCGATCTGGTGATAGACACCTCCGACTGCAACGTGCACGACCTGCGGAGAAGAATCGTCTCTGCCCTGGGTTCGGCAGAGACGAAACTCAACACCCGCGTAGTCTCGTTCAGCTACCGCCACGGTTTGCCGCCCGACGTGGACATGGTGTTCGACTGCCGTTTCCTGCCCAACCCGCACTGGGAGGAAGAGCTGCGGCCGCTGGACGGAACCAATCCGCAGGTGCAGGCTTACGTGTCGGGAAG
The DNA here is from genome assembly GCA_965242895.1 of Acidimicrobiales bacterium. Classification (GTDB taxonomy): domain Bacteria; phylum Actinomycetota; class Acidimicrobiia; order Acidimicrobiales; family CATQHL01; genus CATQHL01. The sequence continues at coordinate 2,524,940 of OZ251507.1, forward strand.
CCCAGTTGCGGAGCAGTTCCTGCAGCAACTAGACGCTCTGTTCGCCTTGCTCCTGCCCGCTTTCGAGGCGGAAGGCAAGAGCTACCTGACCTTGGCGTTCGGCTGCACCGGGGGCCGGCACCGCTCGGTTTATCTAGCGGAGTTTGCGGCCGGCGCTCTGCGAGGACTGGGCTTCGACCCGCAAGTCCAGCACAGAGACCTACCCACGTGAGCGTCCTGCACAAACCTCGCAGAGTCTGTATGCGCGTAGTGATGACCTCAGCGGGGCGTCGGAGGGGGGGCGTAGGTGCTCGCAGAGTCGGATGCGGGTGGGGATGACCTCAGCGCCTTGCGGTAATCATCCAAGGCTGCGCCCCGATGCGGTATCTTTCGCGAGAGTTGGCCGTCGCAAGATCGGACGGCGGCATCAGCGGCAGCGTCAAGAACAGCACCAGAAACGGCAGCATCAAAAACGGCATCAACAACGGCAGCATCAAAAACGGCATCAGCAACGGCACTAGGAAAGAAGACATACATGACCATCAAGGTGGGGATCAACGGCTTCGGACGCATCGGACGCAACTTTTACAGGGCGGTTCGTTCCAGGGAAGAATCAGACGGCGCGGGTGCCGCGGCGGGTGAGGCGCATCCGGTAGCAGACGGCGCGGGTGCCGCGGCTGCGGCCGCGGCTGACAGGGAAAGCGCCGCGGCTGGCGCCCCGAGCGCCCCAAGCCCTGCGAGCCCCGCTGGCGCCGGCGCCCTGGAAATAGTGGCGGTCAACGACCTCGGCGACCGGGCGACTATGGCGCACCTGCTCCGACGGGACTCCGTGCTGGGAGCGCCCCCCTGGGAGGTCGGAGTCAGCGACGGCGGCATCCTCATCGACGGGGTGGAACTGCCCGCCCTGGCGGTGCGCGATCCTGCGGAGTTGCCCTGGGGGGAGCTCGGCGTGGACGTTGTAGTGGAGTCCACGGGGTTCTTCACGTCCCGGGAGAAAGCCGCCGCACACCTCCAGGCCGGCGCGAAGCGGGTCGTCATCTCAGCCCCGTCTGGTGACGCCGACGCAACCTTCGTCATCGGGGTGAACGATTCCGACTACGACCCCGAGACTCACCACGTCATCTCCAACGCCTCCTGCACGACCAACTGCTTTGTGCCGATGGTGAAGGTGCTCGACGACGCTTTCGGTGTGGAGCAGGGGTTCATGACCACCATCCACGCCTACACGGGCGACCAGATGCTGGTGGACGGCCCGCACTCTGACCTTCGCCGCGCCAGGGCTGCGGCGGTGAACATCGTGCCCACCTCCACAGGGGCTGCTCGGGCGACCGGTTTGGTTCTGCAGTCCATGTCTGGGGCGCTCGACGGCATAGCCGTGCGCGTGCCCGTGGTGGACGGTTCCCTCACCGACTTCGTCGCGTCGACCAAGCGTCCTGCCGGTAGAGAGGAGGTGAACGCCGCCTTCGCTGCCGCCGCCGCTGAGGGTCCGCTGTCGGGGGTGCTGGACTACTCCGAGGAGCCGCTTGTGTCCTCCGACATCGTGGGTTCGCCTGCTTCCTGCGTCTTCGACTCCGGGCTCACGATGGCCGCCGGCGGTTTGGTCAAGGTCTGCGGCTGGTACGACAACGAGTGGGGCTACTCCAATCGGCTAGTAGACCTCGTGCGGCTGGTCGGTTGAATCTTGCCGGCTGAGCCCGCTGGCGGTTGTCCCACGGGTTGTCCGCCTAGTGCCGTCCGCTCCGTCGTCAGTTCAGCTTCGCCCGTCTCGGATTGTCCGTCCCGTCGCCCGCCGCGTCCGCCTCACGTCGTCCGCCCCCGGTTGTCCCCCGGGTTGTCAAGCCACTAGAACTGCCCGCATAACCGCGTGAAACTGCCTCAAATCTGCGACCTGGGCGACCTCAGCGGCAGGCGAGTGCTGGTGCGGGCCGACTTCAACGTGCCGCTGCAGAACGGACGCATCAGCGACGAGAGGCGCATTCGCGAGGTTCTGCCTACCTTGGATCAGCTCCACCGAGCGGGGGCTCGGGTCAAGGTCTGCAGTCACCTGGGGCGGCCCGCGGGCAGGCCGGAAAAGTCTCTGAGCCTCGCCCCCGTGCGCGCCCGCCTGGGCGAACTCGCCCCCGGAGTTGAACTCCTGGAGAACCTGCGGTTCGACCCGGGTGAGGTGGAGTGCTGCGATTCGACGGTGGAACGCCTGGTCGGCGGCTGCGACGCTTACCTGAACGAAGCGTTCGGAGTGTCGCATCGCCGGCATGCTTCGGTCGTCGGCCCGCCCGCCCGCCTGCCGTCTGCGGCGGGCCCGTTGCTAGTGCGCGAGGTGGAGGAACTGCTGGCGCTGCGTAAAGAGGCGCGGCGTCCTTTCGTGGTCGTGCTGGGCGGGGCGAAGCTGGCCGGCAAGCTGGAGGCGGCGGAGGCGCTTTGCGAAGTCGCCGACCAGGTGCTCATCGGCGGCGCACTCTGTTTCACCTTCCTGGCCGCTGCCGGACGACCGATCGGCGCCTCTTACTGTGACCAAGAGAGGCTGGAGGCCTGCCGTGCTTTCCTGGAACAAGGAGCGAAGGCGCTCATGCTGCCCTCCGACTTCGTGGGGTTGAGCGCGGAGGGCTGCATCGGCGACGCCTCAGCAGGGGGAGAGGTGCGAATCTTCGACCACGATCTGCCCGCGGGTTGGCGCGGCGTGGACATCGGCCCAGGCACCGCAGCCTCATACTCCGAGGTGATTAGCGGGGCGGCCACCGTGTTCTGGAACGGCCCCATGGGGGCCTTCGAAGACCCCCGCTTCTCCGAGGGAACTAGGGCGGTGGCAGAAGCGGTGGCCGCTAGCAGCGCCTACACCGTGGTCGGAGGCGGAGACAGCGGGGAAGCCCTCAGGGGGCTTGGTCTTGCGGATTCTGTGAATTATCTGTCTACCGGCGGAGGGGCGGCCATGGAACTGCTGGCGCAGGGCGACCTGGTGGGCTTGTCGGCGCTGCGGGAATCCGCCGCAAAATCTTTTCCCAGTCCCGCTCCTTTCCGAAGCTTGACAGGTATAGCTTGACAGGCAGTTCCCCCCGACACGAGCACAGGAGAACGCCCCCGTGAAATCCAAGAAACCGCCCGCTTCCCCGACCCCGAAGCCCGCAAACCTCCGCAAGCCCTTGATCAGCGGCAACTGGAAGATGCACATGAACCACCTCGAGGCCATTGCGTTCATCCAGAAACTCTCCTACGCCCTCTCCGAAGACGACTACGCGCACGTGGACGTGTCGGTGCATCCCCCCTTCACCGATCTGCGTTCAGTTCAGACAGTCATCGACATCGACGACTTGGAGATCATCCTCGGAGCGCAGAACTGCCACCACGAAACTTCAGGTGCTTTCACCGGCGAGATATCTCCGCTGATGTTGGCCAAACTGGACGTGCGTTACGTGATCGTTGGGCATTCCGAGCGCAGGCAGCATTCAGGCGAAACCGATGAAGACGTCAACCGGAAGGTTCGTGCGGTGCTGACGGCGGGAATGACGCCGATCGTGGCCGTGGGGGAGACGCTGCAGCAGAGGGATTCCGCCCAGACCGAGGCGGTCGTGACTTCTCAACTTTCGAAGGGGTTGGCCGGACTTTCCCCGCAGGAAGCGGGCGCTCTTGTGGTGGCCTACGAGCCGATCTGGGCGATCGGGACTGGCAAGGTGGCCAGTCCGGGCGACGCTCAGCAGGTCTGCAGGCTGATCCGTGAGCAGATTGCCGAGACGTTCGGCTCGGAAGCTGCCGCTGGGGTGCGGATCCAGTACGGGGGGTCGGTGAAACCCGTCAATGCGGCTGCTTTGATGGCAGAACCCGACATCGACGGGGCTCTGGTGGGCGGGGCCAGCCTCGACGCCGACGACTTCGCCCGAATAGTGCGCTACCGACTGGCTGGTTGACTGCCGGCTGCCTGCTTGACTGGGGGTTCGCCCGTGCCGGTCAGTTTCGGTGCGGTGCTGGTTGGTTGCTCTGCCGGCTGCCTGTCTGACCACTATTGGAGCGGTTGGTGGGCTGCCGCTTCGTTTGATGGAGCTTGCAGCATTGCCTACTGAGTTGCAGCGTTATCGCCGCACAGCGTTCGCAGAGTTAAGCGACGTGGGTTGTCTATTTAGATTGTCTGGGCGGGTCGCAGTGCCTAGCTAACTGTTTGCGGCGCAGACAAAATTGGGGGGGTCGGCCGTTCGAACGGCCGACCCCCCCAATGGATCGCAGATTTGATCTTGAGCTTAGAGTTGCTCGAAGTAGCTCTCGTCGACCTCGACCACCCGCCGAAGACCGATCTGCTCGCCGTGCATAAGCTGATCGAGCATGATCTCGCTGAGCTTTGCCCCGTCGATCATGTTGATCAAGGGCGTGCCGGAGAGGTGAGAGAGGTTCAGAATGAACTTCTCGCAAGCCGCCGGGTCGAGTTTTTGTAGACGGGCGAGGAGCGCCGACTGCCAGCCGTCCGCTTCTGCTGCGGTTGCCGCAGGGGGGGCTGCTGCCGGTGCAGGGGCGGGACTTGGTGCTGGTGCTGCTGCCTTAGCGGCTGGTGCCGGTGCAGGCGCTTCAGCGGCGGGGGCTGCGGCCGCTGCGACCGGGGCTGGGGCCGCTGCCGCTGCGGCTGGGGCTTCAGGAGCAGGTGCGGCTGGCGCCTCTGCTGCCTGGGCGGCTGCTTGTTGGGCTGCTGCTTGGGCTGCGGCCTGTTGGGCTGCTGCTTGGGCTGCCGCTTGCTGGGCTTCCTTCTTTGCCTGCCTCTCCGCCTTCAACTTCTTCTCGCGCTCGGTTCTGTTGATCTTGAACAAGGTTCGTATTTTGTCGATCGCTTCCACCTCCGACATCCTGACGATTTCCTTGCCGAACGGGGTGATTCGGAACACTCCCCGCTCCGGGGCATCGAGCGCTTTGATCATTTTGAGGTCGGTCATAGCGAAACCCACACGGCTTTGGAAGACGCGCTCTTTCGACTTCTCTTCGTAGCGCAGTTCAGACGCCTCTTTGGGGAGCGACAGATGAGTAATCAAAGCGTCTGATATTTCCTTGAGGCGGCCGCTGCCTCCTATTTTGAGCACAACCTGAAGCGCTGGCAGCCTCAGAGAGGCCTTTGCCGGCAGGTCGTCTTTGGTTAAATTTGCCATTCTTTCTTTTCTCCTTTGTATTGACTGTATTGACGGTTTTTGTATTGATGGTTTTGTTGACGGTGTTAGTTGAGAACTCGAATCTTCTTCGAGTTCTTCGGTTGCTTGGGGTGCCGAAGGTTCTTTCGTTTTCGGAGGTTCAGCTATCGCAGCGACTGGCATCTCTAGTTGCTCGTCGGCGGGCGTCTCTGGGGTTTCCGTGAGGACTGCCTCTGGTTGTTTGTCTTCTAGTTGCTTGTCGGCGGGCGTGTCTGGGGTCTTCGGGATGACTGCTTCTGGTTGCTCGCTGTCTTTCTCTGGCTCCCCCCGTCCAGTCTGATCGACTGCCGCTGCAGGCGCAGCCATCGCGGCCATCTCTGGGCTGAGTGTCGCTGGCGTCTCTCCGTCTTTCTCTGGCTCCCCCCGTCCAGTCTGATCGACTGCCGCTGCAGGCGCAGCCATCGCGGCCATCTCTGGGCTGAGTGTCGCTGGCGTCTCTCCGTCTTTCTCTGGCTCCCCCCGTCCAGTCTGATTGATCGCCGCCGGAAGTGTGGGCATTGCTGGCGTCTCGCCGTCTCTCCCAGATTCGGCTTGGCTATCGAGTCTTTCCCCGTGAGACGCACTCTGGCTGAACGCGTATTCTCTGGCTTCTCTGGCTGTCGCAGGTTCGGTCTGCTTCTTTGCTTCTTCGGCTTGATCCTGTTCTGCTTGTCTGCTGAAGTCCTGCTCGACTGTCCTTTCGGCGTCCTGCTCTGCCTTTTGCCTGAAGTCGCGCTCGGCTTTCTTCCTGAAGTCGCGCTCGGCCTTTCTCCTGAAGTACTTCGAACTGCCGTACTCCTTGACCAGATACTCAATCTCGTCCTCTGCCACGTGATCCGGCAGTTCGAGTATCTCTTTCCCTAGGTAAGTAATGGCTGACGTGCCCGCTGTAGGGCTGTCGAGGGCTCCGATGCTCCGGCAACTTGAACGTGCGAAGCTGACCTGGGTAGAGAAGAGGGAGTCCGGGTGACTTTGGCTTTGAACCTTAAGTATCTCAGGGTCGAGCGAAAGCCTCTCGACGATGATGGACGCGAGTTGGGCGTCCTCTACAACCCCTCCTGAAACCTCAACAGCTTTCAGAAGTTCGAGCCTTAGTTGGGAGCGTTTCGGGAAGCTCTTTTTCTTGATTCTAGCCATTTTTACTAATATACCCCATTTACCCAGGGTGCTGATTATTTTGCTTATTTTGCCCAAGGTTGGTGACCTTAGTTTCTCAGTATATCCCATAGGTTTAGCGATTTGGCGCAATTGGGCGTCGACTTTACTTCGGTTCCTTTACTTCGGTTCCTGTTTCCCCTTCGGATTTTCCCCTCGGATGCCTACCAGGATACTGTTTTTAGCGCAATTAGGCGACGACCTGTCTTCCGCAGGCGGTGGGCAGGTTTCCGACCTCCAGGATACCGTTGTTGGCGCAAGCGCCGCACACCACGCATCCCACGCTTTCCACGCTTTTGGCGCTTTTGGCCGTTCGCCGCCGAGAGCAAGCCGCAAGCCCAAGGCTGCGCCGCGGACGCTTCCGCAGGTGGTATCGCTCATAAGTTGTCGTTAGTTACTCACGCTCATGGCAAGGCTGCGCCGCGGACGCTTCCGCAGGTGGTATCCTGACAGCGTGTTCATCTTGGGAATCGTATTGCACGTGCTGACGACGCTGTCCGTGGTGCTGCTAGTGCTGCTGCACAGCGGGCGCGGCGGCGGCCTGTCCGACATGTTCGGGGGTGGTCTGGGGGCTTCGGCTGCCGGCTCCACCATGATAGAGCGGAATCTGGATCGCATCACGGTCGTTGCTGCGATCATCTTCGGTTTCGTCACTCTCGGGCTAGCCCTCATGATGGACACCTAAGGCAATCTCACTACTAGCGGCAGTCGACCGACCGCTCGACTGCCTGACTAGAGGCCGCTGTTGACAGAAGGCGGTCAGATCACAAACCTCGTCGGAGTGGCGGAATTTGGTAGACGCGCATGGTTGAGGGCCATGTGCCCGCTAAGGGCGTGGGGGTTCAAGTCCCCCCTCCGACACGATCATCTATCGGCTATCTGCCGGAGCCGCACGTATCTCATCGGCTGGGCTGCGCGTATCTCTTTGGCTGGGGCTGCGCGCTCAAAGCCGGAAATCGTCGTCTCGGTAAATCTGCGTGAGGTCGAGCGCATCTCTTCGGCTGAGGCTGCACGCGCTGTAACGTCCGTCGTCCGTAACGAATCTAGAATCGTAGTCGAGCGCATCTCTTCGGCTGGGGCTGCACGCGCTTACTATCAGACGTCCAGCCATCATCCAGCATCAGACATCCAGCAAAGGAGCGAGCCCGATGGAAGTCGCATTTCAAACACCTACCGAACACACCGATTACACCCGTCTGCGCGACTTCTGGCAGGCGGGCGAGCAACTCGGCTTCGCCGCCGGTTATACGTTCGACCATTTCCTGCCGCTCAACCCCGCCAACCCGCGTTCCCTGCGCTCCGGTCGGCCCGAAGGCCCTCAGTTCGAAGGCTGGATCGTGCTGGCCGCGCTCGCCGAGGTCACGGAACGCCTAGACATAGGGGTGTTGGTGTCGGGCGTCACTTACCGCCACCCCGTGATTTTTGCCAAGATGGCGGTCACTCTCGACCATGTGAGCAACGGACGGGCGTTGTTCGGCATCGGCGCCGCCTGGCACGAGGAGGAGCACGTCATGTACGGGTTCGACTTCTCTTCCGTCGGCGACCGGATGCAGTTCCTCGAGGAGACCGTGGCGGCGTTCAACCTCCTGTGCAGCTCCGACGAGCCCGTCAACTACCAGGGGCGCTTCGTTTCGCTGACCGATGCCGTCTTCGAGCCCAAGCCTCTGCACAGCAGCGGCATGCCAGTGATGATTGGCGGCGGGGGCGAGCGGCTGCGGCGAATCACCGCCCGGCACGCCGACCACTACAACGGGTTCTGGGCGCCCTGGGAGTGGAGGGAAGTCAATGATGGGCTTGACGATCTGCTCGTTCGGTACGGGCGGGCTCCCTCCGACCTCAAGCGCTCGGTTTTAGTCTTTTCCGAGCTTTCCGGCGACGCCAAAGCTGAAGATGCGATCGTCTCCACGGTCCAGAGTTACCGAGGAGGGACAGAGGCTGAGATTCGTTCGCGGATGCTGGTCGGTTCCTACGACGACATGGCAGGTGTGCTGCGCTCTTTTGAGGAAGTTGGTGTGGATCAGGCGATCATCTGCATCCGTTCGAGCCAGACGCTTGAAGAGTTCCAGACCTTTGCCGAAGAGGTCTTGCCGGCGGTTGCGGGGGAGTAGGGGCGGGTTTCACTGCAGGGGCGGCGGATTTACTCCAGGGGGGAGAGGGGGTTTCGCTCCAGGGGGCGTAGGGAAAGGGATTTTGCCGTAGGGAGCGATGGGGGATTTTGCTCAAGGGGGGCGGAAGGCGGATTTTGCTGCCGTTTCGCTGAGTTCACTGCATTCATTCGGATTGTGTTAAGAGGTGCATAGACCCGTGGTGGTTGGGTGAAGGGGGGGGGGTGAAAAAGGGAGAGGAGGGGGGGGGGGGGGGGTGACGGAGAGTTCGGCGGGCGTGGAACTGCGGCATAGACGGATTTTTGGGTCATATTTCTCTGTTTGTGGTTGCGAAGTTCAGTCGGTCGCTCTGAAAAATCTAAAGGCGCTTGTTCCCCGTCAGGTTTCTCTGTTCGTAGGGTTGAGAGATTTCTCCTGGTTGGCTAGCTTTGGTTGGTATGCCTAGTTTGGCTGGATATAGGGTAAGGAGGGGGTTGTGTTGATGGTATGGGGGGATAGGCGGATGGGCGGGATGGGAAGTTAGGCGGATGGGCGGGATGAGCGGAACTGATGAGCGGAACTCGCGAGTAGGGCGATCTGAGCGAGGCGCCGAGTGTGCAGCGTGATGGTTTCCGTTGATGAGTGGGCGGATGCAGGCGGGCGCAGGCGGATGTGGGCGGATGTGGATGTTTTGCGTATGGGATGCGCGTAGGGGATGCATGTCTAGCGGAGCCGGCGTGGTGGATTCTGTTGATGAGCAGGCGGACGCAGACAGATGCAGACAGGTATAGACAGATGCCAGACGGATGCAGACGATTACGATGACATCCGTGGTGATTGAGCCAATCACGCAGTTCCCGAACGGGGAGCCGATTCCGGCAGAGTGTTTGCTGAGGCCGGGTCGTGCCTTGGCGAGGTGGGAACCGAGCGGCGAAGAAGTTGGGCGTGCCGCCGCCAGAGTTCCCGGAACTCCCGCAGCGGATGGAGACTCGTCGGGAGCATCGGCGTCGATTGCGGGGAGCCGTTTATCGGGGAATGCGGGGGGCGCATCGGACGCCGCCGAGCGGGCTGAGTGGGACTTGGTTGAGTTGGTTCGTGCGGGCAAGCACAAGGACGGACGATTCGATGACCGACTCGTCGACGCTGCTGCGGATTTGATACAGAGCGATTGGAAGCCGTCGCCCCCGCCTAGGTGGGTCACCTATGTCCGGTCGCTCCGGTATCCGACCTTGACGCCGGATTACGCAGAGCGTCTGGCTTCTAAGCTCGGTCTCCCGTGCCTGGATGCGATTGCGGCGACCCGTGAGGTCGAACCGCAGAAGGCCATGCCTGACACGTTTCGGAGGTGCGAGAACGTCGCCGGCGTCTTTAGAGTTTCGCCTTCGGCTCGGCTTGAGCCTGTGCTGCTGTTCGACGACATCGTGAGTTCTGGCTGGACGCTCACGTCGGCAGGCATGTCGCTTCGGAAGGCCGGGGTCTCAGTGGTGCATCCCTTTGTCCTGGCCGACTTCTCGGAGATGGCCGGAGTGTGCAGATTCGCATCGGGGTCGGACGCTCTCGCATAACAGCCCGGACAATCGGACAGACATATTGGACAGACATATCCGGACAGACATATCCGGACAATAGATGGGGGATAGATAGGCAACAGCGGCCAACAGCGGCCAATTAGAGGCTAATTAGAAGCCAACTAGAGGCCAACTAGAGGCCAACTAGAACCTCAACGCTGCCCCGCTATCTGATGTGGCAATCAATCGATCCGCAGACCTCCACAGAGAGGAGGAGGGCGGGGTTATTGCCGTTATTGCCCTTCCGAGGCTTCGTCCTCGAGGGTGACGGCGGTTCCATAGGCGAGTATCTCAGCGTTTCCGGCGGCGATCATGGACGTGGTGAAGCGCACGCTGAGCACGGCGTTTGCCCCGAGTTCGGCTGCGGCTTCGTTCATTCGCTCGAGCGCTTGGGCGCGTGCTTGCATCATCATCTCCGTGTAGGTACGTACCTCGCCTCCTACGAGCATTTTCAGGACGGCGAAAATGTCGCGGAAGAGATTACGAGCTCGGATCGTGCTGCCCGTGACTAAGCCGTGGGTGGCTACTATGTGCTTGTTGGTGACGGTGGCGTTGGTTGAGTTGATCATGTCTCTCCTATCAGGTCGGATTTGATTTTCAGGTCGGATTTGATGTCGGATTTGATTATTAGAAGGTCGGATTTGATGTCGGATTTGATGTCTAGAAGGATACCTATCAAGTCGGATTCGATTCGGATCGATAGTGTGATAGATAGCCTAGCTTAAGTCTCGTCTCAGTCCACCAGCCCGCCATTCCGTTAGTCCGCCAGCCCACGCGCCCGTTAGTCCGCCATTCCGCCATTCCGTTAGTCCGCCAGTCCACGCGCCCGTTAGTCCGCTAGTCTGCCAGTCGCTAGTCCGCCATTCCGTTAGTCCGTTAGTCCGCCATTCCGCTAGCCCACCACCCCACTCGCCCACCAAGCAAAGGAGCAGAAATGGTTAAGCCGATCCCTGATGACTATCCAAGGGTGAATGTCGCTCTCGCTGTAGACGGCGCCGTCGAGGCCATCAAGTTTTACCAGGAAGTCTTCGGTGCCACGGAGCGAATGCACATTCCCGCTCCAGGCAACAAGGTCGGTCACTCCGAACTTCAAATCGGTGATTCGATCATTATGGTGGCCGACGAATACCCCGAAATGGGTTCCCGCGGCCCCAAAGCCATCGGCGGAACGCCCGTGACAATTGCGGTGTATGTCCTCGATGCCGACGCCGCCTATCAAGCCGCCCTCGACAGGGGTGCAGAGCCGTTGCGCCCACCGGCGGATCAGTTCTACGGAGACCGCAGCGCTCAGTTCCTCGACCCCTGGGGTCACCGTTGGAACGTTGCAACCCACATCGAGGACGTTTCCCACGAGGATGTGATTCGCCGAGCAGCGGAGATGTTCGGAGCCTGAGGGGGGGGGGGGACGTTTTTCTGCAGGCTTTGGATTTCTGCAGGCTTTGGCAGCAGTCTCCGAGCGGGTGCAGTAGAGGAGTTGTTCGGGGTTTGACGGGGGGTGCGTGGGGCGTCGATGCGTGCTAGGTGGCTCTGGGGTGCAGTAGAGGAGTAGAGGAGTTGTTCGGGGTTTGACGGGGGGACGTCTTTTTGCAGGCTTTGGCAGCAGTCTCCGACAGTCTCCGAGCGAATGTAGTCATGGAGTTGTTCGGAGCCTGACGGGGGGACGTCTTTCTAGTTTCGAGCTATTCGAGCTATTCGAGCCACAGGCTCTGCCTGATTTGAAAAATCGCCCAGTGGGCGCTGTGTGCCATTCCAGGCCCAGTGAGCGCTGTGCGCCATTCCAGGTAGAATCGATTTATGACACAACCAAGTCAAAATAGTCCTGCGGATCAAAGTGATAATGACGATTTCAAAAGGGAAACCGAGCGCTGGTTCATTCAACACGGGTTGCCTCACCTTGTGGAAAGAGTCAGATCCTCTCATGAGGTTTTAACGAGCACCACGCCTTTCCTTATACTAATCTTTTTCCTCGAAATATTCTTCCTGGAATTTGATCTGCTGTTCACACGGCATTACTCAGGATTGGTGGAGTTTGCTATTTTGTTTGGCACTGCTGTGGGTTTGTTGCTCCTCATTGCGGGAATCAACAAACTGCTCGGTAGGCCGCTCTTGCAGCTTCCCAAACGTCTAGGGGGTCTTGAGTTAGCTGTTTTCCTTTTACTGCCATCTTTGCTGGCAGGATTTGATAGGGGTTACCTTTGGATTCTCTGGGTATTTCTTATTAACATATCGATTGCAGTTCTGATCTATTTGAGTGCGAGTTATGCGCTGTTGCCAATGCTGCGCTGGGGTTTCATTTTCATGCTGCGCCAGTTGCGTCAGGTCGTGCATTTGACTGCCCGTTCGCTCCCGTTGCTGCTTCTGATCAGTTTCTTTGTCTTTCTGAACGCTGAAATGTGGCAAGTAGCTAACGACTTCGAAATTGCCCATTATCTGCTAATCATTGCCTTGGTGCTGGGGGTGGGTCTCATGTTCTTCAGTATTAGCATTCCCAGTGAAGCAAAAGATTTAGAAAAGTTCAGCGGCTGGCAGGAAGTGTTCTCGAGAGCCCGCGAAAGCAATGCGCCCTGCGTTTCTCAACAGGAGTTTTGGGAAAAAGTGGAGGATGATGAGAAAGCTGTTGAGTTCGAAAACATTACGCCACTAACTAACAGAGCTAGGCGGAATGTCTGGATGCTGTTGTTTTTAAGTTCGTTCGTCAGAGTTATTATCGTAGGGACTTCCATCGGCGTATTTTTTATGATTATCGGTTGGTTAGCCGTTGGAAGTGACACGATTATTCAGTGGACTACAAATTTAGTTAGAGAAGATCTCAGCATAATATTCAGCGTCCATTTACTCGGTGGAGAGATTGTTATGACGGAAGAGCTTCTGTATACTTCGGGTTTGATTGCGGCACTTTCGAGCCTGCAGTTTGCGTTGCTTTCAATAACGAACGACGTTTATAGGAAGCAGTTTCTTGAAGACATTGCCGATGAAGTTAAAAGTTCACTGGCAGTGAGAGAAATTTACATTAGACATCTGGTGTAGCTGTGAACTTCGAGCGCTCCGGCTGTGTCCTCCTCATCCAGGGCGCTTGCGGGGCGCTCCGGCTGTAGTTCGGGCGGCTCGGGGCGCTCCGGCTGTGTTGGTGGATGACCCGTCAGCGCACCCAGAGAAGTTCCCGACGCTGGCGGATCAGTTCTACGGCGACCGCAGCGCTCAGTTCCTCGCCCCCTGGGGTCACCGTTGGAACGTTGCAACACGCTCCTCATACGCCCGCACCCCTCCGGCCTATACACTCGCCCCCTGGGGTCACCGTTGGAACGTTGCAACCCATATCGAGGACGTTTCCCACGAGGATGTGACTCGTTGAGCAGCGGAGATGTTCGGAGCCTAACGGGGGATGTCTTTCTGCAGGCTTTGGCAACAGTCTCCGTCTGAATGTGGTAGGGGAGATGTGCGGAGTCGCGAACGGCATCTGTTCGGATTTCCCGGTCGCAGCACGTCTCTGTCTGAATGCAGCAGCGGAAATGTGCGGGAGCCTAACTGGGGCGTCTTTCTAGTTTCTAGCCCCCGGCATCCCAGACCTATACAACAAAGTCGCCGGCAACAGCCTAACTGGGGGCGTCTTTCTAGTTTTTAACCACGGATATGCGTGATTCGGAAACTCGCTGTGTGGCATCGCCGTGTGTCATTTGCGATATGCCATATGCCAGGTATCATCTAGGCTAAAATCGGGTTTATGACACAACCAAGTCACAAAACTCCTGCTAGTCAAGGTGATAACGAAGATTTCAAAAGGGAAACCGAACGCTGGTTCATTCAACACGGGTTGCCTCACCTTGTGGATAGAATCAGATCCTCTCATGAGATTTTAACGAGCACTACGCCTTTCCTCATACTCGTCTTTTTTCTCGAAATATTCTTTTTGGAATTTGATTTGCTGTTCACGCGGCATTACCCAGGAGTGGCGCAGTTTGCTATTCTATTTGGCACTGCTGTAGGTTTGTTGCTCCTCATTGCGGGAATCAACAAACTGCTCGGTAGGCGGCTCTTACAGCTTCCCAAACGTTTAGGGGGTCTTGAGCTAGCTATTTTTCTCGTTTTGCCGTCTTTGCTGGCAGGTTTTGATAGAGGTTACATCTGGATTCTCTGGGTATTTATCATTAACATATCGATTGCAGTTCTGATCTATTTGAGTGCGAGTTATGCGCTGTTGCCAATGCTGCGCTGGGGTTTCATTTTTATGCTGCGCCAGTTGCGTCAGGTCGTGCATTTGACTGCTCGTTCGCTCCCGTTGCTGCTTCTGATCAGTTTCTTTGTTTTTCTGAACGCTGAAATGTGGCAAGTAGCTAACGACTTCGAAATTGGACATTATATGCTAATCATTGCTTTAGTGTTGGGGGTAGGGCTCATGTTTTTCAGCATTAGCATCCCCAGTGAAGCAAAAGATTTGGAAAAGTTCAGCGGCTGGCCGGAAGTGTTCTCGAGAGCCCGCCAAAGTAATGCTCCTTGCGTTTCTCAACAGGGATTTTGGGAAAAGGTGGAGGATGATGAGAAAGCTGTTGAGTTCGAAAACCTTACGCCACTAACTAACAGAGCTAGGCGGAATGTCTGGATGCTGTTGTTTTTCAGTTCGTTTGTCAGAGTTATTATCGTGGGGACTTCCATCGGCGCATTTTTCATGATTATTGGTTGGTTCGCCGTTGGAAGTGACACGATCGTTCAGTGGACTACAAATATCACTAGAGAGGATCTCAGCATAATATTCAGCTTCGATATATTGGGTGGAGAGATTGTTATGACGGAAGAGCTTCTGTATACTTCGGGTTTGATTGCGGCACTTTCGAGCTTGCAGTTTGCGTTGCTTTCAATAACGAACGACGTTTATAAGAAGCAGTTTTTTGAAGATATCGCTGATGAAGTTAAAAGTTCTCTGGCAGTGAGAGAAATTTATATCAGACATCTGGTGTAGTTCTTTAGATATCTGGTGTAGTTGTGAACTACGAGCACTCTGTCTGCGCTCTGCTCATTCTGAGTTCTTCTGTCGTGGGTTCTCTGGGTTTTTCTGCAGTGGGTTCTCTGGGTAATTCTGCCGCGAACCGCTCATTCCGCAGCGACCGCAGCACTGGCGACCGCAAAGAACGCTTTGGTGCGCCCCGGGCGCTCAGGTTGCGACCCGCTTCCGGGTGCTCTGGCTGTGGCTTCAGGTGTTTCAGGCGCGCCGGCTGCGCTGTGCAGCGAACTTCCCGAGGCGGTAAAGCGCCTTTGGTCGGGCAACATTGCTCCGGTCGACTTGCCGCAGTCGAGCATCGGGCCGGGCATCGGAGTGTTTTCTCGTTACGCCAAGGTTGTGGAGGCGGACGGCTCTTCGATCAGGGTGAGCGACGCATTGGCGCTCATCAACGAGGTTCTCGACGAGGTTCTCCACGGGGAGGAGTCAGAATTCGACGCCGAGACCCGCTTCGCTCTGGCTTGGTACACGGAGCACGGCTTCGAGCAGGGTCTGTTTGGCGACGCAGACTCCATCGCCCGAGCCAAGAACACCTCCGTGGAGGGGGTCATCAGGGCGGGCGTCGGAGAGTCCTCGGGTGGCAGGTTCCGTCTTTTTGGGCGCTCCGAACTCGACGCCGACTGGGATCCGGCCAGCGATCTCCGGCTGACCGTCTGGGAAGCGCTTCAGCATCTAGCTGCCAGGCTGGAGCAGTCGGAGTCGCAGGCGGCGGAACTTCTGGCGCTCCTAGGCGGCGTCGGCGACCGCGCCCGCCAGCTCGCCTACTTGCTCCACAAGATCGCCAGCGACAGGAAATTGACAGACGAAGCGTTCGCCTACAACAACCTCATCGCCGTCTGGCCGACCTTGGGGATGATAAGTGCTCATAGAGGTGTCCAGCAGGAGTTTGGGCACTCGGGCGGGGGTTGAGTGTTCTAATAACCGACTGGCGGTGTTTGCTGCGGGAGTTCTATGGCCTGCGGGAGTTTGGGAATCTGGCGGGTGGCTGGCCTGTTCCGGTCTGCTGATGTCCTGGTGGCATTCGATCGCAGCACGCAAGCGGTGGCGGCTGGCTTGGATGTGGGAATGGTTGGGGTTGGCAGTCACGGCGGTATCGCTTCGTGTCACTTAGCAGGCGTTCAGAGGGACGCAAACGCACACGTTCCAGCAGCCAACTTCCTGAGTGGATGGTGTTTGGCTAAGTAGGGGGGGGGGGGGGTCATCACTTTTCTAGCGGTGGTCATCGTGGGGTGGAGTGTGGGGATTTCTCCTTCTGCGCTAGCCGGTGTGGGCGTTATTTTATGGACGTGGCCGCTGCGGGGTGGAGTGTGAGGGTTCTCCTTCGAAGTTAGTCGAGGTGGGCGTTTTTTGGTTGGGGGTGGGTGTTTCTTGGTTGGCTGTGAGTTGCTGCAGTTCCTTCACCCTTTGCGGTTTTCTGCGTCCCCAGTGTGTAACCCCTCATTCCCCGCGTCACGTCATAGCTGCAGTTCCTTCACCCTTCGTGGTTTTCTGCGTTCCCAGTGTGTAACCCCTCATTCCCCGCGTCACGTCATAGCTGCAGTTCCTTCGCCCTTTGCGGTTTTCTGCGTCCCTAGGTGTGCCACCTATTTTTCCGCGTCATGCCATAGCTGAAGTTCCTTTGCTCTTCTGTGAGTTTTCTGCTCTAGTTGAGGCGGGCGTCATTTTGTTGGTGGTGGCCGTTGCGGGGGAGGTGTCGGCGGGGAGGGGGTGTGGGTCGTCTGATCCGGTAGCGGCTGTTCCCTGGGGTGTCGCCGCGGGGGAGTTGTCGGCGGGGAGGGAGGCGGCGGGCGGGTTTGGGTTGTCCAGTTTCGGTTTTCGGGTGAGTAGGTGAGTTGTTGGTTGTTGTTGTGCAGCCATCGGTGGTGGTGCCCGCAGATGGCAGCAAGGTTCTCAACGTCGGTCGCCCCGCCTTGAGTGTTCCATTCTTGTATGTGGTGGATTTCGCATAGGTGCATGGGCGCTTCGCAGAGTACGCAGCCTCCGTCGCGTACTGCGACGGCTAGTCGTTGGTGGTCGTTGGCGAGTCGTTTGCTGCGTCTGAGCCAGAGGGGTTGTCCGTTGCCTCCGAAGATGATTGATGAGAGTTCGGTGTCTGGGCTGAGTTCGTTGAGGATGTCTGGGGGTACTGGTCCGGTTCCGAGGATTTCGCATCTTCCGTCGGGGTTGGTGCCGTCGAGGACGCCGATGTCGGCGATTACCACTAGTTGAGCGGCGTCCTTCGCCTTAACCCACTTACGCTCACCCTCCCGACCCCCGTTATTCGGACTGAGTTCACTGGGGGAGGGCGGCCCGTTGTCGGGCACGAGCGGCAGGTCGTCTAGACTCTGGCCTGTCCCTGGCTCCGGGTCGCCAACGCTCCGCCTGTTCTTGGGCATGAGCGGCGGGTCGTCTAGACTCCTGCTGCCGTTGTCTTCTAGACCCCTGCTGTTGTTGTCGCCTGGTGCTCGGTTGTTCCGACCAGGTTCGCTCTCAGTGCGCCCAGGAGGTGTGCCGTCGCCGGCGCCGCTAATTCCGGCATTCCCCTCGCCTGGGGGCGCGTTTCCGGCGTCGGCTGGGTGTGCGCTCTCAGTGTTTTTTCCGTTTAACGCTTCGTTGTTTTGCTTGAGGTCGTTCCCGGCTTGGCCTGGGTGCACATTTCCAATGTCGGCTAGGCGCGTGTCTTCAAAGTCGTTGTCGTCTAATGCTCCGTTGTTCTGCTTGTGTTCACCCTCAGTGTTCCCAAGATGCGCCCTCCCGTTCGTGTTGCCAACTCCGGCATTCCCACCACCTGGGTGCGTATTTTCGGCTTCGGCTGAGTGCGATCTCTTGCCGTTGTTGCTTGACGCTTTGCCGTTCGGATTGAGGTCGCCCTCAGCACGACCTGGATGCGTGTTTCCGGTTTCGCAAGTGCGTGCGCCCCCTGTCCCGTTCGAGTGTAACCGCCGAGCGGGGTCGCCAGCGTGCGGCTGTCGGGCAGTCTCCTTTCCGTGTGCTTCTTGCTTGAGAATTCTTGAACGCTGCCGGCGGGAGGGATTCTCTGCTTTCGCCCTCCAGTCGGAATGCCCCGTTCGCTGCTGCCGGTCGGGGTGTCCTGACTGCGTCCTCTGGTCAGGATGCCCCGCTTGCGGCTGACTGGAGGGATGACTTGCTTGCGGCTTCCGGTCGGAATGCCCTTTTAGCGGCGGCCGGTCGGGGTGTCCCTCTGGCGGCTGAGGGTCGGGGGGCATTGGTTGCGCTTGCCGGTCGGGATATCCCGCTTGTGCCCGGCGGGAGGGATGTTCTGCTTGTGCCCGGCGGGAGGGATGTTCCGTTCGCGTCCGCTGGTCGGAGCGTCCTGCTGGCGCCTGGTGAGAGGAGCGTCTCCCCTGTGTCCTCCGGTCGGAGCGTCCCGCTTGCGCCCGCCGGTTGGAGCGTCCCCTCGGCGGTTTGCGGGCGGTGTCGCCAGTGTCTGGTTTGTGGGCGGGTGCGGGCCTTCCCGTGAGGAGTTCGAAGATGGCGTCGCAGCGGCGCTGCTGGGGGGTGCGGCGGGAGTTCGGCTGCCCGTCCCGTCCGCCGTCCTCTCTCCACAGGGCGTCGGTGTGGCGGTCGACGCTCTGACGGAGAAGGTTGAACGATATGGGGTCGAACAAGGCGCGTATCACCCCCATCCCAGTGTCTTCTTCGGTGTAGAGCGAAGCGTGCCGCCGGCGGCGCTGCCAGTTCAAGCGAGCCCGCCCTCGGTCTGGGGAGTTCCTGCCGGCGAAAGAACGCGTTTGCTTGTAATACTGGTCGATAGGCGTTCTCTCCGCCGACTTCAGCAGATCCTCGTCGTTGTCCACAGACTTCGCCCCGCACTCAGCGCCAGCGTCAGCCAGCGCCGCAGCGTGCTCGAAAGTGATCGCCCCAGACCGGAGCCGCTCAGACGTGTTCGGCATCTCCTCTAGACGTTCCGCCACGCGCTTGAGGCGGCGGATTTCACGGTTGGCGAGTTTGGCGCGCCCCCCGAGCAAGTGCACAGCGTCGACTCCCTTGCCGCCCTTGTCCTTGTCCTTCAGGGTGACCGCAGCCACCGAACGCAGCAGATCAGACGTCCGAGTGCGGATGCGCCCGAGGGTCGTCGAGAGCCTCTCCAATTCCCCAGGTGTCATCTGCTCCGCAGACACCCGCCCGAGAACCTCCAACGCCATGTCCGCAGCATCCACTCCGTACACAGGCGGAAGAACCTCCGCCGAACAGCGAGACGTCCCCGCCGAACCAGCCCCTCCAGACGAGGAGCCACCTGGCGCAGACGAGGAAGCACTCGGCGCAGACGACAAGCCACCTGACATAGGTGGGAGGGTGTCTAACGCAGACGGGCGGGCGTTTGCCGCCTCCCGCCGATCCCTGCCGCTGCATGAACATTCCCCTTCGCTCCGCTCATCTCCAGCGCCCAGGGCGGCCAGGGGGTTCGCTTCTTCGACGCCGCGTGAACATTCCCCTTCGCTCCGCTCATCTCCAGGGGCGTCTACAGGGACCGGGGCTGCGGGGTTTGTGCGCTGACCGAAACTGACTCCTGCCCCTTGACTCTCGGCGGCGTCTGCTGGATGTGTTCCGTTGGTCGTTCCATCCGAATGCGAGTGTCTGACCTTTCGGAAACCATCGGCGGCGTCTACTGGGACTGGGAATGAGGAGTCTTTACGCCGATCGAGGTCGACTCCACGTCCTCCATTCTCGGCGGCGATCACTGGACGCACTCCGTTGGTTGTTCCACCCTCTGCGCCTCGTTGAACGTGTTTCGGGGCGAGGGTGCGGTCTTGTATTTCGGCGTGGAATTGCTTATTCATTGCTTTGTCTCGCTGAACGTGTTTCGGGGCGGGCGGGCGACCGGTTCGAGGTTCGGTGCTGCTCGTCTCACCGTCTGCGCCTTGCGTACATGGACTTGGCTGCCGCGGCTTATGTCTGCTGCAGCGTTGGCCGGGTATTTTTTCAGTGGCTGCTCCTTTCCCTGGTGGAGGGGAGTTTTTCTCATAGTTTTAAGAGTAGCAGGGGGGTATGACAATAATAGATACACACATGAACTGCTTTGAATTCTCGAAAATACTTCAAAGGCAAATAATGTTGAGAAAACATTTGTATATAGACAGAAGCCCGAGCCCGCACAGCCGTTTGACGCAGAGTTGGTCGATGAGGCTTTATTGGGGTGTATCGGGGACTGAGTGGGGTCTCCGGTTATCGGCGAATCCGGTCGACTCAGAGCCGGTGGACGAGGCCGCGGCGGGGGAGCACGAACCGCCCGAACAGACCTTGATCGAGGCTGTCGCAGTTTCGGTCACGTATTTTCTCAGTGGCTGCCCGAGTCCGTGACACGCTAGAAGTGAAGCCCACATCGTCGCAGTTTCGGTCACGTATTTTCTCAATGGTTGCTCCTTTCCCTGGGCAAGGGGAGTTTTTCTCATGATTCTAAGAGTAGCAGAGAGGTATGACAATAATATATTAACATATAAATTACCTTTAATCCAGAAAATCTTTAAAAGCAGATAATCTTGAGAAAGCACTTGTATGCAGGAAGATTCCTGTACAGAGCCGGTCGACGCGGCGTGTCGGGGAGCATGACCTATCCGAGTAGACCTTGACCGAGGTGGAGTTATGACACGACCCTGAGTCCAAGACAGGCAAGGGGAAGGCCAGCTGGGCCTGACGGCTACCTGACGGCTACTCGGAGGTGGAGACACGAAGGCACGAAGGAGAGTAGCATGGAGGAGTTCCTGGGGTTCAGTCCAGCCGGGCCTGACGGCCAGTTACAGTCTGAGACCGACTTACGGTTTGAGCGCGAGAGGACAGCCGCCGCCCGCCGCCACTACCGGCTCGTCATAGTGCGCTCAGGATTTTCTGAGAGCGAGTCACGGTTTGAGGGCGAGGGCGAATCACAGTCTGAGCCCAAGTCGGGGACTGGTGGTCAGTTCGAGTCCTGTCCGGAAGGTCAGTCGGAGTTTGAGCCAGCCGGGCTGACGGGCGAGCCTGGTCTGGCGCCACAGGCGCCACAGTCTGAGGTTGGTGGTCAGTTTGGAGTCTGATTCCGAGTTGGGAACTGGTGGTCAGTTTGGAGTCTGAGCCCTAGTCTGGGACTGACGTCTAGTCCGAATCCGGGCGGTGCATCCCGGATCCGGGCACGGTCCGGAGGCTCAGTCGGAAAGCTGCCCGTCCTGTGTCGGAGTTCGTTGGTTGGCTGGAGCCCGTTATCGTCCGCCTCTCCGGCGCCCGTGTCACGCCCGTCCCCGTCGCCCAGTTCTCGTCGCCTAGTTCCCGTCTGTCGTCCATCCCGAGCTAGTCGCCGTTGGTCACTCGACGCCCGTCGCCGTTGGTTGTCCGGAGCTAGTCGCCGTCGCTCAGTCCCTGCCCGTCCCCGCAGCCCGTCTCCGCCCTCGTTGCCGAAACTGCCCCTGTCCCGTCGTCCGGCCAGATGTCCCGTTGCCCGGTCCCGTCCGGTCCCGTCCGATGCCCCTGTCCCGTCGCCCAGCCTGGCGTCCCGAAGCAGCCCCCGAAGGTGACCGAGCGACGCGCCGACGCGCTCTCGAGTCCACAGGGACAGCGGCAACCTAGGTCGCCCAGGACGAGTTCTCGAAGGCTGCGAACCTTCCGACGGAGCGAAACCGATGGTCGTGGGCGGCAACCGAGGTCGCCCAGGACGAGTTTCCGAAGGTAAGCCGGTGACAGCGGCGTTGATGTGCAGCGACTGGCGGCAACCGAGGTCGGGCTGACGAGCCTCCGAAGGTGACCGACTGACGCGCCGACGCGCCCTCGAGCCCGTCCTAGCAGCCGAGGCGGAGTTGGGGAGCGAGTCGGAGTCCGTGTCGCACAGCAACACGGGCTACGACGTTCTGGTGCGTGATTTCGAGAGCTGGGTGTCGTTATTCGTTGAGGTCAAGGGTTACATGCTGCAGATTGTGGGGCGTGATTCGAGAACTTCGAGAGCTGGGTGTCGTTATTTGTTGAGGTCAAGGGGCGGACGTCATCCGCAAGTCCTGGCCGTCCTACCTTCGAGAACCGGGTGTCGTTATTTGTTGAGGTCAGGAGTCCCCTGTCGCAGACTTTGGGGATAGGAGATACACGTGAGCGATCAGCAAGTTCAGAGAGCCAAGTCGAATCCGGAGCGCTCCGGATCGCGCAGGATCGCTCCGGATTGCTTTCGGAGCGCTGGCGTTTGGCCGTGGTTTCCGCGTCGCAGAATCTCGAAATTTTGCCTAGAGTCAAGTGCATGATAGAGCCGTTCGAGAATATGACTATGGGCTTCGCCCAGACTGGCTTGACCCTGAATGTCGAGGAGTTGTCGAGGAGTCGCTGCGCGCCGTCGTGGAGCCGCGGTGAGTAAGGGACATGGCGGGGACGGAGGCGGTGGTGATGAGGGAGTCGCTGCGTGTCGTCGTGGAGCCGCAGTGAGTAAGGGGCGTCGGGGTGATATCGGTCAGATCGCTGCGGTCCGGGGCGCAGTCGGCTGTGCCGCAGTGAATAGGGGACGTCGGACGAGGTCGGTCGTGCCGCCGGCCCAGGCTCTGGGGGCGAGGTCGGTCGTGCCGCCGGGTCAGGTTCTGGGGGCGTCGTCGTGTCGGGTTC
The DNA here is from genome assembly GCA_965242895.1 of Acidimicrobiales bacterium. Taxonomy (GTDB): domain Bacteria; phylum Actinomycetota; class Acidimicrobiia; order Acidimicrobiales; family CATQHL01; genus CATQHL01. The sequence continues at coordinate 2,547,402 of OZ251507.1, forward strand.
TGGGGGCGTCGTCGTGTCGGGTTCTGGTGGCGAGGCTGGTCGTGCCGCCGGGTCAGGCTCTGGTGGCGAGGTCGGTCGCGCCGCCGGGTCGGGTTCTGATGGTGAGACCGGTCGCGCCGTCGTGTCAGGCTCCGGTGGCGAGCCCAGTCACGTCCCAGCGTCAGGCTTTGAGGGTGAATGTGATCTGGCCGGTGAGTTCGTCGTTCCGCAGAGCGTCGGCGGCCTGGTCTGATCCGGTGCGGTCATGATCACGCTGTTTATTGTGGCCATTGTGCTGTGGGTGAGCCCGTGGCCGGCGACGGGGGAAGCGACGTTGCCTGATACGTTCAAGACCTCCGCCCCATATGAGCAGCAGGCTTGCGAGGATGCGAACGCGGATCTCGGGGCTTTGAGGGAGGAGCTAAGAGAAAGTCTGCTCGGTGAGGACAGGGATCGGATCGCTGCCGCTGAGAGGGTCAGGGATGAGCTGTGTGATGACATCTCTGGCGGGTTCCTGTGGCGCAATCGGACGTTCATCGCTGGTGCTGCTGTTATTGAGTTGGCTGTTGAGTTCCTGTTGGTGATCTACGTGCTCATCACGATAAGTCGTGTTGAGCGGCAGGGTCGTGACCATCACGAGAAAATCTGGTGGCTGTTGAGCGGACGTAAGCACTCGTTTAAGGAATGAAAGGAATGAGAGGAATGATAAGGAATGAGAGGAATGAGCAGCACCAGCCTGCTGCCGTCTGGGGTGCCGCCGTGGAGCGGCGATGAGTGACGGGTGTCGGGGGAGGGGCATGGTAATGGCTGCTGCAGTCTGTGGCGCGGTGGCTGTGGCGGAATGAGTGACGGGTGTCGGGAGGGGGGGAGGGGGGGTTGGTCTTGTTGTTGCGGTCTGGGGTGTGTCGTGGCCGTGGCTGGGGAGCAGTGAGTGACGGAGGCAGCGTGTGTTGCACGGAGCAAGGCGGAATGGCATGAGCACTTCCTCGACGACATGAACGGCATGAACGGCATGAACGCTTCGACTACCGCTCGCAAGTCGAAGTTGATCGAGGCGGCGCTGCCGCTGGATGCGACGTGGTGAGGGTGTGAACGCTCGCAAGCGGAAACTCATCGAGGTGGCGTTGCCGCTGGATGCGATTAACAAGGCGTCGGCGCGGGAGAAGTCGATCCGTCATGGACATCCGTCGACGCTGCATCTGTGGTGGTCTCGGAAGCCGTTGGCGGCTTGTCGGGCTGTGCTGTGGGCTTCTCTGGTGGATGACCCCTCGGCGCACCCCGAGCAGTTCCCGACCGAGAAGGATCAGGACGCCGAGCGCAAGCGCTTGTTCAGGATCTTGGCGGACTTGGTGGTGTGGGAGAACAGCAGCAACCCGGACGTGCTGGGGGAGGCTAGGGTTGAGGTCGAGCGGTGTTTCCCCGACGGGCCGCCTGCGGTGCTAGACCCGTTCGCCGGCGGCGGCTCCATCCCGTTGGAAGCTCAGCGTCTGGGATTGAAGGCGTTGGCCGGCGACTTGAACCCCGTGGCGGTGCTGATCAACAGGGCGATGGTGGAGGTGCCGCCCCGTTTCGCTGGTCGACCTCCGGTGCACCCTGAGGAGAGGAGACATCTAGACGAGTATGGGACGAGGGGACATCTAGGCGACGGGAGCTCACGTGACCACATGGCTGTCGAGACGCATCTAGACGCGCATGGGTCGAGGGGACATCTAGGCGACCCTGAAGCTTCGAGGTCGCCAACTTCAGGGCAGTCATCGGTTTCAGCCTCCACGGGAACTCCTTCTTCGGGGGCGGGGAATGGTTTGGGAGCGTGGAACAAGGCGCAGGGTTTGGCGGCGGACATCAGGGCGTACGGGGCGTGGATGAAGCAAGAAGCCGAGCGCAGGATCGGGCACCTTTACCCAGATGCTGTCGGCCCCGACGGGGAGAAGTTGACTCCGATTGCGTGGCTCTGGGCTAGAACTGTGCGGTCGCCCGACCCAGCGTGGGACGGGCATGTGCCGCTGGTTTCCTCGTGGGCGCTTTGCAAAAAGAAAGGCAGACCTGAGGTGTGGGTAGCCCCGATGGTTGACCGAGTTACCCAAACCATCAACTACAGGGTTGACTACGGGGAGCGCGGCGCAGAAGAGCGCGGCGCAGGAGGTAGAGGCAGTGTAGAGAGAGAGAGAGAGAGAGAGAGAGAGAGAGGTAAGCCTTCGTCGCCCTGTGATAAAGCGCGGCAACGGCACTTGCATTGCCACCGGGGCGGCGATTCCTCTTAGTTACACAAAAGCTCAATGGTGTGCGGGGGGCATGGGGTTTGATCTTTTGGCGGTAGTGGCAGAGGGGAACAGGGGCCGGCAGTATTGTGAGGCTCGGTCGGCCGATCTCGAAGCTTGTCGGGCTGCCGAGGAGCTTGCAGCGGATAAAGCGGATAACTGGAAACCCGTCGGCAGGCTTCCGCCGATGGGGAAGGGGTTGGGTTTCACGGTTCAGGCTTACGGCATAGAGGAGTGGTGGCAGTTGTTTACCGACCGCCAACTAATTGCGCTCACGACGTTTTCTGACTTGCTGGGCGAAGTCCGTGAAGCGGTTATTAATGACGCCAAAGCGGCTGGTCTAGCAGACGACGGGGTTCGTTTGCGTCACGGGGGAGCGGGAGCGGTCGCTTACGCGGACGCTGTCGTGACCTATTTGGCGATGGTGGTTGACCGCTGCGCTGATTATTGGTCGAGCATCAGCATCTGGCACAAATCCCGAGAGACCATTTCACATACCTTCGGGCGCCAAGTTGTGACGATGGTTTGGGACTTTTGTGAAGCGAACCCGTTTTCGTCTTCGAGTGGTAACTGGCTAGGTCAACTGGAGTGGGTATGCAGGGCGATTGAGCGTTTTCCGGCGATAGGTGATGCGGAAGTTGATCAGCAGGATGCACAGACAAGGACGCGTACCACGGCAGGAGTAGTGATTTCCACCGATCCGCCGTATTACGACAACATTGGTTACGCGGATATCTCCGATTTTTTCTATGTGTGGCTGCGCCGAAATCTTGCGGATATCTGGCCTGCTGAGTGCTCCACGCTGCTCACTCCTAAGGCGTCGGAGATGATTGCAGATAAGAGCCGGCATGGGAGCAAGCATGAGGCCAGGGAGTATTTCGAGGGGAAGATGGCTGAGTTCATGGACGAAGTGGCTTCAGCGCAGCATTACGCTGTCCCTGCTACTATCTACTACGCCTATAAGGCCACGGAGTCGACTGAAAGCGGTGAAGTGGTTTCGACGGGTTGGGACACTTTTCTACAGGCAGTTATAAGCGCTGGGCTGCATGTCACCGCTACTTGGCCACTGCGTACAGAGGCTCCAGTACGCCTGCGCTCCCTCGGTTCTAATGCTCTAGCGTCTTCGGTCGTTTTGGCGTGCCGTCCTCGTCTGGCGTCGGCTCCTCTTGCTACTCGGAGTGAGTTCATTGCTGCGCTTCGAGACGAACTCCCGCCAGCGATCAAAGTCCTGCAGTCCGGCAACATTGCTCCCGTCGACTTGCCGCAGTCGACCATCGGCCCGGGTATCAGTGTGTTCTCCCGCTATGACAAGGTTGTTGAGGCCGATGGCAGGCAGATGCCGGTGAGTGAGGCTTTGGCTCTCATCAACGAGGTGCTCGACGACGTCCTTCACGGGGAGGAGTCTGAGCTCGATCCCGACACTCGTTTCGCCTTGACCTGGTACGCGCAGCACGGCTTTGAGGCCGGCCCGTTCGGGGAAGCTGATTCCATCGCTCGAGCCAAGAACACCTCTGTGGAGGGTGTTTCTAGGGCGGGCGTCGGGGAGACTTCTGGCGGTAAGTTCCGTCTGTATCCCCGTTCGGAGTTGGAAAAGGGTTGGGATCCGGCCAGCGACTCCAGGCTGACAGCCTGGGAAGCGCTTCAGCATTTAGCGGCGCGGCTAGAGCGGTCGGAGACGCAGGCGGCTGCTTTGCTGAGGCGCCTCGGCGGCGTCGGCGACCGCGCCCGCCAGCTTGCGTATCTTCTGCACAAGATTGCTAGCGACAAGAGGTGGGCAGGCGAGGCGCTCACTTACAACAGCATTATCTCGGCGTGGCCGACCCTGCAAACTCTTCCTTCCCTAACCGAGGAGTTTGTGTTTGACTAATTAGACGCCCAGCGCCGACGTCCGGACAAGCCGTAGGCGCCCGGGAGCGTTGCACACTCGGGTGATGCAGCCTAGACGTCCTCGCGCCGATGGCAGGGCAAACTCTGGGCGGTCCTGCCCCGCCCTTCGCCCCCGTCGATGAGTTTTCGGCTGAAGGTCGGTGGCGCTCCAAGGCCTCATCTGCCAGGCGGCCGAGGGCCGGGCAAACTCTGGGCGTCCTGCCCCGCCGCCCTCATCGAGGAGTTTTCGACCAAAGGCCGGCGGCACCCCAAGGCCTCATCCGCCGACGTCCGGGCAAGCCGTGAGCGGGGTTGTCGTTGCTCGTGGTGTCGAAGGTGAGGTGCTACCGCTTGCTTCTTTCGCCGACGTCCGGGCAAGCCGTGAGCGGGGTTGTCGTTGCTCGTGGTGTCGAAGGTGAGGTGCTACCGCTTGCTTCTTTCGCCGACGTCCGGGCAAGCCGTGAGCGGGGTTGTCGTTGCTCGTGGTGTCGAAGGTGAGGTGCTACCGCTTGCTTCTTTCGCCGACGGCCGGGCAAGCCATGAGCGTCCCCCGTCGCCGAGTTCTCGATAACGGCCGGCTGCGCCACTTCAGGGCACAGCAACAGCACAGAGTTGGTGTGCTGCCTTGAATACTCTCGACTTGATACGAGAGTTCGAAATACGAGAATTCAAAACAAGAATTAATTCGTGGGGAATTCGTCGAGCACAGCGTTCAATCACCGATGGATAATTCTTCGGCGAGTTCGTCTTCGGTGAGTCCGGTCTTTTTGAGGACACGCTCTATCACGAGTCTGAGTTGTTCACGTGACTCTCTGGCCTCTGGGCTGTCTTTGTCTTTGGATGGGATGAAATAGCCGACTGTCCTGTCGTGCTGCATGATGGCGATCATTTCTTTGGCATTCAGAAAGAATGCAGCTTTGTCGCCGAGTTCGTCGGTCGTAACGGAATGCATTGGTTGGCCTCCTTTCTTTTGCTAAATATAGAAAAACTTTGTGTGCTGAGGGTCAGCAAAGATGGTTTGCGGAGCAGGTCTGCGATGTTCTGGGTTCTGGAGCATGACCTGCAAATCGGATACCCACTGTTTCATCGAAGTCAAGGGTCACCTGCCACAGACCACGGAGTTTCAGGTGAGCGACGCACTGGCTCTCATCAATGGGCGGTTGCAGTTCCTTCGCCCTTCCGTGTCTTTCGGGGCCTGTCGCGGGCTCTTCCTGCCTAGTGTCCTGCTCCAAACTGACTGTTCCTCCGCCCTTCGTGTTTTTCGGAGCCAGTCGGTGTGGGCGTTATGCGTTGGTGGTGGCTGTTGCGGGAGGGGGTGGAGTGTGAGGGCTCGGCTCTCCTTTCTGCGCTAGTCGGTGTGGGCGTTTTTGGGTGGCTGTGAGTTGCTGCTTGAGGACAGACTTCTTGCTCTGCCGCAGATGAAAGGGGAGTGGGTGTTTCTTGGGTGGCTGCGAGTCGCTGCAGTTCCTTTGTCCCTTCGTGGCTCTGCGCTCTCAGTGTAACTCTCCGTTTCCGCACGTCAGGCCATAGATGTTTTGCGAGTGCACGTGCGGCTGATTCTTTAGCTGATGAGTGTAACTCTCCGTTTCTGCACGTCAGGCTCTAGCTGCTTTGCGACTGCTCGTGCGGCTGATTTTCTAGCTGATGAGTGTAACTCTCCGTTTCTGCACGTCAGGCCGTAGATGCTTTGCGACTGCATGTGCGGCTGATTCTTTAGCTGATGAGTGTAACTCCCCGTTTCTCCGCGTCACGCCATAGCTGCCGCTCCTTTGCCTCTTTCGTGGTTTCGGGGCTAGTTGGGGTGGGGGTGTCTTTTTGTGGGTGGTGGCCGTTGTGGGGGAGGTGCCGGCGGGAGAAGTGGTGGTGTGGGTGGTGGTCGTTGTGGGGGAGGCGTCGGCGGGGAAGGGGGCGTCGGGGGAGAGGGAGGTGTTGGCGGGGAGGGGGGCGTGGGGCGGGTTTGGGTTGTCCAGTTGCGGTTTTCGGGTGAGTAGGTGAGTTGTTGGTTGTTGTTGTGCAGCCATCGGTGGTGGTGCCCGCAGATGGCTGCGAGGTTCTCTATGTCGGTCGTCCCTCCCTGGGTGTTCCATTCTTGTATGTGGTGGATTTCGCATAGGTGCATGGGCGCTTCGCAGAGTACGCAGCCTCCGTCGCGTATTGCGACGGCTAGGCGTTGGTGGTCGTTGGCTAGTCGTCTGCTGCGTCTGAGCCAGAGGGGCTGCCCTTTGCCTCCGAAGATGATTGATGAGAGTTCGGTGTCTGGGCTGAGTTCTGCGAGGATGTCTGGGGGCACCGGCCCGGTTCCGAGGATTTCGCATCGCCCGTCGGGGTTGGTGCCGTCGAGGACGCCGATGTCGGCGATTACCACTAGTTGGGCGGCGTCCTTCGCCTTAACCCACTTACGCTCACCCTCCCGATCCCCGTTATTCGGGGCGTGTTCACCAGGGGCGGTCGGCCCGTTACCGGGCATGAGCGGTAAGGCGTCTGGATCCTGGCCTGTCCCTGGCTCTGGGTCGTCAACGCCCCGCCTGTTCTTGGGCATGAGCGGCGTGTCGTCTAGACCTCTGCTGCCGTTGTCGTCTAGACCTCTGCTGCCGTTGTCGTCTAGACCCTTGCTGCCGTTGTCGTCTAGACCCCTGCTGTTGTCGTCGCCTGGTGCTCGGTTGTTCTGACCGGGTTCGCTCTCAGTGTGCACAGGATGTGCGCCGCCGTCGGTGCCGCCGAGTTCGGCGTTCCTCGCGCCTGGGTGCGTATTTTCGGCTTCGGCTGAGTGCGATCTCTTGCTGTTGTCGCTCGACGCTTTGCCGTTTGGATTAAGTACGCCCTCAGCACGACCTGGATGCGTGTTTCCGGTTTCGCAGGTGCGTGCGTCCCCTGTCCCGTTCGAGTGTGACCGCCGAGCGGGGTCGCTAGCGTGCGGCTGCCGGGCAGTCTCCCTTCCGTGTGCTTCTTGCTCGGGGATTCTTGAACGCTGCCGGCGGTCGGGATGCTCTGCTTTCGCCCCCCGGTCGAAATGCCCCGCTTGCGTCTGCCGGTCGGGGTGTCGTCCCGATTTTGGCTGAGGGTCGGGGGGCATTAGCGCTTGCCGGTCGGGATATCCCGCTTGCGCTTGCTGATCGGGGCGTCCCACTTGCGCCCGGCGGGAGGGGTGTTCTGGTTGCGTCTGCTGGTCGGAATGCCCCGCTTGCGGCTGAGGGTTGGGGTGTTCTGGTTGCGGCTGAGGGTTGGGGTGGCCAGCGTGCGCCCGGCGGGAGGGGTGTTCTGCTTGCGTCCGCTGGTTGGAGCGTCCCCCCTGCCCCCGCCGGGAGGAGCGTCTCCCCTGTGTCCGCTGGTTGGAGCGTCCCCCCTGCGGCCGGCGGGGGGTGTTGCCGGTGTCTGGTTTGTGGGCGGGTGCGGGTTTTCCTGTGAGGAGTTCGAAGATGGCGTCGCAGCAGCGCTGCTGGAGGGTGCGGCGAGAGTTCGGCTGTCCGTCCTGTCCGCCGTCCTCGCGCCAGAGGGCGTCAGTGTGACGGTCGACGCTCTGACGGAGGAGGTTGAACGAAATCGGGTCAAACAAGGCGCGCACCACCCCCATCCCAGTGTCGTCCTCGGTGTAGAGCGAGGCGTGCCGCCGGCGGCGCTGCCAGTTCAGGCGAGCCCGCCCTCGGTCTGGGGAGTTCCTGCCGGCGAAAGAACGCGTTTGCTTGTAATACTGGTCGATCGGCGTTTTCTCAGCCGACTTCAGCAGATCCTCGTCGTTGTCCACAGACTTCGCCCCGCATTCAGCGCCTGCGTCAGCTAGCGCCGCGGCGTGTTCGAAGGTGATCGCCCCCGACCGGAGCTTCTCAGAGGTGTTCGGCATCTCTTCTAGGCGTTTCGCCATGCGCTTGAGGCGGCGGATTTCACGGTTGGCGAGTTTGGCGCGCCCCCCGAGCAAGTGCACAGCGTCGACTCCCTTGCCGCCTTTGCCGTCTTTGTCCTTGTCCTTCAGGGTGACCGCAGCCACTGAGCGCAGCAAATCAGACGTCCGAGAGCGGATGCGCCCGAGCGTCGTCGAGAGCCTCTCTAGCTCGTCGGAGGTCATCTGCTCCGCAGACACCCGCCCGAGAACCTCCAACGCCAAATTCGCAGCATCCACCCCGGACACAGACGGAAGGACATCTGCCGCGCAGCGAGTTCCCCCAGCCGAAGCAACTCCCCCAGACGCAGGGGCGTCCAGCGCGGGCGGGAGGGCGCTTCCCCCAGGCGCGAGGGCGTTTGGCGAAGGCGGGAGGGTGTCCGGCGCGGATGGGGGGGCGCCTGGTATGGGTGGGAGGGCATCTGGCGCGGGCGGGAGGGCATCCGGTGAAGGTGGGAGGGCGCTTTCCCCAGGCGCGAGGGCGTTTGGCGAAGGCGGGAGGGTGTCCGGCGCGGATGGGGGGGCGCCTGGTATGGGTGGGAGGGCATCTGGCGCGGGCGGGAGGGCATCCGGTGAAGGTGGGAGGGCGCTTTCCCCAGGCGCGAGGGCGTTTGGCGAAGGCGGGAGGGTGTCCGGCGCGGATGGGGGGGCGCCTGGTATGGGTGGGAGGGCATCTGGCGCGGGCGGGAGGGCATCCGGTGAAGGTGGGAGGGCGCTTTCCCTAGGCGCGAGGGCGTTCGGCGAAGGTGCGAGGGCGCCTCCCCCAAACGCGAGAGCATCCGGCGAAGGTGCGAAGGCGCTTCCCCTAGGCGGGAGGGCGTTCGGCGAAGGTGCGAGGGCGCTTCCCCCAGACGCAGGGGCATCCGACGCGGATGGGAGGGTGTCTGCTGTTTCCCGTCGAATTCCTCCCCCGAACGAGCGTCCTCTTTCATGTCTTCCATTCCCGGCGGTATCCGCTGGACGCACTCCGTGGCTTGTTCCACTCCCTGCGTCTTGCTGTGCTTGTTTCGAAGCGAGCGTGCGGCCGGTTCGAGGATCGGTGTTGGGCGTTTCACCGTCTGGGCTTTGCCGCACATGGTCTTGGCTTCCGTCTCTGTTTGCCCCGCTCTCACGGAGGTCGTCGCCCGCGTCTGCGCCTTGTCGCACATGGTCTTGGCTTCCGCCTCTGTTTGCCCCGCTCTCACGGAGGTCGTCGCCCGCGTCTGCGCCTTGCCGCACATGGTCTTGGTTGCCGCGGCTAATGTCCGTCGCAGCGTCGGCCACGTATTTTCTCAGTGGCTGCTCCTTTCCCTGGCAGAGGGGAGTTTTTCTCATGATTCCAAGAATAGCAGGGGGGTATGACAATGATAGATACTCACATGAATAGCTTTGGAATCTTTAAAACACTGAAAAGACAAATAATGGTGAGAAAATATTTGTATGTAGACAGAAACCGGCACAGATACTGTCGACGAGGCTGTGTCGGGGGAGCGCGACCTGCCCGAGTAGACCTTGAGAGAGGCAGAGTTATTGCAGTTATTGCAAGATCTGGAGTTCGTCTGTGGTTATTCCTAGGAGGATGCTGGCGTCGGAGGATGCTGGCGTCGACTTGAGAGAGGCAGAGTTATTGCAAGATCTGGAGGTTATTGCAAGGATTTTAAGCTCGGCGGGGGTCATCAGTCCCGCCAGGCAGAGTTATTGCAAGATCTGGAGGTTATTGCAAGCCAAGTCGAAGCGAAGAAGGAACGGGATACAAAGGTGGCAGAGTTATTGCAAGATCTGGAGGTTATTGCAAGGTGAAGCGTGAAACCCTTGCTGAAACCGCTAAAGCGGGCAGAGTTGCTGCAAGATCTGGAGCCCAAGCCTGAGCGGGCGCCTAGCCCAGCCGAGCCTCCACGCCCTCCACGCCCTCCACTCCCAACGGCATCCAATGGACGCACTCCGCTGGTCAACCCACCCGAATCCGACCCTCTAACCTTCCCGGAACCGTCGGCGGCGTCTTGTGAAACCGGAACTGCGGGGTTCGCCCGCCGGTCGACATCGACTCTTGCCCCTCGACTCTCAGCGGTGTCTATCAGATGTGGGGTTGCGGGGTTCGTGCTCCGGTCGAAGTTGGATGCAGGTCGATGCAGGTCGTCGACTCTTAGTGGCGTCTGCTGGATGCGCTGCGTTAGTCGCTCCACCACCGGCGCCTTGCTGTGCTTGTTTCGGGGCGAGCGTGCGGCCGGTTCGAGGATCGGTGTTGGGCGTTTCACCGTCTGGGCTTGCTGTGCATGGTCTTGGTTGCCGTCTCTGTTTGCCCCGCGTTCACGGAGGTCGTCGCCCGCGTCTGGGCCTTGCTGTGTATGGTCTTGGCTTCCGCCTCTGTTTCCCGAAAGTGAACGGCAAGTCCACTTCTACAAGTCAATTGCTGCACATGGTCTTGGTTGTCGCCTCTGTTTGTCTCGCGTTCACGGAGGTCGTCGCCCGCGTCTGGGCCTTGCTGCACATGGGCTTGGCTGCGCGGCTGATGTCCGTCGCAGCGTCGGTCACGTATTTTCTCAGTGGCTGCTCCTTTCCCTGGTAGAGGGGAGTTTTTCTCATAATTCTAAGAGTAGCAAGGGGGTGTGACAATGATAGATGCTCACAGAACTGCTTTGAAAACTTGAAAATACTTTAAAATAGATAATGTTAGGAAGACATCTGTATATAGACAGAATATATAGACAGAAACCTGCATTTGTTCACGTGGCTTCGCTGAGGGATGCTCCGGTGGTAAATCCGCACAGAAACATATAGACAGAAACCTGCTTTTGTCCACCACTAGCTGATGTTACAGATGGCAGGGTGCTGAAGACAGAAGATATTTGTATATAGACAGAAACCTGTGCAGAGCCCAGGTTGACGAGGTTGCGCCGGGGGAGACCGACCCGTTCGACCCTCCGAACAGACCTTGACCGAGGCGGAGTTATGACTCGACCCTGAGTCCAAGCCAGGACAGGGAACCAGGCCAGACGAGCCTGACGGCCGGTCGGAGGCAGAGACACGGGAGGTGGGGAGGGGGGGGACATCGAGGAGTTTCTGGCAACATCTGGTGGGAGCTATCCCTGCAGGCAAGCGGGGCGAGACACGGGAGGGGGACATCGAGAGTTTCTGGGCGTCAATGCTGCCGATGCGGGGCGTCAGCACTACGGCAGACACACGGGAGGGGGACATCGAGAGTTTCTGGCCGGAGTCGGTCAACTAGTAGCCCGCACGCCGCCGAGCGGAGACATGGGAGGGGGACATCGAGGAGTTTCTGGCAACATCTGGTGGGAGCTATCCCTGCAGGCAAGCGGGGTGGACACACGGGAGGGGAACATCGAGGAGTTTTGGGGCTCAGGCCGAACGGGTCTGACGGCGAGTCACGGTCTGAGTCTGAGCACAGTCTGAGCAAGTCTGAGCACAAGTCACATTCTGATCGCGAGTCGGAGACTGGTGGTCAGTTCGAGTCTGATCCGGATGGTCGGTCGGAGCTTGAGGCAGCAGGGCGACGGCGAGCCCGTCCGGATGTCACAGTCTGATGATGGAGAGTTTGTCCGGATGTCACAGTCTGATCCTGAGGGCGAGTTTAGTGTCTGTTTCTGTGGGGGAGTCGAGGACTGATATCTGGTCATTGGCTAGGGCAACTGGAGTGGGTGTGAAGAGTGGCCGTCCTCGCCTGGCGTCCTCGGTGCTGCTAGTAACGCTCCCTCAAGTGCTGGAGTGGGTGTGAAGGGTGGCCGTCCTCGCCTGGCGTCGGCTCCTCTCGCCACTCGAGTGAGTTCATTGCTGCGCTTCGGGATGAACTCCCGCCAACTATCAAGCTCCTGCAGTCCGGCCACATTGCTCCCGTCGATTTGCCGCAGTCGGCGGGAGCGCCCCGCCTGCCGCCGCCCGCTCCCGCCCCCGCCACCCCCCGTCGAGGAGTTTCCGCCCCCCAGATCGGGCGCAAGCGCACCCCCCAGCACCGCCCGCCCCCGTCGCCCCTCGTCGAGGAGTTTCCGACCAAAGCGCCGGCGCAATCTTCAAGACCTCATCGGCCAGGTGGCCAACGGCTAGGCAGCCGACGTGAGCGCTCGCCTGTCCCTCCAGCGTCCCCGTCCGTCCCGTCAGCGCTCCCGCCCCGAGCGCCCCGCCCGCCCGCCGTCCCGAGTCGCCCCGCCCCGCTCCCGCCCGCCGCCCCCCGTCGAGGAGTTTTCGCCAAAACGCCCGCCTCGCTACTTTGCTGTCGCATCCAACCTCTTAACATGTTTGTAATGAACTGCCCCCAACTCAGGATCAGACGCTGAATGCGAATGCGAATGCGCTTACGCTTGCGCTTGCGCTCGCACGCCGCCCCCCACCCAACCCAGCAGAATCCGCCGAGCATGATCCAATCCGCCGAGCATGATCCAATCCGCCGAGCATGATCCAATCCGCCGAGCATGCCCCAACATGACCCCGAGCATGATCCAATCCCCCAATCATGACCCAGCCCCTCACATTCGCTGACATCATCGCAGGCACTCGTCTCACCGGCGTTATCGCCGGCGACGGGGCTGCGGGCGTAGTCGAAGTCTTGGGATGCAGAGCTCACGGCGGAAACAAGGCCACGCTCACCTACCGCACCAGCGGCGGCCAGCTCGAGGAGCGCCTCGTCACCGCAGACGACCTGGCCGGCTTCGCCATAGCCCCCAGGCAGCGCTGGAGTTTCGACGCCGACGGGGAGCACTTCAAGCTGGCGTCGGAGGCCCGCCGGATGCTCTATGCGCATCTGTCCGACCCTTTCGCAGCCGTGGACACCTCCAACATCGACCCCTATCCGCACCAGATCGAAGCCGTATACAAACGCCTGCTCATACAAAAGCCGCTGCGGTTCGTCCTCGCCGACGACCCCGGCGCCGGCAAGACCATCATGTCCGGCCTGTTCATACGTGAGCTCATGCTGCGCGGCGACGCTGAGCGCACCCTCATCGTGGCGCCGGGCAGTCTCGTGGAGCAGTGGCAGGACGAACTCTGGGACAAGTTCGGCCTCAAGTTCGAGTTAATGTCGAGAGCGGCAGTGGAAGATTCCATGGCGGGAAACCCGTTCCTTGAGAAACCCCTGCTCATCGCTCGCCTAGACCAACTCTCCCGCGCCGAAGACCTTAAAGCCAAGCTCAAGGCGTCGGACTGGGATCTCGTGATCATCGACGAGGCGCACAAGATGTCGGCACGCCCCTACGGCAAAAAAATCAACAAGACAGGGCGCTTCCGGCTAGGCGAGTTGCTGCACACGCTGACGCGGCACCTCCTCTTGCTCACCGCCACCCCGCACAACGGACGCAACGAAGACTTCCTGGCCTTCATGACGCTCGTAGACCCTGACCGGTTTTCCTGCACTATCCGCAGCGGCAAGCCGGTAGAGGTGCCGGACACTTCAGACGTGATGCGCCGCCTGGTGAAGGAAAACCTGCTCACCTTTGAGGGAAAGCCGCTCTTCCCGAAGCGTTTTGCTGAGACCCTCAACTTTGAGCTTTCAGAGGAGGAGATGGGGTTGTATGAGGCCGTGACGCGCTACGTCCGGTCTGGGATGAACCGCGCTCAGCAAATGCAGGCGGAAGGCGACAAGAAGAGGGGCCTCATCGTCGGCTTCGCCCTAGCTGGCCTCCAGAGAAGGTTGGCCTCATCGCCTGCCGCTATCTACCACTCTCTGCGGCGTCGCCGTGAGCGTCTGAGCGAGCAAGCCAAGAAGCTGCGGGAATTGTCCAAGAGCGGCGAGCAAATCTCCCTATTCGAACTTCCCGAAGGCATCAAGCCCCAGGATCTCCGAGACTTTGACTATGACGACTACGACTACGACTTCCTGGAAAGTCTCGAGGACGCTGTCATCGACTCAGCCACGGCGTCAGCCACTGCCGAAGAAATCGAAGCGGAGGCGTTAGAGGTCAAGATGCTGTTGGGACGGGCTGAAAAAGTGCTCAAGAGCCGCACAGACACCAAGTGGACGGAATTGCGGCAGTTGCTGCGAACCGGACGCTTTCTGAGCCGCAGCGCCCGCAGTTCCAGCAGCGTCCGCAGCGGCGGCGGCAACAGCGCCCGCAGTGGCAGCAGCGGCGACGACAGCAAGCTCATCGTCTTCACCGAATACAAGGACACTCTCGAGTACGTCGCAGGTCGGATACGGGAGGAAATTGGCCGCCCCGAGGCCGTGGCCGTCATTCACGGCGGGATCAAGCGGCACGACCGCAGACGCATCCAGGACATGTTCATGGTCGACCCGACGGTCAGGGTTCTAGCAGCCACCGACGCTGCGGGAGAGGGCGTGAACCTTCAGGTAGCGAATTTGATGGTCAACTACGACCTGCCCTGGAACCCGAACCGCATCGAGCAGCGCTTCGGTCGCATTCACCGCATCGGGCAGGTGCGCCCCTGCCACCTCTGGAACATGGTCGCTCACGAAACCCGTGAGGGCAAGGTGTTCGCCCGGCTCTTTCAGAAAATCGAGGAGCAGAAGAGGGTCTACGGCGAGCAGGTCTACGACGTGCTAGGCGACTCGCACATCAACACGTCGCTGCGCGAGCTTCTGATGCGCTCCATTCAGGAGGACTCCGACCCTGCCCACGTCGAATACATGAATCAGGTCATCAACGAGGAGATCGGCGTTCAGCTAGGAAAGGTGCTAGAGGAGCGTGCGTTGGTGAGCGGCCTCTCAGATGGTGACAGCAACGAGGAGATTCGCGACCTGATGGAGCGTTCGAGGGCGCAAAAGCTTCAGCCGTGGTTCGTGGAGGCGTTCTTCTCGGCGGCTCTGAAAGGCTACGGGGGGCGCATCGTCAGTCGGGAGAGGGGCCGCTATGAGATCACCAGAGTTCCGGCTTCGGTGAGGCGAGTTGCAGGCGACAACGCCCTAGGCCCTGTTTTCGAGCGCTACAGCAGAGTCACTTTCGATAAGGCTTACGTCAAACCTCAAGTTGATGGTGAGGGCGCTCGAGGATCGTTCAGGAGCGCTGGGTTGAGCGTCGCCGGGGGAGCCGGGGGAGGCGGGGGAGCCGCAGGCGTCGGGGGAGCAGCGGGCGTCGCGGGCGCCGCGGGAGCCGCGCGGAAGGACGGCGGCGCAGGAGCCGTGGGAGCCGCAGGCGCAGCGGGCGTCGAGCGGAAGGGCGTCGCGGGCGGCGTCGCGGGCGTCGCGGCAGCCGGGAAACTCGAGCGCGCCGAGTTGATTTCACCTGGCACCGCCTTGTTGTCTGCGCTCGTGACCAAGGTGCTCTCCGACCACAGGCAGACGCTGGAGCAAGGGGCCGTCCTGATCGACCCAGACGCATCTTCGCCAAACCCCCGCCTCTTGGTTTACCTCGACCATAAGATCACCGACGGACGTCGGGTGAACGGGCTCGGGCAGCAGGGGCAGCATGGACAGCACGGGCGCGGACAGGGCGGGCGCGGACAAGGCGGGCGCGGGCAGCGCGGACAGGGCGGGCAGCCCGGGTATGTGGTCTCACGGCGTTTCCAGTACGCGGAGATCGACGAGCAGGGCAACGTATGCGACCCTGGGCCGGAGCCGTATCTCGGCTACTCGCCCGCTGACGAAGAACAAAGGGCAACGCTGAAGCGCCACTTAGACCTCAGCTGGATTGACGATAAGGCAGAAGCGGCGGCTAAGGACTGGGCCATAGAAAACATGGCAGGAAGGCATTTCGAGGAGATCGTTAAAGTCACCGAGGGAAGGGTGAAGAAGGTCAGCGCTGCGGTGACCGAACGCTTAAGCGGCGAAATCCGTTACTGGGACACTCGCACCCTCGAGCTCAAAGAACAGGAGAGGCAAGGAAAGACGCCCCCAGTCAACGCGGCGCAGGCAGCGAAGCGGGCGGATGAGTTGGGGGCGCGTCTGACGCGTCGCCGCTTGGAGCTCGAGCAGGAACGCAGCCTTCATAACATGCCGCCCAACATCGTCGCTGCGGCGCTAGTGATTCCGCAGCGGCTGCTCGACGACCTCGAGGCGGAAGAGAGCGGTGAGGCGCTGCCCGAAGCACCCGATCCGGAGGTCGCCCAAGACACCGACCGGCGGGCGGTGGCGGCAGTCATGAAGGCCGAGCGCAGGCTGGGCCGGGAGCCCCAGGAGCAGGAGCACTCCAACCCCGGCTACGACGTGCTCTCCAAGGACCCCGCCACCGGTACCCACTATTTCATAGAGGTCAAAGGCCACCTCCCGCAGACCACGGAGATTCACGTGAGCGCCCAGCAGGTGCTGAAAGCCAAGTCCAACGCCGAGCGCTGGAGGCTGGCGGTGGTCTCCGTGCCGGAGTCCGCAGACGACGCTCCAGTTGTTCGCTACTTGCTAGACCCCTTCGGGGGCGTGGAGATGCACTTCGCCCAGACTCGCTTGACGCTGAAGGTGCGGGACCTACTGCAGGCTGCGGGTGAGCCGCGGTGAGGCGGGGGCTGGGTCGCAGGCTGCGGGTGAGCCGCGGTGAGGCGGGGGCTGGGTTGCAGGCGGCGGGTGAGCCGCGGTGAGGCGGCTGGGGCGTTGAGTGCGACTTGGTGCGAGTGTGATGACTATCTGCTCAGTGGAGCGTGAAATCCGGGTCACGGCGCTGCCGCTGAGTACGAACTGGTGAGAGCGTGACTGCACATAAGCCGAAGCTCATTGAGGTGGCGCTGCCGCTGGATGCGATCAACAAGGCGTCGGCGCGGGAGAAGTCGATCCGTCATGGGCATCCGTCGACGCTGCATTTGTGGTGGGCTCGGCGTCCGTTGGCGGCTTGTAGGGCGGTGTTGTGGGCTTCTCTGGTGGATGACCCCTCGGCGCACCCCGAGCAGTTCCCGACCGAGAAGGATCAGGACGCCGAGCGCAAGCGCTTGTTCAGGATCTTGGAGGACTTGGTGGTTTGGGAGAACAGCAGCAACCCGGACGTGCTGCGGGAGGCCAGAGCCGAGGTCGAGCGGTGCTTCCCCGACGGGCCGCCTGCGGTGCTCGACCCGTTCGCCGGGGGCGGCTCCATCCCGTTGGAAGTTCAGCGTTTGGGATTGAAGGCGCTGGCCAGCGATTTGAATCCGGTGGCGGTGTTAATCAACAAGGCGATGCTGGAGGTGCCGCCCCGCTTCGCTGGTCGGCCGCCGGTGCACCCTGATGAGAGGGAAGACCTCAGCACGTCAAGCGGGGCGCAGGCGATCGAGCGGTTCGGGTCGCAAGCATCTGGGACGCTGACGGAAAGTTCTGCAGGTGGAGCAGGTGGAGCAGGGGGGACAGGTGGAGCGAACCGGGCGCGGGGAACCGAGCGGTTCGGGTCGCAAGCATCTGAGTTCGGAATACAGCCGCCAACTATTCGTGGTGTGCTCGCCCGACCGGGCGCGTTCCGTAGGTCGGAAGCCCCCGATTCCGGGAAGAAGTCGCCCCCTCCCCGGTCTAGGCAAGACTTCAGTAAGCGGATCGAATCGGAGGAAGCTGCGGACGGCGTTCAAGGCTGCGGAACTCGCGGAGGGTCAGGGTCTGGCTTGTTGTGGAGGGGGGCGCATGGGTTAGCTGCCGACATCAGGGCGTACGGTGCGTGGATGCGGGATGAGGCTGAGGGCAGGATTGGTCATTTGTATCCTGATGTCGTCGGCCCTGATGGGGAGAAGTTGACGCCGATTGCTTGGATTTGGGCTAGGACGGTCGAGTCGCCCGACCCGACCTGGAACGGGCATGTGCCGCTTGTTAAGTCTTGGACGCTTCGTAAGGCCAAGGGGGGCAAGCCGGAGGTGTGGGTAGAGCCGGTCGTCGACCACGTCACGCAGAGCGTCGGTTACAGGGTCAATAATGTCAATAATGTCAATAATGTCAATACTGGAGGTGGAGGTCGCGGCGTCTCAATCCAGTGTTCCCCTCGTTCTGTTTCGGGGACTTCGGGGACTTCGGCGCATGCTTCTCCAGGTGATTCTGTCGGTTCGGCCGGCGCGCTTCTAGGTACTGCCGACTCCGCTCAGTCCTCGGGTGTGTCCAGGACTGAGATTAGGGGGGGGGGGGGGGGGGGGCACATTACCGCAGGGTGGAGATGGGAGCTACTCTGACCTGGGACCTCGGGCGTCTACACGCCCACGGTCAGCTGTCCAACGGGGGAGCGGCGTCGAAGGTTCTGCGTCTGAGCGTCCTCAGTCAGCTGTCCAACGGCGGAGTGGCGTTGAAGGTTCTGTGTCTGCACCCGTTCCGGCGTCTGCACGCCCTCGGCCAACGGTTCAACTCGGCGGGGACGACCTCGCCGTGGAATTTCCGACCCGTTCTGCGTCTGAGCGCCCTCGACCAACGGTTCAGCGGGGAAACGGGACTTGCATAGCCACCGGCGCAGCGATCCCGCGGGAGTATATTCAGGCTGAAGGACAGGCCGGTCGCATGGGGGCGCACCTTATGGCAGTTGTCGCAGAGGGAAATAGAGGGAGGGTTTATGTATCACCACCAGTGACGGGCATTAACGGCGAAGTTTCTGCCGACCAGCTAGGCACCGAGGAGGGGTTTCATGTATCTCCTGTATCTCCACCAGGGACTGCTCCACTAGGGACTGTGGCTCCTGAGGCAGAGTTGGATCATCGCAAATCGGGTGGTGAAGCGGGGCATGAAGCGGGACATGTGGGCGCTAACGTGGGTCGGGGTGGGACTAGCGGCGAGGGTGCGGATAGCGGTGCGGCTAGCAGTCAGGGTGGGAAGAGCGGATATCTATCTAAGGAACGCGTGTTTGCAGCGGATGCGCTGAGCGGGGAATTATCGGGCAAGGCGGCGGACGGCGCTCCTCGCTATGGCCTCAGGACATTCGCCGACCTGTTTACCGACCGACAACTAGCTGCGCTCACCACGTTTTCCGATTTGCTTGGCGAAGTCCACGAGCGGGTGTTCGACGACGCCAAGGCAGCCGGTCTGGCGGACGACGAGATGCGTTTGCGAGACGGCGGCGGGGGAGCGGTTGCCTACGCCGATGCGGTCGTGACCTACTTGGCGTTTGTGTTTGACAGGATGGTGTCTCGTAATAGCAGTATCTGCACTTGGGATTCCTCGAGGATGCATGCACGCAATGTCTTTCCTCGTCAGGCAATAGCCATGAGTTGGGATTTTGTCGAAAACAACCCACTTAGAAATTCCTCGGGTAGTTGGGATAACTGCATCGATGCGACAAGCAAAGCCGTCGCCAATCTTCCGGTCAAGGAAATGTCAAAGTTAGCTAGTGCGGCGGCGCCTCGATCTCGCTCCGAGCGCCCCCCGCAGGAGGCAGTCAAGGAAATGCCGAAGTTAGCTAGTGCGACGTCGCCTCAGGAGGAGAACCAGGCGAGCAGGGTCGCCCAGGTCAAAGAGAATGCCGAGGTTCGCCAGTGCGACGCGTGGGGAGGTCCTGCGGCGGCGGGGAGTGTGGAGGCAGCCAAGGGGGATGCTGAAGTTGGCCAGTGCGACGCTCGTGTCAGGGTGCGTCGGTCGTCTGGTGTGGTAATTTCAACCGACCCGCCTTATTACGACAATATCTGTTACGCGGATATCTCTGATTTCTTTTATGTCTGGCTGCGCCGCAATCTTGCTGATGTTTGGCCGGATGAGTGCGCTACTCTTTTTACGCCGAAATCTGAGGAATTGATTGCGAACACTTACCGCTCCGCCTCGCGAAAGGACGCAGCGGAGCATTTCGAATCCGGCATGGCCGACTTCATGAAAGAGGTTCGAGCAAACAACTCCTCCGACGTTCCTGCGACCATCTACTATGCCTACAAGGCCACGGAGACAACCGAGGGCGGCGGAGTTCGCTCCACAGGTTGGGACACTTTTCTCCAGGCCGCCGTCGACTCCGGGCTTCAAGTCACAGCCACTTGGCCGCTGCGGACGGAACTCTCTAACCGCCCCAACGCCCTCGGCGCAAACGCCCTCGCATCCTCCATCGTTCTGGCTTGCCGCCCGCGATCAGTGTCAGCATCTTTGGGCACTCGCAGCGAGTTCATGGCTGCGTTGCGTAGCGAACTCTCCGAGGCGGTAAAGCGTCTTTGGTCGGGCAATATCGCGCCGGTCGACTTGCCTCAGTCGAGCATCGGGCCGGGTATCGGGGTGTTTTCTGGTTACGCCAAGGTGGTGGAGGCGGACGGCTCTTCGATGAGTGTGAGTGACGCACTGGCGCTCATCAACGAGGTTCTCGACGAGGTTCTCCACGGGGAGGAGTCAGAGTTCGACGCTGACACTCGTTTCGCTCTCGCCTGGTACGCGCAGCACGGCTTCGATTTCGCTCCGTTCGGCGACGCCGACTCCATCGCCCGTGCCAAGAACACTTCTGTGGAGGGGGTCATCAGGGCGGGTGTCGGAGAGTCCTCGGGTGGCAGGTTCCGCCTTTTGGGGCGCTTTGGGCGTTCTGGGCGCTTTGGACGCTCCGACCTCGACGCCGACTGGGATCCTGCCAGCGATCTCCGGCTGACCGTCTGGGAAGCGCTTCAGCACCTAACTGCCAGGCTGGAGCAGTCGGAGTCGCAGGCGGCGGAACTTCTGGCGCTCCTAGGCGGCGTCGGCGACCGCGCCCGCCAACTCGCCTACTTGCTCCACAAGATTGCCAGCGACAAGAAATGGGCTGATGAAGCGTTCTCCTACAACAACCTCATAGCTGTCTGGCCGACCTTGAGGGTAATTTCCCAAAGAGGCGTCCAGCAGGAACTTGAGAACTCAGGCGGGAACTGATTGTTCCAATAACCGACTGCCGATGCTTTTTAGGTGTCGCCTCGCCGTGGGTTTCGGGGCTAGTCGGGCGCTCTTCTTGTTCAGTGTCTGGGCACAGACTGAGCGTTCCTTCGCCTTCCGTGGCTTTCTGTGCCAGTCGGTGTGGGCGCTTTTGGTTGTGGCTATTGGGGGTGGAGTATGAGGGTTGTTTCAGGGTTCTCCTTGCGTTCAATCCGGTTGTTTTTTGGTGGTGGTTGTTGCGGGGTGGAGTGTGAGGGTTTTTGCGCTCCCTGGGTTGCCCACCCAGACTCCTGCTGTTCCTGGTTGCGGGGTGGAGTGTGAGGGTTTTCCTTCTGCGCTAGCTGGGGTGGGTGTTTTTTGGTTGGCTGTGAGTTGTAGCAGTTCCTTTGTCCCTTCGTGGCTCTGCGCTCCTAGGTGTGCCCCCCATTTCCCCCCGTCGTGCTGTTGCTGTTTTGTGGCTGTGCATGTGGCTGGTTCGTTGGCCGACGAGTGTAGCTCCCTATTTCCCCGTGCCGTGCCATAGCTGCTTTGTGGCTGTGCATGTGGCTGGTTCGTTGGCCGACGAGTGTAGCTCCCTATTTCCCCGTGCCGTGCCGTTGCTGCAGTTCCTTTGCCTCTTTCGTGGTTTTTGGGCTAGTTGGGGTGGGTGTTATTTTGTGGGTGGTGGTCGCGGTGGGGGAGGCGTCGGTGGGGAGGAGGGCGTCGGGGGAGAGGGAGGCGTTGGCGGGGAGGGGGGAGATGTGGGCGGGAAGGGGGGCGTGGGGCGGGTTTGGGTTGTCCAGTTTCGCGTTTCGGGTGAGTAGGTGAGTTGTTGGTTGTTGTTGTGCAGCCATCGGTGGTGGTGCCCGCAGATGGCAGCGAGGTTCTCTATGTCGGTTGTTCCTCCTTGGGTGTTCCATTCTTGTATGTGGTGGATTTCGCATAGGTGCATGGGCGCTTCGCAGAGTACGCAGCCTCCGTCGCGTATTGCGACGGCTAGTCGTTGGTGGTCGTTGGCGAGTCGTTTGCTGCGTCTGAGCCAGAGGGGCTGTCCGTTGCCTCCGAAGATGATTGATGAGAGTTCGGTGTCTGGGCTGAGTTCGCTGAGGATGTCTGGGGGTACTGGTCCGGTTCCGAGGATTTCGCATCTTCCGTCGAGGTTGGTGCCGTCGAGGACGCCGATGTCGGCGATTACCACTAGTTGGGCGGCGTCCTTCGCCTTAACCCACTTACGCTCACCCTCCCGATCCCCGTTATTCGGAGCGTGTTCACCAGGGGCGGTCGCCCAATTCCCGGGCATGAGCGGCGGGTCGTCTGGATCCTGGCCTGTCTCTGGTTCTGGGTCGTTAACGCTCCGCCAGTTCTCGGGCATGAGCGGCGGGTCGTCTGGATCCTGGCCTGTCTCTGGTTCTGGGTCGTTAACGCTCCGCCAGTTCTCGGGCATGAGCGGCGGGTCGTCTGGATCCTGGCCTGTCTCGTTCGAGTGTGATCGCCGAGCAGGGTGGCCAGCTTGCGGCTGTTGGACAGGGTGGCCAGCTTGCGGCGGCCGGTTGGGGTGTTCTGGTTGTGGCTGCCGGTCGGGGTGTTCCGCTTTCGGTCGCTTGGCGGAGCGTCTCGCCTGCGCCCGCTGGTCGGGGTGTTCTGCTTGCGTCTGCCGGTCAGGTTGTCCCGCTTTCGGTCGCCGGTCGGAGCGCCCTGCCTGCGTCTGCCGGTCGGAGCGCCCTGCCTGCGTCTGCCGGTTGGAGCGTCCCCCCTGCGGGCGGCGGGCGGTGTCGCCAGTGTCTGGTTTGTGGGCGGGTGCGGGTTTTCCTGTGAGGAGTTCGAAGATGGCGTCGCAGCAGCGCTGCTGGGGGGTGCGGCGAGTGTTCGGCTGCCCGTCCCGTCCGCCGTCCTCTCTCCACAGGGCGTCAGTGTGGCGGTCGACGCTCTGACGGAGGAGGTTGAACGAAATCGGGTCGAACAAGGCGCGGATCACCCCCATTCCTGTGTCGTCTTCGGTGTAGAGCGAGGCGTGTCGCCGGCGGCGCTGCCAGTTCAGGCGAGCCCGCCCTCGGTCTGGGGCGTGTCTGCCGGCGAAAGAGCGCGTCTGTTTGTAATACTGGTCGATTGGCGTTTTCTCAGCCGACTTCAGCAGGTCCTCGTCGTTGTCCACAGACTTCGCTCCGCACTCAGCGCCAGCGTCAGCTAGCGCCGCGGCGTGTTCGAAGGTGATCGCCCCCGACCGGAGCCGCTCAGAGGTGTTCGGCATCTCCTGTAGGCGTTCCGCCATGCGCTTGAGGCGGCGGATTTCCCGGTTGGCGAGTTTGGCGCGCCCCCCGAGCAGGTGCACAGCGTCCACTCCCTTGCCACCTTTGCCGTCTTTGCCCTTGTCCTTCAGGGTGACCGCGGCCACCGAACGCAGCAGGTCGGATGTCCGAGTGCGGATACGTCCGAGCGTCGTCGAGAGCCTCTCCAGTTCGTCGGGGGTCATCTGTTCCGCAGACACCTGTCCGAGGGCTTCCAAGGCCATGTCGGCAGCGTCCACCCCGAACATAGGCGGAAGGGCATCTGCCGCACAGCGTGACGCCCCAGCCGAAGCAACTCTCCCGGCCGGCCGGGCGTCCGGTGCAGACCCTAGAGCATCCTGCGCGACCGGGCGGGCGCCTGGCGAGGACGCAAGGGCGTCCTGCGCGGACGCAGCGGCATCCGGCGCGGCCGGCCGGGCGTCCGGTGCAGACCCTAGAGCATCCGGCGCGGCCGGCCGGGCGTCCGGTGCAGACCCTAGAGCATCCGGCGCGGCCGGGCGGGCGCCTGACGCAGACCCAAGGGCACCTGGCGCGGGTGGGCGGGCGCCTGCTGTCTCCCGCGGAATTCCTCCACTGAAGGAGCCTCCCTTTTCAGGTACTCCACTCCCAGCGTCTTTTGCTGGGAGTGTGCCGTTGGTTGTTCTACTCGAATTCGGCCATCTGATCTTCCCGAGACCATCGGCGGTGTCTAGCGGGACTGGGGATGCGGAGTCCTTACGTTGATCGAAGTCGATTCCACGTCGCTGACTCTCAGCGGTATCCGCTGGGTGCGTCCCGTTGGTTGTCCCACTCGAATGCGACCGTCTGAGCATCCGGAAACCCTCGGCGGCGTCTGGTGGGACTGGGGATGCGGAGTCCTTACGTTGATCGAAGTCGGCTCCACGTCCTCCGTTCCCGGCGTTGTCTGCTGGTTCGTCGGGTCGGTCGGCGGGTTCTCCTCGGCGCAGGGCTCCACGTCCTCTGTTCCCGGCGTTGTCTGCTGGACGCACTCCGTTGGTTGTTCCCCTCTCTGCGTCTCGCTGTGCTTGTTTCGGGGCGAGCGTGCGAGCGGTGCGAGACTCGGTGTTGCTCGTTACACCGTCTGCGCCTTGCCTCATATGGGCTTGACTGCCGTGGCTTGTGTCTGACGCACCGTTGGCCACGTGTTTTGTCAGTGGCTGCTTCTTTTCCTGGTGGAGGGGAGTTTTTCTCATGATTCTAAGAGTAGCAGGGGGGTGTGACAATGATAGATACTCACATGAAATGCTTTGAAATCCTGAAAACACTTCAAAGGTAAGTATTGTTGAGAAAGCATTTGTATGTAGACAGAAGCCGGCACAGAGCCGGTCGACGAGGCCGTGTCGTCTTTGTCGTGCTTTCGATTTCCGCAGGGCGTGCCAGTCTGACGCACAGAGCCGGTCGACGAGACCGCGTCGTCCTTGTCTTGGTGAGTGTGTAGTGCTTGCAGAGAGCCGGTCGACGTAGAACTGGTTGATGAGGCTGTGTCTGGCAGTCCGTCGATGTTCCAAGACCTTGGTCGACTGTCGGTCGACGAGGCCGCGTCGTCCTTGTCTTGGTGAGTGTGTAGTGCTTGCAGAGAGCCGGGCGACGTAGAACTGGTTGATGAGGCTGTGTCTGGCAGTCCGTCGATGTTCCAAGACCTTGGTCGACTGTCGGTCGACGAGGCCGCGTCGTCCTTGTCTTGGTGAGTGTGTAGTGCTTGCAGAGAGCCGGGCGATACAGAACTGGTCGATGAGGCTGTGTCTGGAGAGCATGACCCGCCCGAACAGGCTTTGACCGAGGCAGCCGCAGCGTCGGCCACGTGTTTTTTCAGTGGCTGCTTCTTTCCCTGGTAGAGGGGAGTTTTTCTCATGGTTTTAAGAGTATCAGGGGGGTGTGACAATGATAGATACTTACATAAATTACCCTTAATTTTAGAAAAAACTTTAAAAGCAGATAATCTTGAGAAGGCACTTGTATATAAGGAGATAGCCGGCACAGAGCCGGTCGACGAGGCCGTTTCGGAGAAGCAGGCTCTGTCTGAGTAGACCTTGACTGAGGCGGAGTTATGACACGACTCTGAATCCAGGCCAGGGGAGGCAGGGGGTCAAGGCGACTCTGAGTCCAAGGCAGGGCGGGGGAGGCAGGGGGTCAAGGCCAGCCGGCCCTGACAGCTAGGAGGTCAAGGCCAGCCGGCCCTGACGGCCAGTCAGAGGTGGAAGCACGAGGAGGGGAGCATCGATGAGTTCCTGGAGTTCAGGCCGGCAGGGTCTGACGGCGAGCCACAGTCTGCCCCCGAGTCGGAGACTGGCGCTCAGTTTAATGTTGCGGTTGTTAATCCGGTCTGGTGCAGGTCGTTGCGTCTGACCCCAAGTCGGGGACTGGCGCTCAGTTCGTGTCCTGTTCGGATGGCTAATAGGAACTTGAGACATGAGGAGGGGAGTATTGAGGAGTTCGGGGGCTTAGGTCAGCGGGACATGACGGCGGTCACGGTCGGAGCCCGAGTCGGGGACTGGTGGTGAGTTCGCGTCTGTTCCGGATGGTCGGTCGGAGTTTGAGCCAGACGGGCGGGCTACAAGCCTGGTCCGGACGTCACAGTCTGATCTTGGGGGTGAGGGGAGTTGGGGACTGATCCTGAGTCGGAGCCTGAGTGGGGGACTGGGGGCCAGTTGGGAATCTGATCCTGGGGGTGAGGGGAGTTGGGGTCTGATCCTGGGGGTGAGGGGAGTTGGGAGTCTGATCCTGAGTCTGGTGGTGAGTTCGGAGTTCGACCCCGAGTCGGGGACTGACGTTTAGCCCGAGCCCGGTCCGGAGGTCTATCCCGAATCCGGGTCAGGTACGGACGCTCAGTCGGAGACCCTCGCCCATCCCGAGTTGGAGTACTGGTTGTTCCGTATGTGGAGACCGCGCCCGTCAGCTCGCCTATCTCCTCCACAAGATCGCCAGCGACAAGAAATCGCCAGCGACAAGAAGTGGGCTGATGAAGCGTTTTGACTCCAACAACCTCATAGCTGTCTAGCTGACCTTGCGGACAACAATTTCCCAAAGAGGGTTCCAGCAGAAGCTTGTAAACTCAGGTGGTTAAGTGTTGCAATACCCGACAGCAGACTGACATGGCGGTATTCGTTCGCGCCACTCGCCAGAGCGTTCAGAAGGGGACACAAATGCACGAGTTCCAGTAGCTAGTTTCCTGTTAGTAGCAGCACTCATTACCCCCGAGAAGTTCCCTGTTCGACCGAAAGTTTGCACTCTCCAACGACCCCGCAGGACAAAGGCAATTCGGTAGCGGGGGTCGGATTTATCGACTCGCCTGGACTCATCGTGAGCTATTTCCTCTATTGTTGCTTATCTCCACTCAATGTGAGTGCTCCGATTTCCCCTGCCCGACGCTCCCGTTCGGGGATTTACGACTCGCCCACGTCGGAGCGTGATTCTTGCTCCTCGCTCCTCCGTTTCGCCTGCCACCGCCGGTTGGCGTCCCGCCGGTAGGTGAGGTGCGCCTTATAGCACGGAGGGCATTCCCTGAGATCCTCGACCGCTCGGAGGTGTCGTTGCGCTCCGGCGTGAGTTCCGGTCGCCGGCCGCCCCGCCCACGTGCCGGTCTTAGCGGGGAGGGCGCACGTGCGACCCTCCGCCGACGCTCGTCGCATGCCCACGCTGAGGAGTTGCTCCCCATGCCGCAATCCGCAACCTCGCTTGCTGCGCCCAGTGGACGCGCCCCCCGTCCTCTAAGTTGCACTCGTCGCACGACAGCACCAACGTCCCCCCCAATCCGCCCTCGGCGACGGGGAGGGCGTGGTCTACATGCTTGCGGGGGTGGGGGACGGAGCGCCCGCAATTGAAGCAAACGTCCCCTCGGCGGAGCGCACGCCCCGCGACCACCACGTTGGTGTTGCGCCGCAACGACGCGACGCTCCCCCCGTCGTCCCGTTAGGGGCGTCTAGACGGCGATTCTGGCGAAGGGTGAGTGCGGCGGCGGGGCGGTCATTGGAGCGAGTCCCTCGATGGAGCGTCGCCGGGAATCTCTCCGGCGTTGTAGGCGGCGTGGTACCGCTCGTAGGCGTCTATGAGTGCTTGCGATTGCGGTGGTGCGAGGAGGATGCCGCAATTATGGCCGTGCGCCCACCCCTCCGCGTAGCCGCCGGCTATTCCGCCGCTATTACGCCCCAGCCGTGGCCGGCGTTGTAGCCGTCGTCGTAACCGGCGTTGTAGCCGACGCCGTGGCCGACGCCGTGGCCGGCGTTGTGGCCGGCGTTGTGGCCGGCGTTGTGGCCGGCGTTGTGGCCGGCGTTGTGGCCGGCGTTGTGGCCGGCGTTGCGGCCGACGCCGTGGCCGTCGTTGTAGCCGTCGTTGCGGCCGACGCCGTGGCCGTCGTTGTAGCCGTCGTTGCGGCCGACGCCGTGGCCGGCGTTGTGGCCGGCGTTGTAGCCGTCGTCGTAGCCGTCTTGGTAAATGTGATTGACTGGGGTGGTCGTAGTCGTGGCCGGCGGGGTAGTCGTCGTGGGGGTAGTTGCTTGCTCGCGGGTGGCGGTGATGAGCACCTCCCGCACGCCGGCGTAGCACTCGGGTGTCCACCCTGGGATGTCCCCTGCGCCTGCGTGCACCCTCATGATGTCCTTTAGGTCGTCGCAATAGTCGTAGCCCGCTCGGAGAAATGGAGCACAGGTGTGCTCGTTGTGGCGCTCTAATGCGTCTATTAGATCCGCTCTAGCGGTGAGAGGGAATCCGCTGAAGTCAATTGTTTCCTCGGCGATTCCGAGCGCCGTCCTGCACGCCGCTAGGTCGGATGCGGATAATAGCCGGAGGGTCGCCGTAGCCGTGGACGGCGGGGGAGCGGTCGTTGTGGTGGTAGTCGTTGTGGTGGTAGTTGCTTGCTCGCCGGTGGTGGTGGTGAGTGAGCACGCTATGAGGGTGAGCATGAGGGTGAGTATGAGGATTGCGGTTAGTGGTCTAATTGAGGATCCTCCTCGGATGGTGATGCGGGCGGTGGAGAAACGGGAGGAGTGTCGGTCGTCTCCTCCGGTGCGGCGGTGGGGCGTGCTCACGGCGCCGGTGCGGGAGGTGCTGGTGCTCCTAGGGGGGAGCGGTCGTCGTCGGAAACGGTGGAGGCGTCCACCGAGGGGGCGGAGTGTTAGTCGCTCCGTCGGTGGGGACGGCGTCGCATTGGTAGTGCGGGGGATCCACGCCGTCGGCGTTAGTGGTACCGGTGGTAGCGCTCGTCGTGGAGGGAGAGAAGTCGGGGAGGTCTAATGAGTTCCATTGAGTGAGGGCTTGCTCGCACCGGCGGAGCACCTCGGCGTCGTCGTAATCTCGGTAATGGAGGCGGTCTTGCACCTCGGATTCGTAGGCGTCGCTGGTGCGGCGGGGCTCGGTCGTCTCCCCAGCCGAGTCGCTGGCGCTCCTCACGACTAGCACGCCGATGGTCGCTAGTCCTCCGACGGCGGCGACGATGAGTATCCACTCCAACGTGCCTAGTCCTCGGTCGTCAGTGCGAGGGTGTCTCATAGCACGACGCTCTCGGAGGCCTCTAGCCGCACCCGCTCCACGTCCTCGGGGGTTGCGACGATGCGCTCGTGCCGCAACGGCCGGTTGCGTCGGCGCACTCGGTTGCTCACGGCGTCTCCTCGCTCCGGTGGAGATTGTGTTCCTCTCGGAGTTGCTGCTCGACCTCGTCAAATGCTCGCCGTCTATTGGTGGTGCGACATTCGGCGTCGTCTCGGGCGTCGGGGCACTGGGCGTAGGCGAGGGTGAGCTCACGCTCTCAC
Organism: Acidimicrobiales bacterium; assembly: GCA_965242895.1. Classification (GTDB taxonomy): domain Bacteria; phylum Actinomycetota; class Acidimicrobiia; order Acidimicrobiales; family CATQHL01; genus CATQHL01. The sequence goes on from OZ251507.1 coordinate 2,575,997, forward strand.
CGCCGGTCGTGGTGCGGGGCGCGGGTGGATGCTCATGCTCTCGCCCGTCGTCGGATAGTCCACGGAGGGCGGTGAGGGTGCGAGTGGTCATGTCAATTCTTTCGTGAGTTGGGGTCTAGCTCATCAGCACTCGGGAGACTATCCCCGAGTGGACGGAGGAGCGGTCGCCCGCCCCTCCGTTTCGCCATGCTCTAGCACCCTCCGTTGGTGAGTGCCGCCGCTACCTCGGGCGACCGCTCTTCGAATTCGGCATTACGACAATATTGGTTATGCAGATATTTCCGATTTTTTCTATGCGTGGATGCGCCATAATCTTGCTGATACCTGGCCAGATGAGGCTCTACGCTGTTGTCGCCGAAAGTTGACGAACTAATTGCTCTAATTGCTGATTCGAGTCGTCATGGAGGCAAGCAGGAAGCGAGAGAACATTTCGAGTCTGGAATGGCAGAGTTCATGGCTGAAGTTGCCGCATCGCAGCATCCTGATGTTCCTGCCACTATTTACTACGCATACAAAGCCACGGAGTCCTCAGAAGAAGGGCAAGTCCGTTCCACAGGTTGGGACATATTTCTGAAAGCAGTGATTGATGCTGGTTTGCGGATCACCGCTACTTGGCCTTTAAGAACAGAGGTTCGAGCCTAAGAACAGGGGCTCGAGCCCGGTTGCGTTCCATAGGTTCCAATGCTCTAGCGTCTTCGGCGTTCTGGCTTGTCGTCCCCGTCCGGAATCAGTTCCTCTTGCTACTCGAAGTGAGTTCATTGCTGAACTTCGTGACAAACTCCCTCGAGCGATCAAAGTGCGGCAGTCCGGTGACATTGCTCCCGTCGACTGGCCCCAGTCGACCATAGGCCCTGGCATCAAAGTGTTCTCCGGCTATGCCAAGGTTGTTGAGGCTGATGGCAGACAGATGCCGGTGAGTGACGCTTTGGCGCTCATCTACGAGGTGCTCGACGACGTTCTTCAGGAGGAGGAGTCTGAACTCGATCTCGACACTCGTTTCGCTTTGGCTTGGTACGCGCAGCACGGTTTCGAGCCGGCATCGTTCGGCGACGCTGACGAGGTTGCCACAGGCCGCGGAGTTTCAGGTGAGTGACGCACTGGCGCTCACCACGGGGTGGCTGAAGGTACTTCGTCCTCCGTGGTTTTCGGAGCCGTCGCGGGTTCTTCTTGCTTAGTGTCCTGTTCCAAACTGACTGTTCTTTCGCTTTCGTGGTTTTCGGAGCCGTCGCGGGTTCTTCCTGAGCGGCGTCCGGCCCCAAACTGACTGTTCCTCCGTCTTTCCGTGTCTTTCGGAGGTAGTCGGTGTGGGCGTTATTTGTTGGTGGTGGCTGTTGCGGGAGGGGGTGGAGTGTGAGGGTTCGGCTCTCCTTTCTGCGCTAGTTGGGGTGGGCGTTTTTGGGTGGCTGTGAGCCGCTGCAGTTCCTTAGTCTCTTCGTGGCGTTTTGCGTTAGTTGGGGTGGGGGGTCATTTTGTTGGTGGTGGCCGTTGTGGGGGAGGTGTTGGCGTGGAGGGGGGTGGCGAGCGGGTGTGGGTCGACTGATCCGGTAGCGGCTGTTCCCTGGGGTGTCGCCGCGGGGGAGTTGTCGGCGGGGAGGGAGGCGGCGGGCGGGTTTGGGTTGTCCAGTTGCCGTTTTCGGGTGAGTAGGTGAGTTGTTGGTTGTTGTTGTGCAGCCATCGGTGGTGGTGCCCGCAGATGGCTGCGAGGTTCTCTATGTCGGTTGCTCCTCCCTGGGTGTTCCATTCTTTTATGTGGTGGATTTCGCATAGGTGCATGGGCGCTTCGCAGAGTACGCAGCCTCCGTCGCGTATTGCGACGGCTAGGCGTTGGTGGTCGTTGGCGAGTCGTTTGCTGCGTCTGAGCCAGAGGGGTTGTCCGTTGCCTCCGAAGATGATTGATGAGAGTTCGGTGTCTGGGCTGAGTTCGTTGAGGATGTCTGGGGGGACTGGTCCGGTTCCGAGGATTTCGCATCTTCCGTCGGGGTTGGTGCCGTCGAGGACGCCGATGTCGGCGATTACCACTAGTTGAGCGGCGTCCTTCGCCTTGGCCCACTTATGGTCGTCGTCCCGAACCCCGTTGCTCGGGGTGAGTTCGCCGGGCCGTGCTTGTCTGTCGCACGACTCGCCGTTGTCGGGTCTGGAGATCTGTTGTTCTGACTGAGTTCACCAGGGGCGGGCGAGCAGTTACTGGACACGTGCGGCAGATCATCTAGAAGCGGCGGGTCGTCTAGACCCCTGTTGTCGTCGGCTGGTGTTCGGTTGTCCTGGCCAGACTCCTCCTCAGTGCCTCCAGAGTATGCGCTGCTGTCGGTGTCGCCGATTTTGGAGTTCCTCTCGCCTGGGGGCGTATTTTCGGTGTCGGCCGAGTGCGCCCTCTTGCTGTTGCCGTTTAACGCTTTGTTGTTCGGGTTGAGTCCGCTCTCAGCACGACCTGGAGGCGTGTTTCCGGTTTCGCAAGTGCATGTGCCTCCTGTCTCGTTCGAGTGTGATCGCCGAGCGGGATCGCCCGCATGCGGCTGCCGGGCAGTCTCCCTTCCGTGTGCTTCTTGCTCGAGGATTCTTGAAGGCACCCGGCGGGAGGGGTGCTCTAGTTGCGCCTGGTGGGGGTGTCCCGCTTTCGGTCGCTTGGAGGAGCGTCCCCCCTGCGGCCGGCGGGCGGTGTCGCCTGCGGTTGGTTTGTTGGCGGGTGCGGGTTTTCCTGTGAGGAGTTCGAAGATGGCGTCGCAGCAGCGCTGCTGGGGGGTGCGGAGAGTGTTCGGCTGCCCGTCCCGTCCGCCGTCCTCGCGCCACAGGGCGTCGGTGTGGCGGTCGACGCTTTGGCGGAGGAGGTTGAACGATATTGGGTCGAACAAGGCTCGTATCACTCCCATTCCCGTGTCGTCTTCGGTGTAGAGCGAGGCGTGTCGCCGGCGGCGCTGCCAGTTCAGGCGAGCCCGTCCTCGGTCTGGGGCGTTCCTGCCGGCGAAAGAGCGTGTCTGCTTGTAGTACTGGTCGATTGGCGTTTTCTCAGCCGAGTTCAGCAGTCTCTCGTCGTTGTCCACGGACTCTGTGCCGCATTCAGCGCCAGCGTCGGCTAGCGCCGCGGCGTGTTCGAAGGTGATCGCCCCAGACCGGAGCCGTTCAGAGGTGTTCGGCATCTCCTCTAGACGTTCCGCTACGCGCTTGAGGCGGCGGATTTCACGGTTGGCGAGTTTGGCGCGTCCCCCGAGCAGGTGAACAGCGTCCACTCCCTTGCCTCCCTTGCCCTTGTCCTTGTCTTTGTCCTTCAGAGCGACCGCAGCCACCGAACGCAACAGGTCGGACGTCCGAGTGCGGATACGCCCCAGCGTCGTCGACAGCCTCTCTAGTTCCTCTGGTGTCATCTGCTCCGCAGACACCCGCCCGAGAACCTCCAACGCCATGTCCGCAGCCTCCACCCCAAACACAGGCGGAAGGGCATCTGCCACACAGCAGGACGCCCCAGCCGAAGCAACTTTCCCAGACGCAAGGGCATCCGGCACTGGCAGGCGGGCACCCGGCGCGGGCGTGCGGGCACCTGGAGAGGATGCAGCGGCACCCGGCGCGAACGCATGGGCATCCGGCGCAGACGGGCGGGCGCCTGCTGCGTCCTGTCGATTTCTTCCCCCGAATGAGCGTCTCCCTTCATCTCCTCCATTCCCGGCGTTGCCTGCTGGATGTGCGCCGTTGGTTGTTCCACTCGAATGCGACCGTCTGAGCATCCGGAAACCATCGGCGGTGTCTGGTGGGACTGGGGATGCGGAGTCTTTACGTCGATCGAAGTCGGCTCCACGTCCTCCATTCTCGGCGTCGTCCGCTGGACACGTTCCCTTGGCTGTTCCACCCTCTGCGTCTCGCTGAACGTGTTTCGGGGCAAGCGTGTGACCTTGCATTTCGGCGTGGAGTTGCTTATCCATTGCCTTCTCTCGCTGTGCTTGTTTCGGGGCGAGCGTGCGAGTGGTGCGAGACTTGGTGTTGCTCGTTACACCGTTTGCGCCTTGCCTCATATGGGCTTGACTGCCGTGGCTTGTGTCTGACGCACTGCCGGCCACGTGTTTTTTCAGTGGCTGTTTCTTTCCCTGGTGGAGGGGAGTTTTTTTCATGATTCTAAGAGTAGCAGGGGGGTGTGACAATGATAGATACTCACATGAATGGCTTTGAAATCTTGAAAATACTTTAAAGGTAAGTATTGTTGGGAAAGTATTTGTATGTAGACAGAAGCCGGCATAGAGCCGGTCGACGGGGCCGCGTCGTCCTTGTCTTGGTGAGTGTGTAGGGCATGCAGAGAGCCGGTCGACGCAGAACTAGTCGATGAGGCTGTGTCGGGGTCGTCGACCCGCTGCAGCCACAGCCCTTCGGACGAAGTCGACGCAGAGTTGCTCGATGAGGCTGTGTCGGGTAGGCCGGACGACGATATCGGCGTCCGAATTGTAGATGCTCGACGCAGAACTGGTCGATGAGGCTGTGTCGGGGAGCACGACCCGCCCGAACAGGCTTTGACCGAGGCGGACGCACTGCCGGCCACGTGTTTTTTCAGTGGCTGTTTCTTTCCCTGGTGGAGGGGAGTTTTTTTCATGATTCTAAGAGTAGCAGGGGGGTGTGACAATGATAGATACTCACATGAATGGCTTTGAAATCTTGAAAATACTTTAAAGGCAAGTATTGTTGAGAAAGTATTTGTATGTAGACAGAAGCCTGCACAGAGCCGGTCGACGAGGCCGTTTCGGGGAAGCAGGGGGTCAAGGCCAACGGGACTTGACGGCGAGCCGGAGGTGGATGCACGAAGAGGGAGCATCGATGAGTTCCTGGAGTCCAGACCGGCAGGGTCTGACGGCGAGCCACAATCTGACCCCAAGTCGGGGACTGGTGCTCAGTTCGAGGTTTCGGTCGTTAATCCGGTCTGTTGCAGGTCGTCGCGTCTGCCCCCAAGTCGGGGACTGGCGCTCAGTTCGTGTCTTGTCCAGATGGCCAGTCGGAACTGGAGACATGGGGATGGGAGTATTGAGGGGTTCCGGGGGTTCAGGTCGGCGGGGCTTGACGGCGAGTTGGAGGTGGAGGCATGAGGGGGGAGTATTGAGGAGTTCCTGGGGTTCAGGCCAGCCGGGCCTGACGGCGAATCGATCAAGGCCAGCGGGACTTGAGGGCGGCCACGTTGTGAGGGCGAGTTGGGGACTGGTGGTGAGTTTGAGTCTGGTCCGGATGGTCGGTCGGAGGTTGAGCCAGCCGGCCGACTGCAAGCCCTGTCCGGACGTCACAGTCTGATCCTGGGGATGAGGTGAGTCTGAGTCTGATCCTGGGGATGAGGTGAGTCTGAGTCTGATCCTGGGGGTGAGGTGGGAGTCTGAGTCTGGTGGTGAGGTGGGAGTCTGAGTCTGGTGGTGACCCCAAGTCTGACCCCGAGTCGGGGACTGACGCTTAGCCCGAGCCCGGTCCAGAGGTTTATCCCGAATCCGGGTCAGGTACGGACGCTCAGTCGGAGACCCTCGCCCATCCCGAGCTAGAGTACTTGTTTTTTCGATGCTGCGTCCGAGCCCGCCGAGCCCGCCTATCTCCTGCACAAGATCGCCAATGACAACAACTGGGCAGATGAAGCACTCACCTACAACAACCTCATAGCTGTCTGGCCGATACTGCAAAGCAGGCGACAACTTAGATTAGGGATCGATGTAATAGCCTGTTGCCAACCTGGAGCGAGGAACTAATTCCGCTGAGGGCGTGGATGGTGCCGCGATGAATCGGCGGTGCTCATGAGGTCTTCTAGGTGGATAACTTCTTGCAGGTCGTCATTACGTCTAGTTGCATAGTCGCAAGCAATGGGATGCTCAAAGGCTTAGAGTGACAAGGTGAATGGCTTTCGAGCGGAAGTTGATTGAGGTGGCGCTGCCGCTGAGTGTGGCATGGTGAGAGTGTGAACGTCTCTAAGCCGAAGCTCATTGAGGTGGCGTTGCTGCTGAGTGTGGCATGGTGAGAGTGTGAACGTCTCTAAGCCGAAGCTCATTGAGGTGGCGTTGCTGCTGAGTGTGGCATGGTGAGGTTGTGACTGTCTCTAAGCCGAAGCTCATTGAGGTGGCGTTGCCGCTGGCTGCGATTAACAAGGAGTCGGCGCGTGAGAAGTCGATTCGTCATGGACACCCGTCGACGCTGCATCGGTGGTGGTCTCGGAAGCCGTTGGCGGCTTGTCGGGCTGTGTTGTGGGCTTCGTTGGTAGACGACCCGTCAGTGCACCCTGACAGGTTCCCGACCGCAGAGGAGCAGAAAACTGAACGCGAGCGCTTGTTCGAGATTTTGAAGGCTCTCGTTCTGTGGGAGAACAGCACCAATCAGGATGTGCTGGCTAGAGCCAGGAGGGAAATCGAGCGTTGTTTTGATGGTGAGCTTCCAGCGGTGCTTGACCCGTTTGCCGGAGGTGGGTCTATTCCATTGGAGGCTCAGCGTTTGGGGTTGACGGCGCTGGCCGGCGATTTGAATCCGGTAGCGGTTTTGCTTAACAGGGCGATGATTGAGATTCCGCCCCGATTTGCAGGCCAACCTCCTGTGCATCCAGAAATGAGAACCGACTTGCTTGGAACCGGCTGCAAGCATGTGCGGTCTGGCGGGACAGCTATACCTTCACCGGGAGGTGAGAAGCGACCGGCATGGAATCGAGCACAAGGGCTAGCCGCTGACGTTAAGGCATACGGCGCCTGGATGCGAGACGAGGCTTCGCGCAGGATCGGTCACTTGTACCCGGACGCTGTGAGCCCGAGTGGTGAGGCGTGGACTCCGGTTGCCTGGATTTGGGCGAGAACTGTCGAATCGCCTGATCCGGCCTGGAAGGGGCACGTTCCGTTGGTTTCTTCGTGGACGCTTCGCAAGGCTAAAAAAGGTAAGCCTGAGGTGTGGGTGGAACCGGTGGTTGACTACGCTGCCCAGATCATTAACTACAAGGTAACTACGGGTCTGCGGGGGGGGGGGGGGGGGGCAACCCTTCTTCGCCGGTGATAAGGCGCGGCCACGGTACTTGTGTTGCTACTGGCGCGGCGATTCCCGGTGACTATATTCGTGAGCAAAGTAGGCGGGGGTTGATGAGCGAATCTCTTCTTGCGGTGGTGGTTGAGGGTTCGTCGGGTCGTTCTTACTTGGAAGCGGATGCGGTTCCGCGAATTCCTGAACCTGCTTGGAAGCCGGAGCAGTCGATGAATCAAGAGTCTCCAAACTTGGTTAGCGGGAGGGGTTACGGGTTTTTTACTTGGGCTGACCTGTTCAGTGATCGCCAGTTGGTTGCACTTACGACGTTTTCTGATCTGTTGGGAGAAGTCCGCGAACAAGTGATTGAGGACGCTGAGACGGCTGGTCTGTCAGATGATGAGGTTCGCTTGCGGGACGGTGGTGCGGGCGCGGTTGCGTATGCGGATGCAGTGGTGACTTACTTGGCGTTCGCGGTTGATAGATGCGCTGACTATTGGTCAAGCATATGTACTTGGAGTAAGTCAAGAGAACTAGTAAGAAGCACGTTTGCGCGCCAAGCCATAGCAATGAGTTGGGGTTTCGCGGAAGCCAATCCGTTTTCTTCCTCGACTGGGAATTGGATGGCGATGGTGGACTGGGTGAGTAAGGCAATCGCGCAATTCCCTGCTGTTGGAAAATCAGCGGCGCGTCAGGTGGATGCTCGGAGTATGGTTGGGGGCTCCTCAGAAGTAATAATTTCCACTGATCCGCCGTATTACGACAACATTTGCTATGCGGATATTTCCGATTTTTTCTATGTGTGGCTGAAGCAGAATTTGGCTGACGTTTGGCCGGGGGAGTGTTCGACTCTCTTGACTCCAAAGTCTGAAGAGTTGATAGCAAATATCTACAGTTCAGCTTCAAGAAAGGAGGCGGAGGAGTATTTCGAGTCGGGGATGGCTGAGTTCATGGGAGAAGTCGCGGCGACGCAGCATCGTGATATACCTGCGACTATCTATTACGCCTATAAGGCTACGGAGACGAGTGAGGAAGGCGTAGTTCAGTCCACAGGTTGGGACACTTTCCTTCAGGGCGTCATCGATGCCGGGTTGCGTGTCACAGCTACATGGCCACTGAGGACGGAACGGAGCGCCCGTCCCAACGCCCTCGGCGCGAACGCCCTCGCTTCCTCCATCGTTCTGGCGTGTCGCCCGCGTCCGGAGTCTGCCCGCCCGGCGACTAGCAGTGAGTTCGTCGCCGCGCTTCGCAGCGAACTTCCGAAGGCTGTGAGGAAACTGATGTCTGTTGATATTGCGCCGGTGGATTTGCCTCAGTCCATTATCGGCCCGGGTATCAGTGTGTTCTCCCGCTACTCCAAGGTTGTGAAAGCCGACGGCGGGCGGATGCCTGTGCGTGACGCTTTGGCCGTCATTAACGAAGTGCTCGACAAGATTCTCCACGGTGAGGAGTCCGATCTGGACGCTGAGACTCACTTCGCTCTAGCTTGGTATGAGCAGTACGGCTTTGAGGCCGCTGGGTTTGGTGAAGCGGAATCTATTGCGAAGGCTAAGAACACTGCTGTTGAGGGGGTGATCAAGGCTGGGGTGGGGGAGTCCACGGAAGGCAAGTTCCGCATCTACGCTCGCGGCGAACTTGACGACGAGTGGGACCCAGCTAGTGACTCCAGGGTGGTGGCTTGGGAGGCTCTCCAGCATTTAGTGAAGCGCCTGGAGCGCTCAGAGTCACAAGCCGCTGATTTGCTAGCGCGCCTAGACACCACCAACGCCGCCGGCGCTCGCCAGCTCGCCTACATCCTGCACAAGATCGCCAATGACAACAACTGGGCAGATGAAGCACTCACCTACAACAACCTCATAACCGTCTGGCCAATACTGCGACGCAGACCGCAGCTTAGATTAGGGATCGAGTAATAGTCTGTCGCCATACAGGATCGGGTAACTAATCCCGCTAAGGGAAGGTGGATGGGATCCGCGATGAATTGGCGGCGCTCGTGAGGTCTTCGAGGTGGACAACTGCTTGCAGGTCGTCATTGCGTCTAGTTGCATAGTTGCAGCAACGGGATACTCAAAGGCTTAGATTGACAAGGTGTATGGCTTTCGAGCAGAGGTTGATTGAGGTGGCGCTGCCGCTGAGTGTGGCATGGTGAGGTTGTGACTGTCTCTAAGCGGAAACTGATTGAGGTGGCGTTGCCGCTCGATGCGATTAATAAGGCGTCGGCGCGGGAGAAGTCGATCCGGCATGGGCATCCGTCGACGCTGCATCTGTGGTGGTCTCGGAAGCCGTTGGCGGCTTGTCGGGCTGTGTTGTGGGCTTCGTTGGTGGATGACCCTTCGGCGCACCCGGAGCGGTTTCCGACCGAGGAGGATCAGAACGTAGAGCGCAAGCGCTTGTTCAGAATCTTGGAAGATTTGGTGGTTTGGGAGAACAGCAATAACGCTGATGTGCTGGGGGAGGCTAAGGCTGAGGTTGAGCGGTGTTTCCCCGACGGCCCGCCCGCGGTGCTCGATCCTTTTGCCGGTGGCGGGTCCATCCCATTGGAGGCTCAGCGTTTGGGGTTGAATGCGTTGGCAGGGGATTTGAATCCGGTGGCGGTCTTAATCAACAGAGCGATGGTGGAGATTCCACCGCGTTTCGCTGGACGTCCTCCGGTGCATCCGGATGCCTTCAGTGATCTCAGCACGTGGAGCAGGGCGCAGGGGTTGGCTGCTGACGTCAGGGCTTATGGCGCTTGGATGAGGGGGGAAGCCAAGCGCCGGATCGGGCGCTTGTATCCGGATGCTGTCGGTCCCGACGGGGAGAGGTTAACGCCGATTGCGTGGCTCTGGGCTAGGACTGTGCAGTCGCCCGACCCAGCGTGGGCCGGACATGTGCCGTTGGTTAGTTCATGGTTAGTTCGCAATAAGAAGGGAAAGCCTAAAGTGTGGGTTGAGCCGATTGTGGATCGTGTTGCTAAGACCATCACCTACAGGGTGAATCACGGATTCGGGGGGGGGGGGGGGGGGGGGCATTCGAGCCGTCGCTTGCCCCTTCAGTAAGGAGAGGTAACGGAACTTGCATCGCCACTGGCGCGGCCATTCCGCTGGATTACACCAAGGCAGAAGGCAGAGCCGGACGCATGGGTGCACATCTTTTGGCTGTTGTGGCTGAAGGGGACAAAAGACGTCAGTATTGCGTACCTTCAGCAGCAGATGTTAATGCCTGTCAGAAAGCAGGTGAACTTACAGAAAATGTTTGGCGACCTGCCGGGAATCTGCCGCCCAGAGGGAAAGGACTGGGTTTTACGGTACAGGCGTACGGCTACGAGGAGTGGTGGCAGTTGTTCACCGACCGCCAACTCTTGGCCTTGTCCACATTTTCTGATCTCTTGGGTGAAGTACGTGAACAGGTTTTTGATGACGCAAGGGCTGGCGGTCTGCCAGACGATGGGGTTCGTTTATGGGAAGGTGGATCGGGAGCGGTTGCCTACGCCGACGCAGTTGCGACCTACTTGGCGTTCGTGGTCGATAAATGCGCCGATTACTGGTCAATCCTTTGCTTGTGGCATAAGTCACTTGAAGCAATAGCTCATACTTTTGGTCGTCAAGCTTTGTCAATTAGCTGGGATTACGTTGAAGTTAACCCGTTTTCTTCTTCTACAGGAAACTGGATGGCGATGGTGAACTGGGTTGGTAAGGCAGTCGAGCATCTCCCTGCCGAAGGTCTTTCTAAAGTAAAGCAGCAAGATGCGCGGTCAAGAACGCTTAGTGTGAAAGGGTCGACAATTTCCACCGATCCTCCCTATTACGACAACATCGGTTATGCAGATATCTCCGATTTTTTCTATGTTTGGCTGCGCCATAACCTCGCCGATGTTTGGCCAGATGAGTGCGGCACGCTGCTGTCGCCGAAAGTTGACGAACTAATTGCTGATTCGAGTCGTCATGGGGGCAAGAAAGAAGCGAAAGAGCACTTCGAGTCGGGGATGGCCGAGTTCATGGCTGAAGTTGCTGCATCCCAGCATCCTGATGTTCCTGCCACTATTTACTACGCATACAAAGCCACAGAGTCAGAAGCAGGGCAAGTGCGATCGACAGGTTGGGACACATTTCTGCAATCAGTGATTGATGCTGGTTTGCAGATCACCGCTACTTGGCCTTTAAGAACAGAGGCTCGAGCCCGGTTACGTTCCGTAGGTTCTAATGCCCTCGCGTCTTCGGTCGTTCTGGCCTGCCGTCCTCGCTTGAAGTCGGCTCCTCTCGCCACTCGGAGTGAGTTCATTGCTGAGCTTCGCGACAAACTCCCGCGAGCGATCAAGGTCATGCAGTCCGGCAACATTGCTCCCGTCGACTTGCCGCAGTCGACCATAGGGCCTGGCATCAGTGTGTTCTCTCGCTATGTCAAGGTTGTTGAGGCCAGCGGTGCGCAGATGCCGGTGGGCGACGCTTTGGGGCTTATCAACGAGGTGCTCGACGACGTCCTCCACGGGGAGGAGTCTGAACTCGATTCCGACACTCGTTTCGCCTTGACTTGGTACGCTCAGCACGGTTTTGAGCCAGCCCCGTTCGGAGACGCTGATTCCATCGCTCGAGCCAAGAACACTTCTGTGGAGGGTGTAGTCAGGGCGGGCGTCGGGGAGACCTCTGTCGGGAAGTTCCGCCTTTACCGCCGCTCGGAGTTGGATGAGGACTGGAATCCTGTCAGCGATTCCAGGCTAACTGCCTGGGAAGCCCTTCAGCACTTAGCGGCGCGCCTGGAGCGCTCGGAGTCGCAGGCCACTGATCTGTTGGCACGTCTAGGAAGCACCGGTGATGCCGCACGCCAACTTGCCTACCTCCTGTACAAGATCGCCAATGACAACCGCTGGGCGGAGGAAGCCCTCACTTACAACAACCTGATAGCTGTCTGGCCGATACTGCGAAATAAGTCGCAACTTGAATTAGGGATCTAGCATTAGCCTTTTGTCGACTTGAACGGGAAACTTCTTCTGCTAAGGGGAGGTGGATAGGGATCCGCGATTAATTGGCGGAGCGCGCGAGGTCTAGGTGAACAATTTCTTGTGGGTCGTCATTGCGTCTAGTCGCAAGCAACAGGATGCTCAAAGTCTTAGAGTAGCAAGGTGAATGACTTTCGAGCCGAAGTTGATTGAGGCGGCGTTGCTGCTGAGTGAGACAGGGTGAGGGCGTGACTGTCTCTAAGCGGAAGTTGATTGAGGTGGCGCCGCCGCTGAATTCGATTAATAAGGCGTCGGCTCGGGAGAAGTCGATACGTCATGGGCATCCGTCGACTCTGCATCTTTGGTGGGCTCGGCGTCCGTTGGCGGCTTGTCGGGCTGTGTTGTGGGCTTCGTTGGTGGATGACCCTTCGGCGCACCCGGAGCAGTTCCCGACAGAGGAGGAGCAGGAAACTGAACGAGAGCGCCTCTTCAGGATTCTGGAAGACTTGGTGGTTTGGGAGAACAGCAACGATCCGAATGTGCTAGCCGCGGCTAAGGCTGAGGTTGAGCGGTGTTTCCCCGACGGCCCGCCCGCGGTGCTCGATCCGTTTGCCGGCGGTGGTTCTATTCCGTTGGAGGCTCAGCGTTTGGGGTTGACGGCGTTGGTCGGTGATTTGAATCCGGTGGCTATCTTGATCAACAGGGCGATGATTGAGATTCCGCCCCGCTTTGCAAGCCAACCTCCTGTGCATTCAGAGATAAGAAGCGATCTGTATGGAATCGGCCGCAGGCAAGCGAGGTTCGGTGGGGTGGCCTCACCTTTACCGGGAGGTGGGAAGCGACCTGTATGGAAACGAGCACAAGGGCTAGCCGCAGACATTAAGGCATACGGGGCGTGGATGCGAGACGAAGCTAAACGCAGGATCGGTCACTTGTACCCTGACGCTGTAGACCCGAATGGTGAGGTGTTGACTCCGGTTGCGTGGATTTGGGCGAGAACTGTCAAGTCACCCGATCCAGCCTGGAACGGACACGTGCCACTAGTGGCTTCGTGGACGCTTCGCAAGCCCAAGAAGGACAAGGCTGAAGTATGGGTGGAACCGATGGTTGACCACGCTACTCAGAGCATCAACTACAAGGTTAACTATGGGTCTGCGGGGGGGGGGGGGGGGGGGGGGTAACCCTTCTTCGCCGGTGATAAGGCGGGGCAACGGTACTTGTGTTGCTACTGGCGCGGCGATTCCTGTGGAGTACACCCGAGTCGAGGGCCAGGCGGGGCGAATGGGGACGCACCTTCTGGCTGTCGTTGCTGAAGGGAGTAGGGGAAGGGTCTATCTGTCTCCCCCGCAAACTGAGTTCGGTTTTGCTGGCCTGATATCACAAGTTGGATTGCCCGGCGGCGGTAGCGGGCTATGTGTGAATGAATTTGGAGGCGGTGCTGTTTGGGAAGGTGAGGCAGAAAAGTCCGAGGGAATGGAGGTTCAGTCAAGTTTTCTAGAGCAGAAATTGTCTGGTAAAGCAGGAGACAGTGTTCCTCTCTATGGCCTTAAGACATACGCTGACCTGTTCACTGACCGCCAGCTAGTCGCACTTACGACGTTTTCTGATCTTCTTGGGGAAGTTCGCGGGCAGGTGATTGCGGACGCTGAGTCTGCTGGGCTGTCAGATGATGGGGTTCGTTTGCGGGACGGAGGGGCGGGCGCGGTTGCGTATGCGGATGCGGTGGTGACTTACTTGGCGTTTGTGGTCGATAAGTGTGCAGAGTATTGGTCGAGCGCATGCACCTGGATCAATACCCTTGAGGCAATTAGAAGCACATTTGCGCGCCAAGCCATAGCAATGAATTGGGACTACGCGGAAGTTAATCCGTTCTCGTCGTCGACTGGGAATTGGATGGCAATGGTTAATTGGGTCAGCAAAGCGGTCGTCAATCTCCCTGCCACCGGTCATTCGGGCGTCTGTCAAAAAGATGCGCGCGCCAAGGTGCGGCAGTCGTCTGGTGCGATAATTTCCACAGATCCGCCCTACTACGACAACATTTGTTATGCGGATATTTCCGATTTTTTCTATGTATGGATGAAGAGGAATTTGGCTGACGTTTGGCCGGGGGAGTGTTCGACTCTCTTGACTCCGAAGTCTGAGGAGTTGATTGCCAATATTCACCGTTTCGCCTCAAAAAAGGATGCGGAGGAGTATTTCGAGTTGGGGATGGCTGAGTTCATGATCGAAGTAGCGGCGACGCAGCATCCTGATGTTCCTGCCACCATCTACTACGCCTATAAAGCCACGGAGACAAGCGATGCGGGCAAAGTTCTTTCAACAGGTTGGGACACTTTCCTTCAGGGTGTCGTCGATGCTGGCTTGCATGTCACCGCTACGTGGCCATTGAGAACGGAACGGAGCGCCCGTCCTAACGCCGTCGGTTCTAACGCCTTGGCCTCATCCATCGTCTTGGCGTGTCGCCCACGCCCGCAGTCGGCGCCTCTAGCGACTCGCAGCGAGTTCGTCGCAGCGCTTCGCAGCGAACTCCCAGGGGCTGTGGAGCTCTTGCAGTCCGGCAACATCGCCCCCGTCGACTTGCCTCAGTCGACTATTGGCCCGGGTATCAGTGTGTTCTCCCGTTACGCCCGGGTTGTGGAAGCCGACGGCGAGCGGATGCCGGTGCGTGAAGCTTTGGCTGTCATCAATGAGGTGCTCGACGAGGTTCTTCACGAGGAGGAATCCGAGCTAGACGCTGAGACCCGCTTCGCTCTCGCATGGTACGCGCAGCACGGCTTCGAAGCCGCCCTGTATGGTGAGGCGGAGTCTGTAGCTAAGGCTAAGAACACCGCCGTTGAAGGGGTTGAGAAAGCTGAGATAGGTGAAGGCAGCGCTGGGAGGTTCCGTCTTCGTGCTCGTTCGGAACTCTGTCCCGACTGGGATCCAGCTAAGGACACCAGGCTGACCGCCTGGGAAGCCCTCCAGCACTTAGCGGCGCGCCTGGAGCGCTCGGAGTCGCTGGCCGCTGATTTGTTAGCGCGCCTCGGAACAACCGCCGACGGCGCCCGCCAACTCGCCTATCTCCTCCACAAGATCGCTAGCGACAACCGCTGGGCAGAAGAAGCCCTCGTCTACAACAACCTGATAGCTGTCTGGCCGATACTGCGGAGCAAGCCGCAACTTAGGCTCACGACCGAGTAATAGCCTGTTGCCAACTGGAGCGGGGGACTAATTCCGCTGAGGACGTGGATGGGGATCCGCGATGAATGGCGGGGCTCGCGAGGTCTTCTCTAGGTGGACAACTGCTTGTGGATTTTCATTGTGCTAGTTGTAAGCAATGGGATGCTCAAAGTCTTAGAGTGACAAGATGAGTGACTTTCAAGCGGAAGTTGATTGAGTTGACGCTGCCACTGAGTGCGACGTGGTGAGGGCGTGACTGTCTCTAAGCCGAAACTGATTGAGGTGGCTTTGCCGCTGAGTGCCATCAATAAGGCGTCGACACGCGAGAAGCCGATCTTTTATGGGCATCCATCGGCGCTGCATCTGTGGTGGGCTCGGCGTCCGTTGGCGGCTTGTCGGGCTGTGTTGTGGGCTTCGTTGGTAGATGACCCCTCGGCGCACCCGGACAGGTTCCCGACCGCGGAGGATCAGGCCGTGGAGCGCAAGCGCTTGTTCAGGATTTTAGAGGACTTGGTGGTGTGGGAGAACAGCAACAACGCTGATGTGCTGGGGGAGGCTAGGGCTGAGGTTGAGCGATGCTTTAACGGTGTGCCCCCGGCGGTGCTCGACCCGTTTGCTGGTGGTGGGTCTATTCCGGTGGAGGCTCAGCGTTTGGGGGTGACAGCGTTTGCTGGTGATTTGAATCCGGTGGCTGTCTTGATCAACAGGGCGATGGTGGAGATTCCGCCACATTTCGCTGGGCATTCTCCGGTGCATCCTGATGCAGTTAGTGCTCTCAACACGTGGAGCAAAGCGCAAGGGTTGGCTGCTGACGTCAGGGCTTATGGCGTTTGGATGAGGGAGGAAGCCAAGTGCAGGATCGGGCACTTGTATCCAGATGCTGTTGGCCCTGACGGGGAGAGGTCAACTCCGATTGCGTGGCTCTGGGCTAGGACTGTGCGGTCACCTGATCCAGCGTGGGGCGGGCATGTGCCGTTGATAAGTTCATGGTTAGTTCGCAATAAGAGGGGTAAGCCTAGAGTGTGGGTTGAGCCGATCGTGGATCGTGTTGCGAAGATCATCACCTATAGGGTGATTCACGGATTCGGGGGGGGGGGGGGGGGGGCATTCGAGCCGTCGCTTGCCCCGTCGGTAAGGAGAGGTAACGGTATTTGCATCGCCACTGGCGCGGCGATTCCTGTTGCTTATATTCGAGCTGAAGGGCAGGAGGGTCGCTTGGGTGCTCATCTTTTGGCAGTCGTCGCTGAAGGGAATAGAAGACGTCAGTATTTCGAGCCTTCAGCGGCGGATGTTGAAGCCTGTCAGGAAGCAGCCGAACTTGCAGCAACTGGGTGGAGACCTGTCGGCAATCTACCGCCCAGAGGAAAAGGGTTGGGGTTCAGGGTTCAGGCTTATGGCTTTGAGAAGTGGTGGCAGTTGTTCACCGACCGTCAACTCATAGCCCTCACCACGTTTTCAGATCTCTTAGCTGAGGTGCATAAACGGGTGGTTATCGATGCTGCTTCTGCAGGTTTGGCTGAAAAGGGGAAGCACCTGAGGGATAAGGGATCAGGTGCTGTCGCTTACGCCGACGCGGTTGTGACATATTTGGCTTTTGCTCTCGATAAGTGCGCCGACTACTGGTCGAGCATCTCCACTTGGGACAAGTCGGGTGAGAAAATTGGGCACACTTTTCCGCGTCAAACTTTATCGATGTCTTGGGATTTTTGCGAAGCCAACCCTTTTTCATCTTCGACTGGAAACTGGATGTCAATGGTCAATCGGGTAGCAAAAGCGCTCGAAACTTTACCTTCGGCAGGGACGGCAGAAGTATGGCAACAGGATGCGCGAATCCTGATACACAGTACAACTGGAGTGGTAATTTCCACCGATCCTCCCTATTACGACAACATCGGTTATGCGAATATCTCCGATTTTTTCTATGTTTGGCTGCGCCATAACCTTGCCGATGTCTGGCCAGATGAGTGCGCCACGCTGTTATCGCCGAAAGTTGGCGAACTCATTGCTGATTCGAGTCGTCATGGGGGTAAGAAAGAAGCGAGAGAACATTTCGAGTCGGGGATGGGCGAGTTCATGGCTGAAGTTGCGGCATCGCAGCATCCTGATGTGCCTGCCACTATCTACTACGCATATAAAGCCACGGAAAATACTGAAGATGGTGGCGTGCGTTCGACAGGTTGGGACACTTTTTTGCAAGCTGTGATTGATTCCGGACTTCAAATCACTGCTACTTGGCCTCTGCGTACAGAACGACAAATCAGATTAAATTCCATAGGCTCCAATGCTCTCGCTTCCTCGGTCGTTCTGGCCTGCCGTCCTCGCCCGGCGTCGGCTGCTCTCGCTACTCGGAGTGAGTTCATTGCCGAGCTTCGTGACAAACTCCCGTTAGCAATCAAGGTCATGCAGTCCGGCAACATTGCTCCCGTCGACTTGCCGCAGTCGACCATAGGGCCTGGCATCAAAGTGTTCTCCGGCTATGCCAAGGTTGTTGAGGCCAGCGGTATGCAGATGTCGGTGAGCGACGCTTTGGCGCTCATCAACGAGGTGCTCGATGATGTTCTTCATGGGGAGGAGTCTGAACTCGATTCCGACACTCGTTTCGCTTTGGCTTGGTATGCGCAGCACGGTTTTGAGCCAGCCCCGTTCGGAGACGCTGATTCCATCGCTCGAGCCAAGAACACTTCTGTGGAGGGTGTAGTCAGGGCGGGCGTCGGGGAGACCTCTGTCGGGAAGTTCCGCCTTTACCGCCGCTCGGAGTTGGATGAGGACTGGGATCCCACCAGCGACAGCAGGCTGACTGCCTGGGAAGCCCTTCAGCACTTAGCGGCGCGCCTGGAGCGCTCGGAGTCGCAGGCCACTGATTTGTTAGCACGCCTAGGAAACACCGGTGATGGCGCCCGCCAACTCGCCTACCTCCTGTACAAGATCGCTAGCGACAACCGATGGGCGGAAGAAGCACTCACCTACAACAACCTGATAGCTGTCTGGCCGATACTGCGAAATAAGTCGCAACTTGAATTAGGGATCTAGCAAAGGCCTGTTGTCCTACAGGAACGGGTAGCTAATTCCGCTGAGGGCACGGAAGTGTAAGCGGGCGTCACGCCCGTCGAAGTTGCCATTCTGGAACGGGTAGCTAATTCCGCTGAGGGCGTGAATAGGGCACTCGATGAATGGGCGGTGTTCGTGAGGTCTTCTAGGGGACAACTTCTTGTGGGTCGTCATTGCGTCTAGTCGCAAGCAACAGAATGCTCAAAGTCTTAGAGTTGCAAGGTGAATGACTTTCAAGCGCAAGTTGATCGAAGAGGCAGATGCCGCTGAGAGTGACATGGTGAGGGCGTGAACGTCTCTAAGCCGAAGTTGATCGGGGTGGCGGATACCGCTGAGTGTGGCAAGGTGAGAGTGTGAACGTCTATAAGCCGAAGCTGATTGAGGTGGCGCTGCCCCTCCATGCGATCAACAAGGCGTCGGCGCGGGAGAAGTCGATCCGGCATGGGCATCCGTCGACGCTGCATTTGTGGTGGTCGCGGAAGCCTTTGGCGGCTTGTCGGGCTGTGCTGTGGGCTTCGTTGGTGGATGACCCGTCGGCGCACCCGGACAGGTTTCCGACCGAAGAGTCTCAGGTCGTGGAGCGCAAGCGCTTGTTCGGAATCTTGGAAGACTTGGTGGTTTGGGAGAACAGCAACAATACGGATGTGCTAGCCGAGGCTAAGGCTGAGGTTGAGCGGTGTTTCCCAGGCGGGCCGCCGGCGGTGCTCGACCCGTTTGCCGGGGGTGGCTCCATTCCGTTGGAGGCTCAGCGGCTGGGGTTGACGGCGTTGGCCGGCGAGTTGAATCCGGTGGCGGTTTTGATCAACAAGGCGATGCTGGAGTTTCCGACGCGTTTCGCAGGGCGACCGCCGGTGCATCCTGAGGCCAGAAGTGCTTCCAGCACGGGGAGCAGGGGGCGGGGGCGGCGTTCGGATCGATCCGAGGGCGCCGAGGGTGCTGATAGTGATTTCACCATGTGGAGCGGGGCGCAGGGGTTGGCTGCTGACATCAGGGCTTACGGGGCTTGGATGAGGGACGAAGCTCAGCGCAGGATCGGGCACTTGTACCCGGACGCTGTTGGCCCTGACGGGGAGAAGTTGACTCCGATTGCGTGGATTTGGGCTAAGACTGTGCGGTCTCCTGACCCAGCGTGGGAGGGGCATGTGCCGTTGGTTAGCTCGTGGACGCTTCGTAAGGCGATGCGAGGCAAGCCCGAGGTGTGGGTGGAACCGATCGTGGACAAGGCAGCTCAGAGTATTTCTTATCGTGTGAGAGAGGGCAGTGCCCCGCCGACCTTAGAACGCACTGTCAATAGGGGGAATGGGGTTTGCGTCGCCACTGGCGCGGCGATTCCGGTGAACTACATAAGAACCGAGGGGCAGGCGGGGCGCATGGGTGCACATCTCTTGGCGGTCGTGGCTGAAGGGAATAGAAGACGTCAGTATTTTGAATCTTCAGCAGCGGATGTCAATGTCTGTCAGGCAGCAGCCGAACTTGCAGAGACTGGCTGGAAGCCTGCCGGCAACCTACCCCCCCGAGGAAAAGGGTTGGGGTTCAGCGTGCAAAACTATGGCTATGAGAAGTGGTGGCAGTTGTTCACCGACCGTCAACTCGTGGCCTTGACCACGTTTTCTGATCTCTTGGGTGAAGTCCGTGAACAGGTTCTTGATTGTGCGAGATACGCCGGTCTAGCAGACGATGGGGTTCGACTGCGGGACGGAGGAGCGGGTGCGGTCGCCTACGCTGACGCGGTTGTGACCTACTTGGCGTTCGTGGTCGATAAGTGTGCCGACTACTGGTCGAAAGTTAGTACTTGGATTAATTCCCGCGAAACAATTAGAAGTACGTTCGTACTGCCTGTCATCTCAATGTCTTGGGATTTTGCTGAAGTCAATCCGTTTTCTTCGTCTACAGGCAATTGGCTGGGACAACTAGAGTGGGTGTGCAGGGCTGTTGAGCGCCATCCGGCGAGAGGTGATGCGGAGGTTGAGCAGAAGGATGCTCGGGTAAGGACACAAGAATCAGTCGGGTGTTTGATCTCAACAGACCCTCCCAATTACGACAACATCGGCTATGCGGATATCTCCGACTTTTACTATGTGTGGCTGCGTCGTAACCTCGCTGATGTCTGGCCGGATGAGTGTGCCACGCTGTTGTCGCCGAAAGTTGACGAACTAATCGCTGATTCCAGTCGTCATGGGGGCAGGAAGGAAGCTCAAGAACACTTCGAGTCGGGGATGGCCGAGTTCATGGCTGCGGCTGCGGCATCGCAGCATCCTGATGTTCCTACCACTATTTACTACGCCTACAAAGCTACGGAAACTTCAGAAGAAGGCAGAGTGCGTTCGACAGGTTGGGACACGTTCTTGCAGGCAGTAATCGATGCCGGTTTGCAAGTCACTGCTACTTGGCCTCTGCGAACAGAACGACAAATCAGATCACATTTCTTTGGTTCTACTGCCCTCGCTTCCTCGGTTGTTCTAGTTTGTCGTCCTCGCCCGGCGTCGGCTTCTCTCGCTACTCGAAGCGAGTTCATCGCTGCGCTTCGTGAAGAACTCCCGCGGGTGATCAAGCTCCTGCAGTCTGGCAACATTGCTCCCGTCGACTTGCCCCAGTCGACAATCGGCCCTGGCATCCAAGTGTTCTCCCGCTATGCCAGGGTTATCGAGGCCAGCGGTACGCGGATGCCTGTGAGCGACGCTTTGGCAATCGTCAACGAGGTGCTCGACGAGGTTCTCCACGGGGAGGAAACCGAGGTGGACGCTGAAACTCGCTTCGCCTTGGCTTGGTACACGCAGCACGGCTTCGAAGCCGGCCCGTTTGGTGGATTTGGTGGAGCGGAGTCCGTAGCTAGGGCAAAGAACACTGCCATTGAAGAGGTGATCAAAGCTGGGATAGGTGAAGCCACCGCTGGGAGGTTCCGTCTGTACGCTCGTTCGGAACTCGATCCCGACTGGGATCCCTCAAGCGGCACCAGTCTG
Source organism: Acidimicrobiales bacterium (assembly GCA_965242895.1). Lineage (GTDB taxonomy): Bacteria > Actinomycetota > Acidimicrobiia > Acidimicrobiales > CATQHL01 > CATQHL01. The sequence goes on from OZ251507.1 coordinate 2,597,018, forward strand.
ATTGCTTGGGAGGCGCTCCAGCATTTAGCGGCGCGGTTAGAAAGGTCGGAGTCGCAGGCGGCTGATTTGCTTGCGCGCCTAGGAAGCACCGCCGACGGCGCCCGCCAACTCGCCTATCTCCTGCACAAGATTGCTAGCGGCAACCGCTGGGCGGAAGAAGCACTCACCTACAACAATCTCATAACTGTCTGGCCGATACTAATGATGTTTCCACGTGTGCAACTGACACTTTAGTTTCGCGCCGAGTAAGAACCTGTTGCCACACTGGACAGGGAAACTAATTCCGCTAAGGGCGAGAATGGGGGGCGATGCGTTGGCGGTGCTCGCGAGGTCTTCTAGGTGGGTAACTTCTTGCAGGTTGTCATTGCGTCTAGTTACGGCAACGTGATGCTCAAAGTCTTAGAGTGGCAAGGTGAATGACTTTCGGGCAGCAGCTGATTGAGGATCGTTGTTTCCTTATTGGCGGAGGCGCAAAGGAACCCTCAATGAGCACCTATAGGCGGAAGCTGATTGAGGTGGCGTTGCCGCTGGCTGCGATCAACAAGGCGTCGGCGCGGGAGAAGTCGATCCGCCATGGGCATCCGTCGACGCTGCATCTGTGGTGGGCTCGGCGTCCGCTGGCGGCTTGTCGGGCGGTGTTGTGGGCTTCGCTGGTGGATGACCCGTCGGCCCGCCCGGATGAGTTTCCGACCGAAGAGGCTCAGACCGCCGAACGCGAGCGTTTGTTCGAGATTTTGGAGGAACTCGTCGTTTGGGAGAACAGCAACAATTCCGACGTGCTGACCGCGGCTAGGGCAGAGATTGAACGTTGTTTCCCGGGCGGTGCGCCGGCGGTGCTTGACCCGTTCGCCGGCGGTGGCTCCATTCCGTTGGAGGCTCAGCGTCTGGGGCTCAAGGCTTTCGCGGGAGATTTGAATCCGGTCGCTGTCTTAATCAATAAGGGGATGGTGGAAATCCCGCCCCGTTTTGCGGGTCAACCTCCTGTGCATCCAGATGTAAGAAGAAGTCTTAGTACATGGAGCCGGGCGCAAGGTCTAGCTGCCGACGTAAAGGCTTACGGGGCGTGGATGCGGGATGAGGCCAAGCGCCGGATCGGTCACCTTTACCCAAGCGCCGTTGGCCCTAATGGGGAAGAGTTGACGCCGATTGCGTGGGTTTGGGCGAGAACTGTCCGTTCCCCGGATCCGGCGTGGGGCGGACTTGTGCCGCTGGTTAAATCTTGGACGCTTCGCAGCGCCAGGAAGGGCAAGCCAGAGGTGTGGGTGGAGCCAGTGGTTGATCACACTACCCAAACCATCAACTACAGGGTTAACCATGGGCCAAAGAGGGTGGTGAGTTCCACTGGGGATTCCTCACCAAGGGCGTCCCAGAGAGAGAGAGAGAGAGAGAGAGAGAGAGAGAGAGAGAGAGGTAAGCCTTCGTCGCCTGTAATTAAGCGCGGCCACGGCACTTGTGTGGCAACCGGGGCGGCGATTCCTCTTAGTTACACAAAAGCTCAGTGGTGCGCGGAGGGCATGGGGTTTGATCTTTTGGCGGTAGTGGCGGAGGGGAACCGGAGCCGGCAGTATTGTGAAGCTCGGTCAGTCGACCTCGAGGCCTGTCGGGCTGCTAGGGAGCTTGCAGCGGCTAGGTGGAAACCCGTAGGCAGGCTGCCTCCAGTGGGAAAGGGTTTGGGCTTCACGGTTCAGGCTTACGGCGTTGAGGAGTGGTGGCAGTTATTCACCGACCGTCAGTTGGTTGCGCTCACAACGTTTTCTGACTTACTGGGTGAGGTCCGTGAGAAAGTTTTTAATGACGCCAAAGCGGCCGGACTAGCAGACGACGGGGTTCGTTTGCGTCATGGAGGTGCGGGCGCTGTTGCGTATGCGGACGCTGTCGTGACCTACTTGGCTTTTGCGGTGGACAGATGTGTTGACAAGTGGTCTAACCTTGTTATCTGGAATTCTGTTGGGGAGAAGGTCGAACACGTTTTCGGGCGGCAGACGATTTCGATGGTGTGGGACTTTTGTGAAGGCAACCCGTTTTCGTCTTCGACTGGTAATTGGTTAGGGCAACTAGAGTGGGTATGCAGGGCGGTTGAGCGCTTTCCGGCGGTAGGTGATGCGGAAATTGAGCAGAAGAATGCTCAGGTAAGGACGCAAGAATCAGTCGGATGCATGATCTCAACAGACCCTCCTTATTACGACAATATTGGTTACGCCGATATTTCTGATTTCTTTTATGTGTGGCTGCGTCGTAATCTGGCAGATGTCTGGCTGGAGGAGTGCGCCACTCTCCTCACTCCTAAAGCATCTGAGATGATTGCGGATCCAAGCCGACATGAGAACAGGCAGGAAGCGAAAGAACACTTCGAGTCAGGGATGGCCGAGTTCATGGCTAAAGTTGAAGCATCGCAGCATCCTGATGTTCCTACCACTATCTACTACGCCTACAAGTCCACAGAGTCCTCAGAAGAAGGACAAGTGCATTCGACAGGTTGGGACACATTTCTGCAAGCAGTAATCGATGCCGGTTTGCAAGTCACTGCTACTTGGCCATTACGTACGGAGCGTTCCGCTCGGTTACGTTCCATAGGCGCAAATGCCTTAGCGTCTTCGGTCGTTCTGGCTTGTCGTCCTCGCTCTAAGTCGGCTCCTCTTGCCACTCGGAGTGAGTTCATTGCTGCGCTTCGTGACGAACTCCCGCGGGCGATTAAAGTCTTGCAGTCCGGAAACATTGCTCCCGTCGACTTGCCGCAGTCCACAATCGGCCCCGGTATCAGTGTGTTTTCCCGTTACGCCAAGGTCGTGGAGGCAAATGGCAAGCCGATGAGGGTGCGCAACGCTTTGGCGGTCATCAACGAGGTGCTTGACGACGTCCTTCACGGGGAGGAGTCCGAGCTCGACGCTGAGACCCGCTTCGCTCTCGCCTGGTATGCGCAGCACGGCTTCGAGGCCGCCCCGTTCGGCGGAGCGGAGTCAATTGCGAAGGCCAAAAACACTGCGGTCGAAGGCGTGGTCAAAGCAGGGGTGGGGGTGTCCACGGGAGGTAAATTCCGCCTCTACGCCCGCCGCGAACTCGACGACGACTGGGACCCGGACAGCGATTCCAGGCTGACCGCCTGGGAAGCTCTGCAGCATCTTGCGAAGCGGCTGAATGTCTCGGAATCTGAAGCAGCAAGACTGCTGGCGCGCCTGGGAGCCGTCGCCGACGGCGCTCGTCAACTCGCCTACCTCCTCTACAAAATCGCCAACGACAACCGCTGGGCCGAGGAAGCCGTCGTCTACAACAACCTCATAACCGTCTGGCCGATACTGCAAACTTCCGCACCCAAGGTCGAGAAAACCCCAATGTTCTAGACGGGTTCTAGAGGTCGAACGGGGACATCGAACCCCGTCGGAGGCTAGGCGCCCAAGGTCGAGGAAACTCCCGATGTTCTAGACCGCAGGCCGTTCTTGGTCTGATCGGCCAAGGCGCCTGCTGGGGGTATCCGGCCTTGCTCGCTACCGATACTTGTGCAAGGAGTTGTCGGCGATGGGGGGTATCAAGACATCTGCCTATGGCCGTGCTAGCGCTGGCAGCCCATCGATTTGCTTGATGAAACGCAAAGTATTGCGATAGTTACACTTTTCTTTGATAGTATGTAAATAATGCCACAAAAAGAAGGGGCTACACATGGAAAATTTACATACAACACTTATGAGAGCACGAGAGCGAATTGGTTATTCACAAGAAGCAATTGGAGCCGCGCTCGGAATCAGCCGAGCCATGGTTTCTTACTGGGAGACAGGCAGCCGCAAGCCGAACGACCGCCAACTCAACGCCCTTGCGCGCCTTTACGAAGTGGAGTTGGCCGATCTGCTGGCGGGCCGCAACATTGAACCGGCGGGCGCAAACCTTGCTGAGCTGATGTTACGCGCCAATGGAGGAGTCGACCCTGCTTCGTCGCCGGGTATCCATGAGTTTGTTGGTTTCCTGGAACGCCACGCTGAACTAGCGGAGATGTTGCAACTGCCTATTCGCGGCATGCGAGAAAGTCCGTTCACATTTCGGGAAGAATTCTCGGCAAAGAGTGATATAAGCCGAAAGGCCGAGGAAGTGCGCGCACATCTTCGCCTTGGCATTGCGCCTATTTATGACCTCGACGTGATATGTGAGACATTGGGAATAACGCTCTACAGGGCGTCTCTTGGAGGAGACTTGCGCAGGTTTCCGTCAGGGGCGTTCCTAAAGCACCCCGAGGTGGGGTTTTCAATTCTTGTGAACTTAGACATGACGCCAGGGCGCCGTCGTTTTACTATCGCACATGAACTTGCGCACGCTCTCTTCCACAGTCACGACAACCCTGCGCTGGTTTCGCAGACGGGCGCCTCAGGCGCCTCAAGGGAGGCGTTCGCTGACGAATTTGCGGGCGAATTCCTTATGCCTAGAGAGGGAGTTCGTCAATTCATGGAGAGGATGGATATGCCGCGGCGTGTGAGCGACCCCGTGGAAGCAATCCACATTCAGCGGTATTTCCGCGTTTCATGGGCGACAACACTTGTGCGGCTATATCAGATGAACACACTCTCCGAAAGCGATTTTCAGCAATTTAGAAGAGAAGTGAAGCCGGTGTTTCTAGCGCGTTCTCTGGGATACGAGATATATCCGGAAGAACTCAAGCAATTCCCCGAACTTTGGACACTCCGCAGATTTCCCAGGCTGTTCCTACGCATGCTGCGAAAGGCGGTTCGTGACGAGATGATGTCGATCTCGACAGCGGCATCGTTTGCTGGTCTAGCCGTGCCTGATGTCGTCAACCTCATCGGAGGGCCAGGGTCAGGTGCTAGCGAAACCGAGGTGAACGATCACGCTGTTGAGTTTGAAGAATACGAATCAAGCGACATAATCTCGTTCGCACAGGCTGCGTAGATTATGGGCGAATTACTTGCCCCAAGAGATGAGAGACAAAGGCTTCTGGGATACTGAGCCGCCTTTTCCAGGCGCCGGAAACTGAGTAGCCTGTTGCCATATGAATCTGGAAACTAAAGGGCAACGCCTGGGCTCGCATCCAGTTTCGAAAAAGAAAGATTCGCAGAACTAGCTGACAGCATAGGGGAATCAACAGATGGCAACGATGACCAACAACGCAAGGGTCGCAAAAGCGCTCGAATTATTGCGCGACGGGCTAGCGCCCAAGTGCGAAGAGACATGGAAGGGGTTCTACGGGGGCGGCTGGCTGAAGACCGTCAACCGCATGCAGCGCACACAGGCTCACGATCCCTCCACAAGCGATGTGTCCTTCCTGCTTAACGCGATCAAATCCACTTGGGATGAAGTGTTTTCACATGGCTTCCCGAGGGCGGTGCTCTCCCTGGTTTTTGAAGCGGCGACGGCGCGCAATCGATGGGCGCACCAGGAACAGTTCTCCAGCGACGACACCAATCGTGCGCTGGACACCATGGAGCGCTTGCTCGATGCGTTCGGCAATGTCGAGCAGCAGCAACAGATGCGCAGTCTGCGGCGTGACCTGATGCGCCGCGTCTTTGAGCAGGAATCGCATAACGAGCGTCGCAAAGCTTCCGCCAAACCCACAGAGGGGGAGCCTCAAGGGGGGCTGACGCCATGGCGAGAGATCATCACCCCGCACGAGGACGTGCGTTCAGGGCGTCTCAACCAGGCCGAGTTTGCAGCTGACCTGCACGAAGTCGCCTCAGGTCGGGGCGAGGAGGAATACGGAGACCCTAAGGCGTTCTTTGCTCGAACCTACATGACCAGGGGTTTGGAAGACCTTCTAGTGGGGGCTGCGCGGCGTCTCTCCGGCGGGGCCGGCGAACCGGTCATTCAGCTGCAGACCAACTTCGGAGGCGGTAAGACGCACAGCATGATCGCCCTCTATCACCTCGCTTCCGGTGTTCCGCCCAGTGAGTTGCCCGGGGTGGGGGAGTTGCTGTCCGGTGAGAACTTGACGCTGCCATCGGAGATCAGCAAGGCCGTGCTAGTGGGTCATAAAATCTCGGTGTCCACGCCAGAGACGGAGGACATGGAGGGGAGAACGCTTCCCGACGGCATCAGGCTGCACACGCTCTGGGGCCACTTGGCTTATCAACTCGGCGGGAAGGAAGGTTACGAACTCGTTCGAGCCGACGATGAGGCTGCAACCAACCCAGGTGACTCCCTTCGGGCTTTGTTCACCCGGTTCGGCCCTGCCGTGGTGCTCATCGACGAGTGGGTTGCCTACGCCCGTCAACTTCCTGACGGAGGGTCGGGGTGGCGTGCGCGTGAGGCGGGAGGCGATTTCGACACGCAATTCACCTTCGCCCAGGCGCTCACCGAAGCGGCGGCTGCGGTTTCGAACGTGGTTGTGCTTATCACAGTACCGGCTTCCGACATCGAGGTGGGAGGTGAGCTGGGCAGGTCTGCCTTGGCACGGCTGGAGAACGTGGTCAGCCGCACGGCTAAGCAGTGGCAGGCGGCCTCGCCTGCGGAGTCCTTCGAGATCGTCCGTCGGCGGCTATTCGACGAGATTGCAGCAGACAAGGTGAAGATGCGCGACGCCGTGATCGCCGCTTTCAGCAAGTGGTACGGCGACAAAGCGAGAGCGCCCGATTTTCCCATCGAGGTCAAGGAAGCGGAGTACCGGCGCAAGATGGAAGCTTGCTATCCCATCCACCCCGAACTCTTCGACCGGCTGTTTGGGGATTGGTCTACCCTCGACAAGTTCCAGCGCACCCGCGGGGTTCTGAGGTTAATGGCCCTGGCTATCTCCGAATTGTGGAAACGGGGCGACCAGTCTCTGCTGATAATGCCTGGCAACCTGCCGATGGACTCGGGGGTGTTGGTCAGCGAGATGACGAAATACCTGGAAGATGGCTGGGACCCGGTTATCAAGACCGACATCGACGGTGAAGGTTCCCTCCCGCTCCGTCTTGACAGGGAAAATAAACACTTCGGGCGTTATTCCGCCGCCCGCCGCGCAGCCCGCACCGTTTATATGGGTTCTGCACCTGGGGGAGAGGGTATAGAAGGTGGGGTGCAACGCGGTATCGACCTCAAGCGGGTGGTGTTGGGTTGCGTCCAGCCGGGTGAGCCGCCTAACCAGTTCGTCGACGCTCTCAGGCGGTTGTCGGGGTCGGATGCAGCCACGTATTTGTATGTGGACGGCGCTTCGTACTGGTACTCGCGGCAGATCAACGTCGCGCGTCTGGCTCGAGACAGGGCAGAGGGATATCTTGACAGGGACGCCGACGAGGAGGTGCGGAAACGGATCGAAAGGCAGTCCGGTCGGGGGAGGAGAGGAAGTTTCTCTGCAGTACAGGTGTTTGCCGAGGGGCCGGGGGACGTGCCCGACGATGACGACGGTGTGAGACTCGTGGTCTTGACCCCCGAGAAGACCCACTCGAGGGGTGACGAGCATTCTCAGGCGTCTGGCTTAGCGGGGGAGATATTGAACCAGCGAGACGCCGGACCGAGGCTGAATCGCAACATGCTGGTGTTCACGGCGGCGGACGCAAACCGTCTGATAGACCTGCGCGCAGCGGCAAAGTCTTTCATGGCGTGGAAGTCGATAGACGAAGAAGCCGAGACTCTGAACCTGACCGCCCACCAGAACAAGCAGGCCGATACCAAGTCCAAGGAAACCGACGAGCAGGTTGAAAGTCAGATCGCGGAGACTTTCATCCTAGTGCTCACCCCTAAGGGAAAGCCAGGCACTTCGGAGATCGATTGGCAGACCACCCGCGTGTCGCCGAGCAGTAAAGAGAGGTGGCTGGCAGCGCGTGTGAGCAGGAAACTGGAGAGCGAGGAGAAACTGATCTCCACCTACGGAGGGGTGCGGGTGAAGATGGACTTGGATCGTTTCAAGCTGTGGTCGGAGCGGGGCGACCTGCAAGTGCGGACGCTCTGGGAGAAGTATGCGAGATTCCTGTATATGCCCAGGCTGGCCTCTTTGAAGTTCCTGCTGGAAGCAGTAGGCGATGGGCCGGGGAGCACGATGTGGAGGGAGGAGACCTTCGCCTACGCCGAAGCCTGGGACGAGCAGAGGGAGACCTGGGTAGGAGTGCGCTCCGGTGCGCGGGCGAATGCGAACATAAGCGGATTTGTGGTGCAGAGCGAGCGCCTGCCGTTACCAGAAGAGGCGGATGCGCCTGGAGCGCTCTTCCCCGGCGCCGACGAGGGTGCGTCTGGAGCGGCCGTGCCAGGGGAGACTCCTGGAACGGTCGCCCAAGCCGGAGGACAGGGTTCGAACGTCCAGCAAAAAATCCTAACTGTGCCCCAAAAACCCAAGCTGACAAGGTTCTACGCCCAATTCGACCTAGACTCCACCCGCCCCATCAAGCAGCTAGGCGAGATACTCGAGCACGTAACTCACCACCTAGGGTCAGACGTGGAGTTGTCGCTAGAGATAAATGCCAAGAGCCCCGAAGGCTACGACGACAACACCCGACGAGTAGTCTCGGAAAACTCCATCCAGCTAGGAGCAAAAGGCGCCGAATTCGAAGACCAAGAGGAGTAAGGGGAGCGAGGGTTGGGGTCACCACAGCTAGTTGGGAGCGCTGCAGCTAGCTGATCATTGGTCAAAATCAAGTAGGGTATTCTGCAGAGATTTTGGAGGCCAAAAAATTCCCAGAATCAAAAAAGATTTAGGGTGGATTTTTTGGTTGCCAACAAAAAGGACTGTGTCGCGGTCGTCAGACCATATCTCATCACAAAATTTCTTTTGCATCTTTTGTTTCCAGTCATTCGCATTCTTTACTTTCCTATACAAAGCAGAAATCTCCCAGTCGACGATGCTCTGCTCATGGCTTTTGCATTCTGGAGCAAGACAATAATATTTATACTTAAATTTCCAGGGTCTAAATTCGAGAGGTATTGCTTTGCTAGCTGGAGTATCGAAAAGATCTTGCTGGCCGGTGATTGACTCCAATTTTGTTGTAAAAGCACGCTTTTCCTTTTCGGTTCGTTTGGAGATAAGTAGCTTTGGTTTTTCCTTGGCCCTAACGATCGATAGTGAAGGCCTGGATTTTCCTGTTTTAGACGTAGCACCTTTCCTCAGGTCGCACATAGTAAACTCATCAAGTTGTTGCACTCGCTCACGACGTAGTGCCCAATTCTTTGCGTCAATCAACTTACCAGTTTTTATTGTGTCAAGAATAGGGGTTCGAGATTCTTGCCTCGTGTCATCTCTTGGACGCGTCACCTCTAACTCGATTTCCTGATACTTCTTGAATTTGGATTCATCGTCCAGATCACGGAACGGGGTCGGGAAAAGACGTATCCATTTTGGTTTTTCGTCAAGGGTCATACCTGCCACACATACGGCTTCTTCTTTGGAGGCCAAGATAGGAGCAGCTTTGACGAGTATCATCAATTTAAGTTGTTCGCTAGTCATTACTGCCAGTTTAGTTGCACGAAACTTATATGGGCAGGATTTCCGTTGCCGGATTGCGTGCTCGGATGTTGTCAGTTATCACCGAGCGGTGGCATTCGGAGTGCTCTCGCTCGAACCAGAGGAGTGCCACACGGTGTTTAGCAATCAACTCGAGAATCTACTAAAAAGCCTTTTGAGCTGTTCTGCAGCAGATGCTCGCAGCATTTTCTTGCCGTTTCTGATCCGCTTTGAAATCCGTCGCGGTGATCCCGAGGGTTGTCCAAAGACCTCGTCACACGCGTGAACTCACAGCACTACCGCTATTGTCCTCTCTGATAGTGGAGGGGTTGGCTGCAAGGTCTCAAAGGCTTAGCCTTGCTCCTTCAGTTGCCGGTTGCTGATGCGCTTCTTTGCCCAGTTAGCTCAGTCAATCGATATCTGACCCCTCTTCTTCAGGTGCGATTTCGAGCCCTCGTTCACGAAGAGCAGTTTCTAAGCGCTCGTACTCGGGCGTCCCGCTGAGTTCTTGAGCCGATTCGAGGGCTTGACAAGCGTAGTCATTTGCTCTGGACATTGTGTCCAGAGAGTTGTTTACACGAATCAAATAGTTGAATATCTCTAAGCAACTTTTCTTGTCCTCAAGCTTTAGTGCTCGTTCTGTGACCTGGCGTTCCGCATTGATGTGGCCGCCAGTTAATTTCAGAGTTTCTAAAGTTCGTCTAGCCCATTGTGCGTCGTCTATAGAGAATACTTCGGAATACCAACCGAAGCCTCTAAGATGCTTCGGTTCCTTCAGTTCTAACACCTTGCCCCAAAAGCAGTCGGCGATCCTGGCCATTTTGTGTCTTTGAGGGTCGATTACGGCTCGCAGGTATTTCCCAATTCGTTCGCCGGCGTAGGAGATTGCCGTGATTTCTCTCTGCCATGGGGCGGCAGGATCTGGTAATTTTCTTGCTGTCTTCGGAGGAACTTGATCGAGAAAATCGATAACTCCTTTGACAGAGTATCCCTCGTGTTCTCGAAGCATGCCCACTAGATAATAGAACAAAGATTCCGGGACGTGCCTCTTGACGGAATTTTCGATCATCTCTCTGTAATTCCTAAACAGCCAGTCGCTCGGCTGCCCTCTACTGAAGGTCTGCTCAACGGTTCGTTGAGCGAGCCCGTCGGGGGCATGCTCACCGAATATTAAATCACGCGTATTCTCAAGCCATTCTGGCGCTAAGTGCTCTAGCCAGTCCAGAGTAGGGGCGATGATCGCTCGGCACTCAATGCCATCCTGTCCGCCAAGTTGTAGGCAGTCTTCCAGAATTTGGAGAGTTTCTGGTCGTACAATCTTGAATTTGTTGTATTCGTATCTTGAAAAGAACAATAGTGAAAGCAGGGCATAGGTGCATGTGCGGTCGAAAGCAATTCTGAACGTATCGAGGCGAAGATCGGAATACATCCTTGATGGTTCTGAGCGATCCTCGATTTGCTGTTTTAGTATGTTCCATACTCTGTCTCGGCGATTTCCATAACCGATTTCCGAATTGGCAAGGACGTCGATAAGTTCGATACTGGCACGCTTCGTTTTGTTCCAGTTTATGTCGTAGTCGGACTGACTATTCCCGAGCGGCTCGACATCCTGGGGCTCACTATAAATCGTTTCGACAAAGTCAATCAGTTCAGCAATTTGTTGGTCGCTGGGTTTAACATTCCCATTGTTGATCGCTGATGCAATTCCACTAAGATAGTGGTGAATATAAGTGGGGTGACGGAGTGTTTCCAGAATACTCTGAGGAGACTTCAACCATTCGTTTGGACTTGCCTGTACCGTCGAAAGGAGTGCGGCTCCTAGTTCGTGGGGAGTCTGGACGATTTCCCGATCTGACTGCGAAGAGACCTTAGGTCTCCAAGCGGCGATTAGTGAAGCTGCTTCTTCGGGGGCAAGCTTCTGCAATTCTTCAGCACTGAATGGGCTTGTAGTCATGAAATATTCTGTTTTGAAGGCGAACTCAAGGTCGTGCCGGTTGTGCGGCAAATGCAGTTTTGCCAACTCTTGGAGCGCCAGTTCCCAGTCTTGGCGGAGGTTGTCCAACAGCTTCTCGTTCTGGCTTGAATCTTCTGTCAGTATGTTGACCCAGTCCAGCTTTCTGCGCCATTCATCGGGTATGAAGTTTTCTGATATCGCATCTTTGATTTTTTCCGAATTCGGAGCATCATCCAGCGCTTCGTTCCAAATAGGGGCGAATTCGCTGTTTTCGCAATCTTTTACAATGCGATTAAGTAGCGATATGTGGTCGCCAGTAACCTTGTGGGATTTGATTGCTTCAGCGATTTCCCTGATGCGTGTTCCATTCTGGGCGCTGTCGGAAGTAGCGAGAAGCCAAGCTCGAACTCGCTGCTGCATGAAAGGTGGCAGTTCGGATAGGCTTTCAATTAGCTCTTCGGCTGTAGTCCAGGATTGGGACTTTTGAAGGATTGTTAGCAGACCGTTCAGTAGAACTGAGAAAAAACCATTGTAATCAGTCCTGCGAACACTTACCTCACCCTCAGTGGCCTTGTAATCACTTACTGAGCCTTCTTGAAAGTGTTCTAGCCTGCGACGTGTGCGCTTGTTTTCAGGAACGCCCTTAAGTTTGTAACAGATAAGTTCAGTTCGCGTGGCATAGTTAGATTCAGTAATGCCTTCAGCGAATGCCTCTATCAATTTGGTGTTATTGTGCAGCGACATAGAGTCTTCAATAAATCTAGGTGGGTTTGGACTGACTAATTTGTCAAAGAGATTTGTCAGCAAGTTACTTGCGGGTTCGGCCTTCGCAGAAGCCCAATATCCTAGTTCGACGATCTCTGGCCTCGCCGGAAAGTTCAAAACAGCTTTTAGCACGATGGGCAGAGCATCTGCTCCTATATGAAAGGCGCATAGGGTGATATGCCAGATTGTTTCGTGCTCGTTCTTGTATTTTTCAAGTAATGTGTCGAGCAGGTCAACTATCTCGGTAGGGAATTCTTGATACAGGTTTTTAAGTGCGTAAGATGCCGGCCAAAATTCTCCAGGAGGTCCAGGTCTATATATTGGTGGATCGATTATGTCGGTTTCTAGCAGTACTTTAAGCCAATCCAAAGAAGACAGATGCTCAAAAAAATGTCTGTAGTGAGTCGCCGTAACAGCGTATTGCCGCAGTTGCTTAATGTCATCTTCAGTTGGCGCTTCGATCCTTGCTAACGATTCCAATTTGCGAATTCGCTTTGCTGGCGGCATGAATAGTGCTTCGAATGCTTTCAGACACTCTGACCATTTAGCTTGAGTTTCTTGAAGGGTTGCTTCAGTATGAAGTTGGTGGTTGAGCTCTTTATGTACTGCAATGAAGTGTTTTAGGGCAGGGGTTTTATCCTTTGGAAGATAACTTGTTCGAGCCTCAATAATATTTTGCAATTTCCTATAATCAGTGTCTTTGGTTTGGAATTTTCTTAGCTCATCGAGACTTTTTCGGAAATTGTCGTATGCTTCTTCTTTATTTTGTTGAGAATCGTAACGGGCACTTTCAGATTTATGTTGAGCTGAGGCGACCTTGCGCGTAAGTTGTCCTATGGTGGGCGTTTTTTGGGCATGCGGGAGGGTGAGAAGCTCTTCGGGGGCTTCCAGCAGAGCAGTCATTGCTTGGCGTAAAGAATATGCGACCAGTTCAGCAGTACTGGGTGCTGCCAGTTCAACAGTGCTGGGTATAGTCGCATTATTCATTTCTAAGAGCACCTGTGCAGTTCCCAAGAATACACTTGCCCTCTTGCCCATATCCCCGAATTCTTCTTCAAGGTGAGTTAGGAATTGAGGATCAAGCTTTTTCAGTATTGGTTTTGCGATTGTTTTCATTCTTGACCTCTGATTAGTCGAGGATGCTGCGATTTGCTGTCTTGGATCATCATGAGTAGTAGATTTCCTTGTGAATATTAAGGCATTTTTCCCACATTTGTTCTACTTCTCTTCCCGATGTCCTTTCATGTACACCTTTTTGGGCCTGTTTGATGAGGTCAACTTGCTTTCGAGCGCCCCTACCAACGCGGCCGCAACGCGGAATCGAGGGGTTGCAGTGTTTCTAGTTGACTTCGAGCACCCTGACACAGCCTGTCATTCCGCCTGGGTTCCTGCTCCCGCGTGAGCAAGAAGTTGGCAGGCGAGGAGAAGTTGATTTCTTTCTACAGCGGAGTCTGGATCAAGATGGACTTGGAACGTACAGAAACTTAAACGGGCAGGATTTCCGTTGCCGGGTTGAGCGCTTGGATGTTGTCGGTTATCACCGAGCGGTGGCATTCGGAGTGTTCCCGCTCGAAGCAGAGGAGCGCCACACGGTGTCTAGCCATTAACTCGAGTATCGATTCAAAGGCCTCTTTCGAGCCGTTCAGCAGCAGATGCTCGTAGCGCTTTCTTGCCGTTTCTGACCCGTTTTGAAATCCGTCTCGGTTATCCCGAGGATTGCCCAAAGACGGCTCGTGCCTGTAAACGATCCCTCTCTCGCCGAGAGCCTCCGCAAGTGCCTTTTTCGAGAATCCTTTCTTGCGGGAAATAGGGGTCAGTCTGACATCCACGAGGATGTCAATTTCGCTGTCAACAAGTCGGGTGAGAAAGTCTTCCAAGCAAAGCCCTTGATACCCAGCCGAAAAGATGGTTCCGCCGGCTCCGTCGTTCCCGATCTCCGGCGGCATTCGCCCACCCTACACGACTTTGCACAATTTATACACATTCAATCCAATTAGGTGCGGGGAGCAGCGAAAGACAGAGCAGTGAAGGTCGGTGTGCGGTTCGTCGATTCCACAACCGAGAGACAGGAGACCACCAGTGTGAAAGACAGGGCAGTGAAGTTCGGTGTGCGCTTCCTTTACAGGTGGGTTTCACCGACGAGCGCAGCAGCTGCAGTTCTCAGGTGCATCTGAGGCTCTGGCTCAGTAGCGCTAAGCGAGAGTGGGTTGGGAGCGTTGCTATCTGTCCAACCATTGGATAGACTACATCAGTGTGATTTACGAAGGTCACAGATTTCAGATTTAGGTACAGTGCAAGATCAGAAAGGTAGGTCGAAAATGGCCAAGAAGCGTGTGTTCGTGAGCTTTGACTACGACAACGACAAAGATCTCAAGGAGTTATTGGTTGGACAAGCGAGGAACCCTGATTCCCCATTCGAGGTTATCGATCATTCTCTGAAGGAGGCTCAGCCAGAGAAGGACTGGGAAGAGAAAGCCGAGATGGCTATCAAGCGTGCGGAATTCTTCATTGTGATGCTCGGCTCTCGCACAAGGTGGGCATCTGGGGTACTTAAAGAGGTGAAGATTGCTCAGAAACTCAATAAGAAGAAATTTCAACTAATTGGCCGTCCAGAGGGATCTGAGTCGTGGGCTGTGCCAGGAGGTGGAAGGACTTACAGGTGGGCATGGCCGAATCTCAAGAATTTGTTGAGCTAGAAGAAAGGCAGTCTGTGATGACACGGCCGTATGAAGTTGTAATCGTCCACGAGGATCTTGACGATTGGGCTAGGGAAGTTAAGGAGTCCGTAAGGGAGACTGGCGAGACAATTCTTTCTCAGTCTGAGGCGATCGGTTGCAGGGAAGTCAATTCTCGTGATGACTTATGTGAACTAAGTAATCCGGAGCATCATGTCGTCGTGCTCTATTTGGGGAACAGAGCTGGAGGTCAAAGTGAAGCGATTAATTCGGCTCTCAATATGGCGCTAGAGAATTCAATATCGGTTCTACCAGTGGTGAGACAATCTGATCCTGGCGATGTTGAGGAAAAGCTGCCCCAGTCTGTGCAATTGCTTAATGCAGCAGATTGGAATGAAGATCGCGGTCGGGCGCTTACTGCTTTGCGGCAGATGCTTGGACTAGAGGAGTCGGAGCGCAAAGTATTTATATCTTATTCTCGTCAGGAATCTAGCGAAATAGCGTTTCAGCTGCACGACGCTTTATCCAGGCGCAAGTTCGACGTGTTTCTGGATCGATTCAGTGTGCAGCCTGGAGAAGATTTTCAGCGGAAGCTTGATCAGGAGCTGGCAGACAAGGCTTTTGTTGTGCTTCTCGAGAGCCCAGGTGTTCGAGAATCGAGATGGATTCAGCATGAGATTTCCTACGCACTCGATCACCGCATCGGTGTCTTGGCAGTCACGATGCCGAGTGTCGGGTCGGAATCGGTCTCCGTTGTGCACGAAGCTTTCCGCTTGCGTCTTTGTCCTACCGAGTTTGCCGGCGGAGGAGAACTAACAGATAAAGCCCTTGAGAGGGTTTTAAGCGAAATAGAACTCAGACATGCTCAAGCGCTACGAAGACGACGGGAGCAACTTCTAGGAAGTCTGCGTGAGAAGCTGGTCAAGGACGGGGGCTGCTGTCGCCCCGCGGCAGATTGGGCGGTTGTCGCATCGGTGCCGGGAGAGGGAACTTCAGCGTTTCTGATAACACCTAGGAGTCCATGCCCTAGCGATCTCTACCGCCTCTACCAAATTCGCTCCAACGCCGTTTCCTACGCTGGCAGCGACCTAAAAGCAGTACTTGTTCACGCAACCGAGAACATCAGTTGTGAACAAGAATCTCTGATTGATTGGGTCAAGGAAGGGTGGGGGTTGGATGTGCTGGTATTGCAAGACTTTAACTTTTAGTGGATAATGGGGGTATGACCTCATTGGCTGGCAGCCATGTCTTCCTCTCAGCAAGTTTCCCTTCTGGCGAGAGGGGGCGGCAATTTGAGCCTTACAGCGCTCCCGCGATCGCTGACGCCGTTTCCGCTGTCGTGCGTGCCGTGCTGCGTAGTGAAGGCAAGTTGCTATTCGGCGGGCATCCGACGATCACTCCAATGGTTCTGCTGAATGGCTACGAGCTAGAAGTTGAGTGTGCTGTGGATATCTTTCAGTCGGAATGGTTTGAGGGCAGCATTACTGAAGAAACTCGCCAATTGATGGAATCAGGGGTGGGGGAAATCCATTGGACGGAAAAGAAAGACACACGGGAAAACAGTCTTGAGACAATGCGTAATGAGATGTTCAATTTCGTGCAGCCCGCAGGTGCTGTCTTCGTCGGGGGCATGGAAGGTATCCCGCTCGAATACGAGATGCTCGGCCGTCTCTGGCCAGACGTCCCGAGGGTTCCTCTTGCCGGTCCAGGCGGGGCGGCGGCCGACTTGGAGATCGATGAAAGTCTGCCCGAAGAACTCGCAGAACGCGTGAACTCACGGCAGTACCCGTTCTTGGCGTCTCTTATCGTGGATGCGTTGGCTGGCAGATGAGTTCAGTGCCGAGGCGCAAGTGCTTTCTTTCTTATCATAAGGATGACCTAAAAGCGGTGGAAAAATTTGCCAAAAAGTACAGTGGAGTATTTATCCCTAAAGTGCTCGGTGCTCTTGAGCAGAAACTGGTTAATAGCGATGATTCAGATTACATTATGAGGCGGATTCGCGAAAAGTACTTAAAAGATTCAACTGTAACGATTGTAATTCTCGGTCGGTATACATGGTCGAGAAAGTTTGTGGACTGGGAGATAGCGTCTTCCCTTCGCAACGACCCCAAAAATAAGAGGAGTGGTTTGTTGGGAATTGTGCTGTCATCGGCGTGCCCCATTTCAAATGTAAAGCTGTCTGAGAGGATGTCAGCGAATATGTGGCGCAGAGGGGATCCAGACAAATATGCTCGACTGCACAGGTTTCCTGATAATGACGAATCGCTCAGAGGCTGGATCGAAGATGCTTTTGAAGCAAGGCAAACTCGACAAGACTTGATTGATAACAGGGCTAATCTGAAGCAACGCAATAGTCCTTGCTGAAAACCGTAGCGAGTTCGTAGTTATGTTTGCTCAGATAATCGGATCTTTCGTCTCTTTTCGGGCAAGATTTCGAGCCCTCGCTCAAGAAGAGCGGTTTTTAGGCGGTCGTACTCAGGCGTCTTATTGAGTTCTTGAGCCGACTCGAGGGCTTGACAAGCGTATTCATTTGTTTTGGATATTGTGTACAGAGAGCTGTTACCACGAATCAAATAGTCGAATATCTCTAAGCAGCTTTTCTTGTCCTCAAGCCTTAGTGCTCGCTTTGTGACCCCGTATTCGTGATTGATGTGGCCGCCAGTTAAGCGCAAGGTTTCTAAAGTGCGTTTAGCCCATTGTGTGTCGTCGATAGAGAACGCTTCGGAATACCATCCGAAGCCTCCAAGATGCTTCGGGTCTTTCATTTCTAACACCTTGCCCCAGAAGCAGTCAGCGATTTTGGCCATTTCGCGTGCTTCAGGGCCGTATATTACTCTCATCAAACGTCCAAGACATTCTCCCGCGTGTGAGATTGCCGTGATTTCTTTCTGCCATGGGGCGGCGGGGTCGGATAATTTTCGCACAGCCTTCGGAGGAACCTGATCGAGAAAATCTAGCACTTCTTTGAGGGAGTATCCCTCGTGTTCTCGGAGCATGCCTACTAGGTAATAGAACATAGAATCAGGGACGTGCCTTTTGACAGAATTCTCGATCATTTCTTTGTAATTCTTAAACAAGCAGTCGCTCGGCTCTCCCCAGCTGAAGGTCTGGTCAACGGTTCTTTGAGCGAGTCCGTCGGGGGCTTGTTCACCGAACATCAAGTCACGCGTGTTCTCAAGCCACTCAGGTGCTAAGCGCTCCAGCAAGTGCAGAGTAGGGGAGATGATTGCTCGGAACTCGATGCCGTCCTGTCCGCTAAGTCGTAAGCAGTCCGTCAGAATTTGGAGAGTTTCTGGTCGGACAGTCTCGAACTTGCTGTATTCGTATGCCGAGAAGGACAATAGTGAATGCATGGCGTAGGTGCATGTGCGGTTGAAAGTATTTAAGTATGTATTAACCTCATAATCTGTGGACATCGTTAGTGGTTCTGAGCGATCTTGGATTTGTGTTTTGAGTATGTCCCATGTTCTGTCGTGCCAATTTCCGTAACCGATTTTCGAATTGGTGAGGGTGTTGATGAGTTTGATGCTGGCGCGCTTTACTTCGTTCCAGTTTGTGTCGTATCCGGACTGATTTTTTCCGAGTGGCTCGACATCCCGAGGTTCGTTATAGATCGTTTCGATAAAGCCAATGAGTTCAGAAATCTGTTGGTCACTGGGTTGATTATTTCCATTCTTGAACGCTGCTGCAATCCCATCAAGATAGGGATGAATGTAAGTGGGGTGACGGAGTGCTTCCAGGATGATTTGAGGAGACTTCAGCCATTCGCTCGGATTGGCCTGTACCGCCGAACGAAGAGCCCCTCCGAGTTCGTAGGGAGTCTGGGCAACTTCTAGATCGGATCGGGGAGGGTCTTGAGTCCTCCAAGCGGCGATTAATGAAGCTGCTTCTTTGGGGGAGAGCTTCTCCAACTCATAAGCACTGATTGGGCTGCTATCTGTTAAAGGTTCTGTTCGCATGGCGAACTGAAGGCTGTTTCGGTTGTGTGGCAAATGCAGTTTTGCCAACTCTTGGAGCGTCAGTTCCCAGTCTTGGTTGAGGTTGTCGAGCAGCTTGTTCTGGTTTGAATCTTCTGTCAGTATGTTGACCCAGTCCAGTTTTCTGCGCCATTCATCTGGTATGAAGTTTTCTGATATCGCCTTTTTGATTTTTTCCGAACTTGGAGCGTCCCCCAGCGCTTCGTTCCACGCAGGGGTGAGTTCGCTGATTTCGCAGTCTTTCGCAATGCGATCAAGTAGAGACATATGATCGCCAGTAACTTTGTGAGATTTGATTGCTTCAGCGATTTCCCTGATACGTGTTTTATTCTGGGCGTTGTCGGTGGTAGCGAGCCAAGCCCGAACTCGCTGATGCAGGAAAGGTGGCAGTTCGGGTAGATCTTTAATGAGCGCTTCGACTGAAGTCCATGATTGAGATTTCTGAAGGATCGTTAGTAGGCCGTTCAGTAGAATTGAGAAAAAATCGTCCTCATTAGTCCTGTAAGTACTTACTGAGCCTCCTTGCAAGTGTTCTAGTTTACGACGCGTGCGATTGCTTTCAGGGACGGCCTTAAGTTTGTAACAGATAAGTTCAGTTCGTTCGACATGGTTAGCTTCGGAAATTCCTTCAGAGAATCTCTCTATCAATTTGGTATTATGATACAGAGACATAGAGTCTTCATGGAATTCAGGTGGGTTTGGGCTTACTAACTTATCAAAGAAAGATGTCAGCAAGTCGCTTGCGGGATGTGCCTTTTCAGAAGCCCAATAGCCTATTTCGAGGATATCTCGCCTAGCAGGAAAGTCCAGAACAGACTTTAGCACGAAGGGCAGAGCGTCTGATCCTATATGGAAGGCGCAAAGGGTGATGTGGCAGATTGCTTCGTGATTGTTCTTGTTCTTCTCGTATAGTGTTTCGAGGAAAGTGATTATCTCATTGGGGTATTCTGAATATAGATTTTGAAAGGCAAAAGCTGCTGGCCAATATTCTCTAGTAGACCCAGGTTCAGTTTTCTTGGGATAAATGATCTCGGTTTCCAGCAATAACTCAAGCCAACTTATAGAAGAAAGGTGTTCAAAGAAATATCTGTAGTGAATTTCCGTAACAGCGCATTGCCGCAGTTGATTAATGTCATCTTCAGTTGGAGCCTCGATCTTTGCTAGTGATTCCAATTTGAGGGCTCGTTTAGCTGATGGCATGAAAAGGCTCTCAAGAGCAGTTAAGGATTTTGACCAGATATGACTCAGGTCGTATTTTGCACTGCCGTTTCGATATTGATTTAGCTGCTCAAGCGCTTGACTATACTTTTTGATTGTAGGAGTGTCATTAGTTGGAAGGTAACTTGTTCTTCTGTAAAAAATCTCGAGCAGCTCTTGCGAGTTATGTTCTTCCTTTTTATGGAATCTTTCTAATTCGCCTATCTTCCGGACCAAATTGTCTAATGCTTTTTGCTCGTCTTCTTGAGAGACGCTGCGAACATTAAGGTAATCTTGCTTTGCCGACTCCACCGAGCGTGAAAGTTTTTTCCATTTAGCGCTTTTCCTGGCATCCGAAAAGGCGAAGAGCGCTTCCGGGGGAGCGAGCAGTGAGATCATTGCTTCTCGTAACGAAAATGCTACTGCTTCACTAAGACGGGGTGTAGCAGCGCTGCTATCTTCTAAGAGTATCTGTGCAGTTTCCAAAAGCTCGCTCGCCCTCTTGCCCTGATCGCCGAAATTCGTTTTAAGGTGAGTCAGTAATTGAGGATTAAGTTCTGTTTTCTTTGTTTTTACGATTGTTTTCATTTTACCTCTGCTCAGCTTGGATCTGGAGCTTGGGAGTTGCGTAGATTTTTCGATGAATGCAAAGACACTCTTTCCATATTTCTTCTACTTCCTTTCCTGATATCTTTTTATGTACGCCTTCTTGTACCTTTTTTATGAGATCATCATAACTTGCAATTATTTTCTCACGATTTTTCGGTTTTAGATTATTCACTTTTAGTAGTTCCCTTAGACGTGCCTTATTTTTGTTCTTCACTTCCTCTTCGGCAGTCCTTAGCTCCTCAATAGCATCCAGCAATTTTTTAAAGTCTATTTTTTGATGGCCTGTCTGTTTTGTCCTAGTGTCATAGTTATCTTTTTCTGCTATCACTTTTGAGGTACAGTCTAATAGTTGGTACTTATTTCTTATCCCTACAGTTTCAAGAGGTTCTGTTAATGCTTCGCGAATGCAGTACGCAATCGTCTCGGGCAACTTCGGAAGATTGAAATTCATTGAAATGACGTCTTCTTTTATCTCTAGGAGTTGATGGGCGGTATTCAAGTATCCTACAATTCTTTTTCCGCTCTCACCATGTATGTTTATAATTAATTCGAGCACTTCTCGTTCTAGGTGCTCGAATTTCTTTGTTCCTGGTGTACGCATGTGCGATTGGGCCTCACTTTGCCGTGCCTGCTCATTGGGATTCCTTTTGAGGGAACAGGGGAGACGTTCCGAATCGGGGAAGCCGAATTGGGGAAGCGAATCTTCGACCGCCGGGAAAGGGAAGGGGGAGGGAAGAGGGGGAGGGGGAAGAACATGGCGGAGACTTGCCAACTTTGTGTTCTCCGAAGTTGTTCCCGAGTATACAGGCTCCTTCTAACCGTGACGGAGGAAGCGCAAACTCGCAAGTCGATTTGTTGACGGGTTGGGATCGTTGCGTTTAGTCGACAGCGACCACGTTGGTCAGCGACAACCAGGGCGGGGAAACGGGCGCCTCTTGCCAGACGGGCTCAGGCGATCAGCCTAGGCTACTTGCTTCCGAGCCTCCTCGAGGAGGAGCGGCATCTTTGATTGTGGAGACCTTGGCTGGCGATGCCTTAAAGGGTTAGACGTGATCCGCCAGTTGGGGTTGCTGATGCGGTTTTCGTTTGCTCAGCTAATCGGTGTCTGATATCTCTTGTTTGGGCGGGATTTTGATCCCTCGCTCGAAAAGAGCGGTTATTAAGCGCTCGTACTCGGGCGTCTTACTGAGTTCTTGAGCCGATTCGAGGGCTTGATACGCGTAGTCATTTGTTTCGGATATTTTGTACAGAGAGCTGTTACCACGAATCAGATAGTTGAACATCTCTAAGCAACTTTTCTTGTCCTCGAGCTTTAGTGCTCGCTTTGTGACCCCGTATTCGTGATTGATGTGGCCTCCAGTTAGTTTCAGAGTTTCTAAAGTGCGCTTAGCCCATTGTGTGTCGTCGATAGAGAACGCTTCGGAATACCATCCGAAGCCTCCAAGATGCTTTGGGTCTTTCATTTCTAACACCGTGCCCCAGAAACAGTCAGCGATTTTGGCCATTTCGCGTGCTTCAGGGCCGCTTACGACTCTCAGAAATTTAGCAAGTTGCTCTCCCGCGTGTGAGATTGCTGTGATTTCTTTCTGCCATGGAGCAGCAGGGTCTGGTAATTTTCTCGTCGACTTCGGAGAGACCTGATCGAGAAAATCGATCACTTCCTTGACGGAGTATCCCTCGTGTTCTCGGAGCATGCCTACTAGATAGTAAAGCATGGATTCCGGGACGTGCCTTCTGACGGAATCCTCGATCATCTCCTTGTAATTCTTAAACAACCAGTCGCTCGGCTCTCCCCAACTGAAGGTCTGGTCAACGGTTCTTTGAGCGAGTCCGTCGGGGGCATGCTCACCGAACATCAAGTCACGCGTATCCTCAAGCCATTCTGGCGCTAAGCGCTCCAGCAAGTTCAGTCCAGGGGAGATGATCGCTCGGAACTCGATGCCATCCTGTCCGTTCAGTTTTAAGCAGTCCGTCAGAATTTGGAGAGTTTCTGGTCGGACAATCTCGAACTTGCTGTATTCGTATCTTGAAAAGTGCAATAGTGAATGCATAGCATAGGTGCATGTGCGATAGTAGGCGACTGAGAACATATCGCGGTCGGAATCGGGAGACATTCCTGATGTTTCTAAGCGATTCTCGATTTGTGTTTTTAGTATGCCCCATGCTCTGTCTCGACAATTTCCGTAACCGATTTCTGAACTGGCGAGAATTCTGATGAGGTCAATACTCGCACGCTTTACATTGCTCCAGTTTGCGGCGTATTCGGACTGACTTTTCCCGAGCCGCTCGACATTCCGAGGCTCGTTATAAATCGTTTCAATAAAGTCAATGAGTTCAGAAATTTGTTGGTTACTGGGCTGGATATTCTCATCCTTTATGGCTGATGCAATTCCATCAAGATATGGATGAATGTAAGTGGGGTGATGCAGCTTCTCCAGGATGGTTTGAGGAGACGTCAGCCATTCACTCGGGTTTGCCTGTACCGCCGAACCAAGAACCCTTCCGAGTTCATAGGGGGTCTGGGCAAATTCTCGATTGGGTTGGGGAGAGTTTTTAGGTCTCCAACCGGCGATTCGTGAAGCTGCTTCTTCAGGGTCAAGCTTCTGCAACTCTCGAGCACTGATTGGGCTGTTACCCGTAAAATATTCTGTTTTGAATGCGAACGCAAGGCTGTTGCGGTTGTGCGGCAAATGCAGTTTTGTTAATTCTTGGAGCGCCAATTCCCAGTCTTGGCTTAGGTTGTCGAGCAGCTTGTTCTGGTTTAAATCTCCTGTCAGTATGTTGACCCAGTCCAGCTTTCTGCGCCATTCATCGGATATGCAGTTTTCTGATATCGCCTCTTTGATTTTTTCCGAACTTGGAGCGTCCTCTAGCGCTTCCTTCCAAACAGGGGCGAATTCGCCGGTTTTGCAATCTTTCGCAATGCGATCAAGTAGAGACATATGGTCGCCAGTAACTTTGTGAGATTTGATTGCCTCAGTGATTTCCTTGATGCGTGTTTCATACTGGGCATTGTCGGAAGTAGCGAGAAGCCAAGCTCGAACTCGCTGTTGCATGAAAGGTGGCAATTCGGGTAAATCTTCAATGAGCGCTTCGGCTGTAGTCCATGATTGAGATTTTTCAAGGATTGTTAGTAGACCGTTCAGTAGAATTGAGAAAAAGTCGTCCTCATCAGTCCTGTAATCACTGACAGAACCTCCTTGAAAGTGTTCTAGCTTACGACGTGTGAGATTGTTCTCAGGAACGGCCTTAAGCTTGTAACAGATAAGTTCAGTTCGTTTGATATGGTTAGCTTCGATAGTGCCTTCAGCTAATGCCTCTATCAATTTGGTGTTGTTGTATAGAGACATAGAGTCTTCATGAAATTCAGGTGGGTTCGGGCTTACCAATCTGTCAAAGAGTGATGTCACCAAGTCGCTTGCGGAGTGTGCTTTTTCAGAAGCCCAATAGCCTATTTCGAGGATATCTCGCCTAGCTGGAAAGTCCAAAACGGCCTTTAGCACGATGGGCAGAGCATCTGCTCCTATATGAAAGGCGCAAAGGGTGATTTGCCAGATTGCTTCGTGATTATTTTTACTCTTCTCGTAGAGTGTTTCGAGGAAAGTAATTATCTCATTGGAGTACTCTGGGTATAGATTCTTAAAGGCAAAAGCTGCAGGCCAATATTCTCTAGTAGACCCAGGTTCAGTTTTCTTGGGGTAAATGATCTCGGTTTCCAGCAATAACTCAAGCCAGTTTATCGAAGAAAGGTGTTCAAAAAAATATCTGTAGTGAGTTGCCGTAACTGCGTATTGTCTCAGTTGAGCAACGTTGTCTTTGGTTGGAGATTCGATCTTTGCTAGGAATTCCAATTTGCTAGATCGTTTCGCCGGTGGCATGAAAAGGCTTTCAAGAGCATTTAAGGATCTTGACCATAGAGTACTTAGTTCATATTTTGTACTGCCGTGTTTACATTCGTCTAGTTGGTTAAGTGCTTGAATGTAATTTTTTATTGCAGGGGTGTCATTAGGTAGAAGGTAACTGGTCCTCCTGTAAGTGATTTCGAGCAGTTTTTGTAATTTATATTCTTCCTCTTTATGGAACCTTGCTAATTCCTCTATCTCCTTGAGCAAATTGTTTAATGCTTTTTGCTCCTCTTCGTGTGAAATATTGCGAACACTAAGGTAATTTTGATTGGCTGACACCACCGCGCGTGAAAGTCTTCTCCATCTACCGGCTTTCTCGGAATCAGTAAAGGCGAAGAGCGCTTCCGAGGAAGCGAGTAGTGAGGCCATTGCTTCTCGTAAAGAACATGCTACTGGTTCACTAAGACGGGGTATAGCAGCGTTGTTTTCTTCTAAGAGTATCTGTGCAGTTTCCAAGAGTTCGCTTGCCCTCTTGCCTTCATCGCCGAATTCCGCTTTAAGGTGAGTCAGGAATTGAGGATCAAGTTCTCTTCGCTCGGTTTTCATGGTTGGTTTCATTTTTACCTCTGATTAATTTGGAGCGAGGATTTAAGATTTGAGTAGATGTCTTTGTGAACAGAAAGACATTCTGCCCACATTTCTTCTACTTCTTTTTCTGATGTCTTTTTATGCAGGCCTCTTTGCGTCTGTATTATGAGATCATCATATCTTTTAATTATTTCCTCGGGATTTTCAGGTGTTAGATTATTATCGTTTAATAGATTTCTTAAACTCATCTTATCTTTGTTCTTGAATTGCTCTTTAGCGATTTGTAGTTCATCAATAGCTCTCAACATTTTTCCATGGGCTACTCGTCTTTGATCTTCTGACAATTCCAAATTGTTTTGGTAGTCTTCCTTTGTCGTTACCACTTTTGAGGCGAACTTTAGTAGTTCGTGTTTCTTACGTACCCCTTTAAGAGCTTCTGTTAACGCTTCGCGAATGCAGTATGCAATCGTCTCGGGTAACTTAGGAAGATTGAAATTCATTGAAATGAGGTCTTCTTTTATCTCCAGCAGTTGATGGGCAGTATTCAAGTATTCTACAATTCTTTCTCCTCGCTCACCGTGTATGTTTATAATTAATTTGAGCACTTCTTGTTCTAGGTGCTCGAATTTCTTTGTTACTGGTGTACGCATGCGTGATTGAACCTCACTTTGCCTGGCTGCCTATTTGGGTGCCTTTCGAGGGGACAGGGGTACGTTCCGGGTCGGGGAAGGGAATCTTCGAATGCCGAAAAGGGGAGGAAAGAGCGTTGAAGTGTTTCTAGCGCTTGTTCGGATGTCGTGGATTGGGCGTCGACCCTCTCTGTAGAGAGCCGTTCCCCATCCCTCTGTGGAGAGTCGCCCTCCCTGCGCCCCTCGCCCCGCCGCTCGTTCACCCGTCCCCCCGCTCCGTTCAGCTGAGAGAGTGGAAGCCGCCTAGAAGTCCGCCGATGTCGTCGTCGTAGTCGTGGTCTTGTTCCAGTAGGTCATCGAGTGTTGGGTCGTCGTCTTTTGGCAGCGACACCTTGTCCATGTCCAAGATGGCGTAGATCGAATTGATCAGGAACCAAGCGTCGGTGGGGGACATTATGAACATCTCGGGTTTGGCGCTGGCGGTGTCTCTCATGATTCTTAGTCCGTCCTCATAGGGTTTGAACGAGACGATTTTCTCCAGCTTTACTCTGAAACTTCTGTGGGAGTTATCACCGGCGAAGTAGAGGTGTTTGGTGGTCAGACCCATAGTGCCGGTGTCTTGCTTCTCCATGCTGGTCTCCTCGACCGTGCGACCCTGGAACGACCCTGGCCGTATATACACACCCTTGGCTACACGGACACTCGCACCCATGGATGAACCTTGGTAATGGCGGCGTGTCACCTCTTTGGCGTATTCGACATTGTTGAAGATCGAAAGCATCTCTTCGCTCTTCATGAGATTGAACGGCAGCCGGGATCGTTTCTGGTGGAAGCGGGGGATGATCCCCTCGTGCAGGTAACCCAGAACGAGAGCCCGTTGAAACAGACTGAAATGGTCGGCGTAGTTGAGGTCTCTCTCCGTCAAGCCCAGCGTTGAGCGGTATCTGTTCAGCCCGAGTATCTCCTCGTCCGAGAGGTGGTCGTCGTTTAATGCTTCTTCCAGAGCGCTGCCCCACCCTTGGCTCAACATCCTCTTCAGCTCTCTGGAGCCAGTGGGCATGCGAGCCCGAGAAGCGATAGTGCGGACTCGTTCGGACAGGCCGTCTAACCCTTCCCCGTGTAGAGCCGCTTTGCGGCACAACTCGGTAATTTCTCGCTTCGCCTTTCTAACGCGGTTCGCGCATTCGGGGTGAGATTTTCTTAGAAAACCGGCGGACTCCCCGCAGTGGACGCACTTACCCATCCTTACTCCTTACTCCTTTGAATTGGTTCGTAGGTAGAGACCTTGATAACGGCGGCGACCTTGAAGGCGAGGTTGCCCGACCGCCCGTTATACCCGTTATAGATACACCTGCTCATCTTTGTTCGTTTCTCTTAGTCTCTTCTTTTCTCTTAGTAAAGGGACGATGCGGATGGCTGTTCCGCCTCTGGGACGGCCTGTTCTGCCGCTAGGTCGGCCGCTTCGCCTCTGGGACGGCCATGGGGTTTGAGAGCGAGCTTGAATTGCTAGCGGATTGAGCGATGCGACGGCCTGTTCCCCTGCTAGGACGGCCTGTTCTGCCCCTAGATGGATGCATCTGTATGTTCTAGTTCCTTTCTCTTGGGTCTCTAGGCGGTCGTAAGATTAGTTTGCGAACGATTTTAGTTTAGATGCCCCCTATGACAGCGATTCGCCGGACTGGGCAACGCCACCGCCTACCTGGGGGGAGGGAGGAGGTTATTTCGGAAGGGACGAGGGCGGGGAGACGGGGCCGGGGCAGACGGG
This sequence comes from Acidimicrobiales bacterium, assembly GCA_965242895.1. Taxonomy (GTDB): domain Bacteria; phylum Actinomycetota; class Acidimicrobiia; order Acidimicrobiales; family CATQHL01; genus CATQHL01. The sequence goes on from OZ251507.1 coordinate 2,624,368, forward strand.
AGGACAGGGGGCCGGGGAAGACTGGGGGACTGGGGCCGATGCGGACGGAGGACGGCGGCCGGGGCCGTCGGGATGACTGGGGACGACGGGAAGGAGGCGGCCGGCGGGACAGGGGCGGCTACGTGCCAGGGAGGTGAGGGGGAGGTGGCCGTGGGGATGGGGGAGGTGGCCGGGGGAGGTGGCCGTTCGGTGCTCACTATGTCTGACCCACTGCGAGCAGAAGAAGCGACACTTGATTCTTCTGTGCGGCGTATTCTCCCCTTGTTCTGTGTGGCGCACTATCTCCCGTCGCTCGGAGGAGAGACCTTCGGTCTTTGCGGCTCACTCCCTCGAGTTTCCGATAGTGGGGCATGGACAGCCGTCGGCCTGGAGGACGATTTGGGCCGACGGAGCTCACTCCCTCTAGTGTCGATAGTGGGGCATGGACAGGGCAGCCGATCATTGCTAAGCAGGCGACACCATCGACCGCAGGCGGAGAACCAGTAAAGAGAACAGGTGGTGGAGGGTCATAGTGGACAGACGACGGGGTGCGGTGGTGCGGTCTCGTCGATGACGTGGAGAACAGGTAGGGGAGGTCATAGTGGGCAGTGACGCCGATCACAGCGGGTGCGGGTGCTTCGTTGTGCATCTAGGTAGCGTGGTTCGGCTCGGCAGTGGATGAAAGTTTGGATGTCTAGACGGGTGCGGACGCCTCGTTGTGCACCTAGATAGCGTGGTCGGTTAGCGGTAGGAGATTGGAGTCGATCTGAACTCGTGGAGGAACATCTGAAACCGCTCACCGCAACCTGGAACCGCTTATCCATACCTGAAACGCACCTGAAACGCTTATCGCATACCTGAAACCCTTATCCACACCTGAAACCAGCCACCCCCACTAAAACCCGCCCATCTATACCAAAGGAGGTATCCCAGTGATCACAATACTAGTAACAGCGATCATCTTGCTAACTAGCCCATGGCATGAGGGATCCGCACTCCCGGAAGTCTTACTAGGCCGACCCTCCGAAGCTACTGCATCTATCGGAGAAGCCGACTCATCTATTGATGCTTGCCAGGATTTGGAAGTCGAATATCAAGAAGCGTTAGCAGACGAAGAACGGACAGATACTGAGGACATACAAAGACGGAGAGACGAGGTTTGCAGTGCCGTTGCAGGCGGCTTCTTATTTCGAAATTTTCGATTAATGATAGTGATATTAATCGCTGAAATAGTAATTGAACTGAGCTTAGTCACCTACGTACTAGCGCAACTTCGCAAAATCGACGAAATCAAAGACCAAGGCACAGACTCTCAAAAGAAAATTGAGTGGCTAATTGTGAACAAGAAGTTGATCGCTGATTGAAGTCGGGTCCGGTTGCTTGCCGGTTCTCGCACTCGTTCTCGCACTCGCAGGGGATTTCGCTGTCATACCCCTGTCTGCTGTCATGCCCCCTGTTCGCTGTCATACCCCCTGTCTAAGGTGGAGGGCGTGAAGAAACTAGCTGTTGAACAGCGGAACAGGGGCAGGGCAGATGCGGGAACTTTGGGGTCGGGCAGTTGGGTGTCCTCGACTGATGGACTTTCAAGCTGGCGTCATCAAGGTCAAAGCAAGCGGGGTTCGGGCAGTGGGTGATCCCAGGACTGCCTGCGCCCGATGGTTCACGAGTTTCGGACGCTCGTCGGTTCACGAGTTTCGGAACGCTCGTCGGTTCACGAGCTCCGGAACGCTCGTCCGATTTATGGAATTCGTGACGAATATGACGAATAAAAGTGATCAAGAAAGGACAAATCAATGATCAGTATTAAGAAAGCAGTCCTGATTTTCGTTCTTGCGGCGGCAGTAGCCGTCGGGGTGTATTTACTAGTTTTCTATCTTGGAAGAGAACCTGATGCCAGGGAATCAGAGCGCAGGGTCCAAGAAGCCCAGAATTTGGGGCGAGAATTGGTCTGGGACATCGGAGCGTGCGGACGCTACAGCGAAAATGTGATAACCAGCCGACAGCAGGCGGCAACGCAGATTCCTGATACTTCCTTCCACGACCAACAAACGTGTTATTACACAATCTCCGATCAGTGCCAGATCAAGTACGGTAGTGACAACCCGCTGTTAAGAGCCTGTGAATTCTTCGGTCAGGTTGAGCTCAACAGACGGACAAATCCCAACTAACTAGGGGCAGACGCTCCGATTGAATACTGGACAGACAGCCCGGCGGGAGTGTGAACTTTCGCCGGGACTGCTAGGGGGAGAGGGGACTTTTCCAATTGAATACCTGGCTAACAGCTTGGCGGGAGTGTGAACTCCCGCCGGGACTGCTAGGGGGGGAGGGGACTTTTTCAATTGAATACTTGACAAAGTCTTTGGCGGGGTCTACACTGCTGTGTTGGCGGGCTTGCCTCCTTTCACTAACCACCTACCAAAGCCCGCCTCTGGTCTGGGGCACTTTTTCACGCCCTTCCCGTGCCCCAGGCCTCTTTCTCAGGTTCGGTCGCTGCTCTGTGTCGTCCGCTGCTTTAACTGTCGCTGCTCTGCTTTGTCCGCTGCGTCCGTCGCTTGGCCGCTCCGCTCGTCCGTTGCTTGGCTGCTCCGCTGGTGCTCCGCCGCTCCAGCAGGGTCTTCGCTTGTCGCCTTGTCAGCCGTCTTCCGAGCAGCGGGAGCCGCCGCAGGAACAGCACTAGGAGAAACAGCGTTACCGAACTGAGCGCCATCGTCGCTCCCGCCGCCGTGTCGTAGTGATAGCTGATCAGGATTCCGATGAGGGTCGTGAAACTCCCGATCAGCACTGCAGCGGCCATCATGAACGGCACTCGTCTGACCAGCAGCCAAGCCGTGGCGGGCGGGCCGACCAGCAGAGCGAACACCAACAGCGTCCCGACCACTTCGATGGAGGACACGATGGCGACGGCCAGCAGGCTGAGCAGAGCGAAGTGCGCTAGTCGAGGACGCATCCTCAGCAGCTGTGCCTGCGTCTCGTCGAACGTCGACACCAGGAACGCCCGGTGGAAGAGGATCGTCCCGCCGACTGAGATGGCGGTCGTGATACTCGAGCGGAGAATGTCTTGGCTGTTGACGCCCGTGATCGCACCGAACAGCAACTGTGAAAGGTCGCCCACGTAAGCGCTCTGGCGGGAAAGGATGACGACGCCCAGAGCCAGCATCCCTACGAACAGCAGCCCGATGGCGGAGTCGTCCCGCAGCGGCGAGAGGCGGCGGACGGTGCTGATCCCACCGGCCATTACCAGCGCCGCTAGCAGAGCCCCCAGCATCAAGTTGCCGTCCAGGATGAAGGCGATGACGATTCCGGGCAGGACGCCGTGCGCTAGGGCGTCGCCGAGGAAACTCAAACCCCGCAGAACGACCCAGGTGCCCACCACGGAAGTGGAGAGGACGGCCAGTAAACCCGCTAGCAGCGCCCGCTGCATAAAGGGGTAGGTCGTGAAGGGCTCCACCCACCATGACCAGGGGTCGGTCAGGAACTCCATGTTGGGTTGGGGAGCAGCCGCAGTTCGTTAGGGGGCGTAAGGGTTACGGGCGAGGTCGTTAGGGCTACTGGTGAGGTCGCTGATTCTTCACTGGCCGCTGCTCGGGCAGAAACATATAGGAGGGGAAGATGGGGGGTGCGGGTGAGTTTGGCGTTTCTTCACTGGCCTAGTTTCCGCTCAGGGCAGACGTGATGGTCATGGCGTTGCTGTGCAGCATGCCGAGGTAAGTGCCGGCTTCGCTGTCGGGCGGCCCCAGAGCCCCCGTGTAGAGAGTCGCAATCTGCACCCCCTGCCGCCCATCGACGAGGTTCTGGAGCGTGTCGCTCGGAACGCTGAGGTATTCATCGAAGACGGCGGGAAGCGACGTTTCGTCGAGCAGGTCGCCAAGTTCGGGCAGCCTGGCGGCGGACGGCTCGGCCAGCGTGCTCCAGCCGAGGACGTAGCCGACCACGTCGAAGTCGTATCTGGATGCGAAATATCCGAAAGCGTCGTGGTTCGTGATCAGTTTGCGACGTTCTGGCGGCACTTCGCTGAGGATTTCGACAAGCTCCTCGTGCAAATCGCGGAGAGCCGTCTTGTAGTCGTTGACGCACGGAGACAGCGAATCTTGGTCGAGGCCAGCCTCTAGTTCGAGGACTTCGCTGATCTCTTCCAGCGTCTCGGCGACCAGCAGCGGGTCTAGCCAGATGTGGGGGTCGATGGGGCCGTGATCATGGCCGGCGTGGTCGTCGTGTCCGTGGTCGTCCTCTTCGTCTGAGTGGTCGTCTTCGTCGTGGTCATCGTCTGAGTGGTCGTCGTCCTCGGCGTGGTCTTCATCTTCGTCGTGGTCGTGGCCTTCTTCCTCGGAGTGATCGTCCTCGTCTTCGTCGTGGTCATCGTCTGAGTGGTCGTCGTCCTCGGCGTGGTCTTCATCTTCGTCGTGGTCGTGGCCTTCTTCCTCGGAGTGATCGTCCTCGTCTTCGTCGTGGTCGTGGCCTTCTTCCTCGGAGTGATCGTCCTCGTCTTCGTCGTGGTCGTCTTCGTCGTGGTCGTCTTCGTCGTGGTCGTCGTCCTCGTCGTCGTGGTCGTGGCCCTCTTCCTCGGCGTGCTCGTCCGCGTGCTCGTCGCCGTGGTCGTCTTCTCCGACGAAGGGCAGACTCATGTCACCGATGTGGTCGCCGACGTATAGAACCGGCGTTCCGTCTTCTGCCACCGAGATCAGCGTGTCGTCCAGGCCAGTTTCTAGACCTAGGCCGTTGGCAACGATGAGGGCAGCGTTCCCCATCTGCTCCCGATCGGCCAGGGAAGGTTCGTAGGCGTGAGGGTCAGTTCCGGGCGGCATCAAGGACACCACCTGCGCTAGTTGCCCCTCGCAGGTGACGTTGTGGAGAACGTCGGCCCAGATGCTTGTGGAGGCGATGATCAATGGCTTGTCCGGAGTCTGGATGGGGGAGTCCTGCTCTTGCGATGTGCCCGGGGGGGCTGGAGAAGCCTGAGTGGTTGGGGTTGAGTTGGTGTCAGAGGACGAAGTTGTGTCCCCTCCGTTGGCGGAGCATCCCGCTGCCAGAAACAGCACGAAGGCTGCCAAAAGGGCGACGATCCGACGGCCTTGCGACCGCCGCCGCCGACTCTGTGTCGGATTCTTGATCCCCGCTGCCAAAAGGGCGACGATCCGACGGATTTGCGACCCGCCCCTGACACGAGACGCAGCCCAGGCCGCTGCGGTTGCCAAAGGGGCGACGATCCGACGACCTCGCGACGCAGTCGTAGTGGATCCACTTCTCTCCCGAGAGGTGGCTGCCAGAAGAGCGAGCATCCGACGGCTCCGCGACGGCTTTGGTGGGGGGGCTGATTTTGAAGAGGTGAAAAGCAAGGAATTCGCTTGGTTTTGAGGAAAATTTGGTTTCATAGGCATTAAGACTAGTTAGATTGAGAATGATTCCCAACTTGGGCGGCGACTTGATGCCCTCGGCAGCTTGAGACCCTCAAGGAGGCTCTCGCCTATTTACTCGTATTCGGCAACCGGGTCGGGGGGAGGACAAGTAGATGATTATTGAAAGACTGAACAACGTCACTGAACAACGACAACGTCTACGTCGGCGCTGTCGCTGTCGCTGCCGCTGCGTCGCCAGGGTGAGGGCAGCGAGATGGCCTGCGCCCGTTCGGAACGATCGCCACCTATGCGAGTCGCTGCGTCGCCAGGGTGGGGACAGCGAGAACGAGCTGGTTCTTGAGGCGGCTTCTCTGTTTCTCTTAGGATGACTGCGTGAAGCGCAAGCCTGCACGTCCCTTGGTTTCCTCGATGCCCTCGGTTTCCCAGCCCTCCGTTCCCGTTCCGGCTGCCCAGCCCGTTTCGCTTTCCCAGCCTTCTTCGTCCGTTCCGTCCGTCCCTTTACCCCAGCCTGTGCAGACTTCTGCTCCCATTCCATCCGCCCCGGTTTCTCCGTCTGGTCAGACCGTTCCGTCCTCCTCGTCTGGCCAGCCTGTTTCGGTCTTCCAAGCCTCTGCCTCCGTTCCGCCCGTTCCGTCCGTTCCGTCTAGCCGGCCTGTTTCGGTCTCTCCGTCTAGTCAGCACGCCCCGTCCGTTTCGTCTTCCCCGGTCTCTTTGCCCGTTCCGGCCGCCCCGTCTTCTCCGCCCGCTCCGTCTTCCTCGTCCGCCTCGCCCGTTCCGGACGTCAGCGTGAGCGTCCGAAACCTCACGGTCGATTTCGGGGCGATCCGCGCCCTCGACGGGGTCGGCTTTGACTTGCCCACTGGCTCGCTTACTGCGGTCATCGGCCCGAACGGGTCGGGCAAGACCACCCTTCTGCTCGTGCTCGCCGGTCTGCAGCAGCCGACTGCGGGGAGCGTCTCCGAGCTGTCGTCGGTGGCGTTCCTGCAGCAGCAGAACGGGCGCGACCCCCAAAACAGGGTCATTCCGTTGATCACGGCGGAGGTGCTGGTGATGGGTCTTTACAAGCGCCTAGGCCACTACCGCCGCATGAACGCCGCCGAGCGGGACTTGCTGGAGCGAACCGCTGAGCGCATGGAGGTCGATGACCTGATGCGCCGCCAGTTTTCGGAACTTTCAAGCGGGCAGCGTCAGCGGGTGCTAGTAGCTCAGATGCTCCTGCAGCAGGCGGACATACTGCTGATGGACGAGCCCATTACCGCTCTCGACTTGGCCAGCCAGCAGCGCATCATGGAGGTGATGAAGGAAGAGTGCGCTAGGGGAGCCGTCGTAGTGTTCTCAACCCATCATCTCGACGAAGCCCGTCAGAGCCGTCACGTGCTGATGCTGGCCAACCGGCTGACTGCGCAAGGGCCGCCCGAACTGGTGCTGACCAAAGAGAACCTCGAAGCCCTCTACGGGGGGCGCGTAGTTCAATGCAGCCAGGTCTGTGAAATATGCGAAAACAGTGTGATTGTTCTGGACGACCATGGCCACGGGTCGCACTGAGCGGGCTGGTGGCAGCCCCTGTTCTTCGGTCGGTCGGGCGTTGACCTTCCTGGTCTTCCCCTCGCCGGAGGAGAGTTGACGCCTAGCCCTCGACCTGCTATTCGTTCAGGCGTTGATCTTCTTTGGTCTTAGTTCCGGCGCGGCATCAGCTCAAACCCTGGCAGACCAAGGCGGTGTTCGGGCGTTGATTTTCCTTGGTCTTAGTTCCGGCAGCCTTCAGTTTCAGTCTCTCGTTCCCTTCAGTGTCCCTCCTATGTCCTGTCGCCCTCTATCAAGTCTTGATCTCGGTCGCAGCCCTTGTCCGCGCCCTTCCGGTCTCGGCTTTAGCTTTAAACCTCGGTTTGTGTTCTTGCGCTTCTGGGCACTGAGCGGTTTGCGCTTCTGCTTGGTTTGCGTTTCTGCGTTGCTGCTTGGTTTGCGTTTCTGCGTTGCTGCTTGGTTTGCGTTTCTGCGTTGCTGCTCGGTTGGCGCTCCTGCGTTCCTGCTCGGTTGCCGCTCCTGCGTTCCTGCTCGCCAGCGCTCCCGCACTTAGCTTTTGTTCTCCGCCCCGGCGCACTTGGAGCAGTGTCCGATGGCATCCACGGTGTGATGGTTCACACTGAAGCCGTGCTCGGCTGCCACCGCTGCTAGACCCTCGGCGATGGCGGTCTCAACTGAAGGGGTCAGCACCACGTCGGTCACTCTGTCGCAGGACACACAGATGAGATGGTGGTGGTGCTCTCCTAGGTGTTCGGCCAGTTCGAAGTGAGACCGCTTGGCGCTGACCGCTAGTCGAAGCACCACCCCGGCCTCTTCCAGCACGGCCAGGGAGCGGTAGGCGGAACTCTGCGAGAGGCTTTCGCAGCGCTCCAGCATTCTGGTGATGGTGATGGGCTGACCCGCCGACATCAAAGCAGAGACGACCTCCCGCAGGTTCGCCGTGTAGCGCCGCTCGCGAGCCCGCAGGGCGCTAGCGACTTCGTCGTGGATCGGGTTTTCGGTGTGCGGGTTTTCGGTGTGCGTGTCGGTCATACTGCTGAGGTTGGTGAAGGAGGGTCGACTTTGAAGAAGCCTCGCCGGAGCGTCCCGGCGAATGTCGGCGAATGCCACCGGTGCGTCCGGCGAATGGCCGTTGTGGTGGCAGGATAGGCAGGGTGCTGCGTCGCCGCGAATACCGGAGGCGAGCATTTCGCTGCCCAGCCGTTGTGGTGGCAGGGGTAGGCAGGGTGTTGCGTCGTGCTGTGTTTGGTGGGGCGTTGTTGTTGTGGGCGGTCGTTGCGGGTGCCGTTGTGGTGGCAGGATAGACAGCGTGCTGCGTCAGTTTCATCAAATATTTGCCCACGCCTCCGATGACGGACGCATCTGAGCAGGGTCGATTCAGCAGTGCTCAGGCGCAGCCGACAGCGGGATGTGCCTCGGATCAATCTGGAGCGTCCTTTTCTTCTCTTCAAGCTTCCGCCGATCCCGCAGTTGATCAGGCAGCTGATCCCGCAGCCGATCTTGTAATCGATCACGTAGTAGATCATGTAGTAGATCACGTTGACGTAGCGGCCAAGCGCTCTGGCCGCAGCCTGAAGTGGGAGGTCGACGAGCGGGTCGGCGGCCAGGGGGAGGATCTGGACGCCAAGTGGGGCGGCGAGCAGGGGAACGAGTGGGACGGCAGCCGGATGGATGAGGGGGACGCTAGGTGGAGTGGCGAGCAGGACGGCAGTCGGGGGGACGAGCAGGGGGATGAGCTGGACGCCAGGTGGGTCGGCGGCCAGGGTGGAGAGCAAGGCGCCAGCCAGGGGATCGACGCGGGCGGTCCCGCTGGGGTCTGTAGTACTGCTGATCCTGGCGCGGCGGGCGGCGTCCCCGACCTCCCCAGTGAGGTTCAATCTGCGCCTGAGCCGCTTGGCCAGGTCGAGGCTCACCCACTAGATGGCCAGGTTTTCGCTTCTGGTCCGCCTACTGGCCCGTCTTCTGGTCCGCCCTCTGGCCCGTCATCTGGCTCGCCCACTGATTTCGACCGAGAGGCTGTCCTCCCGCCCGTCCTCTCTGCTGCCGTCCCGCCCGTCCTCCCTGACGTCATCCCTGCCTGGATCGCCGAGCACGACCTGGGGCCTCCGCAAGCCGTGCGCAGCGCCCTACGACGACTAGCGGAGTTGCCGGACGTGGGATACACCCGACGCTCCGAGGAACTGGGACGGGCATTCGCTGCCTGGGCGGGCGGGCGCTACGCCTGGCGGCCTGATCCCGACCTCGTAGTTCCCACCTCGGACGTGCTGCAAGGCATCTGGGCATGCGTGAGCGCCTTCTCCGAGCCTGGCGATGGGGTGGTGCTGTCGCCCCCGGTTTATCCGCCGTTCTTTGATGTGTGCCCTAGCCTGGGGCGGAGCGCCTACCTCTGGCCGCTCCGGCGGTCGTCCGACGGATGGCTTCACGACACGGACGAACTCGCCGACCTGCTGGCGGCCAACCCCGACTGCCGTGTCTTGCTGCTCTGCAGTCCGCAGAACCCCACCGGAAGGGTCTACGACCTCGGGAGCCTGGAGCGGATAGTCGGCTTGGCCGCTGAGCACGACTTGGTGGTCGTCAGCGACGAGATACACGCCGACCTGGTGTATCAGGGTTTCCGGCACCGCCCGTTCTTGAGCGTTCCTGGGGCGGCGGAGCGCTCGGCGGCGCTTTTCTCACCGGGCAAGAGCTTCGCTGTCTCCGGCCTGCGAACCGCCGTGGTGGTCTTCGGCAGCGAGGAAATGCGCGCCCGCTTCACGCGGCGGATGCCGCGTCACCTGCTGGGTGACGTGAGCCGAGCTGGCAGCGAGGCGGCGATTGTCGCCTGGGAATCCTGCGAGAACTGGCTGGACAGCCTGCTCGAGCTCCTGGGCGGCCACAGACGTCGCATCGGCGAGGTTTTGGCGGAGTTCCCCGAGGTCGTCTATCACCCTCCTGAAGCGACCTTTCTGGCTTGGCTAGACCTCTCGCGCACCGGCCTTGGGCACGACCCGGCCGAGACGCTGCTGCGGGAAGCACGCCTGCGCCTGTCCCCTGGGGGCGAGTTCGGCGACGGCGGAGCTGGGCACGTGCGGCTCAACTTTGGCACCTCCAGCGCTTTGCTGGAGGAAATGCTCAGGAGGTTGACGGCTTTGTTCAATGCCTCCGCTGGCGAGTGATTGCTGGTAAGTGGCCGCTGGTAAGTGGCTGTTAGAAAGTGAGCGCAGGCAAGTCACTGCTGGTAGGTGGCCGCTGGGAACTGGCGTTTGACTTTCTGACTAGGCCTGTTTGCTGGATTGACCTAAGTTTCCTCAGTAGGTGGTGTTTAGTTAGGTAGGCGATAGCCACTTCGTAGCGGCCCGCTCAGTCACAATGCAGGTGGCAGCGCAGCCTGCGTTGGTCAGGTAGGTGATCTCCACTTCGTAGCGGCGGCTATAGCGAGGTGGAGGTCGATCATCAAGGTCGCAAGCAACCCAGCCGCCACGTCGACTCGCTTCCTGGTGTTCATAGCGAGGTGGAGTATGGAGGTTTCCCACTTTCGAAGTCGCCGAGGTGTCGTCACTTTGAAGGTGGCGCCCGTCGCGGGGTAGACGACAAATGGGATTGAGGCATCCCCCTTCTACTAGCACAAGACAGCATCGCCCGGAGAGCCGCGGGGAGGGCGTCGGATGGGATTGGGATGTCCAAGACCAGGCCGGCTGCCTGGCGTAAATTTCTCGAGGTCGCGGGGAGGGCGTCGGGGGGGTTGGGATGCCCGCTTCCTGCTAGCGCAGGGAGCTAGCGCCCGGGGGAGGCCGCGGGGGAGGTGTCGGCGGGGAGGGATGCGGCGGGCGGGTTTGGGTTGTCCAGTTGCCGTTTTCGGGTGAGTAGGTGAGTTGTTGGTTGTTGTTGTGCAGCCATCGGTGGTGGTGCCCGCAGATGGCTGCGAGGTTCTCGATGTCGGTTGTTCCTCCTTGGGTGTTCCATTCTTGTACGTGGTGGATTTCGCATAGGTGCATGGGCGCCTCGCAGAGTACGCAGCCTCCGTCGCGTACCGCGACGGCTAGGCGTTGGTGGTCGTTGGCGAGTCGTCTGCTGCGTCTGAGCCAGAGGGGCTGCCCGTTGCCTCCGAAGATGATTGATGAGAGTTCAGTGTCTGGACTGAGTTCGCTGAGGATGTCTGGGGGGACCGGTCCGGTTCCGAGTATTTCGCATCTTCCGTCGGGGTTGGTGCCGTCGAGGACGCCGATGTCGGCGATTACGACTAATTGGGCGGCGTCCTTCGCCTTGGCCCACTTACGCTCACCCTCCCGACCCCCGTTATTCGGAGCGTGCTCACCAGGGGCGGGCGACCAGTTCCCGGGCACGAGCGGCGAGGCGTCTGGATCCTGGCCTGTCCCTGGCTCTGGGTCGTCAACGCTCCGCCCGTTCTCGGGAATAAGCGGCAGGTCGTCTAGACCTCTGTTGTTGTCTAGACCTCTGTTGTTGTCTTCGTAGTCGTCTAGATCCCTATTGCCGTCGTCTGATTCTCGGTTGTTCCGACCAGGTTCGCTCTCAGTGTGTCCAGAGGGTACGCCGTCGTCGGTGCCGCCAACTCCGGCGTTCTCCGAACCTGGGGGCGTGTTTTCAGTGTCGGTGGGGTGAGGGTCTTCGATGCTGTTGCCATCTGATGTTCCGTTGTTCCGGCTGGGTTCGTTCCTGTTTTGGTTTGGGGACGTGTTTCCGGTTTCGCAGGTGCGCGCGCCTCTTGTTTTGTTCGAATGCGGCTGCCGGTCAGGGTGCTCTGCTTGCGGCTGCCGGTCGGAATGCCCCGGCGGCGCCTGACGAGAAGAGCCCCCCACCGGCGCCCGGCGGCTGGGGCGTCCCTCCTGCGCCCGCTTGGCGGGGCGTCCCCCCTGCGCCCGGCGGCTGGGGCGTCCCTCCTGCGCCTGCCGGCTGGGGCGTCCCCCCGGCGGTCGGCGGGCGGAGTCATCTGTGTCTGGTCTGTGGGCGGGTGTGGGTTTTCCTGTGAGGAGTTCGAAGATGGCGTCGCAGCAGCGTTGCTGGGGAGTGCGGCGAGTGTTCGGCTGCCCGTCCCGTCCTCCGTCCTCGCGCCACAGAGAGTCAGTGTGACGGTCGACGCTCTGGCGGAGGAGGTTGAACGAAATCGGGTCGAACAAAGCCCGGATCACCCCCATCCCCGTGTCGTCCTCGGTGTACAGCGAAGCCTGCCGCCGCCTGCGCTGCCACTTCAAACGAGCCCGCCCCCTATCTGGAGCGTGCCTGCCCGCGAAGGAGCGTGTCTGCTTGTAGTACTGGTCGATCGGCGTTTTTTCAGCCGACTTCAGCAGCCGCTCATCGTTGTCTACGGGTTCCGCTCCGCACTCGGCGCTGGCGTCGGCTAACGCCGCGGCGTGTTCGAATGTGATCGACCCAGACCGGAGCTTCTCGGACGTGTTCGGCATCTCTTCTAGACGCTTGGCCACGCGCTTGAGCCGGCGGATTTCCCTGTTGGCGAGTTTGGCGCGTCCGCCGAGCAGATGCACAGCGTCAGCCCCCTTGTCGTCTTTCAGAGTGATCGCAGCCACTGAGCGCAGCAGGTCGGATGTCCGAGTGCGGATGCGGCCGAGCGTCGTCGACAACCTCTCCAATTCGCTGGGTGTCATCTTTTCCGCAGCCACCCGCCCGAGAACTTCCAACGCCATATCCGCAGCATCCACACCATATACAGGTGGAAGAGCATCCCTAGGTGGGCGGTCGTTTGCTGTGGCTGGGCGGTCGTTTGGTTCCGGTGGGCGGGTGTCTGCTGTGGCTGGGCGGTCGTTTGGTTCCGGTGGGCGGGTGTCTGCTGTGGCTGGGCGGTCGTTTGGTTCTGGTGGGCGGGTGTCTGCTGTGGCTGGGCGGGCGTCTGACGGGGCTGGGAGGGTTCCCGTTATCTCCTGACGAATTCCGCTACCGGATGAGCATCCCCCTTCACGCCGTCCACTCTCGGTGGCGTGAGCTGGGGCTGGGGTTGAGGGGTTCGTGTTCTGGCCGAAGTCGACTGCAGGTCGTCGACCCTCGGCGGCGTCTATTGGATGTGCTCCGTTGGTCGTTCCGCCGGCTGCGCCTTGCTGTGTCAGCGCATCCTCTGCAGGAACTCCGTTCGGGTACCCGATGTTGGTCGTTCCGCCGTCTGCGCCTTGCTGTGGGAGAGTCCGCAGAGCGACCCGCCCCTGACCGGAGAGTTCGTTGGTCGTTCCGCCGTCTGCGCCTTGCTGTGCATGGCCTTCGCTGCCGCTGATTATGTCTGCTGCTGCGCCGGCCACGTATTTCTTCAGTGGCTGCTCCTTTCCCTGGTAGAGGGGAGTTTTTCTCATAATTTCAAGAGTATCAGGGGGGTGTGACAATGATAGATGCATATATAAATTGCTTTTAATCCCAAAAAATGACTTTAAAAGCAGATAACTTGAGAAAGTATTTATATGTAGACAGATTTATATGCTGACAGACAGCCTGAGTGCCAGAGCAGAGGACTTCGGGCGTGGAGCAAGTTGAGGTTGGGGGAGTGGTGCGTGGGGGTCGAGAGGTGGCGCCGGCGGAGGGCGGCTTTGGGCGTGGAGCAAGTTGAGGTTGGGGGAGTGGTGCGTGGGGGTCGAGAGGTGGCGCCGGCGGAGGGCGGCTTTGGGCGTGGAGCAAGTTGAGGTTGGGGGAGTGGTGCGTTGAGGTCGGTGGGTGTCGTCGGCGGAGAGGCGGCTTTGGGCGGGAAGTGATTGAGGTTGGGGGGAGTGGTGCGTTGAGGTCGGTGGGTGTCGTCGATGCTCAGAGGGCTGTGGGCGGGGAGCAACTTGGGTGGGGGAGTGGTGCGTTGAGCTTGAGAGTGGCGTCGGCGGTCAGGTGGCTTTGGGGCGGGGAGCAACTTGGGTGGGGGGAGTGGTGCGTGGGGGTCGCCGAGTGGCGTCGGCGGACAGACGGCTTCAGCCAGAGATCAAATAAATTCGGAGGAACGATACACAGCACCTAACGTCGAACACAGCACCTGCCGTCAAACTGAGCACCTAACGTCAATTGGTTTTCAGAGGGTTTTAACACATAGTTTCCCCTGTCAACTCGAGGTTGGGAGGTGCCTCAGAGGACGGAACTGATTGATCCTCACTGGGTGACATTCACCGGTTCCCCTGTCAACTCGAGGTTGGAGGTGACTCAACGGGGTGGAAAGTCTTGCATACGATCCCCAAGATTCAAGGACGCAGTCCGTCAGGCGCAAGCGCCTGTTGGCCAAGATTGGAATCTTGCACACGATCCCGAAAATTTAGGGCAACACCTCCACGCCGCTAGAGGACATCATCATGGTGGAGTCTGGCACACAGTCCCCAAAATTTACGTTCGAAGCTTGGAGGGCGCTGAAGGCGACGACGTCTGTCGGAAAGTCTTGCATAAAGTCTCTGTCGTTACACCAGCAGGCGTTATCAGTAGTTCACGGCGACGATGCCTTTGAAAAGTCCCGCACACGCTCCCGACAATTTAAGGTCGGCGGTCGTCAGATGAGCAGCGTCAGCGGCGTCGTCGGAAAGTCCCGCACACGCTCCCCAAATTTAAGGACGCCTTGGAAACTGGCTGAAGTCGGGCGGGGTCTTCTTGACGTAGCTGTCGCGCCCGTGCTGAGCCTCCTCGCTTAAGTAGTAGAGGAGGGTGGCGTCGCCGGAGAGTTGCTGGATGCCGGCCAGTCCGTCGTCGGCAGCGTTCATGGACGCCTTCAGCATTCGCAGCGCCAGCGGCGAGTGTTCCAGCATCCGCCGGCACCATCGCATCGTCTCTTGTTCGAGTTCTTCGAGGGGAACGACGGCGTTCACCAGCCCCATGTCCAGCGCTTCGGAGGCGTCGTACTGAGCGCACAGGTACCAGATTTCTCGCGCCTTCTTCTGTCCGACGATGCGCGCCATGAGACCGGAGCCGTAGCCGCCGTCGAAAGAACCGACCCGCGGCCCGGTCTGGCCGAAGACGGCGTTATCGGCGGCGATGGTGAGGTCGCAGACGAGGTGCAGGACGTGCCCGCCGCCTATGGCGTAGCCGGCCACCATCGCCACTACGGGTTTGGGTGTGCGGCGTATCTGAACCTGCAGGTCGAGCACGTTGAGCCGCCCGATGCCCTTGCGGGCGACCTCGTCGCTGCCGATGTATCCGTCGTTGCCGCGGATGCGCTGATCTCCGCCGGAGCAGAAAGCCAGGTCGCCCGCCCCGCAGATGATCACAGCCCCGATCCGATCGTCGTCGCGGGCGCTCGACATGGCGTCGGAAAGTTCGAAGAGGGTCTGCGGGCGGAAGGCGTTGCGGGACGCCGCTCGACAGATGGTGAGTTTGGCGACCCCCTCGCTGGTGGCATAGGAGATGTCGCCGTAGCCGCGGTCGTGAACCTGCCAGTCGGCGCCCGGGCGGATGAGGCTCTGCTCGGGGCTTTCGAAGCCGCGTGGTCGCGCCCGCCGGAATGATCTGTCGTAGGGGGTTCGGGCGTCGGGGTGCGTAGCGGGGTCGGCGGGCGGGTGCGTTGCGTCCGCGGCGTCGGCGGGCGGGGCGTCGGCGGAGGCCGGGTTCGTGGGGTCGACGGGCGGAGGGGCGCTGGCGTCCGGGTGACTGACGGGCGTGGCGTCCGCGGCGTCGACGGGCGTGGTGTCCGGGTGCGTGGGGTCGGCGGGCGGCGCGTCCGCGGCGTCGGCGGGGTGCGCGGCGCCAGCGTCCGAGGGACTGCGCGGGGAGGGTGAGGCAGTTGGCGGAGGATGGGAGTCGGCGGGTTGTGTCATTGTCGGTTCCTAGCGGTTGGTTGTTTGAGCGGTTCTAAGAGGTCTTGTCCTGACATTTCCTAGCTGATTTTGGCGGGAGAGTGATGAGCAAGCCGATGTGCGGCTGGCGGGTGCTGCCCTGCCTTGTTCTGACAGTTGCAGCATTTCCTAGCGTTCCGCAGCGAGAGTGGATGCCTGCTGCAAGCTGAGCCGCTGCTGCGGACGCCGCTGCTGCGGACGCCGCCCCCGCCGCAAGCTGAGCCGCCGCTGCTGCGGACGCCGCCGCTGCCGGCGCATAGGAGCGGTCTGGGGCTGGCGATCTACGACGTCGCCAAGGTTCACCACGCCGCCGCTGCCGTCACAGCCGCCGCATGGGAGCGCTCGCTCGGAGTGCTCGGAGGGGATCGACTCCGAGCCCGGGGCCTGACGGCACGACGAGGCTGCCGTTCACCGACAGCGGAGGTTCACAGAGGTCTGCGGCCAGCAGGTCGGCGGTTCCCAGACCGACGGCTGTGCCGCTTCCCAGGGCGGCTGCGAGGTGCAGGGCAGTGGTGAGCCCGACGGCGCTTTCCAAGGCGGAACTGATCACGACTTTTGTGCCCGCTGCGCGCAGGGCCGCTGCAGCGGCAGAGAGTTCTGTCACAGCGCCGAGGACGGAGGGTTTCAGCACAGCCGTGTCCACCCCCAAGGCGGAAGGGGTCGGCGGGAGCGTCTCGGCGTCCGTCTGGGAATCCCTGAGCCCCAGGGTCGTCTGCGTGGGAATGGAGAACTCCGGCAACGGGGTCGCGGCGTCCGTCTGGAAATCCCTGAGCCCTAGGAGGTCAGACAGCGGCGGCAGGCTCTCGTCGACGGCCAGCGGGACGGGGGAATCGGCCTGCAGCAGCCTGATCTCCTCCAGACCTCTGCAGGGTTCTTCGACGAACTCCGGCCGGTATTCGGCCAGGGCTTCGAGTCTGGGGAGAGCCTCAGCCGGACTCCAGGCGCCGTTCAGGTCGATGCGAATGTTTGCGGAGGAGCCCACGGCGGATCGCAGCGCCGCCACCCGCTCCAGGTCGTGTTCGAAGGGGTTGAAACCCGCCTTGAGCTTGAAGGTCGTATATCCAGCCGAGTGCGCTCGACGGGCTTCGCAGGCGACTGACTCAGCGCTCTCGCCGTCGAGGAGAACGGCAGTAGGGACAGAAAGAGGCGACGTGGGCGTCGTGGGTGCTGCGGAAGGACGGGGCGACGGCTGCCGGGTCGCTGAGTTTGCCCCGTCGTGTCCAGGCGCCGGATACGCCGGATACGCCGGTGTGAGGTTTGCGGAAGGACGGGGCGACGACCGCCGGAGGAACTCAAACAGGGGAATGCCCAGCTGCTTGGATGCGAGGTCGGCCAGCGCCCCTCCAGCGGCGGCCCAGGCGCAGGGAGAGTGCCTTAAGCACGTTCTGGCGCGGGTCAGCAAAGCGTGGAGGCTGCCGTCGAAGGATTCGACGGACAGCCATTTTTCCAGACCTGCGATGGCTCCGGTCAACTCCTCGGTGCTGCGCCCCGGCAGGGGAACGGCTTCCCCCCAGCCGCTGGCGCTGGGGGCGCCGAGGTCGGCGCCTTCGAGGATTTCGGGCGAGGTGCTGCCGCTCCACCCTGCGCTCGAGCCTCCGACGGCAAGCTGCAGCAAGACCCCTCGACGGCTGCGGATCGTTCCGCTTCCGGTCACCAGCGGGCGCTTCAGCGGAAGTTCGTACTCGAACAACGCAGCGTTCAGCGCCCCGAGTTCGATGGCGTGCAGGTTCAATGCGTCGGGGATGGCTTCGAGCCTCGCCCGGCGAACCCCGTCGAGCCTCGCCCGCCCGCCGCCCCAAGAACCTCCTCGACCGCTCGGCTCACCGCCGCGCCCACGATGCGGTGTTCAGCGACGTTGGCGTCTGCCTCCACCGGCACTTCGACGACGGCGATCCCGCCGCCGGCGATGCTCTCGGCGAGGGCGTGCTTCAACTCATCGGCGGTGTGCGCCAACCTATGACGGACTCCCATCCCAGTCAGAAGCCGAGCGAGGTCGACGTCGTGGGGGGTGTGAAAATACTGCCGGAACTCATCAGGGGGCACGGCGCCGGAGATCGGCAAAAAGGAGAACACGCCGCCGCCGTTGTTGTTCGGCACGACGATGGTCAGGTCGATCCCCATTTTGACCCCCCTCAGCAGTCCACCGACGTCGTGCAGCAGGGCTAGGTCGCCGGCGTAGAGGATCACGGGGTGTTCGCTGCCCGCCGCCGTTCCCAGGGCTGCCGAAACCACTCCGTCGATCCCGCTCACGCCTCTCTGCGCAGTCACTCGAAGGGGAAGAGGGCGGGGGGCGAGGAAGGCGTCCAGATCGCGCACGGGCATGCTGTTGGAGACATACAAAGTGGCGTGTGCGGGGAGCGCTTCCCCCAGCGTGCGGGCGACGCCGGCTTCGAGCAGGGGGTCGGTTTGGACACTCTCGGCAATAGCGGCAAGGGCGGCGCTCTCGGCCTGCTGCCAGTCGGCTAGCCAGCCGGCGGGAGCGCCGCTGCGGGCGCCGTCTTCCGCGGAGGGCAGTCTTTCCCATCCCGAGATCGTGAGAGATTCGACGACGGCGGCGCACAGCGGGCCTTCCCCGCTTGCGAAAGTGCGGTCGGGAAACGTCTCCGGTTCTTCCCAGCGGCTAGACGGGTCTACGAGGAGGTTGAGGGAGGAAAAACTCGCCAGTCCCTCGCGCAGGGTGCGGGTGGTCGGCGGATGACCGATTCTCAGAATCACTTCCGGCTCGCGGGTGCTCCAGAATGACTTCACAGCGGCAAGGTGGGTGCCTGTTGTCAGCACGACGCTGCGGGTTCGCTCGTCGAGTTGTGAGGCGTCTTGCGGTTCGTTTGGTTGTGGGTCGTCTTGCGACTCGTTCGGATGTGGGGCGTCGACTTGCGGCTCGTCTGGTTGTGAGTTGGCATGGCTGCCAGACTGCTGTCCGCTGGGACGAAAGCGCAAATTGCTGGCTGCGTCTGCCAGCACCGGCCAGCCCGCAAGGGCGGCCATCTCGATGATCCGATCGGCAGCCTCTGGGGGGAAGTCACTCGGCCCCACTGCCAGCAGCCCACGCTCGCATTCCCGAATGATCGCTGCCAGTTCCTCGACTTCGATGCCGATGGCCGGAGGAGCCGGAGGAGCCGGAGGAGATGGCCGCTGCCAGCGGCTGCCCAGTTCGACGGGGGCTTCGCCCGGAGCTCGCCGGCGCCCGAGGTCGGACGAATGTGCTTCGGGTCTCTCTTGCACCTCGGACGTCTCGACGAATTCCAGCGGGTCGGGTGCGTGCCGCGCTCGGGGCTCCAGCGGCTCCCTGAACGGGAAGTTCAGGTGGACAGGTCCGGGTCGCCCGCCGGACGCTTCGGCGAAAGCTCGCCTGGCTGCGTATCGAGCGTGCAGGGCAGGAACTTCACTGGGTACGGGCAACTCGGCGAACCATCTCACGTGGCTGCCGTAGAGGCGTATCTGGTCGATGGTCTGGCCTGCGCCTCTGTCTCGCAATTCGGGCGGCCGGTCGGCTGTGAGAATCAGCAGGGCCGCTCCGTCGTAGTAAGCCTCCACCACGGCGGGGAAGTAGTTGGCGGCGGCGCTGCCGGAGGTGCAGATGAGCGCCGCTGCGCCGCGTATCTGCTTGGCCAAGCCGAGCGCAAAGAAGCCGCCGGAGCGTTCGTCGTGATGTATCAGAACCTGCAGACCGGCGGAGTGCGCCGAGATCACCAGCGGGGCGGAGCGCGCCCCGGGCGAGCAGACCACGTGGCGGAGCCCGTTGCGGGCCAGTTCCGTGAAGAACTCGCGGCAATAGTCGTAGGCAGGGTCTTGCGGTCTGTCCGCAGGGACGGGAGCGGGAGCGGGTGCTGCGGGCAAGGGGCTCGGCTTTCCGTCGGTCATCGGTTCGTCGGGGTGTCGGGGTGTCGTTCGTCGGTTCGTCGGGGTGCCAGTCCGTCAGGTCGTCAGTCGTCGGGGTGCCAGTCCGTCGGTTCGCCAGTCGCAGTCCGGCAGGCCGTCAGTCCGTCGGGTCGAGCACTGAGAGCATCGCGCCCAGTTTGGTGAGGGTCTCGGCCAACTCACCCTCCGGGGTGGAGCCTTCCATCACGCCGGCGCCCGCGAAGACGGCCATCTCCGCCGAGTGCTCCCGCAGCAGCCCGCAGCGCAGCGCCAAGGCGAGTTCGCCGTTGCCCTGCAGGTCGCAGTAGCCCAGAGGGGATGCGAACCATCCTCGCTGGAAGGTCTCCTCGGATCGGAGAAAGTCCAGGGCGGGCGGCGTCGGCAGACCCCCCACTGCAGGGGTGGGGTGGAGGAGTGCGGCCAGCCGCCAGAGTTCGCCTGGGGGAGTGTCGACCGCCCCTCGCAGAGAAGTGTGCAGGTGATGGATGCCCGGCAGCGAGTTGACGGAGGGCTCGCCCAGAGGATCGACGAACGACACGCCGGCGGAGCGAAGACGAGCGTAGAGGTGATCTACCACTGCGGCGTGCTCGGCGCGTTCCTTGGGGTTGGCGAGCAGTTCTGCCGCCAAGCGCCCGTCGGCTGCGGGGTCGTTGCTGCGCGGGCGTGAGCCGGCGAGAGCGGCGGTGTGCAGCATCCCATTCTCCGTGTGCAGCAGCAACTCCGGCGTGGAGCCCAGGAAGGTGCTGGGGCCTCTGCCTATGGCGAAGGTGGCTGCGATCTCGAAGCGTTCCGAAAGGCGGAGGAGCAACTCCCGCACCAGGGCGGGGTGAGCCCCTTCGCTCAGCTTCACCGAGGCGCGCCGGGCGGCGACCGCCTTGTGGAGGTTGCCGGCGGCTAGTTGTGCGAGGGCGGAGCGGACGAGACGCCGGTAGGACTCCTCGAGTTCCCCAGAGGCGAGGAGTTGGCCGGATACGCCCACGCGTCGTTTCCCAATTCCGGCTGCCGCCTCTAGCAGAGCGCGGGCTTCGGACTTTGCTGCGGAGAGTTCGACCTCGGTGCATTCCTCCTGCAGGATCAGGCTCCAGCGAAACCCGTTTCCGCGGTCGATTCCTAGGATTTTCGGCAGCACCAGGCAGCCGCTGGGGAAGTCCTGCCAGTCGCTGGGGCAGTCCTGCCAGTCTTGGCGGTCTCTGGGGAAGTCTTGCCAGTCTTGGCGGTTCGCAGTGTTCGAGGGTTTCGCAGGGATGTGCGCCCTTTGCGGCGAGCCGGCGGCTTGGCCGGCGGGTGAGGTGGGGACTGGGTCGGTGGGTGAGGTGGGGGCTGGGTCGGCGGGTGAGGTGGGGGCTTGGCCGGTGGGTGAGGTGGGGGCTTGGCCGGCGGCGGGAGCGTAGAAGCTGAACCCCCCGTAGAGCCAAGGAGTCGTAGTAGGTGGACTGGAAGCCGCAGATTCCGGCGGTTCCGAACCACGGGCGGGTTTCAGGGTGCTCGAACTCGTCTCGGAGAAGGCGGGCGGATTCGTTTCTGGAGGCTCTGAACGGGCGGGTCGCAGGGCTGCGACGGCTTGACGGAAGGCCGATTCGAAATGCGCCGGGCCGGACGGACGCCACTCCCTGGCGGCTCCGACTCCTACGAGCGTGAGACCTTTCCGGGGCTGCATCCACAGGAAACGCGGCTGCCGTCCGGCGGCAGCGAGCACCGCCGCTCCGTCCACCGAGGCGGTGAGGTCGGTCAGTTCGTGACATTCGTAGCGGGGGAGAACAGGACGGAGTTGGCTGCCGTCGGGCGGCCCTTCGGGAGTTTCCCCTGCGGCGTTTGCGGCCAGAGGCGCGTCATCGGACGCCTGCTTGATGGGTTTCACGACGACTTTGGCGGGTCGGGCGGGGCGGGCGGGGCGTCTTCTGCCGACTCTGGCGGGTCGGGCGGGGCGTCTTCTGGCGGGTCTGCCGACTCTGCCGACTCGGGCGGGGCGTCTTCTGCCAACTCTGGCGGCTCTGGTGGAGCGTCGCCGCCGCGGGCGCGCTCGCCGACTTGGCGGAGCAGGGTGAGGTGAAAATGAGTGGAGACCAACTGAGTGACGTGCGGGAGTATGCGCTGCATGAGTGCAGCTAGATGCTCTCGTCCGTCCTCGGATGTGATCGTCGGGCGGAAGAGTTCGATGGCTTCGGAAACCGTGTTTTCTACGTGTCCGACGTGACGCAGGGCTAGGTCGACCAGGGCAGTTTGGTCGACCTTTTCCTCGAGCAGTGCGGCGGCCGCACGGAGCATCTCGATTGCCGTGCGGGGGTAGGAGTGGTCGTCCCCTCCGATCGGGTGAAGGAGGCCGAGTTCGACGGCGAGGTCAATCAACTCGGCGGAAAGCCCGGAGGCCTCGATCAGGTCTTGTTTGGTGATGCTCTCACCGCCTCCTGCCCGTTCGATCAGGATGGCGGCTAGGGGGTCGTCCCCGGACAGGATGGAGCCGATTTGTTTCAGGGAAAAGCCCAGGTCGGCCAGCCGGCGTATCTCGCGCAGGCGGAGTAGGTGCTGCTCTTCGTAGACCCCGATGCGCCCTTGACGACTCGGCGGCGGCAGGAGACCTAGGAGTTGGTAGTAGCGGATGGTTGCGACGCTCAACTCGGAGGAGACAGCGAGTTCCTCAACCCGATAGGGCATGGGCTGATTTTATAGCTCTGTGAGAGTGTTTTCTATGAGAGTTATTGCTATGAAGATTTTACTGGAACGAGAGAGAGGGGAGAGGGGGGAATTTGGAGGTAAAGACAGGGGACAGCGGGAAGATGGGGGAGCGGAGCGACGGGGAACGGGAGCGGATGCCGAGGCGGGGAGGGAACGGGAACGGGAGCGGAGCGGGGGAGCGGGGTCAAGAACCTGGGGGCGGGGTGTCAGGAACCTGGAGAGGGGCGAGGAAGCAAGTCAAGCGCTGGGAACGTCAAGCGCCGATAACCCCGTGAAACAACTAGAAAGAGAAGCGCCTTGAGTTAAAATTCGTGAAGAAGTCTTCTAGCTCCCACAAATCAACCAGGTCTGAAACCGATCGGTCGAGCGGAAATCCGTTAGGACAGCCAAGCCGCCGGTGTTGCCGACCCCGTCTCGAGTCGCAGATTCGAGCGCCGACGGCCTAAGACCCCTAAACCCAAACGAATCGCCGAACTTGTTAAACGACGCCATTCCGAGCAGTTCGCAGAAACGCTCCTTCAGTACGCGCCGGCGCTCCTTCAGTACGCGCCGTGCCTCGTGCCGCCTACTCGCTGTCCTGGCCGTGTTCGCCTCGACTGCCGGCGTCTTAGCCGCACCCGCTTCGCCTGCCATTTCGCAGGAGAACATCTCCGAAGCGAGGGAAGACCTAGACAGGGTCAAGGAGGAGAAACTCAGGCTGCAGGCTCGGATCGACCTGATTGACGCCGAGGACATTGACGTCCTGGCGGCGCTGAACGCAGCTCAGGAGCTAGTCGACCGCCAAGAAGCCAAGGTGTCGGCCGTCCGTCAAGAACTCCGCACCACGACCGCCCAGATGCGTCAAAAGGAGATTTCGCAGCAGTACGCGCAGATGGACATTGCGGATATCCGAGAAGAGGTCAAAGAGTTGGTGGTGGAGTCCTACTTGCGCAACGAGGCTCAAAGCGTCGAGGCGCTGCTGGGCACCGACGACATTACGCAGGGTCTGCGGCGGCTGGCCTTGTTGAACATCGTTCAGTCGAACACCAACGACCTGATGGATCAGGTCCGCCTCAAGGAGGATGAGCACTCCGAAGCCGCCTTGGAGTTTTCGGAGACTTTGCGGGAAGTGCAGCAGCTAGAGGCGGAGCTGGCGGCGGACTTGGCGGTTCTAGAGACGCAGCGTCAGGAGCAGTTGCTCATCAAAGTGGAGCTGGACGTACGTCGGCGCAAGCTGCAGCGAGAGTACGCAAACTGGGATCAGGAAGCACGCAGACTCGGAGATTTCATCCGCCAGGAGATCTACGAGGAGGAAGTTCGCAGGCAGCAGGAGGAGCTTAGAAGGCGAGCCCAGGAACTTGGTGTGCTGGCCACGGCTGAGACTGCTGCCCTGGGCTTTCTCTGGCCGACGGCGGGATACGTGACGTCTGGATACGGAAGCCGGCTGCATCCGATACTGGGAATCGTCAGGCTTCACGCTGGGATAGACCTCGGCAGTGTTCTGGGTCAGGGTATCTACGCAAGCAAGTCAGGGGTGGTCATCCGTGCGGAGTGGGTGGGAGGTTACGGAAACACCGTGGTCATCGATCACGGAGCGGGTTTTTCTACCCTCTACGGCCACCTGCACGCTTACAGCGTCAAGCTGGGGGATTTCGTGCAGGCTGGCCAAGAGGTGGGGAAACTGGGTTCCACGGGACTCTCCACCGGCCCGCACCTGCATTTCGAGATACGGGTCAACGGCATAGCGGAAGATCCGCTCAAGTACCTGTCTTGACGCTCTTGACGCCCCTAGCCGCATGGGGACGCTGCGGGCGTTGACTGCGGCTGAGAGAGGCGGGACAGCCTCAGGCCGGATCGAAGCGGTGATCGGGTGAGGACTTACTCCAGCACTGCGCTCCGAGTTCAGTGATGAGATTGACGCCGCCGTTTCAGGAGTGATCGGGTGAGGACTTACTCCAGCACTGCGCTCCTGACCGACCAGTACGAACTGACGATGCTGGATGCCGCCCTGCGCTCAGGGGCGGCAGATCTCCCTGCCACTTTTGAGGTGTTCTGCAGGCGTCTGCCGCCCGGGCGGCGCTTCGGGGTGGTGGCGGGCACAGGGCGGCTGCTGGCCGAAGTGGAGAGGTTTCGTTTCACCAAAGACGAACTCGAACACCTCGAGCGCATGAGCATCGTCACTCCGCCCGCTCTTGAGAAGTTGGCGGACTTCGCCTTTAGCGGCAGTATCTCCGGTTACCGGGAGGGAGAGATATTCCTTCCGGGTTCGCCCATACTGACCGTCACTAGCACGTTCGCAGAGGCCGTGCTGCTCGAGACCTTGACGCTTTCGGTGCTCAACTACGACTCCTCGGTGGCGGCTGCTGCGGCGCGCATGAAGATCGCCGCCGGAGAGCGCACCCTCCTAGAAGGCGGCGGGCGGCGCGCCCACGAGAGGGCAGCCCCGGTTGCTGCCAGGGCCGCTTACATCTGCGGCTTCGACGCCACCTCCAACTTGGAGGCCGGACGCCTCTTCGGAGTGCCCACTGGAGGAACCATCGGGCACGCTTTCATCCTGGCGCACGGATCGGAGGAAGCAGCCATGCGCGCCCAGTTCGACCTGCTAGGGGCGAACAGCACCTACCTCGTGGACACTTACGAAACCGCTGGGGGAGTGCGGCGGGCGGTAAATGCGGCGGGCTCCGAACTCGCTGCCATCCGAATCGACTCGGGCGACCTTGCCGCAGAGACCCTCAGGGCGCGGGCGCTGCTGGATGAGATGGGGGCTGCTCAGACCCGCATCGTGCTGTCGGGCGACCTCGACGAGTTCGACATAGCCGCTGCGGCGGACGTTCCTGCCGACGGCTACCTCGTGGGCACAGAACTGGTGGTCGGCGCCGGTGCGCCCACCGCCGGACTCGTCTACAAACTCGTGGAGATAGACGGACGGCCGGTGCATAAGCATTCGATGGCCAAGTCGTGGCGGCCTGGGCGCAAGCGGGCGTTTCGAGCCTTGGACGAGGAAGGGACGGCCACCTCGGAGGTGCTGATGCTCGACGACTCCTCGCCGCCGGAGCGGTCGCGGCGGCTGCAGGTCTCCTTCATGGAGGAGGGCGGTCTGCTCGGTCTGAGCGGTTTGAGCGGTGATGGGCAAGCCGACCCTGGCGGGGCGGAGGCGGTAAGGGCCGCCCGCGAGCACCACCGGCAGGCGCTTTCGGAGTTACCTAGGCATGCGCTGGAACTCGCTGCGGGCGAGCCGTGCCTAGACGTCAAAGTAGGCTCGGGGCGGTGAGAGGGCAGGGCGGTGAGAATGCCGGTGAGAATGCCGGTGAGAATGCGGGGCGGAATGCGGGTCGGTGAGAGGCCTGAGAGTGAGAAGACCGGTGAGAGGGCGGGGCGGTGAGAATGCCGGCCGGAGGTGAGCCGGAAGTGAGCGGGGGAGCGTCGGGAGCGCCGCCCACTCGGCGGGCGTTGGTGATCGTGGACGTGCAGAACGACTTCTGCGACGTTCCGGGGGCCGCCTTGCCCGTTGAGGGAGGGGCGGCTCTGGCCGGACGCATCAGCGAGTTCATGCGCTCCGCTGCTGGTGACTACGTCTCGATTGCCGCCACGCGAGACTGGCACGTAGACCCGGGCGGCCACTTTTCCGAAGAACCGGATTTCGAGGAGAGTTGGCCGCCGCACTGCAGGGCGGGCGAACAGGGCGCCGAGTTTCACCCCGATTTAGACATGAACTTCGTGGATGCAGTCTTTTCCAAGGGGAGGTTCTCGGCTGCCTATTCGGGCTTCGAGGGTCGAAGCGAGGAGGGTGCGACGCTAGAGGAATGGGCTAAGAGCCTTGGCATCGAGTCCGTCGACGTGGCAGGAATCGCCACCGACTACTGCGTGCTAGCGACCGTCATGGACGCAGCGGCTCACGGGTTGAAGCCTCGTCTGCTCGTCGACCTTTGCGCGGGGGTGACTCCAGCCTCGAGTTGGGTCGCCCTAGACAAGATGTCGAAGGTGGCCGAGTTCGTGCGTCTCGACCGTCTCGACTAGCGGACTGAGCGCTAGCGGATCCTGCGGGCTGAACCCAGGAAGCCGCAGAGCTCTACCAACCCCTTCAGCAGGTCGCCGGCGGTCTGAAGAGGCGGCTTTTCCTCACCGGGGACTTCGGGGTTGCGCAGCCGCAGTTCACGCACAGCAAAGCGCAGGCGGTGTTCGACCACGCTCATCAGCAGCATCGGATGCTGCGAGAGGTCAGGGAGGTGTTCGAGAACTTCGGTGAGTGCGCCCGAGTCGTAGAGCCGCACGGGGGATTCAAAATCCTGACGCCGTGAGCCTGTCATGAGACCGGCGAGGTGATGCATCACGCGCGTGGAACCCGAGCGCCTGTCGCCAGTCACGATTCGGGCTCCGGCCTCGTAGTTTTCGAGCAGTCCCGAGACGTCGCTGCGGCTGAGGCGCACCTTGCCGGCTAGCAGCAGCACGAGTTCGGCTCCCGACATCAGAGCTTCGGAACAGGCGGTCTTGACGTCCCAGCGTTTCCCGGGGGGCGGTGGGAGAATGGTGTGCACCCTGCTGAAAGCTCCCACGGCGTCTTCGAGGATCGAAAGCTCGCCCTCCTCGGGCGTCTCGCACATTACGACGACTAGACTGCGCCGCGCTTCGGTTGGGGGCATGCCGTTTGACGCTAGCGCCGCTGGTTTCCGCTGATGCTGTCTGCTCGGAGGTCTGTCTCCGGCGGTGCTCCGTTGCCGGCTTCGCCGCCGGTTCCGTCTCCCAGTCCCTCGAGGAGGTGACCTAGGCGGTCGCGTTTGGTGGTCAGATAGCGGAGGTTTTCGGGATTGGGATCGGTCTGCACCGGTATTCGTTCTGAGACGCTTATTCCGTTCTCCAGCAGTCCGGCCACTTTGTCGAGGTTATTGGTCAGGAGCCGAACCGAGCGGACACCCAGGTCGGCCAGGATCGCCGCAGCCAGGGCGTAGCTGCGCCCGTCTGCCGGCAGACCTTGCCGCAGGTTGGCGTCGACCGTGTCGGCTCCTTCGTCCTGGAGGGTGTAGGCCTTGAACTTCTTGGCTAAGCCCACGCCGCGGCCTTCGTGAGCACGCAGGTATACGAGCACGCCCTCGCCTTCTTTTGCGATGAAGCGCAGGGAGGACTGCAGCTGTTCTCCGCAGTCGCAGCGCAGGGAGCCGAGCAGGTCTCCGGTGGCGCACTCGGAGTGGATGCGCACTAGGACGGGGTTGACGGGCTGGGCAGGGTCGGCAGGGTCGGCAGTCTGGGCAGCCTCGACGGCCTGGAGGGGGTCGGCTGCCTGGGCAGCCTGAATGGGGTCGGCAGGGTCGGCTGCCTCGGCGGGGTCGGTTGGCTGGACGGGGTCGCCCAGCACACAGACCATGTGTTCGGTTGGATGCTGCTCTTCTCCCCCTTGAGCGGATCGGCAGTCCTTCCCCGAAGCTATCGAAGGGGCGCTAGGGGCGCTGCGGTAGGAGAAGACGCGG
Source organism: Acidimicrobiales bacterium (assembly GCA_965242895.1). Taxonomy (GTDB): domain Bacteria; phylum Actinomycetota; class Acidimicrobiia; order Acidimicrobiales; family CATQHL01; genus CATQHL01. The sequence continues at coordinate 2,651,926 of OZ251507.1, forward strand.
AATTCTCCGTGCGGCGTGGGCACTCTGGCCGAGCCCAGGCGTTCTACGCCGTTGAGGCGCGGGTGAAGCTCTTGTGCGTTGCTCTTGTGCATGGTCTGCTGCATGGTCTGCCCGTTGAGTGCCTGAGATCGTTTGCGGGTTCCGATGGTCGTGAAAACCTGCCCGCACGGTACAGAGGCTAGAGGTCGCCCGACGCAGCCGGACTTCAGCAGGGACGCAGCCGGACTTTGGAATGGCTCCCGCAGGACGGCGTAGAGTTAGGGCAATGTTCGGGACGACAGAACCAAAAGTAGACCTCTACAGCGACACCCAGACCAAGCCCACCTCGGCTATGCGCCGGGCGATCGCGGAAGCCGAAGTAGGCGACGAACAGCAGGACAGAGACCCCACGGTCAACCGCCTGCGTGCGCGAATGGCCGAACTGCTAGGGCACGAGGACGCTTTGTTCCTTCCCACAGGGACGATGTGCAATCTGGTGGCCGTCGCCGTGCACACCACACCCGGCGACAGCATCGTGGCTGACGACCGCAGCCACATAGTCCGTTCCGAGACGGGCGGCGCCGCTGCGGTCTCCGGCGTGATCACCGACCTGTTACCTGGCGTGAGAGGCCAGTTCAGCGCAGAAGACCTACGTGTTGCGCTCGCGCCTGGGCACATCTATCGGCCGTCCCCCCGCTTGGTCTGCCTGGAGCAGACGCACAACTTCGGCGGCGGCGCAGTCTGGCCGCTGGAGCGCTATCGAGAGACGGCGAAGATCGCCCGCCAGCATTCTGCGTCCGTGCACACCGACGGGGCGCGCCTTTTCAATGCGACAGTGGCCACCGGCACCGACCCGATCCTCTGGGGCGAAGAGGTGGACAGCATCTGGGTGGATTTCACGAAAGGCCTGGGTGCGCCCTTGGGGGCGGTTCTTGTGGGGTCTCGTGAGTTCATTGCCGAGGCCAGGGTGCACAAGCACCGCCATGGCGGGGCGATGCGCCAGGCCGGCATCGCAGCGGCGGCGTGCTTGTATGCCCTGGAGCACCACGTCGAGCGTCTCGCCGAAGACCACCTCAACGCTGCCCGCCTGGCCGAAGGTCTCGGGGCGCTGGGGCTGGAGACGTCTCCGGTGCAGACGAACATGGTTTGGATAGACGTTTCGTCGACTTCCGTTTCGGCGGCGGAGTTCTTGGAGCGCCTGGCCGCCCGGGGAGTCAGGATGAGCAGGGTGGAGGAGGACGTGCGGGCGGTCACGCATCTGGACATTTCTGCCGCCGACGTGGATACGGCCGTCGAGGCTGTGGGGAAGGTGCTGGATTCGCTCTCCTAGTTTCGAAGCATCCGGGCCGGCAGGCTGCGTCCTGCTTCCCTTTGCGGCGCATCTGGTGCGTCAAGACTGGGCCCGGAGGGTGGTCTCACCTTCCTATGACGGGCTGGCGCCGGCGCAGCGTCGGCAGATTCTGGCAGAAAATCCCTACCTGTTCGCAAACGCGATCCTTTCAGCGGACGTAACCGGCGACCGTTACAGCCCGGCTGAGCTGGCTGTGAAGAACCGGCAAACCGTCGAGCGTCTTCTAGCGGCGGGCGCTTTTGCGCCCCCGAGTGGTCGGGCGCACTTCGTCTACCGGCTGGAGGGTTACGGACACACTCAGACGGGACTGGTCGGCCTCCTGCCGCTAGACCTCCACCGCTCAGGGCGGCTGCGCGCCCACGAGGGCACCGAGGCGAAGCGCCAGGCATTGCTGCAGCTTCACCTGCAGAGGGTGGGCGTCCAGTCCAGTCCTATAGGGATGTTTCACAGGAGCCTGCCGGAGGTGAAGGCTGTCTTGAGCGAGACGACCGAGACGCAGCCGATCCTGGCTTTCAGCGACATACACGACGTGCGTCAGACGATCTGGAAGGTTTGCGGTGCGGAGGCCATAAGACGCCTGAACGACGCCCTGGCGGGAGAGAACCTCTACTTGACCGACGGGCATCACCGCCTGGGTGCGGCTTTGGCGCACAGCGACGCCATTTCCGGCGGCTCCGGCGGGCGGGTTCGGGTTTCCGGCGACTTGATGCCCAGCGATTTCATTCTGGCGGTGTTGTTCTCCCAGGAGGAGATACGGGCCATGGGGTTTCATCGGGTCGTGAGGCTGCCCGAAGGCTGGGGGCACGAGCGCCTGGCGGAGCGGCTGCGAGCGCTGGGGGAGTTGCTGCCGATGAGCGGCGCGGGCGATTCGCTGGAGAGCGGGCGCTTTGGCGTCTTCCTCGGGGGGATGTGGCACCAGTTCGTTCCCGAGAAGGCGCCCGAAGGTCTCGACGTGACCTGGCTGCAGGAGGTGGTTCTGCAGGGAGTTCTGGGGATGGACGCCGGGGAGATAGGGAAGCGGGTGGAGTTTCTTCCTGGACGCCCACCCATGCCCCATCAGACGGGCGATGCTGCGACGGAGCCCCTGAAGGTGTTGGAAGAACGCTGCAAAGAGCACGGCGGCGTCGGGTTCGCCCTTCATCCGGTTCCCTTGGCGGCTCTGAAGCGGCTCTGCGACGCCGGGGAACTGATGCCTCCCAAGTCCACATTCTTCCATCCCAAGCCGCGTTCCGGGGTGTTCATGCGATTTCTCCGGCATCCGCCGGACGGGGTCGATCTCGACCCAGAAGACCTCAAGATTTCCGAAACCACTTGACAGGGCGGGGGGATGGTCGGGACGCAGTTGAGGAGCGCCGAAGGTTCCGGAGGTTCCGGGAAGGTCAGCCGTCTAGCCGACGATCCGTATCGCCAGAGTTCCCTGAACCCTCCCTCTCTCAGGGGTTGGAGCCATCTTCTTGCCGCCCCCTTCGCTGCGGCTGGGTTCGTCTACCTGCTGGTGCGCGCCCCGGCGGGCGGGAGCAGGGCGGTGCTCGCCCTCTACGGCTGGTCGCTGCTTCAGATGTTTCTGGCGAGCGCCGTTTTCCACCGCAGGCGCTGGAGCGACGCCGGCTGGCTGATCATGCGAAAGATCGACCACCTGGCCATTTTTCTTCTCATAGCCGGAAGCAACGCCGCCATCATCGGATTAGGAGCGGAAGGAGCCGCCAGGGTGTGGGTTCCTGGCTTGGCGCTCGCCCTGATCGCAGTAGGGATCGTCCTGCGCATGTTCATCGTTTACCCGCCCTTCGGGCTCATGAACGGAGTCTTTCTGGCGGTCGGCGGCGTGGGTCTGTTCGCATTGCCGAGCCTGACCAGGAATCTGGGAGCCCTAGCAGCCGTTCTTATAGTCGTCGGCGTGGTTCTCTACGGGGCAGGGGCGCTGTGCTTAGGGGCGCGATTCCCTGCGCCGCAGGCGAAAACTTTCGGCTATCACGAGGTGTGGCATCTGAACGTGATCGGCGCAGCGGCCTGCCACTACTGCGTTGTGGCGTTCTGGATACTTCCCTCTTTGTGATGCCGTGATGCCTGCCGTCGGCTGCCGCTCAAGCCCCCCTCTGGCTGGGCCGTTCACGGAAAGGGAAGCCGAGTAAGCCGTGGAGACTGGGGAAGCCGTAGAAACCGAACAGGGCGCTGGAGAAAACTCGCAGCCGATGACCTCAGAAGACCTCAGGGCGGCAGAGTCGGGAAAGGCTGCGGACAGGTACACGGTCGGAGTAGGCCCGCACGGACTGCCGTGGCCAGACGATCCTCGCCTGGATCCCAAACTGCTGGCGGAGGGCGACCGTCGGAACGTCGTCGATCGCTACCGCTACTGGCAGCACAAAGCCATCGTGGAGGACTTGAAGAGCCGGCGTCACCCCTTCCATGTAGCCATCGAGAACTGGCGGCACGATCTAAACATCGGAGCCGCTGTGCGGAACGCCAACGCTTTCGGGGCGCAGGCGGTTCACATAGTCGGGCGTAGGCGCTGGAACCGTCGCGGAGCCATGGTGACCGACCGCTACCAGGACGTCCGACACCACGAGAGAGTGTCCGACTTGAAAACCTGGGCGGAGGGGGAGGATCTGGAGGTGGTCGGAATCGACAACCTCCCTGGGGCGGTTGCCCTAGAGACGAACGGGCTGCCTCTGCGCTGCGTGCTCTTCTTCGGTCAGGAAGGCCCAGGGTTGTCGCCCGAGGCCGTGGAGGTCTGTGATTCGATGCGCTGCATAAGCCAGTTCGGCTCCACTCGCTCAATCAACGCCGGAGTGGCCAGCGGTATCGCCATGTACGCATGGGTCTTGCGGCACGTGTTCGGAGAGGAGCCAGCAGGGGCGCAGCGGCGCCAGCGGGGGCGCAGGGGCGCCAGCGGGGGCGCGGGGGCGCAGCAGGGGCGCAGCGGCTTCGGGAGGATTTTCCTGACCGAAGCGTCTGAGAACGAAGTGTCTGAGGCTGAAGTGCCTGAGGCTGTAGCCTCATCCGCAGAGGAGCGGACGCATCGTTAGAGGGCGGTCGCACCGTTACCAGGAAAGGAAACGTGATTATGAAAGAGTTCTGGGCATTCTTGAAGCGCCTCCTCGGCGGGCTTTGGAAACTTCTGAAGGCAATCCTGAAATTTGTAGGGAAAATTCTCGGAAAATTGTTCAGCGGGCTGGGAAAGCTCCTGGGCAAAAGCTCTGGGAAAAAAGAATCTCAAGGAAGCTAGGCGCAGTGAGCTAAGCCAAGGGGCTAGCCGAAGGCGAGCTAGGCAGGGCTCTAGGCAGGGCTAAGGAGGAGAGAGAGCTAACCGAAGGGGGCTAGCAAGAGGGGCTAGAAGGGGGGGGAAGGCTAGCCGGATGCGGGAGGGGGGAGAGCTAGCCGAAGGGGTCTAGGGAAAGCTAGCCGGATGTGAAACTGGCGGCCAGCAGAAGCGCCGCCAGCGCTGACAGAGACGCCAGAGAGGCGAAAATAGCGCGCTCGGGAGCCCGCTTAGCCCTGCCGTGCAGCCAGGCCCCGACACCCGAGAGCGCCACCAGGATAAGCTTCGCAAAGAAGCCCACCTTCCACCCCAGGGAGGTTTCGCTCCAGTCCCCTGCGATGGCTGCTACGTTCCAGATGCCGGTTATTATCGCCAGGGCGTAGAATGGCCAGGCGACCTTGCTGAAGCGTCGGGCGATTTTTTGCGTAACGGTCGGTTCGCCTTCGGGAACGCTGACCTGTGCGCTGACTTTGCGGACCAGTGGGATGAGCCCCGCCACCACTATCTGTCCGCCTATCCATACCGAAACGCTCAGCAGATGAAGGAAACTTCGTATGGCGTCTACGTCGAGTGCAAAACTTCGGCTCATCGATTCGCTCCTTTCACGCGACCCGAATCGGTGAGATCCGGGGGTGCTTCGACAACGGCTGATTCGGGCTTATCCAAGCGACTATAGGGTAATTCCCCCAACCTAAGATTCCACGAGAGGGCAAGAGAGGCGGAAAACTCGTGAAACTATCCAAGGCAGAGTACATAGAGGCCACATCCCGGGAAGGGGAGACGGTCGCATCGTTGATTGCCCCGGAGCGCCTGACAGCGGAGGTGCCAGGCTGCCCCGGCTGGGATCTGGAACGCTTGGCGGCTCACATGGGTCGGCTGTATTTTGCCGTGGCCGAGCAGATCAGGCGCAGAGCGACTTCACGGATACCCAAGGAAGAAGTCCCTCACCCGCCCGCAGGCGCCGCCATAAGCGGGTGGTTCAGAGAGTCTCTGGCGGGTCTGCTGGAACAGTTGGAGTCCCTAGAGCCCGACGAGGAGATCTGGTCTTGGGCGAACGACAAGAGCGGTGGCTTCTATCACCGCCGCATGGCGCACGAGACCGCCATCCACCGCTGGGACGCGCAGTCGGCGCTCGGCGCTCCCGAAGGGCTCGACAGCGACTTCGCCGCAGACGGCGTGGACGAGATGCTTTACGTGGTTATTCCCTTCATGCAGAAGCTGCGAAACGCCGCTCGACCGGAAGGCAGCCTGCACCTGCACCGCACCGACGGGGCGGGGGAGTGGCTGTGCTGGATGCAGGACGACCGCCTTTGCGTGAAGAGCGAACACGTCCGAGCGGATGCTGCCGTGCAGGGAAGCGCCGAGCAGTTGATACTTGCGCTGTGGGAGCGCATCGGGCTTGACGACCTCAAGGTCTTCGGAGACAGGGCGGTCGCCGAGGCTTGGATGGCAGTCAGTTCATGAACTTCGCCCAGTTCGCCCAGTTCGGCGCACGCAGATCACGCAGCGCAGACAGCGCAGACGGCGCGCGCAGCGCCTCAGGCAGAGAGCTTCAACCCAGGCAGAGAGCTTCAATCCGAAGCGGATAAGTGCGGAGTGGGATGGGAATGAATTCTCTGGGGGACGAGGAAACGCAGCCGGAATCCGAAACGGCGGGGGTGTTCAGCCGACCGCCCTCCGACGCCGACGACCTGATCCTGCCTTGGTGGGTCGGCTACGACGCTCTTCTGGCGGTCGCTGCCTTCCTCATCTTCAACAGATGGGTCAGTCTCACGGCGGCGATCATCGCCACCACGCTGGTAGGCGTGGCTTCAGCCGTCCTGAGGGTTCGGTTGGGGGTCGCTGTCGGAGCGCTGCTGCCGATCGTCATCGTCGCGGTGCTGGTCAGGGGTGTGTTCGGAATCCTCACCGGCGAGGAGGACGTCTATTTCGGAATCGGAATCTTCTACAAGTACTGCATAGCGCTGGGAGTGGTTCTCTCGGTGCCCTTGAAATGGCGGTTATTGGACCTCTCCATTCGAAGGACCCTGGGCATCGATGATGCAGTCTGCCGCTTGCCAGAGTTCCGTAAGCCGGTGGACAGGACGCTCATTTCTTTCGGGGTGCTGCTCGCCGGTTCCGCCACGCTCGACATCTGGCTGCTGGATAGGGCCTCAGCCAATTCTTACGTGCTGATCCGGCTGCTGATCAACTGGCCCATGTACGTGTTTGCGGCGGCGGTCGGAATGTATTTCCTGGCTAGAAGCCTGGCGCGTATCCCGGGTTATCCAGGGCTGATTGTCCTGCTGGAGGCGCAGGCTGAAAGGAAGCGCGCTCATCATCGCCGCAAGTAGCCTGGCCGCGCTTCTGAGACTTCCCAAATCTCCCAGCTGCGAACCTCGCAGCCGCGCAGTGGGTACGCGGCGGTGCGTCCCGGTTGAGGGGCGGTGCGTTTCCTTCAGCGGTCGAGAAAGTGGGTGATTCTTTGCCCTCGCACAGCCCGAGCGCCGTCATTGAGGTGCGAGACCTCACCAAGAACTACGGAGAGGTCGAAGCTGTACGCGGCATTTCATTCGAAGTCGCCGCTGGCGAAGTCTTCGCTCTGCTAGGCCCGAACGGGGCCGGCAAATCGACCACCGTGGAAATCATGGAAGGCCACCGCGAGCCCAGCGGGGGAGAGGTAAGGGTCTTGGGTTTCGACCCTTCGCAGCGCAAACGGGATTTCCGCGAGCGGATTGGCGTAGTGCCTCAGGAGACCTGGCAGGGCGGGGAACTGACCGTCGGCGACACCTTGGCGTTTACGGGCGTCGCCTATCCGCGCCAGCTCGCCATCGAAGTGGTCCTGGAGTTGGTAGGGCTGGAAGACAAGCGCAAGCGCCGAGTCAAGTCCCTTTCCGGCGGAGAGCGCCGCCGGCTGGAGTTGGGATTGGCCCTGATCGGGGATCCCGACCTGATCTTCCTGGACGAGCCGACCACCGGCTTTGATCCGGCAGCTCGACGCCGCGCCTGGGAGACGGTGGACGGGCTCCGCGACCTGGGCAAGACCATCCTGCTCACCACCCACTACATGGAGGAGGCCCAGTATCTGGCGGATCGGATAGCGATACTGAGCGCCGGGAAGATAGCGGTCTCTGGTTCGCTTGATGTCCTTCTGGAAAAACAGCGCCCGACGCTGAACTTCAAGCTGCCGGCGGGCTTCGACCCAGGGGAACTTCCCGAACGCCTGCGGGCAGGACTCGACCCCGCAGGGAGGGCGGTAGAGGTTTTTCTGGAACGCCCCACCGCCGATCTGGCGGAGATCACGGGATGGGCGGCCGGTCGCAGTCTGGAGCTGGATGACCTGAGCGTCAAGAATCCAAGCCTGGAGGAGATTTATCTGTCGCTGGTCGGCGAAGGAAAGCCCCTCGACCAATGAGTTCGGAAACGGCTGAACCCCCCAAGCCGGGCGCCCCCCCCAAGCCGGCCAATCCCCCCAAGCCGACGGAACCCCCCCGGCGGGAAGGGGATGCGCCTGGGCGCAGGCCAAGCAGTCTGCGCCTGGTCTGGACGTGGCTGTTCGTCTATCAGATCAACATCTGGCGGACGCCGGTGGCGACCTTCTTCACCCTGGCCTTCCCCCTCATGATGTTCGTACTGCTGGCGTCGCTGATAAGCGGTTCTGTGGATGTCGAGGGAACAGAGGTGCCCTTGGCGCAGTTCTACGCCGTGGGCATAGGCAGTTTCGCTGCCGCCACTGCCACCTACACCAACCTCTGCATCGGCTTGTCGATACAGAGGGATGAAGGATTCCTCAAACGAATCCGCTCTACCCCCACGCCCAGTTGGGCGTATCTGACCGGAACCGTGGCTTCGAGCGTCCTGCTCGCCTTTGCGGCGTTCGTGTTGATGATCGTCGTAGGGGTAGCCGCCTTCGACGTTTCACTCCCGACGGCGACGCAGTTTCCGGTGGCGCTGGCCGTCTTCTTCTTCGGCACCGCCACTTTCGCCGCCATGGGGCTGGCCATGTGTTCCGTCGCTCCCAGCGCAGCTGCGGCGCCCGCGCTGGCCAACGCAACCATCCTTCCGATGGCGTTCGTCTCTGATGTTTTCCTGCCCGTAGGCAACGCTCCGGCCTGGCTGCAGATCATCGGCGATATCACCCCGCTCAAGCCGTTCGTGAGCATGCTCTCGAAGTCCGTGAACCCTTTCTTGGTCGAAGCCCCCTGGGAATGGACGGAGGTAGTGGTCATGGCGTCCTGGCTGCTCGGGGCGACCATGGTGGCGAGCCGCTTCTTCCGCTGGCTTCCTCCGACCGGGGGCAGGAGCCTCAAGGGGCCGAGGCTCCGTTCCAGGCTGAGCTAGTCCAAGCCCAGCCTTCTGAGTTCGGCTAGGTCTTCGGGCGTATCCACGTCCCAGGCCAGGTCAGGGTCTCGGATTTTCTTCAGCTTCAGACCCAGGCGACGCGCCTCCGCGCAGTGCCTAGCGAAAGAAGCCGCTCCGTAGGAGAATTGGAAATCCCGCGCCCGCGACGGCACGCACAGCACGTTCGTTCCGTCTTCTGTGCGGTCTCCTACGGCGGTGACCCCGTCGAACCCTGCGAGGTGCTCGAAGCCTGCGGCCCGGGGCAGGTCGCCGTGGGCGACGATCACCTCCTCCCAGCCCAGGGAACTCAGATGGGAAAAACCGCTCGCCGCTGCGCTGTTCAGTCCCCTTTCAGGGCAGCAAATAACCTCGGCTCCCTGACTTTCCGCCCAGGCCGCCACCTCATCGTCTTCGCAGACCACCCAGACCGCCAGAGGGGAGGCGCTCTTGATGACGCCCGCAGCGAGACGCCTGACCAGGCAATTGCGGGCGTCCGGGCTAAGTTCTGCTGCGAGGCGCAGCTTGGCCTGGCCGAAAGCCTTGAGAGGGACGAGCACCGCTGCGCCTTCAGCACGCACTCCGTGCGAGTGTAGTCAAGGTCTCAGGGCTGTTCCGTCCGCCTCTCCCATTTATGCTTTGCCCATGAATTCCCAGCCGCAGAACCGACCTTGGCGCTCCTCTGAGCGAGACAGACCTTCGCCGGACGCCCCTCCGCTGGCTGGAGTCCGGGTCTTGGACATTTCCACCGCCCTAGCCTCGCCGATGGCCTCCGGCATCCTGGCCGATCAGGGGGCAGACGTCATCAAGCTCGAACCACCCCCGCCAGGGGACGTGATCCGTCACATCGGCCCGGCCGCAGGGGGGGTGTCGGGCTTGTATCAGATGGCCAACCGATCCAAGCGTGCGGCCACGGTCGACTTTCGCAGCGCGGAGGGACGCCGCCTAGTCATGGCCCTAGCTGAAGGCGCTGACCTCGTCTTCATGAACTTCCGGCCGGGCGTGGCGGAGCGCCTGGGGTTGTCTCCGGACGACCTGACGGCGGTCAATCCCGAGCTCATAGTGATCTGGGTGACCGGCTTCGGTCTGGACGGGCCGTACGCCTCCCGCCCTGCATACGACGGCATCATCCAGGCGATGTCCGGCTTTGCGGCGCTCGAAGCCGACGAGGAGACGGGCAAGCCGCACAACCTCCGTCATACCGTCTCCGACAAACTGGCCGCTCTCTACGCCGTCCAGGCAGCCACAGCTGCCTTGCTGGCGCGCGATCGTGGAGCCGGCGGGCAGATAGTGGAAGTCTCCATGCTGGAGGTTTCCGCTGCCTTTCTGTGGGTCGACGCAGCGGGCAGGGAGACCCTGCTGGACTACGAGGGGTCGCAGCGCTCCGATCCGGGGGCTCACGTGAAACCGCTGCAGACCTCCGACGGATGGATATACATCGTGGCGCTCACTGACGCTCAATTTGCGGGTCTGTGCCGCTCCCTGGAAGTGCCGATGGGCGAGGAAATCTCCACCATGGGCGGCAGGCATCGGAACAAGAAGGCCGCCGGGGAAGCGTGGAGGGAAATCCGCCGCCGCCTTGCGGTGATGTCCACCGAAGACGCCCGCCGCCTTCTCGACGCAGAGGACGTGCCGAACAGCCCGGCAGTGCCGCTCCGAGAGCTGCCCAGAGACCCGCATCTGCAAGAGCGGGGCTTCTTCCTAGAAACCGACGACACTCCAGCCGGGCGGATGCGCCAAGTCCTCCCGCCGGTGCGCTTCTGGGGCACGCCGACCGCCCCAGGAGTGAGCGCTCCCCCCCCAGGGCGCGACACCGCTGCGATCCTGGCCGAGCTAGACGGCTTCGACTCTGAGGCGCTGCGATCCGCCGGAGTGGTCAGCTGACTTCGCCCTTCCTTGAACCGGCTGCGGGGGCGGGGCGCCCTGGTGATTGCTCGGCGGGCGTCTCGCCTCGCTGGGTCTTGCGGCGTGAGCGGCATGAGCATTGCTCGGGGATGGCTGCGTGGGTGACTGCGGGGTGACTGCGTCGTCGGTCGGTCAGCGAATAATCTGCCCTGTATGAGCAAGGTGGCCGTCTTGGGCGGCGGTTCCTGGGGAACGACCATGGCTTCCCTCATCGCCACCAAGGCGACTGTTCATATTTGGTGCAGGCGCTCAGCAGTAGCGAAGGAGATCAACGAGTGCGCCACGAATCGGGATTACTTGGAAGGGTTTGATCTCAATCCTCGACTAAAGGCCTCCTCCGACCTTTCGTCGGTTCTGGAAGGGGCAGACGTGGTGGCGGTGGCCGTTCCATCTCATGTGTTCCGCAGCGTGACGCGCCTGGCCGCTCCCTGTCTTCCTGCCGGCGTTCCGGTGGTGAGTTTGGCCAAAGGACTGGAGCCTGCCACGCACAGGCGCATGACAGAAATCGTTCTAGAAGAGGCCCCGAGACGCCCTGCGGGAGTCTTGACCGGGCCGAATCTGGCTCGGGAAGTGCTGGCAGGAGAATCGGCGGCCGCCGTCCTGGCTATGACCGATTCCTCCCTCGCAGAGGAGTTCAGGCCGCTGTTCTCGACCGAGGACTTCCGTGTCTATGTAACTGGGGACGTGGTGGGGTGCGAGTTGGCTGGAGCCTTGAAGAACGTGGTAGCCCTGGCGGTGGGCATGGCTGACGGCCTAGGGGTCTCCGACAACACCCGGGCCGCCTTGATCACCAGAGGTCTGGAGGAACTGACTCGACTGGGGGTGGCGATGGGCGGAGAGCCGGCCACTTTCGCAGGGCTGGCCGGGATGGGAGATCTGCTGGCCACGTGCCTCAGCCCGCAAAGCCGCAACCACTACGTGGGCGTGCAGCTAGGGCTCGGACGCAGCCTCAGGGAGATACTCGACTCCATGCGTCAGGTCGCAGAAGGCCCAGGAACCACAGGAGCAGTGCTGGAGATGGCGGCTGAGCACGACGTCTACGTTCCGATCGCCACCGAACTTCAGGCAGTATTCGACGGACGCCGCAGCCCGGAAGTCGCCTATCGGCATCTCTGGGGAGAACTGGCCGCCCAGGAATGGGGCAGCTAGAGCGGGCTCAGATACTCCATGAACGCCCAGGAACGCCGATGGATGGCGGTAGGCCCCCAGGCCGCTAGGGCTGCCCGATGACGAGGGCACGGGTAGCCCTTGTTTCGGGCGAAGTCGAACTGCGGATAGTGCTCGGATTCTGCCGCCATCAAACGGTCGCGCCACGCCTTGGCTAACACGGACGCCGCCGCCACCGACAGGCAGGAGTCGTCTCCCCCCACGACCGTCTGCGCCTTTCCGTTGCCCACGAAATCCCACCTGCCGTCTACGATCGCTCGGTCGTAACCCTCTTCGAGGGAATCCAGGGCGCGCACAGCCGCCAGCCGCTGCGCTTCCGACATTCCTAGGCGGTCGCACTCAGAGGGATCGGCGCTCCCTACCGCCCAGCCGTGGGCGGCCTCGCTAATGAGCGGAAAGAGGCGCTCCCTTTCCTGCGGGCTGAGCTGTTTGGAATCTCGTATGCCGTCAGGCAGCGCTCGAGCGGTTTCCGCCTTCAAAGACACGACCCCGACTACCAGCGGGCCAGCCCAAGCCCCCCTGCCTACCTCGTCTAGACCCGCGACGATCAGCGCCCCCTGGCCCCAAAGACCCCGCTCCACATCTAAACCGGGCATGGTCGGCGGTATCCGGGCGGAGCGGTCGTCTGATGAGAATTCAAACTGTCTCAGCGAGGCTTCTCACGAGGGGTGTCTGGTCGAAGGCGGGGAAGAGCCGGAACGTCTAGCCACCTTATTCCGCCGCCATTCCTGTCGTCGGGATGCCTAAACAAATAGCTAGCTGATGTTATGATTTTTGTGTGGGTCAACCGGTGACCGTCGTCCAGAAACCTTCTTCTCGCCCAGGCATTTTGCGCTTCGAGCTCAACCGCTCGCTCACCGGTATGGGGCATGAATACTACGAGTCCCTGCCTGAGGCCGCATTGGATCGCCCCCCCGACGTCCTCGCCCGACGTCTGTTTGAGGAATTCGAGATCGACCGCATCCACGTGCACTCCAACATCGTCACCCTTGAGCTAAGTAAAGGGGCGTTCGGGAGGGGCATCAGGGAACTCATCGAAGAGCTTTTTATCTACTACAGGCAGGGATCGGAAGGGGTCACCCCCACGGAATCGTCCGAATCAGCCGGATAGTCCGCGGCCTGATCCGAGAACGGCCTGATCCGAGAGCGGAGCGCCCCTGCTTTCTCATTCCGAGTTCTGGAAGGAAGCGAGTTCCTGAGCGCTCTCGCTAGGCGCTTCGGACGCCTGTCCACGTCTGGAAAGCAGGAGACCTCCGAGCGGATCACATGGTGGCGGTACGTCCTGATCGGCCTGTTTGCGGGCTTCCTGTCGGGGATGTTCGGAGTCGGCGGCGGGATTCTCATGGTGCCCGGCCTGGTCTACTTCACGAATCTCCCTCAGCGCCGAGCGCACGGCACGTCGCTGGCGGCGACCGTCCTCTTCGCCTCTGCCGGGGTGGCCGTCTACGCCCTAGAAGGCCGGATCAACCTGCCTTACGCCCTCATCATCCTTGCCGGCTCCCTAGCCGGCGTGATAGTCGGGACGAGGCTGCTGCAGAGCGTGTCCACGCAGGGTCTGCAAGTCACCTTCGCTTTCCTCCTAGGCGCAGCCGCCGTGCGTTTCCTGATCGGAATCCCTGAAGGCTCCGAATCCATCGGCCTGCACGCCGCAAGCATTTCGGCTCTGGTGCTGCTGGGAGTCGGGGTCGGCATGGTGGCAGGACTCCTAGGCATAGGCGGCGGAATCCTGATCGTCCCCGCCCTGGTGCTGTTCTTCGAGACGACGGAACTGGCAGCAAAAGGCACGTCGCTGCTCGTCGTGCTGATCACCGCTACAGCCGGGAGCGTCCGAAACTGGGGTTACCGCAATATGGACGTCAGGGGGGCTCTGCTCACGGGCTGCGGCGGCGCATTGTCAGCCTTCGGAGGGGCTGTGCTGGCAGGGGTCGTATCCCGTCGGCTCTCGAGCGTGTTCATTGCGATCCTGATGATTCTCGTCGGCATTCGTTTTGCCCTGAGCGCCCGATCCAGGCGAAAAGCGCCGGCAGAGGAGCATCCAGACGAGGGTGCGCCCCCCGCCCGGTCAACTGACCGCCCCTCCGCTCAGAAGGGCGGCGACAGCCAGTCTGACGAGAAGCGCCCGAAGCGCCCGAAGCAATCCCCAGAAGCCAAAGCAGACGAGTCCGGCCAGCCGCCGCCGTAGAAAGCCCTAGAATCGAGCGGTGAAGGCAATCGTTCTAACGGGTCGCGGCGCCCCCGAGGTGCTGCAGCCCCAAGAAGTTCCCTCCCCCGAGCCCGGGCCGGAAGAACTGCTCGTGGATGTGGCAGCCACTGCGGTTAACCGAGCGGACGTCCTGCAGAGAATGGGGCTGTACGCCGCCGCCCCGACGGAACTGGAAATACCCGGTCTGGAGTTCTCTGGACGCGTCGCCGCCGTCGGGCGAAGAGTGCAGGAGTTCAGCGTCGGAGATTTCGTGATGGGCCTGGTCGCAGGCGGCGGCTACGCGCAGCGGCTGGTAGTGCATGAGCGGGTTGCCATGCGTATTCCCCGCGGGATGCCCCCGATCGACGCCGCAGCCATCCCAGAGGTCTGGATGACCGCTTTTGACGCCCTGGTCTGCCAAGGCGGGCTGACTTCGGGACGGACTGCGCTCGTCCACGGGGGAGGCTCCGGAGTGGGGACGGCTGCCATCGGACTGGTCAAGGCGCTGGGAGGAAGCGTGATCAGCACTTCCTCGGCGGGCAAGATGGAGCGCTGCCTCGCTCTGGGCGCCGACCTGGCGCTGGACTACGCCAGAGAGGACTTCGCAGCAGAAACCAAGCGCTTCACCTCCGGACGGGGGGTGGACGTGGTGCTCGACGTGCTAGGCGGGGAATACCTGGCGCGCAACTTGGCCGCAGTAAGGGTGGGAGGGCGCATCCTGCAGGTGGGTCTGCTGAGCGGCAGCAAGGCCGAAATCCCCTTAGGCAGGCTTCTCACGAAGCGCGTGCATCTCATAGGAACGGCTCTGCGCTCGCGCTCTATAGAGGAGAAGATCGTCCTCAGCCGCCGTTTTGCCGAGGAGGTCTTGCCGCTGTTCGACGACGGACGTCTGCGTCCCGTAATCGACAGCCGCTACTCCCTCTGGGATGTCGCCGAAGCCCACCGCTACATGGAATCGAACGCCAATTTCGGCAAGATCCTGCTTGAGGTCTCCTCTTTGCCATAGCAGAACTTACGTCAAGCGATTTACAATAGAACATAGTTAGAATGCCACAAAATGTGGCGAATCGCACGCACATATACTACACTTACTTTTTATGCCTAAATCTTCCAATGAAACCGAATGGTTGAGCTCCGGGAAAGCAGCGGCGCTCCTCAGCGTCAGTTCACGGACACTCTACAGATTCATCGACGAGGGTCTCCTGCCCGGGTACCGCTTCGGCAGGGTCATTCGTATCAAACTCCGCGACCTCGAGGAGTTCATTGATACCTGCCGCATCGTCCCTGGGACGCTCAAGCACCTCTACCCCGACCCCAAGCAGGAGCCTGACGATTCAGCGGCTGACGATCCAGCGACTTGAACGGTCTAAACGCCCAGCCGACCGGATGAGGAACCAACCGGATGAGGAACCAGCCGAATGAGGAGAACGAGAGACGGATGACCTTCGACTGGTGAGTCAGCCGGCAGCGGCGCGGCTGACGGTCTCCGGCGCCCATCTGGTTCCTGCCCTGTTAGGGCCGGAAGACCGCCACCTGCGCCTTTTGGAAGCAGCATTCCCCGGCTCGGGCATTTACGTGCGGGGGAACGACGTGAAGGTTTCTGGGGGCGAGGCTTCCAGCGTCGTCAAGGTGCTGGAAGAACTGGTGCGCTTGTTAGGAGAAGGCCAGTCGGTGGATTCCCGCAGCGTGATTCACGTCATCGACATGGTGGCGGCCGACGAAGACCCCAAGGAGGTGCTGGGGCACGAGGTGCTGCGTCGCACAGCCGGGGCTTCCGTGCGCCCGCGTTCGAGAGGTCAGCGGCTCTATGTGGACGCCATCCGTTCCAACGTCGTCACGTTTTCTATCGGGCCTGCCGGCACCGGCAAGAGTTGGCTGGCAGTGGCGGCCGGCATCAACGCACTGCGTGAGCGTGAAGTGGATCGGATCATCCTGACTCGCCCTGCGGTTGAGGCGGGCGAAAACCTAGGGTTCCTGCCGGGCGATCTCACGGCCAAGGTCGACCCCTATCTGCGTCCCCTCTACGACGCCCTCTACGACATGCTGGGGCTGGCCGAAACCCAGCGCATGTTCGAAAAAGAACTGGTGGAGGTGGCGCCGCTGGCGTTCATGCGCGGGCGCACGCTCAACCGAAGCTTCATCATTCTCGACGAAGCCCAGAACACCACCCCCCAGCAGATGAAGATGTTTCTCACTCGGATCGGTTTCGGTTCGCGTGCGGTAGTGACCGGAGACGTAACCCAGGTGGACGTGTCAGGAGGACGCAGCGGCCTCCTCGGCCTAGAAAGCCTGCTAGGCGGCATCGAAGGCGTGAGCTTCGTGCACCTGAGCAGCAGGGACGTGGTTCGTCACGCCATAGTCGCAGACATCGTGAACGCCTACGACAAGGCCGACGCGGACGGGGGCTCCTGTTAGCCTTGCGGTCATTGCCCCATCCGACGAGCATCCCGTGAGTGAACAGGACTCCCAGGACGCAGAGGAACCTCCGAGACCTTCCGCACTCCGTCAAAGCCTCAGGGTGGGGCGCGTAACCGTAGATGTCTCGGACGAGAGGAGCACTTCGAGGGACGATCTGCCCGTCGACCTGCTCCGCTGGGGGCGGACAGCCGGCCGGGCGGCGCTGGCGGAGGGGGTAGAGGGCGAGGCGGAGCTGGGCCTGTGCTTCCTGGACGAAGAGGACATGGCCGAGTTGGCAGGCATGCATCTGGGCGCCCCGGGCTCTACCGACGTCCTGGCCTTTCCGCTGGACTTCGCCGAGAATTCCCCGGCGGGCGGGCAGAGCGCCGCCCTAAAAGGAGCACCCGCCTCGGAGGCGCTTCCCGCCTCGGAGGGGACGTCGCAGGAGGCGCTTCCCGCCTCGAGCTCGAGCGGGGCGCCGCCTCCGGCCTTGATAGGCGACGTGGTGGTCTGTCCGGCGGTAGCCGCCCGACAAGCCGCTTCTGCTAGACGAAGCCTGACAGACGAAATGAAGCTGCTGGTGATACACGGCGTGCTTCATCTGCTCGGCTACGACCACGCCGCCCCAGGCGAGGCGGCGCTGATGAGTGAGAGGACAGAAGCCCTGCTGAAGGAACTGAACCCGTGAGGGGGGGCTGGGAAACCTTGGGGCTGGCCGGAGCAGGGCTGCTGATCCTCACCTCAGCCGTCCTGGCCGTGGCTGAGACCAGCATCACCCGGTTGAGCCGCGCCCGCTCTCGAGTTCTGGCCGAAGAAGAGGCTTCCGAAGACACACCTTTGGCCTGGCTGCTAAAGCATCGGCGCGAGGTCTTTGCCTGGGTGCTGCTGTTGGCGCTGGCCTGCCAGCTAGGTGCTGCTTTCCTGATAGCGGCATGGGTGTCGGAGCGTTGGGGAGGGGGAGGGCTCTGGGTCGGCTTCGCTGTGCAGCTCTGCGTCTTCTACCTGCTGGCGGAACTCCTCCCCAAGTCGCTCGCCCGCTCCGACCCTGAGCGGGCAGTCCGCTGGCTGGCGCCTCTGCTGAAACCTCTCAAGCTGCTCGTTCCCCTAGGACGCCTGCTGAGCAAGATAGGCATCGTGCGGCAGCGTTCGGAGTCGGGCGAATCAGTCTCAGAGGAAGAACTCTTGGCAGTGGCGTCCCAGGCGGCGGTCGACGCCAGCATCGAAGTCCAGGAACAGCAGATCATCGAGTCGGTCATCTCCTTCGGCGACAAGATACTCAGGGAGGTCATGGTGCCCCGAACCGACATGGTGGTAGTGCAAAAATCCTGGGGGATTTCCGAGGCGCTCGACTTGGCGCTCTTTAACGGCCTCACCCGTCTTCCCGTCTACGACGAGGGAATCGACGACATCCAAGGCGTCGTACACGTGCGCGACCTGATGTCGGCTATTCGCGAGGACGGAGGCTCTCAGCCCGTGAGCGATGCGATGCGCGAGGCGCGTTTTGTGCCCGACACGAAGCGCTCGGCCGAACTCCTGCGAGAGATGCAGAGCGAGCAATTCCACATGGTCGTGGCTATCGACGAATACGGGGGCACGGCTGGGCTCGCCACCCTCGAGGACCTGCTCGAAGAGGTGTTCGGGGAGATCAACGACGAATTCGACGTCGAAGTGGCCTTAGTGGAAAAACTCGACGAAGGGCAATTCCGAGTGAGCGGACGGGTCGGGCTGGACGACCTCTCCGACCTGTTAGGAACCGAACTCCCCACTGGGCGTTGGCGCACTGTGGGCGGCCTCATCTTCACCCAGCTGGGGAGGCTTCCTGTAGAGGGCGAGAGTCTGAAGGTGAACGGCCACAGCTTCGAGATCGAGAGGGTGCTTCGACGCCGCATCGCCCGGGTGCTGGTGACGCCGGATTCCGAAGCCGCTGAGCCGTCGCCCTGAACAGGTCGAGACCCCCAGCGGCATTGACCCTCACCCCCGACCCAGGTGCTCTGGCAGGTTGCTCTGGCAGGGTGAAGATGGCCGAGATGAGGCATAGATGAGCGGGGGCGCCGGGGAACCCAGGGACGGCGGAGGATCAGGGGAAGCCAGGGGCGCCGGGGGCGCCGGGGAACCCGGGGAAGCCAGGGGCGGCGGGGAAGCCGGGGAACCCAGGGGCGCCGGGGGCGGACAGGAGGGGTTTCGCTCGGGATTCGCCGCCCTGTTAGGACGCCCCAACGCCGGAAAATCAACTTTATTGAACCGGCTCTGCGGGCGGAAGATCAGCATCGTCAGCGACAAGCCCCAGACCACGCGCCGGCCCGTAAGGGGAGTGCTGAACCGCCCGGACGCACAGATCGTATTCGTGGACACGCCTGGTGTAAACAAGCCCCGCACCCTTCTGGGTCACCGCCAGAACGCCGCAGCCTCCTCTACAGCGGCAGACGTGGACGTCGCCTGCCTGCTCGTGGACGCCTGCGCCCCTTTCGGGCATGGTGACCGCTTCGTTGCCTCCATGCTGGGGTCAGACCTGGTGGTGGTGGTGAGCAAGATCGACAAGGTCTCCCGAGCAGTCGTCCTGAAGCAGTTATCGGCGGTCTCTGCTCTGGACGCCCAGGCCTATTTTCCGCTCTCAGCTCGAACCGGTGAAGGCGTGGAGTTGTTGACGGACTACTTGGCCGACCGCATGCCGTCAGGGCCTCGCTACTACCCCGAGGAGATGTTCTCCGACCTGTCTGAGGGGGAGAGGGTGGCGGAGATGGTGAGGGAACGCCTCTTGCAGGTGATGCGCCAGGAACTGCCTTACTCCATTTCGACTCGGGTGACCGTCTGGGAATGGCCCTACATACGCTGCGAGATCATCACGGAGCGGGAATCCCAGCGCGCCATCGTGGTCGGCAAGAAAGGCGAGGTGCTCAAGAAGGTGGGGAGCGCAGTTGTCAAGGAACTGCCGCCCAAGGCCTACCTCGACCTCCGCGTGAAGGTGGAAGCCGACTGGCGCAACTCCAAAGAAGCTGTGGAGCGTCTCTTCGAGTGAACGACGGTCTAGGGCCCATCTTGAGGCCTATTTGCTCGGCAGCCTCAGCGTGTATTTCCGTTCCAGATACGCCGATGTTCCCTTGCTGAAGAGGTTAAAATCAGGGGAAAGCGAAATAGGAAACAACTAGGGAGCCCAACTAAGGGGCATGGATTGGAGGTTCAGGTATGACCATCACCAATGAGACCGAATTACGTACCGTCTACCGCCCTCCGGCGCCTCGGGCTGCCCAAAAGGTTCTTGACCATCTAGACGTTCACTGCCGAAACTTCATCTCCATGTCGCCCTTCTGCGTCCTGAGTTCCGCAGACGCAGCAGGCTGCGCCGACGCCTCGCCCAGAGGCGACCCACCCGGTTTCGTGCATGTGCTCGACGAGAAGACGCTGATGCTTCCCGACCGCCCCGGGAACAATCAGATCGATTCTCTTCAGAACATCGTCGAAAATCCTGGCGTCGGGCTGCTCTTCTTCGTGCCTGGCATGAACGAGACGCTCAGGGTCAAGGGCAGGGCAGAGATCGTCGCAGACGCCGAGTCCTTGGAGCCCATGACCATCAGGCGCAGGGCGCCTCTCTCGGGGCTGCGAATTACGGTGGAAGAAGTTTTCCTGCATTGCGGACGTGCTCTGATGCGCTCCCGTCTCTGGGATGAGAGCGTGCAGATCGACCGCTCCGAATACCCCACATACGGAGAAGTGCTTGCCGATCAGATCGAGGGCGCCAACGCCCGTGAGATCGACAAGTCCGAGGACGAAGCCAACCGAGAGCGGCTCTACTGAGAGCGGCAAGCCGCCTTGCCGCTCTGCTCCCCCCTCTTCCCCGCTCAGCCCGCCCCGCCGCCCAGCCCCCAGCAGCCCGCCCCGCCGCGCCGCTCGCTCCGCCGCGCCCGCCCCCTCAGGAGTTTTCGCGGCGTATGTCTTCTAGAAAGGCGATCACTTCGTCCTTGGTGGTCGTCCGCTTGAACGGAGGCATCTGCTCGAGGACTTCCTCGCGATAGTTGGCCTTGGGCAGCCGCGGATCCAACAGCGCAACCACCCCTCTGTCCTCAGAATTCCGGATCAGGCGCCCCGCCCCCTGAGCTAGCAGTAAAGCGCAGTGCGGCAGGTCGACCTGGGTGAAGGCCTCATCGCTGCCTGCGTGCGCTCTCCGTGCGTTAAGCAGCGGGTCGCTCATGTTCGGGAACGGCAGTTTGTCGAGCGCAACCAGTGACAGCGACGGCCCTGGCACGTCCACTCCCTGCCAGAAGGTCATGGTCGCAAAAAGACACGCCTGCTCATCTTCGCTGAACTTCCTGAGGAGCTCAGGTGCGGAAGTGCTCTGGGAGGTCTCCTGCCGCAGCAGCGGCCAGTTCAGGCGCTCTTTCAGCTCCTCATAGACTTTTTCCAGAACCCGCCAACTCGTGAACAGAGCCAGCGTGCGCCCTCCGGCTGCGTTGATCAGTTCCTCCAGTTCGTCGGCGACTGCCCCGTCACGCCGGTCGGGATTTCCCCTCGGATCGGGAAGGTGCGCAGCGCAGTAGAGCAGACCTGCACGCCGATAGTCAAAAGGGCTTCCTACGTCGACGTATTCGTGGTTAGCGTCTTCGAATCCGAGGCGCTCCGGCGTCGTTTCCGGCAGGGTGGCCGAGGTGAGTATCACGGTCGCCCCTCTGTAGAGGTTGTCCCCCAGCAATTCCGCAACGTCGAGAGGGGCTAGGCGCAAGTGGTGCGCATGCTGATCCACGAACACCACGTATCCGTCCGGCGGGTTGAGTATCCGGTTGATCTCTTCACGCAGCGACCCGATGTTCGCAATAGAGCGCTGACGCTGGGCTTCTTCGCTTCTCTTGGCGGAGTCGGCGTCGAAGATGAGCTCCATCGTCTGGTTGTCCATGAGGCTTTGCTGAACTTCCGTGAGGCGCCCGCCCGCCAGTATCAGGGCGTCCCAGAGATCGGGTGCGTCTTCGGGCGTCAAGGACTGCTCGGCGTGCGCCCCGAGAAGTCCGGCGATCTGCTCCCCTGATTTCTTCAAGGGCGCCCCGCTGCCAGCTTCGAAGGACTCGACATCCCGTGCAGCTTCCTCAAAGGAGGATCGGCTCAGGGTGACGCCGGCGATGTTGGAGACGACTTCGGCGAATCCGTGAGCTTCGTCGATCACGAAGAGGTCGGGCGCCGGGACTGCCTCGCTTCCCGTCAGGGACGTCGCCAGCAGGGCGGAGTTCACGATCACCACGTCGGCTTGACGCGCCTCGCTGCGGGATTGTTCGGTGAAGCACTGCTGGCCGTGCCAGCAGCGCGTCTTGCCTGGGCACTGCCGAAATGAGACGCTGAAACGGTTCCAGGTTGCGGCCGGCAGCCTGACGGGTGACTCGCTCCTGTCGCCGGTGCGTGTGTTCTTGCTCCAGTCGACGAAGGCTTCCAATTCGCTTTCAGACAGACCGTAGTCGTCGCTCAACAGAAGCCTGCTTCCGATCTCCTCCTCCAGCTGCTGCCTGCACAGGTAGTTGGAGCGCCCTTTGAGAACGACCCAGCGCAGCGGGCGGTCCTGCTTCTCTCCGAAGCAGGCGGGCAGGAGCTCAGCCAGAAAGGGGAGCTCTTTCTTGCTGAGTTGGTCTTGAAGCGCCTTGGTGGCAGTGGCCACGACCGTCCGGCGCCCAGACAGGACAGCCGGAATCAGGTATGCGAGCGACTTGCCGGTGCCAGTGCCCGCCTTGACTGCTAGGTGGCGGTTCTCGACTATGGCACGGGCCACGGCCGCTGTCATTTCCTCTTGCTGACTGCGGTGTTCTCCCTCCCTGCCAAAGGCCTCCACGACCTGCTGCAGGGTCTTGAGGCTTCTGACTTCCAGATCGCTGGGAGACGAACTCACTTCCTAAGCCTAATAGCTGCTAATAGCTGTAGGTTGACCACATCGACCCCTCTTTGGTCCCTCGTCACATAGCGTGCGTCATGGACGGCAACGGGCGCTGGGCTGCCATCCGCGGCCTCCCTCGAAGCAAAGGCCACGAAGCCGGCCTAGACGCCCTCTTCGAGGCGGTGGAAGGCTCCCTGGAACTGGGGCTGGAGTGGCTCACCGTCTTCGCGTTCTCCACCGAGAACTGGCGGCGTCCGGACGAGGAGGTGCGCTTCCTGCTCGACTTCAACAGGGACATCCTGCGCCGCCGCCGCACCGAGCTGCACGCCATGGGCGTCAAGCTGCGCTTCATCGGACGCAGAGACGGCAGGCTCTCCAGGACGCTCCTGCGAGAGATGGACTCAGCGGCGGAGCTGACCTCCGGCAATCAACGCCTCACCCTCACGGTGGCCTTCAACTACGGAAGCCGAACTGAGATGGCGGACGCCGTTCGCAAAATAATCGCCCAAGGCTATGAGGCCGCTCAGGTCGACGAGGAGGTCATTGCCAGCCACCTCTATACGTCGGGCATGCCCGACCCCGACCTGCTAATGCGCACCTCCGGCGAGCACAGAGTGTCCAATTTCCTGCTCTGGCAACTCGCTTATGCGGAGTTGGTGTTTCTCGACGTCCTGTGGCCCGACTTCCAGCGCCGTCACCTCTTCGAGGCCGTAGAGGAGTATCAGGCCAGGAAGCGGCGCTTCGGAGGTCTGGAGCAGTGAGCAACTCGGCGTCCGGCGCAAAGGGTCACCCGTGAGCGCCCCCGAGCGGACAGGCCCTTACCAGGATCGAGCGGTGGTGCTGTGCACTTATCGGCTAGGTGAAGCCGATCGGATCGTGGTGATGCTGGGGGAGGCGCACGGGCGCATCAAGGGGGTCGCCAAGGGAGTTCGCCGGGCGCGCAGCCGCTTCGGGGCGCGTCTGGAGCCGGCCAGTTGTCTGAACGTGCGCCTATGGCGCGGCAGGGGAGACCTCGACACGATCACCTCCGTCCAAGCCACCGATGCGGGACGCGCCCTCCGTGAGCACCTGAGCCTCCGTGAGAACCTCACGCAGCTCTCACGGGCGATGGCGATGCTAGAAGCCGTCGAGCGCCTGGCCCTAGACCGCACTCCCAGCGGGGATCTCTACGACTTGTTGGTGCGCGGTCTCCGCTCTTTGTACACGCACCCCTCGGAGTTGAGCGTGGGCGCCTTCCTGTGGAGACTCGTCCAATTGGAGGGGATAGCCCCAGACACTGAGAGCTGCGCCTCCTGCGGAGAGGGTCATCGGCTGGCCGCCTTCGACCCCCAAGCAGTGGGGCTGACCTGCGTCCGCTGCCGGAAGGGGTCGGCTCTGCGAAGTGAGACCCTCCGGCTCATCGAGGCGATCCTGGAGGGGCGCACGTCGATGGTGCTCGCTCACCCGCCTGGCAGAGCCGCCAAAGAGTTCGAGCTGACGGCGGTTCAGATACTGGAAACGCACATCGAACGCCGCCTCCGAGTGCCTAGCTTCCTGAACAGCGTGTCGCCCCCCGAAGCTAGCCTGCCTTCCGATGCCTGCTCCACAGTCTGACCCAGGCGGGGATTCTCGCGGCGGCGAAGTCCCCGAATCCTCCCAATCCTCCCGTTCCCCCCACTACCCCCACGAGGACGCACCCCCCTGCGAGTTAGACCCCGAAGTGGGGGAGAACGTCGTCAACCTCTGCAAGAGGCGCGGCTTTGTCTTCCAGTCGGCCGACATCTACGGCGGATTTCGATCTGCCTACGACTACGGCCCGCTCGGCGTGCTTCTGCTTCGCAACGTCAAGGAGGCTTGGTGGAGGGCAATGGTGCAGCGCCGGCAGGAGGTGGTGGGGTTGGACGCTTCCATACTCTCTCCGCCAGCCGTATGGGAGGCCTCCGGGCACCTCGAAGGATTCAACGACCCCCTAGTGGAGTGCTCGGAGTGCGGCAGGCGCCATCGCCAAGATCAGCTAGACCCCCCTAATCGCTGCAGCAGTTGCGGCAGCGTCGACACCCTAGGGGAGCCCAGGCAGTTCAACCTCATGTTCCGCACCCACGCCGGGCCGGTCGCCGACGCCGGAGCAGAGGTCTACCTGCGCCCAGAGACCGCTCAGGGCATGTTCGTCAACTTCGCCAACGTGATGCGCGCCTGCCGCCTGCGTCCCCCTTTCGGCATCGCTCAGATCGGGAAGTCCTTCCGCAACGAGATCACCCCCGGCAACTTCATCTTTCGCACGCGTGAGTTCGAGCAGATGGAACTGGAGTATTTCGTCCCGCCCGCCGACGCCGGACGCTGGCACGAGTACTGGTGCGCCGAGCGGCTTCGCTGGTACTCCGATCTAGGAATCCCCTCAGAAATGCTGCGCCTGCGCCCGCACGGCCCAGAAGAACTCAGCCACTACTCAGAAGCCACCTCCGACGTGGAGTTTCGATACCCCTGGGGTTGGGGCGAACTCGAGGGCGTGGCAAACAGGACCGACTACGACCTGCGCGCCCACTCAGAGCATTCCGGCGAGCGCCTGGAGTATCGCGACCCCGCCACCGGCGAACGCTACGTTCCGTATGTGATAGAGCCCGCCGCCGGCGCCACCCGTGCGATGATGGCCTTTCTGCTGGCGGCCTATCACACCGAGGAAGTGCGCGGCGAACGCAGGGTCGTGCTGCGCCTGCACAGAAATCTGGCCCCTTACCAGGTAGGGGTGCTTCCCCTTTCCAAGAAGGAGTCTCTGAGCGGCCGCGCCCGTGAAGTACTGGAGATGCTGTCGCCGCACTGGATGGTTGACTTCGACGAGACCCAGTCCATCGGACGCCGCTACAGGCGCCAGGATGAGCTAGGCACCCCCTACTGCGTGACAGTGGACTTCGACACCCTCGACGACGACGCCGTGACCGTCCGCGAACGGGATTCGATGCTCCAGGAGCGGATTCGGCTGGCGGAGGTCGTGGACTACCTTTCTGAGCGCCTCTCCGCCTAGAGACGTGGACGAGCCCGTTCGGCTCCCCGCCCCCGCCCCCGGCGCCCCCGGCGCCCTGGCTGATCTGGACGAGTCGAACGCAGGGACGGACGGAGGACAGACCGGACGGAGGACGCAGTGGGCATAGCGCCAGAAGACGTACGCCGTGTCAAGGAAGCAACCGACATCATCGCCCTCGTGCAGAGCCACTCGGCGCTGCGCAGGGTGGGGCGGCGCTGGGTAGGGCTCTGCCCCTTCCACCAGGAAAAGAGCCCCTCCTTTTCGGTCAACGCAGAAGAAGGCCTCTACTACTGCTTCGGTTGCGGAGTCTCAGGCGACGTCCTCACCTTCGTCCGTGAGAAGGAGGGGCTGGATTTCCGTGAATGCGTGGAGATGCTCGCAGGTCGGGCAGGCATCACGCTCACCTACACGACGGACGATGACGCAGGCGCACGCCACCGCAAGAAGGTAATCACCGAAGCCATTGGAAAGGCGGTTGACTGGTATCACGAAAGGTTGCTGTCTCACCCCGGCGCGGCCCGAGCGCGCGGCTACCTGAGATCGAGAGGCATCGAAGGGGATCAGGTCAGAGAGTTCTGCCTGGGGTGGGCTCCGACCGAGTATGAGGCGCTGCGTCGATCCCTGGAAGTCCCCGAGAAGGTGATGTTGGAAGCCGGGCTGATCTACCGGAGCGAGGAAGGCAGAAGCGGCGACACCTTCAGGGGGCGCATACTGTTTCCGATCTTTGACAATCTTGGCGTTCCCGTGGGTTTCGGAGGCAGAGCCATGCCGGACGGCCCCCCTCCCAAGTACAAGAACTCCCCCGAATCCGGCGTCTACTCAAAGAGCCGACTCCTTTACAACCTGCACCGCGCCAAGAAGGACATCGTCGGTCTCGACGAGGTGGTGATCTGCGAGGGATACACCGACGTCCTAGGGCTTTTCGGGATAGGCGTCAAACACTGCGTAGCTACCTGCGGCACCTCTCTCACGGAAGATCACGTCAAGATTCTGCGCCGCTTCACAGAGCGTTTCGTCCTGGCTTTCGATGCTGATTCGGCGGGCGCCTCCGCAACTGAGCGCATCTACCAGTGGGAGCGGAAGTATTCCCTGCAGGCCTACGTAGCAGAGTTGCCGGAGGGCGGGGATCCAGCCGACTTGGCGCGCAGCGACCCTGCCGCCCTGCAAGAGGCGCTGGAAGCACCCGTCGCCTTCCTGTCGTTCAGGCTGAACCGTGCGCTAGAGGGAAGAGACCTTTCCACTCCAGAAGGGCGTGCGCGCGCCGGGGAAGCGGCGGTTGCGGTAATTGCCGAGCATCCAGACGAAATGGTGCGCGATCAGTACCTGATGCTCGTCTCTGACCGCCTCCAGATTCCGCCCAGACAACTGCGAGACATTCCAACTCCAAGCAGGAGCGCCTCGCAGGTCGGAAGTGCGCACGGAGAACCCTCAGCCAACGAGCCGGACGGCGCGCGGCGGCGTCCACCTAGGCGTCCGCGGGGCGCCGGAATCGAGCGGCAGGTGCTGCAGCTCTGCGTGCACCATCCCGACCTGGTGCCCGACTACGTCTCGCCCGGATTGTTCGCAGATCCGCTGCATCAAAAGATCTTTCGTGCTCTGCGGAGTTCCGATTCTCCAAAAGAGGCGCTGGCGCTGCTTTCGCCCGAAGGCGACAGCAAGGCGACGCCTGAGAGCAGACTGCTGGCCAACCTCGTCGTTTCCGAGCCGATCAACGTGAAAGGGGCCGTGGTTGGACGCTTCATCTACGACGCAGCGGAAGCGGCGATCCAGCGCCTACTGCTCGAAGTTCGAAAGACCGGCGATCCAGACATCGGACGTCGCATGGCGTCGGTGCAAATCGCCCGAGAGGAGCTCCGCAATCACGACTGGGATGCTGCAGCCGCTGCCCGCCTAGCCGACCTGATCGACGAAAGGGATTGACCGAGCAGCGCCAATTCGGAGGGTTATCTTGGGGAGGTTGCCCGGATATCCTTAGATCGCCGGTCCGGGGTAGCTCAATTGGCAGAGCAGCGGCCTGTTAAGCCGTTTGTTGTGGGTTCGAGTCCCACCCCCGGAGCCAAGGCAAGCCCGTCATCGGCCTCCCCTGCAGCCTCCCCTGCAGTTTCGCTCTCCCTGCGATAGTTTTGAAATGGGCTCGTAGCTCAGAGGTCAGAGCAGACGACTCATAATCGTTTGGTCGTGGGTTCGATCCCCACCGAGCCCACAATCCGATGGCCGGCTTGCCTGCGAGGTGGGAGGGGGTCCAGGAAGCGACGGGCGGGGCGTCAGCGCCCAGCAGGGGTCAGGTGCCCCCTTCCGAAGGGGATTCGCTCAACCAAGCCGGAGCCTGTGTGTGGAGGTAGCGGGTGACCTCCCTGATTCGAGCAAAGGTCTCATCGATAGGTTCGTGGTCCTCGTTCAGAAGTCCCAGCGGCACGTCCATCCTTGCTTCGACGTTCACAGTGCGGCTGGCTTCGTCGGTGACCGTGGCGATTGTGTCCACCGCCCAGACATGCAAGGGGAGTTCAGCGCCTCCAATGGCCGCTATGTCCGTAGCGAGATGCAGCAGGTTCGGCCCATTGGAAAGCGGCGGAAGTTTCCAGTTGAACGTAAGGTTCATGTCGAACCCCTCCATAGGCAGATCCGCATCCTCATCCAGCTTGCTCACCTCATCTTCAAAAGCGAAAAGCACGCGCTTGTCCAGATCTATGGCCATGTGAAGCTCCAGAGGCCCTTCGCAGTCGTAATCAGGATGCATCTGGAACTCCCACCACTGCCTGCCAGTGGTGATGTTCAAAAAGTGGTCTTCCTCGTGCAGATGGAAGCCAGCCTCGAGAGCGTGCTGCTTCAAATCAAAGATGAAACCGGGTATGTCTACGATCGACAAAACAACCTTCCTGATCGGCTTTGCGGGTAGCGCCCCTGAAAGACTCAAGACGATCCTCCCTCGCCCTTTCAAGAGTATTTCTAACAATACAGCCGCTTCGGTTGCACATGGCCGCACCGGGCAGGCTCAACCGCAAACAGTTCTCATGCCGCAGCAGCCCGGGAGACTCTCGACGACCGCCCCAGTGACTTTGCATGGCTCAACCGCAAACAGTTCTCATGCCGCAGCAGCCTCTCGCCGCTCAACTCGCTGCTAAAGTGGCTTTCACGTGACCGAACACTCCCCGGATGCCCTGCTTTCTCTTTTCGATGAAGTGGCCGCCTCCGTAGCTGAAGCACTGGACGGACTGGCCGACTGGGGCCCTGCCGGAACGCGCGAAGGCCAGTACCGATGCGACTTGGCAGCCGACGAGGCAGCGGTCGGGATGCTGCTGGACGCCGGCGTGGGTGTCTGCAGCGAGGAATCCGGCCTCCATGAACCTGAGCGAGCGGTCATGGTTGTTCTGGATCCGGTCGACGGCTCCACAAACGCCGCCAATGGCTTCCCCTGGTACGCGATCAGCCAGTGTGCGCTAGATGCCCAGGGAGCGCTGGTCGGGCACGTACAGAACTTGGCGTCAGGGGAGCTCTACACGGCAGTACGCGGCTCCGGATCGCTCAGGGGGGGAGACCCCATCCGTCCCTCGCAAGAGACGGAGCTTTCCAGGGCGGTCATCGGGGTATCCGGCTACCCTGTGATGCGCCATGGCTGGAGACAATACAGATCGCACGGGTCCAGCGCTCTCGACCTCTGTGCCGTGGCCGACGGAAGACTCGACGGCTTCTACGACTGCGACGAGCACAGCCCGTGGGACTACCTAGGCGCCATGCTGGTGTGCGAGGAGGCGGGGGCGGCTGTATGCGACGCGCAGGGGAGTAATCTGACGGTCACGAATCCAGAGGCCAAACGAAGGATCATGGCTGGCTGCACTAAGGAGATGATGGAGAGCCTGCTGGCTTGCGCCGCTAGCGAGAGCAGCGTCAAAGGATGAGAGGCTTGAGGTTCTCTCCCAGCGTTCGCCTGGCTAGCGTCTGGCTAGCCTCTTCACCCCGGGGCGTCCATACCCCAGGGCGCTTAGCTCAGATGGCCAGAGCACTTCCCTTACAAGGAAGGGGTCGGCGGTTCAAGTCCGTCAGCGCCCACGGCTGGAAAGAGCACCAGTGGAAAGAGCATAGGGGAGCGAAAGAGCCTCTGGAGCCTCTAGAGCCTCTGGGGAGGGCGGCGCACAGACCGCCTCTCACTCTTTCCGCTCTTTCCGCACCGGAGGAGTCCGGAAGTCCAGACGAGGAGGATTTAGCGGGCCTGGGACTGTTGGAGCAGCCGGGATCAGCGAGATTATCTCCAGACCCGCTATACCCTGCGGATTGCCGCTACAGCTACTATACGCGAATTATGCTCCCTTTGCTACCAATGATCGCAGAACGCTCATACGCCCACAGATGAACCCGCTGGAGAGTTTGCTAGATCTCCAGACGTATGACATACGCCTAGGTCAGATCAAGCACCGCCGCGAGCACCTGCCGGAAATGTCCGAACTCCGAGGTCTGCTCAAAAACGTGGAAGACCTGGAGCGCCGCCTAGTTGAGTGCCTGAACACTAAGCAGGAACTGCTCAAAGAGCAAAAGCGCAGCGAACTGGAGTTCGAGACCCTCCAGGAAAGACGCGAGGAAGAGCAGAACCTCCTCTACTCCAACCAAATCACCGGGCTGAGGGAACTTCAGAGCCTGGAAAGGGAGATCGCGGCCATCGGACGCCGCCAGGAAACCGTAGAGGACAACATCCTCAACCTGCTCGCAGAGATCGACGTTCTCGATGAGTCCGTCGAACTATTGGAGAAGCGACGGGACGAACTCCATCAGGATGTGCAGAAGGTCCGCTCGAAACTTAGCAAGGCCGAAGCCGGACTAGAAGCGGAAGCAGCCGAAGTGCGGGCGCTGAGAGACGGCAAAGCCGCCCTCGTCGGAAAGGAACTGCTAGAGCGCTACGAAGACCTCCGCAGCCGTCTTGGAGGCGTGGGCGTGGCGAAGTTGGTGGGCAGCACATGCACCGGCTGCAACCTGTCTCTTCCGCTGATGGAGCTGGATCAATTTCGCAAACTCCCTCCCGTCGGGGAAGCAGAGGAGGGCAAGCCCGACAGGAGCAGCGCCACCTGCCCCTCCTGCGGTCGCTTGCTGCTGATTTGAGGCCTCCCGCCCCGACTTTGCCCCGACTTTCCTGACTATTTGCTCGACTCGGGACTGAAGTCAGACGCATTAGCCCCACCGCCCCGACTTTGCCCCGACTTTCCTGACTATTTGCTCGACCTCGATGCTGCGACGGCGAGTCGGCCTGTAGGCGGGGTTCTGTCCAGGCCGTAAAGCCCTGTGCGGCCATCCATCTACGCGGTCTACCCGGGGGGTGCCCTCTGAGGGCCGGCGGACCGCCGCCCCCCTGCTTGACCTTGCTCCCGGTGGGGTTTGCCTAGCTGCTCCGGTCGCCCGGAACACGGTGCGCTCTTACCGCACCTTTTCACCCTTGCCCGACCCGGCCAGCGGGTCGTCGGCGGTTTGTTTCTGTGGCACTTTCCTGCGAGTCGCCTCGACTGGCTTAGCCAGCACCGTTGTCCTGCGGAGCCCCGACCTTCCTCGACGTCGCAGCCGGCCAATAGCCGACCCGACGACGCGGCCGCCCAGCCGGCTCGCCGTCATTGAACATTTTGCCTCGGATTTCGGGGAACTGCTCTCTCGACGCTCTCTCAATCCCCTCTCAAAAGGAGATGGCGCTGAATATCGCCTCCTCCATCGCATCTGAGTGGGAGCTGTACCTCTCGGCGCCCTCTCAAAAGGAGATAGCGCTGAATTCAGGGTGCCATTCCCTGCACCCCTCGAGGCGTCTGCTCCACAGAGTCCGGTCGAGTTCCCGCAGCGGGCGCACGACGCTGCGAGCATCCCGCAGGTCGGCGGTCTCCTCCACACTCGACCAGACGCCGACGCCGACTCCGGCCATGAAGGCCGCCCCCAGAGCGGTGCACTCCACTTCGGGCGCCGCTATCACCGTCCGCCCACTGCTGTCGGCCAATGCTTGAAGGAAGGTGGTGTTGGTGCTCATGCCCCCGTCCACCCTGACCTTCTGAATAGGCATTCCGCTGTCGGATTCCGCCGTCTCGATGAGGTCTACACCGCGCTGGGCTATGCCTTCCAGCAGGGCTCTGAGGAGGTGAGACGGCTGCGAGGCGGCGTCGATTCCGAAAATCGCCCCGCGCGCCCCGAAGTCCCAGCTCGGAGCGCCCAGACCGTCGAGGGCAGGCACGAACGTCACCCTGCCGCTGTTCTCGCAGGCGGACGCCAAGGCATGGCTTTCCTGAGGCGAGGAAAGCAGGCCGGACAGCCCGCAGAACCAGTCCACGCAACTCCCTGCGCTGAACATCATGGCCTCCAAGCCCCAGATGGTGCGTCCATGCCGTTTCCAAGCCGCAATCGGATAGGAGCCGCCAGGGCTAGTCCCCCCGATGGCTGCCGTCTCCGAATCGGGATACCAGTCTTCCCCCAGGTTCATGTTGAGCATCCCAGCAGTTCCAAAGGTGATCTTGACGTCGCCCGGGCGCACGCATCCAGAGCCGATCAGGGAGGCTTGCTGGTCGCCGATCAGGCCGCTGATCGGCGGGGAGCCCGGCAAGGCGCTGGCTCGTCCCAGGATTCCGCTGCTGTCCACGATGCGGGGCAGGCTGAGCGGCGGTATGCCGAGTTCGGCGGCCAGGTCAAGATTCCAGACAGGAGAGCCGTCAGCCAGCCGGCAGAGACCGCCGATAGCGGCGTTGGATGCGTCGGTTACGTGTTCTGCGCCTTCGGTGAGATGCCAAGTCAGCCAAGAGTCCAGCGTGCCCACGCAAAGATCGGAGGGGGGCGCTGCGCCCGCTGCTGCGGCGGCCGCCGCGCCCGCTCCCGCTCCCGCTGCGCTCGCTCCCGCCGCTCCCGCTCCCGCTGCGCTCGCTCCCGCCGCTCCCGCTCCCGCTGCGCTCGCTCCCGCCGCTCCCGCTCCCGCTGCGCTCGCTGACGCCGCGGCCGCGCCCGCCGCGGCCGCCTCCGCTATCAGGTGAGCGGCCTTGGTGGCCGTCTGATTAGGGGCCAAGCGCAGGTTGCTGGCCTGCAGCTCCAGGCATTTCCCAGCAGTTCGGAGGTCGCCCCAACTCAGGCCGAGGCCTACCGGCTTCCCGCTGCTGCGACGCCAGAGAAGCGTCGAACATCGCTGGTTGGCGATTCCCACAGCAACCGGAGCCTCTTGCGCCTCCGAGAGCGTCCGACGCGTCACCTTCAAGGTCTCTTGCGCCAAGGCGACAGGGTCGAACTCGGAGAGACCCGGAGCCGGAGCGGTGGGCGGGCAGGGCGCCCGATGCACGCAAGAAAGGCGCCCCCTCTCATCGACAAGAGCTGCCCTTACGCTCGTCGTCCCTGCGTCGATGACCAGGACGCTCCTGCGCGCTGCGGAAGGCATGAGGGAATGCTAGGCAATAGCGTTCGGAGAGAACGGAGCGACGCCCTGCCAGTGCCCTCCGACGTTCATTGCAGGCAAGCATCGCCCGCAAGCAGCGCATCAGGAGTTTTAAGGTGACACAAATCAACGACGAGCACCAAAAAGGTTTTCCCAGCGAAGGGGACGAGCCTGCTGACCCTGAGGACGTTCTCGAGCGGATCGAGGACATCCCCAAGCTTCTCGCTGGCTTGCTGAGGGGCGAAAACCTCACCCGTTCCACGGCGAGGGCGCTGGCCGAGACGATGTTGACCGGCGAGGCGACATCGGCGCAGATGGCAGGGCTGCTCGTCGCTCTCCGAGCGAAAGGGGAGACCGCCGTAGAACTGGCCGGATTACTAGAGGGTCTGCGGGAAGCTTGCGTGAAGGTGCCGGTCGACGCCGAAGCGATGGGTCTGGTAGACACGGCAGGTACGGGCGGCGACGGCAGCGGTTCGTTGAACATCTCCACCATGGCGGCGCTGGCGGCTGCCGGCGCCGGACTGAGAATATGCAAACACGGCAACCGCGCCGTTTCCTCCTCCTGCGGTTCAGCCGACCTGCTAGAGGCTCTAGGGGTGGCCGTGGAGTTAGACGCCGAGGGCGTAGCCGAGAGTCTGACGAAGGCCGGGCTGGGTTTCTGCCTAGCCCCCCTGTTTCACCCAGCCTTGCGGCACGCAGGCGCCGCTAGGCGGGAACTGGGCATCCCCACCGCCTTCAACTACCTAGGCCCCATGGCCAATCCTTCCGGACTGCAGCGGCAGGTCATAGGAGTCAACGATCCTCACATGGCCAAGCGAATGGCCGAGGTCATGTCGGTCACTGGCACCCAGCGCGCCATGGTGGTGCACGGCTATCCAGGTTTGGACGAACTTTCCACGGCAGGGCCAAGCGAAATAATGGAAGTGCGCGGTAAGAATGTCGTCCGCTATCGGATAACGCCGGAGCAGTTCGGACTGCGCAGGGTGCTGCTTGACGATCTAGCGGGCGGCGAGGTAAGGGTCTCAGCGGCGGCTACCCGCTCTTTGCTCGCCGGCGACGACGTTCCGTGGCGGGAAGTGGTGTGCCTGAATGCGGCGGCGGCTCTGATGGTGGGGGATCTGGCCGAGGACTTTCCCAGCGGTCTAAACCTGGCCGCCCGTGCGCTGGACGGCGGAGCAGCGGCCGAGGCGCTGGAGCGCTGGGTGGCCGTGTCGCAGGAACTCAAGGCGGCGGATGGCTAAGGGCGGCGGACGATACGAGAACGATTCCCTTGTATGTCTCACTATCTATTCCCTTGTATGTCTCACTACCTATGTAAAGTCGGGGCAGGTTTAGGCTTTTCTCCGTTCCGAATAGACGCCAAGGAGCGCTGAAGATGGTAAAAAACAAGACGGCAGAGGCGAGCGATGAGCCAAGCGATGAGGATTCGCCGGAAAGCCGGAAAGGGGTAGGAGTTGAGTAACCGCAACCGAAGATCGTCTTCTATAAATTACACAGGCGAAAAGCGGCCGACCCAAGTCGATAAAGAGCAAGACACGCAAATCGATAGTGCAGAGCGGGAGTGTTTGGGCGCTGCGCTGCGGTTCGCATTCTTTGTCGGAAAGCTAAGACGAGAGGCAGGCAAACCGGTGCCCCCCTCTCTCTTGAAACTAATTCACAGGATCGAGAGACCCGTCTCTAGGAAGAGGACGAAGGTCTCCTCAGGAGAGTTCACGACGATGAAAGCGGCCTTCGACAACGAGGAGTTTCGAGTCGAAGTGGCGGCGCTCTATAGGTTTGCACTCGCTAAAGACGTCAAACCCGACGACTGGCCGGCCATGTGCGGATTCGCGCGTGCTGCATTCAACTCGAAGTATCCCGCCCCCAACTCCACCAAGGATCCGCTGGAGCAAGCGTCGGAAAGTCTTCTCCATAAGCTGTCGCCCGAGGGTCCGGAGCCGAATCTTGCGGATTTGGCGGCTCATCCCGAAGCGCTCTTTATCGCTCGCCCAGAGGGCTGGGAAGAGGTCTACAAATTCCATATTCAGCTGGAAGAGGGCAAGCAAGCCCAAAAAGAACTGAAAGAGGAAATCGCGAAGCAGCAGAGAGAGATCGGCAGGGCAAGAAAACAGAAAACCAAGCTAGAAAGCGAGAAGGCGAGGCTCTCGAGCGAACTCAAAGACCTCAAGCAGCAACCCAAACTGGAAGCCAAGAAGAACCGAGAACTCGAGGAGAAACTCAGAGTCTCGGAACGTAAATACGCCGAGGCGTCCGAGGTCTCAGCAGAACGGCAGACCGAACTCGAGGAAGAACGCAAGAGAACGGCAGCAGCCCAACAACGAGTCCACGACGAGCGCGTCAAGTGGCATGAAGAGCGCTCCAGAAAAGACGCACTCATCAGGGATTTGGAAGTCCGTCTGCAGGAGCAGATCTCGGAGCGTCGAGCAAGCGCTACAGAGGCGCTCACCTTGATCAGCGAAAGCCTGCAGTCCGCCCCGACCAATAAGAGCCTGCGGGAGGCGGTAGGCGAGACCCTCGAAGAGGCGGCCAGATTGTTCGAAGTGTTCCTGTTTCCTTCAGACGCCCACGCCCACAGCAGCGACTTGCTCGAACCGGAGACTAGGTTCGCAGCGGAACTGCCCCCCGGAGTGCTCATGAATTCTCTCACGGCAGCCGAGTTCCTGTGCCTAGAGAAGAAATCCTTCCTGATCGTCGACGGTTACAACTTCATCTTCCAGCGCCCCGGCATCGACCCCAAGAATCTTCCCGAGGAGAGAAGGCGGCTGCGGAAGGAACTTGAGGAGCTTTACAACAGAACGGGTAACTCCTCGCTAGTGATCTACGACGGAAAGATGAGTGAGTTCATGATCACTAAAGGTCGCGGCGGGGGAGTAAAGGAGATCTTTACCGTCGACGGAGTGAAGGCCGATCCTCTCATTATCAGAGAGTGCGGGAAAGCCCCCCGTGATCGAGCGCTGGTGGTGGTGTCGGCCGATCGAGGGGAAACGGCCGACGACCTAGGAGTACGCGGCCCGGCTGAAGACCTCGGAGCCAACCTGCTCTACCCGCACCAACTCTTGCACGTGATCGAGCACTTGAGGAAATAGCTCAGTTGCTGAAAGCGAGGACCTCCAGGCAAGCGGGCCGGAGGGCGCCCAGACATGTCCTAGTCACGAACGATTTCCCGCCCAAGGTGGGAGGCATTCAGAACTACCTCTGGGAGCTATGGAGGCGCCTTCCCCCCGAGAGTTTCTCGGTGCTGACCCATTTTCACCGTGAGGCAAGCGACTTCGATCGTTCTCAGCGTTTCCGAATCGTGCGCAGTTCTTCGCACGTACTCCTGCCTACGCCAAGGCTGCGCTCGGAGGTGCTTCGTGAGGCACGAGAGACCGGAGCAGAACTGCTTCTGTTCGACCCCGCCTGGTTGACCGGCTCGCTGGGGCCTTCCCTGGGTTTTCCGTACGGAGTAGTGGTGCACGGCAGCGAAACCACGTCTTTCCTCCGAGTGCCATGGGTGCGGAGACGCTTGAACATGGTTCTCGCCCGTGCCGATGTGGTCATCTCCGCCAGCAACTGGGCGACCGAAACTATTAAAAGGCGCTGTCCTGCGGCTTCGGATTTCGTCTACATACCTCCAGGAGTGGATACTGAGCGCTTCCGACCCCTTTCGGAGCGAAGACGCGCAGCCGTCCGCCGCTCTCTGGGACTCTCCCCCGAACACGTCCTACTGCTTTCCGTGAGCCGTCTCGTGCCCCGCAAGGGAATGGACGTGTTCATCGAGGCTGTCGCCAGGCTGGCTCCCGGGCGCCCAACCTTACGAGCGGCGATTGTCGGCGCCGGGCGAGACAAGAAACGCCTCAGAGCGCTGATCAAGAGACGTTCTGCCCCAGTGCGGCTGCTGGGCGCCGTCGGTGAGAAGTACCTCCCAGATCTCTACGGCGCCGCCGACGTCTTCGCCATGCTCTGCCGAGACCGCTGGAAGGGTGTAGAGAAGGAAGGGTTCGGCATCGTGTTTCTCGAGGCTGCTGCGGCGGGGGTGCCTCAGGTGGCCGGCGCCAGCGGAGGGTCGCCAGAAGCGGTCGCTCACGGAAAAACCGGCCTGGTGGTGGACGACCCATCCGACCCGGAAGAGGCCGTCGCGGCCATCGCCGCCCTAGTGGACGACTCCGATCTGCGGCACCGCATGGGGAAGGCGGCTAGGGCGAGGGCGGTCGAAGAGTTCTCCTGCGACCACCTGGCGCGTCGCCTGTCCAGGGCATTGAGCGACCTCTCCAGAAAACGCAGCGCTTCATGAACCAGGAAGGAACGGACGCTCCGTCCGCCGCCCAGTCCGCCTCCGCCGCCCAGTCCGCCTCCGCCGTGTCCGCCGCCCCGTCCGCCCCATCAGGAAACGGAAGCCGGAAAGGCGCCTGGATCTGGGTCTGGAACGGGGTCGGAACCCTAATCTTCAGCGCCGTCATACTCTCTGCCGCCGCAGCGGGAGGGAGACTGGATTTTCTGGCCATGGTCGTCTCCCTAGTCTTCTTCGCCCTGGGCTGCGCCGTGTTCTTATGGGCTTTCGTGGTCGTGGTCGAGCGCAGCCGCACGAAGGAACTCTCAGTGGCCGGCGCATTCATGCTGGCCGAAGGAGTCGACAGGCGGCACAGGTTCATCTTCTGGTTGCAGCTAGGCGTTCAGACCGCTTCCGCTATCGTCGCAGCCAGCATCCGTCTTTATACGCCCGCTGCTTTCGGTATTCTTGTTCCTGTGTTCGGACTTGGAATGATGTCGCTATGGGGAGCCAAGCACGCCCAATTTCCGGCCAAGTCGATCTACGCCGGCGCCCACCGCAACGGCTGACCGCAATGGTTGACCATTCGAGCAGACAGATACTGGCGGACGCACCGCCCAATATCTGTTTCGACGTCGTCTCCGACTTCGAGAGCTACCCAGACTGGATACCCGACGTGAAGCAAGTGCAGGTGCGCGAACGCAACGAGCAAGGTCTCGGGCGGCTCATAGCGTTCCAAGTGGCCGCAATGGGGCGCAGCACCACCTACGTGCTGGAATACCGCTATGAAACCGACCCCATCAAGGTGACCTGGAGGCTGCTGGAGGGTGACTTGCTCAACCGCCTAGACGGGGAATACAAATTCGTCCCCGCCCCAGGCGCGGAAGGCAAGACCCTGCTTACCTACACGCTCACGGTCGACCTGGCCGTGCCAGTGCCCGGGTTCGTAAAACGACGCGCCGAAGCCCGGATACTCCACTCGGCGCTCGAGAGATTCCGCCGACGCGTCGAAATCCGCCAACGGGAGATCGAAGAGGTCAAAAACTCAAATCTGCGGCAAGCCGACTAAAAGTGGCGGCTCCTGCCTCGACGCCGCGCCAAGGATCGGCCAGCTCAGACACAAAAGCGGGCGGACTGTCTGACGCACACCCGCTCCGCTTTCTCGGTTTCGACGTCGGCGGAACGAACATCCGAGCCGAAGTGCTCGACGGCAGCGGTCGTTCGCTTTCACCCAGCGGCGAACTCAGCGGCACACTTCGCACCCGCACCCCTGCGAGCGCCGTCCGCCTCCTAGACATCGTTGCGGAGGTCACGGCAGCGGTCGAGGATTCCCTGGATTGCCTCATCCAAGGCGTAGGCGTGGGTTGCGCCGGTCTCATAGATCAGAGCGGCGCCGTGTTGACCTCCCCCAACATCGCCTGCTTGGACGGCTTCCCGCTCGCAGCAGCGCTGTCAGAGAAACTCCGCCGGCCCGTGATCGTCGACAACGACGCCGCAACCGCAGCCGTTGCGGAAATGCAGGAAGGATGCCTGCAGGGAGTCGGCGAAGGGGTGTACGTAACGGTCGGTACAGGGATAGGCGCCGCCCTGATTTCAGGCGGGCAGATCCGAAAAGGGGCGCACAACCTAGCGGGCGAGGTCGGGCACACGACGCTCCTAGCGAGCGAAACCCCCGCAGCAGACGGGCTGCCGTGCCCATGCGGCGGGAGAGGATGCTGGGAGGGCTTAGCCTCAGGCTCCGCCCTAGGACGGATGGCGCGCCTGCGCGCCGAAACCCAAGGAGCAGCCTTCCTGCCTGGAGCAGGCGTCCCCCCTAAGGAAATCGAAGGCAGCCTAGTGACAGAGTTGGCAGCCTCTGGCGATGCTTCGGCTAAAGAACTCTTGAAGGAGTTCCTCTCTCTCCTAGCGGTCGGAATCAACAACCTCGCCGTAGTGCTAGACCCCCAGGTGGTGGGGCTGGGCGGCGGTCTCCTCGCCGATCCGCTCTCGGGTGACTTGGTGCTGTCCATGCTGCGGAACGCTCTGGCAGAGCAGTCCAGTTACCCCAGCAAGCGTCCTCCGGTCGAGTTGCGGCGGGCTGTCCTAGGCGACAGGGCGGGAGCCATCGGCGCCGCACTCCTAGCGGCCAGACTCCCTGCATCCCCTGAACCGAGCGAACAAAGCCCGCGCCCCGAACCCGCTGCTGCTTCGAACCGCCCCCGAGACGGATACTCGTCTCCCTCGAGCGAGCCAACTCCGCCTCCCGAACCCGCTGAGACCTCCGATCCTTCCCCGCCCCCGTTCCCCGCCCCCGTTCCTCATTCGAGGAAAACCTCAGGAGTAGCCTGAACGCAATGGAGTTCCGCCGCATCACTAACCTGCCGCCCTACGTATTTTCGATCATCGACAGCCTCAAGGTGGAAGGGCGCCGCCGCGGCGAGGACATCATCGACCTAGGTTTCGGCAACCCCGACATCCCCTCCCCCGACATCGCCGTGGACAAGTTGGCCGAGGCTGCCCGCTCGCCCCGGAATCACCGCTATTCGATCAGCAGAGGGCTGCCCAAACTACGCGCCGCAGCAGCAGATCTCTACCTGAGGCGCTTCGGAGTAGAGCTCGATCCCGACACCGAAGTGATCAACACCATCGGCGCCAAGGAGGGTCTCTCTCACCTCATGTGGGTGCTGCTTCAGCCAGGCGATTCGGTTCTGGTGCCTTCGCCCTCCTACCCCATCCACCTCTTTGCCCCCCTCTTCGCCGGAGCCGAAGTCCGCAAAGTGCCGCTCACCCCCCGCGCCGACCTAGAAGAGGTCTTGCGGCAGCGCTGGGAGTACTCCTGGCCGAAGCCCCGTGTCATCCTCCTGTCGTTCCCGCACAACCCCACCACCGCCTGCGTCGACCTGGGCTTCATGCAGGCGATGGTTGACTTCGCTCGAGCGCACGACACGCTCATAGTGCACGACTTCGCCTACGCCGACATCGCCTTCGACGGCTACTCGCCGCCGTCCGTGCTGCAGGCCGAAGGCGCCAAGGACGTGGCAGTGGAGTTCTACTCCCTGACCAAGTCGTTTTCCATGGCCGGCTGGCGGGTGGCTTTCATGGTCGGCAACGCAGAGGTGACAGCCGCCCTGGCCAAGCTCAAGTCCTATCTCGACTACGGAACTTTCCAGCCAGTTCAAATCGCTTCCACAGTGACTCTCAACGAAGCCTCCGAGTATCCCAAACTGGTCAACGAGACATACCAGAGCCGCCGCGACGCCCTCTGTACGGGACTGAAGCGCATCGGCTGGGAGGTCGAGCCCCCCAAGGGAAGCATGTTCGTGTGGGCTCCAATCCCACCCGCCTTTCAACACCTAGATTCCGTGGAGTTCTGCTCTCTCCTAGTCAAAAAGGCGAAGGTGGCGGCGTCGCCAGGCGAAGGCTTCGGGCCCGGCGGTGAGGGTCATATCCGCTTCGCCCTGATCGAAAACGAACATCGCATCGGCCAGGCCATTCGAAATCTCAGAAGGCTTTTCGATTCCGTCTGACCCTCGGCGTCTCGGCCTGAACCCCCAAAAGGCGACACGAAATGACCACGGAGACCAAGGAGGCTGCATGCAAATCGGAATAATGACCGGAGGCGGCGACTGCCCCGGCTTGAACGCCGTGGTGCGGGGGGTTGTGCTTCGCTGCGACGTCCGTTGGGGCGAAGAGGTGCTCGGTTTCAGAGACGGCTGGCGCGGTCTGATGGAGGACGAGGCCGAAGTAGTGCCCGTAGATCGCGCTCAGCGCATTCTGGCCCGCGGCGGGACGATCCTAGGAACCTCCCGGATGCAGCCCTTCATGACGCCCCAAGGCCCAGAGCGTGTCATGGCGAACCTAGCCAAGCGAAAAATCGACGCTCTCATCGTCGTGGGGGGAGAGGGCACGCTCGGAGCGGCCAGAGACATGTACAACTACTACGAAGCCCCCGTGGTGGGAGTTCCAAAGACCATCGACAACGACATAGGGGGCACCCAACTCACCTTCGGTTTTCAGACGGCCGTGCAAATCGCCACCGACGCCATCGACCGGCTGCACACCACGGCAGAATCCCACAGCCGCGTAATGGTGGTCGAGGTGATGGGGCGCCACGCCGGGCACATAGCTCTATGGGCAGGAATCGCCGGCGGTGCGGCTGCGATTCTCGTCCCCGAGAAGCCCTTCAACATCGAAGAGGTGGCCGAACGCCTGCATCCTCGCCATCAGAGGCTGGGCAACCACTCAGTGGTAGTAGTGGCGGAAGGGGCGCACCCAGTGCCTGGCACTCTTGAAGAGCCCGATCCGACCTATGACGAGTTCGGCCACGTCCGCCTAGGCGGTATCGGAAGCATCGTGGCCAGGGAGTTGGAGCAGCGCCTAGGGATCGACGCACGAGTGACCGTCCTAGGGCACGTGCAGCGGGGCGGCACGCCCACCGCCTTCGACC
This sequence comes from Acidimicrobiales bacterium, assembly GCA_965242895.1. Classification (GTDB taxonomy): domain Bacteria; phylum Actinomycetota; class Acidimicrobiia; order Acidimicrobiales; family CATQHL01; genus CATQHL01. The sequence continues at coordinate 2,693,370 of OZ251507.1, forward strand.
GCGTGCTGTGCACCTCTTACGGCGTGGCCGCCGTCAATGCAGTCCACGAAGGCAAGTTCGGCACCATGGTAGGAATAATCGACGGCCGCTTAGGGCTCGTGGACTTAGACGAGGCGACCGACGCACTGAAGCCGATCCCCGAAGAGCTATGGGACTTGGCCGAATCCTGCCACGAGTAACCCCTCACGCCGCCTGCCCCCCCTCAGCCCTCCTCCTGCCCCCACTACCCGTCACCCCCTCCCCACAACGCCCGCCAGGGGAGGGGGGAGCACGCCGCCCCCCCTCAGCCCTCCTCCTGCCCCCCTTCCCCCTGAACCAAAGAGAGGTAGTGCTGTCGTCCCACTGGGGTCTCTAGGTCGCCTTCGTCAGTGGGCAGAGCGCGCGGCTCGTTTTCGATCTGCACCCACAGCCAGTCCACCCCCTCTAGTTCCGTGACGGTGAAGACGAGTTGGGCAATCGCCGAACGCTGAAGTTCGCCTTCGATTTGTTCCAGAGTCCCCTCAGCCAAGTTCAACACCAGCACGCCGTCTCTGTTGCTATCTATATTCAGAATCTCAGTTTCTGCAGGCAGTGCCGAATTAAGCCCAGTTTCCGCCTCCTCATCCGTCGGCCCCGCGAAGAGCGCAAGCAGAGGTTCCTCCAGAGCGACCGGAGAGAGTTCACGCTCCCTGGCTACAAGCATCCCGTCTTCGTTAACTAAATAGATACGGAAGGTCTGGCTGACTGCGGAGGGTGTCTCCAACTGCGTCGTGGTGGGTTCCAGGAACTCAGGGGGGATGGCTGAAGCTTCCAGGACGCGAGGCTCCGAATCTATTGGAATCCCGCAGGCGGCGCCCGCCAGAGCCGACAGCGCCGACAGCGCCCAAAGAGCCGCTTTCATGGCGGAGGGGAAACTCATATCGCTCCTCCCTCTTCCCGCACGTCCTCTACCACGGACTGCGCCGCTTTCATGGCGGAGGGGAGACTCATATCGCTCCTCCCTCCTCAGGGGATGAGAGCGCCAGAGGAAGGGTCACCACGAAACATGCTCCCCGCTTTCCGTCTGGTCTATCCAGGATGCGGACTGCGCCCCCATGCAGGCGCACATGCTCATTCACAAGCGCCAAACCCAGCCCAGTTCCAAAGGAACGTCCGCCGGAACGTTTCTTGCCTCGGGAAAAACGATCAAAGACTACTTTTCGATCCTCTGTAGAGACGCCAGGTCCCTCGTCCATTATCAAGATGTCCAGCACAGCCCCTCGACGCTCCAGCCTCACCTCCGTGCCACCGCCTCCGTGGTGTTTAGCGTTGTCGAGGAGGTTGGTCATCACCTGCGCCATCCTGCGCCGGTCGGCTCGTAGAACCAACTCCGAGACGCCTCCGTTCCAACTCAAGACCGGCTCGTAGCCGCCGGCTCGGACAGTCTGCCTAATGAACTCCACGACCTTGAACTCCTCTAGTTCCAGAGCCACCACTCCCGCGTCGTAGCGAGATATCTCAAGAAGATCCGCAACAAGTTGTTTGAAATGTTCGATGTCGCTGGTGATCAGGCTCAAGGCCGTCCGGGAGCGTTCAGGCAGTTCCTCCTTGCGGTGGTTGAGCACTTCGAGGGACGCCGTGAGAGCCATCAGAGGAGACCGCAACTCGTGGCTCACGTTCGAGGCGAAGCGAGCGTCGCGCTCGATGCGGTCTTCCAGGGCGCTGGCCATCTGGTTGAACGACCTTGACAGACGTTCCAGGTCAGGGTCGATCCCTTCAAGGCGCGTGCTCAGGTCGCCCGCCGCTATCGCTTCCGCAGCCTCGCCGATGTCGGATAGTGGGCGCACTGCTCTCTGCGCCCCCCAGATCCCTATTCCTATTCCCAGCAGGACGATGACGGTGCTGCTCGTGAGCATGATGATTCGCAGCGACCCGAGAGTGTCTGAGATGTCAGTGAGAGATATGGCCTCGAAATAGGCGGCGTCGAGTTTCGGGAGGGGGAGGCCGATGACCGCGAACGGGGTCTGGTTCGCGACATAGCGCATTTGCGCGGCGTTCCCGGCGTCTACCGCATTCTTGAGAAACTGGTTGATCTGAGGCTCGCTGAACTCGACAGGGTTGGCAGAAATCCAGAGATCGCCAAATCGAATCACCGGTCGGGCTCCCAGGGGCGTATAGAGGTCTTGCACGAGTTCCCTCAGGCGCTCTTCCGTGGTTTCTTCGCTGCTGAGCCGGCTGACCTGAGTCGCATTGAAAAACGCTCTTGCCAGGGATGTCTCCTCGCGGCGGTCCAGGAGGTTGGTGCGCGTCAGCTCATAGGTAATGAGCGAGAGGGTGGCGGTTATCAACAGCGCACCCAGGCCAAAGGCCAGGCTGACCCGAAAGCGCAGCGAAAAACGGGGCGGGCGCCTCTGCAGAACATTCCCTAATCTGCCGAGAAGAGCCACCGGCCAGCACCTCCGTTCTGATCGCAGTCAGGGCTGCAGCTTGTAACCCTGCCCGCGTACTGTCAAGATGAGCCGCGGATTGGCCGGATCCTGTTCAATTTTGGTGCGCAGCCTGCGGACATGCACGTCCACCAGCCGGCTGTCTCCGAAGTAGTCCAGCCCCCACACCTTCTCGAGCAGCTCTTCCCTGCTGAGGGTTTCGCCCGGACGTGAGGCCAGCTCCACGAGCAGGCGCAGTTCGGTCTTGCTCACTGCGATGGGCTTGCCGTACAGGTAGACGGTGTTGTCGTCAGGGAACACCTCAAGATCGTTAGAAAGCAGGCTGCTCTGGGTCGGGTCGACAGGCCGCACCCTGCGCAGCATCGCCCGGATGCGCGCCGAAAGTTCCTTAGGCGCAAAAGGCTTGGTGAGATAATCGTCGGCGCCCGCCTCTAGCCCTGCAACCACGTCGTGAGTGTCTTCGCGAGCAGTGATCATGACGATGGGGACGCTGCTGCTGCGACGCAGGAAGCGGCACAACTCGAAGCCGTCGATCCCTGGCAGTCCTATGTCGATCAACACTACGTCGGCAGGGTTCTGACGGAAACTGACGATCGCCTCCTCCCCGTTCTGGGTTTCCTCCACCTCCCAGCCTTCATCCTCGAGCGCCATCCTGAGCGAAGTCCTGATCCGCTCGTCGTCTTCAACAGTCAATATCCGTGTAGGCATTTAGCGAACTCCCCTCGCTCTCGCACTCTCCATCATCGCATCTCACTCTTCCTCGATCTCTCTCCATCCCCCATCTCCCTCTCCATCATCGCCTCATCCCCCCGCCTGGGTTTTCGTGAGCCCGCCTCGTTGCGACCCCCCTCGCTGCGTCCTGTTCCGCTGCTTGGCAGTGGGTCGAATGATCATGGCCCGAAGCGTGAGGACGACCACGACAGATACTCCCACGGCGCAAGAGACTGCACCTACGAGTATCCCAAGTCCGAGCGGTGTAGCGCAGTCTCCTTCGCAGCTGATGTCTACTAGTGCGTAACCGATCAGAGCACCGCACGCTCCCGCTCCGAGAATGGCCGCCACCGAGATCAGCTTGGCCCACAAGGCAGGGGCAGCCGACCGCTGGTTTCCTATCTTGTGCTCCACAGCGTCCATGCTAGATCAACAAGCTAGACGGGTTCACAGAGGGAGGCTTCGCCGCAGCAGGTCGCAGCAGGTCTGTCTCATCGGGCGCTTAAGCTTCACACAGACATATCTAGACATCGGAGGCCCTCGCCGCGTGCCCCCGCAGCATGTCGCCGCGTGCCCCCGCACGCTCGCCGCCCGCCGCTGCATGTCGCCCCACGCACCCGCGTGCCCCCGCAGCTCGCAGCCCGCCGCCTACGCCAGCCCGCCCGCCTCACTCACCCACCCGCACCGACAGAATCACCAAGCCAAACTCCGAAGGATTGTCATGACAGAGGATCCCAAGGCAAATTCCCAGTCCCGCGGCCTAAAGCCCGCAACCATCCTGCACGTAGACATGGACTCCTTCTTCGCCTCAGTCGAAGTTTTGCGCCGACGAGAGCTGGCAGGCAAGCCGGTAGTGGTGGGCGGCACGGGAAGCAGGGGAGTAGTGGCGTCTGCTTCCTACGAAGCCCGCTATTACGGAGTCCGCTCGGCCATGCCCTCTCTGAGAGCCCGCCAACTCTGCCCGCAGGCCGTCTTTCTCCCTGGCGATCACGACTACTACGTCCAGGTCTGGAAACGCATAGAAGAAGTGCTCAGGTCTTTCACGCCCCTGGTGGAATCCATCTCCTGCGACGAAGCCTTCCTGGACGTTGAAGGTTCTCAGCTCAGGTTCGGGCCGCCGGTCGAGATCGCTCGCCGCATTCGCTCAGACGTCTTCGCCTGCGAAGCCCTAACCTGCTCAGTCGGCGCAGCCTCCAACAAGTTGCTGGCCAAACTGGCCTCCCGACTGGCCAAACCCCGCCCCCGAAGCGACGGGCCGGAAGCAGGCAAAGGGGTGGTGCTGATCGATCCCGCCAGAGAACTGGAATTCATCCACGCCATGCCCGTGAAGCACCTCTGGGGAGTGGGCGCCAGCACGCTCCGCAAACTCGAGACCCTGCGGGTGCGCCGAGTCGCGGAACTTGCCGCCTTGCCCCTGAAAGAACTCATAGAGATGTTCGGGCAGGCTCAGGGGCAGCACCTCCATCAACTGGCTAGGGCAATCGACGAAAGCCCAGTGGTGCCGCATCAGCCCCCCAAGTCCATGAGTTCAGAGGTGACCTTCGCTTCAGACGTCACCTCGGAGAGAGACCTCCTAAAAGACGTCCTGCGTCAAGCCGAAGCGCTTTCACGGCGCTTGCGAAAGGCCGGCTGCACGGCGCGTGTGGTGGTCTTGAAGCTCCGCCATCCCGACTTCCGGACGGTGACGCGTTCACGCACGCTTGAGAGCCCCAGCAGTCACGGGGCAACTCTGGCCGGCGCCGCCAAGGAACTCCTGAGCGAGTACCTGAGCGAGCATAAGTCTACTTTTTCGGTTTTTTCAGGTTTCCGGCTGCTGGGCGTAGGCGTGTCAGGCTTGAGCGCCGACGCTCCCACGCAGCTAACCCTCGGAGCCCCCGAGCTGGCCGACGAGACCCTAGACAAGGCCCTCGACGAGATTCGTTCCCGCTACGGAGAGAATGCGGTTGCCCCCGCAACCCTGTATGAACCTGCGCCCTCCACTTCCGGGCAGTCCAGCCGCTGGGGACCCGGCGCCCCAGGATGATGCCGGATGATGCCGGCAGCCAGCCCCACCAGCCAGCCGCACCCACTAGTCAGCCGCACCCATCCGAACCCCCCACCCGCCAGCCGCACCCACTAGTCACACCCATCCGACCCCCCCACCCGCCAGCCGCACCCACTAGTCAGTCAGCCGCACCCACTAGTCAGTCAGCCGCACCCACCAGCCGCACCCGCCAAAGCCTCGCTCCCGCCGCGTTCATGCCGCTCAGATTTGCCCCTTCGCAGCAAAGATTACGCAAAGAGTAAGGTATAGATGTTGCAACTAGCCGCGAAACCTGCGAAACTATAAACAGAAACCTTTCAAGGGGGAACCAACGTGCCGCTTTCCGATGACGAGCAGCGCATTCTCAGCGAAATAGAAGCAAACCTCTACGAGACCGATCCCAGTCTCGCCGAAGAGGTGCGCGACACCACAGTGTTCAAGCACGGGTTCCGCAACATGCGCCGTGCCGCTTTGGGTTTCCTAGCTGGGGTGCTGATGATGATTTTCCTGCTCAGCACCAGCCTCTGGCTCTCTTTCGTCGGTTTCCTGATAATGCTGGCAAGCGCTCTCTGGTTCGAGCACTCCGCTCGTCGTGTAGGCAAAGCAGGTTTCCAAGCGATTTCCCGCAAGCCCTGGAAAGAAGGAATCGGCTCAGCCGGTCAGAAGATGCGAGACCGCTTCAACCGCGGCCGCCCCGCCTCCTGACCCACCCACCCCCTGCCCGCTGACCCCCGCTCACGCCCTCTTCCGAAACCTCCACACCCTAAAGCCCACGATCCTCCCAATCTGCTGCCCCGGCGTTAACTGAGCCTGCAGCCCAGCGAGTATCGCCTCCACCGATTCCCTCTGCGAATCAGAAAGGGCTTCCGCTTCGTCCGGCCGAGCAAATCCTGCCTGCGATACCGCCGTTCCGAGCGCCAGCCAAGGACCCGCAGGCATTCCCAGGCTCACGGCGGCCTTCCTGCTCATCTCCAAGGGTGTTTCAGAGGCGCGGCGGCGCATCCCCCGCAGCTCCAAAAGTTCCAGAACCTTCTCCCACTTCAGAAGTACCTCAAGAGCAGGTTCTTCCGCCGATCGACGCCGCAGAGAGCGGTTCCTGAGGACGGACAGGGTGGCCGTGCTGAGAAGGTAAAACCCCAGGACGCCGGCCGCCGCCAGCACGAGAATCCTCCAGAGCGGCCACGAGGAGCTAGCCGTCTCAAGCTCCGGCCGAGTGGAAGGCTCCTCCACACCGGGGTCAGCCGGGAAGACGTCTGAGCCGTCCTCCGGAGGGGGAGGGGGCTCGACAATCGTGGTGCTCGGCAGCGGCGGAGCGTCCTGCTGTTCCGGAACGAACGTATAGGAGTCCGCCCCAGGGGCGCCCCGCCCTGGCGTCGGCTCAAAAGCCACCCATCCCGCCCCCCCCAGATAGACCTCCGGCCACGTGTGGGCGTGCTTCCCCTTCACTAGGTAGAGGGCGCCGCCGTCAGGGTAGACCTCGACCGCTTCCCCCGGCGTGAAGCCCACAGCAACCCTCGTCGGCAGTCCGACCACGCGTCCCATGGCGGCGAATGCAGTAGCGAACTGCTCGCAGTAGCCCTCACCCCATTCAAACAAGAACTGATCCAGATGCGATCCAGAGTGCCCTGGAGGTATGTCTAGGCTGTACGTGTAGTTCCGTCTCAGCCAGTTCTGCAGCACAAGAGCCCTTTCATAGGGAGAGTTTGTGTTGGCAGTGACATTCCAAGCCAGTTCCCGCACGCGCGGGCTCACGCTCGACGGTACCTGCAGCAGTTCTCCGCTGACCTCTGTCAAGCCACTGTTCCGCAGCCCTCTCAGGTAGTCGGCGGAGTAGACGGCGGTTTCCGAAAGAACCCTGTATGCAAGTCGGTAGGTAGTGTCGGATTCCAACAGCAGGGTGGAGGTCTCGGAAGCAAAGCGAACCTCTCGATCGTCCTCGGCTGCGACTGCGACAGGCTGATAGGCCGCCGGAAGCCAAATAGAGGCGAGATTTTCAATCGCAAAGTTCTGGGTCACTTCGTTCATTTCCGGAGCACTAGACAGGACGGTGTTGTCCAACCTCCTGTTGTTCTCGACCGAATAATGGCTAGTCCTGAGCGACCAGGATTCGCCGTCGAAAGTCTCCAGAGCAGTCATCCTCCAGTAGGCCGGTTCGCTGCTCTGCACGCTGAAAACCTCCACGTCCGAAAGCTCCCGCAGCTGAGATCGCACGCTGACAAGCGGATTAGGGACGACCCGCCCCTCAGTGCCCCCACCTCCGTCAGATGCCCGATTCGTCCAAAAATCGAAGGGCGACTCCTGAAGTTGGCCGTAAGCGATGCTGGTGCTCACCAGAGATGCGACCACCGCAGCCGCCGCCATGAGAGCGCCCCCGAGCCCTCGGCTTGAGGCCGGATGCAAGGAAGCCCGCCTGCTCGGGTCGAAGCGCCTAGAGGGGTGCACCACGGAGAATGCCAGGCAAGCCGCCACCACTCCCAGAGCGTGCAGCACCCTGGCCGTCCCTTCCCCAAAGAACGAAAGGACGATGAAGACGGCCGCCGCCGGAGCAAACACTTCTACCTGCGGAGAGCCGAGCCTGAAAGCTCCCCAGTCTCCCAAGAACACGATCAGCCAAGTGGCCAGAGCAGCCATGAGCAGCATTCCGACGCTGACAGGGAGCGGAACTTCCGCAGTGGCGATCAGATCGAGTGCTTCCCGTATGTCGACGCGGATGGCGCTGACGCTTTCCCCCCAAGGCAGACCGAAGCGGGTCGTGCTCGGATAGTGGATCCAAACCTGCGTCAAGCAGACGATCAAGAGCGAAAGGATGGCCGAGGAGACGACCGGAATCCGCAGCCATCTCAACAATGAGATGATCAAGTGCGTGATGGCCGCATTCACTAGCAGCGGCCCCATAAAAGAGGAATCCGCAAAAATGAGGGAGAGGCTTGCGATCAGCGCAACGGTTACTCCGAAATAGAGCACCTCCGCAGTTATTCGACGCAGGCGTTCCTCCCATCCAACCGAACCGCCGCTCATAATCGTGCGCTTCTCTGTCGTGCGGGCGCAGCGGGCGCAGCGGGCGCCTCAGTGAGAGCTGCGGGCGCCTCAGTGAGAGCCTCCGCGGGCGCCTCCGGAGGCGCCTCAGCGGGCATTGTCACTCACAGCGGCTTCCCAGCGGTCGGCAAATCGTTCGCCTGGACGCATTTTCAGGACGTCCGAAGCCGTCAAAAAGTCGCTCTGGTCGGCAAACTGAACCACGAAACGACTCTGAGCCTCCCTGTAAGTCGAATCCCAGACTTCGTGCGCCTGCGGAGTGAGCCGACCCAGTACCGCAAAAAGGGTTGCCTCACTGCTTCTAGGGTGCCATGACCGGTTCGCGGCTTCGACCTCGTGCTGAGCAACAAGGGAAAGGCTGTCCAAGATCGGGGACGCGCTAGCGGTCTCTAGCCCCCCCCTTATCACGGACACCGACCCAGTGCGAGTCAGCAGCCTCGTCCTGTGGAAGTGGCGGCAGCACGCCGCCGCCAAGCTAGCTGCCGCAGACACCATCTCCTCGAACCGCTCAGGGGTGGCCGCATCGCCGTCGGTGTCGAGATAGACGACCGCCTCTTCTTGAATGTCGTGTTCGAGTTGGCGCACCATGAGTTCCCCGTGACGAGCGCTGGACGGCCAGTGGATGCGACGCGGATCGTCGCCCACCGAGTACTCCCGCAAGCCAACGAACTCTTCATCCGAGGCGGGAACGTGCTTGACGATTTGATTGTGCACAGAACCAGCGTTTTCAGTGATCGAAGAGGGGAGGCAGACCTCCACAAAATGCGGCCACACCAAAATCCTCGTCACTCCTCCTGCGCTGCCTTCTGCTATCTGGTTGCGGCGGGCTAGGTCGAAAGGGTCGGTCGTGATCAAGCACAAAGGCCCCACCTCCAGGAAGCCGCGCTGACGGGTTTCGACATAATAAGTAATCGGATTCTGCGGCTTGCTAGACAGCCATCCCAATCTGCGGATCGGATTATCTTCGGAAGGGGAATAATCCTGAACTTCCACCGAGCGCCCCAGCAAGTTCCTCAAACTCCAAAACTCCAAGGTCACCAAAACCCGAGTCCCAAGAGACGCTCGAGCAGGCGTCATGGAGCGTCCCATTTGCACCCTGAGAGGGAGGTGCACCGCCAAGACAGAGAGCAGCAAAAGGCCCGCCCCTACAGCGGAAGCCAAAAAAACGGCCGGAAGCCCCCAGATCAGAGATGCTGCACCGCCTAGCAGTGCCAGCAGCAGTGTCAGGAATCCTGCGGACGTGGGCATTTGGGGGTTGCGAATGGCCGAGCCCGGTCGTTCACGAAGGGCCGGTTATCTCCTCGAGAGTTGCGGTACCGGTGTATAGGTCATGATTTCTTCCAGAATCCCACGCGCCGCGGCGACGATTGAATTAGGCATCACTCGATGTTCGATGGCCGAGATGAAAACATTTTTCACGTCGTCCGGTATCACAAAGTTTCTGCCTTCTGCGGCTGCCCGGACACGGGCGCAGCGCTGCAGCCCCAGGGTGGCCCTAGGTGACATTCCGTATTTCAACCCCGAGTGGCCGCGGCTCCCTATGGCAAGGTTGACCATGTATCCCTTGATGGCGGGAGCGACATAGACCGAACGCGCAAACTTGATCATCTCCTCAACCGTCTGTGCGTCCACCACCGAGTTCAGGCTTTCAAGCACGTCCTCTCCTCCGTGGGCGTCGAGGATGGCAAGCTCGGCGCTCTGGTCTGGATAGCCGAGGTGCATGCTCATGAGGAATCGGTCTAGCTGGCTAAGCGGGAGCGGGAAAGTCCCTTCGCTCTCCAGCGAGTTCTGAGTGGCTACCACCAGAAAAGGCTTGTTGAGTGGATAGGTCACACCGTTGATGGTCACCTGTCTCTCCGCCATGGCCTCGAGCAGGGCTGCCTGCGTCTTCGGCGAGGTTCGGTTGATCTCGTCCGCCAACAAGAGACCAGAGAAGACCGGGCCAGGTTGAAACTTAAACTCGTTCAGTTTGTTGTCCCAGATAGGCACGCCCAGGATGTCGGACGGCAGCAGATCAGGGGTGAACTGCACGCGTCCAAAATCCAGTCCCAGAGAGCGTGCCATAGCCTTGGCCATGGTGGTCTTTCCCAAGCCTGGAGCGTCCTGGAGAAGGACGTGCCCTTCTGCCAGGAGACAAGTCAGCAGCGATCGAATCAACTCGCCCTTGCCCATGATCACTCGCTGGACGTTGTCCGTTATAGAGTCAAAAAGGCTGGCGAAGGCCACCTCCGAAGCGGCTTCGGCTTTACCCGCCCTCGCTAGGTTCAAATCCGGCAGACTAGCTTGCACGACCCCAAAGCCTAGCGTAAACCACGCTTAGCACCGCGTTTAGCACTGCCAGTCGGACTGCGTGTCGGGAAGGCGTGTCGGGAAGGCGTTTCGCTGAGGCCGCCGCTCAGGTTCAGTCCGCATCGCCGGCGGTCGGATAACATATATTCGTACTTATTCACAATTCGTTTGAAATCTTCGGTGGAGGGACATAGACATGAGAGTTTCACGGTCGCACAAGCTAGGAGTGCCGGAACATTTCGATGGGAACTCGCCGAGCCCCAGGCGAGTTTCGCTGCTCAGCGGTTCGCTGGTTGGCCGGAAGCGCGGCTGGGCTGCGTTTTGCGTGGTCTTGGTGGTTGCGCTGGCATCGGCTGGTTTGAGCGTTTCGCCGACTTCGGCGCAGTCCGCTGAGGGGCCTTCGGTTCGGGTCTGGGCTAAGAAGTTGGCGTCAGGGAACGTGGAGTTTGGTGTGTCTGTTTACGCTGCCGGTTCTAGCAGGGGCGTGAACCTTGCTGTCACTAATCGTTATTTCCCTTACGCTAGAGCCGGCAATAACGTCGGGACGTGGTATAATTCAGAGGCTGTTGTTCTGAGCAGCGGCTCTGATCGTGCTCTTGCTTCTATCCGGGCTAGGAGACTGGCGTCGGGCAACTTGGAGTTTGCGCTCAGGGTTTACGGGATTGAAGATCAAGTTTGGAATCCTCGTGCTCGTTATTTAATTTATGCGTCTGCTGCCGAGGACAGTGCTGCTTTTTCTTCTCCCCTCTACTTCAGGCAGCACAACAGGGAATGTCTAGACGGCGCTATTCCAATCCCCGTCACGAACGTCGGCTTGTTCCGCGACTGCGAAGTGCTTGTCAACGCAACCGGAGCACTCGAAGGTACTACAGACATCCTCAGCCAGCTAAATTCGTGGACAAGACAAGACCAGTTGCCATGGGCAGGAATTACGCTCAAAGATAACCGTGTGAGCGAATTCTACATAGGCCCAACAGGCTTTGAGATCCCATCCGATAGAAGTCAACAATCGATAGTAGACGGCAAACCTTTAGGGGACTTAGACGGGATAATTCCCGGGATACTAGGGAGGCTAAGCGCACTAGAGAAATTGAGGATTTCTCTAACAGGTACGCAAGGTGTAATTCCGTCAGAGTTAGGAAACCTGACCAACTTAAAGGAACTGCATTTCAATAATCTCGGCTTAGTCGGGCCAATTCCGCCAGAGTTAGGAAACCTAGAAAACTTAGAAAAACTGGCAATGGTAGACCTCAAATGGGTAGATAAGCAGCATTGCCGAACCACGCCGACCGACTGCGGCTTGCCTGACCCAGTCCCGCCAGAGGTGCGAAGTCTCATGGAGGATACCAGCGGCTTGGGTGGTTCAATTCCCGCAGAGTTAGGAAACTTGACCAACTTAAAGGAACTGCATTTAGAGTCCAACCTCTTGAGGCAGTCGATTCCATCTGAGTTAGGAAACCTAGAGAATCTGGAAATCCTGTCGTTACAGGTCAACTGGTTGACCGGTGAAATTCCCTCAGCGTTAGGAAACCTGACCAACCTGAAAGAACTGCATTTAAACTCCAACAGCTTGACTGGCCAGATTCCGCCCGAGCTCGGGAATTTGTCTAATCTCGAGGCATTGGCCCTAAGCTGGAACAAATTGAGTGGGACGATTCCATCCGAGCTAGGAAAGCTTGCCCCCTCCGAAGGGGGATCTATCAAGCGAATCAGTTTCTTGGGCAGGCCGTCTCCACCCAGGCAAGGTCTTTTCGGCGGCGCCTGGGTTGCAGAGGGAAGGGTCAACAATCCTGACTTGACAGGATGCATCCCGGCTGCCTTGAATCACCCCGATATAAATGTGGAGCGCGGCAGCGGCGACGCCCAACTGCCCTTCTGCTCCTCCTGAGTTTCTGCTCCTCGTAGTCGGGAGGAAGCTGCGAATCTTTCGCCGGCCGGGAGGCTTGGCGCCTCTTTCCCCGCCAGTTGACGCCAGTCGCCACCCTTCAGGTGTTCTAGCTGATCGCTGCTAAGCGCACCCCGCAGCCTTGTTGATTCGCTGAGAATAGTTGCGGGGGGGGGGGGGGGGGGGTGTATAATATGTCTCGTGAGACTGCTAGAAAGCTTGCGAGACTGCAAGTAAAAAGTGTAGGCTGGCTACATGAAAGAGCATAAAGTGGCTTCATGCTTGCCTCTGCATTGCGCTAGCGGATTTGCGGTCTGGCGAGCTGAAGCTTGATAAGCTATAGTTTCACGTAATAATTTTCACAATCCGTTTGCAATCTTCGGTGGAGGGAGATCGACATGAGAATCACAAGGTCGCACAAGCTAGAAGTGCGGGAATTCTTCAATAAGATATCGCTGAGCAGGCGAGTTTCGCTGCGTGAAGGTTCGCCGCGCGGCAGGAAGCGCGGCTGGGCTGCGCTTTGCGTGGTCTTGGTGGTTTCGCTGGCGTCGGCCGGCCTGAGCGTTTCGCCAATTTCGGCGCAGTCTTCCGAGGGGCCCTTGGCGAGGGTCTGGGCTAGGAAACTGGCGTCAGGGAACGTGGAGTTTGGTGTGGCTGTTTACGCTGCCGGTTCTAGCAGCGGCGTGAACGTTTCGGTCACTAATCGTTATTTCCCCTACGAGAGGGCCGCCAGCAGGATCGGGTCGTGGTACAATTCGGAGGCCGTTATTCTGAGAAGCGGTTCTGATAGTACTCTTGCTTCTATACGGGCTAGAAGGTTGTCGTCTGGCAACTTGGAGTTTGCGCTCAGGGTTTACGGAATTGACGATCAAGTTTGGATCCCGCGTGCGCGTTATCTCATCTACGAATCTGCTGCTGAAGGCAGTGCTGCTTACTCTTCTCCCTTCAACATGGGGCAGCACAACAGGGTATGTTTAGGTGACGCTGCCCCGAATACTCCCACTGTCCCGAATGTCGCCAGCAATCTCGGCTTGTTCCGCGACTGCGAAGTCCTCACAAGCGCAACCGGAGCACTCGAAGGGAACTCTGGCCTCCTCAGTGGCAGCCTAAATTTGTGGGGAACAAGACAAGGCTCAGTACCCACACTACCGTGGACAGGAATTACGCTTACAAATAACCGCGTAACCGACCTGTATATAGGCCCCCAAGGCTGGTGTACAAACGGTGAGAACATTTGGGAACCAGGATCTTGCTCCAGAAGTGAACAAGTAATCCGCTTGTCCTTCCCTCTTCTTAGTTCTAGTGAGGCGAATAGGCTTCAAAAGATTTTCGGTGACGGCGCTAATTCGAGGGTATTAGAGGGGAGAATCCCAGAAGTACTGGGAAGTCTGAGCGCGCTAGAGAGATTATGGATTGAATTCACCGGTACGCAAGGTCTAATTCCGGCAGAGTTCGGAAACCTAAGCAACTTGAGGGAATTGACTTTCAATAACCTTGGCCTGGTTGGTCCACTGCCACCAGAGTTGGGTAAGCTGAAGAACTTGGAAAAACTGATACTGAACGATTTGAAGTGGACAGGCATGGGTCGCCGTTGCCGAAACACGCCGACGGACTGTGGCTTGCCTGATCCAATTCCATCAGAAGTGTTCTTAGAGGATACTAGTGGCTTGGGTGCTTCATTGTCGGCAGAATTGGGGGGTATGGCCAATTTGAAGGAATTGAGTATAAATAACAGCCTATTGAAAGGTTCGATTCCGGCAGAGTTGGAAAACCTGAGCAACTTGGAAGTCTTGAGTTTAGTGCATAGCTTCTTAGAGGGTGAAATTCCCTCAACGTTGGGAAACCTGACCAACTTGAGATCCTTGAGGTTAAACGCCAACAGTTTGAGTGGACGGATTCCAGCTTCTCTCGGGAACTTGACTAATCTCGTAGAACTAGCTTTAGGGTGGAACGATTTAAGTGGGCCCATTCCAGCCGAGTTAGCAAATCTTGCCGCCCCCGGCAGCGCTCTAAAGAAAATTAGTTTTGTTGGCACGTATACTGGTGGACTTAGACTGGGGTTTGGCCAAGAATTCCAGGAATATATACCCCAGAGAAAAAATAATGCCCGCTTGGGGTGTATTCCGGCCGCCTTTAACAAACCCGGTATAACTGTCGAGCGCAGCGGTAGAGTTAACGATGGCACCAAGGACAACCCCGTATGGAGGACCTTCACAATACCCTTCTGCACCTCTTGAGTCGAGAGTAGGCTTGAGAAGCTTTCGCTGCTAGTTGATTCCCTTCAAGTGTTGTATGGCTGATCGCTGCTAAGCGCCCCGAGCGCTTAGCAGCTTTCTGCTGCCCCCTCGCTCTGAACTTCTAGGCGTCTATAGGTTCGGTGGCGAGCACTTGTCAGCTTTCCCCTTGATTTGGGTGAGCTGAGCTAAATCCCCTGTTTGAGAGGCGCAGCCTCTCGATTGTGCTGTTAGGTTGCGGGCGGAAGATCCCCACCGAACAATCCCCGCCAGAATGACCTTAAAGAGGCCTCTCGCTCATGTCAATGTTAAGTTGCGAGAGGGGGGAGAGGGTAATAATTTTGAGAGAATGCGAGAAGAGCATTGGGTGACTCCAAGCCTGCTTCTGGCATTGCGTGGCCGGTGCTTGTCGGGATTGGCGAGCGAAAGCTCATAAGCTACACTGAATAGAAGCTTCCAAGTTATAATTAGCGGAAGCGTGTTCGCAATTATTCACGATTCGTTCGCAAATCTTCGTAGGAGGGACATAGATATGAGAATTCCAAGGTCGAACAAACTAGAAGCGCCGGAACATTTCGATGAGAACTCGCTGAGCCCCAGGCAAGGTTCGCTGCGCAACAGGAGGCGCGGCTGGGCTGCGTTTTGCGTGGTCTTGGTGGTTGCGCTGGCATCGGCTGGTTTGAGCGTTTCGCCGACTTCGGCGCAGTCCACTGAGGGGCCTTCGGTTCGGGTCTGGGCTAAGAAGTTGGCGTCAGGGAACGTGGAGTTTGGTGTGGCTGTCTACGCTGCCGGTTCTAGCAGAGGCGTGAACGTTGCTGTCACTAATCGTTATTTCCCTTACGCTAGAGCCGGCAATAACGTCGGGACGTGGTATAATTCAGAGGCTGTTGTTCTGAGCAGCGGCGCTGATCGTGCTCTTGCCTCTATTCGGGCTAGGAGACTGGCGTCGGGCAACTTGGAGTTTGCGCTCAAGGTTTACGGGATTGAAGATCAAGTTTGGAATCCTCGTGCTCGTTATTTAATTTATGCGTCTGCTGTCGAGGACAGTGCTGCTTTTTCTTCTCCCCTCTACTTTAGGCAGCACAACAGGGAATGTCTAGACGGCGCTGTCCCGAATGTAGCCAGTAACCTAGGCCTGTTCCGCGACTGCGAAGTGCTCCTAAACGCAACAGGACCACTCGAAGGGGACACCGGAATCCTCAGCGGACTAAATTCCTGGGGAACAACACAAGGCTCAGTATCCCAACTCCCATGGACAGGAATTACGCTTACAAATAACCGCGTAACCCACCTTTATTTAGGCTACGGACGATCCTGGTGTCCGAACGGTAATGCTTGGGAACCAGGAACTTGCCGCAGCGGCGCAATCTCAATTTCCGCCCCACTCCTTAGTTCTCCTGAGAATAGTCGGCTTAACCGAATTTTCCGAGACGGGGCTCCTCTGAGGTCATTAGAGGGAAGAATTCCAGGAGTGCTGGGAAGTCTGAGCGCGCTAGAGAGATTATGGATTGAGTTCACCGGTACGCAAGGTGTAATTCCGCCAGAGCTCGGAAATCTAAGCAACTTGAAGGAATTGACTTTACATAGAATCGGCATGATCGGTCCAATTCCTCCAGAGTTAGGGAATCTGAAGAACCTAGAAACACTGAGACTGAGCTACCTCAAATGGGTAGGCATGGGCAGCCGTTGCCGAACTGCGCCGACGGAATGCGGCTTGCCTGATCCACTTCCGTCAGAGGTGCAAAGTTTCCTGCAAGACACCAGCGGCTTGTCTGGTTCAATTCCGTCAGAGTTGGGAGATATGACCAATTTAAAGGAATTGTATTTAGACGGCAATCTATTGAACGGTTCGATTCCGGCAGAGTTGGGAAATCTGGAGAATTTGGAAACTCTGAGTTTAGTGCACAACTGGATAGTGGGTGAAATCCCGTCAGAGTTGGGAGACCTGACCAACTTGAAATCCTTGACATTAAACGCCAACAAATTGACTGGACAGATCCCAGCTTCTCTCGGGAACTTGACTAATCTCGAGGAACTAGCTTTAGGGTGGAACGATTTAAGTGGGCCCATTCCAGCCGAGTTAGCAAATCTTCACCCAGATAACGGGGGCTCTATAAAGAAGATAAGTTTTGTCGGCACGCAAGGTCTCACTATGCAGTTTGGCGGCGAATTCACGGAATATACGCCCCAGAGAGAGAACAATCAACGTTTGGGGTGCATTCCGGCCATCTTTAACGATCCCGATATAACCGTCGAACGCAGCGGTGTAACTAACGAGGGCACCAAGAGCTCCCCCAGATATGAGCGTGTCGAACTGCCCTTCTGCACCTCTTGAGTCGGAGGAGAGGCTTGGCGCATCTTTCGCCGCCAGTTGACGCTCTTGCCAGCGTTGTATAGCTGATCGCGGCTAAGCGCTCGGGGCGCTCGTAGGGGCCTATTGGGTTTGGCGAGCGGAAACTCCTAAGCTACACTTAGCTAAAGTGTATTAGCTACACTTAGCTAAAGCTTGTAAGCTATGCTGAATGGAAGCTTGTAAGCTACAATTTACGCAATGCGTATCCGCAATTACTCACAATTCGTTCGCAGTCTATGAAAGGTCTACCTGATATGCGAGTTACAAGGCAGCATGAGCTAAGGAGCGCAGAGGTTGATGGGATCTCGTCACGTAGCCAGGCGAGTTTTGCTGCGCTGCGTCGCTCGCTGCGCCGCGGCAGAAGCGGCAGGAGGCGAGGATGGGCTGCGCTTTGCGTGGTCTTGGTGGTTTCGCTGGCGTCGGCCGGCCTGAGCGTTTCGCCGACTTCGGCGCAGTCTTCTGAGGGGCCCTTGGCGAGGGTCTGGGCTAGGAGGTTGGCGTCAGGGAACGTGGAGTTTGGTGTGGCTGTCTACGCTGCCGGTTCTAGCAGCGCTGTTAACGTTTCGGTCACTAATCGTTATTTCCCGTACGCGAACGCCGGCAGCAATGTCGGGTCGTGGTACAACTCGGAGGCCGTCATTCTGAGAAGCGGTTCTGATAGTACTCTTGCTTCTATACGGGCTAGAAGGTTGGCGTCTGGCAACTTGGAGTTTGCGCTCAGGGTTTACGGGATTGACGATCAAGTTTGGACTCCTCGTGCTCGTTATTTCATCTACGAATCTGCTGCTATAGGCAGTGTTGCCTATTCTTCGCCTTTCAATATGGGGCAGCACGATCGGGTATGTTTAGATGGCGCTGTTACGAGTGTCGCCAGCAACCTCGGCTTGTTCCGCGACTGCGAAGTGCTGGCGAGCGCAACCGGAGCACTCGAAGGGGACACGGGCGTCCTCAGCAGTCTAAATTCGTGGGGGACAAGACAAGGCTCAGTTCCCCAATTACCATGGACAGGAATTACGCTTGAAAATAACCGCGTGACCGAATTGTACATAGGCGCAGAATCCTGGTGCCCGACCGGTACTGCTTGGGAGCAAGGAACTTGCGACCCCGCCAACCAAATTAAATTTGCCGGCATTCAATCAGATTATATGAGAGCCTTAGTTGGGACAATTCCAGGGGTAATGGGAAGTCTGAGCGGATTAGAGAAATTGTGGATTGATAAAACCGATACGGAAGGTCAAATTCCGCCAGAGTTAGGAAATCTAACCAACTTGAAGGAATTGCGCTTCAGTAATCTTGCCTTGCGTAGTTCAATTCCGCCAGAACTCGGAAAACTAAGAAACTTGGAAAAGCTGGAGTTAGACCATCTCAAATGGCGACCCAAGGGAAGGGACAGCGGCTTGATGGGTTCAATTCCGGCAGAGTTGGGAAACTTGATCAATTTGAAGGAATTGCATTTACAGGTCAACCACTTGCGGGGCGAGATTCCGGCAGAGTTAGGGAATCTAAGCAACTTGGAGAGAATTAGTTTTCACACCAATCAGTTGTCTGGTGAAATTCCGGAAGAGTTGAAAAAGCTAACCAACTTGAAGCAGTTGCACTTAAACGCCAACAATCTCACTGGCGCGATTCCGTCTTGGCTCGGAGATTTGACAAAGCTTGAGAAACTGGCTTTAGGGTGGAACAATTTGAGCGGGACGATTCCAGAGGAGTTAGGAAAGCTAGCCCCGAGCGAAGGGGGATCGATAACGGAAATAAGTTTTAGGGGCGGGCGAATAACTGACGGTGACAGTGCTTTTGGCGGCGCCTATCCGGGGGAGGACAGGCTCAACAATCCTAACTTGACGGGGTGTATCCCGGCTTCCTTGAACCACCCGGAAATAGAGGTCCAACGCGGCGGTCTGGAATTTTGCACTTCTTGAGGAGTCTGCCCTTCTGCTCCCCTTGAGTCGAGAGGAAACTTGAGGAAGTGGCCCGCAAATTGAGTAGAATGAGTAGAGGGGCTTCTCAAACCGGAGAGCGCTGCAGGAGGCACGGCTGGGCAGCGCTTTGTGTGCTTCTAGTGGTTTCGCTGGCCTCTGTTGGCCTGAGCGTTTCGCCAACCTCGGCGCAGTCCTCTGGGGAGGCTTTGGCTCGGGTCTGGGCTAGGAAACTGGCTTCCGGGAACGTGGAGTTCGGTTTGTCTGTTTGGGCTGCCGGTTCCAGTACTGCTGTCAATGTTGCGGTCACTGATCGTTATTTCCCTTACGAGAGAGCCAGCGTCGGAACCTGGTACAACTCGGAGGCTGTCGATCTGCACAGCGGCGCTGATCGTACTCTTGTGGCTATACGGGCCAGGAGGTTGGCGTCGGGCAACTTGGAGTTTGCGCTCAGGGTCTACGGCTCTACAGATAGTAGTTGGATTCCCCGTGCGCGGTATTTCCTCTACGCATCCGCTGTCGAAGGCAGTGCTGCTTACTCTTCTCCTTTCAATTTGGGGCAGCACG
Organism: Acidimicrobiales bacterium; assembly: GCA_965242895.1. Lineage (GTDB taxonomy): Bacteria > Actinomycetota > Acidimicrobiia > Acidimicrobiales > CATQHL01 > CATQHL01. The sequence continues at coordinate 2,712,789 of OZ251507.1, forward strand.
ACAGGGCATGTTTAGATGGCGCTGTTCCAGATCCCGCCGCGAACGTCGGCCTGTTCCGCGACTGCGAGGTGCTGCTAGTCGCGAAAGACGCACTCGTGGTGACAGATCGGTTCAGACCACCCTTCAGCAGTTGGACAGGAACTAATCCAATCAGTGCTTGGACAGACCGCTGGGCAAACGTCACATTGACTGATGACCGCGTGAGCAGGCTATATGTTAGGGGTAATCCGGTAACTGGAAAACTTGCGAGAGAACTAGGAAAATTAGACCAACTTGTGTCGTTGGAAATTGGTGGAATGATGACTGGTTCGATCCCCTCAGAGTTGGGAAACCTAACCAACTTAGAGAGGTTGGTGATACTTAGCGATTCATTGACTGGCTCGATTCCGACCGAGTTGGGGAACCTCAAAAAGTTGGAGACGCTTCAGTTAAATATCGGAAGCGTGACTGGTTCCATTCCGGCAGAGTTGGGGAAACTAAAAAAGTTGGAGACGCTTCGCTTAAGTGTCAGGAACTTGACTGGCCCGATTCCGCCAGAGTTGGGTGGCCTAACCAACTTGGAGACGTTTGTGATCTCTAGATTTGGTTTGTCCGGTAAAACTGCATTGACTGGTTCGATTCCGGCGGAGTTGGGTAACCTAAGCAACTTGCTGCAGTTGAGCATCACGCTAACCAACTTGACTGGTTCGATTCCGGCGGAGTTGGGGAACCTAAGCAACTTGCGGCAGTTGGATATCGGTAATAACGCATTGACCAGTTCGATCCCTTCGGAATTGGCCAATCTAAGCAACTTAACGTTCTTAGATCTCCGCGAAAACGCTCTGGATGGTGCGATTCCCTCCGAGTTGGGCAACCTAAGCAACTTGGAGCAATTACGTCTTAACGGCAACAAGTTGGCCGGTGCGATTCCGACCGAGTTGGGGAACCTAAGCAGCTTGCAGGTCTTATACTTGGATGACAACAAACTAGAAAACGCGATTCCGTCCTCGCTCAGTTCATTATCTGCCCTCACACACTTGGATCTAAGCGACAACTCATTGAGCGGGAACTTCCCAGTCGAATTAGCAGCTCTTGCTCCGGCTACGCCCCCCACGCCCCCGGAGAACGGAGGGAGCTTAATCGCCTTGAATATACGTGATAATCCCGACCTGTCAGGATGTATTCCGTCTGTCCTGCGGCCCATGACTCGTTACCGGGGGATCGGGCATCTGACCTTCTGCCCCTGAGCCGGCTTGCGCTTGCTGCCATCATTTGATCAACTGACGCTTCCCTGAGGGGGGGACCTTGATGGCGACTGAGATGCTGCGCCGTTCGCTGGCATCATTTGATCTGCTGACGCTTCCCTGAGGGGGGAGGGGAGTGGGAAGCGGAAGAGAGAGGGGGACAGGCCACCTGTGGGAGACAAGGTCGACAACTGTCCCCTAGGATGCATGCTACGTGATGTATGCTTCGTAAAACAGGCGCAAGTTCAGACGCCCAGGAGAACGCCCAGGAGAAAATGTATGAATTGTCGCCCTGGTGCTGTAAACTATGATTAACAGCAGCTATGCTGTGTCGGGTTAGACATTGTGCCGGACAAGTCTATTTAAGAAAGGATGCTGAAATGTACAAAAGCTTCTTTAGACCGAATTGCAGAGGTGAAGGAACTCCGAATGGAGCTGGATCTGGCAAGTCGGCTTCCGAGTGCTTCGCTATCCGCAAGGATGTGCATGAAGGAACTCCTAACGGAGTTGGATCTGGCAAGGGGAACTCGGGGGGGGGGGGGGGGAGCGCTCAATGAGCGTGACGAACTCCCCATATGAGAACGCTCGGCGAAATCGTGCTCTAGCTGCTCTTTGCGTGCTTCTAGCGGTTTTGCTGACGGCGCTTGGTCTGAGCGTTTCGCCGACTTCGGCGCAGTCCCCTGAGGGGCCTTCTGCGCGGATCTGGGCTCGGAAATTGGCTTCCGGTAACGTGGAGTTTGGCTTGTCTATTCACGCTGCTGGCGCTGCGTCAGGTACCAATGCCCAGGTAAACAATCGTTACTTACTGTACGAAGGCGTCCAAGTGGGACTTTGGTACAACTCGGAGGCTGTTGTTCTTGTCAGCGGCTCTGATCGCTCTCTTGCCGCGGTACAAGCAAGAAGGTTGACGTCGGGTAATGTGGAGTTTCGCCTCAGAGTTTACGGGTCTGAAGATTTCACTTGGAGACCGCGTGCGCGGTATTTCATCTACTCGGCTGCTTCCGACAGAGACCGCACCGTTTACTCCTCGCCCTTCTATTTCAGACCGCACACAAGACAATGCACAAATGGTGCTGTCCCAAGTATTGCCTCGAATTTGGGCTTGTTCCGCGACTGCGAGACGCTCCTAGCCTCGAAAGACGCACTCGAGGGGACCACCAGCGCCCTAAGCACTTGGACAGGATCTAATCCAATGTCTGGGTGGGGATATATTTGGAGCAGTAGCCGTGTGATCTGGTTATATCCGAACGCTAGATACATCGGGGGAAAACTAAATGGGACAATTCCGAAACAACTAGGAAATTTAGATAAATTAGAGTATCTATGGCTTAATGACAATGACCTAACCGGTTCGATTCCATCGGAGTTAGGCAATCTAAGCAACTTAAAAAATTTGCATCTTCATGGTAATGATTTGACCGGTTCGATTCCGTCAGAATTGGGCAATCTAAACAAATTACTAGATTTGCGCCTTCATAATAATGATTTGACCGGTTCGATTCCGGCGGAGTTGGGCAACCTAAACAACTTGGAAAGATTGATCCTTTCTGGTGACGCTGAGAGTGCTAATAACGGTTTGAGTGGCCGGATTCCGTCGGAGTTGGGGAACTTAAGCAGCTTGAGACATTTAGATCTTAGTGAGAATGATTTGAGTGGCCGGATTCCGTCAGAGTTGGGAAACTTAAGCAGCCTGCGCTCGTTGAGGCTCGCGAGTAATAATCTGACCGAAGAAATTCCCCCACAGTTGGGAAGTTTAAACAGTTTGACACACTTGATTTTGGATGAAAACGATTTAAGTGGAAGGATTCCTTCGCAGTTAGGGAGCCTAAGCAACTTGAAGTACTTAGGCCTTTCTAGTAACGGTTTGAATGGTTCAATTCCGTCGGAATTGGGAAGCCTGAGCAGCTTGCAAAACCTTATTCTCAGTGGTAATAGTTTGAGTGGTTGGATTCCCTCTCAGTTAGGGAACTTAAGCAGTCTGTGGACATTGAATCTCGGGAACAACAATCTATCTGGACAGATTCCCTCACAATTGGGGAGCCTAAGCGACTTGAGTGACTTGATTCTTGCTGGTAATAATCTGACCGGAGAGATCCCATCGGAGTTGGGGGGCTTAAGCAGTTTGTGGACTTTATATCTTCAGAGTAACGGTTTGAGTGGTTCGATTCCGTCGGAGTTAGGAAACCTGAGCAGTTTGGATACGTTGAATCTTTCAAATAACCGTTTAAGTAACTCGATTCCGTCGGAGTTAAAGAATTTAGGCTTCTTGGAGAGGTTGAATCTTTCTAATAACAATTTGGGTGGTTCGATTCCGTCGGAGTTGAGCGAGCTAAGCAACTTGGAGAGCTTAAATTTGGGGCAGAACTCTCTAAGTGGATCGATTCCTTCCTCGCTCGGTTCATTGACTTCCCTCACAAGCTTGACACTATGGCGCAACTCATTAAGAGGGAGTATCCCAGCCCAGTTAGGGAATCTCGCTCCAAGCAACGGGGGGAGCATAAGTTACCTAGGTTTATACGACGTTCTCTATGATACCGATGAGCCTAGGTCAAGTGACAATCCCAGTTTGACAGGATGTATTCCGTCTGCTCTGAACAGTAGTTTCATAACGGTCAAGCGCGGCGAACTAGAGTTCTGCTCCTAAGGCGGGCGGCTTGCGTTTGTGCTAATTAGCCGTCGCCTAGTTGCGCTTTGCGTGCTTATAGCGGTTTCGCTGGCGGGCGCTGGTGTGAGCATTCCGCCAACTTCGGCGCAGTCTGCTGAGGAGCCTTCGGCGAGGATATGGGCTCGGAAGTTGGTTTCCGGCAACGTGGAACTTCGCCTGGCTGTTTACGCCGCCGGTTCTGATAGTGCGACCTATATCACGCTCAATAATCGTCTCTTTCCCTACGCGAGAGCGGCCGCCAACATCTGGTCGTGGTTCAATTCCGAGCCAGTTGTTCTGAGCAGCGGTAATGATCGCACTCTTGTGGCTATACTGGCGCCACCTTGCTGTAACTAGATTGGTGGTGCTATGCTGTGTCGGGGCGAGACTCTTTAGCCAGGCAAATCTACTTCAGAAAGGGCACTAAAATGTACAAGAATTTTTTGAGAGTGAACTGCAGGGTTGCAGGAACTCGGAACGAAGCCGAATCTGGCAAGGAAACCCTGGGGGGGGGGGGGGGGGGGGGGGGAGCCTTCAATGAGCAGAGGAGTTCCCTGCGTGAGAACACTGAGAACGCGCGTCAGAAATCGTGGTCTAGCTGCTCTTTGCGTGCTTCTAGCGGTTTTGCTGACGGCGCTTGGTCTGAGCGTTTCGCCGACTTCGGCGCAGTCCCCTGAGGGACCTTCTGCGCGGATCTGGGCTCGGAAATTGGCTTCCGGTAACGTGGAGTTTGGCTTGTCTATTCGCGCTGCTGGCGCTGCGTCAGGTACCAATGCCCAGGTAAACAATCGTTACTTACTGTACGAAGGCGTCCAAGTGGGACTTTGGTACAACTCGGAGGCTGTTGTTCTTGTCAGCGGCTCTGATCGCTCTCTTGCCGCGGTACAGGCAAGGAGGTTGACGTCGGGTAATGTGGAGTTTCGCCTCAGAGTTTACGGGTCTGAAGATTTCACTTGGAGACCGCGTGCGCGGTATTTCATCTACTCGGCTGCTTCTGACAGAGACCGTGTTGTTTACTCCTCGTCCTTCTATTTCAGACCGCACACAAGACAATGCACAAATGGTGCTGTTCCAAGTATTGCCCAGAATGTGGGGCTGTTCCGCGACTGCGAGACGCTCCTAGCCTCGAAAGACGCACTCGAGGGGACCACCAGCGCCCTAAGCACTTGGACAGGCTCTAATCCAATGTCTAGTTGGGGATATATCCAGATTTCGAGCAGTAGCCGTGTGACCAGGGTAACTCCGCGCGCTTTATCACTAAATGGGACAATTCCGAAGCAACTAGGAAATTTAGATAAATTAGAGTATCTATGGCTTAATGGAAATAACCTAACCGGTTCGATTCCGCCGGAGTTGGGCAACCTAAACAGCTTAAAAACTTTGCAATTTCAAGGAAATGATTTGACCGGTTCGATTCCGTCAGAATTGGGCAATCTACACAAAAGGAACATGCAGTACATAGACCTTTCTCAGAACGGTTTGAGTGGTTGGATTCCCTCGCAGTTAGGGAGCCTAAGCAACTTGTGGTACTTAGACCTTTCTCAGAACGGTTTGAGTGGTTGGATTCCCTCGCAGTTAGGGAACTTAAGCAATATGTGGACATTGAACCTCGCGCACAACAACCTATCCGGACCGATTCCCTCACAATTGGGGAACCTAAGCGACTTGTATAGCTTGAATCTTACTAGTAATAATCTGACCGGAGAGATCCCATCGGAGTTGGGGGACTTAAGCTATTTGGAGACTTTGTGGTTACCAGAGAACGGTTTAAGTGGTTCGATTCCGCCGGAGTTAGGAAACCTAAGCAGTTTGGATTCGTTGATTCTTACAAATAACCGTTTAAGTGGTTCGATTCCGTCGAAGTTGGGCGATCTAAGCTACTTGAGTACATTAAAATTGGGGCAAAACTCCCTAAGTGGCTCGATTCCTGCCTCGCTCGGTTCATTGACTTACCTCTATGAGTTGCATTTAGGAAGAAACTCATTGAGTGGAAACATTCCAACTGAGTTAGAGAAACTTGCTCCGAGCAAAGGAGGGAGTATAAGTTTTCTAGGTTTCTACGATATTTTCCGCAATACCGATGAGCCTAGGGCCAATGACAATCCCAGCTTGACAGGATGTATTCCGTCTGCCCTGAACAGGAATTCGATAGAGGTCAAGCGCGGCGAACTGGAGTTCTGCTCCTAAGGCGGGCGGCTTGCGTTTGTGCTAATTAGCCGTCGCCGCGTTGCGCTTTGCGTGGTTACAGCGGTTGCGCTGGCGGGCGCTGGTGTGGCCGCTTCGCCGGTTTCGGCGCAGTCTACTGAGGGGCCTTCGGCGCGGGTCTGGGCTAGGAAGCTGGCCTCAGGGAACGTAGAGGTTGGTGTGGCTGTTTATGCCGCCGGTTCTGATAGTGCTGCTTTTGCTAGAGTCAATAATCGTCTCTTTCTTTACGAGAGAGCGGCCTCCAACGTCGGAACGTGGTACATTTCGGAGCCTGTTGTGCTGAGCAGCGGCGATGATCGCACTCTTGTCGCTATACGGGCTAGGAGGTTGGCGTCGGGTAATCTGGAGTTCGGGCTCAAGGTCTACGGGTCTGAGAATCAAAATTGGATGCCGACTGCACGGTATTTTGTTCACTCGTCCGCTCGCGTAGGCAGGGGTGTTGACTCTTCGCCTTTCGACTTGAGGCAGCACGATAGAGAATGCTTAGATGGCGCTGTGCCCAATCCTGCCGCGAACGTAGGCTTATTCAAAGACTGCGAGACGCTTCTAGCCGCTAAAGACACACTCCAAAGAGGCACGAGCACCCTCAGCAGTTGGTCAGGAACTAATCCTATGAGTAACTGGCACGGGGTTGATATGTGGAGCGACCGCGTGACCGCTCTGAGGTTAAGGCGCAATTATTTGCGTGGTTCGATCCCGCCAGAGTTGGGGAACCTAAGCCACTTAGAGGTGTTGATTCTTGAAAGCAACCGCTTGAGTGGTTCGATCCCGCCAGAATTGGGGAATCTAAACAACTTACACACGTTGGATCTCAGGTACAACGATCTGGGTGGTTCGATCCCGCCCGAATTGGGAAAACTAAGCAACTTGAGGCGGTTGAGTCTACATCACAATAGTCTGAGTGGTTCGATCCCGCCAGAGTTGGGGAGCCTGAACAACTTGGAGGAATTGTATCTAGAGCGTAATAGCCTGAGTGGTTCAATCCCACCACAATTTGGAAGCCTGAACAACTTGAGGTGGTTGCATCTCAGTAGAAATGATCTGAGTGGTTCAATCCCACCACAATTGGGAAGCCTGAACAACTTGAGAAGGTTGGATCTCGCGGAAAATGATCTGAGTGGTTCAATCCCACCACAATTGGGAAGCCTGAACAACTTGAGGTGGTTTTATCTTACTGAAAACGATCTGGCTGGTTCGATCCCTCTACAATTGGGAAGCCTGAACAACTTGGAATGGCTAGATCTCAGTAAAAACGATCTGAGTGGTTCGATCCCACCACAATTTGGAAGCCTTAACAGCTTGAGAAGGTTGGATCTCAGTAGAAATGATCTGAGTGGTTCGATTCCACCACAATTGGGTAATCTAAACAACTTGAAATGGTTGCTTCTCAGTAGAAATGATCTGAGTGGTTCAATCCCACCACAATTGGGTAATCTAAACAACTTGACGTTCTTAGATTTGGGTGATAATAATCTAACAAACTCGATTCCTTCCTCGTTCGGATCATTGACTTCCCTCTATGAGTTGATTTTAAAACGAAACTCATTGAGTGGAAACATTCCAGCCGAGTTAAGGAATCTGGCCCCAAACAATGGGGGGAACTTAGTATATCTATACTTCTACGCAATTAATAATGAAACAGATGCGCCTAGTGTCGATGACAATCCCGACTTGACAAGCTGTGTTCCGATTGACTTTGACAACGTATGGGTCTTTCGCGGTAATCTGGAGTTCTGTCCTTATACACAACCGTTCGCCGATTAAAACCGTTTAGAGTTTAATATCGGCTTACCGCGGTAATCTGAACTTTTGCTCTTGAGTTGGCTGGTATTACTAGCTGATGTTTCTAGGGGTGCTTGGGCAGTTTCAACTACCGTTGTCGCAGCGAATCGAGTTGGACTCTTTGGACTTCTCCCGTCCTGAACCTTCATACAGCCACTAGTGAACGTTTAAGGGGGACTCTTGGTGGCGGCGGCGAACCTCCTGCGCCAACTCTGACCCGTCCGACGAGGAGTTGACCCGGAGCGGAACGTCCTGGGGAACTCTTGGGGGCGGCGGCGGCGAACCCCCTGCGCCAACTCCAGCCTGTCCGTAGAGGAGTTGACCCGCAGCGGAACGCCTGGGGGACTCTTGGAGGCGGCAGCTGCGAACCCGTCCCCTCCCTTAGCCCCGCGAACTTGGACTACTTCATAGATGAGTTGCTCGCCGTTCCTTGTTTCGTTCACCGCACGGTGGCCAGGATTGTTCCTAGGTTCCCCCATTTGTCGCGGTAACTGGCAATGCTCGGATAGCTTGATGCAGTGCCTCTTTCACTGGTGCTTAACGCCACCGAAGAACCACTCAGCGTCGTCTCGGCTCGGCGAGCGGCAATTCTCGTGTTCAGCGAGCGTGCCGACACTGTGTATCCCTCCGGCAAGGTGCTGCGTTCGGAGCGCCTCGACTTGGAGGTGCCTTCTGTCTTGAGGCTCAGGAAATACGTGCAGATTCCTTATTTTCGGAGGAGTTCTATCTCTCGACGGGGTGTGCTGGCGCGAGATGGACACAACTGCCAGTACTGCGGGCGTCATGCCGACAGCGTCGATCACATCCGCCCGCGCAGCCGCGGCGGGAGGCACACCTGGGACAACGTCGTTGCGGCCTGCAGACGCTGCAATGCCCGCAAAAAGGATCGGCTTCCCAGTGAGGCTGGAATGAGGCTCTCGCGACCTCCTCAGCCTCCTTCGCGCTCCGTTCTGATAATGCTGAAAGCGGGCGAAGTCCCTGATCACTGGAACGCCTACCTGGAGGTAGTACAGCCTCTTTCCGCGTGAAGGCGACCTTCGGCGGAGGCGCAGCAGGGGGGACAGGAGTGGCGGGAGGCGCCGCAGGGGGGACGAGGGTGGCGGGAACTTGGAGGCTGCGACGCTTCTCGGGCTCGGTGGGGGAGCTGCATGCGCTCCCGCTGCCCGAGCGTGTGCAGCGAGAAGTCTGGGAGATGCGACCTAGCGGAGGCGCCGTCGTCCTAGGCAGCAGTCAACGTTCGGACTTGTTGAATCCCGCTGCGCTGGAAGGTGGCTTGGAGGTGGTGAAACGCCGATCGGGGGGAGGGGTGGTGATGCTCCGCCCGGGTCACCTGCTTTGGGTGGACGTGCTCCTGCCCAAAGGCGATTCGCTGCTGCTGCCCGACGTCGGGCGATCCTTTGAATGGCTGGGGCGAACTTGGCAGAAAGCTTTGGCGGCGTGCGGAATTGAGACCGACCTGCATTCGGGGAGGTCGAGACCTGGTGCTTGGGGAGAGTTGATCTGTTTCGCAGGTCTTAACCACGGCGAGCTGACCATAGGGGGCGCCAAGGTTCTCGGGCTGTCGCAGCGGCGCAGCCTGACAGCCGCCCGCTTCCAGTCGGCTCTCTTGTGCAAGTGGCAGCCGGAAGAAATCCTTGGGGTGCTGCAGCTAGACGACTCGGAGAGGGAAAAGCTTCGTGCCGAACTGCGCAGCGGCATCAAAGCAGCACCCGTGAAGGCGGAGCAGGCCCTGCGTGAATTTCTAAAGGCCCTTCCGACTGGCTGAACGGAGGGTTCCGCTAGCCAGTCCGCTCTAGCCGGCGGCCGGATCGCCGTCGACGTGGTGGAGCACGCAACAAATTCCTCCAAATTGGGTATTGCTTTGTGGGGAATAGTGGGATAAAGTAGTGCTTTGTGGGGAAATTTCCCTACATTTGCCGGATCAGAGAAGAAAGGTAGAGCCGGGGAAGTGCAAAAGAATTTCTCTGGAAATCACGAACGCACCTTGGATGCCAAGTGGCGCGTCTCCTTGCCGCCGGAGTTTCGGCGTAAAGGCGACGAAGATGACCATTGCGTACTCGGACGCGTCCCTGGCTCGCCCTGTCTGGGGCTGTGGCGGAAGGAGAGCTTCCAGGCCGCCTATCAGCGCCTGCAGAACAAAGTGAGAGAAAGCGGCGCCGACCAAAATCTCCTGCGCTGGTTCTCTGGCAACGGCTATGAAGTCAAGCCCGACGCCCAGGGGCGCATCCTCGTTCCAGAACCTCTCAGGAGCATTCTGGACGTGGACGCGGAAGATCCTGAGGCGAGGGTTTTTGTAGCAGGGGTCGGTCAGCGGATCGAACTCTGGAACGCAGACCGCTGGGCAGAACATGTCGGCGGCGCAGAGAGCTATATGGACGCAAGCACCTTCGACGCCGAAGTTGGAAGCGAATGGCTATGACATTGACCGCCCTTCAGCAATCTTCCGGTTGCCAGGGAAAAGCAACCCCTACCCCGCCCACTTGCCAAAATCCTCATGCAGGGAGCAATCCCTGCGAGGACCTGTCGGCCGGGGGATTGCTGAGGGGCGGTTTGCCAAGAATTCAAGCCAGTGAAGGCGCATGACCCTCTGCTCCTCGGGCACGAGGCAGTCATGGTCGCAGAAGTCTCGGACATCTTCGAAACCGTTCCTTCGGGGGTGTTCCTCGACGCCACGGTCGGAGCAGGGGGACACGCAGATTCCATCCTGAAACGCCGCAGCGACTTGAAATTGGTCGGGCTGGATCGGGATCCGCTAGCAATTGAAATGGCGAGGGAGCGCCTGCCTAGCAGTGTGGAACTGCGACGCTGCCGTTTCGATTCTCTGGAAGACGTGCTGGACGAACTCGGGGTGGAGGACATCGTTGGAGCACTCTTCGACCTTGGCGTCAGTTCCATGCAGATTGAAGACGCCAAACGCGGTTTTTCCTATCGACGCTGCGGCCCTATCGACATGCGGATGGACCCGGAAGGTGACCTGAGCGCTGAGGAGATGGTCAACGCCTGGTCGGAGGAACGCCTAGCCGACGTCCTGAAGCGCTATGGCGATGAGCTTCATGCCAAGAGGATCGCCAAGGCGATAGTGGACGCACGGCCTCTCGGCGACACGACGGAATTGGCCGAGATCGTCGCCTCCGCCGTTCCCAGGAAAGCTGGCGGACGTCGAGGCCACCCGGCGAAGCGCAGTTTTCAGGCGCTGCGCATTGCGGTCAATGCTGAACTAGAAGTTCTGGCTCCTGCTCTCAGGCAGGCCATCAAACTGTTGCGCCCCTCCGGCAGGGGAGTGCTGATCAGTTACCACTCCGGGGAAGACCGAATCGTGAAGCGGGAACTGCGTGCGGCGGCTCAGGGGGGCTGTGGATGCCCCAGCGGACTCCCTTGCGTGTGCGGGGCAAAGCCTCAGGTGCTGGCGCATCGCCCTGCTCCGCTTCGGCCTAGCCGCGAGGAAACACTCAAGAACCCGCGTTCGACGAGCGCCCGTCTCCGATCTTTCGAGAAACTCCCTGTTGAGGTGGATTGATGCCTTCGAGCGGACCTCAAACAGGGCGCAAAACCCAGGCATCCCGTCAACACGCCCGCCAACCGGCACGTCAGGCATCCCGCCAACCGGCACGTCAGGCATCCCGCCAACCGGCACGTCAGGCATCCCGCCAACCGGCACGTCAGGCATCCCGCCAACCGGCACGTCAGGCATCCCGCCAGGCATCACGTCCGGCATCCCGTCAGCACGCCCCTCAGCCGGCCCGTCAGCAGCAGCCTAAGTCTCCGGCCGGAGCGCACGTAAGGTCGCTCAAACCGAAAACCGAGAGCCGCTCGGTCGGTAAATCGGTCGGGAAGAGTCGATTCGATCAGAAGCAATCCGGGGGGCACGGAGGGCACGGCGGGCAGGGCAACCGCCCAGTTCCACCCAAAGAGGGCAGGGCGGCGGCCAAAGAGGGCAGAGGCAGGACGGCACCCAAGGAAAGCAGGGCGGCGGCCAAAGAGGGCAAGGCTCCACCCAAAGAGGGCAGGGGGACGGCGTTCAGTTGGCGCTGGGTGCGCCGCAGCACCCTCATCTTTGTCGTCAGCATGCTCACTGTGCTGTTTGGGATTGCGGTTCTGCAGGGGATCGTGACGCAGACGCAGGTTCAGATAGACACCCTCGATGACCGGATCGAAGAGGAAACGGAGAAGGAAAGAGTACTTCAACAGCAGAAGACCGAGATGAGCTCGCCGGCTCGGGTCGTGGAAGTGGCCAAGGAGAGACTCGGGATGATCACTGCTAAGGAGATCGTATTCCTGCACCGGCCGGGCAGTCAGTAAGGGCGGGGGCGACGATGCAGCACGTCCGGCGCACCCACCCACCTCCGAGGGGGAAGAATAAGCCTCGCCCGCAGTTCCGCTCAACACGCCGCCACTTCTGCATCCTCTTTCTCATAGCTGTCTTAGCGGCGTCGCTGGCCTGGAAGACCTACGATCTGCAGTTCACTCAGGCGGAGCGCATCACTTCCTGGGGTGAGCAGCAGAGGATGAAGACCGTCTACACGCTGGGCGTGCGCGGTGACATCCTGGACCGCTCCGGAGAGATACTGGCCACATCTTTCCCGGGGGCAGACGTTTTTGCCGACCCTTCGCTGGTCAGCGACCCGGTCGAAGAGGCCAGGATCCTTTCTCCGGTTCTGGGCATGCCAGCCGAACTTCTCGAGGAGAAGCTCGCCTCTCCAGGGCGCTACGTGCTCCTGCAAAAGAGGGTGACGAACGAACTTGCCGAAGCGGTCAAGGCCTTGGATCTTGACGGCATCGCTACGCAGGAGTCTTCTCGCCGCCACTATCCGTTGAAGGAGGCGGCCTCTGAGATCGTAGGTTTCATCGGCGACTACGAACAGGGGGTGGCCGGCATCGAGGCCATCTATAACGAGCAACTGCTCGGAACCCCTGGCGAGATAGTCCAGGAGCAGTACCCGGGCGGCCGCAGCGTCCCAGGCGGGTATTCAAAGATCGTGCCTGCCGTCGACGGCGCCGACATCCGGCTCACGATCGACCGACTGCTTCAGTATGAGACTGCCAGGGTCCTCTCTGAGCAGGTAGAGGAGATGGACGCAGCCGGCGGAGTGATCCTTCTCAGCATTCCCCGCACCGGCGAGATACTGAGCATGGTCAGCGTCGACCGGAACGCGCAGGGAGAGGTCGTAACTGGTCTGCAGAACCGCTCCTTCAACTGGGTTTTCGAACCTGGCTCGGTCATGAAGGCGCTCACCTTTGCGGGCGTGCTGGACAGCGGCCTGGGCGATCCGGAGACGCTCATCAGCGTGCCTGACCAAATAATGATCCACGGCTCGGAGTTCACTGACTACAGCCCGCACCCGGTCGAGGACTATTCGCTGCGTGAGATAGTCGTCGAATCTTCCAACATCGGGACGATCAAATGGGCGCAGAAACTGGGCGAAAACTCCCTGGACGCCTATCTGAGGGCGTTCGGACTCGGGCGCAGCACCAATCTGGGCTTCCAGGGCGAATCGCCAGGGCTTCTCGAGCAGGTGCGCCACTGGTCGGGCACCTCACTGCCCACCATCGCAATCGGCCAGGGAGTGTCGGTCACCCCCCTCCAACTCTTGTTCGCATACAACGTCATCGCTAACGACGGTTTCTACGTACCGCCGCGGCTCGTGGCCGAGGTCATAGGAGAAGAGGGCGGCGGAGCGGGCGGCGCGGGGGGCGGCGGCAGCGCGGGGAGCGTCGCGGGTGGCAGCGGCAGCGCGGGTGGCGCGGGGAGCGGCGCGGGTGGCGACGGCGGTGAAGACGGCGGACCGGCCGGGGCGACCCGTCGGGTTCTCGGGGAGCCGGCGGCCAGGAACATGCAGCAGATCCTGCGGGGAGTAGTAGTCGAAGGCACCGGCAAGCGAGCCGCCGTGCCCAACTACGAGGCAGCCGGGAAGACCGGCACAGCGCGCAAGCCCCTTCCGCTGATCGGCTACGGAGAGGACGAGTCGGAGTACAAGTACGTGGCCGCCTTCGTCGGTTTCCTGCCGGCTTCGTCTCCCGAGCTTTCGATTTTGGTGGTCATAGACGAACCTACGACGACCATCTACGGGGGGACAGCCGCGGCGCCCGCCTTCAAGAAGATCGCCGAAATCGCCCTGCGCAGGCTGCGTATCCCGCCCCCGCAGAGCGATACCGAACCGCAGGAGCCCCCAGAAGTGATGCTGGTGTCCAGCAGGAGTGAAGATGGCTGAGGGGGTCTCGATGCTGAGCCTCCTAGAGCAAGTCGGCGCGCCCCTCGAAGGGGCTAGCGGCTTGCGAGGAAATCCGCTGGTGACATCCCTGACCGAGGATTCGCGCCAAGTCGAACCGGGAGCTTTGTTCTGCTGCGTAAGGGGGGAACGCTTCGACGGGCACGACTACGCCCCGCAGGCACTCGCTGCCGGAGCGGTCGGCTTGGTGGTAGAGCGCTCGCTGAATCTGGAGGTGCCTCAGGCGGTCGTTCCGGATGTCCGCGCCGTCCTCGCTCCGCTGGCGCTGGCGCTGGCGGGCAACCCCCAGAGATCGCTCCAGATAGCGGGCGTAACCGGGACTAACGGCAAGACCACCACGGCTCACATGCTGGCATCCATCCTGGAGACCGACGGGAGCAGCACGCTCCTCCTGGGCACCCTGAGCGGTTTCTTCACTACCCCTCCGGCGGTGCTCCTAGCTCGGAAGCTGGCAGAGGCCGTGAGGCAGGGCGCCCGTTCGGTCGTCTTGGAGGTCTCATCCCACGCCCTCGAGCAGGGGAGAGTGGAAGGGCTGCGCTTCGCTGCGGGTCTCTTCACCAACCTCTCCTCTGACCACCTCGACTACCACGGCTCGATGGAGAGCTACTTTGCGGCCAAAAGGCGTCTCTTCCGCCCTGACCGGTGCAAGAAGGCGGTCGTCTGCTGCGACGACGAGTGGGGGCTGCGCCTCGCTTCCGAAATCTCCGAGACTTCTGAGACTTCTGAGACTTCCGAGCCTTCGGAGCCCTCCAAGACTTCCAAGCCCTCTGAGACTTCCAAGCCCTCTGAGCCCTCTGAGACTTCCGAGCCCTCTGAAACTTCTGAAACTTCCGAGCGGGAAGTCGAGGTGATCCGCTGTTCCATCAACGACGCCGAGGTGATCCGCTCCGGGGTCTCCTCCAGTCGATTTCGTTGGAAGGGGATGGACGTTCAGGTGCCCATCGGGGGGAGGATGAACGTGTCTAACGCAATCCTCGCTGGGGAGGCCGCCGTTGCCTTGGGCGTCGACCGGAAGTCCGTGAAAGCCGGTCTCGAGCAGTTACCTGACGTCCCTGGCCGCTTCGAAGTGGTCGCCCGCAAACCCTTCACGGTGATCGTGGATTTTGCTCACTCGCCTGGCTCATTGAGATCGCTGCTGACCTCCGCTCGACCTCTGCTGGGCAACGGCAGCCGTCTGCATCTTGTGTTCGGCTGCGGCGGAGACCGCTACAGGGAAAAACGCTCTGAGATGGGGCGCATAGCCGCAGAAGGGGCCGACCGAGTGTTCATCACCTCCGACAATCCGCGAAGCGAAGACCCGCACAAGATCGCCGATCAGATCCGCTCGGGAGTCAGGCAGGCGGCGGTTCGCAGAGGGTTTCTCTGCGAGGTGGAATCTGACCGCCGTCAAGCCATCGCCCGAGCGGTCTCCTCCGCCTCAGAGGGCGACGTGGTGCTCATTGCGGGCAAGGGGCACGAGACCGCCCAGGTGTTCGACGGGGAGTCCGTCTACTTCTCTGATCGAGAAACGGCCGAGGAACTGATGAGCCAAATTCAGGAGGGGAGCGTTCCTAGGCGATGATCCGTCTGCTTTTTGCTGGGGGGATTTCCGCTCTTGTTTCGCTGGTCAGCACCAGGCTGCTGATTGCCTACTTCAAGCACAGAAAGCTCTCTCAGCCCATTCGGGAAAACGGCCCTAAGTCGCACGCACGGAAGGTCGGCACTCCGAGCATGGGGGGGATAGCCATCGTGCTCGGAGCGTGCGCCGGTTATTCCATCAGCCATTTCGTGTATCGAGGGATTTTCACCTACACCGGGCTCTTCGTGATGTTTGCGATCGTCCTCGCTTCAGTGGTAGGAGCGATCGACGACTGGCTGAAGAAGACGAAGCCGGAGTGCGAAGGTCTGAGCAAAAAGGCCAAGACGCTGGGACTGCTGGCGGTCGGGACAGGTTTCTCTGTGATCACCGTGCTGTTCACCGACGTCGATACGAGACTCTCCTTCACTCGCGCCGGCCCGATCGGCCTCGACCTCGGCAAGGTCGGCTGGGTGATATGGGCGATTCTGCTGATCCTGGCCACTGCCAACGCCGTGAACCTCACCGACGGGTTGGACGGACTGGCGGCAGGGTCTTCGATCTTCAACTTTGCCGCTTTCGCTCTCATCGGGTTCTGGGCGTTCCGCAACCCTGGCATCTACGAACTCCCGCACGCACTAGACCTCGCAGTGGTGGCCGTCGCCATGCTGGGGGGGTGCGCCGGATTCCTCTGGTGGAACGCTGCGCCCGCCCAGATTTTCATGGGCGACACCGGTTCTCTGGCGCTGGGGACGGCCCTGGCGTGCCTAGCTCTCACCACGAACACTCACCTCCTGCTGCCGATCCTCTGCCTGCTCTTCGTGCTGGAGACGTGTTCGGTGATGCTGCAAGTGGGGTTCTTCCGCCTGACCGGACGCCGCCTTTTTGCCATGGCACCCCTTCATCACCATTTCGAACAGCGGAATTGGCATGAAACCTGGGTTATCGTCCGCCTCTGGCTGTTGGCCGGTTTTGCCACGGTCGTTGCGCTGGGGCTCTTCTATGCAGACTTCTTCCAGGCAGCAGGGGGGAGTTTCCAGTGAGCCCTCAACGTGCGGTGGCCGCCGGACGCCCCGAATTTGCTTCTCCTCTGCTCCTCTGGGGGATGGGAGTGACGAATATGGCGGCAGCCCGCGCCTGTCTGAAGCGCGGAGTCGAGGTGATCGTCGGAGACGATTCTCCGGACGATGCGATGCGGGAGCGTCTAGCGGAAATCGGTCTGCGCCTGACCGCAGCCTCCGACGAGGACGCCTTGCGCGCTCTGCTGAGGCGCTGCGGGGGCGTCCTGCCTGCCCCAGGCGTTCCAGACCGGCACCCGCTGTTGAGACTCGCCGAGGAGAGTGGCCAATCACCCATGAGCGAATTCGACTTGGCCGCTGAGTGGGACGAACGCCCGCTGGCCGCCGTCACCGGCACCAACGGAAAGACCACGGTCACCACGATCCTGGCTGAAGCCCTGCGCCCTGCTTTTGCAGCGGAATTGGCCGGCAACAACGACATGCCGCTGGTGAGCGCCATCGACAGGCCGGAGCCGCGACTCTTCGTGGTAGAAGCCTCCTCCTTCCGCCTGGGGCGCAGCAGGCGTTTCGCCCCTCGTCTAGCCGCTTGGCTTAACTTCGCCCCAGACCACCTAGATGTCCACGATTCCCTGAGTTCCTACCGAGAGGCCAAGGCGAGCATCTGGCGCAATCACCGAAGCGGAAGCACGGCCGTGGTGAACGAAGCCGACGAGGTCGTCTGGGCTCACCGCCCCAGGCACCGCCCCAGGTCGGGTTCGGTCTGCACTTTCGGGCGTCCGCAAAGCGACTACTCCTTCGAGGGGGGGAAGCTGTCTGCCAGAGGAGAGGAACTCCTCAGTGAGGAGGAGCTCCCTAGACGCTTCCCGCACGACCTCCTGAACGCCGCAGCAGCGGCCGCTTGCGCCCTGGAGATGGGAGCAGGGCGAGAAGAGATACGCAGGGCGCTGCGGGAATTCCGCGGGCTGCCGCACCGCATGGAACTCATAGCCTCGAACTCTGAAGGAGCCTGGTACAACGACTCCAAGGCCACCACCCCGCAAGCCGCTGCAAGCGCAGCGGCCGCTTTCGATTCTTTCGTGCTCATCGCCGGAGGGCGCAACAAGGGCTTGGATCTCTCGCTCCTAGCCGACCTTGAGAACGTGAGGGCGGTGGTTGCGATAGGGGAGTCTGCCCCAGAGATAGTCTCGCTTTTCAAAGGGCGGAGACCGGTGCAGACAGCCCGAGACATGCAGGAGGCTGTCGAGTTTGCCGGACAGATGTCTCGCAGTGGAGAGGCGGTCGTGCTCTCTCCTGCCTGCACCTCCTTCGACTGGTACGACTCCTACGTCGAGCGAGGCGAGGACTTCTCGGGGGCGGTTCGCTCCGCTCTGGGCATCAGTGACGCTTCTCGCGGACGCAAGGCGCAAGCGGCGACCCATCAGGAGGTGCGCTCGTGAAGTCTCATACGCCCAGTTCGAGGGATCGGCTGATTCGCAGCGTCGCCTTGAAGCCTGCTAACCCTGCGGCGAAGACGCCGCCGCAGCCCCCGCAGCCCCGCAAGAAACCCGCTGCGAAACCCGGCAAGAGACCCGCCAACGTGTTCCGCGGCCCGCCCGTCGGGCGCTCCTCTCGCTCGTTCAAGACGATGTTCATCCTCACCTTCCTTCTTTGCGGCCTGGGGTTGGTGATGGTGCTCACGTCCTCGGTCGTCACTTCCCTCGACGACGTCGGCTCTGCTTGGTACCACGCCGGCAGGCAGATGGTCTGGCTCTGCCTGGGCGTGATCGCCGCAATCGCCACGATCAGAATCGACTACCACACCTGGAAAAAACCTTTCTTCTGCAAGGGACTGCTGCTGGCCACTCTCTTGTCTCTGCTGGCACTCCAGGTGCCCGGCCTGGGCATCACCGTGAACGGTTCGACCCGCTGGCTGCGCATCGGGCCGATGTACTTTCAGCCCTCTGAACTCGCCAAGCTCTCCCTGATCCTGTTCACGGCGTCAGTGGTGGCCCGCCGCATCGGTCAGACGCACCGAGTCAAGAACGTGCTCGCTCCCACGACGATCGTCTTCTTGCTGCTGGCCGGCCTCATAGTGATCCAGCCGAGCCTGGGCTCCGTCCTGGTAATGAGCGGGATCTTCCTGGCCATGCTCTACATGGCCGGCGTGCCTATGAAGCAGTTGAGCGTGCTCTCCCTAGCCGGCGTCGGGGCGGCCGCTCTATTCGTCTTAGGCACCAGTTACCGACGCGCCCGCCTAATGGCTTTCTTCGACCCCTGGGAACACCCCTACACCATCGGCTATCAGACGATCCAGGCGCAGATCGGAATTGCCTCGGGCGGACTCACCGGCCTCGGCCCGGGGAACAGCAAAGCGGCTTTGGCTCACCTTCCCTACGCCCATTCAGACTTCATATTCGCCATCATCGCCGAGGAACTCGGGCTCATAGGCGCCAGCATGGTGATCGGTTCTTTCCTGCTCATGGCGGTGACGGGTCTGCGGATAGCGCGCGAGGCGCCCGATCCCTACGGCAGCCTCCTGGCGATCGGCATCAGCAGCTGGATCGTTTTTCAGGCCTTCATGAACATCGCCGTGGCCGTGGGGCTCACGCCCACCACGGGCGTTCCGCTCCCGTTCATCTCCTACGGCGGATCTAGCCTGCTGCTCAACCTCGCATCGATCGGAATACTGCTCAACGTGGCCCGCCAAGGGCGATCGAGGGCTCCATGAAGTCGGCTGCTTCTGCTCCTTCGGGCGCGGCCGCTGTGCCTCCTGATGCTGCCCCTGTGCCTGCGGCGGCTGCCCCTGTGCCTACTGATGCGGCAAAACGGCAGACCCCTAAGCAGGTCTGGGCGGTGATGGCCGGTGGGGGAACGGCCGGCCACGTTCTCCCAGGCTTGGCCGTGGCGGAAGCCCTCACCGAGAGCGGGCGCAGACCCGAGAGCGTGCACTTCTTCCTCAGCCGACGCCCGGAGGACGCCGCCCTGCTCGCAAAATCCGATTTCTCCGCTTCAGCGATTCCCGGGAAAGGGCTGCCGCGGAAACTCTCTCTGAGCAGCCTGCGAGCCTTGGCCTCCATTCTGAGCGGCGTCTGGACGGCCTGGCGTCTGCTTCGACGACTGAAGCCGTCGGTGGTGCTCCTCTCTGGGGGGTATGTGAGCGCCGCCTGCGCCATAGCTGCACGTCTGCGGCGGATTCCCAGCGTGGTCTTCGAAGCCAACGTCCGCCCTGGGATGGCCTCAAAGATGGCGGCGCGCTGGGCCGCGGTCTGCGCCGTCGCCTTCGCCGATACCGAACTGCCCAAGAGCGTGTTCACTGGGACGCCTCTTCGGACGAGCATCACCCTTCTCGGAGAGCAGGTCAGGGGACACGCCAAAATCAGTAATGGGAACGCCCCCGCTCCCGAGCCGCAGGGCGGCGGCGACGCCCTCAGAGTTCACGCCAAGCAGTCCCTCGGGGTGGACACAGAGCGCAAACTCATTCTGGTGCTGGGGGGTTCTCTCGGAGCCGAACGCATCAACGCGACGATGCGAGAGGCAAGCAAACAGCTCCTAGGGAACGGAGTGTCCATCCGGCATGTCGTCGGGCAGAGGGCGTGGCAAGCATGGCAGGAGGAGCGACAGACGGGCGCCGACCTCGGAAAGCTGGAAAAGCATCTAGAGCGGCATCTGGAGAGGCATTACGCAGCCCTTCCTTTTGAAGACGACATGGCCACAGCCCTGGCCGCCGCCGACCTCGTCGTTTCCAGGGCCGGGGGAGGGGCGGTGGCAGAGCTGGCCGCAGCAGCGCGCCCATCCATCCTGATCCCCATGCAGCAATCAGCCGAAGCGCATCAATGCGCCAACGCCAAAGCCATGGAGGATTCCGGAGCCTCCCTGCTGCTCAAAGAGGCCGACCTCAGCGCCTCCGTTCTGACCTCCGCTCTGGAAGCTCTGCTGGCGCAGCCGTCTCGTCTCTCCGAAATGGCCAAAGCAGCCGCCAAACTCGCCCGCCTAGACGCCGCCGGACGCGTCGCCGACCTACTCGAAGCCCAGGTGCATCCATGACAATCGACCTCACCCAGCCCCGTCACATCCACATCATTGGGATCGGAGGCGCCGGAATGAGCGCCCTCGCCGGCGTCCTGTCGGCAGCCGGACACCACGTCAGCGGGTCGGATCTGAAGGTCTCCCAGTGCACGGAGCGCCTCGTCGCCGACGGAATACCTGTCTTCGTGGGGCACCGAAAGGAAAACCTGGCACACCTCCTTCCGCACAGCACCGCTGTCGTGGCGCGCTCAAGCGCCGTACGGGACTCCAACCTCGAAGTCAAGGTGGCCAAGGCGTCTGAAATCCCCGTCTGCTCACGCGCTGAAATCCTGGCCGGCGTCTGCCGGCTTCGGCAAAGCTTCGCAATCGCAGGCACCCACGGCAAAACGACGACCACCTCCATGCTCGGTCTGATACTGCGAGAAGCCGATCACGACCCTTCTTTCCTGGTAGGCGGCGAGGTCAACGAGATCGGCAGCGGAGCCCTCTGGGGGCAAGGCCCCTGGATCGTCATAGAGGCGGACGAAAGCGACGGGACTTTCCTGCAGATCACGCCCCAAGCGGCAGCAGTCACCAGCACCGAAGCCGACCACCTCAACCTCTACAAGTCAGAGGCCGGCTTTCAGAAAGCGTTCGAGAGTTTCCTCGACGAAGTCGGCAGCCGCGGCGGCTACCGCCTGGTCTGCACAGACGAGGAATGGGGGAAGCGGTACGCCTCGCGCCATCCCGACGTTCATACCTACGGATGTTCAGAAGGGGCCGACCTGCAGCTAGCGGAGATTGCAGTGAGGCGCTCCTCCGTGGAGTTCACCCTCTTGCGAACCGAAGGCGAAGCGGTGAAGATGAGGCTCCCGCTGCCCGGCGTTCACAACGCTCTGAACGCCGTCTGCGCTGCTGCTTGCGCTGAGCACCTAGGCGTAGAGCTGGAGGAAAGCGCACGGATACTCGCCGGCTTCGGCGGCGTGGCCCGGCGCTATGAGTTTCGCGGTTCTGCCGCCGGCGTGACGTTCATCGACGACTACGCCCACCTGCCCGGTGAAGTAAAAAGGGTGCTCCACACCGCCCGAGCCGGAGGCTGGCGCCGTGTCGTTTGCGTCTTCCAGCCTCACCGCTTCAGCCGCACCTCCCACCTTCACAGGGAGTTCGCCACAGCGTTTGCCGATGCAGACCTGGTCGTGATGACCGACGTCTACGCTGCGGGAGAAGACCCCATTCCAGGGGTCAGCGGCAAGTTGGCGCTCGACGCTCTGCTCGAGGCGGAGCCCCGCAAGCGGGCAGGATGGTTCCCGCACCGCGAAGACCTGACGAGTTACCTGCTCGGCGAGCTCAAAGAAGGCGACGTGTGCCTCACCCTCAACGCCGGCGACTTGACGACGCTCCCCGACGAACTCATGGATCGGCTGGAAGGATGACCCGCTTGGGGATTTCCTGGAACGAACTCGCAGCGAGCATCGAGAAAGAACTCTCTCAAAGCCGCGTACGGCAAGAGGAGCCGATCGGAGCGCTGACCACTTACCGGGTAGGGGGGAGCGCACGAGTTTTCGTGGAACTCGACGGCTCGGAGGATCTGCTGAGCCTGGCCCGCCTCAAGTCCGCCCTCCCTGATCTGAAGTGCCTGATCATCGGGCGCGGCTCCAACCTTCTGGTCAGCGATTCCGGCTTTGACGGCCTGGCGCTTCGCCTAGGTCCTGCCTTCGCCTACAGCAACGTCGCAGGCACGCTAGTCACTGCTGGGGGGGCCATGACGATGCCTGCCCTGGCGCGGCGATGCGCCTCCGAAGGGTTGGGGGGCCTGGGCTGGGCGGTGGGGGTGCCGGGCAGCGTCGGCGGAGCCGTACGCATGAACGCTGGCGGGCACGACTCTGACGTTGCAGAAGTGCTGATCGGGGCGTCCGGGGTGGACTTCCAGACCGCCGAGGAGTTAGAAGTCAGCAACGAAGACCTCCGGCTGGGTTACCGCTGCTCTGCGGTGAGCGACCATCTGCTGATCACCCAAGCACGCTTCCGACTTCAGGAAAGCGACCCAGAAACGGAGAAGGGCACTCTAGAGGAAATAGTGAAATGGCGACGCCTGAATCAGCCCGGAGGCAGCAACTCCGGATCCGTGTTCAAGAACCCGCCAGGAGATTCGGCCGGGCGTCTCATCGAAGCCGCCGGCTGCAAGGGAATGCGCGTTTGCTCGGCAGTCGTTTCCGACAAGCACGCCAACTTCATCATCACTGACCGCTCCGGATCAGCCCAGGATGTTCTCTCACTCATGTGCAAGGTCGCCTCAATCGTAAAGGAGAGGTTGAACGTGGAACTTCATCCCGAAACACGGCTAGCAGGTTTCGACTTCGAGTGGAGCAAGCACAGAAAGGAAGCAACATGAGCACCATTACTGCTCCGACAGTCTTAAGACCTCGAGTGCAACCCAAGAATGGATCCCTGCCCAAAGTTGGTAGTTCCTCTCGGAGTTCCGCTCCGACAAAAGCGGAAGCATCCACCCTCAGAGCAGACCGAAAACCTTTCGGCAAACGTCAAATTGTGCTGCTTCTCATAGTCCTACTCGGAATTGCTCTCGCCTTCGGCTACTGGCTGTCGCAGAGCAGTTTCCTCGACGTCGACGAAGTCAAAATCGTCGGCGCCGTCCGAACCGACGTCGAAAGCATCCTGGAAACTTCCGGCCTCTCCCGAGGTGATCCTCTTCTCGGTCTCGGACTGACAGAAGCGAGATCCCGTATTGTGGAGCTCCCCTGGGTCAAATCCGTGCGCAGTGAGCGTTCCTGGTCGGGAGAGGTGACCTTGAGCATTTCCGAGAGGACGCCGGTAGCCGCCATCGCAGTTCCAGGCGCTTGGTCGACGGTCGACGAGGACGGGCGCGTCCTCGAGCTCAGCAGCGAACAGCCCAGGGGGGTTGCCGCCGTGGAGGGAGTGTGGATGGAGCAGCCCGCCCCCGGCGATTGGCTAGATCTCACCTACCTAAAAGATCCGCTCATGGCAGCGGGCGCAATGAACGAAGTGCTGCAGAGTGCAGTGCGAGCTGTAGTAGTATCACCGGAGGGCTTGATTTTAGATCTAAACATTCCCGGCTATGTACTCTTGAAAGAAGGTAGAAATATCGAAGAAAAGATGAGTACAGTCGAGGCATTCCTCACTCAAGTAGACCTTGAATGTTTGGATAGATTAGATGTAAGAGCAACAACGGCTCCGGTATTGACACGCACCCCTGATTGCGTGTAAGCTTATATTACGAAGTTATTTGAACAGCATTAACTGTTAAGTTTAACTTTATAGTTTAGCGGATTTTCAAAGCAAGTGAACCCTTTGTTGCTGACGAATTTTTCAGTGTGCAGTGCGAATGCAATGCGACCCAACAAAGAAGGTTCAACCAATAAAAACAGAGAAACCAGAGGAATTAAAAGTGAGTTCCCCACATCAATATCTTGCAGTTATTAGGATCGTCGGCGTCGGCGGAGGAGGAGTGAACGCCCTCAACCGCATGATCGAAGCGAACCTCAGGGGGGTCGAGTTCGTCGCCGTCAACACCGACGCTCAAACCCTCCTGATGAGCGACGCCGACATCAAGATCGACATAGGGCGCGAACTGACGCAAGGTCTCGGAGCAGGCAGCAATCCGGAAGTCGGAGAAGCAGCAGCCAAGGCCGCCGAAGAGCAGATCCGCCAAGCCATCGACGGCTCCGACATGGTGTTCATCACCGCCGGCGAGGGGGGCGGAACCGGCACCGGCGCTGCGCCGGTCATTGCCGAGATTTCTCGTGAACTCGGCGCTTTGACGATTGCGGTCGTCACTCGTCCGTTTCGTTTCGAAGGGCGCAAGCGTGCCATGCAGGCAGACAAGGGCATAGATTCCCTCAAAGAAAAGGTCGACACCCAAATAGTGATCCCCAACGACAGGCTGCTGAACGAGGTGACCGAAGGGACTACACTGATTGACGCATTCCAACTCGCAGACGACGTCCTACTCCACGGCGTCCAGGGAATAACCGACCTGATAACGACTCCTGGCCTCATCAACACCGACTTCGCCGACGTGCGCACGATCCTGAAAGACGCCGGCTCCGCCCTGATGGGCGTGGGCATGGCCTCCGGCGAGGAGCGCGCCGCCAACGCAGCCCGCAAGGCCGTCTCCAGCCCTCTGCTCGAGTCGTCCATCGAAGGCGCTCGCGGGCTGCTGCTCACGATCACCGGAAACTCTCAGATGAGTCTCAAGGAAGTCACCACGGCCGCCGAGGGCGTAGCCGCACTCTCGCACGACGATGCCAACGTCATCTTCGGCACCGTCATAGACGACACCATGGGGGATTCCATGCGTGTCACCGTGATTGCGGCAGGATTTGAACGTTGGGACGGAAGACGATCCTCCTCCAGCCCTTCCGTCGCCGACGACGTTCTGAGTTTTTCCTCGCTGCCAGATCCATTCGCCGAAAAATCCGCAACGGAAAGTCTGGATTACGAAGACGATCTGGATCTTCCCTCTTTCCTTCGGTAGCAAAGAGCTGCGGACGGTGTCGCTGGGTTGATTTCGTTTACCTACGACCTTGATGGTGGGCTTCTTGCCCAGATCAGGTTCACCACCCGCGCCGAAGGTAATTTTGCGGATTCCCCAGGTCTTTCCCTGCGGGAGAAGATGGTGGTGGATTTGCCCTGGACGCATCTCCGACAGCCTCACGGAAGACGCGTCATGGAGGTAGGCAAAGCAGGTCGACAAGACAGAATGGGGGCAGACGCTGCAGTCACGAGAGTGCCAGGGGCGGTGCTGTCTGTGAGAACCGCCGACTGCGCAGCCGTCGCGCTCGTCTCAAAAAAAGGAGTTCTGGGCGTCGTGCACGCCGGATGGCGGGGCGCCGCCGGTGGAGTGGCGGCAGCCGCAATGGAATCCGTCCAAAGGCTGGGGGCAGAAGACGTAGAGGCGTTCCTCTCTCCCTGCATTCATCCGGAGTGCTACGAGTTCGATCCGTTCACCCTGCATGAAATCGCTGTGAGGTTTGGCCCCTCCGTGCGCTCTGAGACGGCTTGGGGAACGCCTGCGCTCTCACTGCCGGAACTCCTCAAGAGCGCGTTTTACAAGGCCGGCGCCGTAAACGTCCAAGATTCAGGGTACTGCACGGCCTGCGACGCCGATTCCTGGTATTCGCACAGGGCTCGCAAGGACTCGCAGAGGCACGCAATGGCAGTCTGGCTGCAGGAAAAGGAAAGTTCTTGACGTCGCCCAGCGGCGAAAACCTGAGACAACTCCTCAGAACAAACCTGGAGAAAGTAATGAACCGTGCGGCAGACCTGGGAGCTGACCCCGCCCGAGTCAAGGTCGTGGCGGTGACCAAGAGCCGCTCGGCTGCCGAAGCCGCCGCCGCCGTCGCAGCAGGACTATGCGACCTGGGCGAAAACTACGCCGGGGAACTCGCCGACAAGTCAACAGAACTCTCCGCCCCTCCGAAGGATCCCGCCCCCCGCTGGCATTTCATCGGGAACATACAGCGAAACAAGGTGCGCAAAATCGCCCCCTGCGTGTCGTTCTGGCAAAGCGTCGACCGCCAAAGCGCAGCAGCCGAGATAGCCCGCCGGCAGCCGGGCGCTCGTGTGCTCCTCCAGATATCTCCTAGGAGGGTTCCAGGACGCGGCGGATGCCCTGCCTCCGAAGCCCCTCTGCTCCTCGAGCATTCCCGATCGATGGGTCTGAGCGTCGAAGGACTCATGTCCATGGCGCTGCCCGGCCCGCCGGAGGGCGTCAGGGCGGAATTTCAAGCCCTGCGCTCCCTAGCGGACTCCTTGGAACTGCCCATACGCAGCATGGGCACTAGCAGCGACTGGGAACTGGCCATACTCGAAGGAGCCAGCATGCTGAGACTTGGAAGGGTTCTTTTTGCCTCTTCGAACGCATAGAAGACAGGCATCTGGCAGAGGGCATCTGGCAGAGGAAGAAGCGCCTTCTTTGCGCGCCTCCGGCATTCATACCGCATCTCTGCTAACTTGCTTGACTAAAGTAAAAGCATGTCGACAGGGAACATCGCTGCGTTATCCACGAACGAAGCGGCTCGCTGCTTACGGACAGTCATATCGGAACAGGAGATCTGAATGTCGACTATCAAAAGGTTTGCCCATTGGCTGGGCTTGGGTCCCGACGAGGTCGACCCATACGCCGAAAACATCCCTGCTCAGGGGGACCGCTACGACATGCCCATGCAACAGCCGTTATACCCCGTCCCTGAGGCTCCGGAGCCGCAGGTCATGGCCGAACCCAGAGCGCCGCTTCCGTCTCAGCCTGCGCCGTCTTACGAATACTCCCAGATGGACACCGCTTTCCCTGTGACCTCTGCGTCGGGGTCGCCTTCGGGTGTCAGCAGCACGGTGCGCCCTCTCAACTACGCCGACCCTGTCAAACCAATCGTGATCAACCCGAGGAGTTACGACGATGCTCAGGAGATAGGGGAGCAGTTTAAGAACCGCCAGCCGGTGATAGTGAACCTCGAAGACATCGAAGGGGATCTGCGGCGCAGGTTGGTGGATTTCGTGAGCGGGCTGTGCTTCGGGCTCGACGGAAAAGTCGAACGCGTCACCTTGGGCGTCTACCTGCTGACTCCGAGCGACGTGAAAGTAGCGATGGACGACTCCGCTCTTTCCAGCAGCAACCAGTAAGCCAGCTCGACCTGTTCCGCTCCCTGAGCGGACGCCTTTCGACACCCGGCTGAGTCAGTGAGGGACGATGAATCTTTTTCGAGAGATCATGTGCTGGGTGGTGCTCATCTACATAATCGCCTTCTTCGCCCGCATCCTGCTCTCTTGGGTGCCCGTACCCCCGGGCGGGCTGACAGCCACCCTAGGCGGCTTCCTCTACACGATCACCGATCCGCTCCTTAGACCGCTTCGCCGAATAATCCCTCCGCTGCGGCTGGGGACGGTCGGCCTCGATTTCATACCTGCGATCGTCGTGACGCTGCTGTTCATAATCCGCC
This sequence comes from Acidimicrobiales bacterium, assembly GCA_965242895.1. Taxonomy (GTDB): domain Bacteria; phylum Actinomycetota; class Acidimicrobiia; order Acidimicrobiales; family CATQHL01; genus CATQHL01. The sequence continues at coordinate 2,740,402 of OZ251507.1, forward strand.
GGGTCATCTGCCCCTAAGGACTGGGGGCCGGGGACAGGGGCTAGGGCGTTACCCGATCCAGCCTCCAGCGGATCTTTTGCCCGTCCAGTTCCCCCTCACCGGAGTGCTGGCCTCCAGCCGTCTCCGCAGCAAGGTCTGCGTAGTCGACCTTCAGCGCCAGCACCTGTTCTGCTATGTAATGCTCGTGCGCTGAGATGACTTCAGCCAGTCCGTCTCCAAGGTCGAGAGTCAACTCCACCCTGTCGCTCACGTTGAAATCGAGGTCGCGCCGTCCCTGCTGAAGCAGGCGCACCAAGTGACGAGCCAACCCCTCCGAGCGCAGTTCAGGCGTCAGTTCGATATCCAGGGAAACGACGAGACCACCTTCGGAAATAACCGCACTCGCCTTGTTGTCTTCGACCTGGAGCTCGATCTTGTACTGCTCCTCAGAGAGTCGTATGCCCTCCACCACGACTCCGCCGTCGGGGTGGTGTTCCCACTCGCCTCTCCGTGCGGCCGCCATTACCGGCTGCATGGAAGCGCCAAGGAGCGGCCCCAGCACGTCGCCCCTCGGACGCAGGCGGAAACTCACGTCTGCGCCCAACTCCTCGGTCAGGTGAACCTCCTTGACGTTCACCTCTGCAGCAATGAGATCCACGAACGGGCGCAGGCTTTCCGCCCCTTTGCCTGCCGCCGTCAAAGAAGCGAGTGGCCACCGTGCCGGGATCCTGTTGGCAACCCGCACTCCCAGCGCCCCCGAGCAGACCGCCCTGGCGAGGTCCATGGTCTTTACCAACTTCGGGTCGCTCGGCAAGGAGTCCACCTCCGGCCAGTCGCAGAGATGCAGACTTGCCGAAGCGTCGGAGCGTCCGTTCCGTCCGTTTCCGCCGGTCCCGCCGCCGGTCCCGCCGGTCCCGCCGTCGGTCAAGCCGAGATAAATGGCCTCGCTCAAGAGCGGCAGGAGGGGGGCGGCCACCTTGAGGAGCGTCAGCAGCGCCACGTAAAGGGTGTTGTAGGCAGCCTGCTTCTCCGCCGGGTCGCTTTCTGCCGCTGGCGACCAGAAACGCTCTCGGCTGCGGCGGATGTACCAGTTGTTGAGCGCAGGCAGGAAGCCCTCGATCTTGCTGCATGCCCCAGGGACGTCGTAGGAATCCAAACAAGCAGCCGCTTCCTCTACCAACTGCCTGCTCTTCGCCAGGATGTAGCGGTCCAGGACGTGCTGGGAAGAAGCGTCCGGTTCCGCGCGTCTTTCGTCTGCGTTGGCGTAGAGGCAGAAGAAGTAATAGGCGTTCCATATCGGGTAGAGGATTTCCCGCACGGCGGCTTCCACTCCCGCATCCTGGATCCTCAAGTCGCCCCCCCGCAGCACGGGGGACGACATTAGGTACCAGCGGTAGGCGTCCGAACCCTGCTTGGCAAAAATCACTTCAGGGTCGGTGTAGTTGCGCAGCCGTTTAGACAACTTGGAGCCGTCAGCAGCCAGCACGACGCCGTGGCAGAGTGCGTTCAGGAAGGGCGGCCGGTCGAAAAGGGCGGTGGCCAGAACGTGCAGGGTGTAAAACCATCCCCGCGTCTGATTCACGTACTCCACGATGAAGTCGGCCGGGAAGTGTTTTTCGAACCACTCCTTGTTCTCGAAGGGGTAATGGTTCTGTGCAAAGGGCATAGACCCAGACTCGAACCAGCAGTCCAGAACCTCCGGCACCCTGCGCATCACGGACTCCCCGCTGGGGTCGTCGGGATTGGGGCGGGTCAGGGAGTCAATGAAGGGACGGTGCAGGTCGTCTGGGCGCACCCCGAAGTCTCTCTCCAGTTCGTCCAGGCTGCCGTAGACGTCGATTCGGGGATAGGCAGGGTTGTCAGAGCGCCAGACCGGAATGGGGGATCCCCAAAAGCGGTTGCGGCTGATCGACCAGTCCCGAGCCCCCTCCAGCCACTTCCCGAAACGCCCCTCCTTCACGTGGTCGGGTATCCAGTTGATCTCCCCGTTCAGCTCCAGCATCCGCTCGCGAATGCTGGTGACCTTCACATACCAGGAACTCAGCGCCTTGTAGATGACGGGCGTGTCGGTGCGCCAGCAGTGGGGATAGTTGTGCACGTAGGTGTCGTGCCTGAGCACCCTGCCCTGCCGCTTCAGCGAAGAGATGATGCCTCGATTGGCCTCGAAGACCCCGACGCCCGCCCAGTCGGTGACTTCAGTTGTGAAGCGCCCTGATTCGTCCACCGGGGTCACTACCCCTATTCCGGCCGCTTCGCAGAGCTGCTGGTCTTCTTCTCCGAAGCCTGGCGCCATGTGCACCACCCCCGTCCCCTCTTCGGTCTCTACGAAGTCAGCGCCTAACACCTTGAAAGCCCGCTCAGCTTCGGGACTGCCTACGAAGTAGTCGAAGAGCGGTTCGAAGTCGCGTCCTATCAGGTCGCTGCCCAGCAGGGTGTCCCAGCGCTCCAACCCTCTCAACTCCGACTCGTAGCGCACCTCCGCCGCTTCCGCCAGGACATGGAAGACGCTCTCGCCGCCGCTGTCGTCCTTGAACACGGAGTAGCGCATTTCGGCGTCCACGGCCAGCGCCAAGTTGCTAGGCAGCGTCCAAGGAGTCGTCGTCCATGCCCAGAGCCTCATCCGGCCAGGGTCGCCGCTGCGATGACGCAGGTCGAAGGCGACAGTGATGGCCGGGTCCTCGCGCGGGCGGGTGGCGTCGTCCATCCTGATTTCAAAGTTGGAGAGCGGGGTCTCTGCCCCCCAGGAATACGGGAGTACGCGGTAAGCCTCGTAGATGAGCCCCTTCTCCCAGAGTTGTTTGAACGCCCACATGACGCTTTCCATGAAGGCTGCGTCCATCGTCTTGTAGTCGTTCTCGAAGTCCACCCAGCGAGCTTGCCGATTGACGTAGCGCTGCCACTCGTTGGTGTAGCGCATCACCGAGCTCCGGCACTGCTCGTTGAAGCGGTCGATTCCGAACTCGATGATGGCCTTTCGACCGGCCACGCCCAGTTCCTTTTCCGCCTCCATCTCTGGGGGCAGTCCGTGGCAGTCCCAGCCGAAGCGACGCTCCACGCGCCTGCCGCGCATGGTCTGGTAGCGGGGGATTACATCCTTTACGTAGCCGGTGAGCAGGTTGCCTGTGTGCGGCAGGCCGTTGGCGAAGGGCGGCCCGTCGTAGAAGACGTAGTCGTTCTGGCCGCTTTCGCCTGCTTCTCTGGCTTCCACGGAAGCTTCAAAGACGCCATGCTCTTCCCAGTAGGCGAGAATGCGGGATTCGATGGCGGGGAAATCCGGCTTCGCTTCAACGTGCGGATAGATAGAGGCTTCGTTCATGTGAGTAGAGGCTTCGTTCATGTGACCTGTTCGTTGATTGGCTTATTACTTCGATTTTTGTTGCTTTGACTGTACAATTGATTTGGTCGTGAGCTTAGGGTTTGGCTTCGACATGCTCATCAGCAGGAGTCGTTATCTCTAGCACTGATCGCCGGCACTAGCCGTTACCAGCCGTTACTAGTCCTTACCATCCGTTACTAGCCGTTACTAGCCGTTCGAAAGCAGCGAAGAACACAAGAAGATGCCAAAAGCAGTCTCCAAAACAGTTTCAGCCAAGGCGAAGACACCCGCCAAGCCTCAGGCTGCCAAGGTAGCCAAGGCAAAGGCCGTTCCCAAGACCAAAGCCGCTGCCAAGCCTGAGCCCAAGTCCAGCACCACCGCAGCGAAGTCCAAGTCCGAGTCCAGCACCACCAAGTCCAAGTCCACCACAACTGCTGCGAAACCCAAGTCCACCACCACTACAACTACCACCAAGCCCAAGCCCAGTACCAAAGCTGTCACAAAATCTGAACCCAAGTCCACCAAGGCTGCCACCAAGTCCAAGTCCACCGCCAAAGCTGTCGCCGAACCTAAGTCCAAGCCCCCCGCCAAAGCTGTCGCGAAGCCGGAATCCAGCGCCTCCGCCGAATCCAAGCCCACTGCGCCTGTCGCCAAGACAGCCAAAGCAAAAGCCGTCAGCAAAACTCAGTCCGCAGCAAAAGCTGCAAAAACAGAGACGCCCGAAGCCGCTGTAGCACCAAAGACCGCTAAGACCGCCGCCAAGACTCAGACTGCCGAAGCGAAAGCCGCCAAGCCCAAGTCCGCCAAAGCTGCCACCAAGTCCAAGTCCACTACCAAAGCTGCTGCGAAGCCCGAATCCAGCGCCTCCGCCGAATCCAAGCCCACTGCGCCTGTCGCCAAGACAGCCAAGACAAAAGCCGTCAGCAAAACTCAGTCCCCCCCAAAGGCTGCAAAAACAGAGACGCCCAAGGCTGCTGTCTCACCAAAGACCGCTAAGACCGCCGCCAAGACTCAGACTGCCGAAGCGAAAGCCGCCAAGCCCAAGTCCACCAAAGCTGCCACCAAGCCCAAGTCCGCCGCCAAAGCTGCTGCGAAGCCCGAATCCGGCGCCGCCTCCAAACCCAAGCCCACTGCGCCTGTCGCCAAGACAGCCAAGACAAAAGCCGTCAGCAAAACTCAGTCCGCAGCAAAAGCTGCAAAAACAGAGACGCCCGAAGCCGCTGTAGCACCAAAGACCGCTAAGACCGCCGCCAAGACTCAGACTGCCGAAGCGAAAGCCGCCAAGCCCAAGTCCGCCAAAGCTGCCACCAAGTCCAAGTCCACTACCAAAGCTGCTGCGAAGCCCGAATCCAGCGCCTCCGCCGAATCCAAACCCACTACGCCTGCCGCCAAGACAGCCAAGACAAAAGCCGTCAGCAAAACTCAGTCCCCCCCAAAGGCTGCAAAAACAGAGACGCCCGAAGCCGCTGTAGCACCAAAGACCGCTAAGACCGCCGCCAAGACTCAGACTGCCGAAGCGAAAGCCGCCAAGCCCGCATCTAAAACCAAGGCTCCCCCCAAGCCAAAGGCTGCCAGCACCTCCAAGACAGCGGCTGGAACCAAGACAACCGCTGACCCCAAAGCAGCGACTAAGACCATGAAGAAGGTCGCTAGCAAGGCCGCAGAGGAGACCCCCAGTAAGAGCGCTGCGGAAGTCTCCAGCAAGACTACGAAGAAGACCTCCAGCAAAACCGCTGCGTCGGAACAACCTCCGCAAGAGGCGAAGGTCGCCGAATCGACCACGAGCAAGGCCGCTAGCAAGACTGATCCCAAGGCTAAAACCGCAAGTAAGTCAAAAGCCAGTTCGAAAGCCGCACCCAGTTCCAAAGTTGCTCCCAAACCAAAGGCGGCTAGCAAGGCTAAGCCCGCCGCAAAAGCCGCCAGCGCCAAAAGCAAGCCCAAGCCGAAGACTGTCTCTAAAACCGAGCAAGTTCCCCACTTCTCCGAGAAGTTCTTGGCGAAACAGAAGCGTTCCCTCGAAAGAGAGCGCGCCAAGTATGTCAAGTCGGCAAGGATCATGGCGGAGGAAGCCGATTCCCTGCTAGCGATGCGGGAACCTGGCGACTTGCAGTTCGACGAAGAATCGGGCGAAGGCGCCACCTGGGCAGTGGAGCGTGAGCGTGACCTCGCCCTGAGCGCCCAAGCTCAAGCTGCCGTAGTGCAGATCGATACAGCCCTTGCTCGCATCGAAGCGGGCACCTACGGCATCTGCACGGTCTCCGGCAAACCCATCCAAATGGAACGTCTGCGTGCGATTCCCTGGGCATCGGAAAGGGTCGAACACAAGGCCGGCGGCTTCGGTCGGCACTGAAAAGCCCCACAGCCGCCTGTTGCGTAACCGCCGCCTGCTTCTAGCGGGCGTAGCGGCGCTCTGGCTGCTTCTAGACCAGCTCACCAAAGCGTGGGCAGTCAACGCTCTCGACGATCGGAACATCGACCTGTTCTGGACGCTGCGTTTTAAATTGGTGTTCAACGAAGGGGCGATTTTCGGCCTGGGATCGTCCCTCGCCCCTTACATCACGGTGCTGGTAGTGATCGTCTCTCTGTTGATAGTGGGCAGCACTTGGCGAAACGAGAGTCGTTTTGTCGCAGTGGTGGCTGGACTAGTGCTCGGAGGAGCGCTCGGCAACCTAGGGGATCGAGCATTCAGAGGAGACGGAGGGGTGTTCAGCGGCAAGGTGATCGATTTCATCGATCTGCAGTGGTGGCCAGTGTTCAACGTGGCTGATTCCGGCATTACCATCGGCGTCTTGTTGTTCGTCTCCGGTTCGTTTCTTGCGCGAAAAAGCGAACGCTCCGAATCGGCAGAAATTGAAGAAATTGATGCGAACACCGAGACAGAGGTTGCCGAAATCAAGGACGAAGCGGCTAACAGAAGCGCAGAACATCAATCCAACCACTTTGGTATCCTCTAGGTGTGGAGATCAAGAACGAAGCAGCTACTAGAGGCAAAAAGCGTTTCTTGATACGGGCACTGTGGATGGGGTTGACGCGATCAAAGGCGGCTAGGGGTAAGGCCATAGCGCTCCTATTGACATCGGCCTTGATCGCTCTGAGTGTTTCCTGCGGAGAAACTCCAGAGGAAGGGACTACTCAGCCGAATACCCCCGAGACCACCTCCTCGACTAGCGGCACCTCACTACCGGAGAGTACAAGCGCTGCCACCTCCCCTGACAGCGAGACATCTAGACAAACCACAAGCACGACCCTGGCGGCAGCAACCACATCTACAGATGAAAATGTTGACACGCCCTCTTCTACGACAGAGAATGAAAATCCGCCCGCTGTTTCCGGCGATTTGAACTCCCAATACGAAAAAGAGATAGCAGAACTCATCAAAGTCGCCGAACGGATTCGCGGCTTAGAATTTATTGAGCAACCAAAAATCTTGCTGTTAGATGAAGAGAGCTATCGACAGCGGTTAGCAGAGATAGTCGATGAGGAGTACTCCGATCTTGAGGCAGCAGACGCCCTCTACACGCTCTTGGGGTTGATGAAGCCTGAAGATTCTCTTGAGGATTGGTACAAGAAGATATTCACACAATCAGCCTCTGCGTATTACGATTCCGACACTCGTGAAGTCGTAGTACCCATAGGCGACACAGGATTTGATTTGACCGAACGCAGTTCGATGATCCACGAATTAGTGCACACACTCACCGATCAACACTTCGATTTTGGCAGTATCTACGACGCTTTGGATGCAGAATACAAGTACGATCAACTATTTGCGTTACAGGCATTTGTCGAAGGCGACGCGATCCAAAGTGAGAGGCTATATCACATTGCCGAGTTGACTTCCGACGAACAAATAGAACTCTCCAGTCCTCCCGAGTCTGAAACGGAGTCTGAAGCTCCCGAAACAGATCAAACTCTCCCTTATTTCTTGGAAGGTTCTTTTTCGTTTCCGTATGGGTACGGTGGTTTTTTCGTGGGTGCTTTCTTGGACGAAAATGAGCTTATATTTGAGGATGAGAAGGTTTCAGTCGGGAAAGATTTATATAAAGCCGTCAACGACATCTACGAGAATCCTCCCGTCTCCACCGAACAAATCTACCAACCCGAGAAGTATCCTGCCGAGTTGCCTCTGCAGATATCACATCCGGTTCCCGAGATATCCCGCTACGACTTGGACCATACTTCTACGTGGGGAACGCTCTGGTTCTCCTTGATGTTCGACCAAGTACTCGAAACAGAAAAGGTTGAGGTGAACGGAAGACAGGTTGAGGTGAACGGCCATGAACGTCCCGCAGTCAAAGGATGGGGTGCAGACACGTACTCCTACTGGTTCGACGGAGCAGAAGCGGCCTTCGCCTTGACCTACCGAGGCGACGAAACCACTGACGCTCAGGAGCTTTTTGAAACCATGCAGGAATACATCTCGGCCGCCATGAACGTGGGTGCTCCTGAGGCTTCCGAGAGTTCCGAGGTTTCCGAAGCTTCCGAGGAGAAAGTGACTTGGCAGGGAGAGGACTTCGCCTGGCTGCACCTCTCTGGCGACACGCTCCGATTCATAGCGGCATCCGACCCTGAAGTCGGCAATCTGCTCGTATCAACTTATGAAGCCGTCTAACTCGACTAGATTTAAGTGCCCTTAACATCCATACTTGAGTGCCCGAAATGATCTTGAAAATTGTTGCGAATATTTGTCTTCTGACGCTGCTCGGAGCCGCTTGCGCCGACTCGAACGAAGCCGCCCAATCTTCCGAAGTCGGAGCCCCCGCCGCAACTTCGACGAGGATCGACGACTCATCCACACCTCCGGCGGGGAACGGCGGCCCCGACACCGACCCCGCCTCCGTGCAGCCGCCCGGAGATACGAATTCTTCATCTACTGCGAGCAGCGAAGGCGATGAAACAGGGGCAGACGCCGCATCGGGGGAGACGGGTCTTGGCGGCGGTGTCCACTCGGTGGTGGGCGATGAGACAGGAACCGACGCCGCATCCGAGGGGGCGAACCAGGTCGAAACAGCCGGCGGCAGCCTCACATCCCGTTTCGAGGAAGAGATCGACAAATTAGTCGAAGCAGCCGAACGAGTTCGCGGCTTGGATTTCCTAGAACCCCCGAACGTTGTGCTGTTGAGCTCTGAGGATTTTAATCGACGACTTCAGGACACCCTAGAGGAAAACCTCCAGGACATCGAGGTGGGCGGGGAACTCTACAAGTTGCTGGGACTGCTGGACAAAGAGGATTCACTCAAAGATCTGTACCGCGAAATATTCAGCAGCGCAATTGCCGGATATTACGACGGCGACACCACTGAATTGATCGTGCCTATAAGGGGCAATGAGATTACTTCTTACGACCGAGTCATCTTGATTCACGAATTGGTTCATGCATTGACCGATCAGCACTTCAAGTTTTCCGAACTAGCCGACCAGCTAGACGACGAAGACAAGGACGACGCTATGACGGCACTGAGGGCCTTGGTCGAAGGTGATGCCAGGCGTATGGAGGAACGCTACGTCGAAAGCGAACTCTCATACGAGGAACAGTTTGAGTTAGCTACCACGACGATCGATGAACTACTCGGTGTGGAAGAGTCAGACTCGCCGACTAGGAGAGAGTTCCCTCATTTCCTGGTCGAAGCAATCTCATTTCCGTATTCGTTCGGTTTCCCCTTCGTAAGGCAAATATCAGGCCTAGGCGGTCTAGAAGCGATTAATGCGGCCTACAAAAACCCGCCGATCAGCACCGAGCAAATCCACTCACCCAGCAACTATCCAGACGAGGTGCCGCTGGAAGTATCCCATCCGGCCGTGGACATCCCTGGGTACGAACTTGAGCACTCTTCAACCTGGGGCGAGGCCGGTTTTGCGATTATGTTCGACCAGGCTCTCGGTATTCAAAGCTTCGCAAACAGCCAAAACAGGCGAGAGGCTGTGAAGGGTTGGGGAGGCGACCGCTATTCCCTCTGGTCGAACGGCGAGGAGACGGCCTTCGCCTTGACCTACCGAGGCGATGAGGCCGCCGACGCTTCTGAGCTTTTTGAGACCATGCAGGAATACGTCTCGGTCTCCATGGACGTGGGCGCTCCCGAGGTCTCCGAAGACAAGGCGACTTGGCGAGGAGAGGACTTCGCCTGGCTGCACCTCTCCGGCGACACGCTCCGATTCATAGCAGCTTCCGACCCTGAAGTCGGCGGCTACCTCGCCACCGCTTACGGCGACCTGGGAATGACTGCGGAAATTGCTGCGCCCTCTTCACTCCCCTCCGGCACGGCCCAGCCCGTCCACGCCGACACCTCCAACTCGGACTCATCCCAGTTGAGCGCAAGCCTGCCCGAAAGCGACACAGACCTGCCCGTGGGAGAAGCCGCTGTTTCCCTCACCGCCAACTTCGAAGCCGAGGGAACGCTCGCTGCCTCTCATGCAAACTTGAGCACGCAGCCGGCTTCGCTCTATGGGGAACCGCCAACCCTCCCTGCGGGTTCGAGCACAGAGAACACAGAGAGCGATTCACCAAACGAGGCGTCGCAGCAAGACGAACCAGCGGAGACATCGGAGACAGACGAACCAGCAGAGACAGACGAACCAGACGAAAATCTAAGGGCTCTCTTTGAAACTCAGATCGCCGAACTTATAGAGACGACGGAGCGAATACGCGGGTTGGAATTCCTAGAGGCACCTAACATCACGCTGTTAACAGTAGATGCTTTCAGGGAGCGCGTTCAGGGGGCAGCACAGCAATCATTCGCTGGGCAAGAAGACGAAGAGGCGCTCCTGAAATTGCTAGGACTTCTGGACAGGAATGCTTCTCTAGCGCAACTCCAGCAAAATCTATTTACCGGTTCTGTCGCAGGATTTTATAGCTCAGCAAATGGTGAGTTGGTCGTGCCCATCAGAGGGGATGAGCTTGAAGTTTACGATCGGATAATCCTATTTCACGAGTTAATTCACGCTCTTACCGATCAACACTTCAATTTCTGGGATCGCATCATCAAACTGGCTCGGGAGACTAAATACGACGAGGGTCGTGCTATGCGAGCCTTGATTGAAGGAGACGCCAGCATATTCCAGACTTACTACATTGCGAACGAGCTTACGTCCGCCGATCTGGTCGAACTTAATAACACGTTGCGAGCGGCGCGATCCAATGCAGTGGATCTGAGCGGGATTCCGCACTTCATCCGTGAAGCCTTCAATTTCCAGTACTCCGCCGGCAGAATTTTCGTAAACAACATCTTGAACAACGGCGGACTTAGAGCGGTCGACGCAGCTTACAAAAGCCCTCCGATCACGACCGAACAAATCTTTTTTCCGCAGAAATATCCTGACGACATTCCTCTAGATATTGACCATCCGGAGGTTGACCTTCCCGGCTACCGACTTGTCGATTCTTCCACCTGGGGTGCACTGAATCTCTCAATGATGTTCGATCAGGTCTTCGCTCCCTGGGAAACCGGCGGTCCCGGAACCGGGCACACACGAAAGGCTGTCGAAGGCTGGGGAAGCGACGCATACTCCCTCTGGTTCAACGACAACGATGCAGTCTTCACCTTGACCTACCGAGGCGACACACTTAAGGATGCCGAAGAGTTCGCCTACATCATGCGTGACTACATTCCCATCGCCATGGCGGTCGGCAACCCCTACATATCCGGCAACACGACGACTTGGCAGGCCGAGGACTTCGCCTGGCTGTCAATCTCGGGCGACGAGGTCCAGTTCGTGGCGGCTTCCGATCCCGAAGTCGCCGACATCATCCTCACGGCCTACGAAACCCCCTAAAGCGCCGCAGCACCCCGTGGTCTCGTGGGTAAAGACGCAATAAGCATCCCTACCGCCCTGGTGGGGGAGCGCCTGGATCGAGCGGTGGCGCTGCTCTGGAACTGCAGCCGATCCGCCGCAGCCGAGTTGGTCGATTCGGGGTCGGTGCTGCTGAACAGCAAGACAGCCCTCACCCGCTCCGAACGGCTGAAAAGCGGAGACGCCCTAGAGGTTTCCGATGAGCGGGCGCACTCGGTTCTAAACGCTGCGGTTCCTCTGCCAGAAACAGACGTCGACTTCGCCGTAGTCGCCGAGGACGTCGACTTCGTCGTCATAGAGAAACCCGCCGGATTGGTCGTGCACCCGGGCGCCGGGGTGCGCTCCGGCACCCTCTGCTCGGGATTGCTGAACCGCTACCCAGAGATGGCCGAAGTGGGGGAGCGGACGCGCCCCGGAATAGTCCACCGCCTAGACAAGGACACGACCGGCCTGATGGTCGCCGCCCGCACCGCCAAGGGCTATTCGTCGCTTAGGGCGCAGCTAGAGGCTCGCAGCATGCGCCGAAGTTACGAAGCTGTCTGCTGGGGCAGGCTGGAAGGCGAGGGAGTGGTGGACGCACCCATCGGACGCTCCAGCCGCCACCGGGCGTTGAGGACGATTTCCGAACAAGGCCGTCCCGCCCGCACCCGCTACCGAGTGCAGCAAAATTTCAGCCGTCCCGAGGAACTCAGCCGTCTGCGCTGCCGCCTAGAGACGGGGCGCACGCATCAGATACGAGTTCACCTCTCGGCGATCGGCAACCCGCTGGTGGGCGACTTCCTCTACGGCGCTCCAGGGTCGTCGGCGACTCCGTCCAGGGGGTACGCCTCCGGCCAGGCCGGCCTGCCCAGCCGGGTCGACCTTTACGACCAGACCAATCTGTCCAGCCTGCCCGACCCCGCCAGCCAGACCAGCCTGCCCGACCTGCCCGACCAGACCAGCTTGGCCGGTGAGCGTCGGGGAATGACGCCGCGCTCTTTTCAGCGCCCTGCTTTGCACTCGGCGAGCCTCGCCTTCGAACACCCCGCCCACGGCCGTCTAGTTGAGTTCGACTCCGACTTGCCGCAGGATTTTCGCCTTCTCCTGGAGGGACTCAAGTAAGCGAGAACAGCTTGAGAAGCGCCTCACCACCGATGCCCCGGGGGAGGGGGGCGTAGACCAAGCGTCCGTGACCGGCCAAAACGTGGGCGCTCGACACCTATCCCGAATCGCGGACGGCGGGGGTGGACAGGGAGCAGCCGCCGGCTGCTGGTGGGAACCCGGCTAGGAGCCCTGTGGCTGCTAACTAAAGGTAGGTGCCGCTGTAACCGGAGTCTTCGTCTGGCTCCGCCAGATCCGAGCTCTTAGGGCTCGGCAACTGACCACGCATGTCGGCTAGCTGTCTGCGGGCGATCACCTGCTGGGCGTACAAGGTGGCTTGGATGCCTTGGACGAGACCTTCTAGCCAACCCACTACCTGCGCCTTGGCTATACGCAATTCGGCTGCGGTAGGAAGGCTCGCCTCATTGAAGGGCAGAGCCAGCCTGCTCAGTTCGTCCTGCAGGTCGGGGGAGAGGGCGGAACTCAATTCGCTCAAGGAAGTCTCGTATATCTCCCGCAGGCGGTCTCGGCTGCGCCCATCCAAAGGAGCAGCCCGCACCTCCTCTAAAAGATTGCGCAGCATCGCACCGAGGCGCATGACCTTGGCCGGCTGCTCAATGGCCTCTCCGGTGTCGAGGCCTTTTCTGCTGTCGCCCTCTTCTATCACTTCAGGTTGTTGGGGAGGCTGTAGTTCTTTGTCAGATCCTGTCATTCGCTTGTTCCTCGCTTGAAATTCGCTTGAGATTCCACTGAGTTCCCCTCAGGTGCAGGCGTCAGGCCAAGAAGCCGACTCCTTCACCGCCCTCCCACGATACAGCCCGCCAAAGCGGAGCAGCCGGCTGAAGATTCCAAGTTCTGCTCGGCGTCTCTTCATTCCTTCGGCGATTCTGCCCTCTGAATGGCGCACAGAAAAAGCTGTGAATCGCCTGTAGGGAAAACCCACCTCTCACTTCCGTTCGCTGAATAACTCCGCTGTCCAGGTGAATTTGGAGTGGATACCGCGAATAGCCAAGGTTCTGTGACTGCAACGGCGCTCAGCTCCGTTTCCTTTATGAGCAACCCCAAAAGAGCAAACAAGCGAGCGCCCACAAATGCCAGATTCCTTTGTCCACCTGCACACGCACACGGAGTACTCCATTCTCGACGGGGCATCCCGTATCGACGACCTCGTCCAGGCTGCGAAGTCCGACGGGCAGCCTGCGCTGGGAATCACCGACCACGGCAACATGTACGGAATCATCCCCTTCTATAAGGCCTGCCGAGCCGCTGGGATCAAGCCCATCCTGGGCACCGAGGCCTACTTAGCGCACGAAAACCGTCGAGAGCGCCCCACGAGGCAGGGCAGCATCGACGACAGCGGCGGCGAAACAGAGAAAGGGCACAAGCTCTACTACCACCTCACCCTCCTCGCCGAGAACAATGTCGGGTACAGGAACCTCATTCAGATCGCCAGCAGAGCCTTCCTAGAGGGCTATTACCACCGACCGAAGGTGGACTGGGAAGTCCTCTCGGAGCACTCCGAAGGACTGATAGCCACCACGGGCTGCCTGAGCAGCCACGTCTCGCGAGCCCTCCTCGACGGAGACTTCGACGGCGCCCTGCGCTACGCCGGGCGTCTGCAAGACATATTCGGAGCGTCCAATACCTACGTGGAGCTCCAGGATCACGGCATCGACAAGCAGCGCCAGATCACCCCTCAACTCCTGCAAATAGGTGAGATTCTGAACGCACCTCTCCTTGCTACTAACGACTGCCACTACACGCACCGCGAAGATCACCTCTCCCACGACGCCCTTCTCTGCGTCCAGACCGGCACGACCACCGACGAGGAGAACCGCCTGCGCTTCGATGGGAGCGAGCACTACCTGAAGTCGGCCAGAGAGATGCGGGAGCGCTTCGCCAGTCTGCCGACGGCCTGCGACAGTTCCTTGGAAATAGCAGAGCGCAGCGAAGTCGAGATCGAATTCGGGAGGGCCATGCTTCCTCACTTTCCGCTGCCCGACGGCGTAGAGAGCAGCGACGCCTACCTGCAGCAACTCACCTTGGTGGGCGCAGAGCGGCGCTGGGGCAAGCCGATGGGCGACGAGCGGGCCGACCGGCTGGCTTACGAACTCCGCATCATCGCCGAGATGGGCTTCTCCTCTTACTTTCTCATAGTTGCTGACCTGGTCAACTACGCCCGCAAGTCAGGGATACGAGTAGGCCCAGGGCGCGGCAGCGCCGCAGGCTGCGCCGTCGCCTACTGCCTGGGGATCACAGACCTCGACCCGCTCGCCAACGGCCTCCTCTTCGAACGCTTCCTGAACCCGGGCCGCCGTCAGCTCCCCGACATCGACATCGACTTCGACTCCCGCTACCGGGACGCCCTCATCCGCTACGTCAGCGACCTCTACGGACGAGACCACGTGGCGCAGATCATCACCTTCTCCAGCATCGGCGCCAAGGCAGCCGTGCGGGACGCCGCCCGGGTGCTGGGCTACCCCTACGGGGTCGGCGACAAGATCGCCAGGGCGATCCCCGACCCCATAATGGGGCGAGCCACTCCTCTGTGGGCCTGCATCAAGAAATCGGAAGAGTACACCGGCGGCCACGCCCTGGCCCTCGAGCTGCGATCCCTGTACGAGAGGGAGGAAGACGTCAAGACCGTGGTGGACGTGGCGCTCGGTCTAGAAGGGCTGGTGCGCCAGGACAGCATCCACGCCGCCGCCGTGGTGATCTCCCAGCATCCGCTGCGTGAGCACCTGCCGGTTCAGCAGAAGCCCGTGGACGGCAAGCTGGACGAAGCCCCGATCGTCACGCAGTACGACATGGACGCCATCGAAGAACTCGGCCTGTTGAAGATGGACTTCCTGGGTCTCCGGACGCTCGACGTGATCACCGACACGGTCGAGAACATACGGAGAACTCGGGGCGAAGAAATCGAGATGGAGAACATCCCGCTCGACGACTCCCGCACATTCAAGATGCTGCAGGAGGGCGACACCACGGGCGTCTTCCAGTTGGAAAGCGGCCCTGTGCGCTCCCTGCTCAGAGCCCTCCACCCGACCAACCTCGACGACATCTCAGCGACGGTTGCGCTCTACCGCCCCGGGCCGATGAGCGAGAAAATGCACATCGAATACGCCGACCGCAAGAACGGGCGCAGTCCGGTGGAGTACCTGCACCCGGACGCCGAGGAAATACTCGGCGAGAGCTTCGGCCTCATGATCTACCAGGAATCGATGATGCGGATCGCCCAGAAGTTCGCCAACTACACCCTGGAAGAGGCCGACAACCTTCGCAAGGCCTGCGGCAAGAAGATACGGGAGATCATGGCCGCTGAAGGCAAGAAGTTCATCTCGGGCTGCGAAGCCTCCGGCTACGGACGCGAACTGGGCAAGAAATGGTGGAACCTGATCGAGCCTTTCGCCGATTACGCCTTCAACAAGAGCCACTCCTACGCCTACGGATACCTGGCGTATCAGACCTCCTACCTCAAAGCCAACTACCCGCTCGAATACATGTCCGCCCTGCTGACCAGCGTGAAAGGCAGCAAGGACAGGCTGACGCGTTTCCTGCTCGAGAGCCGGCAGATGGGCATCGACATACTCGTCCCCAACGTGAACGCCTCGCTTTCCGACTTCACGCCCGACCCCGACGCCGACAATCCCCGCACAGGGCGCATCATCTTCGGGCTTTCCGCCGTTCACGGCGTGGGGGAAGGACTAGTGGAGCTCATCATCACAGAACGCGAGGCTTCCGGCCCCTACGAGGACTTCATCGACTTCTGCAAACGAGTAGACACTGCCGTCCTCAACAAGCGGACGTTGGAATCCCTCATTTACGGGGGGGTCTTCGACTCTCTCGGTCACTCCAGACTCGGCCTCAAGAAGAAGTTCGAAGAGATATCGCGAGCCGTGCTCGTCGACCGCCGCCGGAGCGCTACAGGCCATCTGAGCCTGTTCAGCGACGCCGGGGTGGACATAGGCTTCAGCGACCTTCCCGCCATCCCCGAAGAGGAGTTCACGCGCACTAGGCGCCTAGCCGAAGAGAAGGAAGTGCTTGGCCTCTACATAAGCGACCATCCGCTCGCCGGTCTCGAAGGGGTCATCGACCACGAATGCGACGTTCGGATAGACGCCCTAAGCGAGAAGCCCGATAAGTCCTACGTCAGGGTAGGGGGGGTGGTGACCGCCCTAGACAAGCGCCTCACCAGAAGAGGCGAGCAGATGGCTTCCTTCACGCTCGAAGATCAGACTGGCCTCGTGGAGGTCACCGTCTTCCCCCGCCACTTTGAGGAGGCGGAGCCGCTGCTCGCCACCGAGGAGACGGTCATTGTGAACGCACGCCTCGACCGGAACGATGACTCCTTCAAACTCGTCTGCGGCGGGCTTTCCCCGCTCAAGAACGAGACCGACGGCGCGCTTCGTCTGAATATCACATCCGAGGGTCTCAGCGAAGAGAGGCTGGAAACTTTGAAAGACCTGATAGCAGACAATGCGGGCCCGCAGAAGGTGGAGATCCAGATCGAAGACAAACTGCTTCAGCTCTCCGACGACTACTGCGTGGACATCGCCAACGGCTTGCCCGGCGAGCTGCGGGAGTTGCTCGGCGCTGAATCCGTGATTCTCTGAGCGGGCGGCGGATGGCGGCGCGAATCCCGGCGAATTGCCGGCGAATTGCCGGCGATTGGCGGCGAATTCCGGCGAATTGCCGGCGCGAATCCCGGCGAATTGCGGCGGGAATAGGGGCCGTTCGATAGCGAAACCGGTCGAACGCCTGTAAACTGACTTCTTGGAGCAAGGGTCAGCGACGATTGTTCAAGCGAGACAAGAGAGCAACGGCGATTGACATGGCAGTAGAAGCAAGAAGTAGAAATTGCACGGCGGTGAGCGACTCCGACTATGCGGAGTTGGCTGACCTCTGCGCCCAAGGGCCCAACCCCTTTTCAGTGGGGCTCTTATCAAAGCAGGCCGAACTCTGGGTGCTGCTCACTGAGGCGCGTGAGAACGGGAATCTGCGAGGTTTCACCTTTTCCACGTTGGAACGCATAGGAGGGACACCTGCGATCATCCTGGGGGCAGGTTCAGTGGCGCGCACGGCTAAACGTGGAACTTATCTGCGCGCTCTGATGAGAGAGCAACTCCATCGAGCTCTCATGGCCTTTCCCGACGAGGACGTGCTCGTCGGTCTCCGCCTCAACTCCCCATCCGGCTACGAGGTCTTCAAGACTTTGGACGGCGCAGTGCCGCGCCCTGAGCACGAGGCCAACGGCGAAGAACGGGCCTGGGGTCGGCGTCTGGCCAAGCTCTACAACCTGGGCAACAACTCTTACAACGCCCGCTCCTTCGTTGCGACAGGCGACGGCACCCAGCCTGCCGTGATGGATCACTGCGCCCTGAAGCCCGAGAGCCTTCCCGAAGGTCTGACGGAGATTTTCTCCAACCTCGACGTCGAGCGCGGGGATTCCCTGTTGGCGACCGCCTGGGCGAGCGCCGGACTGCTCGTCAAGTTCCAAGCCTGACTGACCTTTCAAACTTCAGTCACTCGGTCACTTCAGTCACTTCAGTCACTCGGTCACTCGGTCACCTCAATCACTTCAGTCAAACAAGTGGAGTTTTCCGAAGTCGTCGCCGCCCGGCGCATGACACGGAACTTCGACGAGAGCCCGATCCCGAGAAGCAAGCTGCGTGAGATGCTGGCCTTGGCGCGCAACGCCCCTTCCGCAGGTTTCGCCCAAGGCGTCGAGTTTCTGCTGCTCGACCGTCCTGAGCAGACAGCAGGCTTCTGGGACGTGACCCTGCCTCCGGCTGAGCGCGGGAAGTTTCCCTGGCCAGGTCTGCTGAGCGCCCCCGTGCTGGTGCTGCCTCTCTGCGACCCCCGCCGCTATCTGCGGCGCTACTCCGAAGCCGACAAGGCGTCTTCTGCCGCTTCTGCCGCCCTGGGGAAGGACTTGGAGGCTTGGCCGGTGCGCTACTGGCTAGTGGACGGAGCGTTCGCCGTTCAGAACCTGCTGCTCGCCGCCACGGAGCGCGGCCTGGGATCGCTGTTTTTTGGAATCTTCAAGGAGGAGGGAGCCCTGCGTGAGCGTCTAGGCATACCTGCCGAAGTCGAACTCCTGGGTGCGGTAGCGCTTGGGCGGCAGGCGGAAGGCGCTCCGAATCGCCCCAGCGCTTCGGCGGCCCGCGGTTGGCGGCCTCTCGATGAGATCCTGCACTGGGAAACCTGGGGTGTGCATGCCTGCTGAGCCTGCTGCGCCAGCCGCCTCAGCAGCAACCGCCGAGGCTGCCGAGACCCCGCCCGCACCTGGGAAACTCACCAGAGAGCTTCCCCCTGAAACTCCGAAACCGCACAAACCGCCGGAATCCCCGAACCCCCCTAAGCGGGTGCCGCTAGTCACATATCTGGCACTGGAACCGGAGCCGCACCTCCTGGTCTGGGAGTGCTCCGCCTGCGCCGCACGTTTCTTCGACCGACGCAACGCCTGCGCCGCCTGCGGCGGGGCAGCAGGGTCAGCAGCACCGACAGCACCGACAGAGACGACTGGGACGGCAGGAAACACAGGAACGGCAGCACCGACAGCACCGGCAGCGGGGATGTCACCGGCAGCGCCGGCGGAAACCACAGGGTCGGCAGCACCGGCAGGAACCACGGCACCGATCTCTTTCATTCGGAAATCTGTGAGCACTACTGGGCAGCTGCGGGCGTTCTCCGTTGTGCATCGGGCCTCCCCGAAAATCAAGGTGCCCTTCGTGGCGGCGGTCGTGGAAGCCGACGACGGCACCATGATCCGATCCAATCTCCTGCTGGAGCCCGACCCTGAGCAGATCTCCTTTCCGATGCGGGTGCGGCTAGACACCTACCCCGTCGGCACAGACAGCCAGGGGAGCGAGTGCGTCGCATTCGGCTTCTCACCTCTGCAGTCCGAGCACAAAGACGTCGAAGACAGCAAGAAGTCCAAAAGCATCGCCGAAAGCCCCGCTCATACTCCCCAGTCACCTCCCGAAGAACTGCACGGTGGCAAAGAGACCAGCGAGGTCAGCGAGTCCACCCAGGGCAAAGAGAGCAGCCACAAAAAGACCTCCCAGGACAAAGAGACCAGCGAGTCCAGCCAGTCCAAGAAGTCCAAGAGCCCCTCCAATATCTCCAGCCTCCCCAACATCTCCAGCCTCCCCGACACCCCCACCATCCCCCAAGGCCCCCAAGGAGCCGCATGAGCAAAGACATCTGGATACTGGGGGCGTCGATGACCCGCTTCGCCCGCCACGAGACCCTCGACATCGTCGACCTGGCCTGCGAAGCGGTCTCCGGCGCCTTGCGCGACAGCGAAGTGGGGATGCCCGACATCGGCGTCATCGCCTGCGGCTCGCTCTACTCGGCGGCCAATTCCCTGGCCCAGCAAATCCAAAAGCAAGTAGGACAGACAGGCATCCCCGCCTACAACGTGGCCAACGCCTGCGCCACCGGCGCCACCGCCGTGAGGACGGCAGCCATGGCCATCCGCGCCGGCGAGGCGAGCCTGGCCCTCGCCGTCGGCGTCGAGAAGATGGGGAAGATGGGTCTGCTCGGCGGAGGTTCTCGCCGCCCAAAGAGGGACGAAGTCATCTACGAGCCGTCCGGCCGCTACGGGTCGGTCATGTCGATCGACGGCGTCCTAGGCACGAACACCATGCCAGGCGTCTTCGCCCAGGCGGGCATGCGATACGTCCACGACCACCCTGACGTGGGATTCGAGCACTTCGCCAAGATCGCCTACAAGAACCACAAGCACTCCACGCTCAACCCTCTAGCGCAGTACCGCAAGGAGTTCACCATCGAGGAGATCAAAGAATCCCCGATGGTGGCCTACCCGAACACGCTGCTGATGTGCTGTCCCACGGGCGACGGCGCTGCCGCCCTCGTGCTCGCAGGGGAGGAGCGTCTCTCCTCTCTCAGTCCTTCCCAGAGGCGGCGGGCGGTGAAAGTTTCGGCGTCGGTTCTAGTCACCGACCCTTACGAGCCAGGCTCACAGGCCCTGCCCGACGTGAACACCCTCACCCGCAACGCAGCCGACGCCGCCTACGAGCAGTCGGGCGTAGGGCCAGAAGACCTCGACCTAGTGGAACTGCACGACTGCTTCGCCACCGCCGAACTTCTCCACTACGAGAACCTGCAGCTCTGCGAAGAGGGCGGGGCGGGGGACTTCATCGACTCCGGCAAGCCCTTCCGCGACGGGTCGACTCCCGTGAACGTCTCGGGAGGTCTCATCTCCAAAGGACATCCGATCGGCGCCACAGGGGTGGCCAACCTCGTGGAGGTGGCGACGCACCTCCGGAGCGAGGCGGGGGAGCGTCAAATCCCCGGGGCGAAGGTGGGATTGGCGCACGTGATCGGGCTGGGTTCGACCTGCGCCGTGCACGTCCTCGAGCGGGCTGCCGCCTGAGCGGGGCGGGGCCTCGACGGGGGGCGAGAGGGGGGAAAGGCTTCGCACATTCAATTACCCTCCGTCTTGCCCCCCAGGGAATACCCATCCAGCCCGCCGGTGGCGCTCGTTGTCGTAGTCGTCGGAGTCCGCCGCCGTCTTGCCCCCCAGGGAATGCCTACCCAGCCCGACCGGACTGGTATGCCCCCTCGCAGGCTTCCAATTGTCTCTCCAGATTTTCAGGGTTATCCACAGGAAGTTCACAGACATATCCACTGCAGACGTAGGCGGCGGGCTCGCTGCGTCCTGCCCACAGCGGCGAGTCGTAGGGCTCTCCCCAGGCCAGAACGGCGTTAGGCAGGTAGCGCCTGCGCGCCGCCGCCAGCAGGTCGGGTCGCTCCCCGACGATCACGATTTCCGTCGTCGGCCCGACCGCTAGGTCGATAGCGCAAAGCAGGTTGCCGACGGCGCTCGGATAATCCGCCGCCAACCGGCTCAGCAACCCCAGGATCGCCTCGGCGCGGCTTCGGTAACGCTCCTCGCCCGTGATGGCCGCGAGCCGCAGCAGCCCAGCAGCGCCTGAACTGTTGGCCGACGGGGTGGCGTTGTCGAAGTAATCCCTCGGCTGCGCCACCAAAGCTTCCGCATCCGAGCCGCAGGTGAGCAGACCCCCGTTCTCGTCATCCCAGAAGAGGTCGATCAAACCCTCGGCGGTCTCGACGGCGTGAGGTATCCAGCGCGCCTCACCGGTCGCCTCCCCGAGGCGCGTGAAAGCGTCGAGGAGCGCAGCGTAATCCGCAGCGCAAGCCAAGTGGCGAGCCTGCGGGGGGCGGGGGGAACGCTGGGAGAGCGGGGAAGGCGGGGGTTGCTGGGAGAGCGGGGTGTTGTCCTCCTCGTCGCCCGCCTGCCAGGAACGCATCCAGCGCCCGTCCTCCCGCCGAAGGTTGGCCAGCAGGAACTCGCCGCACTCAGTGGCCGCCCTCAGCCAGGTGCGCGCCTCGGTTTCGGAAGCGGCGCAGGCGGCGGCTTCGGCGAGGGCCGCGGCTGCCAGGGCGTTCCACTCGGTCAGAGCCTTGTCGTCCAGCCCCGGGCGCGAGCGTCGGGCGCGAGCGTCGAACAGGGCGCAGCGGGCGGCTTCGACCTCCGCTGGACGCCTCAGGTCGCCCCGCACCGGACGCCAGAGGATGTTGGCGCCCTCGAAGTTGCCCTGCTCGCTCACTCCATACCATTCCTTGGCCGCCTCAGCGTGCGAGGGGTCTAGACCCGCTGCGTTGACCGCCTCGTCGATCTCCGCCGGCGTCCAGACGTAGAACTTGCCCTCCTCGCCTTCGGAGTCGGCGTCCTCAGCCGAGGAGAACCCCCCTGCGGGCAGGCGCAAGTCTCGCAGCATGTAGCTCGCTGTCTCTGCGGCCACCTGCCGGTAGCGAGGCTTGGAGGTCACCTGGAAGGCGCGGGCGTAGAGCCGCAGCAGCAGGGCGTTGTCGTAGAGCATCTTCTCGAAGTGGGGCACTATCCAGCGCTGATCCACGGAGTAGCGGGAGAAACCGCCGCCGAGGTGGTCATATATGCCGCCGGAGGCCATGCAGTCCAGGCTGTTGGTGACCATGGCGAGGGTGTCGTCGTCGCCGGAGCGCAGGTAGGAGCGCAGCAAGGCTTCGAGGGTCATCGTCTGCGGGAACTTGGGGGCGCGCCCGAACCCGCCCCAGGCCGGGTCGTACTGGCGGCGCAGGGTAAAAGTCGCCTGGGGGAGGGCTTCGGGGCTGGGGGGCGGCGTCTCGCTGGGCGAGCCGAGCGGCATCCGTGAGGCCTTGTCTAAGACTGCGGTGATCTGCCTGGCCTGTTCGGCGACGTCGCTGCGGCGGGTGCGCCAAGCTTCGGAAACATTCTCCAGCACCTGTCGGAACGACGGCATGCCGCCGCGAGGTTCGGGCGGATAGTAAGTGCCTGCGTAAAACGGCTCGCCGTCGGGCGTCAGAAAGACGGTCATCGGCCAGCCGCCGTGTCCGGTGAGGGAAGTCACAGCCTCCATGTAGAGGGCGTCCACGTCGGGGCGCTCCTCTCGGTCGACTTTGACGTTGACGAAGTGCTCGTTCATCACTTCGGCGGTGGCGTCGTCCTCGAAGGATTCATGCGCCATGACATGACACCAATGACAGGCGGAGTAGCCCACCGAGAGCAGGATGGGCTTGTCGCTTTCCTTGGCGGAGGCGAAGGCGGTCTCGCCCCAGGGGTGCCAGTCGACCGGATTTTCGGCGTGCTGACGCAGATACGGACTGCTCTCGCCAGCCAGCCGGTTGCCGGAGCGCTGTGCGCCCGGGGAGGAGCGCCCAACATCACCCGAAGAAGACCGCCCAACATCCGCTCCACCACGTCCCGGGCGGCGATCCCCTGACTTCATACAGACGCCCCCCAACCCGACACACGCCCCGTCGCTCCACCACGTCCCGGGCGGCGATCCTCTGCATTCTGTCCCACCGGGACAAGCCTATGAGCTCTGGGGGCCAGGCTTCGGGGAATACTCATTTCAGATGGCCGAGCATGTCTGCTAGAGAGTGAACCTCGCCGCTCTGCTTGCGGGTGAGCCTTGCTGCAAACAATCACTGGACGCAGCTGCGGAGACTTCCCCCGCAGACAGCCTCCCCGAGGAGCCCGAGGAGTATGTTCAGCCCACGCAGGGAGCCTGCAGGGAGTATGTTCTCTCGAATGAAAGCGACTTCGTGTAGAACCTGGTTTCTCGGGGCTAGGCCGCTCACCCTCTCCGCCGGTTTGAGCGGAGTGCTCGCCGGGACTGCCACTGCTCTCCGGCCCGGGTTCGGCTGGGGGCAGGGGATCATCTGGTGGCGCCTCGTGCTGGCGTTGGTTGTTGCGCTGGGGCTGCAGATAGGCGTCAACTACGCCAACGACTACAGCGACGGGCTGAGGGGAGTAGACAATGCCCAGCGTGTGGGGCCGCGCAGGCTGGTGGGGTCAGGGCTAGCGCAGCCGAAAGCCGTCCGCAGAGCAGCTTTTGCGTCGTTCGGCGTGGCGGCGGCCGCCGGGGTGGTTCTGGCGGCGACCGTGAACTGGCTGCTCTTGATACCTGGGGCCTTCGCTCTGGCGGCCGGATGGTTCTACTCCGGTGGTTCGAAGCCTTACGGCTACCACGGCTGGGGTGAAGCGTCCGTTTTCCTGTTCTTCGGGATGGTCTCCACAGTGGGCAGCGCCTGGATACAGCGGGAGACTTTCACCGGCCTGAGCTTCGTGGTCGCAGCGGGCGTTGGCGCCCTGACGACCGCCCTGCTGGTGGTCAACAACCTGCGGGACATCTCCGGCGACGAAGCTGCCGGCAAGCGCACTTTGGCGGTTCGGATGGGGGATCGGCGGACGCGCATCTTCTTCACCGCCCTCATAATCACTCCATTCGCCCTGGCCTGGGTGACAGCGCAGTACTGGGAACCCTGGACAGCCCTCGTGTGGGTGGCTTGGCCGTTTGCGATGTGGCCCATCGTCGACGTGCTCGGGCTCGGCAGCAAAAAGGGAGGGGGCTGCCAGGCAGGAAAAGAAGGGGAAGACTTGCTGCCTCCACAGCAGAAGAGTCCACGCCCGCAAGGGAGGGGCTGCCAGGCTGGGAAAGAAGGAAAAGACTTACTGCCGGCGCCAGGAGCAACAGGATTCCTGGCGCTCCTCTATGCGGGGTTCCTGTCCCTGGGATTCTGGCTGGGCTCCGCCCTCGGCTGAGGGCTGAGGACTGCGGGCTGCGGACTTAGGGCAGGAGCCGGGCCTGCGTCAGGTACCCAGCCAGCCGCCAGCCAGCCTGCCTCACCAAGTGAGGCTTCTGCCCGCCTCGAATGCTGTATCGAAGTCGCCGATGAAATCCCACCAGTTGCGCATCTCCCGCCCTTTGTAGGTGAGTCCGTTCTCCCAGCCTGGCAGGTTTTGCATCCACCAGGTCTGCCAAGGGATCATTTCGCCGGGGATGCAGTCACCGGAGAACCAAGTCCGGCAACTCACAAACTGAGGTTTGCCCGGGTTGTCGGGGTTCCAGGTCGCGCAGTCTGACAGAACCGCCTCTTCGCTCCAACTGACGTAATCGTCGACCGAGCCTGGAGTTAAGTGGAGGGTGCCGCACCTCGAGGGCCGTGGAACTCCAAGGGAGTGTTCCGGGATATCTGCGTTGTCCAAGTCTGAGTATCCCACGAAACCTTCTATGAACAAGTCCATGTCCATGTAAGACATAATGGCTTCTATCTGATGCCCCAGGTTGTGCTGCATCGTGTCTGTGCCGCGGCCATAGTTGAACTCATAGACGGTGTAAGTGTTCTGGCAAATAGGCATGTTGTTTCTGCGGAAACTGTTGCTGATATCCCCGTAGTCAGAGTAAGGCCATAACGCTGCAATGAGAGTCCCCATCGACATGTCGGATTCGATGGGAGCAGCGACCCCGTCGTTGTGATACATCCAGACCCACACTTCCTTTATTCCCTGTTTGTCGACATAGTCGCAGATGCCTATCCGATCCAGGTAAGCCTTCTTGTCTGTGAAGTATCTGGGGCTGTCGGACAAGACCGGAATCTCTTCGGTGTACTCAAACCTTTCCCGCACTGAATAGCCGATCGAAGGGCGTGCGTTCGGATTTTTGTACCCTCTGAAACGGCTGGAGTTTTTGATTAGTTCGACGTGCTCGACCTCTTGCGTCTGAATCTTTTTTCGGACTGCGTCCAGTTTGAGCATGTCGTCCGGCAGGTCGCTGCCCACGACGTCTCGGTCGAGCCGTCCGTCATCGCCGAGGGGGAGGAAAGCCAGAGTTATCACGGGGACTTCGTATATCGGCGCCTCCGGGTCGAGGGGAGCGGCAGGGGCGGCAGGGGGTGGGGGAGCGGTGGCGGCGGTAGTGGTGGTCGGAGGAGAGGGAGGTTCCGGCTGCGACGTGCCAGGGGTGTCTGGATCGGCAGCGCTCGAAGTTCCTGACGTCGCCTTCGCCGCATCGCGAATTCGCTCCTCTAAATCACAGGCGGTAAGCAGCAGTAGGAGCGCCGCCAGGCACAGGATTGCCCGCTTCATCGCACGCAGCCAGCGCAGGCAGCGCAGCCAGCCAGCAGCAGCGGCGGCGGCGCCGGCGGGATATCTGGGACATCGCTCGAGGCAGAGAGATGGGAGAGATGGGGCAGATGGGACGTCTTTGGTAACTGCATCACCCTCAGGATTTTAGCACAGATCAAGAACCATTCCCATCTTTGCCTTTACCTATCGGGAACTATCGGGCTCTATTTGGATTATTGGGAGCTCTATCTGGGTTGCTGGGAGCTCTATCTGGGTTGCCGACAACCACCGGTCGGCCAGGCAAGGATATCTCAGGAAACCCCACCTCATCTTCACCCAATCAAGCACCCAACAACCGCCGACCGGACAAACAGACGCAGCCGACCAGGGCAACCACCGCTCGGGCAGACAGACACCGACCGACCAAACAGACAAGATAATTCAGAATAATCCCACCTCACCTTCACCCAATCAAGCACCCAACAACCGCCGACCAGACAAACAGACGCAGCCGACCAGGGCAACCACCGCTCGGGCAGACAGACACCGACCGACCAAACAGACAAGATAATTCAGAATAATCCCACCTCACCTTCACCCAATCAAGCACCCAACAACCGCCGACCAGACAAACAGACGCAGCCGACCAGGGCAACCACCGCTCGGGCAGACAGACACCGACCGACCAAACAGACAAGATAATTCAGAATAATCCCACCTCACCTTCACCCAATCAAGCACCCAACAAGCGCCGACCAGACAAACAGACGCAGCCGAGCAGGCACAGCCACCACCCAGTCAAGCGGGAAGACTCAGAATAATCCCAATAATCCCATCTCTCACCTCCACCAAATTGGGTTGTCGAGAACTGCCTATCCAGGGGATCAAAATCGCCGATGCCACCAATGCCGCCAGCGCCGCTGATGCCGCTAGTGCCGCTGATGCCACCACTCCGCGATGACACCAATGCCTGTTCGTCCTCGACCGCCACGCCGAACTGGATGTTGGGGCCGCCGGTTGAGGGGATAGGAAATCAAAATCGGGGACAACCTGGGCTCAGGCGGCTTCACCGACTTCGAACTCCAGCGAACACGACATGCACAACCTCACATCCGGGGACAACCTGGGCTCAAGCGGCTTCACCGGCTTCGAACTCCAGCGAACACGACATGCACAACCTCACATCCGGGGACAACCTGGGCTCAAGCGGCTTCACTGGCTTCTTCACTTGCTTCGGGCACCGTTGCAGTGAAGAGCCTGGCGCTGCCCGCCCCCAAGGTGCGGTGTTCCACTTCGCTGAAGGTCGCATCCTCCATCAGTCCGGCCATCTCCTCGGCGGGAGGCAGGAACTTGACCGAGTCGGGGAGGTAGCGGTAGGCCTCTTTGTCCGACAGCCATCCGCCCACGACAGGCACGACTCGGCGGAAGTAAAAGGAATGCACTCGGCGGGGGATCGCACTGGAAGGGACGGCGACCTCGAGGAAGGCAACTCTTCCCCCCGGACATAAAATCCGAGCCACCTCAGCTAGAAATGGGGGAAGCGCTTTCAGGTTGCGCAAGGCGAAGCCGCAGACCGCCCCCTCCAGACTTCCGTCCGGAAAAGGCAGGCGCAACACGTCGGCGCGCACCAGCGGTGCAGAGCCCTTGGCATGTTCGAGCATGCCTTCGGAGAAGTCCACCCCCACGGGCAGCATGCGTTTCTGCTCCAGGATGCGGCAGAGGTCGCCAGTGCCGCAGGCAAGGTCTGCTATCCGGCAGTAGGGCGGCAATTCGAGCGAGCGCACCGCCTGCCGACGCCAGGACTGATCCAAGCCGAAGGTCAGCAACCTGTTCAGCAGGTCGTAGCGAGGGCTGACCCGGTCGAACATCTCTCGCACGGCGGCAGGGCGGTGCTCGCCTGGCGTGAGCAGATCGCCCGACGAGCGGAGATCGGTCGACGTGGGAAGATCGGTCGACGTGGGAACATCAGTCGACGCAGAAAGACCGCCCGACGTGGGAACATCAGTCGACGCAGAAAGACCGCCCGACGCAGAAAGATGGTCCGGCGTGGGGACATCAGTCGGCGTGGGAACATCAGTCTCGGGTGTATGAGCTTCGGCGTCGTTCATTGAAGATTGTCCTTGGGGCTATTTAATGAGAGAGGTCTGCCAAAAATATCTAGCAGTTTGAATTTTCCAGGAGATTTCATGTTCCAGTTGGCCTGCTGTTCCCACTTG
Organism: Acidimicrobiales bacterium; assembly: GCA_965242895.1. GTDB lineage: Bacteria > Actinomycetota > Acidimicrobiia > Acidimicrobiales > CATQHL01 > CATQHL01. The sequence continues at coordinate 2,768,180 of OZ251507.1, forward strand.
ACGAATGGAACCTAAGCTTGGCTGCAGAAACATCGGGAAGTTGCATGCTTCAGTTTGCCTTCTGCTCCCACGCAACCCTCACAGAGCGACACTCAATCTCAGGCTCACCGCAGATCGAGCACCGCCCCTCATAGACGGTCACGCAACCCTCACAGAGCGACACTCAATCTCAAGACGTCTGAAAGTTGCATACTTCAGTTCCAGTTCGCCTTCTGCTCCCACGCAACCCTCACAGAGCGACACTCAATGCCAGGCTCACCGCAGATCGAGCACCGCCCCTCATAGACGGTCACGCAACCCTCGCAAAGTGACACTCAATCTCAAGACGTCTGGAAGTTGCATACTTCAGTTCCAGTTTGCCTTCTGCTCCCACGCAACCCTCACAGGGCGACACTCAATGCCAGGCTCACCGCAGATCGAGCACCGCCCCTCATAAACGGTCACGCAACCCTCGCAAAGTGACACTCACTCTCAGGCTCACCGCAGATCGAGCACCGCCCCTCATAAACGGTCACGCAACCCTCACAAAGTGACACTCAATCTCAAGACGTCTGGAGATTGCATACTTCAGTTCCAGTTCGCCTTCTGCTCCCACGCAACCCTCACAAAGTGACACTCAATCTCAGGCTCACCGCAGATCTAGCACCGCCCCTCATAAACGGTCACGCAACCCCCACAGAGCGACACTCAATCTCAAGACGTCTGGAGATTGCATACTTCAGTTCCAATTCGCCTTCTGCTCCACAGCCTAAACACCGATCCGTGCGGCAACTTCAAGCGAAGGTTGTCATTGTGTGAGGGTCTCCTCGCGAAGCCAGTCGAAGTGAGCGTTATCTGCGGGAAATCCCACCAGCGCAAAGTAGGCGACCCATCCCTCCTCGCGGAGCCAGTCGAAGTGGGCGTTATCTTGTGGACGATGACCGCTGCGGGGTGGAGTGTGCGGGTTCTTACTTCTGTGCTAGTCGGGGTGGTGGAGAGGTACGGGGAGCGATACGCCCATGTGCACGCGACCCCCGATTGGGCGTCAAAACTCCTCAAAACCTCGGAGAGGTGCGGGGAACAATACCCATGTGCCCCCCTAGGCGTGAAGATTCTCCCTTCTGCGCCAGTTGGGGTGGGTATTATTTTGTGGGTGGTGGCCGTTGTGGGGGAGATGTCGGCGAAGGAAATGGTGGTGTGGGGGGTGGTCGTGATGGGGGAGTTCTTGGCGAGGGAGGTGGTGGTGTAGGTGGTCGTGATGGGGGAGTTCTTGGCGAGGGAGGGGGTGGTGTAGGTGCTGGCGGGGAAGGGGGAGTTCTTGGCGAGGAGGGGGGTGGTGTAGGTGGTGCGGGGGGTGTGGGACGGGCTTGGGTTGTCCAGTTGCCGTTTTCGGGGGAGTAGGTGAGTTGTTGGTTGTTGTTGTGCAGCCATCGGTGGTGGTGCCCGCAGATGGCAGCAAGGTTCTCAACGTCGGTCGCCCCTCCCTGGGTGTTCCATTCTTGTACGTGGTGGATTTCGCATAGGTGCATGGGCGCCTCGCAGAGTACGCAGCCTCCGTCACGTACCGCGACGGCTAGGCGTTGATGGTCGTTGGCGAGTCGTCTGCTGCGTCTGAGCCAGAGGGGCTGCCCGTTGCCTCCGAAGATGATTGATGAGAGTTCAGTGTCTGGACTGAGTTCGCCGAGGATGTCTGGGGGCACTGGTCCGGTTCCGAGTATTTCGCACCGCCCGTCGGGGTTGGTGCCGTCGAGGACGCCGATGTCGGCGATTACCACTAGTTGAGCGGCGTCCTTCGCCTTGATCCACTTATGGTCGCCGTCCCGAGCCCCGTTGTCCTGGGCGTGTTCACCAGGGGCGGTCGGCCCGTTGCCGGGCACGAGCGGTAAGGCGTCTGGATCCTGGCCTGTCCCTGGCTCTGGGTCGTCAACGCTCCGCCCGTTCTCGGGAATAAGCGGCAGACCGTCTAGACCTCTGTTGTTGTCTAGACCTCTGTTGTTGTCTTCGTAGTCGTCTAGATCCCTATTGCCGTCGTCTGATTCTCGGTTGTTCCGACCAGGTTCGCTCTCAGTGTGCCCAGAGGGTACGCCGTCGTCGGTGCCGCCAACTCCGGCGTTCCCCGAACCTGGGGGCGTGTTTTCAGTGTCGGTGGGGTGAGGGTCTTCGATGCTGTTACCATCTGATGTTCCGTTGTTCCGGCTGGGTTCGTTCCTGTTTTGGTTTGGGGACGTGTTTCCGGTTTCGCAGGTGCGCGCGCCTCTTGTTTTGTTCGAATGCGGCTGCCGGTCGGAATGCCCCGCTTGCGGCCGCCGATCGGAATGCCCCGCTTGCGGCCGCCGATCGGAATGCCCCGCTTGCGGCCGCCGATCGGAATGCCCCGCTTGCGGCCGCCGATCGGAATGCCCCGCCGGCGCCTGACGAGAAGAGCCCCCCACCGGCGCCTGGCGGTTGGAGCGTCCCCCCTGCGGGCGACGGGCGGAGTCAGCCGCATCTGGTTTGTGGGCGGGTGCGGGTTTTCCTGTGAGGAGTTCGAAGATGGCGTCGCAGCGGCGCTGCTGGGGGGTGCGGCGAGAGTTCGGCTGTCCGTCCCGTCCGCCGTCCTCGCGCCACAGGGCGTCGGTGTGGCGGTCGACGCTTTGGCGGAGGAGGTTGAACGATATGGGGTCGAACAAAGCCCGGATCACCCCCATCCCCGTGTCGTCCTCGGTGTAGAGCGAGGCTTGTCGCCGGCGTCGCTGCCAGTTCAAGCGAGCCCGCCCCCTATCTGGGGCGTTCCTGCCGGCAAAAGAACGCGTCTGTTTGTGATATTGGTCGATCGGCGTCCTCTCAGCCGACTTCAGCAGCCTCTCATCGTTGTCTACGGACTTGGCCCCGCACTCAGCGCCAGCGTCAGCCAGCGCCGCAGCGTGTTCGAAGGTGATCGCCCCTGACCGGAGCTTCTCGGACGTGTTCGGCATCTCCTCTAGACGCTCCGCCACGCGCTTGAGACGGCGGATTTCCCTGTTGGCGAGTTTGGCGCGCCCGCCGAGCAGGTGCACAGCGTCCACCCCCTTGCCTCCCTTGCCGCCCTTGTCCTTGTCCTTCAGCGCGACCGCAGCCACCGAGCGCAGCAAATCGGACGTCCGAGTGCGGATACGCCCGAGCGTCGTCGACAGCCTCTCTAACTCGTCGGATGTCATCTGCTCCGCAGACACCCGCCCGAGAGCCTCCAGCGCCATGTCCGCAGCGTCAGCCCCAAACACAGGAAGTAAGACCTCCCCCGAACAGCGAGACGCCCCAGCCAAAGCAACCTCCCCAGGCGCAAGGGCATCCCGCGCGGGTGGGTGGAAGCCTGGCACGGGTGAGAGGGCGTCCAGCGCAGACGAGGAGCCACCCGACGCAGACGGGCAGGGCTCTAACGCAGGTGGGCAGGCGTCTGCCGCAAGTGGGCGGGCGTCTAACGCCTCCCGACGACCTCCGGCACCGCACGAGCATCTCTCTGCGCGCCGCCCATCCCCAGCAGCGCCTACAGGAACTGAGACTGAAGGGATCGCGAGTTGCTCGACGTCGACTCCACTCCCTCCATTCCCACCGGCATCTGCTGGACGCGCTCCGTTGCTCGCTCCCCCCTCTGCATCTCGCTGAACGTGTTTCGGGACGAGCGTGCGACCGGTGCGAAACTCGGTGCAACTCGCTCCACCCTCTGCACCTTGCTGCCCATGGCCTTGTCTGCCGAGGCGGATGTCTGCCGCAGCGCCGGCCACATGATTTTTCAACGGCTGCTCCTTTCCCTGGTAAAGGGGAGTTTTCCTCATGATTCCAAGAATAGCAGAGGGGTATGACAATGATATCTAAACACATGAACTGCTTTCAAATCTTGAAAACATTTCAAAAACAAGTAATATTGAAAAAGCATTTGTATGTAGACAGAAGCCTGCATAGAGCCGATCGACGAGACCAAGTCGGGGGAACTCAATCCCTCCGACCCGCCCGACCCGCCGAGGCGGATGTCTGCCGCAGCGCCGGCCACATGATTTTTCAGCGGCTGCTCCTTTCCCTGGTAAAGGGGAGTTTTCCTCATGATTCCAAGAATAGCAGAGGGGTATGACAATGATACTTAAACACATGAACTGCTTTCAAATCTTGAAAACATTTCAAAAACAAGTAATATTGAAAAAGCATTTGTATGTAGACAGAAGCCTGCATAGAGCCGATCGACGAGACCAAGTCGGGGGAACTCAATCCCTCCGACCCGCCCGACCCGCCGAGGCGGATGTCTGCCGCAGCGCCGGCCACATGATTTTTCAGCGGCTGCTCCTTTCCCTGATAAAGGGGAGTTTTCCTCATGATTCCAAGAATAGCAGAGGGGTATGACAATGATACTTAAACACATGAACTGCTTTCAAATCTTGAAAACATTTCAAAAACAAGTAATATTGAAAAAGCATTTGTATGTAGACAGAAGCCTGCATAGAGCCGATCGACGAGACCAAGTCGGGGGAACTCAATCCCTCCGACCCGCCCGACCCGCCAGCGACGTGCTGCGCGACAGCGCTTAAGCAGACGTCGGGGAAACAGAAACCGCCCGACCCACCCGAACAGGCCCTGACCGAGGCGGAGTTATGGCTAGATATGGAGTCCGTACCTGAGCGGGCGCCTAACCCAGCAGGCCATCCACGCCCTCCACTCCCAGTGGCATCCACTGGACGAACTCCGCTGCTCAACCCATTCGAATCCGACCCTCTAACCTTCCTGAAACCATCAGCGGCGTCTAGTGGGACTGGGAATGCGGAGTCCTTACGCCGGTCGACATCGACTCCACGCCACCCGCCCCCACCGGCATCTGCTGGACGCGCTCCATTAACCTCTCCACTCGAAGTCAACCCTCCGGCCTTCCGAGAACCCCCAGCAGCGCCTACTGGAACTGAGGCTGAAGGGCTCGTGCGCCGGTCGACATCGACTCCACGCCGCCCATTCCCACCGGCATCTGCTGGATGCGCTCCGTTACTCGCTCCACCTGCGCCTTTCTGAACGTGTTTCGGGACGAGCGCGCGACCGGTGCGGGGCTCGGTGTTACTCGCTCCACCTGCGCCTTGCGGGCCAAGGCGGCGGTCGTGCGTGCGTGCGGTCGTGCGATCTATGCTACTCGCTCCACCTTCTGCGCCTTGCGGGCCATGGTCTTGGCTGCCGCGGCGGATGTCTGTCGCAGCGCCGGCCACGTATTCTTTCAGTGGCTGCTCCTTTCCCTGGTAAAGGGGAGTTTTTCTCATGTCTACAAGAGTATCAGAGGGGTGTGACAAGAATAGATACACATATAAATCACTTTCAACTTCAGAAAATGCTTTGAAACGCAGACAGACTTGAAATCACTCGTGATAATCGGCTTAGACAGAACCCCGCGAAGGAAACAGCAGAACCAGAAGCAGAACCCCCGCAGATACGGATTGGCGGAACCAGAACCCCAGCTTGCGGCTGACCTGGGGGTTTGCAGGTTTGCGTCAGCCCGCAGATACGGATTGGCGGAAGCAGAACCCCCGCAGATACGGATTGGCGGAACCAGAACCCCAGCTTGCGACTGACCTGGGGGTTTGCAGGTTTGCGTCAGCCCGCAGATATGGATTGGCGGAACCAGAACCCCCGCAGATACGACGCCCGCTCCGGTGCTCGTACGACGTCGAGACCTTCGGAGGAAACACCAGAACCCAGAACCCCGCCTACGTCCTACCCCACCTACTCCTACCCCGCCTTCTGCGCCCACCCCTGAGAGTTTGGTGGCTCCAGGGCATTCCTGAAAACGGGCGGCTTCTGCCTAAGCCGCTGGCCCTCCGACCCCCTGAGAGCTTGGTGGTGCCAGGGCGTTCATGAAGACGAGAGCGATCCCAGACTGCGCTTGGAAGCATTCGCCTGAAAGCTTGCTGGCGCCAGGGCATGCATAAAGACGGGCAGAGATGTTATGAGCGTCCGCACCCATAGAGTGACCCCCTGGGGCAGTCGGCGAACCCCCGCAGCCCGTCGTCATACATTTTGACGCACTCGTCGTAGAAGCCTCGCAGCCATTCAATTGACCCTGGGGCGGGCGTCCAGCCGTCTGCGGCCTTCCGGTAGTACCACTCATAGACGACGCAGTAACGTCGGCTCTCGTCGATGTAGTTGCGGCAGCGGTCGGCGCCTAGACTGTTCAGCAGGGCGTAAAAAGTCCAGTAATCTGCCTCTCCATGCATCTTCCCGAATGTCACGGCATCGCCCCCTCCGCTCAAGTCCTCATATACGGATATGAGAACTTCAGATTCGCCGTCCAGGTCGCTTAGTGTTACTACCTTGTTCTGAATCCTGCGGGCGGCGTCCATGATCTCCCCCCCACTCGCAGGCGCCGGCCTCGGCCATTCCATCACCATCAGCCTGTTGAGTGCGTCCGCCACACGTATGGCACCACTCCAATTAGTGGCCTTGTCCTTGCCGATGTAGTAGTTGAAAGCTTCAGTCACGACTTCACAGACAGGATAAGTCGGCTGATCGCCAACCTCGGCTGCCGTCGTGGTCGGCGCAGGTGGGGGGATCGTCGTTGTCGGGGCGGATGCGGCAGGCGGAGGGAGGGTCGTCGACGTCTCGGCGGTGGTGGTCGGCGGATTCGTGGACGCTGAGGCGGCCAGGGTCGTAGTTGTCGCCACTACGACCCTGCCGGTCGTCGTCGTGGTGGTCGCCGCCCTGCCCTCAGCAGTATCCGCCGTGCTGCTCGCACCAGTGCCAGCCGCCGCCCTGCCCTCACCAGTATCCGCCGTGGTGGCCTCACCAGTGCCGGCCGTCGCCGTGGTCGCACCAGTGCCAGCCACCGTAATGCCCTCAGCAGTGCCAGCCGTGGCGCCCGCCGAGCGTGCGCCCGAGCGGTCGGTCGCCCCGAAGTCTGCGGCCAATTTGTGGACAAGGCACTGCTCGTAGCCCGACAGAAGCCCTGAGCTGTAACCCGAGGCGGGGATGCTGAAGTAGGAGTGGCAATCAGCGAACGCTGAGAACGCCGCCCGATACTTCCCCCCGCATTCGTTGATGAACTCCTCCACCTCTTTGAGCGCTTCGGGGGACAGAAAGCCGCCCACATCTTCCACGGCCTGCCTGTAGAGGACAGCTCGAAAGTTGCAGTGCCCCTTGGCCGCCGACAGGTAAGTCAAACACCTGTTGCCACTGGTGCTGAAGGCCGTAAAAAGGGTTGCCTCATTATCGGAGCGGGTTTTGGCGACAGCCTCGTCTAGCCCATAAATCCCATCTATCAAGGCGTCTATCCCGTCTCCGAAGGCGTCGGGTTGCAGTTCGTCCAGCACAGGCTTGGCTTTGAGCAGGAACGAGTCGTAGAGGTCTCGCACTTCTTCTGGCCTGTAGTGTTCGTAGTCGTCCTCATCGAACAATGCGCAGGCTGCCCCCTCGGGCGTGCTGGGGATGGTCGTGGTGGTGTTCACTGAGATCGTCGTCGGTGCGCTAGCGGGCGCCTCAGCGTTGACGCTCGGCGACGCCGCCCCGGATGGATACGACCTGTCCGTGTCTGTCCCCCCGTTCCCTGAGAATGAACACCCTGCGAGCGTCAAGAAGATGAGGACTGCGGCTAGTTCTTTAGCGGGCACTGGTGCTGCTCCGGTCAGTCATTGAATTGAAAGTGTAAGAAGTTGTGGTTGTCAGACGGCTTTCTTCAGTCGATGACGCCGATGACGCCGACGACATCGACGCCGCCGACGCTGAAACTGCAGTTGTTCGCTCTTCCATAGATTGGGTAGCAGTATCCAAGGATTGGGTAGCAGCATCGTCCGCTACCTGACGGCGTCGGTTTTCCTCCCATTCCTCGACGGCTTCCCTATGCGCCTCCCGCCTGTCTTGATCGACGACGACGGAGGCTGCCCAGAGGAGGAAGCCCAGCACTCCAGCCGGTATTAGGAACCCAAACCCCGAGCGGTAACCTGCCAGCAACCCGACGCTGGCGATGATCATTAGTACGACCCCTATGGCGTAGAGGAGCCCTCCTACCTCCGAACTCGTCCTCTTCGGTTTCCCCGGAGTTCTCCCCTTGACGACGAGGAGGAGGAGACCAAGCATCAAAAGCATCCCGCTAAGGAGACCCCACACCCCAACCCCTGAAACATCCCTCTCTACCCTCGGGGGGTTCTGAGGGGCTAGAAGGAATAGCCCCCCGCCCGCCAAGAAGAAGGCGCCCCCTATGAGTCGGCGTATGCGCCGAAGGCGTCGGCCTCTCTCCTCATCGGGGTAAATAACTAATGGCTTACTCATCCATCCACCTCCTCGACCGGCTGGCTGCATTCCTCAAATTTTCGTAGTAGTTGACGGGCACACTGCGATGTAGAAGACGTAGGGATATGGGGCGTAGGGGAGACGCAGGGGGATAGAAGACGTAGGAGACATAAGACGTAGGGGAGAGGAGATAGCGCTCCCTACTAGGCGATTTCGGGGAACGAAGCGGCGTTCGAACTCGACGCCCCAACGCCCAAGTCCCAACGCCCACCTCCCACCTCCCACCGAATTCCACACCCCAACGCCCGAGTGCTCCGCCCAAGTCCCAATGCCCACGTCCCACCGAATTCCACACCCCAACGCCCACCTCTCTCCGCCCGAGTGTGCACCCGAGCATCACCGTGAGGAGTAGTGCGACTGCCGCTAGTCGGACCATTCGTCGTATAAGCATTCGTAGTATCCGCGGATTTCTTGCAGGGCGTGTGGCGCGCACTTGCGGACGACCTCCTGCTGCTCAGGGGTCTGATAATCCTGCAGGCAGTTAACGAGGTGCTTGAAGATGTTGGAGTAGCTGTCTAGCATTCTGGCAGCTTCGGTGCTGAGCTTGACTCCGGCTGCGTGGTGGACTTCGGCTAGTTGCTTCCCCTGCCGGAAATAGTCGTAGTCGGCGTTGCAGGCTCTGCGGGCAAAATCGTAGTAGGCCGCCCCTTCGGGGTCGTCGCCGCTCCGGCTGGCGTATTCGAGTATAGAGTCGCATACCTGGATGACGTAGTCCCTCCCCAGCCGGCTCATGTCGTCGGGAATAGGCATGGATCCGTCGTCGGTCAATCGCAACTGATCATACTCAATCAGCCAATCACACGCCCCCTCTGTCGTCGCAGTGTTAGTCGTGGTAGTCGCTGCAGACGCCGCGGCAGACGTCGCCGCAGTAGCCGTCGCAGAACTCGCCGGTGAGAGGGATGGTGTACCCCACCAGTCAGACCATGCGTCCCCCATAATTGCACACCCATTCGATTGGGAGATGCACCAGGCGAACAAACCTGCGGAGTATGTAAAGCACTCCTCGCCGCGGTAGAAGCACTCCCGCTGCACAATTGCTTCGCAGACTTCTTGCGACAGATACTGGGCGACTGGCTGGGGCTGCGGGAGGTTGTTAACGACGCGGCGGCACGCTGATTGAGGCGTCGCTGCGTAAAGATCGGTCGATGCTATAACGCTCACTGGGTAGTTATAGGGGCGCTCTGCGGCGGCGTTGTCGGACAGTGAGGCTCTCAGGGGCGTCGTGGTGGACGCAGGGGCGAGCGTTGGGGTCGCCGTCCCCTGCTCCTCGGAGACCTCGTCGACGACGCACCCGAAGAGTGAGAAGGCTGAAAAGGCTAGGAAGGCGGCAGCCCCTATGAGTAGACGCATGCCCCCAAAGCGCCGCCGTCGAGCGCCCAATAGGACTAAGCCACGCACTGCCACTACTCTCACTCGATGTATTTCCGTGTGGCGGCGCGTTCGGCTGCTCGCCCCTCGTCGTAGCCTTCACGCTTGCCCTTTTCGTAAGCTCGTTCAACCTCCTGCTTGACGATTTCGGAAGTCTTGCTGTCGCTTTCACGCCGGCCAGACCTGTAGGCACGGACGATGAACCAGACTGCGAGGACGATGACGAGTATCAGGCAGACGACGGCGCCCACCCACAGCGCTATCCTGTTGCCGGATCGAGCAGTCCAAGTGTTATATACAAGAATGACTGCGACGATGGAAGGTGCGGCTATCAGCGCCGCACCCCGCCCGCTTTTGCTTGCTTGTTCATCTGTGGGCATTGGTCTTACTCCTGTCTGTCGGGATAGGCCATCGGTATATTTGCTCATAGGGCTTCCAATAGGAAAAAGAGGATCGCCAGATCCGCCGCAACAAATTTCACTTCCCCTGTTCTGGCGCCCACGAAAACGACTAACGAAGCTAATGAAGCTGTTGTAAGTAACATCGAATACTTCCTTTCCTTTGTCGGCGGTTGCTGGGGGGCGGCGGTTGTTGTCGGCGGTTACTGGGGGGAGGGGAGGGGGCAGGCCTCAGAAGGCCTCGTCTTTTGCTCTCAAAGCCGACTTTCGCAAGCCGACTTCAGGAGTCAGTCTTCTCTCTTTCACCTGTGCCTAAGACAGGCGACGGGGTGTGTCGTTCATCCCAACAGAGCCTAAAGGAGGGGTGTGACAGCGTTAGATCCTGGGCCTGACCAGCCCTGAGTTCATCTGTCTGCTCTTCAGACTTGAGGCGACACCCCCAAATGGCTACAGGATATTCTCCTGTAGTCACATGACTAACTGGCTGGTGCGGCCTGGGGGAGAGTTCCCTGTGAGGTTTGTCTGTTGCTTGGCAATTGTAGGTCAGGTCAGGTTTGAGCAGGCCTGTTGCTGACTCTCTCTGACTGGTGTCAGACCACCTGGCTTGTCTGCTAGCTGGGAGCACAGGAGTGTCACACTCACCTGTCTGGACAGCAGGCTTGTCAGGCCAGGTCAAGATATCACTTAACTCACGCCTTGGCAGAGGCTTGGCAGGCGTGTCTGGTTCAGAGTTGCCTGTCAGGTGAGACACCAGCAGCACCACTATTGCTAGCAGGAAGAAGGCTGCCAGTGTGTAGTCACGGATCCTGACTAGAGCATTTCTCATCCAGTTCTCTCCTTTACCTGTCTTGTCTGCTTGGGACGGACGCAGGTCTGTGGGGCGATGATCAGCAGGGCCGCCACCGCGGCCGCTGAGAGGATGAGCAGCGCCCACCGGAATCGGTCGTGCTCGCCCCGCCCCCCGCCCGATCTCAGCGTTGCGGTGATCCTCGGTTTCGGTGAGCAACTCCGCCCGAGCTGGGCTGGGGCGTCCGCCGGCGTCCAGGGTGAACCCCCAGTGCCGTCGGGTATCCCGTCAATGAGCAGCCGCCGGACGCCGAACTCGTCGGCGGTGACAGTGACCTGCCACCTCCAACCCCCGAGAGTGACGCTCTCAGGCAGATCGCCTACGGGCACGCTAGGAAAAACTCCCCCCCTCGGCTCTGGGCGAAATAAATGCCCGGGCTGAGATTGACGCCTGGGGGGATGTCTTCGGGCCGCAGCTCAATTTCCACGACCCCGTCACCTTCGAATAACAGCCAACTGGCGCGGTCTAGGCAATTAATCCTCACCCCGCCGGCGGTGGTTGATGTGGGGGAGCATTTGACGTCTGGGGACATCCCGTATTCGCACCCGTGAGCGTCCATGCAGGATTTGTAGATGGGGACACTGATCCAGACGATGGGGACGCCGTCGCTGCGGTAACCCTTGATTAATCTCGCTTTGCTGCGGCACAGGTCGTGGGCAGCGGCGTGGGCTGCTGTTGTTTTCTGCGCCGGTTCCGGTAGGGGTGTTTCGGTTTCCACCTGCGCTTCGGTGAGCAGCGAGCACGCCGCCAGCGTCAGGGCGAGCAGGTGAGCAACTAGTAGCCGCTCTAACATCAGCTGACCCTCCAGCCGCCTATGGGCACGCCTAAACGGGCGAGTTCTACTGTCGCCCCAGTTGTGCAGTAGTGCGACCGCAGCGTCCAATTCCCGTATTCATCGTTGCACTCAGCGAATATTCTGCGCTCGCACGCTGCCGTGTATCCGGTGTTGCATTCGTCCGCTACTAACACAACATATGACGCTCCCCACTGGTCGGCTTCCCATTCGCTGTATTCGTCCAACATTGATGGGGGGCGTGCGGCCAGCCGCCATTCCTTGGGCGTGTTGAGACCTCGGCAGGGTTCGCTGGCTCTGAGTTTTGATCTAGCCCATCCCGCCATCCACCTAGCCTGCAAAGCGTGGTGGAAGGTGTCCTGCGGGTCGCGCAGTCGGCTGATATGGCCGTAGGCGTAAGCGTGCGTCGCTAAATGCCAGCAACTTTCCTGCCACTCACTAGGGATGCTGAAATTCAATGAGATAATTTCCGCTGTCGTCGTCGGGCGTCTCGTCTGAGGGTCTAGAGTGGTAGTCCGCTCATCTGTGCCTGCGAGAGTGCACGCCGTGAGCGTCAGGGCGAGCGTCAGGGCTGCGGCTAGTCGGGGCATTTATTCGACGCTCAATGCGCTGGGGATGGTCAGGCCGGCGGTGACGGCGAACATGAGCGTTGCTAGTGCCCTCATTGGATTAACTCCCGTGTGATCATTAGTCTCATTCCTGTCTGTCGGGACGGATCATTGCTCTAACCAGTCTTTGGGTGCTGAGATGGCGTCTCTCTCGTCTATTTTGGTCTTAAAGCCGACTTTCGCAAGCCGACTTCAGGAGTCGAATCTTCTCTCTTTCACCTGCGTCTATGACAGGCACAGGGCGTGTCGTTTACCCCAAACAGAGCCTAAAAGAGGGGTGTGACAGCGTTAGGCGTGGGGATGATCAGCCCTAGGTCAGATGGATGCAGTCCAGTTGGGGGCGTCTCGGGTGTTTGCGGGTCTGCGGGTGGGGATGACAAGCCCTGAGTTCAGACGGACGCAGGCGCCGACCTGACCCCCGACACGGCATGAAAGAGTCAGACCGCTAGACATGACAAGACGGCCCTGTGCCGGAAATCACCCGGGTGTTAGATGAAGAGCGTCCGCTTGCGAGGCAAAGCTTCCGTCGTCCGCTTCTGAGGGCTGCCCAGAAAATCAGACGGCGACGGACTTCGAAACTAGCGGGAGTTCTAGGCTGGAATGTCTGGAGAGCCTGAAGCGCCTGACATGATACTGAGATTCAAAACCTTCGTCGAACTTGAAAGGATTTATTAGAAGGGGAACGTTACAAAGAAGATCCCCAAAAGTCCTAGGAGATATTCGAACCGGCTACTCGCTTATGATCTCCCAAATACTTTTGTCCTCGCTGGAGTAGCCGAAAGCCTCAAGCAACTTACCCATTTTACGTCTCAAGGAACCTACTGCCGATCCTCCATGGAGATTAGCAAAGATTCTTGGATTACTGGCTTCCAAAAAGTCTGCTCGCGATGCCGGAGTTGTACACTCTTCTTCTTCGTAAGAAAACCAAGGGTTCTTACCTTTTCCAAGATTGCCCGCTTTACTAAGAAACTCTTGAGGATGTCTCTTATAAAGTTCATTAGCAAGTATCACATAAGCAGAACGCCAATACTTTACCTCTCTATATTCGCCCCAAATTCTTACCCCGTAAATTTTTAGCGGTGGAGACATTTTAAGCTTCTTCGGTTCGGTTCTAACCTCTTTTTGCTCCGGTCTTACTATTTCAGTGTCGCCGCTAACAGTCGAGACACCGAACTGTGTCTCCGACAGAAGGGCGGCCACTCGACTCTGGGTAGGACGGACACCGGTTTCCCGTTCGATACGAGACATAATGGCTTCCACCAAGCCTCTATCAGATTCTTCCAGCATCTGCCTCCAGATGTCTCGTTCGCGACTG
>CBDETJ010000001.1:0-3455 GCA_965242895.1 Acidimicrobiales bacterium
AAAGGACGAGCAAATGGCTGGTCGAATCGGAATCACGCAGGACCTCGCCCGGCGGAAGGGCGAATGGGAGGCGAAACACCCGGGGCTGTAGCGGGAGCACGCGAACAGGAGCGTCCTGCTGCCCCGGGCCGACGAGGCCCAGCGCACGGCTATTGTCGTCGCCATCCGGACGAAGGTAGACCACAAGTGGTTCCGGTCAATGAAGAGCAACCAAGCGCTCACGCAGTCGGTGTTCGGGGCGCTGGTGGCGTTCGGCCGGCTGGATGTGCTCGCGGGCATCGAGGCCGATGGCGGTCGGCCCGGCTTCTGCCCGAGGTGGTCGGCTGGAACGCGCACGAGGACCACGTGCCCTGCGCGTTCGGGGAGACGTACCAGCTCGCCCGGACGGTGCTGGCGGGCCAGGTGCGCGAGGGCGGGAGCCGGGAGCCGGAGTGGGGGCATGCGGTAGTGCTGTACGACGTGCGGAACCCCGCGTTCGGGCCGGAGGGCAGGACGAGGAGATCTGGAAGGGGGCCGAGCGGGAGGGTACGCTACGCAGGGTGGCGTGGCAGCGAATAACGGAACGTCTGGGGGGAAGGCTCCAGTATCACGCGGAGGGTACAGCCGAGAAACACGGCAGGAGCAAGGAAAACTGCTAACGGGAAAGCGTACGGAGCTTGAGAGGAGCAGCGGAGGAGACGATGAGCCTAGTAAAGGGACACCACGAGCAAGGGCTGAAAGACTCGGGATGGGTAACCGAGGTCAGCATGAGGGACAAATGCGAGGGCGCGGAAGAAGAGTCACTTTGGCTCTTCACCGGAGAAGAAGGATGGGAAGAATACGGATTCTCATGGCTGCGAGAGAGATTCAACATACCGCGAACGGAAGACATGGAAGGCATAGAGATGGCGGGAACCAGACCACACGGAGAGTGGGGAGACTTCGAAGATGGAAAACCGCCGATAATACGGATATTCAGAGGCGAGGCGATCGTGACGGGCACAAGAATAAGTGACGAAGGATCAACAGAGGTACGAATGGAGAGGGGAGACGAGAACGGCGGAACCACATCCGAAACATACAGGTGGAAGGCACCAAGCCCAAGCGCAGGCGCACTACTCATCGAACGGATACTACGCTTCACCCAAGGGGCAGAAGACTGCAGTGGGTTGCCCGAATACGAACCAACCAGCGACGAGGAATTCACCGAACACCTGACATATCTGATGAGCAAGGACGACTGAGGAAGAAAGTCAGCAGGACGCCACCGCGAACGCGATGCTCCGCCCCATCCGCCAGCGCCGGAGTAGCCGCCCCAAGTCGAGGGCCGCATCCCCGAACCGCGCCTGGACGGAGTCCAGGAGGCCGCTCACCGCCTCCTCGGGGTTCGGTCCGTCCTCGAACGCCAGGGGCTGGAGGGCGGCACGGGCGGCGAGCCCCGCATGGGCATGCACCTCGCGCGCATCCGCGAGGAAGAGATCCACACCCGCGCCAAGGCGGCCAGGGCGGCAGAGCAACTCACTAAGCATCCCCCCATGCTACACACGCTCCGCGCCCTGCGGGTGGGGGCATGGCCGTTCACCCTCGCCACAGCGAGGGAAGGCTGAGCAGGTGGACACAAGGAGAGCATAAAAGATGGCGAGGGACGCGCTGGCAAGATGGAGGAAGGAGGAATGGAACAACTACGGGTCATGGCGGATCACGACAACAGCGCTCCAGACGTGGCAGAAGATAAGCCTCATCAGCGTATGGGGACCGGGACTAGCCGGGCTAGCCTGGAAGATCATGCGGGTTGACCCAACCGCAATAGCTATAATCGGAACAGGCCTATGCTGGTGGTGGGATGCAACACTCTGGGTATGGCTGGGGATGGCAGTGATCGCACAGACAGGATGGCGACTCCGAAGACACCTGGGGGCGGTAAGCCGAAGCGTCCAAAACGATGAGAGGCTCACGAGCGCGGATGGGTGGAACGACGAGGAGGTACGTCGACAATACGCATACACGAACGAGCTTCACCAAGCGGAGGCATGGGCGATCCTGATCGCGGGGAGCTACTACACATACCAGGGCATCACGTAATACCGGAGACGGAGACAACGTCAGACCAGAGGTCGACTACAGACCACAGATGAACAAGAGGGGAAAAACATGCTACGCGAACTGGGGAGAAATACAGCAGCAGAGTGGGACCGGTTCAAAACCTGGATGAACGAAGAGTTCACGGGAGTCTGGGTGGACAAAACGAGGCGAATCATGGACTGCCCAGAACCGGGATGGGATGTCGAAGCGGGAGTAGGTTTCATAACGAGCGCAGGCGTGAAAGGAGAAACAATCCTGGTCAGCCGGGAGGATGTGCTGGCGATATGGGACATCGCCGCAACAGAACGGGACGGAGTGTTCGTAAACCTGGATGACGCACTACTGAGGTACCCGGAACAGGACGGGTAAGGGCAGCAAGAATCAGGAAGGAACAACCGGGAACGCAATCTTCCTGCCCATCCACTGGTGCCGGAGGACCCTCCCGAGATCGAGCCCGGCGGCACCGAAGCGCTCCTGCACCGGGTCCAGGAGGGCGCTGATGACGCCCTCGGGGTCAGGTCCATCACAGAACCCGAGCTCGGGCACCGAGGGGCGCACGTCGAGGAGCGCGACCGCCTGAACGGAGTAGGCCGAGGCAACGTCCGGCCCGGCTGCCGGCCACCCCCGCGCGAGCGCGTAGACGAAGGCAGGCTCGCACTCCCCCGGGACGGGCACGCGGGAGCACGACATCGAGCGGCGTGGTTCTCGGGACGTGGGGACGTCGGCACTATGGAAGGCGTACCCGATGCGCTCCCCCTCGACGGTCCCGAGCGGCTGACTCCAGCGCCGCGAGTGGGCAGCCCAGAGGGTACCGACGCCCCCGAGGCCAGCCACGGCAAGACGGGCGGCGCCGGGCCCAGCCCAGGCACGGCGGAGGGAGGCACGTCGAGGAGCGCAAGGGGGAGGTCCAGACGGGACCAGTGCACGGTGCCGTCTGGCTTGTCCGACTCGGCGGCCATCTTGGCGAGCAGCGGAGTAGAGGCGACGCCCAGCGAGACAGTGAGGGTCCGGCCGAAGACACTGGCGATCGCGGCCTTGACGGCAGGCATGAGCGGTACTGAGACATCACGCCGGTCGAGGCGGCAGAGCACCTCGTCGACCGAGCACACGCGCGCGGACGGGAGGACAGTGTCTCGCCCTCGGAGTCCTTCGCCTCTAGCTGCTTCCAGAGGGGCGACCGAGCGACGCATCACCGCTCTCCTCCCACCAACGGGGAACGAGGGTAGGCTCCCACTCCGCGAAGACCATCATGACGGAAACCGGGGAAAACCCGTGACGAGGGCAGGTGAGCCCAGCAGGGAAACGGACATGTCTTCAAAAACAGCGACTTGCAGCCGGACTGACAGAAATCCACAATAAATCTGTCCTAATCTCAAACCACAACAATACTGTCC